>NZ_CP014234.1 GCF_001553955.1 Moraxella osloensis
CCCAAAGCGTAAACGGTAAGCAGTAAGCACTAAGCACTAAGCAGTAATATAGACCCACTTCGGTGGGTTTTATATTTTATGGCGACAAATTGTTAAGCGCTCAAATTTTACACGAGCTTACAACTGCTTTAAGCTTTCTAGGTTTGAATATGTCATACTAACGATGCACTATCGCTATCGTTTTAAAATAATAATACCGTAAATAATAAGGATAACACCATGATTGAACTAAGTAATAACTATGTCGCCCTAAATTTGGCAAAATTCATCTATGAAGAAGAAGCCAAACTCACGCCAAATAAACACCAAGAAGAAAGTGATATCAAAGAATATATTTTTGAATTATATGAAGAGTGCGTTGCTGTCGTTGAAGAAAACGACTCAGCGGATTATGAATATGAAGACTTTGACTTTGATGAGGATGAATCGTTAGCAGATGACGATGACGATATGCTTCGCTAACATGTTAATCCATAAAAAAATCGGCTACTAGCGCCGATTTTTTTATGTTTAAGTATATATTAAGCAATGGTTGCCGCAAAATAATCGCGGTCAAACGCTGTGATGGGTTGGCTCGTTGCTTTTACCATCGCAATATGCGCATCTAAGCGTGGCAACATACGACCGACATAGTAGTCTGCTAATTTTGCTTTATTGGTATAGAAGTCGCCTTCTTTGCCATTTGCCGCTTCAACCATCAAGCCAAACATATAAGCAAAGCTGACATAACCAAAGGCTTGTAAGTAATCAACCGCACAGCCATTGATTTCGTCTTTGTTGACCGCTGCCGCTGCTACCACTGCTTTGGTTAAGTCTTCAAGTTTATCCGCTGATGTTAAAATCGCTTGTTTGATGGCATGGTCTGCGTTCATGTTATTGGCAAAATCACGCATTTCTTGCACATACGTTGTCACAAACGCACCACCGTTTTTCACCACTTTACGACCCAACAAGTCAAGTGATTGGATACCATTGGTCCCTTCATAAATTTGCGAGATACGGGTGTCACGTACGATTTGTTCCATACCCCATTCACGGATATAGCCATGACCACCAAAGCATTGCTGTGCATCAATTGACGCTTCAAGACCACGGTCGGTTAAGAACGCTTTAGCAACGGGCGTCAAAAGAGCGACGCGGTCATCAGCAGCTTTTCTTGCAGCATCATCATCGGTATATTTGTTGGTATCAAGTTCTTTGGCGACATACATCGCAAAGCAGCGTGAGGCCTCACTGATGGTTTTAGCATTTAACAGCATACGGCGAACGTCGGCATGAAATACGATTGGGTCAGCGGCTTTGTTTGGCTCTTGGATGCCGCTATCGGCGCGACCTTGGATACGGTCAAGGGTATAAGCTGTGGCGTTTTGATACGCTAACTCAGCGCCACCGATACCTTGTAATCCCATTGTCAAACGCTCATAGTTCATCATGATAAACATGGACGCAAGACCGGTATTTTCTGCGCCTACCATAAAACCTTTGGCACCATCAAAGTTCATGACGCAAGTCGCTGACGCCTTGATACCCATTTTGTGCTCGATAGAGCCACAGCTTACCGCGTTACGCTCGCCCAATGAGCCATCCGCATTCACATGGAATTTGGGTACGATAAACAATGAAATCCCTTTTGAGCCTGCTGGGGCATCGGGGGTTTTTGCCAATACCAAATGGATGATGTTGTCCGCTAAGTCATGTTCACCTGCGGTGATAAAAATTTTGGTACCTGTGATACTGTAGCTACCGTCTTCGTTTGGCACGGCTTTGGTTTTGATGATACCCAAATCCGTACCTGCGTGCGGTTCGGTCAAACACATTGTACCTGTCCACTCACCTGAGTAGATTTTTTCTAAGTAGGTTTGTTTTTGTTCTTCAGAGCCTGCGTTATAGATACACATACACGCGCCGCCAGATAGGTTTGGATAAAGTGCGAATGATTGGTTGGCGGTAAATACCATCTCTTCAGCGAGCATAGTCACCATTTTTGGCATGCCTTGACCACCATGATTTGGATCGCCGCCCAAACCAATCCAGCCGCCTTGTGCGTATTCGTCAAATGCTGCTTTAAAACCAGTTGGGGTTTTTACTTTGCCTTCACCCAGATATTGTGCCCCTTCTTCATCGCCCGAGCGGTTGATGGGCAGTAACGTGTTTTTAGCAAATTTTGACATTTCTTCTAAAATCATATTGACCGTGTCACTGTCAACATGCGCTAACTGTTCATTTTTTTGCCAAAAATCGGCTGCATTGAATACATCATTTAAGATGAATTTCATGTCTTGAATTGGCGCATTATAAATGGGCATATTATTTCCTTTTATGGGTTAGCTCGTCATTCGAAATGAGACAAATCCTTAGGCAGCTTTTGCTACCTAAGGATTGAATAAAAAATTACACTATCAATGATTCTATCATAATTTTATTACTACACTAGATAGCTTAACTAGATAGCTTAGTAAAAAATTAGAATTGGAATTCGTCAACTTCCATGCTCATGTATGGCTCAAGCCCTGTATCAATACGTTTGACGTAAGTTAAGGTGCGAGGCAATAGTTTTGCAAAGTAGAACTGAGCGGTTTTGATTTTCGCTTGATAGAATTTGGTCTCAGTGGTGTCACCTTGGAGCGCTTGTTGAGCGACTAACGCCATACGCGCCCATAGGTAAGCTAGGGTGATATAGCCACTATAGTACATGTAGTCAACCGCCGCTGCACCCACTGCATCGGGGTTTTCAGTGGCTTGCATACCAATGCGAGCGGTCAAATCGCCCCATTCTTTATTCAGACGTGCCAGTGGACGAATGAATTCACCCATCGCATCGTTGTCTTTGTTTTCTTCACAGAATTGATAAATCACTTTGCTAAAGTTAGCTAGCATTTTACCTTGTGAACCCAATACTTTACGACCTAACAAGTCAAGTGATTGGATTTCAGTGGTACCTTCGTATAGACAAGCAATACGCGTATCACGTACGTTTTGTTCCATGCCCCATTCACGGATATAGCCGTGACCACCATATACTTGCACACCGTGATTGGCTGCTTCATAACCTGTTTCAGTTAAGAAGGCTTTGGCAATTGGGGTTAAAAAAGACAACATTTGGTCAGCGTAAGCTTGTGTTTCGCCTTCACCTTTTGTTACCACATCAGAGAATTGTGATAGATAGTAGACGAGGGCACGGCCACCTTCTGCAAACGCTTTACAAGTTAATACCATGTTGCGCACTGCTGGATGGACGATGATTGGGTCAGCGGCTTGTTCTGGCGCTTTTGCACCGCTTAATGCGCGCATCGCAAGACGTTCTTTGGCGTAGCTTAAACCACCTTGGAAAGCCAATTCCGCCGCAGTTAGACCTTGAATCGCAGTACCAATACGGGCAGTGTTCATAAAGGTAAACATACAGTTTAGACCTTTGTTTTCAGGTCCAATCAAGTAACCTTTGGCTTTATCAAAGTTTAGTACCGCAGTTGCAGAGGCTTTGATACCCATTTTGTGTTCAATCGAACCACAGGTAACGGTGTTACGCTCACCGATAGAGCCATCTTCGTTGACATTGAATTTTGGTACGATGAACAATGAGATACCTTTGGTACCTGCTGGTGCACCCGGTAAACGCGCTAGTACGATATGGACAATGTTGTCTGCCATGTCGTGTTCGCCCGCTGAGATAAAGATTTTTTGACCGGTGATAGCGTATGAACCGTCTTCATTGGGTTCAGCTTTGCTGCGGATAATACCTAAATCAGAACCTGCATGTGCTTCGGTCAGACACATGGTACCTGTCCACTCACCGCTGACAAGTTTCAACAAATATTTTTGTTTTTGTTCATCGGTACCGTGGTGTTCTAGCGTACGGATAGCACCTTCAGATAGACCTGGGTACATTGAGAAAGACCAGTTAGCCGTACCTACCATTTCATTGACCGCTGAACCCAATGACAATGGCATGCCTTGACCGCCAAATTCTTCATCGGCACATAAAGAAGGAAAGCCTAATTCACAGTATTGCTTATAGGCTTCTTTAAAGCCTTTTGGCGTATATACATTACCATTTTCAAAACGACAGCCTTCTTCATCGCCTGAACGGTTGAGAGGTGACAATTCTGCTTCAGAGAAGCTTGCACCTGCTTCTATGAAACTATCAATCGTTTCTTTATCCGTATGGGCATAGCTAGGAATGGTTTTGTAGTGATCTTCAAATTTTAATAATTCATGCATGACAAATTTCATATCACGAAGCGGTGCTTTATATTGCATACGATATCCTTGATTAGTGTTTTAAAAAGACAAAAAAACCTACCCTATTATTAAGGGTTTTATATTTCTAAGATAGGAAAATTTGGCAAAGGTGACAAGGTGCTAACATGACTATAGGGTCATAAAAAAATCTAATTGGTCAAATTAAAATTATAGCAAATAGTTTGGTTTATAGTTGGCTTTGAGCCATTTACTGGCATCTTTACTAGACATGGGTACACCAAAACCGAAGCCTTGAATTAAATCACAACCCAGACTGCGCAAATATTCAATTTCTTCACGGTTTGAGACGCCCTCAGCCAATGCTTGCATGGATAACGAATGCGCCATATCAATCACTGATTTGACTATCACTTGTTTTTTTCGGTCTTGTAAAATATTGGTGATAAACAAGCGGTCAATTTTGAGCACATCAATCGGATATTTAATCAAATATTGCATCGCGGCAAATCCGGTACCAAAGTCATCAATCGATATACTAAAACCATACTGGCGCAGTTTTGATAACATCGCTTGCGCTTTTACTTCATCTTGAATGTTGCAGACTTCTGTGATTTCAAAGCTAATCAATTGTGCAAGCCAACTATACTGCTGTATTGTCCCTTCAATAAACTCAATAAATTTGTCACTAATCAATTGGCGAGTATCAATATTGATACAGATGAGGCAGTTATAGCCCATCTCACGCCATGTCAAAATCTGCTCAATACAAGCTAAAACAATTTTTTCAAATAGCGGCTGCGATGACTTATCGAGCACTTCACCCAAAAAATCCTTGGGGTAGAGCAGTCCAAGGGTGGGATGTTCCCAGCGCACCAGCGCTTCAAACATCGGCAAGTCGGGCTGTGCAAACTCTAATTTAGGCTGAAAGTAGGGCAAAATTTGCTGTTTTAATAACGCATTTTTAAAGGCACTGAGCAAATGAATGTCTTTAAAATTGCCTTTTTGCTGGTTGTCATCATACCAAACACAATCTTCATCATTGATGAGCCGCGCATGTTTTAACGCCGTGTCTGCTTGTAATAGCAATGTCTGAGCATCTTGGGTGTGAGTGGGGAAACTCGAGGCGCCAATCGACAACCTTAAATAAATTGATTGGTTGTCAATGCTAAAAGGTAAGTCAAATAACTGTTTGAGCGCTGCCACGTAGTGATGCGCGGCATCAAGGTGTTGTACCGAAATCATCGCCGCAAAACTATCACCACCAAACCGCGAAAAAGTGACTAAACTGGCACCCGAAATTTTTAAGGATTTTACCCGTTTGACAAACCCTTGAATCAGCGTATTGGTATTTTCAATGCCAAGGCTGATGTTAAAAGATTGCAATTTATCAATATTGATGCGTAGCAATACCCCTATACACTCGCGCTGGTTATCGGCTGCCTGGTAGTAGTCAATACAGCTTTTTAATTTGTGATAAAAAGTATCATAATTGGGCAGACCCGTTAATTCATCATAATTGTAGAGATGTAAGGTATGGCTAAGCTGCGCATCTTTTTTGGTTAAATTGGTAAGTAGCCCGACATACACCACCCGATTATCATCGACTTCACACACGCAGATATCTAGCCAAACCGCCACTTCAGGTGAATTCTGATAACAAAGCACTAAATTGGTCGAAATTGATTGTCGATTATCCAGTTTGGTAATGATGGCGGCAATCGCTTGCTGTAAGTGGAGCGCATAGGTCTTATAGGGATAAAAATAAAACGGGCTACCTATCACCTGATCGCGTGGCAAGGCGGTAATGTTTAAAAATTGCTGATTGACACAGATAAAACGTAGCTGTTTATCAAGCATAAAAATGCCATCATGGATTTTTGAAAAAACCGAGGCAAACACTGCATTTTGATGTTCAAGCGAAATTTGTTTGTCAAAAAAATGGCTATCGACAATAAACCCATACTCACGTAAATCACCATGACATAACTTATTAGCACCCACACAGCAATCACGAGGGTGTTTTGGCATGACTGATTTGTTATTCGGTGGCATGATTATTCCTGTGCAACAGTCAAAGTTTGATGTAGCGTTAACAATGAAGACAATGCGACGACAGGGGCTGTCTCAGTTCGTAGCACACGCTCGCCAATTTGCCAAGGCATAAAACCGCGCTCGATAGCTTGCGTTATTTCTTGCGCTGAAAACCCACCTTCGGCGCCAATGAGTAACCAAAATTGGGCTAAAGAACACTGTCTAAACTGGTTTGTTATATGAGGTAGTGGGTTGGCATATGGGATATATGGCGTGCTGGGTTCAATCTTATTACGTTCAATGTCATGACAAGGTGTCGCTACGCCACGGTCATTAGAAGGAACGGCTAAAATTAATTTGGTCACGTCGGCAGAAGTGGGCACGCCTGCTGGCTCATCAATCCAGTCGCTAAAAGCTTTTGGTGCCAGTAAGTTTGGCACAATATTAAGCCCACATTGCTCACAAGCCGATACCGCAACTTGCTGCCAATGGGCGAGCTTTTTATCGGCTTGGTCGGCTTTTAGGCGTACTTCACCATGTTGGCTTGTGAGCAGTTGAATCGATGACACCCCAAGCTCTGTGGCTTTTTGAATGGCATAATCCATGCGCTCGCCACGGCTCATAACCAAGGCAATGTTGACAATAAATGGCAAAGCTCGATTGATCGGATTAAAATCGTTGATGGTAACGAGTGCTTGTTTTTTAGTGATATCCGTTAAAGTGACGGTATATTCACCACCTTGACCATCAAAAAACAACGCTTGCTCGTCGACACTTGCTCTTAACACTTTACACCAATGATGAAAAATATCTTCGGTCAAAGGCACAGTGCTGCCAACTTGTAGCAAATTTGGTTGGTTATAAAAAAATCTACGCATAAATCATCTAAGTAAGTTTCACAATTGAGTTAAGTTAAGTTGGTTAAAATGCCTACAAAAGTTAAATATTTTTTTGACGATAATCTCATGGATTATACGTTAAATATGAGCCATGTAGGCATAAGCTGTGAATTCTAATACAATTTTTTATAATACTGTAAGAATTGAACGTTTGTAACAAATCCTAGCTTTTAAGGATGGATGATAATAACCAACATTTATTTACATTTAATTGGTTAATTAGTCAGTAAATTTCATAAGGCGTTAGTAAAGGCGTTAAGGCAAATCGATGGCCTGAGACGAGCCTTGGGGTATTTGAGGGATATCGTCATAAAGCTTTTGCAAACAACGATTTAATACGCCAAAGATGTGCCCAAGCTCTGCTGGGGTGGTGCAATAAGGCGGAATAAGATAAACATGGTTGCCAATCGGGCGAATCATCACGCCTTGATCAAGGCATAACTGGGCAAAAGCTTTGCCCAAATTTTGAGAGAAATCCAAGGTGAAAGCTGCAATCATGCCGGTTTGACGTACAAACTTTATGGGTAAATTGGCATCAGCTAATTGCTGTAAGCCATGCGCCATCGCTTGGATAAGGGATTGGTTGTGTAGCAAGACATTATCGCGTTCAAACAGTTCAAGCGATGCCAAAGCCGCGCTACAAGCCAATGGGTTGCCAGTAAAACTATGCGAATGTAAAAAGCCTTTTTCCACTTTGTCATCATAAAATGCTTGATAAACATCATCGGTTGTCATGACACAAGACATCGGCAGATAGCCTGCCGTTAGACCTTTTGACAGACAGATAAAGTCAGGGCAATAATCGTCTTGTTTATCCGCATCTGCCAAGGCTAGCATTTGTTCTACCGCAAACATAGTACCTGTACGACCAAAACCCACGGCAATCTCATCATATATCACATGGATGTGATAATGGTGCGCAAGTTTGGCAATGCCAAGCAAATAATTAGCAGAATACATCGCCATGCCAGCCGCCCCTTGTACCAAAGGTTCAAGGATAATGGCGCAGATATCGCGAGATTTTTCTGCCAAGATGCGTTCCAGTGCATCCAAGCTTTTTTGCTCATGCAGCTGCGCTGGGATGTCGTCAGGGCTGAAAATATGCGCGGGGGAAGGGATACGAATTTGACTGACAATCAAATCTTTGTATTGCTCACTAAACAGCGGGATATCTGTCACCGCAAGACTGCCAACGGTTTCACCGTGATAACCGTGTTCCAATGAGATAAATTTGGTTTTTTGGGTTTGCCCTGATTGCTGCCAGTACTGCAAACTCATCTTAAGCGCGACTTCCACCGCCCCTGAGCCACTGTCGGCAAAAAAAGCTTTGGTTAGTGATGTGGGCGTGATGGCAACCAATTTTTCTGCAAGCGTCAAAATCGGCGGGTGAGTGACACTAGCGATTAAAGTATGCTCAAGCGTATCAAGCTGTTGTTTTATTTTTGCGTTGATAAAGGGATGGCAATGTCCATGTAAATTGACCCACCATGAGCTAATCATATCGTAATAGGCGTTACCGTCCTGATCATATAATTGATTGCCTTGAGCTTTGACGAGGTGGAGTGGGGGATTGTTTTCAAGGGCTTGCATCTGTGTGCAAGGAAGCCATAACGCGTTATTCATAAGGGTCTCAAAATTTTTTGTCACATTGTAGCACTTTTGACCCAAGAAAAAAGGCTTGAAATCGCAAGCCTTCTAATGCTATAAGCGATAATGATAATAATAGTAACGCTTAATAACTGAAATGCTTGACCAGTGGTTGAAGCAATCGTAATATCCATTGAGCTAGCACCATATTTTATCCCAACTTGGTTTAATACCGGCAACTTTTTTATCTTGACAGGTCGATAGTATTTTAGAATGCTTGCGCGGGCAGGGTAGCAAGGGCGGGAAGTCAAGAATAAAACACAACCAACGGTTTGGTGAAGGTATCACCCCTATCGAAAAAGCCTTACAACGGCTTTTTCAACGAAAAATTCGTGATTAGGGGAAAATTGATGGTTACCGAGTTGACAGTACCTCTAAATGTTGCTGAATGGGGAGGTTATCTGGCATTAACTCAATCAACCTTTCTATGGCATCGCTAGCATCGGGGCAATTTGACAAATGCATGAGTAATAAGTCAACCTGATCTGAATGATAAATGGCTTGGCTCAAGCGAGCTTCCAAACAAGTGCGCCAAGTGCATAAAAAAGGGCTTTCAGTTTTGCTAAAAAATATACCGGTATACAATTTGAGGGCGGCTTCTAAATAACCTGCATTTAATGATTGTTCAACCCGCAAAAAATCACCATCCACTGGCATTAATAATCGGTACGGACGAGAACCCAATGAACCAGTAAGCGTATCACGTAACTGCGACATTTCAGTCTTTAGCGTACCTTGTGATACTTTACGCTCACCGTAGATTGCTTGGTGTAAAGCATCTAAGCTCATACCTTGGGGGCAAAGTGCTAACACTGTCAATATCTCGACTTGCCGAGGGGTCAGCCGCAAGGTTTTACCATTGAATATCACGCTGGGTTCATTAAATCCTTGAATATACAGATAGTGTCTTTGGCACTCATTTAAAGCAGATTGTAAAATACTGGCACAGCGTTCAGCAGCAAATATGCCAAAATTATTGTGATTTTGCCAAGTGGTCGATAAATCTAAGACGCCAATAACCTGCTTGGTATGCGGTTCAATGATAGGCGTGGCATAACAGACCCATTCATGAACCGAAGGCATATAATGTTCATTGGAAAAAACACAAGTTGATTGCTGCGTTTTTAGTGATAAAGCCAGCGCATTTGTGCCAACTTGGCTTTCCCCCCAGCATCCGCCTTCGATGAAGTTAACCGCTTCTGCCGCTTTTTGCATAGACTTGCTGGCAGTCGTCCAAATAATCGTACTACCGATATCAGCCACAGCCATCACCATGGAGGATTGCAAGGTAATATGTTGTAATTGATTTTGACAATAGCCTAAGGCTTTTTTTAGATAATACGATTGATCGCTTTTGGTAGCGTTAATGGGTGCTTGTTGGCGCTCAGTTGGAATGTTAGCACTGTCTGAGCGATGCCATGACTGAACGATACTTTGTTGGATAAGATCTGCATTATTATCGGTAAAGGTAATGTTAAAACGCCTCTTATCAATCCGATGCCTTTGCTCTAACAGTCTATTTTTATTCATATTTTAAAATATCCTAATGCACTAACCAATCCTTGGTTTTTAAAATAAGCTATCCTAAATAGTATAATGTACATCCCTTATTGTAAAGGATAATTAAACACCTACCTTTTACCTACCGTTTCTGTAATAATATGAATTTGTAAACCCCAACTGCACGAAGCAGTTTATCTACCAACTGACAAAAGGAAATGTCATTATGCGTTATGCTGACCCTAATACTGACGGTGCTAAAATCAATTTTAAAGAAAAGTATGACAACTTTATTGGCGGCCAATGGGTTGCGCCGGTTAAAGGTGAGTACTTTGATAACATCTCACCCGTCAACGGCAAGCCCTTCGCCAAAGTCGCCAAATCAAGTCCAGAAGACATTGAACTTGCACTTGATGCCGCCCATGCTGCTAAAACTAAATGGAATGCGGCTTCACCCACAGAGCGCTCTAATCTATTATTAAAAATCGCAGATCGCCTTGAGCAAAATATTGAGTTATTGGCGGTAGCTGAAACATGGGAAAACGGTAAACCCATCCGTGAAACTTTAGCTGCGGATATACCACTTGCCATTGACCATTTTCGCTACTTTGCCGGTGCAATTCGCGCGCAAGAAGGCGGTGTTTCACCCATTGATGATGACACGGTCGCTTATCACTTTCATGAGCCTTTAGGTGTGGTTGGGCAAATCATTCCTTGGAACTTTCCAATTTTAATGGCTACCTGGAAAATCGCGCCTGCACTAGCCGCGGGTAACTGCATCGTCTTAAAACCCGCCGAACAGACGCCTGTAAGCTTATTGGTGCTTGTTGAATTGATTCAAGATTTGCTACCAGCAGGTATTTTAAACATCGTGAATGGGTATGGGGAAGAAGTGGGTAGTTATTTAGCTAGAAGCCCACGTATCTCAAAAATTGCCTTTACTGGCTCAACCCCTGTCGGTCAGCTTATTATGAAGTATGCGACAGAGAATATTATTCCAGTTACTTTAGAATTAGGCGGTAAATCACCCAATATTTTCTTTGCTGATGTCATGGATAAAGAAGATGATTACCTAGAAAAAGCGCTTGAAGGTTTTACGATGTTTGCGCTCAATCAAGGTGAAATATGTACCTGTCCTTCGAGAGCCTTAGTGCATGAAAGTATCGCCGATGCCTTCTTGGCGAAAGCCGTAGAACGGGTAAAACGTATTAAAACAGGTCATCCATTGGACACAGAAACCATGATTGGTGCGCAAGCCTCACAGGAACAACAGGACAAAATCTTAGGCTGTATTGCTACAGGCAAACAAGAAGGCGCCGAGCTTTTAACTGGTGGTAATGCAAGACATGAGGTGGGTGAAGGCTATTATATCGAGCCGACGATTTTTAAAGGCAATAATGATATGAAAATCTTCCAAGAAGAGATTTTTGGACCGGTATTGTCTGTGACAACCTTCAAAGACTTTGATGATGCCATGCGTATTGCCAATGATACCATGTTTGGGTTAGGTGCTGGCGTGTGGGCACGTAGTGGTAATACTGCTTACCGTGCAGGGCGTGGCATTCAAGCTGGGCGAGTATGGACAAACTGTTACCACATTTATCCAGCCCATGCCGCATTTGGTGGTTATAAGAAATCAGGCATTGGGCGTGAAAACCACAAAATGATGCTAGAGCATTACCAAAATACCAAAAATTTACTGGTCAGCTATTCTGAAAAACCGATGGGCTTTTTCTAGAATTTGATAGGTCATAAACAACAAAAACCGCTCTATGAGAGCGGTTTTTTTATCGAAAATAAAAAATATCAATATTAAATTTATTCACCATCGCTCAATCGACTACTGACAATAAGTGGTTATTGCGCCATGAAGTTGATAACTTCATTGCACTTAGTGGCGCACTTAGTTTAAAAAAATTATAGTTTAGCCATAAAATCTTAGCATTTACCAAAATAAAAAAATCCCATAGAGACGCTAAGGTTGACTATTTACTGTCAGTCTATCAAGTCAAGCTGCTAAAATCTACCAAACAGTCTCGATTGATATCTTGAATTCGGTTTACACTGGTCAATGTCATTGCCACGCGCATTTCTTTGTCTATCAAGTTGAGTAAATTGGTTACCCCAGCCTCACCGTCGGCGGCTAACGCATAGATAAATGCACGTCCTAACATACATAAATCTGCCCCCAATGCCAGCATTCTCACTACGTCTAAGCCATTACGGATACCCGAATCGACCAAGATTTTGATATCACCTTTAACAGCATCGGCAATTTTGGGTAGGGCAGTGGCAGTTGACATCACCCCATCAAGCTGACGTCCACCATGATTGGAAACCACGATACCATCAGCGCCAAAACGTACCGCATCTTTGGCGTCTTGCGGGTCAAGAATACCTTTGATGACCATAGCGCCATCCCAAAAATCACGAATCCATTCTAAGTCTTTCCAAGAAATCGAGGGATCAAAGTTATTACCCAGCCAACCGATATAATCTTCCAAGCCAATCGCTTTACCAAGATATTTAGAAACATTACCCAAGTCATGCGGTCTTCCTAGCAATCCCACGTCTATTGCCCAGTGCGGATGGGTGAAGGCTTGTAGATAGCGACGCATGGCAGCATTGGGTCCGCTCATGCCAGAGTGTGCATCGCGATATCTCGCCCCTGGGACAGGCATATCGACGGTAAACACCAGCGTTGAACAGCCTGCCGCTTTGGCACGCTCTAGCACATTTTGCATAAACTTACGGTCACGCAACACATACAGCTGAAACCACATAGGGCGATTGATTTTTGGGGTCACTTCTTCGATAGGGCAGACTGATACCGTTGACATGGTAAATGGAATGCCTTTTTTATCGGCAGCCATGGCTGCTTGGACTTCACCACGGCGAGCATACATACCCGTCAAACCCACTGGAGAGAGCGCCACAGGTAAAGACAGCTGTTCACCAAAAATCTCAGTGGATAAATCAAGCTGCGTCATGTCTTTTAGTACCCGCTGACGTAAGGCAATACTCGATAAATCTTCAACATTACGTTTTAGGGTGTATTCTGCATACGCGCCACCATCAATGTAGTGGAATAAAAAAGGGGGTAAACGACGGCGCGCCGCTTCTCGGTAATCATTGGCAGAAGAAATAATCATAATATCCCTATCTTAACTATGTTATTAATGGTAGAAATAGCCACGTGCATTCAAATCTGTTTACACTAAAATGCGTTTATAAAATGCGCCTGCATTAACAGGCATCTGTATAAAAAGGCATATGTATTAAAAAACATCAGTGGCCAACCGGGAAACTCGCTGTCTGCGAGCCGTTGCCTCATCAATCTTGGCAACCTGTTTTATCACAAACTCAATATGCTCACCCACGGCTTTGCGAGCTAATTCACTATCACGCGCGATAATCGCATTCATCATCGCCATGTGCTGCGTGTGTAAAGTTTCAAAGCCATAATGCTCGGTGTAAATCTTTCGCCGAGCTAATACCACGTTATGTCGCAGTAGGTGAAAAACATTTTTCATCATCTGCAACAATACCGCATTTTGGGAGGCTTCAGCAATCGCTAAATGAAAATTGGCATCGGCAATAGCGGCTTGTTCGGTATCGCCATGCGCTTGACTGTTTGCTAACTGCTCGTAGTAAAAGCGGATTTTTTCAATATCTTGTTTTGTAGCTCTTTGGGCAGCATACCAGGCTGTACCGCCTTCTAGTACAATTCTTGCTTCTTGCACATCTAGACGATACAGGGGATCGGCATCCAATAAGGGGGTTAATGTCTGTAATATCAGATTATCAGACAGCGCCTCAAGGGGCTGGCGCTGTTTGATAGTTTGCACATCTTTGACAAACGTTCCCGACCCAATACGACTTTCGGTAATACCGACACTATTCATCTGCTGTAACGCTTCACGCAGTGCGGTACGAGATACGCCTAGTCGCTCACACAAATGGCGCTCGGCAGGTAATCTATCGCCATTTTTTAGCCCTTCACGGTCTATTAGCGAAATTAATTGTTCAATAACCTGCGTTGCAACCTTCATACCTTACCCATCATTATCCTTGTGGAATCATCCAAGGCACGACATACGCTTGTAGCGTGATAAGCACGCCCATCATAATGGTAAAAATAATACTATGTTTGACGGTAAATCTGAACAAATCTGACTCTTTACCCACCAAACCTGTAGCGGCACAGGCAATGGCAATGGATTGCGGGGAAATCATTTTACCGGTCACCCCACCCGAGGTATTCGCTGCCACTAACAACACCTCAGGCACACCAATTTGCTGAGCGGTGGTGGCTTGAAGGGCAGCAAACAACGCATTGGCTGAAGTATCTGAGCCTGTCAAAAATACCCCTAACCAACCCAAAAATGGTGAAAAGAAGGTAAAAGCTTTGCCTGTGTGTGCCAATGCTAACGCTAATGTAGCAGACAACCCTGAATAATTGGCGATAAACGCAAACGCCAACACCATACCAATAGAATAAATCGGGGTGCGTAGCTCTTTAATGGTTTCGCCAAACGTCGATAACGCTTCTTTAGGACGCATTTTTAGCATCACGATGGAAATAATCGCCGCGAGCACGATGGCTGTACCTGTTGCTGAGAACCAATCAAATTTATAAATGGCCGCATAGTCGGTAATTTTGGTGACGACTGGGGGCAGTTTTTGTACTGTATTGTGCAAATACGGCACATTAATACTCATCACCATATCGACCAACGCCCCATCAGGATGACCATTTTTGCCTTTGACAAACAAATCTTTAAACGGCTTAATGCTCCATAACGATACCATTGCTGTCAAAATCACAAACGGCATCCAAGCTTTGATGATTTGAGCGGGTGAGTAATGGGTGGTTGGCAACGGTGCTGATACGCTTGTGTTATCACCCATCTGATTTTTGCCATCGACTTGATTTTCAAAACGGAAAATATGCTTGGGCTGCCATACTTTAAATAGCAACGTCAAACTGACTAACGAGGCAATAGCAGCGGTAATATCAGGCAACTCAGGTCCAATGTAGTTTGAGGTCAAAAACTGCGCAATGGCAAACGACCCACCACCGACCACAATCGCTGGGAAGGTTTCACGAACCCCGCGCCACCCGTCCATAATCGCCATAATCCACACTAACACAATCGGCACAATAAAAGGCAACTGACGTCCGACCATTTGGCTGATGGCATGGGTTTCTACCCCAGACACTTGTCCGGCTACGATGATAGGAATCCCCATCGCACCAAAGGCAACAGGGGCCGTATTGACGATGAGGCAAAGTCCAGCCGCATATAAAGGCTTAAACCCTAATCCTACCAATAACGCCGCCGTGATAGCCACGGGCGCACCAAAGCCTGCTGCGCCTTCCAAAAAAGTACCAAAGGCAAACCCGACCAATAACATCTGTAAGCGTTGGTCTTGGGTCAGCGATAAAATACTGGAGCGGATAATATCAAATTGCCCTGTTTTTACCGTGACTTTGTATAAAAATACCGCACCGATAATAATCCAGGCGATGGGCCAAAGTCCGTAGAAGAATCCATAAATCGCGGATGATAGCGCTAATGTCACCGGCATTTGGTATAAGAATAGGGCAACAAGCAACGCCAAAATAACGGTAATAGTGCCTGCAACACTACCTTTTAAACGAAATACCGCCAAGGCTAGAAAAAAGAAGATAATAGGAATGAGGGCAATGGCACTTGAAAGCCAAATATTACCCATGGGATCATAAATTTGTTGCCAATGTTGCATCATTATTTCCTCCGTGAAATAATTGGTATTACCAAAATAGTCGAGGTGTCATTAATTGGTGAAATAATAAAGAATATTACACTTTAATTCAATTAAATTTCAAAAAAAAAGCGATATTTATCAGGTTTTTTGTAAATTGGTAATACCAATATTGATGGTAATATGAATTTTTGTGTAAACGGATACAAAAAGGCTTCGTATTGAAGTCAGCAGAGGTTCAAGGTTCTGCTATCGGGCTGCATGATGAAAGCTACGCAGTGTCTTGCTGTATCGTTGACAGCATAAGCCATGAGGGATATAGCGCAAGTAACATGCTTTATTTTTTCAAAATACATCAACTAGAATAACTTTTTGACTAAGGTAGGTTAATAGTAGGTAGAGAGCATTGAATGACTAAATTAGAATCAAGTCATAGTGATTTTATAAGAATATATTTTATAAAAATATATTAGTACATCTTATCTAATTGTAATGATGACAAAAAACTAGGCGTACGAATAAAATTACTATATACCCTAACCATAAAAGATTAAAAGGAATTTAATCATGGCTTATAAGCAAATCTCCGATCAAACCAGTGGCTTTTTTATTCCCTGCGTATCATTATTTGGACCTGGCTGTGTCAAAGAAGTGGGCTCAAAAGCCAAAGATCTAGGTGCTAAAAAAGCGCTTATTGTAACTGACCAAGGGCTGAACAAAGCAGGTGTTCCAGACATTATCATTAAACATTTAAGCGAACAAGGTATTGATAGCTACGTATTTGCAGGCGCAGAGCCAAATCCAACTGACAAAAATGTCCACGATGGCGTCACAGCGTATCAGGATAACGGCTGTGATTTTATCATCTCATTGGGTGGTGGTTCGTCACATGACTGTGCAAAAGGGATTGGTCTAGTGACCGCAGGCGGTGGTCATATCCGTGACTATGAAGGTATTGATAAAAGTAAAGTGCCAATGACGCCATTGATTGCTATCAATACCACGGCAGGCACGGCATCAGAGATGACACGTTTTTGTATTATCACCAATACCGATACCCACGTCAAAATGGCGATTGTAGATTGGCGTTGTACCCCACTCATTGCTATTGATGACCCTCGACTGATGACTGCTAAACCCGCATCTTTAACTGCGGCAACAGGTATGGATGCGTTAACCCATGCGGTAGAGGCGTATGTATCGACTGCTGCAAATCCGATTACAGATGCTTGTGCTGAAAAAGCCATTCGAATGATTCAACAATGGCTGCGTCAAGCAGTAGCGAATGGCGAAAACATTGAAGCGCGTGAGGCTATGAGCTACGCCCAATACTTAGCAGGCATGGCGTTTAATAATGCCTCGCTAGGTTATGTCCATGCGATGGCGCACCAGTTAGGTGGATTCTACAATCTGCCACACGGTGTCTGTAATGCGATTTTGTTACCGCACGTCTGTGAATTTAACCTGATTTCAACACCTGAGCGTTATGCAGATATTGCACAATTTATGGGTATTGATATCAAAGGCATGACTCGAGAAGAAGCAGGTAAAGCAGGCATCAATGCAATTCGTGAGCTATCCCAATCGATAGGTATTCCTAAGGGACTTACTGAGCTTGGTGTTAAACAAGAAGACCTTGCCATCATGGCAACCAATGCCCAAAACGATGCTTGTATGCTCACCAACCCACGCAAGGCAAATCATGAACAGGTCGTAGCAATCTTCGCCGCTGCCATGTAAATGTAGCATCAAACTAAAACATACTCACAGCAGTAAAAAAAGGGGACTTTAATAGTCTCCTTTTACATTGAGCGCTGATACAAAGCGCATAAATTTTTGCGTCAATTGATTAAAATATAGTAGCATACAGGGATGAAATAAAAACTCATCACTCGCTTAGACCACTGCCAATACTTACGGGTAACCCAAGTAAACTACCCACTTAGCTACTATGCCAAGCCTCATCTAACACAAAATCTCGTAGTAAAAAATCTCGTAGCACAAATCAGCGATAACCGCATCTACAATCGAGCCACCGATGGTAAACGCACACTTGACCATCTTAATGCTATGCTTAGCCCTACTATCGAACAGCATGCTATCTTTGATAAAACGTAAGCATCCGACCATACCCGCTCAAGATAAACTGTTCCAGATAAAATCTTTAAGATAAGCGTTATTTTGCGATGCCCCAATTTTACGATGTTGAACAGACAGTTTAACATCGTCATACTCATTTTTTGTTTGCTCTCAGTATTTGCTCTCAGATAGGGCGTAAGGTCTATCCCCAATTAAACCAATCCGAGCGCTTCAATCAATTGTTTATTTGGGCTGACTTGGTTCATGCTGTAAAAATGCATTGACGGCACGCCTTCGGCAATCAAACGCTCGCATAGATTGACCACCACTTCAAACCCAAATTGACGAATGGCTTTTTTGTCATCGCCATAGTCGGCAAGCTGCTTACGGATAAAACGTGGAATATCTGCGCCACAGCCATCGGCAAACCGAATCAAATTTGACGCATTGGTGATGGGCATAATGCCTGCGATAATTGGGAACTGATCTTGTGTCACCCCTTTTTTGGCAAGGGCATCACGCAGATATAGATAGCTGTCAGCGTTGTAGAAAAACTGGGTAATCGCTTCAGTCGCGCCTGCGCGGTATTTATTGAGCAAGTTTTGGATATCGGCATCAAAGCTTTTGGCTTGCGGGTGCATTTCTGGATAAGCAGCGACTTTGATACGAAAATAATCACCGCTATGCTCACGTATGTATTTAACCAAATCGACAGCAAAAGGCAGCTCGCCAAGACCCACCATACCCGATGGCAAATCGCCGCGCAGCGCCACCAAGCGATTAATGCCTAACGATTTATAATAATCTAATAACTCGCCAATTTTGGCTTTATCATCGCCAATGCAGGATAAATGCGGGGTGATAGGTGTGTCACTTTTTTCACTCAGTGCCTTAACGATACCTAAGGTGCGCTCACGGGTTGAGCCACCTGCGCCATACGTGACGCTAAAATATTGCGGTTTTAAAGCATTTAATTCATCAAAGGTTGCCAATAATTTGGTTTGACCGTCATCGGTCTTGGGGGGAAAAAACTCAAAAGAAAACGGCGTTGTCATGGTGGTCATGAAAGTATCCAAAATGATAAAAAATAGCACCATTATAACGGGTATAACAGTAAAAAAATTGAATTTTTTGGCATAAACATTGAGTTAAACTGCATAAAAAAGTCATGCACATGGGCATGACTTTGATTAAACCTTTAACAAATAGTAGTTATAGCTATTAGTATTTATAGCTATCAGGTTTGAATGGACCTTCAACTGGCACACCGATATAATCGGCTTGTTGCTGCGTCAATTTAGTCAGCACCCCGTTAAAGCCTGCAACCATGGCTGCTGCCACTTCTTCATCGAGTTTTTTTGGCAACACTTTGACATATAAATTTTCCGCTTTTTTGTCCGCCGGCAAATCAGCAAATTTTTCTTTAAATAAATGCATTTGCGCCAATACTTGGTTGGCAAAAGAGCCATCCATAATACGTGATGGGTGACCTGTGGCATTGCCCAAATTGACCAAACGACCTTCCGACAATAAAAGCAAGTAATCGTTTTCATCTTCTGATCGATAGACTTGGTGTACTTGAGGCTTCACTTCCACCCATTTCCAGTTGTCACGCATAAACTGGGTATCAATCTCAGTATCAAAGTGACCAATATTACAAACCACTGCGGTGGCTTTTAAGGCTTTTAGCATATCGCTATTACAGACATGGTAGTTACCAGTGGTAGTGACCACCAAGTCAGTATCTTGCATAAGGGTTTTGTTGACGCCTTTGGCAGGGTCACCTTCCACAAATGGCGAGACCAATTCATAGCCATCCATACAAGCTTGCATACCACAAATTGGATCAGCTTCCGTTACTCGTACTATCATACCTTCTTGACGTAGGCTTTGAGCAGAACCTTTACCCACATCGCCATAACCGACAACAAGCGCACGACGACCCGCTAAAAGCATATCGGTACCACGTTTGATGGCATCGTTTAGGCTATGACGACAGCCATATTTGTTGTCATTTTTTGATTTGGTCACTGCATCATTGACATTAATGGCGGGTACTTTTAGCGTGCCTGCATTGAGCATTTCAATTAGACGATGTACCCCTGTTGTTGTCTCTTCTGAGATACCGTGGATGTTGTCGAGCATTTGCGGGTAGTCGTTATGAATCAGCGCCGTCAAGTCACCGCCATCATCTAAAATAATATTGGCATCCCACAGCTTGCCCGTGGCTTCACCACCTTCAAAAATCTGCTGGCGAAGACACCATTCGTATTCTTCCTCAGTCTCGCCTTTCCAGGCAAACACAGGAATACCGGCTGCTGCGATGGCGGCAGCGGCATGGTCTTGGGTTGAAAAAATATTACAAGAAGTCCAGCGTACTTGAGCACCCAGCGCCACGAGCGTTTCAATGAGGACAGCAGTTTGGATGGTCATGTGGATACAGCCCACAATCTTGGCGCCTTTTAAAGGCTGCTCGGCTTGGTATCGTTGGCGTAAGCCCATCAAAGCAGGCATTTCAGTTTCAGCCAGTTTAATTTCTTTGCGACCGTAGTCGGCAAGGCTAATATCGGCAACTTTATAATCAGAAAAATTTGAATCAGTAGAATTGATAGACAGGGACACTGCGTCCACTCCTTAAAACCGGTAAAAAAAGTTAAAGTCAAAACGCAGATGCGGTTATTTATTTTGGATTTATTTTGGTTAAAATACAAAAAACGAGCCTAGCGCAGGCAAGCAAATATAAATTAAGCGAACCTTAAGCTGCAGCATCTCTCGATAGGCGTATTGTAAAAAAAATTAACATAAAAGTCATTCTCTTAATTGCAACATCAACTTAAGTCTTTTAAAAAAGCAACATTTTTGATAAAATATTACACTTCATCCTATGTAATTACATAAACATATAGAAAAGTTATACAAAATTAAAAGACATTGCTGAAAAATTACGTTTTAATATACCTAAGAGAAACGTAACAAAATATGTCAACTAATTTACTTTTTCTTTATATGTCATTCATCGCTTGAAAGTCTTTTAGATTTTTAAGAGAAATGGTAAATTTACTTTATCTTGTCCTTAGGAGATTTATATGAAAGTTTTGAAATTAGCGGCTATTCCTGCTGCTTTAATCGCAACTTCTGCTTTTGCTGAAACTGTCGTTGTTGATCAACAAATTGTTGCACAGCCTGTTGCCGTATCTACTACTATCTACGATCCAAACGCAGGTGTAGTAAAAAACACAACAACTCAATTGGTTACCGGTACTAGAACGTTTTTTGATACCGTAACACATCCTGCTGCTATCAGTGCCGAAGTAGGTACTTTAGGTTATGGTGCCAATATTGGTTGGGGTTTAAATGATAAAACTGAGCTTGTAGTTGGTTGGGCTGGCGGCGATATTGGTGGTTTAAAAGACACCATCAAAATTGAAGATGTTAAATATGACTTAGAAACAGATTCAAGCAATCCATATATCGGTGTGAATTTACGTCCAGCTGGAAATTGGTTTACTGTAGGTGTTGGTACGATTTTTGGTGACAACGAAATCACCTTGAAAAAACAAGCGACTGAAACTAAACCAGTTAACATCAATGGTAGACGTTACGCTAGTAACATTGAAGCCTCAGCTGAAAACAAAAACACTATGAACCCATACTTAACTCTTGGTTTCCGTCCTAATATCACTAATAACTTTGGTGTATTTGGTGAAATCGGTGCAGCTTATACGGGTGGCTTAAAAGTTACTGATGCTAAAGAGAATGGTGTGAAGAGTCCAGATCTAGCATCTGATCTTCAAAAAGATTTGGATGATTCAAATTATTCAAAATGGTATCCAATCGCTAAAATCGGTGCAACTTACCGTTTCTAATTTGTTAGCGTAAGTTTTAGAAAAACGACACTTTTGGTGTCGTTTTTTTTTGCCGAATCATTGCCAAAAGTTTGCTTTATTGATACTATCCGCTATCAATTTTTGAGGCGAGATTCATTGATGTATAACAAAGATTTAGCTTGCTTGGCGCAAGCAAGTGTGATGGATAGCATTCATTGTAGTGTCAATCTTATCAGTTCACCCATGTGGGATTGGTTGGTGTGGATTTTGATTTGTATTGGTGTATTTTTTACCGTCATGACAGGGTTTGTTCAATTTCGTTTATTTGGACATAGTGTCAAGAATTTGCTGGCTAGCCGAAGCACCGAACATCACGAGCATAGTGAGAGTATCTCATCGTTTCAAGCGTTTATGACAGGACTGGCGAGTCGCGTCGGTACAGGGAATATCGCAGGGGTTGCTATTGCCGTGAGTGTTGGCGGACCGGGTGCGGTATTTTGGATGTGGTTTATTGCCTTGATTGGGATGGCATCGGCGTTTGCTGAGTCGTCACTGGCACAGTTATTTAAGGTGCGAGATGCCAATGGGCATTTTCGGGGTGGGCCTGCTTACTATATCCGTCAGGGTTTAGGGCAAGGTTGGCTAGGTGTGGCGTTTGCAGTGAGTCTGATTTTGTGTTTTGGCTTGGTATATAATGCCATTCAAGCCAATACCATCGCCCAAGCGGTACAATCGGCGGTCGGTTGTACCGGCGATAATACCTGTGCTTCATGGGGAACGGGTAAGCATGTGGTAGCGCTATTGTTGGTTATCATTTCTGCACCGATTATCTTTGGTGGAATAAAACGGGTTGCCACCATTTCAGAAATGCTAGTACCTGTGATGGCAGGGGTGTATCTGCTGATGGCGTTGTATATTATTGTGACCAATATCACCATGATTCCGCAGGTATTTAATTTGATTCTGACCGATGCCTTTACTTTTAATGCGGCAGCGGGTGGGGCATTAGGTGGTTTGGTATCGCAGTCGATGATGCTTGGAATTAAGAGGGGTTTGTACTCTAACGAAGCAGGTCAAGGCTCTGCCCCCAATGCCGCTGCTGCTGCGGATGTGCCTCATCCCGCCACACAAGGGCTTATTCAAAGTTTGGGCGTTTTTGTGGATACCATTATTGTCTGTTCTTGTACCGCGTTTATTATTTTATTATCAAAATTACCCACCGCTGATTTGACAGGGATTCAATTGACCCAAGCGGCATTAGAAAGTCATGTGGGTTCATGGGCGCAAATTTTCCTAGCGGTAGTGCTGTTCATGTTCGCTTTTTCGAGTATTATTGGCAACTACGCCTATGCCGAAACCAATGTGCAATATCTTAAGAATCATCCAATGATTTTAAATATCTTTCGTATTTTAGTGCTCGCCTTTGTGTATTTTGGTTCTGTGGCTGAAGTGCCTATGGTGTGGGATATGGGGGATTTGATGATGGCGATTATGGCGTACATTAATCTTGTTAGTATCGTTCTGTTGTCAAAATATGTGTTTATTTTGGCAAAAGATTATTCCGCTCAAATCAAATCAGGTGTTAAGCATCCTGTTTTTAACATCAATAAATACCCCGCCATGAAAGCCAAAATCACATCGGGAATTTGGGAAAAATAACGATTAGACAATAAAAAAAGCCGTTGGTTATCAATGGCTTTTTTATTGTTTGGCTGGGCATCATAAGCGAGACCGATACATAAAATAGTGCGTTTCTTTATAGGTTTTTAAAACAGGGTTTAAAACAGCCTTTAACACCCAATCAGATAATTGATTTTTCAAACACTTGCCGTAATTCAAAACTGGTATGCACTTGTGCGATACCTTCAATACGGTTTAGACGATGCAATAAAAATTCTTCATAATGCGCCATATCTTTGACCAAAGCTTTGATAAGATAATCTTCGCTGCGCCCTGTCACAATACTACAGCTGACCACTTCAGGAAATTCTCGTAGTTTTTTTTCAAAATTTCTAAAGTGTTCTGCGGTATGTTTATCCATGCTAATGGCAATATAGACTGACAGTTGATAACCTAATTTTATAGGGTCGGTTGTGACACTATAACCCGTGATAACACCTGCATCCTCTAATTGTTTGACTCTGCGCGCACAGGGAGTAGGGCTTAAGTTTACGCTTTCTGCCAATTCAAGGTTACTCATGCGCGCATTTTCTCGTAATAGCGCTAATATTTGTCTGTCTATTTTATCTAATGAAGCCATCATAAATTCTCAATATTAGTGATTTTAACTAAACAATATAATTATAGTAGCCATAAATATCAAATTCTGTGTTTTTTATAGCAAAATTTAGTTACTTCAACTACAAAAAAATGGATATAATTTCATCATAGAATTTTAAGTAAAATTAAATGTGGAGAATTAGCATGTCAATACAACCCAAAAACGCGGCTTTTAATCATAAAAAATACCAACCCTTTGCATTTGCACCAAAGATGACCCAGCGTACTTGGCCCGATAAAACTATCACCAAAGCGCCCATATGGACGTCGGTGGATTTGCGAGATGGTAACCAAGCCTTGATTGAGCCGATGAGCATTGAACAAAAAATGCGCTTCTTTGATTTGTTGGTGCAAGTAGGTTTTAAAGAAATTGAGATTGGTTTTCCATCAGCGGCGCAGGTCGAGTATGACTTTACCCGCAAATTAATCGAAGGCGGACACGTACCCGACGATGTGACCTTGCAAGTATTGGTGCAGGCACGCGAACATTTGATTCGCCGTACCTTTGAGTCGCTAAAAGGTGCCAAACGTGCCATCGTCCACGTGTATAACTCAACCTCAAAAGTGCAGCGCGAAAAAGTGTATCAAAAAGATTATGATGACATCATTGCGATTGCGGTTGAAGGTGCAACATTATTGCGTGATTTGGCGAAAGAATACCCTGAAACCGAATGGATTTTTGAATATTCTCCTGAAAGTTTCTCGCAAACCGAGGTCGATTTTTCGGTCAAAATCTGTGATGAGGTGTGTAAAGTTTGGCGCCCGGACTTAGGTCAAAAAGTAATCTTTAACTTGCCATCAACCGTAGAAAGCTCAACGCCCAATATCTATGCCGATCAGATTGAATATTTTTGCCAAAACTTACCCATGCGAGAGCATGTGATTGTGAGCCTTCACACCCACAATGACCGTGGCTGTGCTGTGGCTGCCAGTGAGTTGGGTTTGATGGCAGGGGCTGACCGTATCGAAGGCACGCTTTTTGGCAATGGCGAGCGCACAGGCAACATGGACATCATGGTCATGGCGATGAATATGTATAGCCAAGGGGTAGACCCACAGCTTGATTTTAGTAACATGAGCGAAATCGCCCAAGTGGTGAGTGAGTGCAATCAGTTACCGATTCATCCACGCCATCCTTATGTGGGCGAATTGGTATTTACCGCTTTTAGTGGCTCGCACCAAGATGCCATTAAAAAATCGCTAGATTATAACGAGCAAAATGCCGAAACTACCCAAGGCTTATGGGATGTGGCGTACTTGCCGATTGACCCTGCTGATATCGGACGCGGCTATCAGGATGTCGTGCGTATCAATAGCCAGTCAGGTAAAGGCGGTGTTGCTTATATCTTGCAACGTGACTTTGGTTTTCATTTGCCGCGTTGGACGCAAATTGACTTTAGCCGTGTCATTCAGCAAGAAGCCGAAAGCCGCCAGACAGAGTTGACATCAGATGATGTTATTAGCGTGTTTGAAAACACTTATTTGAACCAATCTACTTTGGTGTTGCAAGATTATGAAATCAAAAACACCGCTGGCTCAGTAAGCTTTACAGGCTCTGTGCGTATGGGGGATGATATCATAGACGTCGTTGGTAATGGTAATGGTCCGTTGTCTGCCTTTATTAATGCCATCTCTGCCAAATTGAACAAAAATATTCACGTTATCAACTATGCAGAGCATGCGTTAACGGTTGAAAGTCAAAGCCCGCTCACCCAAAACAACAGTGATGCCAATGCCGTTGCTTACTTACAGTTGAATATTGAAGGTGAGATTTATTCAGGTATCGGCACTTGCTCCAGCACTGTATCAGCGATGTTAAAAGCCGCCTTGTCTGCCTTGGCACAAGCGCAGATTGCCGATACTGAGCATCATTAATTAGCTTTATAAAGCGCAAATTTATCCGTAGCTTTTATCACCAAAAGAGCAATTGCCCTAGTTGCTCTTTTTTTATGGGCTAAGATATAACATGCCCAAGCTAATAGCAAAAGGGGTGCAATTTCAGATAAACCATTTTATGGTATGATAGAGGCACTTTAAATTTTACAGTAATAATAGGGTTGTATGATGCATTGCGATATTTATAAATTTAGCAAAAAAGATGACCTGTATGTGTACATTGCTCGCCCAGATTATCCCAATGACACGGACGAGATTCGTGACTGGTTGTCAGTGTTGCCCAAGGATTTTCGTCAAGCGATTGGGCGCGAAACCTTTGTGATGCATTTGGATTTGGCGAATACGACAAAGCTTGCACGAGTCAATAAAGCAGAAGTGTTAGAAAAACTGCAAAGTCAGGGGTATTTTGTGCAAATGCCGCCTGAAGATGTGCTGTTACGCCAAGCAAAATTGAATATGGCAGAAGCGCAGCAGAACAAGTGGCAGTAGCAAAATTTTAACCAAATGAGTTGAATCATGCTAAAATAATCTATCTATTTTTGGCAAGGCAAAATTATGTTTGCATTTTTATCACTCGACCAAATCGGTAATGTGCTAGGCGAAATCATCATTTGGTGGGCGCAGCTGGTTCAAGGTGTGCCGCCAGACAAATTACCCTTATATGCTTATGTGGGATCTTCCATTGTCGTATTACTGCTTTGGATTTTAGTGGTACGGATTTTGCCAAAAACGCTTGCAGGCTTGAGTTGGATTATTCTATTTGCGATTTTGCTCACGCCCACCACTTCCCTTGGCACCCCGCCTGACATCGCACCAGCGAGTATTTCCGTGGTGTATGGGATTTTACTCAAAGATCCAGCAATTATCTTTAATGGGTTGCTACCAATTATGGTTGTCATTACAGTGGGCTGTATTTTGGGTTTTATTTGGCAAATTCTTCGAATGGGCATCGACAAAACCAACAAAAAACATGCGCTAAATAACGCCAGTATCAGCCAGCCTAGCCGCTAAGTTATGATGGTGATAAGCCAACAAGCTGTTACCGCTTAACTGTTTATAGCTTAACCTTTTACTTATAGCTTAACTTTCGCTAAAACTTATGATAGTCTGAAACTCATTTTTGACGATTATCATAGGTTTTTTTATGTCTGACCATCAGCCAAATGCTGCCATCCAAAATAGCGTCACCCAAAGTAGTTTTAAAAGTACCGATAGTTATATCGCCACTGACAGCCTAAAGCTTGCCGTTAATGCTGCGATTCGATTGCAAAAACCGTTACTCATCAAAGGGGAACCTGGCACGGGTAAAACGCTACTGGCCGAAGAAGTGGCAAAAAGTTTAGGTATGCCACTTTTAACTTGGCACATCAAATCTACCACCAAAGCCGAACAAGGCTTGTATGAGTACGATGCGGTATCACGCCTGCGGGATAGCCAACTGGGCGATGACCGCGTGTATGATATTGCCAACTACATCAAGGCAGGCAAGTTATGGCAGGCATTTACCAGTCCTGAGCGTGTGGTACTGCTCATTGATGAGATTGATAAAGCGGATATTGAGTTCCCCAACGACTTGCTGCATGAGCTTGATAAAATGTCGTTCTATGTGTATGAAACTGGCGAAACGATTACCGCCGATCATCGTCCCGTCGTTATTATAACGTCAAACAATGAAAAAGAACTGCCTGATGCCTTCTTGCGTCGTTGCTTTTTCCATTATATTGATTTTCCTGACCAAGCAACCATGCGCGAAATTGTGGATGTGCATTTTCCCAATCTACAGGCAGACTTGGTGGATGAAGCGCTCAAGGTGTTCTACGGTCTGCGTGAAGTCAAAGGCTTAAAAAAACCGCCATCCACCTCTGAATTGGTAGATTGGATTAGTTTGCTGATGGCAGATGATTTGCAAGCGGGCAGTCAAAATGCGATTGAGCGGTTGAAAAATCCAAGCGATAGCTTACCGCCCATGGCGGGGGCGTTGCTCAAAAATGAAAATGACTTGAGTTTACTTGAACGTATGGGCTTTATGCTGCGTCGTAGTCGATAGGGGATTGGTGTGTTTATCAATCTTTTTTATACCTTACGCACCTATGGCGTGCCAGTTTCCACCCGTGAATTGCTAGACCTTTATGCTTTGCTAGAAACAGGTATTGTGTTTGCCGACCGTGAACAATTCTACGAGCTGATTCGCCTATGTATGGTCAAAGACGAAAAATACTTTGATAAATTTGACCGTGCCATGGCGGATTATTTTGACGGTATTGATACACTCGATATTGACGAGCTGATGGCAAAATTGGGTAATATCCCCAAAGAATGGCTGGAACTCAAACTTGACCCCAACAATCTTACCGAAGCCCAGCGACGCCTACTCAAAAAATATGGTTCGCTTGAAGCACTCATGCAAGCCCTAGAGGAACGCCTAAAAGAACAAAAAGAGCGACACCAAGGCGGTAACAAATGGGTTGGTACAGGCGGCTCATCGCCATTTGGGGCGTATGGCGACCATCCTGAAGGTGTACGAGTAGGCGGTGAAAGCCGAAAACGCTCAGCGGTCAAGGTGTGGGAGCAGCGCAAATACCGCGATTTGGATACGGATAACCAGCTAGAAACCCGCTCCATGCAGATGGCACTGCGAAAACTGCGTAAATTCGCCCGTGATGGGGCGGCTGATGAGCTTGATATTGGCTCAACCATCAAGAAAACCGCGCAAAAAGGGATGCTCGATGTGCAGCTGCGTCCCGAACGCCGCAATCGTGTCAAAGTGCTCATGCTGTTTGATATCGGTGGCAGTATGGATAGCTATATCGAAGCCTGTGAGCGCTTATTTGCCGCTGCCAAAAACGAGTTTAAGACGCTTGAATTTTTTTATTTTCATAACTGCGTGTATGAATATGTTTGGACAGAAAATGCCCGCCGTAATGCAAGTGCCGTGCCCACATTGGATGTGCTACACAAATACGGCAGTGATTATCGGGTGATTTTTGTCGGTGATGCCGCAATGTCGCCTTATGAGTTATTATCTGTTGGCGGCAGCGTTGAGTATATGAGCCAAGATACGGGGCAGGCGTGGCTAAAACGTATCACTAACCACTTTGATAAAGTCGCATGGCTCAACCCTGAGACACCAAGCTTCTGGCAATATACGCAAACCATCGGCTTAATCAAAGATATCATGCAAGGTCATATGTACCCGATGACCTTGCATGGTATTGAAGATATGACCAAGTATTTGGCGCGGTAGTATTGTTAAGGCAATTAAAAAAGCATGAAACAATTTCATGCTTTTTTTGTGCTGATAGGCTGCTAGTTTACCTAAATCTGCTAGTCAACTAACATTAGTTTGGACCGGCCACACGCTCAATAACGACGTTGCCTGTACCGGTGCTGGCTAAGCCAATTTGTTTGGCGGCGGCATACGATAAATCTAATACGCGATGGCTTGAAAACGGACCGCGGTCATTGACTTTTACCACAACGCTTTTGCCGTTTGATTTGTTGGTTACTTTGATATAACAGTTCATTGGCAATGAGCGATGCGCTGCAGTCAATGAATTGGAATCAAAAGTATCGCCGCTAGCAGTTTTACGACCTTGAAATTGACGACCATACCAAGAGGCGACACCCGTTTGGCTAAAGCGATTGACCGTATTGGATGCAACGGCAGAAAGACGCTCTAACACGTCTGAATCTTTGCTAGCTTGTGAAGTGTCTTGGCTGATAAGTTGGCTGTCTAAGGCAAGGTTACGAGGTTGGCGGGCTGATTTGACTAAGTCTGATGCATTGTTGTGCTGGCGGGTTAACTCATTAAGTACGTGATCTAAATTGCTCGTGGCTGCTTGGGTAGTTGAGCTAAGCGCCGTTACGCCACAAAAGCAAAGTAACGTCGCTACATTAGCTAAATTCGATTGACGCTTTGACATAATGACCTCTGAACAATCGCTCTTTACGATGAGCGCCTTATATTTGGGAGCACATAAGCCTTGATATGTCATGCTTACAAATCGCTTATAGGGCACCAAGAAAATTTATTAGATTTAACAATTAGTTTACAAATTTTACTTTGTTTCGGTATGTAATTGTTCAATCTTGATGACCCACAATAAGCAATTACGCGATTAAAATCACGATTTATTTAGATAAACGGTATAAAAAAATAGATAAACGGTAAAAATTATTAAGTTTTACCATCATAATTGTTTAAAACTACTCATAAAAAGGATATCTTTTATGCTAACTCTTTTACGTTTTTTACATTTAAAAATACCAAGTTACATAAATAGTTACATAAAGAATTGTTTATAAATAGGCTATTTACAAACAAAATAGTTTTGCAAAGAGGCTGATAGTTATTTAACATTATGCGAGGCAATTGACATCACTAAACCAAATCCTGCCATCAAAGTAATTAAAGCAGTACCGCCGTAGCTGATAAATGGCAAAGGAACGCCGACAACTGGCAAAATGCCTGCCACCATGCCGGCATTTACAAACACATAGACAAAAAATGACATGGCAATCGCGCCAGAGAGTAATTTGCTATAGACAGCAGTATTGGAGTAAGCAATAAATAAGGCGCGGCATAGAATACAAAAATATAGGAACATCAGTAAACTGACACCGATTAAGCCAAACTCTTCAGAAAAAGCCGCAATAATAAAATCGGTGTGACCTTCTGGTAAAAAGTGTAGATGAGATTGTGTGCCTTGCAAATAGCCTTTACCTGTGAGTCCCCCTGAGCCAATCGCGGTTTTTGACTGCATGATATTCCATCCAGCCCCCAAGGCATCGCTTTCAGGGTCTAGCAAAGTTAAGACGCGTTTGCGCTGGTAGTCGTGTAGCAGGTATTCCCAAGCCACAAAAACAAAGGGAATAAACAGCGCCACCGCAGAGCCAATCATCCACCAAGGCAAACCCGATAAGAACAGCACAAATAAGCCACTAGACGCCACCAATAAAGAGGTACCCAAGTCGGGCTGTTCAGCGATTAGCAGCACTGGAATACCAATCGCCACCAGCGTGATAAGCACTGTCGATAAACTTGGCGGCAAGTCGCGTTTGGATAAAAACCAAGCAGTGAGCATCGGCATGCCAAGCTTCATAAATTCTGACGGCTGCACACTACCAAACCCAGGAATATCAATCCAGCGCTGCGCACCCAGTCGCACTTCACCAATAATTTTGACCAGTATCAGTAATCCCACGCCACCCACATAAAAAAACGGGGTAAAATCACGGTAAAGACTGGGCGGGATTTGCGCCATCACAATCATCACCACAAACGCGATGGTAAAACTAATGGTTTGACGGATGACCAACCCCATGTCTTGAGCAGAGGCACTGTATAAAATGGCTAAACCGAATAAAGCGGTGACAAACAATAGCATCAATAACCAAGGGTCTAAATGCACGCGCTGCCAAAAGGAGGGTAGACTGTCATTACCAAAGTGATGAGCTTGCCTAGAAAAACGGTACTGTCCAATCTTATCTACCATACACACCAAACATCAAATTAACCCGGTGACAATAAGTCTGTAAAAAGACACAAAAATAGGCTCAATAGTTTATATGGCTTAATGTGATTTTGGTAGTCTTAATAATGTAATAGTTTATAACACTTGTTTCATAGAAATAAGTCACTATATTAAGTGAGCTATTAATTCACCTTAATTATGTAGTGAACATAACTATCAAGTGAAAATCAAGTTAAGTGAAAATTAAGTTAAGTAAAAACAATTATCAAGTAGGCATGATTACCTAAACATATCAAGCCTACTTTTTTGACAGTTGCTCATAAGTCCGTGGTGTTTTTCCATTTTGACGAAACGTGAATAGGCAGTCCATGACACATCAAAACAAGACCAAAAATAAACCAAGCATTATCGAAGACAACGCGCAAACAGTAAAGTATGGCAAGCCCGAGAGTGCCAATACCAAGAATATCAACATTACCAAGACTCAGAATACCAAAACCAAGATTTTAACAGGCATTGTTGGCTCAGGGATGATAATGACATTGCTTATCGCGTGTAATCATCCTGTCACACCCGTCGATAACCGAAAACCTACTACGACCATCGTTCATAAAACCCAGCCAAACCCTAAAAATCCCACCGTGACACAGACTGACAATATGCGCGGTCTTATTCTCAACCGTCAAAACCCAACCCGACCTACAACAGATTATGGCGCACTCAAAAATAGCCCACGATACAATAGTAACGTCGTTTATACCAATGATGCAGATTTTAAAGATTGGCTGGCTAGCCACAGTTATAAGCAATCAGAAGTGTTGGCTTATCAAAATTACTTGCAAAGCCAATTGGGCACCATTCCGCCGATGGATCAGTTAATCACGAGTGCCAGAGATGCACGGCGCTGTGGTTTTGAGCCGTATGAAGTACCGCCTGCATCGCTGTGGCAAAATATCGTGCCCACCCTGCAAATGCTGCAGCAACTGCAAAAACAAGGTTATTTGCCGTATTCGACAGTGATACGCTCCGTGTATCGAAACCCTGCATTAAATGATTGTGCGGGCGGCGCGGGGGAGAGTAAGCACATGACCAATGGCGCAATTGATATTTGGATACCTGAAAACGAAGCCAATAAATGGGCGATAGAAAGCACCTTTGATGGGCTTTGCCAGTTTTGGCAGTCCAACGGGCAAGCTTATAGTTTTGGACTCGGCTTATATCCGACAGGTTCGGTGCATCTCGATACACAAGGCTTTCGAAAATGGGGCGCAAGCCATAGCTCAAGCTCATCACCCTGCCGTTTTTAACCCTGTCGCAACTGTTGAGCTATTAACATTGGCTATTTAGCGGTTTTTGTTGTGTCTGGCGTGGCGTTACCAACCGTCACAATCAAAAACTTGTTAGGGTCAATGAGGTCTTTATAGCTTTGATTGACAGCGTTAAGGTCGGCGCGCTGTACGCGCGTCACGTAATCGGTCAAGTAACTATCTGGCAGCTGATAAAACCCCATCATACTAACTGTGGCATTCATGGCGGCATTGCTAGCAAAGCTGGTGGGGAAACTGTTGATTAGACTGTCTTTGGTTAAAGCCAATTCGTTTGGCGTTACCCCTTTTTCTAGCGTATTGTTAATGACTTGCTTGGTCGCTTCAATTGCTTCTTGCGACTTTTGGTTACGGGTAGAAAAACTAATGGTATAACCACCTTGGGCAAGCATCGGCGTGGTGCTGCTATAAATGCCATAGGTGAGCCCGCGTTTTTTACGGATATCTTCCATCAATCTGGCTTGAAAATTGCCACCCCCGACGATTTCATCGGCAATGGCAAAGTTGGTTTGATGCTGCAAGCCTAAAGTATCCACCACGCGTTTTTGACCCAATTGCCCCATCAAGACGGTGGTTTGGGTGCTGTCAAATGGGATATGAATCGTTTTAGCGGCGTTCAAAGGCTTGGCATCGGCAAGCTTTGGGGCAGCTGTGCCAACGGGCATTTGAGCGGTTAGCTGATTGGCAAGCGCCCGCGCGCGCTCAAGACTGATATCGCCTGTAATGGCAATATTTGCGTTCTTCGCTACCAAAAACTGCTGGCTAAAAGCTTTAAGATCGGTCGCATTAATTTTGGCAATGCTGTCTTCTGTGCCTTGGGTGGGGTGGGCGTAGGGATGATTGCCATAAAGCGCGTTAGCAAAGGCTTTGGTTGCGATGCTATTTGGGTCTTCTTTGGCTTGTTGCAGACTGATTAGATACTGGGCTTTGGTACGCTCAAAATTTTTGTTTGGAAACGTAGGCTGGGTCATCATATCGCTCATTAAACCAAGCGCAGGGGATAAACGCGCCTCATCAGATAGACTGCGCAAACTCACAATAAACATGTCTTTATAAGCACGGGTAGATAAATCAATCCCAAGCTGCTCACTGGTTTCGGCAATCTCATCTTCGCTTTTATGGCGTGTGCCCTGATCCAGCATACTCGCGGTCAGGCTGGCAATCCCAAAACCGCCTTTTTTAATGGCTTCATCACGAGCTGAGCCTGCATTAAAATACACACTGACATCCACAATCGGTAAATGATGGGTTTGTACCAAAGCGACTGGGGTACCCGAATCCGTTGTAAAGTGGATGATATTTGGTAATGTCACTTTTAACGGTGCCGTGGTTTTTAGACTGGTTAATTTGTCTAAAGCGGCAATGGGTGCAGTGGGGTCAACATTGGCACTACTGTGAGCATCGCTATGGGTGGCAGGTTCGGCATAGCCCGCTTGCGTGGCAATGGTGGTCATTAGTAATAAGATTTTAGCTAAGCTTGGTTTCATTTTTTTTCTCAAAATTCTAAGAATGGTCTGACAGCAATGTGGGCAAGTCAAGTCAGGATAAATTAAGTTACTGGTTTTATAGTTATTGCGTGGGTTTATTTGCTTTCACCACATTGAGCACGGTTAAATTGTCGTTAACCAAATATTTGCTAGCGGCAGCGTGTAAGTCACTTTCTGTGATGCCATCTAAGGTTTTGGGTAGGTTAAACACCATCCGGTCATCAAGCCCAATGCTGTTTAGACTGCCAATCATCTGCGCTTGTCCGCTGATACTATCTTGGCTATAAATCAAGCTGGTCATGGTGTTGGTTTTGGCACGGGTCAGTTCACTTTTTGCAATCGGTTGGGTTTTGAGCGCGTCAATTTCAGCAATGATTGCTTGTTTGGCTTGGGCAAGCGTAACGCCATCTCGCGGGGTGGCTTGGATTAAAAATAGCCCATCGCCCCGACTAAAGGCACTGTAACCACTGCCGACTGAGGCTAGTAGCTGTTTTTCTCGTACTAGGCGTTTTTCTAGGCGTGCAGATAGACCGCCATCGAGCACATCGGCTAGTAGCGATAGACTATAGGCGGTTTTGGGGTCTTTTGCTGTGGTAAGCGTAGGCACGTTAAACGCCATCATGACCATTGGCACTTGCACGGGTAGTTGCATGGTTTTTTCTTGATAACCACGAAAGCCTGGCTGTATCACACTGGGGCGCGTTGGCAGGGTTTGCGGTTTTTTATCGGCAAAGTATTTTTTGACTTCATTGATGGCATCTGTCGGATTGACATCGCCCACGATTACTAAGGTGGCATTGTTGGGTACATACCATGTTTTATACCACTCCGTTAGGTCTTTTAATCCAATGGATTCGATTTCTGCCATGGGACCAATCACCGATTCCCCTTTGGGGCTATTGGGATAAGCCATTTTGCTAAACTGCTCGTAGGCGCGGGCGTTTGGGTTGTCATCGGTGCGCTGGCGGCGCTCTTCCATCACCACTTGGCGCTCGGCGGTAAAGTCACTGTCTTTTAGCTGTAAATGGCTCATTCGATCGGCTTCAAGCTCTAGGGCGAGCGCTAAGCGATTGGCAGGGAAAATTTCATAATAGGCGGTGTAGTCATAGCTGGTAAAGGCATTATTGCTACCGCCAAATTTGGCAATAAGGCGTTCAAAATCCGCTGAGGACACGTTTTTTGTTCCCTTAAACATCATATGCTCAAGCAAATGCGATATGCCGCCTAAATGAGTGGGTTCATCCGCGGCACCCACGCGATACCATATTTGGCTGATTACCACAGGGGAGCGGTGATCTTCTTTGATTATCACCTTTAAGCCATTAGCCAGCGTATATTCATGGCGCGTTGCTGCCCTATCGCTGTCAAAAGCTGTGGTGCTTGATGTTTGCTGGTTTGTATCGGTTACCGCGTTAGCAGTTGGGTGGGCGTTAATAGGCGTATTGGCTACAGTCGAGGTAGTTTTGCTCGGCATGGTTTTGGCTGCGATGGTCTGCGCAGTGCTGCAAGCTGATACACTGAGCGCATAGGTCAGGGTGGCAGCGAGGATGGTAAGGTTAAAAAATGTAGGCTTTGACACAGGGTTTCGGTTTAACATAGTTTCTCTTTAACTTTTAATCTTTAATCTGGTTTTTCTGATTGTGGTGCAATGGGGTTTGCAGGCATTATAAAAGATAAACCATGATAACGGATGTTGGCATTGATTGCTATTTGAAAGCCCACGGTATGATTAAATGTGACTAAATACGAGCTGCAAGTTTTTAGCGCAGCAAGCTGTAAACGGACAGTTTTTTCCCATACCACACATCCTATGGGTTTAAGGGGTTGACAGCATGTTTATTTCAAACTGCGAACAAACACTGTTATAATTTTATACATCTCGATATTTTAATGACAAATTTAACCATAGGCGATGATATGAGTAGCAACCAATTTAATAAAAATGCTTCTAATAAGGTGGTAATTAATTTTAATAACCAACCGACTAATTTTGATGATGCTACGATTCCCAATCTGCCTGTGCAAGATGTGCCAATTATTGAAACGCCGCGTATCGCTGAAGCCGCCCAAACGTCAACGCTGCAAACACCTGCGACACCCCAATCTGTGTCACCAATGCCGCAAAGCCAACATCAAGGACAGCCTGCACCCACACAGCAGCCATCTGCCAGTGTTGCTGAGCCAAGCGCAGAGCCTGAACAAAAAGGCGGTTGGTTTAGCCGCATGAAGCAAGGCTTGTCAAAAAGTCGTAAAAATTTGACCGAAGGCTTAACCAATATTTTGATTGGGGGTAAAGAAATTGATGATGAGCTACTTGAAGAAGTCGAAGACCAACTGTTGGTCGCCGACATTGGGGTAAATGCCACCAATCGCATTATCAAAAACTTGACCGAAGCCACTGCACGCGGCGATTTGATTTATTCGCATTCACTGTATAAAGCGCTACAAAAAGAACTAACCGATATCTTGACACCCAAAGTTGCACCACTGGTGGTGGATGCTAGTACAAAACCGTTTGTCATCTTGGTCGTGGGGGTCAATGGCGTGGGTAAAACCACCACCATCGGTAAACTTGCCAAACGTCTGCAAGGCGAAGGCAAATCAGTGATGTTGGCAGCGGGCGATACGTTCCGTGCGGCAGCCACCGAGCAATTGCAAGTTTGGGGGGAGCGCAATAATATCCCTGTTGTCGCCCAAGGTCATGGCTCAGACAGTGCCTCGGTGATTTTTGACGCCATTCAATCTGCCAAAGCCCGTGGCATTGACGTGCTGATTGCCGATACCGCAGGGCGCCTACAAAATAAAACCAATTTGATGGAAGAGCTGAAAAAGGTGATTCGGGTCATGCAAAAAGCCGATCCGACAGCGCCGCATGAATCCATGATTGTGCTCGACGCGGGTACAGGACAAAATGCCCTAAATCAAGTAGAAATCTTCAATGAAGCCGTGCCATTGACAGGCGTGACCGTGACCAAATTGGATGGTACGGCAAAAGGCGGCGTGGTATTTAATATCGCTGAAAATACCAATGTGCCGATTCGTTTTATTGGCGTGGGTGAAAAAATTGATGATTTGCGCCCATTTCAAGCCGATGATTTTGTCAAAGCGCTATTTGAAAAAGATGAATAACATGATAATGACGTCTTATCAACTTGCGAAAAATTTGCCAACGGTTACGCTTGTGGCGCATCAAGGCTGTTTGATTGCGCTCGATTGGCATACGCAAAAGACTCATGACCTATTAGCTAAGCTCAAGGTAAAAGTAGCCGTCATGAATTCGGTAGCGTTAAGTCACTCGATTGATGCCGATGCAAAAGTGCTAGTAGAGACCATCACCCAGCTAAAAGAGTATCAGGTAGGTCAGCGACAAGTATTTGATATGCCCATAGCCATAGCCACAGGCACACCCTTTCAGCAAAAAGTATGGCAAGCATTACGACAAATCCCTTACGGTCAAACAATCAGCTATGCCCAGCTTGCCAAACAAGTTGACAGCCCCAAAGGATTTCGCGCAGTCGCGCAGGCCAATGGTCGCAACCCACTAAGTCTCATCATTCCTTGCCATCGCGTGATTGCCAGCGATGGCAAATTGGGCGGTTACACCGGTGGGGTTGAGATTAAGCAAACATTGCTCGATATAGAGCAAGCAAGTTATCAGCGATAAACAATAACCTAATGAGGCGTTATTCTTTATCATCTGCGTCTTTTTCTTCCCAAGTTTCTAAGCGTTCATAAATACGACCATAAACGGTATTTTTACGATATTTGCCTTTTTTGGTCATCTCATCCGGCGCCAGACCCGTCAATAGATACATGGCTTCATTAACATGCTCTACAGCATAGATGGTAAATTTACCTGCCGTCACGCTATCGATGATATCTTGACGCAGCATCAATTGCGCCAAATTGGCTTTGGGCACAATTACCCCTTGTTTACCCGTCAAGCCTTGCTCGACACACGCATCATAAAACCCGGCGATTTTGGCATTGACGCCGCCGACCGCTTGGACTTGACCAAATTGGTTCATCGATCCTGTAACCGCCAAGCTTTGATTAATTGGGGTTTGCGATAGGGCAGACAGCAGCGCGCAGGTTTCGGCTACTGTCGCGCTATCGCCATCGATACCGCCATAACTTTGTTCAAAAGCCAGCGATGCAGTAAAGTTGAGCGTGTGGTCTTCTGCAAACAGTGCTTTTAGGTAACTGCTCATAATCAGCACACCTTTGGCATGGATAGAGCCGCCTAAATCCACATCGCGCTCGATATCAACAATATCGGCGTGCGCGGCACTGTGATGCACTGACGCGGTCAATCGCGCAGGCATGCCAAACTCACTATCTGCGTAGCTGATGACTGTCAGCGCATTGATTTGACCAATCGCTTTGCCTTGGGTGCTAATCAGCTGTTGCCCTTTTTCTAGCTCTTGCCAGAACAATTGCCGTAAATAACCCGAGCGGTGGCGAATATCATCAATGGCTTGGCGGACATGGCTAGCGGTCACTGTGTTTTCAGGCGTAAGCTCTGTTTGATTGATGATAGCATGACGATTGGCTTCGAGTAATAGCTGCGCCAATCTGTCCCCATGTAGGCTTAGCTCATGCTGGTCTTCCGCTTGCTCACTAAGATAATCCAATAAACACGCCAACGCGGTGTTATCAAACGTTAGCAATTGATATTTGCTTATCATATCAGCAATTTTGGCGGTCATCGCTTGTTCATTGGCGTGGCTGCGTACCACGCGATCATGAAAATCTGCACGGATTTTGAATACGGCATTAAATTCAGGCTCAAAATCTAACAGGTCATAATACAAGTCTGGCTCACCGAGTAAAATGACTTTGACATCAAGCTTAATCGGTTGTGGCTCAAGGCTGATACTGCCGGTCAGTGTCAGCATTTGCTCAAGGCTCGACATTTTGATTTGGCGGCTTTGCAGCGCGCGTTTGAGACCTTGCCACGCATACGGATATTCAAGCAAATTAGTTGCTTCAAGCACCAAATAACCGCCATTGGCACGATGCAGTGAACCGGCGCGAATCAGACTGACATCCGTTGACACGGTACCCAAATGGGTAATTTGCTCGACATGACCGAGTAAATTTAAATGGGTGGGTAAGTCTTCAAACACAATCGGTGCGCCTTGATCGGGCGCATGGCTTGCAATCACATTGACAAAATAGCGCGCTGGCAATGGCGAAAAATGGCTGGGCAAAAACTCTTCATCATCTTCATTGATGATTCGTTCTACATGATTGACGATATCGTCATGCACGTCTTGCAAATACTTACGAACCTTTGGTAAGTCTTGATACTTGTCAAATAACGGCTCCATCAGAGGTTTTAAGGTACGCCGAGTCAATGAATGGTGTAGCGCTTGTAAGGTGTGATTGGCTTCATCTTCAATTTGCTCAAGCTCAACGGTCAGTTGGCTTAAGCGTTTTTGCATGTGGTTCTTATCTTGATAGTTGGCAACATACGGCGACTTTGGGGTTAAGCCAAAGCTGGCTTGATTGGTTGCGCTCGAGGTATTATTAGAGGCGCTAGAGGTTTGATTGGCTTTAAGTGGTAAAACTGGCGCTTTGCCACTGGATTTTTGGCGACCCAATTTATTAGCAGGTTTGATTGATAAATAACCATCGCTTGGCTCGATATCATTGTCATTGTCATTGCCATCGGCTCGGTTGTCACTAAAATCAGATTTGATAAAAATCGGTTTGTTGTCCGAAGGTCGTAGCGCCAATGCAAGTGAATACTGTTTGCCTTCTTCATGCAGCGCATGATAGATCTGTTCTTCACGAAGGCTAATTTCATTCTTTATCGCTTCTACTTTACTTTGATAGTGCTCACTGCGAAAACGCTGATTGAGCTGACGCTTGGTGGTTAGCCAAAAGGTTTTGACATCTTCCGCTAATTGCTTGCCCATGCCAGCAGGCAGGTCAAGCGCAATCGGGGTGCGCGCATCAACAAAATTATGCACATACACCCAGTCATTGGGCGTGGGTTTTTGTTTGGCGTGTGCTTGTAGCAGGCGAGTGATTAAGGTGCGTTTGCCCAGTCCGTTTTCACCTGCAGCAAAGATATGATAACCATTGGCATTGATATCAAGCGCAGTGGCAATCGCTTTACAGGCGCGCTCTTGCCCAAAGCCAATCTTAAGGGTTTTGGTATGGTTGCTATCTTTTGGTAAGGTCGCTGGGTCGGTATAACGGCGCAAGTGCGAGATTGCAACAGGCTGTAAATTGTCAGATTTGATGGTATCGGTAATGATAGAAGAGGATTTTGAAGTCACAGCGGTAGTACGAACAGATTTTGCAAGGGTATTTTTCATAAAACAAGTTTCATCAACACATTAAAAAGCGGTAGTGGGAAAGATAAACAGTGACAGTTATAGTGACAGTGCTTAGGGTCTGAAGTCTAAGCTTTAGGGTCACTTATAGTTAACAGATAGGTTTTGGTAAGTGGTAATAAAGTATCAGTATGATGTGGTTTTTTGTTGATAAAATCAATGGCTATTTTTTCGCGAATCGTTGCCTTAAGGTTTCAGCCGCAGTAATATAAAAGTTGATGGGTAAGTATTTGCTAAGATAATATATTGACGCTTAACACAATCGTTTGAGACAACAACATGGCTAAAACAGAAAACGGATTTATTTTAGCGCTGGATCAGGGCACTACATCAAGCCGCAGTATCATCTTTGATAACCAATTAACACCCATCGCCATCGCCCAAAAGCCGCTTAATATCATCACCCCAAAATCCGGGTTTATCGAGCAAAATGCCAATGACATCTGGCAAACCCAAATTAGTACCGCCCAAGAAGTGATTGCCAAAGCAGGATTGTTGGCGACAGATATTTCAGCCATCGGTATCACCAACCAACGTGAGACCACCATAATTTGGCATAAAAAGACCGGTAAGCCTGTCGCACCCGCCATTGTCTGGCAAGATAGACGTACCCATCAGTGGTGCAGAGACTGGCGTGATAAAGGCTTTGATGCCAAAATCCAACAAATTACCGGACTACGTATAGATCCGTATTTTAGTGCCAGCAAAATCGTATGGCTGTTAAACCAAAACCCTAAGCTTCGCCAACAAGCGCTATCAGGTGAGTTGGCTTTTGGTACCGTGGATAGTTGGCTACTGTTTAACATGACAGGCGAGCATAGCATTGATATCACCAACGCCTCACGCACCATGCTGATGTCTTTGCAAACAGGTGACTGGTCTGAGGAGTTATTGGATTTATTTGATATTCCCAAAACCATGTTACCTACCATCAAGCCATCGGATGGCGATTTTGGGGTCACCAAACAAGGGATGTTTGGCAAACAAATCCCAGTCACGGCAGTGCTAGGCGATCAGCAAGCGGCATTGTATGGGCAAGGATGTAACCGTGCTGGCATGGCAAAATCCACCTATGGCACCGGCTGTTTTTTATTAATGAATACCGGCGATAAGCCCTGTGCCAGTCATCAGCAATTACTTACCACCGTCGCTTGGCAAACCACAGAGGCAAATCACACTCGTCAACCTAACCGGCATGAACCCTCAGGTAAATTGCCCAACTTGTTAAAACCTTTACAAAATTTACAACGACATAAAAAAACAAGCGTCACGCAAACACAATATGCGCTTGAAGGCAGCGTGTTTATGGCAGGTGCCATCGTGCAGTGGCTACGCGATAACTTAGGTATGATAGCGCGCAGTGAGGACGTTGAAACCTTAGCGGCGCAAGTACCAGATAGCCAAGGAGTGACCCTAATTCCTGCTTTTACGGGGCTTGGCGCACCTTACTGGCGAGCAGATGCTACCGCAAGACTTATCGGGCTGACACGCGGTACTACCAAAGCGCATATCGCTAGAGCCGCCTTAGAAGCGATTGCGCTGCAAGCCTATGATGTGTTAATCGCCATGCAAAAAGATAGCCCTGTGCCATTGCACGAACTGCGCGTGGATGGGGGCGCTGCCAATAATAATATTTTAATGCAATTTCAAGCCGATATACTCAATGTCCCTGTGCTGCGACCGACGACCACTGAGAGTACCGCAAAAGGGGTGGCATTATTGGCAGGGCAAGCGGTGGGGCTATATGATGACTCTAGCATTGGTGAAAGTTGGCAGTTAGACCGTATCTTTGAGCCTAAGATGGCATTGTCTGAGCGCCAAGCCATCGTTGAGCGTTGGCAGTTTTATATCAATCAACTATTAAACGAACAAAATTAAAGCAAGAAAATCATTAACACAGCTCTAAACAACTAGGGCGTGTCCCTAATTCGGAACAAAGTATTTTTAATGGCCTAAAAATGCCTAAATCTGGCAAAACTGCGTTAAATTGTTTGACAATATTCCAATATTATCTGCACAATTTGCCTTGTTTTGCTGGCGATTTAGTCTATTTTTAGCCTCATTATCCAAATAGGGACACGCCCTAACAATAATGTAAAAACAAATAGTTAACTGTATGAAAAATTTTTTTAAAGACTCGACACGAGAGTGATTTTCGTTAGCAATTAAATGCATTAAGTAAAAAAAGCACTTTATGTACCCAATTTTTAAACAATGCTTAAAAATATCAGCAAATTTTGGCTAAAAAAAGTGATTTTTAGTGTGGAAATCGACTAAAAAAATGTATAATGCTGCAAAATTCGACACTGTGTTGGCATTGATAATGCTAATGACAGTTGCGATGATAGATAAAAGTTACGAAATTTTTTTGGACAAGGTTGGCGCAAAGCAGGGATAACTGGTAACTAAACATTAAGGATATGACAGTGGACAATCAATTTGTTATCGCTACGGCAAATCTACTCAACTTTGCACTGCCCAATCGGGTTTTTTATCGAAACCAAGATGGGTATACGCCAAAGCAATATCAACAAAAGATTAATGCACTTGCCCCCATTTTTCGGCAATTGCAAGCTGATATCATTGGTTGCCAAGAAATTTGGGATGAGCAAGCACTCATTGACTTATGTCATGCAGCCGGTCTCAATGACTATCACGTCACTGTGCCGTTAGCCAGTAATCAAGCAGACAGTCCATTAACCCAAGGACGAGGCGCAGTTGGCACCCCGAGCGTAGGCTTGGTATCGCGTTTTGAGATTATTAACACCCAATTGCTCACGCAGATGCCGGCGATTGCGTTGTTGGACGTTCCTGATGTTGGGCTTTATCAACAATTTAATCGCCCTCCGCTGATTGCCGACATCAGATTGCCAAATGGCATGCTGGTCACCGTGATTGTGGCGCATCTAAAAAGTAAACGCCCTGAGTTTTTAGAAAACGCGCAAGGCGAGCCGTTAGAAGATCGCAATGATCCGCTAATTCGAGTCCGCGCCAAGCTGCGCAGTCTTTGTATGCGGGCGGCGGAAGCGGCAGGCATTCGCCAAGTGGTCATCGAAAAGCTGTCGCACAACAACCATCCGCTGATTTTGTTAGGGGATATGAATGATGTGATGCAAAGTGTCACTTGTCAGCTTTTAAGCGAATCGGGCGAAGTATTTTATGATAAGTCGATGCGCGATATCGTGCTGTATGATGCCTCTACGGTACAAAGCCGTATGCACTGGCTCAAAGATGTAGCCTACACCCATATCCACCAAGGTATGCCAGAAGTGCTTGACCAGATTTTGGTATCTGAACAGTTTTTAGCTGATAGTAAATTTAACATCGGCGAAGTATTACAAGTTGATTATTTTAACGATCATCTCAAATTTATTGTAGAACAACGCCCAACCGATCATGGATTGGTGCGGGCACAAATTAAACTTTATTCATAATCAGTCGATAGAGAGGAAATATGTCAAGCGCTTATGATGAAAAAATTGAGGATGTGTTGGTGGACTCTGAGCTCGCTCGCCGCTTAGTCCCTAACAAATTCAAGTTCACTAGCCAGCAAGGTCGTTTGCGTCGCCAAAAATTATTAGCCGCTGCCAAAGAGTTGAGCGCGACCCGACCTGTCAGTGAGATTAGTTTGGCTGATGTGTGTGAACGAGCGGACATTCCCAGAGCCTCGGCATATCACTTCTTCCCAAACGTTGAAGCGATTTTTTTGGCATTGCGTTTTTTAAATGCAATAGAAATTTTTAACAAGCTTGAAAAAGTCGATGCCAAACAATTTAGTCGCTGGCAGGCTTATATCACCGCAGTCATTGAGACAGGCGTTGATATTATTCAATCTGATTTAACGGTTGCCCGTTTGATTTATGAGACCAATACCCCAGATTTTGAGGGCAATGCCTTTGGTAGTGAAATCGAAAAAAGCCTCGCCCAAATGGTGTATGATAAGTTGTCTGAGCATTATAAAATGCCGGCTTTAGAAACCATTCATCAGCAATTGTTAGTCGCATACGGTATCATCAATGGTATTTTTATTTTAGCTTATCGCTCAGAAAAAGAAATTACCGATACCTATCGCCAAGAAGCGATTACAGCGGTGATTGCTTATCTACGTTGTTATTTACCTGAAAATTTGCCAAAAAACGGCTAGTTTTATAACCTACTAGGGTTATAACCGATAGCCAATAAAATAGGCAATAAAAAACCCATCAGCGAGATGGGTTTTTTTACTTAAACAGAGAATCTACGATTAGATTTTGTTTTCAGTTTTTTGTGCGGTAGATTTTGTTTTCAGTTTTTTGTGCGGTATTGGTTACTGCGCCACCTGTTTTTGATACGTCATTACCAAAACCTTTGATTGTATTACAACCTGTGACAGCAAACATAACAACGATTGATGCAGCGATTAATTTTTTCATTTTAAATTTCCTCAGATATATCCATTATTTTTTAACAGTTTTTAACTACCAGGTTAAATCATGCGACTTTATTGATTCATAGAAGATTGGTTCATAGAAGTTAAAATAAAGTAAAACATGCTTGGTAGAGCCATGGTAATGCAGGTTAGTCTAACGTCGCTATAGCGTTAATGTAACCAAAACTATCAAGTTGTAAAAAAAACTTAAATTTACGCAATAAGTATAGTTTTTTTGTAAATTAATCTTCGCATTTAGCGCTTTTTTATTTCAATCTGTTTTATTTTAATTTGGTTAAGGATGTCGACATGATTCATGTGGTATTAGTTGAACCCAAGATGCCAAGCAACACAGGCAATACTATTCGGTTATGCGCCAATACGGGCGCAACGCTACATTTGGTTGAGCCACTAGGGTTTGAGTTAGAAGATAAAAAATTACGCCGAGCAGGGCTCGATTATCATGAGTGGGCAAATGTCAAAGTACATGCCAATTGGCAGGATGCACAGGACAGTCTAAGCCAAAGTGGGGTACAAAGAATTGTTGCTTTGACCACCAAGCTTAGCAAACCTTTATATGATGAAGATTTTACGCAAGTGGCAAATATCGCTTTGGTATTTGGGTCAGAGACAGCCGGATTACCCGAGCCAATTCGCGCGGCAATTGGGCAAGACAACTGGCTACGTTTGCCTATGTTGCCGACCTCTCGCAGTTTGAATTTATCTAACAGCGTGGCAATTACATTATTTGAAGTTTGGCGTCAGCAGGGGTTTGGCGGTGATACTGGTCACAGTATCGGTTATGACAATCTCGTCCCTTATGACCCAAAATAATCTCAAAATTTATAAGCAATTTGCAGGTTTTGGCAACCCTGCAATGCGGTTGACATGACGCGCGACGAGACCCGTGTTAAACATGGCTTGCAGTTTGGTGTTATCAATTGCCAATGAGGGCAATTGCTTGGATAAAAACTTGATTAAAGGACGGGTCGTCGGTGGATGGCTGTATAAATCATAATATTGACGTACCGCGTCTATGATTTGATAGTGCTCAGGGGTTAACGTGACATCCAGCGTGTTCGCCAATTGTTGCGCGATATCTGGTGTCCAGGTTTGATGAGCTATCAAATGACCGTCTTGGTCAAGGGCGGCTTGGTCAAGGGCGGCTTGGTCAAGTTCGGGAAGTTGGGTCATAGTATTTATAAGTCAAAAGTGGTATCAAAATTAGGCGCTGTGGTGGGCTGTAGGGTGATTTGAGCACACCAATCAAAGTCTGCTGATTGGTTTGCTTGCCATGCTTTGAATCTATCAAAATCCGCTAGTGCCAGCCAAGCCGGCGGCATATCATACATATCAAGGGATGCTAGCATATGGGCAAGCTTGCCCGTGGGCGCATCAAGTAGTAAGTTTAGCATGCCATCACCGATAGTCAGCTGAATTTGGTGGTCAAACGCCGCCAGCGCAAACGCCATTGATAAGGCTTCATAACAAAGCAAAAACGTGTCAGCGTAAATATTAATGACAATTTTCATAGTAAACCGCTATCGCTAAACCCATCCCAATTAAAACTGATAAACCGTTTTTGCCCTGTGCAGATGCATGGCTAATTCACCCAAACCGACTAATTCAAAGCCATCTGCCAAATTGTCACCTTGTAGCTGATGTCTAGTTGCATTGTCAGCATCTGTCACCCCGCGAGCCAAAGCGGCACTCACACACACTTGAATGGTTATATCATGACTCATAGCAAAGTGTTGCCAATTTTTTGCCATATTTTCGATATCCTCTGGCAGCCAAATTAATCGGTTGGCAAGCATCACCGCATCACTATATAAGAAAATTTTAAAATCGGTAGTAGTTAACGAGTTTTGCTCAACGGTTGTTTTACTATCGTTTGCACATAGCGATTGGGCGCATTCAAGCGCTCGTTTGGTAAGCGGATGACTAGGCGCGTGTGTCATCAGCATCACAATCGGTGTATCGAGCGTCGAAGTATTGGGCATAGCGATATTATTCGATGTAGTTATCAAATCAGTCATTTAACCATCTATAAGGCATTAATCTATAAAACTGCAATCTGCCCGCTATTTTAGCAAAATCGACCCCTATTTGCGATACTTGTAATAGCTGCGATAGTTGCGATACTTGTAATAGCTGCGATGCAATTGTCATCAAACTGTTATCAAATTGACATGAGGTTGTCAATGGCGGCTTATAAGCTTAACCCATACAAAGGATTGATTTAATTTACCGAAACGGCTTTTGGAGTCAAATAAAGCAGTCGGTTGTAATGGTTGATAACATACTATGAGTGACAACACTGTAAACACTAATTTGTACCAGGCTTCGTCTGACAATAAGACGACGTCAGCCAATCACGAGAGCCCCTCCACTCAAGTTGCAGGTACGCCTTTTTATGACAATAGACCATCATTGCATATCGCTTTGGTGACTGAAACTTGGTTGCCTGATATCAATGGGGTAGCCTCAAGCGTTTATCAAATCATGCGCGAACTCAAATCGATGGGTCATCGCATCACTTTGATTCGCCCCAAACAAAGCGATGAAGCCGAACAACATACCCTAACGACAGGGCTTAACACTGCAGCTGTTACCACTGATTTGCAAGTGCCAAGTTTGCCCATTCCTTATTACCCGCATCTGCGCATGGGGCTACCGTGTTACCGATTTTTAACCAAGCAGCTGCGCAAGCTTCGTCCTGATATCGTTCATATCGTGACGGAAGGTCCTTTGGGACTTGCGGCGTTGATTGCTAGCAAACAGCAAAGAATTAAAGTCTCTTCAGGTTATCACACCGCGTTTCATGATTTTAGCCGATATTTTGGCTGGAAAGTTGTCTCAGTGCCTCTGCTTGCGTATATGAAGCGTTTTCACAACCAGTGCAATGCCACGTGTATTCCAAGCCAGACCACCCAACACCAGCTGGCTGAATTTGGTTTCAAGCATTTGTACCAAGTCGGTCGTGGCGTCGATACAGCGCGCTATGCACCGAGCAAACGTAGTCAAGCATTACGGCAAAGTTGGGGCGTGGGCGAGGGTACCACAGTGTTAATGTGTGTGAGCCGTGTTTCCCCTGAAAAAGGTATGGATACCGTCATTAAAAGCTTCAAAGCGCTACAATTACAGCAGCTGCATCGTCATGTCAAATTAGTGATTGTCGGTGATGGACCATACAAAGAAGCGCTGGTTAAACGGCATGCCAATGATACCAGCATTATTTTTGCAGGCTTTAAAACAGGCGAGGCGCTGGCAAGTTATTATGCCAGTGCCGACGCGTTTGTTTTTGCAAGCCAAGTGGAAACGTTCGGTAATGTCGTCACCGAAGCGATGGCATCGGGTTTGCCAATTTTTGCCTATCATGATGCGGCTGCGGCGCTGTTGGTGGATGATAGTTGTGGTAAAACCGTACCGCTTGGGCAAGAACAACGCTTTGTAGAGATGATTAGTGAATTGCCCAAACAACAACAGCTTGATCAGATGCGCCTAGCTGCAAGGCACAAGGTGGCCGCTTTTTCTTGGCAAAAACCTGCCCAAGAAATGTTGACCATGTTTTATGAAGTGCTATCAATCCAGACCAATACCCTAACAGCTAGCCCAGTGACACCAACTATTTTGTCTTCTCAATCAATAACTCAACATCCGCTAGCGGATTCGACAATCGCCCCCACACCTGAGTCAGTTCACCCGACTGTCGTGGCAAAAAACCACCCACGATATAGTCATTCTCCCCAAAATAGCCACTCAACCCAAAATAGTCACCCAACCCAAAGACCCGCTGAATCTGCTGCGTTTTTTTCCAAAACGTGATGTTCAACTAGGCAAAAAAAAGGATGGCGCCATGAATCAACCCATAAAAAATCCCAATCTGTCACTTGCCAATTCAGAATTCACCTGTACCTCTGCTAGCCCTGTCGAAAACTTACCCAATTTAATGCGCAATTATTATCAGTTTTTGCACAGTAAACCTAAACTACATCATTTGCAAAAGCGCGTGCTGCAATGGGACACCCGCTTATGTTTACGGGTAAATTTGCTGTCACAATTGAAGTTTTTTGCCCAGTTCTTCAAAACCATCAGCCGCTTAGGCGATGGTTGGTTTTGGGCAGTATCGACGGTAGTGATGTTAGTAGCGTTACTATCGCAAGGACTGGTCGCTAGTATCGTTGCTATGAAAGTGTGTGCGGTGTTACTCAGCAGTTTTTGTGGTTACTTGCTGTATAAGTATTTAAAAGTGCATACAGTACGTCCACGCCCTTACCAAGTACACCAGACCATTACTTTAGGCGAACGGCCTTTAGATGTATTTAGTTTTCCATCGGGGCATACACTGCAAGCGGTATTGTTTACCACCATGATAGGGCATCAAGTGCCGATGATGTTATGGGTATTGCTACCATTTACGATGCTGGTGGCATTATCGCGCTTGGTATTGGGGTTACATTATCCCACCGATGTGTTGGTGGGGGCGGGCATTGGTGCAACATTTGCGACCATCGGTAGCAAAGTGAGTGATTACTTGGTTGCGTAAAGGATGTTGCCAAATAATGAAATCGCTAACTATTAAGGCAATGGAAAGCCAAACTGCGCACACATCGTTAACCAATCTGTATCCACAGGTGCCGTGATATCAACACGCTGATTGTCAGTCAGTCTATTAAAAGCCAAGGTATGGGCACCCAAAAGCCACAGACATAAAAAAGGTCAGAATCGTATCTGACCTTTTCACCACCTTAACCATTATTCATGTTCGTTGTGCATCGGTGGGTGACGCTTAAAACCACCGGTTTTAAATGCCAAGTAGATGATACCGATTACTGCCCAGCCTAAGCCCATTTTGATGGCGATAGGATCACTTTCTTTCCACATCAGCGCCACACTGATAAAGCCTAAGAGCGGCACAATCAAATACATAAATAAATCATACGCGCTGTGGTAGCGTTTTTCACGGATGATGTAGGTTGCAATCACAGATAAATTAACAAAACTAAACGCCGTCAACGCCCCAAAACTAATCAAATGCGCGATGACATCAAACTCAATAAAACCCGCGGTTAACGCAATCATACCCGCGATATAGATATTGTAGGTTGGGGTCAAGTATTTTGGATGAATATGACCAAAAATACGTTTATTAATGACCCCATCACGCCCCATTACATACATCAAACGAGAGACACCGGCATGCGCAGAAATACCTGACGCCATCACCGTGACAATTGCAAAGCCCAATACAGCGGCTTGAAACGCAGAACCACCCACCAACATTAAAATATCTGGCTGGGTAGCAGCCACATCTGGGAAATATTTGTCAGGGGTTTGTGGGAAGTAAATCTGCATAAAGTAAGTGCTAATGATAAACACAATACCTGCAATCAAGGCGGTCAAGAAAATTGCTTTTGGGAGGGTTTTTTGCACATCTTTGGTTTCTTCTGCCAATGAGCTGAGTGAGTCAAAGCCTGTGAAAGAGAAACATAAAATCGTTGCACCACTGATAAGTGCCGTCATGTTGGCCATATCACTCCAAAACGGCTTTAAGCTCCATAATTGGTAAGCTGCATCATTGATAGTGCCATCCGCATTGGTGCCCGCCATCAATTTGCTATACACCAACCACGTAAATACACCGATAATCAATAGCTGAATAAACACAATCCAACTATTAAAATAAGCCACGACTTTGGAGCCATGCACATTAATCCAGGTCATAAATCCCGTCAGAATAAATACCCAAATCCATTTGTTGACATCAGGGAACAGCGCTTCAAGATAAATCACCGCTAGGATAATATTCACCAAAGGTGACAATAAATAATCCAACCAAGAAGACCAACCCACCATAAACCCGACATTGGGATGAATCGATTTTTGCGCATAGGTATATGCCGAACCTGCTGAAGGATAACGACGAATCATGCTACCGTAACTTAGCGAGGTAAGCAAAATAGCAATCAATGCAATAATATAAGATGTTGGAACGTGCTGATGACTGGCTTCAGAAACCAAGCCAAAGGTATCAAATACGGTCATGGGCTGAATATACGCCAAACCAATAATGATAATGTGCCAAAGGGCTAAATGACGTTGCAATTTAGCGGGCGAATTAGTCGCAGTGGGGGTATTGTTCAAAGCTACCTTTCTCCTATACCCAGTGGTGTTAAAAACAGTCAGCTGTCAAAAGACAAATGGGCGCTGTTTTTAGCCAGTTGAGAGTAGATTAATGCAGAGCATTTAATCCATGAAAAAAAATAGCCTATTATAAACAAAATCTAAGAATAAACTATTAACAATTAAAAAATCCTGTTAAAAAAATCATGCATCGTTTGTTTTATGCATGATTTTATAAAATTTAACCTATAGTCAAAATAGCCGTACAATGGTTATTGGTCGCGATTGGCTTTTTCACGTTTTTTGAGTAACACCAACACTGCACCATTGCCACCTTGCGCCGCAGGGGCTGAGCAAAAAGCAAGCACTTCAGGAATCTGACGCAACCAACCATTCACGCAGGTTTTTAAGATACTATCAATGCCTTTACCATGAATGATTTTCACGCAATTTTCATTGTTTTTTTGAGCCTGCAAAATCAACTGACTCATGGCTTCACGCGACTCTTCAATGGTGGCACCGTGTAAATCTACGGCATCATACCAGCGAATCTTGCCTTGTTTGAGCTCATTAAACACTTTGTTTTGTAGCGTTGCGGTTTTATAACTTAAATAAGCATCGCCAGAGACGGGGTTGAGCAGCGCTTGCATATCAGACAATACATGCCCGCTATCATCGTCACCACCGACTGCCGCCGCGCGTTTGGCTAGCGTCGTCGCATCAAGCTTATTGCCAGCGTTGTTTTTATCCGCCAAGTTTTTATCTTTGATTGGCTGCACGCCTGACATGGCTTGCACAAATAGCAATTTATCATCATCAAGATGTTCGCTATTATATTTTTTAACTTGTTTGGCGACTTGTTGCTTGCTCAATAAGCCCACGGTTTCAGTCGGTTTGCCGTTTTCATCGGCCTCTTTGGTTTGGCTGCGACCTTTACCCAGTTCGGTTTTAAGCTGCTTTAACTGGTCTTGCATTTCTTTAGAAAATAAATTTGCCATACAATAACTCTATCAATCGCTATAAAAAATAGGGCGTTTATCGATGAAACGCCCTAACATCAATTATTTAACTTGGCTATTTTACGCATTTTGTTGCGATTGTGCCAATAACTTTGCTAATGCCGCGCCGGCATCGCCTGTTTTCATAAACTGCTCACCAATCAAAAACGCATGGATGTCATTGCCCAGCATCAATTTTACATCCTCTGCCGAATGAATCCCGCTTTCTGTCACCAATAAGCTATCTTGTGGAAACAGTGTTTTTAGCCGTAGGGTAGTGTCCAAACTCACATCAAAGTTATGTAGGTTGCGATTGTTAACGCCATACACGTTTTGACGATGGGCGGGCAAGCGTAACGCGCGTTCCACTTCTATCTCGTCATGGCACTCAATGAGTACACTCATGCCAAGTTTTAACGCCAATTCGTGCAGTTCAGCGACTTGGGCATCTGATAAACACGCCATAATCAGCAAAATACAATCTGCCCCAAGCGCACGTGATTGCAAAATGTGATACGGCTCAATCATGAAATCTTTGCGTAGCACAGGTAGGCTTACCGCTTGGCGCACTTGCAATAAATACGCATCCGAGCCTTGGAAATAGTCGGTATCCGTCAATACCGATAAACAAGCGGCACCCGCTTGTTCATAGCCGACTGCGGTGGCGACAGCATCGAAATTAGGGGCAATGATGCCTTTGGATGGTGAGGCTTTTTTGACTTCTGCAATGACACGGATACCCGCTTTGCGCAAACTGCCGGCAAAATCACGGATGTCATCGCGGTTCGTTGCGGCAATTTGCTCAAGGTCGTGCCAAGATTGTTGTTGTTTGGCTCTGACCAGTTCTTGACGTTTGGTGTCGATAATTTTTTGTAATACCGAGGGGACTGCTTGATGAGGCATGGTTTTTCCAAAAATTTAATGAGAGGTGAATTGCTGAGTAAAGCTTGCTAATGCTGCCATTTTTTGCAAGGCTTTGCCACTACTGATGATATCTTGTGCCATGGCTACGCCTTGTTTTATGGTATCTGCTTTACCTGCCACATAGATGGTCGCACCGGCGTTTAAGGCAATCATATCTGCTGCTTTTTTGGCGATGGGGGTTTTATTGGGATTGTTAGCGAGTGCTTCGCGGATGAGGGCTAGGCTTTGGCTTGGACTGTCAATGATTAAGCCTTTAAGCGTTTGCGATTCGATACCAACATCTTCAGGTTCAATATCATACACGCTGACTTTGCCGTTTTTAAGTTCAGCTACGTGGGTATAAGTCGCCAGTGAGATTTCATCAAGGTTATCCACTGAGCCGACGACTAGCACATGCTCCGCGCCAAGGTTTTTAAACACATTGGCAAGCGGTTCGCACAGCGAAGGATTAAATACCCCAATCATGGCATTTTTGACGCCTGCAGGGTTGGTCAAAGGCCCCAAAATATTAAACACCGTGCGCGTTTTTAGGGTGCGGCGAATGGGCATCGCATGTTTCATTGCCACATGGTGATTGGGCGCAAACAAAAAACCAATACCATGGGTTTTAATCGACTGGGTAATCTGCTCGGTATTTAACGCCAAATTGATACCTGCTTGCTGCAGCAAATCGGAACTGCCCGATTTGCCGGAAACGCCGCCATTACCATGCTTGGCGACATGGCAGCCAGCAACCGCTGCAACCATGGTAGCGGCGGTAGATACATTAAACAAATTTGCGCCATCGCCCCCCGTACCCACAATATCGACGACATGGGGTACATCCGACAAATCCACTTTAATCGCCAGCTCCCGCATCACTTGGGCGGCGGCGGTGATTTCTTCGATGCTTTCACCTTTCATTCGCAGCGCGGTGAGCAGCGCGCCCATCATGGCATCGGGGCATTGACCTTGCATGATGGCTAGCATGACGCCGCGCATTTCTGCATAGGTTAGGTCAATGGTATTGATGGCGCGATCCAGCGCAGTGGTAAGTAGTAGTTGGGTTTGCTCTGGCGTTAACGGTTGGTTGTTTTCTATCGCCGTGGTAATGTCACCAAGATAAGGCGTTACAGTATGGGTCATGTCAGTCTCGTATGAGTTTTATGGCTTAGACTTGATATATCATTGTACTAGTATACTATAACAAAGCCAAACTTTAAAGCCAAACTTTAAAGCCAAGCATTAAAGCCAAGCTTTAACCTGCAAAAATCAATTACCCCAGTCTAAGGGTTAGCGTTTTGATAGTTTTCATAGTTTTCATAGTTTTGATAGTTAGCTAAAAAATTTTTCAAAATCGCATACCCATGCTCACTCAAGATAGATTCTGGATGAAACTGCACCCCTTCAATCGGCAATGTTTGATGCCTAATGCCCATCACAGTGGGGGATGGCAGCAAATTATGTGGATGAATATCATCACACCATGCGGTAATCTCCAGACAATCAGGCAAACTGTCTGTGGCAATCGCTAAAGAATGATAGCGAGTGGCTTTAAAAGGTGAGGGAAGTCCAGCAAAAATCCCTTGGTGGTGATGAAAAACTTGCGACACCCGCCCATGCATAATCGTTGGGCAACGAATGATATGGGCGCCAAATGCTTGCCCAATGGCTTGATGACCCAAGCAAACGCCTAATATAGGAATAATGCCGGCACAGTCTTTGATAAAACTCAACGTATTACCTGCATCGCTGGGCGTACAAGGCCCAGGCCCAATGACCAAATAATCGGGATGTAAACGAATAATGTCTTCACTGCTGCAAGCATCATTGCGCCAGACTTCAACAGGTTGTCCCAATTGCTCAAAATACTGCACCAAGTTGTAGGTAAAACTGTCGTAATTATCAATAAAAAGTAGCAATCCAGAAACCCTATCATGTAATTATTGGACGATGGTTAGCCGATGAAAAAACTTCACTGTTATTTTAGTTAATTATTTTATCACAACCATTATACAAGTCACTGAAACCGAATAAGTAAAGCCGAGTCGCAGGGAGCAATGTGAATGATTTTCACTAAAATAGTTAAGCCTATATTTTATGCACCATAAAAGTGAATATTGATAAAATTCTAATTAAAATGGTGCAATTCTTGCAGTCGCATGGCGATTTGAATGTTATCTAGGCAGATAGTCATATCAGTCAACTTCATCAGTAAATCAACCCTCAAATAACTCATTGAATTTGATATAAAAATTTAATCTTTAGCATGATAGCACAAAAGTTGGCACATAACTTGAAAGTTTAATTTCAACAAGCACCACTTTGTTTATATCTTGTCACAGCACCAAAAAGAGTATAAAGTGGCGTAACGTTTTTTTAATCATTTTTTGCGTAAAAGGAAACGAGCAATGTCGAATAAATTTTTAGATTTAATCAAATCTAGCGAAGCAAAGTGGGTAGATTTTCGTTTTACCGATACTAAAGGTAAAGAGCAACATGTAAGCTATCCAGCTGACAGCATGGACGAAGACATTTTTGAAGAAGGTAAAATGTTTGATGGTTCATCAATCGCTGGTTGGAAAGGCATTGAAGCGTCAGATATGATTTTGATGCCAGATGCTGATACCGCATTTGTCGATCCTTTCTTTCGTGAAACGACAGTTGTTGTGACCTGTGATGTTATCGAGCCATCAACCATGCAAGGTTATGACCGTGACCCACGCTCAATCGCGCGACGTGCTGAAGAATACCTAAAATCAACGGGTATTGGTGATACCGCATTCTTTGGTCCAGAGCCAGAATTCTTCGTATTTGATGATGTAAAATGGTCAATCGACATGTCAGGCGCCCGTCACACCATCTCAGCTGATGAAGCCGCTTGGTCAACCGATAAAGAAATGGAAGGCGGTAACTATGCGCACCGTCCACGCGTCAAAGGCGGTTACTTCCCAGTACCACCCGTTGATAGCTCACAAGATATGCGCGCTGATATGTGTGCCGCGGTAGAAGCGATTATGGGTGAAGGTCGTGTTGAAGTCCATCACCATGAAGTTGCCTCTTGCCAGCTAGAAATCGGTGTATCATTTAATACCCTAGTTCGTAAAGCGGACGAAGTACAACAGTTCAAATATGCGGTACACAACGTTGCACACGAATATGGTAAGACCGCGACCTTTATGCCAAAACCGATGGTTGGTGATAATGGTTCAGGTATGCACGTTCACTTGTCAATCCAAAAAGATGGCAAAAACACCTTTGCCGGTGATGAATACGCAGGGTTATCAGAAACGGCGCTTTTTGCAATCGGTGGTATCATCAAGCATGCTCGTGCATTAAATGCCATCACTAACCCATCAACCAACAGCTACAAACGCCTAGTACCGCATTACGAAGCGCCTATTAAACTGGCTTATTCAGCGCGTAACCGCTCAGCGTCAATTCGTATTCCATACGTGGCAAGCCCGAAAGGCAAGCGTATCGAAGCACGCTTCCCAGACCCAGCAGCTAACCCTTACCTTTGCTTTGCCGCATTGTTGATGGCAGCGCTTGATGGTATCCAAAACAAAATCCATCCAGGTGAAGCCGCGGACAAAAACTTATACGACCTGCCACCAGAAGAAGAAGCATTGATCCCAACGGTGGCGGAGAACTTGGAAGTTGCGCTTAAAGCGTTAGAAGACGACCATGAATTCTTAACCAAAGGTGGCGTATTTACCAAAGAAATGCTTGACGCTTACATTGCCTTGAAAAAAGAAGAAGTAGAGCGTTACAACGTATCAGTTCATCCAATCGAATTTGATATGTACTACAGCTGCTAATAAGTTCGCTTTTCAAAAAACCCAGCTTATATAGGTTGGGTTTTTTTATAGGAAATTTTTAGGCTAATAGGCAAAATTATTTAGGGATTGATTATCAAGCTTGCTAAAATATGCCCAATAATGGGTTTTGAGGGGAAGGCTTATATGATTTTGACAAAATATAGTACCGATAATAATAGTAGTTTGCGCTATAGCTTTGCACTCATGGCTTTAATGTTATTGCTGTCACAGTTAAGTCATGCTCAAGTATATAAGACGACAACCTCAGAGGGGCAAGTGGTATATACCGATAATATCAATACCGCTTATCAATACAATAAAAACAGCAAGAATATCAGCGTATTAGATAAATTATCCACCCAATCACAAGTATCATCGACGACCAATCAATCAACAACGACATCTAATAACTTGAACAATCAAGTTAATAACGCAGCGAGTACGGCTGCTGACAGTCGCCTGCCTGATAGCTTAGGTGATAGCTTAACTGGTCGCTTATCGACCCAATCCATCTCAGCAAGCCAGCAAGGGGATTATGTCATAAAAATTGTATCGCCTGAAGCCGGGCAAACGCTGCGACGGGGTAGTCAACCAATTGAGATTAATGTTGCCTTGACAACGAGTTTAAAAACAGGGGATAGAATCGTCTATCAACTCAATAACCAAACCTTAGCAACCATAAAAGACACTAGCTATACTATCGCAACTACCACGCTCGATCCTAACCCTTATACCATTACCGCAAGGGTTGAAAACGTCTTAGGGGAAGTCATCGCGCAAGACACTCGCACTATTAATCTCATCAGTAATAATGTACTGTATCAAAAAAAACGTAAAGCGATTGCAGAAGCACAAAAGAAGCAAGCCAATCAACCTTGGTATAAAAAAATACTTTGATACTTTAAGCTATTGTTAAATTTGCTTATACCATAAGGCACTATTCTAACCGATGCAGTTTTATCGAATCGAACACCATAGCTGGGTGGCTATTGATATTCATCATAATTTGGGTGAACAGGCTACCCTATTAACCCATAAAACAGGGTCAATGTCTTGTCGTCAATTGCTAAAAAAGCTACAGCAAGCACTTAATTTGACAGGCGAGTTAATGGAGGCAAACTTTCCTTATCATTTTATAACAGCTGACGGTTACACTTGGTATGTCAGTTTTAGCCATAGCCGCCAACATGCCGCAGTATTGATTTCGCCCTATACAAATATCGGCATTGATGTCGAAGACAGCGCAATTAGTCATCAGGTTGTTACGCGCTTTTTTTCACCCCATGAATGTGAATGGTTAAATGAAAAGCCTGCAGTCAATCAAGCAGTTTTACGAAACTTGCTATGGCGACTTAAAGAATGTTCTATCAAAACTCACCAAGATGCCGATAAGCAATTAATCAAAGAATTAAAACATGATGTGCTAGATGAATTGGGCGAGGAAGTCATCAATCAACTCATTGGCGCCGATGAGATAAATGATAAAGATAAGCCTATACAATGTGTGCAAACCGACGCTAAAATAATTGGCAATTTTAGTAGCCAACCTTGCAGTTTTATTATTGTAAACCGTTAAATAAGGCTAAAAAATCGCTATTTAAAAAAATAACCAATTCTTACGAAATTACTTTTTTTTGTAAAAAACCCATGCTATGATTGCTATAAGAACAATTTACTATGTAAGCGACATTGTAGAGAAATGTTTTAACAAACTATTACAAAAGCTTAACTAGTATATTATTTAGCAGGCGTGGGTAGCGAGTAGCTAAACTTACCTAGGCTTAACTAGCCTTGGTTAAAAAACTACTTTAAAAACCTACCATTAATAGTGTTAAAGGAAGTTATAATATGTCAGTTCGTGAACAAGGCATTGTAAAATGGTTTAATGATTCAAAAGGTTTTGGATTTATTCAGCGTAACAGCGGTGAAGATATTTTTGTTCATTTCCGCGCGATTCAAGGTGACGGCTATCGTTCACTTCAAGATGGTCAAAAAGTTGAATTCATCGTGGTGGAAGGTCAAAAAGGTCTTCAAGCTGAAGAAGTTACCAAAGTCGAATAAGTTGAGCCAAAAAGGGGTTGAAGTGTTATTTTTGACCTTTTTGCAAACCAAGTTGATTCAATTGACTTGGTTTTTGTTGTTTCTCATAGCCAATGATTGATTGGTCAAAATAGGTTAAATCTCTGTGTTTCAAACTTTCTCACAATTACCCCTTCATCCAGCGCTCAAACAAGCGATTGACCAACTAGGCTATCAAACGCTGACCCCTATCCAAGCGCAGATATTGCCCAATACACTCGCTGGGCAAGACGCCATTGGGCAGGCACAAACAGGTACAGGTAAGACAGCAACGTTTTTACTGACCATCATCAATGAATTGCTGAATAATCCTATAAACCCTGAGGTTGATGGCGATCGTTTTTTGGGTGAAACCCGTGCGCTGGTGCTCGCGCCGACTCGAGAATTGGCTCAACAAATTTATCAAGATTGCCTTGAACTCACCAAGTTTACCGAACTGCATACCGTTTGTTTGCTCGGTGGCACAGACTATGAGACGCAGTTAAAGCAGCTGCATCAAAAGTTTGTCGATATCATCATCGCCACCCCAGGTCGTTTGATTGATTTTTGCTTTCAGCACCATGTGTATCTCGATCGTCTTGAAATTTTGGTATTAGATGAAGCAGATAGAATGCTGGATATGGGGTTTATACCTGATATCAAACGCTTGATTCGTATGATGCCCGCCAATACGCATCGGCAAACCCTGCTTTTTTCCGCTACCTTTAACCAAGATGTGATGAATTTAGCTTATCGCTGGTTATATCAGCCGATTTTTGTAGAAATTGCGCCCGAACAAAAAACCAGTCAAACCATCGAGCAACTGTTTTTTACCCTGATGGAATCGGATAAACTGGCGGCGTTACAGCAAATTATTGAAAAAATTTCCCCCAAGAAAATGATTGTCTTTGCCAATCGTAAAGACCAAGTCAAGCGCCTGTATGACAAACTTAATCGTCAATATAAAGTAGTGATATTGTCAGGGGATGTTATCCAAGCCAAACGCGAGAAGTATTTGGCACAATTTCGTCAAGGCGATGCCAATATTTTAGTGGCGACTGATGTTGCAGGGCGAGGTATTCATGTGGATGATGTGGCTTGTGTGGTCAATTACACCTTGCCAGACAGTCCTGATGATTACGTTCATCGTATCGGTCGCACCGGTAGGGCAGGCAATAAAGGCATGAGTATAAGCTTTATCAGTGAAAACGACGGATTTAACTTACCGGCTATCGAGCAATATTTGGATGAAAGTATCAAAATGCAGCAATGGTCGAATGATACCCGTTTTTTAGAGGATTAAATTTTTTAATTGATAAAACATTAAGGGCGCTATCAATCAATAGCGCCCTTTTTTACAGCAAAAATACATTAATAAAAATAACGCTATAATCTAACGATATCGACTTTAGCAAGACCATTTGAAGGATTAGCAATTCTGCTAAAAGCACCTTTTGACAAATCTAGCGTACGGCCATATTTGCCGAACCCACCTGTGTCAGTCACGCGTACAACCACACTTTTACCATTGGCTTTGTTAGTGACTTTAAGTAGGCTACCTAATTTGTGCACGTTGCTGGCGGCAGTCAGTGCATTTTGATTGAATTTCTCGCCAGACGCCGTGGTACGACCATGATGCTTGCCACCATACCATGAAACAACATCAGCATTGGCTTGCTGGGTGGCTAAAGTAGTAACAAACAAACTGGCAATGATATATTTCATCGGATGTTCCTTTTATCAATTAAAGCGGTCAATAATCTGACTGCTTAAAGGTATCAAGGGGCATTTCCCGTGATTTACATAGTAAAAACAAAGTAATATTGTTTAATATCACTTAAGCGGTGTGTATTCTAATTACAAAGTTATGTTATTTCAAATATTTTATTGTAAACAAAATCTTTAATATCGGATGTGTTTTGCTAAACATATAAATTGTGTAACTATATCAGCTAGTTTTTCTAACCTGTTGATTTTGTGTAAAAATGATTTCTTAAGTAGCTAATCGGCTAAAAAAAATGCAAAAAAAAGAGAATGCAAGTTATTGCATTCTCTTTTTTATATATGGTGGAGATGGCGGGAGTTGAACCCGCGTCCGCCAGCACTACGCCCATGACTCTACATGTTTAGATTCTGTCTATGGCTTTAATGGTTGGCGAACCGACAGTCAGGATGCCAACCACGAGCCTCTTAAGTTTCGCTCAAATTGGCGAGACAACAATTTAAGCTATCCATCGTGCGTTCGCTTCAAGGAGAGCAACCAGACCAATGGCAATCTGTGCCGTCCCAAGCAGCCCTTAGGCTGCTAGAGCGTAAGTTTCGTCGTTTGCGACTAGTTTAAAATGTATATTTTATTTACGAGTGGACATACTCACTCGACATGCATCATTGAGTTTCATTACCAGCGTCGAAGCCAGAACATCCCCAAATGAACTGTGAATTATATAAGGTTAATAGCTTAAAATACAAGGCTAAACGTCATAATAGTTAGATAAATTACTAAAAACACACACAGCTTTTAAAACTGTCCAAATTATTGTCATGCATTTGACGTATTGAACTGATAAGCTGAGGTGTTGAAATAAGTAAATTTTTTTTGATATATTTTTAGTCAGAGAAACAATAGGCTAGGTAACTTAGAATAGGTAAATTAGGCTGAGTCAATTGAATAAGCTAATCGGGTAATTAATGAATGGCAGGGAACAAAAAAAATTCGCCAAGCATCATACGGATGTCACAAAATCAGCTCAAACGCCAGCGTGAATGGGTGTATTTGGCGCATTTTTTAGCCATGCTACATTTACATCCTGCCAAAACCATCTCAGGTACGGATGACGGTAATGAGCCAGATTTTACCTGTATTTTTTATTGTGGCAAAGGTGAATACGCAATTGGCATCGAATTAACCACTTTGCCAAGACTACGCGATAGACTCGGTAATGACAATTTAATGCTAAAACGTTGGTATTGGCAGTCACTGCTACAAGTGTCAACCAAATTTACCCCGACGCAGTTTAATTGTCACGGTGAGATATTAGGTGTCAAGGGCGATTGGCAAAACATTGATAACCGAAAGATTGTCAATGTGTCGCAGCAATTTATCGAGCCATCCCGTGATTTGCCACATCCTACGCTCAGTAGTAAATTACAAAACGGTATTGCCAAAGCCATGCGTTGGTTGCCCAGTGCGTTTTTTACCGATATGGCAGATGAAAATGAAGATTTACCGATTGATTCCTACATCAATCAAGGTGATATTGATGAGGTGATGAGCAAAAAAGCGCATAAAGTCCAAGCGTACCACAAAAAAAGGGCATTGGATGAAGTATGGTTGTTGATTCATACCAATGAACAGCAAGAAAAGGGCTTATTAATTTTTGACACAAATGAAGCCTTGCATCACGGTAGTGAATTTAATCGCGTATTTTTAACCTTATATCCCACCACAACATTGTTACAAGTTGCTAAATAAAAAAGGCTAAATCTACATTTAGCCTTTTCTATGCTTAAAAATTTCATTTAATCATCGAGTTGTTCCATGACATCATCAGTAAAGTTGACATTGGTATAGACTTCTTGTACATCGTCCAAATCTTCAAGCATATCAATCATTTTCATGATTTTTTTAGCATCTTCGACATCAGTGACATCCGCCATGGTTGAAGGAGACATAGTCACTTCTGCATTGTCGGATTTTAAACCGGCTTTTTCTAAGGCATCCATCACCTCACCGAAATTCTCTGGCTCAGTGACCACTGTGATACTATCACCATTATTTTCAATATCGGTTGCACCGGCTTCAAGTGCGACTTCCATGATAGTATCTTCTAGCGACACATCATCAAAGGTAATTTCACCGCGTTTGCTAAACATATAAGCCACTGAGCCTGATGTACCCAAATTGCCACCATTTTTGCTAAAAGCGTGACGCACTTCGCCAACGGTACGGTTGAGGTTATCCGTCATGGTCTCGACAATCACCGCAACACCGCCCAAGCCATAGCCTTCATAGGTGATTTCTTGCATGTTGTCATTGTCACCGCCGCCTGCACCACGTTCAATCGCCCGTTTTACCGTGTCTTTGGTCATATTAACTGAGTTGGCTTTTTCCACCGCCGCACGCAAACGCGGGTTACTTGCTGGGTCTGGGTCGCCTTGTTTGGCAGCGGAGACCAGCTCACGAATGATTTTGGTAAAGACTTTACCTTTTGCCGCATCTTGTTTGGCTTTACGGTGTTTGATGTTTGCCCACTTGGAATGTCCGGCCATGAGTGTATCCTTTATCTAACTATCTAACGTAACAATCTGATTTTCAAAATTTTGCGTGCGCTATTATAAACGAGCAACCCCGATTTTTGATAGGGGTTGCGCCTATGTCATCGCAGGAAATGTTATTGAAAGTTAAAATCAAACCTAAGGGCGAGGCGAGTCAGCAGGTCGTGGCAATGTCGGCAAATCAATATAGCGGTGTATCAACTCACTTAAATCAATTTTTACCTTTAAATTGACCAAGTTCCAATACTGTCCAGAAATGGTTCGATCAAGCATCATGGTAAGTGGGGCAGGTTGAAAGCTTTGCCAGTATTTAAGCGACTCTTTTGCTTTGGCAATCGCTTGAAAATGGGTTTGGCTGGTGGCAAAGTCATAAGGCGCGTGTTTGGATAAATCAAACAACTGGGTAAAACCATACGGGGTCAAACCAATCTGCAACCAATCTTTATAAAAGTCTGGGGGCAGTGGCGCATCATTGTTTTTTTTGATGCCAATGCTGACCAAATCTTGCTCAAGCGCTGTCACATCACCGCTCAGACAGTGAATGGCAAAGCGTTTGAATAACGCAACTTCGTCATGGCTGTAAGATTTGATGCCACCAAAGTCATAGGCAATGACCGAGCCATCAGGGCGAAACGCAAAGTTACCGGGATGGGGGTCACAATGCAGACGATACAGTTTGAACAATTGACCGGCACTAAAATCAAATAAGCGAGTGGCGATTTTTTGTTTGATGTCATTGTCCCAAGTTGCAGCTACTTCTAGCTTTTCACCCAGTTCTTGTGATAGGGTTAAAATACGTTTGGTCGAATGGCTATGAAAAACTTTGGGGATAATCAGCCCCTCATCCTCACTGTGAAAACTGCCAAAAATTGCCAAATTATGGGCTTCTTTGCTGTAGTCAAGCTCGTCATACAGGCTGTCACGGATTTCTGCAAAGATTTTATCTTGCAAGGTTTTATCCATATTGAGCACGCCAGTTATCTTAAGCGCCAAGCGAACGTGTTTTAAGTCACTATCGATGCTGGTATCAACGTCGGGGTATTGCACTTTGACTACGACCGCTTCACCGGTTGGCAACACCGCTTTATGGACTTGACCGATAGAGGCTGCCGCAAACGGTGATTGCTCAAACTGGGCAAACAACGCCTCAATCGGTTGCCCCAATTCTTTTTCCACCTGCTGTTTGATGACGGCAAACGGCATGGGCGGCGCGTCTTTTTGTAATTTCTCCAGCGCTTTTGAGACTTCAGGGGGGAACACATCTTTATACTGCGAGGCGATTTGACCCACTTTCATCACCGCGCCCTTCATTTCGCCTAAGGTGTCGGCGATTTGCAGCCCTACGGTTTGCAGCATTTCGCTACGGGCTGTGAGTTTATCTTCTTCAGAGCCTGCAAAAGACTTAATAGAATTTTTAGCTGCTTTGCCTGCGATACTGGCAGTCATACCGGCAAGTTTTAAAAAACGTTTTTTTGATGACATAGTGGTTGTCTTATAGCAGAATTTTTTAATTAATTTATCAGTGAAACTATCAGGTAAATTATAAAGTTTTAAGTATTGAGATTAGCAGAAAATGGCTATTTTTGCTATGTACCGTGCTGAAATTTAGCGAATTTTGTGCATAGCTTGGCATAAAAAACTTGGCACAAAAAAAGGCGCTACGATGGCACCTTTTTTATCCAAACCGTTAAAAAATTATTGTAAAAATAAGCGATAGCCTAAGTTATCGGTGAGGTTTTCGCACTCATAGCCAATGTCTTGCAGTTTGGCAAGTAATTGCTCGGCGGTTTGCTCACCCATTTGAATGCCCGCTAAGATACGCCCTTCAGCCGCCCCATGATTGCGATAGTGGAATAAAGAAATATTAAACTGTGAGCCCAATTTTTCAAGGAAGTTGAGCAGCGCGCCAGGACGCTCGGGAAATTCAATGCGAAATAGTTGCTCGTCTTTTAATCCCGCGTGTCCGCCGATTAAATAGCGAATATGGGTCTTGGCGACTTCATCATCGGTCAAATCAATCGCGGCATCATCGGCTTCATTGAGTAACTGGTGGATTGCTTTGCGCTCTTTTTCCCCTTCTTTGAGGGCGATACCGACAAAAATATTGGCAGCGTGATGAGGGTAGTTAGGGTTGGTGTTGATGCGGTAGTTAAATTCGGTGATGTTGCGGCCTTTGAGCGAGCGGCAAAAATCCAAGAAAGCGCCTGTGCGCTCAGGAATGGTCACCCCAAAAATTGCTTCTTTTTTCTCACCAATTTCGGTACGTTCAGCGATATAGCGTAACCGATCAAAATTCATGTTGGCACCACATAAAATTGCCACACAGTTTTTGCCTTGCAGATTATGATCTTCGATGTATTTTTTCATACCCGCGACAGCCAAAGCGCCTGCAGGCTCAACGATGGTGCGGGTTTCATCATACACGTCTTTAATCGCCGCACACACTTCATCATTGCTACAAGTGACCACATCAGGCTCGACCACGGGACCTGAGTTATCGCTTTTTGGCATACGGCAGACGGCAAACGGTATTTCACCCAGCTGCGCCACTGCCACCCCATCGACGAACAACCCCACTTGCGGTAGCCGCTTGCGTTCACCGGTATCAAGCGCGATTTTTAAACAGGCTGCTTCTTCTGGCTCGACGGCTACGACTTTGACATGCGGTGCAACTTCCCCCAAAAACGCCGCGACACCTGAAATTAAGCCACCGCCACCAACGGCAACAAACACATATTCCATTTTACGCCATTGTTGTACTAGCTCCATGGCGATGGTACCTTGACCTGCGATAACCAATTCATCGTCATACGGTGGGATAAAGGTCAAGCCATCGGTTTGGGCGCGTTCAATGGCATAGCGGTTTGATTCATCAAAACTATCGCCATATAGCACCACATTACCGCCCAAGGACTTGACAGCACTGACTTTGATATCGGGGGTGGTGGTCGGCATCACGATAATGTTATTGAGTCCCAAGCGGCTAGCCGAGAAGGCGACGCCTTGCGCGTGATTGCCGGCAGAGGCACAAATCACGCCTTTGGCTTTGTCTACTTCGCTCAACTGGCTAATTCGATTGTAGGCGCCCCGCAGCTTAAAAGAAAACACTGGCTGAAAATCCTCACGTTTAAAACGAATATCGTTGTTAAAGCGTTCACTGAGTTTTTTGGCGGGTTCAAGCGGCGTTTGAATAGCAGCATCATACACGGTCGCTTGAAGGATAAGGCGTACCCAATCTGATAACATAATAATGACCTAAGTTTGAAAAATACGTTTGAAGATTTATTTTTACCCTCTATGTACTTTCATAACTAAAACACAGCAAGTCGTTAGAGAAGTAAAAAATAAGTGATTAGATTAGGACTTTAGGGTTTAGCTTGCAAGTGCTTTTACGGTAAAATAAGTTGGGTAATTGATAGCATTAAGTTTTCTATCTGTTTTTTTGATAAATTCCTAACAAGGCTGGGTCTATGAGTACGATGAATGCAAGCACGCAACAACAACAAAAACAAGCCGTGGCAGCAGACGCGTTAAAATATATCGAATCAGGCATGATTTTGGGCGTGGGGACGGGCAGTACCGTCAACTGCCTCATTGAATTATTGCCAAAAGTTAACCTAAAGGGCGCTGTGGCAAGCTCAAAGGTCACCGAAGATAAGCTCAAAGCGCTCGGTATTGAGGTGATGGATTTAAACTTCACAGGTGAGTTAGATTTGTATATTGATGGTGCCGATGAAGTAAACCAGCACTTACAGCTAGTCAAAGGCGGTGGCGGCGCTTTAACCCGTGAAAAAATTGTTGCCGCCGCATCTAAGCAGTTTATTTGCCTGGTGGATGAAAGCAAATGGGTACAGCAATTAGGCGTTGGCTTTCCACTACCGATTGAAGTATTGCCGCAAGCGCGCTCATATGTAGCGCGCGAGTTAGTACAGCTTGGCGGTGAGCCAGTCTACCGTGAAGGATTTGTCACCGATTATGGCAATTTGATTTTGGATGTTTATGGCTTAGATATCGGCTTGGACATTGAGAAGGTAGCAGCGTTTGAAGCAAAGTTAAACAATATCGTTGGGGTGGTGTGTAATGGGTTATTTAGCGCACAGCGCGCTGATATTTTGCTGATGGCAACGGCAGATGGCGTAAAAAAATTGACAGCCAAGTAAGTAACCAGTAAGTTAACGGTTGTTAGTAATGTTGTCACACAACAAAAAAGACCAAGTCACGATGACTGGTCTTTTTTAATTTATAACCGATTTAGTTCACAAATGCTAATGGCAAGCTCATTAGTGCATGTATTGACCGCCGTTTACATTGATGGTCTCACCGGTGATATAAGCAGCGCCATCGCTGACCAAATACATCACGGCAGCAGCAATCTCTTCAGGTTGGGCGATACGACCCATTGGAATGCCGGCTTTGATGCTTTCCATCACTTTTTCAGGCACCGCCATCACCATTTTAGTACCCGTATAACCCGGTGCAACCACGTTAACGGTCACCCCAGATTTAGCGCCTTCTTGTGCCAGCGCTTTACTAAAGCCGATAATACCTGCCTTGGTGGCTGAGTAGTTGGTCTGACCAAACTGACCTTTTAAGCCATTAATTGAGCTGATACTGACAATACGCCCAGATTTTTGCTCAAGCATTTTGTTAAAAACAGGTTGGGTGACCGTGAATAGTGATTTTAAGTTGGTATCAATCACCTCTGACCATTGCTCATAAGTCATTTTTTTGAAAGTCGTATCACGGGTGATACCTGCGTTATTTACCAACACATCAATGTGACCTGCTTTTCCAATTGCATCAAGAATGGCTTTGGTGGCGGCTTTATGGTCGGTAAGATTGGTTTCAACAAAGGTGAAATCGCTGGCATTCATGCCTTCTTCTTTTAACCAAGCTTCGCCGCGGTTGACTGTGCTATCTGCTTTATGGGTGTAGGTTGCAATGATGTGATAGCCAGCTTGGATTAGCGCATGACAAATAGCCGTGCCAATACCACCTAGCGCACCTGTTACGAGGGCAATTTTTTTATTTGCAGTTGGGTTGTCCGTTGTCATCACAATACGCTCCTTGTTTGTTGTGATTGTTGGTTGTACTAAAAAATTCAATGATTTAAATAGTTTATAAGATAAATGTGTTGGTTTTTTTACAATTTAATATGCGGCTAAAAAATCAGTCACACGTGATTGATATCAGGGTCACAAAAAATCTATAGACCGAATATTCACATAAATTTATTGACTTTTACTTCCTTGTTTTTTTCATCATATATGAAAATTTGATAACTACCAATATTTTTTACGTTTTTATTCCTATGACAAACATTTTGATACGCACAAACGAGTATTTATAGGTTTGAGTGCTAAAAAAATTTGCAACAATAGCGGTTTGTGCTAGGCTATAAGGAAAGCTTTAAGCAATGTAAGGTTGAGCAAAATACCCTGTATCAACTGCAGTTAATCAAGCCTAATTGCAAAATCTCCCGCTTGATGGTACAAACTTGGCTTAATTGTACAAACTTGATTGGACAAGATTGATTGTACAAGATTGAGTGTATGAACACGCAAACGTGAATGCTTAGTACTTATATATATACCACGATGAGCTGGGTCTGTTTATTTAGTCTGTTTATTTATTTGCCACACGGAAATTAGAATGCCGCAACTCTTACCGACGATGGAACAAATCGCTGTATTACAGCAAGCTAGTAATTTTGGCTATCAGTATTGGCAGACTAAAACAAACGTTGTACAAAGCTTTTTAAAAAGCTATCCGCTTTCCCAAACGCTCGATGTCCAACATATCAAAGATTTAATACGCGATTATACGCTAGATGAAGATTACCAATTGGCGGATGAAGCAAGCGTGATGCGGGGGCTGCGTCATCTACGCAATTTGTTGATGGTGCGCTGGATTTGGCAAGATGCCTTAAATCTGATTAGCCTAGAGCAGCTGACATGGGAGCTATCAAAATTTGCCGATTATTGTCTCATCTTTGCCAAAGACTATGTGTATCAAGATTTAATCAGTCGCTATGGCGAGCCGTATTTTTTTGATGAAAAAAATAAACCACATAAGGATGATTTAGCCATCATCGCCATGGGTAAAATGGGCGCAGAAGAGCTCAACTTATCAAGCGATATCGATTTGATTTTTGTCCATCAGGGGCAAGGTGAGACGGTGGTTGACTCGTTAAAACCACCAGGGTCAAAAGCTGCTAAATCCATCGACAACAAGAAATTTTTTACCAAATGGGGTCAAGGCATCATCAATCTGCTTGATAAAAACACCCAAGACGGTTTTGTATTTCGCATTGATATGCGCCTTCGTCCTTGGGGCGATGGCAGTGATTTGGCAATTCATTTATCGGCACTGGAAAAATATTTTGCCCAACATGGACGGGCATGGGAGCGATTTGCTTGGCTAAAAGCCAGAATCGTCAACCCTGTCACCTTTAGCGATAGCTTAGAAGCCCTTATCAAGCCGTTTGTGTTTCGTTATTATGTTGATTATAGTGCCTTTGCCGCCCTACGTGAGATGAAATCACTGATTCAAAACCAAGTCGAGCAACGTCAAGATACCGACAATGTCAAGCTTGGTGCGGGGGGTATTCGTGATATTGAGTTTATCGTGCAGTCGTTTCAGTTGATTTATGGCGGGCGTGTCAGTGATATCAGAGTAAAAAACTGCCTACAAGCGATGAGCCAACTGGAAAAACATGGCTTTATCGATGCGGTGACTCATGAGCAATTGGCACAAGCCTATCGTTTTTTACGTAGATTGGAGCATGGTATCCAAGCCATCAATGATGAACAAACCCAGCGACTACCCCAAGATGCCAAACAGCGACATCAGCTTGCCCAAGTATTGGGGTTTGCTGATTGGGCGGCATTGTTAGCCAAACTCAATGAATACCGCCAAACGGTCAAAATACCTTTTGACGAGCTGGTCAGTGATCGCCAACAGTCTGATGAACAACTGCAAGTGGATCATCAGCACAATTTATCTGAGCTTGAGCAAAAATTAAGCGCTGACAATAAAGATAAATTAAACCAGTTTTGGCAAAGCAAGCTCATTACAGGGCTCAGTGAAGAAGCCAAGACTCGCCTAAATGCCGCCTATCCGATTCTAATCAATGGGTTGTTACATTCCGATTTAAGCGAAGATGCAATCAATGTGGCGTTACCTAGAATGTTGACACTACTAGAGGCGGTAAGTCGTCGGTCAATTTATTTGGTCATGTTTGCCGAAAACCCAACGGCAGCCGCCAAATTGATTCCCATGTTGGCAGCAAGCCCTTGGATTGCGAGCGAATTGGTCAGTTATCCTGTTTTGCTAGATTCATTTATCCGTGAAAAATACCGTCATTTACCTGATAAGGCAGAACTTAGTGACATCTTGCGTCAGCAGTTGTTACGGGTAGAGCCTAATGATGAAGAAGGGCTACTCAACGCCTTTCGTTTTTTCAAAAAAACCCAAGTGCTGGCAGTGGCGGCAAGTGATGTGTTGGCGGATAGACCGTTGATGAAAGTCTCTGATTCACTCACCTTTATCGCTGAAGTGGTGCTTGAAAAAGCGTTGCAACGGGTATTTGGCGAATTGGTGAAAAAACATGGCTATCCTGTCAATGCCCAAGGCGAGCCTGTGAGTGAAGCGCATAATGGCTTTGCGATTATCGGTTATGGTAAGCTTGGCGGGCTTGAGATGAGTTATAGCTCAGATCTTGATCTTGTGTTTATTCATGACATTGATGAAGAAGCGATGACGCTCGGTGAAAAACCCATCAGCGGTATGAAGTTTGCCGCACGCCTTGCCCAAAAACTGATGAATTATTTGACCACCCAAACGCGCGATGGTCGTGTCTACGAGATTGATATGCGCCTGCGTCCTTCGGGTCAAGCGGGTATGATGGTGGTATCTACCCATGCGTTTGAACTTTACCAAATGCACAAAGCTTGGGCGTGGGAACACCAAGCGTTGGTTCGCGCTCGTGCCATTTGCGGAGATAACCGCGTGATGAAGCGATTTGACCAAATTCGTAAAGAAGTGTTGTGTCTGCCGCGCGATAAAGACAGTGTCCGTATCGAAGTATCCACCATGCGGCATAAGATGCAAGACCATTTGGGCAGCAAACCGCATACCAAGCAGCAAGGCTTGTTTCATCTTAAACAAGATGCAGGCGGATTGGTTGATATTGAGTTTATTGCCCAGTTTGCTGTCTTGGCGTATGCCAATCGTTATCCTGCGTTGGCCATTTGGAGTGACAATGTGCGTATCTTTGAAGCACTTGCCAAAACAGGTATTATCGAAACCGAAATATGCCAACAGCTAACGCACGCTTATCTTCGTATCCGCAGCATGACGCATCGCTTGGCGTTAGCAGAGCAGCCGATACTGGTGGATGAAGCCCAGTGGCATGAACTACGTAATTTTGTTGATGAACAATGGCATCGCTTGATTGGGCAACGACCAGAATAGATGTAACATCAATTTTCTTTCAAACAAATTATTTAAACAAAACACTTTTTATTTCAAACTAAACACTTTTTATTTCAAACAAAACACTAGGAGTAATCAATGGCAACAATTCCCAGCATGGCAGACCGTGATGGTTTTATTTGGATGGATGGCAACATGGTAGACTGGCGTGATGCCAAAATCCACGTATTAACCCATACACTGCACTACGGGATGGGCGTATTTGAGGGGGTTCGAGCCTACAAAACCCATGATGGACGCACGGCGATTTTTCGTCTAGAAGACCATACCCAGCGTCTGCTAAATTCAGCTAAAATTTTCCAGCTTGCTGTACCCTATTCGTATGAAGAAGTATTACAAGCACAAAAAGCCGTGGTACGTGAAAATAACCTTGAATCGGCCTACCTTCGCCCATTGATTTGGGTCGGTTCTGAAAAATTGGGTATCGCTGCCAAAGATAATAGCATTCACACCATCGTTGCCGCTTGGGTTTGGGGCGCTTATCTGGGTGAAGAAGGCATGGCAAAAGGTATCCGGGTAAAAACCTCAAGTTTTACCCATCACCATCCAAACGTCACCATGTGTAAAGCCAAAGCCGTCAGCAATTACCCAGTATCTATCATGTCAAACCAAGAAGTCACCCGTCATGGCTATGATGAAGCGGTATTGATGGATACCCAAGGCTATGTTTGTCAAGGCTCAGGGGAAAACTTATTTTTGGTCAAAGACGGTGAGCTGCATACCCCAGATTTGTCAGGTGGGGCATTGGACGGCATTACCCGTCGTACGGTGATACAGTTTGCAAAGGACTTGGGCATCAAAGTGCATGAGCGTAGAATCACCCGTGATGAGTTTTATATTGCGGACGAAATCTTTATGACAGGTACTGCCGCCGAGATTACCCCAATTCGTGAATATGATGACCATGTCATTGGCTGCGGCGCACGTGGTGAAATCACCGAAAAACTGCAAAGTCTATTTTTTGACGTGGTGCAAGGCAAAAATGATAAATACGCGCATTGGCTCAGCTACGTGGATGAATAATCGGTAAAATTGTAGATAAGTGAAAATAAGTAGATAAGTAAACATAAAAGGATAGTTATGTTAAAATGACTATCCTTATTTTTTGAAAAATTATCGGTACTTTGGAAGTGACATGACAACATCGAGTGCAACCACCCCGCTTAAGCAAATTATTTGTATCAAATGGGGCACCAAATATGGCGCAGATTACGTTAATAAACTCTATGGTATGGTAAGCCGTAATATTACCCCGCCGTTTCGCTTCGTCTGCTTTACCGACAATACCGATGGCATTCGTCCTGAAGTAGAATGTCAGGATTTGCCGCCCAGCGATATTGTGATGCCTACCAACACCCTTGGTAAATGGCCTAAGTCACGGCTTTGGAATGCACAGCTTGGCAATGTCACAGGAACGGTATTGTTTTTAGATCTTGATGTGGTCGTAGTGGGTAGCCTTGACGACTTTTTTAGTTTTGGTGATGACGATCAGACGGTTTTATCTTATAACCCAAGTAACCCCTTAGAGAAGCTAGGTCAAACCTCGTGTTTTCGCTTTAAAGTCGGTAGCTTGGTTAGTTTGCTAGAAAAATTCCGTGCCGATCCACAAGGGGTGGCGGATAAATATCGCTTTGAGCAGCGTTTTGTCACTCACAATGCCCCAGGTGGGGTTAAGCTTTTCCCCAAAGAGTGGGTGGTGCATTTTCGCCGCAAATGCCGTCAGCCATTTCCGCTAAATTATTTTATCCCGCCAAAACTGCCTCATGATGCACGCATTATTATTTTCCCGGGGGATTTGTATCCGCAAAATGCGATTGCAGGACAATACAACAAAAATTCTGCCGATAACGCTAAAGAGCATTTAGGGCAATTATTTACTGCTGAAAAAATCAAAAAACCGATATCACATCTGCGGCATTTTATTTTACCGACCATGTGGGTTGAAGAGCATTGGCGAGAATAGAGGATAAACTATGGCTAACTTAGACCAACCTATCAAAATCTTTATCGGCTGTGACCCTAATAACAACGACCTTGAGCAGATGATGGTGCTAGATTATAGCTTGCACAAACATACAAGCGAGCCTGTTGAGATTATCTGGATGCAGTTAAGCCGTGACCCAAGCAGTGTATGGTATTCCAATCCGCAAACAGGCGAGGGCTGGCATACCGAAAAATGGGCGACCCCGTTTTCGGGTTTTCGTTGGGCAATCCCTGAATATTGTGGCTTTAGCGGACGGGCGATTTATATGGATGCCGATATGGTGGTGTTGGACGATATCGCTAAATTGTGGCAGCACCCGATATCCGATGAGGCGATTCTTGCGGCTAAAGGCGATGGCGATTTGATGCGACTGTGCACCTGCGTATGGGATTGCCAAAAAGCTAAGGATTATCTTGAGCCTGTCGCCCAGCTACAAACCGATCCTGAGAGCCATAGCAAAATGATGGCAAAATTTAAAGCCAATCCGCAACTCATACAGCTCTATCAAGACAGTTTTAATTGTGTGGATGGTGAAGATTTAGCGATTGAGGATATTCGGATTTTGCATTATTCGGACATGGGAACGCAGTTTAGCCATAAATATTCCTTACCGCGCTTACAAGCCGAGGGCAAAACGCATTGGTTTGATGGGCAGATTTTGCCGCACCCTCGTCAAGATTTGGTTGAGCTTTTCGATACCTACTATCAAGAGGCGATACAAGCCGGTTATAGTATTGAAATCTATCGCACTACGCCGTTTGGCGAGTTTCCGAAAAAAAAGCATAAACGCTATAAGGGCAATGTCATTACTCGTACACCAAAGGTCTCAAGTTGGTTACAATCAATTTTTCAAAAATTTTAATTCTCTGTTTGGGTAAATAAGAGCGATATGACAATTTTAAGTTTAGCAGATGTAGAGCTTCACTCTTTTCATTGGGATAACTTTAACCCAGACATTCTCGCCAGTCACAAAAAGCTCATGGCATTTTATGGATTAAATGTACAGTGCACTCAAGAAAATATTCCCCATGGTGAATGGCTTACCCAAGTGGTTAGTCAATCGACGAGAAAAGTTATCGGTATTATTGAGCCTGATGTGATACCCTTAACGCCTGATATAGTGTTACAAACTGCACAATATGTCTATGAGTATGATACCTTCGTGGGTTGTGCGCAAGTGTCGAACCACAAGCACCCAGCCAGCCACATATTTGCTTCACCCGCGTTCTTTTTTATCACGCCTCCCTGCTATGCGAAGCTTGGAAAACCGTCATTTATGCCGACCCATCGAGCTGATGTGGCAGAAGAACTATCTTATAAAGCAGAAGAAATTGGCATTCGCTATCGTACATTATACCCTACTTATTATGAAGCCTCACCCCCAAATGGCGTGTGGTTACTAGGTTCATATGGCTATTATGGGATTGGCACGGTATTTCATGACAGCGTGTATCATTTATTTCAAAGTCGAAATGCCAAAAATGTTGAATTGTTTGTTAAACGGGTAGATGAAGTGATAAATCAAACTTTTAGTACCACAAATTTTCATTGTTTAACTAGCTTTAATACTCCTGAGAAAATGGTAAAACCACCCAAAAAACGAGTATGGTATAAAAACTTTATCAGTAAGCTTAAAGGTAAATAGCTTGTCGGAAACGTAACTTATGCTAAAAAACTACGTCATTAATGTCGCCACCAACACTGAACGTCAAGCCCATACTCAGCAAGAGTTTGGCAAGAAAAATATACCTTTTACATTTTTTAAAGCAGTTACCCCGATTGATACGGACAGCGTTTATCAACAGTTAGGGTTGATAGCAGACACATCGCATTGTACCGCAGGTGAGATGGCGTGCTTATTAAGTCATGTCAGCTTATGGCAACGTTGTCTTGATGAAAACTTAGATTATATAGGAATTTTTGAAGATGATATTATACTAGGTGAAAGTAGCCAAAAACTACTTACTCAAATTGACTGGCTAAAAAATCATCAGATGGATTTTGTAAAACTAGAAAAAACTAGTCGCAGAGCATATCTTGCTAAACCAAGTGAGTTTCTATATTCTAATACACATAGGGTGTATGAATTACGCTCTCGTCATATTAATGCCGCAGGATATATATTGTCAAAAGTTGGAGCCACACAATTATTGACATTTGTGCGAGGGTTATCACAGCTAGAAGCGATTGATATTTTATTATTTGATGTCAAAAAATATCCAAAAAACATTATTACCTATCAAATATTACCAGCTATTGTTATTCAAGCCAAAAAAATTGCTACCACTGCTAATCAAGCTTTGATATCTAGTGACTTAAGAAAAGAACGAGGAACTGAAATCAAGAAAGAAAAAACCAGTCTCTAACGTCTTAGTAATGAGATTCAACGTTGGGCAAAACCTTTATATATGACAAATATTACCTTTAGATAGATTACTTTATTGAATAATAGGTAATTAATACCAAAATAATCATTATGATTATACCAATTGCACGGTTTCTTTTACGAATAAGTTGCCGGCGCAGTTTCGGCTGTTCACGGCTGGCTTGGTATTGCTCAATATACACCTCACCGTCATAATCTTTATCAAAAATCTTAATGTAACCCGCATTGAGTGGTTCCATTTTGATTTTGCCTTTAAACTTTGCCATCGCACTGTCAAGACTATCTTGATCCACTTGTGTGCGTTTGCCGCCAACTTGCTCGGCAATCCATTGCTGAACAAGGGCGTGCGAGGCGTGCGTGTTGTTAAAATACAGCGTACTTGCCAAATAATCATGCGACATATTCGGCAAACCACGAGTGTAATAAAATGCCACATCGATGTCTTTTTCTGCCAATTCGTTAAAATAATTGAGCGGTTTTACCACGCCTGCATCAGCATCCAAATATAAAATGCCGTAATCAGGGAAATTTTGCAGACAGCGTAAAATAAAAATGGGCTTTAGTCGTGTATTGGCTTCCCAAAACCCTGCGTCTGCCACTTCCTCAAAATAATAATTGAGATGAAATTTATCCAACGTGCCTCTTAAGCGTAAGGCATGGTCGTGATAATTGGGGGTAAAAAAACACACTACAATAAATTTATCGGGGCTGTTAAGCTGTTGATAAGTCAATGACATAGAAAAACTCAGAAAATAGTGTTAATCAAAAAAGGGTAAATTTTTAAACAAATCTTTAGAAACAGGCGAATGATTATAAACCATGACGCCCTGCTGTTGATAAACGCTTGCCAATAAATCAAACGACGGCACAATACGGTTATAAATGGCAGGGGCAAGTTTACTGGGGGCAGAGTTTTGTACATTTTCATAAAAACGGGGTTCGTGGGCGTTGATTAAATCAATCCCATATAAATGTATCTCGCTAAAGCCCAAACGGTACGCTAACTGCGTCGCCACAAACGCCACTGTCCCTGCCTCGACAAAGCCGTGACTAATATCCAAACTTACACCAATCGTGGTATCGCCGTGTCCCTCAATCACAAACTGCGGATGGTTAGCAAAATCCATCAGCAGACGTTTATTATTTTTTCTAAAAAATTTCGCCAAAAAATGCTTTGAGGGTTGGCGAATCGGGCGTTCCACCGAATAAATCAGGCGTAAATGTTGAACGTATTTTTTAATCAAATTGCGGTCAGTATCTGCCAATTTTTCTAACACCGTTTGGGTGATATAAAGCGGACATTGCCCATGATAACGGTTTTGCAAAATTGCCAAATTATGGCGAATAAAACGGGGGTCGGTTATCACATAGGCAACGGGCTGTTGAAAATCGTATGTCTCCATCAATTCAATGCTGCCATTCACAAAGATACACGGTTGTTGGCTAATTTTATTTAAATTGGCTGAATGAATACTAGAGCCAGAGGCAAGAATATTTACCGATTTTTGTGGCGGTAGGGTGAGGTAAGTATTGTCAAATTCGCTATCGACAATAGCAATATTAATATTATTAGGTAGCTTGAATTGATTATTTGCCACGCGTTGCCCCCACGCACCAATCAGATTCATGATACTGTCGCATCAGAGCAAACGCCGTTTCACCCGCTTGCAAACGGTCAAAAACCGTAAGCAAAAAGTCAGCGGCAAATTTATCGACGTTAGCAAATTTTTCATACCGTTGTCGCATATTGTGCAAGGTGTCGTCCGTACCAAGTCGAAAATGACGCAATCCGTCATATAAGGCTAAATGTTTTTGCTGATAAGCCTGGACTTTATCGGGATTTGGTAAACTATTATCCGTTAGCAAATCCAGTTTTGTTTCATACACTTTTAAGGTATTGATTAAAGTTGGTATATTTAAAAAAATCGCTTGGCGAGTAGGATTGGGGCTAAAATCCACAAAGGTATCCGCTGAAGATACTAACCATCGCAAGGATAAGTTATGCCATAAAAAATCTTGTTCCGACTGCCAAAGCTGTTCAAACGCCTGAAAAACGTTTACGCTATCAAACTTTCGGCGTAACAATACAACCAATACCGCATGGTACAAGCACAGTAAAGGTTGCCCTAAAAATTCATGTTGTAAATTTGTAAAATGACTGTGCAAATCCTTAAACCGTTTCGGCTCACTCGCATTAACCGTAATCTCACTGTCAAAAATCTGCAAATCGGGCGTGATCAGCGTGTCTTTCATGGTCGCCAACGACAAATGCGTGAAATAGGCAAAAATCGGCTCTGCACCTAAGATTTTCTCACTTTTAAATAACAAAGTTGCTTTGCGTTGCCAGCCTGTGGGCTTTTTTATTGAGGAAACACTCATCGCCAATAATCCCTAATCCAGTTGGTTGGTAATACCTTACGATACCATTTACCGCTTTTACCCATGATGGCATCAGGTGGATTGACTTCACCATGAAAAATGACTATTTTAGCATTTTTGGGCAGAATAGGCGGTTTGACAAAACTTAAGGGAAATGGCTGCACACATTGGTATTTAAAGCTCACGCACCAAGACGCATCCCAATATTCAAGGTGATGATGTTCACGCAAATAATTGGATAGATAAGCTTGCTCATGGCGTACTTGGCTACGAATCTTGTCAAAATTTTGCTCAAAATTTGATAACAGATTCGGATAAGTATGTTGTCCGACTTTAAAGCGATACACCGATGAATTACCCACCATGCGCCACGGTTTTTTCCAATCACGGATAATCACCACACTGTCATCGTGCTGCGCTTGATACGTAAAAAAGCAATCAATATTATCGACAATCACAATATCAATGTCCAAAAATAACGCCGTGCCTTTTAAATCATATAATTGAGGGCTAAAGGTGGTCAGTTTTTTCCAGCCACGTTCAGGAATATTACTGGGTAAATTAAGCTCAGGAATTGGGTAGCATTTGACGTTGGCATCTATCCCTGTGCTATCATCCGTCAAACATACCATTTGAAAGGGCAACGTCAAATGTCTGTTTACCATATTGTACAGGCGATTAACGTACTCAGCACCATATTTGGTGCCCCATTTCATACAAATAATGTAACGGTTTTCATCGGGCAAAGTAGGCGCTGAAGTATAATTTGGTAAAGTCATAAGTCAATGATTATCATATTAAGTAAGTGAATTGATAATATCATGATTGCTAAGTTTTGGATAACGCTGGCGAACCGCTAATGCGATGGATGGCTTGGCATTATAAATAACCGGAAATCCTGGCACACCTTTAAAGCGCTTATAGCCCCACATGTATTGACTGGGGAAACGGTCAATCATCCGCTCGATTGCGTGGTTCATCGCGGTTGTCGCTGTCACCATGTTTTTGTCATACAAGGCGGGGTCAGTTAACTCATCACAATAAATATCAAAGCCTTGTCCATCGTCACGGCGTACACAGGTCAAACCCACCAAGCTACATTTGGTTTTACTGGCTAATTTGCTAGCAAGGGTACTGGTCAATGTCGGAATACCAAAAAAAGGCACCACTTCACCGCCAGATGGGTCAGGGACATGGTCAGGCAATATGATACTAAAACCGCCTGCTTTTAAGGTTTTAAAAATCGCTTTGACCCCAGTCGCATCGGTTGGTACCAAAGTTGCGTTTAGGCGCTGACGCCCTTGTAGCACAAACTGATTGGCTTGTTCACCTTTCACGGGTTTATACATGATGGTGGGTGCACCAAACTGGTTGAGCCACGCATTCATGATTTCCCATGTTCCCAAATGCGGTACAATTGCAAGCATGCCATTGGGATTTTGTAAGCCTTGCATCAAAACTTGTTGATGATGCACGGTATGGATTTGTTTAACCGACCATGCAGGTGGCATCGCCCAGCTTTTAGCCGATTCCACCATATTTTTGCTTTGATTGGTAATACAGGCTTTGGCAAGCTGGTCACGCTGGGTTTCGGTGAGTTCAGGATAGACAAGTCGTAAGTTAGTATCTACCGTTTTCATGATACTTTTGTCACGACGAAGTGAAATGATAAAGCTTGCGATATGTGCCAATAGATATAGCATCCACATTGGCACATATTTGAGGAGAGTAAAGGCATTCATCTAATTAAAGGTGTCAGCTTGATTAAGATTGTGGCGCTTTACTGTCTTTTTCGCGTATACGGATACCCAATTCACGCAGTTGTTTGCCATCCACAGGTGCAGGGGCTTCAGTCAGCGGACATTCAGCTGTTTTGGTTTTTGGGAAAGCGATGACGTCTCGAATCGATTGTGAGCCTGTCATTAGCATAATTAACCGGTCAAGACCGAATGCCAAACCACCGTGCGGGGGTGCACCGTATTTTAGCGCGTTAAGTAAGAATGAGAATTTCTCTTCGGCTTCAGCTTCAGAAATACCCAATGCTTCAAATACCGCTTTTTGCATCTCTAAGGTATTGATGCGCAGTGAACCACCACCGATTTCAGTACCATTTAATACCATGTCATAAGCGATAGATAGCGCGGTTTCTGGGTTGTTTTTCATCGCTTCAACCGTGCCTTTTGGCTTGGTGAAGGGGTGATGCACCGACGTCCATTTACCCCCCAGCCCATCACCACTGTCGGTTTCTTCAAACATCGGGAAATCCACGACCCAAAGCGGCGCCCACTCACAGGTTAGCATATTTAGGTCTAGACCCAATTTGACACGCAGCGCACCCATGGCATCATTGACAACTTTGGCTTTATCCGCGCCAAAGAAGATGATATCACCGGTTTGCGCCTCGGTACGTTTAATCAGCTCGACTAATACCTCATCGGTCATGTTTTTGATAATCGGTGATTGTAGACCTGATTCTTTATCGACACCGTTGTTGATGTTGCTCGCATCGTTGACTTTGATATAAGCCAGACCTTTTGCGCCATAGATGCCGACAAATTTAGTATATTCGTCAATTTGTTTACGGGTAATTTCACTACCGTTTGGCACACGAAGCGCCACCACACGACCTTTTGGGTCTTTAGCAGGGCCTGAAAATACTTTAAATTCCACAGACTGCATGATATCAGCCACGTCAATTAACTTCATAGGAATACGCAAGTCTGGTTTGTCAGACGCATAATCACGCATGGCTTCAGCGTAGGTCATACGCGGGAAGGTATCAAATTCAATGTTCATCATGGTTTTGAACAAGTCTTTTGTTAATCCTTCGGCAATGTTCATGATATCTTCATCACTTAAAAATGAGGTTTCGATATCGATTTGGGTAAATTCTGGCTGGCGGTCAGCACGTAAGTCTTCATCACGAAAACACTTAGCAATTTGATAATAACGGTCAAAACCCGCCACCATCAATAGCTGTTTAAATAGCTGAGGTGACTGTGGCAATGCGTAAAACTCACCGTTTGACACGCGGCTAGGCACCAAATAATCACGCGCGCCTTCTGGGGTGGCACGGGTCAAGATGGGGGTTTCTACATCCAAGAAACCTTGGTCATCTAGGTAACGGCGAATGGTGGAAGTGGCTTTGGCGCGAAACTTCATACGCTCTTGCATCTCTGGACGGCGCATGTCTAAAAAGCGATATTTTAGGCGCAGTTCTTCAGAAACGTTGGTGAACTCATCATTGAGGGGAAATGGCGGCGTCTCAGAAGTGGCGATTGTTTCGATGTCTTTTGCCAATAACTCCACTTGACCGCTGGTCATGTTTTTATTTTCAGTACCGGCATAACGCTGACGCACACGACCAGTGATTTTGAGCACATATTCAGAACGCGCGCTATCTGCTGTAGCAAATGCTTCTGGGGTATCTGGGTCGATGACCACTTGCAGTAGGCCTTCACGGTCACGCATATCCAAGAAAATAACCCCACCGTGGTCACGGCGACGATGCACCCAACCGCAAATAGTGATGGTTTGGTCGTTTAAGTTTTCGGTGACAAGCCCGCAATAGTGTGTACGCATCATAATGAAGCAATCCCAATATTTTTCGTAATGTACGAAGTAGCAAAAATTTTTATAAACGAATATTATGCCTTGTTTACTCAAATTTCACAATATGAAACACGGTTTATCATGCATCTCTACTAGCCATGCCTGTCACAGACATTTCGCGAATATTGTGTGGATAAGCGATTGAAAACAGCAAAATAAACGCTATATAAAACCCATTGTGTCAATTTTTTCCTTAATTAGAGCCCTTAATTAGAGAGTTATTATGCTATTTCAAAACGCCAAACATCCGCTTGAAATGAAAGTCACCCATTTAAATAAAGTCAAAGCCCAGCGCAAACAACAATTACAATTGCAAATGGTGAATGATAAAGGGTTAACATCACTCATCAGCCGCGCATTGACAGACTTGACGAAAAAAGACAATCCCAAAAAAACCTCAAAATTTGGTCTGTTTAAAAATAAACCCGCCAACAAAAATTGTTTTGTGCTGGATTTTCATGGGGATATAAAAGCCACGGAAGTACAGCAACTGCGTGAAGAAATCAGCACGCTATTGACGGTGGCAAAACCTGAAGATGAAGTCATTGTGCGCCTTGAGTCCTCAGGTGGCATGGTACACGCGTATGGCCTCGCTGCTGCCCAGTTGGCACGTATAAAAGAAGCAGGACTAAACTTAACGGTCTGTATTGATAAAGTCGCCGCCAGTGGTGGCTATATGATGGCGTGTGTGGCTGATAAAATTTTAGCGGCGCCATTTGCGGTAGTTGGCTCGATTGGTGTGGTGGCACAAGTGCCTAATTTTCATGATTTATTAGAAAAACATGACATCGATGTCGAAGTATTTACCGCAGGTAAATACAAACGCACAGTAACCGTTTTTGGTGAAAATACCGAAGAAGATAAGCAAAAATTCCAACAAGAACTGGAAGAAACGCACAAACTATTTAAAGACTTTGTGCGTAAATACCGTCCAAATTTGGATGTTGAACAAGTGGCAACCGGTGAGCATTGGTACGGTGAAGATGCGATAACGCGCAATTTGGTCGATGCCCTGCAAACATCGGACAGTTATATCTTAGAAAAAATGACAAATAGCGAATTGTATGCCATTCAATCTCGCCAAAAACCGACCATCGCGCAAAAGCTAGGCATCTCGCAAGCGGCACAAGCGGTGGTAGCGACGGCGATTGATAAACTACCAGATGCCTTGGCAAAGTTAGAAAGCGCTAAAATGCCGATGGTTAAAAAATAACCGTAAGATAAAATAATAAAAACCTGTGGTGATAAAACCTGTGACAAAAACCCGTGACGAAAACCTATGAGGCTTGGCAGGTTTTTAACTTTTTAATGTTGAAACATTTGGGCGTATAACTATGAAACTATTTATGTTAAAAATCGGGGCGCGTCCCCCAGGACGACTCATTGAACAGCATGATGTGATGTTTGTGATTGCAAATAGCCTAAGTGAAACAATTGAGAGTGTCAATCAGCACTGGCCGGAAGTCAAAAACAACTGGCACTTAGACGCATGGCGAGAAGTGAAGCGGGTGGGTGATTATCAAATTTTGTTGTCGACAGATAGCTTGTCAAAAGATGGATTGTCAAAAGATAACGCGCTTGCAGATAACATATTTGCAGATGATAGGGTAGATAACAAATTAGATAGTCAAGGCAAACAACTTTATTTTGTCAATTTAGGCGGTTATCTACCGGGTCAATTTGAAGAATTCCATTATAAAACACTTGTGGTAGCTGAGACGCTAGGTAAAGCAACAGCGCAAGTTAAAAAAACGGCATTTTATCAAGACTATACATTTGATAATGTGGATACCGCCAAAAGCGGCGTGGCAACCAGTCATGTAGATGATAAGTATCAACTAGACTTGGATGATATTCACTGTGTGGCTGATTTACTGCCAAAAGACGTGGCATTAACCATTCAGCCATTAACCGAGCCTGAAAAAAATCAGTTACCTGACGATGCGCTGCATATTGGTTATTTAAGTCTCAAGCAAATCAAAACCATGATTGACTAACCCGTGAAGCGTTTGATGGCGTATTTTGGCGCTGTCAATCATTGCCTTTCCTCGGCTTTGCCTTTATAGTAGGCTCATTTTCAACTCGCTTTTTTTAACCCCTTCTTTTTATCTACAAAAGCTTTGTATAACCAATGAAACAAGCCACCGCCCTTGATATCCTTAAAACTGGTAAAAATGTATTTTTAACAGGCTCAGCAGGGGCGGGCAAGACCTATACCATCAATCAGTATTTGCATTATCTGCGCGCAAGGGATGTGGCGGTCGCGGTGACGGCAAGCACAGGCATTGCTGCCACCCACATGAACGGCATGACCATTCACAGCTGGGCAGGCATCGGCATCAGTAACGAGTTAACTGCCAAAGACATCGCCCGAATCAAAAAACGCACGGTGGTTGCGGAGCGCATTGAGCGCACCAAAGTATTGGTGATTGATGAAATCTCGATGCTGCATCGACAGCAATTTGAGCTGATTAACCAAGTGCTACAAGCCATCAAAGAAAACACACTGCCGTTTGGTGGGATACAGCTATTGGTTGCCGGGGATTTTTTTCAGTTGCCACCGATTGGTGAGCCCCATGAGAGCAACCGTGATAAATTTGCCTTTATGGCGCAAGCTTGGCTGGATGCAGATTTTCAAATTTGCTATTTATCCGAGCAGCACCGTCAGAAAACTGACAAAACAGCGGTGGCAGGCAACACGTATTATGGCTTGGATTTGAATGCGATTTTAAATCAGATTCGTAGCCAGCAGTTTACCCCCCATATCATGCCTGCTTTGACTGCTACGGCTGAGCATGTGCTAGCCGACAACCGTACCCGACTGTTTACCCACAATGTCAACGTGCAAGCCATCAATGAGCAGGAACTTGGCAAACTTACCACAGCGGCGCATACTTTTCGCGCTTGGGGAGAAGGCGATGAAAAGCTGGTCGAGACGCTAAAAAAATCCGTACGCAACACCCCAGAACTCGTGCTCAAACTTGGCGCAAAAGTGATGTTTATCAAAAACAACGCCGAACTCAATGTGTCAAATGGTACCATGGGCAAGGTAGTTGATTTTGTTGCCACCACCCTAAATAAACAACCAAATAAACAAACAGACGATAGTCCATCAAAAAACAGCCCATCAGACAATCACCCATCTGAGCCGCTCGATGAACAAGCGCTGGCAGCAGATTCAACTGCCTTGCTCGATGCCATCGAACAAGAACAACAAGCCGATATGGCAGACTTGCTGGATGAAGTCAATGGCGGTCAATCACAACAAACTCACCCCACTGATGAGGATAGGGATGAGGATGATACCGCCGCGATAGACACAGCTGATGATAAATTATCGGAGTTACTGTACCCCTTGGTTGAGCTCAATGACGGCCGCAAAGTCATCGCCGAATATGATTCATGGCGTATTGATGATGAAGACGGCGAAATACTGGCTGCCTATTATCACATCCCCTTGACGCTGGCATGGGCGATTACCATTCACAAAAGCCAAGGCATGACGCTGGATGCGGCAGAAGTGGATTTGTCGAAAACCTTTGAAAAAGGGCAGGGCTATGTGGCTTTATCACGGTTAAAGCAGCTATCTGGGCTACAATTACTGGGCGTCAATGAATTAAGCTTACAGCTTGATCCCTTAGCGCGTGGCGCCGATCAGCGATTTCAGGCGATCAGTGCAGAGCAAGAAGGTGAATTTTTGACACACAGTAAAAAACAGCTCAATGACCTTCATCGTGAATTTATCATTCAATGCCGGGGTACGCTGGATAAAGAAAAAATCGCTGCGTATGAAAATCGCGCCAAACAACAGCAAAAACTGATGGAAAAACGTCGCCATGCTGTACAGCAGCTGCAATCTTTGGCGGATGATGCGGCAGGCGTCATCACTCCCACGGTGCTTGAAACCAAAGCCTTGCTGGATGAAAGTTTGACCATCGCAGAAATTGCGCAAGCCCGTAATCTAGCCCAATCAACCGTGATGGGGCATATCGAGAAAATTGCTGAGCATTTCCCCCGCGCCAACATAGCGCATCTACGCCCTGAAGACGAATGGCTACAGCCGATTGACAAGGCGTATCAAAAAATAGCCAAACGCGATAAAGATAACGATGGCAAAATCAAAATTCGCGCGATTGTCGAAGAATTAAGAAACGCCTATTCTTATAATGATGTCAAACTTGCCTTGTTGTTTTTAAAACCGCATGGCAATTGAGCACTTGTCTAGTAAGGAATATCCCTGATTGAATGCTTCCACCATCAAACCTTTTAACATTGCTATTAATGGCTTTGGTCGTATTGGGCGCAACGTGCTACGTGCTTATATCGAACGGTTTTGTCAAAATCCTTTACAATTACAGCCGTTAAATATCGTCGCCATCAATGATATTGCTGAGCCAGCAACCCTATTACATCTACTCAAATATGACAGTACCCACGGTCGATTATCGGCGGTCAGTGATATCCATGTTGAATTAAAAACAGTGGATTTGGGGGAAAAACAACAGCATTTCTTGCTATTAAGCCAAGGAGAATTTCGGCAAAAAATTGCATTGATACAGCAGCCCATTGCCAGCAAATTACCTTGGCAAAAACTGGGTATCGACATGGTGCTTGAGAGCACGGGTCATTTTCGCAGCTATGAACAGGCGTCGCAGCATATTATCGCGGGCGCCAAGCAGGTGATGATTGGGGCTGCTCCGTTTGATCATGTAGATGCCAGTATCGTAGTGGGCGTCAATGACCATGAGCTTAGCCGTGATAAAAAGATTTTATCCAGCGTGTCGTGTACCACCCAAGCGCTCGTGCCTTTACTATATGTATTGCATCATGCCTATGGTATCGAATCAGCAATGATGACCGAAATCCATGCGGTGACCGCTGACCAAACCGTGCTTGACCAAGTCCACCGTGATTTGCGCCGTGCACGGGCTTCTGGGCATAACATTATCCCAACCACATCAAGTAGTATCGCTGCGGTCAATCGGGTGATGCCGCATATGGCAGGCAAGGTGAATGGGTATTCTATCCGCGTACCGACCATGGATGTCGCGGCAATTGATGTGACATTTACCTTTGACAAAGCCACGGATGTTACCGCTATCAATCAGCTATTAAAACATGCCAGTCGCCAAGAGTTTGCAGGTATCATGGATTACAGTGATGAGCCATTGGTGTCCAGTGACTTTATCCATGATGCGCATTCATTGGTGATTGATAGCTTACAGACCATGAGTGTGGGGCGGCAATTTAAAGTGTTTGCTTGGTATGACAATGAATGGGGCTACGCCAATCGGATGCTCGATATTTGCCAAACCTTAGCGAAACTATAAACCTAAGCTATAAACACTAACGAAGCTATAAAAAGAAAAAAATTATCAATTAAAAAAGGCGAAACCTAGTCAGTCTCGCCTTTTTTATGGCTAACAAAAATTAGTGCCTAAAATGACGCATACCGGTAAACACCATCGCAATCCCATGCTCATCGGCGGCAGCGATGGTTTCGTCATCGCGCATTGAGCCACCTGGCTGGATAATCGCCTTAATCCCCACTGCTGCGGCATTGTCAATACCATCACGGAATGGGAAGAAGGCATCTGATGCCATCACCGCACCCACAGGCGATAGACCAGCGTGCTCAGCTTTAATCGCGGCAATACGGGCTGAGTTGACACGGCTCATTTGCCCTGCGCCTACCCCAATGGTACGCCCATCTTTGGCATACACAATCGCATTGGATTTCACATATTTGGCGACTTGCCAAGTAAATAGCAAATCATCGAATTGTTGCTGAGTCGGCTGTACTTTTGTCACCACTTTTAAATCATCTAAAGTAACTAAGCCCAAATCTTGCGCTTGCACCAATAAACCACCGGTGACGCGTTTGAAATCAAACTGGGCTTGGCGCTCACTTGGGTTTGGTAATTCACCGCAGACTAACACGCGCACATTTTTCTTAGCAGATGTGACATCGAGTACACCATCGGCAACGCTTGGGGCAATGATGACTTCAACAAATTGCTGATCCACAATCGCTTTTGCTGTTTTGATATCTAATTCACGGTTAAAGGCAATGATACCGCCAAACGCCGATTCTGGGTCAGTGGCAAAGGCTTTTTGATAAGCATTAGTTAAGTCGGCATCCACGGCCACACCACAAGGATTGGCGTGTTTAACAATGACACACGCAGGCATATCAAACGATTTTACGCATTCTAACGCCGCATCGGTATCTGCGATGTTGTTGTAAGATAGTTCTTTGCCTTGTAATTGCTTGGCGGTGGCAATACTGGCTTCTTTTTCACCATTTACTTGGGCTTTTTCGACATAAAAAGCGGCTTGTTGATGCGGGTTTTCACCATAGCGTAAGTCTTGCGCTTTGTCCATTTGCACGTTAAAGGTACGCGGGAATTGGTCAGCCGATTCAAAGCTTTGCAGGCGATTGCCTAAAAAGTTGGCAATCATACCGTCATAATGTGCGGTATGCTCAAATGCTTTTACCGCTAAATCAAATCGGGTGGTATCACTGATGCGACCGTTTGCTGTTAGTTCGCCCAAGATTGCTGCATAATCGTTGGGGCTTGTCACGATGCTGACATGGTCATGATTTTTTGCCGCGGCACGCACCATGGTAGGCCCACCAATATCAATGTTTTCGATGGCGTCTTCTTTGGTGACATTGGGGTTGGCAACGGTTTGAGCGAATGGATATAAATTGACAACCACCATATCAATGCGGTCGATGCCATGTTCTTGCATAATGGCATCATCTGTGCCGCGGCGACCTAAAATACCGCCATGAATTTTTGGATGCAAAGTTTTTACCCGACCATCCATCATCTCTGCAAAACCTGTGTACTCTGCGACCTCAGTCACTGCTAAGTCATGTTGTTTGAGTAGTTTGTAGGTGCCGCCTGTTGATAGTAGACGAAAACCATGGGTGATTAGACCTTTGGCAAAATCCACAATACCCGATTTATCAGAAACAGAGAGCAATGCATAAGCTTGATTCATAATTGACTCGACTCGTTGACAAAAAAATACTGGGTGCAGAAAAAACAAAAAGTCAGTTATGACGAACTGACTGATTGACTTTAATACCCCAACTCTATAAATCCCAAAATATAGGGATATCTTATCATAAAAAAGTGGGTATTTTTATCAATTATAATAATTGGTGGGTTTTGAGTTTTTTGCGCAATGTACCGCGATTAAGTCCCAAAATCTCGGCGGTTTTGGTTTGATTGCCGCGGGTGTGTTCAAGGACGACACTAATTAGCGGTTTTTCAAATTGTGACAACATAAGCTCATAAAGCTGGGTCGGTTGTTGTTCTTTTAAATTATCGAAGTACTCTCGTACCACAAGCTCAATGTGATGAGCTAGGCTTGCGCTGGGTGAAGTTTGCGAGGAGGTATGGGTAGTGTATGGATTAGATGGGCTATCTGACATATTGGAATACTTGGCGCGATTTTGTAAAGCAACAGAATTGGGCATAACAGATTCTCAAACTAAATTTGCTGACAAATTTATTGAATGATTCTTTAGTTGATAGGTTAAATAAAACTTAAATATCAAGACGAATAATAAAGTTATTAGTACTTATACTAAAACAATTATGAAACTGATAGCAAGCTTAAGTTGTTTACAATATGTAAAATTGTGCGATAAATACTGGGTGCTGGAGGCTTGTTTTATCACTGTTGGAATGAAGCTAAAAAGAAGCTCAATTGAATGAAGCTAAAAAAATTTAATAAATCAGCTCAATATTAGCGGCTTGAACTTTGGTTTTTGGAAAGTCAATACGCAATTTGACGGGTTTTATTTGATGCGGCATCAAATAGTTGTTACCCGCTTCTAGATAGTCTGTAGGGGTAAGTAGCGTCTGCGCGAGTATGGTGTTGCCACTGCGTAGTGAAACCTGAACACTCGGATAGACAATATTATTATCCGTGGTATTGGTCAGAGTAAATACCACGTCAGTCTGTCCCGCTTGTTTGGATGAATGGGCAAGCGCTAGCATCTGCACATCAATAAGACCCGTATCAGCGATAGGCAATTGACAGGCAGGGATTTTATGGCAAATTTTTGAGAGCACGGCCGCGTTTGTTTTTGAAGTGATTAAGGTGTTAATGTTAAAAATAATATATTGCGCAGCTAACAAAAAGATTAATAGTAAACTGCCTAATCCCCAAACGATGCTCATATTAAAAATTTTTGCATTGAGTGATTGCTGCGAGGAAACTTGTTGCGACAAGCGCTCATCAATCTTTTTTTGATAGGCTAATAAATCTGCTTGTTGCTCGCTACCCGTATCAATCGCAATTTGGTCAAAAATATCTGTGTTAAACACCCCATCCATGCCTCGCTTGGCGCCGGCTGTGTCGTCTGCTGCTTCGTTGTCATCCGCTTGCGCCATCAAACTTTGCAGCCAAGCATTCTCATCGCCTGAAGCGTCTTTATCTTGAGCGAGTTCTATCGCTTCAGCGGCATCGTTATCGTCAATGATTGGCTTTTTAGGCTTGCTATCTCTGGTTTTTGGCAGTTGCTCAAAATTGTCTATAATCTCAAAGTCATCTAATTTGCTGGTTGATTTAGCTTTGGCTGATGTGGTTGAAGATTTTGACAAGGCATACGGCGAGGTGGGTTTAACGGGTTCATTGACAATGGGATTACCGGCTTCATCAAGACCTGACTCATCATCAAATAAAATACGCTCAGATTTATCGTCGATAAACGCTGAGGGCGTCTGATGGTTTGGACTTGAGAGTGGATTGTTGTTAGTAATTTTTTGTTCTAGTTGTTCAGCGGCTGAGAAAATGGTTTTGCAATGAGAACAACGAACGTACCCATGTCTAACGGCTAACTGTTCATCATTGATTTTAAATGCATGTTGGCAGTTTGGGCATTTGGCATCGTACGAATTCATCGCAACATCACTTCCCTTTTAGCATTTTTAGTTTGCGTCTTTGATTGTTAATAATGTCGTGTGTTAAATCATTTAATGACGAATAAAAAATAAAGTCAACAAATTTTCTACAATTTATGTTCACTGTGCTGCTAGCTATGTTGTTAGGCTGTTACTAGGCTGTTATTAGGCTTCGATGGGCAAAAGACGACCTTACTTCCTTGTAATGCTTTTTATACCAATCGCGACTTGTTCTACGCGCGGCGAAAACCCGAGAGGCGATGCCAATGTCTATCTTCCTGCGCGCTAAAGGTAAATTCGCCATCCATCTCAAAATAAGGCTGATAGGCAGCTTTTACATCTTCCACTTGGTTTTCAATCAGACCGGCTAACACAATACTGCCTTGAGATTTCAATAATGTCGCAAAATAAGGGGCAAGGCTCATTAGTGGTTTGGCTAAAATATTTGCGGTAATCAAGTCCACGGGCAAAATAGCCTGCTCTTTACAATAGTCACTAAATTGCTCAGGTAAAAATGCCTGAAGCTGATCGGCTACCTTGTTGCGCTCGGCATTTTGATGGGTGGCTAAGACTGCTTGGGGGTCAATATCGACCGCATACACCTGTTTTGCCCCTAGCAAAAGCGCCGCAATGCCCAAAATACCTGAGCCGCACCCATAGTCAATCACCACTTTACCTTGCAAAGGTTGTTCTGTCAGCCAATCAATGCAAAGACGGGTGGTTGCATGGTAACCTGTGCCAAATGCCAAGCCTGGATCCATGATGATGTTAATCGCATTGGGGTTAGGGGGTGACATCCATTTGGGCACAATCCAAAGTCCATTGGCACATTCAATGGGATGGTAGTTCTTCATCCACTCACGTTCCCAATCTTTGTCATCCACTCGGCTGGTCCACACGCGTGTTGCCACCACATCATTGGCGATATCTTGACTCACAGTTTCCAAATTACAATCGCCATCAAATAGCCCAGTCACAATCACATCATCCCACAATGGCGATTCACCGGGCAATGGTTCAAATAACGGTTGGTCACCCGCATCATCTAAACTGATACTGAGCGCATCAGCTTCTAGCATCAAGGTTTCCGCCAGTTCGGCTTGCGATTTTTCGCATCGAATATGTAATTGCTGCCAAGGCATAAACAGTCCTTAAAAATAACAGATAAAATAATGAAAAAATAAAATAATGAAACAATAAAAGGCGAGCGTACTGACTCGGTAGTATAAACGCATTCAGCCAAAAATGCGATGTGACTCAACAATGAAAACGCCCATGTTATTGCTTGACGCACCCAAGCCAAACCACGTAGAGGTAAGGGCAAATAAGAAGGTTTACTTGTTATCGTCCTTAAAACATTTCTTTGACCGATTTTTCTAACCAAGACTGCGAGCGCGGCGCCGCATTGAGTGGTTGGTTGGTATGGGTCGGGTCGCTGCTGTTATTAGGGGTATTGGGGTTATTAGGGGTATTGGGGTTGGTCTGCGTATACCCACCCTCACTTTGATATGGATTGGCTGCAGGTGGGTTATTGACAATGGTATCTTTATCGGTCTGTCTGCGTTCAATATTGTCATACCGCTGTTGTTGGCTTTGTCCAAATTCACTCATTGCCTGTTGTTTCTGGGCAGCAAATCTTGCTTCTTGCTCACGTTGATAAATTTGCACCGCGCATTCACTACTATCTTGCGGTAGATTGTCGGTATCAACAGGTACATAGATGGCATTTGGACATTTTTCATTGGATAATTGTGATTTGCCGTTTTCCATCCATAGCCATTCGATATTGCCTGGCGCGATGAGATTAACCGGGGTAAGCTTTTGCTGCTTCATAAAATTGATCCACATCGGCAAAGCGCCATTACCGCCACTTAGACCTGTGGGTTTATTGTCATCTAAACCGACCCAAACAACGCTGACCACATTGCCACTATAGCCTGCAAACCACGCATCGCGATAATCATTGGTAGTCCCTGTTTTACCTGCAAGATTGAGGTTGTCACCGAGCGCTAGCGCCGCTTTGGCGGTACCTTGCTTGATGACCTGCTGCATTGCATAATTGGTGAGATAGGCAGCCGTGGGGTTGATGACTTGCTGATTTTTTTGTTCTATGCCCTGAACCACTCGTCCTTGGTCATCAATAATCGTGCGAATGGTATGAATTTCATGACGCAAGCCACCGGTTGCCAGCACTTGATAAATCCCCAACATATCCATGGGCGATAGATTTACCGCGCCAAGCAAGGTAGAGGGATAATTGGGCAATGGGCTACTGATACCCATACGGTACAATTGATTTAAAAAATTGGGAATACCGACTTCCATGCCCACACGCACCGCGGCTTGGTTATAGGAATTGGCTAAAGCGCTGGTGAGGGGGATAATACCATGACTGCCGCCACCGTAATTGCTGGGTGTCCATGTCTTACCATCGGTCATTTTTAGCACAATCGGGCTGTCATCGACACTACTTGATAAATTATAACGACCCTGCTCAAATGCGGTTAAGTAAATAATCGGTTTGAGTAAAGAGCCAACTTGGCGCTTGGCATCGACGGCGCGATTAAACCCGGTAAAATCACGACTACTTCCCACCACAGCGAGCAGTTCACCGGTGTTGGGATTAGCGCTGACTAGGGCAGCTTGCAAATTAGTGAGCTGTTTGGGATTACTTTTTTTTAACTGATTGATGCTTTGAATGACCGCATTGGTCGCGGTTTTTTGAACATTGGGGTCAAAACTGGTAAATATTCTTAACCCTTCGTTTTTGAGATCGTTGGCATCATAGGTACGGGTGAGTTCTCGCTTGACCACGTCGAGATAATCAGGAAAACGCGTTTTACCAATCACAGGATTGTAAGAGACGCTCAGTGGCTGTTGCACCGCTTCATCATATTGCTGTTGGCTGATTTTACCGGTTATTAGCATATTGCTCAGTACCACGTTACGGCGTTTTAGGGCAGCATCGGGGTAGCGTAGCGGATTGTACTGGGTAGGGCCTTTGGCAAGTCCTACCAGCATCGCCATTTGGTCAAGTCGAAGCTCTTTTGGCGGGCGGTTAAAGTAAAACTGCGAGGCAAGCCCAAACCCGTTAATGGAGTGATTGCCATTTTGACCTAAGTTAATCTCATTCATATAGGCTTGCAAAATCTCACTTTTGCTGTAATGCATTTCAAGCAAAATCGCCATCACCGCTTCATTGGCTTTACGTTTGATAGTACGGTCTGAGTTGAGATAGAAGTTTTTAACCAGTTGCTGGGTGATGGTGGAGCCGCCTTGGCGTGAACCGCCCATAAAACTGCTATAAATCGCACGTCCTATCCCGCGGATAGACACGCCGTGATGCTGATAAAAACTGCGGTCTTCTGTTGCCACCAGCGCATCAATTAATGGCTGCGGATAGTCATTGATGGTTAAAACGATGCGGTCTTCATTGTTGTCTGGATAGATACCGCCAATAAAAATGGGCTCAACCCGCGCCACACCCGATGGATTTGGAAGGGTACTTTGTAATTTTTCAATTTGGTTGTCTTTAAGCCTGACCTTAATAATTTGCGATGGCTCAGTATCGTTGGCGGCAAATTTAAATTCGCGGGTATGAATATAGTATTCGCCATTTTTTTTGCTATAAGTGCCGGCATTGTCATAGTTTTGGTCAGGGGTATAGGTGAGTAAATTTAACCAATTCTCCAATTCATCATCGCTAAGGGGATTACCCACCGTCAACGTTAGTGGTTGCGAGTACACTTTTGCAGGGATATTCCAGCGTTTGCCCTCAAATTTTTGGGTGATCACATTATCTTGGCGCACCAAATATAACCCAAGCAACACCAAGCCGCCCAATACTGCCACCACAAAGATAAAACTCAGGATAAACATCCCTTGTTGGTTTGAGTCATGCTGGAATTTAGGCGAGTTTTGGCGATTTTTAGCGGCAGAGATAACGGTTGAATTCATACAAAAATGCGTCACGATCAAGGGTATAAAAAAGTGCTTTATCATGACCCAAAATACGCCAAAATACAATGTCAACATCGTGCTATTTTGCCACGTTTATACAGGATTTTTGAACTTTAATAGACGGTTTTGCAGTACAATAACAGTCATTTTTGGGTGAGTTAGGGTTTTTGCCCTAGGGGTTTTGATGATGCCAAACAATAGTCAATTTGGGGCAAAACAATCGGATATTGGGCAGTCGGTTGTGACCGATGTGCCTATCCGTACGCATAATGAGGCGGATAGCAAATTTACTACCACATATCAAGATGTGGAGCTGGTGTTGCCAGCAGAAGGGCATTGTTTTCATTGTGGCGATCCGCTACCAAGCCTGCCATTTTTTACCCATGTATTGGGTGAAGATCGGGCGATGTGCTGTATGGGCTGTCAGCTTGCTTCGCAAAGTATCATCGAGGCGGGGCTTGAGCAATACTATCTTGACCGCAGTGAAATTAATCGTACCGCCAGTCTCCCTGATTCGTTATATCAGCTGCAAGCGTATGACCACGACGATATCAAATCGCAATTTATTTACCATCAGCAAGGGCAAAGCGTTGCTGAGCTGTCAATCAGCAATTTGCGCTGTGCTGCCTGTAGTTGGCTGATTGAAACCCAGTTGTATCGCCTTGATGGCATGGACAGTTGCCAAGTCAATCTCACCAATCAACGGATGCGCGTGGTATGGGATGACAAAAAACTGCCGATTAGCCAAATTTTGGCAAATGTGCAAGCCATTGGCTATGATGCCAAACCTTATCGGCAAGATACCCATGAAGCGATGCTCAAGCGAGATAATCGCCGTATGTTGTTTCAATTGGGTATTGCGGCATTGGGTGCCATGCAAGCGATGATGTTTGCAGTCGGGCTATATTTTGGGGAATATTCGGGTATCGACGTCAACGATCGGCAATTTTTACGCTGGGTATCGCTGTTTGTTAGTATTCCTGTGTTTTTGATTGCAGGGTTGCCATTTTTTCAATCGGCGTGGTCAGCCATCAAAGCCCGCCAAGTCAATATGGATGTGCCGATTAGTATCGCCATTGTCATTACCTTTTTGGCAAGTGTATATGCGACATTGACTAGCACAGGCGAGACCTATTATGACTCGGTTAGTATGCTGATATTTTTCCTATTGGCGGGCAAATTTGTCGAGCACAATGCCAGGCTAAAAGCTGCCAATTTAGCCAATGATTTGGTGGTCGTCGAACCTGTGCTGGTCGCAAAACTAGGGCATGAAGCGCCGTTAGCGATAGAGAAGATCGATGCCTCACAAGTGACGCGCTATGCCAATCAATATAAAGACCTTTTTTATCAGTCACTTAGTGTAGACCCTGCCAATAGGGGTGATAATGAGCAAATGGTTTCGGCGCAGTCGCTAAAAGTTGGTGATATTGTCCGCATTGATGCCGGTAGCAGTATCATCAGTGATGGTATTTTGCTGTCAGATAGTGCCACGGTGTCCGAAAGCTTATTGACTGGGGAGAGTGACTTAATCGTCAAACGCTTGGGCGATAGCATTGTGGGCGGTAGCCAAAATGACAGTCAGCCGTTTGTGATGCAAATCACCACATTACCCAATGACAGCCAAATGGGCGTGATTGACAGGCTAGTGAATCGCTCGCTCAGTGAAAAACCGCAAATCGCGTTAAAAGCAGACAAACTGGCGCGCTGGTTTGTTGCGCGGGTACTGGTGATTGCCAGTATGGTGTTTTTGGCATGGTATTTTATCGAGCCCAGTCATGCCATTTGGGCAACGGTTGCTGTATTGGTCGCTACTTGTCCCTGTGCCTTGTCATTGGCCACCCCCATCGCATTAACTGTTTCTACCAATCGATTAGCAAGCCTGGGGTTTTTGGCGACGCGCGGGCATACCATTACCACACTTGCTGAAGTCACCCATGTGGCGTTTGATAAAACCGGTACATTGACGTACGGTCAACCCAATTTGATGGCGATTGAAACGCTGGATGTGCCGTATGGTGTTAAACAAAATCCGTCAGTGGATTTTACTGAAGATGATACCAAAAACGAAGACGAGACAAAAAACCATTTTTTAAGTATTGCAGCGAGCCTTGAAGTGGGTAGTCGTCACCCCATTGCTCATGCGTTATTGACAATGACTCGGCAAATGCACTTGCCCGCTACCAGCGATTTGGTACACATTCCGGGGGGCGGTCTGCAAGCTACGATTGATGGGCTAAGTTATCGTCTAGGTCATCATGGTTTTGCAGTGCAATCAGGATTAGACGATGGCTTACTGCCAAATCTGAGCAAACACCAAGCCAGCACCAGTGTGACCTTATCAAGACAAGATAGCCTAAGCAAAAAATGGCAACCACTGGCGCATTTTTATTTTCATGATAAAGTCCGAGAAGGCGCTTTAGCTACCATTAGGCATCTCAAAGACCAAGGCGCGCAGGTGCTGATGCTCACCGGTGACCCTAGTGCTCAGGCGTTTGAGGTAGCGCGCGAGCTTGGTATTGACACGGTTTATAAAGGTCTTACCCCAAATGATAAAGTACAACATTTAAAAGCGCTGCAGCAGCAAGGACACATCGTGCAAATGGTCGGTGATGGGGTCAATGATGCGCCGGTACTTGCCGCTGCCAATGTCTCAACCGCCATGGCAGGGGCGGCAGATTTGGCGCAAGTCTCCAGTGACTCTTTGGTACTCAATGGTCAAATCCAAGCCGTGGCAAAAGCACGTGAAGTGGCGTTCAAGACCGATCGCATTATTGCCCAAAACTTCAAATGGGCGCTTGGGTATAATTTTATCGTACTGATACCCGCTGCGTTAGGCTATGTGCCGCCTTGGTTGGCTGCGATTGGTATGTCATTAAGCTCACTGTTTGTGGTGCTCAATGCGTTACGTCTCAAACGCGCTTAATAGTGCAATTTACTCAAGGTTTATGCTTTTGGCTTACTAAAATCATACGCCGTGACTATTTGCGCGTTTTTGGTAAAATCGATGAAATAATAGAAGTATTTATCATTCTCATCAATCACCCGATCGCCGTTGCTATCGGCTTGGGTTGAAAAGTAAAAACGTTTGCTCTCAGGCAGCCATTTATAATGTTTAAAATATTGATTATTGGGCGTGAGTTTCAATAAATTTTTGCCATTTAAATCGCTTAAATACAAGGTAAGCTGCTGATCGAGATTGGTTTTATTGTCATCATCATCAGCTATCTCTTTGACTTCATAGATAAAATAGCCTAAGAGTAAGGTATTGCCGACTTTGACTGCCAATGGGCTGGTTGCTTCTTTAGCGGCTTGCGGTTGGGTTGGTGCAGTTTGCGTGATGGCAGCTTTTTTCTGCGCTGTTTTGTCATCTGGGCTTAAATCTACCAATGGCGTGTGCACCGCTCTTATCACAAAATTATCGTGTGGAAACAGCCGGTGTACTTGCCCGGTTTTTAGCTCTTCAAACACAATATTGTAAACACTGCTTTGAAAATCATAGGGCGCAACTTCTTGAAAGTAACTGACGGGTGATTTTTTACCATCACTGGCATCGCTTTCAGCTTTGCGATTGATGGGCACTGACGGAATGATTGGATGCAGTAGGTTTGGCACACCTGCCAAATACACCGGAAAATCCATGCGTTTTAACCCGACTGTGGCAGGTGGGATACTGGCTGGGGTTTGGGCAATGATGACTTCAGGTACGTTAGACGGTGAAGGGGCAGTGTCGCTGGCTTGGTTATTTGTCTCAGGGGTGGGCTGGCAGGCGGTAAGTGCCAAACCTAGCCCCATAGCGCTCAAGGTGCTCATAGTGATATGTAATGGTCTAAAAAAATTCGCATCACGCCATTGATTCACAAAAGACATAGGGGTCTCCATTACAAAGATAATCAAATATACTACTAAAATGATAACACATGTACAATCTTTGGTTATATTATCGCATTCAGCGCTAAAACAGTATTGACTGTTTTTTTCTTGACGGGCTTCAAAGGTAAATAACAAAGGCAAATAAATTTGAAATAACCCGACACGGGGCAAAAGGCGCGTGAGTAGCTATTTCATAAATTTAGGTTATAATAGTCAAAATTTAGTTAGACGCTTGAATTTTTTGCTTTTAAACTTTCAAACTTTCAAACTTTTAAGCATTGGGCGGCTAACTGGGCAGCACTATGTGTTATATATACAGTGTGTTATATGTACAGTGGTTTATGATTTATTTTCAAAAAGCGATATCTTACCGATTGCGAGTGCATGAATGTCGGAACAATTAAGTCTAAACTTAAATATCAAGCAGTCCGCGAGTATCAGTGACTTTAGTGGTCCAGGCTGGGTATCCATCATCGATGTGGTGCGCCAAATGCATGTAGGGCTATTGACGCAGCTATATCTATACGGCGAGCGCGATACAGGTAAAACCCATCTACTAAACGCTATCTGCGAATCCTTCCGTGATATCGACCAATCTGTTATTTATCTGTCGCTGCGTGAGCTGATAAATGCCAATATGGATGCCATGGTGTTGTCATCGCTAGAGAATACTACGGTGATTGCGCTTGATGATATGGATGCAATTCAAGGTCATCCTGAATGGCAAGAAGCGATTTTTCATCTGATTAATTTATCGCAAGAATACGGTAATAAAATTATTTTTGCCAGTCGGTTGCCAGTAAAGTCGTTAAATTTTGAGCTGCGAGATTTGCTATCAAGGCTTGCGCGAGCCGCGACTTTTCAGTTGCCAACTGGCAGTGATAGGCTTGATAGACAGCTAATTTTGGAATCGGTATTACGCCGTCGTCATTGGCACTTTGACCCGCGCATTATTGACTATTTGCTCAACGAAGGTCCACACCGCATCGGCGCGATGTTGGCAGTGTTAAACGAATTGCAGCCATTATTTTCCAACATGGAACGCACCCCATTAAACAAAGTGAGCAAAGCCAAAATTCAAGATGCGATGAATATTATTGATAATTTAACGCTCAATTTTGAATTGGCGGATTTTGATGAAATTGCAGAAAATGAAAATTTTTTAGATTTTTGACCGGGTTTGTCATAGGAATTGCGTGATAAATGGGTTAGAATCCATCAACAGTTTGATGTAAAACAACAGGATATCCTATGAATAAACAGTACTTATGGACGGCTGCCGTGTTGACTGCGGGCGTGTTCGCAACCACACAAACATTTGCCCAAGTCACCTTGAATGTTGCTGATAATACCGTGGTGACTGCCATTAATGGTCAAGAAGTCAAAAACGGCTTGCCTTCAAAGCCGCAAAAAACCTACAAACTTGAGCCAGGCAAACATGTGATTACTGCCAAGTACAATCGGTTGTACGAGCTGCGCGGTGACAATCACGATGTGTTACGTTCAAGCAATATTAGCGTTCCAGTAGAGCTTGCCGACAATCAAACGTATGTGTTGGATATGCTAGGTCAACCAGAAGACTATAATGCGGCCAAAGAATATGTCAAACAACCGACACTAGCGGTGCTACAAGGCAAGCAAATCATTGCAAGTCAGCAAGCCACATCCAGCAGTAGTTCAAGCATTTTTAGCGGCTTGGGTAATGCGTTAGGCGGTGTGTTTGGTGGTAGCTCAAAAGCGGTTGAAGCCAATCAGCAAACCATCAATGCCTTAGGGCAATCAGGGGGCGCGATTCCCGCTATCAATCAACCTAGTAATCAATCTGGCAATCAAGCGGTTGTGACCACAGTCAGTTCATCGGATAATCTCGATCAATTTATGCAGTTATGGTTGAGAGCCACGCCAGCAGAGCGTGATAAAATTCGTCAGTGGGTGCAAAAATAATCACCCCATGCGCCCCCATGCGTCAAAACAACGATGCCAAGTGCATCGTTTTTTATGGTCTTACTATTACTTACTTTTACTATTAGTTAATAGATAAGACAGACTGTACTTCAAGTTTATCGAGGGCTGGCTGGTTGATTTGTAGTTGCTGGATGCGGATACCTTGTTGTTGAAACTGATTAAATATATTGGTGATTACGCTCGCCTGCGCGTGACTAAAAGCAACTTGGATAGTATTGCCATTCTCGACCACTTGCGCATTGATAATACCTGATTGGCTAAGTATTTGTTTGATAGCATCGGCTTGATTGACTTGTTGGGTTTGGTTGGGATTAATGTTACCTGCTTGACTGCGTAGCCAAAACACATCTGCCATGGTGTCATCGTATTTTTTTTGTGCCAGGTTGGCTTTGCTGTGTAGCGTCCAACCACCGACACCGACCACAAAAAAAAGCAAGAAAATTGCCAATATCATCAGCGCAATCTGATCACGACGTGATAAATTTTGAAAGGCATGACCCAGAGGCGTGGTTAGTTTTTGCAGGGATTGGCTCAGTGAGGCGTGCGGTTTCATAAATTTATCTCGGTCGTAGGTTTAGTCTGCCAATTCAATATCTATCATGGCAAGGGCACTGCCAGCAGAATTTGGCGCCACGGCACTGGAAACCGCACTGGCAGTATTCGAAGACATCGCAGCGGGCATCGCGGCATCGACAGACCCTAGTTTTGCTTTTATTCCTTTGTTTACCATGTCATTAACGGCTTTGTTTAATGAATCATTGCTTGATGATAAAAGCTGCAGTTGTAAGTGATTATTTTGAAAATTAAGCTGCTTGGCAGTCAGTTGGTATTGCTGTAATATCGGCTGTATGGACGATAATGTCTGAAGTACGTTTGGCGTGGCTGATTGCTGGGTGGTTAATTTGCCAGATAACTGTCGTTGTAGGGTAAGTTTGCTATTAAGCGGCTCATTGGGAAACCACTGGGCGTATTGCTGCGCCAGCAAAGTTGCGGCTTGTTTTTGTGCTTGGTTATAATAATACCAACGAAGCGCATCGACCGCAAAGGTTGTCAGCAGCGCACACACACTGACTAGGACGATGACTTTGGCATAAGGCGCAAGCGTCGTTTTACCTTTGATTGTGGCAAAGTTAAAAAAATGTCTGACCGGGTCTTTGATTGGGGTAGGCAACAACTCAGAAGACTCTACGGATAAATTAGGCATACTGGCTAATTGCTGGATAACGGTTTCATCGTGAAAACCGGTTAAATATAGCGTTTCTAGCATGGGTAATTTGGTGAGTACCAGCGGTAAAAAACTAACCGCCATGCCGTGATAAGTATGGAGTTTTAATAACTGGGTATCTGCATCTTGGTAATACACCGCGCTTGTGGTAGGTATAGCCCTAGTATTCATACTAGTATCTATTCTAGTATCTATTCTATTATCTATGGTCGGTAGCAATAAAAAATCTGGCAATAAAGCGACTATCTCAATACCTGCCAAAGCTGCGGCATTAATCCATGAATGAATATCGGCAGCATGAAGCCCAAATAACGCGGGTAACTCGCTGTTAGTAGCGGTCGGCTGGATTTTGACTTGTAAATCTTCTACCGACCCAATGCTGATATCTTCAAATAAATAGCGCCTGCCGGTGTCGCCCAAAGCGTTGAGCTGGCTTGCTGAAAGGGTAGGCTGGATTGTTAATAAACTGACACTAGGAAAATACAGACAGGCTTGTAGCTTGGCTGATTGGGTGGTTTGCAGATTGGCAAGGGTCGCAAGAGTTTGCCAATCGTCAGCCGTTTGCCAAGTCTGGGTGGTTTGTTGCCATAAACGTAAGGCAGCATGCTGAGTTGGCAACCAAATATGAATCACAGAAGTGTCCTACACAAAATTGACAAATTAAATCACCTAACAGGTGGGAACAAAGCGTTTGATCTCAGCGGCAAGACTGGGTGCCAATATACCCATATCATATACACGCGCTTCAGCCAGCGCAAAACCCTCTAGCGGTTCATCCGTGAGAATATGGGCGATTTTGGCAATGATATTCATATGACAAACCACCACCATGCAGTCGCCAACCAATTCGCCTAGCGCATCCACGGCGATGTCTGCATCGTTATCAGGGGTGATGCCCTCATACGTGGTCACAGGCACATGGGGAAAAAATTGCTGGATTTTGGCAAGGGTTTGCTGGGCGCGGTTGTAAGGACTGACGATAAAATGATCGGGCTCAAAGTTTTCGGCAAGCCATTGTGCGGTCTGTGAAGCTTGGGCTTGACCCAGTGCTGATAAATTTCTTTCATGGTCTGGCAGGGTATAAGCGCCTGCATCGCCATGACGAACTAAAATTAATTGCATGTATTTACCTAAAAATATTTAAAGTTATGTTTGTCAGTTATGCTTTGGCTGCATTTGATGCGGCATGACAAATTCCACATCACTTCTAAATCCTGCTTCCATCAAGTTTAACGCAACCCCAAGCGGCGCTTTGTCTTCATAGATAATATCGTGCAAGGCATGGGTAATTGGCATATAAATACCCTCTTTCATGGCTTTTTCATTCACCTGCTGGATAGTATTAATCCCTTCAGCGGTTTGCCCCAGCTTTTTGATGGCTTGGTCAAGGCTCATGCCACGCCCTAGCATATTACCAATCTGGTAGTTACGGCTTAAGGTCGATGAGCAAGTTGCATACAAATCACCCACGCCCGACAACCCTAAAAAGGTCAGCGGATTAGCCCCCGCTTGGACACCAAATCGGCTCATCTCAGCCAATGCGCGGGTTAAAATCATGGCTTTGGTGTTTTCCCCGATGTCATAGGCAGCCGCCATGCCCATGGCGATGGCATAAATATTCTTGAGCGCGCCGCCAAGCTCCACGCCAATTAAATCATCACTGGCAAACACGCGAAAAAATGCACTGTGCAGCGCTGTCTGCACCGCAAGCCGTAGCGCTGCAGATTGGCTGGCAATCACGGTAGCAGACGGCATATTATTCATGATTTCTTTGGCTAGGTTGGGACCGCTCATCACGCCAAAAGCCACATTGGGCAATTCATCCGCGATCACATCACTCATTAGCGCAAAGGTATCTTTTTCCATACCTTTGGTTAAAGACACGATGGCTTGAGCGCTGATAAAAGGCGCAATTTTTTGTAAGGTTTCGCGAAAAGCAGCACTAGGCACTGCCACAAAAATCAAATCTTTGCCTTTGACGGCTGCTTGCAAATCATGGGTAAATTGCAGGCGCTCATCAAGCTTATGGTCGGGCAAATATTTTTTGTTGATATGGGTTTTTTGCATCGATTTGACGCTGCGTTTATCGCGTACCCAAAGCGTGACTTCGCAGCCATTTTTGGACGATAAATTTGCCATTGCCGTACCAAAACTACCACCGCCCAGCACGGCAATTTTGAGGGGCGCAGGCTCGTTGGCGAGCTGATTGTCTAAGTCTGTCTCTATGTCTAAGTCTTTCTCTAATAGCGCTGTGGTGTCAGGTTTGGACTTTTTGACCGCTTTTTCAATGACGTCGGCAAACAGCTTGCTGGCTTTTTCACGATTGACATTCAGCTTTTCTAAATTTTCACTTAGATTGGTTGCTAACTGGGGTTTTTTCATTGAAAATCCTTGAATCCACTTGTCCTGCAAATACTGACAACAGGGCACCCTTTACATGAGCAAAATATATAAACGGCTAGCTTAGCCGTTGGTTTGTGCCATTATCATAAACAATAAATGGTGTGACGTCTATCTTAGAACGCGGTGGCATGGTCGACACGGCTGTGCCAACATAGACAAAGGCAATGACTTGGTTATCATCGGTTACATTAAAGTACCGTTTGACCTCAGGCGCATTGGCCAGTGGCCCGGTGCGCCAGACGGTGGCAAACCCTTGTGCCGACAAGGCAAGCAGGAGATTTTGCACGGCACAACTACTTGCTGCTACTTGTTCCCAATGGGGGACTTTATCATGGGATTTAAAGTCGGTGACACAGGCGATAATCATCGGCGCACGCAGCGGCATGTTTTCGGCTTTGTTGAGGGTTTTCTCGTCAGTTTCACCTTGTGCTATCGCGGCATTTTTTAACGCCGTGCCTAAGTTGTTGAGCGCTTGCTTTTCAAGTACGATAAAACGGTACGGGTTTAAATCCTTGTGATCGGGGGCAGATAGGGCGACTTCAATCGCTTGTTCGACTTGTGCATGAGTGGGCGCAGGGGCGACAAGATTGCCGATTGAACGGCGTGATTTGATAAAGTCTAAAATTGCTGAATTTGTCATTTTTATTCCTTAAAAAGGTGATTGATTAGCGTTGCCATATTATCCGCTGAAGCTGATTGCAGTTGTGTTAAACCGTCAATCACGCCTTGCTGATTATCCAAAGTTTTATTTTGGCTAAGTTTAAATTTGGCTTCAAAATCGGTTTGGGAAAAATCTTTGGGAATATACATCGTAAAAGCCACTCACCTGCATAACAATTTAAGGCTTTGGATTATTTAAATAGTCATATCTTCTTTTTTTATCTCATCCAAACGATGTTCTGCTTTGAGATATTCTTCTGATTGCATCTCTAACAGCCGTGACCGCGTACGCTCAATTTCAAACGCCAATTTTTGCCCATCATACAGTTGTAAAATTGGCTGTTCTGCACGTACCAAAAGCTTGACGCGGCGATCATAAAACTCATCGACCAGATAGATAAACCTTCGAGTGGGGTCGGCAATCACATCATTAAGCGCGGGCACATCATCGATAAGTACGGTACTAAACTCATTAGCAATTTCAATAAAGTCGCTGGCTGAGCGCGGCTGCATACATAATGCCCGAAAATCAATGTACAAGGTGTTTTCGGTGCGACCTTTGATGGCGATATCACGACCATTGATATGAATGGGGTCTTGTATAATGTGTTGGTTGTTGCTTAGCGCGGTAAAGCGGTTGGCAAGCCAGTGGATGTTTTCTTTGGTCAACGGAGACACGTAAAGTTCGGCTTGCTGCAATACGCGCAGACGGTAGTCGATGCCACTGTCAATGTTCATAACCGTACAATTTTTTTCAACTTCGGCAATGGCAGGTAAAAAACGGTCACGGTGAATACCATTTTTATATAAGCCATTTGGCACGATGTTTGATGTGGCAACCAAGGTGATGCCTTTTTTAAATAGCATGGTAAACAAATCACCCAAAATCATCGCATCGGAGACATTGGAGACAAAAAATTCATCAAAACAAATCACATCCGCTTCATTATGGATGATATCGGCGACTTTCTGTAGCGGGTCTGGTTGACCTTGTAGCTTGTTGAGCTCGGCGTGCACCCGTTTCATAAAGTGATGAAAGTGCTGGCGCATTTTGTTGTCGGCGGGCACCGACTCAAAAAACATATCCATCATCCAAGTCTTACCACGACCCACGCCGCCCCACATATATAGCCCTTTGGGCGGCTCAGTACGTCTTAAAAAGCTAAACAGCCCACGTTGTTTGGCGCGATTGTCCATGATTTGTTCATAGACATTGTCCAAATAAGTCATCGCAGCGCGCTGCTGTGCATCTTCGCTAAACTCACCAGATTTTAGCGCAAGCTCATAGCGTTGTAAGGGTCGTAAATTTGAGTGAGGCATGTTGTCTCTCAGCGTAAATTAAAAAGTTGTCAAAATTCCATTTCAACGTGCTTTGACGTAGGGGTATTCAATAAATAGATGCGATTGAATAGACGGCATTAAAGTGCCAAATAGCGCACGATGTCAAATACAGCAAAAATTTGAATCAAAAACACCCATCAAAAACATAGAACAGAAACTAAGGATAAAATAAAAACTGCGTTATTTGCTACTTAACGCTTCAAGCAGCTGTTTTAATTCCCCTAATTTACCATGAAAAAAGTGCCCTGTATCGTCAATGATGTGCGTTTGAATACCAAAGTTTTCCCCAAATTGTTGTAGCGAGCTTGGCGCAATCACTTCATCATTCGCACCATAAATCATAAAGGTTTGCGCGGTGGGCAGTAGCAAATCTGAGGTGTCGTTTTTTTCAATAGAAGGGGCAATCAATGCCAAATCCGTGATGTCAAAATCATCCACGCCCAAAAATGCACTTTGTTCATTGACAAGCTGAGCAAGTTTGGCAGCAACAAATCCGCCAAACGAAAATCCGCCAATCCATAGCTTGCGCGCCTCGGTTTGGCTATGAATCCATTGAAGTACGGTTAAGGCGTCTTCGATTTCACCTGTGACATTGCCATACTCGCCCGTTGACTGACCCACACCGCGAAAATTAAAGCGTACCACATGCATGTTTTGGTCGCGGGCAAAACGATACATGGTGGTCACCACTTTATTCATCATCGTGCCTTCTTGCAATGGGTTTGGGTGACAAAGAATGGCAACACGCTCAACTGACGCGGCATTTGGGTTGGCAGCGCCCGTTGAGTCAGCTTGCCAAAGCGCGTCAACTTCAAGCTTGCCGCAAGGGGCATCTATTAATTGCGAATGGGTTGATTGTGAGTGGGCAGGTGAGCGCATAATCGTCCTAATCTAAGCAAAAAACGTTAAAAAAACCACCCATCATGCTAACCAATTTCACCCAAAATAGCTAGTTTGAAAATCAACAAAGCAGCCAATTGTTGCGCGGATTTTATGATTTGTAAGACCACTTGCGGCAGCTTAATTTTTACCACACACTAATACAAGCCATCAACCAAATTCTATTATTGACATGGTGAGTTTGCCTGTATTGTTGATAATTGATGAGAACTTTAACATGATGAAAAACTTAACACCGCTATTGAAAAGGGACAGCCTGCAGATCATGAAATCATCGCTCAAATCGTCTTTATTAAACATCACCCCATTAAAAATCACAACTGCCGCGCTGTTAGCAGCAGTGAGCTTATCTGCTTGTCAAAGTACAGCAACTAATTTACCCGTGCTACAGCGCGCGAACAACACATTAGAAACCACTGGGTTAGGCAAAAGCAAAAATATCGCCAAGTTAAATGCGTTACATATCGCAACCGAGCAGTGCCGCGGAAAATCGCCCATCGTGTTGACCGATAGCTACCAGTATAACGGCGTGTTGGATGAAAACATGGGGCGCGCGGCTGACCAAGCCATAGGCATGATTGGCAGCGTGTTTGGTAGCAAAAAAACCCTTGCCCGCGATGATGATTATGAATATACCATCACCTTTAAATGTCCCTAATTGTCATAGTCAAATTATCTATCAATAAAAAAAGGTTAGGAGCGTTCCTAACCTTTATTGTTGTTGTATCATTGGCGATTTAACAAATGCTGATTGAGCTGCGCAATCACCGCTTTATCGCCTAGCTGATTGATACTATCACGAATTTTTGGAATCGGCTCGGCAGCAATCGGTTGACTATCAAATAGCTTTAACAACCGCAGTTGTAATGCTGGCTCACCTTGCTCAATGACAATATCTACGAGGGTAGGCACATCAAAGGGCAAATCCGAGGTTGATTGTGCCATTGCCACCGCATGATAAGCGCCATGTGGGTCTTGGTCGGTTATGATACGGGTATTTACCGCTCTATAAGCTTTTTCTGAGGTACCGCCTAAGACATTGATTTTGTGTAAACAGTTGAGCGCAGAGTTATTTTGTAATTGTGCAATAGCAATGATGTCTTCAGCCTGCTCTTGCAAATAGGCGCGTTTTTGTGCCAGTGCCTCTAATTGCTGCTCAGTGAGTGGCGCATCGCTTTCGGCTTTTTTTAAGTTGGCATTAAATTGAATTTCTGACATGGCTATCCCCTTATTTATATGGTTATTAGATAAGGGTTTTTTTTATAAAATCAAATCCACCGGTTAGACGAGCGCATTTTAATGACAATCAAGCTATTTAATCACAACCCAGTTATAATGAATCAAAATGACAAAAGGGCGTGCTATGTTAGTGTTAACAGTAAATCCTGACCATATCAGTGTAACGTTGCAAGATAACCTATGGGACATTGGGCTTACGCTAAAAGTAATTGCACAGACATTGTACGCATTGCCACCCACCGAATTGGCATGGGAAACGGCAATCATGCGCATAGAGTTGGATTTTGATAAGCTTTATTTGGGTTAATTATCATCAATCAAAAAACGTCAATAAAAAAATCGCCAGTACACAACCAGCGATTTTTTAAAATAAGTAATTTAAGGCTGTTTTGAACGCTTACTAACCGGTATTTCTTAAGCCTTGGGCAATACCATTGATAGTTAAATGAACCAAGTTAAGCACTGCAGTATAAGACGCTTCATTATCGCTAGTCGCTTCATCAGTCGTCGCTTCGCGAAGTTGTTTTAATAATGCCACTTGCAACCAGTTCAACGCATTCAAATACGGCAAGCGTAGCGCAAGTGAGCGTGCCAATGTACGGTTGTCATCCAGTAGCGTCTCTTTATTAGTCAGTGTCAGCAAGGCTTTAAGGCTGCGGTGATATTCTGCAGTAATAAGTGCAAAAATAGCGTTGGCTTCAGTGGCATCGCTGGCAAGCTCAACATAGGCTTGGGCGATTTCGATATCGGTTTTTGCCATGACCTGTGCCATATTTGATAACATGGCTTGCATAAAGGCGCTGTGTTGGGCGTTGTGTTGCAGTTTTGCTAAGTTGTCTGGGTTATCTGCAATCAGTTTTTCGACTGCGGTGCCAAAGCCATACCACGCTGGCAGCATCAAGCGATTTTGCATCCAAGAAAATACCCAAGGAATCGCGCGCAAATCTTGAATACGCGCCAAAGACTTGCGGCTAGCAGGACGTGAGCCAATATTTAAACTGGCAATTTCTTTAACCAAACTTGTCTGCAAGAAATAATCAATAAAATACGGCTGAGTGATAAGCGCGCGGTAGCAATTAAAGGCTTCATGCGATAATTGATTCATTAGGTCGCTATCAGGGCTTTCGCTATGGCTTGGCAATAGGCTCGCTTTGAGCGTTGCGGCAATCAGCGTCTCAAGGTTGCGTTCCGCGTTGCCCGCATCGGCATATTTTGCGGTAATAACTTCCCCTTGCTCGGTAATGCGGATTTGACCATCCACTGAGCCTTCGGGTTGTGCCAAAATCGCTTCAAATGATGGACCACCACCACGACCGACGCTACCACCACGACCGTGGAACAGACGCAGCTGAATGCCATATTTTTCTGCCATTTCCACCAGCTGAATTTCAGCTTGGTATAGCGACCATTGACTGGTGACATAACCGCCATCTTTATTACTATCTGAATAACCGAGCATAATCTCTTGCAGATTGTCACGACTGGCTAGCACCGATTTATACCAAGGTTTATCCAGTAACTCACTCATGATGCGGGTACTGTTTTGCAGCGCTTCAATGGTTTCAAACAAAGGTACGATGTTGATACGGCTCATGGGTACGCCGTCTTTGACCAATAATAGCCCTGATTCTTTCAATAATAGCGCCAATGCCAACAAATCACTTACTTGTTCGGCATTAGAGATAATGCTTTGGGTAATCGCTTTGTCACCAAAGCGATTTTTGATATCGGCTGCGGCTTGAAAAATCTCTAGCTCACGCTGGGTTTGTGGCTCATAAGTGATATAGGGGTTGTATAAAGGGCGCGCAGTTGCCAATTCACGCAGAAGCACACGTTGACGTGCGGATTCAGACAAAGAAAGATAATCTTCTAAATCGGCATGTTTGAACAAATCATGGACCGTTTCGGCATGAATCCCTGAAAACTGGCGCAAGTCCAATGGCATCAAATAAAAACCAAATACTTCCACCGCGCGGATGATATCGGTGAGTCGTTCGTTAGCCAGTAACTCACTGCCATTATCCACCAATGACTGATAAACGACATACAAATCATCTAAAAACTCGTCACAATCAGCGTAGGGCTCACTAAGCCCAAAGCGACAACCGTAAGATAAATCAAACGTATGCGAGGTAGCGACTAAACGTGACGAGATAAACCCGATGGCGCGGCGATAAGGCTCTTCTTCTCTAGAGATATTATCTTCTTTGGATTGCTCGGACAATGCCAGCACCGCATCACTCACTTTGACATGGCGGATAGACAGCGGCAACTCTTGGTATAGCTTGCCCAGTTGGTCACGATAAAAGTAAAACACCGTTGCCGCTTGGCGTTTGAACGCATAGCGAAGGGTATCGGCTGACACGAATGGATTGCCGTCACGGTCGCCACCAATCCAACCACCGATATTAAGTAAGTTTGGCATGTCAGTATCGGGGAAACGCTCTTTTAACTGATAATCTAATTTGCGATATAAATTTGGCAAGGCTTCAAAAAAACTTAAATCAAAATAGGCAATGCCATTGTCGATTTCATCTTTGACAGTAATTTTAAAATGGCGGGTTTCATTGGTTTGCCACTGCGACAATAACGTGGCTTCTAGTTGCTGCTCGATACGATGACGTTGGTAGCCAATCGCGGTGTGGTATTGCTCAAGTAAGGCACGGATTTGACGGCGCAGTGATAAAATCGTTTGACGCTGCACTTCGGTCGGATGCGCGGTCAATACCGCACTGATATAGGTATCATCAAGCTGTGCTTGCAACTCATCGCTGTCAATCCCTTGGGCTTTTAATTCATCAATCACATGGGCAAAACTACTTTTTGAGGCAGATTCGTCTTGTTCGTGGGCAAGGCGGCGACGCTCATGGTGCATGTCTTCGGCGATGTTAAATACTTGCGCAAATAAGCCACAAGCCCGAATGAGGTTCTTGCGCTGTTGATGGTTGAGCGTTGGCAAAATGGCTTGAATAGTCTGCTGGGGGTCTTCGCCATTTAACAGCTTATTAATGGTTTGTTTGACCGGTTCTGAGGTTTGCTGCTCAACGACCGTTATCAGCACACGGCTAAGTAACTGGGTGTCCGCTAGCAAAGGAGAGTCTTTATCATTGTCGATAAGCTCAACAAGTGCCGTATTTGACGGATGCGAGTTTAAAGGGTTTAAGCTTAAAACGTGAGGCGATACAAGGCTTTTTTCATTTTCAGCTGGGTTGGCGTTGGTCTGGCTCATAACTTTTCCCTTATTTGCTTTAGTCTAAAAAGTGTAACAGGACAATTATGTTAGCACAAACTATTATCACCATAAGAAATACTAATCGTTAAAAATTCGAAATATAAACAGCGTTAATGTGGCAGGTCACCGTTTGGGTACCAAGGAAATCGAGGAAGCCATCGGTCATCACCCCGAAGTCGCCGAATCAGCGGTTGTTGGCATCCATGACGAGCTTAAAGGTGAACTACCCATTGCCTTTTGCATTCTAAAAAATCATGACTTAGTAGCAGAAACCGAAAACCGTTTCCGCATTGAGCAGCAAATCGTGGGTGAAGTCGCAAGACAGTTGGGCGCCTTGGCTAAACCTGCGGCTATTTATTTTCCCAAAGCTTTACCCAAAACCCGCTCAGGCAAAATCTTACGCCGCTCTATCAAGGCACTGGCGGAAGGCAAAGAAACAGGCGACATGAGTACGCTGGATGACCCAACCGCGATTGAGGCGGTCAGACAAGCGATGGCGGATTATTAATGGCAATCAATAAGTTGTCAGGCAATAAGTTGTCAGGGCTTAAAAATCAGGGATGATGGTCATGGAAAATTATGCCTTACTGGCTTTTAGGCACGCGCCCACGCCGATAGTGGTATTAAGTTATCGGCGTATCAAAGCACTCAACGATGCCTTTGCCAATTTGTTCGGTTATGCGCACGATGAGCTACTCAATCAATCGATGCAAAAATTGTTTCCCAGTGTCGAAGATTTTGAAAAAATTGGCAAAGAAGCCTTAACAGGTTTGGGATTACAGACCAATATGTATTACTGCGATGAGCGCTTTATGCGTCACAAAACAGGGGAGATATTTTGGGCAACCACCCACGGACGCACCTTAACCCCAGATGACCCCTTCAAACTGGCAATTTGGCATTTTGAAAAAAAACCGCAAGTATCGTCCGAATCGCAGCTCACCGCACGTGAAGCCCAAATTGCGCAGTATATGGTCAATGGCTATACCTGTAAAGAGATTGGTAAGTCACTTGGTTTATCCCCCAGAACCATTGAGGTACATAAAGCCAACTTAATGAAAAAACTGGGCGCCCGCAGCAAAGGTGAGCTAGCCTCAAAGATTATTGTCATTAACCCAATGGCAGCCGCCCAGCAAAACCACTCTAGCAAAACTACGCCAGAAAAAATACTTAAGTAATTAAGTATTATTGACAGTACCCCCTAACTCATTCACACTGTTTTGCAACGCGTTAACGCTATCAAACGCTATACACCCAACACGGTAAAAACAAGGATTGTTACGATGACTACCCAAACTGTAAAACAACTCATCAACGGCGAATTTGTCGAATCAACCACTAGTGAGTGGATTGAACTGACCAACCCAGCTACCCAAGAAGTGATTGCCAAAGTACCCCAAACTACCAGCGATGAAATCAACCAAGCTGTCGCGGCGGCGGCAGAAGCATTCAAAACCTGGCGAAAAACCCCGATTAACACTCGCTCGCGTATCTTCTTAAAATACCAACAACTGATTCGTGACAACATGGACGAGCTTGCCGCCATGCTCACCGAAGAACAAGGCAAAACCCTAGCCGATGCCAAAGGCGATGTGTTCCGTGGTCTTGAAGTCGTCGAACACGCCTCAGGCATTGGCAACCTGCAGCAAGGCGCGTTTATCGAAAACGTCGCCACCGGCGTTGATATGTATAATATCCAGCAACCACTTGGCGTTTGTGCGGGTATCACCCCGTTTAACTTCCCCGCCATGATTCCACTTTGGATGTTCCCAATGGCAATCGCCACCGGTAACACCTTCGTATTAAAACCGTCTGAACAAAACCCGATGGTCACCATGCGATTGGTAGAATTGGCGTTAGAGGCGGGCATTCCAAAAGGCGTATTAAACGTGGTGCATGGCGGCAAAGATACCGTTGATGCCATTTGTGACCATCCAGATATCAAAGCCATTTCGTTTGTGGGGTCTACTGCCGTCGGCACCCACGTCTATAACCGTGCAAGCCAAGCAGGCAAACGCGTGCAATGTATGATGGGGGCTAAAAACCACGCAGTCATCTTACCCGATGCCAATAAAGAACAATGTCTTAACCAACTGGCGGGCGCCGCATTTGGGGCAGCAGGTCAGCGCTGTATGGCGTTATCCGTGGTGATTCTAGTCGGTGAAGCCAAAAACTGGGTGGGTGACATTGTTGAACGTGCCAAAAAATTGGTGGTGGCAGCCGGTAAAGATGACAAAGATTTAGGACCTGTGATTTCAAAAGCGGCCAAAGCGCGTGTTGAGCGCTTAATCCAAGCGGGCGCAGATGAAGGCGCACAAGTCCTGCTAGATGGTCGTGGTATCAAGGTGGAAGGGTTTGAAAACGGTAATTTTGTCGGACCGACTATTTTAGATAACGTCACCACCGATATGACGTGCTATAAGGAAGAAATCTTTGGACCGGTGCTTGATATCATGTACGCCGATAGCCTAGATGAAGCGATTGCCATCATCAATGCCAATCCAAACGGTAACGGCACGGCTATCTTTACCCAGTCAGGTGCAGCAGCCCATAAATTCCAACAAGACATCGATGTGGGTCAAGTCGGTATTAATTTACCCATTCCTGTGCCACTACCGATGTTCTCATTCACCGGTTCTCGCGCCAGTAAATTGGGTGATTTAGGACCGTATGGCAAACAAGCGGTACAATTCTACACCCAAACCAAAACCGTCACCGCGCGTTGGTTTGATGATGAAGCCAGTAAAGGCGTTAATACCACGATTTCACTAAAATAATATAATTTTTAATGGCATAAAAGGCGTATCCATTACGCCTTTGTTTTTAACCAAATGTTTTCAACAAAATTTAAAATTAGGGTCACGATATGAATTTTTCCCTTACCGAAGACCAACAAGCCTTTGCCGATTTGGCTGCCCAATTTTCCGCCAAATCGCTTGCCCCCAACGCTGCCGAATGGGATGCCACAGGCTATTTTCCCAAAGAGGTGTTCAAAGCCGCAGGTGAACTGGGCTTTATGGGGCTTTACACCAACCCTGATTTTGGTGGACTGGGCTTGCCGCGCCTTGATGCGGCGATTATCTTTGAAAAACTGGCGTATGGCGATACGTCAACTGCCGCATTCATGACCATTCACAACATGGTCGCTTGGATGATTGGCGAGTTTGCCAAAGCCGAGGTTGCCGAAAAATACTTGCCTGAATTATTAGCGGGCGAAAAATTGGGTAGCTACTGTTTGACAGAGCCGAATGCTGGCTCAGATGCCGGTTCATTAAAAACCAAAGCGGTCAAACAAGGCGACTATTACCACATTACTGGGCAAAAAATGTTTATCTCTGGGGCAGGGGCGACCGATGTGCTCGTGGTGATGGCGCGCACCTCCGACAATGGGGCAAAAGGCGTGTCTGCCTTTATCATCGATGCCAACAGCGATGGCATCAGCTACGGCAAAAATGAACATAAAATGGGCTGGAAAAACCAACCGACCGCGGCGGTGCATTTTACCGATGTCAAAGTCCCTGCCGAAAATCTACTCGGTGAAGAAGGACAGGGCTTTAGCTTTGCCATGAAAGGCTTGGACGGCGGGCGTATCAATATCGCCACTTGTGCGGTGGGTACGGCTCAAGCTGCCCTTGACCGCGCCGTGCAGTATGTACAGGAGCGTAGCCAGTTTGGCAAAACCCTTGACCAATTCCAAAACGTGCAGTTTAAACTTGCCGATATGCTCACCCATTTGGTGGCGGCGCGGCAGATGGTGCGATTGGCGGCGTATCATTTAGATAGCAAATCGCCCGCTGCCACGGCGTATTGTGCGATGGCAAAACGCCTTGCCACGGATTTGAGTTTTGATATCGCCAACCAAGCGCTGCAGCTACACGGGGGCTATGGCTATCTACAAGAATATCCGCTAGAGCGTCATGTGCGCGATTTACGCGTGCATCAAATCCTAGAAGGCACCAATGAAGTGATGCGGATGATTGTGTCTCGCAAAATGATGGAAGATGGTGCGCTACCAAGATTGCAATGAATTTAAAGGCATTTTAAAAGGGATTTACCATGTCAAATTACACCAATTTAAACCTAAAAATCCAAGACCATATTGCTATTTTGACCCTCAACAATCCGCCTGCCCACACTTGGACAAAAGAAAGTTTAGCCAGTTTAAAGCAGCTCATTAGCGACTTAAATGCCAACAAGCAAGTCACCGCTTTGGTGGTGCATGGCGATGGCGAAAAGTTTTTTTCCGCAGGGGCGGATTTAAACAGCTTTGCCAGTGGGGATAAAGGACAAGCCGCGGAGATGGCAATGGCGTTTGGTGAAGCGTTTGAAGCCTTGTCCAATTTTCGTGGCGTGTCGATTGCCTGTATCAACGGCTATGCGATGGGTGGCGGTCTTGAGTGTGCGCTTGCCTGTGATATCCGCATTGCTGAGAGCCATGCCCAAATGGCACTGCCAGAGCTATCGGTTGGCTTGTTGCCGTGTGCAGGCGGTACGCAAAACTTGCCGTGGCTGGTGGGTGAAGGCTGGGCAAAACGGATGATTTTATGCGGTGAGCGTATCAAGGCAGATAAGGCGCTGCAAATTGGTTTGGTGGAAGAAGTCGTGGAAAGTGGCAAAGGGTTAGAAACGGCTTTAGAATTGGCTCAAAAAGTGGCGAAGCAATCCCCCGATGCGATTGCGTCGAGTAAAACCTTGATTATGTCGGCACGTTATCAACCACCAAGTTTTAACTGGATAAAGGAACGTGAGTTATTTATTAAGCTGTTTGATGGCGACAACCAACAAGAAGGCGTCAATGCGTTTCTTGAAAAACGCTCGCCAGAGTGGAAATAAACAAAAACTATTTATGAGTGAAATTCAACTATTCTTCATAACCGATATTACCAATTTAGTTTTTGCATATGAGCACCCATTAAATGAAGAATGGGAAAATAAATTATTAATAAAAAATCATTACACTTATATTGATGATAAATTACTTAGATATTTAGCCGATAGTTTAGCATGGGTTAACTTTAGTGTTGATGATAAAGACGTGGTTTATCAAGGATTAGATTTTGAAGGTGTGAATACGCTTTATCCAAATCAAATCACTAGTTTTAAAAAGTTAATTTTGGCTTGGATTGTACTTTTTGAAAATGCAAACCAAACATTTGATTTAAACCGTTTTAACCAAACTCAAACTTTTGATAAATCCACTGTTTTAACGCAACTTTATCAATTAGTTGAGTTTTGTCAAATTGTTGAAAATAACCCAAATAAATGCTTAGTACATATCGGACTATAATAGGAAAATAAAAATGAGCGAGGAAAATCAACAACCTGTAATATTTGAAACGATAGCCACACGCTGCGGTCATCACATCGGCACGATGACATTGAACGACCCGAAAGCCCTAAACGCCCTAAGTGTCGATATGTGCAAACTGATGGCAAATCAGCTCACCAAGTGGGCAACTGATGACAGCATCGTCGCCATTTTGCTAAAGGGTAGTGGCGAAAAAGCGTTCTGTGCAGGGGGCAATATCCGCAAACTGTATGACAGCATGATTGACACGCCGCCCCAAGTGCCTATGCAGCAGCCCAATCCGTACGGGGTTGAATTCTTCGAAAACGAATACAGCCTATACCGGCAAATGCACTTTTACCCAAAACCGATTGTCTTGTGGGGTAATGGTATTGTCATGGGCGGTGGCATGGGCTTGATGGCGATGTGTAGCCATCGTATCGTCACCGAAACCACCCGTTTTGCCATGCCAGAAATTACCATCGGCTTATACCCTGATGCCACAGGTTCGTGGTTTTTGGCGCGTATGCCTGCCAAAATTGGGCTGTTTTTGGGCTTGACAGGGGCGAACTGTAACGCCAACGATGCGATTTTCTCTAGCCTTGCTGAGTATGCGGTGGCAAGCAGCGAATACGACAAAGTGCTTGACGCGCTAAAACAAGCCAATTGGCAAGCTGACAACAATTTACATGATATCGCAAGCCAAGCCTTAGCCAAAATTCATCATACTGAGCACTTAGCAGACAGTCATTTGATGATGCATTTTAATACCATCCAAGCGCTAGTAAACAAAGGCTCAGTGCATGATATAGATGCAGCGTTGCGCGATGACAACTTCACCAAAGTCAACGGCGAAACGGATAAATGGCTTACCAAAGCGGTCGAAACTTATCAGCACGGTTGTCCTGTCAGCGCAGCATTAACGGCTGAGATGTTTAAACGTGCCAGCAAATTATCGCTTGAGCAAGTGCTATATATGGAGATGAATGCGTCGCTACATTGTGTCAATTACCCCGATTTTCGTGAGGGTGTACGCGCGTTACTGATTGATAAAGACAAATCGCCAAAATGGAGTAAAACCCTTGATGAATGCGATGCCGGCTATATCCAGTCACATCTTGCATCAGCTTTTCCCAATAGCGAACATCCCTTTGAGGCTTGGTTGGGTAGCGATTCACTCTCAGCAAAATTAGCCAAACGTGCTGTATAAAGTTTACAAACACCACAACATACAAGGATTGTATATGCCAAATCATCAACAAACAGCCATTAAAAAAATTGCCTTTATCGGGTTTGGTAACATGGGCAAACCGATGGCAGAAAATCTCATCAAAAATGGCTTTGCCTTAAACGTATTTGACCTAAACACCGCCGTACTAGACGACCTTGCCCAACAAGGGGCAAACGTGGCGATTTCACCTGTGGACGCAAGCAAAGAGGTGGATATGGTCATCACCATGTTACCTGCAGGTCAACATGTCAAAGAGGTGTATCTGGGTAAAGACGGTAATCAAGGCTTGCTCGATGTGGTGGGTAAAGATACCCTGCTGGTCGATAGTAGCACCATTGCCGCGAGTGATGCGCGTGAAGTTGCCCAAGTCGCGGCGGAGAAAGGTATTGGTTTTATGGATGCGCCCGTATCAGGCGGTACCGCAGGGGCAGCAGCAGGGACACTCAGCTTTATCGTGGGCGGGCAAGCTGAGCAATTTGAGCAGGTCAAACCCGTTTTAGAGGCGATGGGAAAAAATATCTTTCACGCGGGCGAGGTCGGTGCAGGTCAAGTCGCCAAAATCTGTAATAACATGCTGCTTGGCGTGATTATGACAGGGACAGCAGAAGCCATGAATTTGGGCGCCAAAAACGGCTTAGACCCAAAAGTCTTAGCCAGTATTTTGTCAGCCAGCACCGGTCGTAACTGGGCGCTGGAAGTGTGTAATCCGCATCCCGATGTTGGTGATGCCATGCCATCAAGCCGTGGTTACACGGGTGGATTTATGAGTAAACTTATGCTCAAAGACATGAACCTTGCCAAACAAACGGCCAATGATACCAAGGTGGTGACGCCAATGGCAGACCAAGCCACGGCGCTTTACACCAAACATAGTGAGCAGCATGGGGATAAAGATTTCTCAAGCATTATGGCGCATTATGATGCGAACGTTTTGCAATAAGTTTTGGCATTTAGCAAAAAGCTAGGATTTTTTTCTGGCTTTTTTCTGCTCGTTAATTTAAAAAGTTAACCCAAAAATAGGGTAGAATTAGCGTCAATCCCAATTTATCGCATTAGTGTTATTATGTCTAAGCCAACAGTACGCCCCAAAAAACCAAAAATTGTCTTTTTTGATATTGATGACACGTTGTACATCAAGCATCAAGAAAGGGTGCCACAATCCGCGATTGAGGCACTTAAACAATTAAAGCAGCAAGGCATTATGGTTGCTATCGCCACCGGTCGGGGTCGTGCGGTGTTTCCCAAAGCGGTGTATGAGCTCATTGAGACCGTGGGTATCGATGTGCTTGTCACCATCAACGGTCAATGCAGTCATCACCAAGGGGAATTGTTAGCGCATTATCCGATGACGCCTGCGCAAATTAAACTGATTACCGATTATGTCGAATCAAACAATTTATCCTATGCCTACATGACCGATGCGGAAATTATCGCGTTAGCGGAAGATGAGGCGCTGTCAGAAGCTTTAAATTCACTTAAAATAGCTTACCGTACTGCCCGTCATGATGACATTGATTTGTCGATACCTATTTATCAAGTCGTGGCATTTCATCCTGACAACACGCAGGTAAATTTTGAATTTCCCTCGACTTTAAAAATCATGCGCTGGCATAAAAACGGTATCGATATTCTAGATGCGACAGGCTCGAAGGCACGCGGTATTGCGCAGGCGCTCAATAAACTGGGGCTGGATTTTGAAGATGCCATGGCATTCGGCGATGGGGTGAATGATATCGAAATGTTACAGACAGTCGGCTTTGGCGTGGCGATGGGGAATGCCCATGCCGATGTGAAAGCGGCGGCTGACTATGTATGTCCAGCTGCGTGGGAAGATGGCATCTATCAAGGCTTACAACATTTGGGTTTGTTGCCACATGGATGAGCCATCAAATAACTAAGCCCCACCATGCTATATACAATTTATGAGTAAAAGTGCTTTGGGCGTTTTAACTTTACCTTGTCAGAAATTCCAAGGATAACATTTAAATCTCCCCAAAAAACGCATCACGAATATCATCGGCAGCTTTTTGCATATCAGGTACAAACCCAATCAAGTCCTCGAGAGATTTGCGCGTTTTAGGTGCGGTTGTGTACAGTGAGCCGATATAACGACCTTGGGTATCATTGATTGCCACAGCAATTGAGACCGCTTGGGCAATATATTCTTCATCAGAAATTGCATAGCGCAGCTTAGCTACCTGTTCAAGGCTTTGATTGAGCGCATCCCTATCGGTAATCGTGGCAGGGGTGATAGCGGTTAACGATAAATTTTTTAGTAGCGTCACCCTATCATCTTTTGTGAGCGTACTTAGGTAGATTTTACCAGCCGCCGTACACCAAATGGGTGCTTGCGAATCAGTGGGCATATACACTTGTAGGGCAGAAGGACAAGGTACGCGGTCGGTATAGACCATGTTGACGTAATAAGGTACCGCCATGCCACAGGTTTCACCGATTTTATCAACCAGTCTTTGCAAAATCGCAAACCGCTGAATTGCTACTTGCTGACTTTGCCATAGATGAATCGCCATGTGCCGCGTACGCGACGCAGGCACAATAGTACCATTGATATCGACCCGCACAAAGCCTTCCTCTTGCAGCTGCTGTATCAGTCGGTGCATGGTCGGTTTTGGAATATCCAAAATCTCAGACAAATCCAGTGGCGATAAAGGACGCTGTGCCGCAGACACGGCTTCGATGATTTTTAAAACACGGGTAATAGAAGAAACTCGAGCCATTATATTGTCTTTTTAAGTCTAGGGTCAGCACGTCGCCAGAAAAAATTGAAAAAAATATTTTGCAAAGTTGGCAGTGATTAAAGTGCAAGGTTTTTTGATTATACCAAAATTTTTTTAAACTTCACCTGCTATTTGCGGGTTCGTCATGCATAACCTCAGGGTTGCAGACCCAATTTGCTTTCAAATTGAGCTTGCGGGCAATATCCGCTAATATAGTCGGCATTTAACGCTTAACAAAGCCACAGTTATCAATACCAAGACACATTTATCAATTTGGGGAAAACACATGCCGCGTTTTGTCAGTTTTAATATCAATGGATTGCGGGCGCGTCCACACCAGCTTGAAGCCATTCGCGATATCATCGCACCCGATGTCATTGGGCTACAAGAAACCAAAGTACATGATGACGCATTTCCGCTACAAAGCGTGCAGCAATTGGGCTATCATGTCGAGTTTTTTGGGCAAAAATCTCATTATGGTGTGGCGTTATTATCACGACAAAAACCTATTTTTGTACAAAAAGGCTTTCCAACCGACAGCGACGATGCGCAGCGACGATTTATCCATGCACGCTATGATTTTAATGGCAAATATATTGATGTGCTTAATGGCTATTTCCCGCAAGGCGAAAATCGCAAGCATGAAACCAAGTTTCCGATGAAGCGCAAATTCTATGCTGATTTAACGGCTTATATTTTGCAGCTTAAAGCAGAAAATCGCAGTATGATTTTGATGGGGGACATGAATATTGCGCCGCTTGATTTTGATATTGGCATTAGCGAGGATAGTGTTAAACGTTGGCTAAAAAATGGCACGTGCTCGTTTTTGCCAGAGGAGCGAGAGTGGTACCAAGCCCTGCTTGCGACAGATTTGCATGATACTTATCGGGCGTTATATGCCGACGGTCAAGCGCTAAGTTGGTTTGATTATCGCAGCAAGGGATTTGACGATGAGCCAAAGCGAGGGCTGCGCATTGACCATATCTTGATGACGCCTGATTTGGCGGATAAGCTCAACGGTGCAGGCGTCAGCTATGATTTGCGTGCCATGGAAAAACCCAGCGACCATGCCCCGATTTGGGCAGATTTTTTGGATTAAACAATTAAACAATTAAACAATTAAACAACAGTAAGGAGCGCTCTCATGCCAGTTGGCAATGTCGAACTTGTAAAATTAAACCCAGTGAAAGGGATAAAAATTGGCATCACCGAAGCCCACGTGCGCTATGCAGGGCGCAAAGACTTAACGGTTTTTGACATCATAGCGGGCGCAAATACCGCGGTTGTCACCACGCAAAACCAATTTTGTGCCGCGCCTGTGCAGTTGCTGCGAGAATTTATCGCCAAAGACAGTCCCCGTTATTTGATTGTCAACACAGGCAACGCCAACGCTGCCACAGGTGAAGACGGTAAACAGCGTGCCAAAACAACGTGTGTGGCATTGGCAGAAAAAACCGGTGTCGCGGCCGAGCAAGTATTGCCTTATTCCACCGGGGTGATTGGGGAAACCTTGCCGGCGGATAAAATCATCGCCGGGTTAGACAGCGCCTTAGCCAATTTAAGCGACGATAATTGGCTTGGCGCCGCCCATAGCATCATGACCACCGATACCACCCCAAAAGGACATAGCGAAATCGTGGAAATTGATGGTACAACTTACACGGTGACAGGTATCTCAAAAGGCGCGGGCATGATTCGCCCCAATATGGCGACCATGCTTGGCTTTGTGGCGACCGATGCCAACATTGAAAAATCGTTGCTACAAAATATCTTGACCGATACGGTGAATCAGTCATTTAACCGCATCACGGTGGATGGCGACACCTCGACCAATGACTGTTGTACGTTGATTGCCACAGGACAAGTTGGGGAGATGATTGACAGCGAAAATCACCCGCATTATCAAGCGATTTATCAGGCAATTAAAAATGTGATGATTCGAATCGCTCAATTGATTGTACGCGATGGTGAAGGGGCAACCAAATTTATGACGGTCAAAGTGACAGGCGGTGAAACCTCTGAAGAATGTGCCAAAATCGCCTATGAAGTGGCGCATTCACCGCTGGTAAAAACCGCATTTTTTGCCAGTGACCCAAATTGGGGGCGTATTTTGGCAGCGGTAGGCAAAGCGGGCGTGATGCTCGACCAGTCAAAAGTGGCGGTATCACTCGATGATGTGCGTATCTGCGAGCGCGGCGGCTTGGCACAAGACTATACCGAGGCGCGTGGTAGCGAGGTGATGAAGCGTCCTGAAATTACCATTCACATTGAATTGGGTCGCGGACAGGCGAGTGATACCGTTTATACCTGTGATTTATCATACGAGTATGTCAAAATCAATGCTGATTATCGTTCTTAAAGTCAATCTTAAAGTCAATTAAAGGTAACGAATGAAAAAACTAACCACCCTGCTTTTTTTGCTGACCACCGCTGTTATCTTACAAGGGTGTGTGCATAAAATTGTCACTGTCCCTGTTAAAGTTGCCTATAAGACCACCAAAGGGGTGGTCAAAGGCACGGTAGCCGTCGCTAAAGCGGTGATACCAGGCGGCTAATACCAAGCGATAGTGACGACAAAAAAGACTAAACACAGGCTGCCTAGTCATTTATGTCACACTCATTCATTGATGGCATTTATGGCAATTATTTATGGCAATCATGCGTAGCGTCTTTGCCGTAACATTTCATACAGACACAGTGACCCTGCTATCGCCACGTTTAGGCTTTCTTGACCATTGGGCTGCGGTAGGGCAATCGGGGCAGATTGACTAAGTAACCTCTCATCGACGCCTTGTCCTTCATGCCCCATAATCAAGGCTAACGGTTGTCTCAAATCGGTTTGATAAATAATATGATCGGTATGTGAGCTTGTGGCAAACATCGGCACTTTGACCTTCATCAAAATCTCATCTACGCTGATGCCTTCAAAAATCGTTAAACTAAAATTTGCCCCCATGCCCGCTCGCAAGGTTTTGGGCGACCACGCCGATGCGGTGCCCATCGTACAGACAATGGTTTTAATTCCCACCGCTGAGGCGGTGCGTAACAGTGTGCCTAGATTGCCATTGTCTTGGACACCATTGATGATTAAGCAATCGCTGGTGATGGGCTGATTAAAGTCTAAATGCGGCATATCAATCATCGCCATGATGGGCAGGCTCTCGCCCAGCGTGCGAATCTCTTTATACAGATTATCGCTAATCGTTAACGTTTTAACATTTTCAAGTCGGTTTAATAAGGCATTGATTTCGTCATTGTGCAAACCACTTTCACTGACAATCACGGTTTCGGGCGTGAGATTAGCGTTTAGGTACGCTTCAAGCAAATGCGTGCCTTCAATCACGGTTTTGCCCAGTTTTTTACGCTGGCGCGACCCAGTGAGAAGGGCATGAGCAGTTTTGATGGTTGGGTTGTCTTTGGAAGATATGAAAACATTCATTTTTTATATTACTTCCTATTTTTAACGAATTTTTTTATACGGGTATCTAACTCAGTTTTCCTTACAGCACTCGAAATAGATTCTCTTCTATTACCATAACCAGCTTTTACAACTTTTTCGAAGTTTTCTAAAGCATCTTGAAAATGAAAATCTAAGTTAGTTTTTAGTTCATCTAGTATTAAATTTTCACTTTTAATTATCCCTTTTTCTGAGTATTCATTTTTTAAAATAGAAGACAAGATAAAGCAACCTAAATGAAATTTACCGTACGTCATTAAAGTTTTTTTATATATATCTGTTTTTTCATCAGACATAAATTTCTTAACTGCTTTATTCACCGCAATATCAATCATTAAAGGAATATAGTAAAGAGAATAATTAAGCTGTTTCACATCAGGTGCAGGAAATACATTGTCATAGTTAGAAATGAATAAGCGTTTCGGTCTAGTTCGGACTTGAGAAGGCATCATTAGAATTTGGGATGAAAAAAGTTGAAATAACTTTTGAATATTATAAATGTTCTTTTTTCCTTTATTTCTTAACTCATTAATACGTCTTTCATAAGAAATATCTAAACTTCCTAAATACTGTTCAATTAATTTTTGTATGTTGTCATTTGCTTTTAGGGAAAAAGCCTTTATTGGAGTCTGGGAATTAGTAGTTTCTGTAATTCTGAAAATTAAATCATCATTATTAGTTTCAATTATTTTAACTAATAGACTAGTATCATCATTAAACTGAAGCTTTATTTTTGAATCTAACTCCTCCTGCTCTTTTTGATTTAGACCTTTGTCTGAACTAGCTTTTTTATCGATTAATTCTTTGACTCTTTCTTTGTTTTTAAGAGCATGATAAATTGAATTGGATGTTTGACAGCCATTAACAATTTGCAAATCATGCAAGCGATATTTATTATTTGGTAATTCCTCAACCTTACTACAGGTCATAGTAAGTCCATTATTGAAGCTCCAAAAATATTTAGATTCATCGCTTGCGCTAGTTTCAATTATACTTCCATTCAAATCATTACGTTTATAATAATCCCTAATATTTGCCTCAAAAAGGGATGTCTGGTGCTTTCTAACTAGCTCGGCTATTTGCATACCTTTTACAATACAAATATAGCCATTCAATTTATTCTTATTATCGGTATCAGTTATATAGTTCAAAGTTTTTTGATATTCAATAGTGTCAATAATCTTCCGACTCTGAGTGGAGTAGTTTATTAATTCTTCACATCCAAGCACATTGGTTTTAACATTGTTATAACCATTGTTTTTCAAATCCCTTGTTATATTATCAAGAACTTCTGAAAGTAGAGGGTTATCAATAATGTTGTCTTTTAGACCACCAAAAACAACGTGGGGGATGACTGCTATATTGTCAGTTGGAAAATTTGTATAAATTTTGTTTTTTATTTCGTTAAAAATAATTAACCTATTAAAAAAATATAGATTATCTGGCTCATTAAAATTTTCATCAATAAAGATTTTCTTTATACCATTTTGAAATTTCAGTAATTCACCTTGCTCAACTCCCGTTCCTCGTTTAAATTGAAATAAATGAATATTGAATTTTGTATCTTCGTTATAATCATCTAGCTCTTCAGGTAAATTAACAATATCGTTAGATGCTGTTATATAAATAGCGTCAATACCATAATCTAACTTTTCTTTTCTGTAGCCTGAGTCTACAATGCCCTCCTCAATGTAATCAATATCATTTTCATCAAAAATTTTTAAAAGAGAAAATAACATGAATTCAGTACCACGAAGAATACTATCATTAGCTGCATTATCTAGGATAGTTGGATAGCTTGAAACACATGAACTAATGTGGGTATCTAAAACCTTAAAAATTGACATTTTCTAAATCCTTTAAACTTCTTCATGTAATTTTTTCACATATTCAACTTCGTTTTTCGCCCCTAGCACCACCGGCACGCGCTGGTGGATACTGGTCGGCTCGATATCCAAAATACGATTGACTGCATCGGTGCTCATACCACCCGCTTGCTCAATGAGTAAGCTCATCGGATTGGCTTCATACATCAGACGCAGTTTACCCGGTTTATCAGGGTGTTTGGTGTCAAATGGATAGCTAAAAATCCCCCCACGGCACAAAATACGGTGAATATCGCCCACCATCGCCGCCACCCAGCGCATATTAAAATCTTTACCACGCACGCCAGTTTTACCCGCCGTAAACTCGTCAATATAACGCTGCATCGGTGGCAACCAATAGCGATAGTTAGAGGCATTAATCGCATACTCTTTGGTGTCTGCGCTGATTTGCACTTGGTCTTTGATTTGCACAAACGCTTTGGTGTCTGGGTCAAGGCTAAACATGGCCACACCGTTACCAAGCGTGATTGACATCACAGTTGAGGTGCCATACAAAATATAACCCGATGCCAACTGCGCCGTTCCTTTTTGCAAAAAGTCCTCATCCGTCGCAGGGTGACCTTGGTTGTTGTAGGGTAAAATCGAGAAAATTGTACCGACTGCCATATTAATATCGATATTGGATGAGCCATCAAGCGGGTCAAACAGTACCAACACATCGCCATCTTGATTGGCAGGGGTGGCGTTATCTAATTCTTCAGAAGCCACGCCCGCGCAATGCGGATTGCTGCTCAAAGCGTCTAGCAACAAATCATTGGCAATGACATCGAGCTTTTTTTGCTCTTCGCCCTGCACATTTTGGTTACCCGCTTCGCCCAAAATATCCGCGAGCGCGCCGCGTTTGAGCAAGTCGCTGATTTGAATGCCGACTTTGGTAATGGTGGTAATGATGTCGGCAACAGCAGGTTGGGCGTTTTGAGCGGCAAGATAAGTTTCAAGATTTGACATAGTAGACCTTATTATAAAATTATAAATTAACAACCTAAGCCAATCATATACGATTAAGCAAGGTGAATTTAGACCTCATGAATTAAAAAAAATATAGACAATTTGCCGCAAATTGTAGCACTTTTTGAGCCGTCTTATCAGCGATAATCGCAAAATATTGGCGTATTTATTCCAGCCGATTTACGGTAAAATAGGCAAAATTTATACAAATAACAACAAATCTAGGTGGCTGATGAATATTTTAAACACCCAAACTTTATCCAACGAAGCGCTACAGAGCAAGCTTGATCAGGCGATGGCAAAGCCGGAACTGACCGCAGCAGGTGATTTGCGGCATTTTATCGGCGTAGAAGGGTTATCCAAAACGCAGCTGATGGCCATCATCGAAAAAGCCAATGGTTACTTAACCGACAATGCCGGTCGCCCCAACAGCATTCGCAATAGTGATGAGCTTGAAGGCTGTACGGTGATGAATTTGTTTTTTGAAAACTCTACCCGTACCCGCACCACCTTTGATGTGGCTGCCAAACGTCTTGGCGCTAGTGTCATCAGTATCGATATTGCCAAATCCAGCACCCAAAAAGGCGAAAGCTTACGGGATACGCTGTGGAACCTTGAAGCGATGACAGCGGATATCTTTGTGGTGCGTCATTCATCGAGTGGGGCTGCGCATTTTATGGCAACCGAAGTCACCCCAAACATTGCCATCATCAACGGTGGTGACGGCTGGCACGCGCATCCGACCCAAGCGATGCTCGATATGCTCACGATTTATCGTGAAGCGCCAAGACCGTTTGAGGAATTAACGGTAGCGATTATCGGCGATATCAAGCATAGCCGCGTTGCCCGTTCAGACATTGCAGCACTCAAAACCTTGGGAGTTAAAGAAATTCGCGTTGTGGCGCCCAAGACATTATTACCAAAAGGCATTGAGCGTTATGGTGTCAATGTCTATAACGATTTGGACGCGGCGGTAGTTGACTGTGATGTCATCATTGGTCTACGTATTCAAAATGAGCGTATTGGCTCGCCTTTGTTGCCATCGACATCCGAGTATTTTAAAGCGTATGGCATCACTACCGAACGCCTTGCCCTTGCCAAACCTGACGCGCTTGTGATGCATCCAGGACCGATGAATCGCGGTGTTGAAATCTCATCAACTGTTGCCGATGGTGAGCAATCAGTGATTTTAAAACAAGTCAATAACGGCATTGCGGTACGTATGGCGGTGTTGGCACTGGCCATGCAAGGGCAACGTGCCGCACGCAGCGCATCTTAAAATTTAGCAAAAAAAATGACAAAGTAGGCAAAACCAAAGTAGGCAAAACCATGACGCTTCAAAATCTTTTACCTGCCAACTGGCAATTTGATACCACGCAGCTTAACCCTATCGACAGCGATGGCAAATGGCTATTACCGCCGCTGGTGGATTTATGTGCGCGTTTGCGTGAACCTGGGCACCAGTCGCATGGTACATTAAAATCAGAAGGCGCCGCGGCTCGAAAAAACGGTTTTTTGCATGTCGTTATACCACCTGATACCAACCCAGTACTTGAGAATGGCTCGTTACTAGCAGGCTTGCGAGAGCGGGCTTATCAAGATGGTGGCATCTATCTGCATGTGCTAGGGGCGATGACCGCAGGTCTTGAAGGTGAAAAACCCGCCAATATGCTTGGGCTGAAGCAAGGTGGCATCATCGGGGTCAGCAATGCTCGTCGCAAATTCGCCAATGATGACGTACTACTGCAAGCACTGGATTATGCAGCGACTTATGACATCAAAGTATTTTTTTACCCTGATGAACCCAGTTTATCCAAAAACGGCGTCGCCCATGATGGCTACATCGCATCTTATCATGGCTTGGCAGGGATTCCTTGGATTGCTGAAACGGTGGCGTTATCCAAGCAGCTGTTGATTGTTGAAGAAACAGGCGTATCGGCACATTTTGGTCAGCTGACCACCAAATCCTCGATTGATTTGATTCGCTGGGCGAAACAAAGGGGCTTGCCGGTGACCTGTGATGTGGCGATGCACCAGTTACATTTAACCGATGATGCGTTGATTGGTTTTAATGCCTTGGCGTATGTGTTGCCGCCCCTGCGTTCCAATACGGATAAAAAAGCACTGCAAGAAGGCTTGCAAGATGGCACGATTGATGCGATTTGTAGCCACCATGAGCCCTTGGCAAAAACCGCTAAACAAGCGCCATTTGCGGAGTGTAAACCCGGTATTAGCAATTTTGATACTTTTATGGGGCTAGCTTGTCAATTGGTCAAAGAAGGTGTTTTGACCCCAACGCAGTTAGTAGAAAAAATCGCACTCAACCCTGCCAAAATCGCGGGGATTGAAGCAAGCTACCATCAAACGGGCGGGGCGGTGCTGGTTGACCCCAGGCTGACTTGGACGGTAACTAAAGAATCGATGATGTCGCAGGGCAAAAATACGCCATTTATCAATAGCGAATTGACAGGGAAAGTCGAGCAAGTCTATTTTTAAGATTGTTTGAAGCGTGTTTTAAGTTTGGATACGGTAATGAATCATGCCAAAGGCGTTTAAACAGATAGCCCTGCCAGTCCCTAATAGCCATCATGCCAAGAACGCCATCATCATGGTCGCTATCTATGAGCTGGTAAAAGGATTGGTAGCGCTAGGGGTGGCGGCTATTATTTTTGTAGGGCATGATAAATTGCAATGGATTGCGCGGGTGGTTTCACAGGCGCTGCATCGTATCATGGGTATGGCACTGCACCACCAAATAGAGGCACTGAATCACTATGCTTGGGTCGCCAACCAAAATTGGCAAAAAGCCTTTTGGATAGTTGTGGGCTATGCGCTGCTGCGTTTTGTGGAAACCTACGGTCTTTATCGAGATAAGATATGGGCGTATTGGTATAGCGTTTTGGGCTACGGCGTGTTTTTGCCGCTTGAGGTTTATGAGTTATTTAGCCATCGGTTTAATTGGCTTAACTTTTTGATACTGCTAGTGAATATCGTCATTGTTGTGGTTGTCTATCGCAATATGCGCGCCAAAGGGTTATTGGGTAAAAAGATGACCCAGGCTTAAGCTATCGATAAAAAAAGCGATAAAAAAGGGCAGAATCTGCCCTTTTTTATTCACCAAGCTAGCTGTCTGGTTTATCTTTTTCGGTAATGATACGCGGAGATTTTTTGCTTGCATTAGTTGCAATTTTTGATTTGATAAAATTGAAAGGATTATACGGGCTATCGAGTACACTAGCCGGTACAATCTGACGAATTTTAGCCATCACCGCCGTATTATCACCTTTTGGTTTGTCATCATCTACTAGGATTTTTGATTTGGCTGTTTGGGTGGTGGTAATTTCATTGCTAAAACTCGTGTCATCTAGGTTACTGATATCCCAACGCATATTGTCAAAATTATTGGCATTCAAATAATTATCAATCGCAAATTTATGCTCATCTGCCACATTGCCATGTTGTGCGGATGAGGGCGTCGCTTTGTTTTCGCTATGACTGTCATATTCACTGTTACTTTCTTCAAGCGTTTTTAGTGGACGTTTATCATCTCTCTCATCATTTGACAAGTGTTTTTGATTATCATGACCTTGCTTAGCAACTGATGATTCATGTGATAATTCATCCGATAACTCATCGTTATTTAGGGCATTAAAATCACGTGGTTGACTCGATAAGCTACCTTGACCTTTAAAATCAAGCGTACCATCAAAGCCAGTCGCTTGCTCGGCATCAGTTTCCTTGATACGTTTATCTTCATTGACCACGTCACTGACTTGACCGCCTGATAGCCCTGAACCTTCACGTTGACCGGCTAGTTTGTTGCCTTTACCTTTATCTTTTTTTCCTGTATCTGGCTTGATGTCTTCGGCATTTGGGGTCTGACGCGGTGCGATACTATCAAAAATACTTGCCATCGACACATCAAAATTATATTTGAGCATGGCTTCACCACGCGCTAAGGTATTAATCCATTGCACAGTCCAAGGCGCGTTATTTTTAAGTTTTCGCAAATCCTTTTCATGCGGCAAAGGATAGGGCATATTTTGATAAAAATCCCAAAAACTATAATCATCGAGCGAGCGTTTGAGCACATATTCATATTTGTCACTGGTGGTGATGAGATTGTTATCTTGTAAAAAGCTAATATAAGTGTACCAATTTGGCATCTCTTGGCGACCTAGCACATCACGCAAACCGGCTTCGGTGACGGCATTACCTTTTTTATGCTCACGGTATAACACGTTTAACATATCCATCAAGCTAAACAAGGCATGACGGGGAAAGATTTCTTTGGTCTCAAAAATGGTCAAACAGTAGCTGATTTGCACCCCAAGCAGAATAATATTCCAAGAAATATAAATCCAGAGTAAGAACAACGGCAAAATCGCAAACGCCCCATACACCGCTTTATAACTGGTAAAGTTATCGACAATTGCGCCAAAGGTGAGTTTTAAGATTTCAAAGATAATCCCAACCACAACACCGGCAACCAGCGCATGTTTAAAACGCACTTGGCAGCGCGGGATAAACCAATACATGGTCACCAACCCCATCAGCACAATCGCAATCGAGCCGATTTGTACCCAAATCGCCCAGTCAATCCCATAACCGCCAATTTTTTGATTTAAAAAGCTCAAACTTTGCACGGTACTTGAGATAATCATGACGATGGCAAGCACAATAGGTAACAGGGTAATAATCACCCAGTAACGCACAAGATTGAGCCAGCTGGTCTCTTTTTTTTCAACCCGCCAAATTTGGTTAAATGTGGCTTCAATCGTCATTAAAGTGGAAATGGTGGTAAAAAATAAAATACCCACACCCATGATGGTTAAGTTCGATGAATTACTGGTAAATTGGTTGAGATACTTGGTGACCTGTAATCCGGTACTGGGCAAAATATTGCTAAATATCAAGTTTTGAATCTGCTCACGCGCTTCTGCTAACTGCGGAATGGTGGAGAGAATCACGAACAGTAGGGTTAAAATCGGCACAATAGACAGCAGCGTGGTATACGTCAGTAACGCAGCTTTTTGGCTACAATTATCATCGATAAAGTTTTTGATAAGGTACATCAAAAACTGCACCCATTTATATTTAAAAATGGATAATTTTTTTAGTTTGGCAATCAGTTCATTCATAGTAGTTCTTATTGATAAAAAATTTCAAAGTTTGACCATCAAATCGGCGAAAAAAGCAGTGATTGTATGGCAGTATGGTATCATATTCAAAAAAAATGTTTATTGAATTACTGTGAACAGTTTTGGTGTTTTGCAATTGGCAATCTGGCTGGTAGATTGCCTTGACCCTACCATCAAAATTCATTCATCAAAATTTATTCACCCAAACTAGCTTGACGTAACAATTATCAAAATTGATGTGAGAAAAACCATGAGTCAACCTTATATTTTAGTGTTGTACTACAGCCAAAATGGCTCAACCAAAGATTTGGCGTATCTGGTCGCACAAGGTATTGAAGACAGTGGCACAGGCATCGCCGCACGTATTCGCACCGTACCCAAGGTCAGTAGCGAGACTGAAAAAGTTGCGCCAAGTATTCCTGATGAGGGTGACCTGTACGCCAGCATGGATGACTTAAAAAACTGTGTAGGACTGGCATTAGGTAGCCCCACCCATTTTGGCAATATGGCAGCATCGATGAAGTATTTTTGGGATAATAGCGTCACAATTTGGCTCGCGGGGGATTTGCAAAACAAACCGGCATCTGTATTTACCAGTACGGGCACCATGCACGGTGGGCAGGAGACGACTTTGACTAGCATGATGACGCCGCTACTGCATCATGGCATGGTGATTGTGGGAATTTCATACAGTGAGCCTGCGCTCAATACCACGAGCCAAGGTGGAAGCCCGTATGGTGCAAGCCATGTCAGTGGCGCAAAGCATGACCATATCATGAGCGCAGACGAAAAAACATTAGCCATCGCCCAAGGTCAACGTCTAGCCAAAATTGCCAAGGCATTACAAGCGTTATGAGAAAACAAGCGTTATGAGAAAACAAGCGTTATGAGAAAAAAAGACCCGCACTCACTATCTGCGCCAAAACCCATTTATCCCATCCACCGACGCTTAACCATAGTATGGTGGGTTTGGCTGGGGTTTCGATTGCTAGCAGTACCGCTATTGACGCATTGGTTGGCAAGTGCAAAGCCTGCTATGGTCGGCGGGATTGCTTGGCAAGCTTTGTGGTTGATACCCGCGCTATTATCGTAAGCCCCCGACCATCCCACCTATTTCACCGTAAACTAAAGCGAGATAATGTCCATGATTTTCAGTAAATGGACATTAACATGGCAACCAACAAACCCAGACGCAAGACCTACAGTGACGAATTCAAAGAATTTCTAGTCCAAGAAGCGATAAGCTCAGGACGGTCTATTGCCAGCATAGCCAGAGACAACGGCATCAACCAGAACCTATTGCACAACTGGAAACGAGAACAAAAAGCCAAACAAGCCCAAACCGACCAAATACCCGCACTTATTGACAATGACGCTTACCGCAATACACCAACATTCATCCCTGTCAGTGTACAGCCAAAACCAAACCGTGAGCAAATCACCGATTTCATCACATCTAGGTCATCAGTCCTGACAGGTATAGAACTACAAATTCCCAGCCACAACACAATGCCCATAAAACTCACTATCGACCAAATCGACACACACAGCCTACTCGAACTACTGCGGGGGCTACAATGAACCCCCTTATCAACCCCCAACAAATATGGCTATCCACCGCTGCCATGGACATGCGAAGTGGCAGTAATAAACTACTCGCCTTCATCCTACAGCACCACCCAGGCATCCGCCCAAACTGTGCCTACCTATTTTACAACAAAGCAGGCACCCGGCTAAAAATACTCATCCATGACGGCCTGGGCATATGGCTATGCACCCGAGCACTGGATGATGGCAAATTTCACGGACTTGGCGAACGCCTCATGCGACATCACAGTGCACCTAACCCAACCACAGGACTCACCATCAGCCATGAACAATTCAATGCCCTGATTAGTGGTTTGCCTTGGCACAACCTAGGCAAAGACATACTCACCCCTCTGACCTAACCTGCCTTTATCATAAAGCCGCTAAATCTCAACTATCACCGCCCGTTAGCTGACAACCGATAACGGTTATGGCAAACTCATGCCATGACCACCGCCCACCCATCCGACCCAATTGCGCCAAGCTATGCTGATTTATTAGCCCAAAACGCTCGGCTTCAACAGCAGCTTGACGCACAAAAACAACATTACCAACAGCAAGCAGCGCAACTCAAACAGCAATACCAACAACAAATGGACGCTCAAAGGCAGCAATACGAAGCTAAGCTTGCTCGCATCAACCAAGAGCTCATTGACGCCATTGCCAAACAGCAACGTCTTATTCATCGGCTGTTTAGGCAAAAAAGCGAAGGCTTAACGCCCAAACAAACCCACTTAAACCAAGAAACCGCCCTAGAAGACCTAGCCTTGCTTGAACAAGCCCATGACAACTTCTTAGCCAATCTTAGCGATGACGAGCGAGCCAAACTGCCTGCTAGCAAGCCGATTAACACACAGAACGATAGCACAGACATTCAATCCAAAAAGCCAACTCAGCCTAGACGACAAAAACGCATCGTTATCCCTGACAACCTCGACATTCACACCATCATTCATGAGCCACCGTCAATTACCTGTGAGTGTGGCTGTCAAATGACGCAAATGGGTCAAGATGTTCAAGACAAACTTGGCTTTAAGCCAAAGCAGTTCTACCGTGAGCGTCATGTTTATCCCAAATACACCTGCCGTAATGCTCAGTGTCACCGTGAGAAACTGGTGCAAGCCAAAACCGAGCCTCAAATCATCGACAAAAGCATTGCCACCCCTGAGTTACTCGCTCACATCTTAATCAGTAAATACGCTGACCATCTGCCTTTATACCGCCAAAGCCTGATTTATCAGCGTAGTGGGGTATATTTATCCGATTCAACCTTAGCCGATTGGGTCGGACGCTGTGGGGTGCAGCTTAGGTTTTTAGTTAATCGATTAATCAAACTCATGCTTATTCAGCCAATTGTGCATGCGGATGAAACCCCAGTCAAAGTATTAAATGGCTATGGGATGAAAGATGCTAAAGGCAAGTTAAAGCAAGGCTATGTTTGGGCGTATGTGACCCCAAAGCACAGCCCAATCAAGGCGGTGGTGTATGACTTTGCTCAAGGTCGAGGTAGTGAGCATCCCAATGCGTTTTTAAAAGGCTTTAAGGGTAAGCTTATTTGCGATGGCTATAACGGCTACAAGCCATTATTTGGGCGAGGCGTGATTGAAGTGGGTTGTATGGCCCATGCCAGACGTAAGTTTCATGAGCTTCATGTGACAGGGCAGAGTCTTATTAGTATTGAGGCACTAGAACTGTTTCAATCGCTGTATGCCGTTGAGTGTGAGATTGATGAGCGGTTTGAGAAAAACCAAACCCCAATGCCCAGAGATGCCCAAATCGTTAGACAAATCAGGCAACAGAAGGCAAAGCCAATTGCGGATAGGCTGTATGCGTGGTTACAACAGAAACGCTTAGGTACAACTAAGAATGCTGATATTACCAAGGCAATTGAGTATTGTTTAAAAAGGTGGCAGGCTCTGACACGTTATTTGGATGATGGCAATTTGCCGATTGATAATAATTGGGCAGAGAATCAGATGCGTCCTTGGGCGCTCGGGCGTAAGAATTGGTTGTTCGCAGGGTCGCTTGAGAGCGGTCAGCGGGCGGCGAATGTTATGTCGCTTGTCCAGTCAGCTAGGCTTAATGGTCTTGACCCCTATGCGTATTTGGCAGATGTGCTTAGACGGCTGCCGACGCATAAAGATAAGTTCATTGATGATTTGCTACCTCATGTTTGGAAGCCTCCGCAATAGGGTATGGTCGGATGATTACCTATTATCAACGCCTTATATCGTCAAAGGCAAAAGCCCATATGCGCTATTGCTGCTAAGTATGCTCACTTTTGTATATTTGGGGGGCAGTGGTATGGTTGCACTAAAATACGGCTATCAAACGCATTGGGGGTTGATGGCTGTGTGGTTGGTGGATTTTGTTTTGCTAGGATGGGTCAATTACTGGCTATTTATTTTGTTAAAACGACTGCCAAAGATGAATGGCTAATTGCCAAAAGAGCGTACCTAAGTCTCGTACGCCCTGTCACGTACGCTCTTTTTATGCTAAAAAATTATGCTAAAACATCGTTAGGCCAACACATCATTTAGCCATTTACCGATAATTTTGAGTTGCGGCATACACACTTGGTGCGCAATCGGATAGCTGTAAAACTGCGGCTGATAACCTTTTGACTCAAGCCATGCTTTGGCTTCTTGCGCAAGCTGTACTGGGACAACAGGGTCTTGTGTGCCATGATGAATGGCAATGTTTAGATTTTTATTGGCATCACTTAAAACTATGCTGTCTTTGGTCGCTAAATAAGTCGATAGGGCTAACAGTCCGGCTAATGGTTTGTCATAGGTTAACGCGGTTTGATAAGCGACGGCGCCACCTTGTGAAAACCCTGCAATCACTATATGCTCAGGTGACACGCCGCGCTCGGCTTCACGCGCGATTAATTCTCCAATCCAAGCCGCGGATTGTTCAATCTGTGCGGTGTCGATTTTGCGCTCAAGCGACATTTCCAAAATATCATACCAAGCTGGCATCACATAACCTTGGTTGATGGTTACAGGAATGGCGGGAGCATGGGGAAATACAAACCGCACGCCGTGGTTACCATCGAGTCCCAAGTCAGGGACGACTGGCTCAAAGTCGTGACCATTTGCGCCCAGTCCGTGTAGCCAGATGACGGCTCTATCGATGGGTAAATTATTGGGATTGTGAATGACTTCAACGGTTTTTAAGTGCGGCATTTTTTATTATTTCCCAATTAGTTGATTTTATAAGTTTAAATATTACCTTGATAAAGTAAACGTCTATCACTATCAGAAATCGATGTTAGCACTATATCTCTATAGCTTGGATTAATCTTAAAAATATTATCTCGAAATGAAAAAACAAGAATTGTAATGTATGTTTTGACAATTTTAATAGTATTTTTAATTAATTCATTTGCATATCGTTCGTCAAATATCGGAATATTTTTAAAAGCGGATAAATGCATCATATGGTGTTGATTTGCTGTATGAGTGTAAGAACATAAATTACTATATTCCGTATTCAAATTATTATACATAATTAAAAAATTAGGATGACTGCAATTAGGATACTGTTTTGCAATATCAAAAATTTCATAAACGTGTTTTTTATTAACTATATCAGTGTCAACAAATAGCCCAATTGCCTTAATGAAATTCTCAATAGAACTTCTTAAAATCAGATTAGCAGGTTTATATAGCCCATGAGAAAAAAGAAGTATTACCTGACCGATATCAGAACAACTCTCTAGTAGTCTATTTTCAATATTTTTATCACATATATTTTGATGATTAATACCCCAAATTAAATGAGCATAAGAGAAGTAAATTTTATGTGACTTTTTTAGATTAGAAACATATACATCATTTTGAGCTAATGTAGAAATTGAATAGTTTTTTATAAAATCATTTAATCGCTCAAAATCTTTGTCAATTTCTCTACTCATATTATATTTCCTGAAAGAGAACGAATAACACTGTTCCAATCATATTTTTCAGTTTTATCACTTTTTATTTTTGCTAATATTTTCTCATCATGCATAATTTTATCAATTGCATTTACCAACTTATCTAGCGAATTTTCATCCATTTCACTGATTGCACACAACATAGCCCCAATGATTTCATATCTGGATTTTTTGTCTGGATTTTTTAGCCTTATACCTAGGAAATCACCAAAGTCAGACAAATCTGAATTCTTTTCAAAAATCTCTCTATCTTGAAAAAATTTTGGTAGTGTACCGACTAAGTAGTTTTTGTTTGAGTTTTCATGTTTATAACGTGTTAAATTATCAAATGAAGTGCTAAAATCATTTTTTTCTATTAAATACTTATATAAGTCATCTTTCCTGTTTTTAATATCAATAGAATTATATCTTGACATAATCCAAGAAAGCTCTTCCATAAAATTAAATAGCTCATTAATATCTTTCTTGGTAACATTGCTCATGATTTTTCCTGTGATTGAATTCTAGTTAAAATTTCATCAGTTAATTTGACTAATCTTAAACTTAAATCGGTGTCATTTAATGACAAAATATGACCACCGTTGATTTGGTCTTTCGCGATTTTTGTTTTTTTCGGTATGTGAGTTTTGAAAAGGAGTTCACTCCAATCTGATTTTTGAAGTTCCTCAATAGTTTGTTGATGATTCAATGTAGCACCTTCTACTAAATTTAAGGCTACACCTAAACATTTTAAATCTTTCAACCTAAAATTTTTCTTTCTATATTCAATTACACTATTCAACAAATTCATGCCAGTTACAGATAAAGGCTCTGGTTTAGAGACAATGATAAAATAATCAGAAGCAATCAAAGAGCTAGACATCCATATTGAAGGAGTAGGTGGAGTGTCTATTATTATAAAATCAAAATCGTCGTCAATTGTTTCTAAGAAATTTTCTAGCCTAAATTCTCTTCCTTCACCAGGGGACATTTCAACCTGATATAATGACAAGTCACCAGGTAATAAGTACAAATTATCATTAATTTTAACAAATTCGAAGCATTCTTTTTGCTCATTATTTGCTGGTTGTATTCCATCCACTGAACTAAATGAATATTGTTGCTCATTAAAAACAGATGAAATTGTACTTTTATCAAGTTTTTTATAATTAATGTATTCTTCAGCATCCATTAAGCATTGAGTAGCATTAAATTGGGGATCCATATCAATTACTAAAACTTTTTTGCTTCTTCTTTCAGCTAGACAATGTGCTAGATTAATTGCTAAAGTAGATTTTCCAACACCACCTTTCATATTTACAAAACTTAAAACCTTCAAAGTTTTCCCCTTAAAATAAAATAGTATTTAAAAAATAAAAAAAATCCTAATTTTGTATAAGTTTAAAATTGCTCTTGATTTTACCTAACTTTTCCCCATTTATCAAAAAACTTTGATAATTACAAAATAATTAGCCTAAGCAAATGACCGAAATTTTAGCCGAAAAAACCGTTCAGACCGACACCCAAAACTTACCTGTCATGGCAAAAGACAGCTATTATCTGTCACGCCTTGCCCAACAATTAAAACAAATCAAAGACAAAGAAAGCGAAGACTATACGTCAAGATTTGACCGCTATCAAAAACAACTCAAACACTCGCAAGAAAGAGTGCAAAGCCGTATCGCCAGTCTGCCAACGATACATCTCAACGAAGACTTGCCCGTCAGCCAACAAGCCGATAGACTCATCAAAGCCATCCAAGACCACCAAGTCATCATCGTGGCAGGGGAGACAGGCTCAGGCAAAACCACCCAATTACCTAAGATTGCCATGCTTGCCGGGCGAGGGGTAACAGGGCAAATCGGACACACACAGCCAAGACGATTAGCGGCGCGTAGTGTGGCAAATCGCATTGCTGAAGAATTAGGGGAAACGCTTGGACAGACAGTCAGCTTTAAAGTACGTTTTACTGAGCAAGGCTCATCCGATTCCATTGTCAAACTGATGACCGACGGTATTTTGCTTGCCGAAATGGCGCATGACAAGTTTTTGAGCCGCTATGATACCATTATCATTGATGAAGCCCACGAGCGCAGTCTTAACATCGACTTTATCATGGGTTATCTCAAGCGTCTATTGCCAAAACGTCCCGATTTAAAAGTGATTATCACCTCGGCAACGCTCGACACAGCAAGGTTTAGCCAGTATTTTTCTAGCGTTGATAGTAAAACCAAAAAAGCGACGCCCGCGCCTGTGTTTGTGGTTGAAGGTCGCAGTTATCCCGTGGAAGTGCGCTACCGTCCGTTGACGGAGGAGATTGTCACAGGTTCGGATGATGACAGCTTTGATGATGTCGAAGATAACTTGCCGCGAGCGATTACCGCAGCGGTGGAAGAGTGCTACCAAGACGCTGCCAGTAAAGGGCATGCTGACCAAGCGGATATTTTGATTTTTGCGGCGACAGAAGCGCAAATTCATGATTTGGCAGATATTTTAAACCAATACGCCCCCCGTCATACCCAGATTTTGCCGTTATTTGCCCGTCAAAGTTTTGCCGAGCAGCAGCAGATTTTTCACCCGACAGGCGGCCGTCGCATTATCATCGCCACCAACGTTGCTGAAACCGCCTTGACCGTGCCCAATATCCGCTACGTCATTGATTTGGGATTTGCCCGGATGTCACGCTATGACTATCGCTCGCGGGTACAACGCCTGCCGATTGAAGCGATTAGCCAAGCTGCCGCCAATCAACGAAAAGGTCGCTGTGGTCGTGTCGCGGCGGGCGTGTGTATCCGTTTATATTCAGAAGAAGACTTTACCAGCCGTCCTGAGTTTACCGAGCCTGAAATTCTGCGTACCAATTTGGCGTCGGTGATTTTGCAAATGGCAAACTTGGGTCTGGGCGAGGTAGAAAACTTTGACTTTATCCAGCCACCCGACAATCGACTGGTCAATGATGGGCGTAAACTATTAGAAGAATTGGGTGCGATTGCCACTAAAAAAACTGAAAATAGCCTAAGCACATCTAATAATAATAGCAAAGGTCAATCCAAACGCCATCCCAATCAACTCACCAAAGTCGGTCAAATGATGGCAAAAATGCCCATAGACCCTCGTTTGGCACGTATGCTGATTGCAGGTGAGCAATACGGTTGTTTAAAAGAGCTATTGGTGATTGTATCGGGCTTGTCAGTGCAAGACCCTCGAGAACGCCCGAGCGATAAGCAAACCCAAGCCGACCAAAAACACGCATTATTTCGCCAAGCCGACAGCGATTTTTTATTTTATCTCAGTCTTTGGCAGGCAATTCATGGGGCTTTATTTCAAAGCAGTGGATTTAAAAGCGATGGATTTAAAAGCAGTGATCTTGACCAACAAAAAAATGCAACGCTAGAGGATGAAGCCACACCAATCGCGCAAAGCCCGTATGAAAACGACAAACTAACCAACAGCCAACGTAAAAGCTTTGCCAAAAAACATTTTTTAAGCTCGCCGCGTTTACGTGAATGGCAACAAACCCATAGCCAGTTGCTGCAAATGGTGGATGGGTTAAAATTAACAATCAACCAAGAGCCCGCCAGTTATGTGTCTATTCACCGGGCATTGCTCACGGGTCTGCTGTCGTTTATTGCCCAAAAAGTCAATGACGTCGACAAAAGCGGCAAGCTAATCAAAGCCAAACGCGGTGAGTATGTCACCGCGCGTCAGCACAAAGCCAAGATTTTTCCTGCAAGTACCTTGTTTAAGCAAAATCCGCTATGGGTGATGGCGTTTGAGGTGGTTGAGACCTCGCAGGTGTTTATGCGTACCGCTGCCAAAATCGAGCCAGAGTGGATATTGGCGATGGCAGGGGATTTGCTCAAATACCATTATTTTGAGCCGCATTGGTCAGCCAAAACGGGGCACGTCAAGGCATACGCCCAAATCAGCTTGTTTGGTCTGATTGTGGTACACAAACAACTGATGAATTATGAGCGGGTCAACCTTGCCGAGTCTCGAGAAATCTTTTTGCGAGATGCCTTGGTGTTGGGCAATTTAAATGCCCCATCCACAGGCGATGGTAAAAAGGGCAAATTGCCGCCATTTTTGCAGCATAATATAGATAAGGTCGCTGATGTCTCGTTGATTGAAGATAAGCTGCGACGGCGAGACTTATTAGTTGATGAAGAGCAATTATACGACTTTTATGCCAAGCGAGTGCCTGAGCATATCGCTAGTCGCAAAGTATTTGAAGATTGGCGAAAAGAAGTAGAAAAAACGGACCCACAGTTTTTATTTTTTAGTGATAAAGATGTACTTAATGAACAAGCACCCGCTACCCAAGCTTTCCCAGAAACGTGGCAACTGGGTAATTTAAAACTACCGCTGTCGTATGTTTTTGACCCGACCAGCGACGATGATGGCGTGACCATTAAAGTCCCGCTCGTTGCCTTACCACAGGTTGATGCGGTTGAATTACTGTGGGGTATTGCAGGGTGGCGCTATGAGCTGGTTTTGCAGCTATTAAAGACGTTGCCCAAAGATATTCGCCGTCAAATCGTGCCCGTGCCCGATACCGCCAAACAAATTTTTGACATGCTAGAAAAAAACCACCATGGCGGATTGCTAAAGCAACTGTGCCAAGCCTTAAACCAGCGCGGCGTGCGTGGGGCAAACAATCAATTTGTAGAGCCAAAAGACTTTAACCCAAGTGAGGTTGAAACCTATTTGCAGCCACAAATTGCGCTGGTCGATGACAAAAACCGCCTGATTGAAAAAGGGCGAGATATTGACGCATTAAAACTGCGTCATCAAGTCACCACAAGTCAGGCTGTAGCCAGTGGCAAAGGCGTACATAGCGAGTTTCCCGAGCATTTTAACTTTATGCAAAACCGCCACAGTGCAGGCGTGATGATCAAGCAGTTTTCGGCACTGGTTGCCGATGGACAGCCGAGCTATAGCGATAAAAAGGCTGTGTCTATTCAGCAATTTACCGATGTCAGTGTGGCACTCAACAAACACCGTCAAGGCTTGCTTGCTTTAATCGGCAATGAATTAGGCGCAAAAGCCCGACAGCTTACCAGCCAAATTGATAAAAACTTTAAACTTGCCTTTGCGCCGCTTGGTGAGCTTGATAGACTCAAAGATTTGCTGATTCATGCTACGCTTGATGCCACTTTTGAAAAATTTGTTGCAGAGTTTGACCATGAAAAATTCACGGCAGGGATTCATGATAAAGAGTTGGTGATTGCCATCAATCAGTTGCCTTTGACGTTGGATGAATTTAACCAAGCCAAAGCCGTGGTGCTTGCCAATTTCTTGAGCGTTGGGCAAAGTGTACTAGCCCAGCTAAAATCGGTGTATGAGCAGTGGCAGCAAGTTCGCCAAAAACTGCTACTACTAGACCGTGATATTTTTGAAGAAAGTATCGAGGATATCGAAGACCAACTCGATGATTTGAGTTTGTCGGACTTTGTGTATCGCATGAGTTATCAAGATTGGCAGCAATATCCGCGTTATCTGCAGGCGTTGTTGGTGCGACTCGATAGGCTTGAGCACAATTTGGATGCCGATCTTGATGCCGTGTATCAACTTGATAAACACATGGAAAGGCTATCTGTTAAGGGTAATGATGAGACAATTATGCCGTATCGTTGGTTGGTTGAGGAGTTTCGGATTCAGCTGTTTGCCCAGCCGATGAAAACCCGCGTACCTGTGTCGGATAAACGCCTAGAAAAATTGTGGGATGAGTTGAATGGTTAACAAAAAAATCCGTCAAAATTTGGCGGATTTTTTATAAAATATTGATTTAAAATAGTTTTTCTAAACTTTGTTTGAACTAAAATCATGATCAATAGTGTTTTTTGCAGGGTATGGCTTATATTGAATAGTCATGATGGGGAGTGCGGCAGTTGGTAGGGATTTTTACAAACAATAGATTATCAACAATAGATTGATTTTTTTAGCATTTGAAATTTTTACCTATACCTATACAGTTAATTTGAGCCGATGAAAAATTAAAAAGTTGATTTGGTAAAAACAGCAAAACCTAGTAAAATAGTCAGATTAAATTATTTTCAAAGTGAAAGTCATGCCAAGCCAACCGCAAGTTTTTAATCCCCAGTCTACCAATAAACCTGCCACCCATCATCAAGCCAACCACAACGAAAACCGTACTGTAGGTCAAAGCGCCAGCCAAACGGCGCACCAACTGGCTCAAGATATAGTAGCGACAAAAGCGCCTAAGATTGGTTTTGTATCGCTTGGCTGCCCCAAAGCCTTGGTGGATAGCGAGCGCATTATCACCGAGCTTAGCCGTGATGGCTACCAAGTCGCCAGTGACTATGATGGCGCAGATTTGGTGGTGGTCAATACTTGCGGCTTTATCGAATCTGCGGTGCAAGAATCGCTTGATGCCATTGGTGAGGCGATTACCAAAAACGGCAAGGTGATTGTCACCGGCTGCCTTGGCAAAGATGCCGAAAAAATCAAAACCATGCACCCAGCCGTGCTTGCGGTGACTGGCGCACATGCCTATGAAGAAGTCGTCAATGCCGTGTCGCATTATGTGCCAAAACCCGCACCATCAAAAACTTACGACCCAAAAATTGACCTAATCAATGATGCGGGCATTAAGCTTACGCCAAAACATTATGCGTATGTCAAAATATCCGAAGGCTGTAACCACCGTTGCACATTTTGTATTATCCCAAGCTTTCGTGGTGACCTCGTTAGTCGCCCGATTGACAGTATCATGACTGAAGCGGCTGCGCTCAAAAACGCAGGCGTCAAAGAGCTATTAATCATCTCGCAAGATACCTCAGCCTATGGGGTAGATCTTAAATATAAAACCAGTTTTTGGAATGGCATGCCCATCAAATCCAAATTTTACGATATGTGCGAGGCACTCAATCGACTGGGCATTTGGGTGCGTTTGCATTACATCTATCCTTACCCGCATGTCGATGCTGTGGTGAAACTGATGAGTGAAGACAAGCTACTGCCATACCTTGATATCCCATTCCAACATGCCAGCCCCAATGTGCTCAAAGCCATGAAGCGCCCCGCGCATAGCGAAAACGTACTGGAGCGCATCAAAACTTGGCGCTCGATTTGCCCCGATATTGTCATTCGCTCTACCTTCGTGGTGGGTTTCCCTGGCGAGACGGAAGAAGATTTTGAATATTTGCTTGACTGGCTCAAAGAGGCGCGATTAGACAGGGTAGGGGCGTTTACCTATTCAGAAATAGAAGGCGCGGCGGCAAACGACTTGCCGAACCCTGTGCCAGAAGCTATCAAACAACAACGCTATGAACGACTGATGGCGCTACAGCAACAAATCAGTGCCGAAAAACTGGCTGAGAAAGTCGGTAAAACCTTAAAAGTGCTGGTGGATGAGATTGATGAAGAAGAAAATATCGCCATTTGCCGTAGCTATGCCGATGCGCCAGAAATTGACGGCCACGTGTATGTAGATAATATTGATGCATCGGTTAAAGTCGGTGAATTTTTGACCGTCACCATTGATGAAGCCAATGAGTATGACCTTTTTGCCAGTTTTACCGCTGAACTGTTATAAGGATAAGGATTGTCATGTCTCAATCAATGATAGCGTATAGTCTTTTAGCGATTGCGATTATTAGTGAAGTGACTGGTTCAACTTTTTTGGCGAAATCAGAGGGGTTTAGCAAACACTTGCCCACTATCACCACCATGATTTGTTTTGGCATTGCTTATTATCTTCTTTCACAAGTTATCAAAATCATACCACTGGGGGTTGCTTATGCCATTTGGTCAGGGGTAGGTATTGTGTTGACCGCTATCATTGGGTACTTTATTTTGGGTAATAAACTGGATTTACCCGCCATCGCGGGAATGAGTCTAATTGTATTGGGGGTGATTGTTATTAATCTGTTTTCTCATTCAGCCACGCATTAGTCACGTTTTAATAATCCACACATTAATATAGTACCTTAACAGTTTAATGGCTAAAGCTGACTGAATTTTCAAGGTGAGAGCAGGGTAAAAATTAAAATGACTGTTGAAATTATCTTTACACTATCTAAAAACCGTTAATTTTGTTAAAATTTCGCCATTTGCATTATTTGCTATCCAACAGCCAACAAGAGGTCAACCATGTCTGATAAAGCTCCCCGTTACCAACGTATTTTGCTCAAACTCTCTGGCGAGGCCTTGGCAGGCAAAAATGATATGGGGATTGATTCAGGCGTGTTAGACAACATGAGTCTTGCGATTGCGCACTTGGTAGGATTGGGTGTGCAAGTGGGTATCGTGGTCGGTGGTGGCAACTTGTATCGTGGCGCTGCGCTACAAAAACAAGGCTTGGTAGGTCGTGTCACAGGCGACCAAATGGGTATGCTTGCAACCGTGATGAATGGCTTGGCGATGCGTGACGCCTTGGAGCGCCGTAATATCAAATGCCGTTTGATGTCAGCCTTACCAATTGGCGAAGTGACTGAAAACTACAGTAGCCGCAACGCTATTCGCTATTTACAGAACAATGAAGTGTGCGTGTTTGTCGCAGGTACCGGCAATCCATTTTTCACCACAGATACCGCAGCGTGTTTACGTGGCATCGAGATTGAAGCCAATTTAATCCTAAAAGCCACCAAAGTCGATGGCGTGTATAACAAAGACCCAAACACCCATGAGGATGCCGTCAAATACGACGAACTCACCTTTGACCAAGTGCTAGATCAAAAATTGGGGGTGATGGATTTGACTGCAATTGCGTTACTGCGTGAGCATAACGTACCGCTGCAAGTATTTGATATGGCAAAACCCAACGCGCTACTTCATGTGGTGATGGGCGAGTCAGAAGGCACCAAAGTTATCAATCACTAAAATAGTTTATATACTAAAATAGTTTCTAAATTTGACATACAGAGTTTTAAAAGGATACAACATGATTAACGATATTAAAAAACAAGGCGAAGACAAAATGAAAAAGGCGATTGAAGCCTTAGAAAATGCCTTTAGCAAATTACGTACAGGCCGTGCCCATCCTGGTATTTTGCAGGGTGTGATGGTGTCTTACTATGGTTCTGAGATGCCACTTAATCAAGTGGCGAGCATCAACGTTGAAGACTCGCGTACCCTGTTAGTGCAGCCTTTTGACCGTAGCATGGTGCAGGCAGTCGACAAAGCAATTCGTGAATCAGATTTGGGTCTCAACCCAATGAGCGCAGAAGTGATTCGGGTACCGCTACCCGCATTGACGGAAGAAACCCGTAAAGACATGCAAAAGTTGGCACGTCATGAAGCCGAAGAGCGCCGTGTATCTGTGCGTAATGCCCGCCGTGATGCCAATAATGCCTTAAAAGCCTTGGTAAAAGACAAGCAAATCTCAGAAGACGATGAACGCCGCGCCAATGACGACATCCAAAAAATGACTGATAAATACATTGATAGCATTGATAAAATGCTCTCTAGCAAAGAAGCAGAATTAATGGCCGTTTAATCGTTATTTATCCAACAAAAGAACTAATTCATAAGAAGTAGGTCATGGTTGAGTCAAAGGCAGCAATGCCACAACATATTGCCATCATTATGGATGGCAATAACCGATATGCCAAAGCACATGGGCTACCAACCGGTGGCGGGCATATTGCCGGCAAAGATAATTTAGACCCTTTGGTTGAGCATTGCATGGATATTGGTATACGTGCGTTGACGGTATTTGCTTTTTCTAGCGAAAATTGGCAGCGCCCAGCCAATGAAGTGGCGCTATTGATGAAGCTACTGGAGCAAACCGTCCATGACCAATTACCGCGGATGCTGCGCCATCAAATTTCTTTGCGCTTTATCGGTGACAGGAGTACCTTAACGCCGCATTTACGCGCGATTATGCAAGATGCAGAAGAGCAAACTGCCCATTTTACTAAAATGAGTTTGGTGATTGCTATCAGCTACGGCGGTCAATGGGACATCGTCAATGCCTGCCGCCAAGTCGCCAAACAAGTGGCACAAGGCGCGCTTACTGCTGATGCCATTACCCAAGACGATTTTGCACGTCACCTGTCGCTATCGGATTTACCAGCCGTTGATATGTTAATCCGTACGGGGGGTGATTACCGTATTTCTAATTTTTTACTGTGGCAATGTGCGTATGCTGAGTTATTTTTTACCGAAACGCTTTGGCCAGATTTCAAGGCGGCTGAATTAGACCAAATGATTGATATTTTCATGGGTCGTGAGCGTCGATTTGGTAAGACCAGCGAGCAATTATTAGGTTTGGGCTTTTAATTAATCAATAGGAATTGTCATGTGGGAACGCATTAGAACCGCCATTATTTTGTTAGTGATTGTTGGCGTTGCGATGTTTGCTACCCGCGAGCCTATTTTGATGTTGCCGCTATTGTTAGTCGGTGCAGGTTTTGGGGCTTTTGAGTGGTCAAAGCTCATGCCGTCACTTGAACAAAATCCCGACAGTTATGTACCGCCTACCACCCAAATTCCCACCAAACCTGCCAAACCAATTGATTATATGTATACCCTTGTGATGTTAGGGATTGTCAGTGTGTTATTGGTGATGGCAAAGCTAACTGGCAGCATAGCCTCTTGGGTGTTTTTTTGGCTGGTCGCGGCGCTGATTTGGTCGGTAGCGATTGGCTGGATTCGCCGTTATCCCAACAATACGCAAGCTTGGTATGGTAAGCATTTGTACATCATCGGTATGATTGTACTGTCATCTGCCATTACTGCGATGTACTATCTGTGGTCAATTTCAGCTTGGTGGCTGCTATATGTGTTTGTATTGGTGTGGTGCGCCGATAGCGGCGCTTATTTTGTCGGACGAAAAATTGGTAGACGCAAGATGTCCCCACACGTCTCACCCAATAAAAGTGTGGAAGGCTTATTAGGTGGACTTGCTACAGGCACGCTTGTGGTGATTGGCGTCTCTTTTGGGTTGTTAAACGATTGGTCGATGCTGGCCATTGGCGTGTTTTTGCTCTTATCGCTGATCACTATCATCATGTCCGTGTTCGGTGATTTATTTGAAAGTATGCTAAAGCGCCATGCAGGCGTCAAAGATGCCGGGGCATTGTTGCCAGGACATGGGGGCATTCTTGATCGTATTGATTCGCAGCTTTCAGCCGTGCCAATTTTTGCGTTGGGGTTTTGGGCGATGAAATTTTACGGCTTAATTTAATGCTACATTGCGTTTATTTTTCAAAAATTTTCACATCTGCTTAATATTAATTTGTTCAATTCCAATCTAGCCAATATCAATTTGTTTAATTCACTAATCAATGCAAGCTTGTGTTTCATCCAATCTTTTTTGCGCAACTGCTTGTTGATTGCTGCTTAAAAATCTTCTCGCGTGTTAATATGCTTATCACAGTGGCAATTTGCCGCTGTAAACGTAAAATGTTAGGTTTAACCGCCGTCTGCCCCAACTTACTAGGTCATTGTAATGCTATCTTCAACTCACACTATACCGCAAAAAAACATTGCTATTATGGGCGCAACTGGCTCTATCGGCGATAGTACACTATCGGTCGTCAGTCAGCATCCTGATTTGTATAACGTGGTCGGGGTGACAGGGTTTTCGCGGCTCGATAAACTGTTGAGTATTTGTCAGCAATTTGAGCCAACTTATGTTTGTGTTGCCAAAGAAAAGGAAGCAACATTTGCGCAGATGCTCAGCGACGCTAATCTGGACTGCAAGATTTTGATTGGTGAGCAAGGTTTAGTTGAGCTTGCCACACTAGCAGAAGTGGACATGGTGGTTGCGGCTATCGTCGGTGCTGCAGGCTTGCCATCAACGCTGGCAGCGGCTAACGCGGGTAAAACGATTTTGCTTGCCAATAAAGAAGCATTAGTGATGGCAGGTGAACTGATGATTAAAGCCGTCAAACAGTCAAATGCCAAATTGCTGCCAATTGATAGCGAGCACAATGCCATTTTTCAATGTTTGCCTACCGCGGTGCAACAACAGCGCAATGCCATTCATGATGATAACCATGGTATTAAAAAGCTTTGGTTAACGGCCTCAGGTGGACCGTTTTTACACAAAACACTTGACGATATGAAACACGCCAGGGTGGCAGAGGCTGTCAAACACCCCAACTGGTCCATGGGGCAAAAAATATCGGTAGATAGTGCTACTATGATGAATAAAGGCTTGGAGCTGATTGAAGCGAGTTTTTTATTTGATATGCCCGTCTCTGAGATTGAAGTGGTCATTCATCCGCAAAGCATCGTGCACTCTATGGTTGAATACAATGATGGTAGTTTTTTAGCGCAGCTGGGCAGTCCTGATATGCGTACCCCAATTGCCCATGCCATGGCATACCCCAATCGTATCAGCAGTGGGGTGCAGCGATTAGATATTTTTAAGTTAAGTAATTTAAATTTTGTCCGACCGGATTTAGAAAAGTTTAAATGCTTAGGGTTGGCTTATCAAGCCATGCAACAAGGCAGCTATGCGTGTATCGCCTTGAATGCCAGTAATGAGATAGCCGTTCAAGCGTTTTTAAACGGCGACATCTGTTTAACCGATATTGCTGATATCAATGAAAAAGTGCTATTGCAAGCCGAAAAACAGCCGATTGGGTCATTGCAAGCAATTTTGGCGGTCGATAAACTAAGCCGTGAACAAGCACACCAATGTATTGCCGCTTTAAACGCTTAAACAATGCTAAAAAAGTTTAAAAATAGTTGGCAACACTGGTTGATAATCGTTAAGAATGACTACATAACTTATCAAGATAACGATAGTTAAATTATTTTTAGCCTGTGATTTTGTCAAAAGGATACCCATGAATTTCATCTTGACCGTTTTAGCTGCGATTGTGGTATTAGGACCTTTGGTTGCGCTACATGAGTGGGGGCATTACATTGTCGCTCGGCTATGCGGTGTCAAGGTATTGACCTATTCAATTGGGTTTGGTCCAAAGCTGCTAAGCTGGACCAGTAAAAAAACTGGGATTAATTATGCTCTCTCTGCAATTCCGCTTGGCGGTTATGTCAAAATGCTCGATGAGCGAGAAGGCAAAGTCAATCCAGCTGAACGTCATTTAGCCTTTAATAACCAAAAACCTTGGAAAAAAATCGCCATCGTCGCAGCAGGTCCAGTGATGAACTTACTGATTGCGATTTTTTTGTATTGGCTGCTATTTATCACCCCAACCCAAGTATTGGCGACCAAAGTCGGCAGTATTTTGCCCAATTCACCCGTCAGTCAAACCAGTCTAAAAGTCGGTGACGAAATTGTTGCGGTCGATAATAAACCCATTCAAAGCTGGCAAGATATTAACTATGCGTTAGCCGATCGCATGGGTGAGTCGGGGCAAGTTAATTTAACAGTGAATGGCGCGCAAGGTCAAACCAATGTTGCCGTGCCGATACAGCGCTTTATGAAAGTAGAAGCGGGTAAAGCAACCAACCCCATTGATAGTCTAGGCGCGATTCCATGGCAACCAAAAATTCCGGCGGTAATCGGTGAAATTGTCCCAAATAGCGCTGCCGCGCGTCAAGGTCTGCAAGTCGGTGATACCATCACCCGTGTCAACGGTCAACCGGTGAGCGATTGGCTGGCGTTTTCACAAGTTGTCAAATCAAGCCCCGAGCAGTTATTAACCCTTGAAGTACAGCGCCAAGGCAAAATTACTACCTTACAAGTCATGCCACAAGCAAAAAAAGATACTATGGGCAATCGATTTGGACAAATTGGCGCAGCGGCAGCAGCATCTAAGGTCACGCCGCCACCTGATTATATAAAAACCATTCAATATACCCCCATCCAAGCGGTGGAAAAATCCGTGCATCAAACTGTCGATTTAAGTGCCATGACCCTCAAATCAATGGGTAAAATGTTGACGGGCACCATTGGGGTAGAGAACCTATCAGGTCCCATTACCATTGCCAAAGTCGCCAATCAAAGCTTTAGCATCGGTTGGGAAGCGGTATTGTCGTTTATGGCGATTATCAGTTTAAGCCTTGCTGTGCTCAATTTATTACCCGTACCTGTGCTCGATGGCGGTCATATTGTCATGTATGCCTATGAGGCTATTTTTGGTAAACCTATGCCCGAAAAGGTACAAATGATGGGAATGAATATTGGTTTAGTTTTGCTTGCAGGTTTCATGCTGTTGGCGATTGGTAACGATATCTCACGCTTGTTTTAATCGACCCAAATTTGGCTAAAATATTGATTTATAGTTTTGTTTTTTCGCTAGACTTTACGCAAAATTTAGCTTACCTTATGCCAGTAAAATTTATTTACGGATCTCTTGTACTTTGATAATACAAGCTACACATCAAAGACAAACTATTACTAGAAGTTTAATCAAGTCACCCTTTTTGATAGCATTTGTCATTTTTAGCGAACTAAACTTAGATTACCAAACTTAGATTACCAAACCTAGATACAAACCTAGATAAATACCTTTGGCTAACTAATTTTGGATACCTAAAAGTGACAGGTTTCATGCATTATCTTTGGGCAGTCGTCAATTCGGAAACAAGTTATATGCGAAATTCAGCGTTATTTTTGGTTGCACCGTTAGCACTCGTTACCTCGTATGCACAAGCGGCAAATTTTACCGTGAGCGATATTCAATTTAATGGATTGACACGGGTATCCGCTGATAACCTCTATCCAGTGCTTGCTGTCAATACCGGTGAAGTAGCAAACAATGCCAATATCGCAGCTAGTATCAAAGCCCTGTATGAAACGGGTAATTTCTCAGACGTTAAAGCATCCCAATCAGGCAATAAGTTGGTATTTGACGTGGTAGAGCGCCCAATTATCGCAAGTGTCACTTATGAGGGTAATAAACTCATTCCAAAAGAAGCATTGACCGAAGGCCTAAAACGTATTGGCATCGTAGAAGGCAATGTATTAAAACAGGCGACAGTTGAGCAGGTTCAAAATGAGCTAAAACAGCAATACAATCAGCAAGGTTATTATAATAGCGAAGTTACGGTGACCCAAACGCCTTTAGACAATAACCGCGTTGCGCTTAAATTTAATTTTGTTGAAGGTAAAGCGGCGCGTGTTGTCGATATCAAGGTGATTGGTAACAAACATTTTAGCGACAAAGAAATCAGACAGGCGATGAGCATCAAAGAAAGCTCATGGGTCAATGTGATTAGTAAATCTGACCGCTATGCCAAAGAAAAGCTTGCGGCAAGTTTAGAAAATGTCACCGCCATGTACCAAAATGCGGGCTTCGTCAAATTCACCATCAATGATGCCACCATTAATTTAAGTCCAGAAAAAGACAAAGTGTTTATTGAGATCAATCTTACTGAAGGTGAGCAATATAAATTTGGCAATGTCAACTTTATGGGTACGCCCAACTATGACACCGACAAGCTTCGTAAGCAGGTGGCATTTAAGCCAGGTGAGCGTTATTCACAACGTCAAATGACGACAACCTTACAAAATCTTGGCACACTGTATGGTAACGATGGCTACTATTTTGCCCAAATCCGCCCAGTGCCGCGCATCAATGAAGATACTCGCACCGTAGATGTCGATTTCTTTATTGATCCTGTGCGTCCTGTGTATGTTCGCCGTATCAATTTTACCGGTAACAATAAAACCGCAGATGAAGTATTGCGCCGAGAAATGCGCCAAATGGAAGGTACATTGGCCGCCAATGAAAAAATCGATTTGTCGCGCACGCGTTTGATGCGTACAGGCTTCTTCAAAACTGTCAACATGGATGTCAAACCTGTCCCCAACACCCCCGATCAGGTAGATATCAATGTTGCAGTAGAGGAGCAGCCATCAGGTACCAGTACCATTGCGGCTGGTTATTCACAAAGTGGTGGTATCACTTTCCAAGCAGGTTTAAGTCAATCTAACTTTTTGGGTACAGGTAATCAAGTCAATATTTCGTTATCGCGTTCTCAGACGTTAGATAGTTATAATTTGGGCTATACCAACCCGTACTTTACCCCAGATGGGATATCGCAAAGTGCCAGTATCTATACACGCAAAACCAAATATGACAGAAAAAACATTTCAAACTATGTAACAGACTCGTATGGTGGCACCTTAGGTTTTAGCTACCCGATTGATGAAAATAAGAGTTTAAGTGCTGGTCTCACACTTGATAGTACCAAAATCAAAGCAGGCGCTTTGTTAGCGGTATCAAACTATCAGTACTTAAAAGACGAGGGTAATCTGCAAGTAGGTTCAGACTCTGATGGCAATGAATCATTCGAATCAGACCCATTTAATACGGCTAGCCTAAATTTAGGCTGGAATATGAACACGCTTGACCGTGGACGTTTTCCAACCAACGGTATGTCACATAACGTCAATTTGGAACTGGCTTTTGGTGATGCCACCTACCAAAAACTGGTCTATCAAGGCAACTACTATCGCCCATTCCTAAAAAATACCGTACTACGCGGTTATACCAAGTTAGGATATGGTAACGATTTACCTTTCTGGAAAAATTTCTTCGCAGGGGGTTATGGCTCAGTGCGTGGTTATGAGAATGCCACGTTAGGCCCTACCAGTAATCGTTATTACCAAGTGAAAAATAATAGTGGGGTCGATAATTACCCAGAAGAGATTGGCGGTAATGCACTCGCGCAAGTGGGTACTGAACTAATTCTGCCGATGCCGTTTAAAGGCGATTGGGCAGACCAAATCCGTCCGGTGTTATTTGTTGAAGGGGCACAAGTGTTTGACACCACCAATAAATATGACCAAAAAGTCACAGTGAATGGCAATACCGTATCGCTATTAAATGAAAAAGACAATAACATGCGTTTTAGCGCGGGTGCAGGCTTCACTTGGATTACCCCAATTGGTCCAATCTCATTAAGCTATGCCGTTCCGCTTAATGATAAAGATAAAGATAAAGTCGACAATGTACAGTTCGAAATTGGACGTACATTCTAAAAGGTCTATGTATATGAAAATAATCACTCAGTTAGCCACAGCAAGTATTTTAAGTGTATTGGCAATGCCAGTGTTTGCCAATACCGTTGCGGTTTGGAATTCCCAAGTTGCCATTAACAATACTAACATCGCCAAAACCAAAATTGGCGTGGTGCAAGCGGCGGTCAAACCAAAGCAGCAGCAGCTTGATAGCTATAAAGCGACCATTGAGCGTTTGCAAAAACAATATGCCACGCAAAACGCTCAGATGACCCAAGCACAAAAGGATGATTTGCGTAAGCAAATTCAAACCAACCTACAAAATTATGAACAGGTTGCCAGTCAAATCCAGTCCATCATTGATGCCAATGAGGCAGAAGTGATGCAGCGAATTGTCCCCAAAATCCAAGCCATTAAAGAAAATATTGTGCGTCAAAAAAATATTGATGTGCTCATTGATAATCGTGATAGAACGGTTAGTTATGTCAAACCTGAATGGGATGTAACGGCAGATTTTACCAAAGCGATTAACGATCAAGTAAAATAATATTTTTTAAGCTTAGAGGTTTTAGCAAAAACGCAATATTCGACTATTGCGTTTTTTATTTTCTGTGTAAAATTAAGGCAAATTTTAAGCAAACGATTGGAGTAATCAAATGGCGTTCACCCTCACACAAATTTTGGATTTTTTAGCTAGTGACGTCATTGACCAAGGGGATGCGCAAACCGACCAAAATTTGCAGAAACAAATTTCCAAAATCGCTGCCCTTGAGGATGCCACCGACAGCGATATCACGTTTATTGCCAATTCTCTATTTGAATCAAAATTGCAAACCACGGGCGCGGGCGCCGTGCTAGTCCCCGCATCTTTGCAGGAAAAATGCCCAAGCCATAGCGTCGCCATCGTGGTCAAATCACCTTATGCCGCGTATGCCAAACTGACCGCATTGTTTGAACCAACCCAAGCGTATCATCAGACAGTCAACCCTAATTTATCGGACAGTTTGATTCACCCGACTGCCATTTTGGGTAACAATCTGCAGTTGGGCGACAACGTGCGTATTGGGGCGTATAGCCAAATCGGTGATAACTGCGTCATTGCTGATGGCGTTAAAATTGATGCCCAAGTCAATATTCAGCCCAATGTCGTAATTGGCGAAGGTAGTTTAATTGCGCCGCACGTGTACATCGGGCATGATTGTGTACTGGGTAAACATGTCAGCTTGCACAGCCATGCCAGCATTGGCAATGACGGCTTTGGCTTTGCCCCTAGAGGCAGTACAGATGAAGCAGGTTGGCAAAAAATTCACCAATTAGGACGAGTGATACTGGGCGATTATGTCAGCGTAGGCAGCCATACCTGTATCGATCGCGGCGCGCTGAATGATACGGTTATCGGTAATCATGTCATTATCGATAATTTGGTGCAAATTGCCCATAATGTAAAAATTGGTGCTGGCACGGCGATTGCAGCGTGTGTGGGGATTGCTGGCAGTACAGAAATTGGTAAACGCTGCATGATTGGCGGGGCATCAGGTTTTGCAGGTCATATCAAAATTTGTGATGATGTCACGATTACTGGCATGACGATGGTAACCAAATCGATTCACCAACCGGGGGTATATTCTTCAGGCATGCCAGTGATGCCCAATAGCTTATGGAAAAGAGCCTATATTAATTTTAAGCAACTTGGCAAACCAAAAAGTTAATCGTTACCTTTATCCATCAAATAATTTGAGAAAACAACTGTAAACTCAATCTTAAAACCGTTACAATAGCTATTTCTCACAAATCTATTTTTTTGATAAAGACGATTTAAAAGTATAAAGGATATATCCATGGATTTTGATAAGTTGATTGATGAAGACATCGCTGGCCTTGCACAGATTGGGGTGACATTACCTCTCAATGCCGCTGTGTTACGTGATTATCTGCCTCACCGTTATCCTTTTATGCTATTAGACAGAGTCACTGCGGTAAAACCCAATGAATGGATTACCGGTGTTAAAAACATCACCATTAACGAGCCTTTCTTTAATGGTCATTTTCCTGAAGAGCCTATCATGCCAGGCGTGTTAATGATTGAAGCCATGGCGCAGGTAGCGGGTGTGCTAGGTTTTATCAGCAAAAATGTCAAACCTAGAGATGGTTATATTTATCTGTTCGCTGGGGTCGATAAAGTACGTTTTAAACGTCAAGTCATCCCCGGTGATCAGCTCATTTTACGCGCCGAAAAGACCATGGAGCGTCACAGTATCTATAAATTTAGTTGCACAGCGTGCGTGGGTGATGAGTTGGCAGCGAGTGCCGAAATCACCATTGCAGAGCAGCGTACCCAATATCACCAGTCATGACTTTAACATCATTTTTACATGGCTTGAATAAGGCGCGTTTGGGTAAGCTATACCGATAAAATCTGTTTAAGTTAAGCAAAATCCTTGATAAAAATGGCATACTTTAGTAAAAATGCTATAATGTCGTTTTTATTTTAACCTGCTGTTTATAGTTAGCTTTGCCTATGGTCTCAGCTAAACCTGTATTTTTAGTTCTCCTTGAATAGTGGGCTGGTATAAGGATTTTTCATGACGATTCACCCAACGGCGATTATTGATGCCACTGCAACGATACACCCGTCGGTCAAGATAGGGCCGTATTGCATTATTGGTGAACATGTCACAATTGGGGCGCAGACCGTGCTTCACCCCCATGTCGTCATTAGCAAGTTTACCCGTATCGGTGAGCGCAACCAGATTTTTCAATTCGCTAGCATCGGCGAAGACTGCCAAGATCTCAAATACCAAGGCGAGGAGACGTGGCTAGAAATTGGTGATGACAATCGCATTCGCGAAGCCTGTAGCATTCATCGCGGCACGGTACAAGATAAAGGCATCACACGCGTTGGTAGCCGTAATCTGTTTATGGTCAATACCCATATTGCGCATGATTGCGTGATTGGGAGCGACAACATTGTGGCTAATAATGTGGGGATTGCGGGGCATGTCCGCATCGGTAACCATGTGATTGTCGGTGGTAATTCAGGTATTCACCAATTTTGTAGCATTGATGATTATAGTTTGATTGGTGGCGCAAGCTTGATTTTAAAAGATGTTGCGGCTTTTAACATGGTATCGGGTAACCCTGCCAAAAGCCATGGTCTTAATATCGAAGGCATGCGCCGCAAAGGTTGGTCAAAGCAGACTATTGATTATCTGCGACAAGCTTATCGGGTGATTTTCCGTTCAGGATTGACCAAAGAAGAAGCCATTGTCGCGGTGAGCGAGCAACTGTTACCCCAAGAACCTTTGGTACAATTGCTATTGGATTCCCTGATTCATAGTGAACGTGGTTTAGTCAGATAACGTGGTAAGATAAGGTTGTAAGAAAGGATAGCGTTGCTATTTAGCGTATTTTAGCGTATCAACAGCAGCATCTGAAAAGTAAAAAAGAGCCAAATCGGCTCTTTTTTTTAGGTGGTTTTTAGGTCAAATGCAAATCAGATTTTGGTAAGTTTTGCTGCTGATAAAAAGTATCGACAAACGCATCAAACTTATCATCTTCAATAGACTGACGAATATCTGCCATCAAGCGCTGATAGTAACGTAAATTGTGTATGGTGCCCAACTGTGCCGATAGCATTTCATTGCACTTGAACAAATGATGCAAATAGGCGCGGCTAAAATTCTGACAAGTATAACAATCACACGCACTATCAAGCGGACTTTGGTCAAAACGGTGCACCGCATTTTTAATTTTAACGGCGCCAAAAGTGGTGAAATAATGACCGTTTCGTGCATTACGTGTTGGCATCACGCAATCAAACATATCAACACCGCGGCGTACCGCTTCCACGATATCTTCAGGCTTACCCACGCCCATCAGGTATCTGGGCTTGTCGGCGGGCATATCATCGGGTAAGTAATCAAGCACCGCCATCATTTCTTCTTTTGGCTCACCGACTGACAGTCCACCAATGGCATAACCATCAAAGCCAATAGCGAGCAACCCTTCTAGGGATTTTTCGCGAAGGTTGCGATACATACTGCCTTGGATGATACCAAACAAAGCATTCTTGTTACCCAGTTTTTCATGCGCATTTTTACAGCGCTCGCCCCAACGTAGCGATAGGTCAAGCGATGTATCCGCTTCGCTAGGCGTTGCAGGATAGGGCGTGCATTCATCAAACTGCATGACGATGTCTGAGTTCAGTGAATATTGAATTTGCATCGATATTTCGGGGGATAAAAACACCTTTGCGCCATCAATCGGCGAGCGAAAATAGACACCTTCCTCGACGATCTTACGCATTGCACCAAGGCTAAAGACTTGAAAACCGCCGGAATCGGTTAAAATCGGCTTGTTCCAACCGATAAAGTCATGTAAGCCGCCAAATTTGTCAATGACATCGGTCGTTGGGCGCAGCCACAAATGAAAGGTATTTCCTAAGATGATTTCGGCACCGATTTCGTGGATATCCCGCGGCAGCATGCCTTTGACGGTGCCATAAGTACCGACAGGCATAAAGGCAGGGGTTTGCACATCGCCATGAGCGAGATGAACCGTACCACGGCGAGCACGGCTCTCGCCTACAGCGTTTTTATGTAAGGTAAATTGCATAATCTAAAGTTTCTGTAACAAGTTTTTTAAAAGGTTAAAATCATAAAAGGTTGAAATTATACCAGTTTTTCCAACAACATCGCATCACCGTAACTAAAGAAACGATAGCGTTGCTCGATGGCGTGCTGATAAGCCTGTTTGATAGGCTCACTGCCTGCAAACGCTGACACCAGCATCAATAGCGTGGATTTTGGCAAATGAAAATTGGTGATGAGCTTATCAATCACCCCGAACCTAAATGACGGATAAATAAAAATATCGGTGTCACCTGACCAAGCCGATAGCATCGGGTTTTCAAAATTGGCGGTTTTTTGAAACGCCGTTTCTAATACCCGTGTCACCGTGGTACCGACTGCAATCACTTGCCCGCCAAGGGCTTTGGTTTGGTTAATCAAATCGGCAGTCGCTTGGGGCAACTCGGCATATTCTGAGTGCATTTTATGGCGCAAAACATCCTCTGTCTTGACAGGGGCAAATGTGCCTGCACCGACATGCAACGTGACAAAGGCGGTATTAATGCCTTTGGACTTGAAGGCAGCCAATACGTTATCATCAAAATGCAGGCTTGCGGTCGGTGCGGCTACGCTGGCAAGTTTGGTTGGGTCATGAAATACCGTTTGATAGCGGGTTTCGTCATTGTCATCGGCATGGCGCTCAAAATAGGGCGGAATCGGCAGTTCACCATAGTGCTCAAGCACAGGCAAGATCGGCTGGTCAAACGCTAGCAAAAATAAATTGTCCTCACGCCCCATGACCGTGGCATGGATGTTACCATCGGCAAGGCTCAACGTTTGCCCCTCTTTTGGGCTGCGGCTGGCGCGTACATGACACAACGCTGTGTGCTTTTGGCTCATAGTAACATCATCGGGCAAAATACGCTCGACCAATACTTCGACCGCGCCGCCACTGGCTTTTTGCCCAAACAGCCTTGCTTTCATGACCTTGGTGTCATTAAACACCACCAAGTCACCACTATTTAATAGCTCTGGCAAATCCACAAATTGTTGGTCTTTGGGTTGACCATGGGCAGGCAAATACAGCAATCGAGAGGCTGAGCGCACCGCTAACGGATAGCGGGCAATGAGTTCATCGGGCAGTTGATAATCAAAATCATCTAAAGTTAAAGGCATTTATGGGTTACTCGGTGATAGCAGAATCTTTGGCAAGGTGGACATTGGCTTTAGGAAATGGGCGGATTTTATCGGCGTCCGACCAAGCTTTGACCCAGTCATCAGGTGGCATATGGATATCTTTATAATCCAGCGCGCTGAGCACTTGCTCAGTCGGCAAAACCTTGCCAGTCACGATGTTGGTAATACCGGTGCGTAGCAGCGCAGAGCAAGTAGGCTGACCTTTGACCCACATGCTTTGCTCGATGTAAAACCAGCGCTCATCAACAGCTATCAATCGGGTTTTGATGGTGACCTTATCAAATAAACGAACACGCTTACGATATTGGATGGTACTACCAGCGACCACCAGCCCCCAGCGATGCTTGAATAATTTTTTGGCAAGCCCAGAGCGAATGGCAAGATCGTTTCGCCCCAAATCAAACAGCGTAAAAATACGCCCGTTGTTCATTTCAAAAAAATTGTCAATGTCGTTGATATTAGCGGTCAAGGTGATTTCGCTGGTATCGGTTAATTGAAGCGAATGACCTTGCTTTTGTTTAATCGCACTTTTGATGGCATGGGTGCCCAGTCGTAAAAAAGGATACATGGTTGTTCTCAATCTAAATTTGTGCCACATTATAGGTAAATCGCGCTTGTTTAGCAAAATTTGTCACTATCATTACCCGACAAGTCACTATAATTACCCTACAAAAGGAAATCACATGACCATTCAATCACCCCTAGCAGCGCAACCCTTATTAGCGGACGCTAAAAAGGTATTAGATTTTTGGTTGCAGCAAAATACCAAGCCATTTTGGTTTGCCAAAGATGAGAATTTTGATAAAACTGTAACCGCTAAATTTTTAGCCACACTTGAGCAAGCCAAACGAGGCGAGTTGGGGGATTGGCGAACCAGTACAAAAGGGCGATTGGCAGAAATCATTGTATTGGACCAGTTTTCGCGCAATATTTTTCGAGATTCTCCACAGGCTTTTGCCCAAGATGGCATGGCGTTAGTATTGGCACAAGAAATCGTCAAACAGCCAGATTTTGACAAGTTAAATCAAGACGAACGCAATTTTGCTTTAATGCCTTTTATGCATGCAGAATCGGCAAACATTCATCAGCAGGCGTTGCCACTGTTTAAAAAATACGCCAGTGCCGATACGTTAGCATTTGAATATAAGCATCAAGCCATTATTGAAAGATTTGGGCGCTATCCGCACCGCAATGCGATTTTGGGTAGACAATCCAGTGAGGACGAAATTGCCTTCTTACAACAACCCAACTCGTCATTTTAACTTTTATTAAGTTGTTGCTGGATCGCCCAATCAATATGTTCTTGTGTGTTTTCGCTTAGCATGGGGCGTTTTTCTTGCAATTTGTCAATAATTGCTTGGCTAAACGGTGCATTACCCAATGCTACCGCCACATTGCGCATAAAATTGTCGTAGCCCGTGCGGCGAATCGGCGAGCCTTCAGTTTTTGTCAAAAAATCCTGTGCATCCCACGCCCATAACTCAAGTAGTGACACCTCATCTAAACGGTGACGCGGATTAAAATCCTCAATCGTCGCTAATCTGGCAAATTTATTCCAAGGACAAATCAACTGACAATCATCACAGCCAAAAATGCGATTGCCAATTTTTGGGCGAAGTTCTACAGGGATTTTGCCATCTAATTCAATGGTTAAATACGAAATACACAGCCGTGCATCGACATCATAATGCCCGGTGGGTGTTTTGCGGATGGCATGGGTAGGGCACACATGAATACAAGCACGGCAACTGCCACAATGCGATGATATGGTTTCGATTTGCTTTTTATCCTCTGCCAACGGCAAGCTGGTGAATAATTCCCCCAACACAAAAAATGACCCCGCTTGTGGATGAATCAGCAAGGTATGTTTGCCTGTCCAGCCCAAACCTGCTTGCTCAGCCAACGCGCGCTCAAATATAGGCGCGGAGTCGCTAAAGGGACGAAATACAAAGTCGTTGGCATATTGCGGATAATCGGTGGTTAGTTTTTCTTGAATCAGTTTGGCTAGGGTTTTTAGTAACCCTCGCATGGTTTTATGATAATCACGTCCTCGAGCATAGCGGGCAATAATCGCTGAGTTGGGGCGCTCGTTGTCTGGCACACTGCGTTTGGGCGGCGGCGTGACCAGATAATCTAAACGCACGCTAATGATACTTTGCGTCTTGTCAACTAACAGGGCAGGGTTAGCACGTTTATCATGATTGTCTTCAAAAAACAGCATATCCCCATGTTTACCTTGTGCTAGCCAAGTTTGCAACGCGCCAAGCTGTTTGCTAAAGATGGGATTGGCGGGATGGACAAAGCCACAATCAGCAAACCCCAACGCCTTGGCTTGCGCCTTTATCCAGCCCTTGAGAGCATTGAGTTCGTTTGTAGTGTCCAACATGCCAACAACCAGGTAAAATTAAAATGCTATTATAGCAAAATAAACACCTACCACATCATTGGAACATCTTATGCAAAGTAATGCACGGACGGATAAAAATACTGTGATGCAAAACGCCATTGCCTTATATAGCCCCAAACAAATTTATGACATTGAAAAAAACTGGTTTAGCAATAATGACAGTTTTGCCTTAATGCAACAAGCTGCATGGCAACTTGCACACATCATCAAGCAGGAAAGTAGCAATCAAAAAGGCAGTTACCTTCAAAAAAGCAGTCACCCTCAAAAATCGGTATTGGTAGTGGCAGGCGCGGGTAATAATGGCGGCGATGCTTGGTTGGTGGCGCATTATGTGAACAAGCTTTGCCCACATTGGTCAATTACCGTAGTACAAGTCGCAGCGCCTAGCACCGTCGACAGCCAAACAGCAAAGCACCTATACCAGTCAAACTGTGCAAATGCGGCAAAATATTTGACGTTGACAGCATTTTTACAGCCGCTCCATGAGCTTGGTTTAAGCTATCAGTATGATGTGGTGATTGATGGGTTATTGGGGATTGGGCTCGATGGCAAGCCTAGCGGTGATTATCAGACAATCATCAATTGGATTAATCAATACCGCAAGCAAGTTCACGCTTGTCAAGTCATCAGCATCGATGTACCCAGCGGACTTAATGCCGCTACGGGCGAAGTATATGATGATACTGCGATTAAGGCAGACAAGACACTTTGTTTAATTGGGCGAAAAGTCGGACTGCATATCGGCGATAGTAAAGATTATGTTGGCACTGTGATTGATGTGCCTTTGCTCCCTGTTGAGCAATCAAGTATCTTGTTACACACGAAGCTACCTAACTTGCCACAACGTCAGCAGGTGAGCCATAAAGGTACGTATGGTCATGTACTTATCATCGGTGGCAATCGGTTACAGGATGGGCATGGCATGGCAGGGGCGGCGATATTGGCCGCCAGTGCAGCATTGAGCAGTGGTGCAGGCAAAGTCACTGTTGCCTGTCATGGTGATTTTCATTCAGCTATTATCACCGCTTTGCCCAATGCCATGACCGCGGATTTACATAATATCGCTAGCGTCATCGAGCTGATTAACGCGGTGAATGTAGTTGCCATCGGCATGGGTTTGGGTAGAGATAAAGCAACGCTTGATTTATTTAACCAGTATCTTACGGCGATCATACAATCAGAGAAGCTATGTGTCATTGACGCCGATGGTTTATACCATTTGGCAGATTGGGCAGGCACGAGTGACGGTTTAACTGCGCCCATTCAACCACGATTGGGACAGTCGAACCAACGGTTTTATCTAACGCCGCATTCAGCGGAAGCAGGTCGTTTGCTCAATCAACCCTATGCCGACATCGATCGAGACAAAATCAGCGCGATTCGGGCGTTAGCTCACCAATATGGGGGCAATTGGCTTATCAAAGGGGCACAAACGATTGTGCTTGAACGAGACAGCATTGATATTTGCGGCTTGGGTAATGCCGGTATGGCAACCGCTGGCATGGGCGACTGCTTGGCAGGTCTGATGGCGAGCTTATTGGCGCAAGCAATTACCGCACCCATGCTAACCGCCGTGCTCATACATGCCAAAGCGGGTGATACGTTAGCAGAAAAAATGGGTGAATATGCGTTGCAAGCCAATCACATGGCATCGGCAATCGGTGACATCATCCATCAAATCACGCAAGATTAAAATCACGGCAGGTTAACAAGGTTCAATAAAAAAAGGTGAGAATTCACTCACCTTTAACCTTTATATATCTTTAATCTTTACACGCCTTTAACCTTTGATTGAACGCTAAAGTTATATAGCATGCAAAATTATTTACAGTATTGGCTCACTGTTTGCGCGACTTGCTGACGGCGTAGCTCAATTTCACGACCATCTAAATATTTACGTTCACCTTTATTATCCATCTCATAGACGCGCCCGCCTTGGTTTAGATTAGCAAGGGTATTTTGTAAGGCTTTACAGCGCTCCGCATCTTGCTGCTTTTTGAGTTGCTGATTTTGTGCTTCAAGTTCAGCAGCACGTTTTTGATCGGCTGTCAGCGTTGGTGATACACCTGATGCAGCACCTGTGCTATTGCCAGCGGTTGCAGGTGCACGACTACTAGGTCCAAGTTCACGGGTATTAATCACTTGCACTTGTCGCAAATTAACACCATTGGTCGGGGCATATTGGCTATAATGCGGCACACCATTTTTGTCAGTCCACTTGTAGTAAGTGGCTGCATTTGAATTCGCCATAATGAATGGTGATAACATGAGTGATAACAAAAACAGTGGCTTTAACATTGTTTTTCCTATGCAAGAAACGAGAAAATTATGCGATAGCCTATCACAGCTTGATAGCTTTTAGCAGTAAATTTCGACAAGATAATTGTTTAATTTCCTAAAGGTTATTTTCTAAAAACGACTGGCTCAATCAGTCTGAGATTTTAAAGTTTATCAAGCCTTAAAACCAATCCTTAAAATCAAGCCTTAAACGATTCATTTACCTATAACTAAAAGTTATAAATTATAGTAGCTTTTTTTTATTGACAAGTGTTAAAAAAACTCACATCATAAGTCCTCTACTGGTCGTTAGTAACAATTATCGTTGGTTACTAATTGGTAAAATCTAAGCTAATTGGCGCTATCCGCTGATTAGGCTCTACAATTGGATGAGAGCATTTTTTACCGTTGTTGTTGTTTATGAATCTAAAAAAGAATCTAACAACCCTGACTTATCGGTCAACAAAGACAAAAAGTAGCCATCAATTTATACATTACGTAATTTTTGTGATGCTTTCTTTTTTGGTTATCATGCTTTTTGCCCTCGTCTGATTTGTTCACTGTTACCTTATGGCAGTGTTGAAGATTCTTGCTAATCATTTAGCAATTTTTATCTAAAACAACTTCCCAGTATCATTTTTGAAGACGACCATAAAAGGTGATGACAGTGACTCAAACTACCCAAGCTCCCAATATGACGGGAGAAAACCAAACGGCTCACGCTGCACCCAATTTTGACAAAAAAACCGCCAAAGCCTCAGCAGGTGAACCTGTGATGATGTCTGGTGCAGAAATGCTGGTGCAAGCGCTAATTGACGAAGGTGTCGAATACATTTTTGGCTATCCAGGCGGCGCCGTGTTGCATATTTATGATGCCTTGTTCAAACAAGATACCATTGAGCACATCCTCGTGCGTCATGAACAAGCAGCGGGTCATATGGCAGATGCTTATTCCCGTGTGACAGGTCAAACCGGGGTGGTATTGGCGACATCAGGTCCAGGCGCCACCAATACGGTTACCGCCATCGCTACCGCATTTATGGATTCCATTCCGATGGTTGTGATATCAGGTCAGGTGCCTTCAAGCCTCATCGGTGATGATGCGTTCCAAGAAACTGATATGATTGGTGTGTCACGTCCTGTCGTCAAACACAGTTTTCAAGTACGTCATGCCAGTGAAATCCCGGAAATCGTGCGTAAAGCATTTTATATCGCAAGCTCTGGTCGCCCAGGCCCTGTGGTGATTGATGTACCCAAAGACAAAACTGCGCCTAACGAAAAATTCCCTTATCATTTCCCTGAGTCGGTCAGTATGCGTTCTTACCAACCATCGGTTCGCGGTCATTCAGGACAAATTCGTAAAGCCATCGAAACCTTAATTGCAGCCAAACGCCCTGTATTATATTCAGGTGGTGGCGTGATTGCATCAAACGCAAGTGCAGAATTAACCGCATTAGCCCGTTTACTTAATTTGCCGGTAACCAATACTTTGATGGGGCTAGGCGCTTTTCCAGGGTCGGATGAACAGTTTTTAGGTATGCTTGGAATGCATGGTACGTATGAAGCCAATATGACCATGCACAATTCAGATGTAATTTTGGCCGTGGGTGCGCGTTTTGACGACCGTGTGACCAACAATACGCAAAAATTCTGTCCAAACGCTAAAATTATCCATATTGATATCGACCCTGCATCAATCTCAAAAACCATCAACGCACATATCCCGATCGTCGGTGATGTAAAAAATGTGCTAAGCGATATGCTCGCCGTATTAACAGAAAATAACGCACAGCTTGACCAAGCCGCGCTAAATGATTGGTGGGCGCAAATCAATGAATGGCGTAAACGTCATGGTCTACGCTATGACAAAGACGACAGCAATGGCATGAAACCACAGCACGTTGTTGAGCGCTTATACGAGTTAACGCATGGTAAAGCTATCATCACCTCTGATGTGGGTCAGCACCAAATGTTCGCCGCCCTATACTATAAATACGATGAGCCGCGTCAATGGTTAAACTCAGGTGGTTTAGGCACCATGGGGGTAGGGTTGCCTTATGCAATGGCAGCCAAACTTGCTAATCCAGAGCGTGATGTAGTGTGTATCACAGGTGAAGGCTCAATTCAGATGAATATCCAAGAGCTTTCAACTTGCCTACAATATAACTTACCCGTGAAGATTTTAAATCTTAACAATGCCCAGTTGGGTATGGTCAAACAATGGCAAGACATGATTTATGAAGGTCGCCATTCGCACTCTTATATGGATTCATTACCAGATTTTGTCAAACTTGCAGAAGCTTACGGTCATGTCGGTATCCAAATCACTGACCCAGCCAAACTTGATGAACAACTTGCTTATGCCTTATCACTCAAAGATCGATTGGTATTTATCGATGTACTCGTCGATAAAAACGAGCATGTTTATCCAATGCAATTAGCAGGTCAGTCAATGCGTGATATGTGGTTAGCCAAAGGGGAGCGTACCTAATGAAACATTTAATTTCTGTCTTAATGGAAAATGAATCAGGGTCACTGTCTCGTGTGGTTGGCTTATTTTCACAACGTGGCTACAACATCGAGACATTGAACGTCGCGCCAACCGATGACCCGACTTTATCGCGTTTAACCTTGACCACAGATACCGATCAAAATAAGATTGAGCAAGTGACCAAACAGTTGCACAAGCTGATTGAAATCGTTAAAGTAACCACGCTGACCGATAGTGTACATATTGAGCGCGAACTCATGCTGATCAAAGTACGTGCCACGGGTAGCAACCGCGAAGAAGTCAAGCGCTGTGCAGATATCTTCCGTGCAAGTATTGTTGATATCACGCCCAATGTCTATACCATTCAAATTGTCGGTGACACCGCAAAATTGGACGGCTTTATCGAATTGATGGGACGTGAACGCATTTTAGAGGTGGTACGTTCTGGTGTTATTGGTATCGCTCGAGGTGAAAAAATCCTCAGCGTCTAAATTTACCAACCTTTTAATCTTTTAATAGTAGTTGTTTTTTACACAAGGAAATAGTTATGAACATTTTTTATGATAAAGATTGTGATCTATCAATCATCCAAGGCAAAAAAGTTGCGATTATCGGCTATGGCTCACAAGGTCACGCCCACGCATTGAACCTAAAAGACAGCGGTGTTGATGTCACCGTAGGGCTGCGCAAAGATTCATCATCTTGGAAAAAAGCAGAAAATGCCGGTCTAAAAGTGGCTGAAGTAGAAGAAGCCGTCAAGCAAGCTGACTTAGTCATGATTTTGACCCCTGATGAATTCCAAAAACAACTCTACAATGACGTGATTGAGCCAAACATCAAACAAGGCGCCACGCTTGCATTTGCCCATGGCTTCTCAATCCATTACAACCAAGTGGTACCACGCAAAGACCTAGATGTCATCATGATTGCGCCAAAAGCACCGGGTCATACCGTGCGTAACGAATTTGCCACAGGCGGCGGTATTCCTGACTTAATCGCCGTTTACCAAGATGCCTCTGGTCAAGCCAAACAAGTGGCGTTATCTTACGCGATGGGCATCGGCGGCGGTCGTTCAGGTATCATCGAGACAACGTTTAAAGACGAAACTGAAACTGACCTATTTGGTGAGCAAGCGGTACTGTGTGGTGGTGCGGTTGAGCTGGTCAAAATGGGCTTTGAAACCTTGGTTGAAGCAGGTTATGCCCCAGAAATGGCTTACTTTGAATGTCTGCACGAATTAAAATTGATTGTAGACTTGATGTACCAAGGCGGTATTGCTGATATGAACTACTCAATCAGTAACAACGCAGAATACGGTGAATACGTAACAGGTCTAGAAGTTATTAACGACCAATCACGTGAAGCGATGCGTAATGCACTAAAACGTATTCAATCAGGCGAATATGCAAAAATGTTTATCGCTGAAGGTATGTCAAATTATCCATCAATGACAGCGCGCCGCCGTCAAACCGCTGAGCACGAAATCGAAAAAACAGGTGCCAAACTTCGCGGTATGATGCCTTGGATTACCTCAAGCAAAATCATCGACAAAGAGAAAAACTAGTTTTTCACCCCGTTAGTTTTGCCGATGGCATCATGCCCAATTGGTAAAAACAATAAAATGACAATAACCCTGCGCTGTGTAAAGTTACATAGACAGGGTTTTTTAGTATAAAATAATGGGCATCGATATAAAGTTTATGAGATTTGTTTTGAATATAGCGTCTGTTTGGCAGTTGTCCACTGCAACTTTGTTACACACTTTTAGCGGCATAAGTTCTTTGCCTGCATTGGCAAATCCTTTGAATCACCTGATGGGGGATAGCTATACGTTAAATTGGCAAGCAATTTATCTGGTCGGTACGCTAATTGTCGCGCTACTGATTGCGTATGAATCCATTGTTTTGAAGAAAAACTTAGGAAAACTGCCGAAATCGACGTTATTTAATGTGAGCTCCATATTAGAAACTGTGTGGCTCATGGTATCTGTGGTTGCCGTATATTATGGCGGATTTAGTAGCATCGCCAAAGTCGTGCCATTTGCCTATATTTTGTATAGCATATTTGGTTGGATTTATGGGTTTTATCTACTTAAAGATCAGGCGGGCGATATTAAAGATGTCGATGACATGAGTATGCCCATCAAATATATGGACTACAGCCTATCATTTTCACTGGTGATTACTGTGACTAGTATTGCGATATTTATCAACATGTTGATGAACGGTGTAATCGCCTTTAATGTAGCTTAATAAAGTCAATTTAAATCCCTTGTTAATTGTAACTTTGTGGTAAAAAATTCAAAAAATAGTAGGTGAAACGCTAAAACTAGGCTATACTGTCATTATTCGCTAAAATACACTTAACAAACTTTTGGCGATGACAATTTATAACACCCTGTATTTACCTAGGTAATTGCAAGCGTTATAGATAACATAGTTAATTTTTAATGTAGGATTTTTTATGTCAGATAAAGCTACTGGTACTGTAAAATGGTTCAATGAGAGCAAAGGCTTCGGCTTCATCGCTCAAGACAATGGCGGTCAAGACGTTTTTGCTCATTACAGTGCAATCGAAGGTTCAGGTTTTAAAACACTTAAAGAAGGTCAACGTGTGAGCTTCGTATTGAGCCAAGGTCAAAAAGGCCCACAAGCCGAACAAATTGAAGCACAATAATAATAACTACAAGCTTAATTGTTTGTTTATTAACTGCTTATCTTAATTAGCTTGCAATAAAGAAAAACAACCAGACGATAGGTTGTTTTTTTTATGCGCGTTTGTTTTGTGTTTAATGTTTATATCAAGCACAAGACATTGTATGTTGAATATTTAGTTAAAAAATTTCCCTAATTATTTTAGTTATGATATATTCGAAAAATTCAAGAATTTTTGATGTTTTCCAACCATTTTTTTATGACTTAAAATTCATAGGATTTTCTTGATTTGTTGGGTAAGTTATCGCAACATATATTATTAACGAAGATAATGGGTATTGTGAGTATTCACAGTATAAGTATTCTTTTTAGCTTGCCAAGTTGGCTCACCAAGCTTTAAGTTAAGAAGAATAGGATGTTTATTTTATCATGACTGGGGATACTTGGATTTATCCTCCTTTTTTAATTCATATAACAAACGAGGAACGTATGAAAGCATTAGTTGCTGTTAAACGTGTAGTTGACTATAACGTAAAAGTTCGTGTAAAAGCGGACAACACTGGTGTTGACTTAACCAATGTTAAAATGTCTATAAACCCATTTGATGAGATTGCTGTGGAAGAAGCTGTACGCCTAAAAGAAGCGGGCGTGGTCTCTGAAATTGTTGTTGTATCTATCGGACCTAAAGAAGCACAAGAACAAATCCGTGGTGCAATGGCACTGGGTGCAGATCGTGGTATTTTAGTTGAAACTACCGACACTGTACGTCCGCTACAAGTCGCAAAAATTTTAAAAGCGATTGCACAAGCTGAAGCTGCTGACATCATTTTACTAGGCAAACAAGCGATTGATGATGACAACAACCAAACAGGTCAAATGTTAGCGGCATTACTAGACGTGGGTCAAGCAACCTTTGCATCACAAGTAAAAGTCGACGGTGGCAGTGTCAACGTAACACGTGAAATCGATGGCGGCTTACAAACCGTTCAGCTATCATTGCCTGCGGTCATCACCACTGATTTACGTTTAAATGAACCACGTTATGCCAAACTGCCTAACATCATGAAAGCGAAGAAAAAACCATTAGAAGAGAAAAAACCAGAAGATTATGGTGTTTCTACCGCTAGTAACATTCAAATCGTAAAAGTGACGCCACCTGCAGAACGTAAAGCGGGTGTTAAAGTTAAATCGGTTGACGAGTTAGTCGATAAATTAAGAAACGAAGCTAAAGTTATCTAATTATTAGTTATCTAATCATTTAACTACCTTCAATTTAATTCGTCATTTAACGATAGCGATTATCAAATATTAAGGAAAATCTCATGGCAATTTTAGTATATGCAGAACATGATAATAAAGAGCTGAAAAAAGCAACCCTCAACACCGTAACGGCAGCAAGCAAAATCGGTGGCGATATCGTTGTATTAGTTGCAGGTCTTGGCTGTGAAGCCGTGGCAGAACAAGCCGCTAAAGTAGCGGGTGTTTCAAAGGTGCTTTGCGCAAATAACGCTGCTTTTGAACACCAGCTGGCTGAAAACGTTGCTAAACTCGTGGTATCGCTGGCAGGTGATTATAGCCATATCGTTGCACCAGCAACAACAACGGGTAAAAACTTCTTACCACGCGTTGCCGCTTTGTTAGACGTAAATATGCTAACTGATGTGACCGCTGTGATTGATGCAGAGACATTTGAACGTCCAATCTACGCAGGCAATGCTATTGCAACCGTTAAAGATACTGAAAGCAAAAAAGTCATCACAGTTCGTACCACTGCATTTGATGCAGCGCCAGCAGAAGGCGGCGCAGCCAGCATAGAACAAGTAAGCGTAGGTGAAGATGCAGATGCAGGTAAATCAAAATTTGTCAGTGAAGAGTTAGCAAAATCTGATCGTCCAGAATTAACTGCTGCAGAAATTGTTGTATCGGGTGGTCGTGCATTAGGCAGCGGTGAAAACTTCACCAAATATATTGAGCCACTCGCTGATAAACTAGGCGCTGCGATGGGTGCATCACGTGCCGCAGTTGACGCAGGTTATGTGCCAAACGACCTACAAGTGGGTCAAACAGGTAAAATTGTTGCGCCAAACCTATACATTGCCGCAGGTATCTCAGGTGCCATTCAGCATTTGGCAGGTATGAAAGATTCAAAAGTTATCGTTGCCATCAACAATGACCCAGAAGCACCAATCTCTCAAGTGGCTGATTATTTCCTAGAAGGTGATATTTTTACAGTCTTGCCAGAACTAACTAGCAAATTGTAATTGCCGCTATCATCAGCTACTAAGCGATAAATATATAGGCGATAAATATAAAAAAACCTCATGCTTTTTGAGGTTTTTTTATTTGCTATTTACTGGCTAAGCACTGACTTAATTATCGCTAAAAGTATATTGATTGTTGTATAGCGACTAGGTAATATAATAAAAATTGTGGGATTTAATTGATAGTAAATTTTCTGGGAATAAATTGTGAAAATGGATTTAAAAAAATTCCGTACAGAGATGCAGCAGCTGCTTAGCGAGCAGCAACTAGACAATGTGAAAGTACGTCCCTTTATCTGTTCAGGGTCCCCCCTTAATTGCAAAATCATGATGGTCGGCTACAATCCGGCTCGAGAAGTTAATTTAGACGTGTTTGATGCAAGTATTTGGCATGATGATATAGGGTTTGATCGTGAATCGTTTGCTGAGCATTATGACATCGCGAGCTACAATGATGATTTACAGTGGAATCGCAACCATATATTTCAGCAAAATTTGATTGATGAAATCTCAAATCATCCTGTGATTGAAACTTATCTTTATAGTGTTATCACCCCTAAAAAAACTCTATTAAGCCCCCAGCATAAACACACCCATTTATTTGATTGGCTATATGGTATTCTCAAACCTGTTTTAATCATTACCCAAAATATGGATGTCATTAAATATTTTGAGCGAGAAGCCAATAAAACTCTTGTGAGAAATACATTTAACGCCATTACTTATCGCGATTTACACTGTGTGATTTTGCCCATCAGCCATTTATCCAAAAAATGGAATGACACCGAAATGTACCATTTGAAAGCAGAAATTGATGAGCTGTTTAACTTAATAGATGTATAGACAATTATTGGTCATTGATAAATTAATAGCGCAATAAAAAAAGCTTAATAGCATTATCTATTAAGCTTTTATGGTTAAAGTCTATGATTAAAGTCTATCGGTAAAGTTACAACCAACCTGACTTCTTAAATCGATAGTAAAGCGTGAAACAAATGGTCAAAATAACGGCTAATAAGACATAGTAGGCATAATGCATTTTTAGTTCAGGCATATTTTCAAAGTTCATCCCATAAATCCCTGCGACCGCGGTCGGAACCGCGAGGATACCTGCCCAAGCGGCAAGTTTTCGTACCACATCATTCTGACCCGTATTTACCACTGCCATGTAAGTATCCATGGCAACACTGAGCATTTCGTTGAGTCCATTGACCGCATCGAGCGCACGCAGTAGATGGTCATTGACGTCGCGAAAATACGGTTTGGCTTGGCTAGGGAAACTTGGAATCAAATCAGTCTTTTTATGATTGATAAAAAAATTACAGATATCTTGTACGGGCAAGATGACAGCACGCATATGTACGAGCTGTGATTTTAATTCATACAAATTGCGCAGTGTATGCTTGTTAAAGTTTTCAGAGAAAATTTCCCGTTCTTGCTCGCGCAAATAACGCCCTAATTTTTCAGTGATAGGTAAATAGTTATCGACGATAAAGTCTAAGATGGCATGCAGCACAAAGATGGGTCCAAGGCGCAATTTTTCTGGTCGGCGATGACAAAAATCTCGCACACTTTGGTAGCTATGAGAGGCACCTTGACGAATAGTGATGATATATTGCTTGCCCATAAAGATGGCCGTAGTGCCATAACGAATGGTGTTTTCGGTCAATTTGGCGGTTCGTACCACCACGAACACACTATCATTACCATAGCTTTCAACTTTGGCGCGTTGATGTTCAGCAAAAGCATCTTCAATGGCAAGTTCGTGCAAGTCAAATGCCTCTTGAACTTCTCGAATGGTTTCGATACTTGGGTCATGCAGTCCTACCCAAACAAATACGTTGTTGTTGGATAATTCGCGGCGCACATCATCAAGTTCAATCTCGCCGATTTTTTCCCCAGATTTACGAGAGTAGGCGAAGCAGTTGGCAATCTCATTTTTCCCTTTAAAGCGATCTTCGGTGATTTCAGCTTCAGGGTTGTACTCAGGGGGTGGTACATCGGTCGGTGCATAGACTTCGACAGTGCCGTCATCGTCATAATTTTCGCCATAGATATAACTATCATCACCGTGCAAATCGAGTTCTTCATCAGTGATTTCATCATACATGACATCCGCATTGGCAAGGGTAAAAGAATCCGTCGACATATCATGTGGCGGATTAAGTGTTGAGGCTAACGGCAGCGTGACGTGCTGGGTCGTCTGAGTGGGGTGCTCTAATAAATCGTCGCTGCGTTCAGATAAATTTTTGTTTTGGTGGGGTGGCGTCATAACCAAAAACCTCGCTATCACGATTTGAAAGAGTTGTATCAGATCGAATAAATGTGTCCAGTCGTTATCAAAGTACTTAAAAGGTAGCAACCACAAAACAGCAAGTAAACATCAAAGTAGGCAAATGCGCCTGTGTGTTCTTGCTATTTTGTAACTCTCAGTGATTTTTAAACGAATAAAAAAAGAAGTCATGCATTAACAATGCAATCATACGGCTAAAATTAGATGGATAATGATAACAGTGAAAAATGACAATCTCAAGATAATTATACGTGACAAGACCGCTAAAACCTAGTTGAATCTAGTTAACCATGCACTTAGCAACGGGCATTTTTTCACTATCGCCTTAAATAGCATACTGCTGCAGTGTCTCTATATCTACTAACTCTAAGAGACTCTCATGGCATGCGGCAAGCTTTAGCGGCGGCGCAACCCCTGCATCCAATGCTTCCACCCAGCGCAGGGCGCACACGCACCAAAAATCATTGGGCTGCAGCCCTGGAAAACCAAATTCGGGTAAAGGGGTCACCAAATCATTGCCCTTGGCAACAGAAAATTCCAAGAATTCTCGGGTCATTTTGGCGCAAACCGTGTGTAGGCCGATGTCACCAGCACCGGTATGACAAAAACCATTTCGATAATAACCTGTTAACGGGTCGAAACAGCAACTCGCTAGTGCGGTACCCAGTACATTGGTTTGGTTTAATTCAGCTTTTGGATGATAGGACATAATAAGCTCTTTTAATGTTTTAATGGGTTAGATGAATGATTGGTTAAAGTTGAGAGATAGCGGTTGGTAGTTTTTCTAAAGCAGTGCTTTGAGTTTTTTGCATAAAATCTCGCTGACAAAATTGCTCGAGTGCCACTTTGTTTGCCTCAGTGACTGCCTTGTCAAACACCCCAGCCAAACGTAATTTTAAATACCCTAAGGCAATGCCAAAGAAGATTTGGCCGAGCGCATCGCTTTGTGCATCGAGCTGTGGTGCATTGGGCAGTAAATTCGACAATAGACTGGTAGAGCGCTCAATAAATGGATGAGGGGTAGCGCTTGATGGCTGAAAGCGCTCGGTGGCAAAGGCGCGAACAGTTTGGTTGATAATGCCGAGGCTCAGGCTCGTTAAAGCGGCAGATTTTTCATCAGTGAAAATTTGCGGCATCAGATGCGCCAAAATCACACTGCTTTCGGTGATGAGTAATTGATTATCGGTGAGCAGGGCAGGTACTTGGCTAAAAGGGTTGACCGCTAATAATTCTTGTGGGTTTTCCCAAGGCATGACAAATATAAGCTTAGCATCAATTTGCTGGCGTAAACAGGCGACCATCACGAGACGGGAAAAAGGGGAAGTAGTTGAGACAAAGAGTTTCATGGGTAAATTGGATTTCCCTATAATGATTGCATGGCTGTAAGTTTCAATAAATAAATTTCAATAAAATTTTATAGCAGTTTAGCATAAAAAATTGGGCAATAAAAAAATGCCTAAGCCCAGTGAAGCTATGATACAATGAAAAGGAAAAGTGCCCTTATTTTTATTCTTAGCATTTTATTTTTGTAAGTGCCTTTCTCATCGATTATTCTATGATTTTACATGGTAATTCATGGTCTATGTTTTCATATGGCCGCTTGTTGTCATGTCTAGTGATATATCATTTAATCATCCTTAGGATTTATTGTGTCAAATTTAGCATCAAATTCCACCAATGTGGCAAATCAGTCTGCTTTTTATCTTAATACAAAAAATACTTGGCTATTACCCGATGGGGTTGTCGATTTACTGTCAACCGAAGCGGTAAAGCAAGAAACCCTGCGTTATCAATTGACCCGTATTTTAATCAGCCATGGCTATGAATTTATTAGCCCGCCTATGATTGAATATACCGAAAGCTTGCTCGGCTATGCGTCTGAAGATGTTAAATTACAAACTTTTAAAATCATTGATCAGCTAACCGGTCGGCTCATGGGGGTACGCGCAGATATCACCCCACAAATTGCGCGGATTGATGCGCGGCTACACAATAATCAAGACACTAGTAACCCATCAAAATCAATTTCCCGCTATTGTTATGCCGGGCATGTAATCTATACCATGCCAAAGGGCTTATTTGGTTCGCGTACCCCGCTACAGTTGGGCGCTGAGATTTTTGGTACCGACTCACTAGCCAGTGAAGTAGAATTATTAGATGTGCTATTTACCTTGTTAGATAGCACAGATGTGATTGCACGCTCACATATTGATATCGGTCATGTGGCGATTTTTCAGCAGCTTTGCCAGCTTGCTGGTGTACCTACGCATCTGCAAGAAAAACTCATTGAGCTCTATGCTAATAAAGCGTTACCCGAGCTGAAACTTTTGACCAGTAAAATGAGCCAGTTTGGCGAGCTTGCCAACGATTTTTATGTGCTTGGCGAGGCAGGTAATGACTTGCAAAAACTGAGCGAACGACTGTCAACTCAAGCCAAACACGATGCTATCATTGCCAAAGCCTTGTCTGATTTGACTTATTTGGTGAGCTATCTTGAAGAGCGCTGGGATGCCAATGTCAGTGTCGATGTCACAGGATTGGGATATCACTATCATACAGGTGTTGTCTTTAATGTGTACGTGGCAGATGAGTCATTGCCGCTGATTCGTGGTGGTCGCTTTAGCAATCATTTTCATCATGAAGTTGATAATACCGATGCCGTGCGTTCGGGCGTTGGGTTTAGCTGCGAGCTAAACCGTTGGCAAAATCATATCCAAGTACATGAGCAGCCTTTTACCGTGGTGCCTTATAGCCATGTACGAACTATTTTACATGTACCCAATCATCCGGATGCGCCAGCGCTCAAACAAGCGATTGACTCACTACGCCAAGAAGGGCATCGGGTGATTATTGCGCTGGATGAGACCGATGAACCTGAGCAAACCACCCATCGCTTGCAAGTAGCGAATGGGGTTTGGTACTTAGAGCATTTGGCAGAAAATTAATTTTTAAGCTGTTGTAAACTTGTTTTTAGTAATTACTCTGATAAAAGGTGACTTATCATGAAACATACGGGAAAAAACGTCGTTGTCCTTGGTAGCCAGTGGGGCGATGAGGGTAAAGGCAAAATCGTTGACTTATTGACTGAAAAAGCCAGTGCTGTGGCGCGCTATCAAGGCGGTCATAATGCCGGTCACACTTTAGTCGTTGGCGGTAAAAAAACCGTATTACATTTGATTCCATCGGGTATTCTACGTGAGGGTGTCACTTGCTACATCGGTAATGGCGTGGTGCTAGCCCCAGACGCGCTATTAAAAGAAATGCAATCACTGGTTGAAGCAGGTGTGCCTGTGCGTGAGCGCCTGCGTATTTCACCCAACTGCCCACTGATCATGCCACAGCATGTAGCGCTTGACCAAGCCCGTGAAATCAAACGCGGCAACAACAAAATTGGCACGACCGGTCGTGGTATCGGCCCTGCCTACGAAGATAAAGTAGCGCGCCGTGCATTGCGTTTTGCTGACTTGTTGCGGGCTGGCTTCGCCGATAAACTAAAAACCAACCTTGAGTTTCATAACTTTGCCTTGACCCAATATTATGGGGTGGACGCAGTTGATTTTGATGCGACCTTAAAGTTGGCAGAAGAATGGCGTGATGCGCTAAAAGACTTGGTGGCTGATGTGACGGGCGAGCTTGACAAGCTATGCAAAGAAGGCAAAAACTTAATGTTTGAAGGCGCGCAAGGTACCTTGCTTGACGTTGACCATGGCACTTATCCCTTTGTTACCAGCTCAAATACCACCGCTGGTGGCGTGGCAACGGGTACCGGTCTTGGACCCTTGTACTTTGACTACGTATTGGGTATCACCAAAGCTTACACCACGCGCGTGGGGGCAGGTCCTTTCCCAACTGAGCTATTTGATGATATCGGTGAGCACATCGGTACTGTGGGTCAAGAATTTGGTGCTACCACGGGTCGTGCCCGTCGTTGTGGTTGGTTTGATGCAGCGATTCTACGCCGTGCTGTGGTACTAAACTCATTATCAGGTATCTGCTTGACCAAGCTTGATGTGTTAGATGACCTCGAACAGCTCAATATCTGCACAGGTTATGAGTTGCCAAGTGGTGAAGTTTGCGGCGCTAGCGATGCGGAGTTCTACGAGAATGTCAAACCCATCTATGAAACTTTGCCAGGCTGGAAAACGAGCACTGTGGGTGTGACAGAGTATGACAAGCTACCTGAAAATGCCAAAGCTTATATCAAACGCATTGAGCAGCTTATCGAGTGTCCTGTTGACATTATCTCAACAGGTCCTGACCGTGCCGAAACCATCGTGCTACGCGACCCATACGATGCCTAACCCTTATTCATCAAAAAACCCGATGTGATGTCGGGTTTTTTATCGCGCGCTTGGTTTGGTCGGGATGCCTTAGACTTTACCTATTTTTGGCAATTTTTGGTGGGCTCATGGCTTGGTACCCGACTGCGCCATAAAATCCGTTTAGACTGGCTAGAAAAAATCCTGCCGTATCTACTCACCCTCATAGCGCTCAAATTGATTGTTGATATCGCCCGCCAGTATTTTTTTTGAACCTAATGCCAAAAAATCTCAGTGATAAGCGCCATCGCAATGATGATAAATATCAAGCCACATAAGCGATTAAGCCACATCAAGCGATTGCCCAATTGCAGCCAATCCGACAGTTTTTTGCCACTCATGGTATAAACCAGCTGCCACGTTATCTCAATCATAAAAAAGCCCACCGTGAGCATGAGGTATTGCGGCAGTAAAGGCGCGGAAAAATTGATAAATTTGGGGAAAAATGCGGCAAAAAACAAAATTGCCTTGGGGTTCGACAACGACACCCAAACCCCTGTTTTAAACAGTTGCGCGGGGGTCGGTATCACCTGTAACTGGTTACTGTGCAATTCGCTGTCAGCTTGGCGCCAAGATTTTATGCCAAGATAGGCTAAATACAGCGCACCCACGACTTTGATAATGGTCAGCAAAAAAGGCGCGTTGGTACTGATAAGCCCTAGCCCTAACAGTGACGTTGTCAATAATATAAATAAACCCATGCTCAGCCCTGCTAACGTCCACAGGGTTTTTTTGATGCCATAATTGACACCAAATTGGAACGCTAACAGCATATTAGAGCCAGGCGCTGCTGAGATAAGGCAAGTACTGATTAAAAAAAATAAGAAATTTTGCAGGGTCATTAGAATTTATAGTAAATAAGTGAAAGATAGCCAATCAACGGTTAATGAGAAGTCTTGGCAGAAGGTGGAATGACAAACTGCCACTGCGGGTTAAAAAACCGCCGAAAAATCAGCAAAGTCGCTATTGTACACCCTAAGGTACTGCTGGTGGCAATTAAAAACAGGGTTATAATTTGATAAAGCACGGCTTGGTGCGGGTCTGCGCCTGCCAAAATTTGTCCTGTCATCATACCCGGTAAGCTCACTACCCCCACCACCATCATGCTGTTAATCGTCGGTGTGATACCATTTTGAATGGCAGCGATGACGTAGGGTTTTGCGGTTTCCCAAGGCGTGGCGGACAATGCCAAATAGGTATTAATCATATTTTGTTCGCGATGAAAACTGCTGACAAGTTGGTTCATAGAGAGTGAGACAGCGGTCAATGAATTACCTAAAATCAGCCCCAATAATGGTATCATCACTTGCGGACGAAACCACGTAGCAGCGTTGTCTGACAGCACCCACCAACCACCAAATATAGCCACCACCCAACTACTGACAAACACCGCCAATGCCGTATCCCAAAATAAACCTTGATAAGGCTTTTTAACCCGATTTTTGGCAGCGATAGTGGCGACAATCGACATAAAGGTCAAAATCGCCAACACTTCATACCATTGCTCTCTGGCAAAAATCCACGCAAGTACCAGTCCAATGAGACTTAGTTGGACCACCGTGCGAAAACTTGCAATGAGCAGGGATTTGACGATACCCAATTTCAACCAAACACTGATTGCCATCACCAGTAATAATGCCAGGCTTGCCAGCGCCACTTGTAGGTAGGAGATAGGTGGCATGGTGATGGCTAACATCATCATAGCTGATTGCCTTGTGCTACGGATGCGCGTACTTTGCTATCCACCGTTAACTTGTGATTGCTCAATTGACCATCAGCCATCGTCCAGTGGCTAGTGCCAATCGCCAATAAGCGCTGAATTTGGGTTGGTTCATGGCTGATCCACACGACGCTGGCATTGGGGGTGGATTGATACCAGTGGTTAATCAATGTTTCGACTTGGTGGGTGGTGGTGGTATCAAGGGAGGCGGTAGGTTCGTCGAGTAATAAAATGGTCGGGTGCAACTGTAGCGTGCGTAATAAATTGACAAGCTGTTTTTCGCCACCCGATAAGCTGCGGCTATCTTGCTGTAAAAACTGGGGTGATTTGCCAAGGTAAACTAGCTGCTGCTCGTGCCAAGATACATCGAGTTTTTTGTCTTTATAAAGTGCAAAGCTAAAGGGCAGAGCTAAGTTATCTAAGACGCTGCCCTCAATCATCTCACTTAGTTGCGCAATATAGGCAACCTGTGAGCGCCAAATAGCCGGCGTCAAATCGGTCAAATTTTTGCCGTTTAAGGTGATGTGACCTGCTGACATAGGTAAGAGGCTTGCTAGCAGTTTTAGCAGTAACGATTTGCCACTGCCAGACTGTCCCGTGATGACAATAAAATCGTGGTCATGGATTTCAGCTGAAACATGATTGACGAGTGTTCGATTGTCGATTTGGTAGGACAGTTGGATAAATTGCAGCATCGCTTTTTAAAGTATAGTATTTTTAAGGTATAGCGTTTTTAAAGTATCGTGATAGGGCTATGACAGGGTGTTTTTATCCCAAAGCACTTCTTGACCGGCATCCAACCGAGCAACGACGCGCGCCAATACAAACAGCCAATCGGACAGACGATTGATAAACTGTAGACTGAGTGGTGAGACATTATCATCCCGCGAGTTTAATGCCACGAGTAGGCGCTCAGCGTCTCGGCAATAGCAACGAGCGATATGCACTTGGCTGGTCACAATGGTGCCTGCAGGCAAGATAAAATCTTTGAGAGGTGGTAAATGGCTGTTCCACTCATCAATTTGATTTTCAAGTTCTATCACATACTCTGCCAAAATCCCGCGGTATTCGGGCATGGCAAGCTCACCCCCTAAATTAAAAAGCTGGTGCTGCAAGCGGCTTAGTTTGGCATCAAATTGGGCATGGTTGGGTTGGACATGGTTAGGTTGGGCTTGGCGATTTTGAGTATGATTATCTTGACTAAGATAGCCCCGCAATAAACCGATTTGTGAGTTTAATAAGTCAATTTTGCCCATGGCGTCAAAGCGTAAGTCTGACTTGGAAATGCGTGAACCATCCGCCATGCCAGTGGTGCCGTCATCGCCCGTTCGGGTGTAAATCTTTGATAATCGATTGCCCATTATAGAGACCTTAAAGTGTGAAATATGCCAAATCATAGCACTTTTAACAAAATTTCGGTATGATAACCGATTGTCTTTTTTACCCAATTTGCAAAGGTGACTATCCCATGACACAGCTGACACAGCCCATGCCGATTACCATATATGACTCGATGAGTGGACAAAAACGCCCATTCACGCCCTTAGAAGCAGGCAAAGTTGGCATGTATGTCTGTGGGATGACGGTGTATGATTATTGCCACATCGGTCATGCGCGGGTCATGGTCGGCTTTGACGTGGTCGTGCGCTGGCTACGTCATATGGGCTATGATGTCAACTATGTGCGTAATATTACCGATATTGATGACAAAATTATTAACCGTGCTAAGGACAATGGCGAAAGTATCTATCAGTTGACAGACCGCTTTATTAAAGCCATGCACGAAGATGCTGATAATCTGGGCTGTGAGCGTCCTAACAGTGAGCCAAAAGCCACGGATTTTATCCCGCAGATGCAGCATTTAATCCAAACGCTAGAAAGCAAAAAGTTAGCCTATCAAGGCGCAACGGGCGACGTCTATTATGCGGTCGAAAATTTTGCTGAGTATGGCAAGCTCTCAAAACGTCGCCTAGCCGATATGCAAGCGGGTGCCAGTGAGCGGGTGAATGTTGAGACAGACAAAAAAAATCCGTTTGACTTTGTATTGTGGAAATCTGCCAAACAAACAGAGCCATCTGAGACCAAATGGCAGTCGCCTTGGGGTGTGGGTCGCCCAGGTTGGCATATCGAATGCTCAGCAATGAGTACTTGCTGCTTGGGCGACACGTTCGATATCCACGGCGGCGGGCATGATTTGCAGTTTCCACACCACGAGAACGAAATTGCCCAATCTGAAGGCGCAACCGGTAAAACCTATGCCAACAACTGGATGCACGTGGGATTTATCAATGTTGACGGTGAGAAAATGTCAAAATCACTAGGTAATTTCTTTACCATTCGCGATGTGATGGGACAGTTTCACCCAGAGACCATTCGCTTCTTTATTTTATCGAGTCATTATCGCAGCCCAGTGAATTTCTCAGATAGCGCGCTTAAAGAAGCCCAAACCAGCCTCACGCGTTTGTATCAAGCCTTAAAATCTGTAGAAAGCCTGACTCAACCAGCAGGTAAAATTGATAAAACCCCATTTGAAACCCCTTTTAATCAAGCGATGGGCGATGATTTTAACAGTGCAGGGGCAGTGAGCGTATTATTTAGTCTGGCGCGTGAAATCAACAAAGCGGTCAATCTTGAAACCGACGAAGGCAATGCCCAAGCGCTGGCATTGGCAACATTGCTAAAAGATTTGGCACAACCGCTCAATATTTTACAGCTTAATCCAACCGATTTTTTACAAGCGCGAGTTGGTGAGGCTGACGGTTTAAGCGATGCGGACATCCAAGCCCAAATTGATGCGCGTAAACAAGCCAAAGCGGACAAAGACTTTGCCAAAGCTGACCAAATCCGTCACGACTTAAAAGCGCAAGGCATTGAACTGGAAGACGGTAAAAATGGCACGACTTGGCGCCGCGTGTAATTGGCTTATTGGTTCCTATGGTTAGCCGCCTTTGGCTCGGCAACCCTATTGCCCATGCAATCTGAGGCGGTGCTTGTCACCTTATTGGCCAAGGGACACTATAAGGCTTGGCTGCTATTGGTGGTGGCAAGCGTTGGTAATGTATTGGGTTCGTGTGTCAATTTTTGGCTTGGGCATCAGATCGACCGCTTTTATGACAAGCCTTGGTTTCCGGTATCGGCTGTCAAGCTTGCCAAAGCCAAGCGTGTCTATCAAAAATATGGGTTTTGGTCATTGCTTGCTAGCTGGGCACCCATGATCGGTGATCCGATTACGTTGTTTGCCGGTGTGTTCGGTGAACGGTTTTGGCGCTTTTTGCTGTTGGTGACGATTGCCAAGACCGCCCGCTATGTAAGCTTATATGCGCTTTATCTCGGTGTAATTTAGAAAAATGATTGCAATAGACATGTTTTTTATCTAAAATAGGCGGTTAATTTAAAACTTAAATAAAAGATGGTGTCAATTGCGATTTAAGCTGACAACAGACTAAACCACAAGGCTGGGCAGGGAACTGTTCAGCCTTTTGCGGTTTTTTGGCTGTCAAATTTTTCACCACGACAAAATTTTAATTACTATTTAACTACGCTTAACTGCTCCGAGGTCTTTATGTTACGAATCGTTGATGAAGCACTTACCTTTGATGACGTGCTACTACTACCTGCTTATTCTGAAGTCTTGCCTAAGATGGTAGATTTAAAAACCCGTTTGACGCGCGGTATTGAGCTAAATTTACCCATCGTATCTGCCGCGATGGATACCGTGACTGAATCACAAATGGCGATTACCATTGCCCAGCTTGGCGGTATGGGTATTTTGCACAAAAACATGGACATTGATTTACAAGCCATGCAAGTACGCCGGGTGAAAAAATTTGAAGCCGGTACGGTTGTTGATCCTATCAGCGTATCGCCCGATACCAGTGTGGGCGAATTGCTTCGCATCACCAAAGAAAACAAAATCAGTGGTGTGCCTGTGGTAGAAGGTAACCAAGTGGTCGGTATCGTCACCCACCGTGATATCCGTTTTGAAAATAACCTAAGCCAGCCTGTTCGCAATATCATGACCCCAAAAGAAAAATTGGTGACAGTCAAAGAAGGCGAGCCCACAGAGAATATCAAACGTTTGCTACACGAACACCGCATCGAAAAAGTGATTGTTGTGGACGACAATTTTCAATTAAAAGGCTTGATTACTGTCAATGACTTCACCAAAGCTGAAAACAACCCAAATGCTTGCCGCGATAGCAAAGGTCGCCTACGTGTTGGCGCTGCAGTGGGTACGGGGGCAGATACCGAAGCCCGCGTTGAAGCGCTCATCGCTGCCGATGTGGACGTGATTGTTGTAGATACCGCACATGGTCATTCAAAAGGCGTCATTGATCGCGTGGCTTGGGTGAAAAAGAACCATCCAAACATCCAAGTGATTGGCGGTAATATCGCCACCGCTGATGCGGCACTCGCTTTGCGTGACGCGGGTGCCGATGCTGTCAAAGTGGGTATCGGTCCGGGCTCTATCTGTACCACGCGTATTATCGCAGGTATTGGCGTGCCGCAAATTTCAGCGATTAGCAACGTGGCTGATGCGCTAAAAAATGACATTCCACTGATAGCCGATGGTGGCATCCGTTTTTCAGGCGATATGGCAAAAGCGTTAGCAGCGGGTGCCTCTTCTATCATGGTGGGTTCTCTACTTGCAGGTACCGAAGAAGCGCCAGGGGAGGTTGAGCTATTCCAAGGTCGCTACTACAAAGCCTACCGCGGTATGGGTTCGCTAGGTGCGATGTCAGGACAAAACGGCTCATCCGATCGTTATTTCCAAGACGCCAAAGAAGGGGTAGAAAAATTGGTACCCGAAGGTATCGAAGGTCGCGTCCCTTACAAAGGTCCAATGAACGGTATCATCAACCAATTAGCCGGTGGCTTACGTTCGTCAATGGGTTATACAGGCTGTGCCAATATTGAAGAAATGCGTAGCAAACCACAATTTGTGCGTGTGACTTCGGCCGGTATGAAAGAATCTCACGTACATGACGTGCAAATCACCAAAGAAGCCCCTAATTACCGTGTAAACTAAGTGATACGTTGATTGCACTAAAACTGGGTTAAATACCCAGTTTTTTTATCGCCCAATTTATCGCCCAAAGTTTTTATAGCCTAAAGTAACGTGTTGCGCCATCACCCATAAAAACAAACAGATGTCGCAACATGCGTGAAATTTTGCTATGCTAAAATTTTATATTGTGATAACAACGACGGGCGGCAAAGGAGAATTAAATGAGTTATTTTGGTACTGATGGTATTCGTGGTAAGTTTGGGGAATTTCCGATACATCCGCAGTTTTTAATCAAATTAGGCTATGCTACGGGTAAAGTGCTGCTAGCCAACCAAGCGACCCTCAATGAAAATCATCGTCCCAATGTCGTCATTGGTAAAGATACACGGCTCTCCGGCTATGTTATTGAAGCCTGTCTGCAAGCAGGATTTAACGCCGCAGGGGTAGATGTGCATATGCTAGGCACCATTCCAACCCCTGCCATCGCGCATTTGACCCGAAGTTTTCACGCTGATGCGGGCGTGGTGATATCGGCATCCCACAATCCGTTTTATGACAACGGTATCAAATTTTTCTCTAATGAAGGCAAAAAGCTGTCAGATGAAATTCAGCAAGCCATCAATGAAAAAATTTATGAAATCAAAGATATCAATGTTGTTATTGATACCCCAGAAGCGCTAGGCAAAAGTTATCGTGTGGAAGATGCCAAAGGCCGCTATATCGAGTTTTGTAAGGGCACTTTCCCCTACAACCTAAATTTAAATGCCCTAAAAATTGTCGTTGACTGTGCCAATGGGTCAGGATACAGCGTCGCACCCCGTGTATTACGTGAGTTAGGCGCAACCGTAATTGCGATTGGCGATAAACCCGATGGCATTAATATCAACGACAATGTCGGCTCTACCCATCCGGCAAACTTGCAACAAGCGGTGCTTGACCATGATGCCCAAGTGGGTATTGCCTTAGATGGCGATGGCGACCGTATCGTCATGGTCAATGAAAAAGGCGAGTTGGTTGATGGTGACGGCATTTTATATATTTTAGCCACCCAAGCAGAGCAACAAGTCGATGGCGTGGTAGGTACCTTGATGACCAACATGGGTCTGCAATTGGCGTTTGACAAAGTCGGTATTGCCTTTGAGCGCGCCAAAGTCGGCGACCGCTATGTCATGCAAGGGCTTGAAAAAAATGGCTGGGTACTGGGCGGTGAGTCATCGGGTCATATTTTAACGTTAGATAAAGCCAGTACGGGCGATGCCATTGTGGCAGGTTTGCAAGTGCTTGCGGTGATGGCGCAGCGCAAACAATCACTATCAGAGCTGATGAAGGGTTATACCCAGCTACCACAAAAATTGGTCAATGTCAGATTGGCGCAAAAACAAGATCCCTATACCTTTCCAGAATTGGCAAATGCGTTTAAAGCTGCCGAAGAAAAATTGGCGGGACGGGGTCGTTTACTAATTCGTCAATCAGGTACAGAGCCATTAATTCGAGTGATGGTCGAAAGCGATGATGAGATTGAGTGTGATATGTTAGCCAATGAACTTGCTGAAAAAGTACGCCAAGTGATGGCGTAAAGTTGACATTTCATAAGGATAAAAAATGAGTATTGATTTTACCAGTCAACGATTATCGTATGAGCAAGGCGAGCTTATCGAATCACACTTGCCAAAGCAGCCGTTTAGCTTACTACAAACTTGGGTGCAGCAAGCGATTGATGCCAAGCAAGGAGAAGCGTATGCGTTTTCACTGGCGACTTGTGGAAGTGATAGGCAGCCAAGTGTGCGCACCTTACTCATGCGTGAAATTATCCAATTGGATAACGCAGGCATTGGCCTCGTGTTTTATACCAATTACGACAGTGCCAAAGGCTGTGATTTGGCGACCAACCCCAATGCTGAAGCATTATTTTTTTGGCCGAGCCTAGAAAGACAAATCCGTCTTACCGGCGCTGTGCAAAAAGTTAGCCGTGAACAATCCGCGCAGTATTTTCATAGCCGTCCCCGTGACAGTCAATTAGCTGCTTGGGTCAGCGAGCCACAAAGCAGCGTGGTTGCCAGCCGCGAGGTAATGGAAGACAAATTTGCCCAATTAACTGTGCAGTATGAGGGCAACCCAATCCCTTTACCAGAATTTTGGGGTGGCTATCTGCTGACGGTAGAGAAAATCGAATTTTGGCAGGGTAGAGCCAATCGTATGCACGACCGCATCGTCTATTCGCTAGATGGCGAGCAATGGGTGATGGAACGTTTATTACCTTAAACTACAAGCCATAAAAAAACACGGTATTTTAAACCGTGTTTTTTTATTTGATAAAACTTAGTTTTGCAGTGAACGCAGTAAACGTACAAATTCAATATACATCCATACCAGTGTTGATAAGATACCAACGCTTAAGACCCATTCATAGCTTTCATCCACCCCTGCGGCATAGGCTCGCTCAACACTGTCAAAATCTAATAACAAGCTCAGTGATGCAATCACAATCACCAGCAAGCTAAAACCAATAGCCACCACGCCACCGCTAAACAAATACGGCAGTGAGCTACCAAAGAGGCTAAACCCGATTTGTACCAGATACACCAGCATGATAGCAATCACAGCAGACATCATCACAGAACGAAATTTTTCGGTCACTTTAATCACGCCACTGCGATAAAGCGCCAGCATCACGGCAGCGGTCACAAAAGTTGCGACTAGAGCAGTCGGGGCAACCGTGGGAAACTTAATACTCGCAAACAGGGAAATCGCGCCAATCACGATGCCCTCTAAAATGGCATAGGGAATTGCCAATGTCTTAGCTATGTGGGGTTTTGAGATAATCACCATACTCAATACAAAAGCCACCAAGATACTGGCTAAAGCCGCGACACTCACAAAACCTGAAGTGACGCCAGTAGCTAAGCAATAGCCAAAAAATCCAACACCCGATAAGGTCGTCAAACCTAACAGAAAAGAGGTTTTTCGGATGACCCCTTTGACCGTCATCGGTGTCGTACTAACCGCAAGTTCAGCGCGAGATATAATCGGATTTGCCATACAAGTTTGCTCCTAAGAGTTAAAAAATTTCAAAAGTTAGCTATATGTTAATCACCTTAAATTAGCAAATAGCAACGAGTTTGTATACATTAACTGCACAACGAAGGTTAGCAATTTTGTAATATAAAATACTGATTGGGCATAACGCGAGCTAGTAAGCTGTGATAAAATAGTTCAATCTTTATCAGTTAATTTTCTGCTATGACGTCCACATTTATTCCCAATCCTGCCTTTGGGCGTATCGGCATTATGGGTCGTGCCAACAAGCCAAGTGTCATTCAAAGTATCTACCAAATTTGTGACTTTTTTCATGAGCAAGGGTTGCCTTTACTAATTGACCATCAGACAGCACGGTTGCCGGCATTGGATTTTGCGCGTTTGGGCAACATTGCTACGATTGAGCGCAGTTTGCTAGGCGGTGCTTGTGATTTGGTCATTGTGGTCGGTGGTGATGGCTCGCTGCTACATGCCGCGCAAGTATTGGTCAAACACAAAGTGCCAGTGGTGGGGGTAAACCGCGGACGTTTAGGGTTTTTAACTGACATTTATCCTGATGATTTAAACATAAAATTGACCAGTATTTTACAAGGTCATTATCAGCTTGAAGATCGATTCTTGTTAAAGATGGAAATCCGTCAAGGTGCACATGTGATTTATGAAGATATGGCGCTAAATGACATTGTGCTGCACGCAGGTAAATCAGTGCATATGCTAGATTTTCATTTAAAAATTGATGGGCTAAATGTCTATCGTCAGCACAGTGATGGTCTGATTGCATCGACACCCACGGGTTCGACCGCTTATGCGCTATCAGGTGGCGGGCCGATTATTCATCCTAGTATGGATGCCATTTGTCTGGTGCCTATGCATCCACATACCTTATCAAGCCGCCCGATTGTGGTCAGCGGCAACAGCGAAATCAAAATCCGTATCCATAAAGATAATCGCACCCAGCCGATGGTGAGCGCCGATGGGAAACCGTCGGTGCCGCTTAACCAAAACCAGCGTTTAGTGATTCACAAGCATCCCAACAAACTCACGTTATTACACCCACCTGGGGTAGATTTTTTTGAAGCTTGTCGTACCAAACTTGGTTGGAATAGCTACGCGGAAGAATTTAGTATGGATAATTAAATAAAAAAGCCACCTGAATCATTTAGGTGGCTTTTTTATGAAAAAATACCTTAATTAATCAGCCCACTTGCCGAGCGTTTTGAGATAAATCCATCTGGAATTTGGTTATGATCGGCTTGCCAGCGCTGAAATGCCAATTTGGTATTGGTGCCTACGACGCCGTCTGTGCCTTTGGTATCATAACCCATTGCCGTCAAACGCTGTTGCAGTTGGCGGACTTCATAAGTAGCAAGTGGCTGCTCATAGCGCGGCCAAGATTGCTGTAAGCCTGGCTGCCCGATAATGGCTTTGGCAAGTAAGCTCACCCCCATGGCATAATTGGAGGAATTATTGTAGACCTTAATGGCATCAAAATTTTTGGTTAATAAAATCGCAGGACCCTCTTTACCCGCAGGAAGCCACAATTCTGCCACCGCATCCATAGGCGCATTTGGGGTGATAAACTGAACACCTAAATTTTGCCAGTCTGCCATGGTTTTTTTGGTACTGACCTGGCGATAATCAAAACCATTCGGTAATCGTACCTCATAGTACGAGCCCATACCACGTTGCCAGCCGGCATTTTTAAGATAGCTTGCGGTAGAGGCTAACGCATCAGCGGTATGCCAAGGGTTACGATGACCATCACCATTGCCATCTACTGCTTCATCTAACCAAGTTTTGGGAATAAATTGGGTATGCCCCATGCCACCTGCCCAAGAGCCGCGCAGTTGCGACCAATCAATATCACCACGCTCAAGCAGCGATAACAGCGCGAGCAGCTGATCCTCTGCAAAACTGCGGCGGCGACCATCATATGCCAATGTCGCCAAACTATTGACCAGTGATGAGTTGCCTGTGCCTTGACCGTAAGAAGATTCCATGCCCCAAATGGCAGTCACAATAGAGGCCGGCACACCATACTGATTTTCAATGCGCTCAAGTAGGGCGCTTTGGCTGGCAAAATTGCGCTGACCCCCACTAACACGACCACTCGACGCAGCACCATCAATATATTCCCAAGGCATTTTGGCAAATTCAGGCTGTCCTTTATCCAGTGATACCACTTGTTCGCTGTAGTTGGCACTAGACAGCAAGCGTTCAACATCAGCACGGGGGTAACCTTTTTGCACGGCGCGTTCAATAAAATCCGATTTCCACTGATAAAAGCTGCTGTATTGATTGGTTGGAACAGTCACAGGTGGCACGGGCGTGACTTTCGGGGGTGCCGTAATCACCACAGGGGCAGTCGGCAACGTACCTGGTAATTTTTGGGGTTGGGTATGAATAGGTGCTGATGAACAAGCTGCCAACAATGCCGCTAAGCTGACAGGCAATGCCAGTTTTTGACCAGCAAAACGATGCAACAAACAGAGCGATAAAGAGACGATAGACGACGGATATTTAACATACATAGAGCAATAACCTCAATTAATACAAGCCAAACGCATACAAACATAACAACTGTGGTAAAAAAATTGAATATAGCACAAAAATAGGAAATTTTAATTGTTAAGGAATAATTGATATAAAAATCCTACAAAAATTGCGGTAAAAGTATTTGCTAGATTTTGGCAGTTTTGCCAGCGTTTTTTGGAAAATAGGATTGATAATTGGTCAAAAAAGTTTATGATAATCGGTTTATACTATAATTTTGAGGAATAACTATGCTAAAAGTCAATCAATATTTTGATGGGAATGTGGCATCAATCGGTTTTCAAACAGCCACCCTACCTGCGACCGTGGGCGTGATGAAAGTAGGCGAATACGAGTTTGGCACGAGTCAATTTGAAACCATGACCGTCATTAGCGGGGCTATCTCGGCACTATTGCCAAACCAAACTGATTGGCAAACTTTTAAAGCCCATGAAACCTTTACCGTCGATGCCAACCAAAAATTCAAGGTAAAAATTGACGAAGAAACGGCTTATCTTTGCACTTACCAAGATAAATAATTAAATAATCAAGACAAAGTCAGTAATAAAAAAGCGATATCAAATCCATGATATCGCTTTTTTTGGCCGAAAAATTTATTGAATACCGCCAAATTTCCCTGCATTAAAATCTAAGATGGCTTGTCGGATTTCAGCTTGGCTATTCATCACAAAGGGTCCGTAACCCACCACCGGCTCATTAATCGGCTCACCACTCATCAGCAAGATTTTCGCCCCCGCTTTGCCTGCCGTTAAGCGTACAAAATCCTCGCCCGTCTCGCCACTTTCAATCTCAAAAGTGATTAATTGATTGGCGTGTGCTTGCTGGTCGTGATCAGCGTTGATAATCACATCGCCTTGCATCGACAATAACAACAAATTGTGGGTGCGAGAAATCGCGACTTCTACTGAGCGATTGGGTTCAATACTGATATCCCACAAGTTAATGGGGGTAAAAGTCGTGCCAATGCCGCGTGCCTTATTGTCACCCTGCTGGGGGGCTTTGGCATTGATAGTAGGGGTAAATTCCCCAGCAATTACCTTAACTTGTCCTGCATGCAGTCCTTCATCATCATGTAGACTGACCAAAGGCATGTCATCATTGGCAAGATGTTGGTATTTGGCAGGCGTGGCTTTATCTTTGGCAGGTAGATTGACCCAAAGCTGTACCATGCTAAAATCACCGCCTGCTTGGCTAAATTCAGGGGAGTGAAATTCTTCATGAATCACGCCATTGCCCGCCGTCATCCATTGCACATCACCTGTCTTAATAGTACCGCCACCGCCACTAGAATCACGATGGGACTCACCGTTTCAAACCCTTTATGCGGATGTTGTCCGACACCGCGCGGCGCTTGAGCGTTGGGTTCAAAATATTGTTTTGCTGCATAGTCGAGCATTAAAAAAGGATCGGTGCGTTTATCACCCACCATGTGATTGAACATCGGATTGACATGAAAACCATCACCCACCCAATGAGGGCGTGGGGCTGCATGGATTTTGTCAACTTGTCGGTAGGTTTTATTGCTATTTTGCATCGCCATGATGGTTCTCCTTATTGATAGCTATAATTATAGGAGTAAAAAGGCTATTTTCAAGTATAAATTACATTATATTGGTTATTGTAAACATTAACTAATATAAAACATAAAAAAAGGCAAAGTTAATTGATAACCTTGCCTTTATAAATTATTTAATGATTTTAATCATCAAGTTCTGACCAGCGCGCCATTTTTTCCAGTAGCAAATCATCAATCTTGTTGAGACGTTCACTGGCTTGGGTAGCAGCTGCCATATCACTCACAAACCAGCTACCATCGGCTAATTTGTCTTGAAGTTCAGCTTGCTCTTGCTCGAGTAGCGCGATTTCATTGGGGAGACTGTCCAATTCGCGCTGTTCTTTGTAGCTCAGTTTTTTCTTCACCGTATCAGCTTTTGGTGCATCAGTGTTAATCACTTCTTTGGGCTTTGCTGCTGTCTTTTCTGATTTGTCTGCTTTGGGTTTAATCGCTTGTTCACGGGATTTTTGCGTCAAATAGTCTTGATAGCCACCGACATATTCTTTGACAATGCCATTGCCATCGCTATCTTCATCAAAAACCCAAGTTGATGTTACGACATTGTCCATAAAGGTACGGTCATGGCTAATCAGTAAGATGGTGCCATTAAAGCTATCGACGGCTTCTTCTAACAGCTCTAGGGTTGCCATATCTAAGTCGTTGGTCGGCTCATCCAGTACCAAGATATTTGCAGGTTTTAGTAGCTGTTTGGCTAACAAAACGCGGTTACGCTCACCGCCTGACAAGGCTTTGACCGGTGTTCTGGCGCGTTCTGGGGCAAATAAGAAATCTTGCAAATAGCCGATGATATGTTTCTTTTTACCCGCCACTTCTACAAAATCAGAACCTTCCGCGACGTTTTGTACCACGGTCGCTTCTAAATCAAGTTGGTCACGCAGTTGGTCAAGAAAGGCGATTTGTAGATTGGTGCCTAATTTTACTGAGCCAGATTTGGTGATATCAGGCTGGGCAATATCCAAAATCGCATGAATGAGCGTGGATTTACCGACACCGTTTTTACCGATAATACCAATGCGGTCACCACGCATGATGCTGGTGGTGAAATCCTTTACCAAGGTTTTATCACCATAACCTAGATTGAGATGTTTGACATTGGCAACCAATTTGCCGCTATTGTCGCCATCGTTCATGCTGATGTTAACTTGTCCGATTTGCTCACGGCGGGATTGACGTTCTTCACGCAGCGCCTTTAACGCGCGCACGCGACCTTCATTGCGGGTACGGCGCGCTTTGATACCTTGACGAATCCAAACTTCCTCTTCAGCCAGTTTTTTATCAAAATTGGCATTGGCTTTTTCTTCGGCACTCAGTTGTTGTTCTTTAAGTTCTTGGTAGCGGGCATAGCCTTTATTGACATTGCCTGCTTGCTTGGTGACGTCATAACTGCGCAATATACCGCGGTCAAGCTCGACAATGCGGGTGGCGATTTTGTCAATAAACGAGCGGTCATGCGAGATAAACAGCAGGGTCAATCCTTGCGCGTTTTGCAAAAATTGCTCAAGCCATTCGATACTTTCGACATCCAAATGGTTGGTCGGCTCGTCAAGTAGTAGCACATCAGGTTTGGTAATCAGCGCACGCGCAAGCAGCACACGGCGTTTGCGACCGCCCGATAATTCCCTAATATCAGCGTCGCCATCCAAGTTCATCATCGACAGCATAGTCTGTACTTCACGGGTCAAGTCCCACCCATGGGCATCATCAATTTTATGCTGCAAATCTGACATCAATTCACAGGCTTTCATGTCACCGCTGGCACATTTATCACTGGCTTGCTCGTAGGCTGTCAGCCATGTTGCCACATCGCCGGCACCTGCCATAACGATATCGCTGACTTTGCCCGAGGTTTCTGGAATGTCTTGCTCAAGCATGGCAATTTTCAGATTGCCACTGATTTGGAATTCGCCACTGTCAGCCTTGACTTGACCGCTAATGACCTTAAACAAAGTTGATTTGCCTTCACCATTGCGCCCAATCAAACACACGCGTTCGCCTTGTTCGATATTAAAATCAATACCGTCCAAAATCGGTGCAATACCAAATGCCAAATGAATATCTCGTAAATGAATCAGTGCCATAACTTTCTCAAAGTTTAGTAAAAATGTTTGTATAATAGGAAAATGCGGCTATTGTAGCAGACTTTATGGCAAAAAATTGTGGGGAAACTTAGGAGGCATTCTAAATGAGCGAAAAAGATCACCAAAAACAATCAAGCGATGAAAATGGGTGGGTTACCATGGTGGAAAAATTAACCCAAGCATTGATTGATTTACAAACGCAAGTGGCATTTATGGAAGATACAGTGGATAAACTTGATAATATCGTCACCGAACAAAGCCAGTTGATTGCTGACCAACAACGGCAATTACAGCTACTTTATCAAAAATTGGAAACTCAAACGCAAGGCTCACAAATTCAGCCGTTTGATTTGTTAAGCGATAAACCGCCGCATTATTAACCTAGTCTACTGCTCGATGCATATTGAGAATAAAGGATATCGGCAAACTCGGATTCAGTGACTTCCCCGATAACTAAATCTCGCATAGCATCAGCCAACAAAATATGGTCAATCGTGATTTCAAAATCATTTAATGACAAATATTCTAAAGAAAATTAACTCCATTACATATCTGCTAGGCGTTTAAAGGTTTTGTTATGAGTGCGTAGAACTAGTTTGGTTTCCGATTTGATAATTTGCATACCATAAATACCTGACAAATCAAGTTTTTTAGTGGGCTTAATGGCAGGACGTTCTACGATTTTGACGCCATATTTTTCCAATTTTTCGCTCATGTTTAGACCCTAATTTCATCAACAAAAAAACCGCTACAAATTCATTATAGCGGTTAATTAAATTTATTCAAATGCTAAAAGCTTAATCATTCAACTCGCGAGTGGGTAATACATCTTTCACCGCATCTCGCAAGTCATGCATCGCTTTGACCGTGGTATCCCAATCGATACAGCCATCGGTAATAGACTTGCCATATTCCAATTTGCTCAAATCTGCGGTCAAATCTTGACGACCGCCTTTAAGATGACTTTCCACCATCATCCCAATAATCGAGCGATTGCCGTTTTTGATTTGCTCAGCGATATTTTGAATGACCATCGGTTGCAGGTAAGGGTCTTTATTTGAATTGGCATGGCTTGAGTCAATCATGATTTTGCCTGAGACTTTACCTTTAGCAAGTTCATTTTCTGCTTGGGCAACGGCAGTGGCATCATAGTTGGGTTTGCCATTACCGCCACGAAGCACCACATGACCGTATGGATTACCTTTTGATTGAATGATAGACACCAGACCATCGGCAGATAGACCTAAAAAGCTATGACCAGATTTCACCGCTTGCATGGCATTGACCGCCACTGTCATACCGCCGTCTGTACCGTTCTTAAAGCCGACCGGACAAGACAGACCTGAAGACATCTCGCGGTGAGTTTGACTCTCAGTGGTACGTGCGCCGATGGCTGACCAACTAATTAAATCTTGGATATACTGCGGTGTATTTGGGTCAAGCGCTTCGGTTGCACAAGGTAAGCCTTTTTCATTCAAATCAAGCAGCAGTTTGCGCGCAACACGCAAGCCCTTATTGATATCAAAGCTATCATTCATGTCTGGGTCATTGATTAAGCCTTTCCAGCCCACCGTGGTACGAGGTTTTTCAAAATACACACGCATCACCACATAAATACTGTCTTCAATTTCTTTGGATAAAGCCAACAGTTTATCGGCATATTCATGCGCAGCGTTGACGTCATGAATCGAGCAGGGACCAATCACCATCAATAAACGTTTGTCTTTACCGTCTAAAATATTACGCACGGTTTCGCGACCTTTGGTCACCGTCTCGATAGCTTTGGGGCTTAATGGTAGTTCGTTTTTCAATTCCGCAGGCGTCACCAGCGGTAAAATTGCTTCAATATTCACGTTATCTACATCAGCGATATCAGTTTTGGCAAAAGTTGTCATAATTCTCACAGGCTGTTGGCAAAAATTTAAAAAATCACTATAAACCAAAAAATTTATAATGTCATTACTTGAGTCAGTAGGAAAGCCTACTTTTAGTTTGGCAGTGGATAAAATTTTTTGTCAATGTTTAAAGTCTGTTTGGATATCTTAATATCCTATAGCACCAGTATAACAACTATTGTATCAGTATACTAGTACAAAATAACAAATGATTGTCATTTAAATTTTTGATGGTTTTACTTTTCATCTGTTTACCCCTAAAATATTTTTTTAAAATTATAACCAAACAAGGCTGTTTAATCCCATGTACGCTAACGCCCCTGCACAAACCCTTTCAGACCTTGCTGCAAACGCCACACTCGCAGCCGATATTGCTAACCCAAGCGAAGCGAGCTTTTATAATGTCAGCGAAGCGAGCTTTGCTAACGTCAGTGAAGAGAATTTGCTACAAAACGCTGCTAAAACCAAGTTTCAGCCGATTGTCATTGGTATCGTAGCAGGCGAGGTCTCAGGCGATGCGCTGGGTGCGGACTTTATGCGCCAGATGAATAATTTGCGTGATGATATTGTGTGGGTGGGCGTGGGTGGTGCACAGATGCAAGCGCAGGGGCTTAACTCAGTGATTGAGATGTCTCGTTTGTCGGTGATGGGCTTGGTGGAAGTGGTTAAGCATTTGCCAGATTTGTTTAAAGCACGCGATGAAATTTTGGCAGCCTTTAAACAAAACGCCATCGATATTTTTGTCGGCATTGATGCGCCTGATTTTAATTTGCGATTGGGGGAGCGGTTAAAATCAGCCGGTATTTATTGTGTGCAATATGTCAGCCCATCGATATGGGCATGGCGGGAAGGGCGAATTGAGAAAATCAAACGCGCGACCAATTTGGTGCTGTGTTTGTTTCCGTTTGAGTTGTCTGTCTATCAAAAACATAATCATCCCGCCGTGTGTGTCGGGCATTCACTCCTCAAAACCATTGATGACAATTTGCTTACAACGCCCATGGACGAGCTGCGCCGTGAGTTGATTTGGGATAATCCCACCTACCATCAGTTTTTTGTCAAAATGGGCGAGATGGAAATGAGCCATCTCATTGCAGTGATGCCAGGCTCAAGACGCAGTGAAATCGATGCGATTTTTCCAAAAATGCTCAAAGCCATTCACAAACTGTTGATTATGGATGATAAGCTATGCTTTATCGTGCCAACGGTCAACCAACACCTACTGACTATCGTAGAGCAATATCTAGAAGCCCAATCAGCGCAGGTGCGCCATCATGTCACAGTGAGCTGTGATGAAACACAAGCGGATTTTAGCCAACGGGTGATGGCGGCGTCAGACTTGGTGCTGCTCGCATCGGGCACCGCCACGCTTGAAGCCATGCTACTGGGTAAACCGATGGTGGTGGTATATTCACTCAATAAAATGACCTTTTGGCTGGCAAAACGGCTGGTCAAAGTGCCGTATGTGGCATTGCCTAATATCCTGGCAGGTCGAGAAATCGTACCAGAATTGCTACAAGAAGACGCCAACCCAGACAATATTTGCCGTGTGGTACAGCAATCATTAAAGGTTAAAAATTATAACGAGCAGCTGCGAGATTTGCGGCAAACGTCAGAATGGCTGCGTGATCAAAGCAACATCAATCCCGCCAATGCGGTGATTGACAATTGGCTGACGTGGAAACAGCAGTAAAAATCTCAGGCAAAACTCAGGCAAAATTTGACGTTTTATCAAGTTGGGCACGGTGATATTGATGGTAAACTTACACCTAATCTTCTGATGTGAAGGTTGCTATCAAATCATGGGCTTTGGTTCTGGCATCAAGCACCGTCATAAAGGTATAAGCGCCAATGAATTTACGGCTAATAAACATCAGCTCTTTAGGCGGCACGCTAAAGGATTTTGAGGTCGCTGATTGGCTGGCAAGCTTAATGACACGGTTATGTAAATCACTTTGCGCCCAAATATAATTGCCATGTACATCCAGTGCATGGGGTGGAATTGTCGGATTACGACTTGGCAAACTAAAGGGTTCACTGGCAAGTAAACATAGCTCTACCATATCATTTTTCACCGAATCGCTAAGATTAGCAAAGAATTCAAAATGCTCGCCTGCTTGATCAATCGCTTGGCGCATTTTGCCACGGTCGTGGAAAACCCCTGCCAACAGCAAATTACGGGCGATGAGTAGCAGATTATCATCAAACTGACGAATCGCGCCAAAGTCCAATAACACCAATTGGTCAAGCTGTGTATCAGGCTGCTGTGTATTAGGCTTTTGTGCAAGGCGAATCAGATAGTTGCCAAAATTGGGGTCGGTCTGCATATCCCCCCATTCAAAAATCTCACGTAGCATAATTTCAATCGACGCCTGCCCAATCGCATTCCGTCTTTCTTGGGGTAGCGCAAATACTTGCTCATCCAAAATCGACACGCCATCTTCATAGGTCATACATAGCAGCCGATCGGTGCTATAAGCTTTGAGGATGCGCGGCACCACATAGCGACTATCCCCAACAAAACGTTGAAAAAATAACTCAGTGGTGTCTGCTTCTAGGAGGTAGTTGACTTCATGATGCAGCAGGTCACGAATTTCTTCAAACCAATCATCGAGTTGGCGCGTTTGCGGGACAACATTCGTCACTTTAAGCAGTTGGCGAAACAAATCCAAATCACTGTCTACGGCATCGGCGATATTGGGATATTGCACCTTAAACACCACTTGCTCGCCTGTGGCTTTATGAACTGCTCTATGTACTTGCGAAAGTGAGGCGGTGCCAATTGGAGTATGGTCGATATCAAACTCATGGATGGTATCACCCAATTCGGTTCGTAGCGCTGATTCGATAATTGACCATGAAAAAGCAGTCGTCTGACTGTTCAATGTCTGTAAGGCTTCTGTGATTTCAGGGGGTAAAAAATGCTCCCCGTACAGGGCTAACATTTGACCGATTTTGACCACTGAGCCTTTGAGTTTACCCAGCTCATCCACCAAATATTGGGCTTGCTCACGCATAAAAGATTGTTTTTGTAGAGCTTTTTCTTCTTTTGACTTAAATAATCCAAAGGCACTGTTGGTCGCCCATCGTCTGCCGATATTGAGCGATGCTTTGGCAATCGATAACCGACGGTCAAGCGCCGAGGTTTTGAGCTGTTCAAGCGGTTGGTTATCGTAATTTTGCGGATTTGCCATACAGGGTGCCTAATGTTTTTGAAAGAAAAAGCCAAATAAAAAGCAAATCATTTTAACACATGATTTGCTTTGATTGTTGTTACCGATTTTTAATAAAGCGGATTAAAACTTAGCGTAACCACTTGGTATAAGACAGTGGCTAGATGTCTAAATGCCATCTTATTGGTTGTTGGTTATTCGGCGCTAGATTGAATAGCGCGCCAACCGATATCACGGCGATATTGCATACCATCAAAGCTAATAGCGCCACAAACTGCTAAGGCTTTGGCTTGGGCATCCAAAATATCGTCACCGAGCGCCGTCACGCAAATCACACGGCCGCCATTGGTGATAATTTCACCATTATCAAACGCTTTGGTGCCTGCGTGGAAAACTTTGACATCCATATCCGTTTGCCCATATTGTGACTCAAGTGATGGTAACCCATGGATGACATCGCCGTTGCTCGCGCTTTCTGGATAGCCTTTGCTAGCCAGTACCACACCCAAGGCAGGACGCTCATCCCACTCGGTTTGTTTAGGCAGATTGCCTGCAAGTCCAGCTTCAATCAAATCTACCATTGAGCCTTTTAGGCGCATCATAATGGGCTGTGTTTCTGGGTCACCAAAACGGCAGTTAAACTCAATCACATAGGGGTCATTGTGGTCATCAATCATCAATCCTGCGTACAAAAATCCCGTATAAGGTGTGCCATTGGCGTTCATGGCATCGACCACTGGCTGAATCACACGGGTAATCACCTTGTCATGTACTTGCTGCGTCACCACGGGGGCAGGTGAGTAAGCACCCATACCGCCTGTATTAAGACCGGTATCACCTTCGCCAATACGTTTGTGATCTTGGCTGGTTGCCATCGGTAAAATATTGTTGCCATCTATCATACAGATGAAGCTAGCTTCTTCACCTTGCAAGAACTGCTCAATCACCACACGGCTGCCCGCATCACCAAATTTGTTGCCCGATAACATATCATTGATGGCGTCAATGGCTTCTTGTTCGCTCATCGCCACAATCACGCCTTTACCTGCGGCTAAACCATCGGCTTTGATGACAATCGGCGCGCCTTCGGATTTCACATAAGCAATCGCTTGCTCGGCATCGCTAAAAGTTTGGTATTTGGCGGTAGGGATATGGTGTTTTATCATAAAATCTTTGGCAAAGGCTTTTGACCCTTCAAGCTGTGCGCAATACGCCGTGGGTCCCCAAGCTTTGATACCTGCTTTTGTTAAGTCATCGACCATACCTGCCACAAGTGGCGCTTCAGGACCAACCAGCACAAAGGCAATGTCATTGTCTTGGCAAAATTGAATCACCGCCGCATGGTCTTTGACGCTTAAATCGACATTTTGTAATTTGTGTTCAAGCGCTGTGCCTGCATTGCCATTGGCAACAAAAACCGTGCTAACTTTGCTATCTTTGGCGCATTGCCATGCCAATGCGTGCTCACGTCCACCTGTGCCAATTACTAAAATATTCATGTAAATCCTCTATCTCTATAAAGTTAATGGTTACTTCAATTTCTCAATAATAGTTTCTAACTCGGCAGAAATTGGAAAAAAATAACCTTGCTGGACATCGCCATTCGCATTGAATGGTCCATTTTTACCGGTAAATTTTCTTCGATTATCTGCGGAAATTTTAGTTTTGGGAATAGGGTTTTCATAGGCAATATAATCTACCTCCAAAAGCTTACCTTCTGATTCCCACATATCATTGTTAGGATAAGGACTTCTGCTATTGACTGCGCTTTTGGTTACTAAACTTTCGCCTACAATAAAACTATTTGTATAATGATAAATTTTATCACCTTCAACTGCATCCCACATCGTTTCCCAGTGCCATTGTGAAGCACCCCTTTTATTTCTTAATGGAGACCAAACAATCTTATTCTGAGGCTTGCCTTTTTTGCTACCTTGATTAACCCACCATGTTGCCATGATTAAATCCCAATATGTTAATATAAATACCTGAATTATAGCATTATAACGAGTTTTAAATGAATAAATACCATTTTGTTATCGGCGTAGATGAAGTCGGGCGAGGGCCGTTATTGGGCGATGTGGTGGTTTGTGCGCTCATCTTCGATAAGGAGATTTTATCTATCAAAGAAGATAGCCTAAGCACTGATTTACACACGGCTGATAGTGTAGGTATTAGCCACAATCATGTCCTAAGTGCGCTAACTGACTCCAAAAAACTGTCAGAGAAAAAACGAGAAGCGTTATTTTCCTTGATTGAACAAACGGCGAGTGCGCATAAGGTTGTCAAAATTTCTGCCAGCTTAATAGACCAGATCAATATCTTACAAGCGACATTACTAGGGATGAAACAAGCAGTAGCAGGCGTGATGGCGCAAATGTTAGCGCAATACCCAACGGCGACCTTTAGCGTCATGGTGGATGGCAATAAACTGCCCGTGTTGTTTGACTTGCCCAATTATCAGCAAATTACGCATGAGCAAGCAATTGTGAAAGGGGACGGCAAACATGCGTGTATCAGTGGCGCCAGTGTGATTGCCAAAGTGACGCGTGACCGAGATATGGTGGCGTTGTCAAAGTTATATCCTGATTATGGCATTGAGCAGCATAAAGGCTATCCCACCGCCGCCCATATCCAAGCGATAGAGCATTACGGTATTTTGCCCATGCACCGCAAAAGTTTTGCCCCCATCAAACAGAGGGTTTTAGACAAAAAAGGTGAACATACAGTCAATATCTGGTAGTAATGAGTGCAGGTCTAAAGTCGCCTTGTGAGCGAGTTTAACTCGTAAGGTGTGCTGAGCATGACGAGTAAAAAGATGGTCTTGCTCGCAGACCTGCAGGCTGTGCCCGATTTGTTTTCAACCTCTCGGTGGACAGCGCGCCAAACAAGGTCTGATAGTCGCCCTGTATGTTCAAATCCATCATAGCAAATTGTAGGCTTTTTTCAAACTACCTTATACTAAATCAATCTGCCAATTAGCGGCTTGCAATTGGATATTTAAGTTTCTGAGTTTCACCGCTATGTCATCTGCTTGTTTTTGTAGTTTGACCGGTTCAATCACTTTTTGCCATTTAATTTCTCGGTAGCTATAACGATCGCCTTCTGTCTTAGCATTATCAATCGCGGTTTGCAGTAGGCGATGGCGTTCGGTAAGTTCATCACGCTTGACTAAAGTGCTGAGCATGGTTGAGCCATCGGGCATGACAGCGATGGCATTGGTGCGATGGATATGGTCTATTAACGCATACAGCTCGCTCATGACTTGATTGGCTTGTAGCAGCAGTTCATTCGGGTTTTCACTTGGGGTATCGCCGTCTTGGACTTTGACATTTTCAGCAATGCGCGATTTCAAACTGGCGAGCTTTTTTTGCATATCGGCACGTCGTAACAAAGCTTCTGCAAGTTTCATGGTTATCTCCTGATTGGTCAATTTAGACGTTAAACTCATATAATTGGGTTAAAAATTGGGTAGGATAATCTGTAATCACACAATCGACGCCCATCTCAATCAAGCGTTTTGCCACATCCACCTCATTTACTGTCCAAGCGCTGACTGTTAAGCCATAAATTTTGGCAATTTCCAACAGGGTTGGGGTGATAAGCGCATAATAAATGCCCACTTGGCGACAGCCTAACGCACAAGCACGATTAAAGGTTTGCAATATTAAATTTTTACCCGCTGCATCAGGCGTCGGTAAAAAAGCAATTTGGCCTGCCAGCGTGGTGTTGGGCTCAAGTGTTTTAGGTTTAAGTGTTTTAGGCTCAAGTGTTTTGGGTTCAAGTGTTTTAGGCTCAAGTGTTTTAGGCTCAAGTAACAAGCCTGTCGGAAAATGAAACGTTAAAAATTGCTGTTGGTTTTGAATTTGGTACAAAATATCGGTATCAAAACTGGTCAAAGTGATGGGTAAATCTTGCCATATTTCTTGTGATAATAGCCTAAGCAGATTTTTAACCAACAAGGCTGGCTGGGTTTTGGCATGGGTTTTGATTTCCAGTTCAATATGGCAAAAGTGTTGCAGATAGCGTGGTAAATCGTCTAGCAACAATACATGATGTTTTAAAAACCCGGGTTCAAAACGTTGGGAAAAACGCCCATAGTCCGATTGTACAATGGCGTCTAATTCCGTCCATGTTTTATCGGCAATCCACGATTGTTGTCCTGCCAGCCGATTTAAAGTTTCGTCATGTACCACCACAAATTTGCCATCGGCGGTCATTTGGACGTCAAATTCTACCCCATCAAGCTGCTTACCATGTTTTTGCAATTGCTGCACGTAGGCAAACCCATCTTGACAGTTCTCTAGCCGTTCAGCCCGAGCCGCACGATGACCGAGTAAATAATACCTTTGATTTGGCTGGCGCATACTATGGCTCGCAATAGACAATAAAATTTTATGACTACTAAAAATTATTACAACTAAATTTTATTATAAATAATAGTGAACAACTAGCCAATTTGCAAAACTTTGCTTTATAATGGCATGGTAATAAATTCTGCGTGAAAGGTGCCTTATGTCTATGATTTTCCCACAAAATACGTTGTCAAAAAAAATGCGTATGCCGTTATTATTGGCGTGTTTTGCCTTAACCGTGGTGGGATGTAGTCGCAATGAGCAAAAAGATGAGCAAACTGGCAGTGCTGCAAGCAGTGAGCAACAGCCAATTGAAACGTCTGATATTGCCTGTAACAATGACAAGGCAACCGATGCCATTCACAGTTATCTGGTCAATCGCATCGACCAACAAGCCAAAAAACAGTCTGACATCATCCAGCAGCAAGCAGGGACGATGGTTGATATGACTATCTTGCAAAATGGCTTGTCGCAAGTCGCAATCAATCTAGAGAGCGTGAAGGGTAGCAATGGTAAATGCCAAGCGACGGTGTCGTTTAATATGCCTCAAGCGCAGCTCGATAACGCGGATAAAATTTATACCCGTCTAAAAATGCCCGTCGCCGCCGAGCAAATCGCGTCGCGTGGTTATCAACTACAAAATAGCACATTGGTGGCAAACAATGTTGGGTTTGGTCTATCAGCCAGTGGCGCCAATTACCAAGTCAATAGCACCACAGGCGACGATGTGATTGGGCTAGTCGGTGAGATTATGGCAAATTCGGCATTAGCGCAAACGCTGACCCAGCCCTCTAATACGCCGTTAGCCGGTTCTTCGGCAGGTGCTATCGCTGTTTTGCCACCCGTGAATAGCAAACCCAGTGTCGCTGCCAACAACAGCCAAAATTCAACCACCAAACCTGTCAAAAAACAAACCACAGAACAACCAAAAACCAACAGTGAAAAAAACAACAGTGAAAAAACCAAGACTGACGTGAACAACAACACATCAGACAAGAAAAACACGCAATCAGATAGCGCAGATAAAATATCGGATAAAAAATCTGAGGCTACCACCTCAAATGCTGATAGCAAATCAACCGCTACTAAGTCAGCGGCTAGCACTGGCAACAGCACAGACAAATCGACCAAGTCAGTATCGCATGAAAAAGTCCCAACCGACACCAATGTAAAATTAACCATCGAAGAAAAAAACGAGCAATATTAACGTTGGCCACTGTTAAATGACGTGTTTAACGTATGTCACCCAGTCATCAATTTGTTTTAGCATGTTTTGATGTAGTAATGTGACTAACCATAAAACAAATTGATGCGTCAATTCTCTACCTGCCACCATAAGGATATGAACATGGCCCATTTTGCCCCACAAGTCGCTGTTAAAGCTACCTATATGCGCGGTGGTACATCAAAAGGTACTTTTTTCAAGCTTGATGACCTACCTGAACGCTGCCAAACTCCAGGGCAAGCCCGAGATAATTTTTTACTGCGGGTGGTTGGTAGCCCAGATCCGTATGGTAAGCAAATTGACGGTTTGGGGAATGGCTCATCATCAACCTCCAAAGTGGTGATTTTGTCAAAAACAGACGTTGCCAATCATGATGTGAATTATTTATTCGGTCAGGTCGCCATTGACAAAGCGATGATTGATTGGTCAGGTAACTGTGGAAACTTAACCGCTGCAGTCGGTTCATTTGCGATTGCCAATGGGTTGGTGGATGCCAGTAAAGTGCCACAAAATGGCATTTGTGAAGTCCGAATTTGGCAGCAGAATATCAGCAAAACCATCATCGCGCATGTACCCATGACTGATGGTCAAGTGCAAGAAACGGGCGATTTTGAACTAGATGGTGTAACTTTCCCAGCAGCCGAAGTCAAAATTGAATTTATCGACCCTGTGGACAGCGATGGCGATATGTTCCCGACGGGCAACTTGATTGACAAACTTAATGTACCTGAAATCGGTGAATTTGACGTCACGATGATCAATGCAGGCATCCCAACCATTTTTTTAAATGCCAAAGACTTAGGTTTTACAGGTACTGAGCTGCAAAAAGACATCAACAGTAACCAAGAAATTTTGGCGAAGCTTGAAAAAATCCGTGCTCATGGCGCCGTTAAAATGGGACTGATTGCAGCGTTAACAGAAGCCCAAACTCGTCAGCATACCCCAAAAATTGCTTGGGTTGCGCCACCCGCTGATTATACCGCCTCTAGTGGCAAAGCAGTCAAGGCAGGCGATATTGATTTGCTTGCACGCGCGATGAGTATGGGTCAACTGCACCATGCCATGATGGGTACAGCCTCGGTTGCGATTGGCACTGCAGCGACCATTAAAGGTACGCTAGTCAACCAAGCGGCAGGTGGCAAAGCGTTGTCTGAAGTACGCTTTGGTCACCCCTCAGGCACGCTACTGGTCGGGGGTGAGTCTATGCAAGTGGATGGCAAATGGCAAGCCAAAAAAGTGTCTATGAGCCGTTCAGCACGCCGTCTGATGGTGGGTGAGGTGTATGTGCCTGGCGATGCGTTTTAATCGACAAATCATTCACAAGCCAACTTATAGCCCAATACCTAAGAGCCTAATACCTAAGTCCCCAATACCTAAGTCCCCAATACCTAAGAGCCCAATAATGACGGATAACAACTCACACTGGATTGAACTTACGCACGCACCAAGCCAAGGGGTAACCGTGGTTCAAACCCTATCTGGTTGTGGGTTTATGCCAAGCATTTCAAGCAATTTAAGCAATGATGCAGTGGGGCAGTCTAGTTTGAATGCTATGTATGGTCAATTTAATCTAGGCTTGCATGTAGGGGATGATAGCATGCAGGTGCATCAAAATCGTGCGCATTTGCTGCAATCCTTGCAACACTATCATCCTGCATTAAAGAGCGTTCATTGGCTTAATCAAATCCATGGTAACGACGTTTATCAGGTTACCGATAAAATTGGCGCAGCAGCGATATCGGCTGATGCGCATATTACTCGTTTACCAAACGTTGCCTTAGCGATTATGACGGCAGATTGTGTACCCGTCATGATAGCCACCGATGCAGCAGATGATAACAAGCTGATTGCGGCGATTCACGCTGGCTGGCAAGGTCTTAATAAAAATATCATTGCAAAGACCGTACAAAAAATGGTACACCAGTTTGATTTTGCAGCGGGGGATAACGCGACTGCCGAAATGCAGAAGGTCACTCGTGGCTGGCACGCCTGGATAGGCGCTAGCATCGCACAATCGAGCTATGAAGTGGACAGTCGTGTCAAAGATGCCGTGTTATCAGTGTTAAATGTATCTGAGGCTGTCGCTACCCAGTTGTTTCAGCCAAATGCTGATAAGCTCGGTCATTATTTTGCCGATTTGCCTGCAATAGCAGAATTACAGCTCAAGGCTTATGGTATTCATCAGGTGTATAAAAGTGGTTTAGATAGTCATAGTGATGCACGATTTTATTCGTATCGTCGGCAAACTCAGCATCAATTGCCTGCAACAGGTAGAATGGCAACGCTGATTTTTATGGATTAATTGAATCATAAAAAAAGGCAGTATGTTAATCATACTGCCTTTTTTATGCAAGCTAAATTATTGCATGATTTTAACGTAAGCTTGGGCTCTTAATTCCTGCATCCAATCGTCTAGCGCTTGCGGTGCCATACGTTGGTATAGAATTTCGCGCGCCATGTTTTTACGATAGACATCACTCACATCTTTTTGGCGTTTTTCATCGACTTTAACAATATGCCAGCCAAATTGTGTTTGGAATGGCACAGAATAGTCATTTACCGACGTTTTTTTCATCATTGCTTCAAAGCTTGGTACCATATCACCTTCACTGACCCAGCCCAAATCGCCGCCGTTACTGGCGCTTCCTGGGTCTTTTGAGTAGGTGCTTGCTAAAGTAGCGAAGTCCTCACCTTGACGCAATTTTTCATAGATAGTATCGATCTGCTGTTTTGCCATGTCAGCCGGTAGGGCAGTCGATGGGCTGATTAAAATATGGCGGGTATGCCATTGATCGATGATTTTTTGCTGACCGCCGCGTTTATCTACGAGTTTAATCACATTATAACCTTCTGCCGTGGCAATCGGGTTGGTGACTTGCCCGACTTCAAGGGCGGTGATGTTTTTTGACAGTTCTGTCGGTAACTCTGCCGCGACGTGGTAGCCCATATCGCCTCCTTGAATTTGCGCGTTATAGTTGGTTTGCGCGTCAGTCATGATTTGCTCAATATTGGCATTCTCAGCTTGCAAGTTTTTGGCAATTTGGGTGGCTACGGTCAGCGCTTGTTTTTTTTGTTTGTCGCTGGTTTTACCTGCGGCATCGACTTCAAAAGGCACGCGAATATGTAAGGTGCGATATTGTGATTTTTCTAAAGCGTTGCTCTCTGGTGATTTTAAGAAGTTATCAACATCTTGATCGGAGATTTTGATGCGGCTGGCAAGTTGCTGCTGCTGCAAAGTTTGTATCGCCAAGTCTTCACTGACTTTTTGACGCAATGCTTGGTAACTACCTACGCGCTGGGCGTCAAGTTTTTGCTGGAATTCGGCAAGGCTTGCGACCCCATTTTGTTGCGCCAAATTGGTCAACGCAGCATTCACTGCATTCTCTTCAGCTTGCAGTCCTTGGCGTTTGATGATATCAAGCTGGATTTGCTTAGTAATTAACTGATCTAATACTTGCGGATAAAGTTGCTGTGCGGGTGGTACAGGTTTGTTTTGCGCTTGAAGCTGTGCAGAAGCTTGAGCAACCGCGCGATCTAACTGGCTGCGTAAAATAGGGGTGTCGTTGACAATAGCAATCACGCCATCAATAACCTGATCTTGCGAGCTATTAGCAACGACAGGCGCTGGCTTGGCTGATGAGTTGGCGACCTCTGATGTTACGGGCGCAGGTTGGGAGACAGCTTTTGCTGTTTTTTGAGTGGTAGGTTTTGAGCCGCTGGCTTTGGTGTCAGCTTTGACTGATTTGGCAGCGTTGGTGGTTTTGTTTGCTGTCACAGCTTGGGTTGATTTGCTTGTGGTTTGCGCTGCAGGTTTGGTACTAGATTTTTTGCTAGATTCCACCGTCGTTTTGCTGCTGGTTGTGTTGGTTTTAGCTGTGACTGCTGTTGTTGCAGTCACGGCTTGCGCGTTCAATGTTGGCATGACCAATAGAGCGCCATATATCAAAGCGCTAGTGAGAGCAGATAGGGCGTTACGGTGAAAATTGGGTAAATTATGCATGACAGCATGGTTCATGGCATGTATCCTTAAAATAAAAACTAAAAAATAAAAAAAGTAAATTTGATCACTCAAAAATCGTGGCAAAACAATTTCGATAAAATGGCTGGTCTTTGACCAAGTTTCTTACATCAAGTTTCTTAGATTTAGATGTTGCTAAGTTTGGGTCATTTTATACAATAATATTTGCTGGCGTATGTCTGTATGATAATAAATCCTAAAAAACCTCAAGTTTTAAGCAGTTTTTTGCGTAAAAGGCGTTTAGTATTTAGGGTCATAACCCAATACCCGATTACGCATCAAGCTAGCCAGTCGACCGTCACCTTTGTTGGATAACCCATTTAAGCTAATTTCTGCCATGATAGCGTGGTCAGCACTGTCTTTATCACTTAATTCATCATAATAACGGCGCGCATAAATCGATAAGCCATAACAACAGCTATCATAAGTAAAGCCCGCTAACACATCACTAAAACGATTTTTCTCATTGTCGTATTGCACAGCCCCTAAAAACTGCCAATTATCATGAATAGGCAAAACAGCAGAGCCTGTGAACGCAGAGAGGGCTTTTTGTCCAAATCTACTCTCATTGCGTTTAATATACCCTAAGTTATAAAGACTATTGAAAGTTGGCGCATAACGAAACTGGGTGTTGATATAGTTTAAATCAGCGTTGTCATCAACCGAGCCATCTAAATCCACCCAAAAATCTTGACGCGGTTGGGTACTTACTTCAAAGACGGTACCGGTATTGTCAATTTTTAACCCATCATCGGTATCGTCAAGATGTACCCGAATATCACTTAAATAAATTTGTTTACCCACGCTGGCATCCAAGCGAGTCAAACCATTGCCATCAATATAGCGATAATTTAATGAAGGGGTTAGATGATTGTTGTCGGGCAGGCGGTCATAGCCCAAAAACCATGAATCTTCATACAATTGCGAAAAATTGAGCGATGCCAAACGGGTATTAAAGTTGGGTACATCAGTCTGGTCTTTATAGGGCGAATACACATATTTTAGGCGCGGGCTTAATAACTGATAGCCGCCCAAGGATTCATCAAATTTACCAAACGGGGTACCGGTTTTAAAGAAATTTAAGCCACTGTCAATACTAAACTGCGGTACAAAAATAGATTGGCTTTTGCTATTTTTATCCAGTCCATTGGCATCGGCTGATTCTTGGTCAAATTGGGTGTAAAGGTGCTGTAAACTCACTGATGGCGTCACGTATCCCCAAGTTCGCGTCATTGGATAGGCAGCAGTGAGTTTGTTATACAGTCTGCCACCGCTTTGCTCAGGCGCAGAACCATCATTGATTGGGCGTTTAAAATAAGCAAAATCGCTGATACCCGTCAAATCAAATTGGGTCACCCAAGGCACACGATATTTGACCGATAACTGCGGCAGACGGTCATACGGTTTGTCTTTATCCAAGATTTTGTCTGAATCGGTTAAATTTCGATCCAGTGTTTGAAAGGTTTCAATCTTGGCAAGGGCAGTCAAATAGTCATTGTAATAATTGGCTTGAATGCGGCGCGGTAAATTTAATTGAACGGTTTCATCACCCAAGGTCTCAAAATCGTTTAAGAATTTAGGATCTGAGACATACTGGTATAGCGCATCAATGGACAGGTTAGGGATATCTTTTGACTGCCAATGATGATCATAATAAAAGCGCTTACGGTCTTCATCATCATATTGTTTGTCGTTTGGTAGATAAGAGCCTAACACACTACCATAACCCAATTTTTCTGTCAGATAGCGAAATTCACCTGTCAACATCGGATTGCGGTCAGTAAAAATGGTAGGCGTGACAGTGGCATCGTAATTTGGCGCTAGATTAAAGTAATAAGGTAACTGTACATTAAAACTCCCTTCTGTACTAAAGCCGCCGCGTGGTAACAAAAAACCACTGGTGCGGCGATCGTCAATCGGAAAGTTAAAATACGGCAGGTACAATACCGGGGTGTTTTTGACTTTTAACGTGGCATTATAGGCTTCACCGCGACCCGTGTCGGTATTGATATCGATGTTTTTGGCATTGATTTGCCAAGTCGGATTGTCAGGCGCGCAGGTGGTAAACATGACATCGTCAATTTCAACGCGGCTTTCATCGACTTTATTGAGCCGTTTGGCATAACCATACGCTTGTAGCGGTACGCTGGCAAACGCCACATCTTTGGCGGTTGCTTTGCTGCTATCCGTTTGGTACGCCAGTTCATCGGCAACGGTAATCAGCCCCCCTTTTGGGCTATCTTTAAGGCTTACACGTGGGTTACCGTCTGTCGATTGGGTACTTTGCGCGGCATCCACCAACAAAACATTACCTTGAGCTGCCGCAATGCCATCTTGCACGTTAACGACCACTTTATCGGCAGAGATTTGCTGACGACCTTGGTTGATTTGCACATCGCCTGACAATTCGGCGTAGTTTTCATTGTCATAATAGCCATAGTCAGCCGAGGCATAAATTGGGAAGCTGCTATTGGGTTGGTCGGTAGCAGCTGCCGCTAATGCCTGTTGTTGATAGATGGTCGAAGTGGGATATACCCAGTTGCCATGACACATGGCGTCTTTTCGGGTCCCTGCTTTTGATTGCGTGTTTGCTTGAGCACCTGACGGTTGACTATTAGGCGTGAGCGGGCTCAGTAAATTTGGATTAGCATTTGAATTAGCACCCGTGGCGCTAGTATCGTCCGTGGTTTGCTGGGTTTTGAGTTGATAAAAGGTTTTGAGCTTATCTAGACTGGCTTGCTGTTGTTGATTTGGGGTAAAGTTGGGACGAGTACGCGCAGAGTTTGGTTTGATGTCAGGCGCGCTAATCGGTGTGATACCTTGATTAGTCGTCACATCGACAGTAGTGACGCTGTCTGCTGTGGTGGCGATACTACTAATGTCGGTATCGGGCTTTGCAGCTGAGGTATCAAGGTTTTGTTTTTCAATACTCTGTGATTCAGTGGTTTGTGACTCAATGTTTTGAGCTTCTGTGCTTTGTGCTATCGCTGCATCAGTCGATTCCGTAACGGCGGCTGTCGGCAACACCGCCGCAAGCGCTGAGGTTGAATACAAAGTAGTAAACATCGCCCCAAGTGTCATCGCTAAAACATTGGTGTGTCGATAAATTTGGTGTAGTGATTGATGCAAGCATGTAGGCTGGGTTGGCAAAGACGAATGTGAAGTTAAACGATTAGAAGTTGACGAAATAGGCGACAATTTCACAGATTTTTTCATTAGACATTTACCAAAGACGCAATATAAAAACCTTCACATCATATCACTAGCGTCATCAATATACTATTGCAAAAGATGTTTAAAATTGCAAACATGTTAGACGCCACTTGAGAGATACGCAGATTTTCGGTAGCATAACTTATTTTTATTGAGTAAGCCCACGTTATGAACCATCCTGCCGCACAACCTGCTAACCAAGACCCTTGCGATAGCGCAGCTTCGCCATCAAATACCGAGCCACTTGAACAACAATCACTTAAGCAACAATCACGTGAACAACAGTCACGGGAACAACAGCTGCACACTTGGTTGAATGAAGTTTTTCAAAATCAGTCATTGCAGCATAAAAAAATACCTGGTGATGCCAGCTTTCGCAGCTATCATCGCTTAACCGTCGATAATCAACACTATATCGTGATGGATGCGCCGCCAGAAAAAGAATCGGTGACAGAATTTATCGCTGTGGGCAACTTAATGGCAGGTCATGTGCATGTGCCAAAAATGATTGCCACGGATGAACAGCAAGGTTTTATCGTCCTTGAGGATTTGGGAAACACGGATTTTGCCGATGTCATTGCCAAGGATTTAACGGATGCAGGCGAGATGGCAAAAACTGCGCGTTATTATCAGCAGGCGATGCAGGCAATTTTGGCGATTCAAAAGATTGACATCAATGACGCCAAAGCCGTTATCCCAAGTTACGACGATGCCTTGCTGCGCCGAGAAATGGGCTTGTTTAGCGAGTGGTTTTTACCCTATATCGGCGTGACGATGACCCCAGACTTAGAGACGCTGTGGCAAGATTTGCAGTCTGATATTATCCAGCAAGTCATCGCGCAGCCTCAAGTAGTGGTGCACCGTGATTTTCACAGCCGTAATTTGATGGTATTAAGTCACAGCGATGAGTTGGGCGTGATTGATTTTCAAGATGCTGTCATCGGTGCCTACACCTATGATTTGGCGTCTTTACTGCGAGATGCCTATATCAATTATGATGAAACATGGGTCAACACGCATCTGGCTCATTATCACCAATTGGCGCAAATTGACAAAAGCTTGGCAGAGTTTACTGTGGATTTTAATATCATGAGTATGCAGCGTCATCTTAAGGTATTGGGAATTTTTGTACGCTTGTTTGAGCGAGATGGCAAAGACCGTTATTTGGTCAACCTTCCTAAAGTTTTCAATGATTTATTAACTTGTCTAAAAGCGATTAGCCAATGGGATAAGCGTCCTACTTTTGATAAATTTGCTGATTGGATGACCGCCGCTGCCGCGCCTGCTTTTCAGCAAAAAATCCAAGGATAAAACCCCATGACAACCACCATCACCCAAGCCATGATTTTATCCGCGGGTAAAGGCACTCGGCTGCGCCCTTTAACTTTGACCACGCCAAAGCCACTTGTCGAAGTCGGCGGGCAACCGCTTATCGTGTGGCATATCAAAGCACTCAAACAAGCCGGTATCACTGATATCACCATCAATGTGTCATGGCTTGCGGATAAACTGCTAAATGCAATCGGGGATGGCAGTCAATACGGTGTCACCATTCATTGGTCGATTGAACCAGAAGAACCGCTTGAGACAGCAGGCGGTATCAAGATGGCTTTGGCTACCGGCAAATTAAAAGACCAGCCATTTATTTTGGTCAATGGGGATGTGTGGACGCCTTTTGATTTTGCTCAACTAAGCCAGCTTCAGTTAAACGATTCGCAGGCTTATTTGCTACTCACCGACCAAGCGACGCATAACCCAACTGGCGATTTTGCCTTAGAAAATGGCAAGGTCAAGGCAGATGGCACGCCAAAATATACCTTTGCAGGGATTAGTGTGATGTCACCAAGATTATTGGATACGGTCAAGGCAGGGGAGACTGCGCCGCTTGCGCCACTACTTAAACAAGCCATGCAAGCAGGTTTGGTAATGGGGGATTTGCTGAGCGAGGCGTGGGTCGATGTCGGCACGCTTGAGCGTTTAGAAAATTTGAACCAAACATTGTCGGCTAACAAGTGACTTGGCAGAAAATTGCCTCTTTTGCCATTTTGCTTTTATTTGAAAGCCGAGCAAACTAAACGGTTAAAGCTAAAAAAATGACCTAAAACTGTGATAAAATTTGTCACAGTTTTATTTTTAGCATGTTACATACGACAAAATTTAATTCTGCAATTAATTCTGTAACTAATTCTGTAATATAGGAAAGCCAATGACAATCCCAATTTCTGAACGTCGTCTTGCCAACGCCATCCGTACCCTAGCTTTTGAAGCGGTGCAAAAAGCCAATTCTGGACATCCAGGCGCGCCGATGGGCATGGCAGATATCGCTGAAGTGTTATGGCGTAAGTTTTTAAAGCACAATCCAACCGACCCAAATTGGCTAAATCGCGACCGTTTTGTGCTTTCAAATGGTCATGGCTCAATGCTGCAGTACGCTTTGCTGCACTTGACAGGGTATGACGTTAGTATTGAGGATATCAAAAATTTCCGCCAATTGCACTCTAAAACCCCCGGTCACCCTGAATATGGCTACACCCCAGGTGTGGAAACTACCACAGGTCCGTTGGGTCAAGGGATTGCCAACGCCGTAGGTTTTGCGATTGCAGAAAAAACCCTAGCCGCGCAATTTAACCGAGACGGTCATCAAGTTATCGACCACCAAACCTATTGCTTTTTAGGTGATGGCTGTTTGATGGAAGGTATTTCGCACGAAGTTTGCTCATTAGCCGGTACGCTGCAGCTGGGCAAATTGGTTGTATACTATGATGACAACGGTATTTCGATTGATGGTGACGTCGAAGGCTGGTTTTCAGATGACACCCAAAAACGTTTTGAAGCTTATGGCTGGCAAGTGCAAAAAGTTGACGGTCACGATACCGATGCCATTACCCAAGCGACCCAAAATGCCATAGCTGAAAAAAATAAACCTTCACTCATCATCTGTAAAACCGTGATTGGCGCAGGTTCACCTAACAAGCAAGGCTTGGAGGCCTCACATGGCGCACCCCTTGGCGCGGATGAAATCTTGCTCACCCGTCAAGCCCTCAAGTGGGATCACGAAGCGTTTGAACTTCCAGACGATATTTATGAAGGGTGGGATTGCACAGTTAAAGGTCAAGCGCTACAGCAATCATGGGAAAGTGAGTTTGATGCTTATAAAGACGCTTACCCAGAGCTTGCCAGTGAATTACTTCGCCGTGTGAATGGTGACTTGCCAGCAAATTTTGAGACACAAGCCCAGGAATTTATCAAAGCTTGTCAAGATAACCCAGAAAACATTGCAACGCGTAAAGCCAGCCAAAATTCAATCAATGCTTTACAGCCATTATTGCCAGAGCTGCTGGGTGGTTCTGCTGATTTGGCAGGGTCAAATCTGACTTGGTTTAAAAATGCCAAAGCGCTCGAAGATGACGCGGCAGGTAATTACATTCATTACGGTGTGCGTGAATTTGGTATGACGGCGATTGCCAATGGTATTGCCTTATATGGCGGGTTTATCCCGTATGTGGCAACCTTCTTGATGTTTATGGAATATGCGCGCAATGCGGTGCGTATGTCAGCCTTGATGAAACAACGCGTCATTAATGTCTATACTCACGACTCAATCGGTCTGGGTGAAGATGGACCTACTCACCAACCTGTCGAGCAGTTATCAAGTCTGCGTGCTACCCCAAACCTGCATACTTGGCGACCCTGTGATACGGTCGAGTCAGCCGTGGCATGGGTAGAAGCCTTGAAAGCAAAATCAACCCCATCCGCGCTGATTTTTAGCCGTCAAAACCTACCGCACCAAGCGCGAGATATTGAGCAAGTAGCCAATATTGCCAAAGGTGGCTATATACTAGCCAAAGAACAAGGTGAGCTACGTGCCGTCATCATCGCCACAGGTTCAGAGATTGAGCTTGCCATGAATGCTTATACTGAGTTGACTGCCGAAGGTTTGGGCGTGCGCGTCGTATCAATGCCCTGTGCTGAAGTGTTTGCCAAACAAGAAATCAATTACCGTGACAGCGTGTTGCCACCACAAGTGCGTGCCCGTGTGGCGGTTGAAGCCAGCCATATCGATTATTGGTACAAGTTTGTAGGGCTTGATGGTAAAGTCGTGGGTATGACGACCTTCGGTGAGTCTGCCCCTGCCAAAGACTTATTCCCATACTTTAACATCACCACTGATGCGGTCATTCAAGCCGTGAAAGCGGTTGTCTAAATTGAATTGTTGACTTACTAAAAGGTGAGCAATGCTCGCCTTTTTTATTTCTCAATTAAATTGAAAACACCGCAACAAATAATAGTAAATTCTTTGAGACCATTTAACGATTAACTGAATAAAAAAATTCGACCAAGTTTAGCTGCCCCGACATTGTAACGCCAATGACAGCATTAACACTGTTGTCATTCAATCGCCAATCGCCGAGCACTAAGCGTTGTTTATCGCCAATTTGATGAACAGCAGGGCGATGAGTATGCCCATGAATCAGTATATCGGCTTTTTGCAAGGCTTGTTTCACGGCTTGTTCATTGACATCCATGATTTGCAGAGATTTTTTGGCATTATCAGTTTTACTTTTTTGGCGTAAATCTTGTGCGATTTGTTGGCGTTTTTTGATGGGTAGCGCGAGCAAAATTTTTTTAGTGATAGGATGTTGGATGATTTTGCGAAAGCGTTGGTAACTTTTATCATCGGTGCACAGCGCATCGCCATGTTCTAGGCGAATTTTTTTGCCATTTAACGTCAAATAAAACGGCTCAAAAATCAATTGCCCGCCGAACTTGTCGCAAAATTGTTGCCCAAGCAGAAAATCCCGATTACCATGCATGACAAAAATCTGGCAGTTTTTACTGGATAATGTTTTGAGCTTTGCTATAATCGGTTGCAGCGCATCTGTTAAGGTGTCTGTATCAGCAACATCATCCCCTAGCCAAGCTTCAAACCAATCACCGAGAATAAAAAACTGTTTTAGATTGGGCAATAGAGCCAATTTATCCAAAAAATCTAAAAAAGCCTGCCCTAAAGGATTAGTGGCAGGCTCATTCATGCTCAAATGTAAGTCACTGATAAGCACTTGTGCAATGGCAGAGGGCTTATCGGTGACCAAATCTACAAAACTTTGCATACAAAAAAATTATTTCTCAATTACTTTTGCATGGGTAATCACTACAGGCGTGGTTGGTACATCAGCGTGGAAACCGTATTTACCAGTCGGTACACCTTTGATTTTATTGACAATGTCCATGCCTTCAGTCACTTTACCAAACACCGCATAACCCCAGCCTTGTGGGTTTTTGCCCGAGAAGTTTAGGAAGCTATTGTCTTTTACATTGATAAAAAATTGCGCAGTCGCTGAATGTGGGTCAGAAGTACGTGCCATCGCAATCGTGCCGACTTCATTTTTTAAGCCATTATCTGCTTCGTTTTGGATGGGGGCATTGGTAGATTTTTCTTTCATGTTGGCGTCCATACCGCCACCTTGAATCATAAAACCGTCAATGACGCGGTGAAAAATCGTGCCATCATAATGACCTGATTTGACGTATTCTAAGAAGTTTGCCACGGTATTGGGGGCTTTTTCTTGATTGAGTTCGATAACGATGTTACCCATGGTGGTTTCTAATTCTACGTATGGCATATCCATTGTGAGCTCCTAATGGTTTTTATGGTTAAAAAAACGTGTCTTGCAATTGTTGTGGCTATCCTAGCGATTTTCAATAAAAAAGTCAGTATTTAGTTTGCAAAGTTGGCAAAATTAAATGTTTCAATTAAATTCATTTAAGTTTTTTCAATGTCAAAAAACTGCTAGAATGGCAGATTAGTTCACCATTTTTGTAATAGGTAAGGGGCAACCAAATGACGGCAACGACCGACAAAAATACAAAAACCGACGAGATAGCAGCCAATAGTGAAAAAAATGACTTTATCCGTGCGATTGTACGCGATGACCTTGCTTCGCAAAAATACAGCCAGATTGTGACCCGTTTTCCACCTGAGCCCAATGGCTACTTGCATTTGGGTCATGTCAAATCTATTTGTCTCAACTTTGGGCTTGCCAAGGAGTTTGCAGGGCTATGTAACCTACGGTTTGACGACACCAATCCTGATGCTGAAGATCAGGAGTTTGTCGATAATATCAAAGATGATGTCAAATGGCTCGGTTTTGATTGGGCAGGCGAGGCGCGCTATGCGTCTAGTTATTTTGCTCAATTGTATGATTGGGCGGTGAAATTAATCAAACAAGGCGATGCCTATGTTGATTTGCAAAGTCCTGAAGATATTCGTGAAAACCGCGGCAATTTTGGTCAAGCAGGTAAAAATTCACCATACCGTGACGCCAGTGTTGAAGAGAATTTGCAACGCTTTGACGATATGAAACTTGGCAAATATGGCAACGGTGAAGCGGTGCTTCGTGCCAAAATCGACATGGCAAGCCCCAATATGAATATGCGCGATCCGATTTTATATCGTGTTATGCGCCAAGCGCATCACCAAACAGGCGATGATTGGTGCATTTATCCCATGTACGATTATGCTCACCCGTTGTCAGATGCCATCGAAGGTATTACGCATTCGATTTGCACCCTAGAATTTGAAGACCACCGTCCGTTTTATGATTGGGTGGTAGATAAAGTGGGATTTGACAAAGAACCACACCAATATGAATTTGCCCGCCTAAACGTAAACCATATTTTGACCAGTAAACGCAAACTCAAAAAACTGGTCGAAGATGAATTGGTGAGCGGTTGGGACGATCCGCGTATGCCGACCATTGCCGGTATGCGCCGCCGTGGTTATACCCCTGAAGGGTTACGCGACTTTTGTGACCGTGTAGGCGTCAGCAAGTCAGATGGTGTGGTGGATTTTGGCTTACTCGAGTTTAGTATCCGTAACTCATTAGAGCATGTGAATCGTGCCATGGCGGTACTAAGCCCACTAAAAGTGACGATTACCAATTTTGATGAAGCGGTCGCTAATGTTGAAACACTCAAAAAAGACAGTGTAAAAACTAGACTCGACAATGGGGTTTTATGGTTGACCCAGCCTAAAAGTAGCCATGATGATAGCCAAGGTATGCGTGATATTCCCTTTACCAAAGAAATTTATATTGATAAAGGGGATTTTGAAATCACGCCGCCTGAAGGCTATAAACGCTTGTCACCGCAAAACCCAGAAATCCGCTTACGCAATAGTTATGTGCTAAAGATTGAGGAGCACATCACTGACGAAAATGGCGAAGTGGTGGGGTTAACAGCGACTATTGACCCAAAAACGTTGGGCAACAATCCAGAAGGTCGTAAAGTTAAAGGTGTGATACATTGGGTTTCAGCCAGTCTAGGTGTACCCGCGAAGGTACGTCTGTATGAGCAGCTGTTTACCCAAGAAGACCCTGCCAAAATTGACATCAATAATTTAGCGGCAGAGATTAATCCCAATTCACTACGTGAAGTAGATGCCATTGTCGAGCCTTCTTTATCACAAGTCAATGCAGGCGAGCGTTTCCAATTTGAACGCGAAGGGTTTTTTGTGGCAGATAGTAAAGATTATTCACCAGAGCATTTGGTGTTTAACCGTATTGTGACCCTAAAAGATAGTTTCAAACCATAAATCATCTTTAACCTATTCATCAGCTGGCATAGCAATATGTCAGCTTTTTTTGTAAAAGGATATCTTAACCTATTGTTACTTATGGTTTTATTATTGTATTAGCTAGACGGTTTTGTTATTTTTTTACATGCGTCATATTTGTACTGTGCTAAACTACTCATCGTAAATTTAAGTCAGTCTTGCGTAATCAATCCGTTATTCTTGTTAGATTTTGTAACTTTTAACGGCTTGATTTTAATGGCTACTAGGCTTAAAGTATCGTTGTTCAGGTATTTTTCGTAAAAATATTGGTAGTTTTGGTAACTGTATGCTTTATCCAACAGCAAGTTAACCATGATTTGATTGAGAGTGTTAAAATGAAAACATTGTTAAAGAAAACGTTGTTAGGTGCTGTCATTGCACTGGTTGGCGTACAAAGTAATGCTGAATTAAATATGCAGACAGGTAGCCAGGCTAAAGTTAGTTGGGGTGGGCAGGGTAGTTTAGACAAAGCCCGTGCCATCATGTATAACAGCACGCCACAGACAACAAGTTTTAATAGCAGTAATTATAATAGCTATAACAATGCATACAGTGAGGATGAAAGCTACAATCCTGCATGGTCTCAAGATAGCACACGGGCTTCGGGCAGCTATTTTGCCAATTCCAAAGGTGCTTTGGTAGTGGATGCGTTAACCGGCAATACCATTTATGAAAAAAATGCTGATATCGCCCGTCCCATTGCCTCAATCAGTAAATTGATGACGGCTGTGGTGGTGGCGGAATCAGGCGCTAACATGAGCGAAACATTGACGATTAGTCCCTTAGATTTCAAAACCCCAAAACAATCGGGTAGTGACCGTCTAAAAGTTGGCGATCAGCTTAATCGTGCTGAAATGCTACTCATGATGATGATGAAATCAGAAAATCCCGCGGCTAAAGCATTAGCACGTACTGACCCTATGGGCTATGACAATTTCATCAGCCGTATGAACCAAAAAGCGCGTGAATTGGGGATGACGCAAACCCATTTTTATGACCCATCAGGTCTAGACTCTCGTAATGTGGCATCACCGCGTGATTTGGCAATTCTTGCCCGTTATGCACAAAAGATGAACTTAGTCACCCAGTTTAGTACTACGCCTAGCCGTCAGTTCGGTGTATATAATATCAATTCGGGGTTTCGAACCGTAGCCGCTCGCAGTACCAATTACATGGTGCGTGATGGGTTATATAATATTGGTTTGTCAAAAACAGGGTATATTCGTGAAGCAGGCAACTGTGTTTTATTTGAAACCAATGTTGGTAATCGTCCAGCCATTGTCGTATTACTCGGTGCAAGTGATTCAAAAACCCGCTGGAACGATGCAGAAAACATAATTGCTAACTTAAGCATGCGCCGATTCACCTAAACAAGTCGCAATTTACTGACTAATTTTTTGATAAAAAAGCAAGGATAACTGTCCTTGCTTTTTTTCTTGCTTTTTTTATAGGCACAAAACTACCAAAACCAGCTATTTGGCGTATTTGACAAGCTATTTAGCGTGTTTCATACAGGTGGTGGCAAAGGGTACCGCTTCCAGACGCTCGGGCTCGATTTCTTCACCGCTGACGGTGCAAATACCGTAAGTCCCATTTTCGATACGAAGTAAGGCATTATTCACCAATTCAAGGTTTTGCTGGGCTTCGACTAGTAAGTTTTTACGTACATCGTTTTGCTCATTAATCACCGCTTGGTCGTCCCAATCTTGGGTCATATCCGTATCAGGATTTTGCATATCATGTTGGATTTTATGCACGCGAGTTTGGTATTCTTGTTTTAGGTCAAGTAATCGTTGTTTTGCTTTGTCAAGGTCAACCATACGGCCTCCAATTTGATAATAAAATATTGAACGCAGTGCTGCATTCATGTTTTTGTTCTTATAAGCTTATCATCAAGACCCTTCTTAATAAAGTAGTAATATAGTAGTAATACCGTGTTATCACCTTGCGTGGCGTTAGTTGATAGCACCAATAATGTTAAAAATACTCAAAATATGCTAATCTACGCTTATTTTTTCATTCAATTTTTGTTGTCATGTGACAACGTTTTATCAACCCCTACGGGTCACCATCCTGTTATTAACTTAGAGGTTAATCCATGCAATTTGCTCGTTTAAACGATATTGATGTTTCTGACAAAACAGTTTTAATCCGCGAAGATTTAAATGTACCGTTAAAAGATGGCAAAATTGCCAATGATGCCCGCTTAAAAGCAAGCTTACCCACTATTCAGTTGGCTTTAGATAAAGGTGCAGCGGTTATCGTGTGTTCGCATCTAGGTCGCCCAGACCCATCAAACCCTGAAGCCAAATATTCGTTGCAGCCCGTCGCAGATTATTTGGGCGATGCTTTGGGCAAACCTGTCAAATTAGTGACGGATTATGCCCAAAATAATGTGACAGTAGCCCCAGGTGAAGTTGTGCTACTGGAAAATGTACGTTTTAATGCGGGTGAGAAGAAAAACGATGCCGCTTTATCTGAACGCTACGCCGCTTTATGTGATGTATTTGTGATGGATGCTTTTGGTACGGCTCACCGTGCCGAAGCGTCAACAGAAGGCGTTATCGCCAAAGCAAAGACTGCTTGTGCAGGTCCATTGTTAGCGGCAGAACTTGATGCATTAGCCAAAGCTTTAGATAACCCAGCCAAGCCCATGCTTGCGATTGTTGGTGGCTCGAAAGTTTCTACGAAGTTAGATGTGCTTAAATCATTGGCAAAAATCTGTGACCAAATCATTGTAGGTGGTGGTATTGCCAATACATTCTTGGCAGCCAAAGGTGCCAATGTTGGTGCATCCCTATATGAAGCCGACATGGTGGAAACTGCCAAAAGCATTATGCAAGAGACCCATGTATTACTACCTGACGAAGTGGTCGTCGCCAAAAAATCACAGATTGATTTTGATGATTTTTTGGGCTCGCTAGAATCTGCCGATGCCGTAACCAAATCGGTCGATACCATTGCTGATGATGAAATGATTTTAGACATTAGTGCAAACAGTGCGGCGAAACTTGCCGATGCGATTAAAAATGCCAAAACCATCTTATGGAATGGTCCCGTAGGCGTATTTGAAGTCGATAAATTTGGTGAAGGTACCAAAATCGTTAGTGAAGCAGTCGCAGCAAGTGCAGGCTTTAGCATTGCAGGTGGTGGTGATACGCTCGCTGCGATTGATAAATACAAGGTCGCCGATAAAGTAAGCTACACATCAACAGGGGGCGGGGCGTTCTTAGAATTTGTGGAAGGTAAAACCTTACCTGCCGTACATGCACTGAGCCAACGTGCCTAAATGCTAACAATCATTATCATTAATTCAGCGATATAAAATTACTATCGCCGAATTAATGTAATGTTAAGTTAATATTTGTATAGTAAACATTGTAATTAATTGCACTAAAAATATATTGTCGATAAGATATTATACAAGTATGTATACCCATATGTTTGGTGTTTAAGGAATGAATATGTTAAAACGTAATTTAGTATTGGCAACTTTATTAGCCACTTTATCAATTACTGCATGTAGTAAAAAAACCGAAGAAGCCGCAGCTAACGGTCAACCTGAAGCCGCAGCAAGCGCAGCGGGTCAAGACATTAAAGATGCGACTGCCAGTGCTGCTAGTGCAACAGCAAATGCAGGTGAAGCTGTAGCAAGTGCTGCTACCACGGGTGCCGCGGTTGCCCAAGGCGCAGCAATCAACGCAACTGAAGCTGTTGCCAATGGTGCCGCGCAAGCCACCGCAAACGTAGCCTCTGCTGTAGCGACTGGTGCAGCCAATGTAGCACAAGGTGCAGAAGCGGTTAAAAACGATGCAGCAAATAGCAATACTGATATTCAAACAACCGTGCCAGAAAAACAAAAATACTAATTTTAGCATTCAGCCTAAAAAAGCCCCAAAAGCATTTTGGGGCTTTTTATTGGGTTAGCTATTTTTTCATGATATCCATCATTTCAAAGTTATTTTTTTTGAATTTAAATTGTAGCGCACTTCTGTTATACTCAAGCCTTGTCTAACACGGCAAAACCCAATTTTTCTAAAATTTTCAATTGATTATTAACTTTACTAAGAGAAAGTAATATGGCTTTGATTTCTTTGCGTCAGCTTTTAGACCATGCAGCAGAAAACAACTATGGTGTTCCTGCATTTAACGTCAATAACTTAGAGCAAATGCGTGCCATTATGATGGCAGCCGATGAAACCAACTCACCTGTGATTGTGCAAGCATCGGCAGGCGCGCGCAAATACGCGGGTGCTCCATTTTTACGCCATCTTATTTTGTCTGCTATTGAGGAATGGCCACATATTCCCGTGGTTATGCACCAAGACCATGGTACTAGCCCAGAGGTTTGCCAGCGTTCAATCCAATTGGGTTTTTCATCGGTGATGATGGATGGCTCGTTAAAGAGTGATGGTAAAACCCCTGCAGACTATGATTATAATGTGGCAGTGACGCGTGAAGTAGTAAAACTCTCTCACGCTTGTGGCGTATCAGTAGAAGGTGAAATTGGTGTTTTAGGTAGCCTTGAAACGGGTATGGCTGGCGAAGAAGATGGCGTAGGGGCAGAAGGTAAACTTGACCATTCACAGCTGTTAACCAGTGCTGATGAAGCTGAGCAATTTGTTAACGATACCCATGTCGATGCACTAGCGATTGCAGTTGGTACTAGCCACGGGGCGTATAAATTTACCCGACCACCTACCGATGATATCTTATCGATTGCCCGTATCAAAGAAATTCATGCCCGCATTCCTAATACTCACCTTGTGATGCACGGCTCTTCAAGTGTGCCACAAGAATGGCTCAAAGTGATTAATGAAAATGGCGGCAATATCGGTGAAACCTACGGTGTGCCAGTTGAGCAAATCGTAGAAGCTATCAAACATGGTGTACGTAAAGTCAATATCGATACCGATTTACGTTTGGCATCAACGGGTGCGATTCGCAAATTCCTCGCTGAAAACCCAGCAGAATTTGACCCACGCAAATATTTTGCCAAAACCATCGATGCCATGAAAGCTGTCTGTGTCGATCGCTATACTGCATTTGGTACGGCGGGTAATGCGGATAAAATTCGCCCAATTAGTCTAGAAAAAATGGTTAGTTTCTATAACTAAATACTAGAACTAAAGTTTTAGCAAATGACTAAAAAGCATGACATTCAAGAGAGTGTGAGATTCAAGTGGGTGGACTTAGGTTGCCCACTTTTTTATTGGATTAAATTATTTGTAGTGAGTCATCAATGATAGGATTAATTCAAGGGCAAGTGCATCATCTAATGGCACCTACGGTAGTGGTGATGACCACAGCGGGCGTTGGGTATGAAATTGAGATGCCGCTCAATGCATTTTGCCAAGTGCAATTAAATCAGTCCGTCACCTTGTGGACACATTTTTTGGTACGCGAGGATGCTCAGTTGTTATTTGGGTTCTTAAGCCATAGCGATCGGGAAGTGTTTAGACTGTTGCTTAAAGTCAATGGGGTGGGGGCAAAGATGGCCTTGGCGATGATGTCAACCGTAACGGTGCAGGAGTTGCACCAGTTTGTGATGAACAATGATGAGCTGGCATTGACGCGTATCCCAGGGGTCGGTAAAAAAACTGCCCAGCGATTGATTGTTGAATTAAAAGACAAAATCAAACACTTAGGTGATACGTCAGGTTTTGCCCCTTCATTACCACTAGCGACCGATAGTGGCAATGAAGGCATTATTATTGCCGAAGTGGAAGCGGGGTTGATTGCACTAGGTTATCGCGATAAAGAAGCCCAAGCTGCGATAAAACTGGCAAAATCTGCCATTGATTCACCGTTAACCATCCAAAATCTGCTGAAGGCGTCTCTTAAAAATTTGGCGATGAATTAAAATTGCATAAAAAGAGGCTCAAATGACCCTCTTTTGTTAACCGTTAACTTTATTCTGTTTCGGTTTTTGGCGTCTCTGGCTGGGATAATAAGTTTTTTTCCAGATAATGAATGTTTTGTGCCTGTTTACAAAAAGCCTCGTCTTGCAAAATCACATCGCGATGTAATGGCACATTGGTTTTGATGCCGGTGATAATCAGCTCGTCAAGGGCATGGCGAAGCTTGGCAATCGCTTGTTCACGGGTTTGACCATGACAGATTAATTTGCCAATCAATGAGTCATAAAAGGTAGGAATGGCATAGTTGGGATAAAGGTGCGAGTCAAAACGTACACCGTTACCATTTGGCATAAAAAAGTGGGTCACCGTGCCAGGTGACGGCAGGAAAGTTACAGGGTCTTCGGCATTGATACGGCACTCGATGGCATGACCGCGAATTTCGATTTCGTTTTGACGGTACGATAAGCCATAGCCAGATGCGATTTTGAGTTGTTCAACCACCACATCAATGCCGGTAATCATCTCGGTGACAGGATGTTCAACCTGTACGCGGGTATTCATCTCAATAAAGAAAAATTGCTCGTCTTCATATAAAAATTCAAACGTCCCTGCACCGCGATAATTAATTTGCTCACAAGCACGAACGCAAGCTTGCAAAATGGGCTCTTTAATATCATCAGGAATCTCTGGGGCAGGGGCTTCTTCAAGCACTTTTTGGTGACGACGTTGTAGCGAGCAATCGCGATCAAATAAATGAATGGCATTGCCTTCGCCGTCACCTAACACTTGCACTTCGACATGGCGTGGATTTTTTAAAAAGCGCTCCATATAGACGCTATCATCGCCAAACCACAATTCAGCTTCTTGTTTGGCGGCTTGCACTTGAGACAATAACTGCTCAAGGCGTTCAACCACTCGCATACCACGACCACCACCGCCCGCTGCCGCTTTGATTAACAGAGGAAAACCAATGGCTTTAGCTTGTTCTTCAGCATTAGCCAAAGTGACGCTGCCTACTGAGCCAGGGACAGTAGGCACACCGGCTTTTTTCATGGCGTTGATAGCGGATATTTTGTTACCCATTAAGCGAATGTGCTCAGGTGCAGGGCCTACGAAGGTCAGCCCTGCTTCTTCGACACGTTCGGCAAATTCGGCATTTTCAGATAAAAATCCATAACCTGGGTGAATAGCATCAGCGCCAGAGATTTCTGCGGCTGTTAGGATAGTATCGATATTGAGATAGCTTTGACTGGCATTGGGCTTGCCAATACAGATGGATTCATCAACGAATCGAAGGTGCATCAAGTTGTCATCTGCAGTTGAGTAGACGCCCACCGTTTGGATGCCAAGCTGTTTACAAGCGCGAACAATGCGCAGCGCAATTTCACCACGATTGGCGATCAGTAATTTTTTTATCATTGCTATCCCTAATTTTTATCGATAAACAAACTTCAAATAGACAAAAAAGTTAAAAATTAAGACTCGTAACGGACAATCGGTTGACCAAATTGCACCACATCGCCGTTTTGTACCAAGATTTCTGCAATGATACCGCTTTGGGTTGCTTCAAGCGGGTTCATGATTTTCATGGCCTCAATAATGCCTAAACTATCACCTGCTTGTATCTGTTGACCCACCTTGATAAATGGGGCATCATTAGGACTCGGTGCAACATAATAGACCCCAACCATCGGTGATGTTTCTACCATGCCAGATTTTACAGGGGCAGCATTAGCGGTTGTCGTGGTGGCTGTCGTTGCCGTGACGGGTTGAATATTCGCTTGGGGTAAATGGCGGGAAATAGAGACCTTTTTATCGCCATCTTGTACGGTTAATTCTGCTAACGTTCGCTCTTCCATTAAGTCAATAAGTTGCTTGATTTTACTTATGTCCATATCCTAACTACCTTAAAATTATACGCTTCATAGACAACGAATTCATAGATTGCCGTATTGTAACAAGATTTTTCTAAAATAAATAGATATAGCAGGGTATATTTGTGTACGTTTGTACACTTAAAATTTGCTGCCATGTTGCTATTGATTTTAGGCGAAATTGTGTTACTAACGGTATTTTTGAAGTAGATAATTAAGCGCCGCGGTATAACCAAAAGCGCCCATACCACAGATGACGGCTTCAGCTTTGTCACTAAAATAAGAATGCTGTCGAAATGGCTCACGGGTGTGAATATTGGAAAGATGAACTTCTATAAAAGGTTTATTGACGGCGAGTAGGGCATCGCGAATTGCTACCGATGTGTGAGTAAAGGCAGCGGGATTGATGATAATCGCGTCAATCTGCTCGTCAGGATTTGTGGTCAACAAACCGTGATGATGGATTTTATCAATCAGGGCAGATTCTTGATTTGTTTGAAAACAGGTGAGTTTGACTTGATACTGGCTGGCTAATTGTCTTATATCATCTTCAATATGTTGTAGGGTTTGAAATCCGTAGATTTCTGGTTCTCGCTTGCCAAGCAAATTAAGATTGGGACCATTTAATACTAACACATGGGTTAGTTGGATCTTTGTTGCTATTGCTGTCGTTGTCATGATGATGCTTCCTTTATCGTGGCTGATTTAAAATTTCCTCAAGTTTTTGCAACCTTAACTTGTCAATGGCTTCACCGATCTGTTTGCCGGTCAGCTCGCTTGCCACATTTTTGGCAGAAATTTGAGTTAATTGTGTTTTGATGGTGGTTAATAGCGCGGTTTGTTTGACCTGTTGATAAAGATGAACGACTTTCAAGGCTTGCCCTAAAAGTGAGGTGTCTTTAAGGCTATTACTTAATCTTAACAGTTCAAACAATCGGTCTGCAGTTAAGTGATCGAAATTTTTTAATGCATCAAAATGCTCAACAATGAATAACCCCAATCGCTCAGCGTTTTTTGGTACCTTTAAACCTTGGCAAAATTCTAAATACTCGCAGGTTCGGTTATGGTATGGCTGATCAGACTTAAAGCAGGTTGCAACCAAAGCAAACTTCATGACGTTGTCCGCTTGTTGCTCTCCCGCCATTCGCAGAGCAGGTAGCATCAATTGCCATTGGCTAGGATTATCATTGGATGCTTGATACAGTTTTGGCATAATGACATCAAGGACATTGAGCTGATAAAGCGTGTCAAAATAAATATCCGACCAAGCTTGCGTTAACGCTTTTGACGTCTCTGACCATACCCGCTCAGCGACAAGATGACTCAGCTCACCTGCGGCTTTTATTTGGCTGGTAAGTTTCGTGGTGGACTCATCGACTGTAAATCCAAGTGGCGCATAACGACTGGCAAAACGGGCAAGGCGCAATACACGTACCGGATCTTCTGTAAAAGCGGCGGACACATGGCGTAATTTTTTTTGCTGAATATCTGCTAAACCACCATACGGGTCGATGATATCGCGCGCATCAAATTTGCCCTGTTTAAAACTGCAGTCAAACAAGCCGTTGACTTCTATAGCCATGGCATTGATGGTGAGATCGCGCCTGGCTAAATCTTCTTCTAAGGTGACAGCGGCGTCAGCGTGTACCTTAAAACCAAGATAGCCGTTACCGCTTTTGCGTTCCGTGCGAGCCAGTGCATATTCGTCATGGGTCTTTGGGTGTAAAAAAACCGGAAAATCAGCCCCTACCTGCGAAAATCCCAGCTCCAGCATCTGCTCAGGCGTTGCGCCGACCACCACATAATCGTGTTCAGTGACCTCGCGCGCCAATACATAATCGCGTACCGCACCACCGACCAAATAAACTTGCATGACCACCCCGATGTTTTAACTAAATTAAACCCATAAAAAAACCAGTTTAGAGCACTAAACTGGTTTTATCAATCAACACAAAATTATTTTGCCAACTCTTGCGCTTGCGTTACTGCTACGGCAGTCATGTTGACGATACGACGTGCTGTCGCAGAAGATGTCAAGATATGCACAGGTCGTTGCGCTCCCAATAACAATGGACCGACGGTGACACTATTGGTCGCGGTTTTTAGCAAGTTAAATGCGATGTTAGCCGCATCTAAGTCTGGCATGATGAGTAGGTTGGCTGAACCTGTCAATTTGCTAAATGGGAATGAGGCATGGCGGATACGGTCATCAAGCGCGGTATCACCATGCATTTCGCCGTCAAACTCAAAATCAACATTCATATCGGTCAATAAATCATAAACTTGACGCATTTTTTTGGCACTTTCAAAGTCAGATGAACCAAAGTTTGAATGTGATAGCAATGCCACACGCGGTTCAAGACCAAAGCGGCGGACTTCTTGCGCTGCTAATACCGTCATTTCTGCTAGTTGTTCAGCAGTTGGATCTTCATGCACGTAAGTGTCAGCAATGAACAAGTTACGACCTTGAATCAATAAGGCATTTAACGCATAAAAATCTTTAGCATCTGCTTGTTTTTTGATCACGTTTTGCACGTAGTTTAAGTGCAAGTGGTATGAACCAAACGTACCACAAATCATACCGTCAGCATCGCCACGTTCAACCATTAGCGCGCCAATCAAAGAAGTTTTACGGCGAACATCACGACGTGCCAACTCAACCGTCACACCATTGCGTTTGTTCATCTCATAATAAAACTGCCAGTAGTCTTTGTAACGTGGGTCGCTTTCGATGTTGACTAGTTCATAATTTTCACCTGCCACCATACGTAAGCCCAACCGCTGGATTTGGTTGGCAATAATGGTTGGACGACCGACCAAGATAGGTTTTGCCAAGCCTTCATCCACCACCACTTGCACTGCCCGTAATACGTTTTCATCCTCACCTTCACAGTAAACGATACGTTTTGGTTCTTGTTTGGCACGGGTGAAAATAGGTTTCATCAAGAACGCAGAGTTATAAACGAACTCTGAGAGTTTATCGCGATAAGCACGCATGTTTTCGATGGGTAGCGTGGCAACGCCAGAATCCATCGCCGCTTTGGCAACCGCTGGTGCAATCTCCAAAATCAAATTTGGTTCTAGCGGTCCCGGAATTAAGTATTCACGACCAAAACGTTGGGTTTCATCCACCGTTTTTTGACCTTTTTGTGGGGTGGCTTCCACATGTGCCATGGCAGCAATAGCTCGCACGCAGGCAATTTTCATTTCTTCGTTGACGGTCGTGGCACCGACGTCAAGCGCGCCACGGAAGATATACGGGAAACACAGTGCGTTGTTTACTTGGTTTGGATAGTCAGAGCGACCTGTGGCGATAATCGCATCGGGACGCACCGCTTTGGCATCTTCAGGTAGGATTTCTGGGTTTGGATTGGCTAGGGCAAAGATAATGGGATCTTGCGCCATGCGTTTTACCATATCTTGGGTCAGCATGCCAGCGGCAGATAGACCTAGGAACATGTCCGCGCCTTCAATCACATCCGATAGGGTTTTGGCTTCAGTATCGCGGGCATAACGCTGTTTTGACTCATCGAGGTTTGCTCGGTTGCTGGTGATGATGCCTTTTGAATCAGCGACAAAGATGTGTTCTTTTTTTGCGCCCAACGCACAAATCAAATCCAAACAAGAAATCGCTGCGGCACCTGCACCAGATACCACAATTTTGATATCTTCGATTTTTTTGCCGGTAATTTCTAGCGCGTTTAATAACGCGGCAGACGCAATAATCGCGGTACCATGTTGGTCATCATGGAACACAGGGATGTTCATGCGTTTACGCAATTCTTTTTCGATATAAAAACATTCAGGGGCTTTAATATCTTCAAGATTGATACCGCCGAAGGTAGGCTCTAAAGAGGCGATTGCTTCGATGAATTTATCCGGATCGTTTTGTGCCACTTCAATGTCAAACACATCAATGCCGGCAAATTTTTTGAACAGCACGCCTTTACCTTCCATCACAGGTTTTGACGCCAAGGGACCGATATTGCCGAGTCCTAAAACAGCGGTACCATTGGTCACCACCCCGACTAAGTTGCTACGAGCGGTATAAAGCGCGGCTTTTTTGGGGTCTTTTTCAATTTCTAGACAAGGTATGGCAACGCCAGGCGAATAGGCAAGTGCCAAATCCCGTTGGTTGGCAAGTGCCTTGATGGGGGTAACAGAAATTTTACCTGGGCGTGGATTGGCATGGTAATGCAAGGCGGCTTGTTCAAATAATTCTTTGTCTGATAAGCCATTGTTGGTCGGCGATAATTTATCCATAATATCCTTCGTTGCGACAGTCGTTTTCGAATCGTAGTGTTCGCTATTCTAGCACTATTGACAGATTGATGACTAGTTGAGTACCGGCAAAAAATAAAACTAGTGAGCTAAAAAATCGCGCTACCGACCTTGTCTATCACCTCAAGATGAGCAGCTAACGCATATTTCAGGCGCATCTGCCGACGGTGGCTCGCTGTCACTTGGCTTGGCTAATGCACTGACTTGGTAAGGATTAGCCAATAGCTGATACAGTCTATCCACCTCACTCATGTCATTTTGTTCAGCTAATTCAATGGCTTGCTGTGCCATGCTGTTTCTTAGCACATACACGGGATTGTGGCTCATTACCAACTGCAAAGAATCCTGCTGTAATTTGGTATGATAGATAGCAATCCAATCCGCTAAGGTGGCATTGGGTTGACCGTTACCGCTGTTAATTGAAATTTTCAACTGATTAAGTAAATTAAATTCATGTAATAGGTTTAATTTATCATTAGGCCTGGCGTCAGCAACGATCGCTACTAGCGCTCGCAAGCTATTGGTAAAGTCAAGTTTGTTTTGCTGCATGATCTCTAAGTACTGCAAAGCGAAGTCACAGTTTTCTTCACTGATGGCTAAGCCAAATTTTTGGCAGAGACCTTGCTGATAGTACTGATAAAAAATCTCACCAAAACTGTCTAAAATGTCGGTTAACTGCTCGCGCGACAAGGTTTCTGGCGGGTGATTGGCGGTCAGTTTTTCGCCATTAAGGCGTAAAAATAAGGTAATCAGACGTGACAAATTCCAAAGTCCAATGGATGGCTGGTTTTGATAAACATAACGCCCGTTGTAATCAGAATGGTTATTGATCCAAATCGGATTAAAGCGCTCCATAAAACCGTAAGGACCAAAATCGATGGTCGCACCCGTGATGGATAAATTGTCGGTATTCATGACCCCATGGGCAAAGCCAATCAGCTGCCAGTCGGCAATGGTTTTGGCGGTTTTATCGACGACTTGCCGCAAAAAATCTTGAATGGGCGTGTCACTGTCAAAACACGAGTTAAAATAGGTTTTGATGACATAACGGGTAAAATACAGCAATAAATCAGGCGCATAATTTGCCACCCATTCAAAATGCCCAAAGCGGACATGACAATCTGCGGTACGTAGTAGCGCAGCCCCGCGTTCACGTGTCTCACGGTTGACAGGGGTATCTGAAACCACAAAGCCCAGCGCGTTGCTAGAGCGAATGCCCAAGCAATTAAGCGCATGACCTGCCAAATACTCTCGCACTACGCTTCGAATCACCGCACGACCATCCCCCATGCGCGAGTAGGGGGTTAATCCTGCCCCTTTCAGATGCAAATCGGTCAACTCTCCGTCTTTATCTATTACCTGCGCGAGTAATAGACCACGACCATCGCCTAATTGCCCTGCCCATTGCCCAAATTGGTGTCCAGCATATGCCATGGCTAACGGTTCAAAGCCGTCGGGAACGATGTCACCGCCCAAGATTTTGACCCAATGCTGTATTAAAAATTCATCATCTACCCAACCAATTTGGCGGGCGACTTGCGGGTTAAAATGCCCTGCTTGTGGGTTGGTGAGTGGTTTGGGAGGTTGTTTATGATACAGTCTTGGGTCAAGCGTGGCATACGAGTTTTCGATTTTCATAATTTTTCCATGTTTATAGGCATGACTAATCTGGCGGTTAAATGTCCCCTGTTTAGGGCGTTTTAAGTCATTAATTGCGCTATAATAGCGCGTTAACAGCCGGCTGAAAATTTGATTAAGCTTGCTGACGTTGTTTAAAATTTATATTTTACTATACCTTTATCCGACGATAGCGTCTGTGCAATAACTGTGCATGAGTCAATGTCGCTATAAAAGTCACTTTTTGCTGTCATCAAGCATTACTTGTTAGAAAATCCGCTTAAAAAACTACCTAAAAAGCCATGTACTTAAAGGAAGGTTATGCCTGCGTTAGATCTGAACAATCCCAACAATGTCTATTTGGTTCAGTCGGGGTTTAATGTCCAAGATATCGAAAAATCGCCTACCTTGGTCAATTTGCTCAATCGATTTCAAGGTAACTTACTCATTGATGAGCAAGATACCACCGTTGGTGTCGGCGCAAAAGCCTACGGCAATACTATTCATATTGCTAAAAGTTACAAAAATTTTTTGAACATCGCCCATGAGCTAGGGCACGCAACCGGTCAATACCAACAAGTCAATAGTGATAAAGACAATTTGTATCAATTTGATACGCCACAAGCCTATGGGATGGCACGCGCCAAAGCGGAGGGTGAGGCAACTTATTATGAGTTTTTGGTGGCAAAAGAATTAGGCTATCAACGGTTTGTCAAACCCTTGTGGCTCGATAACGCGGCAAAACCGCAAGATAAAGATGTGTTTGCACAAGTTAATGAAATCATGCGCCAAGCAATCAGTGAAAACGACAAAATAACTCAATTGGCAGTGCTCAATCAGAGCATGTTGCCCAGTGGGCAGTTTCATGCGCCACTTTATACCTATGATGAATACAATACCTTGGTGTTCTTGAATAACCGTTTTGCCATTTCGCGTATATCGCAAGATTATCAGCAAGCATTTGGCAAGCCACTGGATTGGAACAGTTATGAAGCTAAATCCCTTGCCAATAAAGCTAACCAGCATTTTGGCACCTTAGCTAATGACATCATTATCAATCACCATATTGACGGTTCTGTGCTTGGGAAGCAGGGCGTAGGGGATTTATTATGGGGTAGTCAGGGGGATGATGTGCTAGTGGGTAATAGCGGTCAAGATCGGCTGCTGGGCGGTGCTGATGATGATGTGCTCATCGGCAATGCCGGTGATGATGTGCTAGTGGGTGGCACGGGCAATGATTTATATTATTTCACCAAAGGATTTGGTCATGATACCATCATCAATGCGGGCGGTGGCAAAGATACGCTTTATCTTGCGGATAGAGCCTATGACGAGCTCAGCTTGGTCACTCAAGAAAAGCAGGACTTAACGCTGGATTTTGCAACTAGTTCGCCCAATAACAACGAGAACAACCATACGCCGACTGACGATCAACTTACCATCAAAGATTTTTATTTGGGCGGCGATAATGCCAGTTTAGCCATCGGTTTTGCAAAAAGCGGTAGCGCCAACCCTGCGACGCTGATGCCAATCCGTCAATTAACCGGTCAATTAACAAATTTTGGCTCAGTCGGGCAGCGTGATATGACTGATTATCAGCCAGTGCTAGAAAAATCTCTTTTACAACTGGGCAAAGTCAATCTTACTGCTACAAACGACAAATAAGCGGTTTGTCACATAAACGCAAAAAGCTACTGCAAGGAAATGCGATGTTACCATTAGAAATTAAATATTTGCAAAACGCTCAATATGAACCCACCCATGCGGCAATGCTGGCGCGCGTGTTATCGCGTATCGAGCAAAAAAAATCTACCAGCAGCGAGCAGGCGCAGCTTAGCGCTGATGAGTTATGGATTGTGGATCACGAAAATGTGTTTACACTGGGTCAAGCGGGCAAACCTGAACATATTTTGCAAAGAGATAATACCCCCATCATCCACACCGATCGTGGCGGTCAAGTCACTTGGCACGGTCATGGGCAGTTGGTGGTGTATTTTTTATTTGATTTAAATGCGTTGGGGTGGGGCGTGCGCGATTTGGTCAGTAAAGCTGAAAACATCATCATTGATGTCATCACGCCTTATTTGCCGCCAGATTTTTATGCCAAAGCGCGTGCGGATGCGCCAGGGGTGTATGTGTATAATCAAGACGATTTAGAACTTGGTAAAATTGCGTCATTGGGATTTAAGATAAAACACGGCTTTAGTTATCATGGCATCGCCATCAATGTACAAAATGATTTGACCCCGTTTCAAATGATTAACCCTTGTGGCTATGCCGGCATGACCATGTTGCGTCTAGCAAATTTTGCGGACGTGGATTATCAAGCATTTATCCAACAATTTATCAACCGTGTCAACCAAGAACGCCAATTTAGCCTAAGCAAATAAAATTTTACTAGCGGCTTAAATATAAGAGCCTTTAATATAACTGTCTTTAATTCAAGGATTGATTAGAGTAGGTAATGCCTTTAGCTTCATACACTTGGTAAGTCGCCTGCAGTAAATCATCAATATACGGATTGGATTGGTGTGCCAGTACATTCATAAAAATCGGGGTGGTCGCATCTTCGTGGCGTAGACGATGATAATGAATTTGCTCGGTACGGACGGTTTTTAAACTATCAGGCACTAAGGTGATACCTTCACCTGCCGCCACCAAGCCCAAAGCGATTTGGATATCGCGCACTTTGGTGGTCAAATGAGGTGACAATTGGTGGCGGGCAAACAAATACATGAGTTGATCAGTTTCGCCATTGAATAGCGGATTTTGCAGGATTGGCAAGGGCGTGCGATGATACAAAATAAGCGTATCTTCTAGCAACTCTTTAAATGCGATGCCGATATCATCCGGGCGTGATGCCAAGGGGTGCGCCATTGGCAGTGCCACCACAAAGCGTTCATGACGTAAAAATATCTGTTGCACAAAGTTGTCACTGTGCCGAAATCTTCCAAACCCTACATCGATGTCCCCCGACTTTAGCGCTGACATTTGCTGCTCCGAATTGATTTCGACCAGCTTGATATCCAAATTGGGATGTCGCTGTTTGACTGTAGAAATAATTTCAGGCAACAAACCGTACAGCACTGAGGCGACAAATCCAATCGTGAGATGATTGGTTCGATGCGGCTGGGCAAAGCGCTGAGTCAACTCACGGGCTTGCTCAAGTTGTAACAATATTGGCTCAATCTGTGCCAAAAAAAAATGTCCCGCCGCTGTTAAAGTCATTGGGCGGTGATAGCGATCCAGCAGCTCGACACCCAGCTCGCTTTCAAGTTGCTGCACATGGCGGCTTAACGATGGCTGTGATATAGCTAAGGTTTTGGCAGCTTGGCTAAAACTGCCGGCTTTTGCCACTACCACAAAATAGGTAAGTTGGGAAATATCCATATCAATACTCAATGATCATTACAGCGTTGTGTTATCGAGGTTAAAAACTGTTTACTCATTCAATAAATGATTTATGCAACAAATTTGCGATCAAGCCAAACCGTTAAATCAATGTCACTAAATCAATGTTACAAAAAATGTCAAATTTATGTCCCAATTTCACGCTATTCTAACCAATATACTATAAAATTTGGGCAATACTACGTTAAAAACCTTACGCTAAAAAAACAGTTTAAACCTCTAGATTAAGTTGCTCATTATGGCCATCCGTCTACCCAAGCCAAAAAAAGCCCAGTCTTTACCCCCGATTGAACCCAGTTTCGATAATATGCATCAAGTTAATGAAATGCAAGCTGATGAAATAATTGAAACTGAAGCAGGTACGTCTTTTGTCACGTTAACCGAGCTGCATGAAGGCTTTAATAATCGTCGGTTTTTTGACTGGCATGGTCGCGTTAGCCGTGTTCAGTTTTTAGCGTATTCCACCTTCAATGCGTTGATAGCATTAATGCTGGTCGCTTTACTATTTGTGATGATTGGCGGCTTTCAAGGCATAGTGAATGCCAGTAGTGAGCAGTTGCCGATGAGTCTGCTTGGTGCAAGTAGTGTTGGTGTGGCGGTTTTGTTTTATCTACAGCTTGCCGTTAGCAAACGCCGCTTCAATGATCTTAACAAAACAGGGTGGCTTGCGCTATTGATGCTAGTGCCTGGGGTAAATATCTTAGTTTACCTTTACTTGCTAGCAATCGAAGGGACGGCAGGCGCCAATTATTATGGCTTACCTGCTAGACCTGCTAGCCAATTAAAAACGGTACTGATGCTATTGATTCCGCTTTTAGTCATGTCACTCATCGGTTTGTTAACCCAAGTTGTTGTGCCCAGTTATCAAAGTTATCAAAGTTACCAAGCGATGAAAAATAATAAAGACGCTCAAAACAATGTCATTGTGACGGCAACAAATCCTATCCAATCGGCACAGATATTGCCTGCAACTGCCTCCGCTGTTGCTGCCTCGACCACTCAACCAGAGAATTTAAGAACAGAAGCGGTGGTAATTACCGGTGAGCAATTAGGAAACGGCGTGGCTTCCACCTCACAACCCACCGCGCCAGCGAACGTCAATCCCGCTATAACCACCAATCAAGTATCAGACACGCTTGCCAATACGCCAACAGACACCGCTAATTCTAATAGCTCAAATCCCAATACCCAAAATCCTAATACCCCAAATCAAGGTTCAAATGAGCGCGCGCAGACGGGCAGCAATCCAACGGCGAATGCCACGAATAGTCAAGGGGTGGTTTCTTATGAAGACTTTGTTAAAGCCTCTGAACAACAAATATTTATCGATAGAAGTTGACTTCCTCCCCTTGCTAAAGCAAGGGGATTCCTTCTACAAGACGGTCAAGCCCGACCGCAAGAATGTTCTTACTGGCATTGATATCTCTATCATGCCATGTGCCACACGAAGCACATATCCATTCTCTTATTCCAAGCGATTTTCTACCTTTCGGACTATTGGCGGTGATTTCACCGCAACACGAACATCGCTGGGTCGTGTATCTCTCATTCACGATTTCAAAACGGCAACCTGCGTTCTCGCATTTGTAGTTCAGTTGTCGCTTGAGTTCAAACCAACCTGCATCGTAAACCGATTTGGCTAGTTTGCCTTTTTTACTATTAAATTGATTACTCTGAATATCACCGACCACGATTAGCGCATTATCTTTAACTAATTGGGTGGTGAATTTGTGTATTAGGTCTTGCCTTGTGTTTTTGATTTTGGCATGGATAGCCTTGATACGTTTTTTGTTGTTTGAGCGTTGGGCTATAGCTAATTGTTTTGCATATTTTAGCGTTTGCTTAATGGTTAGCTTGTCACCGTTTGAGGCGGTAGCACTGTCTTTAAGTCCTAAGTCAATGCCTACACTGCCTGTTCCGCATTGTGTTTTAGGGTAGTCTTTGATAGTGATACAGGCATACCAACGGTTACGGCTGTCTTGGACGACCTCAAGGGTGTTAATTTGATATAGGCTAAGGTTGTAGCTGTCCCATAGGTCGATGACCAGCTTTTGTCCTTTGGCTAAACTAAGCTGTAAGGTGGATTTTAAGCCTTTTTTACTTGTTTGGTGGGTAGCAATGTGTTTGATGGCGGATTGTTTAAAGGGTAGCCAGCCTAATGATTTACGTTTTGAATTTGGGTTGTTGGTTCGCCAGTTTAGTTTGGCTTTTTTGAATTGCTTTCGAGCTTTGGCGTGGGTTTCATTGATGGCTTGGATGGTCTGACTGTGTAAGCCAAGTAGTTCACCGCTACCTTTGGTGTAGTCGCTTAGGTCGTAAGCACTAAAGAATTTACCAGTCTTTTTTAGGTGTTTGTAACTCAAGTCATTGACATAATTCCATACGAAATTGACCGCACCGCTTAGGCGGTTGAGTTTATCAGTATGTTTGTCTCGTATGCGTAGCTTGAGTGTTTTCATGCAAATTATTTTAGCAAAATTTATGCAAGCGTTATAGTGTACAAGTTGCCTTATATCCACCGCCTAAAGTCGGTGGTTTTACGGCAACGGATAATAAATTAACTATCAGTGAGTTTAACTATGCACGATTTACAAACGGTTTCAAATCTGCACATTTGCTAATACAAGTTAGCTAAGTATAACAAAACCACAATCAAACCTATGATTAAATAACGCCGAGATATCCCTATAATGTTACCTATCAAGAAGGGGTATTTAACATGAAGATTAACAAAATACATGACAATATAAGGAGTAGCTTAGCATCTCAAAGTTTGGCGTCTCAGTTAATTTTTGCTGACGTGCTTGAGCATGATTATCGCCAAGCAACCGTCAAATCGGTATTACCGAGTTCGACTAATCCTCAAACTTATTTGGCAGATTACTCATCTAATTTTTTTACCATAAAAGATGAGGACAATCAATTAACCAGAGACTTACGATTTAAAGATATTTTTAACAAGTCTGCAAAGTTACCAAGCAAATCATCCATAGATGATTTGGCGGATGATTTGACAACCGATAACAAAATCGATAATGAATCTTGGCGATATCATCGTAAGTGGCTTAGTGTCGTTTTTATGATTTGGTTCTTTTTGGCCGTGGGTTTATTGCTAAACGCTGCCTATTATTAACTACAACTATTAGCTACAACAGTTTTCTAGATGAATCATCACATTTCACCATGTGATGATTTTTTTTGGCTCAAATGCATGAAAAAAGTTTTATAATGAAGTAATTGTGATAAACCAACCAGTTAAAAGGAAATCGCTTGCTAGTCACTCAAACGGATGCTAATACGCAAACTATCGATTCAACGCTCGATAATCAAACCAAAACTAAAAACAATACCATCATAGACTTGCTTGCACTTATCACCGATACCATGCCGCAGTGGAAAGTGCATCGATGTCAAGTGACGGACGGGGTTATCTCACAGCACTTGCCTATGAAATTTATTTACCATTATGAGTATTTGTCCGACCTACTCAAACTGCAGCATCCGTTAAATGGTCAATTGCTAGCAAGCTTTGATCGATTGCTGACGCGAGAACAATTTGCACAAATGCTTGGCATTCATCTAAGCCAAGTAGTCAATCCTTGGCAAATAAAGTTTGCTGGCAAATTGGTGGTGTTTTACCAACAACCTGATATTGCATTGCGTTTGCATTGGGTGAATACTAGCAAAACATTTGAGCCTATCTACCTCTCATCAAAATTATCTCAAACAGAAGCTTTGCCCTATGCGATTGATAATGCTTTTACCAATTGGCAGATTATCGGGGTAGAAATTATTCAAAAAAATCCGCAGGTTGAGCTTGTGTATGACAGTGATGAAACCAATGGCACCCAATCCATTTTGCCTTCCACCCAATTTGTACCCGTACCTACGCCGTTAGCCCATTGGATGATGGCATATTTTCAGTCGCATCCTGTCATTGCCAATGAATGGTTGGCGCTAATCAAATCAGAAGCGCAATCTTATGCCAAAGCACAGCAGTTTATTGCAGCACCATGACTTTTATCAGTATCTTTTTAGCCTTAGCTTTTAGTCATAGCAGCCATGCCATCATCAATACTAGCAAAGTCCCAAAATTTTTATACGATTAGCCAATGTTATTGGTTACAATATGCTTATGCAAATTCTAGTGCTCGGCCTTATAATTGCACTAGTTTTTGGTTTTTGGTTTTTGGTTTTTGGTTTTTGGTTTTAATCGGGTATTGCTGGCAGGCTGTTGACAAGCTGGCATCAAAATATTTAGTGGTTTATATTAAGTGGTTTATATTAAGTGATTTGTATTTAATGATTTGGATGGTTGGGGAAGCATAACTTTATGGAAGGCTCGATTGATCTCGTCAGTTTGGTGACGCATGCCAGTATTTTTGTCAAAATTATCATGGGCATTTTACTATTTGCTTCTTTGTTGTGTTGGGTCACTATTTTTCGTTTAAGCAGTCGTTTGGCAATTGCCACGCGCGCCGATAATTATTTTGAGAAAACCTTTTGGTCAGGGGTTGAATTGCCAACCCTATACAAAGGCGTCCAAGGCAATCCTGATAGAAGTGGACTTGAGCAAATCTTTTTTATTGGCTTTAGTGAGTTTTTAAAACTGCTCAAAAACACCCAAGCCCGTAGCGACGTCATTGAAGGCGTGGAGCGCAAACTTCGCGTTGGCTTGGGGCGTCAACAACTTGAGCTTGAGCAAGGATTGTCGTTACTAGCCAGTATTGCCTCGGTATCGCCATATATCGGTCTGCTTGGTACGGTCTGGGGGATTATGACGGCTTTTATGGGCTTATCGACTTCTTCGCAAGCCACACTGGCTGCGGTTGCCCCGGGTATTGCCGAAGCCTTGATTGCCACGGCACTGGGTTTGTTTGCTGCGATTCCCGCGGCACTGGCTTTCAACCATTTTACCGCAAAAAACGATAAAGTTTATCAAAGTCGTAGCCTGTTTTGTGATGAGATGACAGGCATGTTGTTGCGACAAACTGTGGATACGGCTACCAAATTACCGACGGGGATGAGTTCACCTGCCATGATGCCTCCGCTCTCTCGCTAGATAAATGCTAAACGCTAAATGCTAAATAAATGTTAGATAAATGTTAGATAAATTTTATTGAACAACTTGACACTATGAAAGCAAACCCTTACAGCCGTAACCGTCCACAAAAACTCAATGCGAGTATGAATGTGGTGCCTTATATTGACGTTATGTTGGTGCTGCTCGTCATATTCATGGTGACCGCGCCCATGCTAACGACGGGAGTGGATATTGATTTGCCAAAAGCGCAAACCAAATCACTGCAGCAAGGCACACAGTTACCGGTGATTGTGTCACTAAAATCTGATGGGCAGCTATATTTAAGCACCCAAGACAAAACCGATGAGCCGATGAGCGAAGAGGCACTAATCGCCACTTTGAATAATTTACAATCTCAGCCTCAATACCAGTTCGATGGTAAACCCAATGTCAATGTGATGATTAATGCCGATCAGAATAACCAATATGGTGATATTATCAAATTGATGGCAAACTTGCAGCAAGCGGGCATCCAAAAGGTTGGCTTGTTAACCGCACCGCCAAAACCAGCCAGCAACTAGCCTTTTAATCAAGCAGCCTTCTAATACGATGACCTTTTAATTTTTGGTTGAACATTTTTGCTAGAATAAGGAAATACTGAGACGATGTATGCTGAAGTGACCTCAGTCTATGTACCCGTCAAAACACCCGATTACCCGTTTTTGGCGATTGTGCTCAGTGCCATTGCCCATGCGTTGGTGGTTGGGTTATTGTTTTTCTTTTATCATAACGCCCCGCCCGCGCCCATGGAAACCTCTTTGATTACCCCTGAGCAGTTGTCGGCAATGCAAGGGCAAATCAAAGCCAACCAACAAAATGCGCTGGCGCAAAACCAAGCCACGGCTGGCGAGATGGCTGGTGCGCCCACACCGTCTTTAAATTCCCAAACCCTATCCACTGTGCCAATGAACACGCCCCATTCGACCTCAACCAACCAAATTGAAATGGTCAAAGATAATTTGGCCGCCAAGCAAGCGCAATGGGAAAAAGAGCAGGCGCTATTTGCTGAAAAGTTAGATCGGGAGGTAGCAGCTGAAAGACAAGGCGTGATTGATGAATTAAACCAGCGCAATGAAACCCAGCAGCGAAATCTGCAAGATTATAAAATTGCCGAAAGCAATATTGATGAGGTAAAAAACGAAATACGCGCCAACAATGCCGCCTATAATAAAAATCTCAATGCCAATAGCGAGCGGCAAAGTGACAATAGTATCAAGTCACTGGATTTGGGTAAAGATGGTCAATCTACAGGTGCAGCGCAATCGCAATCATCTAGCGGTCAAGGTTCTAGCAGACGTGGTGGTGCATCGGGAGGGAGTTCGGCAGGCTATGTCAGCCAAGTCATGGCGATGATTGATGCAAACTGGAATGTACCAACCAATAGTAATGGCAATTCATTAACGGCGTCATTTAGCATTGCTGCGGATGGTACAATTAGTAATATCACTATTCGCGGCAGTAGTGATGCCGCTTTTAAAGCAAGCTTACAACAAGCAATCAACCAATCAAGTCCGCTGCCGCCCCCGCCAAATGGCGCAAGAACCATGACGGGCAATTTTAAAGCCAAATAGTAAAACTAAGTAGTGTTGTAGCGTCTAGCCTTGCCAAATCTTTTTTGGCGATTAAAACAATGCTATTATTTTAAAACCACTTTTTTAATAATTATAAATATTGCAGGCTAATTATGAACAAGACTTTTTTTAAAGCGGCAGTCATTGCCTTGGCTACCACTACGATGCCACCTCTAGTGAACGCTGCCAACAATGTTGATTTTACCCTAGTCAAGCAGGCACCACGCTCTAACTTGCAAGTCGCCATCGTACCATTTGCTGGTGCAGAGAGTATCTCAGGGATCGTCACCAATGATTTGACCAATTTGGGGCAATTTACTTTAGATAGTAATTTACCAGAGCGACCTCATAGCAGTAGTGAAGTCACTTTGCCTGTCTGGCAGCATAAAGCCGTGCCTTATTTGGTGGTCGGCAATACGCGCAGCAATCGGGGTAATGTTGAAATTAATTTTGAAGTGATTAATGTGGCGACAGGCGAGGTGATGCAGGGTCTGCAAACCGTCACCAGCAAAAATAACTCGCAAAGTTTGCGTATGGCAGGGCATAAGGTTGCTGACCGTATCTATGAGATATTGACAGGCATCAAAGGCGATTTTTCTGGGCGTATTGCATATGTGGTGGAAACAGGTAAGCCTAAAAACCGTGTGTCACGTTTGGTCATTTCTGATGTGGACGGCTTTAACCCAAAAGTGATTTATGAGCTTAACGGTACCATTAAAACCCTAAATACCTCTGCTGACAATCAAACCTTTACTTTCCAAGTTCAGCCCGACACGCTAGGCTATCCGCAGGTCATGTCTGCCAATATTGTCAGCGGGGCAGTCAGCAATTTGACGAATTTTAAAGCCATGAACTATGGTGCGTCCGTGAGTAAAGATGGCCGCGTGATATTTAGTAGCAGTTTTGAAAACGGCATACCGCAGATTTATTTGGCGCAAGGTGGCAGTTCTCGTCGCTTGACCAATGACCCTGTAGGGGCTATTTATCCTAGTTGGGCGCCTGATGGGCAGTCATTTGTCTATACTTCAGATAGAGCCGGTGGTAAAAAAGGCGGTAATAAAGGTCAAATCTATCTCTACAATCTGGCAACCGGTAGTGAGCAGCGCTTGACGGGTGGCGGACTGAGCAGCATGGGGCGCATCAGCAATGATGGTAAAAAAATGTCCTATTTGTTGGGTGCCAATCAAGGCGTAGTGATGGATCTGGGTTCGCGCTCGGTAACTGCTGTAAATAACGTTGGGTTAAGTGAAGCCCCAGGTGTCTCACCCAATGGACAACACTATATTTACTCCAATAAAAATGTCATTACCATTGTATCGAATGGCAAATCCATCAGTATTAGCCCATCCCAAAATGGCGTACCCAATGGCTTGATTTATGGACCACTTTGGCTCAATCCAGACGCCAATAATGTTTTGCCGTAGCCTAGCCACAAATAACATGAAATATGTTTATCCCTTACCCAGTTTATGGTGCGCCCCTGTTATGGCAATTGTCATGGCAATTGTCATGGCAATTAGCTTGGCGATGACAGGCTGTCAGACCATGCGCTCGCCATCAACAACCTTATCTAGCAACAACACCCTGCAAGGTTCGACCTCACTGCCCAAAGTCATAGAGGCTGTACCCACCAATTTGCCGCACATGGATGCTCGCCAGCTGTCAGGTAAGTTGATTTTTATTTATTTAACCGGATTTGGGGAAAATCGCCAAGCGCAGCTGATTGAAACCCAAATCGATGGCAGCGACCCAAAGACTTTGTATAAGGTCAATGGGACGATAATGAGCTTATCCGCCAGTCGCTTAGGCGACCGCCTGATTTTTACGGTTCAAGCAGGCAACAGTTATCCTCAAGTCGTTATCCTTGATAGAGCGACTTTGCAAGTCACTGAGATTTCTGCAGTTTCTGGCAGACGCACCCATAATTTTAGTGGCGCAATCTCCCCTGATGGGCGCCAATTGTTACTAGCAAATAGCCAAATGGGCAATCCAGAGATTTTTTTGACCGATAGCAGCGGCAATGTAAAACAACAACTGACGCATCAACCAGCAATTGATTTAGCCCCTGTGTGGTTGCCAGATGGTCAATCCTTTATATTTACGTCGGATAAAGCCAAATTTTTACAACCGCAACTTTATCAATACTATTTTGCAAAACAACAATTTTTGCCTTTAAACTTGCCTGGTAAAACCAATGCCATAGCTCGGATTAGTCCTACGGGGCGTTTGATCACTTATGTCAGCGATAATAGCCAAGGCAGGCTTGCAGATATGGCAACTAAAAAAAGCATCGCTATCAATAATGAAGGATTGGCTGAACCTGCCAACTTTTCGCCCGATGGCAACTATTTACTTTATTCGGCAAAAAACCGCATAAAAATCATCCCAGTACCGACTTTTGAGACGTTGACACCACAGCAGTCGCCTGCTAGCTGGACAATCGAGTTTGCCGATAGCAACCACCAACCATTTACCATTCGAGAGCCGATTTGGGTAACACCCTAAAGTCCATAACAATCAATTGAAATTCTAGTGTATGACCCGATAAAAAAAGTAATAATCATTAATGGAAAATTATAATGAACCTAGAAAAACCAACAGATGCTCACACACCTGACCCAGCCAATCCACAATTTGGTAGTGGGGCGAATGGTTATCCATCAGCGTTACCGCAATACACGCAGCTTAGTCAAAACTTACCGGTGACCCAAAGCCAAATCAGTTATAACCACATTACTTATGCGTTGGCGCTGTTTAGTTATTTTACTGCGGGACTGACTTGGATTATTCCGATTGTGATGAATTACTTAAAGCGCGATGAGGCTAGAAACACGTGGCTTTATAGTCACTTTGATTGGCAAATCAAAACGTTTTGGTACAGTATATTTTTTTGGGTGATTGGTTTTGTCATGGTGATTTTTGCGACTGGCGGGCTATTTTTTGGCGCCGCCGTTGATAGTAATCATACGATGGGTGGTAGTTTTATTGTCGGTGCTTTAGGCGGCCTGATAATCGTCGCCACAGTCTTATGGCATCTGTATCGCATTATTCGTGGTTGGATTGCGTTGTCAAATGGTCGAGCTGTGCCTTAGTCTTTGATTATAGGACGTTAAAAGCTAAATCCTGCAATCTATATTCTAAATACTCTGGGTTGATAGCTGATATGGTAGTTAATATAGCGGTGAAGCAAAGAAAATTGCAGGTGTTTATTTAGCGTCAACACTGATATAATAGCTTTTCTGATTTTGACGAGATAGTCTAGACAGCACGTCAACGGGTGCTATCTCTCAAGCTAAATAGGTTAGTTCTGCTTGTATAAAGGGCAGAGTCAATTAGATTCACCCATGCAATGTGAGTGCTTATTCAACTATGTATGCCTTTCTTCGTCCGTTCTTATTTAACACCGATCCTGAAAAAGCCCACGAAATCACGTTATCGTTACTCGAAAAATCGCAAAAATTTGGGATGCTCGGGTTTTTGTACGGTAAGCAAGAATTGACGACAGAATGTATGGGGTTAACCTTTACCAATCCGGTTGGTTTGGCAGCCGGGCTTGATAAAAACGGCGAATATATCGATGCGTTAGCGGCATTGGGTTTTGGCTACATCGAAATTGGTACGATTACCCCAAAACCACAGCCTGGCAACGAAAAACCCCGTCTATTTCGTATCAAAGAAGCCCATGCCATTATCAATCGCATGGGATTTAATAATAAAGGCGTCGATTATCTCATCGAGCAAGTTAAGCGTGCAAAATATCAAGGCATTTTGGGTATTAACATTGGCAAAAATGCCAGCACGCCTGTTGAAAATGCCCTAGATGACTATATTTATTGTCTAGAGCGAGTGTATCCTTACGCGTCTTATATTACAGTGAATATCTCCTCTCCCAATACCAAAAACCTGCGTGACTTGCAAAGTGGTGATGCGCTCACGGCGCTGCTTGATGGCATCAAATCACGCCACAGCCAACTCGCTAGCCAACATCAGTATTATGTGCCATTGGTACTGAAAGTTGCCCCAGATTTGGAAGAAGACCAAATTGATTATATTGCCAAAGAATTGGTGCGTTTTGATATTGATGGGCTGATTACCACCAATACCACCTTAAGCCGTAATGGGGTAGAAGACTACAAAATCAGTCAAGAAGCAGGCGGGCTATCAGGTCGACCACTGAGCCACCGTAGTACCCAAGTTCTTGAGCAGTTTGCCGAACGCTTACCGAGCTCAGTTGCGCTTATCGGCGTAGGCGGCATTGACAATGGTCAACGCGCGGTTAAAAAGATTGAAGCAGGTGCGGATTTGATTCAGCTCTATAGTGGTTTGATTTATGAAGGACCAGAGCTCATTCAAACCTGTGTTGAAGCCCTTGACGGTTATCGTCTAAGCCAACATTCGCCGTCTACTTTGTAAATCCCATGATACGAGCTTGACCCGATGACTTTGTTAGATATGGTAGTGTTGTTTGTATTGTTTATGGGGTTGTGGCAGGGATTTAATAATGGCTTAATGCGCTCACTGGTGGGCATGTTTGGTTGGCTATTGGCACTGCTGCTAGCCAGTTATTTGGCAAAACCTTTAGCACCGTTTTTTGTGTCATTCACTGGCTCAACCGGCCTTAGTATCATTGCGGCATTCTTGGCAATTGGCTTATTTGTCATCGTGGGACTGCAAATCGTATTATGGGTGATGAGTAAAACCTTGCAGGGGCTTAGACTGAGCATTCTAGATAAATTGGCGGGCGCAGGGTTTGGCTTGGTCAAAAATTTGGTCATTGTGTTGATGGTGCTGAGTTTATTGGCGCCTTTTGTCGGTCAACGTGACTTTTGGCAGCAGTCTAAGTTTGCCAATGCGCTACTGCCAATGGCACCTTTTGCGACCCAAATCACCCAACAGCTTGCTGCCAATCTGGGGAAAACCGCTTTCGAAGGAATAGGGCAAATGGGCAATAGCATTGGTAAGTTTGACTGACGGCTAAAGTATTGTAATTGTCAGCCGGCAAAAAAGTTAGTTTCATTCAATTTTCATCAGGTCTCTTTTCATCAGGTCTCTTTTCATCAGGTTTTAGAGCCATCGGTGAAAAATCAAAGGGGTAAAATATGTGTGGAGTTGTCGGTATAGCCGCTCACAGTGAAGTTAATCAAATGCTATACGATGCGCTGACTATGCTGCAGCATCGCGGGCAAGATGCCGCGGGTATTGTGACATGTCAAGATGGCCGTTTGTTTTTGCGTAAAGAAAATGGCATGGTGCGCGATGTGTTTATGACCCGTCATATGATGCGTCTTGTCGGTCACCAAGGCATCGGGCATGTACGCTACCCAACGGCAGGTACGTCTAGCAGTGCGGAAGCTCAGCCTTTTTATGTCAATTCGCCGTATGGTATTACCTTGGCGCATAATGGTAATTTGACCAACGCAGAAGAGATTGCCAAAGAACTGTTTATGGAAGATATGCGCCATATTAATACCGATTCTGATTCAGAAGTCTTGCTCAATGTGCTAGCGCATGAGATGCAAAAACTCGGTATCCAGCATCCAAGCCCCGATGATATTTTTGAAGCGATGACATCCGTCTACAAACGTATCGAAGGCGCGTATGCGGTAGTCGCTATGATTACAGGCTATGGTATTTTGGCATTTCGTGACCCGAATGGTATTCGTCCGCTGATTTTTGGTCAACGATTAGCGGAAAATGGCGGTTTTGAATATGTGGTGGCATCTGAGTCAGTTGCGTTAACCGCATTGGGTTTTGATATCGTTCGAGATGTGAAGCCTGGTGAAGCGATTTTTATTGATGAAAACAATAACTTCTTTAGTCGCCAATGTGTCGAAGCCAAAGAGTTTAGACCTTGTATTTTTGAATATGTCTATTTTGCCCGCCCAGATTCGATTATTGATAATATTTCTGTTTATAAAGCCCGTATGCGTATGGGCGAGTCGTTAGCGCAGAAGATCATCAAAGAATGGGGCGAAGATCACGGGATTGATGTGGTTATCCCTATTCCCGATACCTCACGTACTTCTGCGATGGAACTTGCCCAGCATCTAGGCGTAAAATACCGTGAAGGCTTTATGAAAAACCGTTATATCGGTCGCACTTTTATTATGCCAGGTCAACAGCAGCGCAAAAAATCGGTCCGTCAAAAATTAAGCGCGGTGCCTTTTGAATTTAGAAATAAAAACGTATTGTTGGTCGATGATTCAATTGTACGTGGCACGACTTGCCACGAGATTATCCAAATGGCACGTGATGCAGGCGCCAATAATGTGTATTTTGCCAGTGCCGCGCCACCGGTCAAATATCCCAATGTGTATGGTATTGACATGCCAGCGCGCAATGAGCTGATTGCCTCAGGTCATAGTGTGGAAGAAGTGTGTAAAATCATCGGCGCGGATCGTTTGATATTCCAAGATTTGGATGATTTGATTGAAGCGGTACAAGACAAACACAGCGATGCCAAAAAATTTGACTGTTCGGTATTTGATGGCAAATACATCGCTGGTGGTATTGATGAAGATTATTTGGATGAATTACAGCGTAAACGCAGTGATAAAGCCAAACAGAAAAAATCTGGGATACAAGACGTGGCTGATACGCCTGTGGATATCGTCGGGGTGCAAACCGAGGTATAAATAAGTTATCCTTCATAAAAAAAAGCCCAAGTAGGGCTTTTTTTTATAGCTATTGAAAACCTATCAGATTCAATCCCCATAAAAATCCATTAAGGCTAGCAATCCCCACGAGCATACTTAGCAGTAATTGCTTTTTCCAATGATAGCTGAGTAACACCACTAAAAGCGCCAATATCTCTGCCACAAGTAAGGGTGATAAGCTTAGACTCATACTTATAGGCTCAGGATGCTGCCAATGCAAAGAAGTTAAAATCAACAGCGTCATCACGGATAATGGCAATGCTTTATTCACCGCGAGCAACAAGGGGGCATCCAATAAACGCTTTGGCAAAATTATCGGGGTCAAGCGGGTGAGAAAAGTCACCAAAGCCATGGCAAAAGTAGCGGCGACTAAATAAACGTTATCAGGTGGTGTGTTCATAATATTCTAACGATTAATGGATAATTTTTTTGGCGGTTGAGCTGTCAGGTAGCTTGTACTATCAGAGAGCTTGCTCATGAGCAGATTTATTGCTCATAAAAAAGTGGATGATAATGAGTCCCAAACTCACGCAAATCGCTGATAGTAAAAGCCAATCGGATATAAAATAAAACGCCGCTGTGAACGCAATGATGGCGATGAAGATGGGATAGTAAGCCTTGACTGCTTTAAACTGCTCGTAGGCTAAAATAGCAAATAAGCACACTAACGCAAAATCCAAATGGGGCACCCAATCATTGAGCCCTTCACCCAGCAAAATGCCCAATATAGTACCGATAACCCAATAACACTGATTGAGCAAACTCACAGGTAGTATGAGTCTTTGGCGTTCATTTTCATGAAGGGTGGTTAACACGGAAAAAGTTTCATCGGTTAACGCAAACAAGCAATAAAATCGACTGATAGGATTGGTTGGTAATTGTTTTAATAAAGGAATGGCATAGAAAGCATGGCGCAAATTTATCGCTAAAGTATTGCTGGCGATGGTTGAGATTCCAACCCCACCCGCTAACAGCGTAATAGAAGCATATTGCGCCGCACCCGCATATAACACCACACTAGATAAAATCGCCGCCCATATAGGAAGTTTTGCTGCCACAAACAACACGCCAAAGGCAATCCCCGCAGGGATATAACCCATTGCCACAGGAAAACTTACTTTAAACGCCTGTTGCCATAACCCATTTTTCATTAATTCATTTGTCATCATTGCTATTCTTGTTTAGATTCTAGCCATAAAAATACCCTAGCAAGTAGGGTATTTTACCGCTCAAATCATTTATTGATTATCTACTACTTTGTTGTCATAGATAGGCGCATTGCGGTCTTCAAAAACCACTTCGTCCTCAACAAATTCTGGTTTGACTTCGACAATAAAGTCTTTGCGCGACATACCTAGCCACAGTGGAATCGCACTGGCGATATACACCGATGAGAAAGTACCTAAAATCAAGCCAATGAGCAATGCTACTGAGAACCAATGCAAGCTTTCACCGCCAAGCAGCAGCATCGCGACCACCACTAGCAACACCGTTGAAATGGTCATAATAGTACGACGTAGCGTTTCAGTGAGCGATAAATTGACAATTTGCGTTGGGCTCGCACCACGGACACGGCGGAAATTCTCACGGATACGGTCAAAGACGACGATGGTATCGTTAATCGAGTAACCAATCAGTGATAACACCGCGGCAAGCACGGTCAAATCAAACGGCCATCCGAAAAGTGCGAAAATACCCACGGTGATAATACTATCATGAAATAACGCCAACACCGCGCCTAAGGCTAATTTGGCTTGGAAGCGCACCATCACATAAATAAACATACACAGTAATGCCAGTGCCGTTGCCCCCAAGGAGCTGATATAAATCTCATTACCTACTTGACTGCCAACCACGTCAATGTTCTTGATGGTGGCATTGTTATTGGGTAAATCTAACGCCGCATCAAGAGAGTTTGATAACCCTTCGATTTGTTTTTGCGGGGGCAGGCGTACCAAAATTTCTTTGTTACTGCCCAAATATTGCACCACACTGTCATTGATTTTATGGCTCGCTAAGGCTGACTGAACTTGGGCTTGTTGCACCGGTTTTTCATAAACAACCGTGGCTGACACACCGCCTGTAAAGTCTAAGCCCAGATTTAAACCTTTGGTTAAAATAGCGACCAAACCCAGAATCGTTAAGATGGCGGATAATATGGCAAAAGGTTTAGATACTTTCAAAAAATTAATGATACGCCGACCGGCAAAGAATTTTTCACCGCCAAAACCCTCTGCCGAAAATTCAGCAGTGGGAGCGTTAGCCACCGCTAACCCAGCGTTTTGGGTTGTCGTATCGGAGGAGTTGGCAGGCTGCTTGACCAAATTTTTATTCACCCCTTTACCATTACGGCGCGGCGTTCTGCGGTGCTGTGTATTTGATACCATTTCATCGCTACGACGTACGCCCAGCTCGGAGAGTTTTTGCTCGGGGTTAATGGGTTCTGAGCCGTCTAAACCGTCTAGATCCTCTAACTTGTCATCATTCATTATTCGCTCCTTAACCAATACTTAGGCGTTTGACAGTTTTGCGGTAGCCATAAGCTAACTGTACCAGTGCACGCGTGACGGTCACTGAGGTGAAGATAGAGCTGGCAATACCAATGGCTAAGGTGACAGCAAAACCTTTAATCGGACCTGTACCAATCGCAAATAAAATAAATGCGACAATCAAGGTAGTTAGCTGCGCATCAAAAATACTGGTAAATGCGCGGTTAAAACCCGCCACAATCGCAGATTTAGGTCTGGCGCCGTTGGCAAGCTCTTCGCGGATGCGTTCAAATATCAGCACGTTGGCATCCACCGCCATCCCGATGGTTAACACGATACCTGCGATACCCGGCAATGTCAGGGCAGAACCAATCAATGACATGATGGCTAAAATCATCATTAAGTTAAAAATCAGCGCGATATTGGCAATTAAGCCGAATAAACGATAAAAGATAATCATAAATAAGAACACGAGTAAGTAGCCGACTTGGGTAGAGAACATACCTTTTTGGATGTTATCTTGCCCCAATGATGGACCAATAGTACGTTCTTCAACAAAATACATGGGCGCCGCTAGCGCACCTGCACGAAGTAACAAAGCCAGCTCTGAGGCTTCTGCATTACTATCTAAGCCCGTGATTTGGAAAGTTGAGCCAAAGACGCCTTGAATGGTCGCTTGATTGATAATATGGCTTTCTGCGTAAGGTGTTCTTACTTCTTTATTTTGACCCGTCACTGGGTCTGGCTGGAAGGTGACACGCTGCTTATTTTCAATAAACAGCACCGCCATTTGTTTGCCCACTGATTTTGCTGTGGTGTTCTGCATCAAACGACCGCCTGCGTTATCCAGCGTGATATTGACTTGAGGGCGACCATTTTGATCCATCCCTGCTTGGGCATCCTGTACGTTTCGACCGGTCACCACAGCTTGACGTTCCAATAAGGTTTTTTGTGGGCTATCGACTTCACCAAATGAATAGGCTTCAGTGCCTGCAGGCAATACCCCAGATGGATTGGCTTGGAAAGTATTGTTTTGGTCAGACACCATACGAAATTCTAGATTGGCAGTACGACCAATGACCCGTTTGGCTTCTGCGGTATCTTGTACCCCGGGTAATTCCACCACAATACGGTTGGCACCTTGGGATTGCACCACGGCTTCAGCCACGCCTAGCTCATTAATACGGTTTCGTAAAGTCGTCAAGTTTTGGGTGACCGCATCTTGAGATATTTGTGAAATCGTCGACTGGGTCAAGGTCATGTTAATCGCTGGACCCCCCGCATTGATGAGCGGTTGTAATTCGTAATTTGTCCCAAAGCGACTACGTAACACATTAATGGCTTGATCACGCGCGGCATTATCGACAAAGTTTAAAGTCAGATTATTTTGCCCTGCTTGTAAATTGGTCACGGCAATTTTTTGGTTGCGTAGCTCTGTACGGATATCTCGAGTTAAGTTTTCCAAACGCTGAGAGACGGTTTTGCTCATATCGACTTCTAGTACAAACCGTACACCACCCCGCAAGTCCAACCCTAATTTAATAGGCTTACCGCCAATATTACGTAGCCATGCTGGCGTGGTTTGCGCCAAGTTCAGTGCCACCACGTAATTATCGCCAAGCTTTTCTTTTAGCACTTGTTGCGCTTTAAGCTGCGTTTCAGTCGACTCATCACCAATTTTTAACAAGGCTGATTTACCATCAAAACTGTTGTTCTTGGTTGGGATGTTGGCGGCATTTAGGATGGTTTCCGCTTGTTTTAACACATCATTGGTCAATGTGGTACTAGCGGAAGCCCCCGTGATTTGAACGGCGGGCTTGTCTGGGTAAAGGTTTGGTAGGGCATACAGGGTGCTTAGTAGCAGCACAATGCCGATTAAAAAGTATTTCCAAGCAGGGTAGTGCATAATCTTGACTTCTTAAACTTGATTTTTTTAGGTAACTAGTTGTTCTACAAGGTCTATTAACCGCGATCAACAAGGCAGTACAATATTATAATAGCCAGTTGGCAACTTAACAGAATGCTAGGTCGCCAACCTGACAGGTGAGCTGCATCAGCAATTATTTAAGACTATCAATGGTGCCCACAGGCAATACCGAAATGATTGAGGCACGTTGCACCATCACCTCTTGGGTAGTATTTAATGCAACAACCGCATATTCACCTTGAAGCTTTTTGATTTTCCCCATCAAGCCACCGGCAAATACCACTTCATTGCCTTCCTTAATGGCATCAATCATTTGACGATGCTCTTTGTTACGACGGCTTTGTGGTCGGATAATAATGAAGTAAAAAATAGCAAAAAAAGCCAATGGCAATAGCATTTGCATGATGGTGGAAGCACCCGTTCCAGTAGGCGCTGCCGCCGCACCTTCCGCATGGGCAGATTGGATAAATGCTAAAATAGCGGTAAGTAGCATAGTTGAAATACCCTTCAATTGAGATTTAGTCATAAAATGGTGATAAAAACAACCTGTAATGATAACCGATTTAGCCAAATTAATAAATGATTAACCCTAGTTTGCTGAAATAATTCACCGCTGTAAAAACGATGATTGATTTGGCGATCTAGCGATTTTGGATAGTTTTGGATAATAAGTTCAAAAATTTTTATCGGGGTTATTCACTATTTTATGCTTGATAATTAACAATGACGTAACAATAAAGTTAATGGTTATGCTATGCTTAGTTGTAACAAATTATTTCTTTTAGGGTCAAACAATTGGGTGTTACCAATTGAAGGAAAATCTCATGAGTATCACGTTAAATTTTCAACCGATTGATAAAATCCGAAAGCAAGTAAAGTCAAAACTATGGCTAGGTCTAGTCATCGCGACTTCGTTAACCGTCCCAACGCTGGCAAACGCTGAAATCACCCAGCGTGATATCGACAATTACGGTACTGCGATGGCGGCTGCAGCAAATGCCAAAAGTATTTCGCGCGTTGCAAACCTAGTAGCAGATGATGCATTGATATCTGTGTCGCGTAAAAGAAAAACCACCACCTTAAATAAGAGCAATTATCTAAACCTGCTGCAAAACAACTGGTCAAAAGCAACGCAATATGGCTATGATATACAATTAAACAATGTGGTATTTAGCGGTAACCATGCCAAAGCAGATGCGATAACCACAGAAGTCATCGTCGAAAATAACGTGACGACACGTTTAGTAACAACTTCACGTATTACCTTTGCTAAAAGCGGTAACTCGGTGTTATTGTCTAGGGCGATTAGTCAACTTGTGATTGAAAAGCACTAATTTAGTGGTGTTAAAAGGGTGGTACAAAAGTTTTGTGCCACTTTTTTTATGGATTCTAGTATAATTTCAGCCAATATTTAATTTTACGGGCTTGAAATCACAGCCGTTTTTTTATTTATAATGTCAAATTTTAGCTTATATTCGTTCATAGTTTTACGCTATGGGATGGGTATATGTCCTACATCTAAATTGCAAAAAAGAGCTAGGAATTATCATGTTGCTTTCGATAAGCCATTCATCAAAAAAAACTATCAAACCGTTAAGTTTAGCTATTTCCTCTATTATTTTGGCAGCCTGTAGCAGTGCGCCAACCAGTACCACCAGTCCAGCGGGTAAACCCATGATTGGATCGTCCAGTCACAGCAAAAGCACGGTGCATAGCGCGCAAGAAAATGCAGCCCTACTGGATATGGATAGTTTGGATGAACTTGAAGGGCTGCTTGAAGCCACCGACATGACCATGGTAGAGAATAATGCTTTGTTGGTTCAGCGCTATGGTAATCTGTGGGATAGACTGCGCGTCAATTTTCGTATGAACTCCAACGTGTACGATCCGCGTATTGAAGCGCAGAAAAGTTGGTTTATTAGCCGTCAAGACTATCTAAACCGATTAACAGCGCGTGCTAGCCGCTATTTATACTACACAGTGCGCGAAGCTGAACGTCGCAATATTCCAACCGAACTGGCATTATTGCCTGTCATTGAAAGCTCTTATGATCCCAATGCCACCAGTAACGCATCGGCTGCAGGGTTATGGCAGTTTATTCCAAGTACAGGTCGTATTTATGGGTTGAATCAAACCAGTACCTTTGATGGTCGTCGTGATGTGATTGAGTCGACCCGTGCCGCTTATGACTTTTTGACCGCCTTGTATAACCAATTTGGGAGTTGGGAGTTGGCATTGGCAGCATACAATGCCGGTCCAGGCCGTGTCCAATCGGCGATTAATTATAATGCAGCACGTGGGTTACCCACGGATTATTGGTCGCTCAAATTACCCACTGAAACGATGAACTATGTCCCTCGGTTTTTGGCTGTGGCGCAAATTGTCAAAAATCCGAGTGCCTACAATGTGCATTTACCCGCAATTGCGAACCGTCAGCATTTTAGAAGTGTCCCTGCCAATGTTGGCGTGAGCTTGCATGAAATTAGCAGCCTGACAGGCGTAAGCTACGATGAACTGCGCGCCCTAAATCCTGCGTTGATTGCAGGTACGGTAGATATGTCAGGCCCAAGCCGTATTCTGATTCCCAATGATCTCAATCAATCCATTGACCGCAAAATCACCCAATTACGCGGTAATGGTTATATGAGTCAACAAGGTTATTTGGCAAACAATAGTTATGTCACCCCTAAAACTACTCTGCCGACTTATAACACACCGACCACAAACTCTGGCAACCAAACCCGAAATACCACCACACGTCAGGGTGATTCACCCAGTGCTGCCAAGCAAGCCTATAGCAAAAAAGAAACAGTTAATTTGCCATCCTCTAGCAGCGACTTGGCGGCGATGGCAAATAATATGGTTAAAAACCAAACCACGACTTATATCGCCCCCATTCCTAGTGCGCCAAGTATCCAAAGCCGTAATACGGTAATCAAAGAACCGCCGATTACCGCCACCGAGCAAAAAATGGTGACCGCTGAAATGCAGTCTAGCAATACACTACCAACGACTTCAGCGATTGTCACTGCCAACAACACCGTGGTGCAAGAGCCGCCTTTATCCAATCAAGAGCGTAACTTGATTGCTAAAGAAATTGAAAAAACCGCACCACAAGTAGAGCAAGCCATTAACCCTACCGATGGTAATATCAAGCTCAATGCCATTCAGACCCAGCAATCTGTGCTAGAAGCCAAAGGCGAAACCAAAAAGCTCAGTTACGAAGAACCGCCCGTGGTGTTGCCAAAAGAGGTCAAAATTAGCCAAGCGTCGAGCTTAAATGGCAAAGCCCCAAACACGGCGCAAGTGACCACGAGCAAATCCAATACCGCCAGTGAAAGCAATGCTGTCACGGTTAGCAAGCCGGCTGCCAAAAAACGTCCGAGCGGCACACGCAGCACCTATCAAGTCAAAGCTGGCGACACCTTGGCAAATATCGCCAGTCGCATGGGTTTGAATTGGCGAGATATCGCTGAATGGAACCAAATTGACCCAAATGCCGCCTTGCTAGCCGGTTCAACACTTTACTTATACAACGCCAAGCCTATCGAACCCAAAGTAGCAGAAGCGCCAAAACGTAAAGCCAATAGCTATATCGTGCAAGCGGGGGATACTTTGACAGGCATCGCCGACAAGTTTGATCTAAATGTCAGTGAGTTAGCAAAATTTAATAATTTACCAGTCACTTATCAAGTGCGTACCAACCAAAACTTGTGGTTAATTCCAGACAAAATGCCAAAGCCGCCAGTAGCACAGCCCGCAGCGCAAAAGCCTGCCCCTGCTAGAGCCGAAGTGCAACCGGTATCAAGTCGTTATACCGTTCAGACGGGTGATACCTTATCGGGTATCGCTGATAGATTATCCGTATCGCCCAAAGACATTGCCGATGTCAATGGTTTTAACACCAATTATCGTGTGCAAAAAGGGCAAGTCATCATCGTGCCTGTCACAGTTGAAAAGGTCAAATATGCGCTAGCTGGCAAATCGATTAACTACACGGTACGCCCAGGTGATAGCTTAGGTAGCGTCGCCAATAACTTTGATTTAACGGTAGTAGCTTTAGCCAAAGCCAATTATCTAAAACCGACGGCAAATTTAATTCAAGGGCAAAAACTGGTTATTCCTCAAGCAGGATTGGGTACGGTGGCTAGCGTGACAGCGACCCGCGAACCTACCGTCAAACGCGACTCTGGAAAACCTGAGAGCAAAAAAGAAACAAAAAAAGAGACCAAAGCAGCCAAAGATGCCCAATCAGAGGAGGATAACAAGCCAGCGTCAAAACCAGTAAGCAAATATAGCCGTGGTGATACGCAAAGCTACCAGGTAAAATCTGGTGATAGCCTGACAAACTTGAGTGCAAAATATGGCGTTTCCAAAAGCGAACTTGCCGCCTTAAATAATTTAAAAGGTAATGAGTCGTTATTGATTGGTCAAAACATCAAAATCCCAGAAACCACAACAACCTATAAAGTTAAGGCAGGCGAAGGCTTAATTTCTTTGGCGGGACGCTTTGGCATCAGCCCTAAAGAACTGGCTAGTCTAAATAACTTGTCACCAACGGCGTCGCTAAAAGTGGGTCAAACCATTACAGTGCCAAAATAGGTTAACTATAGTTTATAAAATAAGAAAACCACTATGTAAAAATAGTGGTTTTTTACTTAAGTTTTTACTCGGTTTTTATACTTAGTAAGGAAATAATAAGGCAATAAAAAAGCGTATTTAGTTAAAAATACGCTTTTTTAGCTATAAAGAGATATAGGGTTAATTAGTTAACCATATCTTTTAAACTTTTACCTGCTTTAAAGCTCGGCACTTTGCTTGCTGGGATTTGGATTTCTTCTTTAGTCTGTGGGTTACGACCTGTACGTGCTTGGCGTTCTTTCACGCTAAACGTACCAAAGCCAACCAGTGACACGGTATCATTAGCTTTCATTGCTTCGCCAATCGTTGCGATAAAGGCATTTAATGCTTCAGTTGATTGGGCTTTAGAAAGACCGCTTTTTTTAGCAATGCTATCAACTAATTCTGACTTATTCATAAGAATATCCTTCAAATTTTTAGGGATGAAAATAAACGTTATATATACAAAGCATACGCTTGACAAGTAATTAGGCTCAAAGCCTTGAGTATCAAGTGCTGCATAAGTAATTATGCTTCGATTATAAGTAAACTCAAGCGGCTTAACAAGCAGTTTAATCATAATTTCTGTGCAATTAAGCATTGATTAACGTGTTTTTGCAAAATATAGCGGTTGGCACACCAAACGATAACATTTTATTTCAACAAAAACCGCTAAAACTTGCTATATACAGCTATAGTGAGTAAAAGTGGCTAAAAATCAATCTCGCAATGATTTTTTGACTAATACTCAGCGACTGACAGTGTTTTATACCAGACTTACAATAATTAATGTTATTAATACCCTTTTAAAGCTACACTATCGACAAATTACAAAACCCATATTTGATTAATTTTGTGGAAATTTAATGAACGATAATTTTCAAACTTCGACCAATGCCCCAAGCAATATAGCCACGACAGCGCTCAATGTGGTATTAGTGATTATTGAAACCTTGCTGACCCTGTTGCTACGTTTTGACGCAGATCTTCGTAAGGTTGTCTATCCTTTAGCCACTACCAATACTGTCGTTCGTATTCACGCTTATATCCCAAACGTCACTTTTTATGTGACTTTTACCGTTAACGGCATTTTGTTAGACAGTCAATTACAGCCTTCTCAGCAGGTCGACGTGACCATCAACGGCTTTACTTGGCAAATCGCCCAGAATTTATTTACCAATCAGCCCAAAGCCATCGAGCAGCTACAAATTCGCGGCGAAGCACAAAAGACGGCAGAGGTGAAGGCTTTTTTACATCAAATTGGTATCAATCAGCTATTACAAGTCATCACAAAAGCAGTCAAAGGCGATAAAGACAAGCCAAAAGTCAAAAAACCTATCAAAACCGATGCTGACTACAAACAACAAGTCGAGGCACTCAATATCCAAGTCAACGCCGCAAATCTACAAAAAACAGCGCTTGAAGCACAAATTTTAGAATTAAACAGTAAAAATAAATGGATGAAACGCGCGGCAATCGCATTTTTTGTATTATTCATCATTTGTGCGATTGGTTGGGCGGTAAAATAACACCCATTCCCCCCTATATGGCTTTGATAAAAAATTGCTTTGATAAAAAAATTGCATTGATAAAAAATCGTTTATGATTGAGTAAATAAATCCGAGCAATAAATAAATCCGAGTGTTTTAGTAAGAATTAATCTTGACTAAAAGACTCGGATTTTCATATAATAGCCATACCAACCATAAAACGTGTTTTCACAGCTTACTGTGCTTGAACGGATTTGAATTTTTAACTTAAGTGGGGCTACTATGCGATTGACAACCCGAGGACGCTATGCAGTGACGGCGCTGCTAGATTTGGCATTGCAAGAGCAAAAACATGAATTGGCTGTGTCATTGTCTGATATCGCAAAACGTCAAGAGATTTCTATTTCTTATCTTGAGCAGTTGTTTTCAAAGCTGCGTAAAAAAGGGTTGGTCGTGAGCACTCGCGGTGCGTCAGGCGGTTATCATATTGCCAAGCCCATCAATGAAATCTCGATTATGACCATTATTTCAGCCGTTGATGAGTCAGTGGATGCTAGAGCTTGCGAAGGTAAGGGCAACTGCCAAGACGGCGCCATGTGTTTAACCCATGATTTATGGAATGGATTGTCTGAGCAAATTGAAAACTATTTGTCTACCGTGACACTAGATACGCTCATTAATCGTCAAATTATCCGTGAAATTTCTGAGCGTCAAATTTTGATGGTTGAAGATATGCAGCATAAGGATCAATCTGCGGTAAACCCAATGACAGATGCCCCCGTATTACAACGGGCAAAGCATAGCACCACTAAAGTTAGTAATATTAGTAATAATCATTCATTAGCTGATAACAGCAAAACCTTAAAACAGAATTCTGGGGAGAATTTGTTAGCATGAATAAATTAGTCTATTTAGATTATGCCGCGACCACACCAATTGATGAGCAAGTCGCCCAAAAGATGATGAAATACATGACCTTTGATGGTGTGTTTGGTAATCCTGCCTCGCGTTCGCATGGGTTTGGTTGGCAAGCGGAAGAAGCGGTTGAAACTGCTCGTGAGCAAATCGCAGAATTAATCAACGCCGATTCACGTGAAATTGTCTTTACTTCAGGGGCTACTGAGTCAAACAATTTGGCGATTAAAGGTGCGGCGCAATTTTATAGTGGTAAAGGCAAACACATCATTACCAGTAAAATTGAACACAAAGCCGTGCTAGACGTCTGCCGTGAATTAGAAACAGAAGGTTTTGAAGTTACCTATCTAGACCCACAACCAAAGACAGGTCTGATCACGGTTGACCAAGTCAAAGACGCTATTCGTGAAGATACTATTTTAGTAAGCCTAATGATGGTGAACAACGAACTTGGCACCCTAACAGATGTCGCGGCGATTGGTGAAATCACCCGTGAAAAAGGTATTATTTTTCATGTCGATGCGGCGCAAGCAGCCGGTAAAACCCCGATTGATTTAGCGCAATTAAAAGTTGATTTGATGAGTTTTTCTGCTCATAAAATTTATGGTCCCAAAGGTATTGGTGCTTTATATGTTCGCCGTAAACCACGTGTGCGCCTAAAATCACAAATGCAAGGTGGTGGTCATGAGCGTGGCATGCGTTCAGGTACTTTGGCAACGCATCAGATCGTGGGGATGGGTGAAGCCTTTGCCATTGCGGGCAAACGTATGGCAGAAGATGAAGCCAGACTGACAAAACTGCGTCAACGCCTGTGGGATGGCTTAAAAGAGCTTGATGAAATTTATCTTAATGGTGACATGAATCACAGCATTCCAAATATCGTCAACATCAGCTTTAACTTTGTAGAAGGCGAATCGTTGATGATGTCATTGAAAGATTTTGCCGTGTCATCGGGTTCTGCTTGTACATCAGCGACGCTTGAGCCTTCCTACGTATTACGCGCGCTTGGATTGTCAGATGAGCTTGCTCACAGTTCAATTCGTTTTAGTTTGGGTCGCTATACTACCGAAGAAGATGTTGACCATGCGATTGCTGAGGTGCGAACCGCGGTTGAAAAATTACGTGCTTTATCACCGCTTTGGGATATGTACCAAGAAGGCGTTGATTTAAATAGTGTGGAATGGAACGAACATTAATTTGTATTAAAAATTAATTTGTATTAAAAATTTATTCAATTTAATAAGTAAAGATTAGTCAGTTACGTTTGACGTAACCAGCCAAAAGGAAAATGAAATGGCCTACAGTGATAAAGTGCTTGACCATTATGAAAACCCACGCAATGTGGGAAACTTAGATAAAGATGCCAAAAATGTCGGTACCGGTATGGTCGGCGCGCCAGCCTGTGGCGATGTGATGCGCCTGCAAATTCAAGTGGGTGATAACGGTATCATTGAAGATGCGCGCTTTAAAACCTATGGCTGTGGTTCAGCCATTGCTTCAAGCTCATTGGTTACAGAATGGCTTAAAGGCAAAACCCTAGATCAAGCTAGCGCGATTAAAAACAAAGATATCGCAGAGGAGCTGGCATTGCCACCGGTTAAAGTGCACTGCTCAGTGCTGGCAGAAGACGCCATTAAAGCAGCGATTGAAGATTATAAATCTAAAGCCAATGCTTGATTGATTGTACGATTCTAAAAGTCTTATTGACTCATCCTCAATAAGACTTTGGCTCAGTTACTTAAAGTGAGTCGCTTGAAGATTGAAATTAGTAGATGGGGTAGTAAAGTGATTGAATTATCAAACGATGCAGCTGAACATGTACGCGATTTTTTACAAAACCGTGGTCATGGCGAAGGTATCCGTGTGGGTATCCGTACCGCAGGTTGTTCTGGCTTAGCTTATGTGCTGGAATTTGTCGATGAGCCAGACCCTAATGACCAACGTTTTGAAAGCAACGGGGTTAGTGTTTTTGTCGATCCAAAAAGCTTAGTTTATCTTAATGGTTTGAAAATGGATTTTGTCAAAGAAGGTCTCAATGAAGGCTTTAAGTTTAGTAATCCAAACCAAAAAGGTGAGTGTGGCTGTGGTGAATCTTTCACCGTTTAGTTTGTAATATTTTTTTCAGTATAGTAATGGCTTGGTAGGGGAAGTTGAAAATGGTTAATTATTTTGAGTTGATGAATGTACCCCAACACTATCAAATTGATATCGCCAAGCTTCAGCAGACCCTTCGCCAACTTCAATCTAAGTTCCATCCTGATAACAATCTTGATGCGTCTTTAGCTGAGCAACACCTTTCGCTGCCTGCTAATACCGATGGTTTTTTGCGTGAATCAATCGCCAAATTATCCGCACTAAAGCCTGAGCAAGCGTCTGCGATTATTAATGAAGCCTACAATACGCTTAAAAACCCTGATTCTCGCGCGTCACATTTGTTGGCACTCAAAGGCATTTCACAATCTATTAACCAGCCGATTCGTGATTTGGACTTTTTAGACGATGCCATGTCATTTCGCATCGATTTAGATGATGCTGATAGCCAAAGTATTACGCAACTTAGCAAAAAACTTACCGAATGGCTAAATAATTATCAACTTGCCTTTAACGAAGTTTATCAAAAAATTGATAACTCAGCTGAAGGTGAGGCTAATGATGAAGCCTTAACCAAACAGGCGATAGATATCATTCAAAAACTACAGTTTTTGGTTAAACTGCAAGCAGATGTGGCAAAAACCACCGATGAATTAGCCCAGAAGAATTTTGATAATGATGACGATCTGTATGTGTAAATCATGATTAAAGGGTAAATCTTTCTAACATTGGTTAATTTATTTGGTTTATCATGTTTTTAATTTATAATACCATCCGTTTTGACTTTCTATAAAGATACAAATTAAGCTAAAGATATAAGCTAAGCTGGTTTTATTTTCAAATTATTTTTTCTATTTTTTAATTGGTCCAATATATGTCGTTATTACAAATCGCTGAACCCAATCAAAGTGCCAAGCCCCATGCGCATCGTTTTGCTTTAGGAATTGATTTAGGAACCACGCGCTCACTGGTAGCGGTAGTGCGTTCAGGCGAGCCACAAGTGATTGGCGATAAAGTTAGTGAGTGTCAATCTAGTGAAAATAACGCCAATAACGACAGTCAAATTGCTAATCAGGTAAAAGGTAGCGATTGCCAAAAGCTTTTACCCTCGGTGGTGTATTTTGGCTTAGATGACAATGGCAATCCAGAAACTTTGGTAGGTAGTCATGCTGAAGCAATGGCAGAACAAGCACCAAATCATACTGTACGCTCGGTCAAACGGTTTATGGGTCGAAGCATCAAGGATATTAAGTTCAATCATCCCTATGAATTAGTCGGTGATGTCGACGTCATGCCAAGTATCCAAACCCCACAAGGTGCCAAAAATCCTGTTGAAATATCAAGTATCCTGTTAAAACATCTATATGACCGAGCAAAATTGGCATTACCTGACAATAGTATTGTAGGGGCGGTGATTACGGTGCCGGCTTATTTTGATGAAGCACAGCGCCAAGCCACCAAAGATGCGGCTAAATTGGCAGGCATTCATGTGATTCGCTTATTAAACGAGCCGACGGCTGCTGCGATGGCGTATGGGCTGAACCAAGCACAAGACGAAGCGTATCATCTTATTTATGATTTGGGCGGGGGCACGTTTGATGTATCGGTGTTAAAGCTCAATCACGGTGTGTATGAGGTGCTCGCAACTGGCGGTAATAGCGCACTGGGTGGCGATGATATTGACCGATTGATCGCTAATTGGCTGATTCAACAAACAGGTTTGAATCCATCAAGCATTGATAATCATCAAAAACAGCTGCTAAACGTACAGGCTCGCACGCTTAAAGAGCAGTTGTCAAAAGCAGACCAAGTGACTGCGGAGCTTTCAATCAGCGGTCAAGCTTTTGACATTGTGTTAACCCAAAGCAATCTTCGCCAAATCATCCAGCCTGTCACTGACCGTACATTAGCGGTGTGCGCGCAAGTGTTACGTGATGCTGGACTTGAGACGTCCCAGCTTGATGAAGTGGTATTGGTAGGTGGTTCGACACGAATGCCATTGATTCAGCAAATCGTAGCAGAAACGTTTAATAAGCCGCCACTGTCACGCATCAATCCCGATGAAGTCGTCGCGTTAGGCGCAGCCAAATATGCCGACCAATTAATCGGACAACAGCAAAATACGGTGTTGCTGCTTGACGTCACGCCTTTATCTTTGGGGCTTGAGACCATGGGTGGTCTCACCGAAGTGATTATTCCGCGTAACACGCCCATTCCTGTGACCCGTAAACAGGTATTTACAACCTATCAAGATAACCAAAATGGTATGATTATCCATGTGGTACAAGGTGAACGCGATACGGTGGCTGACAATCGCTCGTTAGGACAGTTTAAACTGACTGACATTCCAGCGATGAAAGCAGGGTTGGCGCGTATCGAAGTCACTTTTCAAATTGATGCCAATGGTCAGTTAACAGTTTGGGCTAAAGAGTTGACAACGGGCAAAGCAAGCCAAATTCAAGTCAAGCCATCTTACGGGTTGTCAGAAGATGAGCAGGAAAAACTGCTCAAAGCAGGCTTTGATTTTGCCATGCAAGATCGACTGCAGCGTAGCTTGATTGAAAGTCAAGTAGAAGCAAAACGAGAATTGTTGGCGCTAGCATCCGCGCTTGCAGAATTTGGCTTTTTATTAACCGATGAGCAGAAAAAAGTGCTGCAAACCTCGATGGCTGATGTTCAACAGGCGATTGATGGTGCTGAACAAGCCCAGTTAGAAACAGCGAGAGCGCAGCTAAAAGTTCATAGTGATGATTTTGCTGCACTTATCATGAACCAAGCGGTCAATGAAACCATGAAAGGCACTTCAACCGCGGATTGGTCAAATTAATTTTGAATACATAAGACTATTAATTAAGAGATTGCTATGCCAAAAATTACTGTATTACCGCATCACCAAATTTGCCCCACTGGCGCAGAGATTGAACTCAATGAAGGCGATAATCTATGCCGTGGCTTGCTAGAAAAAGGCGTGAAAATTGAGCATGCTTGTGATATGTCAAAAGCTTGTACTACTTGCCATGTTATCGTGCGAAAAGGGTTTAATAGCTTGGAGGAAATGGATGATATCGAAGCTGATTTGTTAGATCGCGCTTGGGGGCTAGAGCCAAATTCGAGACTATCTTGCCAAGTCATCATCGACGATAAAGATTTGACCATTGAAATTCCAAAATATACCATCAATCACGCCTCTGAAAATCATTAATACCCACCGATAAAAAAGGGCTTACTAATCATCATTAGTAAGCCTTTTTTGATGGCGCTACGTATTGCTAAACACTCGTTATTGCTAGAACAAGGCGCTGACTTATTCAGCGCATATGTATTAATAGCATATTATGGCGTAGCAGTCTGCGGTTTAACCGTGACTTTAGTGATGGATTTTAGGTATGCTAAGTAATCCTCAAACTGGGACTGACCGATAGTTTCGCGCACGATTTGGGCAGTTTGTTGTTTAACTTGCGGCGTGATTTGGGCGTTATCATTAGTGATAACACCGCCAACAATCACGCTCGCACCCGACATAGTAGGCCGCGTCATGACCGCTAGTTGATTGTTAACAGCAGGTTGACTAAATGCCACACCACGCTCGTCATCGCTCAGTTTGCTGTCTTGACGAGTCACAATCCCCAAATCTTGGAATGGGGCACCCGCCGCCGCAATTGAATTGGATTGTTTGACTTTGGCAGCGATGGCATTGGCCTCTGCCACTGCTAAACTTTTTGCTTTCTCTTCAATAAGTTTGGCTTTAATAACCGGCTCGGCTTCTGCTTGTGTCATGAGTTTGCTAGTGCGGTGATTGGTTGATTGCAGCCATACCACTTTATCAGAGACATCTATGCCGACTGATACACTGCCTTCTTGCAGCGCCAGTGGCTCAAATGCTGCCGCTACAATAGCAGGTTGACTCAGTGCAGAGGAGTTATTGGTTTTAGGGTAGTTTTTAATCGATTTGGCGGTTAATTTATAGCGATTGGCAAGCTCGGTGATAGTAGCGCCAGCAACTGCGTCATTATTGATTTTACCAATCAAATCTTGATAGGCGGCTTCACGCTTTTGCGCCATAATTTGTTCGGTTAATACAGGCGTCAAGCTTTCAATGGTTGGTGGAGTTTGACCATTGATTTTTACCAATTTGAATAAATGATAGCCATAGTTGGTTTTGATGGGGCTCGTGACTTGACCGACTTTTAGGGTCTTGATTTGGGTCATGATGGTGTCATAATCATTGGGGAACATCGATTGGGTAATCGGACCGATATTGCCGCCATCATTTTTACTGCCTTCATCTTGCGAGTACTGTTTGGCAAGTGCCGCAAAATCCGCTTGATTGGCATCAAGTTTACTTTTTAATGAGGTTAAGGTGGCTTGTGCTTGACCACCATTCATCAAAATCATTGCCAATTCGTATTCGGTCTGGTTGTTGCTATTTTTCAAATAGGTTTGATACTGTTGCTGCAATTCCTGAGCCGTTGGGGCAGCAACAGGCAGGGCATTTTTATTGAGCTCTAAATAAATTAAATCCACCATCTCACTAGATTTAAGTGTTGCTTGATTTTTTTGATAATAACTTGCAATCTCTTGCGGCGTCACTTGTACCTGCGGCGCAAAGCTGTGCCAGTCCAAACGCAGCACTTGCACAGGGCGCGACTCAGACAGCATTGACATAAGTTTATCAATACTCCCTTGCGCAAAAATCCCTGTATTAATGATACCGCGGCTAAAGGCAGTTACCAACAAGTCTTGACGAACCGAATCAAATAATTGCTCTTTGGTCATACCGCGACTGGTTAAATAGTTAGCAAACAACTCGTTAGAAAATTTTCCGCTGGCGTCTTGAAAGGTTTTTTCTGCCATCAACATTTGGGTGATAGTGGCGTCCGACACAGTAAAACCAAGCTGGTTGGCTTGGTTGATAATCAAATAACGGTCAATCAAATTGTGCAGCATTTGCTCACGTAATTTATCGCTATTAATTAGGCTTGCATCGCCATTCACTTGCTCAAGCAACGTTTCGCGGCGCTTGTTAATCATATTTTGCAAGGTAGCATTATCGATATTTAACTCTGCAACTTTGGCGACAGCATTGGGGTCATCGCCGCTACGGACAATTGACTCAAACCCTGTGATGGCTAAAGGAAGTAAAAAAAGAACGAGCAAGGCTTTGCCCATCCAACCTTTCAAAAAATTGCGTAAAGATTCCATATTGCTCACTTGCAGTTTAGATGGATTTATTAAGGATAACTAATTAGGCTAAATAATCAAATCAAACAGGATATTATAGGGGAACTGTCCAGCAAAATCATTATCTTTCATCAAGTTGGGTAGACAGTTTTAAGATATAGCAAAATAGTAAAAAGGCAGACTGTTAACAATTTATAAATTTTTAGATAACGCTTTATAAATTCTTAGATAGCTCTGAAATAATAGCGTCAAGGATTTTGAGTCTTGCGCTATATTTATCATCGGTGGCAATCACATACCACGGGCGTTTTTTATGGTGGGTTAAATGAATCATGTCGGACGCGGCTTGTACGTACTCATGCCATTTGGCGCGGTTACGCCAATCGTCATCGGTAATTTTAAACTGCTTATTGGGCGTCTGTTCACGCGCTCTAAAGCGTTTAAGTTCTTCTTCTTCACTGATAGCGAGCCAAAATTTGACCAAAATGGCCTTGCTCTGTACCAAGTCGTTTTCAAAACGATTGATTTCGCCATAAGCACGTTGCCAGTCTGCCTCTTTTGCAAAGCCTTCAATACGCTCAACGAGTACCCGACCATACCAACTACGGTCAAAAATGGTCACACAGCTATTATGCAGGCGTTGTTTGAGTAAGGCGATGCATTTATTGCGTTTAAATTTTTTCGATAAATACGCTATATCCACATCTGCCATTTCATCATGGGGCAGTCGCGTCCAAAAACGCCACAGATAGGCGTGTTTTAATTCATCTTCGGTCGGTGCAGAGATAGCGTGGATGGTAAATTCACGCGGGTCGAGTGGGGCAATGATGCGGCGTATCGCCCCGCCTTTGCCTGCCGCATCCATGCCTTCAAAGACAAAGATGATATGGCGCTGACCTCGCTCACGAATCAGTTCAGCGAGTATATGTTGTTTGCTATGCAGTTGTTCTTTATAATCTGCTTTTGCTAATGCGTGGGATTCGACGTTAACCAACTCATCAATCAGAGGGGTGGGTTTAAAAGGCAATGAGGCGGCTGCAACAGGATTTTTGTCCGTTTTAGAGTTAGCTGATTTGTCGGCTTTTTGGGGGTTGTCTTGGGCATCCTCGGCTGCAGATAGTTGGTTCATGGTTTGCAGCGCTGCAAGTACGATATTAGCAAATTGGATATTTGAGGCATCGATATCTTGTCCATCAATGTGGTGCCAGCTTGATTGTAAGCCCATCAGCTTGCTGCTAAAACGTTTGAAACGTTTCACGTCTTTTTTTCGAAACCAATCTAAATGATACAACTGCTCAGGGTCAGGCTCTTCATCGGTCAAGCGTTTTTTTAGCGTTTTGTTATCGACTGAAAACCAGCATTTGACGATGTCGGTGTTGTTATTGACCAAATCTTGTTCAAACGCCTCAATGTCTTCAATCATTTGCTGTAAGCGCTGTTCATCTATATCATCGCCACAGTCAAACACATAACGAATCAAGTCAGCGTACCAGTTGCCAAAATACACCGCAATTTCACCCTTTCTAGGCAGTTGCCATGTGTGACGTTGCCAAATAGGTTGGTAGCGGCTGGGATGCTGCCCCATGGTGGCGTGAACCTTGATATAGCGTGCGTCCATCCATTCGGTTAGCGCTTTAACCGCTTCGCCTTTGCCCGAATTTTCCATACCATTGACCAAGATTAGTAGCCCGCGCGAGTTTTTGCCAGCCCGTTGCTCGCGTAAGGTGGTTTGCTCGGTAATCAAGTCAAAACTTAATTGCGCCTCAAGGGCCGCAGGTGGCGTTTTGTGAGCTTTATCGGTTTTGGCAGTTTTATTAGTGGGGGCAGACGCGGCTGTATTGTTATTATCCAAGTCATTATTCAAGTTGTTATTTAAGCTATTGTTTAAACTGTTGCTATTTTGCGTTGGCATACGACCTTCTTAGGGAAATACCCGAAATTTTGCTAATGACCGCTTCATTTTTTTAAAAGTTTTTAAAAGATAGCAGTTATCCTACCGGTGAACAATTTACGATTTGTATTTTTGCTGGATTTACATTAAGGTAATGCGGCACAAAACTGCATTTTACTGTGGATTTATACAATGGATAAACTGCAGTTTCTCTGTTTTGAATTTAAAAATTTTGCAAAAAAATCGAGGCCCTATGAGCAGCTTAAGCCAATTAGAACAAGATTTAAAACAATTTCGCGCCCTGCCATACCACAGCGATACCCAGTTAGCGCAAAAACTCAGTGAAGTACAAGCCTGGCAACGCGGTCGTATTCATAAAACCCACCAAGCCTTATTTGCCAGCGCCAACAACCAAGCCATGGGGGAATTTTTAATTGACCAACTGTATGGGGGCGAAAAATTCAACGTGCTCGCTGAACAGCTAGAGCGCATGGTGCAAAAGGCTGAAAAACTAGAAAAATTTATCCCTGCCAATGCCGTGAGCACAGGCGCAGCCGGTATCATCGAAGCGATTAACGCCATTAAGCTTGATTTACAGCTTGCTCAGTATTTAAAAGAAAATCATTTATCCGTGGATGAGCCATCCATGATTAAAGCCTATCGGTCTGTCAATGCAGAGTCGGCAAGACGCCAGCAGATTGCTGATCTCAAACAAATGTGCTATCGCACAGACAAATATCTTAAATCATTTATCTTACAAAAAGCATTTTCACTTGCCAAAGGCACAGCGTATAAAAAAGGCTTTCAGCCATTATATGACTTTATCGCCGAAGGTTTTGCTGCCATCAAACCGATTAAAAGTATTGGCGCATTTATTGAGCCATTTTGCGAAAAAGAGTTGCAAATCATTACCAATGTGCATGCTGGCAAAGAACATCCTTTTGATGTTTAGTGATAAAATAGAAAAAATTTTGCAGTACCTTTGCGCTTTTAACTTTGCCAATTTGTGATTGGCGATGATATCACTAGGAAACCACATGAACGACAATAACCATCATTCAATCCAAGACAGCTTGGTTAAAGACAGCCTCCAAGCCAATGACAAACTCAATAGCCAAGTACAACAGTCACTGACAGCTGACACCACCATCAACCGTCAATTTACTGGCACAGCTGATTTGCCAGAATCTGTGCCCCAAGGTCAGCAGCTCACTCGCCCTGCATCCGCTACCCCAAATGACGCTATCCCCAATGACGCTATTCCCAATAAATCATCAGCGCAATCAACTAGCGGTTTTGATAAATCAGCTATCTACAATCCACATACCGAAGCCACTGATGGCAATGAAGAGACCCATTTTGGCTACAAAACCGTCAAAAAAGCTGAAAAACAAGAAAAAGTAGCAGAAGTGTTTACCTCTGTTGCCAAAAAATACGACATCATGAATGATTTAATGTCCTTGGGTATTCATCGTCTGTGGAAACGCTATGCCATAAGCCTAACGGGCGTGCGTGCAGGTCAACGGGTGCTAGATATCGCAGGGGGCACAGGTGACTTGGCAAAAGCCTTTAGTAAAGAGGTGGGTCGCACAGGTCATGTGGTATTATCCGATATCAATGAAGCGATGCTAGAGGTCGGTCGTGAGCGTCTGCTCAATGCAGGCTGTAGTAACGTCGACTTTGTACTCGCCAATGCTGAGACGCTGGCACCATTTGAAGATGAAAGTTTTGATTTGGTGACCATCAGCTTTGGGCTACGCAATGTCACCGACAAAGACGCGGCACTGCGCTCGATGTATCGGGTGCTCAAAAAAGGCGGGCGCTTGCTGATTTTGGAATTTTCAAAACCTGTGTTTGAGCCATTTGGTAAAGTGTATGATTTGTATTCGTTTACCGCATTGCCACTCATGGGTAAATTGGTGGCGAATGACAGCGAAAGCTATCAGTATTTGGCAGAGTCTATCCGTATGCACCCAGACCAACGCACCTTAAAAGGCATGATGGAAGAGGCAGGCTTTGTCAATTGTGATTATCACAACTTAACAGGCGGTATCGTGGCGGTGCATCGTGGGTTTAAAAAGTAATGGATGGCGAAAAATATAATAGCTCACTGAAATTTATATACTAAAAGAGAATCAGATGTTTACTGTATTACTACTCGCAGGGATTGAAAAAGTGGTTAATTTAGCGATTGCCACTGACCCCATCACCCAAGCAGGGCTACAACCGTTATCGGGTAAAGTTTTGCGCCTAATGATGACAGAGCCCGCCATTGAATTTGATACGATTTTTAATGATGACCATATCCGCTTTGAACCTGTGACGGTTGATGTTTTTGAACCTAAAGGTAGCAATGTGGTAAGCAAACCTGATTGTATTGTTAAGGTGGACAACCCTGTGCATTTGCTCAATTTGATGGGCGAGCCACAAGGCAATCTGCCGATTGAGGGCGATTATAAAGTGCTGATGCAAGTCAAACAATTAGTCGCCGGGTTTGACCCTGATATCATTGGTAAACTGCAACCTCTAATTGGTCTGCCGATGGCAAGTCAACTGTCTAATCTATTAGCCAACCTAAAAAGCACAATCGCTGTACCTGCCAAAGAGATGTTTGCCGATATTGCCAATATCAGAGAGTGGAAAAACGGTGCAGATACTGATAACAATACAGGCAATGAGTTAAAACAACAGCTACTAAAACTGCGGGCGGATATTGAACGTGAACAAGCCAGACTCGATGCCATCAAGCAACAGCAAGCGGCTTTATTGCAAAAGTAAATTCATTGCAAAAGTTGCTTTTGCACAATCAAAATGACGGGTTAAATCCCCGTCTTTTTTTTAACCATTAAAAAATTGCTTATATCATGCTAGAATTCCCACCATTGATAAGCTTTCTAACGAGTTGCCAACGTGTTACTAAATCATCGCAAACGTCTTTTACAACTGTGGCGCATTGCCGCTCATTATCGTGTTGATACGCATCTGCCTATTGAAGAGACGCCGCAGCTTGAGCCCATTGCCAAACTTATCCGTATGCACCCTGCCAGCTATTTTCAAAAACCCAATCCAGATGGGGTTAGGCTGGCGCTTGAAGAGATGGGCACGCTGTTTTTAAAATTAGGGCAGCTGCTCTCCACCCGTCGTGATTTGGTCACCCCTGAGATTATTGAGCAGTTGGTGCATCTGCAAGACAGGGTGAAACCCTTTAGTGTCGATACGGTTATCGAGCAAATTGAACAATCGACAAAAAAAGGCGGTTTGGGGCAAACTATCAATCAGCTATTTGCTAGATTTGATGGCACACCGTTAGCGGCGGCATCTATCGCCCAAGTACACACAGCACGCCTGCATGATGGGCGTGAAGTGGTGGTTAAAGTAGTTCGCCCAACCATCCGTGAACAGATTATTGAAGATTTTGAATTATTGCGCGACTTGGCAGGGTGGGCGTCAGCACGGATTGAAGCGGCGCGTGCCGTACATATTATCGATATCGTTGAAGATTATCGGCAAGTCTTGCTCAATGAGCTTGATTTAACCCTTGAAGCTGCCAATACCACCCAAATGCGTAACAACTTTTTGGGTTCATCGATGATGTATGTGCCTGAAGTGTATCAAGCCAGCAAAAACATCATGATTATGGAACGCATTATTGGGGTGCCGATTTCGCAAACCCAAGTATTTGATGCGCTTGGATATGATAGGGCGGCACTTGCAGCAAAAGGATTAACGATTTTTTTCACCCAAGTATTTCGGGATAATTTCTTCCATGCCGATATGCACCCAGGCAATGTGTTTGTTGAAACGCTGCCAGCCGATACTCCAAATCCCAATCCTCGCTACATCGCCCTTGATTGCTCAATCGTGGGCGAGCTATCTAAAGCTGACCAAATGATTGTGGCAAGGCTTTTATTATCGGTGATGAACAATAACTTTACCGGTCTAGTGGATATTATTGCGCGGGCAGGCTGGATTCCACCCAATACCGATAAGTACGCCCTCATGCGCGATATGCGCCGCACCGTGTCACCGATGATTAGTAAGCCAATCAACGACATTGATTTTGCAGGCGTGCTCATGTCGGTGCTTGATATTGCGCGTCGCTATCATTTGGATATACCGCCGCAATTAATGTTACTGCTTAAAACCCTAGTGCATGTGGAAGGTCTAGGACGAGATTTATACCCTGAGCTTGATATTTGGTCGCTCGCCAAACCGATTTTGACAGGCTGGGTGAAGCAGCAATTTGACCCGATGCAAAAAATTGGCGAGCTACGCAAGCAATTACCTGAACTGTTACTGAGTCTCAATGACATGCCACAATTGCTGGATAACAGTTTGCAAAGTCTGTCAAATCTGGGCGGTCACCAAGATCAGCAGCTGCGTGAAATACAGCAAATTCGCTCAGATATGCTCAAAAGTCGTCAGCAGGATTGGCTGGCGATACTTGGGTTTGTGGGTTCGTTGTTTATCGCGCAAATGATTGCCAGTCATGTTGTCTGGCAGGTGAGTAGCTGGCTTGCGCCGATTTTTTATGTGATTGCCGTGCTGTTTGTATTGTGGCGGTTGTTAAATTAGCGACTTAAGCATGCTTCATATAATGATCGGTTAGCAGTTTGACGATCGTAGGGATAAAGGGTTTTGCCAAATCATGTCCCATATCCTTTATCAAATGAAACTCACTGTGCGCAATCGCTTTGGCAATCGCCCGACCATGCGCCGGTGGCACCAGTCCATCTTTTTCCCCATGAATGATAATAGTTGGCTGTTTGATTTTTTGGTCGAATTTAACAATAGAGCCAGTGGCTAATATTGCTTGCAGCTGCTGAAGCGCGCCACGTGGGTGATAACTACGTTCAAACCGCAAACGAATGAGTCGTTCTACTTCCTCTTCATCTACATGATTGGGTGAGCCGATACGCTGCATACACCACACGCCATATGCGACCACGTCATCAATTTGGGTGGTTTTGGGATGTGACAGTAGGGTTTGCAGCTGCTTTGGCTTGGTGGGTGGTAAAAATGGCTTGTTGTTACTGGTAAACATGAGACCCAGTGTCGACACGCGTTTTGGGTATTTGGCAGCCAAAATTTGCGCAATCATCCCGCCCATAGATGCCCCCACCACATACACATTTTTTAGCTCAAGCTTATCAAGCAAGCGGCGGGTATCTTCGACCATGTCAAATAAGTTATACGCCACCGGAAAATGACGGTTCGTCAAACCCACTTGCATACGCAGCATCATTTTGACATTGTTGACGGGAAAACGCGGGAAGGGTCGGGCGATTTTTGAGGATAGCCCGATATCACGATTGTCAAAACGAATCACAAAAAAGCCTGCATCAATCAAGCCTTTGACAAAACTATCGGGCCAAAACACCAACTGCGAGCCTAAGCCCATGATCAGCAGCAAGGGCGGATGATCAGGATTGCCACCAACTTCAACACACAGTTGTAATTCATCACCGATATCAATGATGGCACTTTGCATAAAGTCCGTAATCACTGAGGGTTGAAAATTAAATTTGGCTAAATCCATAATTTATTCCAAAAATATCAATCTGCTAGTGGGGTGTTGAATTAACTTGCCGCATTAGATGACCCGTTGCACGAGCATGGCTACTAAGACAGCCACTAAGACAGCCAATCCGCCACTTGCTTTGTTAACGTTAAGCGCTGTTTTGCTGCTTCTTTACCGGCTAATACAAACCCTAAAATGCTATTAGAGTCATCTTTTGGATGGGCGGTCATGACCATTCCATCAGTGGTTAGGGTCGTTTGCCAATACAGTTGATCGTCACTGTACTGCCCTGATACGGGTAATACCACCAAAGGTAAACTAGGTGTTTTGATAGCCACTGGCATGGCAGGATACACCACTTTGGTCGGCGCCATGTTAGGGTCAGCCAGGGTTTTTGCCAAGGCTTTGGCTTGGTTCATCAATGGCATGACATAGGGCATATAGCTACCCATCACGTTGGCACAATCGCCAATGGCATAAATATGCTTTGCCGATGTGGCTAGGTAGGCATCGACCTTGATGCCTTGCTGCACGGTTCTTGGTAAATGGGTTATTGTAGGATTGATGTGCTGTGACGATGCTATGGCAATGTTCGCTGATGCGGCAAGGTCAGTATTAGCCACCAACCCAATCGCTATCAAAACAATATCCGCCTCAAAGGTTTGTGATTGCTTATCCTTGTCAAACGAGATGGTCACGGTTGCATTATCGCTTGTGTCAATATTTGTCGTGATACTGGTGATATCAGTGCCTAAATAAAATGCCACCCCTGACTGCGTCAAAGCGTCTTGTAGCATGATACCCGCTTCGCTAGGGAGTTGCTGAGATAGTGGGCGTGCCGCTTTATCAAACACTGCCACTGTGATGTCAGCGGTCTGGTTATCTGTATTTTGACCAATCAAATCATTGGCAAATTCACAACCAATCAATCCAGCACCGATAATCGCTACCTTAACCGGCGCTGATTTTTGAGATTTTAGGGTGTTTAGGCGCTGCTGAAAGCTTTTGTACTCATCCAGATGATTAACGGCAAAAATGGTTTGATGATTGACAGCTAGATTGGGTAACAGTCTAGAATGCGCGCCTGTCGCCAATACCAAATCTCGATATGCAAGCGTTGTTTCAGAAGCTTGATTGACTAACGAGCGAACCACAATAACTTGTTCATCGGCATTAATATCGGTGACTTGATGAAAATTTAATAGGGTTAGGTTTAACGTTTCTGCCATTTTTGCCGCGCTTGCATTAGCGATGGAATCGGCAAGTTTGTTTTGCGCATAGGCATTTGACAAGGTTGGTTTAGCGTAGCTATCACCACTATCTTGACACACCATGACGATAGGCAAGCTAGTCGTTAGCTTTCTGAGCTCACGCGCTAGCGTATAGCCCGCCATGCCTGAGCCAATAATGATCACAGGTTGTGGCTCTGTATTTGGCAGTTGCGCAATAGGCGCGCCATTTGAACTGATACTGTCTAAGCTTATACTATTGTCACTGGCACTATCGACACTCGCACTATTGACATTGTTAGTTGATTGCATGATGAAACCCTATTATATTTATTATAGCTCAATCATTTCAAAGTCTACTTTACTGACCCCACATTCAGGGCAAGTCCAATCTTCGGGAATATCTTCCCAACGTGTACCGGGGAGGATGCCTTCTTCTGGGCAGCCCAATGCCTCATCATACACCCAACCACACACGATACATTGATATTTTTTCATTGATAACTTTCCCTATGTTAGTGGTAACTTTTGCTATTGAAGATAAGGATAAAAATTGCAATTACAATGCCGAGCAGTATGTTAACCATGCAAAACTCACGCAATCACCTAAAAATTTAACTTGCGATAGTTTACAAGTATGCACTGAAACAAGCAAGCTGATGACAGGCAACATTCAATCCCATACCGTAAATCTTTAAATCAGTTCGCCCAAGTCTAGCCTATTAATCATGGCTAAAGTAAAGGCTTAACGCCATCTATGACGCTGATTGGCTCAGCAGGAAAAAATTGCTAGAATGAGGCATGCTTTAGCAATTTTTACTTAATTTTTACTTAATACTTAATTTTACTTAACACTTAATTCTACTTAACTAGGTCAATCCTATGCAATCGACTATCACCCCTGATTCACCACACCCATTTTGGCAAATCATCAGAGTGGTACCTGATTTTCCCAAACAAGGCATTGAGTTTTATGATATCACGCCATTATTGCGCGCTCACATCAATGTGGTAATTGATGCGTTACTGGCAGCGATACCACAGCCAGTGTTTGAGGCGGTTGATTGTTTTGGCGCCATTGAAGCACGGGGGTTTATCTTTGCCAGCCTGTTAGCAGGTCGAACAGGCAAAGGCATGGTATTAATACGCAAAGAAGGCAAGCTGCCACCGCCTGTGGCGAAAAAAAGCTATGCGCTAGAATATGGTACCGATACGCTAGAAATGCAGGCGGGACTTACGCCCGCGAATGTGTTGTTGGTGGATGATATATTGGCGACAGGCGGTACCTTGAGCGCTGCGGTGGGACTTTGTGAATCCGTAGGACATCAAGTATTAGGCGCACTTGTGTTACTTGATTTGGTGGATTTGCATCAACCGCTTGCTATACCACTTTATACTGTGTTGCAAGCTAAAGGTTAGTGGGGTGGCATGGGGCTAATCATGATTAAAGGACATGATTAGCCGCTAACAAAAATTTAATGAACCAAGCTTTATTCATCAAAGTTTTAATGAATAAAGCTTTAATTAACAAAGCTTAGTTAACCAAGCCTCTCAAGGTTTGCTCTAACGCTTCTCTAGCTTGGATAAAGCCTTCAATACCAGCAGATAATAATTCTTGGCTGATAGGATCAAGCGCATGTTGCTCAGCAAATTGGGTCTCATCGAGGGTTTGTTTTTTGAGGTCAATAAATTTCATGTCTGGGAATAGCTGACGCTCGACTTTGACGTCCATCGTGGCAAGTTGGTCTAGCAAATCAGGCGCAATCGTTAATAAATCACAACCCGCCAATGCCAATATTTGCTCAATGCTGCGAAAACTCGCGCCCATGATTTGGGTGGTGTAGCCATGCTGTTTGAAGTAATGATAGATAGTTTTGACTGAGCTCACGCCTTTATCACGGCTGATTTCGATGCTATCGAGTCCTTCGTCTTTTTTCTGCCAATCCAAAATCCGTCCGACAAATGGCGAAATCAAGGTAACATCGGCATCGGCACAGGCTTTGGCTTGGTGCAAGCCAAATAGCAGCGTCACATTACAATGGATACCTTGTTGCTCTAGCGCTTTGGCGGCTTGAATGCCTTCCCACGTGCCAGCGATTTTGATGAGTACGCGTTTTTTATCAATCCCAGCGGCTTCATACGCTTTGATAAATTGCTGCGCTTTGACAATTGTGCCATCGGTATCATAAGACAACCTTGCGTCAACTTCAGTGGAAACACGACCATCAATCAGTTTTAAAATTTCGCTGCCGATATAAATGGTGAGCTCATCAATCACCGCGTCGATATCATTGGTGTATTTTTTTAATGTCTCAATTAAAATAGGCTGCATTTGTGGCGCTGACAGTGCCTTGGTAATCAAGCTTGGGTTGGTGGTCGCATCGACTGGTTTTAAGCGGGCAATCGCTTGCAAATCCCCAGTATCTGCCACAATGGTTGTCATCATTTTTAGTTGGTTTAAGCTGCTAGTCATGTACTTTCCTAAATGTCAAATTGCTGCATGTCACTGATAACCTATCAGGGACAAAATGGTTCAGGGACAAAATCGTATGGTTTCATTCAATGTTAGTTAACTTACCTTAAAAGCTATCACAAACATTGTGACAATCGCTAGTTTTTTTTCTATTTTGCCAGTATTTGTTAAGCGCCTAGCCGAAAAATCCAATTTTTTTTAGGGTATGCCAAAAATATTGTGTCTATATCACTATTTGTGATGAAAAAGCGCCGAGCGAAACTCGATTAACAGGCGTGATTTGTGCTAGTATTAGGCAATTTCTGCTATAAAGCCATTTGGTAACTTTGTATATTTCAAGGTATATTTCAAGGTATATTTCAAAGTATATTTCAAGCTAGGCTGCCTGTGATTTATGACCCTCAATCCTATCGCGCAGGTCAGTGTTGACTGTTGAGTTGTAATTTTATGAATGAACAAACGATTAGCAATGATGAATTAGTTGGACTTCGCCAAAAAATCGATGAAGTGGATGAAAAAATCCAGCGATTAATCAACGAGCGAGCAGGCTATGCGGTGCAAGTAGCCAAAGCCAAAAAGACGCAAGAAGACAATCCGATTTTTTATCGCCCAGAGCGAGAAGCACAGGTGCTAAAAAAGGTGATGGCGCGCAACGAATCTATGGGCGGGGTACTACCAGCGGATAAGATGGCGCGTTTGTTCCGTGAGATTATGTCGGTGTGTTTGGACTTAGAAGCGCCACAAAAAATTGCGTATTTGGGCCCTGCAGGTACCTTTACCCACATGGCAGCGCTGAAGCATTTTGGTAAAGCCGCTACCACAGTGCCGCTATCGACCATTGCTGATGTGTTTCGTGAAGTGGAAGCCGGCTCTGCCATGTATGGCGTCGTCCCTGTGGAAAATTCCTCAGAAGGGGTGGTCAACCATACCCTTGATGGTTTTTTATCCTCCGATTTAAAAATCATTGGTGAGGTAGAATTACCGGTGCATCATCAGTTTTTGGTGGGTGAGCATACCAAAGTGGGCGCAATTTCAAAAATTTATGCCCACAGCCAAGCGCTTGCCCAATGCCGCCAATGGTTAGATACCCATTATCCCAATGTCGAGCGGGTGGCAGTCTCTAGTAATGGTGAAGCGGCGCGGCGTATCAAAAATGAGTGGCACTCAGCCGCTATTGCAGGGGAAGTGGCAGCAAGCGAATATAATTTGCACAAACTATTTGAAAACATCGAAGATACCCCATCTAACACCACACGTTTTTTAATCATTGGCCGCGAAGCAGTAGCGCCGTCAGGTCAAGATAAAACCTCGATTTTAGTGTCAGCCAAAGATCAGGCGGGCGCGCTGATTCAAATATTGCAGCCACTAGCTAAACATGGGGTGTCGATGACCAGTATCGAAACCCGCCCAGAGCGTCCAAACAAATGGGCTTATGTGTTCTTTATTGATATGCTTGGTCATATTGACGATGCCAATATGCAAGCCGCGCTCGCTGAGATTCGTCCCCAAGTCAAAGATTTACGGGTATTAGGCGCTTATCCAAAAGCGGTGATTTAACCGTTTTTGGCAATAAAATTTTATCAGTATCCATCATCAACGAAAGGTTTTGATATGACGATCCAATCGGTCAATCACAGTATTGAGCAGTTAAAAGCTTATGAAATGGATAAATCCAATGAAGAGCTGACCCGTGAGTATGGCTTGGGTGACATCGTCAAATTGGCGAGCAATGAAAATCCAACCGGCTGCTCGCCACACGTGACCTTGGCAATCACGTCAAAACTGGGGGAATTATCGCGTTATCCCGATGGCGCCGGGCAAGGGCTTAAACAAGCGTTAGCCGATTTTTTGGGCTGTGAAACAAAACAAATTGTGTTGGGGAATGGCTCTAATGAGTTACTCAATAACATTACCGCAAGCTTTGCCGATGGCGATGATGTGATTGTGTATTCTCAATACGCGTTTTCGGATTACGAATTGGCGTCTTTGGGTATTAGTGAGCGAACCCAACAAGTCGCTGCCAAAAATTTTGCTCATGATTTGCCTGCGATGCTTGAGACGGTCAATCAAACCGCCAATTGTAAAATGGTGATTATCACCAATCCCAACAACCCCACAGGCACTGTGCTTGCCAAAGATGATCTGATTAAATTCATCAAAAAAGTGCCATCGGAGGTGTTGGTGGTGATTGATGAGGCTTACATCGAATTTGCGCCAACGCTCAGCTGTGTAGATTTGACCCAAGAGTATGACAATGTCATTGTGCTACGTAGCTTTTCCAAAGCTTATGGACTGGCAGCCTTGCGCATTGGTTATGCAGTAAGCAGCGCAAGCATTGCCGAGATTTTAAATTATACGCGCCAGTCGTTTAATACCAGTACATTGGCGCATGCCGCCGCCACAGCAGCAATTAAAGACCAACATTTTATTAACCAATATTTGGCGTTTAACCATGAGCAAAAACAAGCCTTATATGATGGCTTGGATAGCTTAGGTGTCGTTTATGTCAAATCGGCCACCAACTTTGTGATGGTCAATGTCGGCGATGGCATGGATATCTATCAATCATTGATTGAGCAAGGTGTGGTAGTGCGACCGATGGTTGGTTACGGTCTGCCAGCCTGGATACGCGTGAGTGTGGGTTTGCCTGAAGAAATTAACCGTTTTTTAGATACGTTGGCGCAGGTATTGAGCTAAGCCGATGTTAGAAAAAAAGTTAGAAAAAAAGTTAGAAAAAAATCGTGAAGTATTTTGGCATTTTTTAGCGTTATTTGTGGTCATCGTTTGGGGAACAACATTAGCAAGCACCAAGGTGTTGCTGGCGGATATGTCACCCATTCAGATTTTGCTGTATCGGTCGTTATTTGCCTATGGGTTATTGTTTGCCATGTCACCTAGACTGCAAACCTTTAGCAGTGTAAAAAACGAAGTGTTGTATTTTTTGTCGGGGCTGTGCGGTATTACCTTGTATTTTTTGCTAGAAAATACCGCATTGCTATATACCTATAGCAGTAATGCAGCGCTGCTAGTCACAGCATCACCTTTGTTTACGGTGCTGATTGCCAGTTTTATCATTAAAACCCATGCCTTTAGCAAGTTGCTGTTGATTGCGTGTGTGATGGCGTTGGTTGGCGTGGCGTTGGTACTGGCGAATCAGCCGATGAGTTTAACCAATGGCATGCTAGGTAATATTTTGGCGATATTAAGTGGGTTGGCGTGGTCGTTCTTTGGGTTTGCTAACAGTGCCATTAAAGATGAACTAAGCCCGATGGTACGCATGCGTAAAGTGTTTTTGTATGGCATAATCACCGCGTCGCTGTATATGCTGGTGACAGGTGAAGCCTTTATCAACCTTCACGCGTTTACGCCCATGAATCTGGCAAATTTGCTGTTTTTAGGGGGTATCGCTTCTGCCTTGTGTTTTGTGTTATGGACCAATGCCAATAAGCATTTGGGCGTGGTAAAAACCTCGCTGTATATTTATTTTATTCCGCTCATTGCGGTATTGTTGGGTGTGGTTTTATTGGGCGAAACAATCACCATCACCACTATGTTGGGTGGGATTTTGATTGCGTTGGCAGTCTTTTTAGCAAATTGTAAAAAATCGGTAAGTTAAATGTTTGAAAAAGTGTGTTTTATTGGGCTAGGGCTCATCGGCGCAAGTTTGGCACAAGCCATGCGTGATAAAAATCTTGCCAAATCAATTGTGGCGGTTAGCCGTTCACAATCAACCATTGACAAAGGTATCAACTACGGACTGCTTGATGCAGGATTTGATGATGCTGCCCTTGCGGTGCAAGGGTCAGACTTGGTGGTAATAGCCACGCCGGTGCAGGCGGTCAAAAAAATTTTTGAACAAATCAAACCCTTTATTACCGATAAAACCATTATCATGGATGTGGGCAGTACCAAAGGCAATATCATTGCAGACGCCAGCGCGGTATTTGGTGATGATATGCCCAAAGGTTTTGTGCCCGCCCATCCGATTGCAGGGGCAGAAAAATCAGGGATTGATGCGCGTAATGCCAAACTATTTGATAACCATAAAATTATCTTAACACCCCTAGACACCACTAGCAAACAAGCCGTTAAAAAAGTGATTGCGCTATGGGCGCAGACTGGTGCAGAAGTGGTGACCATGCCAGCGGATTATCATGATAAGGTGCTCGCGCGTACCAGTCATTTACCCCACTTGCTAGCCTACAATCTAGTCGCGCAACTAGCCAAGCATAACGACAATATGGATATTTTTCGTTTCGCGGCGGGTGGCTTTCGGGATTTTACCCGTATCGCCGCCAGCGACCCAACCATGTGGCATGATATTTTTTATGCCAATAAAACCGCACTACTCGATGCCATTGATGAATTTAGTGAGCAATTAAGTCAGTTGAAAGCAATTATTGAGACCAATGATTCTGAGCAGATGCTGGGTGTATTAACCCAAGCCCAAGCCGCCAGGCAACATTTTGGACATATGTTAAATAAAACGCCTTATTTGGAAAAACAAGCCATGAAGCAAACTTACGTTATCGCCCCCGCCCAACAATTTGAAGGCAGTCACACCGTCGCCGGTGATAAGTCTATTTCTCACCGTTCAATTATGTTTGGTTCGTTAGCCAAAGGCACCACCACGGTGACAGGATTTTTGGAAGGTGAAGACGCACTCGCTACTTTGCAAGCCTTTCGTGATATGGGCGTAGTGATTGAAGGTCCTAATCAGGGCAGGGTAGTGATTCATGGGGTTGGATTACATGGGTTAAAACCCTCGCATGATCCATTATACATGGGTAATTCAGGCACCAGTATGCGCTTGTTGTCAGGTATTTTATCAGCACAAAAATTTGATTCGGTGATGACGGGTGACCCGAGTTTATCCAAACGTCCCATGGAACGGGTCGCCAAACCTCTGCGTGAGATGGGTGCCAAAATCCAAACCACGGGCGAAAAAGGTACGCCACCGATTAGCATCACCGGTAATCAAACTTTAACAGGTATCCGCTATGAAATGCCGATGGCATCAGCGCAGGTCAAATCGTGTTTGCTGCTAGCAGGGCTATGGGCACAAGGTACCACCACGGTGATTGAGCCAGAAGTGACGCGTGATCACACCGAGCGCATGCTGACGGCATTTGGTTATCCTGTGACAGTGTCAAAAGTGCACAATGGCAATCAAATTAGTGTGACAGGGGGCGGCGAATTAACGGCATGTGATATCGCAGTGCCTGCTGATATTTCATCTGCGGCATTTTTTATGGTGGCAGGCGCCATCGCCCAACAAGGCAATGTGACCATCAAAAAAGTGGGCATCAATCCCACGCGCACCGGCGTGATTGATATCTTAAAGCTGATGGGCGCTGATTTGACATTGACCAATGAAACCACTGTTGGCGGTGAGCCAGTTGCCGATATCGTGGTGAAATCTTCAAAATTGCAAGGTATTGAGATTCCTGAGCGCTTGGTGCCGCTCGCCATTGATGAATTTCCTGTGCTGTTTGTGGCAGCAAGTTGTGCCACGGGTAAAACCGTGCTGCATGGCGCAGCTGAACTGCGCGTTAAAGAATCTGACCGTATTCAAGTCATGGCAGATGGTCTAAAAACCTTAGGAATTGCCTGTACCGTACTCGATGATGGCATTGAAATTGAAGGTCGCGGTGATGTGGCACAGGTGTTTGGCGGTGGTGAGATTGAATGTCACCATGACCATCGCATTGCCATGAGTTTTACTGTGGCAAGTTTGCGCGCAAGCGATACGATTACCATTCATGGTACTGAAACGGTCAATACCAGCTTCCCTAACTTTGCTGAACTGGTCAATAGTGCAGGATTGCAAGTTAAAGTGGTGACTGACTAAACCTAGGTGAGCTAAACTTGTAGCACTGTCGCAAGTCTTTACATGGATGACATGAAAACTAAGATAGACTATGACTTTCTTAGTTTTGACTTTTTTATAAAAAATAACATTTATCGTTGTATTAATGAAAAACCCAATCCCCCAAAATCAAATTCTGAAAAGTCAAACCCCGCAAAATCACGCCATTGATATCATCAATAGTGACATTCCGACCCGTGCCGTTGATATTACTGACCATGAAAAACCAACCGTAGTGACCACCCCCAAAGGGGTGTTGACCGCACTGGCTGCTTTTTTGATTTGGGGTTTTTTCCCCCTGTATTTTAAGCTACTCAAAGATTATGATGCGATTGAAATCATTGGGCATCGAATTATTTGGACGTTTGTCACGATTTTACTGATCATGACAGTGACCAAAAACTGGCACTGGGTGAAAGTGATTAAAGCCAACCCAAAATGGTTACTTTATACTGCCGTTTCGGGGGCGATTATCTCAGTTAATTGGTTGGTGTACGTGTGGGCGGTCAATCATGATCAGATTTTGGAAGCCAGTTTAGGCTATTATATTGGTCCGTTGATGGGTATTTTACTATCGCTAGTGGTTATCAAAGAAAAACTGCGGCCTTTGCAATGGATGGCAGTGATTTTGGCAGCGATAGGCGTGGCGATTCAGCTGGTCGTGCTGGGTAAATTGCCGTGGGTATCGTTAGTGTTGGCGAGTAGTTTTTCTGTGTATGGTTTGATGCATCGCCATACCCCGCTTGACGCGCTCTCTGCGATGTTTATCGAAACGGCATTATTGGTGCCGGTCTTTATTGGCTGGTTTGCTATGCATGATGTTGCTAGTAGTCAGTTAGATTTTTGGCTGTCGCCATCAATTTTTTTATTGATGCTTGCAGGGCCTGTGACCTTGATACCACTCTTAATGTTTAATAAAGCCACCAAAATGGTTAACTTTAGCTTATTGAGCTTTTTAAATTATTTGACCCCGTCCATGATTTTTTTATTGGCGATATTCTTGTATCATGAGCCTTTTAACATTTATAAATTGATTACCTTTGCCTTTATTTGGACAGGGTTGGTATTTTTTAGTTATGATTTAATCAAACAACGAAATACCTAACGAGAGTAAAAATGACTACACCAGAAACTACCCAAAAAATCATGCATGAATCACTATATTCAGCGGCGGATGCCTTGCACGCGATTGCAAACGAAAAGTCCAACAATCAGCCAGTCAAACTGACCGGTAATTCAACGGATATGGTATTTGTCAAGGGACTCAAAGTTGATGCTGTGATTGGCGTGTATGAGTGGGAGCAGCAAATAACCCAACCGTTGATTTTTGATATTGAAATGGTGGGCTGTCAATACCAAGCATCGCAGACTGATAATATTCAAGATGCCATCAACTATAAAAGTGTCAGTGAGCGCGTGGCTGAAGTGAGCATTGCCAATAAAGTCGCGCTGTTAGAGCGGTTAGCGCAATTGGTCGCTGAGATGATTTTGGCAGAATTTGCCCCAGAAAAAGTCACAGTGACGATTCACAAACCCACCGCCATCAAACAAGCCGATAGTGTCGGGGTTAAAATTACCCGTTTTCAGCAAGATTAGGGCGTGTCCCTATTTGGATAATGAGGCTAAAAATAGACTAAATCGCCAGCAAAACAAGGCAAATTGTGCAGATAATATTGGAATATTGTCAAACAATTTAACGCAGTTTTGCCAGATTTAGGCATTTTTAGGCCATTAAAAATACTTTGTTCCGAATTAGGGACACGCCCTAATTAGCCTAAGCAAAAAATATGTTTATTTGAGCATTTGAGTATGAGTGTACCACCGCGTGATGTCATAGTCATCGAAGCCTGCGTTTTGTCGTTAGCCAGTAATGTCAAACAACCTTATTATTTACAAAAAGCCAAAGACTGGCTGCAAAACTTTGGCACTTTGACCCTCAGTGCGATTCATCCTAGTGAAGATATCCGTATCGATAACAATTTACACGATGACTTAAACAAGCAAACATCCAATACACCGGTTTATTTTAACCAAGTGGCTTATTTAGACTTTGAGCAGCCCATGGATTATTGGCAATGGCTACAACTCACCAAGCAGTTTGAACAGCAACAAGACAGACTTCTGTACCAAAAACCCGCTGTTACGTTAGACATCGATATCATTGCGGTAAAATGCTTGCATCAAATTGACAATATCGACAATCAGCTCGATGAAAAAGGCAATCGATTTGTGCTATTTGCTAAATCAGCAAACCAGTGGTTAGGCATCCGCCGGCGGTTTCCGCTAGCTTGTTATGACCAAGTAGGGATAGTGGATTTATCAAAAAATATTGATTTGTCCTTTATCCGAAGTTTTTAATCCTCATCGCTATCACTATTACTATCACTGCCACTGTCAATGCCCAATTTTTTCATACGGTAGCGGAGTGAGCGAAACGTTGTATTTAATAGTTTAGCGGCTTGGGTGCGATTCCAACCACTGTGGTTGAGCGCTGCGATAATGACTTTGCGTTCTTGATTCATCAAATATTCTTCCAATCCTTCGGCAGGCAATTGACCTTCTTCAGCGGCGGGCTGGGCTAAATTAGGCGCATTGATGCCCACTACCCGCGCATCTAAAGTTAACGCTTCATGGGTTAACGCTTCATGGTTGGATTGGGTCGGTGTGGGCGTAAGTTGAATATTGGGTTTGACTTTATAACCACTTGCAAACAAGTTGCTGCTATAGGAAGTATTGATGGGGCTGCTTACGGCGGATTTAGCTTCAGCTAAGGGCACAACTTTTGGCGCGCTAGGTTGACTCGATGTTAATAAGACGGATTGATTGGAGGTTTCTGTGATTTCATGGATTTCATGGATTCTATGAGTGTCAGGCGGTACATTGGCGGCTGATAATGGCAAATTCAAATGATGGGCTTTAATCACATTATCATCAGCTAGGGTAATCGCGCGCTCTAAGATATTCCTTAATTCACGCACGTTGCCTGCAAAGTGATGGTTTGCCAATTGAACCGCGGCTTCATTGGATAATGTCGGTGGCTGCGATAGTGCCCAATCTTCTGCAATCAAAGCGATAAAATGATTGGCTAACAGTAAGATATCATCGCGCCGTTCATTGAGACTTGGTAATTTTACTTCAATCACGTTGATGCGATAATATAAATCTTGCCTAAATTCACCCGTTTCGACAAGCTTAGCCAAATTTTTATGGGTAGCGGATAAAAGACGCACATCCACGGCAATTTCTTGGGTGCTCCCAATGGGGCGGATTTTCTTTTCTTGTATCGCGCGTAATAATTTGACTTGCATGGAAATCGGCAAATCCGCTACTTCATCCAAAAATAGCGTGCCGCCATTTGCTTGTTGGAATAACCCTTCTTTGTCTGCGGTAGCCCCCGTAAAGCTGCCTTTTTTGTGCCCAAAGAACTCGCTTTCCATCAACTCTGATGGGATGGCGCCGCAGTTAACAGGCACAAAATTGGCAGAGCAGCGCGGGCTTAAATCATGAATGAGCTTGGCAACCACTTCTTTACCCGTGCCCGATTCTCCCCACAGAAATACGGGCGCTTGGCTACGCGCCAATTTTTGGATGGTGGTTTTGAGCTGGGCAATGGCGTTAGATTGTCCGATTAGGCGATTGCTAAAAGGATCATAAATTTCTTTACAATTGAGTTTATTGGTATTTTCTGCCACCTTTAAGGCGTTTTCGACCAACTGGCGCAGCCGCGACAGCTCAAGTGGCTTGTTGACAAAATCAAAGGCGCCTATTTTTAACGCTTCAATCGCCAAATCCATACTACCGTGGGCGGTAATCACTGCCACGGGGGTTTTGGCATAATTTTTACTGATAAATTTAACGATATCTAGTCCTGTCCCATCAGGAAGTTTGAGATCGGTTAAGCAAAAATCAAAATTATACGTTTGAAGATGGCTGATGCCAGTGGCATAGTCATAGGCGACTTTGGATTCAATGCCCATTTTTTTGAGTGTCATCTGCATCAAGCGACACAAATCTACTTCATCATCAATAATCAGCGCTAATGCCATACAGATGCAACACCTTTAACACAAAGTAATTAGACGGGATTATAACACTTCGCTCATTTTATCGTCAGTAAGCTATGGCAAAACAAGCTAGTGCATACGTTATGTCGGGCTAAATTATCATAGCCCAGTCATTTGCTAGCTCAGTCACTTACTAACTCAGTCACTTGCTAGCCTCCGACCCACAAGCACCTTTAGTGATACTTATGGCATTGTTCGGAGCATTGTTGGTCACATTGCCACTATTACTCGCCATACAAGCGTTGCCATAGGTTTGATAGTGCACGATGCCATTATTGATAGTTTTGACGCAGACAGGATCATATTGCATGGTGCACATCATCTCAGGTTTCTTGATGGGCTGAGGCTTAGGTGTGTGGTTTTGCTGAGCTGGGCTAACAGCTTGGCAGCCAAATAAACTTAATGAAAAGCATAATGGGGTAAAAAACTTGAACATAGCATTTCCTTATTGTGTTCCGTAGGTAATATAAGAGGTGATACAAGTCGTATTGAGTATACCAAAACTTAGTGAAATCATCCCCAATAATAACCCACTTGCCAAATTATTATTGCTACTATCTTTTACCAAATTTTTAAAACGTAAACGGGCAGCCAGCCGTCAGCCGTTGCACCGTTTGCGCAGCTATCACAATTAAAAAACCTGATTTTGACCCATTTTAGCGCGCGTTTTCAACCTTTTTATAAACCTAGTAGTAAAACTTTGAATATGTCACATATTCGGGCAGAAGTTGCTGCAAATTATCAAGGTAACTTTTGGCTTGCGCAAGATTTTGATGAATTTGAAATCGACAATGGCAACGTTAAAAAACGAAATACGCAAATAAACTAAGCTTCAGAAAGCTATCTTATTAAAAGAAAATTTTGTAAAAATTTTTATTGATAACTTTTTTTTATACGCACCAGTCAAATTTACTTGTTATTCCGCCTAGAATTATTTTGCATAATTAATTATATTTATGGTAATTTAATTATCATTTTTTTAATTTATAACTGTCTTAGCTAATTGTCAGTTGTGGATTGAGAATCCAACCGAACCGCTTGAGGAGAGTGTATGCAAATTGGTGTACCAAAAGAGACTGCATTGTATGAAAATCGGATTGCGATTACCCCCGATACCATTAAAAAGTTCATCAAGTTGGGTCACAGTATTGTGGTCGAACGCGATGCAGGTAAAGGTTCGTTTATTACCAATGATGCGTTGGAACAAGCAGGGGCGCAAATTGTTGATGATGCGATCTCAACAAGTGATGTGGTGCTCACGGTCAATAGCTTACCGATTGAAAAAATCAACCAGCTAAAACATGAAGCGATTGTTATCGGTATGATGAATCCGTATCGCAATGCCAATTTGCAGGACTATGCCAATCGCCATGCCAAAGTATATGCCATGGAGCTATTGCCACGGACTTTGTCGCGGGCGCAGAACATGGACGTGCTGTCATCCCAAGCCAACTTGGCAGGTTATAAAGCGGTGATTTTGGCTGCCAACCAGTTTGGTCGTCCTTTCCCGATGTTTATGACATCGGCAGGCACGGTTAAACCGGCTCGCGTGGTGATTTTGGGGGTTGGTGTTGCCGGTCTACAGGCGATTGCAACGGCGCGTCGTTTGGGTGCCGTTGTAGAAGCCAGTGACTTACGTCCTACCGTGCGTGATCAAGTGGAATCCGTCGGTGGTAAATGGCTCGATGTCCCCATGAGCGAAGAAGAAAAAGCCAAAGCCAAAGACACAGGCGGCTATGCTTGGACACCGTCTGAGCAGTATATCAAAGACCAAGCCGCAGTTGTGGACAAAGCGGTATCTCAAGCGGATATCGTTATCACCACCGCACAAGTACCAGGACGTAACGCACCGCGTCTAATCCACCAAGCCACCATCAATAAGATGAAGTCAGGTTCGGTGATTTTGGATATGGCGGTAGAAACCGGTGGTAACGTTGAAGGCTCAGTGGTCGGACAAAATATCATCACCCCAAACGGTGTCACTATCATGGGTGTGCCCAATATTCCATCGACCTTGGCGGCGCAGTCATCGGCATTGTATGCCAATAATTTATATAACTTTTTTGCAACCTTGATGGATGACAATAAAGTGTTTGCGCTCAATCCAGAAGATGAAATCCAAAAAGCCTTGCTGGTTACTAGCCAAGGTCAAGTATTGTTAGCCAGTCGCTAACCTAATTTTCATTTAATTTTACCTATCGAGGTTAGGAGGTTTTATGCTATTGACCCTATTAGCGTCTGCGACATCTGCCACCCCATTTGTGGCAATCTTTAGTATCTTTGTGTTGGCTATTTTTGTCGGTTATTACGTGGTGTGGGGGGTAACGCCTGCACTGCATACCCCGCTCATGGCAGTGACCAATGCGTTATCCAGTATTGTCATCGTCGGTGCCATGCTGCAGACCGTCAGCATTGATGGCGATATGTTTACCCCGACAAGTCTTTTGGGTGCGTTTGCGGTATTTTTAGCCAGCATCAATATTTTTGGTGGTTTTGCGGTGACCGAGCGTATGCTTGCGATGTTTAAATCCAAAGATAAAAAAGCCAAAGCTGAGCCAAACAAAGAAGGAAATGCTTGATGAATGAGAATATGAATTGGGTCGCCCAGCATGCAGATTGGTTTTATTTGATTGGTGCGGTGCTGTTTATTTTAACCTTACGGGGTTTATCAAGCCCAAAAACCGCCATCCGTGGTAACCGTTTTGGGATGATGGGTATGGCGCTTGCCATTATCACCACCTTCTTTTTGGCACCAAGCCCTGTATTCGTCTTGATTGTGGGTGCAATGGTTTTGGGCGCGGTCGTGGGTACCTGGAAAGCACGCACCGTTGCCATGACGCAAATGCCAGAAACCGTGGCTTTGATGCACTCACTGGTCGGTTTGTCAGCCGTTGCTATTGCGTTAGCTAGCGTATTACATACGGGCATCGAGCATAGCACCATCGCGCGGTTTGAGTTGTTTGTGGGCTGTTTTATTGGTGCAATTACCTTCTCAGCGTCAATGTTTGCTTTTGGTAAATTGGCGGCAAAAAGCTGGGCAAAAACTTTAAAAGGCACTTGGGTAAAACCGGTTCAAGCGCTATTGTTCATCGCGATGTTAGCATTTGGTATTATGTATTTCACCACCCAATCCATGCCAGCTTTTTATGCCATGACCATTTTGGCTATTATTTTTGGCTGGATGTGGATTGCACCGATTGGCGGCGGTGATATGCCTGTGGTGGTATCTTTGCTTAACTCATTTTCTGGGTGGGCGGCAGCCGGTATCGGTTTTACCCTAGGTAACTCAATGCTGATTATCGCAGGGTCGCTGGTCGGTTCATCTGGGGCGATTTTGTCCTACATTATGTGTAAAGCCATGAACCGTTCACTGCTGAACGTATTGTTTGGCGGTATGTCAAGCAGCTCAGCCGCTGCGACAGAAGAAGATAGCGGACCCAAAACTTACCGCACTGGCTCACCTGAAGATGCCGCCTTTATGATGGAAAACTCTAGCAGTGTGGTCATTGTGCCAGGTTATGGTATGGCGCAAGGCCGAGCCCAAAATGCGGTAAAAGAGCTTTATGAAATGCTAAAAGAAGAAGGTGTGGACGTGCGTTTTGCGATTCACCCTGTGGCAGGTCGTATGCCAGGTCATATGAACGTACTATTGGCTGAAGCGGATGTGCCGTATGAAGACATCCTAGAAATGGATGAAATCAACTCCGACTTTGCCGGTACAGACGTTGTGCTGATTATCGGTGCCAATGACGTGGTCAACCCAGCGGCAAAAGACGATCCAAACTCACCCATCTTTGGTATGCCAATTCTTGAAGCAAACAAAGCGCAAACCGTGATGGTCATCAAACGCTCAATGAGTGCCGGCTACGCAGGTCTTGATAATAGCTTGTTCTACATGGACAAAACCATGATGATCTTTGGCGATGCCAAAAAAGTGGTAGAAGACATGATTCGTCATATCAATGGCACAGGTCACTAAGTTTTTCTAACTTCAATCAACCCTGACTAACCAGTTTAGTCAGGGTTTTTTATTTGCTATAATCAGGCGGATATCACAAGGAAAATTCATGAATTTATTACTTCGTTACCTTATCTTATGCTTGATGCTAAAATCCGATAAAGCAAAGTCATCCAAACCAAGCTATAGCGATGCGATCATCCGCCACTACCGGATTTTGCCGCATGATATGGGGTTTCGTCACCATGTGCCTAATTATCGCTATTTAAGCTTTATTGAGCTTAACATCCAGCAGTGGCTGATGCAGCAGCGCCCAACGGACAAGCTAGGTTGGGTGATTGCATCGCAACAATTAACCTACATTAAAGAAAGCTTTTTGTTTGATAAATTGGCGCTTCACAGTCAATTATTGGCTTGGGATAAAAAATACCTGTATTTTCGCCACGAGTTTTGGGTGAAAAATGACTTAAATGTGGTGGCACTGACCAAAATTGTATTGATGTTGGATGGTCAAGTGCAACCGACCCGCGTCATTGTACAGCAAGATGAACAAGCTCATCCTGTCATCAAAACTTGGCAAGACAATCTTAACGAAATCAAAAAACTCACCCCCATCAAATAACTGGAGAAAAATATGTCCCTTAAATGGAACGACACGTTAGAAATAGCCATTCAACTTTCTGAAAAATACCCTGATGAAGACGTGCAATATATTCGTTTTACTGATTTGCATCGGTATGTGACGCAGTTAGAAGAATTTGGCGATGACCCAACCAAATCCACCGAAAAACAATTAGAAGCGATTCAAATGGCTTGGCTAGACGAACTAGATTAAGCTCAATGCTAGATTCTTCTTCATGCTAGATTGTTAATGAGCAGCAGCCAAATTAATTTACCCATAAAAAATGCATGCAGTATTTAGCTTAACAGTATTTAGCTTAACAGTAAGTTTTGTAGTATTTGCTCATAAATTGCGGCAAGTTTACCCAAATCTTCGACTGCTACACATTCATCAATCTGGTGGATGGTGGCATTACGCACGCCAAGCTCAACCACTTCAGGCGACTTATTTTCAACATTCAAGGTTGCGATAAAACGACCATCTGAGGTGCCGCCTGTGGTTGAAAGCTGTGTATCTGTTCCGGTCACGGCTTTAATCGCGGATTGACAGGCGCTGACGAGTTTGCCTTGCGGCGTCAAAAATGGGTTACCCGATAGTTTCCAATCGATGTGATAACTGGCTGCACCGTCTTGAAAATGCTTATCAAAAATCGCATGAGTGGTTGCTTTAAGTTTCTCATCGTTGGTCTCAGTTGAAAAACGAAAATTAAACTCAGCGCTTAACGTTGCAGGAATCACATTGTTAGCCCCAGTGCCTGCATGAAGGTTGGAGATTTGCAGGGTGGTGGCAGGAAAATACGCATTGCCATTGTCCCAAGTTTGACTGCAAAGCTCGGATAGGGCTGGCAAAGCATAATGAATAGGGTTAACTGCCAAATGCGGGTAGGCAACATGGCCTTGTTTGCCGGTCACCGTCACAACGGCGCCAAGCGAGCCACGGCGACCATTTTTGATGATATCGCCCAAGCTGTGAGTGCTAGAGGGTTCGCCAATCAAGCAATAGGTGATTGGTTGGTTGCGCGATTGCAATGTTTCAACCACTTTGACTGTACCGTTGATTGAAGGACCTTCTTCATCAGCGGTGATTAAGAAAGCAATTGAGCCGTGATGATTGGGGTGGTGGGCGACAAAATTTTCAACAGCGACAGTAAATGCCGCAATCGCTGTTTTCATGTCTGCGGCACCCCGCCCATACAGTATGCCATCTTTGATAGTAGGCTCAAATGGCGGATAAGTCCATTGGCTGACATCGCCCGTGGGCACGACATCGGTATGTCCTGCAAAACATAATACCGGCGCCTGCGCCTGCCCACGACCTTGACGGATTGCCCATAAATTTTTGACTTCTGCTTCGCGTCCTGTTGCGCCTTTTTCACCAAAGTATAAAAACTCACAATCAAAGCCGAGGTGGTTAAGCCGCTCAGCCAGTATATTTTGACAGTTAAGGTCAGTCGGCGTCACTGATGGCTCGCGCATCAGCTGTAAGCTTAGTGCTAAGGTTTGCGCTTGAAGGTGGTCTAAATCAGTCGCTTTACTGGCATAATCAGTCATTGTCGTTTCCTTAAAATCTCTTAAAAATCTCTCAAAAAGCTCGCTTATTTGCGCTGCATATTAGCATAAATTAGCGCCTTAGCGGGTCGCATTGTTCGCAATCACTCAGGATTTTGGCTACAAATGGTGCCCGAAGTTTTATTGCGGCTTATCAATCAAACCAATCGCTCGTGGCGCAGGGTGAAGACGTTGGTAATTTAAAACAAGTGATTGCGATGTGCTTGGCGTTTACTTGGCTCAATCCCCATGTGTATTTAGATACAGTGATTTTGCTTGGGACGATTGCATCACAGGTTACCGATAAGCTGGCGTTTGCCTTGGGCGCAGTTTTATCTTCGTTTATTTTCTTTTTTAGTTTGGGTTATGGTGCGCGTGTGCTGCAGCCGCTATTTGCCAAACCACTGTCTTGGAAAATTCTTGATATCCTCATCGGGGTTGTGATGTGGGGGATTGCGGCAAGTTTATTGCTGGCTAATTAGCCCATCTTTTCGCATCCAAGTGGCAATGGAGAAGCGTTCACGATGGGTGATTGCGACTTGATGGACTAAGTTACTATTAAAAATCACCAATCTGTTACCTTGGGGCTGTAATTGTTGCTGTCTGTCATGCTGATCGATGACGACAATTTCACCGCCATCGTGCGCGCACCAACCCTCATTGAGATAAAAAACCGCTGATAACACACGTTCATCACGCCCTTGCGGATTGTCTGAATGCCACTGATAACCAAACCCTGCAGGGTAGCGGGCATAATGGGCTTCACTACGGCGAATGCCGGTGTATAAGGTTTGATTAAAAAATTGCGCGAGCTCATTAATCGCTTGTAGATACTGCATACCAATCGGACAGTGCTCATCAATCCAGCGGGTGCTATCGCCGCGAATGCTAGTGACCCGTTCACCCTGCGTCAAATGGGCGGCTTGGTAATCCATCAAGCCACTCTCTTTTTGTAACGCCTGAAAAAAATTGACGTCAAAACAGTCATCTAGCACGATAAACCCGTCATTAACCAGACCATCAAGCTGTGCGTCATTTATTTTTTCAAACCAGTTGGGCAGGATAAAATTCAACTCTTGCATGTGCGCTGTGTTTCCTCCAGCATTGTTTAAACATTTAACTGGGCAATTTTTAGCAAAAACTTGTAGCAAAAACTTCGCCAATTTTTGATAGCTATGCTACCATACCTGCTAATTTGTTTACGAAAAATTTATTATGAATTATCAACACAGCTACCACGCGGGCAACTTCGCTGATGTGGTAAAACACGTTTTATTACTCCAATTACTTGAGATGATGAGCGCCAAGCCAAAACCTTATTATATTTTGGATGCGTATGGTGGGCGCGGTTTGTATTCACTGGCCAGTGATGAAGCCAAAAAAACGGGCGAAGCCATCCATGGCATTACCAAACTACTGGCACAAGATAATAGCCAAGCGCCACAGGCGGTGCAAACCTATCTACAAGATATTGGCTACGCCAAAAAATTCTACGATAAGCATGTGTATCCAGGTTCGCCTTGGTTTATTGCCCATCACATCGAAAAACAACAAGACGCTCACCCAGAGATTAACAATCGCGCCGAAGCGTTTGAATGGAAAGCCAGCGAGTTTGATGCGCTCAACTACCAACTGCACCAATTGCCCATTGGCGTGCAACATCGCAATGCCTATGAAGGGATTTTGGCGGTGCTACCACCGCAAGAAAAACGTGGTTTGATTTTAATCGATCCCCCCTTTGAACAGGAACACCGTGATTTTAGCGCATTGGTAGATTTGTTGGTCAAAGCGCATAAAAAATGGTCAACCGGGGTGTTGGCGCTTTGGTACCCCATCAAAAATAACGATGCGGTTGAGCTGTTTTATAAAAAAATGAAACGTACCGAAATCCGCCGTCAGCTCATACTTGAGCTAAATATTTTCCCACCCGATTTGCCGATGGGCTTAAATGGGACGGGCATGTTGGTGATTAACCCACCTTGGCAATTTGATGCTAAAGCCGAAGAGATTTTGCAATATCTACAGCCAATTTTGCAGCATCCTGAAAGCCCACAAATGAGTGTGGAGCAGCGCACCAAAGTACAATGGTTGGTTGGCGAATAATGTCACACTTGGCGGGTTAAGCGGTCACAAAAGCCGCCAAATTTTGCAATTTTTTACCGAGCTCGATGCACCTAGCAACAGACGATTTGTTACAGACGACCTGCAAGAGACAACCTGCAAGGATAATCAATGAATAACGACAATAATAACCAACCAACCCTTATCAAGACGCCCATCGACGCATTACAACAGCCACAACAGCCGCAACAGCACACTAAGGATATCAATCCAATTCAGCTTGAGCATCAGCGTAACCGTGAATTGGCAGAAACCGATGACTATGATGGGCTCACCTTTGAAGTCATTGAAAATGCGCGTGTCGCTGACAAAACGATTGCGCAAAAAGGCGTTTATTTAATTCCCAATACATTTACGCTATTGTCGCTGCTTGCGGCATTTTATTCGATTACCCAAAGCGCGTTGGGGGAAGGGCATTATATGCGTGCCTGTGTGGCGATTTTTATCTCGGCATTGCTAGATGGGTTAGATGGTCGGGCGGCAAGGTTGTTCAATGCACAAAGTCCCTTTGGCGAGCAGCTAGATTCGCTAGCTGACTGCATCGCGTTTGGACTTGCGCCTGCGTTATTGATTTATCATTATGCGTTAGAGCCGTTGGGGCGTATTGGTATCGCTTGCGCCTTTGTGTATGCTGCCTGTGCGGCGCTGAGACTGGCGCGTTTTAATGTACAAATTGGTGTCGTTGATAAAAAATACTTTGTCGGGGTAGCAAGTCCGTTAGCCGCTATTTTAGTCACCACGTTTGTGATGGTGCATATGGATTGGCAAGTTGAATTGCCGGTGACCAGCCCTGCTTTTCAAATCTTGGCAACCATTTGGGTGGTGGTTGCCGGCTTTTTGATGGTGAGTAATTTAAAATACTATAGCTTTAAAGAGTTTGATAAAAAGCGTGTCCCCTTTGTGGCACTCATCTTGATTGTGTTTGCGCTCGGTATCGTGCTGTATAATATTCCTGCAGGATTGCTCGCGATTAGCGTGATTTACGCCTTATCGGGTCCAGTAACTGCGGTTTGGAGCAAGCTTAAACGCAAATCTGTTTAGAGAAAAAATGCAGGCAGAATTTGCTAGTGAAGTGCAAAATATTGCAGCGATTGCGACCGCTAACGGGGGCAATCCATCACAAGCCGTTGCTATGCAATATCATGGTTTAGTCACGCCGTATTGTATGGGTGTGGCACCGACATTGTTTAGCCAGTTCTAAATTTGCGATAGCCTGAAACTATAGCCAATTAACCAACACGCACTTAACTGATACCCATTTAATAAAGCCTGTTTATCAACAGGCTTTGTCATTAGACAGTTTGATATCGAGCCTCAGATTTAATCCGATTATTTTATAGCTTGTAAAAATAGCTGGTTAAGCTTGTGCAGCGTACCACGGGGTAAAATAACACCCATCAAAGCATGATATTTTGATATTAGCGTCGGCATTTGGCGGTGAGTTAACTGCTAAATCATGCGTTTTATGCTATAATTATTCCTTTTTACTATCCTAAAATATAACGTCATCTGTGTTACTTTTTTAAAGGTTTTGATTGGGGTTTTTTGCAACTTTTGGTCAAAATTGCGCATGGCTTTTAAACGCAGTGCTTTTAAGTTAGCCATCGCGTTGAAAAGTAAAATAAATAAGATGGCTCATATTTAAGTAGCTTGATAAAAGGAGCGTGCATGTCCACCGATTCCGTTAGCCCCATTGGCATCGTCGATGAATTAAAACAATCTTATCTCGACTATGCCATGAGCGTAATTGTCTCCCGTGCTTTACCTGATGTGCGTGATGGGCTCAAACCTGTCCATCGCCGTGTGTTATACGCGATGCATGAATTATCAAACGACTTTAACAAACCTTACAAAAAATCGGCGCGTGTGGTCGGTGATGTTATCGGTAAATACCACCCACATGGCGATACCGCAGTGTATGACGCGATTGTGCGTTTGGCGCAGCCGTTCTCAATGCGCTATATGCTCATCGATGGTCAAGGTAATTTTGGTTCAGTGGATGACGACCCCGCCGCAGCGATGCGTTATACCGAAGTGCGCATGCAAAAGCTTACCCACCAAATGCTGGGTGATTTGGATAAAGACACTGTGGATTGGGAACCAAACTATGATGGCTCGGAGCAAATGCCAAGCGTCATGCCAGCCCGTATTCCAAATCTACTCGTTAATGGTGCCACAGGCATTGCGGTGGGTATGGCGACCAATATGGCGCCACATAATCTGACGGAAGTGATTAATGCGTGTTTGGCGTATGCCGATGACCCGCACATCTCTGGTGAAATGCTTATGCAGCATATCACCGGTCCTGATTTCCCAACAGGCGGTATTATTTATGGCCGCTCAGGCATTGTCGATGCTTATCGCACCGGTAAAGGTCGCTTGCATTTGCGCGGCAAATATCACATCGAACCGATGAGTGAAACGGGCGCCAATAAAGAACGTGAGCGAATTGTATTTACCGAGATTCCCTACCAAACCAATAAAGCAAAACTGATTGAAAAAATCGCCGAATTGGTACGCGATAAAAAACTTGAAGGCATTAGCGAGATTCGCGATGAGTCAGATAAAGATGGGATGCGTATTGCCATTGACTTAAGACGTGGTGAAAACGCGGAAGTCATCGTTAACAATCTATTTATCCAAACGCCTTTAGAATCAAGTTTTAGTATTAACATGGTTGCCTTAGATGAAGGACAACCCAAAATCATGACGTTGCGTGATTTAATTGCCGCCTTTGTGCGTCACCGCCAAGAAGTTGTGACTCGCCGTACTATTTTTGAACTCAAAAAAGCGCAGGCGCGTGGTCACTTGCTCGAAGGGCTAACGATTGCTCTTGCCAATATTGATCGCATTATTGACACTATCAAGGCATCGGCAAACCGCCAAGAAGCCCGCGATAACTTACTGACCCATACTTGGCAGTCAGGTGGCGTGATTGCTATGTTAGAGGCAGCAGGCAGTCATTCGATTCGCCCTGATGTGATTGAAGGCGAAGACCTAAACGCCCCATATGGACTGATTGATGACAACCAACATTATCGTCTATCGCCTGACCAAGTCAATGCTATTTTAGATATGCAGCTGCACCGATTAACGGGGTTAGAGCAAGACAAGCTACAGCAAGAATTCAAAGAAATCTTGGCACTCATTGCCCAATTACAAAGTATTTTGGATAACTTTGAGCAATTAATGCAAATAATCAAAGAAGAATTAATCCAAATTCGTGATGATTTTGGCGATGCACGCAAAACCCAAATCGTCGATAGCCGCAGTGACTTTAGCCGTGCGGATTTGATTCCTGAACAAACCGTTGTGTTGACTGTTTCACGCACGGGCTATGCCAAAACCCAGCCTATTAGCGACTATATTGCCCAAAAACGCGGTGGCAAAGGCAAGTCAGCCACTGCCATGAAAGCAGACGATGTTATTGACCATATGGTGGTCACATCCACACACAACAACGTGATGATTTTTACCGATCGTGGCCGTGTATTTGGGTTACAAGTGTTTGAAGTGCCTATGGCCAGCCGCGGTTCGCGTGGCCGTCCGATGGTCAATCTGATTGCACTCGATGCCGATGAAAAAGTCACCGCCATCTTGCCCGTGACCGAAGACGACAAGCAAAATGACAATAGATATGTGTTCTTTGCAACCGCATCGGGTATGGTAAAACGTGTCCAATTGTCACAATTTAAAAACCTTCGCGCCAACGGACTTCGCGCCATCGAACTCAATGACGGCGATAACTTGATTGGCGTTGCCATTACCGATGGCGAGCAAGATATCATGTTATTTTCCAATGAAGGTAAAGCCATTCGCTTTAATGAAAGTAAAATCCGTGCGATGGGTCGTACCGCAAAAGGGGTACGCGGTATGCGGGTGACGCTACTGGCCAATCAAGGCATTGAAGACGACGACACCGAGCTTGAAGACGATAGTCACGATGACCAAGACAATGACAGTGTCGTTGCGGTTAGCCGTGTGGTGTCGTTGGTTGTTGCCCCACAGCAAGGCGAGATTTTATGTGCTTGTGAGCGCGGCTTTGGCAAACGTACCCCTGTCTCTGATTTCCCTGTCAAAGGTCGTGGCGGTAAAGGTATTATCGCCATCAAAACCACGGCGCGTAATGGCGAGCTGGTGCAGGCATTAGCGGTAACCGATGCTGATGATATTGTGCTAATTTCTGATGCCGGCACGCTGGTGCGTACCCCTGTTGGACAAATCGCGCAGACAGGTCGGAATGCACAAGGGGTTACCCTGATTCGTATTTCACCAGATGAATCATTGGTATCTATTGCTTTGGTTGAAGGCGGTAGTGAAGATGAGCTGGACGAAGATATTGTAGCATCAGAATTGGCTGACAATATCGCGCAAGACAGCGCTGATTTACCAGACAGCGCTGATTTACAAAACATCGAGTTGTCTGAAGCCCTACAGCAAGATGGTTTGCTAGAAGCCGATGCACAACAGCTAGATGACTAATTTGTAGCCTTGCTATTTGTAACCTTGCTTTATCAAACCAGCTTATCAATCAATAAGCTGGTTTTTTTCGATCAATTCTACAATTTCGCAACAGCCAGCAAGTTTAAAGCCTTATAAAATTTAAAATTATCTTGTTCCAAAAATCCTATTACATTAAAAGACGAGTATACCCATGTCAAAACTGCATCTACACCACCTTGAAAAATCACGTTCGTTTCGTATTCTTTGGCTATTGGAAGAATTAGAACTGCCTTATCAGTTAACCAAGTACGAACGCCATCATGGTTTGGCGCCCAAGTCTTTGCAAAAAATTCACCCGATGGGTAAGGCACCTATTCTGCAAGATAATGGAAAAACGCTGATTGAATCTGCCAATATCATTGAGTATTTGATTGATAACTATGACCAGTTAAGCGACCAGCAAGATGCACAGCCAATCTTACAACTGGTGCTGAATAAAAAATTTCGCCCAGATTATGGCAGTGAAGCGTATGAGCAGTATCGATATTGGCTGCATTTTACCGAAAGCTCGTTGATGCCCTTGCTTATTATCCGACTAATATTTGCTACCATGATAGAAAAATCACCGATAGGTATCAAGCAAGTGGCAAAATTACTCAAATCGGGGATAGACAAATCTTATCTCAATCATTCATTAACCGAGCAGCTCAAAATGTTGGATAAGCATTTGGGTAGCAATGAATGGCTTGCTGGTAACCAATTTAGCGGCGCTGATATACAGCTGGAATTTGGCATAAACGCCATGCTAGAAACCCATAGTTTAGAGGCAAAATACGCCAATATTCACAATTGGTTAAAAAAATGCCAAGCTCGCCCAGCTTATCATAAAGCGGTTGATAAGTGTTGATGGTTGACTGTCAAGCGACTTAACGCTTTTATTGCTTTATTGTATCGATAAATTTACTATGCGGTCAGAAAAAACAGTTGTCTTTTTCACCTTTATTTCATAGCTAAATACCTATTAAAAATTAGCGAAAATACATAAATATTTTTTTCATGTAAAATATTGCTATCGCTATTTATAACAATGTTTTGTGTCTAATAGTTGAATACTTTGAGTCGTTTACAACCTAGCTCCATTCTAGGTTATTTCCATGGATGGATGCCATTGCCAGAAGGAACGAAAAATGCAATATCAGTATTTTAAAGACCCTGATAGTCAAGAAACCCAAGAATGGCTTGACGCCTTTGATTCGGTAATCAAGTCAGCGGGAAAAAAACGTGCCACTTTTTTACTAAAAGCCATCTATGATAAGGCGGTACAAGAAGGGTTACGCGTTAACCGTCTTGATACCGCTTACATCAACACTATTCCTGTAGAAGATCAACCCCCGTATCCCGGTGATTTAACCCTCGAGCGTAAAATTCGCGCTATCATTCGTTACAATGCGGTGGCGATGGTGATGCGTGCCAACAAAAATGACGACGACTTAGGCGGTCACTTAGCGACCTTTGCCTCAAGCGCGACGTTATACGAAACAGGTTTTAACCATTTTTGGCGCGCAGCGAATGAAAGCTTTGGCGGTGATATGATTTATTATCAAGGTCACGGTTCACCAGGGGTGTATGCTCGCTCATTTTTAGAAGGTCGATTGACTGAAGAGCAGCTGACGAATTTTCGCCGTGAAGTAGGCGGCAAGGGGCTATCTAGCTACCCACACCCTTATTTGATGCCTGACTATTGGCAGTTCCCAACCGTGTCGATGGGTTTAGGCCCAATCATGTCAATTTATCACGCGCATGTGCACCAATATCTTGAAAATCGCGGCTTGATTCCAAAAGAAGGTCGCAAAATTTGGGCATTCTTGGGCGATGGTGAAACCGATGAGCCAGAGAGCCTAGGTGCTATCTCACTAGCAGGTCGCGAGAATCTAGAAAATCTGATTTGGGTAATTAACTGTAACTTACAGCGTCTAGATGGTCCGGTACGTGGTAACGGTAAAATTATCCAAGAGCTTGAATCTGTGTTTCGCGGCGCAGGTTGGCGGGTGATTAAAGTTATTTGGGGCGGTAAATGGGATACCCTGTTAGACAAAGACTATACAGGCGCGCTCAAACACCGTATGCTTGAGACCCTCGATGGTGAATACCAAGTGTATAAAGCGCGTGATGGTAAATTTGTCCGTGACCATTTCTTTGGTAAATACCCAGAACTTGCCGAAATGGTCAAAGATTGGACTGACCAAGAAATCCAAAATTTAGACCGTGGTGGTCACGACCCAGTGAAGGTGTATGCCGCATTTAGTGAAGCCATGAAAGCCAAAGGTCAGCCGACGGTGATTTTGGTTAAAACCGTCAAAGGTTATGGCTTATCTAACCAAAGCCAAGCGGTCAACAAAACCCACCAAATCAAAAAACTCGAAATTGATTCATTAAAATATTTCCGTGACCGTTTTGATTTGCCATTTAGCGATGCGCAGCTTGAAGAATTGCCGTTTTATCGTCCTGATGAAAATTCTGCTGAAATCCAATATCTCAAAGGTCGCCGTCAAGCACTGGGCGGACATTTGCCCAATCGCCGTAGTGGTCATATTCCACTCGATGTCCCAGGCTTGGAGATTTTTGACAAATTACTACAAGGTAGTGCAGGCAAAGAACAATCTACCACCATGGTATTTGTACGCTTGCTATCGGCACTGCTAAAAAATAAAGCGCTGCAAGAGCGTGTGGTGCCGATTGTTCCTGATGAAGCCCGTACTTTTGGCCTTGAAGGTATGTTCCGCCAATTGGGTATCTACTCGGCATCGGGTCAAAATTATACCCCTGAAGACCATGAAGCCTTGATGGGTTATAGAGAAGCCAAAGACGGTCATATGCTTGAAGAAGGCATTAATGAAGCAGGTGCGATGAGTGCTTGGATTGCGTTAGCGACCAGTTATTCAACCAATGCGTTACCGATGATTCCTTTTTATATCTATTATTCGATGTTTGGTTTCCAACGCGTCGGTGATTTAGTTTGGGCCGCAGGCGATATGCAGGCGCAAGGCTTCTTGCTTGGCGGTACCGCAGGTCGTACCACACTCAATGGCGAAGGCTTACAGCACCAAGATGGTCATCATTTGATTTTATTTAACACGGTGCCAAACTGTGTCACTTATGACCCATGTTATGGTTATGAGCTAGCGGTGGTCGTACAAGATGGTCTGCGCCGTATGTATGGTGAAGGCGAACGGGTTTTCTATTATATCACCTTAATGAATGAAAACTACGAGCAACCAGCTATGCCAACAGGGGTCGAAGAAGGCATCAAAAAAGGCATGTACTTGCTCAAAGACAATGGTTCAAAACAAGTGCAATTGCTAGGTTCAGGCGTGATTTTACGTGAGGTTGAAAAAGCCGCGCAAATTTTAGCTGAAGAATTCAATATCAATGCCAATGTGTGGAGTGTCACAAGCTTTAATGAACTCACTCGTGAAGGCATGGCATGTGATGAGTACAATCGTCTACACCCACTAGATGAACAGCGTACGCCTTGGGTTACTGAACAACTTGCGCAGCATGAAGGCATTGTAGTCGCCGCCACCGACTATATGCGCATTTTCTCTGAACAAATCCGCGCCTACCTACCAGACAGTCGACCGTATGCCACCTTAGGTACCGATGGTTTTGGTCGTTCGGATAGCCGCAGCCAATTACGTAGTTTCTTTAAAGTGGATGCTGCCCATATTGTGGTAGCAACGCTCAAACTATTGGCAGATGAAGGCGAAGTTGATGCGCGTTTGGTCAAAGATGCCATTAGTAGCCTAGGTATTGATGCCGATGCTTCACCTGCTTGGTATCCTCAAGTACAAATCGACCAATCCCCAGATGCACCAGCGATTTTAGGCGCGCATCCAAAACCTGTACCAACCTTGGTTGAAGAGGATGATGAAGCGATTTCAGCAGATGGCAAAGCAGAAGATAAAGCCGATGCGCCAATTCTTAACGAAAAACCTGAATAATATCAATTAATAATTGGAAAAAATCAGCCACGTATTAGCGGCTGATTGCCAACTTAGTAAAAATAAAACTTTAAGGATAAACCCATGGAAATCAAAGTTCCCGACTTAGGCGTTGATAGCGCTGAAGTCAGCGAAATTATGGTCAAAGTCGGCGATGTCATCAATGTGGACGATAACATTGTCTTATTAGAGTCTGACAAAGCTTCTGTGGAAGTGCCTGCAACATCAGCAGGGACTATCACAGCGATTAGTGTTCAAATCGGCGATAAGGTCAAAGAAGGTGATGTGATTCTCACCATCGACAGTGCAGGCAATAGCCAATCCAACACTACACCCGTAGAGCAATCTGCGCAACAGACAGACCAACAAGCAGCCCAATCTAACGAAGCTGGAGAAATTAAAGAAACTAAAGAGGCTAACGCGCCGTCTATGGCTGCACCAAATCAATCACAGCCCACATCTACAACAGCTGAAGCAACCTATACATTGCCAGATTTGGGGGTAGATAGCGCAGAAATTAGTGAGTGGTTGGTCAAAGAAGGCGATACTGTCACTGCTGAACAACCGCTGGTATTGGTCGAATCCGATAAAGCATCGGTCGAAGTACCGGCACCTGTCAGCGGAAAAATTGTCAAATTTTTAGTCAATGCAGGGGATACGGTCGCCAATGGTCAAGATTTTATCGTGATGACCTCCCAATCAGCTACGCAACAGTCATCATTAGCCAGTGACTCATCACAACAAGCCGCCAGTCAAGCCACTTCAGCCGCAAACCAAAATCAGCCACCTGCTCAAACGGTATCTGCCCCTCAATCATCCACACCCGCTGGTAAACAAACCTTTGGTTTGCCTGATCTTGGGGTAGAGTCGGCACAGATTAGTGAATGGATGGTCAAAGTAGGCGATGAGGTCACAGCTGAACAGCCATTGTTGTTGGTAGAATCTGATAAAGCCTCGGTGGAAGTCCCCTCGCCAGTTGCCGGTAAAGTGGCTGAATTACTGGTTAACCCTGGCGATACCGTCACCAATGGTCAAGACTTTGTCGTGATTGAAGCGCCGGGGTCAGTGCAATCCGCATCAAGTTCAGCATCACAGCCGCAAGCGACCACCCATACCGCTCAGGAAGAAGTCGCTAAAACGCAAAATACTGCACCGACTTCAACTAGTAGCGCTACCACAACAGCTAGCCAGTCAAATTCACAGTCAAAACTGTCTGAAGCGCAAATTAATGCCAAAAACGCCGCGGTTTATGCAGGTCCTGCGGTGCGCAAACTTACCCGACAATTGGGTGTTGATGTCAGTGAGGTGACTGGCACGGGCGCTAATGGGCGTATTGTCAAAGAAGATGTGTTTGCTTATGTCAAGAATATGATAAAAGCAGTTAGCACGCCTGCCGCAGCAAATAATATCTCTGCGCCATCAGCGGCTCGCTCAGGATTACCTAATTTACCCGATATGAGTAAAACGGAAATTTGGGGAGAAATTGAGCGCCAAGATTTGACCCGTCTACAAAAAGTCTCAATTCCGCAGCTTAATTACAATACCTATTTGCCACAAGTCACCCAGTTTGATTTGGCAGATATTACCGATGTAGAAAAATTGCGTGGCGACCTAAAAGATGAGATGAAAAAAGAAGGCGTGAGTCTCACCATTCTGGCTTTCATCATGAAAGTAACCGCTTACGCGCTGATGCAACATCCAAAATTTAACAGCCATTTAAGCGATGACAATACCCAAATTATCATCCGTAAATCTGTGAATTTAGGCTTTGCCGTCGCAACCGAGGAGGGTTTGACAGTTCCTGTCATTCAACGTGCAGAGCAAAAAGGCATCAAGCAACTAGCGATTGAAATCGGTGAGCTTGCCAAAAAAGCGCGTGATAAAAAACTATCTGCCAAAGAGTTAACCGGCGCGTCATTTACGATTTCAAGTCAAGGCAATCTTGGCGGTACTTACTTTACCCCGCTGGTCAATTGGCCGCAAGTTGCGATTTTAGGCGTGAGTGAATCTAGCATTCAGCCACGTTGGAATGAGACAAAAGGCGAGTTTGAGCCACGTTTAATGCTACCGTTGTCATTGTCGTATGACCACCGTGTGATCAATGGTGCGGACGCTGCGGTATTTACCCGCTATATTGCGAAATTACTAGCAGATCCACGCCGCGTGTTGTTATAACGTGTGTTGTTATAAATTGCAGCATCAAAAGAACCTAGCGTGTTATATCCATGCTAGGTTTTTTTTGACCCTAAAAAAAGCCCTTAGTCAAAACTAAGGGCTTTATGAATGCCAACAAGTTTATTTTTCGGTTTTTGCTAAGAAGAACCAAGTATCTAACACAGAATCAGGGTTCAGTGAAACAGAAGTAATGCCTTGTTCCATTAACCACATGGCTAGGTCTGGATGGTCAGAAGGACCTTGTCCACAGATACCGATATACTTGCCTTGTGCGTTACAGGCATCGATAGCCATTTTGAGTAGTTTTTTAACCGCTGGGTCACGTTCATCGAATGATTGAGATACGATACCCGAATCACGGTCAAGACCAAGGGTTAACTGGGTTAAATCGTTTGAGCCGATTGAGAAACCATCGAAGTATTGTAAAAACTCTTCTGCCAATAAGGCATTGGTCGGCAATTCACACATCATAATGACGCGTAAACCGTTTTCACCACGTTTAAGACCATTTTTCTCAAGCAGTTCTAGTACCTTACGCGCTTCTTCTGTCGTACGTACGAATGGAATCATGATTTCAACGTTGGTTAAGCCCATTTCATCACGAACGCGTTTTAATGCACGACATTCTAATTCAAAGCAGTCACGGAAGTTTTCTGATACGTAACGGCTTGCACCACGGAAACCGAGCATTGGGTTTTCTTCAGAGGGCTCGTATAGTTTACCGCCGATTAAGTTTGCATATTCATTCGATTTAAAGTCAGACATACGTACGATAACTTTCTTATCTTTAAATGCGACGGCTAGGGTTGAAATACCTTCAACCAATTTATCAACGTAGAAATCAATCGGTGAAGCATAACCTGCCATGCGCTCTTGAATCGCTTGTACGATTTCGCGTGGTAGGGTGTTCATGTTAAGTAGTGCTTTTGGATGCACACCAATCATACGGTTGATGATGAATTCTAACCGCGCCAGACCCACCCCTTCATTAGGGATTTGGGCAAATCCAAAGGCGCGGTCAGGGTTACCGACGTTCATCATAATTTTAAATGCCAAGTCTGGCATGGACTCAATTGAGTTGTTTTGGATTTCAAAGTCCAATTGACCTTCGTAGATATAACCGGTATCACCTTCTGCACAAGATACAGTGACTGCTTGACCATCGGTCAATAGGTCAGTGGCGTTACCACAACCCACGATGGCAGGGACGCCCAATTCACGCGCGATAATTGCCGCGTGACAGGTACGACCACCACGGTTAGTGATGATAGCAGCCGCACGTTTCATGACGGGTTCCCAGTCTGGGTCAGTCATATCAGAAACAAGGACGTCACCTGGTTGTACTTTATCCATTTCATGGATTGAGTTGACCACGCGTACAGTACCTGCGCCGATACGTTGACCAATTGAACGACCTTCACAGATGACATCGCCTTTTTCTTTAAGGATGTAACGCTCCATGACATTTTGACTTTCACGGCTTTTTACGGTCTCTGGACGCGCTTGCACAATGAATAATTTGTTACTGTCACCATCTTTTGCCCATTCGATATCCATCGCATGACCATAATGTTTTTCGATGATTAACGCTTGTTTGGCAAGTTCAACCAACTCTTCATTGCTCAGTGAAAATTGGTTGCGTTCAGCTTTGTCTACTGGGACTATTTTGACTGATTTACCGGCTGAGTGCTCGTCTGCATAAACCATTTTTTGTTGTTTGCTGCCGAGGTTGCGGCGAATAACCGCAGGTTTGCCGGCATTTAATAACGCTTTTGAAATGTAAAATTCGTCAGGGTTCACCGCACCTTGCACGACCATTTCACCTAAGCCATAGCTTGCGGTAATAAATACCACGTCATTAAAACCACTTTCGGTATCAATGGTGAACATCACACCTGAGGTGCCTGTCTCTGAACGTACCATGCGTTGTACCCCAGCTGATAAGGCAACACCTGCGTGCTCAAAACCTTTGTGAACGCGGTAAGCGATGGCACGGTCATTGTATAAAGAAGCAAAGACTTCTTTAATAGCAATCAAGATATTGTCAATACCGCGGATATTGAGGAAAGTTTCTTGTTGACCAGCAAATGAGGCGTCTGGTAAATCTTCGGCAGTCGCTGATGAACGCACCGCAACAGCGATGTCCTCGCCTTGGCTCATCTCGGCAAAGGCATCACGGATTTCTTGCTCCAAATCTTTAGGCAACTCTTGCTCAATAATCATGTCACGGATTTTTTTGCCCGTGGCAGTTAAAGCTGCCACATCATCCACATCCAGACCTTGAAGCGCGTCTTTGATTTTGTCTTGAAGACCGGTACCGATTAAGAATTTGTTAAAAGCTTCAGACGTTGTTGCAAAACCACCTGGTACGCTTACCCCTAAATCCGTTAGGTGACTAATCATTTCACCTAATGAAGCGTTTTTACCGCCTACTTTGTCAATGTCATTTTTGCCTAACTTGTCGAGTGAGATAACTTGTGCGTTCAAGGTGATAACTCCGTGAAATAAAGATTATTTTGAAAAGATTATAACGGTATTTCGTAGAAAATTCATCTTAAAAAATCATTTTCTAGCAAAAAATTTATCATTTTAGAAAAACTGTCAGCCATCAACAATTTAACTAAAATTTTGCTTGGATATCTTTGAGTTTAAGGGGATAAAAAATGTAGATAAGCCATCAATGACAATAACTGATGGCTAATTAAGCGTCGATTTGTTAGATTAAAGCCTACAAGTCACGTATAATAACAAACTCTCGACCTGTAAGACAAACGCCTGTAAGACAAACGATAGTGTCTGCACTGATAACGACATTAATAAGATGATATTCACTGCGAAAGACGCAGTGAATGAATGAGGTTAACCCTCATTGCCATCTTAAGCCAGTGTCAGTTTAAACCAATGTCAGTTTAAACCAATGTCAGTTTAAAATAGTATGCACATATCTTGTCATTTTTTTGGATAATTTTTCATGACCATTGAGCAAATCAAAGCCACGATTCAAAATAAAGACGCCTTAAATTTTGCAAATTCGCAGTCGTTGCGAAGTGTGTTTTTTATCTCCGATGGTACCGCGATTACCTCTGAAACCCTAGGTCGCTCTATTTTAAGCCAATTTCCCAACGTACCATTTGAGACCCGGGTTATTCCTTATGTTGATACCCTCGATCGCGCCGATGAAGCGGTCAATCAAATCAATCTTGCCCACCAACGTGATGGGGTAAAGCCGCTAGTCTTTGATACCATCGTTGACCCTGTGATTCGTGAGCGAATCAACGGTGCAGATGCCTTTAACTTGGATATTTATGAAGGCTTAATCAGTAAAATTGCTGATGAAATCAAAGTACAACCTGCACCGCATACCGGTCATGCCCATGGGGATGTCGATTCTGAAAACTATAAATCGCGTATCGATGCGGTGCATTTTGCTTTAGACAATGATGATGGCGCGCGTACCACCCATTATGATGCGGCAGATATTATTTTGATTGGGGTATCACGTTCGGGCAAAACGCCCACCTGTTTATACCTAGCGTTGCAATTCGGTATTCGTGCGGCGAATTATCCGTTGACTGAAGATGATTTGTATGAAAATTCGTTGCCCAAAGCGTTAAAGCCTTACCGTGACAAACTGTTTGGCTTGGTGATTGACGCCGATCGACTGGTAAAAATTCGTAACGAGCGCCGCGCAGGTAGCCGCTATGCAAGTTACCAGCAATGTCAGCAGGAATTACGCGCCATTCAAGGTATTTATATTTCTCAGGGGATTCCAAATATTGATGTATCAACAATGTCGATTGAAGAAATCGCGACGCGTATTTTACAGATGACGGGGTTAAAACGCCGAATTGGTTAATTTATCGTATTTTATATTTAATTTAAAAATTTTTTATTCATTATCTTTTTTATTCATTATCAAGGCTTAAAATATGGGAGCTAATATGCCAAAAAAACGGATTAATGACAAAGTTACTCAAATTCCCGCTACAAACAATGACAACGAAAATATCTGTGATTCCAATACGCAGTCAATTATTGAGCCTCAAGAAAATATTATCGAAATTTTGGCACAACCAACCAAAACTGAAATTTCGGATTCTGATAAAAAAGCCAATACCGTCAGTATCAGTGAAGACGATGATAAGGTCAAACATTTTGATGATGCATCGGTGCATTTTGATTTAATTAGCCCGCTAGATAACACCCGTATCAATTTAAAGCGTTACAAGCGTCAAGATGCCGTTAGCCATACCTATGATTATGATGCTATTGTGATTGGCGCAGGACCCGCGGGTGAAGCAGCAGCGATGAAAATCGCCAAATCTGGGCAAAAAGTTGCCGTGATTGATCCACGCAAACAAGTGGGGGGCAACTGTACACACGTAGGCACGATTCCAAGTAAAGCATTGCGTCAGTCGGTGTTTAATATTATCAGTAATCGCCGCGATCCTATCTTAAACCAAGGCATTGACTATCACCAAATCCCACTCAATAAAGTATTAACCAAAGCGCGCGAAGTGGTGCGTAATCAGGTAGAAACGCACACCCGTTTTTATGAGCGCAATCAAATTGACTTAATCAATGGCTGGGCAAGTTTTAAAGATACCCATACCATTCATGTTGATATGAGTGATGGTACCGAGCAAGACATTACCTTTGAACAAGCCATTATTACTGTGGGTAGCCGTCCTTATCGTCCTGATTTGTTAGATTTTAGCCATCCTCGTGTGTTTGATTCTGATAAAATCCTGCAAATGGATTATGTGGTACAGCGCATTATTATTTATGGCGCAGGCGTGATTGGCTGTGAGTATGCGTCTATTTTTACCGGTCTTGGCTATAAAGTAGATTTGATTAATACCCAAGAGCAGTTGCTTAGCTATTTGGATGATGAGATTTCTGACGCATTGTCGCATGACTTTAGACAATTTGGCGTGTTAATTCGCAACAAAGAAGAAATCGAACGGCTAGAAACTTATGATGACTGCGTGATTTTATATCTAAAAAGTGGTAAACGCATCAAATCAGATGCCATTTTATGGTCAAACGGTCGCTCAGGTAATACCGACAGTCTCAACCTTGCCGCCATCGGACTCACCGCAAACAGCCGGGGTCAACTCAAAGTCAATGAGCATTACCAAACCGATATCCCAAATATTTATGCAGCAGGGGATGTGATTGGCTGGCCATCGCTTGCATCGGCAGCTTATGACCAAGGACGCTGTGCCGCTGCTTATATGGTGGGCGATGAAAATGCACAACCTGTTCGCAGTGTGCCAACGGGTATTTATACCATTCCTGAAATTTCAAGTATTGGTAAAAACGAACAAGAATTAACGGCCGAAAAAGTGCCGTATGAAGTCGGGCAAGCCTTCTTCAAACACCTCGCCCGCGCACAAATCATCGGTGAGCGTAGTGGGGTGTTAAAAATACTGTTCCATCGTGAAACCTTAGAGATTTTGGGTATCCATTGTTACGGCAATCACGCCTCTGAGATTATTCATATCGGACAAGCCGTGATGGAAAGTAAAGGTGGCAATACGCTAGAATATTTTGTCAATACCACCTTTAACTACCCAACGATGGCAGAAGCCTATCGCGTTGCTGCGCTCAATGGTCTTAATCGGGTGTTTTAATGGCGCAGATTAATGTAAAGCTACAACCCCAGTACGTGAAATTACAACCGCAGTTGCAACAAGCGCTCTCTGAGTTAAAGTTGCAGCTATCGGATGAGCAGCAATTACAGCTACTGTACTATCTACAGCAGCTGTTATTTTGGAATAAAGCGTATAATTTGACCGCTATCAAAGATGACCAACAAGCATTAATCAAACATATCTTTGATAGTTTATCGATTGTGCCATTTTTGCCAGCCGGTGATTTGCTAGATATTGGGACGGGTGCGGGTTTGCCAGCGGTGATAGTTGCCATTTGTCAGCCACAACGTGCGGTGACAGCGCTCGACAGTAACCAAAAGAAAATTCGCTTTATCAAACAGGTCGGCAGTGAATTGGGGTTAAAAAATCTAACACCGGTTGCCAGTCGTATTGAAGCGCATGCAGGTAGTTATCAAGTGATTACCTCAAGGGCGTTTGCATCACTGGTGGATTTTGTCACCCATAGTCAAAGCAAATTGGCAGACAATGGTATCATTTGTGCCATGAAGGGGATTGAACCTATTGATGAGATTCAAGCGCTTCAAAATGAGTGGAAAATTAACACCCAAGTGTTAACCGTACCAGAATTGCATGAATCACGCCATTTGATTTATTTGCAAAGATAAACATCCCATTTTAGCCAGTTTTACCGGTATTAGGGTTTGAAAAACTGGCTGTTTTTGACTACAATTTTCAACCTTTTTATCAACACATTGCGAGACAGTTCATGGATATTTTAGCCATTGCTAATCAAAAAGGTGGGGTGGGCAAAACCACCACCGCGGTTAATTTGGCAAGTGCACTGGCACATCGCCGCAAAAAAGTTTTACTGATTGATTTGGATGCCCAAGGCAATGCGACTACGGCATCAGGGCTGGATAAACGCGAGTTAGAGTACAGCATCGCTGATGTGCTATTAGATGATTTGCCAATCCATGAGGGGATTGTCAAAACCCCGAATGGGTTTGATATTGTCGGTGCCAACAATGAATTGTCAGGCAGTGATTTGCATTTAAGTCAAAAGCCTGAAAATCATGCGATTTTGTCAAAAGCCATGCAGCAGCTCGCTGATATGCCTGCCAAAAACGGCCGTGCGACTAAGCCGTATGATTTTATCGTGATTGACTGCGCGCCGAGTTTAAGTTTACTTACCATCAATGCGATGTGTGCCACATCAGGGGTGATTATTCCGATGCAATGTGAATATTTTGCATTGGAAGGATTGGCGGATTTGTCGCAAACCATTGAGCGTTTGAAGTCGCTAAACCCAAAACTGCACATCCGCGGTGTGCTAAGAACCATGTTTGACCCGCGCAACACCTTGGCAAATGACGTCTCTATGGAATTGATTGAGCATTTTGGTCCGATTTTATTTAATACCATCATTCCCCGTAATATTCGTTTGGCAGAAGCCCCTGCGCACGGCATCCCTGCGCTTGATTACGAGATGAATTCAAAAGGCTCACAAGCGTATATTCGCCTTGCCAATGAAATTATCAAGCAAAGTCGCCAATTCCAACTTGCCTAACTTAAGCTGTTTAGGCACTTTTTTTGTTAACTTGTTGGCGAGTGCGCACTGGCAAAAGCAATGAAAATATTTTTCAAGCTATGGCGAATCTGCTAAAATAGCCAGTTCAAAAATGGCGGCATCGATTTAATTTTTTATCAGTCATTTTTAACTATTTAATGGCATTGGGAATTTCGACATGGTTAAAAAGCGTGGATTGGCATCAAATCGAGGACTTGATGCGTTACTCGGCTCAATCAAAACAGAAAAATTGATTACCGGTAATCTAATCGATGCGAGTGTTCGAGCCGCTGTCGATGACGCGAAAAGCGCTGAAAAACTAAATGCCAAGTCAACCGATGATGGACAAAACATCTCGGATGATGAATCAGCCGAAGCTAGCGCCACTATAGCTGTAGTCAAAAAATCGCCTACAGTTGCGGTAACCCCCCAACCATTCACCCCAAAACCCGCCAAAACAGTAACGTCAAATACTCATAACGCATCCATAAATAACGATAACGATAATAATAATATTGCTGGCTTAAATTTGATGCATATCAATGTCGCGTATTTGCAGCGTGGCAAGTATCAGCCGCGCATTGATTTGGACGAAGATGCCTTGCAAGAGCTGGCAACGTCTATCAAGCAGCATGGCGTGATGCAGCCTATTGTGATTCGACCTTTAGCCAAAGTATTGCCCAATTCCCCGATTACCCATGAAATTATTGCGGGTGAACGTCGCTGGCGTGCGGCGCAAATTGCGGGTCTAACCCATATACCCGCTATCATGCGCCCCATGTCAGACGACTTGGCAATCGCTTTGGCTTTGATTGAAAACATCCAACGGGAAGATTTGAGCGTCATGGAACAGGCTGCCGCATTGCAGCGTTTTCATGATGAGTTCGGCATGAGCCATTCGCAAATTGCGGATGTGGTGGGTAAGGCGAGAACAACGGTTTCTAATTTGCTGCGTTTGAACCAATTACATGACGATGTCAAACAGGCGTTAAATGAAGGGCAGATGGACATGGGGCATGCCAGGGCATTATTGGCGCTGTCACCCAAACAGCAGCCGGTTATTGCCAAAAAAATTATACAGGGACAATTGACCGTTCGTCAGACTGAAGCCTTAGTCAAAGACATTTTAAATCCAAAAGCACCGACACAAAGCCAAGAAATTGATTATGATAGGCTGCGACTGAACCAACATCTCTCTGAACAACTCGGTGCCGTGGTAAAAATCAAAGGCTCCTCAAAAGGCAAGGGCAGTATTGAGATATTTTTTCACAACGAAGAGGAATTACAAGCTTTGATTGTGCAGTTCCAGTCGCAACTTGAGCATTAATCTTGCGCATTAGATTAGTTTTCTCAATTTATTAGTCATTGACAGGCAAAGGCAGTATAACGGATGTGGGAATTAGTTAAAGCAGGCGGTTGGTTGATGTGGCCCATTGTCCTATGTTCGATTTTGATGTTGATTATCATCATTGAGCGCGCGATAAAACTTAAAGCCAGTACAGTGATACCCGCCCATCTGCGTGAACAATTGATGCAGCGGCTGATTGAGCAGGGCGATATTGATCGTGAATCGCTTGAGAATGTCAAACTCAATTCGCCTTTGGGTGATATCCTCGCTTCTGGACTCATGAATCGCCAGCATGGGATTGATTCAATGACCATGCATATGGAAAACCGCGCCAGTATCGCCATTCACCAATTAGAAAAACATATCAACATGTTGGGCACCATCGGTGCTATCGCGCCATTGCTGGGGCTTTTAGGTACTGTACTGGGGATTATTTCATCATTCTTAGCCATTACTGAAGGCGCAATGCAAGATCCGACCATGCTGGCAGCTGGCGTATCGCAAGCGCTGATTACCACAGCAGGGGGCATGCTGGTTGCGATACCTGCAGTGATGGCGTACCGTATTTTTCAGCGCCGTATCATTGATATCAATGCCGCGTTTGAACAAGAAGCGGGTTTGATGATGCAAGAATTACTGGACAATGGTCTAATCACGCCTCGTTAAGGGTGTATAGCTGTGTAAAAGAGTCAACTCATGCGATTTCGTAAACCCACGGTCGAACCCTTAGAAATCAATCTGACTCCAATGATTGATTGCTTGCTGTTTTTGATTGTTTTTCTACTGCTGTCGACCACCTTTAACCATTTTAGTAAACTCAATATCATTTTGCCGCAAGCAGAGGGCGTACCGATTACCGAGAAAAGCAAACGCATTGAAATCGCGGTGCAAAAAGATGGTAGCTATTTGGTCAATGGCATTGCTTTATCTGGTAATGGCGAAGCTGAATTGAAGGCGATGATCCGCCAAGAAGCAGGTGAAGACCGAAAGCAGCTATTTGTTATCTCCGCCGATGCCGATGCCAGTCACCAATCTGTGGTTAAAGTGATGGACATAGCGGGTAAAATGGGCTTTATGAATTTAAATATCAGTACCGTGATACCCGCCACTTCGCTCGATAGTAATATTGCCCCAGCGCCAAATGCCAAATAATTTTTATTGTTCAATTTACTGATACAATAGCTGTTAAGTCCTTCTTTTATATATTGAGATGCCATGACCGTTTCAAAACCTTCCACTGATCACCCACGTTGGCAGACCTATCGAAGATTGCTAGGTTATCTCAAGCCGTATTGGTGGGCGATGACGCTAGTCGTCATTGGCTTTACCTTAAATGCAGGCACCGAAGTGGGCATTGCCAAGCTGGTCAAATTCATTATTGATGCGATTAATGAACGTGATCAAGCGCATATCAATCTTTTTCCAGCTTTAATCGTGTTGTTGTTTGTACTGCGAGGACTTGGCTCATTTTTAGGTAATTACTTTAGCGCAGTGATTTCACGCAATGTCGTCCATCAGCTGCGTATGCAAGTGTTTTCAAAATTGCTCAGATTACCCAGCCAATTTTATTTGAACCACAATGCCGGTCAGATTTCGGCAAAATTAATCTTTGATGTCGAGCAGGTGACTGCGGCGGGTACCGATACGCTCAAAACCTTATTACGCGATGGTTTGACCGTGATTGGGTTGTTGGCGTTTTTGCTTTACAGTAATTGGAAACTAAGCCTGTCGTTGTTTGTGGTATTGCCGCCAATTTTATTGTTGGTTGGTAAAGCCAGTAAACGCTTTCGCAAGCTGTCGCGCGGTATTCAAAAGTCCATGGGTGAAGTCAGTCATATTACCAATGAAGTCATCACCGGCTACCAAGTGGTCAAAAATTATGGCGGTCAACAAAACGAGCTGACGCGGTTTAATAACGCCTCTTTAACCAATCTTAAACAAGGGCTAAAGGTGGTTGTGACCAATAGCATCAATACGCCATTAATTCAATTATTGATGGCGTGCGCGATGGCGGTGGTGGTATGGATTGCGTTAAGACCCAATGTATTAGGCGATACCACAGGAGGCGAGTTTATCGCCTATATCAGCGCGGCAGGGCTACTGAGCAAACCCGTGCGCTCGTTGACCGATATCAATCAAGGCTTGCAAAAAGGTTTAGCGGCAGCGGATTCTATATTTGAGATGCTCGATGAAGCTGAAGAAAAAGACACAGGTAAGGTTGAAAAAACGCTGACCGGTAAAATAGTACTTAACAACCTAAGCGTCACTTTTGAAGATGGCGAACAAGCGCTCAACAACGTAAATTTGGTGGTCAATCCCGGCGAAACCGTGGCGTTAATTGGTCGAAGTGGCGCAGGTAAAACTACCCTAGTCAACTGTCTGATGCGTGCGCTAGAGCCCACAAAGGGCAATATTTATCTTGACGATGTCGCTATCGAAGATTTGACATTACATTCACTGCGTAGTCAGATTGCCAGCGTCAACCAACAAGTGGTACTGTTTGATACCTCTATCCACAACAATATTGCCTATGGCGAATTATCTAACCGAACCTCGGAGCAAGTGATTGATGCCGCAAAATCAGCCTTTGCGCACGACTTTATCATGCAGTTGCCGCAGGGTTACCAATCAAAGATTGGCTCACAGGGTCTGCAGTTATCTGGCGGGCAACGCCAACGCTTATCCATTGCACGTGCCCTGCTGAAGGATGCGCCTATCTTGATTTTGGATGAAGCCACGAGCGCGTTAGATAACGAATCAGAATTTTATATCCAAAAAGCGCTGGAGCGCGTCATGCATGGCAGAACCACCATCGTTATCGCGCACCGATTAACGACCATCCAAAATGCCGATAAAATCGTGGTCATGGATAAAGGTGAAATCATCGAAGTCGGTACCCACGGCAGTTTGCTAGCGGCGCAAGGTACGTATGCCAAGCTGTATGAGCGTCATTTTGAAGAGGATATATTGTCAAGCTAATGCAACAGACACTACTACAGGCGTGGCGCAACAAATCCCTCTGGCTATGGTTGTTATTGCCCGTGTCTTGGTTGTATGGATTGGTTTTTTGGCTCAATAAAACTATTTATCGATTAGGGCTAAAACCCGTTTATTATCCCAACGTGCCCGTCATTGTAGTGGGCAATATCACGGTTGGCGGTAGCGGTAAGACGCCGCTAATCATTGAAGTGGTAACCTACCTGCAGCAGAAAGGGCTGACGGTCGGCGTCATCAGTCGTGGCTATGGCGGACAAGCCAAGCTCATGCCTTGTATCGTGACAGCAAATTCAAAGCCCAGTGACGTTGGCGATGAGCCATGTCTGATTGTGCAGCGTACAGGCGTGCCAATGGCAGTCTGCCCAAACCGCGGTCAAGCAATTGAGTTATTGCTTAAGCAATTCCCAAGCATTCAACTTATTTTGGCGGATGATGGACTGCAACATTTTGCCTTGGATAGGGATGAAAACTGGATTGTCGTCGATGCCGATCGCGGCTTTGGTAACCGCCAGCTATTGCCTACAGGCTTTCTGCGTGAACCGATTAAACGGCTGTATCAGCCCAATACCACCGTCATATTTCACCAAAGTGATTGGCAGGATGCTCAGGCTTTAACCCATTTTTCAAATAGCCTAAGCAAAAATTGTCATAGTATATCACCCGATATTCGTATGCGTTTGCTACAAAAACCGCTAGTACCTTTATTTAAAACGCCTTTATTTAAAACCTATTCGCAAAATAGCTTACCTGCCCAACAAGTGATTGCCATGACGGGGATTGGATTGCCACAGCGTTTTTTTAATAGCCTAAGCCAATTAGGGTTTGACATCATACCGATCCCATTGAATGACCATCACACTTATAGTTTGCAAGATTTTGCCAACTTGCCAAAGTTACCGATTATCGTCACCGATAAGGATGCAGTCAAATTGCGTGTTTTGTTCGGCCAAGGTCATGAGAAAAATGACATTGCAACAACCATATGGGTGTTACCGGTAGAAGCTGAATTATCAGCCGCCTTTTATGCGTTAATCGACCAACAAATCGGTAAATTGGTTACCCTTGCTGACAATACTGACAATTAAAAAACTTGTAGGAAATACACTATGTTAAAACATTTGGTCATACCAGCCCGTCTAAAAAGTACCCGACTACCCAACAAACCGCTGTTAGAAATTCATGGCAAACCGATGATTCTATGGGTGATTGATCGTGCCAATGCGGTGAAATCGGCGGGAATTGCCGATGATATTTTTGTGGCAACAGATGATGATAGCATCGCTAAACTGTGTCAAGACTATGGGGCAAATGTCATCATGACTGACCCCAATCATGCGTCTGGCACTGATAGACTTGCTGAAGTAGCCAGGCTTCAGCAGTGGTCAACTGAAGATATCGTGATTAATATGCAAGGCGATGAACCACTCGTGCCTGCAGGGCTCATCAAACAAGTGACTGAGCTACTGCTACAAAAAAAAGATTGCGTGATGGCGACTTTGGCTGAACCCATCCAAAGCGTCGAAGAGTTTTTACGGCCATCGGTGGTCAAAGTCGTCAAAAATGCCCATAAGGAAGCCTTATATTTTAGCCGAGCGCCGATTCCTTGCGATCGTCATACAGCATTGTTGACTGACCAGCCAATCAGTCATGAAAATAGCGCGCCAAAAAACGCTTACCGACACCTAGGCATTTATGCCTATCGGGTAAGTTTGTTACAACAATTTAGTGTTTGGCAGCAAGGCGAGCTTGAGCAGCTTGAATCATTGGAACAATTGCGTATTTTGGAGCAAGGCATGCGTATCGCCATTGATATCGCTTCAGAATTGTTGCCGCCCGGTGTAGACACGCAAGAGGATTTGGATCGGCTCAATGAGTTGACGTTATCAGAATTATTGAAATAATAAAAAAGCCCAAGTTAATCTTGGGCTTTTTTGTGGTTTGCGTTTTTAGGGTTTTGATTAGCTATTTAAGCTAAATAAATCAAGCGCTTTCACCAAAGATAATGAGTTGAGGCGGGCTTGTTGGTCATAAATATTACAAGTGACAATCAATTCATCAGGGCGGATAGTCTCAAGAAAATGGTCAAGTTTTGGTTTGACACTGTCAGGTGTGCCGACAAACGAAATTGCTAACGACGATTCAACCATGTATTTCTCTGCAGATGTCCAAAAAGCATCAATATTCTCAATCGGTTTTGGCATTTGTGAGGGTTTACCACGGCGCAAATTGACAAAACTTTGCTGTGCTGAGGTGAATTGGTAAGCGGCTTCCTCATCGGTTTCTGCTAAGAGCAAGTTACTTGCTACCATCACATAAGGTTGTTGCAAGTAAGCAGAGGGCTTGAAATTCTCACGGTACAATGTCACCGCTTGCGATAACATCTGCGGCGCAAAATGAGACGCAAATACATAAGGCAAGCCTAATGCAGCAGCGAGACTGGCGCCAAATAAGGACGACCCTAAAATCCAGACAGGCACATTCAAGCCATTAGCCGGCATGGCAGTCACTGTCTGACCATCAAGCGGGTCAAAATAATGCATCAGCTCTTGCACATCTTGCGGGAAGTTTTCAGCATCATTCATGGTGCGGCGCAAGGCACGGAAGGTTGCCCCATCGGTACCAGGGGCACGGCCGACGCCAAGATCGATACGTTCGCCATACAAAGTGGCTAACGTACCAAACTGTTCTGCGACCACTAACGGCGCATGGTTAGGCAACATGATACCACCCGAGCCAATCCGTATGGTTGAGGTGTGAGCGCCAATGTGAGCTAGCAACACACTGGTTGCAGTACTGGCAATGCCGCGCATGTTATGGTGCTCAGCCAGCCAATAGCGGTTAAAACCTACTTGTTCGGCAGTTTGGGCAACAGTCACCGCTTGCTTCAGCGCATTTTTAGCGTCACTCCCTTCAGGTACAGGAACAAGGTCTAAAAATGAAATAGGGATTTGTTTGGTCATCTTTGTCATCACTGTAGTTATCATAAAAAGAATAGTAGTCCCTTTATAATGGCAAATCCAAAAAAATCAATCACCCAAATTGTTGCTGACAAATATCAATGAAAGCTTTGCCAAAATTACGGATATCGCCATCGACACGGGTGGCTATCCACGTCACATGTTTTCCAAAAATCTTCGTTGGAATTTTGACAAGATTGCGATAATGCTGACCTTCAAATGCCATTTCAGCAATCGTGCCCACGCCCATACCAATACCGACATAGGTACTAATCACATCGGCATCCAAAGCAGTAAGTACGATATTAGGCGTCAGCTGTGCCGCGCTAAAGGCTCTATCAATCGCACCACGACCCGTAAAACCGCCGTGATAAGTGATAATCGGATATTTCGCTAAAGTTTGGATATCAATCTCAGTGCGACTCTCAAGCTCATGTCCCACGGGCACAATCACATGATGATACCAATCATAATAGCGAATACAGTGTAGATTATCGTGCGCAAGCAGCGATTCAGTTGCGATGCCAATATCGGCTTGGCCTTGTGCCACCATATTGGCAATCGACTCAGGGTCAGCTTGATGTAAAATCAGATGGACATTGGGAAATTGTTGTTTAAAGCGCTGTACCACCCAAGGTAACACATAACGTGCTTGGGTATGCGTCGTGGCAATCGATAACTCACCCTGATGGGGATTTTGAAAATCTAAGGTTAAATTTTCAATCGACCTTACTTCCACAAAGATTTTCTCAATATGCGGCAGTAGCAGCTCACCGATAGGGGAGAGACCCACCAATCGCTTACCCTGACGCACAAACACTTCCGCCCGAAGCTGACTTTCGAGCGCGGCAATATGTTTACTAAGACTGGATTGACTGGTATGTAATACTTTGGCAGCTTGGCTCAGATTGTAATTATTAATCACAGTCTGCCAAACGGTTTCAAGTTGTTTGAGTTGGATTTGTAAATAACGTTGATTGATGACAACATTGATTGCCATAAAATGACCTTAATAAAAAAACGAATAAAAAACGAAATAAAATGCTCGCTATAAGCGCTTGATTGAACTTAAAAATTAACAAAACTAGGCATTATTGCCATACGTGTATTAGACACTGCGCCTGCCATGCTACTATCGACTGCAGATAAGCTTTCATTATCAACTATCGTGACATGATAGGCATTATTTTGCGGATAGCAATCGGGTATTGCATAATTTGCCCCAAAGCCGTTAACAGCTAACAACTGACAAAAAGGTTGAAAGTCACCGCAGGGTGCCAATTATAGCATATTACCATAAAATCGCAGGTTCAAAACCTAGCTGCTTAAGTCAGGCTTATTTAATAGGCTTAAAATTTAAAAAATTGAAATATGACAAGTCTGCAGACATTCACTCAGATATCGACGTCTCAGACATCCATAATAATTTTAGTTTGTATAGACCTAGAAAACCGCTACAATAGCAAGATTTTAATGAAGTTTTGTGGTAAATCGTGCGTGATGAGTGAGAGGTAACATGGAAATATCAAAACAACCTGTGGCAAACGACCAAGCGGCGCTACCAAGCGAAAGCTCAACAGGCACAAAAAAGTCTTGGGGCGAAGCCATCAAAGCCTATATGGACAAGCGCGCTTGGGTGATGTTGCTATTGGGTTTTTCTTCAGGGTTACCTTATCTATTGATATTTTCTAGTTTATCAATTTGGCTCAAAGAAGCAGGATTTGATATCAAAATTATCACCATGTTTAGTTGGGCGATGCTCGGGTACTCGTTTAAGTTTGTTTGGTCGCCCCTCGTCAATGCCGTGCCGATTCCGTTGTTAACCAAAATGCTAGGACAACGTCGTAGTTGGCTAATTGTGGCACAAATGGTGGTCGCCTTTGCAATTTTTATGCTCGGTAGTTTTAATCCCACCAGTGATGTTGTACTTGATTACATGGCATTTTTTGCCGTGTTGTTAGGTTTTTCAGCGGCGACACAAGACATTGTGATTGATGCTTATCGCATTGAAATTGCTGAAAAATCGCTGCAACCCGTACTCTCTGGTATGTTTATGGCAGGCTACCGAATCGGTCTGATTGTCGCAGGGGCAGGGGCGCTGTTCTTGGCAGAATATTTTGGCTCGACCAAAGCCACTTACAACTACGCTGCTTGGCAACAAACCTATTATATTATGGCATCTTTGATGCTAGTAGGGGTTGTCACCACCCTTTTGATTAAAGAACCCACCGTCACCCGTGAGCAGCATGAACGCCCGATGTCGGATTATTTTCAACTGTTTTTACTATTTTTAATTTCAGTGATTGCGCTGATTGCCAGTTTTATTGTCATCGGTCATGTGCTTCCAGAGACTGAGTCAAAATTTTTGGGCTTTGTTTATGAGAGTACTAAATTTATTGGTGCTGTGGTTATCGCCATTGGTACCGCTTTGGTGTTATTAAAAGCCAAAATCATCAAAAAGCAAGTCGCGGTTGACATGTGGGTCGCCCCGATTCAAGATTTTTTCATTCGTTATGGGAAAAAAGCCGTATGGCTGATTTTATTGATAGGCTTGTATCGTATTTCAGATATTGTGGCAGGTACGACGTCAAACTTGTTTTATGTCAACTTAGGCTTTAGCAAAACCGATATCGCCTTGGCGGTCAAAACCTTTGGGATGGGGATGTCAATTGTAGGTGGTATTCTAGGCGGCTTGCTTGCTGAGCGTTTTAAAATCATGAACGCTATGTTGATTGGAGCTATTTTAGCGTCAGCCAGTAATTTATTGTTTGTGATTTTGGCGGGCAAGGGACATGATTTTTTTTACATGTACTCAGCGGTGATGTTTGATAACCTCGCATCAGGTTTAGCAAGTGCCATTTTCGTCGCCTTTTTATCGGTATTGACCAATATTCGCTTTAGCATGGTACAGTATGCACTGCTTAGTTCATTGATGACATTAACACCAAAGATTTTAGGAGGCTACTCAGGTGCGATGGTAGAAACCATGGGATATCCTGCTTTTTTCACTTTTACTGCACTGATTGGCATTCCTGTGCTGTTGTTGATTTATATGGTAGATAAGCATGTGATGAGCCAAGATGCGACAAGAGGCGATAACATCACCCATGAATAACCCAATATCATCTTACAGCATTCAATCATTGTTGGCTGTACCAAGCACGGTTGAAAAACACATCCGCAAACAGTTGCTGGGTGAGTGTCTTCATGTAGGGCAGACTTATCTTATTACCCATGATAGCGAAATGGTAACTGCAGAGATAGCCACTCAATATTTTGCAGCACTAGAGGAGTTGATAGCCGGTAAACCATTCGCTTATGTGCTGGGTAAACAAAGTTTTTGGCAGCATGAGTTTTTAGTCAATGAGCATACGTTAATACCGCGTCCTGATACCGAGCGGTTGATAGAAGCCGTGCTTAATCACCATAAAAATAGCCTAAGCAAATCAATGAATATTTTAGATTTAGGCACGGGGTCAGGTTGTATTGCCATCACGCTGGCGGACGAATTTAAAAATTCATCGGTTAGGGCAGTAGACAAGTCGCCTGAGGCGCTAAGCGTTGCCACACAAAATGCTAAAAGAATAGGGGTTAATAATATCGCGTTTTTTGAAGGCAGTTGGTATGACCCCTTTATGACAGTTAATGCAGATGAAAGCAATAAATTTGATATCATCGTATCTAATCCACCTTATATCGATCCCAACGATCCCCACTTGGCAGGCTTAACCGATGAACCCATTAGCGCGCTAATCGCGGATAACAAAGGTATGGCGGACATCTGTCATATTGTCAAAACTGCGCCACAATTTTTACAGCCTCAGGGCTTCTTAGCGATTGAACATGGGTATAACCAGGGCGAACAGGTTAGGGGCGTGTTTTTGTCAAATGGCTTTGGCGATGTAATAACCGTCAAAGACTATGGGGACAATGAGCGAGTAACGCTAGGTGTAATAAATTAGTGTACTAAATTAATCGGCTAAAATAGCCTGAGTAAATATGTGAAATTCAACTACTATGTCAAAACAAACAGAATTAACCGATGCAGAAATGCTACGTTATGCCCGCCAAATATTGCTAGAAGGGTGGGATATAGAAGCACAAACGCGGCTAAAAAATAGCTGTGCGATTATTATTGGGATGGGCGGGCTAGGTTGCCCACTTGCAGAGACCTTGTGCCGTGCTGGCATTGGCAAGATGCTTATTATTGACGATGATACGATTGATGAGAGCAATCTGCAGCGGCAGTCGTTGTTTACCCCTAACGACATCGGTCAATCTAAAGCGCTGGTAGCTAAGGCTAAATTAAATCAAATCAATGCATTTTGTGAGGTTATCGCCATACATACGCGTTTAACAGCAGATAATTATCAACAAATGATTGAACAAGAAAATATAAATAGCCTAAGCAGATTAATTTGCGACTGCACCGATAACTTCAAAACACGAGACCTCATTAACACCATCGCTGTCAAGTCAAATTTGTCATTATTATCAGCTTCCGCCATTGCGCAAACAGGGCAACTGGCATTATTTGCGCCGCAGCAAGGTTGCTATCATTGCTTGTTTCAAGGGGCAGGGGATGATGAGCGAACTTGTGCCACTAGCGGCGTGCTTGCCAGTACCACCCAAATCATCGGCAACCTTCAAGCCCAAGCGGCTTTGAGTTTTTTGGGACTCGGCATCAATCCTATAGCGCAAACGTTATTGCTATGGAACGGCAAAACCATGAATCTTAAAAAACTTCACTATCGTAAAGACGCTAACTGCGAGATTTGTAGCCACCCATCAGCTATCACAGACGTCATTTAAACTAGAGTCAATCATGCAAAAAAATCACTTTTTAAAAAAATCCTTAAATGTCATTCAGCGGGTCGGAAAAACGGCAACCGTTGCTGGCAAAGCAGGGCTGCGTATCGCCCAAGGCGAAAAAATGACCCCAACGTTGCTGCGTCAAAGCTTTGAAGAGTTGGGTACTACCTATATCAAAATCGGTCAGTTTATTGCCAGTACCCCGTCCATCTTTCCCCGCGAATATGTGACAGTATTTCAAGGCTGTCTAGATCAAACCACGCCCATGCCTTATAGCTATATTGAAGGCGTCTTAAGAGAGGAGCTGGAAAAAGACGGGCAGACATTAGAAGATATTTTTCAAAGTATTGAGGTCAAACCGCTAGCGTCTGCATCCATCGCCCAAGTTCACAGTGCTATTTTAAAAAATGGCGATAATGTGGTGTTAAAAGTGCAAAAACCTGAAGTAGATACCATCATTCAAACCGATTTAGGTATGATGGTTGGGTTGACTAAACTGATTGATAGTATCGCACCATCGCTAAAATTTGCCAGTATTTCACCCATTATTGATGAAATCCGTTTGCGCATGGCAGCAGAAACGGACTTCTTACAAGAAGCCAAAAACATTGATGATTTCCAAGATTTTTTGAAAAAAACCGACAATCATAAAGTAGTCGCGCCCGATGTTTATCATGATATCAGTAGCAAAAAAGTACTTGTCATGACCCGGTTTTTTGGGGTGTCTATGATTGATGATGCTGCCATGCGTCAATACTGCAAATACCCCGCACAGGTGATGACAGATACTTTAAATACGTGGTTTTCTAGCTTGATGCTGTGCAATAGTTTTCATGCCGATTTGCATGCCGGTAATTTGATGTTGTTGACCGATGGTCGTATTGGCTTTATTGATTTTGGGATTGTAGGCAAACTTGAACCCAAAGCGTGGCAAGCCAGTATGGGGATGATGGATAGTTTTGCTAAAGAAGACTATCGCGGCATGGCGCATTATATGGTTGAAATGGATATGACCCATGCGCGAGAGCAAGTCAATGTCGATGTCCTTGCCCAAGATCTTGAGTCAGTGATGAAAAAAATCTTGGCGGAAGATAGTTTGTTTATGGGAAAAACCATTGACCAAACCATGCCAAACCGATTAAAAGATCATACTGATGAAATCAACCAAATGTTGCTTGAAATGGTGGAAGTCGGTAAACGCCATGGCATTCACTTCCCAAGAGATTTTGCGCTACTCACCAAACAACTGTTATATTTTGACCGTTTTATGAAAGTACTTGCCCCTGAGATGGATATGTTTCATGATGCGCGGATTAAAATGGCATAAACACGCGATGAATTAATCCTCTTTGCGCTGTAGCCATGTTCTAAGCCAAGTTAAAATCGCTTGGTGGTGTTTGATGCATAGGCTCAGCGCCTTTAAGTCTGCTTTTAGGGTTTTTTGTTCGCGCTGTAGGGTTTCTAACATCAGTTGAACTACCAGCTCTGTCACCAGGTCTGAGATATCATCAATATTGCGCTGACTAAGTTCTTTAAAAAACCGCGCCCAATGTTTTATAAGTTTGTTTTGCTGCTCTGATGTCAAGCCCGCCAGTATGAAATGTGCTTTGGCATTGATTCGCTCGTAAGTTGACCAGTTTGGGTTATCAAAATCCTGCAATCTTGATTGAATGGTTTGAATCCAAGTAATCAAATTCAATAATTCTTCATCGGCAATGGCTTGCCAAGTCAGACAGCAGCTTTCATCATAGTTTTTGCAGGGCGCATTCATCGCATCTGTAATGACATCCGTGATAACATCTGTGATAACACCATTGATAACATCAGCGTCGCCAGTTGAATTTTCGTCCAGTCGCATCGGGGCTGTTGGTTTGCTAGATGGGTGTTTCGGTTTAAAAACATTAGCCGCTTCGCTGCGCTGATATATATCGCGGATGACAGATTGGCTAATGCGGTTATTTTCCAAACTGCCTAACAGCTCTGGTTGAAACAAAAAACACAGCTGCAGATGTAGTTGTACTGTCAATTCGCTATCAAAATTGAGCAGGGCATCTTGCGCTTGCCGTGCTTGGTTTTTTCGCCCCAATCCCATTTTGTTTTTGATGTCTTCACGCAGCAACCAGCCATAACTGCCTTTTGGTAGTTTTTGGGTCAGCGCAGAGAGCTGCTGCAAAATCTTGCTGCGATTTTCGGGGGTATTGGTAGGATATTGACGCGTCAGACTTGAGTACAAATACGCTGATAGGGGAACGGCTTGGGCGATTTGTTGCTGCATCGCTAACAAACCATGCGCTTTGACATAACTATCAGGATCATGATTGTCTGGCAGTGTCAAAAAGTGTAATTCCTTGCCATCAGTGAGCGCAGGCAACCCAACTTCCATAGCACGCCAAGCGGCTTTTTGTCCTGCACTATCACCATCAAAACTTAAAGTAAGTATGGGATTAAATTGCAGCAATCTTTCGATTTGTGATTGCGCCAGCGCTGTTCCCATGGAGGCAACTGCGCCATACACGCCCGCTTGATGAAGGCTTATGACATCCATATAACCTTCAACCACCAGCCAGTCTTTGGCTTTGGCCTTGCGACCTTCAAAAAGACCATACAACACGGCTTGTTTATGAAATACAGGTGAATCTGAAGAATTGATATACTTGGGCTGCTCATCATCCGACATGGTGCGACCGGCAAAGCCGATCACCCGCCCTTGTTGGTCGCGAATGGGGAAAATCACCCGATTGCGCAGCAAATCAAAATCACGCCCATTTTGCGAAGTGCGCACCAATCCTAAGATTTTTAAACCTTCAATGTCTTGGGGGAAGGCTTCTTCAAGATGTTGCCAACCGTTTGGGGCAAAACCCAAGGCAAATTCTTCGATAGTGTGCGGCGTCAGACCACGTTTGAGCAAATAATGTTGCGCAAAGCTATTTTGCTGTAATTGGTACTGATAAAACTGGCAGATTTGGGTCAATAAGTCGTATAAACTCGATAAACTATCCTGCACGCTGTTATTGCCCATGTCATCAAAGGGTGAAAATCCGCCAACGCTTGCATCATCATACTCGCCAAAAGGGATAAAGCTTGCATCTAAGTTATCAGACGTTTGAAAATCATCAAAAGCGTCTATCCACAAAGCCTCTGTATTGGTAATAGACGGACGCTCGGCAACATCTGAGTCAAAGAGGGCTTGAGCGGGACTTTGAGCTAGATTTTGATGCAACGATGCCCTTGCTTGTGATACAGCAGGTTTGGGTGCAACGGGTGTTTTTTTATAGGTATGTGATTTGTTGACAGCCTCTTTGGGCAGTTCAATCCCCGTTTGACGGGACAATTCTTTGAGCGCTTCACCCGCGGTGAGATTTTCGTACTCTTTTAAAAAGGTGAGCGCATTGCCCGCGACACCACAACCAAAACAGTTATATAGCCCTTTTTGCGGATTGACAAAAAATGAGGGCGTTTTTTCGCCATGAAAAGGGCAACAGCCTTTGAATTCATTGCCCGAACGTTTGAGCTCCACATGCTTGCCAATAATCTTGACGATATCGGCATTGGCAATGATTTGATCAATGATGGCATTGTTACTCATGGTAAAAAGCGCATTTCCAGTTAAAAATTAGCCAATTGAAAAAAAATAGCTAGGATAAACCTAGCTAATGTTAACGGGGTTTATAGATTATTTGACTTGACTGGTATTGTCAGGTGGCAGACCCAAGCCAATTGTGGTGTCACGTGGTCTTGTCGGTGTTTCATCATTTGCCGTGGTTGCTGGACTTGGCAGGCGCATTGCCGCAGCTTGCTGAATTGAGGTCTGAATTACTTGTGGCTTGGTGTTACCTGAGTATTGCCCCGACTGCTGGGCTAACCCTTGAACAGCAGCATTTTTTGAACTTTGACCCAGCACGCCCAATGTGGCTTTATTTAACCAGTTTGAACCGGTACGGGTATTATCAAGTTTGACATTGCCACGCGCATCAATCAGACCAGGGTAGTTGATACGAAGCAGTTGTTTATATTGATTGGCGGTATCGGTCATTCCCAGTTTGTCATAGCTATAGGCGATGGTTGCAATAGACTCTGGAATCGCTTCGCTTTGTGGGTAGTACTGAAATACCCATTTAGCACGGTTGGCAGCTGCCACATAGGCTTTGCGTTTAATATACCAGCGCGCTACATCCATCTCACTTTCTGCCAATTGGTTATAAATATAACGCATACGTAGCGCAGCGTCTGGGGCATAGGCACTGTTTGGGAAACGATTAATCAGTTGCTGAAAGTTATTAAAGGCAATGCGCGAATAGCCCATATCACGGTGTGCAGGATTAAGCTTGGTGTATTTCATCACGCCGCCTGATGCCGCCTGCATATTTGAGATGCCGCGAACATAGTACGCGTAGTCAACTTGCGGGTTGGACGGGTAAGACTGGATAAAACGATCGGCACTGGCAATGGCATCCAAATAGTCACCATGTTGGTACTGCGCATACATCAGGTCAAGTAACGCTTGCTCGCTGTAATCACCCACAGGATAGAAAGTCCGCAAATCGTTTAACTGGCTAATCGCTTTGGCAAAATTGCCTTTTTTGATGTTGTCAGACGCCGCTTGGTAGTAGCCTTGTTCACTTTTTTCAGCTTTGGTCGCGACGACTTCGTCTTTGCCACCCAACAATTTTGAATTTTTTAGCGTTTGACAGCCAGATAAAGTGGTCAAAGCTAGAGTAATTGCGGTGACACCCACAACTTTGGAAAGATGATGCATACGAACCTCAAATCTATTGCAAAAATATTTGCCCATCATAATACTTATTGTTCAAAACTGAATGCAAAATATTGTATTAAAAATTTCACTAAGTCTATCACGAAACGTTATACTTTGTGACCTATCCGCGCATATTAATTTTGCAAATCCCTATACCCTAAGTCTGATATGTTTATGACCACGCCAATCGCCTCACATCCGATCAACTCAAATCCAATCGAATCAAACATTGAATCTATGACGGAATCTATGACTCAAAACAATACCAATCAACTCGAAGAAGAATGGGAAAATCTGTCACAACCACACCCAAGCCATCAGGATCTGCAGACCCACGACGCTGGCAGTCATCACATTGTCCAAGATTATACAGTCAACTCTGAGCAAATAGGCGAGCGCATTGATAAAATTGCTGCCTTGGTGTTTAGCGATTATTCGCGTGAGCAAATCAAAAATTGGCTTGAGTCAGGCGAACTAACCGTAAACGGCGCAGCGCAAAAACCCAAATATCGCCTTAAGCCCAACGATGTGCTGATGCTTAAAGCGAGTTTGACCGCTCAACAACAAGATTTGCCCGAGAATATCCCACTTGATATCTTGTATGAAGATGAGGCGGTGCTAGTCATCAATAAGCCAGTAGGTTTGGTCGTCCATCCTGGCGCAGGCAATGGGTCGGGTACGCTAGTCAACGCGCTACTTTTTCATTATCCTGACAGCCGCACGCTACCTAGAGCAGGATTGGTACATCGAATCGATAAAGAAACATCGGGTTTAATGGTGATTGCAAAAGACAGTCAAAGCCAGCTGCATCTAATTAATCAGCTTAAAGACAAATCCGTGTACCGGCTTTATCAAGCGATTGTGTTGGCGTCGGCGGCTGAGCTTGCCCGCCATCGCACCATTGATGCACCCATTGGTCGCCATCCGACCCAGCGCACCAAAATGGCGGTGGTGGGTAGTGGCAAACCCGCTGTCACCCATCTTGAGAAAATCACAGCGATAAGCGAGGCTGTCTCATTGGTCAGCGTCCGACTGGAAACAGGGCGCACCCACCAAATCCGTGTACACTTATCAAATTTGGGTTTTCCATTGCTCGGAGATCCGCTATATGGTGCTGCTCGTAAAAATGTGATATTGTTAAAAACCTTGGATGACGACCAAAAACATGTCGTACAACAGTTCCAGCGTCAGGCGCTGCATGCGTATGAGCTTGGCTTTATCCATCCAAAAACAGGCGAGCCTATTAAAGTGCAAGCGCCATTACCCGATGATATGCAACAGCTACTTGAACATTTACAGTCAATATAAAGACATGGTAGATATATCACATGAATATCTGGTTTAAATATGCCATCACTGCATTAATGGTGGTATTGGTTTCAGAGTTTGCAAAACGCAGTGACAAGCTAGGAGGATTTATAGCCGCGTTGCCATTGGTGACGATTTTGACCTTGGTTTGGCTGTATCTTGAACATCAATCCACCGAAAAAATCGCCAATCACGCCTATTACACATTTTGGTATGTGATACCCACCTTGCCGATGTTTTTAATTTTTCCATATTTGCTGCCAAAAGTTGGTTTTTGGGCGGATTTGGGCATTTGTATCGTAGTGACGGTTATGATCTTTTGGTTATTGGCCAGACTACTAAGCAACTTTGGTATTCAATTATTGTAGAAAAGCCAAAATTAGACCATTTTTTCCGTTAAATATTTCCAATAGCGTTTTGGCAAATACTGAATATGTAGCTTGCGATTTAGCCGCTCTTTGATGGTCACGTGGGTAAAATATTTTTGCCAAAGCGTTTGGTATTGTTGTTCTGCCTTGCTATAAAACTGCTGTGGATGCAGTAGTGCTTCATCATCTACATCGCAGATGATATGGACTTGTTCGCTGGGATCATCGTGAGCGTAATAAATACCAAACCCGCGTTTGACATCATAAATCGCCCAAGTCTGATCGGCATAGCGTTCTTTAAAATGCTGATGCAAAATGGGTAATACATTAAAATCTGGCTCAACACGCGCAAAATATACCGATTTGTCGGTGTGTGGCATTTGCATTTGTTCAAATCGCACAAACGCCTGCATACGGTGGCGCTCACGCCCGACCATTTTGATAAGCTTGCTCACTGCCATCACATCCGCATGGGTATAATTCTCCCACACATCAAGGTTGGGATTAGACAATTGAAACCGTACCACCCCAAACAGATGACTATACACCGTAGGCGATTCTGACAAAAAGCCCCATAGCAGTTGTCGCATACCGTTTTTGCCAAATTTGCCAAAGACGCGCGCTAATTTATCACTCACCCGTAAGGTTTTGGCTTCATCGGTTGCGACGGTGACAGTGGCTTGCCAAAAATTGGGCACCACTTCATGCTCAGCTTGAATGGTCACAATCGGGGTGTGCTGCCAACCGTTCTCATAGATGGTGAACACACACGTGAGCCACCCTTCAAAGCTGCCATCAAAGATTAAAATGGGGGTCTCAGCCGTCACTAAATCCATAATTGACCTTTTGCACAGTGGACTTTAAAACCTTAATTTTAAAAGATTGATTTTAAAAAACTAAGTTTAAAACAATAATGCTAAAACAACGCCAATTGACCATGCCGCTCGGCTTTGAATTTGGTTTGGGTCTGCGCCAGCACATAATCGCGAAAATTATCCTGCGTTAAATGACTTAAATGCTCATTGCGACCTTTGAGTGCGATAAAGTATTTGGCGCGGTTTACGGCAGCGCCCATTTGCTTGAGATGATCGAGTGTCAAAGTCGAAAATTTTCGTGCCTGAACAATTTTTTTGGCGGTTCGGGTGCCAATACCAGGAATACGCACAATCATTTTGTAGGGCGCGGTCTGAATATTAACGGGGAAATGTGACTTATTACGAATCGCCCAAGCCAATTTGGGGTCACAGTCCAAATCCAAGAACGGATGGTCATCGGGTAGAATTTCTTCTGCTTCAAATCCATAAAAACGCATGAGCCAATCCGCTTGGTACAAGCGATTTTCTCGCACCATCGGCACAGGGGTGCCCATAGCGGGCAAGCGATTGTCACTGAGCATAGGCACATACCCTGAATAGTACACCCGTTTTAGGTCATATTCTTGATAAAAATGGCTCGATAAACGGATGATTTGTAAATCGGTCTCTTGCGCTGCGCCCACAATCAGCTGGGTACTTTGACCCGCTGGGGTAAATTTTGGGGTATGTTTGTGTTGTTTTTTACTATCTTTAAACACCACGATTTGTTCTTGCACCACTTTCATTGGCGCTTTCATATCGTCATGGTTTTTTTCAGGTGCGAGCAATGCCAAGCCTGATTTGGTGGGGATTTCCATATTGACGCTTAAGCGATCGGCATACAATCCTGCTTCCTGCATCAACTCAGCAGACGCACCCGGAATGGTTTTTAGATGAATATAGCCATTGAATTTGTGCGCAAGGCGCAAGGTTTTGGCGACACGAACCAATCGCTCCATGGTATAGTCGGGCGATTTAAAAATCCCTGAGCTTAAAAACAAGCCTTCAATATAGTTGCGCCGATAAAACTGCATGGTCAAATCAACCACTTCCTCGACAGTAAATGCTGCGCGCGGCGTATCGTGACTGCGCCTTGAGGTGCAATACGCGCAATCGTAGATACAATGATTGGTAAACAATATTTTTAATAAGGAAACACAGCGGCCATCTTCGGTATAGCTATGGCAAATACCTGAGTTAGCTGTGCCGAGTCCTTTGTTATGATTGTCACGTTTGCTGCCACTTGATGAACAGGAAACATCATATTTGGCAGCATCGGCTAAGATGGATAATTTGTCTTGCAATCTTTCATAATTCATCGCATAAACCTTGCATATCTTATATATCAGCAGATAAAAACATAAAAAATAGGTTGCAAAATTAAACTTAAGATGGCTATTTTACCTTATCAGCGGCTAGAAATACGGTCAAAAAAAAGCAAGACGACAACGTGTGACGTCTTGCTTTTGGTAGATTAACGAATTAGTGTCTATGAATTACGAATTACGAATTACGGATTAACAATAATAGCCGGTGCAGTCGTGACAGGCATGGTGGTCATTGTTGCTACCGCGGGCGTTGAGGCCGGTAGTAATACGGGGGTTGTCGTAGTAGTAGAAACAACCGTGGCAGGTTTTGACACGGTTACTGTCGCGCCTGAGCCTGTTTGTACCGTCACTGGGGTGGTGGTATTGACATTCGATGTTGATACTACGGTCGTACTAGGCAGTGTGGTAATAGGCGCTGTTGTTATCACAGGGGCTGTGGTAGTGACGACAGGCGTAGAGGTAGAGACAGTGCGATAGGTGGGCGTGGTGACAATTTGTGTCGGGTAAAATGGCATACCGTCAACGATGGTAAATTCATTGGGGCGAACCATCACCGTATCGCTCGTGCCATCGCTATGTTGATTGACAATCGTTGTGGTTTTTGGCGCCACGCGCGTCGTGGTTACCGTTGTCGTTTTCTTAGCGGCGGCTTTAACGGTGTGCGCATGACTGGGGGTTGCCATGGCACTCATGGCAATCACCGCAACTGTCGCGGCAACGATTTGGGATTTTTTTATAGCGGTCATCATCATGTTGTGTTTCCTCAAAAATACACACGGAATTGATGAAATTATTATGCGCATATTGTTGATAGAAAGATAAGTTATAAATGTAAATAACAGGCAAAATTTGCAATTTATGCGATAACTGCTGTGAAAAAATGTAACTACATGGGTAGGTTAACTCATCAAATGCGACACTTTGATAGGCTTAAAACTTTGTCAGGTAAAGCGCTTAGACCAGCAAAAAAATAGGCGTGACGGTTGTTTTATTGGATTACAAGGTTTATCCTTATCCGTTGACATTGAATATTTGGGCAATGCCACGTTAGCGTAAATTTTTTAGCAGTCAAACTTATCAATTAAATGTAGGAGCTATTCATGTTTTCACATGTAGAACCGTATGCAGGTGACCCGATTTTGGGATTGATGGACAAGCATAAACAAGACCCACGTGCCGACAAAGTGAATTTGGGTGTGGGTGTCTATTTTGATAATGACGGTAAATTACCCGTCCTCAACTGTGTGCAAAAAGCTGAAGCACAAATCGCTAATCCACCAAAACCACGTCCCTATCTGCCAATGGACGGTCTGCCAGGTTATCGCGCGGCTTGCCAAAACCTATTGTTTGGTAAAGATGCACAAGTATTAAAAGACAAGCGTGTAGCAACCACAGCGACCATCGGTGGTTCAGGCGCGCTCAAAGTCGGGGCTGATTTTATTCATGCTTGGTTTCCACAAGCCAAATGCTATGTGTCTGACCCAACATGGGCGAACCATATTGGTATCTTTGAAGGGTCTGGTTTTGCGGTGGGCAAATATCCCTACTATGATGCAGCGACCAATGGCATCAAATTCGATGAGCTGATTGCCTTTTTAAACACCTTGCAAGCCCATGATGTGGTGTTGCTGCATCCCTGTTGTCATAATCCAACGGGCGTTGACTTGACCCAAGCGCAATGGGATAAAGTGCTTGAAGTGGTGAAAGCGAAAAACTTGCTTGCCTTTATGGATATTGCTTATCAAGGCTTTGGTGAAGACATGGATGCAGATGTCTATGCGATTCGCAAAGCAGTGGACATGGGTTTGTTGTTCTTTGTCAGTAACTCATTCTCAAAAAATCTATCACTGTATGGTGAACGCGTTGGCGGTTTATCTGTGGTGTGTAAAGACGAAGCACAAGCCAAAGCGGTACAAGGTCAATTGCAGTTCAATATCCGCCGCATTTACTCAAGCCCACCTTCACACGGCGGTCACGTGGTTGATATCGTGATGAATGACGACGCGTTATTCAATGAATGGGTACAAGAAGTGTATGTGATGCGCGATCGTATCAAAGACATGCGCCAAAAACTGCGTGACAGTTTAGAAGCCAAATTACCCGGTCGCAGTTTTGAATATATCACCAAGCAAAACGGTATGTTTAGCTATACCGGTCTCACCCCTGAGCAAGTAGCGCGCATTATCAAAGATTTTGGTATCTATATGGTCGCTAATGGTCGTATCTCGGTTGCCGGTCTAAACGCTAGCAATATCGACTATGTAGCCAATGCCATGGCAGAAGTGTTAAAAGACTAAGCGTATTAAATGCGCTTATTAAATAAGCCTGTTAAAAAACTAAGATAATTAAACAATCAAAACCCTTAACCGCGTGTTAGGGGTTTTTTATGACTTACAATTTATAAGTGATGGTGTATGACTTATGATTAACGGGGCGGGGGAATGTTTAAGCCCGTTTTGGTAAGATTGTAGAAATATTTTTGACTGTTGTTAATTAAATCGCCACAAAAAACCTTGCTTTTGGTATCGGCTTTTGCTGAGATACCGATTACAATAATTTTAATAAAAATAGGATATCTTTATGGTCGCCCACAACCCCATACCCAATTTTCAAACCTCAACTGATTCTACGCCGCCATCCATCCCGCAAGCCATCACCCCCCAGTTTCGTGAAATCGACTACGGCAATAACGTTGCCCAGCGTACCCTGTGCGTTTTGGTGTTGGATTTGTCAGGCTCAATGGCGATACGCTCAGGCAATGGCGACAAACGCCGTATCGATATGCTTAATGAAGGGATTGAAGCGTTTTATCATGATTTGATGAAAGACGAAACAGCCCGCAACCGTGTGCGTTTAGCCATTGTCATCGTGGGCGGGGTCAATGACACTGCAGAGCTGATGATGGATTGGACAGATGCGATTGATTTTTTCCCCATTAAATTTCGTGAAAATGGCATGACGCCGCTCGGGCAAGGTATGTTACTTGCGCTCAATTTGATTGAGCAAGAGCGTATCAATCTACGCGACAACGGTATCAATTATACTCGTCCTTGGGTTATTGCCATGACGGATGGTCTGCCCACCGATAGCCAAGATGTGTGGCAGGCGGCTATCAATCAATGTCACCAAGCCGAGCAAAATAATCAATGTATTATTTATCCGATTGCCATTGATGCGGGCGTGCAAGAAATTAAGATGCTCAAACAGCTGTCGATTTTAACCCCGCCCGTGCATCTCAACTCCGTTAAATTTGTCGAATTTTTTGTGTGGTTGTCCGCGAGTCTTAAAACCGTGTCACAATCTGCGCCTGGGGAAACCGTGCAATTAGGGAGCATCTCACCGTGGGCGACCATTCAAAGTTGATGGTAAAGACAATCACCTTCAGTGCTCATGACAATAAAAGAACCTAAAAAAAATTGGGGATAATGATGAACCAAACCACGGATTTGTTCGCGCAATCATCAGTCCAACCATCTTGGCAAGTGTATGGCGCATCCAGTATTGGTAAATCCCATATCGACAGCAACCTGCCCAATCAAGACAGTATCTATTTGCAAAAAACCCAAGACGGTTTGGTCGCTGTGGTATGTGATGGGGCGGGCTCGGCAAAATTTAGCCAAGCAGGGGCAGCGTTTTTTAGTCAATCGATTGGAAAAATGCTGCTTAGTCTCGGTGTCGGTCTCAGTGTTAGTCGCAGTGTCAGTCACAGGGGTATTGCGGTTGATTTGGTGCAAGTCAAACAGCAAATTATCGAGCAATTATCACAAATACGCCTCGACCTGCAGTCACAGCTGCCCGCTGAATCGAGCCTAAGAGATTATCACACCACCTTTACTGGGCTACTCATCCATGCTAATCATCAAGCCATATTGGTGCAAATCGGTGATAGTCCTCTTATCACCAGCCAATTTGTTGTCCGCCATCCTCACATTGATTATTTCACCAACTTGCAAGTGTACGGGGATGATAGCAAGAATGAATACATCAATGAGACGCATTTTATCACCCAAGACAATTGGCAATCCTTCTTACGGGTTGAGGCAATTGATTTATCGCAAGTGGATTGCCTTGCACTGATGTCAGATGGCTGTGCGGACTTGGTATTTGAAGGCGCAAGTGTTACGCCCAAAATTTACCGCCCTTTTTTTGGCAACTTGCTATTTAATTTAACCCAAAGTCAAAGCTCACAGCAGGGCAGCGCGATTATTGAACAGGCGCTTGGCAACCCTGCGACCTATCGATTAACCGGTGATGATAAATCCTTGGTGGTATTACTAAAAAATCAACAGCATTATCAAAACCTTGAACCGATGGTTGAGGGGCAAAATGACACCCTAGAAAATGACACTATAGCGAATGCACCAAACAACCCCACGGTTTGGCATGCCGATGCTGTCAATCATAAAAACCCCCATCCCACCAGCACGCCTGATGATATAGACTTTAATAACATCAATAACATAGCGCCTAACCCAAATCCGCACGCCAATGTTGTAACTGACCCTGCAACTTCAGCTGCCACAACGTCGCAGGTGTTGCCCCCTTCGCAGTCCGTCAGTGACTCAACCAGACAGCGGCGTAATACCGCTATGATGGCTGGCGCCGCGATGCTCATTGGTACAGGTATATTAGGCTGGATAAATAAAGAGCGATTGCTGCCGACGCAAACTGTCAACAATGCCAATACTGCGGCATCGGTGGCGAGCACAACGCCCACCTCGGCTATAACGCCCCCACTGACCGCGCACGCACTGGGTGATTCCTATGCCATTGACTTGAGCAAAGTCGCAGCGGTTACCGATAGTGGCAATCCCATCGATGATCCCATCCTAAAAGTGATAGTAGCCAGCCCGCAAGGTGAGTCTATCAATGTCATCGAGCACAAATCCAAACAAACAAGCAGCGCTAAAACTAAAAACGACAATAAAAACGAAAACAAAAATAGGGTGAATCAGCCCTTATTATCCGCCACTGTTACCACGGTGGTCGCTAATAAAAACCCAACGGTTGCCAGAGTTTCCAGTGGCGCTGCGAGTACCGCTTTGCAAAACCAACATACCGACGCTACTTTGGGAGCTACTTTGACCGACTCACAATTTAACAATCATGCTGTCAAACTTGCCGCTAAAGCAAGCTGCTTGCCAGTTACCGATACCCATGATTTGATAAGTTTAGGGGTCACCATCCAGCCCACCATGCATTACTATAACTGCCAAATTAGCTTGCCTATCAAATCGATGACGAGCCAAATAGCGGGGTTAAGCAAACAGACGGAAATCTTGGATAGTCTGACGCTCGATAAAGGGTTAGCAGAAATTTTAACTAGCTCTACCACCAATACCGCAGCTACCGCCTCATCGGTTACGGGTACGGGTTTGCCTGCTAGCACGGTCAGCGATTCTAGCGGCAATCAGCAAATACAGCTATACTATTTGGGTGTTACTGAGCCAGTAAATCATATGAGTGCCGCTGCTAGCACTGAGTTAGCCGCTTTACCCACCTCATCTGCCCATCTCAAGAGATAGTCCATGCCGTATTTAATTGCAAACAATCAGCGTATCACCATTGATTTGCCTATCTCTCATGAGATCGGCTCTGGCGGTATGGGCATTGTCTACCGTCTCGGTAATCTGTTAGGTACGGGCAATTTGGTGGCAAAAATCTTTAAAAACCCCACCGATCCCAAAAACCCTAGCCTTGCCAAACTACAAGCCATGATGGCGCGCCCGCCTGAGCATATTTATGAAGTGATTAATGGGGTAGGGTATACCCAGTTTGCTTGGGTGAGACATCTGATTGTCGGCGAGCATGATGAGCTCATTGGCTATGCCATGCCAGAGCTGGATTTTGATAGGTCGTTATCGCTCAATCCTTTTATGTACCCAAGAGAAGCAGCAAAACTGACCGCGTATCAGCAGAGTCTCAATTATCGTGTGCAGCTGTGTGCCAATATTAGCGCCTTGATGGCGGATTTACATGGTCATGGGCATGCTTTTATTGATTTTAAAGAAGCCAATATGCGCCTGATGCCAGAGCCAAGCACGGGGATGGATGATGATTATAAAGGCTTTATCGTTGGGTTTATCGACTGTGATAGCTATCGTATTACTGCCAGTGATGGCAGCGTTTATCCCAGTCCTGTCATATCTCCTGAAATGACCAGTCCTGAGTATCATGAACATAAAGACATTGGTTTGTTGGATGAAAAACACGACCGTTTTGTACTGGCGATTGAGCTGTTTAAAATTTTAAACAATGGCATTCATCCATTTTATTTTATCCCTGTGTCAGACCGATTAAAAAATGCCGCCCATCGCAACACCGACCAATTTATCAAAGAGCGGCTATATGCTTACGGCTTGCAGCCACAGCCAGAGATTGCACCGCTAAAAAACAGCATTCATGTGTGTTGGGATGACCAAACCCGTGCGATGTTTGATAAAGCGTTTTTATCCACCCATCCAACGGATCGCCCAAGCGCCGCCGAGTGGGAAAACCATCTACGCGGATTGGTTCAACACCGCCAGTTTAAAGTGTGTGAAAACTATCCCAATGATGCCAGCCACATTCATTTTGTCGGTAAACCCTGTCATCGCTGTCTGTTTTTAACTGTACCCAATAACCCGTTAACCACGCCCGTCGCGCCTGTACCTGCAATCAGCGCTGCAGCGACAACCAGCGTCTGGCAGACCACGCCTGCCCGTGCTTCTGTAGCGTCCACTGCCGCAAATCACCCCAGTCAGCAGCCAAGCGCAGGTTTGACCGGTTTGATGGATGAGGAAACATTGGCAAACAATCGTCGGCTTGAGCAATCGCTCAATACTCAATCTAGCAGTCACAGAGTCACAGCGAGCCAACCCATCAATGTCGGCGGTGCAGGGGATGCAGTCGACGACGCCACCCAAACAGCGGCGACTCATTCAATGGCGATGCCAGATACAATGCTAGATACGATGACAGATGCGATGACAGCACCCGCGCATCACACTGATACTCGAGATGCGACACCCACTACGCCACCGCATACCACTGCCACCGGTGAGGTAGCTGTCAAAAAGCCCTCTAAAGGGTGGCTGATAGCGATGATTGCTGCCCTAATTGCTGGCCTAGTGGCAATCGGTGGCTATGGCGTATCAACATTAAAATCCGCCTCAACACCCACAACATCACAATCCGCCACTAGCAATCAGTCTGATTATACCAAAGCGGCAAGTAGCGATGACAATCCACAAAAAAAACCCAAAAGCCCAAATAGTTACACTGCCATCATCAAATCGCTGCCGACTGCAAAAGCCACTATGACGCAAGCGCTTAAAGCGCACAATGGCTTTTTTTCTTCCTCATCGCAAGCTAGCGTAGCCAAGCTATACCAAGACACGCTCGGTATTAGCCCTGAGTTTTTTGATAACGTAGTCAAGGTGGGTGAGTTTGCCGAGCCATCGCTCAAACAGCTGCAAGAATTGGGCTATAGCCAAGATATCAATGCGACAAAGCAATACTCGCTTGAAGCCTTTCGTAACGCGGATATGGGCTATTTTAAACAGCAGCCGATAAATAAAACACTTGCCAAACAACTCAATGAAGCGGCAAAAAGCTATTACTGGCGTAAAAAAGACCCAAAAGCCGCCGTTTATCTTCAAGCGCAAGCGGTCAAAAACAACCCCAATCAAGGCGAATATGTCGCCAATTTTGCTTATTATTTATTTAAAAATAACTATCCTTATAGCAAATCTTTTTTGCTTTATGCGCTACAAACGCCGCGTGATAGCAGCAAATACCCCAATACTTATATGATTGAATTGGCATCGGCAATGGCACTGCAAGCGGGTGATGACAAAGGCGCAGTGGGGTCTTTATTGGCGCAGTTTTATACCACGGACAATCAACAAAAACGTTGCCAAAACATGTTAAATTATCCGCAAACCTATCCAGAATTGGTACCCATCGCCGAGAAAGTATTAGCCATTATCGACCAGCAAAACAGTAGCGGCGCAAATCCCGTGCCCGCTGAGTGCTTGCCGCCCTACAACTGGGTGGTTGGATCGTCAAATTAGTTTATCAAATTAAAAATATGAAAATAGGGTAGTAAACATCTATGATTATTGTCTGCCAACAATGTGGTCAAAAATTACCAAAAACTGCGGTTATGTGCCCAAATTGTGGCAGTCGTCAGTTTGCGCAACAATCTGATAATCATACTCAGCCGCCAAGTGCCTATAATGCCTATGACGCGCCTCAGACCTCTCAGGTGACCCAGCCCGAACATTCTACTTGGCAAAGTTATACGCCAAATCCATCTGCAGGCAATTATCAACCGACCGATATGCCATCTGTTCAGGCGAGTCAACCCATGCAGCATCCTGCTCAACCAATCTATGCCCAGCCTAACCCTAATTATGAACAGCCTAATTATGCACAGCCTGATATTGCTCAGGCGTCAAATCCACCCGCACAACCCACTGACTACGCAAATCATCATGTCGCTCCTGCAGTCAGTCAACTGCCTTCGACCGCGCTGCAGACTCGTAAGCCTGCTTATACCATGCTGTATGCAGGTTTTGTGCGCCGTGCATTGGCGTATCTATTTGATTTAGCGTTAGTGAGTTTATTATTGGGATTGGCTTATCAATTATTGTTGCCGCAGATTTTACCGCAGCTTGGCATTCGCGGGTTTAGCGATCAAACGCTTGCCTTGATAGCGTATGGATTTTATTTGTTTTATATGACGTTATTGACCTGTTTGGGACGACAAGCAACGGTGGGCAAGGTGATTATGGGTATGTGGGTGTTTGGTATGCAGGGTCAACGGCTTAATTTTTTCCATGCGCTGATTCGAGAAACGCTCAAACTGATTTTGCTGCCATTTGGTTTTTTGATGTGGTTTACCGCCCGTAAACAAACGCTGCATGATTTAATCGCGCGCACGGTGGTGTTGTATGACCCCAATTAATTTTTTAAACAGGGATAACAATAAAAAAAGTTAATCAATTTGGAAAACCCCATGCTAAACATAGTGAGTCGTACAAAAGCCAGCAAAAAACCCAACGCCAAAGCGCAAACATTGAGCGAAATCATGATTTTGGCGGTGGTATGGCTCCTGTTAATTGGCGCATTTTTACTGGCAGATTATGCCCATTCGCCCAAACTGCAGCGTTATCAACTCGAACTCACCAGCTATACCGAAGGCATAGCCAAACCGCAACTGCTCAGCAAATATTGTGGCGACAATGTCATTACTAATCTGTATGACAACCGTAATGACCGCAACTATGGCATGACTCAAGCCTGCCCCCAAGCCAGTCAGCCCACACAATTAATCAGTGAGGCAAAGCAACATTTTGCCAAAACCCAACAAGCTTTAGCGGCCGCATGGCAAGCCCAAGGCAAACAGCAACGCCAAACCGAGCTGGTTGAAAATGAAACCGAAGTGAATTTGGGGGGCGATAAACTCAGCAATCGCCAAGACTGGCTAAACCTTAATGCTAGCGGGCAACTCGATAGTTTAGACAAGCTAATGGCGGTAAAAACCGATAAATTATCCCCCGCCGACCAAGCCAATTTTGCGGTGTCATTGCTTGCGGTTGCCGATGGCAATCGACGTTTTGCCTACAATCGCCTGTTTAGCAATCAGCCTGCCATTGCCAAACTGTTAAATCAATCGGCAAACGATGTCGCCAGTATCTATGACGCCAATAACAACCAACAAAAAGCCCTGCAAGCGAACAATTTACTGCCGTTAATTGGCACGCCTACGCATTTGGGGATGCTCACTCAGGTGTTTGTTTGGTCGTGGGTAACGTGGGGCTTGCTATGGCTGTCGCGGCGTAAGCATTGGCTGGAAGTGTTACCGATAGCCATCACTGTGTGGGGACTGGTTATTGCAGGTGTTAGCCATACAGTGATATTGCCGATGATGGTGGGGGTCGTGCTGTTTTGCGTCGGCGTGCTACTAAGTGTGTTAACGATTTTTTCACCCATGCGTCGGTTGATGGAAAAATTCCCCGACAACCGTACCATGCTGTCATCCGCGTGGATTTATCCGTTGTTTGTAGGCTTTGCCACCTTTGGCTTGATGATTTTATTTGATTTAAGCACCCGTAGTTATCTGTCACTGCGTTATATTTTTCTCAATCATTTCAAAGATTTGTTTTGGTGTTTTGTGTTTATTAGCCTGGCTCGCCCGATTAGCAGTTTGGTTAGTTGGGGGCTTAAAACTCTCATTGCCAATAACTTACTACACAGCAGCTGGGGCAATGTCAAATCGGCGATGACTAAAGCGCGTGTGTGGCTACTTGCCTTTGCGGTGGGCTATCTGGGCTTGGCAGTGTTGATTCACAGTGACAGTGCGAAAGTCGCTGAATTGTCAAAGATTTGGCTGATGGTGTTTTTGGGCGTGTTTTTGGCGATTAACCAACGCGGTTTGATTAATCATCTGTTTTTTCGCTCCAAAAAAATGACCCTGCTGCTTGCTTTTTCGGTGGTGTTACCATTTATCGCACTGGGTATTGCCAATGAAAAAGGCACCATGCTGGTATTTTTGTTTTTGTTTACCTTTTTGGTGGGCGTGGCGCTATCTAACAAGATTTTCCAAATGGGCGGGCGGGGTTATATTTTGGGCGTATTGTCGAGTACCGCGATTTTGCTTTTGCTGATGATGGTGTTGGTGAATTTAAGCGGATTTGATGCGCGTACTGCCGAGCGGGTCAATGCGTGGGTCAATCCGTTTGTGGCGAGCAACGATCAGATGGCGATTTTGCATTGGTTTCGCGATAGTGTGCCGATGATTGGCTATGGGTTTGGCGATATTCCGTGGTGTGGTTATCACTTAACAAACAGCCATTTGTCGGGCTGTCAAGGCGTACCGCTACAGATGCAAAGTGACTATACCATTACCTCGGTGATGGCAGTGGTGGGTATCGGGGCCAGTGTGGGGCTGATGATGGTGTATTTTGCTTGGCTTGCGCTCATTGCCCGTCAGCAGATGGCGTTTGCCAGTGAGCAGATGAAATCACGGCTGTTATCGGGCGGTTATTTTTTGCTGGCGTGGGTGATTTTGCTGTGGGTGGTGATTACGGTGTTTCAGGCACTTGTCACCATTTCGGGGAATTTGGGAATTTTACCGCTCACGGGGGTGACGTTGCCTTTTTTAAGTTATGGCACCAGTAATTTATGGCTCAATAGTATTATGCTCAGTTTGGCGCTGTTTCAGCCGAAGTTGATGATTAGGGAATAGGGGAACTTTGTGGCTATACCTCAACAAGATTTATTGCACAATAAAAACCAAAATCTTGATGTTGAATTATTGCTTAAATTAAAACAACCGCACCCAACTGCCTTTGAAAAATTTGCCATAGATTTAATTAAAAGTGTCGCTAAAGCACGTGGCGGTGAAGTCGAAATTTTCCATAACGGTCAAGTCGGTGATGGTGGAGTAGATGGGGTAATTGAAGCACCAAAAACATATGTTACGAAACAAGATTGCTGTAATTGAAAAAATAACATCATCCTTTGAAATTGACGAAAGTTATTTTGATAAATTTAATTAAGCTAACGTAATCAGTTCTGGCTTTTTTTCCAAAAGCCGCATGAGCGTAATCGTTGCCCCTGTAGGGTGTCTTGTACCTTGCTCCCAATTTTGTAACGTGCGAGAACTTATATTTAACTTATCGGCGAATTGTGCCTGTGTTAGTCCTGTTTTAGCTCGGATTGCCTTAATATCTGGCAACTCATAACTAAAAACACGGCTTGGCTCGGCTTCGCCTTTGGCAATGCTTAATGCTTGAGAAAGAGATAATGATAAATCATCATAAAATTCATTGCTCATTGTGTAGTACCTGTTTGATAGCGTTTGTGAATTTACGCAAATTTGCTTTTTCTGCGGCAGATAGTGTGACTTTTTTTGATTTTGGGTAAGCCAATAACATAAAAAACTTGCCCGACTCCTCTATATAATAGTAAATGATACGCATACCACCGCTTTTACCAGTAGAAGATGATGACGACCAACGAGTTTTACGAACACCGCCTGTACCTTGAACTAGGTCGCCTTGCTGGGGATTTTTTATTAAATCCTCTTGCAAATCTCGATAATTATCATCGTCTGTTAAATCTTTAATTTGCTTGGTAAAAAGCGGTGTTTCAATAAAGTGCAACATGGTTTTTCTAAAAATATGTTAATGTATTTTAATACTTCAATGAAGTATTTTCAATAATTGATTTACACGGATTAAGGTAATGACCGAAAACCAACCCCCGAAAGACGAAAACAGTCAAGAAACTATGAACAGTGGCAAGTTAGAAACTGTCCAAAACATAGATTTGGACAATCCATCACCGACTGATAGTATCAATGCCTTAGATGATCGCGAAACTGCGATGCCTAGCAACTCGTCTAAAAAAGCCAAAACAATTAAAGATGACAGCCGTCCTGCCAGTTTTCGGGTTTCTCAAGCGCTTTACAAAACCATTTTGACCAACTTACAAGTGATTTTGGTGGTGTTTGTTGTCGGTCTTATCGGCTGGGTGGCGTGGTATCTCTCGCCCTTAACCGCCTCAAATACCACCTACAATGCAGAGGCGAACGAAAACGCCGTGTCACTTGTCGTCGATAACCTGGGTATGGCGGATGTGGTCAACCAAGCCAACAGCCAAAATACTAATACCCAAAGTGCAAACGCTAATCTATCAAGTTCGGTCAATGCCACGCCTGCCAAAACGTGCGATTTAACTCAGCCAAAAAACCAAGCCCGTTTTACCGACAGTATCAACCGCGTCAATCAAAGTCTGCTCAGCTTGTATCAGCAAAAACGTCTAGCCAACCAATACCAACTGCAAACTGCCAGCCTTTGGCAACAAGCCTGTGAGCAACATATCAACGAAGACGCGTTAGCCTTTGCGCTAAAAACGCTTGCTAGCCCGGAGCGATTGTTGCAACTACAATGGCGAGAACAACAGCCCAATCGCCGCAATCAAAACGACCCCAATGTCGCCCATATGCCAACCAATTGGCTCACCCAAACCAACCCTTGGTATGGGCTGCCGGGCTGTGTGTATATCAAAACCGCCAAAACGGCGGACAATCAAACAGGCTACCTGTACGTCGATAATCGTAGCAATACCATGACTGACACAGGTGACGTTGACCCATTAACCCAGCTTTGTAACAACCCTAGATTGATTCCGGTGTCAGTCAAATCCTTGTTGGCGAAATCATTGACAGGGGCGGCGACTTTACCCAATGCACCAGCATCTGACTCCAACAATGCTTTTACTAAAACCAAAAACGATATTCAGAACCAAGCCAATGGCGTGCTGCAAACCCTCCAAGACAAACCCACGCAAGACCCGACAAAACGGATTGCCTCCACCAGCAAAACCGAGGTTGCTTTGCCGACCAACCTAGGGTTGATGTATAGCGAATTGTCCAACATCCACGCCAGGTATTTTGACCGCCAGTTATTGGACGCTTATCAAAGCTACCAACAAAAAAATGATCAACGCAGCTGGTGGCAAAAACTCACGGCACCGCCAATCAATAGTATCAATGTCGATGGCTCAGATATCAAAATCGGCTACAACATGGCGTTAACCCTGGATCCCGCCGTACAGACCACCGCCCAGCAAGTAGCCGATTGTGTTACCAATAATCCCAATGCCGCGGACTGTAATAGCGTGCTGTCGCCTGCGTTGCAAAACGTCGCGGATGGCATGTATGAGAACGCCTTGGTACGCAGTATCGGTATCGCGGTGATTGATGTCAAAACCCAAGGCGTGCTTGCCCTTGCTAGCGCTGACTCCAACTGCTACCGTGTCGATAATGGCGATACCACGATTAAGCCCACAGGTTGCCCGATACTGTGGAAAAAAGACTGGAGCAAGCAAAACCTCATGAACCATGCGTTATACCAAACCGTGTACCCAGGTTCGACCGTTAAAACCGTACAAGCATTGGCACTGGTACGCGCCAATCCACGGTTTAAAAATATGCAAACCCCTGAAGCGCAATATCTCAAACAAGTGATGGCAAGCTCCTCTACCGAAAAAGTGGCGAACTTTTTATATTGTCACCGTACCACCAGTGCGATGTCATTGCAACGTGACCGACAAGGCGTTTGCCCAGGTATGCCCGCCTTTAAAAAAGCCAGTGATGACATGGGCTGGAGTGTGAATTGTGCCGATAAAGGGGGCGTGAATTGTGGGTTTAAAGATTTATTGTTTGGTAAAGCCTATAATAGCGACCCGATGCTACAAAGCCGCTATTTTTCAGGCGTACTGCTCACCGATGGCAAGCAAGATTACACCACCAAGCAATTACAATTTACCGAAAGCCAAGTGGCAAGCTGTGTCAAAGCCAATGGCGGACGTATGAACGGGGCGTGTCGTCAAGGGGGCGATATGCTCAATGCCAGCATGAACCAAGTGTTTGGCGCAGGTAATGCCAAAACCTCGGTACTGGGTGTGTCGGATATGTTTGCCAATCTGCTGATTGCTGATAATGGCGCGACCCAGCGTCGTGGCGTGCATTTAATTGAGGATTTGTGGGGTGTCAATCAAATTCCACTGCGCCCTAAAGCCTGGCGAGGCGATGCCCAAAGTCAAGAGACATTGACCACAGCTACCAGCCAACTCGGCGCCACGCCACTGGGCATCAACCAATCTGACGCTCGTGGTGCGCTCAATTTATTATCAGGTACGCTGCTAGCAGGCACAGGCTTGGGCGGCGGCAATGGCACAGCTTTTGCTGCTTGTAACCAAGCGATTGGTAGCTGTGCCTGGACACAGGGCGTGATAGTGGGCAAAACAGGCACACCCGGCTTTAACTACCCAACCCGCCAAAACGGTCGCAGCTTTTATACCCCGAATGTCACCGCCAGTATGGTGGCAAATCTGTGTAACAATGCGGACATTCGCGCAGGCAAAGCTCAGCCATCGGTGGCGTGTTATGCTCGTCCGTATAAATGGTTTGTCTATGGGCTAAAAGATAAAAATGGCAAATGGGATAAAGCAGTAGCGGTATTGGTTGAACGTAACTGGACTAAAAATGGCTTGGTCGATGACCCTCGCGATGGCATTAACCGAGCGGTACAGGCAGGCATGATATTAGCCAAACAGATGTATCAAAGCTCAGCGATTAGCCATCCTACCAACGACAAACCGCTGGCGGATTTAGTGGCTAGTCCAGCCACTGATACTACGCAAGCTGTGAAAAAAACACAAACCCATTAATAAAAAAGTTAACCATTAAGAGTAAATTATGGCTTACATCACTACCAATCACCGGTTTATCATTGACGACAAACACCCAAGCGATGTGTTTGATGAAATGGAAATTTTCTTTAGCCTATACACCACCGCCATTGATGACTTACAACGGGTGAGTGTTCAGCTCTCCGTGCCGACGAGTTTTGATATCACTGCCAATAAGAAAATGGCAGAAAGCTACCGACAATTTACCCAATCGCTCAAATACACCATGCCTGATATTCATATTTTGCCGATTAAAACCCATACCCCCCAAACAGCGGATGACGACGACATAGCCAGCCAAGCAGATAATTCGGTCATTTTGCTGATTCAACGGCTTGACGGCTATGCGCTAGATGACGAAGACGAAAACCCCAGTCTATATAGAAGTGTGTTAGGGCGACTGATTCCACGTTTTGCTGAAGAAAAATCCGAGGTGGGATTCTACCCTGAACGCGCACCAATCACCTTGCCTGAGCCTATCGGGCAACCAGCGCCTTCAGCCCCGATACCGGTAGCGCCGCAGCATCCAACCCAACCTGTTTCGCCACAACCGCAGCCTGCTCAAGCGTATCAAACGCCTGTGCAACAGGTTACCATGCCGAACCAGCAATCAGCCATACCGCCTTCAAACCCCAACCCAGTACCCGCAGTTGCGCCGATGCAGCCGCCGATGGTGAATACTGAGCCTGCACCACATAAGCCACAACCTACGAGGGTGCAAGCGCCAATTCAAACGCCAACAGCTGCGCCCAAGCCGATGGTCACTGTGTTGCCAAACATCCAAACATCCGCCAAGCCGTATCAAGATTTATTGACCGATGCGATTATGGCAGCGGCGAAACAATTGGTGGATAAATCCCAAGTGATCACTCAAATCACCTTAAAATCTAATGATGGACTGACAACCGCGATGGTGGAGCAGTTATTTAGCAGTTTTAATCATGCCCATGAACCCACTAATACCCCGCATGATGCCATTGATTTGGTATCTTACGGTTATGAAGTATTAAAACCCAAGCTTGCCACAATTGGGGTGACTTTGTCCGACGAAGCGCAATTTGGGTTAAAAGCCAAAGTGCCAGCCAAGCCAACTGATATCGCACGCTTGCAAAAAGGTGAGGTATTTAGCAATGAGATTAAACTGGGTGTTAAATTCCTGACTCAGGCACAGCCAAACTCAAATCATCATATCGTAGCAAGCCCGCCCTTTAGTACTGCTAGTACTGCGCCACGCCAAGCGCAAAGCAAACTGCCACAGTTGAACCAAAATCTACAGCAGATTGTTTTGACCATAAAAACTGTGGATGGGCTAGGGGAGCGCCAACAAAAAGTACGCGAGTTTCCGATTGTGTTTGCCAGTCGTGAGGCGCAAATCGCGCATGCCTTACGTCTATTTGCCGCCAATGACCTAAAGCCTGCAAGTGGCGTGTATTTTGCGATTGTCGAATCTCAAGGACAGCTGCTGATTGATGAGATTGACCCCAATATCAACATTACCCGAAACGGTCAACCCATCAACCGACATGATGTTTTGCTGCCCAATGATGTGTTAAGCATTAATCATGCGATAACTGTGCAGCTGTTGTTAACCCAATAAATAGGCGTAAAGTAAAACGACATCGATAAAGTGGTTTTTTAAGATGATAGAGTTAATATGATAGAGCGTGGCATAAAACCCAGTAAGTTATATTTACCCCATGATAAGTCGTTTATGGGTGGGCGGCTTATCGATTATTTGGCAGCGCATTTTTCTCATATTAGTTTGGCAAACTGGCAACGACGATTTGACAGCGGTTTAATTAGCCTTGAGCATGGTGAGCCGCTCAAACACGATTCGCCCTATTTGGCAGGGCAAACCATCTTGTACTATAGGCAGGTTGAAAATGAGCCTATCATTCCATTTGAGCCTAACATTCTTCATTTGGATGAACATCTGCTGGTGGTCGATAAACCGCATTTTTTACCCGTTACACCGTCAGGTCACTATGTCAGCCAAACCCTACTAGCCAAATTAAGAAATCATCCAGACTTACAGCAGTTAGCCGTGAATGATATTTCACCCTTGCATCGGTTGGATAAGGACACGGCAGGCGTGATGTTATTATCGGTCAATCCAAGTAGCCGCGCTTACTATCATGCGCTGTTTGCCGATAGACACATACACAAAACTTACCACGCCATAGCACCGACTCGTAGCGATTTATGTTATCCCATTCACATCCATTCCAGACTTGAGCGTGGCGAGCCGTTTTTTTTAACCAAGACGGTGGCAGGTGAGCCCAATGCGCACACTATGATTGAATTGATTAAAAATAACGGGGCGTTTAGTTTATACCGATTAACCCCGGTGACGGGCAAAAAACACCAGTTGCGGGTGCATATGGCAAGTTTAGGTATGCCGCTGTTACATGACAATTTTTATCCCACTGTTAATACTGTCAAGCCCCAAAGCAGTAGCGATTTTACGAAGCCTTTGCAACTGTTGGCAAAATCCATCGCGTTTATTGACCCTATTACCCAGCAAGCAAGGCGTTTTGATAGTCAGCTACGGCTGATAAAAATCTAAGTGATTGATTTATTTGATTTTTATCATTTTTTTAAGCTGTTCACTGGCGAGTTTGACATCTTTTTGCCCCAAAATTGCAGAAACGACTGCCACGCCGTCAATCACACCATCAGTGGACGTTTCGGCAGCTTGCAGTGCTTGTTGTAAGGCGGGCAGGGTGGTGTGATTGATACCACCAATGGCGACAATCGGAAGCGTTACCGCTTGCCGTATTTGCGTTAAGCTCGCTATGGTAACTGTTTGGGCATCTTGTTTGGTGGATGTGGCAAACATCGCGCCAACGCCCAGATAGTCTGCGCCGTCTGCTTGCGCTTGGATGGCTTGCTGGGCGGTGCGCGCGGAAACCCCAATGATTTTATCTTTGCCTAAAATTTGCCGAACCACGCCACACGGCAAATCACTTTGACCGATATGCACCCCATCTGCCACAACTGCGAGAGCTATATCGACACGGTCATTAATCAGTAATGGCACGTTATAGTGGTGGCAAATCGCTTTGATACGCAGCGCGCGCTCATAGAACTCTTTGCTAGCAATCGCTTTTTCTCGAAGCTGCACCAATGTCACGCCGCCCAATATCGCTTGTTCAACAGCTTGTTCAAGCGTTTGCTGTTGCAGACAATTGCGATCTGTGACCAAATATAGCCGATAATCAGCACGGTTATGCATCATGTTTGACTTCCCATATCATATTAAACATCAGCATTATTTTAGGCTGGCTTGGCTGTCGATAGTATGCCATTTGACCATTTTTTTACCCAACAATGGCAAGCAAAATGAAGGCAACTGGTACGCGCCAATCAGCGGTAAAAACATCGCACCCATAAACGGCGTGGTGATGGTATACGCCAATAACACATTGCGGCCACCGCAAGCCAGCGCAGAGATAATGGCATTTTCATAGCCAAAGCGGCGGTATAAAAAATAAGCAGAAAAGTAAAATACTAACGATAAGGCAGTGCCCAAACCAAACAAGCTTAACGCCTGCATGGGATTGGTGTCAAAGGTATGTCTAAAGCCCGACATCAATCCAAGCGGAAACATCATCAGTAGAATAATGTTAAACTTGGCAATTTTTGGATAATAAGTATTGAGCGTATCACGGGGAATGTATTGCCGTGCCGCGACCGCCAAAATCATGGGAGCGATAATGTAAATCAACAACCGCTTAATATACAGGACAAAGTCTAAATGGGCGTCCTTGCTGCCAAGTAACCACAATATCACCAGTAAGCTCACCGGCATGACCAACGTGGCTGTGATGGTTTTTGCCATGGCTAGCAGTGCATCAAAACCAACTGCATTCACAATAGCGCCCGTACCAAATAGCGGCGCGGTGGCTGACAGACCCGCGATAGCCAATAACAAATCACCGCGGACACCTAGCAAATAAGCAATCAAGGTCATACCTAAGCTCATCAGCGCACTTTGGAATATAGCAAAACCCCAAACGTATTGGGTCGTCATGCGTCTAATTAGCTGGGTTTGGTCAATGCCCAACAAAGTAAAAAACATCAAGAAAAATAAAATCTGCGGCAGCAGCCCAAGGACAAAATGCGACAAGTCAGGAAATATAAATCCAATCACACCAAACAATGGCATAAAAATCGTACTGTGACGGGCAATAAATCCAATCATGATAAATCCTTGGCGATTTTAATGATAAACAAACAAACGATAAATAAATAATTGAGTGAGCATACTACTCATTATTGATTGATAAATGCAAATGGTTTTGCTGCTAATTGTCATTTCATCATTAAATTAATCACTGTGCCATACATCTCGTTTTTGACGCCTATAGCTTTTATTTCGCATAATGTATATTATGTTAAATAATTTATGGCTAACTCGCTTTCGCTGTGTATGTTACCACTTTAAACTGTTTTGGCAGCGACTGTATTTATCATAAAAAATAAGCATGCCCTTTTTAACGTATCTGTTTTTAATATAGCCTTTGCTGGCTAATAAATGGTTGAGCTTTTCAATAATCAGCGACTCACGCTAATATAAATATAATATGAGGTAAAATTCATTAACAACAAAAGCGACAATGACTGCATAAATGTCACAGTAACTAGATAATTTTCCGCTACAATTTATTTCTTCATTTTGGGCAACGCATAAGGGCAAAATTATGTACGTTAATTCAAGTACGCAATCACCGACTGTAGCAGTGATTGGCGGTGGTTCAGCAGGTTCTACGATTGCTATACGGCTGGCAATGGCGGGCATCCATGTGCATCTGATTGAAAAAAATGCCAGCCTTATCAACGCCCCGCCCATGTGTCATCTGCATGCAGGTGGCAATCTGTACCGCGAAATCAGTGATGAAGATTGCCGCATGTTGATGCGTCAATGTATTGATATTGCCAAGTTGTATCCAGAGAGTATCGATGTGCGCCCCACCCTCATCACGGTGCCAAAACGCGATAACAATACCGCCACTGACTTACTGCCACGTCTTGATATGTTAACGGCTTACTATCAATCATTGGTTGATGCTGACCCTAGCAACCAAGTGTTGGGCAAAGTTCAAGATTATTACCGAGTGTATGACAAGCCGCAAATTCAACAGCTGATTCAATTAGCAGCTAAAGACATTCCGACCACCACGGATGAGTGGGTTGTGGCGGCTCTTAAAGTGATGGATTTGGAAAAACTGCAATATCCCATCATTGCGGTGCAAGAATTCGGCTGGAATATTTTTAGACTCTCTGCCAGTGCTTTTTTACAATTGCAGCGCCTACAGCGCGCTCAAGTACATCTAAATGCCCAAGTGGATGATTTAAAACGTCATAGCGATGGCTGGCAAGTGTCTTTTACCGATGAGCATGGCAAGCTGCAGCATATCTATGCTGATTTTGTGGTCAATGCTTGCGGGTTTAGAACCGGTATTATTGATGACAAAGCAGGCGTGCATATCAAGCGCATGGTAGAATTTAAAGCTTCTTATATCAGTGAATGGCGTGATTATAAGGGGCGTTTGCCTGAGATTATTTTTCATGGTGAGCGTGGCACCCCCAATGGCATGGCGCAGTTTACCCCTTATCCAGACGGGTTTTTTCAGCTGCATGGCATGACCGAAAACATCACCTTATTTAATGATGGTTTGACCGAAGCCACACAACAAAGCAGCCAACCGCCTATTAATCCGCAATATCTAAGTTATATTGAAAACGGCTGGGAGCCAAACGCACTAAAACAGCGCACGCAAAACGCCATAGATTATGTCAGTGAATTTTTGCCAAGTTTTCGAACTGCACAAGCGGGAGATAATGCACTATATGGTGGGCAGCAAGTACCAAGTGATGATATTACTGTGCGCGTCGCGGATTTGCAGGTGTTTGCCAAGCTGCGTTATGCGGTGGCAGAAAATGTGAAAGCCAATTCTACCCTAGATGTGGCGGATAAAGTCATGGATGCGCTAGTTGACGCCAATTTGATAGAAAAATCTGCTTGCAAGCGTCCCAACTGGCACAAAATTGATGTCAATGAGGTCAATATAGTGGCACGCGATATTGCCAAAGCCCGACAGTATCCGTTACCGATGGCAAAGGTCAATCAACGGTTAATGGTTTGATGGATTGCTGGCTTGATAAAAAAGGTAGAAAAAATTCTACCTTTTTTTACTTTTACGCTGTTTTTATCCTGTCAACATTGAGAAAAATAGTCTAAGCAAATAACCCTTGGGCGTATTGATCGCGGATGACTTTTTTATCAATTTTACCCACGCTGGTTTTTGGCAATTCAGCGATGAATTTCACATCCTGCGGAATACCATATTTTGGCAAATGACCGCGCTCATACGCTTGCTGCGCAATCGCGATGATGTCTTCAGCTTTGGTGTCTTGATGATCGGGTTTGAGCACAATCAATGCCATCGGACGCTCACCCCAGCGCGCATCAGGAATCGCAATCACAGCAATGTCGGCAACGCTTGGGTGTAATGACATGATGGTTTCTACTTCAAGCGAAGATATCCATTCGCCCCCCGATTTGATGACATCTTTTAGCCGGTCGGTGATTTTGACATTGCCTTTTGCGTCCATCCAACCGATGTCTTGGGTGTGCAGATAACCGCCCTCCCACAGCTCGTTGCCTGCGTCCTGATTTTTGTAGTAACTCTGCGTCAACCAAGGTGAACGCACCACGATTTCGCCTGTGGATGTGCCATCGTTTGGCATACGTTTGCCGTTATGCCAGATTTGCAAATCGACCAATGGCACCGGTGAGCCAGACAAGCAGCGATGCTCAATTTGTTGTTCTTCGCTCATGTGTTGGAATGTTTCATCAAAGCTGACAATGCTGATAATCGGACAAGTCTCTGACATACCATAACCCGTAGACACTTCGATGCCGCTGGCTACAGCCATTTTGGCAAGTCCTTGATTGAGTTTAGAGCCACCGACGACCATTTTTAAGCCGTTGAATTTTTCTTGGCGTTTGTTGATTTCACCCAGTAGCATTTGCAAAATCGTTGGCACGCCATGGGTGGTGGTGACTTTGTGTTTTTTTACCAAGTCAACCATGGTGGAAGGCACATAGCGACCTGGATAGATTTGCTCCAGCCCTAGCATGGTTGCGACAAATGGAAACCCCCAAGCATGCACATGAAACATCGGTGTCATTGGCATATAGACATCTGAATAGCGCACCCCTTGACCTTCGACATTCAGCGCACAGCCAATTGCGACAACGAGCGTATGCAGGACGATTTGACGATGGCTAAAAAATACGCCTTTGGGATTGCCTGTTGTACCGCTGGTATAGAAGGTTGTGGCAATGGTATTTTCATCAAAATCTTCAAACTCGTACTCATCGCTGGCTTGTGCGAGCATGGCTTCATATTCGCCTTGGGCGTATGGGGGCATTGGCATGTTGTTATCATCCAACCAAATCACATGCTCGATTGATGGCGCATCTTGGGTATGGCTTTTGATCATCGGCGAAAATTCTGAATTTAACAGTAGCGCTTTTGGTTTGGCATGATTGATGGTATATAGCACTTTGTCTTCTGACAAACGCACATTGACGGTTTGCAAGATATAGCCACACATCGGGATGGCAAAATAACACTCCAAATAACGGTGTGTATCCCAATCCATGACTGCAACCACATCGCCTTTTTGTAGATTTAAGCCTTTTAAGACATTGGCTAAGCGATTGACACGTTTGAAAAACTCATGATAGGTGTAACTGGTTTTGTCGGCGTAATGGATTTTTTTGTCACCAGAAACCACTTTGGCGCGAGACAATAAATTTTTGATAAGCAAGGGAAAACCATAAGCTTGGTCGGCTTGTAGGTAGTTTTCGTGTTGATTTAAAATAGCTGTCATAGAACATTCCTTTGTTGTGGTATAACCAACGAGTCAATCAAATATTGCTCGCCTAACTTTGCTGTGATTACTTCCTTGTGAATATTGACTATATACGAGCGGTACAGCCAATACAACCAAAAATATGAAACTTTCCAGTTCAATATGTTTCATATTTTTACGCCTTTTTTACACTTTGGTGAAAAAAATTTTATTATAGGGTTTTGATAGACTGCCTTTGCTATAATGCGCGTTACATATCCCCACTGAACGAAAAAATATGACCCAGCATTTTTGTTTGCCTAGCGATATCAGCCCCGAACAATTTTTGAGCGAGTACTGGCAAAAAAAACCACTGCTAATCAAGCAGGGCTTGCCGCAATTGGTGGGCATGTTTGAGCCAGACGATATCATCGGTCTTGCCCAAGATGAAGACGCCACTGCCCGACTCATCAGTGAAAATAACCAGCAATGGTCACTTAAAACCAGCCCTCTTACCGCCAAAGATTTTCAAAAACTGCCAAAACATTGGACAGTGCTGGTGCAAAATATGGAACAATGGTCGCCAGCGCTTGGCAACCTATGGCATGCGTTTGATTTTATTGCGCAGTGGCAACGTGATGACATCATGGTGTCGTATGCACCATCAGGTGGCAGCGTTGGCAAGCATTATGACAATTACGATGTCTTTTTGGCGCAAGGGTACGGCAAACGCCATTGGCAATTGGGCAAATATTGCGACCAAACCACCCAATTTGAAGCAGGTCAACCGATTCGTTTGATGAATGAGATGGGCGAGCTGATATTTGATGAGGTGCTTGAGCCAGGCGATGTGCTATATGTGCCGACCAATCTCTCCCATTACGGGGTCGCCGTTGAGGATTGTTTGACTTTTTCCTTTGGCTTTAGGCGCCCTACTCCTTTACAGCTGCTCGATAGTTTGGCGGATGTCGCTACCCATTTTGATGATTTAGCCATTCCCCTCAAAATCAACCAACCCCCCGCAGTTGCAGGCGAGCTGTCGATAGCCAGCATTCAAGATATCAAAGCGCAGCTGATAGCGCTACTAAACTCTGAACTTGGCGATGAAATAATCACTCAAGCGATTAGCGAAACGGTAAGCAAACGGCAATATGAGCTGATGCTCCCTGACACGTATGCCGATATTGATGAGATACAAAGCGCCTTGGCAGCGGGTGCGGTCATCAGGCAAGATATGTCTAGCCGCATTATCTTTACCCAAACCCAAGCGGATTCACAAACTCAAGCAAAAATTTATGTCAATGGCTGTGTTATTGATTCGGATGATATGCCCGCTAACGCGCAAACACTCCTCATTCGGCTCGCCAATGGCGAATCCGTCGATGAGCAAATTTTGCAAGCAGCTGATGTCGAAACTGATATAATTTGTGACTGGATAGAAAATGGCTGGGTAGTGATTGATTACCCTGAAGAAATCATTGGATAACGAAAAAATATTATGAGCTATTATTTTGGGTTTACCCCTTCCGTAGAATTGAGCGCTACCATTGATAAGGCGTATGAGCTGATTGGTAGCAAAAGCAGCGAACGTTATGATGTTTATCGCGATAAAATCACCCAGTTGACCAGTAAAGAGCTGATGGATGCGCTACTGATTAAATTAATCGAATCGCTACCCGATGATTCAGAACGAAAAGCGCATTTGATTAAAACCGCAGCAACCATTGAAGCAACTAGCGATAAACTCATTAACACACTATTAAGCCCTACAAAAAATGAAGATGTGTTACCTAGCTTCGATTTTTTTGACCAAAAAGTGTTAAAAAATACCCAATCGGGTGAACGTCGTATCTCAGTGCCACTCACTGACGAGCTGGCAAAGAGTTTACTGACTACCATACAAAACGTCCAAGCGGGTAAAGGGCTTGAAGAGCAGCAAAATTTGATTCGCTTATTTAGCGAGCTAACCAAAGCCTGTTTGCAGCATTTTTTGGTTGATTTTACCAAAACACTCAATTTAAATATGCTCAAACGCGCGGCGATTCCAGTGACCGATGGCATCATCGTCAAAGTCATTGATATCGCGCTACGCCGTTTAATCCCACAAATGCCACAAGAATCGCTTGAACGTTTTACCAAACATTACCAAGCGTTAATATTTAACAATTAGGTATTGCTAACCGTTATTATTCAATTGGCTAAAACTGCGTTACAATAGCCCACTTATTTTTTTAAATTAATAGGTCCAGCATGAATCAACTTAGCAATCAGCAAATCGAAGAAGCGCTACGCAATTCTGAATGTCTTATCAGTAGCTTTGAAGTGAGTAGTGCTTACGAGCGTTTGGCAGCCAGTGTCAACCTGCACTATGCAGGTCAAAATCCCATTGTGATGGTGGTGATGAATGGTGGGTTGATTCCAGCAGGTCAACTACTTACCCAGTTTACTTTTTATCATCGTATGTACTATATCCATGCTACCCGCTATCGCAACAACCAAGGCACCAATGAACTTGAATGGAAATTCAAACCTGAAATTGATTTGGCGGGTGAAGATATTTTATTGATTGATGATATTTTTGATGAAGGCATTACCCTAAAAGCGGTGGTGGACGAGCTGGCAAAAGAAAATCCAAAATCTATCCGCACCTGTGTGCTACTAAATAAACTCCATGACCGAAAAGTACAAGAGTTTAAAGTCGATTTTGTCGGTCTAGATGTGGCGGATCGCTATGTGTATGGCTGCGGTATGGACTATCACGGGTATCTACGCCATATGCCAGGGATTTATGCGTTAAAAAATGTGTAAAACTGCTTGTCATAAATAAAAAGGTATCGTTGGATACCTTTTTTTATGGCGTGTTTTTTTAGAAGATATCTTTTTATAATGTCTCTTTTTATGACCTATCTTTTATGGCGTGTTGTTAAGATGATCAAATTGTAGTTGTAAGCCAGTTTGTCGCACCGCTTTTTGCGTCACAGCTAACTCAAAATTTTCTTTAGCGCTATATATGGATAAGGCGGATTTACTGCGCGTCACCGCTGTATAAATCAGCGCTTGGCTTAGTAGCCTTGTATGCGCTTTATCAATACAAATGGCGACCGTATGAAACTCTGAGCCTTGTGACTTATGAATGGTCATCGCATATGCATAGTCACAACTTTCACGGCTCAATCGCTGAATGGGTATCACTTTTTCTGCAAAACACGCGTATAACTGCCCTTGGTACAACAGACAAATCGCAATATCGCCATTGAATAACCCCAACTGATAATCATTGTTTTGGATGATAATCGGTAAACCGTGATAAAAGTAAGCTTTGGTTCGCGTAATTTTGGAAAACTCGGTAAAAGCTAGGCTCATCTTTTGGTTGATTGATTGGGTGCCCAATTGTCCTTGATGACCTGCACACAGAATGCGGTAACTATCAAATACCTCAAACAATTCTTTTCGATTATCTGCTTCAAAAATATTGACGGGCTGGCTGTACCATTGCTGCATAAGCGCAAAAAATGGATGGTAAGGTTTCGCTAATTGGTTGAAAACAGCAGGCAAACTCGAAGACGCATCAATTTGGTAAAAAGGAATATGGGCTGTTTGCTGCTTTGTTTGCTGTTTTTTAGCAACCAAGTCGGTTGTATTTTCACTTTGAGACGGCTTAATTGCTTGTAAATCAATGGGTTGTAATAATCGCTGGATGAGTTTTATTTTTTTAGGTGCAGGCAAATTTTGCTGAATGGCGAGCGCAAACTGACCGACAACTGAATTTGAATCAAAGCGTTTTGACTCCGTCAACTCAGTGATATAAGGCTGCAAACGCTTCACCGCACATAAGTCTGATAGAACCGACCCCGCATCTACTGCCGCCAGCTGATTGGCATCACCCAACAAAATCAGCCGACCCGTGGGTTTGATAGCATCAACCAACTGACTGGCAAGCTCAAGCCCTAGCATGGACGCTTCATCTACAATAATCAAATCATCGGGTAATGGATTTTTGGCGTGATAGCGTGGTATGCCATCACGACCAATACCCAACAGCCGATGTAAGGTTTTTGCATTGTCCAAAGTGATTTCTTCATCCTGCAAACTTTTTTGCAAAGATTGTTGCATACGCTGCGCCGCCTTCCCTGTGGGTGCCGTCAAGGTGATAGATAAAGGCGGTAAATTAGGGTCCTGTTTTCTTTTATGCTCATGCCCCTTTTGCAGCGTGGTTACCAGTTTAGCCACGGTAAAAGTTTTACCGGTGCCAGGTCCACCGATAATAATACTCAGTGCGTGTTGACTCGACTTGTCGATGGCGAGTTGCTGCATCGCATTGGGCGCCAAACCATTATCGATGTCCTGTGATGATGATATACCACTAAACGCCGCCACTTTTCTATGGGCAATTTTCATCAACTGCTTGGCTAACGATTGTTCTGCATGCCATTGCCGATGTAGCCAGACCAGGTATTTATTTTCTGTTGCAGAAACTTCATCATCTGGTTGGGTGAGCTTTTGAATAATGATAGGTGTATTGGTGTCATGGTTGTATAACTCATCCCCCTTCGCGCCTATTACGCTTGCCCAGTTATTGGTCGTCAACGCTGCAATGAGTGATTTTTCTTCCTCATTGTTGACTGTCATCTCGTATACGGTATGACCTTCTGATAGTTGGTTATTGAGCTCATCAAAAATTTGCAAGATTTTCGGTTTTTCTTTTGCTTCTTCATCGTTATTTTGAGTTTCTTTGCTTAGGCTATTTTTATTGGTTTCTGTGTTAGTTAACTGTGATTTTTGCTGCTTGCGGTATTGAATAAAACTGGCTAATTGGGTTAATTTGGCAGTTTCTTCAATTATAGCGGTTGGCTCAGTCGTATTTGTTTTCATAATAAATTCTTTATGCGTGATGGTTAATTTTAATTGCCATTGGGATAGCCGAACATATCATCGAGTGCCAAGATAAAGGCACTATCAAACTGTTTTACTAGCTTGCCACGGGTAGCATGCTTGGGTGACATGCCGCGTAAAAAGGCATATTCGACCGCACCCAAATGGGTATTGATATCATAATTGGGTAGTCGCAGCTTGAGATAGCGATGCAGCGCTACTTGGTAGATGCTTGCTTGCAACCAATAACTATGCGTGGTCATCGCATCATATAATGCCGCTGGGTTATAACTGTCGAAATCATTGCCAAGATAATTGCTTTTATAATCGACGATAAAAAACTGTGTGCCGTGCTGATACACCAAGTCAATCTCCCCTTTAAGATACTGCCAAACCATGGTGTTGACTTCTTGGCTTTGCAATTGTAGTGGGATATCAAATTGGTGAAACAACGCGTTTAAGTCGCTAAATGACAAATGCTGGTTTAAGCGTAAATTAAACCCTAATTCAGCAACTTTTTGGTTGTGTTTGATATTGACCAGCGGGACTGCCGAAGCGGCTAACGGCGTATGGATGATGTCATCTAGCCAATCCACCAACGCGATATAATCCGGCTGCAAATCATCGATGTTGATATCATGCCAGTTGCCATACTGCCCTGCACTACTTTCTTTTGTAGAAAAATAATTGCTCGGCATTTGGTAGCGTCTTAACGTGCGATCCACCATGACTGACCAGCGTTTTAACTTGTCTGCTCTGGCATCTTGCTGTGGAACCGCCAACTCAGGGGTTTCATTGTAGTTATTGGCGATGTCTTCTAAGATACTATGTAAAAAAGTCCCTGGGTTTGTGCCTTTTTCAAAGTTAAATCTAATTGAGTTGACCTCGTTACTTGGCTCCCCCGATAGCCTGTTATTGGCGATAGTCAATACGTTAGTTTGCGCCGCTGACAAAATATCATCATCTTGCCTGTCTTCGGCATTGACCACTGTGTCAACGCTGGCATGGTCAATATAACGAGACAATGCGGTAAAACTGGTATTCGCCCATCCCTTAAAGGTATCGATGGTGATGACTTTGATGATTTCATCGTAATCAATCTTAGCGACCGTAGCGTTTTGCTCATTTTGCCTATTTGTTTTGGGTGTAAATTTTAGCTTTGAGTCATAGTATTTGCTTAGGCTATTTGAATCTATAATATGGGTCGTTTTAGTCAACGTTTCTTTGACAGCAAATTTTGCCAAATCGTCCATAAAAGGCGCCAAAGCAGAATTTTTCACTGCAGATTTTTTGGCGACAGTCACAAGATACACTTGTTCTTTTGCACGGGTAAGGGCAACGTACAATAATCGCAATCGTTCCTCGTAGGCAGATTGGTCTTCAATAGCGACATAATTGATTGAATTGATTGGATTGTTATCGGCTATTTGGCTGGGCAACGCGGTCAATCGGCGGCTTAATAGCGGGTTATCATTGTTTTGCGTCAATTTTTGAGTGAATTGGGGCGCTGCTTGATGGGTGGTTTGTATACCATACAGATATAACGGCGCACCATAAAACTTGGCTTTACTCTCCCCGGTAAACCCAACCACAAATACTATCGGAAACTCCAAGCCTTTAGAGGCGTGAACCGTCATCAGTTGCACCCCTTCATCAGATGGCAAGCGCTGCTGCGTTGACCAATCTTCTTTAGGCTGCTGTTGCACTTGGGCGCAGAACCACTCAAACAGTTGATGCTCGCCTACCTGTCCATTGAACTGATCGCTGATAATATCTAACAACTGGCGCAGATCGATGAGCAATCGCTCGCCATTTGGATGTTTGGCGAGGCGCTGCCAAAAATTGAGTGTGATTTGGCTGGGTAAAGTAAGCGGTTGATTGAGCAGCCACTCTATAGCCACCAAAAAACTGTGTTTCTGCCACAATTCGCTGGCGGTCAATACCAATTGCTGAATCTCAGCCAAACTGGTGTTTGTTGACGCTTGATGAGCTTGAGGATCAGAGTGAGCTTGTCCTTGCGCCGCTTGGGCGTTAGTTTGATTAAGCGCATCATACAACTGGTTGATTTGTTCAAGGGTCAGCTGAAAAAAACTAGACAACATCAAGGATTTTAATTTTGATTCGCTAAATGGCGTCAACAGCACGCTTTGTAAGGTCATCAAATCAACACTCATGCTATCGCCAAAGACACTTTGATTACCGCCTCTGACCGTCGCAATGTCATGATGATGTAAGCGTTTCTCGATGGTATGAAGTTCACTGTTTTTGACTGCCAACACACAAATATCACTCAGCGTCAAGCCACGAGTTTGGTAGCGTAATGGCTTGCTATCATCAAATAAATCAAAAATTTGCGCGGCAATCGCATCGGCATAATCCACCGTTCTTTCATCACTTGATGAGATGATGTCAGTCGAGGAGTCAGTGTTATTCGGGGATGCGGTGTCATTTGAGGTAGCGCCATTCTCGGCTACTGCCACCACTTGCTGACTATAGGGCGCTTTATATTCGATAGCAATATGATTGAACGCAGGTAAGCTAGTAGCTTCATTTTCCGCTGTATTACCGGCAACCAGCTCTGCGGTTTGGCGCGTGGCAGAGATTTTGCGATAATAAATTTCACGCCCCATAAAATACGGCTGTTGGTTGACAGTAGGCAGCTGGTCGGCTTGATTTGGGTCAATATCTTGCTTGCCAACGCCATACCAGTGATTGAGGCTATCAATCAGTGCTGCCGATGAGCGATGGTTTTGGCTCAGTGACTTAGGCTTTTCCGGAAATAGTTTTTTTAGCGTGGTGTAATTTTGTACGTCCCCGCCACGAAAGCCATAAATTGCCTGTTTGGGATCGCCTACCAACAGCAAAAACTGCGATGGGGTGTGATATTTTTTTCCATTTGATTTTTCTGCTTTATCTGCTGTCTCTGGCTCAAAGTCTTGTAAATAAACCCTTTGAATCAGTAAAGCTTGTTCGGTGTTGATATCTTGCGATTCGTCAATTAAGGCAATAGGATACTGATGGCGAATATAACGCGCTAACGATTGACCTTTTTTGCCTGATAACGCATCATTTAACCGCGCCAATTGTAAGGCAAAGGTCGTTAGCCGCTGTGATTCTAGTCGTTTTGGTAGGTGAGTACGCACGTAACGGCTAATAAACTGGGTAAAGTAAAAATTTACTTGTTTAAAGTAGTCTTGCAAGGCTTGCGTTTGTTGGATAAGCTGCCAAATGTTGTCTACGATATCAAAGGATTTGAATGTAGCGCTTTGCTGTTCTTTTTTGCTATTAAAGCCTTTATCGTTGACGTATAAATCTTCAATGCCATCTAGCACCTTGACTATATTGCCAACCTTATACATAGCAAAGACATTGGTAATGTCACCCGTGCTGAGTAAATTTTGCAGATTTTTAATTTCGTTAAAGTGTTTATGAAGTTTATTGCTAGCACTAAACCCTTGTGCTTTACGAAAGTCACTATCAAAATATGCCTCAAACCCACTATCATTATCATCTGCAATCGACTGCATCAGTGCCTTGATAGCGGTAGTATCGAACGCTGTCAATGGTACAGTATCGATGTCAGCGGTATAAAAATTCAGTGCACGATTGACCGCCTCGTAGTAATCAGCAACCGGTAAAAACACGTTATTGTCAAACATCATCGGGTACAATTCAGGCATATTGGCATTGACCTGCGCCATAAATGCCCTAAGTTGGTCATGAATCATACCCTTGATGATGCCGCTAACATCATTACTGATTTGCACCTCTGCAGAAAACCCCGTTTCGCTACTGTATTCTCTTAGCCACTTTTGACACAAACTATCGAGGGTGCTGACAAATAAGCGATCAAGCTGGTTGAGCGCCAATGTGGTGCGCTGCAGTGCGATACGAAAATTGACGGTGTTTTTGGCAGGCTTATGGGTGTTTTCACTATCATCAGCGGCTGGCTTTGGGGTGCTTACGCTTGCTTTCGGGCTTGCTTTTGTGCTTACTTTTGCGCTTGCTGCTGGGGTTACATCTACCGGCAAACCAAAGACTTGTTTGGCGACCCACTCGATTAAGTGTTTATTGATAGGGTCTTGGTACTTACCCAGTAAATTTTTTTGTGCCGCAAGCGCTTGTACCTGCGCAATAAAATGTGCATATTTTTGCACGGCGATAGCTTTGCTGCTATCCAAATCGCTGTCGTTTAACGGTGTAAATGTAGAATGATTAATCATTTGCAGCAATTGATAAAAATCTTGCAAACGCTCACGAATCCGCTGGCGCATTTCGGCGGCGGCACTTCGCGTAAAGGTCGTGGCGATAATTTTTTCACACGGCTGCCCGGCTTGCACGATTAGTCGCAACATCACGCCCGTCAACGTCCATGTTTTGCCTGTGCCTGCTGAGGCTTCAATCAAATGACGCCCCGTCAATGGCAAAGTGACCGCAGGAGGTAGTAAAGGTTCAGCATCTTCTTTAATGCGTGCTTCGTCGATGTTTGTTTGAGTATTTGTTTCGATGTTTGCCTCGATATTTGTTTCACTACTTACTTTTATGCTTGGGGTATGAATATCGTGTTTCATAAGATTTCTTTGATAAAAATGCATGTCATGCTTCAATGAGTTGGTGCAATTCTTTGACCATAGATAACATAGGCTCATAAATCAGCGCGCCCAACGTCTGTGCAAACCCAATAACCACCGATGGTTTATAGTCGCCAATTAAATGCTGCCAAATCGGATAATCAAACTGGTTCACATCCACAAAATTAAAACTACTGTCTTTTAGCCAATCACCTAGATGCTGGCTGGCTGGTGCCTCTGGCTGCTTTTGTTGTTTTTGTAAAAATGACAGGCAAAAAGCGGGCGGTACAATGGTTACAACACTATCGATGAGTTGATACACCATCACAATATCCTGCAAATAACCACAGGCTTGCTCACAAGGGATGGCAGGTAGATACACGGTTTTTTTATTGCTAAACTGCCACAGCGAAAAGCCATCATTCAGCTGTGCTTGTTGAGCCGTGGTGCGGCGCAGCACTTGCCAACATAAATGATGGAGCCAAAATTGCAACAGGTATTTTTCTTTGCCAGAGGTTGGCAAATAATTTAACCAATAGCTGGGATTGGCAGCTGCTGCAACCTTATCTTCAATTGATTGATACGGTTTATATAATGGCAGGTTGGCAGTGATGACCCAGCTTTCTTTACTGTCCATCAGTCCCGCTTGTTTATCCAGCGCCAAGGCGCTAATGGCGATTCGCTGCTCTTCACAGGGGGTTAACGCCGTTGCCACCCAGTGGACGACTTCATCGGTGTTTTGTACATTTAAAGCCCCAAATTTGTCTGAATAAAAATTCCCTAACAACTTTGTCTCAGTAGCCTCGAGCTGTTGGCTAATTGTTTTTAAGTGATGAACAAAGTCCTGCAAATCTTTTTTGAGTTGTTGCTGATTTTGCTGCAACGATTGATAGCGGTTCACCCCGGCTGGTAATAACTCATTGATAGCGATGTTGATTGATTGCTGAGCGACTGATGTTTGCGCGTTTGCTGCCAGTTTCATCTCGTTGTTATGAATATTGTGAGTATTATGGGTATTATCGCCCTTATCGGACAAGGCTTGGGCAAAAAAAGCATCTAACAAAGATTTACGCAACAACCAACCATCTAACGCATCCAAGGTTAACGATTCAAACTCGTTATCATTGCCACCACTATAATTGTCACCTTGGGCAGGGATAGCAATGTTTTGTGCTTTGACAAAGGCTTTGGCAGGGTCGGCTAGGTTGCCAACGATTTTGCTCAAGTTGACATAATGCTGCTGCGGCTGTTCAGGTAGGTTGGACAAACGCTGTTTTAGTCGTTGCCACTGCGATAGCCAGTTAGTTAGCTGCTTTGTATCCCAGACTTGCACGATTGGCTGAGTGGAGGTAGCGTTTTTATCTTGCAGCGCTGTATAAAGATTGTGCCAAATTTTGGCAGGTGGGTACAGGGCAGTTTTTGACAGCTTGATTTGCTGGTTTAGTCTGGCTGTGGTTTGTTGTAAATCAGCGGATAACCCCTCGTCATTAATTTGCTTGGGACTTTGCTCAGGACTTTGAATACCTTTATCTTTATGCTCGCTGCTATGTTCAGTTGGCGGCAATTCAAAATAACTTTTATCAAATGGCAAGGCGGCATGATGGGTGACCAAATACGCTTTCACCCATTGTTCAAAGTTGGTTAACTGGGAATTTGAGGGATTTTGAAAATCATTGCTTAGGCTATTTTGGTCGTTATTGGGATCAACAATAGCGTCATCACTTGCCATTCGGTTTTGCAAAAAGTCGAGTAATTCCTGTACGGGACTGGCAGGTAAATGCTCGTGGGTATCTGTGGTACTTTTACCATTATAAAATATCCAGCAGGCTTGCTTGGCGCACAGCAGCGCGTCCAAAAACGCGCCTAAATCGTCATCTTCTCGAAATCGGTCACCGCGAATCGGCAACCCTGCCTGCATCAAATTATAACGGTTTTGCTGTTCTTGCTTTGGAAACTCAGATAAATTTAAATTGAGCATCACCACCAACTTATACGGCAAGCTGCGCACTGAACCGATACGGGCAAAAGTAATCACGCCAGACGGCTCGGCACTTACTTGCTGATTGATAATCGATTGGGCGATATTTTCGAGTACAAAAGTGAGTTTAAGTGGCAAATTCTCGGTGTCAATTTGCTGCACTGGCTCGGTAGGTGGGTTGGGATTCTTTGCGGTTTTGCTTGTTACCGTAGCGAGGTATTTGCTATTGGCTTCGATATTTTCTTTTAGGTCATTTTGTGCGGCAAAAATGGCGCGCCACGCATTGGTTTGATTAAATCGGCTAAATTTTTGCTGAATCAGCTTTTCGATTTGGGTTAGCCAGTCAGGCAGGGTTTTGACGTCATTACCTAAGTGACGATTGTCATCCAACGTTTGATAAATATCACACAGCACAGCGACGATGTCGGCATCTGCCATGGTCAAGTTTGTCAGTGGTACAAATTTCTCTACCACGCCAAAGCTATTGGTATACTCCCCAAAACTGACCACCGTGGCTTTGGGCATCATCACGCCAGCGACCAAGCGCTCAAGCGCATAAGCAAAGGTGTATCGATAATCATCATCGGCGGCACTTAAGGTTTGCTGCAAATGCCGCTCGTCAAACCCGCGAATAAATCCTGCCTGAGTCAGCAATTCACAAGCACGGGTCATCTGCTCCAAATTAAGCCCAAAGCTTTCATATAGTGGCGCTAGCATTAACCAATCAAATACTTCGCTACGCTGAAACCGAGCGCCTGCCCGATTAAGCAGCGTGTAATAACCTGTAATCGCTTGCCAAAGCAGGTTGATATCTTTTGCCACCACGCCTGTCACCTTGGCGGGCAACTGATAGCCATCGCCGCCCACATGTTTGGGGAACGTGGCTTCGATGATGTTTTGGTGGGTTTCGATGTCGGGCAATAATACCAAAATATCTGACAACGCTCGTCTATCCCAAGGATCGGTGGGAATCTGCGCTGGCGTGGCTTGCATATCGCTATAATTTAGCCACCCGATAATCATACTGCGTAGCACTTCAAGCTGGCGCACCATGCTATGACAGACATGAATGGCAATACTGGTATCAAGGGGTTTGGGTCGCCATTTTTCCACGTTTTCAAGTTGCTTGTTGGATTCTTGCTTGAGTTTGTCTTTGATGGCTTTGTATAGACCGAGCGTAGATTCGATATCTTTAAGCCCATTACTTTGAATATTGGCAAGCTGCTGCTGTAAAAGCTGGGTTTGCTGCAAGAGGTTTTGGCGGTTATCTTCACTCGCTGCTTTTGCTGCCTTTGCTTCCTCACCTTTCACCAGTTTAAGCATGTCATTGATTTTGGCGGTGGTGGCGACTTCTTCTAGCATTAAGATGTCATGTTGGATAAATTCCAGTAACGTATTGGGCGGCGTGTTATCAAAATCATCTTGCCACAGTACATGTTCATATTCATTACCCGATAAGCTTGCGAGCATGGCAAACACTTCACGCGACTGTTTACCAAACCGTGACAACAAGGTATGACCATAATCTTTTAGATACCAAGCGTCATGCTTGCTGGCATCGTCTTCCATTTGCATCTGCATGAGCCAATTTTTATCGACGATATCTGCCCAAAATTGCTCTGATGGGTTAAAGTGTAAAATCGTGACGTCGGTAAGTACCCCTAAGCGTTGTAAGTCCAGTAACTCTGTCGGTGGTAACTGCTGCAAAGTAAATAAAAATACGTGTTTTGGTAATTTGCTACGACTGATGTTGCGGATACGGGTCTCTGAATGGTTTAATGCCTGCCAAAACTGCTGATGGAGCTGCTCGCGAAACTGGTAGTCATCATCAAACAGCTGTCGCCATAAAAATCGCTGAGCGGCTTCTAACTGTTCGTAGTGCTCAACAAGCCAGTCAGGTGTGTCAATGGCGTTGGACGCATCCCGCCCGTTTAAGCGGTTATGCAGCGCATCTTTTTTGGCAATCATGTCACTCACCGCCACAGGCTTGTCTTGCCCCCAATGAGTAAGCCACTGCGGACGATAGGTCATATAGCGATTGAGCATATTTGCCATATCACTGGCTAGCTGCCAAATGCGTTGATCTTGGGTTTGCAATTCAGCAGATTGGCTAATCACGTCATTAGACAGTAGCGATTGGTTATTCGCCCAGCTTAAACTGTAAATGGTGGCGGGTGTATCAGGTGCAAAACCAGTCGCATTTGGGCTATCTGCTTCTTTGTCTTCAACCAACGGGGATAAAAATGGATAAAGCGGATGTTGCGGCTGCTCAACAATGGCTTGTCGGTACTGGTTTAAATAGCCAAAGATTTGCCACTGCATAACGTTTTTGGACAGCATTGCCACTTCTGGCACGTCTAATATATCGTCGTCTTCCGAGATGCGCGCATAGGTTCTTAAAACCCGCTGCATCAGTCCCAAAAAATAGCGACCCCAAAATTCAGTAGTCACTAAGGTACTGATGCCTGCCTTATCTGCGACTTGTTTTTTTAACCACTCCCCCATGACTTTAGATGGCACAATCACCTGAAATGGCTCAAAAATTGAGCTTTGATAACTGGGATTTTTGTAGGCGTTTAACAAATGGTCAAATAGCTTATCGACTTTATTGCTTTGTATAATCGTTAGCATGCAGTAAATACTCGAAAATTTTTATAGATAGTGAGTGGGTCGCTCAAAAAATTATACAGCAAAAAAACACCTCACCATCACCGCTCAATGAAAAAATCGCCCGAATTGCCACAGTCACGACACCCAATGTCGCCTGCAATCTATCAACCTCTGTAACTCACTAAGCTTTTATGCAATACAAAGTATGCAATCCAAAGCAAGTAATATATAGCTAACAAAGTGATAAACTTATCCCTACGTCACTCATGAGTATATTTTTGGTTACGTTTCATCTTTAAATGTTGTAAGCCATTTGGTTTACTTATAATATTAAGCTTATTAGGTCTAACGTATAACAGAAAACACATATAAAAGAAAAAAACTGTATAAGAGAAAACAATAAGGAGACGACCATGACTGACAACACTAACCCTACCGACAAATCTCAATTAGACAATGCCCAATCTGATGTTGCCAATGAAGCGATGGAAGGCATCAATCGTACCGACATTAACCAAGATAATGCGAGCACGCCTACCTCTAAGGGCTCTGATGAATCGCTACTTGATATGTTACATGAGGCGAAAAAATTCGAAGATGAAGAATAAGAATAAGATAAAAAACGGCTAAGTTGCTACTTAGCCGTTTTTTTACGGGTTAATAAATATACTTGATAAGCCAGCGCTGACGATAACACAATCACAATAGGTAGCATCAATGTCATGTATTTGTAGTGGATATAGCCCAAAGCACCTACTACCCCGCCCCCGCAAAAGCTATACCATATCATCGCTTGAAACACGAACATCTTTTTATTAATTGGTCTGCCAGCCAGCCAATTACCCAAGGCTGAGCCCATATCTGAGGTCAATCCTGTCAAATGGGTGGTACGAATCACCGCACCGCTATAGGTCGCGACCATTGAATTTTGCAAGCCGCAAGCCATGGCGGCAAACACCTGCCCCCAAAACGACTGGTAGCTAAATAAAATCAAACTGACGATTAATAAACTTGCTTCAATTAACAGAGCGTTGCCATAGCGCTTACCTTCTTTTAATGCCGTACTACCCACCACAAAGCCACTGATAACTGCCCCAAATAAAAACGATAACAGCACGATACAAACCATCGCCATCTGCTGGTAGTGCTGTTCCGCCAATGCTGTGGCAAATAGCGTCACATTGCCCGTTACATGCGAAGCGGACAAATGGGTGAAGCCGACTAATGCGGTGCTATTGATACACCCTGCATTAAACGCCAGCACGCAGCCACCCCATAAAATCCACTTGGGTAATTTATTAATCATTAGATACCGCCATTTATCAGTCTTTAGCTGACTTGCCAAACAGGTTAAGCCTGACAAAAAATGGTAAGCTTAACCAGACGGCTTTGCAATCCCTATCGAAACATCAAGCAAAAAAAGTAAGCAAAAAACAGCAAGTAAAAAAAAGAGCAACCATGGTCGCTCTTTTATCCACTACTCGCCTAACAATTAGTCTTCTACCTGCATCATCACTTGTTCAGAGAGTGCCACGGTATTAAACCCAGCATCGACAAATAAAATCTCGCCGGTGATACCAGATGCCCAAGGCGATAACAAGAACATCGCGGCATTGCCGACTTCTTCAATATTGACATTGCGCTGTAGCGGTGACATTTTGGCGTTGGTGTCGAGCATTTTACGAAATGATTTGATGCCACTGGCCGCCAAAGTACGAATTGGACCTGCAGAAATCCCATTGACACGGATACCATCGCTGCCCAGAGAGCTTGCAAGGTAGCGAATACTCGCTTCCAGACTGGCTTTGGCTAGACCCATGACATTGTAGTTTGGCAACACATGGATACTGCCTTCATACGTCAAGGTTAACAGCGAGCCTTGGCGTTTTGCCAGCAACTCACGGCTGGCTTTAGCAAGCGCCACAAAGCTGTAGCTACTAATATCATGGGCAATGGCAAAGCCCTCACGGGTGGTCACTTGGGTAAAATCACCATCTAGCTGATCGGCAGGGGCAAAACCAATGGCATGCACGACCCCATCAATGCCATCTGGCCAGTGTGCAGCAACTTGGGCAAAACACACTTCGATTTCGCTATCTGACGCCACATCACACGCCAATACCTTCTCTGCACCAAAAGTTTCGGCTGCCATATCCACGCGTTTTTTCATTTTTTCATTCGGATAGGTCAAAATTAAACTCGCGCCTTCACGATGTAACGCTTCTGCGATACCCCAAGCAATCGATAATTTACTGGCGATACCGGTAACAACGAAACGCTTCCCTGTTAATAGCATGGTTTTTCCTTATTTTTCAGTGAACGAATATGCACTATAATAGCTCAAAATTAGGGGTTAATTCTAGCAAAAAACCTAAACAAAGCAAATTTAGTGATTTTCATGGCGTTTGTGACAAAAATCGCTTTACAAATAGTGGTAAAGCGTTAAGCTATGCCTATTTTTTAAACTTAAATGTTATCATGACTATGCCTGCAAATTTTGACGAGATTATCCAACAAAACAGTGATGCCTACCGCACCCTCATTGCATCAACAGGGGAAGAGTTAACACGTGAAGGACTACTTAATACCCCAGAACGCGCCGCTAAAGCCTTTAGTTTTTTAACCCAAGGCTATCATCAAGATTTGGTCGAAATTACCAACAACGCGATTTTTCCAACTGACAATAATGAATTGGTCATGGTAAAAAATATCGAGTTTTATTCGATGTGCGAGCATCATATGTTGCCTTTTTATGGCGTTGCTCATGTGGCGTATCTGCCCGATGGCAAAGTGATTGGACTGTCAAAAATGGCACGTATCGTGGATATGTACGCCCGACGTTTGCAAATTCAAGAAAACCTAACCCGCCAAATCGCACAAGCGGTGATGGATATGACAGGGGCAAAAGGCGCGGCGGTGGTGATGGATGCCGCGCATATGTGCATGATGATGCGCGGGGTGATGAAACAAAAATCCGATACCCGCAGTATGTCACTACTGGGCGAATTTAGACACAATACCGAGGCAAGACAAGCGCTGTTAATGGCGATTCCAAGCGCCTAATATCTAGACTTGCTACCTAAACAGTCAACCTAAATTAACTAGTTAAAAAAGCCCCAGTGATGTTACTGGGGTTTTTATATTCAGCCGATTTATCCTCCGTTGCCGTAAAACCACCGACTTTAGGCGGTGGATATAAGGCAACTTGTACACTATAACGCTTGCATAAATTTTGCTAAAATAATTTGCATGAAAACACTCAAGCTACGCATACGAGATAAACACACAGCAAAGCTTAACCGCCTAAGCGGTTCGGTCAATTTCGTATGGAACTACGTCAATGACTTGAGTTACAAGCATCTGCAAAAGACTGGCAAATTCTTTTCAGCCTACGACCTAAACGACTACACCAAAGGTAGCGGTGAACTACTTGGCTTACACAGTCAGACTATTCAGGCAATCAATGAAACCCATGCCAAAGCTAGAAAACAATTCAAAAAAGCTAAATTATCATGGCGAACCAACAACCCAAATTCAAAACGTAAATCATTAGGCTGGCTACCGTTTAAACAATCTGCCATCAAACACATCGCCACACACCAAACAGGTAAAAAAGGCTTAAAATCCACCTTACAGCTTAGTTTAGCCAAAGGGCAAAAGCTAATCATCGACCTATGGGACAGCTACAACCTTAGCCTATACCAAATCAACACATGCGAGATTGTGCAAGACGCACGCAGTCATTGGTATGCCTGTATTACCGTCAAAGACTACCCCAAGACACAATGCGGAACGGGTAGCGTAGGCATTGACTTAGGGCTTAAAGACAGTGCCACTACCTCAAGCGGTGACAAACTCACCATCAAGCAAACGCTCAAATATGCCAAAGATTTAGCCATTGCTCAACGAGCTAAAAACAAACAACGTGTCAAAGCAATCCATGCCAAAATCAAAAACACAAGGCAAGACCTGATACACAAATTCACCACCCAATTAGTTAAAGATAATGCGCTAATCGTGGTCGGTGATATTCAGAGTAATCAATTTAATAGTAAAAAAGGCAAACTCGCCAAATCGGTTTACGATGCAGGCTGGTTTGAACTGAAACGACAACTGACCTACAAATGCGAGAACGCAGGTTGCCGTTTTGAAATCGTGAATGAGAGATACACGACCCAGCGATGTTCGTGTTGCGGTGAAATCACCGCCAATAGTCCGAAAGGTAGAAAATCGCTTGGAATAAGAGAATGGATATGTGCTTCGTGTGGCACATGGCATGATAGAGATATCAATGCCAGTCGGAACATTCTTGCGGTCGGGCTTGGCCGTCTGGGAGCAGGAATCCCCGAACGATAGGGAGGGGAGGAAGTCAACGTATCAGGACTAATGTCTTCTTCAACCCTAAGCTCATCGGGTAACCATTGGTGATGAACGCGTGGTTATGCAAGCTTTTTTAACTGCCATACCCCATGAGTTAAAGATTACTATCGTTTATTAAGTCTGTGATGTAGCTTAACCACATTACCCATAATCAAAATCGCTGGGGCGGGCAAGTTTGCCTCAGCTTGTTTTGCCACGATGGTCTCAAGCGTGCCTGTCAAAACTTGCTGATGGGGCAAGCTGGCATTGGACACAATCGCAATCGGCGTACTGGGATTTTTTCCTGCGTTAATCAAGCCACTCGTCAATTTATCAAGCTGCTTTAATCCCATATAAAAAACCACGGTTTGGTTATCATCAAGCCAGCTGGCAAAGTCTTCATTGATGGTATCCGTCTTAAGAGAGGCGGTGACAAACTTGACAGAGTGCGCATACGCACGGTGAGTCAATGGAATACCGGCGCAGCTTGCCGCCGCAGTGGCTGCGGTGATGCCAGGCACGACTTCAAAATCAATCCCAGCTGCAACCAATTGCTCGGCTTCTTCGCCGCCCCGCCCAAATACATACGGGTCGCCACCTTTGAGACGTAACACGCGCTGTCCTTGCTGCGCCTGCTCGACCAGTAGCTCATTGATTTTTTCTTGCCCCACCGCATGATCACTGGCTTTTTTGCCGACGTAGATTTTGGTGGCATCACGCCTGCATAGATCGAGAATCTGCGCTGAAACCAAATTATCATAAAACACCACATCCGCTTGTTGCATCAATCGTAGCGCTTTAAAGGTTAGCAAGTCGGGGTCGCCCGCCCCTGCGCCCACAATGTACACCTTACCAAGCTGTGCTTTATCTGTCGGCTGGTTGTTGGCGTGCTGCTGTAGTAGGGTTTCAAGCTGGCTTTCAGCTTTGCTTAGGCTATTTGCATTACCCTCAAATACCGATTCTGCTACTTGCCCTTCAAAGGCTTGCTCCCAAAACTTGCGTCTAGCCGTCACATTGGGCAATGCAGCTTTTACTTTATCGCGAAATTTACCTGCCAATCCTGCCAATTCGCCATACTGCGGTGGCACGACTGTTTCGATTTTGGCTCGCAGTAGTCTTGCCAGCACCGGTGCTTTGCCTGCACTGGATACCGCAATGGTAATCGGATTGCGGTCAACGATGGCAGGAAAGATAAAGGTACATAGCGGTGGATTATCAACGACATTGACTGGGATAAAACGATCTTCACAGTCATGAAAAATCTGTGCATTCACCGTTTCATCATCGGTACAAGCAATGACGATGGTTTGTTTATCCAAATATTTTTGCTGATAAACATCATTAATCAATTGATGACGAGAATCACCAAATTGCGCGGTGAGTCTCGGCTCATAGCTGGGCGCAACAAAGGTGATAGTTGCCCCAGCTTTATCGAGCAAATCCGCTTTACGCAGTGCCACTTCCCCACCGCCAACCACGAGTACAGGGCGATTTTCTAATTTAAAAAACAGCGGTAAGGTATTCATAGACAGTCTCAACATTAGATAGCGACAAGAACAATAGTGACAAGAACAATTAAGCCGAACCGAAGTTCAGCTTAACATTATCATACATACTGCCCAGCAAAAATTATAATTGTGTGTGTAGACCACATTCACGGTTTTCTTCAACTTTGGTTGGGTCAAAGTAGTCATGTTCATTTGGCAAATCATGCGCTTTTAAGTAAGCTTCTAGGTCATCTTCTGACCAATGAAACAATGGTGCTACTTTTAACACGCCGTCTTTGCTTTCTGACAACACGTCAAGCGATTGGCGAAATTCTGTTTGGTCTTTACGAATCGCATTAATCCACACGTCAGGGGCAATTTCTTTTAACGCACGTCCAAATGGCTCAAGTTTGACTTGCTCAGTGAATTTTGCGTGCGCTGGGTTGTTGACGCTAGGTATACCGTTGAATTCGACATCACGCCAAGCTGCGGTTTGTTGCGGCAAGTAGGTAATCACATTTAAGTTTAGACGTTTAATCAAATCTTGGGCGTGGCGGTAAGTGGCTTCCGTGTTGTAGCCAGAATCCACGAACAATACTTTGATATCAGGACGTTGTTTGGTAACCATGTCTAATAATACCACTTCGTAAGGGCGAAAGTTGGTCGTGATGATAGGATTACTACCTTGTGCCAGTGCCCAAGCAATGATTTCCTCTGCGGTTTTGCCGTTCAATTCTGCGTTGGCTTTGTCTAGGTCGATATTTAATTTATTGCTCATTGGATTTCCTAATGTTTTATGGTGAAAAATTGGGATACGCTATGCTAATCAATTATGCGATGTTTAAAAAATGATTTTTAATGATATTATTATGAAAATTTAGAATTAACCAATTAACTTGAAATGCAGAAACAAGAAGTTAGAAACGACACCGTAGCAACTTGCTAACATTAAAAAAGCAAACCCTTAAATTCGCTCAATCTTGGCATCACCCAACAATTAATTGGCAAAAATCGGTAATTGCGTCACACTGCGCCCTGTATAACGGTGTTTGATATCGACAAAATAATCAAACCAACCGGGGTTAAAATCACTGTCATCAATATCAAACTCACTAAACCCTACTTCGGTAAGCAGCTGCAAGGTATCTGGCAAGATATCACCACTAGCGCGCAACACTATAGCGGGGTTATAACTGGGGTGTAGTTGGATTTTTTGCGCTAAACTATAACCGCGTCCATCACGAAAACCATGAAAATCAATCACAATCACGGACAATAGCGGCATCACTTTGACAAAGTCCTGGTGCAAAAACTGATAATCACTGGCACCTGATAGAATAATACCCAGTTTTTTATCGCCCAACCGATTGGATAATGCTACCAAATCATCCGCTTCTAACTGTGGTTTTGGCGGATTTTTCTCGCTAAATTGGGCAGGGCGATAGTCCACCAAAATTTCAGTGATATCTGAGGCATACTGGGATGGGTCGATATGCTCGATTTTTTGCTCATGAATACTCACGCTCACGGACTTTACATTGTCAATCACTTGGCTTTGGTTAATGAGTGCCATGGCTTATCCCTCCACCGGCTGTTCTGATTTGTCACGATATACATACTCTTTAAATGGCTCAATGCCGATACGATCGACCACCTCGGCAAATGTTTCACTACCAAAATCGGTATCCGCCGCTTGGCGATATTTAAGATAGACTTGCAGGATATCATCCACCGTCGCCGCAACCGCATCGACAGGCACTGCTTTACCCAAAATATCGCCTAATTTGGCGTTTTGACCCGATCTACCACCCAGCGAGATTTGGTACCAATGCTCGCCTTTTTTATCCACACCCAAAATACCGATATCGGCGACATGGTGATGCGCGCAGGCATTCATACAGCCTGACATATTTAGGCGAATTTCACCAATATCATGGACAAAGTCTGCGTCTTGGAAATATTGGTTGACTTGGTTAACGATATTTAAGGTACTGGCATTAGCCAATGAGCAATAGTCAAAGCCTGGACATGAGATAATATCCGTCAATAAGCCAATATTTGGGCGGGCAAGGTCGTATTGTTTGAGCACCTGATAGACCTCATATACATCTTCAAGTTTGACGTCCGTGAGCACCAAGTTTTGATGATGGGTGCCGCGCACTTCACCAAAGCTGTATTTATCCGCCAAATCAGCCACCACGCGCATTTGGGTGGCGGTGATATCGCCCGTGTCTTGCATAAAGTGTTTGAGTGAGATAATCACCACCTGATAGCCTTTGACTTTATGCTCGCGAGTATTTTGGTTAAACCAACGCACAAACTCGCTATCTTCAAACTGGGCAGACAGTTTGTCTTGGCTAGCTTGTAATTGTTGTTGGGTAAATGTTTGATACGCTGGCGGTGGAAAGTAGGTTTTGGCGTGTTCAATTTGTTCAGCTGTCAGTGTTAACGCACCGTCTTTATTGTATTTTTCCCAATCTTCTTCCACGATTCGTGAAAACGCTTCGGCGCCCATACTTTCAACCAAAATCTTGATACGCGCTTTGTATTTGTTGTCACGGCGACCGTATTGGTTGTAGATACGTAAGATGGCATCTAAATAAGAGAGTAAATGGCGTTCCGGTAAAAACGGACGAATCACTTTACCAATCACAGGGGTGCGACCTAGACCACCGCCCACAATCACTTCAAAGCCGATGTCACCTGCGTCATTTTTGACCACATGCAGGCCAATATCATGCAGCTGGGTCGCGGCACGGTCTTCCCGAGTACCGATGACCGCAATTTTAAATTTACGCGGTAAATAGGTAAATTCTGGGTGAAACGTTGACCATTGACGAATGATTTCACAATACGGGCGCGGATCGGCGATTTCATCAGCCGTCACACCGGCAAACTGGTCAGTGGTGGTATTGCGGATACAGTTGCCCGAGGTTTGAATCGCATGCATTTGTACCGATGCCAATTCTGCCAAAATATCGGGTACTTCTTCTAATTTTGGCCAGTTAAATTGCATATTGGTACGGGTGGTGATATGACCATAGCCACGGTCGTATTTTTCGCTGATGTCGGCAAGTTTACGCAGTTGATACGTCGCAAGCAGACCATAAGGAATCGCCACGCGAAGCATCGGCGCATGACGCTGAATATATAGACCGTTCATCAGGCGTAATGGCAAGTACGCTTCTTCACTGAGCTCGCCAGCCAAAAAACGTCGGGTTTGGTCGCGAAACTGCTCGACCCGATCGTCTACCAATTGTTGGTCAATTGCGTTGTATTTATACATGCGGATTCCTATGTCACTAATACAAATTCTAATTACAAATTAAATTTAAAACTTTTAGCTTTTGCAGCCATTTCAACTGGGTGAAATTTTAACCTGCCTATCATAAATGCCCAAGGGGTTTTTAGTAAATTCCATTTTTACATAAATATATCGAGTTACTGCATTTATTATTGCGAAGTGCAATATTCTATTATACGCTACCTTAATTTTTTTGAACCGTCTGTTTTTTTGACACGTTAATTTTGACCCGCTAATATAGGAAATCCGATGAGCCAAAGCGCCACTTCAACTCTCCATTCTCTAAGCCAACTAGTACCACCGCACGGTAGTGACACATTAAAAGAAAAATTACTTAAAGGCGATGCGCTAACCGCTGCCCAGCAAAAAGCCAAAAATCTCCCAAAAATCCAAATCAGCTCCCGTGAAGCCGGTGATTTGATTATGCTCGGTATTGGCGGCTTTACCCCGCTAGATGGTTTTATGAACCAAGCAGACTGGCAAAGCGTATGTGACAATATGCATTTAACCACTGGCGACAATGCGGGCGTATTTTGGCCCATTCCTATTACCCTATCGACCGATACTGCCACTGCCGATACGCTAAACCCAGGTGATGACATTGCGCTGGAATACCAAGGTGAAATCATGGGGATTTTGACCTTAAGCGAAAAATACCGCATTGATAAAGCGCACGAATGCCAAACCGTCTTTGGCACCACAGAGCTTGAGCATCCCGGCGTTGCCATGGTAATGGCACAAGGTGATGTCAATCTAGCTGGCGATGTGGTGGTGTTAAGCGAAGGCGAATTCCCGAGCAAATATGGTGATATCTACCTCACTCCGGCACAAACCCGTGACATCTTTACTCAAAATGGCTGGAAAACCGTCGCTGCTTTCCAAACCCGTAACCCGATGCACCGCTCACATGAATACCTTGCCAAAATCGCCATTGAAATCTGTGATGGCGTACTCATTCATTCATTGCTTGGCGCATTAAAACCTGGGGATATTCCTGCAGACGTACGCCAAGAAGCCATTGGTACATTAATCGACCATTACTTCCGTAAAGACACGGTCATCCAAGCAGGCTATCCACTGGATATGCGCTATGCCGGTCCACGTGAAGCGTTATTACATGCCTTATTCCGTCAAAACTATGGTTGTAGCCATTTGATTGTCGGGCGTGACCATGCAGGCGTGGGTGATTACTATGGCGCGTTTGATGCGCAGCATATTTTTGATACGCTCAAACCGAATGATTTAATCACCCAACCGTTAAAAATTGACTGGACATTCTGGTGTGACGCTTGTGACTCGATGGCATCGACCAAAACTTGCCCACACGATGCCAGCCATCATGTCAAAGTCTCAGGTACCAAATTGCGTAAAGCCTTATCTGAAGGGGAAGACGTGCCTGATAACTTTAGCCGTCCAGAAGTGTTAGCGGTACTTCGTAAGTACTATGAAGGCTTAGAAGAGCATCAAAAACATAAAGTTGAGCTAACCGGTCACTCTGCAAAATAATCATTGTGAGGTTTCATTTATCAATCGATAATCCATCGATAAAAAGGGTATGTGATAATACCCTTTTTTTTATACAACATTTAGCAAAAAAAAAGAAGCACGCGGCTTCTTTTTTTATTGCTTAACATTGCTTAACTAAGCTAAATTTAATTAAGGCTAAATTTAACTAAGCTAAATCACATATTCGACGTGTGAATCTTGCAGAAAATTGGCAACAAAATGATTCGAGGGATGATTGACCAGCGTCTCATAATCCCCGACTTGCACGATTTGACCTTGGTTCATCACCACAATTTCATCGGATAATTCTGCCGCTTCTTCTTGGTCATGGGTCACTAAAATACTGGTGACACCGAGCTCATGATGAATTGAGCGCAGCCAAGCGCGTAATTCTTTACGCACCTTGGCATCGAGGGCGCCAAATGGCTCATCGAGTAACAATAGCTTTGGCTCTACCGCCAACGCACGCGCCAATGCGATACGCTGACGCTGACCGCCTGAGAGTTGATGCGGGTATTTTTTTGCGGTTTGGGATAGTTGCACCAGCTCCAGCAGATAATTGACCTTTTTGCTGATTTCCGCGTTGCTTAAGCGTTTGTTTTTTGGCATGACGGTCAAGCCAAACGCCACGTTATCAAACACGGTCATATGGCGAAATAACGCGTAATGTTGAAACATAAAGCCGATATGACGCTGCTGGACAGGGACATCGGTCACATCTTCACCATCAAACAAAATACGCCCCGTATCGGCAAGTTCAAGCCCTGCGATGATACGCAGTAAGGTAGTCTTACCACAGCCTGAAGGTCCCAAGAGCGAGGTTAGTTTGCCCGTCGGTACGGTTAAATTAATCGGTTGTAGTGCAGTAAAGCGACCAAACTGTTTAGTGATATCACGGATTTCGATACTCATGGTATTCTCTTAACTTTTTTTACTTTTTAAATTGCATCAATGTTATTCATCATTGGCAGACTGACGTTTAGTCAACGCCTGCTGCACGATTAAGGTAACGAGCGCCAACAACGCCAACAAACTCGACAACGCAAACGCTGCCGTCATGTTGTATTCATTGTAAGCAATCTCAACTAATAGCGGCATGGTATTGGTTTCACCGCGAATATGACCTGAGACCACACTCACCGCGCCAAACTCACCCATCGCACGCGCATTGGTCAAAATAATACCGTATAGCAATGCCCATTTGATATTAGGCAGCGTCACCCGCCAAAACATTTGCCAGCCTGACGCGCCCAGTGTTAATGCCGCTTGCTCTTCACTGCTACCCTGCGACTGCATCAGCGGAATCACTTCACGCGCCACGAATGGAAAAGTCACAAACATGGTGGCAAGCACGATACCGGGAATGGCAAAAATCACCTGAAAACCAAAGTATTCTAGCCAGCCGCCAAGCCAAGTGTTGGCGCCCAGTAGTGCCACAAACATCAAGCCTGCGACCACAGGCGACACTGAAAATGGCAAATCTAGCAGCGTGGTGAGAAATTGTTTACCTTTAAAATCAAATCGGGTCAATAGCCAGGCTAATGCAATCCCAATCACCGTATTAATCGGCACCACAATCAGCGCCGTAATCAAGGTAAGCTTGATAGCGGATAACGCCTCGTGATCGGTCAAGGCAGCCACATACAACTGCCAGCCAGATTTTAAGGCTTCATAAAACACCGATAGCAGCGGAATCACTAGCATTAGCGTCATAAACGCCACCGCAATACCAATTAAGGTATAACGTAGCCATGTCGGCTCACGGGTTGCGGCTTGGGTTTGGTAAGGATATTGGCTGCTATCTATCATGCACTTGCCCCGCCCATACGTTTGGTAAATAGCCACTGCAAGGCATTAATGGCAAATAAAATCACAAAAGAAATCATCAACATAAACAAAGCAACCGCGGCAGCGCCTTGCACATCAAAGCTTTCAAGCTTACCAATAATGATTAACGGCAAAATCTCAGATTTCATCGGTAAATTACCCGCAATAAAAATCACCGAGCCATACTCGCCCGTCGCCCGCGCAAACATCATGCCTGAGCCCATCAGCAAGGCAGGATACAACTCCGGCAAGATGACCCGTCTAAAAGTTGTCAATCTCCCAGCACCCAGCACCGATGCAGCCTCTTCATATTCTGGCGACAGCTCCGCAAGCACAGGTTGCACCGCACGCACAATAAACGGCAAACTTACCACAATCAGCGCCAACCAAATACCAATAGGGGTAAAAGCAATTTTAATGCCAAATGGCGCAAAAAACTGCCCGATTAAACCATTGGGTGCATACAAGGTTGCTAGCGAAATCCCCATTACTGCCGTTGGCAAAGCAAAGGGCAAATCCACCAGCGCATTTAAAATCGACTTTCCCCAAAACTCATAGCGCACCAGTACCCATGCAATCAGCGTACCAAACACCAAATTGGTCAATGTCGCAAATAATGACATTTTTAGTGACAGTTCAATCGCCGCCTTGACGCGCGGCTCGGCAATGGTTTTGATAAAGCCTGCCACGCCAATATCGGCGGCTGTCATTACCATCGCCACAAATGGCAACAGCACGATAATCGACAATGCCAACACACTAATGCCCAAACTCAAATTAAAAAACGGCATGATATGGCGCTTTTTATTGCGTTTTAAGGGTGTTTTAGGCTGATTGGTTGATGTTAAATCGGCTTGATGGTTGGCACTCATACTGGCCATGCAGGGCTTCCTTTACTAATAATCGGTAGACTACGTCAGAATTTAAAATAATAAACATACAAAAATAAAAATCCAGAAATAAAGATACAAAAAGCTCTGTACCCAAAATCTTAAGCACGGCTATAGTACCATCTCACTTTGATTTTCCAAACTATATTTATGCGCTTTAAATATTCTTAGCTAGAATAAAAAACCAGAGCCGAACTCTGGTTTTGTTAGGTAAAAACAGCGAACTATTTTGCTGCAGGTGCCGATGCTATGGTGCTCGTTGGGCTAGCTAGTTGATCAAAGACACCCCCATCTTTGAAGTATTTGGTCATGATATCCGTCCAGCTACCAAATTCGGCATTGGGACTAAAGGTAGTAAGCGCGGGTAATTTATCTTGATTTTTAGCCAGTACCGCCGCATCGCTTGGGCGCAGGTATAAATCTGCCGCCAATTGCTGGGCAGGCTCGCTCCATAAATAATCAAGATACGCTTTCGCTGCGTCGCTGGTGCCTTTTTTATCGGTCACTGATTTGACAATCGCCACGGGGTTTTCTGCTGATATAGTGTAGCTTGGATAGACAATTTGCACATCGCCTTTACCAAACTGTTTAACCGCGAGATTGGCTTCATTTTCAAAGGTGACTAACACATCGCCAATTTGGCGCTGTAAGAACGTGGTAGTCGCCGCACGCCCACCATTTTCATACACCGGCACGTTTTTGAGCAACTCTTTGACAAAGTTTTTGGTTTTGTTTTCATCTTTATTAAAACTATGTAAGCCGTAGCCATACGCGCCTAAGAAGGCATAGCGTCCATTACCCGTGGTTTTTGGATTGGCAAGTACGATTTGTACGCCTGGTTTTGCCAAATCAGACCAGTCTTTGATTTGTTTTGGGTTGTCTTTACGCACCAAAAACACGATGGCACTGGTATAGGGTACTGCTTTATTTGGAAATTGGCTTTGCCAATCTTGTGCCACCAAGCCTTTTTTTACCAACAGCTCCACATCTGAGCCTTGATTCATACTGACCACGTCCGCTTGCAGACCGTTGGCAACTGCGAGCGCTTGTTTGCTAGAACCGCCATGCGATTGCTGGATATCGATGGTTTTGCCGCTATTTTTGGTTTCATAGTCTTTGATAAACATGGGGTTGTAGCTTTTATAAAAGTCACGAGCGACGTCATAGGAAACATTGAGCAGTTTAATAGTGCCTTTATCGCTCGCGCCTGCATTTGATTGCGTCGCGGCTTGACCTGAAGCGGCTTGTTGGTCTTGCTGGGTGGGCGCACGTGAACAACCCGCTAGGCTCACGCCTAATAACGCTAGACTCGATAGCACGGCTACGGTTTTGTGTTGAACCTTATTTTTTTTTTGAAAATTAACAGTCATCATGGTCACCCCTCATCTCAATGTATAAAAATCAATATATAATGTTAAATTCATTCATACTATTTTACAAAAAAAGCGTCGTCAAGCAAAAACAATATTATTCTGCACCCATATTCCACTTCTGAATATTACATCATAAAATATAATGTAATATTTAAAATTAAAGATTGAGCAAACTGAATCCCATTCACATCACACCTAAATCACAAATGTCACATTGTCAGCGTTATCATTTTCGCCTACAATTTTATTTTTAATTATCAAGAATTCTCCATGGCAAAAGCTTCCAAAACCGTTATCAAATCAATTGAAGATCAGCTCGCACGACTGGATTTGCAAACCACCTCATTAAATCAGGCTGATGACGTATTTTTGGCGCTGCTTGACGATGGTGAGCCTGACAATAAAGCAACTGCAAAGCGTGGCAGTGTTGATAACTTAAGCGTTGATAGCTTAAACGATTATGACTTTAGCGAACAATTAGCCATTCAAGATCGCGATAGCCAACTGCAACAGGCATTAAGCGATACCATATTGTCACTAAGTGATTATCTATCCGCTGTCCAGTTGGTGATTAGTGAAACGTTTGCCCATACCGTTTGGGTGAAAGCTGAAATCCGTAGTCTGTCAGCCAAAGGCGGTCACTACTATTTTGAATTGGCGGATAAAGATATGGATGGCAAAGTCACCGCCAGCTGCCGCGGCACGCTGTGGCGTGGTCAAGCAGCCAAAGTACTGTCAAAGTTTGAAAAAAATACTGGCATGAGCCTTGAGCGAGGCTTGAATGTATTGCTCAAAGTCTCAGCCACGTTCCATGCCCAATATGGCTTTTCGCTAAACATCGTCGATATCGACCCCACTTACACATTAGGCGATTTGGCAAAGCAATACCAAACGATTTTAACCAGACTACATGAAGAAGGGCTGCTCGATCTCAATCAATCGCTCCCCATGCCGTTTGATATTGAGCATGTGCTCGTCATCGCCCCTGAAAAAGCTGCAGGGCTAGGCGATTTTCGTGCGGATGCCGATAGGCTCGCCAGCACAGGGGCGTGTATTTTTCATTATGAGCACGCCACTTTTCAAGGCAATCACGCCCCACAAGATATCCGCCAAGCCTTGATTCATGGTATTAAAACCCTTGCCAATCAAGCCATCACGCCCGACTTGATAGTGATTATCCGAGGTGGTGGCGCGGTGGGCGATTTGGCCTATCTCAATGATTACGAACTTGCCGCGCTGGTGGCAGAGCAGCCGATACCGGTATGGGTCGGCATTGGTCATGAGCGCGACCGCGTCATGCTAGATGAAGTGGCACATCAAAGTTTTGATACCCCATCCAAGGTTATCGCAGGCATTCGCAATCATTTGCTCACTATTACCCAGGCTGCCAAACAACATTTTTTGACCATCGAGCAAATTGCTAAATCCAGCATCTTGCAGGCACGCCATGATAGCGAACAACAACTTACCAAGATACAATCGGCAGCGCAGCGACAATTATCTGCCGCTAAACTTGCCATGGACAACCAATTTGTACAGATTCGCCAACTTGCTTATCAGCAAATCACCACCGCTCGTCAACATACCAACCAACTGCGTGAGATGACATTGTTGCAGCATCCGTCAACCGTATTAAGCCGTGGCTATGCAATTATCAGAACCTCGCATCTTGCATCAAAAGACTTAGTATCAAAGGGCTTAACCTCACATGACTTAGCATCAAAAGATTTAGCATCCAATACGGTGATGACTTCGATTGCCCAAGTTGAACCCAATTCAACCATAACCATTGAGCTACAAGATGGCTATCTACAAGCCACTGTCAATGCTAAACACCCAAAAAACTGACCTATCAATCAACAGGAATAACCATGACCGAGCCAACTGATTTTAAAAGCGCCTATGAGGTGCTAAAAACAAATGCACAGCGCTTGCAAAATAGCCAAGAGCCCAATATTGACGCACTGATGACTATTGTAGAGCAGTCCATTGATGCCTATAAAGTATGCCAAGCACGGATTGATGCCGTTGAAGCCTCGCTGAATCAAGCGTTTGAAACAGACTAAGTTTCAATAAAGAAAGCAGAATAAAAAAGCCACTATCGAGGGATAATGGCTTTTTAGTTGGGCATTTAAATTTCTACTTTGGCACCCATTTCTACCACATTGTTGCTAGGAAGTTTTAGAAACTCAGCCGCGGTGCCGGCATTACGGTGCATATGGGCAAACAATTTTTCACGCCATAATGCCATACCTTTGATGCTCCCAGATGCCACCACAGCCTCATGGGATAAGAAATAACTTACCTTGGCAGGATCGAAATCAAAGTTAAATTGCTGAATGTGTTTGAGCGAATCTGGCACATCAGGGTCATTTTTAAAGCCAAAATTGAGCACCACCTTCCAGCAATTGTGTCCCAAATAGGTCACTTCACTACGTTTGCTGAGACCCACCCAAGGGGTTTCTAAGGTATTAACGGTGACAAAGATATTGTACTCATGCAAACATTTATTGTGCTTTAAGTTTTGTTTCAACGCCACGGGTACGATATCGACTTCAGAGACCATAAATACGGCAATGCCTTTGATTTTTTTGATATCTTCAAACAGCACTTGGCAGCGCTGGTTGATTAAGATTTTCTCCTGCAGCAGCGCTTGCTGATTTTGCAGCTCTTGGATATTCTCAAGCGGCGCGTTTTCAATATCTTGGGTCAGCTTTTCTAATTTGCCTTGCGTCGACTCCAAGGCTATTTGTAAGCGTTTATTGGTAAAACTGCCAAACAAGTCATCCAAGAAATTTTTTAAGTTAATTTGTCTTGTGGTATGGGCAATTCTCACCAAATTACGGCCATCTCGCCAAGTTATCATGAGCACAAACATGACGCCCCCTAACAACAATGGGAACCAGCCGCCTTTGAACAGTTTGAGCAGATTTGACGCCCAAAACAAGAAATCCACCACAAAGAACAATGAGGTCGCGGCAATACACAGTAGCAAAGGGTATTTCCACGCGTAGCGAATCACAAAGAATGTCAATATCGTGGTAATCAGCATATCCGTACAAACCGCAATACCATAAGCGGCGGCTAACGCACCCGATGATTTGAACATCACCACAGCAAACGCAATGGCGATAAACAAGCCCCAGTTAATCGCTGGAATATAGACCTGACCCACTTCTTTGACATTGGTATACACAATACGCATACGCGGTAAAAAGCCCAGTTGCACCGCTTGTTTGGTGATACTAAACACCCCAGAAATCAGCGCTTGTGACGCAATCACCGTCGCTAAAGTTGCCATCACCACCATCGGCATACGCATGGCATCTGGAATCATCAAAAAGAAGGGATTGGATTTGCCATCAGGATTGGCGAGTAAAAATGCGCCTTGACCAAAATAATTGAGCAGCAAGGCGGGCATGACAATGGAAAACCAAGCGATACGAATCGGTTTTTTGCCAAAATGCCCCATATCGGCATACAAGGCTTCACCGCCTGTCACGCACAACACAACTGCCCCCAAAATGATAAAGGCGAGTGTCGGATTGTTCATCACAAACTGATAAGCATAGATGGGATTGATGGCTCGCAAGATTTCAACATTGTGCTGAATATGATAAACCCCAATGCCAGCAATCAACAAAAACCACAGCACCATCACAGGTCCAAACAGTTTACCAATACCTTTGGTACCAAATTTTTGCACAAAAAACAACAGGAACAAAATGGTCAGCGTAGCAGGAATTACCACACTATGCAGCCGTGGCGATACCACCGTCAAACCTTCTACTGCCGATAGCACCGAGATGGATGGGGTAATCACCCCATCGCCATAAAACAAGCAGGTACCAAATATCCCCATGGTCATGATGACTGCGTGCAATTTTGGGCGATGTTTCACCGCGCTTGATGCCAAAGCGAGCATCGCAATCAGACCGCCTTCCCCTTTATTGTCGGCGCGTAGCACCAACGAGATGTACTTGAGACTGACGATGATGGTAATCGTCCACACAAATAATGACAGCACCCCATAGATATTGGCAACGTTAAAGGCGACATGACCAGAATTAAAAACTTCTTTGACTGAATACAGTACACTGGTACCAATATCGCCATAAACGACCCCGATTGCCCCTAACGTGAGTGCAGGAACCGAGCTTTTAGCATGTGCTTTACTCATAAATTAACGACGCAATTTGATAAGATGGATTATTATAAGTCGAATTTTGACTTCCTCCCCTCCCTAAAGTGAGGGGATTCCTTCTACAAGACGGTCAAGCCCGACCGCAAGAATGTTCTTACTGGCATTGATATCTCTATCATGCCATGTGCCACACTTCGCACAAGTCCATTCTCTTATTCGCAAGCCTGCTCTACCTTTCGGACTATTGCGGTCAAATTGACCGCAACACGAGCAAGTTTGGGTAGTGTATTTCTCATTCACGATTTCAAAACGACAACCTGCGTTCTCGCACTTATAGGTCAGTTGTCGTTTGAGTTCAAACCAGCCTGCATCGTAAACCGATTTGGCTAGCTTGCCTTTTTTACTGTTAAATTGGGTGGTTTTCACATCACCGACCACGATTAGGGCATTGTCTTTGACTAATTGGGTGGTGAATTTGTGTATCAGGTCTTGCCTTGTGTTTTTGATTTTGGCATGGATAGCCTTGATACGTTTTTTGTTGTGTGAGCGTTGGGCTATAGCTAATTGTTTTGCATATTTTAGCGTTTGCTTAATGGTTAGCTTGTCACCGTTTGAGGCGGTAGCACTGTCTTTAAGTCCTAAGTCAATACCTACACTACCTGTTCCGCATGATTGTTTGGGATAGTCTTTGACTGTGATACAGGCATACCAACGGTTACGGCTGTCTTGGACGATTTCTAGTGTGTTGATTTGGTAAAGCGATAGGTTGTAGCTGTCCCATAGGTCAATGACTAGTTTTTGTCCTTTGGCTAAACTAAGCTGTAAGGTGGATTTTAAGCCCTTTTTGCCTGTTTGGTGCGTGGCAATATGCTTAATGGCAGATTGTTTAAATGGTAGCCAACCCAAGCTTTTACGCTTTGATGTTGGGTTGTTGGTTCGCCATGACAATTTAGCTTTTTTGAATTGTTTTCTAGCTTTGGCATGGGTTTCATTGATTGCCTGAATAGTCTGACTATGCAAGCCTAGTAACTCACCGCTACCTTTGGTGTAGTCGTTCAAATCATAAGCACTAAAGAATTTGCCAGTACGCTTAAGATGCTCGTAGCTTAACGCATTGACATAATTCCACACGAAATTCACCGAACCGCTTAGGCGATTTAATTGGTTTATGTGTTTATCTCGTATGCGTAACTTGAGTGTTTTCATGCAAATTATTTTAGCAAAATTTATGCAAGCGTTATAGTGTATGAGTTGCCTTATATCCACCGCCTAAAGTCGGTGGTTTTACGGCAACGGAGGATAAAACCATCCTCAACAGCTTTTAAGCATCAAATAAAACATAAATGTTGCATAAGGGTACAGTTAGGTAGATAATGTTGTTTATTGTAAAAATTTTGCGCAATCCATGCGATTGCTAAAATTTAAAGGCTAAGACATAAAGCATAAGATAAAGCGCGTAAGGGTACCAAAAAGCGATGAACCAAAATGATTTACGGGTCATTAAGACTGAACAACATATCGAGCAAGATTTTCTGGCATTACTGCAGCAGAAACCTTACCGCGCCATCACTGTCCAAGATATTTTAGATACTGCAGCCATCAATCGCTCAACCTTTTATCGTCATTACGCCAGTAAAGATGCGCTGGCAGAGAAGATGGTGAGTAATTTTCGCCAAGTGTATGAGAAGTTTTTAACCGAACGCTTTAGTGTCGCCAGTCAAGAGAATTTATTAAGGTGTTTGGAACAATTTTGGGCGTTTATTCATGCGCAAAAACAACGCATACTGGCTTTTTGGCAAATCAAAACCCCCAACATTCATTTATATGATGACATGTATGCGTTAATCAAACAAAATTATATTGAGCATGCCAAGCGCCATGGACGCCCAGGCGACTTAGACTTTCAAGGGCATACGTATGCAGGGATTATATTAAATAATTTAAGTTACTGCCTGCAGCAAGACCAGCAAATGTCACTCGAGGATATTCGTAGCAATATACAACTGATGATGCAGACAGCGTCTATACAATAGTCTCTCATGGCAATAATCTGCAATAACCTCGATACGCTCATTACAGCCAGTTTTAAGCGCTAAAGTCCTCTTTAGGATTTTTTACCGACCAAATCAATTACCCAAAGTTCCGCTTGCGAGCCTAGCCGAAACGGTACCCCCCAAAAACCATAGCCCGAGCTTACAATCACATCAGTATTGTTGATACGTTCATAGCCGTAACCCAAACGATTGATAAATTTGACAATAAAATTGGCAGGAAATATTTGCCCATTATGGGTATGTCCAGATACTTGCAAATCAATCGGTAATTGTACGTTTTGTTCAATCTCATTGGGCTCATGGTCAAGTAAAATAATCGGCTTCTCGGTAGTTGACGGCATTAAGTCCTTGGTCGCTTTACGATAACTGGCATGATTATCCAGTCGTCCTACCAACCAAAGCTGGTTATCAACCAACACTTTATCATCTGCCAATAAGGTGATATTGGCTTTTTGGATCGCATCGCGAATCTCGCCTTCATGCCCATACATATCATGATTGCCTAGCGTGGCATACGCGCCCATTGGCACGGCATTTGCTAGTTGCTGCAGCGCAGGCTGCATATTTTGCGAGGTATAGTAGTGAACATTATCATCCATGATATCGCCAGGCATCAACAGTAGTTGCACCTTCTGTGCTTTTACCATCTCAGTTAATCGATTAATTTGCCGCTCACCGACCAACACACCCAAGTGCAAGTCTGAAACCAGCCCAATTCGAATCGGTTTGGCAAGTGGTTGATTGGCAGTCAAGGTGATATGACGAATGGTGGGTGTATAAGCATTATAAATACCCATTAACACCATGCCAAAAAACACGAGCGGCAACAAAATGCGCTGCCCGTAAATTTGATAACTCACGGCATTAAAAAATTGCGGGGCAACTTTCATCAACACCAGATTGATAATGCCCACCGCCGCCATCGACATGATGACAAACCACAAAATAGTCAGCCAAGTCATAGACAGCTTGAGCCCAAAGCTCGTCAATCGTGCGATGCCAAATACCAATAACGCATTACTTATCACAAATAGACTACTCATCAAATAGCGAGAAGACCGCTCGGACAACCAAGACCCTGCCCACCACTGCAGCCCCCGCCCCGCCCCATAAGTAAACAATTCAAACAACAATACAATGACGGTCAGAAATATCCAACGCATATCAGCCCCAAATTTTTGATAAGTAAAGGTTATATAGAGAATGTTTGTGAATTTACAATGTCGCTTTATCTATTAAAGCCAATCAGTGAATTTAAAAAAATCAATTCATAGTTTTGTAAGTTGGTAATTTAGGCATTAAAAAACCCAACTTACGAGAATAAGTTGGGTTTTTTCGATATCGGCTCATCCGATAACGGTATTGTGGCAGGTTTATTGATTTTTAACAAGCAATAAATTTGCTATAATAACCCTTTTGGCACTTTTAAAAATTATGACTTATTCAACTGCTGTTAATTTATCTGATATTGCCAAGCCTGCCCAAACCCGCGTCATTGTGGGGATGTCAGGGGGTGTTGACTCTTCTGTCACCGCCGTTTTGCTCAAACAAGCGGGCTTTGACGTTGAAGGCTTGTTTATGAAAAACTGGGAAGAAGATGACGGTACCGAGTATTGTACCGCCATGACTGACCTTGCCGACGCGCAAGCGGTCGCCGATAAAATCGGCATTAAACTGCATACCGCCAACTTTGCCATGGAATATTGGGATCGCGTATTTGAGCATTTTTTGGCGGAATATAGCGCAGGTCGCACCCCAAATCCTGATATTTTATGCAACAAAGAAGTCAAGTTTAAAGCCTTTTTGGATTATGCGCTAACTTTGGGGGCGGATTATATTGCCACCGGTCACTATGCGCGCCGCGGTTTTAGCGATGAAACTGGCAAAGCGCCGCTGCTGCGCGGACTTGATAACAATAAAGACCAAAGCTATTTTCTGCACGCGGTGGCAGGTGATAAAATCGCCAAAACCTTGTTCCCTGTGGGTGAGTTAGAAAAACCTGAAGTACGCCGTATTGCCGAGCAATATGATTTAGCGACAGCGAAGAAAAAAGACTCTACCGGCATTTGCTTTATCGGCGAGCGACGCTTTAAAGACTTTTTACAGCAGTATCTGCCCGCTCAAAAAGGCGATATCTATACCGATGATGGCAAAAAAATCGGCACCCATGATGGTTTAATGTATTACACACTCGGTCAACGTGGCGGTATTGGTATTGGTGGGGTCAAAGATAGAGATGAGGCGCCTTGGTTTGTGTTGCACAAAGACTTGGATAATAATCGCCTGATTGTCGGCCAAGGCCATGACCATCCGATGCTACAATCCACCCAATTGACTGCTTATAAGCTTGACTGGGTGGTTGATGCGCCCAAGCAACTGTTTACTGCCCAAGGTTATCGCTGTACCGCCAAAACGCGCTATCGTCAGCCCGATCAAGCCTGTACAGTTTTTGCCCTTGATGAAACGGGTGACACCATAAAAGTGGTGTTTGACGAGCCACAGCGCGCGGTGACGCCCGGTCAGTCTTGTGTGTTTTATCAAGATGACATCTGTTTAGGCGGTGGCGTGATTCAAACCATCGATGCCCCTACTAGTTTAGCTGAAGTTTAAAGTTTAATACACGTCAAGATACAAACAGCGCAAATTGATACCATTTGCGCTTTTTTATACCCTGTTGATTAAGAAAAGTTTGTAGCTAAGCGTTTGTTCCACCCTGCTTTTTTTCGTAGGTAGCCAATTCCCCAGCAGCTTAAATAAATCACAAATGAAATGGTAGTGATATAAGGTGAAATCGGCAGTCCAGGTCCTAACGATAGTAATATCCCGCCCACCCCAGCGATGATGGCAAACAGCATGGACAACAAATAGACATAGATGGGTCTAGCCGTCACTTGACTTGCCGCTGCCGCAGGGGTGATGAGTAACGATAATAGCAGCAAGGCACCGACAAACTGCACACTCACCGCCACCACAAGACTCAGCGCAAACATAAACAGCAAAGATAAAAATGTTAAATTCAAATGCTGTGCTTGGGCAACTTGCGGATCAACTGCGGCAAATAACATGCGCTGACCAAATATGGCGATGATTGATAGCACAATCAGCGCAACCACTAGCATCGACTGCAATTCAGCGGGCGTGATTGCAACAATCTGCCCGGTCAATAAGCCAAATTTATTGGCGGAGCGCCCTTGATACAAGGATAAAAACAACACCCCCAGCCCAAGCCCGAATGGCAACAAAATACCCACCACTGAGTTGCGGTTTTTGCCATCAATCCCCATGACCCCCAGCACCATGCCAGCCGTCACCGCCCCAATGACGGCGCCTAGCGTGACTGAAGACCCTAACCATAAAGCACACGCCGCCCCTGCAAACGACAGCTCTGCTGTCCCATGCACGGCAAACGCCATATCCCGTGCCTGTACCATCGGTCCGATAAATCCCGCCATCACACCCAACAATACCGCGGCCACGATGGACGTTGATACCAAGGGCAACAGCTCAGCAAAGTTATCAAAATTGATGATGGTATGTAGCCAAGTCGTGAGCAGCATGTAAATTCCAAAAGTTAAAAAACCATCGAATGTGATGGCTTGTGTTTGATTGAAGCAAATAAATTAGCGAAATCGATTGATTAATTCGATACCACCGAGCTTGGCAGTCGCATTTTCAAGATACACCACTTTATCTACCAAGGGTATAATCGGCTCGAGTTCGTGACTAATCATCAAAATCGCAGTATGATGCGCCTGTTTGCGATGGGCTAAAATATCACTGACCACATACTGGCTTGCCACATCAAGGCTCAGCAGCGGCTCATCCATCAACAAAACATCAGGCTCAGCGACCAAGGCTTGGGCGATACGCATGCGCTGCTGCTCACCACCGGACAGCATGGTAAGCGGCGCATCACAAAATGACTCACCGCCGACTTCCGCAATGGCTTTATCCACCAAATATTTTTTTTGTTTTGCTGTCTGCCAAAAACTGCCCAAAGTTTTTTTGGGGCTAAATAGACCAAACAAATAATTTTCCCCATCTAGCCCTAGCTGCACCAAGTCCCTACCCCGAATCGGTAGTTTTGGCGCAAAGTCTTTGAGCTGAGGCACATAGCCCACTCGAATATCTTTGCCAAGCGTGATTGAACCACTGGATAGTGGCACAAGTTTGAGTAAACTTCGCAGCAATGTCGTCTTGCCTGTACCGTTGGCGCCGAGCAATGCCACAAATTCACCCGATAAAATCGAAAAATTGACATCCTGCCATAGCAGACGTTGCCCAAAGTGCATACTGGCATCTTTGACTTGCAAAATGACTTGCTGTGACTGTGGCAGTTTGACATACGATTGGCAATGAATGGCCTGCGCAAACTGCCGCTCGCTATTGGCTATTTTGGTGGTTGACATGGGCATGGTGGCTACTTCTTCATCCTAACGGCAAGATTAACGACAAGATGCTAAAGGCGAGGATGGTTGATTGGCAATATCATATTGCAAAAAATCTGGGCTAAAAATTAAGCATTATAAGCGATAACCAGCCAATACTATACCAATTAACGCAAATTTTTCCCCAAACGCATTTATAGGCAGCCTAAAATTTTTAGGCTACTATTTTTAGGCTAGTTAAAATTAGCGCATCGCTGCCGCAAAATCATCCAGGGTTTTTTCAATAAATTGGGTATAGCTTGTCACGCCATCGGGCAGGGTTTCATAGACCGCTACAACTGGGACTGTTGATGCCTTCGCCAATGTGATGAGTTGCTTTGAGGTGGCATCTTCGGTCTGGGCATTGACCACCAACAAACCGACTTTTTTATTACTCAGCAGGCTTTTGCTGTCATTGAGCACTTTGACCGATACCCCCGCGTCCGTCTCTGATTGCACGACATAGGCTTTTGGCGTCACATCTTTGATGCCCATATCGGCTAGCAAATACCCGGTGACAGGCTCAGTAGCAAAGGCAGTGATGGCTTTTTGCTGTCCGATTTGTTTGGCTTTAACTTTAAGCGCATCAATTTGCCGGATAAAGTGTTGGGTATTTTTTGCATAAATCGCTTGATTGGCAGGCGAGGTTGCAGCCAATTGCTTGTTGACCGCTTCAGCCACTTTTTTTGCTGTATCAAGGGAGAAAAACACGTGTTCATTGAAGTCACCGTGGGCATGATGGGGATGTTCTGCCTGATGATGTGACACATCGTCATGAGCCGCCTCTTTATGCTGGTGTGGTTCACTGGTAGGCTCATCTGCCGCATTGTCGGTGTTAGGCGACAGTCCTGAAAGTGCTACGGCATTAATCACTACAGGTTTGTGACTTACCGACTGAGCCAAGCTTATACCCCAATCATCATATCCGCCACCGTTGACCAGCATGACAGCGGATTTAGTGATATTAAGCTTGTCGGTCGCTGTGGCTTGATAATCATGCGGATCTTGTGATAAATCATCGACCCCCACAATCACATTGACCTTATCACCCCCGACCGCTTTAGCCACCGAACCCCACACATTGGTGGTGGCATACACGGTGGGTAATTGGGTATTAATAACGGTGTTTGATGAGACACTATTTTTTGATGAGATAGTGTTTGTAGCTTCGCTATTGGATGGAGATTGATTTGAGGTGGATTGATTGTCAGTTTTTTGGCAGCCTGTTAATCCCCCCAATAGGCTCATCGTCAATGTCACCCCTGCAATCGTGGGGGTTTTTAGTAGCCTTAGTAGCAAAAAAGGTCGGCTACAAAAAGCATATTTGTTAATCAACGCGTTTATCATGCTGGGTCGCCCAATCAAGTATTGAAAATATTAAAATGTTATATTATAACATTTTAATGGTGTTCTCAAGATAGCTTAAGGATTTATGCTGGCTTGGATTTCATCTCTCTCACCTTTAAATTCAACTATTTGCGCTCACCTTTTTATGCCATAATAAATTTATCACCTTGCTGTATGGTTCACAGGCGAATCGGTTGTCATTTTCTACGCTTTAGCCTGTCAACACTTTTTTGTATGACCCACTCTCACAGGATGTTTTTATGAAACAATTTTTCGCGCCTTGTCTGGTACTTGCCAGTATGCTGGGCACAACATTTGCCCACGCAGCCTCTATGCCAGTGGATACCGATGCCCGCTTTAAACTAGGGTTAAACGCCTCAATCAATCATTATGCGTACAACAAGGACAATGATGTTACGATCATGCCACAGGCATTTTATGACAACAATCGACTCTACATTGAAGGCAGTGAAGCGGGCTATTATCCCTACAAAGATGCACAAAATGAATGGCGATTGACCGCAAGCTACGATAGCCGTTCATTTGGTCCAGACGATGCAAGCACAGCGGCGTTAAAAGGACTCGATGAGCGTAAATGGTCTGCTATGGTGGGCACCAGCTATATGCGCATTACCCCGTATGGCGGCTTTAAAGCGCAATTGGAAACTGATGCGTTGGGTCGCAGTGAGGGTACTAGCGCAAAAGTGGCGCACTTGAGCAGATTTAAGGCAATGGATGATAAAGTTACCATTTATCCTGAGCTAGGACTACAGTGGTACAATGACAAGTACAACAACTACTACTTTGGTGTTTCTGAGCAAGAATCGCTACGCACAGGAATAACAGGGATAAAAGCTTATAACGCTGATAGTAGCATCACCCCCTATGTCAATGTCAGTGCCAGTTACGCCATTTCGCCACGCTGGAGTGCGTTTATCAGTCAGCATTTAGAGTATTTAAGCGATGAGCAAAAAGACAGCCCATTGGTTGATAACCGTGTCGATAGTAAAACTAAAATTGGCTTTAACTATCAGTTTTAATCCATAGCTTACCCATAAAAAGCGCAAATTGTTTGATTTGCGCTTTTTTTACTCATAAAAAAGGGTTATCCACTTCATCCACGTGCGACGCTTGCTGCTGTTGCGTGGTAGATTTTTCCACCGTTTGCGCTTGATGGGCTTCTAAATACGCAATGATTTGGCTCAGCACATCTTGCAATTGTTTTGCCGTGGCTAAACTTTGTTTATCCAACGTAAACGTCGCGCTGCCATAGAGATTGACTTGCTCTCCTTGATTCTCAAGGGTAAATTCGCCCAAGCCAACGCTTTGGCTATCATTTTGAAATGGTTTAAAAACACTCATCTTTTTCCCCTGTTTAGTTGCTGATTTGCTAGTTGTTGATTTGCTAATTACTTCTTATGATTATGGTGCAATAGTCGCTACATTGCTCGGTAGACTGGGAAACGCATTGACTCCGGTGCGTTTTTTAAGTGTGCTTAGGCTAATTTTTTCAACGGTTCCGCTATCATCATTCGGGCTAAAAAATGCCAGCGCTTGCTGTTGTGATGGCAAATATACCGCTTTAAAAAAATGCGAGGGTACCAACACGCGATTTTTTAGCCGTTTGACTTCCGGTGTTAAGAACGCCACCCCTGTCACTACATAAGCTGAGCCGTATTGGTCGGTCAAGTTGCGAGTTTGTGTTTCAATTTTTACCCAAGTTTTCCGGTTGTGGTCAGGCGTTTGTGGGGCAATATTGGCTAAACTAAAACTATCAAATTGTGAGTCCGGGTTTGCCATATCCGCATTGGGCGCTAAATGCCCTCTGTCAAATCCGGTATTGGTATAATCGCTCAATAGACTACGCACCTCGGTTGGCAGGCGAGTTTCTTCATGAAAGTTACCCTCTCTCACCAAGGTTTTGGCAGCCGCTATTCGTTGTCGCGTCAAATGCTCAGCGACCCAAATCGGGGTTTTGGTGACCCCCGAATACATCACCGCAAAGCCATTAAAGCACAGTGGGTAGGTTTTTTGCGACAGCTTGGCAGTCATTGTCGGCTGGGTTTTATCCAAAAACTCGCTGGCGCATTTTTGTAGTGCCTTGTCTAGCGGACGCGTGGTGAGTGTTTGGGTATCTGGGTTCGCTTGGGTGGCAGGAATAGTAGTGTGAATAGTAACAGTATTGCTATCGGGCTTGGCGGCCGAGGGCGTAACACTACAACCTGCCAGATACAGCAAGCCAACGCTTATGGCTGATAAGATGGCAGTATGGCTAATCAAATGGGTTTGAACTATCATGAATAACCTTAAAAATGAAAAAAAAATAAAGAAAATAAAAAATGCTGCAATGATTACAGTGGTAGGTACTGGGCTAAAGTGTCGGATAACGTAGTTTAAAGCTCGGTTTAAAACTTTTTGGTTATTTTATAAGGTATTTGGGTGAAATACGCAAATATTTACTGGTAGTGATAGCAGTTTTTTGAAATGTTTTTCGGCTAATATTGCGTTGACTACTTTTAGCCCCATATTTTCCCATCAACAATTCTTTAAGTTCTGATAAAATACACCTTTTGTCGTTAGTAAATTTTTATGAGTACATCAACCACACCACAAAACGCTGTCGTCTTACTCTCAGGTGGGCTAGATTCCGTGACTTGCCTTTACTGGGCAAAAGCCAATTATGCCAACGTCACAGCGGTAAGCTTTAACTACGGTCAGCGCCACAATAGCGAACTTAATGCCGCCAAAAAAATTGCCGCGACTGCCCAAGTCAACCACCGTATTATTGATATTGATTTGGCACAGTTAGGTGGCTCGGCGTTGACCGATGCTTCGCTGGTGGTACCCGATGCCAAACAAACAGATTTTAGCGATAATCAGCATAATGACAGCATTCCAATCACCTATGTACCCGCGCGTAATACCATCTTTTTGTCGTATGCGCTGGCATTGGCAGAGGTAACGCAGTCCAATGCCATTGTGATTGGCGTCAATGCAGTGGATTACTCAGGCTATCCTGACTGCCGTCCTGAATATATTGAAGCCTTTGAAAAAATGGCAAATCTCGCTACCAAAGCCGGTGTGATGGGCAATCATCTCCAAATTGCAACGCCATTGTTGCATTTAAGTAAAGCAGCAATCATTAAGCTTGGGGTATCGCTGGGGGTTGATTATGCATTAACCGTGTCATGCTACCGCGCAGATAGCGAAGGACGCGCCTGCGGACACTGCGATAGCTGTTATCTACGTCAGCAAGGTTTTTTACAAGCTGAAATAGATGACCCGACTATTTATCAGTAATCTATCATCATCAAATCCTGCCAGCTTTATTGCATCAACGGTAAAACTAGCCATTATACGATTGAACACCTGCTGTTCTGCTATCTCTTATGAGGATAAACTATGAAACATTCAGCCATCGTGACCCTATTTGCTAGCATGGTTTTGCCGTTTGCCGCACATGCCGCCAATCCACAATATGTCAATGCTTGCGTCACCCAAATGACCGAAAAACACATCACTGATGCTGCTTCTGCAAAAAAAGTATGTACTTGTGTGGTAGATGAACAAGCAAAAATCACCCAAGCGCAAAAAAATGAGCTTGATACCTGGGTAAAAAGTGGCAAAGATGTTCGCCAAAACAAAACTTTTCAAGACATCAGTGCGCGTATGAAAGCGTGTGGCAACGGCGTTAAATTTAATAAAGCCCGTCCCTAATCGATTACAATCAATACCATAATCGATAGGCCATAATCGATAGAACCGCGCCACCAGACCAGTTGTTTATTGGTCTTTTTTTGTTTTGTCGCATGAAGAAGTTTGTACTCAATCTGGCTTTCTGATATTGTTAGTTCAATTTTTACTGGGGAAATGCCCATGACTCAACTACCCAATTTTTTGGTCACGACGGTTGAAGCGGATACCAGCCGTCATACCACAGCGCAGCCACAATTTATCCAGCGTCAAATCAACCTGCAAGACTACGCAAAGCAGTCAGATAAAGGTTTGATTGTGTATTTTTATCCAAAAGACAACTCGTCAGGCTGTAGTGTGCAAGCGCAAGATTTTAGCCAGCATTTGACCCAATTGCAGCAGCTTGGCTACCAAGTGATTGGCGTATCAAGAGACAGTGTCAAAAGCCATGAAAAATTTATCACCAACAAACAAATTACTTTCCCGCTTGTCAGTGATACCGATGAACAGCTTTGCCAATATTTTGGCATTATTGCCGAAAAAAAACTGTATGGCAAAGTCAGCCTTGGCGTGGTGCGCTCAACGTTAATTTTCGACAACACAGGCAAGCTGGTTTATGAGATGCGCAATGTCCGCGCCAAGGGGCATATGGATAAATTACTTGCCGTATTGCCCACCCTTTAACCCAAACCAACCTAAATTAACCCAAACGCCTTATTTTATTTTGATTTTTTGACTCGAGATCACTCATTGTATGTCCGTGGACCAATTTTTTAAAAATATCTATCACGACTTGTATTATGACGTCTATAAAGCAGTCGGTGGTTCGCTCGAAGACGAAGCGGTTAATTGGCCGCTGTATCTCTCCAAACTTGCCAGTACAGGCATCAAAATTATGGTACTGTTGGTAATTTTGGGCGTGGTATATCGGCTAAGTTTATTGCTTATCAATTCTGCCCGTTTTATCGCCAAAGACAGTAAATACAGCCAATCGCTAAGGCTCATCGCACGGTTGATGTGGTTATTTTCAAGTTTGCTTGCGGTGATGAGTCAGCTTAATTTTGAACCTGAAACAGTCAAAGCCACTGCCAAAGCCGGTATTTGGTCAGTGATTTTTTATATGGCGTGGTACAACCTTGGTTATTTGATGCAAAAAATGCTCAAAAATTATGGGCTAAACGCGTCGATTGAACAACTACTGCATAATTTGTTGTCCATGCTCATCATCGTATTGTGGATTGCCTCGGTGATGTCGCAGTTTGGTTTTGATATTGTGTCTGTGGTCGCAGGTCTTGGGATTGCGGGTATCGCAGTGGGTTTTGCGGCACAAGCCACACTTGCCAACTTTATTGCTGGTATCACCATTTTGATTGAGCAGTCGTTTCAAGTCGGTGATTGGGTCAGCATTAATGATAAAGAAGGCAAAGTGGTGCAAATCGCCCTGCGTACTACCCAAATTTTGACCCGTGATAATATCACCGTGATTTTCCCCAATTCAACCGTTGCCTCAGCCGAAGTCATTAATTTAACTGCCAAAAATCTGATTCGTTTTGATATTGAGGTGCGTATCGCGTTAGAAGCTGATATTAAAAGCGCTCGCGCTATCATTCTTGATATTTTAGCCAACACCAAAGAGGTATTAGAGCGTCCTGCGCCCACAGCGACAGTGGATAAAATTGGCGATTTTGGGGTGTTTTTTATCGTGCGGTTTTGGGTCAATCCGCCACACGTGTCTCGAATGCCATTTATCAAAGAAAATCTACGCGAACAAATCAAAGTAGCACTCGATGATGCCGGCATTGCCACACCTTACCCTCATATGCAGCTTTTAATGCCAAGCGCAATGCCAAGCGAAGCAGCCCCATCGGTAAAAACTTCTCCATAATTTCAGACATTCTGTCATTTGTCCTTTGCTAATCATGCTAAAATACGCCATTAATCAACTTTGACTTTTTTTGGCAGTATTTATGACAGACAGCAATACAACGCCCGTTGGGCAAACTTTTCACATTGTCATCACTTGTGCCGATGGGCTAGAGATTCCCCTGCAAACTGAGCTGGCAAGCTTTGGTATAGATACACAAATTGAGCGCACGGGTCGGCTGATGGCGACATTGACGTTAGCGCAGATTTATCAAGTTTGTCTATGGTCTCGTGTGGCATCGCGGGTATTGTTACCACTGGGCAAAAAGAACATCAATCCCGAGTACGATATTGCAGAACAGCTCTATACCTTTGCCAAAACTGTCAAATGGACTCAGCTATTTGATTTGGAACAAACCTTTGCAATTCGTTTAACCCTAGATAAGCGCGTACAAGCCAACCAGCAATTCACCATGCTGCGCGTTAAAGATGCGATTGCCGACCAATTTAACGAGCAGTTCGGTCGTCGCCCCAATGTCGATAAAAACCCCGATTTTGGCATTGTCGCTACGGTGGGTGACAAACAAGCTGAATTGTATTTAGACTTATCAGGTACCAGTTTGCACCGCCGTGGTTATCGTGCTGCGATGACTGAAGCGCCACTCAAAGAAAACTTGGCTGCTGCCCTACTCTATAGCGTGAATTTTCACACCACCCAATTTGACAGTATTGTCGACCCGATGTGCGGCTCAGGCACGCTGATTATTGAAGCCTTGCTGATGAGCGCAGATTATGCCGTAGGACTGGATAAAGCCGATAGCCAATTTGGGTTTTATGCATGGCAACATCATGATACTGCCCTTTGGGAGGCTATGGTGCAAGACGCGCAAACCCGTTTTCATCATCGCCTAAATGCCATGGCAAATGGTGAGATGCCCGCGGTATTTGCTTTTGATATGGACTCAGGCGCGGTTCGAGCCACGCATAAAAATTTAATCGCCGCAGGTTTGACGCCTATCATCAACCGTATTACCTTGCAGCAGCGCTCACTGGCGACCCTTAATTTGGCACTAGAAAAACAAGTCAATGGCTGGGTCAATCCCCTGTTTATCACCAACCCACCGTATGGTGAGCGTCTGGGTGAGGAAGAATTGATTAAACCCTTGTATCAAGGCTTGGGTAAAAAATTACAAGCCCTGTTTGCAGATAGCCCTGCCAAAGTGACTTTGGGTGTCCTCGCTGCCAAAGTTGAACAAGCCGACGTACTACCCCTTGCCGAGCCAAAAACCCTGCGCTGTCACAATGGCGCTATCACCGTTTATTTTCGTTATGGTGAGTTGTTAAAGAGTAAAGACACACCGTTGATTACGCGCTTTGAAAAGCGTGAAATCGCTGTAGAAGAAGGTCAAGATTTTGTCAATCGACTACAAAAAAATCTTGCCAATCTGCGTAAGCTGGCTCACAAACAAGCCGTGACCAATCTGCGGGTGTATGATGCCGACTTACCTGATTTTAAAGTGGCGGTGGATGTGTATGGCGAATTTGTGCATGTGCAAGAATATGCTGCCCCCAAGTCAATCCCGTTAGAGACCGCCAAAAAACGCTTTAATCTAGCGCTGCATGGCGTGCGTGAAGCCTTACAAGTGAACCGTGAGCAAGTGTTTATCAAAACCCGCGCCCGCCAATCCGGCAATGAGCAGTATGAGAAAAAAGCCAGTTCGGGTAAGTTCCATGTGGTCAGCGAGCCAACCGCCAACAACCAACGGGCGTATTTTTTGGTGAACTTTAGCGATTATTTGGATACAGGGCTATTTCTTGACCATCGCAGCATCCGAAAAATTATTGCAGAAAACGCACGTGGTAAAACAGTGCTTAATCTGTTTGCTTATACTTGTACCGCCAGTGTGCATGCGGCATTGGGCGGTGCAAAAGCGGTGACATCGGTGGATTTATCACAAAACTATCTGGATTGGGGACGCAAAAATTTTGCCCTAAACGGCTTGCCAGATTTGCCAAGCTACCAGTTTATTGCCCAAGATATTTTTGAATGGATTAAAAGCAATACTGAGCAGTACGATGTGATTTTTATCGATCCGCCGACTTTTTCTAATTCCAAAAAATTTCAAGGTACTTTTGATGTGCAGCGCGACCACGTACCACTCATCAACCGTGCCATGAATCGCTTATCCTCTGAAGGCGTGTTGTATTTTTCCAATAACTTTACCAAGTTTGTGCTCGATGATGAAATCAACAACCGCTATCACGTTGAAGAAATGACCAACCAAACCATCGGCTTTGATTTTGATAGTAAACGCCCTATTCACCAGTCGTGGGCGATTCGCCACAAATAATTTGCCATTGACTTCCTCCCCTTGCTAAAGCAAGGGGATTCCTTCTACAAGACGGTTAAGCCCAACCGCAAGAATGTTCTTACTGGCGTTAATATCTCTATCATGCCGTGTGCCACACGAAGCACATATCCATTCTCTTATTCCAAGCGATTTTCTACCTTTCGGACTATTGGCGGTGATTTCACCGCAACACGAACATCGCTGGGTCGTGTATCTCTCATTCACGATTTCAAAACGGCAACCTGCGTTCTCGCATTTATAGGTCAGTTGTCGTTTCATTTCAAACCAACCTGCATCATAGACGCTTTTGGCTAGTTTGCCTTTTTTACTGTTAAATTGGGTAGTTCTAACATCACCTACCACGATTAGGGCATTGTCTTTGACTAATTGGGTGGTGAATTTGTGGATTAGGTCTTGGCGTGTGTTTTTGATTTTGGCATGGATTGCCTTGACACGCTGTTTGTTTTTGGCACGTTGGGCGGTGGCTAATGCTTTGGCATATTTGAGCGTTTGTTTGATTTGTAATTTATTGCCTTTTGAGGTGGTAGCACTGTCTTTTAAGCCTAAGTCAATGCCAATGCTACCTGTACCGCATGATTGTTTGGGGTAGTCTTTGACGGTGATACAAGCATACCAACGGTTACGGCTGTCTTGGACTAACTCACAAGTGTTAATTTGATATAGGCTAAGGTTGTAGCTGTCCCATAGGTCGATGATTAGTTTCTGCCCTTTGGCTAAAGATAGTTGTAAGGTAGATTTTAAGCCCTTTTTGCCTGTTTGGTGCGTGGCAATATGCTTAATGGCAGATTGTTTAAATGGTAGCCAACCCAAGCTTTTACGCTTTGATGTTGGGTTGTTGGTTCGCCATGATAACTTAGCTTTTTTGAATTGTTTTCTAGCTTTGGCATGGGTTTCATTGATTGCCTGAATAGTCTGACTATGCAAGCCTAGTAACTCACCACTACCTTTGGTGTATTCGTTCAAGTCATAAGCACTAAAGAATTTGCCAGTTTTTTGTAGGTGCTTGTAACTCAAATCATTGACATAATTCCACACGAAATTGACCGAACCGCTTAGGCGGTTTAATTGGTCTGTGTGTTTATCTCGTATGCGTAGCTTGAGTGTTTTCATGGGTTCAAGTATAATTAGATTTTTATATTCTATAGTTGGTCTAAATATATGTCAAACGATTTAAGAATTGGTAGGCACGTTGTTTACAATCTTCATGTGCATTTGGTCTTTGTGGCTAAATACCGCAAAAAAGTATTCACTAAAGAGATTTTAGACGACATGCAGGTTATCTTTGAGAAAGTTTGTTCAAAGTTTGAGGCGCAACTAGTAGAGTTTGACGGTGAAAGTGACCATGTGCATTTACTGGTGGTTTATCCGCCCAAAGTGGCTATTTCTAGTTTGGTGAATAGCTTGAAAGGCGTGTCTAGTCGGTTATTGCGTAAAAAAGAATATCCGTCTATTAAAGAGCAGTTATGGGGAGAAGCGTTGTGGTCGCCTAGTTATTTTGCAGGTAGTTGTGGCGGTGCTCCAATTGAAATTATACGCCAGTACATTGAACAGCAAAATACACCGCACTAAATACCATCTGTGTGTAAGCATGATTGCGGAGTTGCCTTATATCCACCGCCTGAAGTCGGTGGTTTTACGGCAACAGAGGATAAAAAAGCGATGACTCGTGTTAGCCATCGCTTTTTTTGATGAGTTCGGTTATTTTGCCAGAGTCTTGGTTTCAATCACACTATCAAGCTGATAAAGGTTGCCATAGCCTTTGGTATCGGTGGGCGGTGTGCGATAGCGAGTCAAGCGTAAAACCCGCTGTGCGCTTTCGTCATGACGATAACCCATGATAGGCGCATCGAGAAGATACCATTGACCCACCGCTGTCTTTAATCCCTGAGCGTCATAATTGATGTCACGCACTTCTAGGCATTTTCTATCCGTTACCTTATCGCAATACTGCCATTTGGGCTTGACCTCCAAAAATACGGTTTCCCCTTTGCCGTATTTTACTTCAGGCTTTAATTTACCTACCCACTGAAGCCAGCTACCATCAGCCGTGGTTTGCCACAATACTGCATCTACTTGAGTTTCCATTATTTGTAGTTCACTTGGGCTTTGCATCTGTTTAGCAAGCCATTGTTCCGGTGCTTGCAATTCACCACAACCCATTAAAGTACTAATACCTATACCGATGGGTTGCATGGTATTTTTGCTTAGGCTATATTGATTTGATAATTGGTTACAGCCTACATTATAGGTTATGTGATTTTGGTTAAAGTTTAGCGTGACTTTGCCATTCTGTGTTTGCAAGTATGAACCATTCCACGTAATCGGATCTGTGCTATTGATATTGTTAAGCTGCCAATCATAACTCTGTAAAGAATTAGTGGTGGGGGTAGAGCCGATAAAGATGGGCAGCTGCACGTACGGCACTCTTTCAATAGGTGCTGATAGGTTAGTATTCACCGTTTGGCAACCCGTCAGGGCAAGCATGAGCAATGCGCTGGTTTTAAAGCCACCTTTAACCACTCGATTGTTTATCATTGTTTATATCCATTATTACGCCACTAATTGAAGTTTAGCCAAATATTTTTGGTTATTCAGCATTTAATCTGTAAATTTAGTTTAGTACCTTTAATAATGGAAAAGTTGGCAAATGGAAGAGTTGGCATAAAAAAACCCAGTCAAGCGACTAGGTTTTTGATTTCAAACTTAAACTACACGGTTATTTATTCGGTTGTGGCGTGGTGCGCAGATAAGGCTTGATTTCTTTATGACCTTTTGGGAATTTCGCCGCGATTTCTTCATTTTTGACGCTCGGCGGGATAATCACATCGTCCCCGTCTTGCCACTCAACTGGGGTTGCAATGCCATAATTATCTGACAATTGCAAGGCATCAATCACCCGTAAAATTTCATTGAAGTTACGACCCACAGCGGCGGGGTAAGTGAAAGTTAACCGCAGTTTATGCTGTGGATCGATAATAAATACGCTGCGAACCGTGTGCGTGGTTGACGCGTTTGGGTGAATCATGTCGTAAGCTTCCGATACTTTTTTATCGGCGTCTGCAATGATGGGGAAATTCACCTCGCAGCCTTGGGTTTCTGAGATATCGCCTGCCCAAGCTTTGTGATCTTCGACGCTATCGACTGATAATGCGATCGGTTTGACATGGCGCTTTTTGAATTCATCACCCAATGATGCCGTGCGTCCTAACTCCGTGGTACAAACTGGGGTAAAGTCTGCCGGATGTGAGAATAAAACCACCCAGTTATCACCTTGCCAATCGTAAAAATTGATGTTGCCTTCGGTGGTTTGTGCGTCAAAATTTGGTGCCGTGTCGTCAATTCGTAATTGTGCCATCGCTGACTCCTTATAATTTGATTAATAGTATGGTTATTGTTTGATATCGGTCTATCACACAGACTCAGCAAAATTTTAACAGATTCTAAATTCATCAATAATGACTTTTTGCGAATCTTTGTTTCTAAAAAGTCATAAGCGCGCTACGATTGACTGTTTTATAGTGGAGGTTTTAATCAAATTCCGCGGTCTTTAAAAACTGCGCGACCACGTTAAACTGCCCAGCGGTGGTATCTTCTTCATACATGGCTTGGCGAAACGCATTGGAATTGGCAATGCCTGAGGTATACCAAGCAATATGTTTACGAGCGATACGACACCCCGAGTATTCACCATAAAACGCATAAATCTCTTGCAAATGGCTTAATACAATCTCCTTTAACTCATCCATCGTTGGACTGGGCAAGATTTCACCAGTTTCTAGGTAATGCGCAATGTCGCGAAAAATCCAAGGCTGCCCTTGCCCTGCCCGCCCAATCATAATGCCATCGGCGCCTGTTTGTTCATATACTTGTTTGGCTTTTTGCGGGCTGTCGATATCCCCATTGACGATAACAGGAATGGTGAGAAGATTTTTAACCTCTTTAATTAACTCATAGCGAGCGCTACCCAGATATTTATCTTCGCGGGTGCGTCCATGTATCACAATCATGGCGATACCTGCCGCTTCTGCCATTTGTGCGACACGTAAAATATTTTCTTCGCCATTGGCATAGCCTAGACGGGTTTTTAGCGTGACTGGCACATCCACGGCATTGACCGTGGCATCCAATAGTCGCTTGACCAAGTCTTCATCTTTGAGTAGTGCTGAACCGGCAAGCTTTTTGCAAACTTTTTTTGCAGGACAACCCATATTGATATCGACAATTTGCGCCCCATTGGCAACTTGATAGCGAGCCGCTTCGGCGATTTTTTCTGGGTCTGAGCCAGCGATTTGCGCAGAAATAGGCGCGATTTCACCATCAAAATTGGCACGATACAGCGTTTTGTGATGGGCAAACAAAGTGGCATCAGACGTCATCATCTCCGACACGGCATGCCCTGCGCCAAAGGACTTAGCTAGCATGCGAAAAGGCTTGTCAGTGACGCCTGCCATCGGCGCAACGATGATGCGGTTGGCGATGGTCTGGTCGCCGATATTGAGGGGAGTGAGCAATGGATGGTTGCACATAAATAAAAAAGCATGATGGGCTCAAAAATGGGGAAACATTATAACTTTTATTGTCAATGCTTTGGCGAAAAATATCACGTATTTAGTGCAAATCCGCAATTCCCCCTCTTTTAAACAATCGGGTGAGTTTTTATATCAATTTTTACGATTTTTTATTTGTTTGTCATATAGACTTAACCCAATACAAGTTTAATAGTGTCATACTCATCAATTTGCTAGACATAGATTTAGACATAGATATGAGCATAAACATATGTTAAAACAGCTTAAGCTTTGGTATCGAGGCGGCAGGTATGTCAATGGCGAAGTGGTTTATCAGCTGCCCCATTGGTCTGCTAGGGTGGCTCGTCGTACGGTTGATTTTGTTTCGCTTGAATGGAAGTGGTTATTGGCATTTTTATGCCTAATTATGATAATTCTTATTATCGCTGTTTGATTCGTCGCTATTTGATTTGTCGATATTTTAACCATTTAGCCATGCCAATTTGGGCAATATTATGGGAGGTAAAAATATTGTATATAAATCCGCTGGCAAGTCACTATGTTTTACCATGACAAATAGTTGAAATTTTAGTATACTATCTTGTTTATTTCACACGCTTATCCGACCGCTATGACCCAAATTCCTGTCATTCAAAACCCAGAAATGGTCAATCCCCAAGACCTTACCGCAAAAACCAATCTACTTGGCATGAGTAAAGCCGAGTTAAGTCAGTTTTTTGCCGATTTGGGTGAAAAACCGTTTCGCGCCACCCAAGTGATGAAGTGGATTTATCAGTTTGGCGTGACCGATTTTTATCAAATGACCAATTTATCCAAAAAACTACAACAAACATTGGATGAAGTGGCAACTGTATCGCCCCCAACGGTCAAGTTTAAACAATTTAGCGAAGATGGCACCCGTAAATGGGTATTTGAAGTAGCAGGTGGCTCGCTGGTGGAAACTGTACTTATCCCAGCTGACGATAATAAACAGTTTGGACGTAAAACCTTGTGTATTTCATCGCAAGTCGGCTGCGCGCTTGACTGCTCGTTTTGTAGCACCGGTAAGCAAGGCTTTGAGCGGGATTTATCCCCGAGCGAAATTATCGGACAGCTGTGGGTTGCCAACCAGTCTTATATGGAAAATGTGCCTGTCACTGAACGTGAAAATCGGGTGACCAATGTGGTGATGATGGGCATGGGTGAACCCTTGTTAAATTATGAGCCCGTGGTAGCCAGTATGTCATTGATGCTCGATGATTTTGGTTTTGGCTTGTCCAAACGCCGCGTCACCCTATCAACATCGGGTATCGTGCCAAAGATGTATGAGCTCGCCAAAGACATTGATGTAGCACTTGCCATCAGCCTACATGCACCCAATGATGAACTGCGTAATGAACTGGTACCCATCAATAAAAAATATCCCCTCAAAGAGCTGATAGCCGCCGCCAAATCCTATGTATATGACGAAAATCCCCGTCATAAAAAGCACGTCACCATTGAGTATGTGATGTTAAAAGACGTCAATGACACTGATGAACACGCCCGTCAGCTGGTCAATCTGCTTAAAGATTTGCCCTGCAAAATTAATTTGATTCCGTTTAATCCGTTCCCGCATGCGCCTTACGGACGCTCTAGCAACAATCGTATCCATGCGTTTAGCAATATTTTGAACCAAGCAGGCTTTGTCTGTACCATTCGCCAAACCCGCGGCGATGACATTGATGCGGCATGTGGTCAATTGGTTGGACAAGTCACCGATAAAACCCGCCGAGCAAAACAATGGCAAGAAAAAGTGTCCAAAACGTTACAATCTAAAGCATCTCATTAAATCTTTTATCATTATAATAGTTTGGCGTGATAAAGGCGCAAGTTAGCCTTATCGGTTGGTGTTATCACGGTTTTTTTGCTATAGTAATAGCCATTTTTCCATTTTTAATGCTAGGCTTGTTTGTGCCATTGGGTTTTATCGACAATTAAAATTGGTTATCGACTGTCAAAATTTTTAATTATTCAATTTAGTTCATTTGATTATGAGTAAGTTTGTTATGCCACCATGTCACTCACGTCAAACTCATTTATACCACAGTCAACCTGCTATTTTTTGTCAATTACACGACAACGATATAGACGACGATAAAATGCCCAGCAAATCAAATTTTTTATCGAAGGTTTTTGCGGTAGGTATGATTGGCTTTTCAAGCCTCACCCTTTGCTTAACCGGTTGTACCACTACCCAACAAGTCACCACGCAGACAGTCACCGCCAGTGACCCCAGTCGTTGGGAAAAAAATCCAGAAGAAATCGCCAGGATTCGCACCGCGATTGCTGCTGAATATATTCGTGGTGGTAAATTAGACGATGCCAAACGACAGTTAGAAAGTGCCTTAAAGTCTTATCCAAAGTCAGCAGAAGCCAATGATATGATGGGCGTGTTATTACAGCAAGAAGGCAGCCCGCGCAATATGCAAAAAGCCGAAGCTTATTTTAAAAACGCCATTGCACTCAATCCTGACTTTAGTCAAGCAAACAACAATTATGGCGTCTATCTCGCCCAACTCGGTCGTAACCAAGAAGCGATTGCCCAGTTTCAAATTGCGGGTTCTGCCTTGGGGTATGACGGTCGTGCCAGTGCGTTAGAGAATTTAGGTCGTACAGCGTTAAAGGTCAAAAACAAACCGCTGGCGATACAATCATTTATCAAAGCACTCGATGCCAATCGCCAAAGCATCGTCGCCCGTACAGAGCTCATTGATATTTTATTGGCCGATGGCAAATTTTTGGAGGCGCAGGCGCTGTATAATGATTTGGTTAAAATTATTGGTCAATCTAACCTTGACCCGCGTACTTTATCGCAAGGGATTAGGCTTGCCAAACTTGCGAACAATCCCTTGGAAACACAAAAATTAGCGCAGCAGCTTTTGGATCGCTATCCACTTAGCGATGAAGCAAAGCAGATTCGTTCTGGACTTTTAACCCCAACGTCAACTTGGAAATAAGATGGAAAACAGCAATAACACCGACAATCAACAAAACTCTACCCCTGTTCATGACACAACCCAGCTTTTGGGTCAGCGTTTTAAACAAGCTCGTGAGAAAAAAGGCTTATCGATTGACGATGTGGCTGCCAAAACCTTCATTTTAAAAAGTCATCTTCGGGCGCTTGAAGCCAATGATTTTGAAGCCTTACCACAGCCTACCTTTGCGCGCGGTTTTGCCACGACCTATGGGCGTTTTTTGGGTTTGGATAAAAATCTGGTCGCGCAAAGTTTTGATGCCCAGTACCCCGCTACCCTCAAACAAAAATATGAGACGGTCATCAATGCCCCGATGCAGCCGATGGGCACGCTTAATCGTGAAGCGCGTCCCAGTGTGCGCATTAATCCTTTTGTCATTGGTGGGATTTTATTGGTATTGGGGCTGGCGATTTTTATTTTTAATAAAGTTAGCAAAGCACATAACGACTCGGTTGAACAAGCGCCTGCTAGTGCTGTTGCCAGTATGCCAACCCAAGACCAAGTCAGCGGTGCGTCGCTTAACAATGCAGGCTCAGCGATTGTGACAAACACAGTCACTGCCAGTGGCTTACCTGCCACCGGATCTGCGATTACCGGTGTCGCGGTGAGTGCTGATAATGCCAGTGCTACAGCAGCGACAGGACAAGCTGGCGCCAAAGCTTCGCTTGATATTTTTGTGAAAGACACCACCAAAATCACCATTGTCGATGCGACCGGCAATACGATTTTAGATGGTGATCAAGCACGCGGTAGTTACCAATTGACAGGTCAAGCGCCGTTTCAAGTCACTATCGACAAAGCCAGCAACGTGAGCTTGGATTTGAACAAACAACCGATTAAATTAAGCAATTATGCCCAAAACGATAAAGCCAATTTTACGTTAAAACCTTAACGGCTTATCACTTTAAAAATACGCTAAACCATTCGTTATAATAGTTATAATAAATAATAGGATCGCCTATGTCAGCGCATAACCCCATCAAACGTAAACTCACCAAAAAAATCTACGTCGGTAATGTCGCAGTAGGCGGTGACGCCCCCATTAGTGTGCAAAGTATGACCAATACAGATACTTGTGATGTGGCAGCGACAGTTGCACAAATCAATCGCTGTGTGGATGCCGGTGCTGATCTGATGCGCGTCTCCACGCCAACGATGGAAAGCGTAAAAGCCTTTGCCGAAATCAAAAAACAAGTTTCTGTGCCTCTGGTGGCAGACGTTCATTTTGATTATAAAATTGCGCTGGCGGTGGCTGATGCGGGCGCAGACTGCTTACGTATCAACCCAGGTAATATCGGCAATGAACAAAAAGTGCGTGAAGTGATTGCCGCTGCCAAACATCATGGCATCAGTATGCGCATTGGCGTAAACGCGGGGTCACTAGAAAAAGATATCCAAAAAAAATATGGTGAACCTACAGGTGAAGCCATGCTTGAGTCGGCGATGCGCCATATTGATATTTTAGATCGTAATAATTTTGACCAATTTAAAATCTCAGTCAAAGCCAGTAATGTGTTTTTGACCATGGATGCGTATCGGCTGATTTCTGCACAAGTTGACAACCCCCTGCATTTAGGTGTGACAGAAGCAGGGGTGTACCGCACCGGTACCGTTAAGTCTGCCATTGCCTTAGGCGGGCTACTGCTAGAAGGCATTGGTGATACCATGCGTATTTCGCTAGCCGCTGAGCCAGAAGAAGAAATTAAAATCGGTTTTGATATCTTAAAATCACTCGGTATCCGTAGTAATGGGGTGAATTTTATCGCCTGCCCCAGCTGCTCACGCCAAGAGTTTGATGTGATTCGGGTGATGATGGACTTAGAAAAACGCCTAGAGGATATCCGTGAACCAATGGATGTATCGGTGATTGGCTGTAAAGTCAATGGTCCAGGGGAAGCCAAAGAATCGGATATCGGCGTGGTGGGTGCCAGTCCAAATAGCCTAGTATATAAAAATGGGGAAAAATCACATTTGATTGATACCACCAAGCTTGCTGACGAGATTGAAGCCATGGTCCGTCAAAAAGTGGCTGAGCGTGAAGCGCAGCGCGCCAATGAAATTTTACGGGTTAAATAATTTTTGTGTTGTTTATTTTTTAGTTTGCATTGTTTGGGAAATTGACCATGTTAAAATCCATTAAAGGTTTTAATGATATCTTACATATTGAGACAGAATCTACGCGCCCATCGAGTGAGTGGCGCCAACTTGAAAGCAGCCTTATCGATGTGCTCAATCAATTTGGCTTTGAGCAAATTCGCATTCCAATCGTTGAAGAAACCCAGCTATTTGCCCGGGCGATTGGCGATGCCACTGACATTGTCGAAAAGGAAATGTATAGCTTTTATGACAAATCCAACCCACCCACGGCATTGACGCTACGCCCTGAAGGCACGGCAGGCGCGGTACGTGCCGTGGTGGAGCATAACTTATTGCGGGGTGACAATCCAAAACTTTGGTACATTGGTCCTATGTTTCGCTATGAGCAACCGCAAAAAGGCCGTTATCGTCAGTTTCACCAATTAGGGGTTGAGAGTTTTGGCAGTGAATTAGCGGATGCCGATGCTGAGCTCATTATCATGACCTACCAAATGTGGCAAAAATTGGGCATTTTAGACGTGGTTCAACTTGAGATTAATAGCTTGGGTGAGATAGACGAACGGTTGGCGTATCGCCAAGCCTTGGTGGATTTTTTAACCGATAAAAAATCTCAATTGGATGAAGATAGTCAGCGCCGCTTAACCACCAACCCACTGCGTATTTTGGATAGTAAAGATAAAAATACTCAACAAATTTTAGAGAATGCCCCAAAGCTTGCTGACTTTTTGGGGGCAGCAAGCCAGCAACATTTTGAAGCCTTGCAACACTATCTTAAAGCGGTCGGCATCAATTTTGTGATTAACCCAAAACTGGTACGCGGTTTAGATTATTACAATAAAACCGTATTTGAATGGACGACTGACCAGCTAGGTAGCCAAGCGACGGTATGTGCTGGGGGTCGTTATGATGGGCTTATCGGACAAATCAAATCCATTGGCAGTGATAAACCAGCCGCTTCCGAACCGGCAGTAGGTTTTGCCATGGGACTTGAGCGTTTGTTGTTACTCATGCAAAAGGTGCATCCATTTGAGACAACACCTGCCTGTGATGTATTTGTGGTCGCCCATCCTGATGTTTTCACCGATGCCATCAAATTTGCCCATGAGCTACGTACGCGACGTTCAAATCTTCGCGTAAAAATGGCGAGTGCCACGAGTTTAAAAGCGCAAATGAAGAAAGCCGACAAATCGGGTGCGCAATTGTCAGTGATCATCGCACAAGATGAAGTCGCCAATCAGCAAATTACCATCAAAAAAATGGCAACCGGTGACCAAATTACGGTCGCAAGTGACACGCTCTTTAGTGAAAATCCAGATTTTATTTAATCTATCTGATTGAGCCAAATTTGATGGGTAACTTATATCATTAATTTTTTGAAAGGCTTTATGTAATGGTTAAAGACGTACAACCTAAGCTAGTGAATGATGAACAGCAATCCTTAAGCGCGCTTAAACAATATGGTGGCTATATTGTATCCGCCATTATATTGGTATTAGCGGGTTATTTTGGCTGGACTTACTGGCAAAAGCATGGTGGTAATATAGATAGCGCCGCGGCGAACGATTTTACCAAAATTCAAAGCGACCAAAACAACATTGAGACCCTAACCACCCAAGCTGCCACCGATACTAAAGCACAAGCGCAACTGGCTACGGCGCAAACCAATTTGGGCAAAGACTTGGGCGAATTTTTGGCTAACCATGATAATTCGGTTTATACATGGCAAGCCTTGATGCTGCAAGCCAAACAACAAACCGATCAAAATGATCTAAAAGCGGCGGCGGCAACGCTACAAAAAGCGGCTCAGTTAACACTTAACGATGATGGGCTAAAAGCCATTGCCATTTTGCGCCAAGCACAAGTGCTATTGTCAGACAATCAAGCCGATGCGGCACAAAAACGCTTACAAAGCCCCTTACCCGCTGCCTTTGAAGCCAGTAAACTTGAGATTTTGGGGGACATTGCCAACCAACAAGGTGATAAAAAAGCCGCCATTAATCATTATCAAAAGGCTTGGCAATTGATTGAACAACGTAATCAAAACAACCCAAACCCACAAGACCGTGCCTTGCTGCGTATCAAAATGGAAAGCCTAGGCTTAAGCGTCAAACAACCTGATTTAACAGGCGGCGTACTCGCTAAACCTATCCAAGCACCTACCCAAGCTGAAAATACTGCCCCTGCTGCAGCAATCGCCTCTGCGCCTGCTATTGCCTCAAGCATAAAATAGGTGCAAAATCTTAACCTGACAAAACTTTTAAATGACAACATTTAGACTTCACCATACGTTGCGAGATAAACAATGACTACCATAACAACAAAATCGACACCGTTATCAACAAAATTATCGACAAACTTAATGAAACCTGCCGTATTTGTAACCGCCTTGGTGGTAGCGATGACCCTGACAGGTTGTGATAAGTTTAAAAAATCTGACAATGTCCATAAACCTGCCGCACTTGTGAAACTCGCTAGCAGTCAAAATGTGATTTCCCCGCTGTTTAGTCAAGGCAGTAACACAAAAGTTAGCCAACGCTTTGGCAGTTTGCGCAATAAAACCACCATCAGCCAACAACCTACCGCGTTTCGCGTGGCATATGACAACAATGGCTATGTGAATGCGTTAGCAGACGGTAGCGTGCAAGCGTTTGATGGGCAAGGCAAAGTGCTGTGGAGTATCAAGCTCAAACAAGGCCTAATGTCAGGGGTGGCGCTAGATGAACAATCTCGCGTAGCCGTGGTTAGTGACAGCAAAGGGGTCATCATTGCGTTAGACAGAATGACTGGCAAAGTTATTTGGCAAACGCCTTTAGACACCGTAACCCTATCCCCTGCCTTAATCAGCCAAAACCGTGTGATTACCCTTGGCAATGATGGTAAAATTAGTGCACTGTCGCTAGAGTCTGGCGCGCCTATTTGGACTTTTAACACCCAAAATCCAAATTTAAGCATTCGCGGTAGTGCCACGCCGATTTTATTCAATCGCAATACAGTGCTGGTTTCGACAGCCGATGGTCGTATCCATGCCTTAAACATCGATAATGGCGTACCCATTTGGTCAAAACGTTTTGGCATCAGCACAGGCAGTAGCGATATCGAAAAAATTTCTGATATTGACGCCACGCCCGTATTAGATGGCAATATGTTGTACGTGGTGTCCTACAGCGGTCAGTTAGTCGCTGCCGATATGGCTTCACAGCAGCTAAGTTTTGTCAAGGAGTTGGCGAGCCTAAAATCAGTCGGCACAGATGATAGCCAAGTTTACGCCACTTCGCTTGATGGCGAGTTGGTGGCGATGGATAAAATGACCGGCACGGTTAATTGGCAAACCGATAATTTGTCTTATCGTGGTTTGAGTAACGCGGTGAGTATCGGCAACTATGTGGTGGTTGGTGATGCTATGGGTTATTTGCATGTATATGACCGCGCGTCAGGGGCACTGGTTGACAGAAAACAAGCCAAATCCGACGTGGCGGTATTACAGTTTATCAATAACCGTTTGATTGCCCAAAGCGCAAATGGCGCATTTAGTGTTTGGCAAGTAAATCGTTAATTGTTAAACTGTTGACGCATTTGGCAGTTTTGGCGAGTGGATGAGCAGCCCATACTGATAAAAGTGTGAGTTTAAATGGCAACCCAGCATTGCAGCGCGATGTTGGGTTTGTTAAGTTATAGAAATAATGAATTTTTCAAGCTTGTTTAAAATCTTGCTTGTTGAAAATTTTGCTTGTTTAAAATTTTGGAAATTAAATTTATGAAACCAGTTGTTGCCTTGATTGGCCGTCCGAACGTTGGCAAGTCCACCCTATTTAATCAGTTGACCCGCAGTCGTCAAGCCTTGGTTGCTGATTTGGCAGGTCTGACCCGCGACCGTCAATATGGCGATGCAACCTTTGAAGAAAAATCCTTTATCGTCATCGATACCGGTGGTATTGGTGAAGTGGATGAAGGTGACGGCACCATTGATGATTATATGTCGCACCAATCGCATACCGCTATCCATGAAGCCGATATCATTGTATTTGTGGTTGATGGGCGCGCAGGTATCACAGGCGCCGACGAAGTCATTGCCAAACAGCTTCACACCCTTGGCAAGCCCGTGTTTTTAGCCGCCAATAAAATGGATGGCGTCCATGAAGCGGCGATTCATGAATTTTATGCGTTAGGTTTTGGTGAGCCATTTCCCATGGCAGCCAGTCACGGACGTGGGGTGGGCAATTTATTAGAAGCCGTCACTGCCAATATGCCCACCGATGACCAAGAAGAACAAGCACCTGATGGCTTACGTATCGCGATTATTGGCAGACCCAACGTCGGCAAATCTACCCTTGTCAATCGCTTGCTCGGTGAAGAACGCGTGGTGGTTTTTGATATGCCAGGTACCACGCGCGATAGTATCTATATACCCTACGAGCGTGACAACAGACATTATGTGTTGATTGATACTGCGGGCGTGCGTCGCCGTGGACGTATTGATGAAAAAGTTGAAAAATTTTCTGTGGTAAAAACCTTGCAAGCCATCAAAGATGCCAATGTAGTCATCGTGGTCATTGATGCCCAAGAAGGCATTACCGATCAGGATTTAAACTTATTAGGCTATGCCTTAGAAGCAGGTCGCGCGATGGTACTTGCCATCAATAAATGGGACGGGCTGGACCAAGACCAAAAGAATTTTGTCAAAATTGAAATGGATCGACGTTTTAACTTTATCCCTTATGTAAAAGTGCATTTAATCTCGGCGCTTCATGGGACGGGCGTTGGTAATCTTTATCCATCGATTCACCGTGCCTATGATGCGGCAATGTTTGATATTTCCACCAGTCGCTTGACCCAAATTCTGCAAGATGCGGTCACTGCACACCAGCCGCCTATGGTAGGCGGACGACGCATTAAACTGCGTTTTGCGCATTTGGGCGGTCATAATCCACCGATTATTGTGATTCATGGCAATCAGACCAGCCAAGTGCCAAACAGTTATCGTCGCTACCTAGAAAACGAATTTCGCAAAGTATTTAAGCTTGAAGGCACCCCGATTCGGGTCGAGTTTAAACAAAACGCCAACCCTTACGCAGGTCGCACCAATACCATGACGGATGCGCAAAAAGAACGTAAGCGTCGAGAAGTGCAAAAATTCAAAAAGCGCGGCAAAAAACGTTGAGGTGATGTTAATTGGCGTTTTAAGGGATGAGTGCATGGTACAGAAGACTTTAGATTATCTCACGAAATATTGATTATCAAGCGATATTAGACTTTGTCAGCAAATTTCGTGAGCGTGAACAGGACGGCAGGGTCACCATTATCTGCGTTTATGACAGCAAAGCGTTAAATCCGCATACCATTGAACTGCTAAAAATAGCGGGGGTGGATTATTTTGTAAAAAAAGAAGTAATAGACGATACACCCGATCAATATATTAAAGAGCTGTCCCATATTTTGAGTTAAAATTTGAGTTAAAAAAAACCCTTCGTTTCATGTGAAGGGTTTTTTTCTTTGTGATTTTTCTTTGTAATTTAGAATAAACCTTTAAAAAACACTACGATGTGTTGCCACATACGTTTAAAAATTCCAGCTTCTTGAACTTGGGTTTCAGCGACCAGTGGCACAGATGCCACAGGTTTACCATTGAGCATAGCAACCAGCTTACCCACTTCTTGCCCCTGCGCTAACGGCGCTTTGACATCGGCTGGCAAATTGACCACGGTACTGATTTTTTCTTGATCTAGCTTTGGCACTAGTACTTGTAAATTGCCTTTGCTGACGACGTTGACTTTATCGACAGCACCGAAGTTGACTGGCACGCTGCCGTAGTTTTTTTGTGCTGGGGCGGCAATTTTAGTGGCAAAATTACTAAACCCCCAGTTGAGTAAGTTACGCGATTGGTCTGCGCGCTCTTGCACGCTTTTAGTACCCATAATCACTGAAATCAGGCGCATATCACCGCGTTTACTCGACGCTACTAGACAGTAACCTGCTTCGTCGGTATGCCCTGTCTTTAGACCGTCTACCGTTGGATCGGTGAACAATAACGCATTGCGGTTGCCTTGGGTGATGCCGTTATAAGTAAATTGTTTTTGGCTATAGAGGGGATAATACTTTTTGCTGTTCTTGATAATCGCTTGGGCAAGTTTCGCCAAATCTTCGGCAGACGCTTGATGGCCTTCTTGTGGCATACCGGTCGCATTCATAAAATGAGTATGGGTCATGCCAATTTTTTTGGCTTCTTCATTCATCAAATCGGCAAACGTGGTTTCGCTACCGCCAATGTGCTGTGCCATCGCTTTTGACGCATCATTACCCGATTGGATAATAATACCTTTTAACATATCAATCACAGGGGCGGTTGTATTGACAGGCACATACATACAAGACTCTTTACTTGAGCCTTTACACCAAGCTTCAGGAGTCATCAGGACGGGTTCGTTTTCCTTTAATGCCCCTGATAGCAGCCGCTGCTCAATGATGTAACTGGTCATCATTTTGGTCAATGACGCAGGTGGGAACGGCTGAGCGGCATTTTTTTGAGCCAATACCGTACCCGTATCATAATCAATTAGGATAAAAGCAGAATTGTCTAGTTCAGGCTGTTGTATGGCGGCATTTGCCTGCACAGTTGTGGCAAAAAAACTGGCGGCGACAAAAGTGCCGACCATCAGGCGTTGGGTGTATTGCGGTATTACGATTGCTTTCATCTCACTCACTCTTGGCTCAAATCAAATGCGACCTGTTTGCTTGGACGCTTGGTAAAACAAATTGCCTATATTAGCAAAAAAAATCATGATTCAACACTGTATTCGGTCTAAAAATCAACGATTTATCATACATAAAACCCCCTAAACCAGTTAGGGGGCGGATAGCGTAGGTTGACTTATAATTATTATTTACTGTTGGCAAGGTCTTTGCACAGTTCAAGATTTTCCGCTTTTGGATAACTGAGTGTCCATTGGCGAGTTTCATTCAAAATTTGCTTGTAATCTTGCTGAGAGGATAAGTACTGCACCGCTAAACGAGGATCGCTGATGGTCGGCATTAATTTTTTTAGCTCGACATTATAAGCGGTGTTAAACCCTGTTTGTTGCGATTTATTAAGCATGGGTGGGCAGATTTCTGACAACACTTGTAATACCGCCACTTCTTCTTTGGTGGTCGACAATTCTGACATATCGATTGCGATAGTATCGTTATTTTTATCTTCAGCGATACCACTCACGGTGACGCCCATTAACAGCATGCCTATCATAGCTTGACTGATTTTGCCCAGTTTAATCATACGGTGTCCTAACGTTATCTAAGTAAAATACAGCCCATATCATACTAAATAATCAAAAAAAATATAGCGAATAATCACGGTATATAGTCAGTATTTTGTGAACGAGTAAATTTTTTTGAAACAGTTTAGCAATATATTGCTATGTAAAAACTTCGGCATCATCCATGTTACGGCCTAGTTTACACGGTCTAGTTTAATAGTTCAATCGCTTGAATTTGCAAAACACTCTCTGCTATCTGGCTAAAATGAACATCGACATTCTGATAACGCATGACAAATGGGGTATTAAGCGCTTGCTGTCGATACGCAGGTCTGGGGTCTTGGGCAATGAGTTGCTCGATGGTTTGCCAATCTGTTTGATTCAGCTGAGTTTTTACTGCAATATTGGATAAATCCTGCAATAAATCGGGATGCCAATGCACTGACTTGATAACGGGTTTTTGGCTGGCATACCCAGCAATCGCATCATCGATACTATCGCTATAAGGCAAATACGGTTTGATATCAATGACTGGTGTGCCATCTATCATATCAGCGCCGATGATATGCAGCCTCAAACCCGCCTCAGTGTTTTCAATATGCGAAAATTTGACCACTGACAATCCAATATTTGCCGGTCGATACATACTTCGACTGGCAAAAACCCCTATTTTTTGGTTGCCGCCAAGTCTAGGTGGACGGACCGTTGTCTGAAAATTTGACTGATTGGTATTGATTCGATTTTGATGAAATTGCCATATAATCCAAAGATGGCTAAATTGGGCAATACCTTCAAAAGCACTGAGCACATTGTAGGGTGGCAACATACTGATAGTAGCGTTGATATCCACAAGATTGGGCTGGCGAGGTGTGCCAAACTTTTGCTTAAGTGGGGAGTTCACAATGCCGATAATCGGCAGGGTAATTTGTTGTGGTAACATAATAGGTCGTTAAAATATGATATTTTAAACTATGATTATGCCATTTTTTTACGCCCAAATTCGACTAAATCATCAAAAATTTGCTATCATATCGCCCCAGAATGTCAATATTAACCCGCTATTTTTATTCTTTATCCAGTTTTATTTTTATTTATGACCAATATAAGGTTGGGCGCTATGTCAAAATTTTATGAAGAAACCGTTACCTATGTGCATCATTGGAATGACACATTATTTACCCTAAAAACTACCCGTAATGCAGGTTTACGTTTTAGGAATGGTGAATTTGCCATGATTGGTCTGGAAGTTAATGGAAAACCTTTGATGCGTGCCTACTCAATTGCCAGCACCAACTATGATGAAGAGCTCGAATTTTATTCTATCAAAGTGCAAGATGGTCCTTTGACGTCTATTTTACAGCACATCAAGGTGGGCGATAAATTATTGGTCAGTAAAAAACCCACTGGCACCCTGGTGCTTGATGACCTAAACCCTGGCAAGCATTTGTATATGCTAGCAACGGGTACAGGCTTGGCACCATTTTTGTCACTTGCCCGTGACCCAGAAGTGTATGAGCGTTTTGAGAAAGTCATCGTAGTGCATGGCGTACGCTATGTGAGTGAGCTAGGCTACCGTGAGATGTTTGAAAAAGCCTTGTTTGAAGATGAGTTATTGGGTGAATATGTTAAAGATAAACTCATCTATTACCCCACGGTCACGCGTGAGCCGTTTCGCAATGAAGGTCGTATGACTGATTTGATGAAGTCCGGCAAGCTGTTTACTGATATCGGCTTACCCCCCATCAATCCAAGCGATGACCGCGCAATGATTTGTGGTAGTCCATCTATGAATAAAGACGTGGCGGCACTACTCGATGAATTTGGTCTTAAACCATCGCCACGCATGGGCGGCACAGGTGATTATGTGGTTGAACGCGCGTTTGTCGAACAGTAAAAGCCGAATAGTAAAAGTTGAGCAATAATTTGAATTAAAAAAGAGCCATTTGGCTCTTTTTTATTAATTACCTTAAAAAGTATACTCTACCATGAAATTACCACCCGCATCTTTATCATCGCTGATGCTGTCTTTTTTACCCCAAACACCCAGTTTAACCGAGGTTTTGTCATTGTATTTATGTTTCCAATCCGCTTCGACAATATCCAAATCTTGCTTGGTTGCAAAGGCTGAATTAATCAGTTGATTAGACTGATTCACTTTGGCGTTGGCGTATTTGAACCCGAGCTGGTTATTAGCATCAATATGACCTGATAGCCCCACACTAATGATTTCACCATCCCCACCTATCGGATGACCTAGCGGCAAGCCCTTTTGATAATAACCATCTGTAAAGACATGATGATTATACATAACACCACTTTTATCCAAATCATAATAAGTATTCGCCCATTCTGCATGCCAGAGCCAAGGCTGTTGAAACAGTGGAATCGTACCTTTTAACCCTGCCAAATAAGCATGTTTACTTGGTAAACCGCCTGCTTCGTCCTCACCGATAAACTCACCATATAAGCTCATTGGTAGGTTTACGATAGGCTTTAAGTTTAATTGTGCATCAATACCCGCAATTTGGTTTGAAATATCATTTTCGGCATTATCGGGATTGTCATATTTACCAGTCAAGGCTTTTCCAAATGATTTCAGGCTTTCATCTCGCCCATCTCCACCCCACGTAATTGTACGAGATGCGCCGATTTGAAAGGCTTCATGCGGTTGAAAACTTGCCCGCATACCGATGAGCTTTGCATCAGGCACTGCCTGATAATCTTGTAATTGACCAGCAGTAATTTGGTAATTAAAATTACCCAATTTTGATAACACAGGAAAATTAATAGGAGTATTATTGGCGCGCTGCATTAAAAAGCCCGTGACAGGTCTAGCCGCATCACTGCGAATTAAACTGCCATCAACCCCGTTGCCCCACCATACAGGAATACTACCAAAGGCAATGCGATGATTGCCTAATTTGGTACCGATGTAGCTGCCATCGAGATTAGATGTCTTGCTAGGCTCATCATCATCGACATTTAAGGTGCCTTGAATTTTATAATCAATGTTATCACCTACATAGCTATGAGAAAAACTAACACCCAAAGGCGTCACCGTATTGCCTTCTGTATTAAATCCGCTAAACACCGCGCGCTCGTCACCATTCACGTTGCTCACTATTTGTAGCTTAGATACATCGTTGGCTTCAAGCTTTTGTTTAACTTGATTCAATAATAGTTTGTCATTGTCTGATTTGGGCTGCGCTTGACTCAAGGCTGTCTCTATGGCTTCTGAACTAATCGGCCAGGTTGATATATCAACATTTAGCACACCATTGAGTTTCAAAACCTCAAGTGTTTGACGTAGATCACTATCAATTTGAACTAATTGATCTGCATGTGCAGAAAAGCTACACAATAGCGCAACGCTAATTGCTAAAGGCAGCTTAAGAAATTTTATATTGTTTAACTGCATCCCCACTTCCTTTACCCAAAGCTGTTTTCATAATATAGCCAAAATATTTTTTTAGTGATAAAGTCTTGATCATTTCTTTATCTGTTTCGGCTAGTAATTTAGGCGTTGACATATCAATATTATTGATTTGTGCTAAACCCGTGATTCCCGGTAGAACCTCATATATACCTAGTTTGTCTCGCTCTGCAATCAGCTCTTGTTGATTAAATAGATTAGGTCTTGGTCCGACAAAACTCATTTCTCCTTTAAGCACGTTAATCAGCTGTGGCAACTCATCCAATTTTGTTTTACGTAAAAATTTCCCTAAAGGTGTAATGGCCGAACTGTCTACTAGATGGCTAGCAACTGACTTAGTTGCTATTTTCATGGTGCGAAATTTTATAAGTTTGAAAGGTGTTTTATTTTTACCCACTCTTTCTTGAATAAACAACGGTGAACCTGTGTCAAAATACCCAATCACTAATACGATAATTAATAGCGGTAAAGTGACAATGAGTCCAATTAATGCAAATAAAAAATCCAAAACTCGAATCATAGTATAGCCCTATTTATCAAAACTTTTAATCGTCTTGGTTAGCCCTTGTTCGACGGTCAATGGCAATGTGTCAATACCAAGCGATTGCTTGATTTTTTGATTGGATACCACATAACTTTCTGTAAGTTTTTGCAGTCGCTCAGTGTTTAAGGGTAGGTGAGCTTTGTCACCAATCTTTGCCATTTGGCTGATGGCAAATTTTGGAATCTTTAACAATCTAGGTTTTTTGTTAATAGATTCGGCGATAAGGCTGATTAATCCGTTGGTAGACATGGGTTTATCATCTGCTATGTTATAAATTCCTGAAGGGATTTTTGGATGATTTAATATTTCATAAACCACATAATTTAAGTTGTCTATACTAATGAAAGAACGGCGATTTTCATAGGCGGCTAATATCCAAGGCACATTATATTTTACAACTTGATATAGTAGATTAAGGTTTCCTTTATTTCCTTCACCATGAATCATACAGGGACGGATAATTATCAAGCGTTTATTGGACGGTAGTTGCTTTGAAAGCAAATAGGTTTCTGCTTTAAGCTTAGATTTACCATAAGCAGTTTGGGGATTTGCTTTGCTATCTTCGGTTAATGTACCTTCAACGCTGTCAGCAGCCGCTTTGACGCTACTAAAAAAGATAAAATCTTTGATATCTGACTGTAAAAATTTATCAAATAAAGCAATCGTCAAATCGGTATTTACACGATAATACTCATTATCATCTGAGGAATTCTTGGTATCGTGAGCCTTACCTGCAAGATGAATAATCGCATCTGCGGTATTATCTAATTGATAATCGCCACTTCTCAATGATAAAGGTATGACTTTATTTGATTTACTAATAAGATGCTGCCTTAGATTTTTTCCTACAAAACCAGTTAAACCAGTAAATATAATTCTCATTTAAATTGTCCCAAAGATCTCTTATTGAGTGTCATTCTCTCTCTATCGAAAATCCAACCCCATTTATTATAATACTGTACTGTACTTTTTATATGTTCCTTAAATAATTTAAAGTTTTTGGCTGAAGCCTTTTCATGCTTATGTGTTATTTGGGCATTTGGATAATAAAGGGTACCAAACTTCTTAGCACATCGACGCGATAAGTCTACATCCTCCATATACATAAAAAACCTTTCATCGAAACCTCCTAGATTGATTAACGCTTGAGATTTAAACAACATAAAACACCCTGAAAGGTAAGGCGCAAAAATTGGCTTATCAATGTCAAAGTCTTTTAATAAGTATTTTTTGTCTAAAAATTCCCCTAATTTAGGTGAAAAGCGTCTTACAAATAAGTCAAGTGGAGATGGCAGTAATCGAGCTCCATATTGGTCTTCACCATTCTCATAAACAATCTTAGGTATAAATAACCCTTGATCTTGCTCTTTGACAAAATTTAAAAATTTAATAAACTCACTTTCTTCAAATTTTATATCAGGGTTGCAAATTAAAAAATATTGTGATTGACTTCCATACTTTCTTATTGCTAGATTATGACCAGAACCGAAACCATAATTTCCACCTGATTCCAAGTAATGAATTCGGGAATTACTTAATAAATTCGCCCAATTACAATCACTTGAATTATCTACTAACACAACTTTATCGATTGCTTTAATTCGAAGTAAACTTTCGATAGTAGGCATTACATCATTTTGTTCATGCTTATAAATTACAATTGAAGCAATAATCATATTAAGTATACTCAAACTATTTAAGATAAAGGATATTAGATTAAATCGTATAAATAAATAAATTTAAAAGCCAAATAATTACAAGAATCAGATTAAAATATAATATTTTTATTCTATCAAATACTATTAAAAATGGTGCAAAAAATAATGGTAACAAAAAAATATAGTATTTTGCATAAGAATAGTCAGGAAAGAGAAAAATAAAAAATAAGATTGTAGTAATTGCTGCTAGCAAGTAAAGTTTATCGATTTCCAAAAAACTATTTTTGGTTATAGATTTAAGTTTAATATAGCCAATAAGTAACGAAGGAAAAATTATGATGTATAAAGGAATAACTTTTATACCACTCGATGACATAAATATCCCCGAGATTAACGTAATAACTGGGCGAAAAATTTTTGGATATTCATCTATGAATAAATTTTCATTCTTATACTTCATAGCCTCAATTTTGTCACTTAAAGGGTTCAAATTTGGAATCTTATCAAGTATAGTACTACCGATAATGAATGCAAAAATGACTAACAATAAAGCCATAGCTATAATATATTGATTTCCCCACTTCTTTTGAATAAATTTGAAAAAATAAAATATACTAACAAAAGTAGCATAAACTGTCGCATTGCCTAAATCGATACCAGCAATAATAAACAATATAAAAGAAACAATAATCCATGACTCTAAAAATGCAATAAGAAAAACTGCTAAGGCCAATGTAAGCTGTTCTTTGGCTAAAATCCCTGATAAATAAATAAAGCTAGGAAAAATTATTGTTAACGAAATTGCGTCTAATCTATTTTCAAAACTTTGCTTAGATAGTTGTTTTATAGAAAAAGTATTACATATAATATAACTCAAATTTCTAAAGCATATCAGAAGTAAAATAGGACTATAAATAATTAAAGTAATGGATATTCTACTAAGTATTTGATAAAGGTTTTCACGACAATTTGTATAATCGATAGTAGCCCAGAGCGATGTCGGACTTGCATTAATGGAACAAGTATTAATATAGTTAAAACCATTCAAAGTATCATGAACATAATTATACGGAGAAAATGCAGTATATTGAGTATAAATAAGATCGTTTAATCTAAATTCAAAGTCAGGTTCGTCTCCAAATGGTAGAATAAAACGAGCAATCACAGTGAATATTATAAAAAATATACTACATATTAATCCAAATTTAGAAATACTAAGTTTTGAAAACGAAAAAACCTCCACCATGATTGACTTTATCCCATTATATTTATTAATTGTACAGCAGATATTTTCCAATCAAAATTTTTTACAGTATTTAGACCGTTTTCTACCAGCTGATTTCGCAACTTATGATCATTAATTAATAAATCAAGTTGGTTAATCATTTGTGCCATGTTTTTAGGTTTATACATAAGACAATTAAACCCATCATTAGCATATTCATTAACCCCCCCACTATCTGAAATTATACAAGCGCAACCACATGCCATTGCCTCGAGCGGTGGCAAACCGAATCCTTCAAACCAAGAGGTTGAAATGAATATATGTGATAAATTCATATAATGGGCAATTTCTTGATCACTTTTCGGTTTAATCAACTTAACTTTCGATAGATCAAAGTCAGACAAATCATCATGTGAGATGACATAAACATTGTCTATACCAGATATTTTACCTTGATTATAAGTTTCAATAAACTCTTTAAATCCTTTCCAAGGATGCTTCCTAGCCACTATACATAGATTAATCTGTTGATTGGTTCTAATATCCTTATTAAAAAAAACGTTATGATCTAGTGCTGGATGTATTAATTTGAATGGCACATCTTTCCGGTTAGAAACTTCTAAAAAATGCTCATATGTATCAAATGAATTAAAGAGATAACTAACTTTTGCACCATAAGAATATTTGGTTAATTTTTTATAAATATTAAGTATGAATCTTTTTTTAAGAATATAAAGATCATCAAAAATACGATAATCATCAACTTGTACATATCTATAAACTACCTTTGCCTTTATTGAACTTGCAAATAAAGATATTAACGGATCGCTGACAATTACAATAAAATCTTTATAATGATCATTAATAAACTGTATAGCTTTAAATAAATTTGCTAGTTTGTCCTTTCTACTATTTGAATAATCTCCTATCTTAACAAATTCAACCGCATCAGAGACAGTAAAAGTATTCAAATCTGTAGAATTATTGGGATAAACGACTTTAACTTGGTAGCCCTTAGTGACTAGTTGGTTCGAAAGTTCAAGAGTAACTCGATTTCCACCACCAGTCTTTAATGATGGCATTAAAAAAATAACATTCTTTATCATAGCTTTGAATTAAATCCTCTTATATTTTTATAAGTAATCCGACAGAATTAAATTATTAAATACCTAAATGGCCTAAAGTTCAAAATTAATGTTAAGCCGATATTAGCAAATACACGATTTACCCCATAGCGAAGTGAATCGAAATCAAAATAATCACAAGGTCTTAACCAACCTTGTTTTACCTCCTTCCACAACCGCTCAATGATATTAAGCTGTGGGCTATAAGGAGGCAGATAAAAGATAAACAAGCCACGCTGTTGCCAAATTTTTAGACGCTTTTGAATGACTTTAGCAGTATGGACTTTAGCGTTATCTAACACAACTACCGTGTATTTGCTGATTGTCAATGATAGCTCGTCGATAAAGCTGAGAATATCACTGGCGGTCATATTATTTTCGCTTAATCGGTAATGAAACTGCATAGTTCTTGAGAGCAGACCAAAACAGTTAATGCCTTTACCCCGTTGTACAGGTATACTGATATTTTCATCCTTATGTTGCCAACCATACGGTACATAGCCTGTTTGACTAATCTTGGTTTCATCACCGTAATATAGGTCGATGTCGCCGTTTTGGCTTAAGCTTTCAAGTACGTCAAGTTGCTGTTTTTTAAGTTGATAAATCTCTGGGTGGCATTGTCCTTTTAATCGCATTCGGATACGTTTGTAGGTGTAGCCAATACTTTTAAAAAACGCTCAAGGGTACGTTGGCTAAATTGTTTGCCTGTTTGCTCAGTGAGTTCATCCATGATAATTTTGACTCGTTGGCGTTCTTGGCTGATACAGTCTTTGACAATTTGTTCATGCTCGTGGGTTAGTATGGCTTTTCTGCCTTGCCCTGGTTTGGTTTGGTTTGTAATCCGTCTATCCCATGCTCACGGTAGCGTTTAACCCAGTTATAGACTTGAATGTTGGTATCCAATATGTCGGCTATTTCTTGGGCTTTGTAGCCTTGGCTTTTGAATAGGATGAGATGACAACGCTGTCGATATACGGCTGTTTCGCCTATTTTGTAACCTTGCTCAAGTGCTTGTTTTTAAACTTCTGTAAGTTCAATGGTGCTAATTTTCATAGCATTTTAATGCTATGAAAGTTAGTTAGTATTATCATAACATTATTTTGTCGGAGTACTTATAATAAATAAATAGATATAGTGCCATCTGCATAAATGTTTTACTAATAATAATACTAATTTGCAAATCATAACATCCGTATTGTAGTGGATTATTTTAAGTTTATAACCTTTCTACATCTAATATTTCAATCCATAGATTGATGATATATTCAATTTTATAATATTGAGAATTATTTTTTGCAGCATCTGAAATTTGTTCATAATTATATGACGATAGGCGAGTCGCCTCATATAGTTTTTTTGCTAAAAGTTTAGTATTTAATGGTTGGACCAGATAACCATTAATATTATGTTCAATAAGCTCACTTGGACCAGTATCACAATCAAAGCTTATAATAGGTAAACCATAAGCTTGTGCTTCCAATAATACCATTGGTAAACCTTCAAATCGGGAACTCATGCAAAAAAATGAACTTGTTTTATAGTAATATTCGATACTTTTAGTGGCTTTTATAAACTCTATCCTATCACTAATTTTTAAATTTTTCGCCTTTAACTTTAATGAACTTTCTTCTTTTCCTTGACCTATAATTCGTAATATCCATTCACTATCTTTCTTGCAAAAATCTGCCCAAGCATCTAATAATAAATCAAAACCCTTTTGATAAGTTAACCTACCTACTGCTAGAATCCTTTTATGAGACATACTAGCCATATTCTCATTAATTTCATAGGTAACTGGATTAGCTATAGGTACTATTTTGGCATTTACTACTTTTAAACCCTCTTCCCATAGGTATTTATCACGTTTTGTTAAAGTTACTATATAATTACAATACCTTGCTGCCCATCTCCGTGCTAAATATGTAAGTTTAGTATTAAAATTTACTTTAAAATTGAAATGTTCCCAACAAATATGTTTGATGTTTAATTTAGCTAACGCAGGCACTGTAAATAAACAAAATATGCTGTCTACAACTATTAAAGTATCAATTTTATTTAATATGACAAAGTTCCTTAAAAGCCAAATAGTTTTAAAAGAATTTGTAAAAATTTTTCTTAATGGTATGTTGTTTGGATATAATGAAAAAATTTTTATTGAATCATTCACATTAAAAAAAGGTTTTTGACAATCTGACACACTTAATATAGAAACATTATAGTTATAATTTATTAACTCATTAGAAATTATTGAAGTAACTCTTTCTGTACCTCCTGAATTACTCATATTATTAATCAAAAAACAGATATTTTTCATTATTCATTTCCTATATTTTTTTAATGCCACTTTTGTTTTTAAAGCATTATTTTCATTATATGATAAAAAGTCATTCATTTTTTCAAGATTTTTCGACGATGAATAAGTTGTACTTTGTGCACGATAACTATGGTCCACTGGTGTAAGATCAACTATACCAATTTTAAAATTATTTTTCTGTGCAATTACTGGCCAAACAAAATCTAATCCTAATCCCATTTCTGCATTATCAGGGAAAGGTAATAGGTAAGCAAAAACCGACTTATGGAAAGAAAAAATCGGACCAATCTCTACAAAATTGGTTTCACGAGCCATAGAGAACTTATCTTGAATAACTATTGGATGAACATTATAACTATGCCATGCTCTTGCTGGCTGTGCTATCTTTAAATTTTTACTTTCAATAATATCTATATATAAATCTAAAAAATTATCATGGATTGCAATATCATCATCAGAAAACAGAATATAATCATATTCGTTAAAATCAATATCTTTTAATATTTTATTCAATAATTTAAATTTAGGAATTTTTTCTTGGCTATGAAATATCGTAACTGGTTTCAAAGAATTTGGAATTTCATTTTTACCAATAGCAACCCATCTTTGTTCAACATTATTTTTTTTAGCTTTTGAATATTGTTCAAATAAATGTATAGCCATATTTTCATAATCAGTAAGATAAATACCAATAACTAGAATTTTTTTATTAGTTACATTTATATTATAATTAATAGAGGTATGAATATATGTATGCATAAATTTCTCTTTAAGCCTTTCTCTAAGTATATTCTTGTAATATAAATTTAATCTATTAAATACCTTTTGCAGAATAAGCATATGAGTTCCTCCCTAATTAAAAAATATGGCTGTGGTCTAAAAAGAATGCTCACTATACCCAGCCATAATTGACATAGTGAAACAATAAATCAAACGCTTTAAAATGATTTGCTAGCTTTTTCGAAAAACAGCTTGTCTTTCGAAAGACTCGCCTAAGCCTTTGCCTAAAGCGATTGTTGTTGCCTTCAATATCAACCGTATGGCGTTTACCTACTTGTTTAAAGTCAAAATCAAAGGCGGTTAAAAAACTATCCCAGTTATCACAGCAGATATAGCCAAAGTCAATGCCCAACGCATCAAGCTTGGCTCTTAGCTCTCTAGCGGTTTTTAGATTACGTTTACCCCATATGAAAGCGACAATCTCACTGGTATCTGGGTCATAGGCATAGACAAGCCATACCTTATTCTTCTTACGCCCCACATACGTCCAAAACTCATCCACTTGCAGTTTTCGGTAATAGCGTCGTTTAGGTCTTATCTCGTAATTGGAATTGACTAAAACGCTTAATACTTTGTACTTGCTAACTTTCTCGATGACAACGATATCAGCAATGCTACAACCTCGTACTAACATTAAACGTATCTTGTCATCAATATCGCTTTTACAGCCTTGGTAACTTAGCTCCGTTTGATGAATGAATTGTCGATGACAGTCTTTGCATTGATAGTTCTGCTTGCCATAGATTTTCCAGCCATTTTTCTTTATACTTAAACCCAGACAGCTTGGGCATCTGATTGTAATTTGTGTCTTCATAACCTCAAATTAGCATCTTTTTCTCAAGCTGTCTTTTTTATTTCACCTCAGCATACTTTTCAGACCAGTACCCAAAATTTTATATCTGCTTTTTCAAGTAAAAGCCTCATTCCATCATTTTTACAGGTAAATAAATAATTTCAAAGTCACCTTTATGTTTTTCTATATATACATTGAAAAGTCTTTCTGACATAAATCCAAATATTCTCTTTTGGTAATCATCATAATCATTTATAGATACCTTTTTTTTCACTTCAAATAATATATTAAATAACCACTCACAGTAAGCATCTATTATTCTCTTATCACTAATAAACATGTTGTAAGGGCTTAATCCCTCTTTACTATTACCTACCTTATTAAAACTACTTAGATACGCAGGATAAAGTTCAGTAATAACTTCCTTAATCTTCAGCCAATCCTCTTTATAATGACATAAGGCATAATGTGACGCTATTGAAACTTTGAACTTCAAAAATTTGGTTTGTTTATATAAATTTATTCTTTCTGGTAAAACTATGGTGTTTTTAAGATCGGAGAATTTAAAGTTACTTGAATTCAATATATCATCATTTTTCATAAAATAACGTCTATAATGAACTAATCCCACGACATCAGCCTTGCTATTTTTCCATAACCAATATAAAGCAGTTAACTCACAAAAATTTCTATTTAAATCAGAAATATTTGTTCCTATATTGTCTCTAAGAATCCCTAACCCTTGCTCTCTAAAATTACTACCTACCTCTATAGGAATATATTCTTCATATGCTGGAAACCAAGTTTTTTTATGTGTAGCAATATAAATTTCAGTTTTCATCATTAAACCTTAAAATATTACGAATTAATGTGTTACAAGTATTTAACAACCTTTAGTGCATCTGCGATTACATGATGCATATCCATATAACGATACGTTGCCAATCTACCTAAAAAAGTGATTTTCTCTAACTTTTTAACTTCTGCTTCGTACAGAGCTAACTTCTCCATATCTTTAGCTAATCGCTTAGGATAATAAGGCACATCACCCTCAGTTGTCTCTTTACTATACTCTTTAAAATATACCGTCTTATCATGACTCTCCCAAGGCGTAAAATGTTTATGTTCATGAACACGAGTATATGGGATATCAGGGTCAGCATAATTAATCACAGCATTACCTTGATGATCGCCATCTGCAACCCCTTTCTCAAAATATACTGTTCTATATGACAACTTGCCATGCTTATGATCAAAAAAAGCATCAATTGGACCAGTATAAAAGACATGGTCATATTCTGACAAATCCCAAGTATTATCGAACTTGGTATCTAACCTAATCTCTAGATTGGGTGCATCCAGCATCCGCTCGAAAATAGCCGTGTACCCATCTTTAGGAATGCCTTGGTAAGGATTTGCATAGTAATTATCATCATAATTAAAACGAACAGGTAGTCTTTTTAGAATACTGGCTGGTAGTTCCGTAGGTTCACACCCCCATTGTTTTTTAGTATAACCATAAAAAAATGCTTCGTATAAATCTTTACCAATAAACTTCATAGCCTGTTCTTCAAAATTGGCTGGCGTATCAATACTCGTATCCGCTATTTGATTGATAAAATCTTTTGCTTCGTTTGGTGATAACGTTTTACCAAAAAATTGATTAATCGTATGTAAATTGATTGGCATTGAATAAACTTGACCGTTATAAACCGACTTTACACGATTAATAAAAGGCTTCATCTCGCAAAACTGTTGTATATAATTCCACACTTCCACATTATCAGTATTAAAAATGTGGGGTCCGTATTTATGAACCATAACGTTGGTTTCTGTATCTCTCTCAGTATAGCAGTTGCCACCGATATGACTTCTCTCATCTATAACTAAAATTTGATTATTTGGATTTTTACTTAATTGTTCGGCTACGACTGCACCTGAAAACCCTGCACCAACAATAAGATATTTTTTCATACTTAACCTACTTAGCAAAAAAAGATTTAATTTCTTTGGGCTTAAAATATTTTAACTCTAATATGTGAATGTTATTTCTTTTCAACACAGTATACATTAATAACGTGACAAAACATTCAACAATGACACTATTCCACGCTGTGCCTATATAGCTATAATATTTGCTCATATAAATACTTAATATCACCCCTAAAACGCTAGCGATAAATGTAGAACGAAAGAATAGTTTATCTAATCCCATGTTTAACATTACTTGAATACCGAAAACATTAGACATTCCAATAATCAAAGGTTGAAAAGACAATATTTGCATCACAGTAATCGCATTATCAAATGCCTTACCGTACAATAAGTGTATTACTATAGGAGCAAATAGCAACAACACCAAGGAAACCCCAAATGTAATATAAAAAACGATAGGTAATATTTGCTTTACCGTTTCTATCCCGTGTTCTCGAGAGATGGCAAAAGACTTACCAATATGTGGATAAATTGCTAAAGAAATTGGGGCAGATATAACACTTACTGCCATGCCTAACAAAGTTTGACTAACTGTATAGTAACCGACTTCTGCTTTACTAGCAAACCAACCTAAAATAATAACATTGGTGGTCGTATATAAGCTAATCACAACGGTTGAAAAGAAAACCATTTTTTCTTCATTAAGTAGCTTAATAGCTCGTTGTAATTTCACTAGGTTATAGCTTATGCCAAACTTACGAATAGTCAACCAACATAATAGACTATTAATTGCTATCATAAATATACTCGATAATATAGCCAATATAGTATAATCTTTAGCTTCCTTAACGAGTAGAAATACCAAAATAACATTGAGAAGCCCACGGAAAAAATTTAACTTCGCGAAAATTGTCAGTTCTTCAAAGGCTTGAAAAACAAACTGTGGCGAAATCACGGTTGCAATACATCCAAAAAATAGTATAACTGCAACCCCAATATCATCTTGAATTGGTTTGAAATAAATTAAAGCTAATATAAACAAAAAGGTAGATATAATAAAAAGCAATATTCTAGCTGTCAAAGTCTCAGATACTATCTGATTAATTTGCGATGGCTGGTCTAGGTGCTTGACAATCTTTCTAGTAGCGGTCAAATCAAACCCATAAGCAATCAATAGTGAGAAATATCCAACGAAGGTTGTAGCATAATTAATAATGCCGTAACCTTCAGGTCCTATTATTCTTGACACATAAGGAACAGTAATCAAAGGAAAAACATAGTTAACAAGTTGAACAATGCCCAAATAACTTGCATTTTTAAATATTTTTTTCGACATTACTGATTCGCTATGAAATTTGGATGATTACTTTTCAGCCAGGCCATATTTATCTTCCCGACAATTTGAAATTATCAGCAATTTTATCTTTATCTGAAACAAGAACTTTATCAAGTTCAGCAGTTGGCCATTGAATATTTAAGGTCTTATCATCCCACACAATCGCCCCTTCACAATCTTTGGCGTAATAATCTGTGGTTTTATACAAAAACTGGGTATTATCCTCCAACGCCACAAACCCATGTGCAAACCCTTCGGGAATCCAAAACTGTCTATGATTGTCACCACTTAATTCAATCCCTACCCACTGTCCATAGGTTGGTGAGTCTTTACGAATATCAACGGCAACATCCCATGCTTTACCTTGAGCCACGCGTACAAGTTTGCCTTGTGCATGGGGTGGGATTTGGAAGTGCAGCCCACGTAACACGCCTTTTTTTGACATTGAGTGATTATCCTGCACAAATTTTGGCACGGGTAACCCACGCTCTGTCAAAGCTTCGGCAAATTTTTGCTCATTAAAACTTTCCATAAACCAGCCACGTTCATCGCTAAAGACTTTGGGCTCAATGATTAATAAGCCATGGATTTTGGTTTCGATAATATTCATTGCTATCTCTAATTTTTTGTAGATTTTTCTTGATACAGCTTTAGCAAATATTGCCCATAGCCTGTTTTTTTGAAAAATTCACCTCGCTCTTTTAGCTCATCTACAGTAATCCAACCATTATTAAAGGCGATTTCTTCAAGACAAGCCACCTTAAGACCTTGGCGATGTTCGATGGTTTGTACAAACTGGCTCGCTTCAATCAAAGAATCATGTGTGCCTGTATCGAGCCAAGCAAAGCCGCGACCTAACAGCTCCACATTAAGCTCACCTTGTTGCAAATACACATTATTAACATCGGTGATTTCTAACTCACCACGGTGTGAAGGTTTGATATTTTTGGCGATCTCAACTACTCGGTTATCATAGAAGTACAGTCCTGTGACTGCATAATTGGACTTAGGCTTCTCGGGTTTTTCTTCAATGCTTAACGCTTTACCTGAGTTATCAAACTCCACCACGCCAAAGCGTTCTGGGTCATTAACGTAATAACCAAAAACCGTTGCACCTACTTGTTGCTCGCTCGCACGTTTTAATTTTTCACTAAAACCTTGACCATAATAGATATTATCACCCAAAATTAAACAAACATCATCATTACCGATGAATTCTTCACCCAAAATAAAGGCTTGTGCTAAACCATCGGGAGAAGGTTGTACTTTATAAGACAGGTTGATACCTATTTCTTTACCATCTCCAAGCAGTTTTTCAAAATTCGGCAAGTCTTCGGGTGTTGAAATGACTAAGATATCCTTAATACCCGCCAACATTAACACTGACAACGGGTAATAAATCATCGGTTTATCATAAATGGGCAACAATTGCTTAGATGTACCCATGGTAATCGGGTACAACCGAGTACCTGACCCACCTGCCAAAATAATACCTTTACGAGATTTTTGTGTCATTTTTATGCCTTCTCTAATAGTTCTATCACCGTCTGTTCAACGCCTTGTTGCCATTCGGGTAAGTGTAGTTGAAAATTGGTCTGAATTTTTCGGTTGTTCAGTCGAGAGTTTAAGGGTCGTTTTGCGGGTGTGGGATAATTATCGGTAGTTGTTGGTAAGACCTCTTTTATCATTAAAGTTTCACCCTGTTTTTTGGTCAAATCAAAAATGAACTGGGCATATTCATACCAAGTCGTAACACCTGTCGGGACAAGATGATAATGCCCTAGCAATTGTATTTTTTCTGCATCGTTTGCCAACAAATAATAGCGTAACGCTTGAGCGGTAACATCGGCAATTAATGATGCAGATGTCGGCGTACCAACTTGATCATTAATGATTGTTAACTGTTCTTTGGATTTTGCTAACATGAGCATAGTTTTGATAAAGTTTTTGCCGCGACTGGCATAAACCCATGAGGTACGAAAATTTAAAAATTTTACACCCGTTTTTTCAAGGGCAATTTCGCCGTCTCTTTTTGCTTGACCATAGCTATTGACTGGTGCGGTGCTATTATCTTCTTGCCACGGTGCATCACCTGTGCCGTCAAATACATAATCGGTTGAATAATGCACCAGCAAAGCATTAATATCTTTACATTGTTCAGCCAAATTTTTAACAGCCAAATGATTGATTAAGTCATTTTGCAGTTGCTCACTTTCCGCTTTATCGACAGAGGTATAAGCCGTCGCATTGATAACAATATTGGGCTGTGTGCGGGCAATTGTTTGATTGATTTGCTCAAAATTACTGACATCGCCACAATCACCTTGCTCATTAATATTGCGATCTAATGCAATCACTTGACCTAATGGCTGTAAAGCTCGTTGTAATTCCCAACCCACCTGACCATTTTTACCCAGTAGCAAGATTTTCATCTGTACTATCCTTTATATCGAATTTAATCTTACTATTGGTATTGTTTTTCGACCCAGTGTTGATACTCACCAGATTTTACATGATTAACCCAGCCTTGGTTTGATAAATACCACTCAACCGTTTTTTGAATACCTGATTCAAAGGTTTCTTGCGGTTGCCAGCCAAGTTCCTTATTTATTTTTGAAGCATCAATAGCATATCGTAAATCATGTCCTGGGCGGTCTTTGACAAAGGTGATCTGCTGTGCATAGGATTGCCCATCGGTTCTAGGTTTAATGTTATCCAAAATTGTACAAATCGTTTTTACCACGTCAATATTTTGTTTTTCATTATGCCCACCAATATTGTAAGTTTCACCAACTTTAGCAGTATTAGCTACTAAATACAAGGCTCTGGCATGATCTTCAACATACAGCCAATCACGAATTTGTTTACCATCGCCATAGACAGGTAATGGTTTACCGTCTAAGGCATTTAAAATCACTAAGGGAATCAGTTTTTCGGGAAAATGGTAAGGGCCGTAATTATTCGAGCAATTAGTAACCACCACAGGCAAACCATAAGTGCGATACCACGCGCGTACAAGATGGTCGGAACTGGCTTTACTGGCTGAATAAGGTGAGCTTGGGCTATAAGACGTTTCTTCCGTAAATAAATCGTCTGTACCTTCTAAGTCGCCATACACTTCATCAGTGGAGATATGATGGAACTTGAAACGCGATTTTTTATCTTCCGTTAAATTTTGCCAATAATTTCGGGCAACTTCTAAAAGAGTATAAGTCCCGATAATATTAGTTTGAATAAAATCCATCGGCCCATCGATCGAGCGGTCAACGTGCGATTCAGCTGCTAAATGCATCACAATATCAGGTTCAAAGTCATCAAACGCCTTTTTCATTGCCCATTTATCACAAATATCAGCATGTAAAAATTGATAGCGCGGATTGTTACTGACAGTTTCAAGAGATTCTAAGTTGCCTGCATAGGTCAATTTATCAATATTTAATACATTACTATTGGTTTCATTGATTAAATAGCGAATCACCGCTGACCCAATAAACCCAGCACCACCCGTAACTAAAATATTTTTATTTGTCATAAATTAAATCCATCATAAATTATTATTGCTTAGGCTTATACCCTTCTACATATTTAAAGAACTGCGCCCTAAGCCACTGAGTATTCTTGGTAGTGTTATTTTGGGTTTGCACTTCATTTATTACGTTTGTTATTTCATCAAAGCTATAAAAATGTTCTTTGGCTTTCATAATTAAAGGATGCTGCGTCTTCTCTATATTATCCCCATCAATAATCAGCTCTTCATACAGTTTTTCACCTGGTCGTAAACCCGCAATCACAATTTCAATATCACCATTAGGGTTATGTTGGTCTTTGACTTTAAGTCCACTCAACGTAATCATCCGTTTAGCTAAATCCATAATCTTGACTGGCTCACCCATATCCAGCACAAACACCTCACCACCATGCGCCATCGCACCTGCTTGGATAACGAGCTGAGCAGCCTCAGGAATCGTCATGAAATATCTTGTCACATCTGGATGCGTCAGAGTGATAGGTCCTCCGGCTGCAATTTGCTTATTAAATAGCGGTACGACAGAACCCGATGACCCTAATACATTACCAAATCTTACCATACTGATAGTGGTTGTTGATTGATCTGCAGCCATCGCTTGACATGCCAATTCTGCCATGCGTTTGGTCGCGCCCATGACATTGGTTGGTCGGACGGCTTTGTCAGTGGAGATGGCCACAAAAGTCTCCACACCTGCACTGACTGCGCCTTGTAGCGTATTAAACGTGCCAACAAAATTATTGATTACACCCTCGTATTCGTTACTTTCAACGATAGGGACATGTTTATAAGCGGCTGCATGGTAGATGGTTTGAACGTCGTACTGGTTGCATAGCAGTTCAATAAGTTTTTGATTGGTAACACTGCCTAGATGAACATACAGCGGCGTCACAGTTGGTAGTTGTCTTTCCTGCTGTATATTTTTGGCAAGTTTTTGTAGTTCACCATGTATGGCATAAAGCGCATACTCCGACAGTTCAAATAATACCAAGGCTTTTGGTTGCTGCTTTAAAATTTGGCGACATAATTCACTACCGATTGAACCGCCCGCTCCTGTCACCATCACAACTTTATCTTTGATGTTCTTAGCAAGCAGCGATGTGTCCGGTTTAACCGTATTGCGTTGTAGCACATCTAGCACATCAACCGGTTTAATATCTGATAATTTGATACGACCACTGGTGATTTCTTCCAAACTTGGAATTTCACTAATTTTAACTGGTACGTTTTCTAATTGCTTGACAATACGCTCTTGGATATGACGCTGATGGCTAGGTAATACAAAAAACACATGATTCACTTCTAAGTCTGTAATTAAAGACTCAAGGTTATCTTTAGGATAGACTTTAACCCCTAATACCCTAGCACCAATGAAATTATCATTGACATCGATAATCCCAACTATTTTAAATTGGTGAGTTTGATGAAGCACATGCATCAAATCTTTCGTGATGTGACCCACACCATAAATTAATACATTTTCTTTTTTTTGTGTATAAAACTCAGGATGCAATGTTCTTGAAATAATAAATTGCAACACAATTCGGCTATTCCATATCCATAAATAAAGCAAAAAAACATGGATAGCGGTCGCTGCTCTAGGAATATCAGGCGTTACTCCTAAAAAAATCAGTATTTGACTAATTAATAGATAACCTAACAAAACTACGAGCGCCCAGCGCATACTCTCATCTTGAAAAACTCGAATAACATGCGAGTAAAACTTAGTAGCCGCTAAAAAGATAACAGGTAAAGCGCCAAGTAACATAATTGACAAAATATTGGTATGAAAATCAAATTTTGCATACCTTAGGGCAATCGCTAAAATCAAAGTAATAATAGATGCAATATAATCTATGACAAACAGACTCACTACTTTTAGCCAGCGAGGCTGCTCAATCGCATTGGATAATACGCTAACAGCTAAAGGTACTTTAGTAGTCTTAGTAGCTTTATTAACATTAGCAGCGTTAGTTGTATTGCTCATATAAAACCTAGTAGATGATATGGCTATGCTTGATTTTTATATCATTAGTTCTTTGATTTGTATTCATAACCATAGTGATAATTATAGGCACCAATTAAAGACTGCTTAGCATCATTGAAAATAATCCCTTCTACTTTCACATTCGCACGTTGTAGTTTTTCGATCGCATAATTTACCTGTTTTACGTTTGAAACGTCATATCGTACCACAAATAAGACTGCATCCACCAATTGCCCTATCGATAGCGCATCTGAAGTACCCATTACAGGTGAAGTGTCAATAATAATATAATCATAGAACTGACGATAAAAATCTAGCAATGCTTTCATTTTGCCATTTAAGAACAATTCTGAAGCGTGACTATGGCCTTTGCCCCTAGGTATAAAATGCAGATTTTCATATAAGGTGGTTTGAATCATATAGCTGCTATTAGCCGCATCAACCGTATCATCAACCAAATAATCAACCAATCCATTGATATTTGGCAAATTAAATCGATCTTGCAGATGACCTAACCTAGCATCCGCGTCAATTAACAGCACACGTTTGCCTGTCATCGCCATTGCCACGGCAAGGTTGGCGGCAATAAATGACTTACCAATACCAGGGCCTGCACTCGTTATCAACAACGTATTGCCATCGGTTTTTGTTGCATTAAACAATAAATGCGTGCGAATGGACTTAAAGCCTTCACTGACAATTCCCTCAGGTTCGATTTGCTCAACCAACGGGATTTTGGTTGATTTACTTTTTAACAACCGCGTTAATCGAGGCGAATGAGGAATGACACCAATCACCGGAATATCTGTATTGTTCTCTAATTCTTCCAAATTTTTCACGCCCGCGAACAGCAATGATTTTAAGAAGGCTAGCCCGATGCCTAACATCAAACCTAACAGTGTCGCGATTAGGACAATTTGCGCTTTTTTTGGTGCGATAGGTTCATAGGTGTTAATAGGTAAATCTATGATGCGTACATTACCCAATTGTCCAGATTTGACAATTTGTAATTGCTCATAGTTTTTGAGCATATTTAAATAAATTTCATTGCTAATCTTAACATCACTCGATAATTCTAAAAATTGCCGCTGAACCTCTGGAATACGGGTAATATTTTGTTTAAGCGCTTCTTCTTTATCTTTTAGCTCTTGAATCTGCATATTTAATTGTTTTAATACCGGATATTCATCCGTATAGCGCTCGGATAATTCGGCTCGTTTTAGCTCAAGCTCACGTAGATTAGTTTCAATTGTCGCTCTTTGTGTGACAGCCAATTCCGCTTCTTTATCAATATCAATTGTCGCATTTTGTTCACGAAAATTATTAAATTGTGCTTCTGCCTCTGCAAGTTTTGCTTTTAATTTAGGCAATTGCTCTTGCATAAAAGCAAGGGTTTTGGTCGTTTCCGCGCTACTTTTATCAAGATTTTGCGTTTCATACATTTTAACGATGCGCGTTAAGGTATTAGTGATTTCATCTTGATTAGCGCCTGTAAGAGAAGCGTCTAAAATGCCCGTTTGCTTACCTTTTTCAGCCACCGCAAGATTTGCTCTAAGGTTATCTATTGCCTTAGCTGGTGTAAGTTTACTCAAGTTATAAGAATAACCGGGGGCTAATGAGGTGACTTGAATATCAATATTACCTGCACTCGTTTTAAAACGCGATGCGGTTGCAACTTTACCGGTAAATTCAGCGCCATCAGGAGAGATCAGTTTAAAATTTTGGCTGTCTATGGCAGTTAAAGTAAAATTTTTATTCTGGTAGGCCAAAGGAACATTAAATTCAGCTATCCACAATCCAACTTTTAAATTACCCACACCATTGTCTGTATGACTAACTAAGACATTTTTCTTAATCAGTAATTTATCTAAGAAACTATCTTTAAGCTGACTGACATTCAAATCCAAATGCAATTGGTTAATGACAGGCCAAAGAATCATACGAGAGTTGATGATTTCTACTTCCGTTTGCGCAGAACCATCTTGAGCGTTTAGGAGACCGGCAACATCCTCACCTAACGCAGAAACACCTGAGGATTTTTTGTCCACTTGAATCAATGAGTTTGTTTTATAGATTGGCGTTGCCGATTGGGCATAATAAAGACCGCCTAGTAAACCAAGCAACAGCATTGATAAAATTAATTTCCAATGATTTAACAAAGTTGCGATTAATGCTCTTAAATCAATTTCATCATCATTTACTTTCTGATCCATGCTTACTCACTTGATGCTAAACTACGATAAAATACATTTTAATTGTTACAGAATAAATAAATCTTTCTTATAATTTCAAAAGCTTTGCCAGCTTTAGAAGTTAAGCTAATTTATCCTTCCAACTTTCTACGGCTTCACTGAGTACTGCTCGACTTTCATAAAATTTCTCAATAGGTAGTTTATAAGGATCGGCTACATTTTCGTTTATCCAGTGACCAATCCGATATACTTTGCCCCGTTGGCTTGAGTAATTTTGTTTTATCCAACTCTCTTGATCTTTGGACATACACAGTACTAAGTCAAAGGTTTGCATCAATTCTTGGGTAAGCTGCTGGGCACGATGACTACGCATATCAATATGCCATTCATCCATCACTTGAATGGCTTTTTCATCCGCCCCTTCGCCCACTAATGCGCTTAATCCCGCTGATTTTACGATTAGATTAGGGTGCTGTTTCCGTAACAGTGCTTCACCGATAGGGCTGCGGCAGATATTCCCGACGCATACCACTAAAATTTTTTCAAATGACATAATAAAAACCTAGCTATTAAAATTGTCTTACAACTCCAGGTAATACCGCTGAAGGAAGGATTTGACTAAGAATACGATTCCAACGTGTCAGACCAGTTGGATCTACATACACGACATCACCAGGCTGCATTTTAAATCGATTTGCAACCGAAAAATTTGTAATGGAAGTTAAATCAATATGATAGATATTTGACTCGTTTTGGTGGCTATTTTCTCTTAGTACGTATACCTTTTTGGCATTGGCAGAGGTAGGCACCATACCATTGGCTTCCCCTATTGCACTAATTAAACTTAACCCATTCTCAGGAATTTGGATGGTACTGGGTTTGGTAAACTCACCCATTACCGTGACTTTATGATTGGTTATATCGCCAACTTTAATAGTATCACCATTACGAATTATCACTTGGTTAGGAGAATACCCAGCATTTTGCAGCGACTTGAAACCAAAGTTATAGCTTCTTCCATCTCTAATCAGCTGGATATTATTTGTATCAGATTTTTCACTCGTACCACCTGCCATACTGATTGCTGTATACAGATTGACTGGCTGATCCGCAATATCATATTGCCCAGGTGATTTTACCTGTCCATCAACATAAAATTTATTACCACGGTAGGAAAGTACACGAACTTGTGGATCTGGATGTTTAAGATAACGTGATAAACGAATAGTTAATTGACTAGTGAGTTCAGCTACTGTAAGCCCCTCTGCCTTTATTCGTCCTATCATTGGAAATTGAATATAACCGCTTTGATCAACTAAAAAGCCATTGCCGTAAATGCTATTCCCTGCTGCTGAACTAGTACCGACAACTTCAGGATATCCCGGAAGATTAATTCCTAATACATCTCCCTTAGCAATACGATTATATACGCCCCCGCCTCTTGTCAATTGAGGAAAAGAGACCGTTCTTTTAGCAAAAATATCAGGAGCGGGTATATTGTTTACACTTAACTCAGCCACATTAAATCGTATACCATTATCTGCAACAAATGAAACAGGTTGATCTGGCGTCATGACTTCTGGCAGTTTACCCACATTCATACCACTAGTAATTGCTGTCTTAGAGCTACATCCAGCAAGTGAAAGTGCAAAGATGATAGGAGATAATTTTATGAGCTTTGCTAACATGTGACAATCTCGTAAGATAAAAGGCTTGTAGAATAAAAAGCAAAATCTAACAGTATTAACCAATATGGTGCGTAATTGTAATAAAAGTTTAATGCTACACGCTTGTAAATTTTGTAAATTTAAGTAAGCGATATAGCCATCATGAACTATTACTTTATAATGTTAATTATTCAGAAAAGTGTTAGTAGTTATTTTGAGGAAAAGTTAATCCATTATAGCATTATAGATTTGCTTGATAAACAATTAAAAATAATACCTTAATTATTCATACGTTAAATTTTTATACAGCAATTTTAGTTCAAAAAAAAGCCCCTGTAATTAGGAGCTTTAATTTGGTACCAGTGGTCGGACTCGAACCGACACGCTTTTAAAGGCAACGGATTTTGAATCCGTCGTGTCTACCAATTTCACCACACTGGCATAAATGGCTATAGCTTCTTAGTTTATCTGTAATCGGCTATGTGGAGTGGTATTTTAACAACTTTATTTTTTTTTGCAACAACTTTTTCAATTATTTCTGTCTCGAAGCAAAAATACTTAAAAAATAATTTTTCAATAAAATCGATACGTTTTTTACACACTCACTCATTACTTTGTATAGTATTCTTGCCCGCCACTAAATCATAATATCGCTAAAAACTCGGGTTAAATTTGTTAATTTATGACTTTTAATCAACCTGCCACGATCTGTTTGAATATAATGCTATTTATTGTCACAGCATTCATAGCGGGTTGTAATTCATCAAATAGCAATCAAAATTCAACGGCGGCCAATAATCAATCTAGCAAAGAACCTGCCAAAGCTATTTCAACCAATGCGCCTGCCGCCTCTTCACCTCAAGCGATTGAGAATCTACGTATTGCCGCTTTTTCCAATCTTCGCATGGTATTGCCGATTTTGGTATCAGATTTTAACCACAATTATCCGAATATAAAGATTCAAATTACCTTTGAGCCCAATGCTGCGCTGTATGATACGGTAAATGCCAACCCTCAAAACTTTGATATTTATTTATCGGGTAATCAGACTTACCCAAAGCAAATGCTTGCTAGTGTGAAAGGTGTTAAATCAGCGCCTTTCACTTATACTAGGGGTCAGCTAGTGCTTTATAGTCATACATACCCCATGGACATTAGCCCTACAACCACGCTCGATCAGTTGATGCTAGACAATAAACCCTTTAGTTTAGCCATAGCCAATCCAAAGAGTTTAGCTTATGGCATGGCAGCCGAAGCCTGGTTAGTGAACCAAAATCTTTATAATAATATCAAGTCCAAGATTGTCTATACCAATACCCTAGATGAAACTTTTGCGTTAACCGATAGTGGAAAAGTAGATTTTGGATTTGTAAGTCTGTCGCAAGTATTGAATAAACCCAATGACAATGCCCTGCAAAATGTGGATACGCTAAGCAATAACTATTTGATACTACCTAAAGATAGTTATCCGCCAATTCTGCAAGATGGAATAATTTTAAATCACCCTGAAACCAGTCAAATTTTTGTGGATTATCTAAAATCAGCAAAAGCACAAGATGTTTTAACCGATGCAGGGTTTTTACCGATTTGTACCTCGACAACCATCTTACCGGCTTGCAAATAGGTGATTGGGTTTTAGCCATTTGCTACTTGCAAGCAGTTAATTAATTGGTGATGGCTGATTTTAATTGATTAGCCAATGCTGCTAAGCGTTCATGATCGCCTTGTCGATTTTCATGCAAGCCGAGATGATAGATACTACTTGGAATCAAATGAATGTGGTAATGAAATACCGACTGTCCTGCCTCTGCATTATTTAACTGCATCTGCACAATACCTTGGCGATTAAATACCTTGCGCTGCGCTGCCATGACTTTTTGCGCGGTGCTGAAAACTGCCGCAATGTAATCTGCTGGCATATCCGACAATTCAACGGCCTCACATTTTGGAATCACTAAAACATGCCCTTCTGCCATCGGCATGATATCCATAAAGGCAAGCGTTTTATCATCTTCATAAACTTTATGGCTAGGAATCTCACCACGAAGAATTTTGGCAAAAATATTTTGAGTGTCATACGGCATTGATTACATTCCTTTTACTGTTTAAATGGGGCTAAGAAACAAGACTAAGAAAAAAGCCTTAGCAATTAGGCTAAGCAAAAAAATCTAATATGGTTTCATTCAAGATAAATTGGCGATCATCACCCAGCATAGTGACATCATAATTATGTACAAAGCTCACTGCTAATGCGCGACTGGGATCACACCAAGCCATAGACCCATTATACCCCATATGTCCAAATGCATGAGAGACATCATGGAACAGACTAAACACGCGATGATAACCGAGTCGCCACGCCATGACCGCTGGCATGATTTTGTCAAATTGCTCATTGTGAATGGTTGAAAGCGCCTTAAAAACAGCAGAATTGATTAGCGTTTTACCTTGCCAAACGCCGCGATTTGCAAGCATTGCATATATTGTAGCCAACGCTATGGCACTGGCTACACCATTTGCGGCAGGAATTTTCGCCTGCAGTGTGACAGGGTGATAATAATTAAATTGTCTGCTACCGATGGGTACTAGCGCAGATTTATAGTCTTCGATATTGATATTAGCAGGTTGAAAATACAGCGCGTTAATGGCTTGCGTTGTCAAAGGACTGTCCGATTGAGACAATGTTAACCATGCTGGGTAAAAAGGCAGTGATTGATAAAATTGTAGCGTTGAGTCAGCATCTTGAGTGAGTAAAGGTTTGGCTTGAGTCTCTTTGGCACGTATTTGACCGGCAACCTGCTCGACTTTGTCTTTGGGTACCCCAAAATAGACTTGACCGACCAAATTAAGCGGTTGCAATAAATAATATTCTAGGGCTTGCTGCAGCGGTAATTGCGTTACTTTTTCAATCAGCCCACCCAATACCCAGCCTGATACCAAGGCACTGTAAGCGGCACAGGAAGCCGAACTGGCAGCCGCGCTGGATTCGGTTGATTGATTGACAAAATCTTTATTAGCTAAACTACTACCTGAACTATGCGTATTAGTTGGACTAGATGCCATTTGCTCGACATTGCTGAGCATTAGTTGCCAATCTAGCATGTCTTTGGCATGTTCGGTAATACTGACAATATTAAATAATCCCGATTCGTGCGTTAGCATATCGCGCAAAGTGACGCTATCTTTGCCATTTTGGGCAAATGCTGGCCAATAACTAGCCAGGGTTTTGTCATACGCTAAAAGATTTTGACTCACTAAAATATGAATCAACGTAACCAGTATGCCCTTGCCTGTCGAAAAATTCAGCGACAGTGTGGATGGCTGCCAAGGGGTAATTTGCTGGTTAGTTTTATCAATATTTGCGATACCGTGAGCCAATTGAGTGACCGGTTTACCTTGATGAAAAATGACCAGACTGCAGCCACCTACCTTTTGATTAAGATCAAATTGTGATAACAGTTGGGCTAAGTGTTGATTGAGCGCTTGATAATCCATTAAATCTTTCATTGCTTCAATAGCATCCTAAAAAACTATTTGCTAAAAACCATTGTGCTAAAAAACACTCTGTTAAAACATAGCCGCTTAACACTGAACCCTTATTGAAATTTTTCTGTCGCTATTTTTTAGCCTGTGCTTGGGTGATTTTCCCTATCAAATTGGCTTTTGGTGTAGCGGGATCATACACACCAAACTCCACCTGCTCGTCACGGTTATCGAATTTTGCGATAAACTCTACTTCAGAGGGCAAAAAAATCGGCAATTTAAACGTTACATCACAGGTAAAGCTCTCTGGCAAATCACCTAACGCTCCCAAACATTTGGCTTTTGTCCACATACCATGGGCAATGGCTTTTGGAAAACCAAATGCCTTGGCAGATAAAGGATGCAAATGAATCAGATTAAAATCCCCAGAAATAAACGCATAGCGACGCCCAATATCTTCAGGAATTTCCCAAAATTCATGCATATCATTACTATCAAGTGTGGGCTTGGCTTCTACTTGCGTCGTCGATGATTTTTGGGTCGTTTTTTGACGTTTTTGGCGTGATAAATACGTCGAAGTCCCTTCCCAAACCAGCTCATCTTTTTCAAAAACTTTAGTGACAAAATCAAACTGCTTACCACGATCATGGTCGCGAAGGTTAGCAAAGCTCACCGCCATTTTAAAAATTGCGCTATCTTTAATGCGCCGATATTGGGTAACACTGTTTTGCACATGAATCAAGCCGAGCATGGCAAAGGGAAATGGCTCTTTGACCATCATGTTCATCTGTAACGACTGCGACAGCACCGCAAAATACGTCGGCGGCACGTAGCTATTATTTTCAAAACCACAAATCCTGCGGTAATCGGCTAAGTTATCATGGTCAATTTCAAGCGTATTGACGCTATAAGTAGCATTGGGCAGCACCGCATGGGCTGATTTGTCATGGTCGCCAATGGGTAAAAAACTTTTGATAATATTGGCATAGGTGGTGTGCGGTTTTGGCAAACGACTAAAATTTTGGTCTGACATACAGACTGTCCTTACTTTTTTACTTTTTAAGCTTGAGCCAAAAAATGGCTAGTTGATTAGATAGTGTTCGGATATATTCCATTACTTTTCATTACCGTCAGATCTCAAAATCTGAGAACTTAGTTTATTATAATCGAATGTCACAATCTAATTGTTGATTTTTTGCATAAAGCTTAGTTTAAGTTTGACTTAGAAAAAATAATGAAAAAAAATCAGTAGCGATATTTTCGATACTGATTTTTTTTACAACGTCAAAATTAAGCGCCCAACACACTTTGCCCACAGACGCGGACAATATTGCCATTGACGCCGCCCGATGCAGGGCAAGCCAGCCAAGCGATAGTTTCAGCCACATCAATCGGCAAACCGCCTTGGCTCATTGAATTCATTCTGCGACCTGCTTCTCGAATCGCAAAAGGTATGGCAGCGGTCATTTGGGTTTCGATAAATCCTGGGGCGACCGCGTTGATGGTAATACCGTTTTTTAACGTAGGCGCAGTCGCTTGTACCGCACCAATCACGCCAGCTTTGCTCGTAGCATAATTGGTCTGTCCCAAATTGCCTGCAATACCGCTAATGGATGATACGCATACGATTCTGGCGTTTTCATTGAAACTACCATGACTGAGCAGATAATCATCAATTTTTTCTTCCGCATTGAGATTGACGTTCATGACGGCATCCCACATGCTATCATCCATTTTTGCCAAGGTCTTGTCACGCGTTATGCCTGCATTGTGGACAATACCATCTAAGCCGCCACGTTTGGCTGCGGCTGCGGCTATTTTTTCGCCAGCATCGTCTGCTGTGATATCTAATGTTAAGGTAGAACCGCCTATCTCACCTGCCACTTTTTGCAAGTCCGATTGCTGGGCAGCCACATCGACACAGATGACATGTGCGCCATCACGCGATAATACCTTTGCGATGGCTTCGCCAATACCTCGGCTCGCGCCAGTCACCACCAGTGTTTTATCTTTTAAAGGTTTTTGCCAATCAACCGTGACTAGGTTGCCTTCACCCACTCTCACCACTTGTCCTGACACATAAGCAGAACGTGGTGACGCAAAAAAACGTAGCGTAGATTCAAGGTTTTGCGCCGCATTTGGGTCTACATAGATAAGCTGGCTTGTGATACCGCGCTTAAACTCTTTACCGACGGATTTGACAAATCCTTCTAAAGCACGCTGGGCTGCTGCCTGTGCAATACTGGTGCATTTTTCAGGTGGCAAGCCAATGACGATAACGCGACCTGAGCGGTCAATCGAACGCGCAATCGGATGAAAGAAGTTGTAAACTTGTTTCAGCTCATGGGTTGTTTTGATACCTGACGCATCGAAAATAGCCACTTTAAAATACTGATTTGCGCCAAACTGCTCAGCGTCAATCTGCGCATTTTGTAAAGCATCACGCGCTGACTCATTGGCGTCTAGATAGACATCCGCTTGCACATTCGCTAATACTTTGGCAATGTCATTTGCCAGGACAGCGTTTTCACTGACCCCAAAAATGACACTGCCGGTAATAGGTGCTTGACCTTCTTTATAACGCTCAAGGTTGATTGGTATCGGTAAACCCAAATTTTGGGCAATCTTACGTCCCAATGGATTTTGAACGAACTCTGAATAATGGTCTGACATAAGGACTCCTTTGAATAGTTAGTTTTGCTTGGGCTATTAGATAAGGCTTAATTAAAAAGTAAGTTAAACACTCAATTAAACACAGCTGCTAAACATAGATACTGTACATAGATACTGTGTAAATTTTATACCAATCAAGCAATATTGAACAGTCATATCAAATAAAATTTTATTGGTTTTATTGATTTATATAAATTATCGTTATATATATACTTTTAGGCGATATTTTTGTCTGCGTTTTATGGTAACATCACTAAAACTTAAAAAGTTTAGTTATTTTTAAAAGATTTCGTTATTTTTAAAAAGTTATTTGGTTTAAGCTTAGCCAATTTTTTTAATTAATTGCTCAAAAGGACTTTTCTATGGACAATTTTCAACACCCAACTCACCAGCCTGCTGGCAAAAAGGTCGCTATTTTAGGTGGCAACCGTATTCCGTTCGCCCGCTCAAATGGCCAATACGCCAATGTCAGCAACTCTGAAATGTTGACGGCTGCCCTTAACGGCTTGGTGGAACGCTATAATTTACAAGATAAACGCTTGGGTGAAGTGGTGGCGGGCGCGGTCATTAAATTAAGCCGTGATATCAATCTCACCCGTGAATGTGTGTTAAGCACGGCGTTAAGTCCGCAAACACCTGCTTACGATGTGTCACAGGCGTGTGGCACTGGACTACAAGCGGCTTTCGCGGTGAGCAATAAAATCGCCTTGGGGCTGATTGATTCGGGGATTGCAGGCGGTGTGGATACCACTTCTGATGCCCCTTTAGGCATTGGTGATGGGCTGCGTAAAGCGCTGTTAAAACTTAATAATGCCAAAACCAATAAAGAGCGCTTGCAAGCGTTATTAAGCATTAACCCAAAAGACTTGATTGATGCACCGCAAAATGGCGAACCTCGTACCAAATTATCGATGGGTGAGCACCAAGCCATCACCGCCCTTGAATGGGCAATCACCCGTGAAGCGCAAGATGAGTTGACCTTTAATAGCCATAAAAACTTGGCGCGTGCGTACGATGAGGGGTTTTTTGATGATTTAATCACCCCATTTAAGGGTTTAACACGCGACAATAATCTACGTCCTGATATTTCCTTAGAAAAATTGGCGTCATTAAAACCTGTATTTGGTAAGAAAAATGCCAACCCAACCATGACGGCTGGCAACTCAACGCCGCTGACCGATGGCGCGTCTTGTGTGTTATTAGGCACAGATGAGTGGGCAGCAGCGAATGGATTAAAACCGCTTGCTTATCTCACCCACCAAGAAACCGCTGCGGTTGATTTTACCGGTAAAAAAGGCGTTAAAGAAGGCTTATTGATGGCACCTGCCTACGCTGTGCCACGTATGCTAGCGCGTGCAGGCTTAACGCTGCAAGATTTTGATTATTATGAAATTCACGAAGCATTTGCCTCACAGGTATTGTCTACGCTTGCTGCGTGGGAAGACGAAAGTTTTTGTAAAGAACGCTTAGGTCTTGATAAGCCACTTGGCGCGATTGACCGCAGTAAACTTAACGTAAATGGCTCATCACTTGCTGCAGGTCATCCGTTTGCCGCAACCGGTGGTCGCATTCTTGCTAGCACCGCTAAACTTTTGGATCAAAAAGGGTCAGGTCGTGCGCTGATTTCTATCTGTGCGGCGGGCGGACAAGGTGTGGTCGCCATTTTAGAAAAATAATCAACTAGCTAATACTAAGTAATTATAGTTAAGTACTTATACTTAAGTACTTAACTATTCAAGTAACTGATAAATAAGTACTTAAAAAAATAATGTAAAAAAGGCGAGATAATGCACTCGCCTTTTTTTATCGCCTAACTAAATTTAATCGGTTTTTCACTATCTTCATCTTGCGGTTTATTTGGGTAGTGATGATCATGACCGATATCACAGTCTTCTGCCGCTTTTTTGGGTCGATGAATATAGCCAGTTCGCTCTTCTACACCCAAAAATTCATGCTCCCACACCATCACCGCTTGCATACAAGTTTGACGCTGTTCTTTCGTCAACTTTCGACCATCTTCCCATTTGCCAAGCGAAATCGCCTGACGAAATTTTTCAACAATTTCAGGCGTTAACGCTGATAAAATCGCTTGTTTATCCATGACCCAATTGTCCTTATACCCTTGAATAAATCACAATAGTTTAAAAAAATTTTGCTAAATAATTAAAAAATTATAGCAAATTAAGCGGATAAAATCTATTTGGCAAGTTGTCTTACAGCCGGCTAGCTGCCTACAATGATGTGATTACAAATTGGGCAATGTTAATTTGCACACAGATATTATATGCTTTGCTTATCAAAATTTGTGAAAACTTACCTTTTGACTTCCTCCCCTCCCTATCGTTCGGGGATTCCTGCTCCCAGACGGCCAAGCCCGACCGCAAGAATGTTCCGACTGGCGTTAATATCTCTATCATGCCGTGTGCCACACGTTGCACAAGTCCATTCTCTTATTCGCAAGCCTGCTCTACCTTTCGGACTATTGCGGTCAAATTGACCGCAACACGAGCAAGTTTGGGTAGTGTATTTCTCATTCACGATTTCAAAACGGCAACCTGCGTTCTCGCATTTGTAGTTCAGTTGTCGCTTGAGTTCAAACCAACCTGCATCGTAAACCGATTTGGCTAGTTTGCCTTTTTTACTGTTAAATTGGGTAGTTCTAACATCACCTACCACGATTAGGGCATTGTCTTTGACTAATTGGGTGGTGAATTTGTGGATTAGGTCTTGCCGTGTATGTTTGATTTTGGCATGGATCGCTTTGACACGCTGTTTGTTTTTGGCACGTTGGGCGGTGGCTAATGCTTTGGCATATTTGAGCGTTTGTTTGATAGTGAGTTTGTCACCGTTTGAGGTGGTAGCACTGTCTTTTAAGCCTAAGTCAACGCCAATGCTACCTGTACCGCATGATTGTTTGGGGTAGTCTTTGACGGTGATACAAGCATACCAACGGTTACGGCTGTCTTGGACGATTTCTAGTGTGTTAATTTGATATAGGCTAAGGTTGTAGCTGTCCCATAGGTCGATGATTAGTTTCTGCCCTTTGGCTAAAGATAGTTGTAAGGTGGATTTTAAGCCCTTTTTGCCTGTTTGGTGCGTGGCAATATGCTTAATGGCAGATTGTTTAAATGGTAGCCAACCCAAGCTTTTACGCTTTGATGTTGGGTTGTTGGTTCGCCATGATAACTTAGCTTTTTTGAATTGTTTTCTAGCTTTGGCATGGGTTTCATTGATTGCCTGAATAGTCTGACTATGCAAGCCTAGTAACTCACCACTACCTTTGGTATATTCGTTTAAATCATACGCACTAAAGAATTTGCCAGTACGCTTAAGATGCTCGTAGCTTAACGCATTGACATAGTTCCATACGAAATTAACCAAACCACTTAGGCGGTTAAGCTTTGCTGTGTGTTTATCTCGTATGCGTAGCTTGAGTGTTTTCATGGGTTCAAGTATAATTAGATTTTTATATTCTATAGTTGGTCTAAATATATGTCAAACGATTTAAGAATTGGTAGGCATGTTATTTACAATCTTCATGTGCATTTGGTCTTTGTGGCTAAATACCGCAGAAAAGTATTCACCAAAGAGATTTTAGATGATATGCAGGTTATCTTTGAGGAAGTTTGTTCAAAGTTTGAGGCACAATTAGTTGAGTTTGATGGTGAATGCGACCATGTGCATTTATTGGTGGTTTATCCGCCCAAAGTGGCTATTTCTAGTTTGGTAAATAGCTTGAAAGGCGTGTCTAGTCGGTTATTGCGTAAAAAAGAATATCCGTCCATCAAAGGGCAGTTATGGGGTGGTGCGTTGTGGTCACCTAGCTATTTTGCAGGTAGTTGTGGTGGTGCTCCAATTGAGATTATCCGCCAGTACATTGAACAGCAGAATACACCACACTAAACAACGTCCATGCGTAAGCATGATTGCGGAGTTGCCTTATATCCACCGCCTGAAGTCGGTGGTTTTACGGCAACGGAGGATAAAAAAAAGAGCACCCCTATGAACTTTCTCAAATACAGCTATCATCAACACGCTGTAACCCGCGTTTTTAATCAAAAGAAAACAGCTTTTAATCAAAAGCAGTTGGCTCAAGCAGTCTTTGTATTGAGCCTAATATCCGCCCCACATTATGCGTTAGCAGCGCCCGTGTCACATGTATCGCCTGCGCCAGCTCAGCAATTTTCGTCAGATACCGCCCTATCTACGCCGACGCCTACTGCCGCTACCCAAGCACTGCAAACGGCATTGACATCAGCCCATGAGCAAAACTTAGCGGCGCAAAAAGCGTGGCTGCGGTTGTTGTATTATCCTGAAACAGTCACCAGAAAACAGCCCTTTGAAAGTCGGGTCAACAATCGTTTTAACCCACAAGCGAGCCAACGACAATTTTTTGCCAGCGCGCAAGGCGCCAAAAATCCACAAGCAGAGCTTGATGAAATCCTCACACAGTTATTTCACCCTACCAAAAAAAATAATGACTCTGTCCAATGTCGCTTTCCCGCTCGTACACAGTGGCTCATTGAAAACTTAGCCATCGATACCTCAAGCATACCCAAGCAACATTGCGATGCACTCGATTCATGGCTACAAAAAATCAATCCCCAATCCGTCTCATTAATTTTTGCCAGTGAGTATTTAGATAGCCCACCGTCTGCGTTTGCCCATAGTTTTTTGCGATTTGATAATGCCGACCTTAGCAATCAATACTATTTAAACTTCACCCCGAAAGTCAGCGACGGTGAGCATTTTTTAAAATTTGCTTACAAATCTACTATCGGTGGCAATGCGGGCGAATTTACCATGACCAATTATCAGCAAGGTATCAAAGAATATTTGCAAGATGATGGGCGCAATGTATGGCAATATCAGCTCAATCTTACTGATAAACAGGTTAAACAACTTGCCTATCGAACTTGGGAAATTAAAGACCAAAACCTGCCCTATTATCTGTTATCCGATAACTGCGCCTCTGAAATTTTGGTGTTACTAAACTCTATTTTTCCCGATAAAAATTTTTTAGTGAATGACTCCCCAATGATTTCCCCTGCCCAAGTGGTACGCATGTTAAACCGCGAAAATTTGATTCGCTCTACCAGTTTTAGTCCTTCAACACCGACTGTTGTGCAAGCGCAATTAAACGCCCGCAACGCGGCAAATCATCCCAAAAATCTTAACAATACCCATCAAAATATAGCGTTAAGTTCTCAGATTTTGCCCAGCCGCGACAATCCTGTACTGGCTAATCCTTTAAGTCGATTTGATATCGGCGTCAGCCAGCAGTCGTTTGATAGGGTCAGTGGACGACCTAAATTAGATAGTAACCAGGCTATCACGTTAAATTACCGCATGGTGTACCGCGATGCGTTGGATAAAATTGATGGCTATCCCATAGGCTCACAATTGACGGCATTGAGTATGGGTCTTAGCATCCATGACAACGCCGACCAGCAAGATAGCGTGCAACTTGAGCAGCTAGGATTATTTGATGTGCGTTCATTTCATCCGATTAATAGCGCAAAAAAGGGTATTTCATGGGGTGGTAATATTGGCTTACAGCGAGTCTTTGAGGGTATCAAGGCTATTAACAAAGATGACCACAGCGCTACAGACAATCATTTGGTCGCAAATATCAGCGGTGAATTTGGTAAAAGCGTGGCACTAGGTAGCGCCGCCCCAAACACAGGCGATATGCCCGCCAATATTTGCTATGGCTTGGGCACCATTGCAGCGCAGTTTGGTAAGGGCCTATATCATGGTTATCGTGCTGGGCTTGGCGTCAATATTGGGTGCAATGCAGAATTGCGTCCAAATTGGCGTGCGATATCAGAATTAACACTGCCATTTTGGATAAGTGGCGATAGCGATAATGAAAGCTATTGGCAGCCCAAACTCAGTATTGGTAGTCAATATGATATCAATCAAACCAATGCGATTCGGGTTACCGCTAGCCGTGAATGGCTGCCGAAGTCCGACAATATCCATAATGTTGATGAAGTTGCGCTAAAATGGCTACACTACTTTGAATAATCTATTTTGAATAATCTACGACTAACCAATTTTGTGCTAAGCCAAGCCAAAATGGCGTAACAACGCCATGCCGATGGCTAGACTAAACATGGAAAACACGGTGGTAAATCCTAAAATATTGGCCGCTAATATTTCATTGCCGCCCATGCTGCGAGCCATCACATAACTGGCAGCAGCAACAGGCGATGTCACCATAATAAACATCACACCCATTTGTATCGGTGATAATTGCATCAATACACCCACCACGACCGCGATGATAGGCGCTACAATAATTCGACCGATGCTAGCCTGCATAGACACGCCTGTCATATTGAGCATCGACTTGATATCGAGTGTCGCGCCTGCACAAATCAAAGCCAACGGTAACGCTACCGCTGCCAATAACTCGCCTGTTTTGATGATAAATTCAGGCGGCATCGGCAGCTGCAATAACTTATAAGCAAACGCCGATACCAATGCGATAATTAACGGATTTTGCCCGATTTTTTTGGTCATGGTGATGGCTTTTTTAACCACGCCTTGGCTGTTGTTGTCATTTCTGCTTAGGCTAATCACAGACAACACATTATATACAATGGTTAAAAGACCCATATAAACCGCACCGATACTCACGCCTTGGCTACCATAGGCGTTGGTCACAGTCGCCAGTCCCATAATCGCCATGTTACTGCGAAAGACACCTTGCACAAACACACCTTTATCGCGGCTATCTTTGACAAAAAAATAGGCAAATAGCTCACCGAGAAAAAACAGCCCAAAAGTGACCATCAATCCCGCTTTAATCAAATCGACCTGCTCCGCAAAATGAATGTCACTTTTTAGAATACTAAAAAACAGCAAACATGGCAGACAATAGTTAAAGACCATATCAGAGGCGATTTCAACAAACGACTGGTTGATGGTTTGTTTTTTTTGCATCATCACCCCCAATAACATCAGCAAGATATTGGGCAAGGTAATTTTTAGTGCAAAGAGAAAGGCAGTTAGCATAATAATTTTTTTGAGTAGAAAATAAAAAAGTCCCAAGTTTGGCACATAGCAATACCATGGGACTTATGTAGCATGGTCTAAAGTTAAGAGCTTAGCACTTCACGCGCTTTTTTGCTTTTTTTAATCATCATTGCCAAAAGCTGTACCGCAGCTGGCGTGACGCCGCTAATGCGACTGGCTTGGGCAAGCGTGGTTGGGCGCACTTTTTCAAGTTTTTGCACGATTTCATTGGAAAGCCCAGAGATATCATGATAAGTAAAATCCTCTGGAATGAGCGTGTGTTCAAGTTTTTTCATCTGACCGATTTCAACTTGCTGACGATCGATATAACCGGCGTATTTGACACCAATTTCTATTTGCTCACCCACTTCAGCAGACACGGGCGATTGGGTCAATTCGCTAATATCATCAAATGACACGTTCGGACGTTTTAACAAATCCAGCGCGTTATTTTCTTTGGTCAATACTTCGCCGGTTTTATTGATAAATGATTGACCCAGCGTATTAGTGGGCGTTGCCCAAAGCGAGCGTAAACGTGCGGTTTCTTGCTCAATCGCTGTCATTTTATCGCTATACACTTGCCAGCGCGCATCGTCCACCAGTCCTAAGTCACGCCCAATTTCTGTTAGGCGTTGATCGGCATTGTCTTCACGTAGCAGTAGGCGGTATTCGGCACGACTGGTAAACATACGATACGGCTCTTTAGTGCCATGGGTGATAAGATCATCTACCAACACACCGATATAGGCTTGGTCGCGGCGCGGTGTCCAAGCATCCAGTCCTTGGGTGCGACGCGCGGCATTTAAGCCAGCTAAGATACCTTGCGCAGCGGCTTCTTCATACCCTGTCGTTCCGTTGATTTGACCGGCAAAAAATAGGTTATCAATCGATTTGGTCTCAAGGCTTGGTTTAAGATTTTGCGGGTCAAAATAATCGTATTCAATCGCGTAGCCAGGACGCAAGATGTGCGCATTTTCCAGCCCTTTCATCGAGCGCACTAAAGCCAACTGAATATCAAATGGCAGACTGGTTGAAATTCCATTGGGATAAAGCTCATGGGTGGTCAACCCTTCAGGCTCAATAAAAATCTGATGGCTGTCTTTATCAGCAAATCGATGAATTTTATCTTCAATCGATGGGCAATAACGGGGACCAATGCCTTCAATCACGCCTGAATACATGGGTGAGCGATCTAGCCCGCTGCGGATAATGTCATGGGTGCGTTCATTGGTATGGGTGATATAGCAGTTGATTTGGCGCGGATGCATGGACACATCACCCAAATAGGACATGACTGGCAGTGGTGTATCCCCTGGCTGCACGGTCATGACACTAAAATCCACTGTGCGCGCATCAATGCGTGGGGGCGTACCAGTTTTTAAACGTCCAACCGGTAGCTTGAGTTCACGCAATCTATCCGCCAAACGGATAGAAGGCGGATCGCCTGCACGTCCACCTTTGTGGTTTTCTAGTCCAATATGAATAGTACCACCTAAAAAAGTGCCAGAGGTCAACACCACTGCGCCGCAAGCAAATTCAATCCCTGATTGGGTAACCACGGCTACCGCTTTGCCGTTTTCAACCAAAATATCATCCGCCGCTTGTTGGAAAATATCCAAGTTTGGCTGATTCTCTAAGGTATAACGAATCGCCGCTTTATACAAAACACGGTCGGCTTGTGCGCGTGTGGCACGGACAGCGGCACCTTTACGGCTATTTAACACACGAAACTGAATCCCTGCTTTGTCGGTGGCAAGCGCCATAGCGCCGCCCAACGCATCGACTTCACGCACCAAATGCGACTTGCCAATCCCGCCAATCGCAGGATTACAGCTCATCTGTCCCAAAGTTTCGATATTATGTGTCAATAACAGCGTCTGCTGACCCATGCGCGCAGCCGCTAGCGCCGCTTCTGTACCAGCATGACCGCCACCAATCACAATTACGTCGTAGATTTTAGGGTATTTCATCGTGTCACCCATGATTCGCTTGTCAATAAAAACTGACAATTATACCATGCTTAAACGGCTATCGATTATTTTTTTATCAATGCCAATCATTGAGCGTTTAGCGTGATACTTTGCTTCAACAATCAACAACGAGATGACGAAAAAATCTAAAACGTAAAAAAATCCAAGTCATTCGGCTTGGATTTTGATTGATTCGCGGATTTATAGCTATTGTGAATCGATTTGGATATCGCGGATGATTAGTAACTCATCTTTTAAACTGGTGACTTTAAGTTCATTGGCATCATTAAATACTTGAATGTTAGCGCCTTTGCTATCTTTATAATCTTTATGACGCCGAAAGTTGTGCTCAATTTCAAAGCGAACCACCCTCTCAAGCAATGATTGCAATTCTGCTAAGGTATAATGTTCCCATTGAATTTCAAGATGTGGGGCTAATTTACCTGTAATCATACGAACTTTATTATCAATTTTGACGACTTTGGTGGTCATGCCGATGCTCCAATGTTTTTATTAGTAATTATGATTTTCATCAATAAATGCGGCTGGATGAATTAAAGATTGCTTTAATGCTAACGGATTAACCGGCTTTTATCAAGCAACATTCATAGACTGGGTAATCACCCCAACCACGGTTATAAATTGTCTGTTCACTTATCCGTCATGTAATGGAAAAATAGGCGCGCTGAACGCTCTTGGATGCCTAAAAACAGCCTCATCTTGATAAAATGCGGGTATCACATTGTCAGCACTATAGCCAGGGATACCCATCACAGGTAACGGCTGAAAACTTTTGGATGATAGCTTAACTGCATTACCCGCCAAATCTGGCATCGCTAGCTCTCGAAACATATTAGCGATTGCCGTATCAAGCTGGTTTCGCTGACTGGCGATAGATTGCGCAAACCAATCCTCATCTACTAAAATCAGCAAGGTATGACTGGTGATATTTTTTCTTGGGTTAAGCAATTTTTCAAGCAGGGCATGACCAAATGGAAAAAAGGCAATGGTACGATGTTGAGCCAACCAATTTGCTCTATGAGTGACTAAAGCCGCCTGCCATTTAAATGCTTGTAATTGTTCAAGCAATAGCCTATCTGAACTCACCACAATGCCGCCATTTTCATCAAATACCGTTAACGCATTACGCAGCGCTGTTCTGGCGTTATGAATACCATGTCGCAAAATATCTTTGGCATGAAGTTCGTTCAATACCGCTTTAGCCTGCGGAAAATTCAGCCAAATTAAACCATTCAGCAAATCATGGTGATTGTCACGGGTTGGGATTTTACCGGTCTTGGCAATAAAACTCTCATAAGCCTCACCCTCAGGCAGACACGCTTGCTCCACAAAGCGAATCGGTAATTTTTCAAAATTGGCTATACGGCTGGCGTTTACGTCCTCAAATCCATCCAAACAAGCGTTCAAATTTTCAACAATACTGATAGCAGGGGCATGACTATGTGTTGCATGCGTATGTGTTGCCTCAAGCTCCGGAAAATTAGCAAAATAAGTCAAATAGTGATACCAAGGTTGATTAAAATCAATGAGGGCGTTGGTGGGATGAGTTACTGACATAAAGACAATCTGATAATATAAGAATAAGGATCGTAGGCTTAACCAAAAATATTAGCACACTTTTGGTTAAGCCCATGACAGATAATTACCAGCCAATCATTACCAGCCAATCATTACCAGCCAAGCATAGCTAATGATTTAGACACTGTTGGCTTCAATCCATAAGGATATCGCGATTTTTTGAATGGGATGTTTGTATAACTTTTGTATAATAAGCGATTTTTAGCACGATGTTGCAAAACATCATATAATAAGATACAGTCATTCAAATTTTACCACCCAGTAGAAGTAGAGTTATTACATGCATATTTTTCTAGCTCGCAATGGTGTGCAAGCCGGCCCATATACCCTTGAACAACTCAATCAAATGCTTGCGACAGGGCAAGTGTTACTCACTGATTTGATGTGGCATCAAGGGATGGATAACTGGAACACAGTCAATGCAATGACGGATGGGCAATTTTTTTACCGTCCAACGATAGATGAAAGCCTGCCAGTCGATACCCACCAACGTGAGCAGCCCGCTTCTGATGAAGCAGATTATATTATTAACAACACGCCTAATCCTATATCGCCTTCAGAAGACGCTGAGAATGTGTGGGATCGGTATTCAGCGAATAACCCGCACAAATCCCCTAACCCTACCAAGGTCACATTGACCAAAAAACTTGGCTCCAAGCAAGACATTGCCCATGCCAAAAAACAGTTAGACCTTGCCAGCATCGGTAGTCGTATCGCCGCAAAATTAGTAGATACCCTGCTTATGGTATTGGCGTCGTCGCCGCTATTCATCGCCCTGTATAACAGCCCAAATTTTGATAAATTACTCAAATGGGCAGAAGCAGGACAAACCCGCTTGACGTCTGCCCAGCAGATGGAACTCATGTCAGCATTACCTGAGCATATATTGTTGTTGACCAATATTTTGGTATGGGGCTTAATCATTGCGCAAGTCCTATTATTGATGCGCCGTGGTCAGACCATCGGTAAGATGATAATGGGCATACGTATTTTGGATCGCCAATCCAATGCCATTCCTGGATTTTTTAACTTAATCATTATGCGTGGGTTATTTACCACATTGGCTTATTCTTTATCCATCTTTGGTTTGGTTGTGTTAGTTATTGATTTGGTCATGATGCTCACCAGCAAAGAGCGATTAAGCCTACATGATAAAATCGCCAAAACTTATGTGGTACGTGCCGATGACACCCAAACCACGCCCCTTGCGTTAAAACCTGACTAAAGTGAATTAAAATCATCAAACCGTGTGGTATAACCATGCGGTTTTTTTATGGTCAATTGCCAACACGCCTCGCCACGCGCTAGGTATTTCACCTCAAAATGCGTGCGTTCACTATGATTGGGTACTTGGGTTTTCTCCACCGGTACTTGCCAAACCGTCTGTGCTTTATGCTCAGCTTCATCAATATAACTTTCAATATTACTGGCAAGCATCAGCTCGCCATTTGGTTTTAACCGAGACAGCAACCACTCAAAAAACGGCATGTTAAGCCAGCGTTGGTTGGGGTTATGCGGCTCTGGATTGGGATAAAGAATAAACACCCCTGACAAGCTTTGCGCGGGCACAGCATGGGTGACCCAAGCAATGGCATCGGCATGAATAGTGGTTAAATTAGACAACTTCGCTTGATTCGCCATTTTTTGCATGGCTTGATATTTTTCTGCGGTACGTTCAATCGCGATGAGATGGGCATTGGCATTATCGCTGGCAAAACTCAAGGCATGCTTGCCTTTCCCTGCACCGATTTCAACAAAAATGGCGGGCTGCTGCCAAAATGTTGCGGCAAGTGGCTGAAAATCTCTGGGATGACGGATACGATCGGGTTGAAACGGTCTGGTAAATTGATGACTTAGCATGAACAGTCGCTTGATTCGCCCAAAAAAAAGGATTTATAGTATACTATGGCAAATAATCCGATACACCATTTTTCAGAATACCTTTTGTTTATGTCTAAAACCGAGCCCACCCCATCAAATGCACCTGTCAAAACTTATCCCTGTCCGCGCTGCGGCAAACCTGCCGTTTGGGCAAATAATCCCACCAAGCCATTTTGCAGTGCACGCTGTAAGCTCATTGACTTAGGGGCATGGGCGAATGAGGACTATAAAGTCGGTGCAGAAGACACCCCGTTTAGTGACGAATTAGACGCTTTTAAATAACGTAGATTTGATTGGTTAGTGATTGCGCTAGCGATGATTTGCTAACTATGACTCGCTGACTATGATTCGCTAACTATGATTAAAGGAATCCCCATGAGCTCTTATTTACTCCCCACCTATAAACGCCAGCCCATTAGCTTTGTTAAAGGTCAAGGTAGTTACCTTTATACCGCTGACGCAACGCCGTATTTGGATGCGTTAACAGGGATTGCTGTCTGTGGACTGGGGCACTGTCATCCGCGTGTCACTGCCGCGATTGCCGATCAAGCAGCAACGCTTGTGCATACCAGCAATCTTTTTGGTATTGATTGGCAAGAGCGCGCGGGTGAAAAGTTATGCCAAGTGGCAGGCATGGATAAAGTATTTTTTGCCAATAGCGGTGCCGAGGCCAACGAAGCGGCATTAAAAATGGCGCGACTGTTTGCATCAAATCGTGGGCAAACCCAAGCCAAAGTGATTGTGATGGAAAAATCGTTTCATGGACGCACCCTACTGACCGTATCCGCCACCGCAAATCCAATGGCTAGAGCTGGATTTTTTACCTTAGATGATGATTTTATTCGTGTGCCTTTTGGGGATATTGAAGCGATTAGCCAAGCGATTGCCGATAACGACAATGTTTGCGCTGTGATGCTTGAGCCTATCCAAGGTGAAAGTGGCGTCAATACCGCTGCCAATGGCTTTGATTTTTTAACCCAAGTTCGCAAAGTTTGCGATGACCATGACTTACTAATGATTTTAGATGAAGTGCAAACGGGCAATGGTCGGACAGGGCGATACTTTGCTTATCAATATTCATCCATCAAACCTGATATTTTGACCACAGCAAAAGGGTTGGGGAATGGTTTTCCTGTGGGTGCTTGCATGACCAGCGCAAAAGCCAATGATATTTTTAGCTATGGCTCACACGGCTCAACGTATGGTGGTACGCCGCTTGCTTGCCGTGTGGTTAGCGAAGTGATTGATGTCATTGATGATGAAAATATGATGTCAAATACCCTTAGCAATAGCGCAGCGTTGATTGAGCAAATCACTAGCGAGCTAGGTAGCCAAGGGGTTACTGTACGGGGAAAAGGCATGATGCTAGGGGTGGTGATGCCACAGGATCGCGGCATTGCATTTGATAGCTTGGTCGATAAAGCGCGTGACAATCATCATCTAATCATCAATGTGGCAGGCGGTAATGCCATTCGGTTATTGCCACCGCTCAACATGAGTGCTGATGAAACCGCCCAAATCGGTGAGCGCCTCATTCACCTTATCCAATCAGCCCTGTATTAGACTCACCCATCAGTGAGTCTTTTGATTTTAGAAAAATAAGCTTGCTCAGCCAAAGACCGTATGATGACATCTTAATTGGCAAGCCCACTATCGGCAAAGAAGTTGGCAACCAATCATAGATTTGCCGATTAATGTCGCAAGCTTTTAATCGCCCATACCATCGCAATGACAACCATGGCAATAGATGCACCATATAAAAAAGTATTGATATTTGCGCCACCTTCAACCGCTTGCTCCAAAAACAAAATCACTAAAATAATCATCGACACTTGCATCAAGTTAATCTTTAAGTCATGAAAATCTTTGATGCCTAACACGGTGAGAAAACGCGACTCTTGGGCAGGTTTATTGGAAATAAATAAACGATAATTGGCGATGGCAATCATTTGAAAACTCAATGCAATGAGTAACTGAAGTTACGCAGCCCTTTAAAAAAGCGCTATCATAACAAAAAAAGCAGTCAGAGAGAGTAAACAAATGAACAAAGACATGATAGAACTCTACAGCGACTACCTCATTGCAAGTTTTGGGCAAACCACCGCCACAGGACTTGCCAATCTACTACAAGGGAGCATCTACCATGACAGCATCACCCGCTTTCTAAACAGTGAAACACTCACCGCCAAAGAACAATGGCAACTGATTAAACCCATGCTAAGACAGCATGAAAATGCCACACCCAATGCCATCGGCTATCTCATCTTTGATGACACCATACAGCCCAAACCTCACACAAGCGTCGACGACATCAACTGCTGGCACTACGACCACACCCAAAACAAAAATGTTAAAGGCATTAACCTGCTTAACTGTCTGTATCATCGCAAAGATATCGACATACCCTTAAGCTTTGACATCATCACCAAACCCAATGTCTTTACCGATGACAAAGGCAAGGTTAAACGTAAAAGTGATAAAACCAAAAATCAGCGACTGCTTGATATGTTTGATAGGGCAATCAAAAACCAAGTCAAATTCGACTATGTATTAGCTGATTCTTGGTTTTCAGCCAAAGCAACATTCAAGCACATCCGTAAAGCCAAAAAACATTTCATCTTTGCGTTAAAGTCAAATCGCTTGGTGGCTTTAACCCCTGATGATAGAGAAAAAGGTAACTTTGTACGTATTGATGAATCTAATCTACCCGATAATACCCCTGTTCACGGCTTTTTAAATGACTATCATGATGAAGTCTTGTTATTACGCCGAGTCTTTACAAACAAGGACGGTTCTACAGGGCTGTTATATCTAGTATGCTCAGATTTGCAATGCGACAAGGATAAATTTATCAACGGCTATCAAAAACGATGGCAGGTTGAAGTGTATCATAAGTCGTTAAAGCAAAATGCCAATTTGGGTAAGTTGCCTGCTCATAGCCAAAGGGCTCGGTTTAATCATATGTTTTTAGCCACGTATGCGGTGTTTAAGCTTGAGTGTTTGAAAATCAAAACCAAGTTAAATCATTTCGCTTTGCGTACGAAGTTACTAATTTCTGCTAATCAGTCGGCTTTTGCCCAGCTTAAGGCTATTAGCGGTGCGTAACTTCGGTTAATTATTTATTTACTACTTGGTTGAAAATAGCTCATTTGGCTAGTAAAAAATACCAGCCCGATGAATGGTATTGGTGCTTAACCCTATCTGGGTCGATTGCATCTGGCGCATTTTTGCATTTTTATTGAACATTTTATCTGGAGAGGGCCTGCAATATAAGTTTCAATCATTCCAACGGTTTTCATGGGTTAAAAAAGCATTGTTTTTGTGCGAAAAATAGTATGGTTTTATTTATATGCCTTTAAATGGTTCAAATTTCAGCCGAAATCCTGCATCAAGCTTATAAATAGGGAAAGTGAAAATGCTTTTTAGTTCTTTAATAATAAAAATATATGATTTTATTGGATTTTATTGAGTTGGCATAACCTTTGCAAGATACATTTTGATGCAATTTAAAACATAAATCAGTCAAATATCCATCATGGGGAGATCAAATGATGAAACTTGCATATAAAGCAGTGGCGTTAAGTGTTATGGCGATGGCTTCAACTTTGGCAATGGCTGAAGAATCGAATGCGCTGTCTCAGGCAGGTGTAAGCTTTGCAGGAACCGCTGCCTTAACTTCAGATTACCGTTATCGTGGTGTGACCCAAACTCAAAATGACCCTGCGGTGCAAGTTGGCTTTGCATTAACGCATGAATCAGGCCTTTATGCGGGTGTCTGGGGTTCCAATGTAAATTTTGGTGGTGCTGATCCACATCTTGAGCTAGACCCATATGTTGGTTATGCAACTGAACTGCCATTTGCAGGCAAACCCACTTTGGATGTTGGCCTATGGTATTACGGTTATCCAAGCGCATCAGATATCAACTGGCTTGAGCTTTACGCAAAACTTGGATTCAAGGATGTATTAACCTCTGGTGACAGCTTGCTGGGTGCAGTCAACTATACCAATGACTTTGCTGGTCTGGACGAGAATGGCTGGTATGTAAATGCAACCTATAATGTGCCGTTTGCCGCTGGCTTTGGTGGTGTGGCAAGCGTTGGCTATACCAAGGTGGATAACTACGACTTTAGCGACAGTGGCAGTGAAGATGACACCTATGTTGACTGGAAAGTGGGCCTCACCTATAACGTGAAGTCTGTTTCTGGCTTGACTGCTGAATTGGCTGCGATTGGCACCAATATTGATGCCAATGCCCAACCATACAAACGCGGTACAGAAACGGGTGCGGTGTTTACCTTAACCAAGGCGTTCTAATGTGGTTAGGGATGTGTTGAACCTTTATTTATAAAGGTTTGCCAGCTCCTCTAGCGAAGAAAACAGTCAGCACATATGCTGGCTGTTTTTTTATTATTACCCGAAGTTACGCACCGCTAATAGCCTTAAGCTGGGCAAAAGCCGACTGATTAGCGGAGACGAGTAACTTTAAACGCAAAGCAAAGTGATTTAACTTGGTTTTGATTTTCAAACACTCAAGCTTAAACACCGCATACGTGGCTAAAAACATATGATTAAACCGAGCCCTTTGGCTATGAGCAGGCGACTTACCCAAATTGGCATTTTGCTTTAACGACTTATGATACACTTCAACCTGCCATCGTTTTTGATAGCCGTTGATAAATTTATCCTTGTCGCATTGCAAATCTGAGCATACCAGATATAACACCCCTGTAGAACCGTCCTTGTTTGTAAAGACTCGGCGTAATAACAAGACTTCATCATGATAGTCATTTAAAAAGCCGCGAACAGGGGTATTATCGGGTAGATTAGATTCATCAATACGTACAAAGTTACCTTTTTCTCTATCATCCGCGGTTAAAGCCACCAAGCGATTTGACTTTAACGCAAAGATGAAATGCTTGTTAGCTTTACGAATATGTTTGAATGTCGCTTTGGCTGAAAACCAAGAATCAGCTAATACATAGTCGAATTTGACTTGGTTTTTGATTGCCCTATCAAACATATCAAGCAGTCGCTGATTTTTGGTTTTATCACTTTTACGTTTAACCTTGCCTTTGTCATCGGTAAAGACATTGGGTTTGGTGATGATGTCAAAGCTTAAGGGTATGTCGATATCTTTGCGATGATACAGACAGTTAAGCAGGTTAATGCCTTTAACATTTTTGTTTTGGGTGTGGTCGTAGTGCCAGCAGTTGATGTCGTCGACGCTTGTGTGAGGTTTGGGCTGTATGGTGTCATCAAAGATGAGATAGCCGATGGCATTGGGTGTGGCATTTTCATGCTGTCTTAGCATGGGTTTAATCAGTTGCCATTGTTCTTTGGCGGTGAGTGTTTCACTGTTTAGAAAGCGGGTGATGCTGTCATGGTAGATGCTCCCTTGTAGTAGATTGGCAAGCCCTGTGGCGGTGGTTTGCCCAAAACTTGCGATGAGGTAGTCGCTGTAGAGTTCTATCATGTCTTTGTTCATTTGTTTACTCTCTCTGACTGCTTTTTTTGTTATGATAGCGCTTTTTTAAAGGGCTGCGTAACTTCAGTGAGTAAAATATCCAATGTTTTTAATAGATTGACTGCCAAAATTTGCCCATCTAATGGTTTGACGGTGGGATTGGTAAAAAATTCAGAGAGTATATGAAAGATAATATTTAAGGACGCCATATAAAGCGTGACCGAAGATACTAAACTTACCATAATGGTTAGAAATACCAAATAACGGCTATTTTTAAACAGTTTTTCAATCATAAAAAATAAGCCTTCATCAAAAAGGCTTATTTTATCACACTCAAATTTTAGGATGGCGATTTTGTAATTGCCCCAGCGGCTATGCTTTACCCAAATTCGGAAACTTTACCGACAAAATCGCTGTCACTGTTAGTACGGCGACAATAAAGCCTAACGAGATAGCCATCGGCACATGGAAAACATCAAGCAGTAGCATTTTTGCGCCAATAAACACCAAGATGACACTAAGCGCATAAGGCAATAAATGGAATTTATCCGCCAAACCCGATAACAAGAAGAACATCGCCCGTAGACCCAAAATAGCCAGCAAGTTTGCCGTCAAAACAATAAATGGGTCGGTAGTGACCGCAAAAATTGCAGGGATCGAATCCACCGCAAAAATCACATCCGACAATTCAACCAAGATAAGCACCACCGCTAACGGGGTAAAATACTTAACGCCATTTTTCACCAACACAAACCGCTCTTGACCTGATGCATCATGGATGTCATCGCTGATTTTCAGATGTTTTTGTAAAAACTTATATAAGCCTGACTGCTTCGGGTCTTCTTGCTCATCGTGGTTTTGCCACATTTTTATACCCGTGTACAGCAAAAATGCGCCAAAAATATATAAAATCCAGCTAAACTCAGCGACAAGCCAAGCCCCTGCAAAAATCATCACCGTGCGCATGACAATCGCACCAATCACCCCGTACAGTAAAATCTTCCGTTGCATCGCAGGCGACACCGCAAACGCCGCAAAAATCATCAACCATACAAAAACGTTATCAATGGCGAGCGATTTTTCCAGTAAATATCCTGTAAAAAACTCCCCTACTTTTTGAGTGGCGATAGCACTGCCAAAATTTTGTAATAGATACCACCATAGACCGCCTGCAAACAGCACAGACACGCCCACCCAAATGGCACTCCAAATACCCGCTTGTTTCATCGAAACCGCTTCACCATTTTTTGGGGTTTTAAAGGTAAAAAAATCAACCAATAACAGTATCGCTACGATAGCAAAGAACACGGTATACAGTATGGGACTGCCAATGCTCATGGGTTCTGTCATTTGATTTACTGCTGCAAGTAACATTATCGCTCCTTAGTATGCATTTACAAACTATGGCTGGCAATAAGTCAAAGGATTTTGGAAAAATGCTAAGCACAAAAAAAACCTTGACTCACACCGACCAAATATGTGGTTGTGTTAAGTCAAGGTCTGGCTTACTATTTGATAATTAGCTCAATATATGGCTAAAAAATAGCTGATTTACCGGTAAGCGGCTACTTACGTAATGACGATAAATCACAAACTGCTGAAGTGAGAAGTTACTCCCCTTGATAGCGATAATGTAGCAGATTAGTGACCACTTATCAATTGAATTTATCAATCAGTAAATTTTGAATTTATTGTTTGGATTCAATGGCTATACGAGCATACCCCAAAACTTTTACCTGTACGTTTGGTTGGGGTGACTTATTCAAATTTGCTGCAAGCTGAAGCCTCGCCACAGATGTCATTATTGTAAGCCACTTAAAGCCAAATTTTGCCAATATATTTTTTAGCTAAACGTTCAAAAAATTTTATGTAAATGCTAACAACAGCAAAACCCTGCTATGTTGCAGGGTCTTACTTTATTGCTATCCTACTTAATTAAAAGCTATCCTACTTAATTAAAATTAGACGAGCCTACCTTAACCTAACGATGATTAGGTAAGCTGTGCTACGTTAATTTTATTTGCTTCTTCAGTATACTCGCTCATACGGTCGAAGTTTAAATATTTGTAGATATCGGCTGACATGCTGTTGAGCTTACCAGCATATTGTTGGTATTCTTCATTGGTAGGTAGCTTACCAAGTACCGCAGCCACCGACGCCAACTCAGCAGAAGCCAAGTACACGTTGGCACCTTGACCTAAACGGTTCGGGAAGTTACGTGTCGAAGTTGATACAGCCGTTGATTTTGGTGCAATACGCGCTTGGTTACCCATACACAGTGAACAACCCGGCATTTCAGTACGTGCGCCCGCTTGTGCATAGACATTGTATAGACCTTCATCCATCAATTGGCGTGCATCCATTTTAGTGGGTGGTGCAATCCATAGACGTGTGGTTAAGCTACCCGCAGGTACTTCTTTGAGCAACGCGCCCGCTGCACGGAAGTGACCGATGTTGGTCATACATGAACCGATGAATACTTCATCAATCTTGTCGCCGGCAACGTCTGACAAGGTCTTGGCGTCATCTGGGTCGTTTGGACAGCAAAGAATCGGTTCTTTGATGGCGCTCATATCGATAGTGATGTCAGCGGCATATTCTGCGTCTGCATCAGCGCGTAATAATGTTGGGTTGGCAAGCCATGCCTCCATACCTTTGATACGGCGTGCAATGGTACGGGCATCGCCATAACCTTCAGAAATCATCCATTTGAGTAGGGTGATGTTTGATGTTAGATATTCTTTTACTGATTCTTCAGACAGGGTGATAGTACAACCTGCGGCTGAACGTTCGGCAGAGGCATCTGATAATTCGAATGCTTGTTCAACGGTTAAGTTTTCTAAACCTTCGATTTCTAGGATACGACCGTTAAATACGTTTTTCTTACCGGCTTTTTCAACGGTCAATAAACCTTCTTTAATGGCTTGGTAAGGAATCGCATGTACCAAGTCACGCAAGGTGATACCAGGCTGCATTTCACCGACAAAACGCACACGAACTGATTCTGGCATATCTAATGGCATTACGCCGGTTGCTGCAGCAAACGCCACGAGACCTGAACCTGCTGGGAACGAAATACCCATTGGAAAGCGGGTATGTGAGTCGCCACCTGTACCCACGGTATCAGGCAATAGCATACGGTTTAACCATGAGTGAATAATACCATCACCTGGACGTAATGATACACCGCCACGGTTCATGATAAAGTCAGGCAGTGTGTGCTGAGTTTCTATGTCGATTGGTTTTGGATAGGCTGCGGTATGACAGAATGATTGCATGACCAAATCTGCAGAGAAGCCTAGACAAGCCAAGTCTTTTAATTCGTCACGGGTCATAGGACCTGTGGTATCTTGCGAACCCACGGTGGTCATTTTTGGCTCACAGTAGGCACCCGGACGAACACCTTCTACGCCACAAGCTTTACCAACCATTTTTTGCGCTAAAGTATAGCCTTTACCAGTATCGACAGGTTGTTCTGGTTTTGCAAAAATGTCAGACGCGCCCAAACCTAGGTATTCACGGGCTTTGTTGGTCAAGCCACGACCTATGATCAATGGAATACGACCACCGGCACGCACTTCATCGAGCAGCGTTGGTGATTTTAATTCAAAAGTCGCAAGCACTTCGTCAGAATCATGTTTGGTGATTTTGCCGTCATAGGGGTAGATATCAAATACATCACCCATGTTAAGTTTGCTAACATCCACTTCGATAGGTAATGAGCCCGCATCTTCCAGGGTGTTGAAGAAAATCGGTGCGATTTTACCGCCCAATACCAGGCCGCCGGCACGTTTGTTTGGCACGCCTTTGATGTCGTCACCCATTAACCACAATACGGAGTTGGTCGCTGATTTACGGCTTGAACCGGTACCGACCACGTCACCCACATATGCCAGTGGAATACCGTCTTTTTTCATCTCTTCGATTTGTTTCATCGGACCAATCACGCCGTCTTGGTCTGGCACAATGCCTTCACGCGCATTTTTTAGCATCGCTAATGCGTGTAGGGGGATGTCTGGACGTGACCATGCATCTTGGGCAGGTGACAAATCATCGGTGTTGGTTTCACCGGTGACTTTGAAGGCTTTGTAAGTGGCTTTTTTTGGCACTTCTGGACGGCTGGTGAACCATTCAGCGTTTGCCCAAGATTGTAACACCTCTTTGGCCACTTCATTGCCCGCTTCCGCTTTTTCAGTGACATCATTGAAGGCATCAAATACCAGTAAGGTTTTTTTCAGCGCATCGCCCGCAGCTTTCGCCAATTCTTTGTCGTCTAATGCTTGAATTAATGGTTCAACGTTGTAACCACCTTGCATATAACCCAGTAACTCAATCGCTTTTAGTTTTGAAATCAGCGGAGAAGTGGTTTCGCCTCTAACGATGGCTGCTAGAAATGCTGCTTTAACATACGCTGCTTGGTCAACCCCAGGTGGAATACGGTTTTCTAATAAGTCTACAAGTGTTTCTTCTTCACCCGCTGGTGGATTTTTTAATAGTTCAACCAACTCAGCCGTTTGCTGTTCGTTAAGTGGCTGTGGCACAATACCCTGTGCCGCACGATTTTCGACGTGTTTACGATAGTTCTCTAGCATGAATCGTCCTCATAGTCATGTAAGATTATTGTGTTAACCATGCGTCTGAGAGCCCTCTTCACAACACAGTTGAATTTTGAAATGGCTACTAGCCAGCATGGCTTTTGCTAAAAAATTTAACCCTTCTAATATACTTGAAATGGGATGAAATGTTAATGAGAAAATACGTTTTTGTTAACATAGCCATTATTTTTTAAAAAAATAGCCCAATAATTTTTAATAAATGCGTTTGGGCCGATTGTCGCTTTTTTACTATGATACAAAATAACTTTGGCTGTGTACTTTAAACCACAAAGCTTATCCCAAAATAGTTTAAATTCGTCAGCCTAGATTTCTGTTATAATAACCCCCTAAAATATGCTAAGTGAATTCAAGGATTAATCATAGCAATGACCGACACTGTACAAACTTTTGCCCCTTCAACGCCGCACACCGATAGACCCATCGCTCGCGACAAGCCAAAACGTCCTGAAGTGGGTGAAAAACTACGTGGCCATGATAAAGTTGCCCGTATTCCGATTAAAATCATTCCAACGGTAGAAACCCCAAAAAAACCTGACTGGATTCGCGTCAAGCTGTCATCGCCGAGTGAAGTGGCGCGCATTAAATCAACCTTGCGTGAACAAAAGCTGTATACGGTGTGTGAAGAAGCGGCTTGCCCTAACCTACCCCAATGTTTTGGTGATGGCACCGCGACCTTTATGATTATGGGAGATATTTGTACCCGTCGCTGCCCATTTTGTGATGTGGCGCATGGTCGCCCCAATGCGCTCGATGAGCTTGAGCCGATTCACACCGCTGAGACCATTGCCGGTTTAGGGTTAAAATATGCAGTGATTACCTCGGTTGACCGAGATGATTTGCGTGACGGTGGCGCTCAGCATTTTGCCAATGTCATTAAAGAATCTCGTCAGTTAAGCCCTAATTGTTTGATTGAGATTTTAGTCCCTGACTTTCGCGGCCGTGAACAAGTGGCACTTGATATCTTGAGTGACACAGCGCCTGATGTGTTTAACCACAATATCGAAACCGTGCCACGTTTGTATAAAGCGTTTCGCCCGGGGTCGGATTATCAGCATTCATTACAGTTGTTAAAAGATTACAAAGCGCGTCGCCCTGATATCGTCACCAAATGTGGTTTTATGGTGGGTCTTGGCGAGACCGAAGAAGAGGTTTATGCTTTACTTAATGATTTAAAGGCGCATGATGTTGATTTAATTACCATCGGTCAATATTTGCAGCCAAGCAAATCGCATGCCCCAGTTGATAGATTTGTGCATCCTGATGAATTCGACCGTTATACGGCACACGGTAAAAAATTGGGCTTTGCAAATATTTGGGCAGGTCCGATGGTGCGCTCAAGCTATTTTGCCGATCGTCAATATTATGGTGAGCCTTGCCCGCGCCCTACCCGTGGTGCCAATCCGTTATCAGAAGCGGATATGAAAAAATCAGGCTGTTGATTTGTGCGTTGATATGTGCATTGATTTGTGAATTGGTGCATTGATTTAAAGCCGTCATTAGACGGCTTTTTTATGCTACATTATAAAATAATACTCACAGGAAATTTGCGATGAATAACAACTACACATTCTATCTGCCTAAAGTGACGCCGGTTGCCACCTTGCTAATCGTACATGGCATGGCAGAACACCAAGGGCGCTACCAACCTTTTGCGCAATTTTTGGCAAACCATGATATTGCGGTGTTGACGTTTGACCATTTAGGCCATGGACAGCAAGCCTATGATAATGGTTGCTTAGGCTATATGGGTAACCCCAATCCTGCTGAGTTGATGATTGACCATGTGATGGCGCATGCACAGTTAATCGCTGAAAAATATCCTGATATCCCCCATTTTATCTTGGGTCACAGTATGGGGTCATTTATCGTTCGCTGTATTTTGCAGCGCTATGGTGAGCAATTTGCGGGCGCAATAATTATGGGCACCTCAGATTTTAATCCGTTGGTAAACTTGTTTGTCCCTGTGACCAAAAACCTGAATCACTTTTCCACGCGGCGCACCAATCCGGTATTGGATAAGATTTTAAAACAATTTAATAACCTACCCTTTAGAAAAGAACCCGATTTACAAGGGTTTAATTGGCTCAATTCAGATCCTAAGCAAGTAAAAGCCTACCTTGATGACAAGCTTTGCGGCTTTCAGTTTACCAATAATGGCTATTTTGCGCTCATGTCGTTGATGCAAGCAGGCACCAATAAGCATTGGTATCAACAAGTACCCAGGCAGTTACCGCTGCTATTTGTCAGCGGAAAAGATGACCCTGTTGGGCAGATGGGAAAAGGCATTCCGCGTATTGTTAAACGTTTGCAACAAAATAATTTTGCCTCGGTGAGCATGCAGCAATATGAAGCGATGCGTCACGAAATCTTGCTAGAGCCTAATCACCAACAAGTTTATGACGATATTTTGGCTTGGCTCACTCACCATATCCATTAGCTTAACCCCCCTGAGTCTTACTAATAAGTCTGACTTTTCAGTGTTTAAGCAGCGTATTATAACTGTCATGATGAATAGACTATTAGCCGCGTTTTGACACGCCAGTTGCTTGTTACAAATATCGATGTGGTGTATTGAAAGATTCTAAAAAACAACCATTTAATCTAAAGTTATTGATGCAGTGAAGTTATAGGAAATGTCATTGAGTACAACTGATAAAATTAAAGTGCGTTTAGATAAATGGCTATGGGCAGCAAGGTTTTATAAAACTCGCACCCTAGCCAAGGAAGCGATTGAATCGGGACGGGTCCACCATTTTGGCAATCGCGTGAAGGTTAGTAAAGAAATAGCGGTGGGCGATGAATTGACGATTCGTCAAGGGTCAGCCAATCATTACACCCAAAAGACGGTCAAGGTGCTAGCGCTGTCTGAAGTGCGTGGCAATGCCACTGCCGCCAGTGTGCTTTATCAGGAGACCGATGCCAGTATCAGTCAACGAGAATTTTTCAGCGAACAGAAAAAACTTGCCAATCTTGCCCGCCCCGATCATCGCCCAAATAAAAAACAGCGTCGTCAGCTGAGCCGCTTTAGGGATATTAACCATTTTGGCAGTGATGAAGAAGGTTTTTAATTGGCTGTCATGGGGTCATAAAAATCCCGATTTTCTCTGTGATATTTCGTTATAATAAGCACTTTATCATTGCACTAGTCATTGCACTAGCGATGAGCACCTCTGCCGATTATTAACGATATTTTATGACCAATTTTTTTGAACCAAACCCTGCGCAGGCGAATGCTAGCTATGTAGATATTAGCGCATACAATACTATGGCATTAGCCTGTCAAGCCAAACAATTCATTCGTTTAACTCATCTGTCTGATATTGAGCCCACTTTTAAGCAACTGGCAGCCCATCAACAAGCGTTTATTGTGCTATCTAATGGTAGTAATATCATTTTGCCCGAAGTGTTGGACGCGGTTGTCGTGTCACCCAGTCTTCAAGGTAAAACTATCCTGTCTGAAGATAGCCAAACGATAACACTTGAGGTGATGGCTGGCGAGGATTGGCATACGCTCGTGGTAGACACGGTCCATCAAGGCTGGTATGGACTGGAGAATTTGGCGTTAATCCCAAGCTGGGTGGGTGGCAGTCCCGTGCAAAACATCGGTGCGTATGGGGTACAAGCTGAAGATGTGATAGACAGTGTAAAAGCGTTTCATATACCGAGTTTAACGTGGCATCATCTAAGCAAATCTGATTGCGAGTTTAGCTACCGTGACAGCTTGTTTAAACAGCAAGCAGGACAGTGGCTCATTACTAGCGTCATTTTTACCCTCAGTAAAACCGCCAAACCCAATACCCAGTATGGGGATGTGGCAAAAGTTGCACAGCACTATGCAAGCCAAGCCGGTCGCGATGAAGTCACACCCGTGGATACCATGAATGCCATCATCGACATTCGTCAAAGTAAACTGCCCGATACCAATGACTTGCCAAATTGTGGCAGCTTTTTTAAAAACCCCATCGTCGCCAAATCTCAAGTTGACCAGTTACTGCAGAGCTATCCCAATCTGGTGCATTATCCTGTCAAAGATGCCCAAGGCAATTTGACTGATTACTGCAAAGTTGCGGCTGGCTGGCTTATTGACCAATCAGGGCTTAAGGGTAAAGGCATTGCGCCGATTTTAACCCATGTGAAACAAGCCCTAGTGTTGACTAACCATGCGCCAAACGTTGCGACGCAAGGTGATGTTGCCAAAAGTATGCAATTTATACAAGAGACTGTACTGGATAAATTTGGGATAAAATTGGAAGCTGAACCGGTTTGGATTGAATCTGATGGTAGCATTCGCCAAGCTCATTAGTTATCTTGAGCGATTTTTTTCAACCATCAAACGGATTTTGACCGTTGTTGTATTGGTGGGGTGTTTAATCACACTCAGTTTTTTCACCCCGCTGTTTTCTACCATGGTATTGTTTATGTTAGACTGCTATCGCCTGCCAGAATCAGCAGTGAGCGTCAATCCTGCAACGGCGATTGTGGTGTTAGGTGGCGGATTAACCAATAATCAGCAAAATGAGATTGTGATTAATCAATTTACCGAAGGTCGATTGATTAAAGCCAGCCAAGTGTATCAGCAGACTGGCTTACCCATCATCGTCAGTGGTAAGGAGGCGCCATGGATGGCAAAATGGCTGCAAAAAAAAGGCATTATGTGGGTCGTGGCAGAAAAAAACAGCTTTAACACCTGTCAGAATGCCAAATTTACCGCAGAAATGGTCAATGTCAAACAGGTAATTTTAGTAACCGATGCGTATCATATGAACCGCTCAAGAAGGCAGTTTGCTATCAACGGCGTGGCTACTGTCCCAAGTGTCGCCCCTTTACCAAAGGCAAATGATTGGCAGCATTTTGATCAGAATCTGCAGCACTCAAGACGCGCTTTGTATGAATTGCTGGCATTCGCTCGCGATCTTGTCAAACCCCAATACGACTGCCAACCGACCAATAAATAAGTTATTTTTGAATCTCTACATTGGTGTAGCCAGCTGATTGCAAAGCAGATTTGGCTTGTTGGGCACGACTGCCGCCACGGCTATATACTTTAATGGTATCTGATTTGGCAATGCCTTGCGCCGTTATTTTGGCAAGCAATTCATTGTGTGGAATATTAATGGCACCTGCGGGATGATTCACAGAATACTCCTCTGGGGTACGCACATCAATGAGCACCGTCGCAGCGTTTGCTGTTGGCATCAATAACGCACCAACCATAACAGCCGCGCCTAAGGCAAGCAACTGTTTTTTTGAAAGCTTAAAGATTTTAGGCATCAACATCATAATTTCCTTGTAGAATTTTGAGTTTTAAAACCAAGTTAAACCTCAATGTTTAACCCACTATGATTATAGCATTCATTGTTCGCACTCAAATCACTGAGTTGCTTTGATTTGCAACCCATGTGTTTTTTTTGTAAGCATACCAAAGGCTATTTGATTGCTGCTATTTAATTACTAGTGCAACACTGCGACATTTTGCCGCATTTATTTATGCCAAAATAAGCGTATAATGGTTTTTTAAACTTAATTCGTTTGTTTACGCCAAGTAATGGGGATGCGCGATGCAAAGCATGTATTTTTTGATTCCTATTAGTTTAGTGCTATTTGTATTGGGTATTTTTGCCATTTATTACGCCATCAAATCACGCCAATTTGACGATTTGGACAATGAATCTCAGCGGGTCATTTTGGATGACAGACAATTTCGCCGCGAACAATTGGGGCAAAATCCCGCCAAGCCTTCATCTTCTCAGCCCCCAAAAATACAAGACCCTACTGACGAGCAAAAATAACGCGTTGGTGTTATTTGTTTTCCTGCTGATTTCTTTCTATTGATTTGTTTACTTTTTTTGAAAAATTTTTAGACTTTTTTGGAGCATTTTATGACTTGGGCATTATTTTTGGCAGCCTTTAGCATGGGGTTGTTTGGCTCACCGCACTGTCTGGGGATGTGTGGGGGCATTGTGACAGCTTTTGGGCTGTCTATGCAGCATGTATCGGACAGCAAAAAAAATGGCTTGATTTTGACGTATCATTTGGGGCGCCTCATCAGTTATGCCTTGCTTGGCTTGATTGCAAGTGTTATTGGGGTGGCAATCTTTCAGTCCATTATGAGTAACAGTGCGCCAAGAATTGTACTGGGTTCGGTATTGGTGTTGATTGGGCTTGCCATGCTTGGGTTACCGCTGTTTAATCAGTTAGAAAAGTTCGGGATGCGTTTTTGGCAATCGCTTGCCCCAATACGTAAAAAAGTTTTTCCGATTGATAGTTTTGGTAAAGCCTTGTTTGCTGGCCTGCTGTGGGGATTTTTGCCGTGTGGATTGGTGTATGGTGCGCTCATGATGGCGATTGCTGGCAACAACATCGCTACAGGGGCGGCTCTGATGTTTGTATTTGGACTGGGCACGATGCCGATGCTCATTGCCACGCAAAAAACTGTGGGGATGCTACAGTCGAGTATTAAAAATTTTCGCCTTCGCCAAATCAATGGGGTCATTATGATGTTATCTGGGCTTGCGGTGATTTTTATTCCGATGATGATGCACCAAAATCATAGCCAAGGTTCACATAGTCAAAGTTCACACAGTCATGCCAGTCATACCATGAATGAGAAGAGTATGCACCATGATATGGCGACGATGAATCATTCTGCTTCTAATCCTGCTTCTATGACAGCTTCGACTACCATGCCGACTACTATGCCTATGAACCATAATATGAGCCATAACATAAATCACGACATGCACAATATGAACGATAAGCACCATGAGATGGCGATGCCTGCCAGCACCAGTACCAGTCATAATCACTAGTCACTAGTCATTCATTTATATTGCCCAAAAAAACAAACCTCTTAATCGGTATATTAAGAGGTTATCGGTTGCGAATTTTTACGTTTTACGCTTAACTTGCAGTTTACATTTCTACCGCGTCATCGCCTTCGTCAAGATAGATGATATCGGTTTCATATTCAAACGCTTCATTTAACATATCTAACATTGTTTACTCCTATCCTTCTTTATCCAATGATTATGGATTTTTTATTCATTTTAAGGCTTTTGCCATTTTTTAGTTGTTTACTTACTGTTTTACGTTATCAATGCAACTTCATAACGTTATGATATTTAACGTGAGTTTGATGACAGTAGCATGAAATTCCTGTAACAGGAATATAAATTTACAAAAAATTACTTTTATTGAAGCACAATCTAGCTACCGTAAAGGTTTGTCAGTGTCGCTAAGTAGTTTTAGGGATGTTTTTGAGTCGCTGTTGCTGTTCATCATAGGCTTGTTTTTGAACGCGGTAAATTTCATACACGCACAGTTCTTCGCAGCCATTGTTGCAACATTCCCAATCTTCGGGATAGGTAGGTTCTTCAATTAGGCGTTCGCCATTAGGTAATTGATTTTCCATCATTTTCCAAATCTTCTTTTTCGCTATAATACGGTTATGATGCGCCAATAATTATTTATTATCAGGTCATCATCACGCTTTTAAAGATAATTTCTCTATGAGATTTTTCACCGCATCAATCCGCCCTTCTGGCGTAGCAAGGGCTTTGTCATCCATCATTTTTAGCCCTGTCGCCCCGTTCATTTTAAATTTTTTCGGATTCGACTGAATAAGCCCAATAATGGTAATGGCTTCCACAGGGGTGCTTGGTGAAAACTCAAAGGTGACTTGCCGCTCATTGCCATCAATCTTACTAATCTCCAGCGCTTCAGCCAATAAGCGGATTTGGTGAATGGCAAATAAATTTTTGGTCGGCTCCGGCAAACTGCCAAAACGGTCTAGCATTTCGCTGCGAATGCTAATTAGGCTGTCATAGTCTTCAGCATTAGCGATTTTTTTATAAAACAATAGCCGCTGATGCACATCACCCAGATAATCTTCAGGAATGAGTGCCGACAAATGCAAATTAATGTCACTGGTTAGCGATAATGGGGTGTTTAAATCAGGTTGTTTACCTGCTTTGATGGCTTTGGTGGCACGGTTTAGCATATCCATATACAGATTAAAACCAACCGCTTGCATATTGCCACTTTGGTTTTTGCCCAGCAGCTCGCCTGCCCCACGAATCTCAAGGTCTTCACTGGCAAGCATAAAGCCCGCCCCCAATGTGTTGGCACGGCTGATAGCGTCAAGGCGCTTTTGGGCATCGCTGCTCAAGCCTTTAATAGACGGCACAAGCAGATAACAGTAAGCTTGGTGGTGACTGCGACCAACACGCCCACGAAGTTGGTGAAGCTGGGCTATCCCGAATTTATCGGCACGGTTGATGATAATGGTGTTGGCATTGGGGATATCAATGCCCGTTTCGATAATGGTGGTACACACCAATACATTGTGTCTTTTGTGATAAAACGATTGCATGATTTGCTCAAGCTCACGTTCTTTCATCTGACCGTGAGCCACTGCCACCCGAGATTCGGGCACAAGCTCTCGCACGGTTTCTGCCATGCGCTCAATGCTTGCCACATCGTTATGCAGTAAAAACACCTGTCCGCCACGCAATAATTCACGCAAAATCGCTTCTTTGAGTAAGTTATCAGACTTTTGCATGACAAAGGTTTTAATTGCCAACCGCCTTGCCGGGGGCGTGGCGATAATCGACATGTTTCTTATACCCGATAACGCCATGTTCAGCGTACGTGGTATGGGTGTTGCGGTCATTGATAGTACATCGACATCCGATTGCATGGCTTTGATACGCTCTTTATCGCGCACGCCAAAACGGTGTTCTTCATCAACAATCATCAGACCTAAGTTGGCAAACTTGACATCTTCTTGCAAAATACGGTGGGTACCGATAACGATATCCACTTGCCCATTTGCCAAATCTGCTAAAATTTTGTCGTGTTGTTTTTTGGTGCCAAAGCGAGACAGGCTTTCAATACGAATGGGCCAATCAGCAAATCTATCCAAGAAGTTGTCTTCGTGTTGCCCAGCAAGCAGCGTCGTCGGTACTAGCACTGCCACTTGATACCCTGCTTGCACCGCAATAAAAGCGGCACGCATTGCCACTTCGGTTTTACCAAAACCGACATCGCCGCACACCAGCCTGTCCATGGGCTTATTTTGCTTCATATCAAACTTAACCGCTTCAATGGCATTGGCTTGGTCGGGCGTTTCTTCAAACGCAAATTGACTGGCAAATAGGTCATACTGGATTTGGTCAATTGGAAAGTTAATGCCCACTTTGGCATCACGGCGGGCTTGCACGTTGAGCAGTTCCGCCGCCACATCATGAATTTGGCTGAGTGCCTTGGCTTTGGCTTTATCCCATTTACCGCTACCTATGGTATGAAGCGGTGCGGTTGCCGCGTCGCCGCCCGCATAACGGCTGATGAGTTGCAGATTTGCCACAGGCACATACACACTGGCATCATCTGCATAGGTGAGATGGATGAACTCTTGCAGTTGTCTATCAATTTCAAGCGTAATCAAGCCTTGATAACGCCCAATGCCAAAATCAATATGCACCACAGGGTCGCCGATGTTAAGCTCACTGACCGATTTAACCAAAAATTCATCAGACACATCGCTTTGGCGACGGCGGCGAGTCTGTAATACCTGCCGTCCAAATAACTGGGTTTCTGAGAGAATCGCAAACTTATCGGGGAGTAACGCGCCTCGTTCAATCGGTGCAATGGTCAAGGCAATCGCAGTGCTATGCGCCTCATCCATGTTTGCAAGAAAATCGCTCAATCCTGAAACACTTTGTAAATTAAAGCGTTTTTGCAACAGCTCCGATAAAATCTCACGGCGACCCGCAGTTTCGGCAACCAATAATATCGGTTTAGCAAACCGCTCGCGAAATGCCATCAGTCTTTGTAGTGGCTCAGCAAGTTTATGGTCAACGGTTAAATCAGGTGGCGTGTCAACCACAGCATTGATTGCCCCTGCTCTGGTCTCATCAATTGGCTGTTCGCTGGTGATAATGCGAGGATATTGGGCAATTTTTTCATTAAAAATATGCGCTGCCAGATACAAATCTTGCGGTGCCACAATCGGTTTTTCGATATCGTGCCTGCGGTCATTGTAGCGAGTTTGGATTTGCTGCCAAAAATTTTGGTAAGCGGTCTCTATTTGATTATCGACAATAAACAAGCTATCTTTGGGCAAATAACTAAAAAAATCCGAGCCATTTTGCCAAGTATCCGTATCAAAGAATAACGGCTGATAATACTCCACCCCCGCGGGTGCAATGCCGTTCATCACATCGTTAAACAGCTCAAAGCGTCTAGCACTGGTATGGGCAAAGGTGCTGGCAAAATTGGCGCGAAACGTTTCTTTACCCTCATCCAGGGGAAATTCTCGCGCCGGTAAAATCTGAAAGCTGGTGATTTTACCGATGGTTTCAGCCGATTTTTTCTGACTATTGATAAACTTGACATATTGATGGGGGTCACTGTCTTTTAACTCGTCCAAATCCGCTTGTGTCAAGCTTCGCTGGGTTTGCGGGTTAAAAAAACGGATACTCTCAATCTCATCATCAAATAAATCAATGCGCACCGGAAATGGCTGACCAATAGCAAACAAATCAATCACGCTGCCACGCACAGCAAACTCCCCGGGCTCAAAGACATTATCTACCGCATGATAGCCCGCAGTCGCCAGTTTTCGGCGTTCGGTTGCCACATCAAAGGTGTCACCCACTGACAAATCAAAGTGTTGCCCCAATAACCATGATGCAGGGGCGACGCGGTGCATTAAGGTCTGCACCGAAATCAGTAAAATACCATCCGTTGGCATATGAGTAAGCAAATGAATCCGCTCAGAGACAATATCATGGTGCGGTGACAACTCATCATAGGTAAGCGTTTCCCAATCAGGAAACACATGGGCATCGACCCCACTAAATGCCAACTCTGTTTCAAGCTGATTGAGCTGATTTTGGTCACGGGTCACGACCACTTTTAGGCGGTTTTGCTGGCCGCTATCACTGCTGGTGAGGCTGGCAAGCCATAAGGCTTGGGTCATGCCTTGAAGGTTGCCCAGCCATTTTTTATCATGCTTAGCATTGTCAAACAACGATTGGTTAAGGCGAAAGGAAAGATGAGACAGTGGGTGCGTAGCATTCGTCATTGTTATCGGTCTTTTGGTTATAAGTCTTTTGAGTTAAAAAGGCGAAAAAGAATGACGTTATTGTGGGGGTTTTTGCGGCTGATTTAAAGCAAAAAATCAGCCAAATTTAGCGGATGTTGTATTACACCTTAAAGGCTTTTAACATGGCGTATTGTCGATATAGCAAAGTTCATAAACCACTGCTAATCACGGCGATTTTAAACAGATTTTTCATCATAATATCCCTAGTCGATTAGTGATTTTTGACTAAGAATGATACCGTTATTATCCGCATACACATACATGCCAGAGTTGATGGTTAGACCGCCAAAGCTGATTTCGATATCCGTCTCGCCCGCGCCTTTGCGATTGGATTTGCGGGGGATAGCGCCGAGCGCGTGTACGCCGATTGGCATTTTGCCCATATCATCCACATCTCGCACACAGCCATACACAATCACGCCAGCCCAGCCATTATCAACGCCGCTTTGTGCAATCATATCACCTAGCAAAGCGCAGCGCATTGATGCGCCACCGTCTACCACCAAAACTTTGCCATTGCCTTTCTCATCTTTGCCATTCGTGGCTAACAGCTCTTTAACCCGGCTATTGTCTTCAAAGCATTTGACGGTTACCACTTCGCCGCCAAATTTTGTGTTACCGCCATAACTAAAAAAGCGTTTGCCTTCCATGTTGGGTGCACAAACTTGACATTCTGGATTATCATCTAATAAATCACAGGTAATAAAATTCTCTAAGGTCATTTCGCTCATCATCGCTCCTTAAGTCAATTTTTTTTGGGAAGGTTAGTTTCTAAACCGCGTCATCGCTAGCATTTCACTGTTACTGATAACTTGGGTTTTTTTGGCGGTATCGACACGGTTAGCAGATTTTTCATAAGTATGTTTGATGTGCCAATTGTTGCTCACCAGCGCCATTGCCATCGCTACCCTATCGGCTTCTATGGGACGGACAGGCAGTTTTTTGGGTACGATAGGTTTGATGAGTTTGTACGCCGTCTGCGCGATGGTTTCAAGTTTACGATCATCGTGTTTGCCAAGCAGCAAAGAGGGACGAAAAATTGCCAATTCTTGAAAACCTAAATTGCCAATCGCGGTTTCAAGCTCACCTTTGACACGGTTATAAAAAAAGCGACTGTCAGCATTGGCGCCCATCGCCGATAACAAAAAAAACCGCTCTACGCCTTTTTGTTTGCAAGCTTTTGCAAATGCCACATTAAAGGTAAAGTCGATTTGCCGAAAGGCGGCTTCACTACCCGCTTCCTTAATGGTGGTACCCAGACAGCTAAAAGCATCGGTGTCTTTACCAATCGACAGCGCAGACACAAATTCATGCATTTGATTAAAATCTTTAAGCTGGTAGAAATGCATCGAATCACTCAACCCTTTTGGCTGAGAGCGCGCAATGATAATGACTTTTTGATACAAACTGCCTAGTTGAGTGAGCAATGAATTGCCTACCAAGCCGGTTGCACCGATGATTAATGCTGTGCGCTGCATAAAACAATGACCTCAGTATGAATATTTTATGAGTTTTTACTGTCATTTTATTTAATCACAGATAATCAAAACTTTCACCTACAAATACGTTTTTTTCAGCGTTGGTGGGCATTGCCCGATGGTTTTTTCGCCAATAGACGAAATACGCTCAATAATCTACCGTATAAGTTGTTATTGTAGCGTGAGTTTGCTAAAATAGCGGGCTTTAAATCCGCTTGATATCGTTAATTGTGTTTCCGTGTCTAGTGATTCAAGGATTCAAGCAACCCTAACTACCCGTGTCTGTAATAAGCGAATGGCTGCTCACTTACTAACAGATCGATTTATATTGCAAATCCAAGGAGATTTACGTGGCAAATTCTGCACAAGCTCGCAAACGCGCTCGCCAAAACGTTAAACGTCGTCAATTAAAAGCATCACAACGTTCTATGGTTCGTACTTTCATCAAACATGTGATAAAAGCCGTTGAAAATAAAAACTACGAAGCAGCGACTGAAGCTTACAAAAAAGCAGTTCCAGTGATTGACCGTATTGCTGACAAAGGCGTGATTCACAAAAACAAAGCCGCACGTCACAAAAGCCGCTTAAACAAAGCAATTAAAGCCCTTAAAACTGCTTAATTGTTTGTTGCATTAAAAAAGCCAATTCACATTGAATTGGCTTTTTTAATGCGCCCGATTTAGCTATAAAATTGATTTAATTATAAAAAAAAGCTGAAATCGAAATTTCAGCTTTTTTTATTTAGCTTACCTAAAAGCCCATCGATGCGTTTCCTCAGGGATTTAATTATGCTTTTAATTCAGCTAGGACTTGCTCACTGACTTTATCAATCGCTTGTGTGCCATCAATTTTGGCATAACGTGGCGCGTTTTGACCCGATTTTGCCAAGTCTTGATAAAAACCAACCAAGGCTTCTGTTTGGTTATGATAAGTGGCTAAACGATCGCGGATGGTATCTTCTTTATCATCCTCACGCTGAACCAAGTCTTCACCGGTTTCGTCATCTTTACCTGCCACTTTGGGTGGATTATAGACCACATGGTACACGCGACCTGAAGCAGGATGAGAACGACGACCCGACAAACGAGACACGATTTCTTCATCAGGTACGGCAATTTCTACCACGTTATCGATGTGTACGCCTGCATCGGCTAACGCTTGCGCTTGTGGAATGGTACGGGGAAAGCCATCAAAAATATAGCCGTTGGCGCAATCTGGCTGCGCAATACGGGCTTTAACTAGGTTGATAATTAAATCATCTGAGACAAGTCCACCGGCATCCATGATACTTTTGGCTTGTTTGCCAAGCTCAGTACCTTCTTTGATAGCGGCGCGTAGCATATCACCTGTTGAGATGTGTGGAATATTAAATTCCTTGGTGATGATTTGTGCTTGGGTACCCTTACCAGCGCCAGGTGGCCCTAAAAGAATAATACGCTTCATAAACCTATTCCTTAAGTCGAAATTATTAAAATCGCCCTATCTCATTACTGCAATAGCAAAAAAGACCCACAAATGCTGTGTTCAAATAACTAACAGTTTTGAAATACTGGGTTAACAATACTCGTTAACCACTAAAATCTCAAGCAATTTTTGCAAAATAATTTAAATTGATAGGGGTATTAAAAATAAAAATGTGGCAAAATTTAACCCACCCCCTATTCAATTAAGCCCCTATTCAATCAAGGGAGTTTTATTATGATTTAAGGCACGATTTTATCAATCAGTACCGTTGTCGAGTCAGCCGTTTTCTCTAGCGGTACTGGGTTACTCGTCAAGTCGCCACTTTGCGGCATGGCGTCACCTGACGCACTAACCCGAGCAGTAATCACCAAGGGCTCATTGGCGCTAATCGCCGAGCTTAAGGTCATGGTCGGCATGATGCTATCGTTATCGCTGATGTTAATTGCCATACCATTGATGGTTAAGCTATCTGCTGACAGTTTTTTGGCAGCAACAGGGGGACCACCTGCCATCTTACGCACATTAACAAATAAGCTTTGGCCTTTTTCCACCCGTCCTAATATCTCAGGGGTGACTTTGACATTGACTGTAATCGCCTGCTTGCCTTGGGCTTCTCGCTGATTGATAGTCTGCTCAAGTTCAGATAAGCTGTTTAAGGCTTGGGTATGATCGCCAGGACGTGCTTGGATTTCGCTGCGTAGCAATTCTACCCATTTTCGAGACTGCGCGTAGTTGCCCGCTCGCATTTCACCCATTGCCATCAGCATTTGTGCGCCTTGGTGTTTGGGACTTTTGGCTAAAATATGCTCAACCACTTGACGGGTTTTGTCATCCATCACGCCGCCTTGGGTAAAAAATCTCGTTTGCGCGTAGGTGATGGCGATTTTTTCATCATCAGGATTGAGACGATACGCCCTTGCCAAGGCTTCAATTGCTTGCTCGGGTGCTTGCAAGGCTACAAACACTTCAGACAGACGAAACCAACGCAGCGGATCGGTGGCATGATGATGCACGTTGGTCTGCATGGCGCTAATGAGCCCCACGCTGTCTTTGGTCGCCCATTCTGGCGGGGTATCGATTTTTGCGGTCAATAAATCATCCGCGACTTGTCCCAAGCGATTTTGTGCATCCCATAATTGATAGACGGGCGTGCGGTCGCCAATCATCACATAAGCCATCACAGATAATAGCGGAATCCAGATGATAACTATCAGACGGCTTTTCCAATTGGGGGTAAAATGTCTGGTATCTTGATTGTCACTGATGTCTAGTAATTGACGCTCTAACGCCAGTTTTTGGGTTTGATAAGTCGCCTCATCGATTTGACCCTCGGCAAAATCGGCATCAAGCTCCTCCAGCCGTTGTTTAAATACTTCAATATTGAGCGTTAGTAGCTGATTATCAGCGCGATTGGCGATGGCGTGATGGTCTTGGGTTTGCAACCAAGGCAACAAAATAAATACCGCAAGCGTGATAGCAAACAAAAGTGCGACAATGATAAAAATAATTAGCGTTGACATTAATTTTCCTTAGCCACTGCTTGATTGATTTCACCAGTTTTAGCATTGGCAGCGTTATCATTGGCGTTTAACAAGTCTTGTAATCGCTGTTGTTCGGCGGCTGAGAGTGGCGCATAACCCTCTTCTATGGGATTGGCGATGGCAGCGGCACGTTTTGACGAATTACGGTTACGAATAAACCAAGCCAGCATCACAAACACCAACAACACAGGCGGAAAAAACCATAAAATCCAGGTGGATGGCCGCACGGGTGGTTTGTAGCTAATAAAGTCACCATAACGCTCATTCATATACTGGCGAATTTCGGCGTCGGAACGACCGTCTTTGACCATATCATAGGTCTTTTGTTTTAAATCTTGGGCAATTGGCGCATCGGAACCTGCCAAGTTTTGGTTTTGACATTTTGGACAACGAAATTCTTCAATGAGCGCCCGATACTGGGCTTCTTGGCGCGGGTTGTCAAATTGGTAAGTATCAATGTTTGCCCAAGCTGACATGGATAACCCTGCGACTAGCAACACCATCGCCATCGCCCTGACTATCAAATGACGAATTTTTGCAAATGTGATATTCATTGGCACACCTCACGGATTTTAGCATCGGCGGCTTGTTCACGCAGCGCAGTCATACAAGGCAATACTTGTTTGTTGTAGCGCTCTTCGTTGATTTCACCCAAGATATGCTGGCGCACATTGCCTTTGTCATCAACCACAAACGACTCTGGCACACCTGTCAGACCCAAATCAATGCCAAAACTCCCTTCTTTATCTTGCACATTGAGGATAAATGGGTCTTCATGGGTGTTGAGATAATCGAGCGCGTCTTTGGTTTCATCTTTATAATTAACCCCAACAATCGGTACGCCTGTCTTTGACATTTGCAGTAAAAACGGGTGTTCAACTTTACAAGTCGCACACCAAGACGCCCATACATTGAGTAAAAATGGCTGCTTGGGTAGCTGTGCTTGGGTAATCATTTGTGATGGGTTACCCAAAGACGGTAAGCTAAAACTTGGCAAAGCGCGATTGAGCGAGGTGTTGGTCACTATGGTGGTATCTTTGCCCAACCGCGTATAAAACAGCGCAATGATAATCAAAAAAAGCACCAAAGGAATTAAAAACCAAAGTTGTCTTTTACGCATTGCCATGAGGACTCTCCTGACCTAAATCACTGTCATTTTTTACCAACACAGGCGCGATTGCCGCTGCTGTGTTAATCGCTGCCAAATTCTCCGACTTATTATCATTCATATCAGCAAGTCTCGGCAGTTTACGATAACGTTTATCAAACATACTTAAAATCGCACCGAGCGCCAGCACAAAACCGCCCCACCACACCCAGCGTACACCAGGTTTGATATAGATACGTACCGCCCATTTATCGGCATCATCTTCCGTTTGATTAACCCCTAAAATCGGTTCACCCATTGCCATATAGATATCTCTTAATGGGTTGTACTGGATAGACGCTTCGGTCATGGGCATTTGACTGACCACATAATGGCGTTTTTCTGGATAAAGGGTCGCAACTAGTTGGTTATTTTTACGAACACTGACGACCGCTTGGGTAGCATCGAAGTTTGCGCCGCGAATTTTTTTTAGCTCATCCATCGTGAACTGGTAGCCCTGCACTTCAACCGATTGGTTTTTTTGCATGGCAATGTCTTTTTCGATACTTAAGCTTGTGGTAATGGCAATGCCCATCACGGATAGTAAAATACCCAAATGCGCCAGCTGCATTCCCCAATAGCCCATGTGCAGACGTTTTAGCCCAGCGCCAAACGAGCGCGCGTTACGGGTTTTGTCTTTGATATCAATTACCATCCATACCAATACCCATAGACACAGTGCCGCTGACATAAAGATATTGATATCGATGCTACTGACCAAGAAATAGCTTAAAACCCCGGCTAACACAAAACAGCTGGCTAAAATCGCCAAGCCTGTACCCAAAAATGGACGGGTGTCTTTTTTCCAGCGGCTGACCGGTCCAATGGCTAAAAACAACAACAATAACCAAGTTAACGGCACAAATAACGCATTAAAGTAAGGCGCACCAACCGATACTTGACCGAGTTTTAACGCATCAGCCAGCATTGGATAAAGTGTGCCAATCACCACCACGATGGTTGCGACTAATATAATAATGTTATTGATGACCAATAACGTCTCACGAGATTTGAGCTGATAATGGCTTTCTTGGGTCAAACGCCAACCGCGCCACGCAAACAGCGCCAGACCGCCACCGATGACCACGCCCAAAATCACTAGGATAAACAGACCGCGGGTGGGGTCTGCGGCAAATGAGTGAACCGAGGTAATGACCCCTGAGCGCACCAAAAACGTACCCAATAAACTCAAGGCAAAGGTGAAAATCGCCAACATAATCGTCCAGGCTTTGAACACGCCGCGCTTTTCGGTAACTGCCAATGAGTGTAATAATGCCACGCCACCGAGCCAAGGCAGAAGGGACGCGTTTTCCACAGGATCCCAGAACCACCAGCCGCCCCAGCCAAGCTCGTTGTACGCCCACATGGAGCCAAACACGATACCCAGTGTCAAACAGCACCAAGCCGCTAGTGTCCAAGGACGCGACCAACGCGTCCACACCGCATCTAACCGACCTGCCCATAAGGCTGCCATGGCAAAAGCAAACGGTACCACCGCGCCCACATAGCCCATATACAGCATCGGCGGGTGAAAAATCAACCCAGGGTCTTGGAGTAGTGGATTCAAATCTTTGCCATCCACTGGGATGCTGGGTAAGCTGCGATTAAAGGGTGACGACACAAAAATCACCATGCTTAGCATCATCATTTGCACAAAAGATATCACCACCAACACGCGTGCGCGCATGGCAAGCGGCAAGCTTCGACTAAAAACAGCCACCGCCGCGCCCCAAGCCGCCAAAATGGTGACCCACAGTAACAGTGAGCCTTCATGCCCGCCCCACGTGGCGGATAAGCGATAGTACCAAGGTAGCAGAGAATTTGACTGATTGGCGACATAAATCAACGTAAAATCATTGGCATAAAACCCATACATCAGGCACAAAAATGACGTACCGGTTGCCAAAAACTGAGCAATGGCAAGACTTCCCGCCAGTCGTTGCCAAGCAGGTTGGTGTTTAAATACCCCCACTGCTGGCAAAATAACCTGTAAAATGGCAATCACCAAGGCTGAAATAAGCGCAAAATAGCCCAATTCAGTAATTAACATACCCACTGCTCCTATCGCTGTAGTGGTTATCACACTGTAGAATTTTCACCAAAAAAATGGGTAAAACTAATAAAACACCAATATCAAATGTATCCAGCCCGCCAAAAACCCTGTCGCACCGCCCAAAATAATCAGTGTTAATTCATCTTCACGAAAGGCAGGGCGCAACAGATTTTGAAATTCATTGGGCGTCAATGCACGAATGCGGTCTCGAAACAGCCCAAAGATTTTTTCTGCGCGGCTAAGGTTAAGCTCAGGATTGCTCATCGGCAGCATGGTCGCTGCAATCGACTTATCAATAATCACGTGCTTAAGCTGACCAAACTCTTTACGACCCAAACCAAATTTCAAGCTGGTTTGAATCACCTGTGATTCCAAAACTGGGTTTAGGTGTTTTTTAATCAGTTCACGCGTTTGCATCGCACGGCTGCCATACATCATTTCATGCATGATGTTTTTGAGCGTGACCAAATCTTTGACCACAATCTCAGCAAACACCTCAGAGACCTCAGGCTGGCGTTTCATAAAACCACCTTGCCAGTTAAATTGTCCCATATGCGGTTTTTCAAAGCGAATAAACGGCACTGATTTACTAAAACTAAAAAATTTGGGAAAACGGTAATAATGCGGCTCAATCGGATTAAATACCATCCAAATGGCAATCCAGTTGGTCAACAGCCCCCAAATCGCGGCAAAAAATGGCACCGTCCAATGCTGCGGCACAAACCAAAAAATCGCCATCTGCAAAATACCAAATACAAACCCAATCAGCGCACTGATATGCCAAATAAAATCAATCTCTTTTTGACCTACCTTCAAAAACATCCGCACCATCAGCGCACGGTCGCTTTCCATCTTGTTGACAATCATCTCGCGCATATCAACCAAGTTTTCGACATTGTAGGTCAAGTCGAGCACCAGATTTTTCATGATAGCTGGCAATTGCTCGTGTCCATACGCATAGATACGGCGTTTGACAGCAAAAGGCAAATTCGCCCACAGCGTTGCCGAGCGCTCATTCATGATTTCATCAATCAGCAAATCCAAGTTTTGGTTCATGGTTTGGCTGATAAAATCCGCCACTTCTTCAGGGTGCATGGCTTGGAAAAACTCATCGAGCGAGCCAAGCTTGGATAAAGTTTGGTCAACGATAATCCCAGATATTTTACCCGCTTTGCGTGGCACAATGCCCTGCCAGCCGATACCGCCGCCTGGGAAGCCTTGAATCTTAATCCCCCAAAAATGAATGGGATAAAATAGCATCTTGAGCGCCATCCATACATGCGCCCAAGTCACGACTGCTGTCACAAATGGAATGGTCAGCATGGCGAAAAATTGCGGATGGGTTGCAAGCTTGTGCCAAATTTCTGCAAACATATCAAAAAAGCTCACATGGTGAAAAAGCTAAAATCAAAGGACAATAAAACCGAGATGACATTATAAGGTTTGCTTAAAAACGTCTATAATATAAGTGCGTTAATAAGGGTGCGTTCAAACTGCTAGATTTTAGCACAGAAAGATATATTTTGCCTGAAGAAGTTATATTTTTAGCGGTTTTGATTCCCTATGTTGCCATCCATATTGCCGTCAATGCTGCTATCATAATTTGATACATTTTTTTGTCAGCAGCCGTTAGTTATTTGCGATTTTGACAGGATTTTGACATGCTTATTTGCCACGTTTTATGCTAGTATATCGCTCTTAAATTTTGATTTAAGCCATCAGACTTAAGCCACCCATAGTTGCACAAATATAGTTGCACAAATAGCTGGGTGATATCCCTAAATTTGCATTAAGTTAAACGTTCATCGCACCGTGACCCTTTTTAAAACCGTTCTAATTGCTGTTACCCGCTTATGAAACCACCCCATTCTTCAGATATGCAACGTGAAAATCTTATCTTTCGCCGCCGGATAATTTTGGCATCGGTGTTTGTTTTTTTGGGCTTGGTTGGCTTGATTGTACGCTATGCTTATCTACAAATTTACACCCACGACCAGTACGTTACCCAGTCTGACAATAATCGTATCAAGCTGATTTCTGCGCCGCCCAGTCGCGGCTATATTTATGACCGTAACGGCGTGATTTTGGCGGATAACCAGCCTGTTTTTACCGCTGTCATCAGCCCGGATGAAATTGACAATCCTGACAATACCTTGGCACTACTCACCCCGATTTTTCAGTTGACCCCTGAAGAAATCAGTGAGGCGTCAAAAGCCCTTAAAAAAAGTAAAAACGAACCTGTCACCATTAAAATCGGACTGACTGAACAGCAAGTTGCCCAGTTTAGTGAACGTAAACCGTTTTTTAAAGGGGTGACGATTCAAAGTAAACTCACGCGCACCTATCCCTACAGTGATTTGTTTGCCCATGTGATTGGCTATGTTGGGCGTATCAGCGACAATGATAGTAAAAAGCTGGATAAGAAACTGTATGCGGGCACCGATTTGATTGGTAAAACAGGGATTGAAAAATATTACGAGCCGCTGCTACTGGGCAAACCCGGTTATCAATCAATTGAAACCAATGCTTATGGCGATATCATCAAAAAACTCGATACCAAACCGCCCATTCCCGGCAATGATATTTATCTAAGCCTTGATTATGGCTTGCAAAAGGTGGTGAGTGATGAACTTGCTGGAAAAAGAGCGGCTTTGGTAGCAATGGATCCTAACACAGGCGAGATACTTGCATTTGTTAGTAACCCAAGCTTTGACCCAAACCCCTTTATCACTGGGATTAGTAGCAGAGAATACAAGGCGCTGCAACAAGACCCCGACATGCCACTGTACAACCGCGCCTTGCAAGGTCAATACCCGCCCGCCTCAACCATTAAGCCTTTTGCTGGGCTTGGTCTGTTAGATGCTGGTATCGTGACTTGGGACAGTACCATATATGACCCTGGGTATTTTAGTATTCCAGGTAATAAGCACAAATTTAGGGACTGGAAAAAATCGGGTCATGGCACGGTTAACTTGACCAAATCGATTACCCAATCTGTTGACACCTATTACTACAAGAATACCTATGAGTTAGGTATTGATAGAATGCATGACTGGATGACGCGGTTCAACTTTGGTAAAAAAACAGGTATTGATTTACCGGGAGAAAAAACCGGTGTCTACCCTTCAACGGCATGGAAGATGAAAACCTATAAAAAGCCTTGGTTACCAGGCGACACTGTCTCTGCCAGTATCGGTCAAGGGTATTTTTTGGCGACCCCTTTACAAGTTGCAAATGCAACTGCCATTTTAGCAAATGCAGGAAATCACTTGACGCCCCATCTATTGAGCAAAACCACGGGGGCTGTTAAATATTCACCTGCCAATAAACCAGACGGTAAAATTCCATTTAGAGGCACTGAGCAAGATTGGCTCAAAATGCAGACTGCCATGGAATTAACCGTAAAATCGGGTACCGCGAAAGGGGTGTATACTGATCGTTACCGTTTGGCGGGTAAAACAGGTACTGCGCAAGTTAAATCTATTGCTCAAGGCAAGCGTTATAACGAAGCAGCACTGAGTGAGCGTCACCGTGACCATGGATGGTTCATAGCATTTGCACCTGTTGATAACCCACAAATAGCGGTGGCTGTGATAGTTGAAAATGGACGTGGGGGTAGCAAGGTGGCACCCATTGCTCGAAAAGCGATTGATTATTGGTTACTTACGCGTCATAACAATCCAATCACGCCACCCTCGCCTGAACAACTTGCCAAAATCAATGCGGAAAAACAGCAACTACGACTGCAGCGCCAAGAAGCGATTTTGTCAGGTAAACCTATTGTCTCAAAACCCAGCTTATCCAAATCTACTGCCGCCGAACTCACTGCAGTGGGTGACGCTGACTGACGTAATGTACGATGTCAAAACTATGACTTCCAAACCATGATTTCCAAACTATGATGTCCAAAATTAGCAAGCGACCCAATAAAGCGACCAAATCCCCGCCAGTTTCTCATGTGCGTATCATTGGTGGGGAGTATCGGCGGCGTTTGGTAGCGTTTATCGATGCCGATGGGTTGCGACCGACCCCCGACCGTGTCCGAGAGACAGTATTTAACTGGCTTGCCGACGATTTAGTCAATGCCAAGGTACTAGATTGCTGTGCTGGTAGTGGGGTGCTCGGCTTTGAAGCCTTGTCGCGAGGTGCCAAGCAGTTAACTTGTATCGAGCCTAACCATGAGCAATGTAGGCAAATTAAAGCCACCCAAGCCCTGTTAGGTATTGTTGATACAAAAATTGTGACAATGGAAGCTACGATACAACATGCCTTGCCACAACTGGCAAACACCGAGCCGTTTGATGTGGTATTTATCGACCCGCCTTATCAACTAGCCTTGTGGGGGACAATTTTGCATGGGTTAATCAACCATCAGTTAATTCATCCGCAGACATTACTGTATATCGAAAGCGATCAAGATCATACACAGTTGTTGGCATCGTTCACCGCATCACTTGAGCCACTTAAATATAAAAAAATGGGGCAAATTTTTGCCGGCATTTATCAGCTCAAAGCGCTTTAATTCGAAGTGTTTTAATTCAAGGTGTTTTGATTCAAAGCCCTTAAACTTAGGCATTAAAAAACCGACTGGATTAACCCAGTCGGCAAATATAATAACCATTCACGCACAATAGCAAATCACGCCTAATAGCAAATCTACTATTAGCTCTTAACGCATATACTTACTTGTACGGTAGAAGCTGACGGACAAAAATATTTTGATGACTGTCCCTTTAAGTTGTTAGCTTCATAAAGATAGCTGACCCCCACCACCATCAAAAATGTCACCACGAGCGCTAACATAATTACCAGTACAACACTATGAATGTTGATTTTGGAGTGATGGCGCGTCATTTCTACACTATCATCGGTGCCTTTAGTATCGTTCACTTGATGGATCATAACTTATGTCCTAAAAAATTTGAAATTTAACCGATTAAATTTCATCGTGTTACTTAGCAACTATCCATATACGACATAGACCGAAAACTATGCGTGGTAGGGCTATAAAAGCAATTTACAAAGGTAATCAAATATTACATTTATCTTATGGTGATTACATTCTACAATGTATTTGTTACTAAATTATAACAATAATAAAAAATTACACAATTGTTTTATCAGAAAAATTCCTATTTGGTCATTTTTTTGCGATAAATGGTATAGTGTCATCAAACTTTTGAAAAAATATTCATCCAAACTGGTTAATAATCAATTATCTAGCTAGAATTAATTAGCTAGTTAGTTAATCCCATCCACCCCATTTTTCTGTAAGACTGAAAACAATAATGAAAAAAAATACACACAAGCAATGGCAAGCGCTGTTATCTGCCAAACCTATCTATCACGGCAATCACTTTACCCAATCCAAGACGTCAAGGACGGCATTTCATAAGGACTATGACAGGCTGGTTTTTTCGCAATCTTTTCGCCAACTGAATCAAAAAACCCAAGTGCATCCGTTAACCCATGAGATGGGTATTCATACCCGCTTAACCCATTCGCTTGAAGTGTCTTGTATTGGTCGCTCGCTGGGAATGATGAGCGCGGAGAAGCTCGGTAATGACTTGCCAAGCGGCTTTACCATGTCGGATATGGGAGTCATTGTGCAGGCAGCTTGTTTGGCGCATGACATCGGTAACCCCCCATTTGGGCATGCAGGTGAGCAGGCGATTCGAGATTGGTTTTTTCAGCCTGCACAGCGCCAATATCTGCAGCGACTTACCCCACGCCAGCAAATAGATTTATTAGCGTATGAAGGTAATGCTCAAGGTTTTCGACTGCTGACCCGTAACGAGCATCATCCCGATGCAGGCGGCATGCGCCTGACAGCGGCGACGCTGGGCGCTTTTATGAAATACCCTTATCTTTCCACCCCTATCAACCCAGTCAGCAACCCAGTCAGCGACAGTGACGCACTGCCCTCACCCTTAACGCTCAAAAAATTTGGCTGCTTTGAAAGTGAAGCGCCGTATTTACAGGATTTGGCGGCGCAGCTGCGACTACCCAAGACCCAAAGAGGTTATGCGCGGCATCCATTGGCTTATTTGCTAGAAGCCGCCGATGATATTTGTTATGCGCTGATTGATTTGGAAGATGGGATTTTACTGGGTATGTTAGCGTATCATGAAGTTGAACCACTGCTGCTCAAACTCGTCGGTAAACGGCTTGGCGTACCGCCTGAAGTCACAACCAATGCCCCTATCACCCAAAAATTAGCCGCGCTACGGGGTCGAGCAATGCGGCGATTGGTGGACAAGGTCACTGATGCCTTTGTTGCCAATCAAGCCGCCTTATTGGCAGGTGAGCTGACCGGCAGCTTATTTGACTACTGCCCCAATAACGTACGCAGTAGTATCAGTGAAGCCAAAAGCCTAGCCAATACCCGTATTTTTCAACATCCGAGCAAGGTACGCGTTGAAATCATGTCAAACCGCTGTTTACATACGCTACTTGATGCGTTTATGCCGCTGGCGTTGACGGGTGATTCAGCAGACAGTATTTCTCAGTTTGAGCAATTACGCCTGCTTAATCTATTAAATGCCCATTTAAGCAATGTTAGTCGGCAATTAGGGGATGATGTTTATCAAAATATCTTGTGTATTTTAGACATGCTGACTGGCATGAATGATCATGAAGCCTATCGGCTCGCGCAAGCGTTAAAGGGCAATTGGTCGGTGAATATTTAAACCTCATCGCTGAGCTTCAATCATCAATCGTCAATCGTCAACGATTGTATATTTGGCGTTTTCGGCTTAGAATATTTTTCCTTATTTAACCCGCTGATTGGATACCTAATGACTAGCCGTGACTTGCAAAAACGCCAAACCCGTCAAGCCTTTTTTCAATCGGTGCTTCAGTTATCGAGGTCGGGGCATGCGTTTTCGTCGATTTCACTTCGCCAGATTAGCCGCGAAGTGGGCGTAGTGCCGACGGCTTTTTATCGCCATTTTCAGGATATCGATGAGCTTGGCACCTGCTTAGTCAATGAAGAACTCGGTCACACCCTGCAAAGTCTGCGCGATCATTTGCAGCTGGGTCGCACCCGAACGCATGAAGGGCAAATTGCCTCAAGCGTGCGTTTCTTTTTGGAAAGTGTGGAGCACGCGTCATTGCACTGGCACTTTATTGTCTCTGAGCGCTATGGTGGTAACCAAGCTGTGCAACATGCACTCGATGAGCAAATCAGCTTGTTTGCGCAAATCATGACCGATGATTTGGCCATGCAGCCTGCCTTTGGACATTTAAATCAAGAAGTGCGCCTGCTGATTGCGGATATGGGCGTGAATATGTATTTTTCTTGGGTGTATAAATGGCTCAAATTTGACCCCACAGAGATACAAGGTAAACAAGAGTATCTCAATCGCTGTATCAAACAGGCGCAAGTGCTGTTTTATGGCGTCCGTAATTGGTGTCCTTAACCAAAACTTAAGCTAAAAAACAGTGAAACCAACAGACAGTGAAACCAAAAAAAGGCTGAGCATCAAATCAGCCTTTTTTATTACTATTTATTAACCCATTAATAGCGCCAGTTATAAATCAAATCGACAGAGTTATTGATGGCAGATTTAGCCTCAATGTATAAGCGTCTTGTTAATTGATAACGCATACTGAGCTCAGGCTGCGAGGTGAACACGCCTACCCCATAACGTATAAACAAGTCTGGGGTGATATACCCCGTTAGACTGACCAAGGTGTCATTGCCCGAGCCATTGGCATCTAACGTTAAACGCTGCAACCCAAACGCCCGACCAATTTGGTTGGTAAATTGGCGCGTCCCGCTTAAGCCATAACTTAACCCTGCTGCGGCAATGGTATTGTCGACGCGGTTTCTAAAGTCTTGTTCGTTGGTATTTTGACCTGAATTGTTATTTAGACTACCTGTCACCCACGCATTCATCGCCTGCTGTTCACTGAGTCCGCCATTATTAAACACGGTAATATTTGGCGCACTGGTGCTGCCTTTGACTTTGACACCCACTTGTACGCCTTGCACGTCTTTTACTGCCTCTACGTTTAGCAGTGGTTTCATCACTTCACCATTGAACCGAACTTGCGCAAAGTTTAGAGTCAAGCTTTGCCCAAATACTTCGACTTTTGAGCGGCGTGATACTTGCACCACGCCTTCTGCTTTCATGGTGCCTTGACCGCGCTGGGTAATATGCAGTGCACCCGCCAATGGTAAGCGTGCCCCAAAACCTTGGAAACTTATGCGCTCGCCGAGATCGACACCCACATCCGCGTTGATATTCCAAGGTTGGGTGACTTTTAGTACGTCATCAATCTGACCCATCAAGCGTCTATCAATCACGTTAACATCTGGGGATTTGCTCACCACATTGCCTGTGGCCTCAGGGGGGCGAATGGTGGCGCGAGGCACATCAATCACGCCGACGATATTCACGTAGCGCTGGCTAGGTTTGACAATCACATCAAAAATTGGATTAATAATGGCAGTAATTTCAGGTGGCTGACTCACTTGCAGCGCTTTACCTTGCAACTTCAGCTTGGCCTGCAGCTCATGTGTCCAGTCAACTGTACCAGTAATGGTACCTTGACCATCGCCTGCACTGGCAAAAGACCCATCAATAGAGGCTTGATTGCCTGCCACGTGCGATAACACATTAATCTTATCAAAGCGCATCGGCACGCCTGTGATGCTAAGACCGGCATCTTGTAGCTCAATATCGCCCACAAATTTGGGCTGCATTAATGAGCCGCTGATTTTACCTGCCACTAGACCGTTACCTGTCAAGCGTTCAAACGATGGGAAGAAAGGTTTAAACACCGCCAAATCAATATCTTGAAAAACAACAGTGCCTGAAATCGGTTTTGACTGTATGTAGGGATTGACGGTGGCGTCCAAATAACCATTGCCCGCGCCATTGGCTGTTTTGATATCTGCACGAAGTTTTAGCCCTTCTGCGGTTGAACGGGCGATGACACTGATACGCTCATAGGCAATGGTCGTTGGATTTTCTTCAGGGGTTTGTGCTGCGGTACCAAATACGCCGTTATCGGTAAAGAAGCTGGCATTGATACTGGGTCGTTGGTTCTTCTGCCAATGAACGAGTGCGGTGCCGTTGAGTTTTCCTGACCAAGCGATATCACGCGGCATCACCACAGAGAAAATTTGGCTATCAATTTGTTGCACGCTGACATCGACATTGCCTTGCCCATTACTGACCACAAGGTTGTTTTTTAGACACAGACTGCCGTTTTGACCCACCATTTGCCAGCAGTGTGCCGCCATTTGTACATTTAGGTTTTGCCAGCCCAATAGCATTTGGGCGGGTTGTAGCTGTTGCAGCTTGGCATATTTGGTACCAATTTGTCCATTACCGAGCAGACCCGACCACTGTTTTTTGGCAAGATCGATACGGCCTTTGAGCGTCGCTTGCACTTGTCCTTTGGTACTATCTGCTTTGACATCTAAGGTGTGATTGTCTTGGGTACCGTTAAAATACAGTTGCACAGAGCGCAGCGGTTGATTGGCGATGTTGATACCCGTTGCAGTCAATTGCAACTGACTGGGTGATTTGGCAAGATTGACCAATTTACCGGTGACTTTGGCATCGAGTACCACAAAGTTTGGCAGTGAAATGTTACGCCCGACTAAATCCACATAGATGTTAGGCAGGGCTTGGTTGTTACCTTGGGTTAAGATAATACCGCCTTTAACGATACCTTTTAGCTGCGGCATTAGCTGATTGAGTGTGCTGATATCGACACTGGTCACTAGTTGATTTTGGTTGCCATTGGCGGTGATGCGATTGCTGCCCCATTGTACCAATAGATTATTGGCTTGCAGACTTTCAACAAGACGGCGGATTTGTCCGTATTTTTGACTATTGGCACCATTTTCAATGACTTGGCGCAGCGTGCTTAGGTCTTTTGGCAAATTCAGTTTTGCGGTCAATTGACCCGTTGCCATCAAAGGTTGATTTTTTAGTCTGCCTTTGAGGTTCATATTGGCGATATGAATATACTGAGCGCCTGCCCGCCAGTAGCCATCGGTATTGATGGTGCCGGTGATTTGGCTTGGCAGACTTGGCACAAAATAGCTGGCATCAAAATTTTTCATGTCAGCACTGATATGCCAGCCGGCACCATTGGTCATATCAATGCTACCGTTGGCATTGATATAGCCTTCTCTACCTTGATGGCTAAATTGATTAATTTTAAGCTGCTTGGGTGTGCCTGCAATATCAAATTTAAACGAGCCTGCGGGTACGTTTGGCGCATTAAGGCTACCATCAAATTTGGCGGCGATATAAGATAACTTATTGCCCAGTACATCGGCACGTACTTTGCCCGCGCCTTTTAACGCTAAGTGTTTTTTGCTGTTATTAGCGCCCAATAAATCCCCTGTCATGTCAATTTGGTTGATGGTGACATCATGACGGTTCAACAAGGCTTGATTGGCTTGACGGAGCTGTTGCAGGGTGCCACTGGCAACCACATTGCCTGTTAAGTCTTGCAGCGGGATGCTATTTAAAATGCTGTGGGCATTTAAATGGTTGGTTTTGGCATTGATTTGCCAAGCTAACGGCTGATTGCCGCTGGCTAGTTTAATTTTACCATTACCTGCCAAATTACCTGCCACGCCTTGATACAGCAATTGAGTGATGTCAACTATCTGACCTGTTTTGTTGACATTGACTTGATAATTACCGCTTGGGGCTTGATTGAGCTTTAGTATATTGGCATTGACTTGCGCTTGTACACTGCTGGGTCGCTTGCCGTCTGCCGGCTGAAAAATCACCTGCGCTTTGCCATTGGGACTGTTAAGCTCGCCAATGCTCGGTAAATTGTGACGTATCAGCCGTTGCCAATTGGCATCGATAGTATAAGGTTTATGGTTGCCTTTGGCTTGTCGGATATCGGCATTGATAATTTCACCATCATCTTGGCGCAGATTTGCCCGTACTTGCATCGGCAATTTATCGGTTGCCACATCATAGACAATGCCCAGTTTGCCTGTTAAGGTCTCTGGTGCATAGGGAGCGATGTCTTTTGGCAACAACTGACGAATCTTAAAGCCATTACCCGTATTCATCAGGGCAATACGGGTGCGGTCATGCCAATCAATCGTGCCTTGACTCATCAATGTGCCTTGCGCGACTTTAGCGGTGAGGTATTCGATGCTAAGTTTTTGATTGGCAATCACGCCGCGGCCTTGATAATGCCCATCGGGGATATCTTTGGCAGTCAAATCAGCATTGATACGCAGCTGTATATTATTGGTCACCCCTGTCGCGGTCGCTAGTCCATTTTTTAGATGGATGTTTTGACTGGTGGCATAGGGTAATAACACATCTTTCCATTCAAGTTTGGCATTAAATGGCGCGTTTTTATCCATCGGCTGCGCTGTTACATGCCCAGTAACATCCGATTTATTGTATTTACTTTTTATATCCGCGGTCAAAAATTTCAAACTGCCTGTGGCATGGGTATCAAGCGCATCGACATACACTTTTGACAGCGAATTGACAATAACCAATCCTGTCACATCCAGCGGATAATCCTGCTGTAGGTCAATTTTGCCTTTGACTTTATCGACGCTTAATAAATTGTTATACGCCAATTTGCCTTCGTCAACCGTGATTTGGGTATCATACCAAGTAAACTTTTGGATATGCGCTTGTTTAAAATCGATGGGGTCGCGGGTCACTTGCTGATAGCGCACTAAATTTGCTTTTACGTCATCTAAGGTTAAGTTAACAGGCAGTGCAATACGTGGGTAATCAAAGGGTTTGTTGGTTGGCGGCTTTTTGTAGATGATGACCATGCGATTGATGTTGGCTTCACGCAGATGCACTTGTTTATTGATAAGGGCGCGCCAGCCAATTTTTACATAGGCTTTATCAACGGTGACTTCGACATAATTTTTTGGCGGTTTATCAGGAATTTTAAGATCATATATCCAGATACCATCACGAAGATTGCCTTTACCATATTTTAGGCTGATACCTGTTTCTTGAACGATGGCATTGATAAGTAACCGTGTACCCCACGGGGTGCCGACGGCATAATAAGCCCCTAACAATATTACAATCAAAATAACGACTAACACCATCACAATTTTGGTGACAAAACCCTGCCGATACCAGTGTCGAAGCCAACCCGCCTCTTCTTTTGCAGGTTTTGCTGGGTCTAAATCATCACTGGTTGCCGTATCCGCATGGTTAGCGTTTAAATCTTCACCGTTTGGATTTTCAGTGTCTAGTTTAGCGTCTAGGTCATTATCTACCAACGATTTATCGTCAGGCTTGGTGCCATCTTCGGGCAATGAGTCGTGGTTATTATCATCTTTCATTAATATCGCAAATCAATCGTTGGCTCACTACAAAAACACAGGTTCTATGCGCTATATATGGGCGGCATATTGGATAAACCTTACATACTAGCAAAGTTTTATCCAAAAATCTTAACTAAAAACCTTGCACAAAATAACGCAGTGTTTTTTAGCCAAATTATTATAGCGGTGAACCGATAAAGAAATGTAAACGGACATCGTTGTTATCCCCGGTCAGACCTTTTGCCACATCGAGTCGTACCAAGCCTATCGGTGATTGCCAGCGGATACCTGTACCGATACTGACCGCCGTTGTGTTATCATATTCGCCAGTCGTATCATACGCATTACCAAAATCGGTAAACACAGCGCCACGAAAACTCGGTCTAAACTCATAGTTATACTCTGCCGACCCTACTGCTAACGCATCACCGCCGACTAAGAAATTTTCGCCGCCATAGGTCGGTGCTAAACTATCGGTGTTGTAGCCGCGGATACTAGAATCACCGCCTGCAAAAAAGCGTGAACGGTAAGGCACATCATAAAAATCACCGCTATATAGATAGCCCAAATCCAGTCGCCCAATCACTTGTTGTTTGTTATCTTTGCCAAAAGTATACATCCCCGTACCACCTGCGCGTAGAATGGCCATATTGGTGTCACTCAGTGCCCCTTTAGCACCGACTTCAAGCGAATAACGTTGGCTATAACCCCACGTTGGCGTCAGCATATTGTCTGCTACCGTTTTATTGATTGCATAACCCGCTAACAAGGCTTGTTGGGTATAATCCGATGCATAGTTGTTAAAAGGATAAGGCAAACTATCGGTGCTATATTTTTCAGGGTCGACGGTCAATTTATCGCCACGGTAGCGCAGTGAATAGGTGCGATTCCAACCACTATCATGATAAATATTGCGGGCGATACTGGCATAGATAGTGTCTGCCTCAAAGGTATTGACTAGGTCATCAACTTCTTTGTGCTGATAGCCGACTGTGCCTGTTAGTTTATCGTTGAGGGGATGCTTGTAGGGCAAGCTGGCATTAAATTCCACCGCTTGATCGACTTTAGATAACGCCACTGATGCCCCAGTCTGCAGACCACTTCGGTTAACCAAGTTGTTTTGATATTTACCGGTCAAGCGCACGCCTACGTCAGTTTCATAACCCAAACCCACCTGTGCCTCATGCGGCTTGGTGGCATTGAGTACCACATAGGTTGGGATTTGCTTTGTTTCATACACTTGTCGTGGCGTGAGCTTTGGTATGACTTGGTCTTCTCGTGGTTTGATGGGTAAGTCTTTGTCTTTATCCAGTTTTTTTGCCGTTTTACTGACCGCATTGGCAATGACCACCAGCGGATTTTTACTTTTATTTTCAGCCTCGGGTGATAACTCCATATCTTCGGGTGCGGTCAATAAGTTTTTGGCTTTTCTGCTGATGGCATTGAGACGTTGTTCGGTCGAGTCATCGACCTCAAATTGAATCGGCGCGATGTCATTGGGGTCTTGCACCTGATTGATCGTTTTTTGCGTTGTACTATCGACAGTACCTGCAGATTGAAGTTCAGATGAGTTGCTTTGAGTTGAGTTGCTTTGAGATGCGAGACTCTGATCAGTTGAATTGGCGGATAAAATACCGGCGGCTGTATTAGAAGTGTCCGCGATATTGTCGGCTGTGGTACTGCTGCCGCTCGCAGTGCTGAGCGTCGCCGAGCCAGATTGTTCAAATGCGATATCGCTTGCCGCTTCGTCCGATGGCATGATGACATCCACATCCACCCCATTAAAATAACGGGTGGCGGTCAAGTTGTTGGTAAATTCGCTGACAAAGGGTTGATAGTAGGCATCGCCTTTTTGGTACGTCATTAATGCTTTGAGCAGCTTTGGTTTTAAAGGCAGTTTATCGGGATCATCGGTCAAATTGCCTTGTTTATCAATGTTATATATCTTCACATCATCAAAATGATAGCGAGTTTTTGTGTCATAAATTAGGTCAACATCGGCGGTATTGTCCGGCAAAATAATATCTACTGAACTGTTGAGCCATTTGGCATCGAAGTAACCATTGGTCTGCGCGACGCCTTCAATCGTCGCCTTTGCGGCTTTATAGATACCATGACTGAACACATCCCCTTCTTTGGGTGGGATTTCTTTCTCAATCACAGGATACACCGGCAGCGCGTTATCGCCTTTTCCGCCTTCACCACGGATATCAATGATGCGATTTTGCACGATGACGGGTTTGCCGACCTCTAAGCTGACTTGGATATTGTCTTTGCCCAAATGCTTAAAGGCGATTTTAGTGTCATAAAAACCCACCGCCTCTGCTGCATCTTTGGCAATTTGGCGTAATTTGTTCACACTGGCATTAAAATCCGACACCGATTCGACGGTCACTTTTTCCAATGCCGCTTTGATATTGCGCGCAGGCTCAAGTTTGGCATCTGCATTGGCAAAGCTGATATCAATATAGTTGAGCCCTTCCCCGCGACCAATGATTTTGTTCTTCAAGCGCGCCATGATGCCTTGCGACTCTGCGGTCACGGTTGAGTTGGCTTGTGGGGTGGTCAATGCCGCTGTTTGCTGTTGATAGGCGGGCAAGTAATCATTGGGATTGATGGTGTCGGTGGATTTGATATTACTGGCATCATTAGCGACGCCTTGATTACTAGGATTTTGATTAGCAATATTTTGGTTAGCGATATTTTGATTAGATAAATTGGTTTGCTCGCTCACTTTTTGATTAATCGCGTCGAAATTCTGTTTTTCGGTTGTTAGCTGCTCAGTGACTTGTGCTTGTGCTTGGGATTGTGATTGGGTATTCACGCTTGCAGGCTTGCTATTGTTGACTTGATTGGCAACCGACTGCGGCGTTGTTTGGTCTAATGCTTTACTGTAGCCGACACTAGGTTGGTTTTGTTTCAACGTCGCCACAGGTTGGTTGAAATTATTAAAGTCTGCCAAGGTCTGATTATCGAGTTGTTGACCAATTTTATCTTCAACGCGCTGCTGATTGAGTTGATACAGATAAGGCTGAGCAGTGTTGGCATCGGTTGTGATACTATCTTGCGCAGCTGCCGCAGGTGTGGCATTTTGCGTTGCCGTGGTGCCCTTGTTGTCATTGGCAGTGGTCTGCGCTACGCTGTTAGTGGTTAGCGTGCTATTCGTTGCTGAGCTGTTAGCTAAAGTATTAAATGAGCTGTTAGCTGAACTACTAACAGTAGCTGGCATTGCTGGCGTTTGTGCCCCCCAAGCAGGCACCACACTCACACTAACCAAGGTAATTGCCAAACGTATGGGGGTCAAGCGAAACAGCGAATGATTTGATACGCTAGAATGGGTGGGGCTTTGACATGGATTTGACGGACAAGGATTGGACGATAGTGGACAGATGTCATGAAAAAAACTGAACGGGTTATCGGTCAATGCGGTTGACTGACGATAGGGTAGCAAATTTATTGGTTTCATGATAAAAATCAAATCCTTGAGCGAGCACTAGGCGATTTTAGCATAAACATTTTACTAACCAAACATTTTCGCAACCCTTTGTAAAATATTTGTTAAGATAGGCATCATCAGACATTTCTAGGATTGCTCATGAGTACCCAATTTGCGCTTTTTAAATACAAACGGTTTAGTGCCATGTTTGCCACCCAGTTTTTAGGGGCATTTAATGACAATGTATTTAAGCAAGGTTTGATTCTGGTACTGACCTTTATGGCAGCGGAAAAATTGGGGATGCGTGTTAGTTTGCTCAACAATCTAGCGGCGATGCTGTTTGTATTGCCGTTTTTTTTGTTTTCCGCCTTGGCGGGGCAAATCGCTGATAAATATGAAAAATCTTGGCTGACAAGGCTGATTAAAATCCTTGAAATCGTCATCATGGTAGTTGCCGCATTTGGGTTTGTGTTTGAGATTTATCCGCTATTATTTGTTGCGTTATTTTTGATGGGCACCCATTCGGCGTTTTTTGGTCCTATTAAATATGCTTATCTACCCCAAGCCATGACCACCGATGAGCTAGTCGGTGCCAATGGGCTATTTCAAATGGGCACGTCACTGGCTATTTTGACAGGGATGATGCTAGCTGGCGTATTAATGAAGCTTGACAGTCCGCTATTTTGGATATCTGGGGTGACGGTTTTTGTGGCGATTATGGGCTACCTGGCTTCTCGGTTTATTCCCGTCATGACTGCGCCGCAGCCTGATTTGACCATCGACTGGAATATCTTTCGTACTAGCTGGCAAACCATTGCCAATCTATATCGTTTGCCGATTATGTGGTTTACCATTTTGGGTAATAGTTGGTTTTGGTTTTATGGTGCTACGTTTTTGACCCAAGTACCAGAATTTAGCAAGTCTATTTTGCTAGGCGATGAAAGCGTGGTGATATTTTTATTGACGCTGTTTTCTGTCGGTACGGCGCTCGGCTCACTGTTATGTAAAACGTTGACCAAAAACCAAGTGAGTTTAAAGCTATTGCCATTTGGGATTGCAGGATTGACGATTTTTGCGATTGACTTGTATTTCACGCTCTCAGCGATGCATTTGCCGCCACTCGCCAACAACGCGCACTATAGTATCGGCATGATTTTTGCCACGCCGGGTGCTATGCGTGTGTTTGTCGATTTGTTTTTATTGGGTTTTTCAGGCGGTATTTATATTGTGCCTTTATACGCTTACATGCAAGCTTATTCACCGGAAACAAGCCGTGCTCGCATTATCGGTGCCAACAATATTTTAAATTCGGTATTTATGGTAGGTTCGGCGATTTTTTCGATTGTTTGTTTGACGCTATTTAACGTGAGCCTACCGATGCTATTTGCGATTGTCGGGGTGATAAATTTGGTCATAGGTATTTGGCTATTTTTAAAACTAAAAAAATATAGCCCTGCCAAGCCCATTATGACCCATGAATAACACCCTATCGCCCTATTCAATCAACCTATCACCCTATTTAATCGCCCCGTTAAATAGTCAGTACAAATCGTTAGGAATGCTAGGCAATGGATGGCTGGCAAGTAATGGATAAACAAGGGGTTTTGCGCCATTTTTTCATTTGAGTCCAAAATGTTGCTATTTGTTATCGTTTGGCAAAGAAACGTTGTTGTTAACTCCAGTTACTTTGTAAGTGGTTAAAAGTTAGTTACTATACCCTGACTTGTTGTAATTTTTTTTGTATCACTTGCTAGGAATGACGGTTATGTTTGCCACTTATAAAACACTCTGCACGCCCAAACTGGTAAAACTCAGTGCGATAGCCTGTACGGCGGTGTTGATGACCGCTTGTGCTTCACAGAAGATCGCGACCGTGGATAAGCGCCCTGTGTATGTACGGGGTGTCCCCAACTATTATATAGTTAGAAACGGCGATACTTTAAGCAAAATCGCCACCACTTATGGACTAGATTATCGTCGGGTTGGCGCGCTCAATGGGCTCGATAGCAACTATACCATTTATCCAGGGCAACGCTTGATTTTAACCTCAGCAAGTAGTCCCACTTCTTATCGCCCAACGACCATTCGCCCTGTGACGGTCAACCAATCATCCCGCCCGTCTAACCCGACTTATTACCCACCTAGACAAGCCAATAATTCATCAACCCCGTTACCGATGCCAAACCAAGTCATCGTGCCAACCAGCAGCTTGTCACAAGGTTGGTTACGTCCTACCACTGGCAATCTATTGCGACCATTTAACCAGCAAACAGGTACGCTGGGTATGTGGTTTGGCGGACAAGCAGGCGCAAATGTTGTCGCCAGCCAGCCAGGTACAGTGCTGTATGTCGGTAGTGATTTGCCAGAATATGGCAAATTGATACTGATTCAGCACAACAGCGACTACATTAGTGCCTATGCGCATCTGGGAAGTTTTGCGGTACAAGAGCGCCAAACGGTGCAAGCAGGTCAAACTATCGGTACCGTTGGGACGGACAATAATTTGAATCAACCTGCTGTAGAGTTCCAAATCCGTTATCGTGGCACGCCAGTCAATCCTGCCAGTTATTTAAAATAATCAAGCAGCTATTTAAAATAATCGCAATAAAAAAGCCAATCTATAACGATTGGCTTTTTTTGTGAGGGTAATTATCGTTAAGGATGATTAAAGGGCAATCGCGGTCGCCATGTTATTGGCATAATCAATGGCATGATACAAGCTATCGGTACTCGCTTTGCCTGTGCCTGACAAATCAAGCGCCGTGCCATGATCGACCGAGGTGCGAATATAAGGCAAGCCTAAAGTGATATTCACCGTTTCGCCAAACCCATGTGATTTGAGCGGTGCCAGTCCCTGATCGTGATACATAGCGATAATGGCATCGGCAGTGGCGATATGCTTTTGGGTAAACAAAGTATCAGCTGGCATCGCCAAACTAATATCGATACCTTGATCGCGATAGTGCTGTAACACAGGATTGATGATGTCAATTTCTTCTCTGCCGAGATAGCCGCTTTCCCCAGCATGAGGGTTGAGTCCACAGACCAATATTTTTGGCTGAGACAGACCAAATTTTTGCTGACAATCATGAATGACAATATCGACGGTTTTTGCCACTTCTTCGTGGGAAATCGCATCGGCGACCGCTCGCAGCGGCAAATGGGTGGTGACTAATGCCACTTTCATCAGGCTATTGGCGAGCATCATCACCACTTTATCCAGACCCGACTGCTGCATAAAAAATTCGGTATGCCCCATAAAATCTGGCAACACAGTCATAATCACCGATTTTTGCAGTGGCGCCGTGACAATTGCAGCGACTTGTTTGCTGATGGCGAGCTTATGCGCCAGTTGCAGCTGTGCGATGACCATTTGTGCGTTATGGGGATTTAGCTGCCCTGCTACCACAGGTTGTGCTGCCGGTACATCCACCACCAAAATAGTGTCATGCGCTGATGGTTGCGCAATTTGCGGTAAATCTTTTAACTCATGTAACTGATGCGTCGCTAACTGTTGAATCAATAATCCGTATTTTACCGCGCCCTTTTGTTTAAGCTCACTATACCTTTCTTGTAGCGCGTTGATATCCGCCAATACAATGACAGCGCGATTGGGCAGGTTTAATTGCTGTCTGTCGGCAAGCATCAGTATGATATCCATCCCAATACCCGCAGGTTCGCCCGAGGTAATCACTAAGGGAAGACTTTGAACGGTCATTTTTATACCTTTTGATAAACACTGATAAAGCTATCAGTTAGTATTTTTTAAATTCATTACCACATGTGGCGCATTGTTAACTTGGTAAAATAGTTTCATGCTCATGAGTTTAACTAAAACCCTGATTACACAGATGATTGTTAGCGATTACCAATGGTTTGATTAAATGAAATCTAATTATTTGGGTAATATTAAGTAACTATTGTATGCCCAGTGATTTTGCTATTATTAACTTAATTTAAATCAGTGTATAATAGCACTACACTTTACTGTCAATCCTGTATTTTACTGTTGTTATCAATGGAGTCCTTATGGCTACCTACGAACATATTAACCAAAAAGTTGAAAAAATGTACCAGCAATCTGAAGATTTTTCAGTTCGCGTACCACAAGTCATGCAGCGCCGCATCTATATGATGGCAAAACAAAACCCCCTCAACAATGCCAAAGAGATGAAAGAAATGGAACGTATGGTGACTGAAAAACCCATCGCATTTTTTGAATCTTGGACGCAAATGGCTTGGCAAGCGCTCGTTGCCCAGCAAAATATTGGGCAATTAATGTTTTCAAACTGTATGAAATTAAGCGTGGGTCAACCGATTTCATTGGAAAACTTCTTTTATGCTGTCAACCAAGAAGCCCTGCATGTACTGGAAAAAGGGATGCACCCTATCTATAGCCGCGTGGCAGCCAATGCCAAACGTTTAAGCTAAGCTTTACTTTTTGCAGCCACACCCAATAATTTTTTTATTGGGTTTTTTATTTTTATAGGTTTTAGGTCAAAAAAACTGGTACGCCCAGCGGGACTTGAACCCACGTCGGTCGCTTAGGAGGCAACTGCTCTATCCAGTTAAGCTATAGGCGTAAAGGGTTCTTATTTTAGCATATTAAATGGTAAATGCTTAGCGTCCGCTGATACTTTTTAAGCGTTTTATTGCTGATTTTGTAGGTTCGCAGTTTGGCAATTCATAGTATAATAGCGGGCTAAAGACGAACCGCAATAAAGGCAATCCATGGCATTTGTACACTTTGGTATTCACACCGAATTTTCTATCACTGACTCGATTGTACGCATCAAAGCGCTGGTCAAAGCTGCCAAAGCCGACAACCAACTGGCGCTTGCCATTAGCGATTTATCCAACCTGTATGCCACGGTCAAATTTTATAAAGCTTGCTTGGATGCTGGTATCAAGCCAATTATTGGCTCTGAAGTCTGGCTTGAAAATGATAATACGACAGTAACGCTACTTGCCAGCAACCAAATCGGCTACAAGAATTTGACCAATATCGTGTCAAAAGGCTTTGTCGATGGTCAAGTCATGGGCAAACCGATTATTCAGCGTGACTGGATTTTTGAGCGCAGTGAAGGGGTGATTGTGCTGTTCACCGAAAAATCAGACGTCGGTCAAGCCATGTTATCAGCTCACCCAGAAAAAGCCGATAGCCTACTACAACAATGGCAAACCCCATTTGCCGATCGTGTCTATTTTGCCATTAAACGCACCAAGCGCGCCAACGAAGACCGTTTTATCGAGCAAGCCATTCGCATGTCAAATGCCTTTGATGTGCCTATCATTGCCCATAATGACGTGCGTTTTTTAACAGAAGATGATTTTGAAGCGCATGAAGCACGGGTGTGTATCGCCAATTCGCAAGTGCTTGCCGATCCCAATCGCCCACGTGATTATTCCTCTGAGCAGTATTTAAAAACCCAAGATGAAATGGCTACCCTGTTTAGTGATATGCCAGCGGTGATTGACAACACCTTGGATTTGGCAAAACGCTGTAACGTCATCATTCCTATGGGTCATCACGATTTACCTGAATTCCCCATTCCCGAAGGCGATACCATTGAAACTTTTTTCCGACGCACCGCCCAAGAAGGTCTAGAAAAACGCCTTGAAAAACTCTATCCCATCGAAAAACGCGACGACAGTTGGGCCGAAAAACGCAAGCCGTATGATGAGCGTTTGGCGTTTGAACTCACGACAATTTTGAATATGGGTTTCCCCGGTTATTTCTTAATCGTGATGGACTTTATCCGTTGGTCAAAAGCCAATGATGTGCCTGTAGGTCCTGGTCGTGGCTCAGGCGCGGGGTCATTAGTGGCGTATTCGCTCAATATCACCGACTTAGACCCGCTAGAATACGACCTACTGTTTGAACGGTTCTTAAACCCTGAACGGGTATCCATGCCAGACTTTGACGTCGATTTTTGTATCGAAGGGCGCGACCGCGTCATTGATTATGTGGCGCAAAAATACGGACGAGAAGCAGTATCGCAAATCATCACCTTTGGTACGATGGCGGCAAAAGCGGTGGTGCGTGATGTCGCGCGCGTTCAAGGTAAATCATACGGTCTTGCTGATAAAATCTCCAAACTTATCCCCAAAACCCCAGGCATTACGCTCGCTGAAGCGGTTGAAGCCGAACCGCAGCTCAAAGATTTGCTTAACAATCCTGACAATATGGATTATGAAGATGCCAATGAGATTTGGGAAATGGCGGTACGGCTCGAAGGGATTACCCGGGGCGTTGGTAAACATGCCGGGGGCGTACTTATCGCGCCGACTAAAATCACCGATTATAGCGCCATCTATTGTGATGAAGAGGGTCATCCCGTCAGTCAGTTTGATAAAGACGATGTGGAAGCAGTTGGCTTGGTAAAATTTGACTTTTTGGGTCTGCGCAATTTAACGGTGATTAATGCGGCAGTTAAAAACATCAATGCACGCCGCGCTAAAGAACAACAGCCCCCGCTTGATCTTGAGACGTTACCCTTAGACGATAAGCCCACCTACACGCTGCTACAAAATGCTCATACCACCGCTGTATTCCAGCTTGAAAGTACCGGCATGAAAAAATATTTGGCCAAGCTTAAACCGACCAATATTGAAGACGTCATCGCCATGTGTGCGCTGTACCGCCCAGGTCCACTCGATGCCGGAATGGTCGATATGTACATTGACCGTAAACACGGCCGCGAAGAGGTCATCTATGACCATGACCGACTTGAGCCGATACTGGAAAATACCTATGGGGTAATTGTCTATCAAGAACAGGTGATGCAAATCTCGCAAGCGATGGCAGGCTATAGTCTAGGCGGTGCCGATATGCTACGCCGCGCGATGGGTAAGAAAAAACCCGAAGAAATGGCAAAACAGCGCAGTATTTTTGTTGAAGGGGCGATTGATCAAGGCATCGATGATAAACTTGCCGGCGGCGTGTTTGATTTGATGGAAAAATTTGCCGGCTACGGGTTTAACAAATCACACTCAGCCGCATACGGTGTGTTAGCCTATCAAACTGCCTATTTAAAACACTACTACCCTGCCGAATTTATGGCGGCGGTCATCACCTCGGACATGAATAATACCGATGGCGTGGTGTTTTTTATCAATGATTGCCGCGAAAATTTTGGTTTAAAAGTAGAAAACCCCAGCGTTAACCACTCCAATTGGGCGTTTGTGCCGATTAACCCGACGACCATTGTGTATGGCTTAGGCGGCATTAAAGGTGTCGGAGAAGGTGCTGTAGAGTCTATCGTGGAAGCGCGAAACGCGGGCGGTGAGTTTACCGATTTGTATGATTTTTGCCGCCGTGTTGACACGCGAAAAGTCAATAAACGCACCCTTGAAGCATTGGTGAAAGCAGGCTGTTTTGATAGTTTTGCGCCAAAATTACGACCTGATTTGGCTGCGGATGAAGCTTATCACATTCGTGGCGCGTTACTTGCCGAATTGCCAAAAGCGGTACAAGCAGCCGAGCAACAGCGTAGCAATGACAGCCTAGGGATGATTGATTTATTTAGCGATATACAAGAAGTTACTGCGCCGCCCCCATTGCCCCGTGAGCCTGTCTGGACAGATGCTGAACGCTTAAAAGGTGAAAAAGATACGCTAGGACTTTATCTGACCGGTCACCCGATTGATAGTTATCGCGATGAGTTAAAACGCTATACGCCAAAGACATTGGGCGATTTAAGCGAAACCAGCTATGGCGAAACCGTATTTTTTGCAGGCTTGATACTCGATGTGGCAAACTTTGGTAATCGCTCAGTGATTACCTTAGATGACGGTACAGGTCGTATCGAAGTGAGTTGTTATGCCGAGCGCTTTGCCCGCGTCAAAGACAAGCTTAAAGTGGAAACCGTGGTGATCATCGACGGCTCTATTCGTGAACGCGATGGCACGTTTTATGCCAGCCTACAAGAGGTAATGACCTTAACCGATGCGCGCAAACGCTGGCTCAAAAAAATCAGCATCAAAATTGCAGGTCATGATATGGCATTATTTGAACAAATACAGCAATTGTTAGCGACCGCCAATAACTCAACAATTCACTATTTATCGCATCAGTTGAATCACCCTGCCGACAATGCCCAATTTGCGGACAGTCAGCCCGCCAATGCATTGGCTCAATCGGGTCAATTAGGGGTACCGATTAACCTATGTGTGTATAACGACTATGCGATTGCCCATCTTAATATGCCAACGCATTGGCAAATTGTGCCGACAGAAGAGAATTTTGGCAAACTCAAAAGCTTGGTCAATGAGGAAGATTTGCATTTACATTTTAGTTAGCGTCTGATTTTGGTGAATTTGGTCGATAAACCCATCCTGCGATAAACGTTTATATCCCTTAAACTGACTTTCATCAAAGTTTTGATAAAATTCAATGAGATATGAGCTAAAATAAGCCAATCAAATTTAATCAATGATGTTTTATTCAATGCCCCATCAACAGGAAACTCATATGACTCAGCCATCCCATATTAGCCTACCCCAGTTTGAAGAATTAAGAGCGTTACTTGACGAAGATTTTGTCGATTTGATGCATACTTATATGCAAGATAGCTTACAACGTTTATCGGAAATGGAAACAGCTTATGCCAACTTAGACAACCGTTTGGGGTATAATGCAGCGCACGGCTTAAAAGGCGCTAGCTCTAACCTTGGCGCTACCGAGCTGACCGAACTTTGTTATAAACTGCAAGAAATCTGCCGCACTGGTCATATCCACCAACATGAACAATTGATTGAAGAAATCAAAGCAGAATGCCATGCAGTGAATGACCAAATACAATCGCTTATTGCGTAACGAATGGCTAAAATTTGACAACCCATGGTAACGACTGACACTAACGCTTCCCAGCAACCCTTCTCAACCCTTGCGGCATTTTTAGCCGGTATTCGCATTGTGATGGTGAATACCACCTTGCCTGCCAATATTGGCTCTGCCGCCCGCGCTATGCACACCATGGGACTAACGCAGCTCACGGTGGTGGCGCCCAAACTACCGATTGACGAGGATGCCTATGCCCATGCCGCAGGTGCCAAAGCAATTTTAGATACTGTGACCATTTGTGATACCCTGGAGCAAGCCCTGCAAGATTGCCACTGGGTGATTGCTACCAGTAGTCGCCAACGCCATATTCCAAGACCCGTCTTATCGCCCCGCCAAGCGGCCGAATTGATGGTCACTAATTTTCACAACCTTGGCGATGTAATGACAGATGCTGCGCATCGCAATTGGCAACTTGCCATTGTGTTTGGTCGTGAAGATCGGGGTTTAACAAATGAAGAGCTGCAATTGGCCGACTACCATATTCAAATTCCTGCCAATCCGCAGTATGGGGTGTTAAATGTGGCGGCTGCGGTTCAAGTGATTGCCAGCGTTTTTTACGAAACTGCCGAATTAGCATTGACAGCAAAAACAGCGGCTGAAAAATCCATTGATTTGACTTTTCGCCAGCAGTGGGATGAGCCGCCTATCTCAAATGAGCAGCGTTTACAGCTAGAAAATAGGCTGTTGGCATTGCTGGAGAATTTAGCTATCTACAATCCCGCCCAATCTAAAGTGATGCCTCAGCGTATTAATCGACTTCTTAGTAGATTACAGCTTGATATCAAAGAATATCAGTTACTGCAAGCCACCATCGCAAAATTACTTAAATCCTAAGCTTGTTTAAAATTTTCAAGCAATTGATGAGTTCGTGATATCATAATCCCTTAAAATTTTTATAAAATCGGTAGTCAGTATGTTGTCCGTCATCCAAAATTTATCCAAAAAAATCCAGACCATCAAAGCAGAATTACAAGAGGACATCCAAGCGGTGTTTGACCGTGACCCTGCGGCACGTAACACGCTTGAAGTACTGTTGACTTATCCTGGCGTGCATGCGCTATTGATTCACCGCGTCGCCCACAGTATGTGGCAACACAATAACAAAGGCTTGGCACGGTTTGTATCCTTTGGCAATCGATTTTTGACCGGGATTGAAATTCACCCTGCAGCAAAAATTGGGCGGCGATTCTTTATTGACCATGGTATGGGTGTGGTCATTGGTGAAACCGCCGAAATCGGTGATGACGTCACCTTGTATCACGGCGTCACGCTTGGCGGGGTATCATTAAGTGAAGGCAAACGCCACCCCACGCTGGAAGATGGCGTGGTTGTCGGTGCAGGCGCCAAAGTATTAGGCGGCTTTACCGTGGGTAAATATGCCAAAATCGGCTCCAATGCTGTCGTTGTCAAAGAAGTGCCTGCAGGCGCGACCATGGTAGGCGGTGCCGCGCGTTTGATTCATGATAAAGCCAAAGCAGAGCAAATGGGGCTTGATAGCTTGGCAAATAATGGGGTAACCCCAGCTGACGATTATATCGAAAAAACCGTCATCGAAAAAACAACCGATGCTGAGCAGATGAAAGCGATTGAACAAATCTCTATCAATACTTCTGCTACCAGTGAGGATGATTGCAATAAAATTAAGTTAGAGCAAGCGGGCGTTTTTCATCAATATGGGATTGACCCTAACACCCAAGACCCTGTGGCAATGACTTTTATCAAAATGCTTGAGCACATTCGCCAGTCTGAAGCACGCCTTGATGAATTGCAAAGTGCAATGTGCAAATTGGATCCAAATTTTTGCAAAAAACACTATACCAAACTTGATGTGCGCGATTTGGATGCCGTCGATCCGCAATTTTTTATGGAAGATGAATCATAAAATAGATTCCACCCGATGATAAATATGAGAGGTTATTGGGTGACTGCTTAGATGATTAGCTTAAAAAGACTGGGGCGTTGGCGTAGGTTTAAGTAAAAATTGATAGCTTCGCTTGGTGGTTTGCAAATCCGCTAATACCTGATCTAGCCAACTCGTTTCTGCGCCAGTCAAAACCACATCGGGTTTGACGCCTACGCCATCAATTTTCTCACCTTTACTTGAGTAATAATGAGCGACCGTTAGCTTTACCGCTTCATTATCATTGATGGGTACAATGCTTTGGATAGAGCCTTTACCATAGCTGGTTTCGCCATACACCTTGGCGCGTTGGTTGTTTTGTAGCGCACTGGCTAATACTTCAGCCGCCGAAGCGGAATAACGATTTTGCAACACGGCCAGCGGTAAGTCGGCAAATTGGGCTTTGCCGTGCGTGCGAATCACCTCTTGTATGCCTTGGCGATTTTTAATCTGCGCTACTACTTTATCGTTCATAAATAAGCTTGCGATATCATTGGCAGCTGACAACACGCCACCTGGGTTATTGCGCAAATCAAGTACCAGTACGCTAAAGGGCTGATTTAATTTGGTGAGTGCCATTAAAAATTGCTGCTGGGTGTTGTTTTGAAACACAGGGATATGCACCACCGCAACGCCATTAATGATGTTGGCACTCATGGCTTGTTGTTGTAGCAAGGTTCTTTGCACCACCACCAGATGTTTACGACGGCCTTTATCCGAGACTAACAACCGAGCCGTTGTCCCTGCGATGCCTGTTAGCAGCTGATCGACGTCTTGCGGGGTTCGGGTGTTGTCTAACTTATTATCATTAATTTGATGCAAATAATTGCCGCGCTGAATACCGGCTTTTGCGGCAGGCGAGTTGGGCAGCACATCATCAAACACCCAGCTATCTACATCGGCATGAAAACTGACACTCACGCCAATACTGCCAATATCGCCTTCGGTAAATAACCTTAAGTTTTCAAACGCGTTTGCATCTAGATATTCAGAATAAGGATCGAGACCAGCTAAAGTGCCTGCCATTGCATTGGCAAAAAGCGATTCATCATCGACATTCGTCACATAATTTTGACGGATGATATCAATCATTTTGACAAATTTTTCAACCGTGACGGGTGATACTGCCCCCAATGCCACTTGCTGGATTTGCTCAGAAGCTGGCGCGATGGGCTGAGTGTCTTTTGGCTGATTGGCGGGATTAGTCACTATAGGGGCGGTTGACGTAATATCCACTTCCCCGCCATCGTCAGCGCCGTCATCCGACAAATTGTCGTTATCAGCGCCATCGGGTACACCATTAGCTGCATTCACCCCACTGATGGGAACGGCAATAGCAGGATTGGCTCCCGCAATCGCTTGAGTGATTGCAGGTGTTAATGCCGTTTTATTGGTTTTAGCCGCAACTGAGGTAGCAGATTTGACGGGTGGTTTGACAGGCGAACTGACAGTCGGTCGGCTAGCAGCATAACCCAATGAACCTATCCCCCACAATGCCAGCACGATAACGTGTCTTTTGAAAGTAGGGTTAGATAGTGGTTTGAGACGCTGCGTTACCATACGATAGTTGTACCTATTAACTGTTAGTTTGCTACGATTAAGCTTTCACCTGTCATTTCGGCAGGTTTGGCAAGTTGCATTAAGTCCAATAGGGTTGGCGCCACATCCGATAGCTTACCACCCGTGCGAATGTGCACGGTATCAGGCGCTTGCTCATTGACATAAATAAATGGCACTAGCTCTGTGGTATGCTGGGTGTGTACCTGTCCGCTATCATAATCTTGCATTTGCTCCACGTTGCCATGGTCAGCGGTAATCAGTAAATGCCCATGATTGGCAAGCACACAATCAGCAATGGTTTTCACACAGTTATCTAACGTTTCGACGGCTTTGACAGCGGCATCGAACACACCGGTGTGCCCTACCATATCGCCATTGGCATAATTCACAATCAGTACATCATACGCACCGGAATTGATGGCATGGGTCAATTTTTCAGTGACCTCTGGCGCACTCATTTCGGGTTGTAAATCATAAGTAGCAACCGCAGGCGAGTTGACCAAAATCCGCTGCTCCCCTTCAAACTCTGCTTCGCGCCCACCACTAAAAAAGAAAGTCACGTGCGCGTATTTTTCGGTTTCAGCAATGCGCAGTTGGGTTTTACCTTGCGATTGCAAATACTCGCCCAATGTGTTGGTTAGCGATGTCGGTTCAAAGGCGATACTGGTCACGTCATTGTTTTGTAATTCATCGGAGTATTTGGTCAGCATCACAAATTTTGACAGCGTTGGCAGTTTTTCACGCGTAAAGCCATCAAAATCAGCTGAAACCAGTGCTTGGCTAATTTCGCGGGCGCGGTCGGCACGAAAATTCATAAAAATCACACTGTCATTGTCTTGGATAGTACCAAAGTCAGCGTTTTGGTTAGCATAACGCACCCAAGTCGGTTTGACGAACTCGTCACTTTCATCTGCGCCATACGCTGCGCTAATCGCCTCAGCGCCTGACTGCACCACCCGTTCTGCTTTGGCTTGGGTTAGCAAATCATACGCTTGCTGTACCCGATCCCAACGTTTATCCCGATCCATTGCAAAATAGCGACCAATAAGACTGACCAAATAAGCCGTGCCCTCATATTGCTCATTAAGCGTGGCAAGTGCTTGTTGTAATTGTGCGACATAATTGTCCGCACTTTTAGGCGGCGTGTCACGACCGTCCAAAAATGTATGGATAAAGACCTGCTTTGCACCCTGCTGCAATGCCAGCTCCACCATCGCGACAATATGATCTTGATGCGAATGAACTCCCCCGTCGGATAATAATCCCATGATATGCACATTGGCTTGTCGGTCATTGGCAAGCTGCACTGCTTCGGTTAATGCAGGGTTGCTAAAAAATTGCTGTTCGCGGATTTCTTTATGAATACGGGTAGAATCTTGATACAAAATACGACCTGCACCCAAATTCATATGCCCGACTTCAGAGTTACCAAACTGCCCTGCGGGTAAACCCACGTCTTCACCTGACCCTGAAATCAAGCCATGCGGATAATGCTGATATAAATAATCAAGGTTTGGGGTGTGCGCCGCGGCAATCGCATTATCACGCTCATCTTCGCGATGCCCAAAACCATCTAAAATCATCAACACATGGGGGATTTTTTTAACCGTCGATTGATGGTTAACCGAGTTAGACGCTTGATTCATTGTTGCCTCTAGAAAAGCTAAAATAAGGAAAATACAAAACTAGGGCGTGTCCCTATTTGGATAATGAGGCTAAAAATAGACTAAATCGCCAGCAAAACAAGGCAAATTGTGCAGATAATATTGGAATATTGTCAAACAATTTAACGCAGTTTTGCCAGATTTAGGCATTTTTAGGCCATTAAAAATACTTTGTTCCGAATTAGGGACACGCCCTAGTATTAAAAAAATTTTGAAAATTATAGCATAGCTCGCTTAATCTCTTTAACCCAGATTTTGCGTCATTCTGTTAACTGCTAAGCCTGTTAACTGTTAACTGCTAAGCGATATCAGGCGATATGATGAGAGCAAAAACCTTGTGATATGTTTTGACGGTTTTAATAGTATTTTGACCGTCAAGTTTGATTAATTTAATCAATCATTGAATTAATGAGCGAGCTTTTGCATCATCTTAGGTAATCTGCTACAATGCGTGCATCTGGGGTATTCGCCAGTTTATGGTTTTACCTGAGCTGATAATTTATATAAGGGTATGCGTTCTTTTCACTTGTTGTGCAAGCCTGCATCCAGCTACGCTGCGATGATTCAGGAAGCCTTAAGAGTGGTTGCCATACCCACCCTGAACGTTACAGTTCATGGGTTCACATAGACAGCGGTACTCTGGACCAAAATTAAATAAAAAACCATCTAGCCGAATTGGGTTAGATGGTTTTTTTTGCTCAGCCATTGATTAACTTAAAAAAATCAATTTTGCCAATAAAATCGCCGTTAACACCCAAACCGCAGGGCTCACTTCTTTATAGCGTCCACTCACCAATTTGGCAATGGTATAGGTGATAAAACCTAACGCAATCCCATCCGCGATTGAGAAGGTAAGCGGCGTCAACAGCAGCACTACCGCGACAGGTGATGCTTCGGTCAAGTCATCCCAATCAATCTCACGCAGCGTAAATAACATCAATACCGCGACATAAAAAATCGCACCTGCCGTTGCATACGCAGGAATCATCCCAGCCAATGGCGCAAAAAATAACGCCAATAAAAATAACACGCCTACCACAATGGCGGTCAAACCGGTGCGTCCACCTGCTGCCACGCCTGCTGTGCTTTCTACATAACTCGTTACCGATGACGTCCCTAGCAACGACCCTGCCACAGCCGCCGTTGAGTCAGCAAACAAGGCTTTACCTAGGTTCGGAATTTGACCATCGGTAGACATTAACCCCGCTTTTTTGGTCACGCCGATTAATGTGCCTGATGTATCAAATAACACCACAAATAAAAAGGCAAAAATCACGCTAACCATACTCACATCAAGCGCGCCTGCAATATCTAACTGCATAAAGGTCGGTGCAATCGATGGCGGCATTGACACAATCCCTGAGTAATGGGTTTCCCCTGCCAACAAGCTAATCACCGTCACAATTAAAATTGACAACATCACTGCTGCAGGGACTTTACGCTGCACAAATACGACAATCAGAAAAAAACTTAAAATCGCCATCGCAGGGCCAAAATCGGTGAGTTTGCCCATCGTCACAAACGTGGCGGGACTTGCCACGATGATGCCCGAGCTTTTAAGCGCAATAAATGCTAAAAACGCCCCAATCCCTGCGACGATACCTTGTTTAAGCGTATAGGGAATGGCGTTGATAATCCATTCACGCAGTTTAAAGGCACTAATCAGCACAAACAGCAAGCCTGAAATAAACACCGCCCCCAACGCCACTTGCCAGCTTTTACCCATTCCCAAGACGACGGTAAAGGTAAAAAACGCATTTAAACCCATGCCAGGTGCCAATGCCACCGGCAAACGCGCAATCAATCCCATCAAAAAACAGCCCAGCGCTGAGGCTAGACATGTCGCTACAAATACCGCCCCTTTATCCATCCCTGTCTTTGCCAGCATGTCGGGATTGACAAAAATAATATAAGCCATGGTCAAAAAGGTGGTTAGACCTGCCAGAATTTCAGTTTTTATCGTTGTATTGCGGCCATCTATGCCAAAATAGCGCTCGATTACATTCATCTATATTCACCCAATTTATGCGTCTAGGTTATGTCTAGGTTACATCTGTATCCGTTGTGTTGACAACGCTTTTGTGCCCGTTTTCTGCCCCATTGTCATTCAACAACGCCCAAGAAAAACCCCCTATTTTACCCTAGAATACGCCAGCAACAAATAACTGATTAAAATAAACATAAAATAACTGAGAATTTTAAAGCCAATTTATTGCGCTGCTGCGTTATTGGGCAAAGGGTAAAAATTGGCGGTTGTAAGTGATGATTTGTGGCAGCGTGTTATTTTGCGTGCCATTTTGCGTATTGGTTGGTGCTGGAATGGGTGTCGCTGACACACCAGAAGCAGCTGCTGGGTCATTGTCAGCTTTAGGTAAAATCTTAGCGATTTGGCTATGCAAAAAAAGCTGCTTATCATCACTTTTGACGCTGACAACGACGCGAAAACTTTGACTCTGGGTGGCTAACAGCTTGGCGATGCGTGCTTTGTTACGCTCGTCAATCTGGGCAAAACTTGGCACTGCCCACAGTTGAGTCAAGGTTTGCACCGGTAGGTTGTTTTCTCGGGCATTCGCCCAATTGATGATTGCCCTATCGTCGATTTGGTGGGTAGCTGCCACATTTGAAGCTGCGCTAGTGTCTTGCCCAGATTGTGGATTGCCATCATTGTCCGCACGGTTTGATCCTTGCGGCTGGTTGCCATTGGCTTCGGTAGGTAAATTCACTAGTATGGTTAATAGTTCGGGCTTCACCGTGTTGATATTCATGGGCAGATAATATGGCACTGCGGTCAGATACGGCGCTAATTTTTGCAATCCTTCGCTATCCATACCGCGCACATGTTGCAATTCATTGATTGAGATAAAAGGCTGGTTGGCAATACCCAGCGCCATTTTTTTGCCCGTACTTTGATAATACGCTGCTTCTGCGCCACCATCGGCACGGGCGTCACTGTCTGGGTCTTGCCAATCCAGCACCGCCATCGCAATATTGGGCGATAAGCCATTGGCTTGTAACAGCGCTTGAAAAAAAGCCAGTGCCGTATCATCCACTTTGCCATCATGATACAGGTTGTTAACATTAAAACGGCTGGCATCATCGTCAATTTTAATACTGACTTTGGCTTGATTTAGGGTTTGCTGTGCCAGCGGTTTTGCCCAAGCCTCTGTTAAACTATCGACTTGGTTGACTTGGCTGTCTTGCGCAATCAAATTGGTCGCCATCGCTTCGCCTGCCAAGGCATATTCCCTAAGCTGCCCTTGACCTTTGGTCAGCTCAAATTCTCGAATCATCACTTTTTGATTGGCAAGCATACTGCCTGCCACGATGGTAATCGCCACCACCAACAACAAAATCGTCAGGAGCGCCATCCCTTGTTGCCCATGCCGATATGGCGGGTTTGTTATGGCAACATTTGCAAGAATTTTAGACGGATTGGCGTTTGTTGGCATGGTGTATTTGCTAGAATTTGATTGAATTATGGGTTTGGCGCGTTTGGCGGGGTACTGGGTAATGCAAATCGCCAAGTAATCGGCTCGCCTTGATAACTAAAATTAAGCTCGATGCCGCGTGGTAACTGCTGATAAGGCATTAAATCTATACTGTTTTGCAAATTGCCATTTTGATCTGTTGCGTTATCAGGTGGGTTAGGAGTCGCATTGGTTGAAGCATTGGCCGTTTGATTGGTCTTTTTTTGCGCTTGGATTTGCTGTAGCTTTTGCAGCGTGGCTTCATCTGGAAACACACTCACCGCGTCAGGCGTCAATGCTCGCCAACTGGCATCTTTGATACCTGTCAATAATACACTGGTTGCAGGGGTTTCGTTGTTGTTATCTAACTGGTAAAAACGCCGTTTTGTCAGCGTTTCCCCTGCCACCGAATATTGTATTTTTGCTAGCATAGGTGACGACTGATAACGCGGATCGGGCGCGGCAAAACGGATAAAACTTATTTGTGACGCATTTAATACGAAAGTTGGCGTCATAGCGGCAGTATTGGTCGATGCCGTATTATTGGCATTGGCATAGGCAGTCGCTGATAGGATTGGCACTGCCACATAATTGCTGGTTTGCGCCAAATCTTGTGACAACTGTAAATAAGCATAATCAAGCTGTGATAATGATTTTTGATGTTGGTAGCCGCGCTCGCGACTTTTGGTCAGACTATCCATAATCTGCCATCCCGCCAATGCCAGCATGGCAAAAATCACCAACGCAATCATCAGTTCGATTAAGGTAAAGCCTTGCTGGGATTTTTTATGCGCTGCTGTTGCAGCAGAGCAATCAATAAAAAAACGGCTCACGGCGTTGTCCCCATATCCTTTACCAACACCGCATCAATATCCACCACGTCTTTTTTTGCGCTGCCATCGACAATAGGCGCGACGCGAATATGAATGGGTTGGACAAAGCCTTGGCTGGTTTGTGTGGTTTGCGGTGAGATAACCACTTGCCATTGACGGCCTTGCGAGGCGATTTGCCGCGTATCGGATGCAGTGAGCCAAGTTTTTTGTACGCGTAATTCTGCCAGAATGTTTTGCGCCACATAATAGCCAAAGGTGCGCGTTTTCATGTTATCGACAGACTGCACATAACTGCGACTGGCTTGGCTGGCTGATATCGCAACCACCGCCAAAATCGCTAACGCTACCATAACTTCAAGCAAGGTAAATCCTTGCTGATGCTGCCTGACAGCCAGTTTATTTAAGGTAGCCAGTCTATTTAAGGTGGCAATAGTCATTTTGCCACCTCTATTGCCCCAGCTTGGTTGACGATGATGGGATTGCCAACCGCAAAGGTTTGTTTGTCGGCATTGGTTTTTTGGATGCTGATTTGCACGGGTGTCGCCTCACCTGTCCCAAACCACACCACAGGCGGTGCTTCGCTACTGCTCAACCAGTTGACGGTGGGTTGGGCATTTTGGGCGGCGGTGGTGTTAAATGGGTTATCGAGTGGGCGGATTTTGACGTCAAGGTGGTCTGGCACATCCAGCGGTGGAATTTGTTTTTCTATCACCCATTGGGGTGGCGCAGGTTGCGAGGTTGTTGCGGCATTGGCATTGCCAACAGCACTTTGAGAATTAGTAAAGGCGTTTTCTAATTTAACCACCACTAGCTGATTGGGCGCGTCATTTTGCGGCAGTTTGATTGCCAGCCCATAAGGCTGCATGCGTTCTGTTGATAACAGACGTACATAATCAAGATTACTGGTCAGACGCTCATAAAACGCCGCGTTTCTACGATTTTCACTACCCCCTACCGATAGGCTCATCATCCCAGCAAAAATAGATAAAATGACAATGACCACCATGATTTCGATTAAGGTAAACCCTTGTTGCCCACCCATCGCACTGGGTGCGGGAGTGAAAGTTTTACAAGACCGACCAACCAGCAATCGCATCGTTATGCACTCAGACAAAACAGGGATAATTTATAAAGCTTAACCGTGGGTGATGATAGTTAACTCGTATTCTTTGACATCTACTATTTGACATCTACTATTTGACATTTATTATTTGACATTGCGTGGCGTCAGGTTTGACTCAGTCTGTGAATTTGCCGTATGATTCGCAGCGCTGGGCAGGTTTGCCCCAGTAGGCGCGTCGACTGATTGTAGCGCAGCAGGGTATTGCTTGGGAATGTCTAAAATATGCTGAACCAAGGCAAAACGTAAGGTATCGCGGCGACCGAGGTAGCGTTGGTAAAAACTAGAATTTAGCAGTCCTGCGCCGCCTTGACCCATCGCCCAAATGGTTGACAGATAGTCTCGGGTACTCATGGCACTTTGTAATGATTGCAGGTATTCTGCCGTGGTATTGATTAGTCGCTTCATGCGTTCACGGCGAATTTCATATAACTGTGAAAAAAGCTTATTAAGCCCTACGGCAGAATTGGCTAAGCGCTCTTCGATTTGGTTGAGTAATATGGCTTTTTGCGGATTAATCAGTTGAAACAGGGTAAGACGTGCCACGCCTGCGGCAGGACAATCGCCGACTTCGCTCAGCGCAAGTAGTTGTTGCTCATGACGGATAATGATGCGTAAAAACAATTCATCTTTGCTGGTAAAATGCTTGTATAGCGTACCTTTGGCTAGGTCTAGCTGCTCGGCTAAACTATCTAGCGTGATATCGCCTTCCCCAGACTCTAATAGCAACTGCTCGGCAACTGCTAATATCACTTCTTCACGATTTTTGAATTGTTGTTGACGACTCATTGATTACTCCATCAGTCTGTTCTAGTAGCCCCTATTGTTGACGAGACCCGTTACATCAACCCATCTACGCACAACTGTTAAATGATAAAAAAATGCTCGCTTAATAACCTTGCATAGCAACTTCGCTTAGTAACATAGGAGCAAGGTTGTTATGTATGATACATGACTGATGAGTCATTGCCAAATGTTTTATCACATAAATTTTATTACCTACTTAATAAAGTATAAAGATTTCGTTAACTATTTTTAAGCATATTGATGTAATAATGCGTCAAAATTTTGATGGGTTAAGTGGGCGAACTCATCCACTGGCATATCATAATGCTTGGCGAGAAAATCCGCCACATAAGGCACAAAAGCAGGCTCATTAGATTTGCCGCGTTTGGGCACTGGCGCAAGATAAGGGCTGTCCGTTTCAATCAAAATGCGGTCTTTAGGCAGTTTTTTCGCCACTGCTTGTAATTCAGTGGCGTTTTTAAAGGTCACAATCCCTGATAAAGAAATATAAAAACCCAAGTCCAAGGCTTTTTTGGCGGTGTCATAATCTTCCGTAAAGCAATGAATAATGCCATGCTCGGCTTTTTCTGCTTTTAATACATCCAATGTATCGTGTTTCGCCTCACGGGTATGGACGATAATAGGTTTTTTTAGCTGTTGGCTGGCATGGATATGGCGGGCAAAGCTGGCTTTTTGCTCGCCGCTGTTTTCTGTTGACCAATAATAATCAAGCCCGGTCTCGCCAATCGCCCAAACCTGCGGCTGATTTGCCATTTCAACGAGTGTCTCAACTGTGGCACTTTTTAGCATGGCAAGGTCTTCGCAGGGATGCACGCCCACACTCATCCCAAGCGTCAGCCCATCAATTTTTGTATTGATAATCTCATAAATAGCATCGTATTCATCGAGCTCACACATAATCGCCATAATCCGCTGCACATTGGCATCCTTGGCGGCTTGTAAGGCTTGACGGATATCACCTTGATATTTTTCTAAGTCCAAACGGTTTAGATGCGCATGGGTATCGGTAAACATATCACTCTCTTTTTCTAATTTATTGACGCTTAAATAAGGCTGCGGCGCATAAATTCAATCAAATGCACAGTCGAAGCGTTAGTCATCGGGTAAAAATTCTTGCAGCACTTGGTTTAAAAATAAAAATCCTTGCGCTGTGCAGTGGATATGGTCACCGCTTAGCTCAACCAAACCACGATTGTGTAGTTGTATCAATTGCGGTTCAATGACTGACCATGCCAAGCCTGTTCTCTGTGTCCAAAACTGTTTGGGTACCCCATTTTTTAGCCGCAGCCCATTCATCATGAATTCAAACGGTAAATCAGACGGCTCGATGGCTTGCCAACCTATCGCCGCCTGATTAACCCTATAATCTTTTGGTAAGCGCGATTTACTAAACCGGTAAATGCCATCAGGCCGCGTGACTTTACCATGCGCGCCTGCCCCAATCGCCAGATAATCACCAAACTGCCAATAGTTGAGATTATGCTGACTGGGCTGAAAATCCGCCTGCCTTGACCATGCGGACACTTCATATTGCACAAATCCATTGGCTTGCAAAAGCTCGGCGCCTTGCTCAAAAATATCCACCAATATCTCGTCATCGGGCAAAACCGGCGTATTGCGATAAAACACGGTATTGGGCTCAATGGTGAGCTGATACCACGAAATATGCGAAACGCCCAAATCAATCGCTTGCTGCAAATCGCTCAGGGCATCTGCCAATGTCTGGTTGGGCAAGCCGTGCATTAAGTCGACATTTAACTTTTTAAACCCTGCTTGCTGGGCATTGGCAATGGCAAAAAGCGCTTGCTGCGGGTTATGAATCCGCCCCAAGGCAGCAAGTTTTTGGGCTTGAAAACTTTGAACACCGAGCGACAACCGATTGATACCCACCGCTAAATACTCATGAAATGGCGCATGCTCCACGGTGGCAGGATTGGCTTCCATGGTGATTTCACAGTCGTCAGTCAGTGTTAACTGAGCATTGATGCCCGCAAAAAGCTGCTGATATTGCGCAATCGGCAGCAGCGATGGCGTGCCGCCCCCAATAAAAATGGTGGCAATCTTGCGCCCTTGTACCAAGCTTAGCTGGCTTTTTAAATCGTCTAACAGTGCATCGACATAGCCTACAAAATCAATCGGTGTACGGCTTTCATGTGAATTAAAATCACAATACGGGCATTTTTTAACACACCAAGGAATATGGATATAAAGCGATAAAGGGATAAGGTTTGAATTTGGCATTAATCAGTAACTAATTCATTTGATTGATAATTTAACACATTATAGCCAATAATTTTTTGCTGATAATCGCTAGTATTTGGCTATACTTTAAAAAATAACAATGGTAGCATAGCCCAAACTTTTATTTTGATTTTATTTAACAATTTAGCGCTATTTGTTATCGCTATTTCATCTATTATCAAGGAAGGATTGTCATCATGTCATATAGCCAAGTGCCTGATAAAAAAGCGCCTTATAAAAAAGCATCTTATAAAAAGTGCCATGTAAAAAGGTGCCTTATAAAATAGGCATGCTAAACTCACAGGCTACCAAGCCATGATTAAAGCGCTTTAAAAGCTATTATTAAAAAAAGCCTTTATCAAATTCTGGCGACATTTGATAAAGGCTTTTTTATGTTGATGCTATCACAATCAAACACTAAATTTTTTTGACCTGTTAATTTGCTGACCTGTTAAACGATAAATTAAACAATAAAAAATCATGCCGCAAAATCTGTTAAACTGCCGCCTTTATTGAATTTTCTACGCATATTTGGTCATTACATGCTGTCAGCTATTGCTCGTCAAGACTTAAAACAATTATTTGTCTTGACCTTACCTATTTTAATCACCCAGATTTGCCAGTCAGGGCTCGCCTTGGTCGATACCTTACTCGCAGGTCAAGTCTCCGCGCTAGATTTATCGGGCGTGGCAATCGGCGCGGGTATTTGGATGCCCACCTTTTTGCTGGCAGTTGGTATTTTGCTTGCCACCACGCCATTGATTGGGGAAGCGATTGGTCAGCAGCAACTACAAAAAGTGCCATTTATCACCCAACAATCGCTTTGGCTGGCGCTTATCATCGGTATGATAGGGTTTGTGGCAGTTAATCAGCTGCATTATTTGTTTGATTGGATGAAGGTACCGAAAGATATTCAGCATATCGCGCAAAAATTCTTGTTTGGTATCTCTTTTGGCTTTCCTGCGGTCTGTCTATATACCTCGCTGCGCTGCTACACCGAAAGCTTAAAACATCCCACCGTGGTCATGGTGATTAGCCTCATTGGTTTGATTTTAAATGTGCCGCTCAGCTATGCGTTTATCCATGGCGTCACCCTCGGTGAAACTGTGCTGATTCCTGCCATGGGCGGTGCGGGCTGTGGTTTTGCCTCTGGCATTGCGTTATGGATAAATTTACTGATGTTGGTAAGCTATTTGACTTTGAGCCCCCAGCCAGATTTTGCCAACCAGCGCTTTTTTGCCAATTTTGCCGGCATGGATTTTGCTCAGTTGCGTCAGCAATTATCGATTGGTATTCCCATTGGTATGTCGATTTTTTTTGAAGTGAGCGCGTTTAGTCTAGCTTCCATTATCATCAGCCCACTGGGTGAAATCGCAGTGGCAAGCCACCAAGTAGCGTTGACGATTTCATCGCAGTTATTTATGTTCCCGTTTTCAGTGGCGATGGCGCTCACCATCATGGTGTCAAATCGCTATGGCGCCAAAGATTACCGAGCGCTTAAACGCATCAAGCTCATCGGTATTGCCGTAGCCACATCATTTGCGGTGATTAGCATGCTGTTAACTGCCATTTTTCGGCAAACCCTGCCAACTTTCTTTAGTGAAAACCCGCAAGTGATTGAGCAAGCCGCGCTGTTGTTATGGTTTGCCACTGTGTATCAGTTGTTTGATGCCTGGCAGGTCAATTTTGCGGGGATTTTGCGTGGTATGCAAGATACCACAGTGCCGATGTTTATCACCTTGTTTTGCTATTGGGTGGTGGCGATTCCGCTGGGTACCTATTTGGTGCGCCATACCGATATGGGGGCTAAAGGGTTTTGGATTGCGCTGGTTGCGGCGCTGGGACTGGCATCACTGCTGTTAGGAACGCGTTTATTACGTCAGCAAAAACGCTTAAAAATGGCTTGGCTATAAAAATAAGTCGACGGTAAAAACGACTTGAAACAAATGATTGGCAATGATTGAAAAATTCGCTTAGGCTATTTATTGTGGATTATTGGTTATGGTCATGAATTGATGACGATGTTTGGGGTATTCAACCGATGATTTCTATAGAGATTTTTAATTAGAAATAAAGTAAAAATAAATTAAAAAAGGGCTAACTAACGCCCTTTTTTATCGTTCATGAAAGTTTGTTAATTAAAGTTCTCGCCAGTGAAGATACCATCAAATAGCACACTGGATAAATAACGCTCACCACTGTCTGGCAAAATAACCACAATGGTTTTGCCTTGCATCTCAGGGCGGCTTGCTAGTTGATGAGCCGCTTGCAGCGCTGCACCGCAAGAGATACCACATAAAATACCTTCTTGGGTCATCGCCCGTCTTGCCCATGCAATCGCATCATCGCCCGTTACCGTGATGACTTCATCAAGTAAATCAAGCGCAAGATTTTTTGGAATAAAGTTGGCGCCAATCCCTTGGATTTTATGGGGGCCTGGGGTGATGGGTTTACCTTCACGCGTCTGGGTAATAATCGGTGATTCTGCAGGTTCAACCGCGACGGTATAAAGTGGCTGGTTTTTGATTTGTTTAAAATAACGGGCGATACCTGAAATCGTCCCGCCTGTACCCACGCCTGCCACTAGCGCATCGACCTTACCACCTGTGGCATTAAAAATCTCAGGTGCGGTGGTTTTGACATGGGTGTCTGGGTTGGCAGGGTTATCAAATTGTTGTGGCAAAAAGTATTCGCCAGGATGGTTATCATAGATTTCTTGCGCAGCTTCCACCGCCCCTTTCATACCTAGCGAAGGCTCTGTGAGTACCAAATGTGCACCCAAGGCAGCCAGCACTTTACGGCGCTCCATACTCATCGAAGCTGGCATGGTCAGCGTGATTTTATAGCCTTTGGCGGCTGCCACAAACGCCAGCGCAATCCCCGTGTTACCGCTGGTCGGCTCGATGATTTGCATACCTGGCTTTAGTAGTCCTGCTTGCTCGGCGGCTTGCACCATGCCCGCACCGATTCGGCATTTGACCGAAAACGCCGGGTTACGGCTTTCGATTTTGGCAAGCACAGTCACTCCCTGTGGCATGATATGATTAAGACGCACCAGCGGCGTGTTACCAATAGTATCGGCATTGTTGGCATATACCGCTGTGCCAAGGTTGGCGGGTGCGGTGTAGTGATCATCCGGTTGTTGTAGCATAATCATTCCTTTTTTTGTGCTGTATTTTTTAAGTGGTGGTTCAAGTAATTTTTTAACTATTAGCTTTAGAATTTTACGTCAGCGATTGCGCGGTGTCTAACGCCATTTGGTTAATTTAATATACCAAATTTGTCTAAGCCCTATTCAGCAATATCGCATTATCATTTGCCAAAACTGTCAAAATTAGCGACAATGACCTACCTTTTTTTGGATTGTAGGAAAAAATTATGTCATTACAACAGATTATTGAAGATGCGTTTGAAAACCGTGCCAACTTCAACCCCAATGATGCCACCGACGATGTACGTGCCGCCGTCAATGATGTACTCGCTCAGCTCGATGCGGGTACCTTGCGTGTGGCAGAAAAAAAAGACGGGGAATGGATGGTCAATCAATGGGTCAAAAAAGCGGTATTATTATCCTTTCGTCTGAATGACAACCGCATCATGAATGGCGGTCGTGACCTGCAGTTCTTTGATAAAGTCGAAACCAAATTTTCAGATTGGGGCGATGAACAATTTGCCAGAGCGGGCGTGCGCGTGGTGCCACCTGCCGTCGCGCGTAAAGGCTCATACATTGCCAAAGGCGCTATCTTGATGCCATCTTACGTCAATATCGGCGCCTATGTCGATGAAGGTACAATGGTCGATACGTGGGCGACGGTGGGGTCATGTGCCCAAATCGGTAAAAACGTGCATTTATCAGGCGGTGTCGGCATTGGCGGCGTCCTTGAGCCGCTACAAGCCAACCCAACCATCATCGAAGACAACTGCTTTATCGGTGCGCGCTCAGAAATCGTTGAAGGTGTAATTGTGGAAGAAGGCTCGGTGATTTCGATGGGCGTGTATATCGGTCAATCAACCAAAATCCTAGACCGCGAAACAGGCGAAATCAGTTACGGCCGTATTCCTGCAGGGTCGGTGGTCGTGTCAGGCAGTTTGCCAAGCAAAGACGGCTCGCACTCGCTTTACTGTGCGGTCATCGTGAAAAAAGTAGACGCGCAAACCCGCTCTAAAACCTCTATCAATGATTTGCTCAGAATGGCCTAGATTTTTCGTCAAGATAACAGTAAATTATTTAAAGCAAATCAGCCATGGTTTGCTTTTTTTTATAGCCTTCAGCAAATTTTATAGCGCTCATCTTTATAGCCTTTATTAAAGGAAACAGTATGTCATCACAACAAAACACCCCGTATGACAACGGCATTGCGGTACGCAAACAAGTCATGGGCGAAGCGCATGTGGAGCGTGCCATGTCACAAGTCACTGAATTTACCGCGCCGCTGCAAGACTGGATTAATGAACATGCCTGGGGCTCAACATGGCAACGCGACGGCACTGATGGAAAAGGAATAGACCGCAAAACCCGCTCACTGGTGACCATTGCCTTTTTAATCGCGCAAAAATCCCCAACAGAACTAAAAGGTCATATTCGCGGGGCGATTAATAACGGTGCAAGCGTGGCAGAAATTCAAGAAGTGCTACTACATAGCCTACCTTACTGTGGCGCGCCCGCCGCCCAAGAAGCCTATCGTGCTGCGGTGGACGTGTTAACCGAAATGAAATTGCTTTAACCGCTGAACACAAAGATTTATTGGCATAAATTTGATAAAATAAACGCTAATTTTTATTAGTTAATCACATTTATGCCAAATTCAACGCTACCCATCCGCAATACCGCCATTCCCACCACTGACCCCGAAGCAGGACTCAAAGTTACGGAGATTTTTTACTCGCTGCAAGGTGAAGCCTTGACCGCAGGCTTGCCGACGATTTTTATCCGCTTGACAGGCTGCCCGCTGCGCTGCGTGTATTGTGATACCGAATATGCCTTTGTCGGCGGCGAGCGCATGAGTTTGGCAGGGATTTTGGCAGTGTGTCAGAGCTTTCCGTGCCAGCGTATTTGTTTGACAGGTGGCGAACCTTTAGCCCAGCCCAATGCAATCGCTTTGATGAACTTGCTACTGGCGCATGGCTACGAAATTTCGCTTGAAACGTCGGGCGCGCTGTCCGTGGCAGAGGTGCCAACGGCGGTATCTAAAGTTATGGATATCAAAACCCCAAGCTCTCAAGAAGCCGATAAAAATCTGTGGCAAAACCTCCCCTACTTAACTGCCCATGACCAAATCAAATTTGTGATTATGAATCGCGACGATTATGACTGGTCAAAAAAAATCCTATCAGACTACCAACTGGATAAAAAAGTCGCAACGGTGTGGTTTTCTCCGATGTTTAATGTGGAAGAACGTCAAGCCAATGTACCTACCCTTGCCGCTGACTTGGCAGAATGGATACTTGCCGATGCGCTGCCGGTGCGTTTTCAACTGCAACTGCATAAAATCATTTGGGCAGATGCCAAAGGCAAATAGCCGCTGCCAAATCGTTAAAACACAACTTAGGGAAATATCAAGCCAATGGGAAAAATGCTTGTTTGGGGGCTGATTGCGTCGGCTTTTTTTAGCACGTCGTTTGTGCTGTATCAATTGATGAGTGTACAAGGCGGACATTGGTTTTGGTCAGCAAGTTTTCGCTGTTTTTTATGTGGCTGTTGTTGTCGGTTTTTATTTTACTGCTGCACACGCCGATGCCATCAGGCTTAAGTTTTGTGGGGATTGCGCTGGTGATTATTGGGCTTGGGCTGTTTGCCAAGCAACGCTAGCGGTAGTCCAGGTTGTCATAGTTTGCTATAATGCAGGCACTTTTACGTTAACCCTTTATTTAACCGATTAGGATTATTTGATGAATACTTTGACCGCTCTTTCACCTATTGATGGTCGCTATGCCAGTAAAGTGGATAGTTTACGTCCTTACCTGTCAGAATTTGGCTTGATTCATGCCCGTGTGACGGTGGAAGTACGCTGGTTACAGAGCCTTGCCAATCATGCCGATATTCATGAAATTCAGCCTTTTTCGGCAGCGACCAATGAGCGCTTAGACGCGATTGTAGCCAATTTTAGCGAAGCAGACGCGATGCGTATCAAAGACATCGAACGCACCACCAACCATGATGTCAAAGCCGTTGAATACTTTTTAAAAGAAAAAATTGCCGACATCGATGCGCTAAAAGACGCGGGTGAATTTATCCATTTTGCCTGTACCTCTGAAGACATCAATAACTTATCGCACGCGTTAATGCTAAAATCCGGTCGCGACGTACTGGCGCAAACGATGCAAAAAATCATTGATGAGATTGCAGCGCTCGCCGAAACCCATGCCGACCAACCCATGCTGTCACGCACGCATGGGCAAACCGCAAGCCCAACGACTTTGGGTAAAGAAATGGCAAACGTGGCATACCGCCTGCATCGCCAACTCAAGCAATTTAACAACGTAGAATTGCTAGGTAAAATCAATGGTGCAGTGGGTAACTACAACGCGCACCTGTCAGCGTACCCACAAATTGACTGGGCAAAAAATGCCGAAAACTTTGTTACCAGTCTTGGGTTGACCTTTAATCCCTATACCACCCAAATTGAGCCACACGACTATATCGCCGAATTGTTTGACGCGCTGCGCCGTTACAATACCATTTTGATTGATTTTAACCGCGATGTATGGACGTATATCTCCTTGGGTTATTTCAAACAAAAACTCAAAGATGGTGAAGTGGGCTCATCCACCATGCCACACAAAGTCAACCCAATCGACTTTGAAAACTCAGAAGGTAATCTGGGTATTGCCAATGCCGTGCTCGCGCATTTGGGTGAAAAATTGCCGATTTCTCGTATGCAGCGCGACTTGACCGACTCGACAGTCCTTCGCAATATGGGGGTAGGTTTTGCCCATAGTCTGATTGCCTTTGACGCCTGCTTAAAAGGTATTGGCAAATTAGAGCTTAACGCCAATCGTCTCAATGAAGACCTAGCGCTTGCCCAAGAAGTGTTGGCGGAGCCAATCCAAACCGTGATGCGTCGCTACAATGTTGAAAAACCTTATGAGAAACTAAAAGCCTTGACCCGCGGTCAAGCCATGACACGTGAGATGATGGTCAACTTTGTCAATGGCGATGAACTGACAGCGGTGCCAGAAGCTGAGCGTCAACGTTTGGCTGATTTGACCCCTGCCACTTATACAGGTAATGCGGCACAGCAAGCCAAAAACTTGAAAAATTTATTAAAATAAGACTTTTCGCTCATCAAAAAGGACGCTTAGGCGTCCTTTTTTTACACGATTTTTTTAGATAAATTTTTTTTAGATAAATTCGTTGATTGAGCTTTGGGTTATTTTTTGGCATAGCCTTGTTGATTCAGATAAGGCAGCACGTCGGGACGAACGGGTTTATCCAAATAACTTTCAATGGTTTGCACCCAATCTGACCCTGCTTGACCCCGCGCCGCATAATAGTCTGCAACGGTTTGGTTATACTGGTATAATGCGGATTTGTCAGCGGGTTCATATTGGTTGGTTGACACCACCAATGCCTTTGGCAAACGTGGACGCATGGCAGGGTTTTGGTCAGGGTAACCCAATGCCATGCCAAATAGCGGCACCACGCCTTGTGGCAGCTTGAGTATGTCACCCATCCGTCTGATGTCATTGCGGATACTGCCCAAATACACACCACCTAATCCCATGCTCTCAGCCGCTAGTAGCAGATTTTGCGCCATAATGGCTGCATCAACCGCGCCAACAATGGTGACTTCAGTCCAATCAATTTGCGCGTTGGGTACAAGGGTTTGGTGGCGGTGGTTGCCCATACAAAAAATTAGTAGCTCGGCACACTGCTCCACATAGGGATGACCGTATTTTTCCCCGTCTTTGGCGTGCTGGGCATCGGCGCAAATACGGCGGATGTCATAGCGCCGCTTTGCATCTGTCACCCGAATGATGCTTGCCGACTGCAAAAACCCCGATGATGAGCCTGCCATCCCCGCTTCGATAAGCTGCTCAAACGTCGCTGCATCTATTGGCTGATTGGTGAATTTGCGAATCGAGCGATGATTGAGTATCGTCTCTAGGGTAGGTTTACTGTCACTATGCTCACTATGCGTTGTCATGATTTTCCTTGTTATAGTTTGCCTTGTTATGGTTTGTGTTGTTATAAGTTGGGTTGGGTTATGTTTTGATATTAGGCTTAGGGTTGGTATTTTTGAATCAGCTTTTGGGCTTGCACAATCACCGGAGTATCGACCATCTGTCCATCCATGGCAAATGCGGCAAGCCCTGTCTGTGCATAATGGTCAACCACTTTTTTGGCAAAGGCAAGCTGTGCTTGGCTGGGTCTAGCCAGTGCATTGACAATGGCGACTTGGTTTGGGTGAATACATAGCATCCCTGAAAAACCCAAATCGCGCCACCCGTTGACCCGCTGGGTCAAACCGTCATCGTCATTAAAAGGCGGGTATACGCATTCAATCGGTGGGGTGAGCGAATTGATAGCACTATGCAAGCTTAGCTGATAACGGATTTGGTTGGCAACCATCTGCCCTGCCTCGCTGTCTGCACGCACGCCCAATTTTTCACAGATATCCAAAAAGCCAAAACTGAGCGCAGTCAATCCTGCGGCAGCGGCGATGTCGGGTATATTTGCCATGCCTTTGGGTGTCTCAATCAGGGCAATCATGGGTTTGGCGAGCGCATGACGGACGCGGTCAATCTCTATGGCGTGCTCGACTTTGGGTAGCACTACCCCAATCACATTGTTGATTGCGGACGCTGGCAAAGATTTGAGCAACTCAATATCGCCCGCTTGGTGGTTGCTACTTGCGGCATTGATACGCACCCAAACAGGCTTAGCATCGGCGCCGCTTAAATAATTGACCACATTGTCACGCGACTGCATTTTGACACTATCACTGACCGCGTCTTCTAAGTCAATTATCACCGTATCTGCGCCACGGGCAAAGGCTTTTTCCACCCGCTCAATATTGATGGCGGGTACAAACAAATAACTGGTTGCGCTCAATCCCTTGGGTTTTACTACATTGTTTTCGCTCATGTGACATCCTTTTTCGTCAATTTTTGGTGAGATATTCTCTTTGGCAAATAACTTATGAAACAGCTTATCAAACAGCTTATCAAGCAACAACGCCCTACCCAAAGTAGCGCGTTTTTTAGCTTATTTTAAAACCGTCAATTTGGCTTTTTCACTGCGGCTAAACAGTAAATTTAACACGATGGCGACCACTGTCGCCGTACCGATACCGCCCAAATTAAATTGTCCAATATGTAAGCTAAAATCCCCAGCCCCCATAATGACGGTCACTGCAGCAATGATTAAATTAGCATTTTTGCTAAAATCAATGTGATTATCCAGCCAAATTTTGACCCCTGCTACTGTAATAAGCCCAAACACCACGATGGAGGCACCGCCCAATAATGGCGCTGGGATAGTATGGATAATCGCGCCAAATTTTGGTGACAGCCCCAGTAGCACAGCAATCAAGCCTGCCACCACAAAAACCGTGGTCGAGTATACTTTGGTCACTGCCATCACGCCGATATTTTCTGCATAGGTTGTCACGCCCGTACCGCCCATGCTCGATGACATCGCCGTACATAGACCATCAGCGAAAAACGCCCGTCCCATATAAGGCGATACCGCTTGTCCTGTCATGGCTTCTACCGCTTTGATATGTCCTAAATTTTCGGCGATTAAAATAAAGGCAACCGGGGCAATCAAAATTATTGCGTTGATATCAAATGTCGGATGATAAAAATTCGGTAATCCAACCCAAGCTGCTTGGGCAACTGGGGTAAAATCAATCGGCTTGCCATACCCAAGCACATTGGTGAGCACAAAATATGCCATATACGCCAATACCAAACCAATCAGCAGCAACAAACGACGTAGCATACCACGGCTAAACACAGCGACCGCACTGATACACAGCACCGTCATCAACGCGACCCAACTATCAAACTGATTTCCCGACACGCCTTTGATAGTGACTGGCGCCAAATTTAGCCCGATAATCATCACAATCGCACCGGTTACCACAGGCGGCATGAGTTTCTCAATCCAGCCAACCCCTGTTTTCATCACCAGTAATCCGACCATGGCATAAAAAATACCACAGACAAAAATACCACCGAGCGCCACGGATAAATTACCGTTAAAGCCTGAGCCTGTATAAGCCGTTGCAGTAATCACAGGCGCGATAAAGGCAAAACTTGACCCTAAATAACTGGGTACTCGCCCACCGGTTAAAAAGAAAAACAGCACCGTACTGAGCCCCGCCATCAAAATCGCAAGGTTGGCATCAAATCCCATCAATAACGGCGCAAGCACGGTTGCCCCAAACATCGCAAACGCATGTTGCAGCCCAAATAACAGACTTTTATCAGCAGGTAAATACTCGTGGATACGCACAGGATGATGATCTAAATGCCCATCGTAAGGCTGCCATTTTGGGAACCAGCCGCTATCATTGCCGGTATTTTGATGGGTGGGTTGTCTTTGCGAATTTGCCATAATTTTGCTCTCATCTGTCAACTGCGCGAATTTTACACGTTATTTTTGTTTTGTCAAAAAACCCTGCGCTTTGAGCCAATCTTCTGCAGCAGCGACATAGGGTTGACTGTAGTAATCGGCAAATTTTTGACGGTATGGCTTACGCTCACGCGCTTCATTAAACGCCAAAATGGTTTGCTCATAATGTTTGATTGCTCACAGTTTGATTATTCATGGTTGCCCCGTTAAAAGTGATTTAAACATGACTTGATGATTGTTGATGTTGATACGGTCGCCAAAGTAGCGCCACCCCAATAAGCAAAACGATGGCAGAAACGGGTAACAACGCAAGCCAAATATTGTTGCCTGTTGCAACTAGCGCGGCTAGCGGTCCGATAAGCTGCCCAAACGCAAAACTTGCGGTCATCAGCGCACTTAAGTTGTATTTAGGGTAGTGGGTGACTTGGCTTGCCGCCACTTGCAGTCCTGCCATCGTCACCACCATAAAGGTGCCGCCCACCATCAGCGCTGACAACATCAAACCTGCCAACGACTGCCAAAGCGCAGGCAATAACGTACCAACCGCCATGATGATTTGTGACACTCGCCAAACGCCGAGCAAAGAAAAGTTGTTATAACGGCGTTGTAATCCCTGCGACAATACTACCGACAAAGCCGCCGCCAACCCAAAAAATGGCCAAATCAGCAAATAACTTTGCCCCGATAACCATTGCTTGGCGATTTGTGGCAAAAAAGTCGCAGGTAAAATATAGCCAAACCCGAATAAACCATAGGCGGTTAATACATTCGCTAATTTTAGCTTGGCAGGTGGGGGTATGCTAGAAGAGGTAGGATTGGTATTTGTGGCTTTGGTAGGGGTGGCTTCGGTAGGGGTGGCTTCGGTAGGGTTGGCTTTGGCAGCGGCTGTTGAGGCAAGCTGTGAGTTGATTTTCACCAGCAAAAAGGTGACAAGCAGGGTGGCGAGCAGCGCAATCCCGCCTAGATACTGCCATAATCGACTCGATAATGGACTCAATGATGAATGAACAGCAACATTCACTGTCGCTGATTGAAAAATAAAATAGCTACAAATCAATCCTGTGAGGGTGATACCGATACCCACACCCGTATAAATCAAGCCACTGCTGGCTACCTGTCTTGATTTTAACCAATTGATTGCAAACGCACTGATAGATACCAGCACCCAAGCGCTTGCCACACCCGCCAAAAAGCGTAACACCAGTAACCAACCAAAACCGCTTAGCGAAGCCAGCCAAGTGGAAAGGGTCACCAAGGTCAGACCTAACACGACAAAAAGCGGATGTCGGTTACTTTTAAGCAGTGACAGCGCCCCGACCAAATAGCCAATATAGTTGCTACTTGATAACCACGCCGTTTGCGCAAGATGGACCGTGCCTTCTTGTATCATCAACGGCAAAATCGGTGTAAAAGCAAATCGCCCAATTCCCATTGCCACGGCAAGCGCAGTAATCGCTAGGATAAAGCAAAATATAATCTGCTGTCGGTCAGATTGTGACATTTTGCACTACCCCTTGATTTTATTGACACGGCTTGCCAGCGTTTAAGCTTGCATTTTAAAGATTGTTGAGCATACTTTGCAAGGTTTCCTTCACATTTTTGGACGACATATTAGCTTGGCTTAATATCAAAGCCTGGTTAACCATTGACTTTTTGTCTGCTACCAAGGCATTCCAATTTGATAAACCTTGAATCAAACGTGACGCCAACAGTGGGTTACGTTTATCCAAATCTTGCATCATGCTCAAATACTGCTCAACGCCTTGCTGTGTCCAAATTTTGGTGGGCTGTGCGAGCAATCCGCCGAGCACCGCCCGCACCCGGTTTGGGGTATTGATGTCAAAGTCTTGATGTGAGGTTAACGCAAAAATATCAGCAACACTCGCCTGACTGTCATTGGCTTGGACACCAAACCATAAATCCATCACCAATGCATCATGGTGAAAGCGTTGGTAAAAATCGGCCAGCCATTCGGCTTTTTGCGGCAAACCATGCGCCACTGCGGCATTTAACGCGCCTAAACGCTCAGTCATACAAGACGCTTGTTGGTACTGGGTAATCGCCCAATGTTTGGCATCACTCACGCCTGCCAATAACGCCATATCCAGCACCACATTTCGCCACGCCCGCACGCCCATGGCTTCGGCTGTATCTTCATACGCGCTAATCGGCAGTTTGGGATACGCACTTTGCCAAATGTCTTTAAGCGCTACCGCCACGGCTTTTTTGACCGCTTGATGACGGGCACGAACTTGGCTAGGGTCATAGTCGGTCTGAATCGCACTGCCCAGCTCGCGCTCGCTTGGCATATCTAGTAACCGCGCCGCTAGCATGGGATCGGTTTCTGATAGCGCTGGCAGACTGGCTTTTAATGCCGTGATATAGGCATCGGTATCGGCATTTTGCAATAAAATACGATTGACCAACAACTGCGCCGCTTGCCAACGGTTAAAGCCATTGGTCTCATATTGCATCAAAAATGCCAAATCATCATTGCTATACTCAAAATTGAGCTGAACAGGCGCGGAAAAATCACGAAGCAATGACACCACAGGGTCAAAATCCGCTGTGGTAAACAAACCATCAAAGTTAAACGTCTGACGGTCATCGCGCAGCAACACCAAATCTTCGTGTACCAGTTGCCCAGTGGCGCGGTTAAAAATCGCCAGTTTGATAGGAATTGGCAAAGCTTTTGGTGCAGGATAGCCAGCCACTTGGCGCGTGTGTTGGCTTAGCGTCAAGATAAGCTTGTCAGCTGTTTTTTCAGAATGCCCCGACAACACAGGCGTACCTGGCTGGGTGTACCAATCAATAAATGTTTCAATACTTGGGTCTGCAACGCTCAGTGCAGATAACAAGTCTTCTACCGTTACCGCTTGCCCGTCATAACGGCGAAAATATTCGTCCGTGCCTTGGCGGAATTTTTCTTTACCAAGCGTATTGGCAATCATGCGCACAATTTCTGCGCCTTTCTCGTACACTGTGGCGGTGTAGAAATTATTAATCTCGACAAAATGGTCAGGGCGTGGCGGGTGCGCCAATGGGCTGGCATCTTCAGGAAACTGCGCCGCTCGCAATGTTGCCACATCATCAATCCGCTGTACCGCAGGGGAATGCAGACTTTCGGAAAAAGACTGGTCACGAAATACGGTAAAGCCTTCTTTTAGGCACAGCTGAAACCAGTCACGGCAGGTGATACGGTTGCCCGTCCAGTTATGGAAGTATTCATGGGCAATCACTGCTTTGACATTAAAGTTACGGCGATCGGTGGTGGTCTCTGGGCTAGATAGTACGCAAGCGGTGTTAAAGATATTTAATCCTTTGTTTTCCATCGCGCCCATATTAAACTGGCTAACCGCCACAATCATATAGCGGTCAAGGTCATACGCCCGTCCGTAGTTGTCTTCGTCCCATTTCATGGAGTCTTTTAACGCTTGCATGCCCACATGGCACTGCTCGATGTTTTCATGCTTGGCGTATAATTCAAGCAGCACCTCACGCCCTTCGCTAGTGGTGTAATGGTCGGTCAATACGTCCAAATCTGCCATCACGCAAGCGAATAGATAACTCGGTTTTTTGGTCGGGTCTTGCCACACCGCAAAATGACGGTCGCCCGCAAGCTCCCCTTGGTCGATTAAATTACCATTGGCAAGCAGCGTTGGGTAAGTTTTATCGGCTTCAATGCGTGTGGTGAAGGTGGCAAGCACATCAGGACGGTCTGGATAAAAGGTAATTTTACGAAACCCTTCTGGCTCACACTGGGTACAGAACATTTTGTCCGCCCCTTCCCCTGCTTGGTATAAGCCTTCAAGACTGGTATTGGTTTGCGGCACGATGGTGACCACAGTGGTAATCTGACAAGTGTCTGGCGCGTTAACAATCGTTAGGCTTTCTTGGTCTAGTTGGTAGTCGCTTTCGCTTAAAGTTTTGCCGTTTAAGGTAATTGATTCAAGTTGTAATTCTCGTCCAAAGAGGACCAAATCGCCTGTGGTGTTTCTTGCCATATCAAGATTGGCGGTGACGGTTGCCTGCTTTTTATCAGCGCCGTCAAACAACTCAATTTTTAAGTCAATGTGATTGACACTAAAGACCGGCGGCGTGTAGTCTTTTAGGTAGATTTTTTGCGGCTGGTTAGTATTTAATTGGTTACTATTTAATTGGTGACTATTTAAACTGGGGTCTGGTGTGGGTATATTGATGGGTACATCAGGCATTTCGGTGTTTAATAACTGTGGGTTTTCGGTTTGGTTGGTTTCGGTGACGTTGGTCATATATTTGTTTAGCTCGCAATGGGTTATTAAAAATTATTCTCATTCAATGTAGCTATTATGCCATAATTAATGACGTTTTTTGGTCACCAACCATAATGACTTTGTTATTACATTTTCATGCTATTTTTTTTATCGGATAAAATTTCAACTTTTTTTAACTCGTTGGTTGGTGACATGATTGAAGGGACATCGACAGCGGCGGCGATTTGGTCAGCGGGCTGTGTGGGCGTGGCAGTGGCGATGGGGCGGCTAGAGATTGCGGTATTGATTAGTGTGTTTATGGTAGGGATTTTTTATTTTGTTAGTCCGTTAAAACAAAAACTTAGCAAGGATAATGATGATGTTTAATGTAAAAGGTTGGATGACAGCTTAAACTTGCCCCAAGAAAAGCTGTTAATTTTCTTGGGGTAAAACCGCTAATTTGACACCCATCATCCATCATCATTGCAATACAAACTCCCGTAAACTTACCACTTTATCGCGCACCTTCGCCGCTTCCTCAAACTTTAAATCACGCGACAAGGCTTTCATCTCTTTTTCTAACCGTGCAATCTCTTTGGCCAGCAAATCAGGCGAACGCAAAATCGAAATATCCGCATCGGGGAACGCATGGGTGACTGCAATCGCTTGGTTATCATTCGGGGTTTCTGCCTCGCCCGTGTCGATTTTATCAGTAATCTGACGACGAGCGGATGTCGGCGTGATGCCATGTTCCTCGTTATACGCCATCTGTTTAGCACGGCGACGCTCAGTTTCTTCCATCGCCTTTTGCATGCTTGGGGTAATACTGTCAGCGTACAAAATCGCCTTACCATTGACATGGCGCGCGGCACGACCGATGGTCTGAATGAGCGAACGCTCCGAACGTAAAAAGCCTTCTTTATCCGCATCAAAAATCGCCACTAAGCTCACCTCAGGCATATCCAAACCTTCACGCAACAGGTTGATACCGACCAGTACATCATGCACGCCTGTACGCAGTTCGTGGATGATTTTCATCCGCTCCACCGTGTCAATATCCGAGTGCAAATAAGCGACTTTGATGTTGTACTCCTTTAGATAACTGGTCAAATCTTCTGCCATGCGTTTGGTGAGCGTGGTAATCAGCACTCGCTCATCTTTGGCTTTACGAATATTGATTTCTGATAGCACATCATCAACCTGAGTCAAAACAGGACGAATCTCTAGTATCGGATCGACCAGACCTGTCGGACGTACCACTTGCTCAACGACCTGCTCGCTATGCTCAAGCTCGTATTGGGCAGGGGTCGCCGACACAAAAATGGTCGCAGGGGTAATACGCTCCCATTCTTCAAACATCAGCGGGCGGTTATCCATCGCGGATGGCAGGCGAAAGCCGTAATTGACCAAGGTTTCTTTACGACTTCTATCGCCTTTGTACATCGCCCCGACTTGTGGCACGGTTACATGGCTTTCATCAATAAATAGCAAGGCGTCGGGCGGAATATAGTCAAATAACGTCGGCGGCGCTTCACCCGCAGGGCGTCCCGATAAATGGCGCGAATAGTTCTCAATGCCGTTACAGTAGCCAAGCTGTTGAATCATTTCCAAATCATAAGTGGTGCGTTCTTTGATACGCTGGGCTTCAATCAATTTGTCATGCGCTCGAAAATACTCAAGACGTTGTTCAAGCTCGGCTTTGATAGTGCCACTGGCTCTTTCTAACTTGTCTCGTGGGGTGACGTAGTGAGATTTTGGATAGATGGTAATGCGTGGCACACTGCGCACGTTCTTGCCTGTCAACGGGTCAAACCAAGTGATTTTTTCCACTTCATCATCAAACATACTGATACGCACCGCAAGCTGTTCAGACTCAGCCGGGTATATATCAAGCACTTCGCCACGCAAGCGGTAAGTACCTCGCCCAAAGTCAAGCTCGTTACGCGTATATTGCAGCTCCACCAAGCGTTTGAGCATGGCAGTGCGGTCGATTTTGTCACCCACTACAATGTGAAGGAGCATTTTTAGGTAGCTTTCTGGGTCACCCAGACCATAGATACAAGACACCGATGCAATGATGATGGCGTCACGACGTTCGAGTAGCGCACGGGTGGCGGACAGTCGCATTTGGTCGATATGGTCGTTAATGGCGCTGTCTTTTTCGATAAAGGTATCGCTAGCAGGTACATACGCTTCAGGCTGATAATAGTCGTAATAACTGACAAAATACTCCACAGCATTGTGGGGAAAGAACGCCTTAAACTCGCCATATAGCTGGGCGGCAAGGGTTTTGTTGTGTGCCATGATAATGGTGGGACGCTGGCATTGGGAAATCACTTTTGCCATAGTGTAGGTTTTACCTGAGCCTGTCACCCCTAAGAGCAGCTGACCGTGCATACCGTGCTCAATGCCATCAACCAATTTGGCAATCGCTTGCGGTTGGTCGCCTGAGGGTTCAAATTCGGTCACCATCTCAAAGGGTTTACTTGAGATTTGGGTGCCACTGGCATTGACACCGGTGATTTGGGCATCATCTTGGATTTGGCGGGCAAGTTGGCTAAGTTCACGTTCGGAGCGGGAAGATTGAGGTGGTCGCATTTTATTGTCTTTATCGTAATCAAAGATGGCTAAATAATGGGGTTGATGGGTGAAAAGTTAAAGTAAAATAACGCGAAATATTGTATCAGTGACTGGGTTTATCAAAAGAGCCATTAACAAACCACCTATCATCAAACTTGTTAAAATTACCCCATTAGCCTATTGCAGTTAGGCATTTAAAAGCATTAGGTTAATTTGGCAAAATCCCTTATAATATCCCCTGACTTTTTCCACTGTAGCGACAGTGACTTGTATAAGTCATTTTGCTATTAGTCATATTAATCATTTTTTCGTTAATCATTTTGCAAACTTGCTCGTGCTGTATTGCAGTCCGTGACTTTCTATTTTTGCTTTGTTCTTGTTTTAAAATGTAAAATAGAGATAGGTTTGCAAAGCGATTAATTTTCTATCACCCTTAATGTAATGAGAAAATTAAATGCGTGAATATCAACTATTTACCTCTGAATCCGTCAGTGAAGGTCACCCAGACAAACTCGCTGACCAAATCTCTGATGCTATCCTTGACGCCATCCTTGAGCAAGACATCCATGCGCGTGTGGCGTGCGAAACCTTGACCAAAACAGGCGGCGTGGTGCTGGCGGGTGAAATCTCTACCACCGCCAATGTTGATTTTGAAAAAATCGTGCGTGATACCGTCCTGCGCGTTGGCTACAACAGCTCAGAATTGGGCTTTGATGGCGCAACCTGCGCAGTTATCAATATGCTTGGCAAACAATCTCCCGAAATCGCCCAAGGTGTTGACCGCTCGCGCCCTGAAGAGCAAGGTGCCGGTGACCAAGGTTTGATGTTTGGTTATGCCACCCATGAGACGGATGTGTTGATGCCTGCCCCCATTCAGTTTTCCCATCGTTTGATGGAAAAGCAAGCGCAATTGCGTAAAGACGGCACATTAGCGTGGCTGCGTCCCGATGCCAAAGCGCAAGTCACGGTACGCTATGATGGCGACAAACCTGCGTTTATTGATGCGCTAGTACTATCAACCCAACACGATCCAAGTATCTCGCAAAAAGACTTGCATGAAGCAGTCATGGAAGAAATCATCAAGCCTGTCATTCCAGCCGCGATGCTGCACAAGGACACGAAGTATCATATCAACCCAACAGGATTATTTGTGATTGGTGGTCCTGTGGGCGACGCGGGTTTGACGGGTCGTAAAATCATCGTAGACACGTATGGCGGTATGGCGCGTCACGGCGGCGGTGCGTTCTCAGGTAAAGATCCATCAAAAGTTGACCGTAGTGCAGCCTATGCAGGGCGTTATGTTGCCAAAAATATCGTAGCGGCAGGACTGGCGGAGCGCTGTGAAATTCAAGTAAGTTATGCCATTGGGGTGGCAGAGCCAACCTCTATTTCTGTCAACACGTTTGGCACGGGCAAAATCAGCGATGACAAGATTGTCGATTTTATCCGCCAGCATTTTGATTTACGTCCGTATGGTATCACGCGTATGCTTAACCTACTCCAGCCCATGTATGAGCAAACGGCGAGCTATGGTCACTTTGGTCGCCAAGGCACTGAAACCGCTTTTACTTGGGAGCGTACTGACCGCGCGGCACTACTTAGAGCAGACGCAGGTTTATAATTTTATTGACCAAGTACAAGATTTGTAGGGTGCGTTTTACGCACCTTTTTAACGTTTAATTGATTTAACGTTTAATTGATGGTAGAGAATTGTAGAGAAAAATTATGAGCGAAAACACCAACCAAATCACCGAAGAAATGAACGCGTTTTATGAGCGCGCTGATGAGTTTATCCAGCTTGCCAATGCCCTTCGCACCGATGATATACACGCAGGTAAAATCAATGCCTCCATGCTGTATGCGGTGGCGCGTTTTAGCGCATGGACAGCGGCAACGGGCTTTGTCAAAGGCGCTGATTATGCCAAAGAAAAGCAAGATATTATCGAACATTTCACCAAGAATTTTGAGCGTATGTTGTCTGACAATATTGACGACTATGCCGAAAACTTCCAAAAATATATGCAAATTGGCAATTGATTGCAGTCCAACAACATGAGCATTTCATTAAAAAAGCGTATTGAATCGTCATACGCTTTTTTTATTGCCGCGCTTATCATCTAAACCCGCAATTATTTGAACAATTAATTATTTAAACAATCGATAAAACAACCAACCTATTATCAGGATGACCAAGATAATCACACTCACGCGTTTCACCCATCTTGGCAATAACGGTAGGGTGATATTTTCCTGTTTAAGATGATTATCTAATCCTTGTGTCAATGTGCTAAAGCCTTGCTCTTTAGTCTCTACCGATGCCGCAGGATGGGCAGTAGGCGGCGTTTGACTGTTTGCCGCCAACGCTTGATTTTCATACGCATCAATTTGTTGTTTTGCCTCATCTAAGCTAATCCCCTGCTCTTGTGCGTGGGTTTTGATGGCGATGACGTAGTTTTTTTTATCGACCAGTTGTTTGATATGACTCGGTAACGTTGATTGTGCCATAAGTAATCCCTCAAATTTTAATCCGTATATCATGCCTAGTTTGTTAAACTTATTTTAGAAGAATGTAGCAACGAGCGCCTGTTTATTGTAAATAAATGTAAACAAACAATCGACATTTTGAGCAAAATATTCACCTTTTAAAAGTTACAGTGACTAATTATGTAAAAATAGAAGTTTACTATTCATTTTTAGCATAATGTTATTTTTACTTAATTTAGTTTTTAAAAATCGCGTACTGACAGGTGATTTTTTTGTGGATATACTAAGGCAAAGCAGCAAATAACCTGCCCTAAACCTAAAGCAGGGCTGATTAACACTAACTTTGCTATTTTCCCCTTCAATCATGTAAAAAGGAAGCAACATGGCACCTATCTCTGCAGGTCGCAAATTCCGTGACGCCATTGAGTCTGAAAAAGCCGAAGGTCGTCCCCTTCAAATCGTTGGCACTATCAATGCCTATACTGCCATGATGGCAAGCCAAGTCGGTCATAAAGCGATTTATCTCTCAGGTGGCGGTGTTGCTAACGCCTCATTTGGTTTGCCTGACCTCGGTATGACGAGCCTTAACGATGTATTAACCGATGCTACCCGTATCACCAATGCGGTTGATACGCCATTATTGGTTGACATCGACACGGGTTGGGGCGGCGCATTTAACATCGCCCAAACCATCAAACAAATGGAAAAAGCAGGCGTTGCCGCGGTCCATATCGAAGACCAAGTGGCGCAAAAACGCTGTGGTCATCGCCCCAACAAAGAAATCGTCTCAACCAGCGAGATGGTTGACCGCCTAAAAGCTGCGCTAGATGCCAAAGTTGACCCAGATTTTGTGGTGATGGCACGAACTGATGCGCTGTCAGTGGAAGGTTTGGATGCTGCGGTTGAACGAGCGGTGGCGTTTCAAGAAGCAGGCGCGGACATGATTTTTGCTGAAGCATTGACCGATATCGCCATGTACCGCAAATTTACTGACGTGTTAGACATTCCCGTCCTTGCCAACATGACTGAGTTTGGGCAAACTGACCTTTACAGTACCAAAGAGCTGTTTGACGTGGGTGTTGACATGGTACTTTACCCATTATCTGCGTTTCGTGCGATGAACAAAGCCGCCCTCAATGTCTACCAAGCGCTAAAAGATGAAGGCGTACAAACCTCCGTGGTCGACACCATGCAAACCCGTATGGAATTGTATGATTTCTTAAATTACCACTCATACGAGCAAAAATTGGACGCATTATTTAAATCAAAAAAATAATTGGCGAACTATGCTCAACACTTAATGCCAAACATTTAAGGCTAAACATTTAATAAAGCGAAAAAGGAGTTTTACCATGTCAAAAGACACCCCAGTGACAGACGCGAGCGACAACAAGCCAAAACCCAAAAAAAGCGTTGCCCTATCAGGGGTACCCGCCGGTAACACTGCCCTATGTACCGTAGGTCGTACAGGCAATGACTTAAGTTATCGTGGCTATGATATTTTGGATTTGGCGAAAGACAGCGAGTTTGAAGAAGTGGCGCACCTACTGATTCATGGTCATTTGCCAAACCGTCATGAGCTAGCGGCGTACAAGAAAAAACTCAAAACCCTGCGTAACTTGCCCGTCAATGTACTTGCGGTGCTTGAAGCCTTGCCTGCCCACGCCCACCCGATGGATGTGATGCGTACTGGCGTATCGGCACTGGGCTGCACCTTGCCCGAGCGTGAAAGCCAGCCTACCTCAGAAGCCCGTGATATCGCCGACAAGCTTATCGCCTCATTAGGTTCAATGCTACTGTACTGGTATCACTATAGCCACAATGGCAAAGTCATCAGCCTTGAGAGCGACCAAGACAGCATTGGTGGTCACTTCCTTGAGCTATTACAAGGTGAAGCCCCCAGTGAATCGCATATCAAAGCCATGCACATCTCACTTATCTTATACGCTGAGCATGAGTTCAATGCATCAACCTTCACCAGCCGCGTGATTACGGGGACTGGCTCGGATATGTACTCCGCCATCTCAGGCGCGATTGGTGCGTTAAAAGGTCCAAAACATGGCGGCGCCAATGAAGTGGCATATGACATCCAAAAACGCTACCGCAATGCCGACGATGCAGAAAAAGACATCCTTGAACGCCTTGAGAAAAAAGAAGTCATCATTGGCTTTGGTCACCCTGTGTATACCGTGAGCGACCCACGCAACGTGGTCATCAAAGAAGTGGCTCGCAACTTATCCAAAGAAACGGGCGACATGACCCTATTTGACGTGGCAGAACGCCTAGAAACCGTGATGTGGGACAACAAAAAAATGTTCCCAAATCTCGACTGGTTCTCAGCGGTCAGCTACCACAAAATGGGCGTACCCACTGCCATGTTTACCCCATTATTTGTGATTGCGCGTACCGCAGGTTGGTCAGCGCACGTGCTTGAACAACGTGCCGATGGCAAAATCATCCGTCCTTCTGCCAACTACACAGGCCCTGATGACCAAAAATTTGTACCGCTGGATGAGCGTCAATAATTAGCATTTTAATCGTATATAAAGCCTTTCAGGTCATCCTACCCATTGATTTGAAGGGCTTTTTTTCTAATAGATTATTAATTTTAAGGTTAAACCAAATGACAAGCCAATACCGCAAGCCCTTGCCCAATTCTGATTTGGAATACTTTGACACTCGCCAAGCGGTGAATGATATCACCCCAGACGCGTATGACAAACTCCCCTACACCTCGCGTATTTTAGCCGAGCAACTGGTGCGTAAAGTCACTGATTCAACTGAACTGACCAATGCGCTCAAACAGCTCATCAACCGTGAGCGTACGTTAGACTTTCCTTGGTACCCTGCGCGTGTGGTATGTCACGACATCTTGGGTCAAACTGCCCTTGTGGACTTGGCAGGCTTGCGTGATGCTATCGCTGAGCAAGGCGGCGACCCAAGCAAGGTCAACCCTGTGGTACAAACCCAGCTGATTGTTGACCACTCGCTTGCTGTGGAATGTGGTGGTTATGACCCAGATGCATTTGAAAAAAACCGCGCCATCGAAGACCGCCGCAACGAAGACCGTTTTCACTTTATCAACTGGACAAAGACTGCCTTTGAAAACGTGGATGTAATTCCAGCAGGCAACGGCATCATGCACCAAATCAACCTGGAAAAAATGTCACCTGTTATCCAAGTACAAAATGGTATCGCGTTCCCAGATACTTGCGTGGGCACAGACAGCCACACCCCACACGTGGATGCGCTGGGGGTGATTTCGGTGGGCGTTGGTGGACTGGAAGCAGAAACCGTGATGCTTGGTCACCCATCGATGATGCGCCTGCCTGATATCGTGGGCGTACACCTCAAAGGCAAACGCCAAGCAGGCATCACCGCCACTGATATCGTACTGGCATTGACTGAGTTTTTGCGTAAAGAGCGCGTGGTTGGTGCGTATGTGGAATTCTTCGGTGAAGGTGCAGACAGCCTATCCATCGGTGACCGCGCCACCATCGCCAACATGACCCCAGAATATGGCGCAACCGCAGGGCTATTTTATATTGATGGGCAAACCATCGACTATCTACGCCTCACAGGTCGTGAAGACAAACAAGTCGAACTGGTAGAAAATTATGCCAAAACCGCAGGGCTTTGGTCATCTGACCTCGTCAATGCCGACTATGAGCGTGTGCTTGAGTTTGATTTGTCACTCGTCACCCGTAACATGGCAGGTCCTTCAAATCCTCATGCGCGCGTATCGACTTCTGAGCTCTCTGCCAAAGGCATTGCCCATGCCGAAGGTGAAGCGGTGCCTGAATCGGAGAATGGTTTAATGCCTGATGGTGCGGTGATTATCGCCGCTATTACCTCGTGTACCAACACCTCAAACCCTCGTAACGTGGTGGCAGCGGCATTACTTGCCAAAAAAGCCAACGAACTTGGCTTGACCCGTAAACCTTGGGTCAAATCATCCTTTGCCCCTGGCTCAAAAGTGGCTGAACTGTATTTGCAAGATGCTAACCTATTGCCAGAACTGGAAAAACTCGGCTTTGGTATCGTGGCATTTGCCTGTACCACTTGTAACGGCATGTCGGGTGCGTTAGATCCAGCGATTCAGCAAGAAATCATCGACCGTGACCTGTATGCCACTGCAGTGCTATCAGGCAACCGTAACTTTGATGGACGTATCCACCCGTATGCCAAACAAGCCTTCTTAGCAAGCCCGCCGCTGGTGGTGGCTTATGCGATTGCAGGGACGATTCGTTTTGATATCGAAAAAGACGTGCTTGGCGTGGTCAATGGTAAAGAGATTCGCCTGATTGATATTTGGCCATCGGATGAAGAGATTGACGCGATTGTGGCAAAACACGTCAAACCTGAGCAATTCCGTCAAATCTATATCCCGATGTTCAACCTTGACCGCAGCGAAAAAGCCGACAGCCCACTGTATAACTGGCGCCCACAGTCAACCTATATCCGCCGTCCACCCTACTGGGAAGGCGCGCTAGCGGGCGAACGCACCCTCAAAGGTATGCGTCCACTCGCCATCTTGCCTGACAATATCACCACCGACCACTTGTCACCGTCCAATGCGATTTTGGCAAGCTCGGCAGCAGGCGAATACTTGGCAAAAATGGGCTTACCCGAAGAAGACTTTAACAGCTATGCCACCCACCGCGGCGACCATTTAACCGCGCAACGTGCGACCTTTGCCAATCCAAAACTGTTTAATGAAATGGTCAAAAATGACGATGGCAGTACCAAACAAGGCTCACTGGCTCGCGTTGAGCCTGAAGGTCAAGTGATGCGGATGTGGGAAGCGATTGAGACCTACATGAACCGTAAGCAACCACTCATCATCATCGCCGGGGCGGATTATGGTCAAGGCTCTAGCCGTGACTGGGCTGCCAAAGGCGTGCGTCTGGCTGGGGTGGAAGCGATTGTGGCGGAAGGTTTTGAGCGGATTCACCGTACCAATCTTATCGGTATGGGTGTGCTGCCGCTTGAATTTAAAGCTGGGACGACGCGTATCACGCTAGGTCTTGATGGTACTGAAACTTACGATGTGATTGGTGACATCTCGCCACGTTGTGATTTGACGCTGGTGATTAATAAAGAAGGCTCACAGCCGCTTGAAGTGCCTGTGACCTGCCGTCTTGATACCCAAGCGGAAGTGGATACTTATAAAGCGGGTGGCGTGTTGCAAAAATTCGCTCAAGACTTCCTGAAGGGTGAAGTGGCGTAATTATTTTTTTAAATCAAAAAAGCCGAGTAATATAATAATACCAACCCCATAAAATATAGTATTATAGCTATATGAAAGAATCAAACCCAAAACACAGCCTAGATGATTATGACTTTGGCGAACTGGCCAAAACTGAAAGTAACGCCAGAGCCAGAACACGCCTTTACATCCTTCACCAATATCGCATTGGCAAACACAGCTTTGAGATTGCAGAAAACCTCAACATCAACATTGAAACCGCACGACGTACTCGTAGACGCTACCAAGCATCAGGGCTTGATAGCCTCTATGACAAACCAAGAAGCGGCAGAAACAGCAAATTGGCTCCCGAGTACATAGAAAGCTTTAAACAACTGATTGTTGACAGCCAAGCAAAACGGGGCGGCGGCAGACTGACAGGACAAGACATCCAAAAGCTTGCTTACGATCATTACCAAGCAAGCTATAGCGTCAATGGCATTTATGAACTACTGGCTCGAATTGGTATGAGTTGGATAAGCGCCAGAAGTAAGCACCCGCAGGCTGACATTAACGCCCAAGAAGCCTTTAAAAAAACTTTATAGAGCAGGTAACTGCCATACTGCCCGAAGATACTAAACTAAGCGATGTTGACATCTGGTTTCAAGATGAAACCCGCATTGGTCAGCAAGGTTCAATCACCCGAATATGGCATTACCGTGGTAAAAGACCGCGTGTAGTCCGTCAACAGCAGTTTATCTCGACTTACCTTTATGGGGCAGTGTGTCCTACGACAGGACAATGTATAGGGCTCGTTATGCCTTATGCCAATGGTGAGTGTATGAAGCGACATTTACAAGCAATTAGCCAAGCTGTGCCCAAAGGTCGCCATGCGGTTGTGGTCATGGATGGGGCAGTATGGCATAAAGAGCGCTATAATTTACCAAACCTGACTATCTTGAAACTGCCACCTTATTCGCCCGAGTTAAACCCGATTGAACAGGTTTGGCAGTATATTAAGCAACACTGGCTATCAAATCGTTGTTTTGATAGTTATGAAGCTATTGTAGATGCCGCCTGTCAGGCTTGGTGTAATTTTGCTAAACAGGTGGCTACGGTTAAGTCGCTCACTGCTCGTCATTGGGCAGTGCTTTAATTATTGGGTTTGGTATAATTGCTCGGCTTTTAACTATTGATTAAGTTTATGCAATTTTACTTATAGCAAATTTTAAGATTAAATCAGAACGCTTTTCTATGAAATTTTCAAAATCATCAGATAAGAAAGAACTTTCTTCAATAAAACTTGACTCAAAAATTTCACCACTATCCTTAGGCATTAGCGCTCTATACTCAGAAGGCTTTTTATCGCTAATTTGTTTATTATCACTACGTGAAAGAAAACAAAAATTTGCTAAGCAGTTTATTTCTTTATCGTTTTTATTCAATTTTTTTAGATAGTTTTTTGGATAAATATGATGAAATTCTTTTCTATTATAATCTTTTAACACTTTCTCAAGTGTTATTGTACTGCCTGTTATAAAACTTAAAGGATTTACTGCAGCTAAGAGCAATATTAAAGTCTTTGTGTTTACCGTTCCCATGGTGAATTTATTTTCTTTAAAAAATTCTTTCGTTAAAGTTACGTTGATATTTGATAAATTATTTGGTTCATTGTTTTTGAGTTTAGTAATTTCAGTTATATCTTCAAAAAGTTTAGCATTTGTACCCGCACTGTATCTATTACTAAATGCTGTTTTCCAAAACCAATTGAGTAAAACTTCCCTTTGAGTACTATTATAATTAAAATGTTTATTACCTTTATTTGAAAAGAAAACTGATAAAGGAATTAATTGATGCTCATAAGGTAAGTACTTAATGTTTGCTACTTTTAATTCGTTTTTTATAAAATCTATTGCTCCCTCAATACCATTTATAATCTCATCAAATCTATCTCTAACTTCATTCCCATTCATCTCAATTAGACTTTCTGAAGTTGGCTTCCCCGTCAAGACAGCAGAACCAATTTTAAGTATTAAGTCTACATTTTCACCTAAACTACCGAACCCAAAAGGTTCAAGCGTTTCTTTTAATTCTTCAAATTTGTCTTGTAAATCGAAATTTTCACTCCAAGTCCAGGCTGTTAACAATTGTAAAGTATCAAGTGGAACACCTTGTCTATTAATTCTTTCAAAAACAATTGCAACTTTTGATTTATCATCCGTGGCTAAAGTTTGATAGGGAATTTTCGCCTCTTTGAAAATTTCTTGTAACTTATCAACTTTTTGGATTAAAGTTTTATTTCTTATTTTTTCAGTTTCTAATCTATATTCAATTGAATCAAACAGACAATTCAACGGGAAATACCTATCGTGTTCACTTTCAGAACTATCTAAAAATACAAACTGACTATCTTGAGAACCTTCATTCGCTGATAGGTCGAAATAAATTTTAAAAGGATTTTCTTCGCCATCCGAAGGCATAAGGTTATTTTGGAAAACACCAAATATTGAAGTAATTCTTTGCTGACCATCTAGAATGTAATCAATTGGATATTCTTCATCTCTTTCAAATAATTGAAAAGGTCCAAATTTTTTTTCAGAGATTAATTTCTCTTTTGTGCGCCACAATTGAATATTACCAAATGGATATCCTTTGTAAATACTATCCATTAGAAATGCCACTGCTTCAGCATCCCACACAAAACCTCTTTGAAAAGCTGGTATTCTTAAATTTCCTTTATCTATTTGTGTTAAAATATCTCTTATTGAAAAATCAGTCATAAATTATCCTTATTCTTACAAAGCAATTACGTTAGTTTCACTACCAAAAAAAATCATCTTATAATATTAAACCTAGTAGTATAAACTAGCAAAGAGTCCTCTACTAAAACTGTAATTTAAAATTATTCAATTACTTAGATGATAACCAACATCACTTTCGATTTTTTGTAGTTTATTAATTTTAATATGCTAAAAATTTAATAACTTTATAACTAAAAGTTATTAGCCTAGTATCTATAGCGCTTTGGAAAAAAGAGTTGAGAGTCGGATAATAACAGCCAGTCAATCAACTGGCTATTTTTTCACTGTTACCACTAACCAATCACATCAACGCCCATATACGGACGTAACACTTCAGGCACGGTAATCGTACCATCCGCATTTTGATAATTTTCCATGATGGCAAGCAGAGTACGACCGACCGCAAGACCTGAGCCATTTAACGTATGCACCAGCTCAGTTTTTTTGCCGTCTTTGACACGCGCTTGCATACGGCGCGCTTGGAAGTCGCCACAGTTTGAACAGCTAGAGATTTCACGGTAGGTAGTCTGAGACGGTAGCCACACCTCGATGTCATAGGTTTTCACCGCGCCAAAACCCATATCACCGCCACACAGCACAATCACCCGATACGGCAAACCAAGCTGCTGCAAGATATATTCCGCTTGTCCTGTCATGTCCTCTAAGGCTTGCATTGAACTCTCAGGATGGACGATTTGCACCATTTCCACCTTTTCAAACTGGTGCTGACGAATCAAGCCGCGCGTATCTCGCCCTGCACTGCCCGCTTCACTGCGAAAACATGGGGTATGTGCAGTGACTTTGATGGGCAAAGTTTCGGGGTCTAGGATTTTGTCACGCACACTATTGGTAAGTGGCACCTCTGACGTAGGGATTAAGTAATACTCTTTTTCACCGCGCAGCTTAAATAGGTCTTCTTCAAACTTTGGTAGCTGCCCTGTACCCAGTAGGCTGTCGGCATTGACCATATACGGTACATACATTTCCGTATAACCGTATTTGTCGGTATGGGTAGTAAGCATAAAGGCAATCAAGGCGCGGTTGAGTTTGGCAAGTTGACCTTTTAGCACGCTAAACCGTGAGCCAGTCAGTTTAGCCGCCATTTCAAAATCAAGTAACCCCAAGTCTTCGCCCAAGTCGCTATGGTCTTTGACCTCAAAATCAAATTGGCGTGGCTCACCCCATCGACGCATTTCGACATTGTCGTTTTCATCTTTACCTGCCGGCACGCTGTCATCAGGCAAGTTTGGGATGGTTAAAGCTGCCGCTAGAATTTTATCTTGCAAGGCTTTGAGCGCGTCTTCCGCTTGTTTCATCTCGCTACTGATGGTTGCCATTTCTGCCATCAAGGCGTCAGTATTTTCGCCATTGCGTTTCATCAAACCGACTTGTTTGGCACCCGCATTTTTTTTGGCTTGTAATTCTTCGGTTTTGACTTGAATGGATTTGCGCTGTTCTTCGACTTGCTGCCAAAATGCTTTATCAAGCTCATAGCCGCGTTTGGCAAGTTTTTCGGCGACCGTGTCTAGTTCTGTACGTAGTAATTTTGGGTCGATCATGGCGATAAGTTCCTTAAATTGTTCAAACTTGAGTTAAAGCAGCAAAATGGCTGTTGATATCAGCGTGTATGATACCAAGATTGCAGGGATTTTTCACGGTAGCGACTAGAAATACACAGCAAATTGACGATTTATCGGTATGCGCTTGTCGGCGTTCGCCCCTCGCTGCATTGGCGGTAAAACAAAAATTTATCAAAAAGTGCGTTGTTAGGTTTATTTTTGGGTCAAGGTTGGGTAAGATAAGCCTTCTTTTATCGTTTTGTAACTATCGTTTGATAGCGAGTGAATTGTTTATGGCGCTGTACCCTTACACCCTACAACCTGTGGATTTGAATCTGACTGAGGACGAGTTTCGTCAAGCACAGCTACAGCTGTTTGATGCCAACAACCAAACTTTGACCAAAATCACCCCAAAAACTTGGGCAATTTTGGCAGTCATCGTGGTGCTAGCGATTTTAGGTCTGATTTTTGTGCACGGTTATTCCACCATTATTTTTTGGTTGATGCTCGTGGGTGTGGTGATTTATTTGCTGGCACGTACCTACGGTCTTAAATGGTATGTCAAACGAGAATTTGAAAAACAAATGGCAAGCCAAAGCATGCCCCCAGAGATGCAGCAAATCAAGCTTGGCGTACAGCAGCACGGGGTAGTGATGTCCATGCCTGCACCCAACATGCCCGCCATGCCACGCGGCTACAATCAGCCTTTGGTGCGTAGTAGCGGTATGCAGCAAGCGGTTATCAAATGGGACAATGTCACCAACTGGCAAGAAACGCCTGATTATATCTTTATGATGTTTGATGTTAAAAATCCAAAAACAGGTGAAAGCCAACAAGGCAGCCAAATCGTACCCAAACGCCTTGCCCACCAAAAATTCCCGATTGATACCTTACGTCATCATTTACAGCAAAACATCGGACAACCAGGTTTTGATTTAACCGACAAACCGACTGATAAATATTTCCCAGAAAACAATTAAGATTAAGACAACGACTAATTATCGATGACCACAAAAACTGCAGCCAAGAAACTGCAGTTTTTTTTATGGCAGCAAGCAAAATTATTTACCAAATTTGCACACAGCTGCGGTAAATGTTTGATATTATTTTTAGGGTAATACCGTACATTTTAATTGATAAAATTAAATGTACTGATAAAAACGATTAATTTTAATAACAGATTGTTTAGGCTTACAATTAAGTCCTAAACAAATAAAAATCATCATTTTAGGAGATAACAACATGGCAAAACAAGCCACTACAAAGCAATCAGCAACCAAACAAGACTCAGAACAATTAGACAATACCGATAAATCAGGTGAAAAAGTGACTACCCCGAAATCTACCGCTTCTAAATCTGCCTCAAGTAAAACAGGCGATATCAGCTTAGCCGCTGCAGACATGAGTGCCATTGTTGAGCAATTAAATACCTTATTAGCCAATTATCATATATTCTATACTAATGTGCGTGGCTATCACTGGAACGTGCGTGGCTCAGATTTCTTTACCCTCCATGTGAAGTTTGAAGAGTTATATACTGCGCTGCAAATCCAGATTGATGAAATTGCTGAACGTATTTTGACCTTACAAGGCACACCACTACATGCTTATAGCGATTTCTTAAAAATCTCAAGCATCAAAGAAGATAAAAACGTCTCTGACGGCGTGGCGTGTGTGAAAGGTATTTTAACGGGTCTGACTATGACCATCGCTAAAGAACGTGAAATCATTGACCTAGCGGACGAAGATGACGATCAAGGTACTGCCGACCAATTGACTGCCTATGTGCAAGAACAAGAAAAATTGGTGTGGATGTACAATGCCTATCTTGGCTAATCGTCCTATCAGATAAAAAAGACGGCTTTGATAGTCGTCTTTTTTATTGCGTGGTAAAATAAAAACACAATATATAGATTTGCAAATGTCAATGAATTTAATTACTAATTTTTTTCATATGCAAATATGTATATATTTCAATACCTTATAAATTTTACCCTTAAAAATCAAATCCTTGGGTGGATTGCAATTTCTATATGTTGTTATCTATAATAGCCAAGCACACTGGCTTGTTGCTCATTTTCAACTGATTTATGTATTAGCTGATTGATTTGTTAACTGATACTGCTACGCCACTTGTCCTGAACTTTGATTGAAGAAGATTCACCGCTATGTCATATTCCATCTTTTGCCAAACCAAAAATGACCCATTGCTTGAGCCGATGTTTTTTGGTCAGCCTGTCAATGTGGCACGTTACGACCAACAAAAATTCCCTGTTTTCGAGCAGTTGATTGAAAAGCAATTGTCGTTTTTTTGGCGGCCAGAAGAAATTGACGTCTCCAAAGACCGTTTGGATTTTAGCAACTTGTCAGTGCATGAACAGCATATCTTCTTAAGCAACCTAAAATACCAAACCTTGCTTGATTCGATTCAAGGTCGTAGTCCCAATGTCGTGCTGCTGCCGCTGGTGTCGATTCCTGAGCTAGAAACTTGGATTGAAACATGGTCATTTTCTGAGACCATCCATTCTCGTAGCTATACCCATATTATTCGTAACGTGGTCAATGACCCAAGCAAAGTATTCGAAGATATCGTTGACAATCCTTTTATCCTAGAGCGCGCCACAGGGATTGCCAAGTTCTATGACGAGCTGTATCAACTGTCTCAGCTATATAACCTATACGGTGAGGGTCGTCATGTCATCGATGGCAAACCCGTTGAGGTTAATTTACGCCTGCTTAAAACCAAATTGTATCTATGCTTGGTGGCTATCAATGTGCTAGAAGCGATTCGTTTTTATGTGTCGTTTGCTTGTTCATTTGCCTTTGCTGAGCGCAAACTGATGGAAGGCAATGCCAAAATCATCAAAATGATTGCCCGTGACGAAGCGCTTCATCTAAACGGCACCCAGCATATGATTAATTTGATGCAATGGGGCAAAGATGACCCTGACATGGTAGAAATCGCCCAAGATTGCCAACAGCAAGCCATTGAAATTTTCAAAGACGCGGCTGAACAAGAAAAAGCATGGGCAAAATATTTGTTTAAAGATGGCTCAATGATTGGCTTGAATGAAAATATCTTGGTGCAATACGTTGAGTACATTACCAATCTGCGTATGGATGCGATTGGCTTACCGCCGATTTTTGGAGCGATTAAAAATAACCCAATTCCATGGATTAATGCTTGGCTGTCCTCAGACAACGTACAAGTTGCGCCCCAAGAGTCAGAAATCACCTCTTACTTAGTCGGTCAAATTGATGCAGAGCTGAGTGATGATGCGTTTGATGATTTTGAATTGTAATTAGGCAATATAATCGATTATGGCATGGATTTTTACCAACAATACGCAGTTTTATCTGCATGACGCCGAGACGTTGCTACAAGGCATGCTTCGCTCAAAAATCCTTGCCAATCACCAATGCCTTGAAGGTTACTGCGGTACTTGTAAGCTCAAATACCGCCGTCGCCACCATGACACCCGTATCGAATACATCAATGAGCCACTGGTGATGTTAGACGATGATGAAATCCTGCCCTGCTGTTGTCAAGTCAGAGGGGCAATCGAGCTTGATATCGATTGATTTACCAAAATAACCCGCCAAAAACTGCGCGAAATGCCGCATAAAGCGAAAACTTACCCGCTTTGCCTTTAATTTTCTCCCTGCGAACCTCATAAATCGCTATAATAATAGGTTGACTACCGCTTTTTAACCATACTAAATCTTTATTTAGTCCTCGACTGTCATTTGCAGGGTGTATCCCTTGATAAAAATGAAGAAATACAGTCATTAGCTTATTTGTCGTGCTATTACATTATTTATTTTTTTAACCAATATCAAAGCGAGCCCTCATGAGCGAACATTCAACTTCTCAATTAGCCACGCTGATTCAATTAGGTAAAGAGCAAGGTTATCTCACCTATGCTGAGATTAATGACCAACTCCCCGAATCGGTAACTGAAAGTGACCAAATTGATGATATTATTCAAATGCTCACAGACGTTGGCATCAAGATTTTTGAGACCGCGCCTGATGAAGATGACATTATGCTTAGCGATGATGCGGATGATGACGAAATTGCTGTTGATGAAGCCGCCGCGGTACTTGCCTCAGTAGAATCTGAGCCAGGTCGCACCACTGACCCTGTGCGTATGTACATGCGTGAGATGGGTACGGTCGACCTACTCACCCGTGAAGGCGAGATTGCGATTGCTAAGCGTATCGAAGATGGTATCCGCGATGTACAACATGCCATGACCTTTTGGCCAGGTACGGTGGCCATGCTCATTAATGAATACCGCCAAACCTTTGAAGGTGAAAAGAAAATCTCTGATATTATTACCGGTTTTCTTGACCCTGAAGCCGCTGATGTCATTGCGCTTGCCGATGACGAAGAGGTAGAAATCGCGTTACCGATTATCAAACCCAAAGTCAAAGACGAAGAAGCCAAAGATGAACTCGACGATGAAGCCGAAAACGCCGATGAAATAGAAGAAGTCGATGGCGGCGTCAGTGAAGATGCCGATACTGAAGAAGCCAGCGGTCTTGACCCTGAAGAAGTGCGTCTGCGCTTTGAAGAATTAGAGCAATTGTTCACCAAGGTCAATGATTTATTAGCCACCCATGACCGTGATAGCGAGGTGGTAAAAGCGGCGATGAATGAGCTTGCCAACTGCTTTATGCTGTTTAAGCTCAATAGCCGCATCTCTGACAATATCATGAATATGATGCGTGAGGTGTATGAAGACGTGCGTAAAAACGAACGTCACATCATGAAACTGGTGATTCGCCGCGGTAAAATGCCAAAAGATGAGTTCCGTAAAACCTTTCCGCATAATGAAACCAACCTTGACTGGCTCCCTAACCGTATCGCAGGCAAACCGGCCTTTGCCGACACGTTAGAGCGCGTACTTGATGAAGTGCTACAGTATCAGCGGCGTATCCAGCAGCATGAGCAAAATCTTGGCATGAGCATCGACCAAATGAAAGTGGTCGCACGTAACATGTCTGTGGGGGAAGCCAAAGCCCGCCGCGCCAAAAAAGAAATGGTTGAGGCAAACTTACGTTTGGTCATCTCGATTGCTAAAAAATACACCAACCGCGGTTTGCAGTTCCTTGATTTGATTCAAGAAGGTAACATTGGCTTGATGAAAGCGGTAGATAAATTTGAATATCGCCGTGGTTATAAATTCTCCACTTATGCCACTTGGTGGATTCGCCAAGCCATCACCCGCTCGATTGCAGACCAAGCGCGTACCATCCGTATCCCTGTGCACATGATTGAAACCATCAATAAAATCAACCGTGTATCGCGCCAGCTATTACAAGAAATGGGACGTGAGCCTACCCCTGAGGAATTGGGCGAACGCTTAGAGATGGACGAAGTCAAAGTCCGTAAAGTACTCAAAATCGCCAAAGAGCCCATCTCAATGGAAACCCCTATCGGTGATGATGAAGACAGTCACTTGGGTGATTTTATTGAGGATTCAAGCATCTCAAGCCCCGTGGATGAAGCAACGGCACAAGGGTTAAAAGAAGCTACCCGTGAAGTGTTAGCCAACCTCACTGAACGTGAAGCCAAAGTGCTTAAAATGCGTTTTGGTATTGATATGTCTACCGACCATACCTTAGAAGAAGTGGGTAAACAATTTGATGTGACCCGTGAGCGTATTCGTCAGATTGAAGCCAAAGCGCTGCGTAAACTGCGCCACCCTTCTCGCTCTGAACATCTACGTTCATTCTTAGAGAATGATTAATGTTCTCTCCATCCAAAAAAGCCGAGATGATGTTCTCGGTTTTTTTATGGGCGAGTTTGTGAATGTGATTTTTCTATAATTTTTCTATAAATGTGGCTTTTTATGAATGGGGTTATGGATAGGTTTATAAATGGCGCTTTTTTCAACGCCAAACCGCAACGTCTTGAAATTATCGGTTTTACCCTCATTTAGATCCTAGAGAAATTTATACAACCTTAGGTGATGCTATGAACGATAAAACAATTACGCTTAATAACTTGGAAGCCGCTGCATGTAGTACGCGAGCGGCGAAACCTACGGATATCCAGCACCCAGAATTGTGGAATTTTCCCATGGATTATCCGTTAAGTATCATCGGTCATGAGGGTCACAAAGAGACGCTGCTCGATGAAGTAAAATTAATTTTGGGTAGTTTATTTCCTGAATTTGATTTGGCAAGTTTGACTATCAATCCATCGCGTACCGGTCGTTTCCACTCCGTACGCGCTAATGTGTATTTGACAGACGCCGAGCAAGTCAACAGCTTGTATAAAATGCTCGATGAAGCGGCAAGTATTCGTACCGTATTATAAACCTATCATGGTTAAAAATAGCACGAGTGATTGACGTACAAAAAAGCGGGATACATCAGTTATCCCGCTTTTTTTTATCTGTTTTATATGGGTCATCAGCAGTTGATGCTTCGTTTGCCCGATTATTGGCTCAAAAGTAACAACTGATAGGCGGCTTTGTAGGCATCATAATCAAAATCATAGCTCGCTTCAAAGTGAGGTTTGAGTTTTTCAATTAACTCATCATCTTCATCAGATAGGCTGATATGCTTGGCTTGGGTCTGCATGTCTTCGATAGCGATTTCGCCGAGTAATTGATTAAACTTATCGAGCGCCTGCGTTTGCTTGGCGATATCGACAGCCGTGGATGCAGATGCAGTATCAGCGTAGCTAGATTGCTGGCTGGCTGCCTGTTCTTGGGTGGTGGCTGTGTCGATTTTTTCACAGATTTTGGCAAGGCGGGTGCGTGATGTTTTATCAAGTTTATCTGTGTCCAACAGCACCGAACAAGCTTGTTGTTCTTCGCTTTCCTCTACAATATCTACTGCCGCTGTAGCTTCCGCCGCCACTGCCGGTGCACTTTCTACATCGCTGGCTACATCGCTGGCTACATCGCTCGGTTTGTCGCTGATAGTTTGATACAACTGGCTAAATATCTGGGCGTCAGATTTGCCTTGGGCTTTAAGTTTGGCAATTTGTTGCAAATATTGTTGATTGCGATAGGTTTTATCAACAATCCCTGCGATATGTTCAGCAAGTTCCTCATCGACATACGCATCAGTGTCTGTAACCGCTTCTTGCTGACGGATATCAGTATTTATGACCGCATAATTATCAGCATGTATTTTTGCAAGTTTGGTTGCAGCGGCGTTTAGCGCCGCCATATCTATTTCACTCAGGCTTGCTTCATCTTTTTGCAGCACAAACTGGTAAGTATAAAGGGTGACAAAGGTCTCGACAAACCCTTTGTTTTGTTTGAGTAGGCTATAGGACAAGGCTTCTAAATTCTTATCACTGTCAAAGACTTTGGATTGTTTTGTCGCCGCCCATAGATTGTTATCTTTTGATGCTTGTTGCCAAGTGATTGCCTTGTTGAAGATATCAGGATTGACGCGGGCTTTGCCATAATCATAAAAATTAACCACTGTGCGCATTTGGGTCTTAGGCTGATTGGTAGTCAGCGTGGTTTTTTCAAATGCTGGCAAATCACTCATTGCCACCATATTGAGGAGTTGATTTTGGCGGTTGAGTCCATAGCTGATACGGATGTCGTCATCCATTGAGATAAAGCTGCTATTTGCCTCTTTGCTTATCTCAGCTTGCAGCGCTTTAAAGGCTTGCGGATTGGCGTCAATGATTTTTGCCAGGGCAGCGGCACTGACCAATTTGTCTGATTGGTATTTGTCAAAGGCTGCTAAGGCTTTTGCAGTTTGACCCAATTCGTCACTGGTTGATTCGTCTGTGGTTGACTCGTCGGTGGCTGTTTGAGTCTCTAAACTGTCCATTGCCTCTGCAGCATCGGCACTGGCTGGGTCAGCAGCGCTGTCATCTGATTGCGAGCGCATTTTATCAATGGCTTCATACAGGCGCATGGCAGATTCATACGCTTTTTCCTCAACGCTTGCCAACTCATGGCTGTCAAAGGCTTTTTTCATCAGATACCGTGGGCTAACAGCAAGGCTACCAAGCTGCTTTAGCTCATCATCTTTGACAAAATCGGCTGTATTGATGAATGATTTTAGGTAGCGCCTATTGACGTGGAAAAACAGCAAATACTCCGCTAGCATTTGATTGTAGCCAATTCGGTAGCCAATGCGCTGGCTCACACCTTTGGCTTTATCTTCAGCAGTCAAAGCCAATGGCTGATAATCGCTTTCTTTGGCAAGGGTGGCATTTAGCAGTGACATCTGTTCAAATACCTTGAATAAGGCTTTTTTATCTATCTTTTTATCTTTTAGCAGTTTGCTATAGTCATATTCAATGTAGCGTCCATCATATTGCGGGTCGGTGGCAAACTCAGAGAGCCCCGATAAGTCAGCATATACTTTGGAGCGGGCAAAGTCAGCCGCCAGTGGCACTTTGATAAACGCCCCTGCATTGTTCTGCACGTAGCGAAATTCAGGCACGATTGACATTTGCCCTCGGCGAAGATCTACCACACCTGTGGAGGCAAACTCAAAGCGCTTGGTTAAAATATCCATCACTTGCCCCACTTCGCTTTGTTCACGGGTTTGGTGATTGACCCCCTCTGTGACCAATGCTTGTTGGCGAGCATCAAGGTGCTTCGCTGTGCTCAGCTGCCCGATAAGTTTTAAACGATTAGGGCTTGCAGCTAACGCTTGTGCGCTACGTAAGGGCGGGCGCACCACATTGACTCGATAGTCATAAGCATAGCTTTGGCGACTGACCAAATTTTGGTTGGCTTGCAATATTCGTTGAGACAGCGGTTGACTCGCGCTAGGCTGCGTGGCACAGCCGTGAATCCCCAGCATGACAATAGCAAAAGTGAGAGGTTTGATACAAAAGGTGATGGCTTGTTGCGCATTCATTGAGCTTCCTTAACAAATTTTATCATAAATCCTATCTTTATAACTGAATTGATTTTTTTTGTAAACAAAAAGCCAGTGTTATACTGCCGTGTTTACAAAGATAATGGGTAATCTAACGGAGTTTTGCTATCATACGGATTAAATACCGCAAAATTGCTTAAAAACCACTCATTTAAAAACCCATCACTTAAAAACCAATCACTTAAAAACCAATCACTTAAAAACCAATCAGAAGAACCCTTGTATGTCGCAACTTAATCTACCCGCTAATCTTAGTTTACCCACTAACCTAGAACACTTACTCACCCAATTTTTACAGGCGCAGCTGCCCAAGCCCATACAACTTGACTCAAGCGTGCTTGCCTACCGCTGGCAATCCAATAGCCGCACGGGCAGCGGTGAACTGGTGCCTTTAACCGTGGATTTGCGATTGACGTTGGATGATTTGCTTGGTATTGAGGTGCAAAAAAATAAACTGATTCAAAACACCCGCCAATATTTAGCAGGCTTACCTGCCAATCATGTACTCATGACAGGCACCCGTGGCGCAGGAAAATCGTCGCTCATTCGGGCATTGCTCAATCAGTATAAAGCGGATGGTCTTCGTATTATCGAAGTGTCACGAGATGATTTGGTGATGTTAGAGCCGATTCGCCAAGCGGTACGAGACCTTCATACAACCCAGCCCAATCATGGCTGTCATTATGTGGTGTATTGTGATGACTTAGCGTTCAATGGGCAAGATGAGAATTATCGCACGCTCAAAAGTGTGCTCGATGGCGCGCTAGATAGTGAGCAAGACAAGCTACTGGTCTATGCGACCAGTAACCGCCGTCATCTACTACCGCAACTGATGAAAGACAATGTGAGCATTTATAATGGGCAAACCGATGAAGTCAATCCGTATGAGACGATTGATGAAACCGTGTCGTTGTCTGACCGCTTTGGGCTGTGGCTGTCGTTTCATCCCATGACCCAGCCTGTGTATTTGGATATTTGCGTGCATTATTTGGCGCAAGCAAGTTTGCCCTTTGATGAGCAAGCAAAAGCCGCTGCCTTGCGCTTTGCCAGTGAACGGGGTGGACGCTCTGGGCGCGTGGCTTATCAGTTTAGTCGGTATTTTATTGGCATGAAAGGGTTGAAAAATTAACATGTACGCAAACCAAGACCAACTCACAGAACTGGTGCGCAGGCTGGAAGAAAAACAGCATATTTTTGCCGCCGACCCTATCCTTATCACGGAAAAACTACAACATGAGTCGGGCGAACCGCTGATCAAACTGCACCGCCGTGCCTCACGCATTGATAATGACGGTAAACTTGCGCAGCTACTTGCCACCATTGATACCCGCGTCAATGGCGTGATTTGGGGATTGACTGTGCTGTGGTTTATTTTGGGCTTTGTCGCGTTATTTGGCTTGATGCAAGCGCAGGTAGTGAACTTTTTTTATGTCCTAGCCAGTTTATTAGGGTTTAATACCATTATTTTGCTGGTTTGGCTCGGTTGGATGCTATTCTCACCGCGCAACAAACCCAGTTTTTTTGGGTCATTTTTTACCCCGGCAGCCCTAGTGCGTGGCAAAGATGTTGTCACCCAAACGGCGGTTGAACTGTATCAAGACCAGCTTAATCACGTTGGTACCAAATGGTACGTCAGTCGTATCAGCCACCAGTTTTGGTTAGCCAGTCTATCGGGGATGTTGGTCTCATTAATTCTATTGTTATTGGTCAAAAATTATAATTTTGTGTGGGAATCAACCCTACTGCAAGACAGCAACGTGGTGGAAGTGGTCAAGCTGATGTCTTGGCTCCCCAACTGGGTAGGCTTTCCCACGCCAACGGCGCAAGATATTATCACCGCTCAGATGAATCCTGAAACCACGCCACAGATGATTTCGTTTCGCTGGGCGATGTTGTTAATCGGCAGCCTACTGATGTACGGTATCGTGCCACGTTTGCTCGCATGGCTATGTTGTCTGATAATGGTACGCTCAAGCCGTATGAAGCTTGATATCAAACAGCCGTATTATCAAAAAATTATCGATTTTTGGCAGCGCAAAGTGATTGACCCCGATGACAGCCCTGCTGAGCAAAAACCTATCGCGCCCACTGCCCAAATCAGCCTAGCCAATAAACTTGCCGTGTTACTCGAATACCCGCAAGCCAACCCGCAATGGTATGCCAAAACCGTCGGCATGGCGGCGCAAAACTTTGGTCGTATCGATGATCGTGATGACTTGGAAAAACTGATTGCCTACCTTCAAAGCAACCCTGTTCAAGTGCTCGTCGGTATCTCCAATCTCGCACTCCCCGACCGTGGTACTCTGCGAAAACTCGATAATATCGCAAGCGCGGCAAAAGGCGGTATGATTGTGCAACTGCTCGATGCCAATCAAGGCTACCTGCCAAGTCCGAGCGAAATTGAAACCATCAAAGCCCGTCAACTACAATGGGAAACCGCGTTGGCAGAACGCCAGATTGCCTTAGTAAGAGAAAATTAACCATGAATGCCATGACAAGCTATGCCGATGTGATTAATAGCATTGCCCAAACTGCTTCACAGCTTACGCTCGCAGCGCAAAGCGCTTTTGTGCAAAATCTCCTCCGTCAATTTGTTCAAAATTTGCCAGCCGATTGGCTTGACAACGAACTCGCCAGTGAAAAACCGCACTATCAAGCCCTGTTTGACATCATAAACAGGCAAACTTGGCAGACCGCTAATATCGAACAGGCGCTAAATGCGCTCGATGACATCATGTTTGCTATGGGCGAGAGCTATCCACACAGCACCAGTGACGCGATTTTGCTGATGCTTGATATGCTTGGCTTTTATCTATCTTTGACAGCCATGGAAGAAAAATCCGCAGTGAGTGATGGTTGGGTGATTTTAACTGCTGAAGGCTATTTGGATTATTACGACCAACTGGCAGAAGATAGTAGCGAAAACATAGATGATGTTGCGCATAGTTTTGATGATTGGCTGGCACATCCACTGACCCAAGCTGCCTTCAATCATGTCACCCATGCCCTAGAACTTGCCAAAAGAACTTGCCAAAAATAGCTCGCGCTGAATACATAAAGGTTAACAAATAATGGATAACAAAGACATAACCACCCAAGAAAAATTGACAATTGATGTAGCCAAAGATTATTTGCCAGCGAATACCACCTTGCCAGCGACGGCTACTGACAGTGCGACCCATTCAAGCGGTGACATTGCTACGCAATCGCCCAACCATCCATTAGCCCAAGCTGAACAAAACCGCTATCGCAGCCGCAAAATCAGCATTGGCGAAAATGAAGCGTTAAAGTTGGCGGTCGTGGGGCATACCAATACCGGTAAAACTTCGCTACTACGCACCCTGTTGCGTGATATGTACTTTGGCGAAGTCAAAAATGCGCCTGCCACTACCCGCCATGTGGAAAAAGCCATGATCAATGACAGCCAAACGGGGCAAGGCTTGGTGGCACTGTATGACACGCCCGGTCTAGAAGATGCGTCTGGGCTACTTGATTGGTTAGAAGACAACACCGCCGCCCGCCGTGACGGTGTAGAGCGGTTACAGCAATTTTTGGCAAGTGCGCCTGCGCAAGACGAGTTTAGCCAAGAAGCCAAGGTCATTCGTCAGCTGATTGCCAGTGATATGGCCGTCTATGTGATTGATGCGCGTGAGCCTGTGCTCGGTAAATATAAAGATGAGTTGACGGTGCTGTCATGGTCCGCCATCCCCGTCATGCCCGTGTTTAACTTCACCAAGGGTCAAGATAGCAATATCAATGAGTGGCAGCAGATGCTCGCGCGCCGCAACTTACATGTATCCACGCGGTTTGACTCAGTGGCGTTTGAATTTGATGATGAAATCAAACTGTGGCAAAACTTAGAAACCATGCTGATACAACCTGAAATTATCAAACAGCTGATTGAGCGTCGTAAAGCCGATTGGGATGATTTGTACGATGATGCCAATATTATCATTGCGCATTTTTTATTAAACGTTGCCGCCTTTGTTGAAACCATTCACGAGGAGGATGATCCGCTGCCTACCTTGCAAAAAATGCAAGAAAAAGTGCGACAAGCTGAACGCAGTATGCAAGATGAATTGCTAAACCTGTATAAATTTTATGACAATACCGTCACCACCACACCGCTTGAGCTGACTGAATATCGCCGCGATCCGTTCGATAAAGAGGTACTAGCCAGTTATGGGATTCGTACCACAGGGGGTGCAGCGGCAGGCGCGCTGATTGGATTGGGTATTGATGTCGCCACCCTTGGCACATCACTGGGGCTGGGTACGGCGCTCGGTGGTTTGGCAGGTGGCTTACTGTCAAACACTAGCGCGATTGCCGACAAAATCAGTGGCATCAAACGGCTACACATAGACCCTGCTACCCTGACCCTACTGGCAACTCGAGCGATGGACTTACTGACTGCGCTACGCCATCGTGGTCATGCGGCGACTGATAGCATCATGGCGAACCAATCGCTCGCGCCTTGGTCAGTTGATAGATTGCCAAGTTTGCTCAAAAAAGCGCGGGGTAAGCCCGAATGGTCATCGCTCAACACAGGTAGACAAGCCACTGTGTCTGCCAAGCAGTCGCATGAGCTGCGCGATGAGGCAGCTTGGCAACTATCACGCCAACTAAGACGCTGACTTATCAACCTACAATCATGATAAAAAATTTGGCTGAAAATTATCTAGCCTTGTTAAGCGTATTATTTGTTAAGCCCATTATAAGAATTTATTAAGCTAATTTTGTTATTTTTACTTTTTAATATTTTAATCTATGTCAATTTTTTTGTTTTTGAGGGCAATGCCGTGTATTCAGCACATCATGAACCGCATTTTAGTAATCGCAACAACTGGCTACGCGCAACCGTGCTCGGCGCCAACGATGGTTTGATTTCCACTGCCAGTCTATTGATGGGGGTTGCGGCAGCACAAGTGGACAGTCACACCTTGCTGTTGACAGCGGTGGCATCGCTGATTGCTGGCGCAATTAGTATGGCAGCGGGCGAATATGTCTCCGTCTCTTCGCAAGCCGACACCGAAAAAGCGGACTTGGCAAAAGAAGCCTATGAACTTGAGCACAATTCAGACCGCGAGCTAAAAGAACTGACGCATATTTATGTTCAGCGCGGCTTAACGCCTGTTATGGCACATGATGTTGCGGTAGCACTCACTGCTCACAATGCCCTAGAAGCGCATGCACGCGATGAAATTGGACTTACCGATACCGCGTCCGCCAATCCCCTACAGGCAGCCGTGGCATCGGCTTTATCCTTCATCACAGGGGCGCTGCTACCGGTGCTGTGTATTTGGCTGTTACCAAAGCAATATTTGGTCGGCGGTTTGGGCACAGTGACCTTGATAGGATTAGCATTTTTGGGCTGGTTATCGGCATATTTGGGGGGTGCCAAAATTTTTCCTGCCATTGTGCGTGTAGTCATTTGGGGCGTTGTTGCGTTGGTTACCACCCACTTTATCGGTGAAATGTTTGGGGTAAAAACAGGTTAGTCAATCACTTTTTATCGCATTATTTATCGCCAATTTTTATCATTACCATTTGCAAAACCAATTTTTTCTTATAAGATAAGGAGACTGTAATAATTCAGCAAGTTTGTAGAAACTTTTATTGGGTGATAGATTATCGTTTCTATAAATTAAACAATTGGCAAATAGTCAAAAATCCTATGGGATTTTAGCTTTCTACGGTAGTGGGAGATAAGGTTATGCAAGATTTTGTCAATGCGATTAATGATTGGGTATGGAGTCCCGCATTAATCTATCTATGTTTATTGGTTGGTTTATATTTTTCAATTCGTGGTCGTTTTTTACAAGTGCGCCATTTTGGTCGCATGATTCGATTGCTGATGGACGGCAAAAGTAGCGATCAGGGTGTGTCTTCATTCCAAGCACTCGCTATGTCACTCGCAGGTCGTGTGGGTACAGGCAATATTGCCGGTGTGGCAACGGCGATTACCTTTGGTGGTCCTGGTGCATTATTCTGGATGTGGATGGTAGCATTCTTGGGTGCCAGTACCGCATTCGTTGAGTCAACCCTTGCGCAGATTTATAAAGAACGTGATGATAAAGGCTTTTTTATCGGTGGTCCAGCCTATTATTTTGAAAAAGCGCTAGGGCAAAAATGGTACGCGGTATTATTTGCGATATCGGCAATCGCCGCTTGTGGTTTATTGTTACCCGGTGTACAGGCCAATTCGATTGCTGAAGCGATGAATAATTCACTGGGTATCGCACCTAGCATTTCAGCCGCGGTAATTGCGGCACTACTTGGCTTTATCATCTTTGGTGGTGTCAAACGTATTGCCTCCTCCGCTGAGTTGATTGTACCTTTTATGGCACTTGCCTACATCATCGTGGCGATTGTTATTATCATCATGCATATCGGTCAATTACCTGATGTGCTAGCGTTAATTTTCCGCTCTGCGTTTGGTATGGATTCTACGTTTGGTGCTGTGTTGGGTCTTGCCATCCAATGGGGTGTGAAACGTGGCGTTTACTCAAATGAAGCAGGTCAAGGTACAGGTCCTCACCCATCGGCAGCGGCTGAGGTGTCACACCCAGCCAAACAAGGCTTAGTACAAGCGTTTTCAGTGTATGTCGATACGTTATTTGTTTGTTCGGCGACAGGTTTCATGCTAATCATTACTGGTATGTACAACGTACAAGACCCAGCCAACAAAGAAGCCTTCTTGTATCAAGGGGTTAAAGGCGTTGCCGCAGGTCCAGGTTATGTGCAAACTGCGATGGAAAACATCATGCCAGGTTTTGGCTCAGTGTTTGTAGCGGTTGCGCTATTCTTCTTTGCTTTCACTACCATCATGGCGTACTACTATATTGCAGAAACCAATATCCGTTATCTCACTCGTAGCATGAAGCTAAATTGGGCAATCCCTGTACTCAAAGTAGTGATTTTATTTGTGGTAATTTATAGCTGCTTAAAAACCGCCGACTTGGCATGGGCACTGGGTGACTTGGGTGTTGGTTTGATGGCATGGCTCAACATCATTGGTATCTTATTCTTGCAAAAACCTGCGTTTGCCGCACTGCGCGATTATGAAGCACAGGTCAAACAAGGCAAAGATCCTATCTATGATGCACGCGCCAATGGCGTACACAATGCGCCAATCTGGGATGAAATTTCAGCCAAATACCGTAAAGAATTTGGTGAGCATCCCGACCATGATCGCTTTGTACCCTAATTTTAATATGTGACTGCTTTAATGCTTGCACTTAATAACCGTTAAAAAAATAAGCCCCATTGACTGGGGTTTATTGTTGTGATGAATGATTATCTTTTGACTGGGATTTTAATTAACCCAAAAAACGCAATCAGTAAAGCGATGACTTGTACAGCCAGCAGCGTATAGACTGTATATAACCATTTACCTTGTGCATATGCCAGACCACACGCCCACGCACCGATACTACCACCGATATAATACGCCATATAATATAGACCTGACGCCAGCGACCGCCCTTCTTTGACATTCACCGCGATATAAGTAATGGTCGCCGATTGGGTAATAAATACCCCAGTTGACATCACCGCAAGCGCCACAACGACCAAAGAAATAGGCGCAGCCAGTGTCATCAGCACGCCCATCATCGAAATCATCACTGCCACGCGTACCATACGGGCAGCGCCGTATTTGGCAATCAAACTACTTGCAATCGGTGTGACCACCACCCCAATTAAATACACCGCAAAAATGTTAGCCAGCCCAGCACTCGATAGATTGTAGGGTGTATCTGCCAAGTGCAAATTAACATAGGTAAAACAGCCCACTAATGAAAACAACACGCACGCGCCAAGCAGTCCTGCGGTCACCACATAACGGTTGCGCACATGTTTACTTAGCATGTGCTGCGCCGATGCAAAGTTTGGATTGGCATGAAAATGACGTGAGCGCGGTAATAACCAAGCCACCAAGGCAGCGCCTAGCACCGTCAACACGCCCATGAACACAAAGCCTTTTTCCCAGCCGATAAGCTCTTCTAGATGCCCCAAGATAAAGCGCCCTAAAAATCCCCCAAATACCGTACCTGAGACATAGTAGGACATCATTTTTGCCATCTCTTTGCCCGCGTACTCTTCCCCGACATAGGCAATCGTCACCACTGTAATGCCAGGTACCGCCAACCCTTGCATAAATCGCCAAATAACGATGCTAGAGAGTGAGTCAGACAGCCCAATCATCATCGTGGGTATTGCCATAAAGGCAATGGATGCCACAATGATATTTTTACGACCCACGGCATCAGACAACATCCCCATAAACGGTGACATGATGGCAATGGCAATCACCGTCGCCCCAACTGTCATGCCCACTTGCGTTTCGGTCGCTGAGAACGCTTGCATCATAATCGGCAAAATCGCTTGAATCGAATAGACTTGCAAAAATGCAAACGCGCCAATCATGCCAATCATGATTTTGACTATCAATGAGGGTGGCATTGTCGGTGGTTTGGCATTCGGGTGTTGAGAAGGCGGTTGTTGAAAAGGCGGTTGATTTTGCGGTTGGCTATGGGGTGGATTGCGGCTAGTTAAGTTACTGGATATTAGCGTATGAGTATCAGTGGAATAATTGGAACAATCTAAATGCCCAGTGGCATGTTGTGCTTGAGAAGTCATAGGTGACCTTTTTACAAAGTAGTGCCCGTCAAAGAAATGCCTATACTAGCACTAAAGCGCGCTATTTATTGTTAAAAGAAGTTTAACCTCAAACTGTAATTTTCAACCCAATCACGCGAATTGAGGGGTATTGGAAAGCGCTTCAATGCCAAATTTGGCGTCCTAGAGCGTAATATTTTTGACCCATGACTATTTGTCAAAACATCCGTATTTTTCAAAACATAACTACCCAGCCATGACGAAATTGCAGTAATATTTAGCACATTGTGGTAATTAAACTTAAAATCAATAGGATTGAATTATGCCAGAGAATTTAAAACAGCCAATGCCCGCTGCCATGCAAGCGTATTTGACACAGTTGCATCAAGTGATTATTCCGTATCTGTTAGCGCAAGGCGTTCAGCCCAATGCCATCAACGCACGTGAAGCGTTAGCCAATTTGACAACCGCATTTGTCACTGACGCACCCAACATGGCAAAAATCATCGATACGGTGCTGGTGACGCCAAGCAATTTTCGGGGTTACAATGTACCACTTAGGCTATTTATCCCGAGTAACTGCCCGTTGCCAAATGAGCAATCAACGGTTGACGTGCCGGTAATGGTGTATTTTCATGGCGGTGGTGGCATGGCAGGCAGCGTCACTGTGTATGATAAACTCTATAAAAAATTGGCCGAAGCGACAGGCTGTGTGGTGGTAGCGCCCGAATATCGCCTTGCCCCAGAAAACCGCTACCCTGCGGCGATTGATGATGCTCATGCGATTTTAACTTATTTAACAGCAACCCTTCAGCAAGTCGGCTATGGCTGTAACGGCAAGCTTATCATAGCGGGTGATAGCGGTGGCGGGGCAATTACTGCCACCTTGGTGCAAGATTGGCTTGCCAACCGTGTGAACACCGACTTAGCTATCACCCATCAAATTTTGATTTATGCCAGTCTAGACTACACCATGTCACAACCCTCGATTGAGGAAAATGGCACGGGTTATTTACTAGAATCTAGCAAAATCCGCTGGTATTTTGACAATTATTTTTCAGCATATGATGACCGTGAGCTCAGCTCACCGTTTTGGACTGATATGGCTACCCTACTGCATCATTCGCCGTATCAAGCCCCAAAGACACTGCACTTAACGGCTGGTTATTGTCCGCTGCGTGATGAAGATATCGGCTATCATGACGTATTACAAGCCGCAGGCGCGCCATCCCAACTCGTCCATTTTGCGGATATGCCGCACGCGTTTTTGAATATGGAAAATCTGTGCCCTGAGCAATGCAAACAACTGTATCAAACCGTTGGCGAATTTTGCCAATAACACAACGCCCCACAAAAACTACACAGCCGGATAAAATTTGCCCAGTCTGATGACAAGCCAAAATAAGCTACCCAAAAAAAAGCACCCAATTAGGTGCTTTTTTTTACTGCTTATAACTTATAGCGGTTTGCCTGTGCTATTGCGGCGGCTACGTTTTGGGGCATCCCAACCATCTTGCTTGCCAGCCGGTTTAGCGGATGGCTTGCTTGATGAAGCATAACGGTCAGACGATGACTTAAATCCTTCCGATCTTGACGATTTACCTGCAAATGGTTTATCTGATTTTTTGAAACCCTCAGATTTAAACCCGTTTGAGCGTGAATTGCCCGCACGTTGACCCTCTTTTGCCGGATATGGTCTGTCGCTACGTTTTTTAAGCGGTTGACCAAACGTTTCTTCTACGATTGGACGTGGCTTGCGAGCGCGGTCATCACCACGAAACTCGCTAGAGCGTTCGGTCTTTTTGGCAAAAGGTTTGTCACCAAAACGGTCATTTTTTTCAAAGCGATTAGGACGCTCGCCATGACGCTCACTGCTGTTACGGTCAGTGTTGTAACGTGGTTTATCACCTTGATAGCCTTTAAAGCCATCTTTGTTAAAGCTACGGTTATCATCGCGGCGACGATCTGCATACTCACCTTGGCGAGGCTCACGATTGCCTTGGCGTGAATCACGGTCAAAGTTTGGTTTGTCCGATGATTTAGCGGCGCGGTGAAAATCGCCCTGACTGTTGCCATGACGGTTATCTGAATCGCGGTGACGACGCGGCGCACTGGCATCATCACGCCCAAAACGACTATCGCTGTTGCCTTGGTGACCTTTGTCAAAACGCTCACGTTTTTCAAAACGTGCCGAACTATCGTTGCTCGCTGATTTGCCATAGCGTTCTTGGTTGTCAAAACGTGGCTTGTCCGCAAAACGGCGCTCGCTTGAAGGTCTCTCACTTGAACCAGCAAAACGTTGTGAGCGACTGCCACGGTCATCACGACCGCCACGGCTATCACTGCCGCTGCGACCACGACCGCGACCATCACGACCATTAGGCTTACCACGACCTTCAAATTTTTCCACAAAACGCGGTTCTAAACCTTCAACTTGCGCTTCATTGATATCACGTTTTAGGTAACGGGCAATATTGCCAAATTGACGACGGTCATCGCGGCTACATAGGTTGATAGCAATACCAGTACGACCGGCACGACCTGAGCGACCGATACGATGCACATAATCTTCTACTTGGCGCGGTAAATCATAGTTGAATACATGGGTAATGTTGGGTAAATCAAGACCACGTGCTGCCACGTCTGTTGCTACCACGATGTCAAATTTGCCACTGCGTAGATCTGAAACGATACGATTACGCTTGCTTTGTGGCAAGTCACCATGCAGATAACAGGCTTTGTGGTCCCATTGTTGTAGGCGCTCAGCGACTTCTTCACTGCTGCGTTTGGTCGCGGTAAAGATAATCGCTTGACCACGCTCTGGGTCACAGATCAGCTGCTCTAATAATTTATTTTTGTGGTCAAAGTTGTCACAGAAGTACACTTTTTCATCGATGTGTGCGGTTTCAACTTTGATGTTGATACGCTCTGGGTCTTTGGTAAAGCTTTCAGCGATTTTACCGACTGGACCATCCCATGTCGCAGATGACATGATGGTTTGGCGATGCGCGGGTGTGGCTTGCAAAATCGCATTGATATCATCGGCAAAACCCATGTCTAGCATACGGTCTGCTTCATCAAGTACCAACATGGTCAAATCAGATAAATTCACACGCTGGGCGTTGATATGATCTAGCAAACGACCCGGCGTCGCCACGATGATTTGCACGCCTTTTTTTAGCGCACGGATTTGCCCACTGTATGCCGCACCACCAACCAGTGGCACACTGTACAAATCTTTCATGGCTGAGCCATATTTGCGGATACTGTCTTGTACTTGGTTAGCCAGCTCACGCGTCGGTGTCAAAATCAACGCTTGTACGACTTTTGGCTGTTGGCGACCACGTTTGCCATTTGCGGTTTTTTCTGCCGCTTTTTCTTTGGCTTGTAGTTCGCTTAATTGATGCAAAATTGGTAATACAAACGCGGCAGTTTTACCACTACCTGTTTGTGCTGACAACAGCAAATCACGACCCGCCAATGCAGCAGGAATCGCGCGCGCTTGGATAGGCGTTGGTATGGTATAACCGGTTGCGACAATACTTTTTAGTAATGAACCTGAAAGACCCAATGCAGTAAAACCATTTTCGCTAGGGTTAGCATCGTCAGTCGTTGGCGCATCCGTTGCTACAGTATCAGTCGCTACAACATCCGTTGTGGCAGTTGCTTCTGTGTCATCAACTGGGGTGTTGTCAGTAGGCTGATTGCTGTTGGCTTGGCTATTGCTATTGCTATTGCTATTGCTATGGCTAAAAAAATTATCGATTGAGTTATCAGTAAAATCTGTGGTTGAATTAAAATCAGTCATGTAAGTCCTTAAAAAATAAGTTAATCAAAGTGTCGGTGGTAACCTTGATTGAAAACACGCAACAAGCAAAAGCCCTCAAGCTGACTGCACTTTCAAAATGGATAAGCAAAATGAATAGGCAAAATTATCAGCTATCATTAATCACAAATATCGTGTTAATCGCTTTAAAGCATTGTAATCGTGTCTGTAAGACTTATTTTTTTCACTATAAAAATAGCGACAAAACCTACTGTCAGACTTATCAAAACTTTTGAAACAGTAAAACCATCAAAAAGTTCGTATCGCGGCACTCACAAGAATGCTTAAAAAAATACAATGCTAAATATTAGGTTATCATCGGAAGATTATCAGCGCTTATAGTGGCGCGCTTGATATATAGGCAGATAGATAAGCTAGATTAATTGGAAAATTGACGTTGCTCTTAGCGTTTAGGTAGCGTATATGAGTCATTATTGGTCAGTTTTCTTTCGCAATTAAAAAACTTACCAAGTGAAATAGGCATCAAAAACACCTACTTAAAAAAGTGATAACCCCACTAGCACATCTTCGGCACACTGGCTGGCTGCTACCGTTGCTACCTTCCGGTCCTGGCGGGGTTCACAGCAGCTAGTTGCGAAGCTACCAATGGGGTTACCGAAGCGGTATTCTAGAGAATTTGGCAGCTAAATGCAAACTATTTTTATCGTATACGCCAAATTTTTGTATTTATTTCACTTTTACACACGCTAAACCCTCACCGAGCAACATTTCGGTAAATTTTTGTCGAACTTCTTAACCTTTTTCTACAATTCTTCCGCTGTAAATGTTACAAAATATTTTATAATGCCCAGTCAACAACATATTGAGTAAGCTAATATAGTTTGATCAGCAACAGATTTATGCCAACCCATATAAAGAAAAACTAGGAAAAAAACAATAGGAAACACTATGACACATTTAAGCACCGCAACTAATAATCATCCCAATCATACAATGACCAAAGGTATTGCAGCCAGCTTGCTTGCTATGGCGACGCTATTACCTTTTACCAGTGTTTCAGCCGCTACCTACCCTGTGAACCCATCCCCTGCGAATTCATCAATGAACAATACTTTAAACTATGGCTTGCTTAACTTTGCTGCCTCAGCGAGTAAAAAAGTCAGCAATGACCAAATCAATGCTACCCTTAGCAAAACTGTGCAAAACAAATCAAGCAGTGAGGTGGCTAATCAAATCGCTACCACATTAAACCAAGCGGTTGCCATTGCCAAAAAATACCCACAAGTGCAAGTCAGTACGGGCAACCAAACCACCTATCCGCAATATGATAAAAACCAAAAAATCATTGGTTGGACGGGGACTGCAAGCTTGAATTTAAAAAGCACCGACACAGTTGCCGCGAGCAAATTGATTGCCGAATTGCAAAGTTTTATGACGCTTGATGGATTAGACTTTAGTGTGTCTGATGCCGCGCGCAAAGCCACCGAGCAAGAATTGATGATGGAAGCTTCCAAAAACTTCCAGCGCCAAGCGCAAACGCTGCTGCCTGTGTGGGGCGCAAAAGGCTATCAGTTAGTTTCGTTGGAGTTTAGTCAAGGGGGCGATTATCGTGCACCGCGTGCGTATGGCAGTGTAATGATGCTAGAAGCCGCCAGTGCCAAAGTTGCTGACCAAAACTTTCAAGCGGGCGATAGCACCATTACCGTCACTGCCAACGGTACCGTACAACTGGTAAAATAAGCTGCTTTTAACCACAAAAAAACCTGTTGAATCAACAGGTTTTTTTGTTTGTCTTTTACTCACTAAGAAATACTTAGTAAGAAATTTCTGCACGGCGGTTTTTTGCCCATGCCGCTTCGTCATGACCCGGATCGGCAGGTTGGTCTTCACCATAGCTGATGGCTTCCATACGTGAAGCTGATACCCCTGACGTTGCTAAGTAGGCCTGTGCGGCTTGGGCACGGCGCTCACCCAATGCCAGGTTATATTCACGGCTACCACGTTCATCGGTGTGACCAGCAATGACGACACGGGCGCTTGGATTGGCTTGTAAGAATTGCGCTTGTTGATTTAACACGGCTTGACCTTGAGCGTCGATTTCACTGCTATCAAAGTCAAAATACACCACATTGGGATTCCCGCCCGCGGCGGTGATGACTGATGTTGAGTTTGTTACCACAGCGCCACCGTTATAGTAGCCTACGCCACCGGGCACGCCCATCGGCGCAACCACCACTTCAGACGTGCCAGTACGTTTGGCAGAACACCCTGTTAAGGCGATGGTTGCCATCATCGCAGCAGCGCTTACTACTTTTAGCATCGTTAATTTCATAGTCTTTCCTCAAAAATTATTATTTAACACGTTTACCTATTTTGTTTGTTACTTTTCGATAGAGTAAATCAATCTAGCGCTTTTTGTAAACAGTGTTACTGTAAATTTTAGCCAACTTTTCTTAAAATTCTTAAAGCAGTTTAATTTTTGGCTTAAACAAATAGCTTAAAAAAATTCACCGGTCATAAGATTAATGATAACAAAACCAGCTGTCTAAAACAGTAATTTCTAAAAAAGTGATATTTAAATTTTTGTCTAAAACCGCTACCAGCGAAATTTATTCCATAATTCAGGGTTTGCCCAAAACTTGCTATTAAACCAATCTGGCAAATGTTTATAGTCAAACAAATTAAATTGCCATACTTGGTAGCTGGTTGCATGGTGATCTTGGTCATTTTCCACAATCGGCTGCTCATGTAATCGGCTAAAGCCAAAGCTCACTACATCCACACCTGTTGCTGGTTGAGATAAGTCTTGTACCACCAAACAATGCTTGGCAAACAAGTCGCGACAGCGCTGAATGATTTGAGTATCGATAGCGCTATCTTTTGATAAAATTATCACTGCCAAGTCATAGCGTTTGGCAAACCGATGTGCGATAAAATCTTGATAATCAAACGCTTCCCAACTTACAGCATGATCAATAGCTTCATCAATGGCTTGAATTTGGCTAAAAGCCGACTGCGTGTCATTACCAATAATCAGCCCGGTGAATGGTTGATTTGTTAATGCGGTATTTCTATCTTTGCTTAAATCATGTTTGCTTAGGCTATCTTTACTTAAAAATACCAGACTTTGTCGGACGACATCCGTAATGCTTAAGGTGGGATTGGTCAAAATAAAATCCTTTTGATGAGTTTTTATTAGATACTGTTGATAGATACGGCTGAGTGATAGCTGTAATATAGCAATGATAAGGGTGGCTAATATGCCATTCTTTAAAACCAATTATAACTATCTATCATGAGCCATGACTAGCCCTTTTGGTCGAGACAGAGTACACTAAGTGCTAAATTTATCACTTGTATTGACTGTTAGAAATAAGGAACAACCATGCCACAATATCGCTCAAAAACCTCCACGTCTGGCCGCAATATGGCGGGTGCACGCGCACTTTGGCGTGCAACAGGTATGACAGATGAGGACTTTAACAAACCGATTATCGCGATTGCTAACTCGTTTACCCAGTTTGTACCCGGGCACGTACACCTAAAAGACTTGGGTCAGTTGGTTGCCCGCGAGATTGAAGCGGCAGGTGGTGTTGCCAAAGAATTTAACACCATTGCGGTGGATGACGGTATCGCCATGGGTCACTCGGGTATGCTCTATAGCTTGCCAAGTCGTGATTTAATTGCCGATAGTGTGGAGTATATGGTCAATGCTCACTGCGCCGATGCGCTGGTCTGTATCTCCAATTGCGACAAAATCACCCCTGGTATGCTGATGGCAGCGATGCGCCTTAATATCCCAACGATTTTTGTGTCGGGCGGTCCAATGGAAGCGGGCAAAGTGTTGGCATCCACGTTGGGCGATGGACATACCACCCATGAAACCGTGATGAATGAATTGGGTGAAAAAATTCGCAAACTTGACCTAGTCGACGCCATGATTGATGCGGCAGATGACTTGATTAGTGACGAAGATGTGGCACAAACCGAGCGCTCTGCTTGCCCAACTTGTGGCTCATGCTCAGGTATGTTCACTGCCAACTCGATGAACTGTTTAACCGAAGCCTTAGGCTTATCCCTGCCTGGTAATGGCTCGTTACTTGCCACTCACGCCAAACGTAAAGATTTATTCTTAGAAGCAGGTCGCCGCATCGTGGCACTTGCCAAACGTTATTATGAGCAAGATGACGCCAGCGTATTGCCACGCTCAATTGCGACCAAAGCGGCATTTGAAAACGCCATGAGCCTTGATATCGCCATGGGCGGCTCAACCAACACGATTCTACATTTGCTTGCCGCTGCCCATGAAGCCCAAGTAGATTTTAAAATGGCGGATATTGACCGTCTAAGCCGCGGTGTGCCTTGTCTATCGAAAGTTGCCCCGGCGACACAAAAATACCATATGGAAGACGTGCACCGCGCTGGGGGTGTGATGGCAATTTTAGCCGAGCTTGATCGCGCAAACCTGCTGCAAACCGATGTCCCCACCGTTCATAGTGCTTCACTCAAAGCGGCGCTTAGCCAATGGGATATCATGAATCCTGATAATACTGAGGCACGTGAGCGGTATATTGCAGCCCCAGGTGGGGTACGCACCACGCAAGCCTTTAGCCAAAACAATGAATGGTCAAATCTTGATGTCAATCGCGAATCTGGCTGTATCCGCAGCAAAGAATTTGCCTACTCGCAAGACGGTGGTTTGGCAGTATTGTTTGGTAATATTGCTGAACGTGGCTGTGTCGTCAAAACAGCGGGCGTGGATGACAGCATCCTAAAATTTACCGGTCGTGCCCGTGTGTTTGAAAGTCAAGACGATGCCGTGGCAGCGATTTTGGCAGACCAAATTGTCTCAGGTGACATCGTGGTGATTCGCTATGAAGGTCCAAAAGGCGGTCCGGGTATGCAAGAAATGTTGTATCCGACGTCTTACCTAAAATCAAAAGGTCTGGGTAAAGCCTGTGCGCTACTTACCGATGGTCGTTTTTCTGGGGGTACGTCGGGCTTATCCATCGGTCACGTCAGCCCAGAAGCCGCTGAAGGTGGCACCATCGGTTTGGTCTATGAAGGCGATACCATCGAGATTGATATCCCTAATCGCTCGATTCATTTGGCGGTTGATTTTGCCGAACTGGAAAAACGCCGAGAAGCGATGATGAGCCGTGGCAAACAAGCTTGGAAACCTGTCAATCGTGAACGCCAAGTGTCAGCCGCCTTGCGGGCGTATGCAGCGATGACTACTAGCGCGGATACCGGCGCGGTGCGTGATGTCAGTCAAGTAGAGCGGTAATTTTTATTCCAAACTACATTGCTATAAAAAAAATTGTCAAAAAAGACTTATCAAAAAGATCGATGCTACTTATCGGTCTTTTTTTAGCGCCATAAAAAACGTTGCAAGCCCCATACTTTACGCCCACGGTTTTAGATGCCATGTAGGGTTTTCAAAAGGTGCGTTTTATAAAAAGTGTGGTTGTTAAAAGGCGCGGTTTATAAAAGCATTATCCACATCGGATGAATTCTGCTAAAATACAATGTTTACATTTTTTTGATAATATATGCCAAATTTAATTTTGAAAACTCTTAAGGAGCCGCTGTGAGCCGTCCGTTTTCTTCAGCCGATATACGTCAAGCTTTTATCAATTATTTTGCCGAAAATGGTCATACCCCAGTGGCATCATCGAGCCTAGTCCCACACAATGACCCTACCCTGCTATTCACCAATGCCGGTATGAACCAATTTAAAGATGTGTTCTTAGGGATAGACAAACGCGATTATAAACGTGCGGTATCGTCGCAAAAATGTGTGCGCGCAGGCGGTAAACACAATGACCTTGACAATGTCGGCTATACCGCCCGTCACCATACGTTTTTTGAGATGCTTGGTAATTTTTCGTTTGGTGATTATTTTAAACAACAAGCCATCCCATTTTGTTGGGAGTTTTTGACATCGGATAAGTGGCTTGGACTACCCAAAGATAAACTTTACGTGACGGTGTATCACACCGATGATGAAGCCTTTGATATTTGGCATAACGTGGTGGGATTGCCTGCCGAACGCATCATCCGTATTGGTGATAATAAAGGCGGTCAATACCAATCGGATAACTTTTGGGCAATGGGTGACACAGGTCCTTGTGGTCCTTGTACCGAAGTATTTTATGACCACGGCGAGCATATTTGGGGCGGTCTGCCAGGTACACCTGAAGAAGACGGCGACCGTTTTGTCGAGATTTGGAACAACGTCTTTATGCAGTTTAACCGCCAAAAAGACGGCACCCTTGAAAAACTGCCTGCGCCAAGTGTCGATACGGGAATGGGGCTTGAGCGTATTAGTGCCATCATGCAAGGCGTGCACAGCAACTATGAAATTGATATATTTACCCATCTCATGCAGCACGCGGCGCAAGTGATTGGCTTGCCAAGCGATATTGACTTACAGTCTGAGCCATCACTCAAAGTGCTTGCTGACCATATCCGCTCGGTTTCCTTTTTAATTGCAGATGGCGTACTGCCAAGCAATGAAGGTCGTGGTTATGTGCTGCGTCGTATCATCCGCCGCGCGGTTCGTCATGGCAACAAATTAGGCGCTAATGACAACTTCTTTTATAAGCTCGTCGCGCCACTGGCCCAAATCATGGGCGATGCCTACCCACAGCTTCGTGAACAGCAAGCCAACATTGAGCAAGCTATCTTAAAAGAAGAAGAACAATTTGCCAAAACCTTATCACAAGGTCTCAAACTGCTATCACAAGAATTAGATAGCTTAAAATCTGGCGATACTTTATCGGGTGCAACGGTGTTTAAACTGTATGACACGTATGGTTTTCCTGCCGATTTGACGGCCGACATCGTGCGCGAACGCGACATCAGCATTGATGAAGCTGGTTTTGAGCAAGGCATGGCGCAGCAACGCGCCCGCGCCCGTGAAGCAGGTAAATTTGGCGTTGATTATAACCAATTGATTCAAGTTGACAGTGCCACTGAATTTTTGGGGTATGACAAAGCAGAACACAGCAGCACTATCACCCATTTATACTTTGAGGGCAAATCTGCTGAACAATTGCATGAAGGTGATGAAGGCGTCATCGTATTATCGGCAACGCCTTTTTATGCTGAAAGCGGTGGTCAAGCGGGTGAATTGGGTAACATCCAAACCGAAACCGGCGTATTTGAAGTCCAAGACACCAAAAAATCTGGTCAAGCCATCATCCATTATGGCGTGGTTAAAATGGGCAGTATTCGCCAGGGTCAATCAAGCGAAGCACGCGTGGCAAGCCAAGTACGCGCCATGAGTGCCAAAAACCACTCCGCCACTCACCTACTGCACGCTGCCCTTCGTGAGCATCTTGGCACAGGTGTCACCCAAAAAGGGTCATTGGTCAATAGTGAAGTGTTGCGTTTTGACTTCTCGTATGACAAAGCCTTGACTGAGCAAGACATCATCACCATTGAAAACATCGTTAACCAACAAATCCTTGCCAATCAGCCTGCCACTGTAGAAATGCTCAGCATGGCGCAAGCGCAAGACAAAGGCGCGATGGCGCTATTTGGTGAAAAATATGGTGACACGGTTCGCGTATTGTCGATGGGTACGGTAGATAAAGACGGCAAGCCTTTCTCCATCGAGCTATGTGGAGGTCTGCATGTACAACGCACGGGTGATATCGGCTTATTCAAAATCGTCAGTGAGCAAGGTATCGCGGCAGGCATTCGCCGTATCGAAGCGGTGACAGGCATGGGCGCAGTCAAATATGTGCAGCAAGGTGAAAAACAGCTCAATCAACTTGCCAGTCAGCTCAAAGCGAAGCGCGACGAAATCGCCGATCGTGTCAATCAACTGACCGACAAAACACGCGACCTTGAAAAACAGCTTGAGCGTTTGCAGCAAAAATTGGCCAGCAGCCAAGCCAAAGACTTAATCAACAATGTGCAAGACATCAAAGGGCAAAAAGTGCTGATTGCAAGCTTACCAGGCATGGATGGTAAAGCATTACGCACGATTGCCGATGACATGAAGTCAAAATTACATGATGGCATCGTGGTGCTCGCGGGCGTGGCTGACGATAAAATTGCGCTGACTGCCAGTGTCGGCAAAGACTTAACCAGCAAAATCAAAGCGGGCGATATCATCAAACACTTAAGCGAGCAGCTTGGCGGTAAAGGCGGCGGTAAACCTGACTTTGCCCAAGGCGGCGCAACTGATGTGGCAGGATTGCCAGGCGTATTAGCAGCGCTACCAAATTGGTTGTCTGAGCGACTTGCTTAATTAAAACTACATCTAAAAAAACGCCTAGCGCTTTAAAATACTTATAATCAACAAGGAAACATCATGGACAATCATTACCAGCCCCCAAAAATTTGGACAAATGATAGCCAAAACGGTGGCAAATTTGCCAGTACCAACCGCCCCACCGCAGGAGCGACCCACGAGCAACATTTACCGATTGGTAACAATCCTTTGCAGCTTTACACTTTAAACACCCCAAACGGCATCAAAATCAATATCTTACTTGAAGAATTGGCAGAGCTCGGTATTGAGGGCGCACAGTATGACGCCTTCAAAATCGACATCATGAATGGCGACCAATTTGGCTCAGATTTTGTTGCCATCAATCCCAATTCAAAAATCCCCGCACTGGTGGATAACAGCGTTAATCCACCGATTAAAGTGTTTGAATCAGGCGCTATTTTGCTATACCTTGCCGAAAAATTTGGGCAGTTTATCCCAGCAGACACCGCCAAACGTGCCGAATGTTTGTCATGGCTGTTTTGGCAAATGGGCGCTGCGCCGTATGTCGGTGGCGGCTTTGGGCATTTTTATGCATATGCCCCAGAGAAGTTTGAATATGCTATCAATCGCTTTACCATGGAAACCAAACGCCAATTAGATTTACTCGACCAACATTTAGCGACTCACACGTTTATGGTAGGTGATGACTACAGTATCGCGGATATGGCGATTTGGGCATGGTATGGACAGTTGGCACTGGGCAAATTGTATAACGCTGGCGAGTTTTTACAAGTGCAAAACTACACCCACCTACAACGCTGGGCAAAAAACCTGCATGACCGTCCTGCCGTGCAACGCGCTTTAACCCTACCCCTACAACCGATTGCCTAAACTGATAACTTTTGGTTCATAATACCCATCCAATTTTCAGCCAGTCATTTGGGGATTTTTGGCAATTTTGCCTTGCCCCAAAATTGACAAATATGGTATAAAGTACCGTTTAATTTACGTCTCGTGACATTGTAAACAATCTACTAAGCAATCCATCAGGCACTTGGTATGGCAAGTCTTGGATAGCGATTCAAACAACGTGCGCGATAATTATAGGGTGTATTGACAATGGCTTTAATCGTACAAAAATACGGTGGTACGTCGATGGGTAGTATCGAACGTATCAAAAATGTGGCACAGCGCGTCAAACGTTGGCATGACAATGGTCATCAGGTGGTGGTTGTCGTCTCTGCCATGAGTGGCGAGACCAATCGCTTGATTGATTTGGCACGTCAAATCAGTAAAGAACCAAACGCTCGTGAATACGACCAAATGGTGTCAACCGGTGAGCAAGTATCGATTTCTTTACTTGCTATGGCATTAAATGAAATCGGTGTGAGCGCCAAGTCAATGACGGGCGGACAAGTGGCGATTCGTACCGATGATAGTCATACCAAAGCTCGTATCCAACATATCGATGATAGTCAGATTCGCGCCGCACTCGATGCTGGTATGGTCGTTGTGGTGGCGGGTTTTCAAGGCGTGGATGATAAAGGAGACATCAACACCTTAGGTCGTGGTGGCTCGGACACCACCGGGGTTGCGCTGGCTGCTGCCTTATCTGCCGATGAATGTCAAATCTATACCGATGTCGACGGCGTGTATACTACCGACCCACGGGTGACACCAAAAGCCAAAAAATTATCAAAAATTACCTTTGAAGAAATGCTAGAAATGGCAAGCCTTGGCTCAAAAGTGTTGCAAATTCGCTCGGTTGAATTTGCCGGAAAATACCAAGTACCTCTGCGTGTTTTATCCAGTTTTGATGAAAACGCCGATGGTAAATTCGATGATGATTTTAAAAAGAATGTAGGTACATTAATTACCACCGATGAGGGAGACAGCATGGAACAACCAATTATTTCGGGCATCGCCTTTAACCGTGACGAGGCTAAAGTATCTATTTTAGCAGTGCCTGATCGTCCTGGTATTGCGTCATCGATTTTAAGCCCCATCAGTGCTGCCAATATCGAAATCGATATGATTATCCAAAACATCGCAGAAAACGGATTGACCGACTTTACCTTTACTGTTAACCGTGGGGATTTTGATAAAACCCTAGCGATTTTGGGTGACAATCTTGCTGAGATTGGCGACAAAGAAATCGTGAGCAATAACAAAGTGGTTAAAGTATCACTAGTGGGTGTTGGGATGCGTTCACATGCAGGCGTGGCAAGCAAAATGTTTGAAACACTGGCAGAAAACAACATCAATATCCAAATGATTTCTACCAGCGAAATCAAAATCTCGGTACTGATTCAAGAAGAACAACTGGAAAAAGCGGTTAAAGCTTTACATACCGCTTTTGGTCTTGACCGTGAAGACGGTGAAAGCAAGGTTGCTGGATTATAAGAAATTTGTAATTCTCCACAAAAACAAGGTTAATATCTGCGTTTTGCGGGTGTTAACCTTTTTTTTACTTCAGCATTTCGTTTATAATGGCATCTCGTTTATTGGGCACAAACGCAACTGACCCCTCAATGCCTATTTTGACTGTTGGCAAATAGCCGCCAAGCATGATGAGTTGGCTTAAATTATGCCCTTGCAGTCTGTCTTTAACGTATCATTGGGCAATGATACATGATAATATATTTGACGAATTTAGCTAATTTATCGTTGAATCATCATAGGACATTGATGGTACTTGTTGCGACATAAGGAGTGTGACGCATGTTAATTTTGACTCGCCGTGTTGGCGAAACGTTAATGATAGGTGACGAAGTCAGTGTCACCGTACTGGGTGTAAAAGGTAACCAAGTCAGACTGGGCGTCAATGCGCCAAAAGACATTGCCGTACACCGTGAAGAGATTTATCAAAGAATTCTACATGAACGAACTGGGCATGAACGGACTGGGCATGAACGCATGGGTTATGATAATCACCCAGTCGATTTTGCCGCCCATGATAGAATGGGTCAAGACCGCAGTGGTTTTGGGGCAGCCAGTCATGAGGCCTTTCCCCAAGGGCGCAGCAAACCCTCTCAACCGCGCAACAGCGGTCAGCAAATGGGTCATTTAGAAAACCGTGTGGAAAACCGCGGTTTTGGTCAGACCAACAGTAATTTTAACCCAGCTTTTGATCCGTTTGAGGACGATTATTTTAATCGTTAATGACGGTCGCTATTTTGACTTTTGGAGTAACTATGAGCGCTATTGATAAGCTAGAACTATCAAAACTATTAGCTAAATTAGAAAACAAATCGCTAGATTTTGCTTCCGTACTGGCTATTATCGATAGTTACTATGACTATCGCCCAACTGAGTTTGTCAATGGCGAAGTACATAATGCGGCTGGCGAAAATGAAGGCAGTGCGAAAGTATTCGGCTTTGCGCTACTCAACCATTTGACCCAACAAGATACGCTAAAACTGTTTGCTGAGCACTATGACAGTGTTAAAGCAGAGCCAAAAGGTACAAACCATGCCAATATCCGTAACTTTAGCTTTTTTGGCTGGCAAGGCTTTTTGATGCAGCGTAACTGTTTAGTGCCAAAAGCGTTAACGTCAAAAGCGTCATAACCTCATCGAAAATACTTAAGTCTTAAAATCTAACTGTTTTTTGCGTCAAACAAGGCAGCCGATGGGTTGCCTTTTTTTATGCAATGTTTTTTATTTTAAAGAATAGTTTTGATTTTAAAGAATAGTTTTGAGAGACTTATTGGTTATTGGTTATTGGTTATTGGTTTGCCCTTAACTGCTGGCGCAGTTGTTTTTTTTGCTCACGGCGATGGCGAAAAAAATCCTGCAACAACGCGCGACTTTGCTCTGCCATCACGCCTTGTTTTACGGTCAAAAAATGATTATAAAACGCCACTTGGCTAAAATCCTGTTGGCTGACAATCATGCCTGCTTTCGGCTCTGTCGCTGCAAACACCAAGCGCGACACTCTGGCGTGAATAATCGCTCCTAGACACATGGTGCAAGGCTCAAGCGTGACAAACAGTTCACAATCCGCTGGCAGACGGTAATTGTCAAAATATTGACATGCCTGCCTTATTGCCACTATTTCGGCGTGGGCCGTGGCATCATGACTTAAAATCGGTTGATTGTAGCCTTTGGCGATGATGGTGCCTTGATGCACAATCACCGCACCCACTGGCACTTCGCCCCTCTCTCCGCCCTCGGCTGCAACGTCAAGCGCCGCTTGCATAAAGGTCTCATCGCTGTCACAAAAGCCGCTGTCACAACAGTTATGTTCACTTGCATTCATTTATGATACCACCCAAACTACTGTGGCAACTGCCAATCTATTGGGCTTTTGCCGTGCGCCATCAGATAATCATTGGCTTTGGAAAAAGGACGGGTACCAAAAAAACCACCCCGATTGGCACCAAGCGGTGACGGATGCGTGCCTGTAATGATTAAATGCTTAGAGGTATCGATAAAACGGCCTTTTTTCTGCGCGTAACTGCCCCATAGGATAAAGACACAGTGCTCACAGTGCTGATTGACAGCCTCAATCACTGCATCAGTGAATGTTTCCCAGCCAATACGTTGATGGCTGCCTGCCTGCCCTGCTTCTACAGATAGCATACTGTTGAGTAGCAGCACCCCTTGGGTTGCCCAATGGGTCAAATCGCCATGTTTTGACGGGGCGATACCCAAATCGGCGGCAAGCTCTCGTAAAATATTTTGTAGGCTCGGGGGTTTGGGAATAGCTTTGGGTACAGAAAAAGATAACCCCATCGCTTGTCCTGCGCCATGGTACGGGTCTTGACCCAAAATCACTACTTTAACCTGCGACAAAGGCGTCAAATTAAACGCATTGAACATCTGACTACCCGATGGATAAATCACTTTTTGCGCATGATATTGATCTCGCAAAAACTGGCGAATCTTATCCATATTGCTGCTCGTTAGTTCTGTCGCCAAGGCGTGCTTCCAATCGTCAGGCATTTTGACATTGGCTAAAATTTGTTGTTGTTCAGGCGTTAATGTTTTCATGGTTTATCTGCTATCAAAAAATTATAAAAAAAGCCAAAGAATTTCTTGGCTTTATTGTAGCAAATAATTGTCGTCAATAACTGCAACACTTTGATGTTGTCTATTTTATACCGACTGATTATTCTGTGAAGGTTTGACGCAGGGTAAAATCATCTAATTTGACCGCTTCACGGCTGGTTTTTTCAGTGGGGGGAATTACTTGCGCTTCGCCTGTCACTACCGCTTTACCCTCTTGATTGGTCACTTGGCAATCTAACACCACCCATTTTTTGCTATCGTCTTTACTTTTCACGGTCAAGGTCGCGGTTAAAGTATCATCGATATGCACAGGACGACGAAACGACAAGCTTTGGTTCAGATAAATTGTCCCCAAGCCTGGAAATTTGGTACCAATCAAGGCTGATAATAGACCGGCTGTCCACATACCATGCGCAATCACGCCTTTAAACTGGCTCTGCTCGGCATACTCATTATCGAGATGCGCAGGGTTGTAGTCATGGGTAACAAGCGCAAATGCTTTGACATCATCTGCGGTCACTTGGCGGGTCATGCTGGCAGTTTGCCCGATAGTTAATTCCTCATAGGTAAAATTACTAAAAATTGTCATTGTCCGTCCTTTTGTTTTTGTTGATTAATTTTATAAAAACCACGATTACAAAATCGTTTTGATGGTTTGACTATAGTTCGACTATAGCATAAATTTTGCAAATTTTTATGACAATGACTACGCATTCATCAACCCATCTGATTTTAATAATTACAAATTTTTTATCTTTTTGCTTGACTTGATGAACTGCTAATAAAATCAAGCGTCTAGCATTTTTGCAAAAAAATAGGCAAAAAATTGAAAAAAATACAAGCTAGAATTACAAATTTTTTTACGCTATATTGTGCGAAATAATAAAACAACCCCTAGATATAGTAGTTTTTTGCAAAACCTTGCAATAATACGGCAATGACTTTGCAATGCTATATACGTGACGTGGCCTCGGCTCAAAAGCCGTCGTTAAAAGCGGCATACACACTCACTATACTTTCGGTTAGCTGTTTTACTTGGCATTTTTATCTCACCACCTCTCACTCAGCGCCTTTTAAATACATACAGATATGACGTTGATAAACAGGTAAAAAAAGGAACGTATTATGACTCGTACTGAAGATATCCTCGTGCAAAAACGCGACGGGCGTTTGGAAAAAATTGATTTGGATAAGATTCACCGAGTCATCGAGTGGGCAGCAGAAGGGCTTGATAATGTGTCCGTCTCACAAGTAGAAATCAGCTCACACATCCAGTTTTATGACAAAATCACCACCAAAAGCATCCATGAAACCATCATTAAATCAGCCGCGGATTTGATTTCTGCAGCAACGCCTGATTATCAGTATTTGGCAGCGCGATTGGCAATTTTTCATTTACGCAAAATCGCGTTTGGTCAGTTTGAGCCGCCGCATTTATTTGACCATGTCACCAAACTGACCCAAGAAGGTCGTTACGATGCGCATATTTTGCAAGACTTTAGCAAAGAAGAATTTGATATACTCAATGACTATATTGACCACAACCGTGATTTAAGCTTTGCGTATGCCGCCGTAAAACAAATGGAAGGCAAATATTTGGTGCAAGACCGCGTGACCAAACAAGTCTTTGAAAGCCCACAATTTTTGTATATGCTCGTCGGCATGTGTCTGTTTGCCAGTTACGACAAGCAATATGATAAGGCGGCGCGATTAGATTATATCAAGCGCTTTTATGACACCACGTCCACTTTCAAAATCTCACTACCAACGCCAATCATGTCGGGCGTGCGTACCCCATCGCGTCAGTTTAGCTCATGCGTACTCATTGAATGTGATGATAGCTTAGACAGTATCAACGCCACCACCAGTGCCATCGTGCGTTATGTGTCACAGCGTGCCGGTATTGGTGTCAATGCGGGTCGTATTCGCGCATTAGGTAGCCCAATCCGTGGCGGTGAAGCGCAGCACACTGGCTGTATTCCTTTTTACAAACTATTCCAAACTGCGGTTAAATGCTGCTCACAAGGTGGCGTGCGCGGTGGTGCAGCGACCTTGTTCTACCCGATTTGGCATTTGGAAGTGGAAAATCTGCTAGTGCTCAAAAACAACCGCGGCGTGGAAGACAATCGTGTTCGCCACATGGATTATGGCGTACAAATCAATAAAACCATTTATCAACGTTTGATTAAAAATCAAAACGTGACCCTGTTTTCACCATCGGATGTGCCAGGTTTATATGATGCTTTTTTTGCCGATCAAGCCGAGTTTGAGCGTTTGTATGAGCAATATGAGCAAGATGAATCCATTCGCAAACGCAGTGTGCCCGCGCAAGAGTTGTTTAGCTTGATGATGCAAGAGCGTGCCAGCACGGGTCGTATCTATGTGCAAAACGTGGACCATTGCAACACCCACAGTCCGTTTGACCCAACTGTCGCGCCAATTCGCCAATCGAATCTGTGTATGGAAATCGCGCTACCGACCCAACCCCTTGACAACATCAATGATGAAAGCGGTGAAATCGCCCTTTGTACGTTATCAGGCATTAACTTGGGTGAAATCAACCAATTAGAAGACATCAAAGAGCCAGCGGAACTCATCGTACGCGCGCTAGATGCCTTGCTTGACTACCAAGACTACCCGGTCATCGCTGCTAAAAATGGCTCTATGAAACGTCGCACGCTGGGTATTGGTGTCATCAACTACGCCTATTATCTTGCCAAAAACGGCACCAAATATTCAGATCCTACTGCGCTCGGTTTAACCCATCGCACTTTTGAAGCCTTACAATATTATCTGTTGGTGGCGTCAAATAAACTGGCTAAAGAGCAAGGCGCGTGTCCTGCATTTGGCGACACCACGTATTCACAAGGTATTTTACCGATTGATACGTATAAAGCGGATATTGATGCGATTTGTAATGAGCCGCTACAACTCGACTGGGAATCACTGCGTCATGATATCAAAACCCACGGTCTTCGTAACTCAACCTTGACCGCCTTGATGCCATCAGAAACCTCTAGCCAGATTGCTAACGCAACTAATGGTATTGAGCCACCTCGCGGTCTGGTATCTGTCAAAGCATCAAAAGACGGTATTTTAAAACAAGTGGTGCCTGAGATTGATAAGCTCAAAGATCAATACGAGCTATTATGGCAAATGCCAAATAACAAAGGTTATTTGAGTCTTGTGGCGATTATGCAAAAATTCATTGACCAAAGTATCTCAGCTAATACCAACTACGACCCAACCAAGTTTGAAGATAGCCGTGTCCCGATGAAGGTGATGATTCAAGACTTGTTGATGGCGTACAAATTAGGTGTTAAGACGCTGTACTATCATAACACCCGTGATGGCGCAAATGATGCCCAAGACGACCTAGAAAATGGTTGTGCTGGCGGCGCTTGTACTTTATAAAAGATTATTTAGGGATAATACTGATGAATTATCCCTAGTTTTTTATTCAATGATTTATCTTCAGTAAAAATAAATAAAAATGGCATAACCCGTTAAACTGATTATGCCATTGGTGATAATAGATATTAGCCGTATCTATTATCAGGAAGTTAAGGCTATCGACTTCCACAAGTGGTATTGATAGTAAAATAACTTCTCTAAGTTTTGAGCCTGATATTTTACACGCAATCAATATTCCTTGTTCATCAAAATTACTTGAAGTGATAGTCGTTATTTTCATTTTAAGGAAAATGATGCTATATAAAGATGAAAAAGGTACATATGTTTTAAGGCATTCCTTTACTACTAAAAGTGGTAAGAAAATCGTGTCTAAGAATGGAAAGCCTTTTAAAATCTATATTAGTAATAACAAATAGATTTTAATTCTTAAATTATTTTGATGTAACATCTAGGCTTTTATTATTAAAAGCCTAGAAATTTTTCTTACATAGGATGTTTGAACTTGAAAAACCCGTTGATTGTTTATGCCATTTTACTCATGAACCTTACCTCGTGTGCTTCTTTGCCGCAAACATACGACAGTCCGATTCCTGTGTATGTTGACTTAGGTGATGCCATACCTGCCACCACCCTGCCTAATTCAAATTCAAAAGCCAATGTCAAAACTATGAGTCACTAAGGCTTGGTATCAGGCTTGTCCGATTGTGCCAGTTTTTCTGACGCTACCACTTTATCTTTGCCGGGTACAGTATTGGCAAAATTTGAATGGGTAACATCAATCGGTTTGCCCATCATCACACGGCTGGTCGGTAACGCATTTTTGAGCCCCACTTCTTGCATCATCCCCGCGATTTTTAAAATCATATCAGTTTGTTTTTGATTAAAATCCATCGCGCCTTTCACATTGAGATAGCATCTCACTTCGACAAGATACGCGTCTTGCTGAGTACCAGAGATACGCACTTGATTCCACACACTGTTGGTGTCAGGATGATTGGTGATATAAATTTGCGTCTGCTCGATAAATTCCTTGAGCTCACTGATTTCGCTATCGCGCGAGATATAGAACACTTGCGAAAAATGAAACATGTCGCGCTGCGAGACATTTTCAATGCTCATTGATGAGAAATTGCCATTTGGAATCGTCACCACCGTGCGATCGGTGGTGCGCAGACGGGTGGAGCGGATACCGATGTCTTCAACCGTACCTTCTTGCGTGCCAAAGCGGCAATAGTCGCCCACATTGACAGGCTGGTCAGCAACGACCGATACGCTGCCCACCAAGTTTTCAATCGTTTTTTGTGCACCCAATGCCAACGCCACACCACCAATCCCCAATGCGGCAATACCTGTGGTTAAGTCGTAGCCTAGATTACCCAAAATCACAATGGTCGCAACCGCAATCAAAATCAATTTTACCACTTTTCGCAGCAGATTTAGCACCGATAGCCGCTCTGGATGATGGTTATTACTGGCATGGTTCTCTGCACGTTTAAAAATCAAATCCAAAATACGTAAAATCAACCATACCATGGATACCCAAGATAAAATATCGGCAAGGCTGGACGCCATATTGCGCACAACCAAATTGATACCCACCAAAATCATGGCTTCTTTGATAATCACCGCCGTCAGCACCATTGCGGCAGGTACGACCACGCGCCCATCAATTGGAAATTGTTTTTCTTTATCTGGGTGAGTCGCTAGATAAATCCGCGTGATAATCATGTATAAGATTTGGCTAATCAATAGACAGGCGAGATAAGTCGCTATCATGAGCGCAATCACTGCCCCGATGTGCCCAAGACTATAGCCTTTAATATCTTTCTCAATCCATTGTTTGGGAATGTACTTTTCTACCAGTGTCGGCTGGGTAACCTGTGATAACGACGCAACTTCTCGCAAGGTTTGTTGTGAAATCAGCCAAATATAGGTACCGTTAGATTGTTTGACACGCTGCATTAAGATGTCGATACTCTTTTTGTCAGCGGTGGGATTGTTGATTTCCCCTACCTTATCGAGATTGGGCGCTAGTTTGTCATCGAGATTGCCGGTAGGCTCATTGCTAATTTGTAGCTGCTCGTTGATGCGTCCGCCGCTATCGAGTGCCGATTTTAAAGATTCGAGCGTGGCACTGGGGTTTTTGGTAGAACTTAAATCCACATAACGGCTGGCGAGCATCCAATCACTTTTTGCCAAAGCTTCAATAAAGCCTTGCATGCTGCCGCGGGGGGTGTCACGCCCAAAGGTGTCTTGTGGGGTTGCCGTGCCACTGGCGCTACTGGCTGATTTGCTGCTATCAGCCGCCCATGCAGCGGTAGGTTTGACACTGGTGATAACCATGAGTAAAGCAAACAATGCCATCATAAAACAACGGCGGTATAAAGATGTTGCATCAGCATGATGCTGACATTGATTAAGAGACTTTGACAATTGCATAAACTTCCCAAAATTTGTAAAACGCTCAGACATAGCTAGGCAAATACTTAGGCTAATAGTTAGGCTAATAGTTAAGCTAATAGTCAGGCTAGATGATAGCGGCCTTGCTTTATGCTTTAAGAAATCTTAAATTGCAATGCGCTTATTCTGAATAAAGTATTTCGTCTTGTAGGTATAACTGCTAAAATACGCGAATTATTTGATTTTATCAATTTTAAACTCCAAAAACACTTTTAAATGCATTGAGTTATTATGTTTAATTTACATCCACAACTAGCAAAAGATACTTTTTTGGTGGGCGAATTTCCGTTATCTACTTGCCGCTTGATGAACGACTGTCAATTTCCTTGGTTGATTTTAATTCCGCGTGTACCCGGTATCAAAGAATTATACGAACTATCCGCCAGTGACCAAGCCCAGTTTTTACGTGAATCCAGCTGGCTATCAAGTCAGCTTGCCAAAACTTTTCAAGCCGACAAAATGAACATCGCCGCGCTTGGCAACCAAGTGCCGCAATTGCATTTTCATCATATCGTGCGCTACCAAAATGACATTGCTTGGCCCAATCCAGTATGGGGTAATCCAGCCATCCCTTATACCCCTGAAGTTTTGAGCCATATGCAGCAGACACTGATGATGGCACTGCGGGGTCATCGTGATATGCCATTTGATTGGCAAATGAACGTCTAAAAAACTTTTACCACGAGACACGAGGTAGACAAACTAAATTGCGTGAATCCATTCAAGGTCTTTCGACCAAGCTAAAAAATCCGAAATTCATTGAACTGGCGGCATTTTTTATTTTATTGCTTACCTTAACCTTGCTTGATGTACCGCCTATTTATCATACGCTCAGTATTTTGCTGTTGGTAGCAGGCGTTATTGTCACTGTTTTGAGTGTTATCCGGCCTCATCACTACATTACTTCGGCCAGTGTATTAACCCTGATGGCGTTGGCAACGGGTATGTTGCAGTTTAACTATATCCCAAGCCTTGCGTTATGGTTGTTGATTTTAATTCGCCTGATTTTTTCAGATACCAAATACACTGTTTCGTTGGTACTCTTAACTGTATCAGTGGGTCTACTTAGTCTAATATCCGCGCACTTTTTATTACCTGCCATTAGTTTGACCGCCAAGCAAGAAGATATTTTAAATTTTGTCATCGTATTTACCGATATCTTGATTGTTGGTTATCATATTTGTTCTCTAGTGATTCGCTTACGCCAAAAAAATCAAATGCTTGCGCAGCAGCAAGCACGGATTGATACCTTGGTTAATGTCACCAATAAATTAACCCGTTTTTTGCCCCCCCAGATTTGGCAACCGATTGTCAAAAATAACACCAAGGTTGAAGTCATTAATCAACGGCGCAAGCTAACTATTTTGTTTTCGGACATTGTTGGTTTTACTGATTTGTCGGATCATATTAGCCCCGACCATTTAGCCAATATTTTAAATACTTACCTTGACCGTATGACCCAAGTTAGCCAAAAATATGGTGCGACCCTCGATAAGTTTTTGGGGGATGGGTTATTGTGCTATTTTGGTGACGTGGGTGGTAATGACCGTGATAACGCGATTGCTTGTGCCAGTATGGCCATTGAGATGCGCCGTGAAATGGAAGTGCTGCGCCACCAATGGCGATTACTCGGTTTTGAAGGGCTGCATGTACGTATGGGTATCAATACAGGGTATTGTTATGTCGGTAATTTTGGCAGCCGCAATCGTATGACTTATACCGTGATTGGAAAGGAAGCGAATTTTGCCTCTCGCCTTGAATCTGCCGCGCAAAACAATCAAATTTTAATCAGTGAAAGTACGTTTAATTTAATTGGTCATGTCCATCATTGCCAAGCCGTGGGGCAATTTAAATTTAAAGGCTTTCAAGATGCCATGAATGTGTGGGAATTGCTCGAACCTAAAAGTGAATCCATGCAACAAACCGATTGGGTGGACTTCAGTTTACCTGGGTTTAACCTACATTTAAATTTTCATGATATTCGTAATTATGATAAAAATGATATTACTAACCAGCTAAAATCTGCATTGGCGCTCGTTGAAGAAAAGCAGAAATAGAAATAATGCTATTGACGGTTTTGGCTCACCCATTTTTTTGACTTAGCTATATTCTTAGCTTAGCTATGTTTAACCATTTACATATACTAAAAAAGCCGAAGCATTCAGCTTCGGCTTTTTTTATACTATTGAACTAGGCATCAAATGAAGCCAATGCTTGGTTAAATGTCGCACTTGGGCGCATCACCTGGCTTAGCTTTTGTTGGTCTGGTTGATAGTAACCGCCAATATCTACACCTTGACCTTGAACATCATTTAATTCAGCAACGATTTTGTCTTCATTTTCTGACAACGCTTGAGCCAGTGGCGCAAACTTGGTTTTAAGCTCGCTATCTTCCTCTTGGTTTGCCAATTCTTCTGCCCAGTATTTGGCTAGATAATAATGGCTGCCACGGTTGTCGAGCTCACCGGTACGGCGCGATGGTGATTTGTCGTTATCCAACAATTTACCCGTCGCCAAGTCTAGGGTTTTTGCCAGTAATTTTATCCGTGGGTTGTTTTCTTTAATCCCCAAGTCTTCTAAAGATACTGCAAGCGCCAGCATCTCGCCGAGTGAATCCCAGCGCAAGTGGTTTTCTTCAACCAACTGCTCGACATGTTTTGGGGCTGAACCGCCTGCCCCTGTTTCGTAAAGACCACCGCCTTCCATCAATGGGACGATTGATAGCATTTTGGCTGACGTGCCTAATTCTAGGATTGGGAACAAGTCAGTTAAGTAGTCACGCAAGATGTTACCTGTGACTGAGATGGTATCCAAACCACGCACCACACGCTCAAGGGTATAACGCATCGCACGAACTTGGGACATGATTTGGATATCTAGACCTTCGGTATCATGCTCTTGTAAGTATTTTTTAACTTTCTTGATGAGCTCATTTTCATGTGGGCGGTATGGGTCAAGCCAGAAGATAGCTGGCATGCCTGAATTACGTGCACGCGTCACTGCCAGTTTTACCCAGTCACGAATTGGCGCATCTTTGACTTGACACATACGCCAAATATCACCTTCTTCAACATTTTGCGACATCAGCACTTCGCCTGTCTCAATGTCAGTGATATTGGCAACGCCTGCCTCTGGGATTTCAAAAGTTTTGTCGTGAGAACCGTATTCTTCCGCTTTTTGTGCCATCAAACCTACGTTTGGTACGGTACCCATGGTTGCTGGGTCAAAGTTGCCATGCCATTTACAAAAGTTGATGACTTCTTGGTAAATACGGGCAAATGTCGATTCTGGCATCACGGCTTTACAGTCGTAAGGCTTGCCATCGGCTGCCCACATTTTACCACCATTACGAATCATCGCTGGCATTGAGGCGTCTACAATGACGTCATTTGGCGAATAGAAGTTATCAATTCCCTTCGCTGAATCCACCATCGCCAATGCGGGGCGATGTTCTTGACAAGCATGCAGGTCACGGACGATTTCTTCACGAATAGTAGTCGGTAGGGTTTCGATTTTTTCGTATAGTCCTGCCATACCGTTGTTAACATTAATACCTAATTCATCAAAGGTTTTGTTCCATTTTTCGAAGGCATCTTTGTAATACACTCTCACGCAGTGACCAAACACGATAGGATGGGATACCTTCATCATCGTGGCTTTGACGTGTAGAGAGAACAGGATTTTACCTTCGCGGCAATCTTCTAGCTCTTTTTCATAAAACTCGATTAAGGCTTTTTTGCTCATGAACATTGAGTCAATCACTTCACCGTCTTGTAATGCAACTTCGGGTTTTAGCACCAAAGCTTTGCCACTGTTGGTGATGAGCTCCATTTTGACTTTACGCGCTTTATCAAGGGTCATTGATTTTTCGCCATGGTAAAAGTCACCTTCTTTCATGTGAGAGACGTGGGTTTTTGACCATTGTTTCCACTCGCCCATTGAATGTGGGTGTTTTTTGGCATAGTTTTTTACGGCAGCCGGGGCACGGCGATCGGAGTTACCTTCACGTAATACGGGATTTACCGCAGATCCTAAACATTTACCATAACGGGCTTTGATGGCTTTTTCTTCGTCTGTGGTTGGGTTTTCTGGGTAATTGGGAATGTTATAGCCTTTGGCTTGTAATTCTTCAATACATTCTTGCAGCTGAGCCACTGAGGCACTGATATTAGGCAATTTGATGATATTGGTGTCTGGGTCTTGGGTCAACCGACCAAGCTCAGCAAGATTATCGGGCACTTGTTGTTCTGGGGTCAGGTAGTCGGAGAATTCTGCCAATACACGCGCGGCAACGGAAATATCGGTTTTGGTGATTTTAACGCCAGCAGGTTTGGTAAATGTCTCAATGATAGGAAGTAGTGAATACGTCGCCAGTAGCGGGGCTTCGTCAGTTAAGGTATAGATAATATTTGACTTTCCACTAGCCATAGAGAACCTCTTTTATATGAATGTTAATTGAGATACTAGATGATGCATCTAGCAGGGTGAGAAATTTCACAGTAAGCATTTAATTGGGGATAAAATGTGATTGAGCATTTTAAACCCAAAGTATACGGTTACCGCATAATGAGTCAATAATGTATCTAGGAATACCTATATTTAGGAGAAAAATAATGCAGATGCGCTGTATCCCTATCGATTAAGACAATCCCTTTTTTGTCATAGTGTACCACAGTATCACAGTATCACAGTATCACAGTGGCGAATATATCCAATCACTGACAGATGCGATGGCGCCATTGTCAAAATTATAAAATTTTGGCTTTAAAATTGCTTGGTGATTTCACTCACGATAATTAAAGCGTAAGCTTACACTCAAGTCATCTCGCCGTACGTACCAATTTTTCACTCACTTCTTTTTCAATTAGCGCCATCTTGTTGTTGTCTAAAGGTTGATGCTCGTTGTTGTAGCGCCAGCTATCGGCAGAACGGGTAAGACTAGCAAACCATAAGGCCTTAGTATCAGTCGGCAGTTTGGTAAAAGCTAACTCACTAATCACATTACCTTCATCATCACTGAGCTGACAAGACGCTTGTTTCGCTTTGCTAAGCGCATAGCCGTGATAAGATGACACAATCATCACCACATGAAATACTTGCGGGGGAAGCTTACTTAAAAAAAGCACCATACTTTCTTGATTGAGGTTGGCATCATTGGGTTTTGTGCTTTGATTGTTGTCAGCGTCTTCTTTGCGGTCATCAATAGCGCTAAATGGCTTTTTGCCCAATAATTCATCGCCTTGATGGCGTACGGATTGCGCTTTATCACGGACATTTTTGAACCAAACGGTTTCGATTACCTCGCCATATCGGTTACAAAGTAAGCAGGATAGGTCTATATCCATGGCTTGCGTGCGTTTTTTAAATTTATTGTAAAGCCCTGATTTTGGCATCTGCGTGTGCTGCCATTGCACGGTAAAATACCACTGCTTGAGTACCACATCCATATGCTCGATGGCTATACCTGTCGCCGTTTTATCATCTTCAAGCTGATCGTCTTGGGTGATTGCTAGCTGATGACTTTTTTGCAAAATCTTGTCATCAGTCATTGAGTTGATTTTTGGCGTTTTGTGTAGCGGCGAGGTGCTTGCCACTAATGCCTCATTGGTGTTTTTATCGGTCAAATTGGGTGAATTGACGGGCGCTATTATTTCAGCCGTTGGTGCTGGGATTGGGTCGGCAAACTGCGCCGAAATAATCTGGTACGTCTCTTTAGTAGTGCTGGGTGTTAGATTATCAGGCGATTTGACAGATGTGATAGGTGAATCATCCGTCAAATCACTGTATAAAATCGTGGTTTTTGGCTTGCTAGGCTGCTGCAAGTTGGTGTCGGCACTAGTGGATTCAAGGGTGTTATTATCAGTATGTTTCATAAGATTCTCGAAAAATCGGACAAAGTAGTTAGTTTACTTGGGCGTTTGTTAGTTATTCGTTTATTGTTTGGGCGGTGGGTTGTTGGGCGGTTGCTGATTGGGCGTTTGTTGGTTGGGCGTTTGGGTTTCAAAAACGGCGATTGATAAAATCTCAGGCTCGATTTTTCGCAGTCCTTTACCAAAACCGCGTAGCCACCATACTAGCTGCGACGTCATGTTCACTGTGGCTGTGATATGCAATCCTTCGTCATCCTCCCAACTTTGCTGATCGGTTGATAATGGGCTTTCAAGCAAGCTTGCCCCCGATAACGGATGAAACAGTAACTGCACTTGCTGTTTGGGCGGCTCGTGGTTGTTTTTTTCGCTGTCAGGCATGAGTTTTTGGAACAACGGATAATTAAACCCCATCGCGCCTGTATTGATGTAATTGTCTAAATTAAAATCTTTCGGGGTTTGCGCGTCGCTTGCGCTTACTTCCGCACTTTCAAAACGGTGCAAAGCAAATTGGCGCACATCGTCAGAGGCTCTGTCAGTTCGTGAAGCAATCAAGTAAATCACCACACCCCGTTGCACAATGGCTAGCGGATTTAAGGTGTATTTTTGCGCTTCCTCTCGCCCACGCGCTTTATAACAGGCGATGAGTTTTTTATTTTGAAACAATGCGTCATACACTGCGTCTTTAGCGATTGGATTGACCGATGGTGGAATGAGCGGTTGATTGGCTGACAGGATACGCACTCTATCGAGCCAAGTATTTGCCACTTTGCTTTCTTTAAGTTGCCGATTCGCCAGATCAAACCACGGAATCAATTCATCCAAAATAGCAGGGGGTAATAGCTGGGTCAAATTATGGCGCATCATACTAAACGCCACCGCTTGCGACAAATTCATGTGCGGCAAGCTCTGCATGGGTGCATCTTCTCGCCAGCGCCAACCTTGTGGATTGGTGTTGTTTTTTTCAATCGGAAAACGCGTTGCCAAAGCGTTTAAATCTCGCTGAATGGTTCGCAAACTGATATCAAAACCCATCAAATCAAGCTGTTCTTTGATATGGGTTGTACCGAGCCAACGTTTGCGATCCAGCTGTGAGAGGATTTGCCATTGCCGAGCCGTCGTTGCGGTTGCATTGTTGGCAAGGGATTTACTCATGGCAATTCTCCATACACAGGTAAAAGACAGATAGTTAAAAACAGCCAGTTAAAAGACAAACGGTTAAAAGACAAACGGTTAAATAATAAATACTAGCCAGCCAAGCGCCAAAGCTTTATTCAAACTTTAAAAAATTAACGCCACAAATTAACACCTCGATACCTTGCATAATTTATCAAAATTTAGCGCAGTATAGGTGATAAATTATATTAACATGTCATTTTATGTCGTTTATCATCTTTATTGGGTGTTATGGTTATCAGATTGTATATGAATCAGCGAAAACGCTTATTTAGAGGAGCACACCCTTTTTTACCCTTAACTGTAATTTGGTTTGTTCATTAAATAAATTTTTCTCAAGCTCATAGAGTAAATGTACTTTTGACACACTGCGATTGATGGCAGACAAAGCTATCGCGTCAAAGTCAGCATTAAACCAAATCGCTTCGATAGTAAAAGGGACATCGGGATACGACAACCATAATTTTAAATGCCGCTCTTTTAACACCCGATAATCCTGCACCACAAACACCCCATCGAATATCGGTGGCACAAAACCATGTCCCCAAATAGCCAACGTCTGCAAGCTATCTACAAAATCGACCGTGAATTCACCGGCTGTCAATTCGCCATCGCTATATAACGTCTCTGCAAATACCTCATCAGCCACCGCTGCAATTACCTCATCAAACGCTTTACAAAACGGCTCAAAGTTTTTTCGTTTGATTGTCAGACCTGCTGCCATCGCATGCCCGCCGAAGTGGCTAATGAGTTCGGGGTAGGTTTGCGCGACTGATTCAATGGCATCACGGATATGAATGCCTTCAATGGAGCGTGCGGAGCCTTTGATAGCATCGTCATCTTCAATCAACGCCGTATCCGCAGGGGCAAACACGATAGCGGGCACATGGTAGCTTTCTTTTAGCCTGCCTGCGACGATACCAATCACCCCTTGGTGCCACTCATCTTGATACAAAATAATACTGCGCTTGGGATGCGTTACTTGATTTACAGAATTCTGCTCAGATGGATTCTCAAGCGTCGTTAATACACTATCGGCTTGTTGCCGCATGCCCTGCTCGACTTGGCGGCGCTCTTGATTGAGTTTATCGAGCTGATGCGCAAGCCGCTGTGCCTCCCCCCAATCATCGGTCAGTAAGCAGTCAATGCCAATCCGCATACTATCCATACGACCTGCGGCGTTGATGCGTGGTCCTAAAATAAAACCAAAATCTTGAGCCGTGATATCGGCTGCCTGCCGACTCGCCTGCTCCAACAACGCCAAAATACCCACACAGCAACGACCTTGCTTGATGGCTTGGATACCTTGGTGCACCAAGATGCGATTATTTTGGTCTAATACGCCCACATCCGCCACCGTGCCAAGTGCTACCAAATCAATATAGCGACTCACTTGGGTGGTGGATTTATTGGCTTGGCGTCTGACTTTGGCAAGATTGCCTAGCACATAAAATGCCACCCCAACCCCTACCAATGATTTACTAGCAAAAGCACAGCCCAGCTGATTGGGATTGACCACGGCATCGGCGTTTGGTGCCGCCTGCGTTGTCAGGTGATGATCGGTAATAATCACCGTTAGCCCTTTGGCTTTGGCAAGCTCGACCCCAGCATGGCTGGAGATACCATTATCAACCGTGACAATCACATTAGGATCATAGGTTTCAATACCTAGCGCAACAATTTCTGGCGTCAGTCCATAACCGTACTTAAAACGATCGGGCACCAAAAACTCAACCTGCGCGCCCATTTCACGGAGCACCCTTACCATCAGTGCCGTGCTGGTCGCGCCATCGCAGTCAAAATCACCCACAATCAGTATTTTTTGCTGCGTATCAATCGCCTTGTCAAGCAGCGCCACCGCCTTGGTAATGCCTGTCAACGAATTTGCAGGTAACATCTTATTGAAGGCGGTGTCTAAATTTGCCACATCTTGCACGCCTCGCCCAGCCAAAACGCGGGCTAATGTCATCGATGTCTGCGCCAAGGGCTGTAAATCGCGGGGAATCTCGTCAATATGGGTCGCACTAAAACGGGGAGTCACAGTCAACATAAACTTATCATGGTTGTCAAATAAAGTAGAGAGAATAAACTAGCATAATGAGAGTGAATAGGCAAAATTACAACAGCGAAATTACACCAGCGAAACAGTAAAAACATCCCATCAGCTTTCATAGTAATTCGTGCGTTTTGCATATCGTAATAATGCCACTACAAACCATTAGCATTTTTTTGCAAAAAGATGCTTATTCATACGTTTACACTCAGTTATAATCAAACCACAGAGTCATCACTTACCATTAATGAAACAGTATTACTGATCATCAATGAATAATCATCTCTTGTTGCAAGTCTCTTGTTACAAGCGTTTTGCAATACTACCTTTATTATTGATAATTGAAATTTTTTAGAAGGAAAAATTATGTCAGCAGAAAATTTGACCAAAACCATCGACCCAAAACTTGACTTAGAAAAAATCAAACGCGAATGCGAGGCGATGATTAAAAGCAAAGCAAAAATGTCTGCCGTAGCAGCGATTGTCCCTGTGCCGCTGCTAGACGTTGCGGTTGACGCAGGTCTGTTATCAAAATTGCTACCTGAAATCTCCGCTAAATTTGGTTTAATTGAACCCGCCCAAACAGCGGTAGACTTGAATAACGGTGCGCAAATCAACCAACTAAAAGATAAAGCGGTGGATTTGGCAGGCCTAGTGGTCACGCGCAGTATTGCCAAAAAAACTTTCCAAGGTTTTGGTAGCCGTATTATCGCCAAGCAAGTCACCAAATTTGTACCATTTGGCGGTCAATTAGTGGCAGGGACCATCGGTTATTTGATGTTTAAAAAAATTGCTGAAAACCACATCAATGAGTGCTACCAAAAAGCTAAAAAATTACAGCAACAAACCAGCTAATTGTTGATACAAAGGCTTGTATTAAAACCCCTTTAATTGCTAAAGGGGTTTTTTATTGAAAAATTCTCAGGCTTTGATGAGCAATGACCAAGCAAAAGTAATAGCTTATGTAACGATATTTTTCTACAATGTATCTTTAAACTATTTTTTTGGGTCAAGTTATGCGTTATACCTGTCAGACATCACCACGTTTTATCAAGAAGCCACTTTTTAATATCCATCCAATGACGCAAAGCGTTTTGGTAATTATTGGCATGTCCATGACTGGTGTTAGCGCTCATGCGGCGACTAGCGACGCTGCTACTAGCGAAGCTGAAACGACGTTGCCGAGCCTTACTTTTACCACCACGGCAACCAAAACGCCGACGCTTGTCAAGAATACCATCGCCCAAACCACCGTTATTGATGAAGAACAATTACAACGTTATCGCGGTCAAAGCGTACTGGATGTGTTACGAGGTAAGGCGGGATTCTATATCAAGCAAAATGGTGGCGATGGCACATTAAGTAACTTTAGTATTCGTGGCTTATCTGCCAAAAATGTTGCCGTGTTGATTGATGGTATTCGTTATACATCTTTGAGTAATGGCTATGCAGAGCTTGCTTTATTACCCGCCGATCAAATTGACCGTATTGAAGTTCTATATGGCGCAAGTGGTTCTAGCTTGTATGGTGCTGATGCGACAGCCGGCGTGATTCAAATTTTTACCAAAGGTCAAAATGCCCAACAATCAAATATAGCCTTGACCTTGGGTGCAGGTTCAGAGGACAGTTATAAAGGTCAATTAACGGGTCAATATGTTAATAATGGCACTACGATTAGTTTATCCACAGGTTATGATAAAACGAATGGGATTAATATCAGTAGTCCAAACAATTCATATGCCTCTTCGATTGATAGCGATAAGGATGGGTTTAATTCTAAAAATATCAGTTTTGTTGCTAAGCATCGCTACAGCGACAATATTGAAGTTGGCATAACAGGAATGAAAGCCAAATCAAATTCTGACCTTGATGGTGGCAATTATCACGATATCCATGCTGAACAAGAAAATGGCTCAGCTAATGGTTTTATCAATTATCAACAAGATAAATTTTCTGCCAGTCTTAAATACGGTGAAAGTATTGATGAATCAAAAAGTTATTTTTCAAGCACACCAAGCGAATTTAATACCAAACAAAAGCAAACCAATCTACAATTAGGCTATCAACTGCCTGTAGGTCAGATTATTGGTGGCGCAGAATATCTCAAACAAAATTTTGATGGCGATGCTAGCTATACTAATCATGACAGAAATACTAAAAGTGGTTTTCTTGGCTATCAAGTTTCGCAACCCAAATATGATGCGCAAGCAAATATTCGATATGATAAGAACACCCAATATGGGAATAAGACAACCTATAATTTAGGGGGTGCCTATCACGTATTACCTAATACTCGTGTCGGCGCTTCTTACGCTACTGGCTTTAGAATGCCTAGTTTCAATGATTTATATGGACACTCAGAAGGCTCCAGTTGGGATGGCGTCTATTATCCAGGCTATGTTGGGAATGAAAATCTAAAAGCTGAAACGAGCAAAAATTGGGAAGCGTTTATTGAGCACAGTAATGCCTACCAAACGACTCGCTTAACAGGTTTTCAATCAAAAATTGAAGATGGTATCATTCCTTTGACCTTAGCCTCAGGTGATAAAACTCGCACTAATCGTGCAGAAACAAAGGTTAAAGGTGTTACTTTAGTATCAGATTGGACAGTGAATAATACCCTATTTGGTCTAAGCTATACCAACCAATCTGTTGAAGGTCGTAACGCAACTCAAGGCGAATATACAACAGATAATACGATTCCAAAAAACACGGGTTTGATATATTTAGGTTATAAACAACCAAAATTTGATATCCGCAGTGAACTTGAATATGTAGATGAGCGTCATGATGGTTATTATACCGATAAAGTACTAGACAGCTATACACTTCTAAACTTAACTGGTAATTATTACATCAACCCATATTTGACTATCAGCAGCCGACTTAACAATCTCACAGATAAAGATTATGAGACCGTTTATGGCTACCGCCAAAAAGGCATTAATTCCTTCATCTCACTAACCTACCAATGGTTCTAAATTTTTATATCTACAGTACATCAAAGGGCATAGATTTTATGCCCTTTTTTTATACTTCTTTTTTTAGCAATTACGTTTTAACTTTTGCACTATTTTGGTTCAAAATATATCATACTACAATCAACCCGTTGCTATAAATGAGTGATTTTTTAATATCAAATAACTGATTTGCTGCCCATTGTTCTATTATTTATCTACTATGACAATAATCCAAACATTCTCCAATAGTGTATTGGCATTTAAATTGCACTTTAACCATTGCTCAAATTTGTGGTAGTTATCCAATGACCCATCCTACTTTTTTACATAGTCTCGAACCCAACCAGAACCTGTTTGAGGACATGTTCAACAACCTACTAACGGGGTTAATTGTCGCCGACAGCAGCTATGAGTGCGTCTATATCAACGCAACGGCTGAGCAGATTCTGTCAGTTAGTCAGCAGCATTTATTGCATAAAAATGTTATCGATATTTTAACCCCCGCAAACTATGAAAAATTACTAACGCAAGCATCAGAGCAATCGCATACCGATGATGACCCGATAACCCATAAAAAAACCAAAGTACAGGCCAAAGTGGCGCTGCAAAACCAATTTGAACATACCAAAAAAATGTACCAAGCCTTTATCCATCATGATTGCACCATTTTGGGGCTAAGCACCCAAGGGATTGGTGCACCATTATTGGTCGATTATGGGGTTTCCCCATTAGAAACCGAGGTGGGGTTTTTCTATTTGATTGAAATTTGGGCAAAAGATCGCGAAAGTCGTATTCAACAAGAACAGTATCAAAATCACCAACATTTGATAACCCGTCAAATGATTCGCAGTATGGCGCACGAGGTCAAAAACCCTTTAGCCGGCATCCTGGGGGCAAGCCAACTGCTTGAAAAGAATTTTAATCAAATTATGAAATCTGATGGGATTGTGCGCTATATTAATGACACCAAGGCGCGAAAGGTCGCCAATTATCTCAGTATCATCATGGATGAGACCAGACGACTCAACAATTTGGTGACCCAATTGCTGGGCGCACCAAATTTGCCCAACTGGCAAGTAATCAACGTGCATGAGCCACTGCAGCATGTACTAACGTTGGCAGAGATACAAAACCCCAATATTAGTCTAGTCAGAGACTTTGATTTATCGTTGCCAGAAATCACCGCTGATAAAGACCAGCTGGTACAAGTATTTATGAATATCGTCAATAATGCGATACAAGCGCTCAATGAAAACGACATTGTGTCGCCTATCATCACGGTAAAAACCCGTATTCAGCACCAACAAACCATTGGTGATATACGACATAAAAGCGTCTTGCGAGTCGATTTTATTGATAATGGCTTGGGCATTGATAGCGAGTTGTTACCGCAAATTTTTTATCCTTTGGTCACAGGACGCGCCAATGGTACGGGGTTGGGACTGGCACTTGCTCATGACATTATTCAGCGCCATCAAGGGCAAATCAGTGTAACCTCTCAGCCAGGTGAAACCCTATTTACGATTTTTTTACCTTGGCAAATTCGGCAAATAACCAAATGATAGTTTAAGCGGGATACACCACAGCATCATGACTAAGCGGCTATGAATTTTTCAATCAATTTTTCAATCAATAATGTTTAAACCAATACAGTTTCCCATATAGGGTTTTTATATGACTTATCCCAATAATAAAACGCCAATCACCGAGCCTATTGTTTGGGTCATCGATGACGACCAAGCGTTACGCATGATTTTGGAAGATACGCTGACAGATAGTGGATTTCAAGTGCAAACCTTTGGCAATGCGCAATCGGCGTGGCGGCTACTACAAGATAGTGGGCAAGACAGCCAAGCGAAGAGTGACAATAGTGCCGCCTTGCCAAGCGTCATCGTCACCGATATTCGAATGCCGATGATGAACGGCTTGGACTTTAGCAGTAAAATCAAACAAGACTTTGCACAAATTCCTGTCATCATCATGACCGCGCATGCCGATGTGCAGTCCGCGGTAGATAGCTATCAATCAGGCGCGTTTGATTACTTACCCAAGCCGTTTGAGTTGGATGATGCCATTGCCATGGTGAAAAAAGCTTGCCTGCAAAGCCAGTCAAACCAAGCACAAAAGCGCAAAAAGCCTGAAAACCACAATGACTCTCTGATTCGTGATGCACGACAGCAGCCAACTGAACCCGTGACAGCCGAGCCAGAAAAAACCACCACTAACCCATCGGGCATCATCGGGCAATCGATTGCTATGCAAAAAGTATTTCGTGCGATTGGTCGCTTGTCGCATATGCCGATGACAGTACTCATCACCGGCGAATCAGGGACGGGTAAAGAGCTGATTGCTAGTGCCTTACACGAACATTCGCCACGCAAATCCAAACCATTTATCGCGCTCAATATGGCGGCGATTCCGCATGATTTGATTGAAGCTGAACTATTTGGTCATGAAAAAGGCGCGTTTACGGGTGCGACTACCACACGCCAAGGGCGATTTGAGCAGGCACATGGCGGCACTTTATTTTTGGATGAAATCGGCGATATGCCTTTACCGACCCAGACGCGTTTGCTGCGCGTCTTGGCAAATGGTGAGTTTTACCGTGTCGGTGGTCTCAAACCCATTAAAGTCGATGTACGTATCATCGCAGCGACCCATCAAAACTTAGAAACCCTAGTCCAGCAAGGCAAGTTTCGTGAAGATTTGTTTTATCGGCTCAATGTCATTCGACTGGCGCTACCTTCCCTACGTGAGCGCCGCGAAGACATTCCGCTGTTAATCGATTTTTTTATGCAAAATATCGCCAAAAGCATGCATACCCCCACCAAAACCATCACGCCGTCTGCGATGCATATTTTACAAAGCTATCCTTGGCAAGGTAACGTGCGTCAACTTGAAAATACTTGCCGCTGGCTCAGTGTGATGACAACAGGGCAAACCATTCAGCCCAGTGATTTGCCACCCGAGATTTTACAAGCGTTTGAATCGCAAGATAGCACGCCTGTAACTGCGCGTGAGCCCAATACACATAAGACACATACCTATCAGCCCGACACTCAGTTTGAGGCACCTGCTAGCGAACATCCATCATCTTTACCAGCTCCGAGTAACACCCCCAGTGCTAGTTCCAATTTGAGTACCAATTCGAGTGAGCTGCCAACGCCTTTGTCCACTACGACGGTCATACCGACCTTGCACGCACCACAAACTGTCGCAACCGCAGATTGGATCACCCCGCTGCAAGTTTGGGCACAACAAGCACTGGCTGAAGGACAGTATGACATATTGCAAACCGCTTATCCGATGTTTGAGAAATGTTTGCTTGAAGTGGCACTCGCCCATACTGCTCAGCATAAAGGACAAGCGGCTGACCTACTCGGTTGGGGGCGCAATACCGTGACCCGAAAATACCAACAGTTGATTGAAGGCAGACCCGTTAAGCCATCATGATTGAGACAAGGTCAACTCACCCAGCACTGGTTATCATAAAAAATGGCTGTCAGTCGGTCGTTACTGACCTACAGCCACTATCAGCTTCAAATCCACTCAACCATACCGAACTTTGGTACGGGGTATGGCATTCGACTCACTCCCCGCCTACTGCCGTTGTGGTTAAACAATTACTACCTCACTTTAGCGCAACCAATCTCGCCCATTTTAAGCAAGAAATTAACGCCCTTCATCATTGCCAAAGCCTGGCGATTGACAGCACCAATGCGACAAGCGGCATTCCCACGCTGTATGCTTCAAACCTTCTACCTGATACCCTCATCTTTGACCAACAGCAGCCGCAGCAACCTGTTAGTCCCTGTCTGCTCATGTCCTATCATTCAGGCGAGACGTTAAAATCCTTAATGTATGCGAATGCTAAATTGCCCATACTTAATCTTCAGCAAAAAATGACCATTTTTTTACATAGCTGCCAACTGGTCAACCGTTTACATCAATTTGGGCTGATGCATTTGGATCTCAAACCCGCCAACTTTATTGTAAAACCCAATCTTGAGGTGGTGTTAATTGATTTTGGTCTGAGTGATTTTAGTTTTAGTGATATTGATTTCAATAATATTGCTCTTATTAATACTAGGGCAAAAAATACCTCACTCAACTGCAAAACTTACACCGCTGGTACACCCGCCTACATGAGTCCTGAGCAATTCACAGGTCAGCCACTTGACAAGTTTAGCGACTACTATAGCTTAGGGGTGATAGGGTACGAATTATTGATGGGATGTCTGCCTTTTATGGCAAATGATTATCCTGGTTGGGCAATCGCGCATTGCCAACAGCCTGTGCCTTTTTTATGTCCAAATCATCAGCTATCAGAATTTGCTTGCCAAGCTTGTCAGCCTTTTATCGATAAACTGCTGGCAAAACGCGTGGAAAACCGTATTAATGACTTGGCAAGTATTATAAATGCGCTAAAAATTTTACTTAACCAATAAAAAATGCGATTTTTTAAAAAAAACCCCTTGCCAAAGCGAAAATTTTCTATATAATAGCCAACCACAAAGACACTGATACAAATATTGAGTCAACACTTTGAGGCAACTCATGGGGCTGTGGCGAAATTGGTAGACGCACTGGATTTAGGTTCCAGCGCCGCGAGGTGTAAGAGTTCGAGTCTCTTCAGCCCCACCACTCAAATCAGTATTAGTTAAATTAACCTGCCTCTCGCAGGTTTTTTTATGCCCAAAATTCCTGTCTATCTTATCTCACCATTGCTTACTGTTAGCCAGTAAGCTGCTCACTATGTTGCTAAAAATTTTTTAACTGATTGCCAACTAGCTACTTTTTAGCTTGCATTGAGTATTAACTGCCCCATCTCTATAGTTAGCTTGTTTACTGTTAGCTATGTTAATTTTTCTACTGCCTTTTATAAGCCTCTATTCCTATGAAAATTTTACAATCGCCCTATTATCAACCGCGAAAGCTGCTTAGCGCCTCCTCTGAGCCGCCCTATACCGTTCAACTCATTGAAGATAACATCCAATACGCTAGTAAATATAACCCTTTTGAGTCGCTACTCGATGATATTTTCCCTGGGGTGCATGTTGGCAACCATGATATGGTGATTCGCAAAGAGCAGCTTAAAGATTTTGAGCGTTGCACCGATTTTACCACCGTCGCCTATTCGCATAAAAATAATACCTTGTATGAGCGTGAAGCGTGTTATTTTCATCCCAAATATGAAGTGTTCATGCTCACCAACGAAGATTTGTCCAATGACTATGACGAATACATCTTTGAATCAGGTCTGCTAAAAGTCGTCAGTATTTACTATATTTCGACCAATCCGCATTCGGCGGCGAGTGTCAAAAACGTGTTTGATGAATACTTACAAAAGTATGTGTCGCAAGAGGCTAAAGTATCGATTTTACTCAAAGAAGCCCATGGTTTTGTGTTTAAAACCCATCGTATCAAGCCATTTCCCATCAATTTAGATACCATGTATCACGAGGATTTTCTGCCAGTGCATCAGCACATCAAAGAATCACTCAATCACGATGGTAAAGGCGTGGTGCTGTTGCATGGCGTGGCGGGTTCAGGTAAAACCAACTATATCAAATGGCTAACTAGCCAAGTACCTAATAAAAAATTCATCTTCGTGCCCACTACCATGATTGCGTATTTAACCAACCCTGAATTTATGTCACTATTGGTGGATAATAAAAACTCGGTATTAGTGCTTGAAGACTGTGAAAACTACATTGCTGAGCGTAGCATTGATAACGCCAATACCGATGTGGTATCGGCGATTTTGAACATTGCTGATGGTATGCTGTCGGATGTGTTGGAGTGCCAGTTTATTTGTACCTTTAACTCCGATATTTCAAAAATTGACCCCGCGCTGCTGCGTAAAGGTCGATTGATAGCTGAGTATAAATTCAAAGAACTTTCCGTCGAAAAATCTAACGCGTTTTTGGCATCGATTGATAAAGCTATCACCGTCAATAAACCGCACTCATTGGCAGAGTTAACCAACATGGATCATCTGTCCTATCGAGAGAAACAAGCAGAAAAACCCAAATTCGGTTTTGTATAATTATTAAGCCCATTTATTAAGTATAGTCGTTGAGTATCATCAGTAGGCATAAAAAAAAGGAGCGCAATTGGCTCCTTTTTTTATACTAGACATTACTAAACCTAGACCTAGACATTGTCAATTTGCTTTTCATCAATGGGCACAAGCTCAATCGCTGTTTTATCTGCATTCATACGAATCGAAACCGTACCGCCATTGACCAAATCACCAAATAATATTTGCTCTGCCAATGGTTTTTTGATTTCATCTTGAATCAAGCGGTTCATTGGGCGCGCACCCATGAGACGATCGTAACCTTTTTCTGCCAGATAATTTCTGACTTCATCATCAATTTCAAGCACCACTTTCTTGTCATCGAGCTGGGCTTGCAGCTCAACCAAGAATTTATCAACCACAGATACAATGACATTTTGATCCAATGGGTTAAATTGAATGATGGCATCTAAACGATTGCGAAACTCTGGGGTAAACATCCGTTTCATCGCCTCACTATTGTCGCGGCTATGGTCTTGTTTGGTAAAGCCCATGCTGTTGCGACTGATGCTATCAGCGCCGACGTTGGTGGTCATGATTAGTATCACTTGCTTAAAGCTTGATGTACGGCCGTTATTGTCGGTGAGCGCGCCATGATCCATCACTTGGAGCAGCAAGTTAAATACATCAGGATGGGCTTTTTCAATCTCATCTAGCAATAGCACACAATGCGGGAATTGATTGATTTTTTCGGTTAATAAACCACCCTGATCAAAGCCCACATAGCCTGGCGGTGCCCCAATCAGGCGTGACGCCGTATGTGCTTCCATATACTCAGACATATCAAAACGAACCAGCTCAATGCCTAACAAATTCGCTAACTGACGACTGACTTCAGTTTTACCGACACCCGTAGGACCGGCAAACATAAACGAACCAATCGGTTTATCATCTGGTTTTAAGCCTGCACGTGACAACTTGATGGCATCTGCCAAGTTTTTGATGGCTTCATCTTGACCAAACACCAGATGTTTTAGGTTGCTTTCAAGATTTTGTAGCACCGATTTGTCATCCGTTGAGACTGATTTTGGCGGGATGCGCGCAATTTTTGAGATAATGTATTCAATTTGCGGGACATCAATCACTACCTCGCCATCTTGTTGTGCCGCGTCAATTATTTTATTATCGGCTTCGCTTAACATAGCTTCAGGTTCGACAACACCATCTGCTGCATGGCTAACATCTAAGTCATCGACAAGCGCGTCTTCATCCACCACAGGCTGATTTGATAGCTTGTCATTTGCTACAGTATCAGTGGATTGATTGCTGTCCACACCAGATTCAACATGATTTTCGGCTTGTTTTTGCAGGCGAACAAATGCACCCGCTTCATCAATCACATCAATGGCTTTGTCAGGCAAAAAACGTTCGTGAATGTGTTTTACCGCTAGATTCACGGCACTTTGTAGTGCCTGGTCGGTATAGCTTACGTTATGGAATTTCTCATATTGTTTTTTCAGACCGCGTAGAATATCAATCGTTTCATCAATCGATGGCTCGTTGACATCAATTTTTTGGAAACGGCGACTTAAGGCATGGTCTTTTTCAAACACTTGGCGGTATTCGGTAAAGGTAGTTGAGCCGATACAACGCAGCTCACCTGATGCCAACGCAGGTTTAATTAAATTTGACACATCCATATTGCTGCTCATCGATGAGCCTGCGCCAATAATCATATGGATTTCATCAATAAATAAAATCGCATTGGGCTTGGCTTTTAAGGCATCTAATAGCGCTTTCATACGTTTTTCAAAATCGCCGCGGTATTTTGTACCGGCAATCAATGCACCAATATCTAAACTATAAACCACACAACCTGATAATGGTTTTGGTGCTTTGTCATTAACAATCAGCCATGCCAAGCCTTCCGCAATCGACGTTTTACCCACCCCTGGGTCACCCACCAGTAATGGATTGTTTTTGCGGCGACGGCATAAAATCTGCGCGGTACGCTCGATTTCTGCTTGGCGACCAATTAACGGATCGGTGCCGCCGGTAGAGGCTTTTTGATTGAGATTAATGGTAAATTCAGTCAATGGGTCTTTGCTGGATTTTTCACCCGTTTCTTCAGTCTCTACACTGGTCAATTTATCGCGTACCTTTTTGTCTTGACCATGCGATAGGTACTGGGTTAATTCAAGTCGCGTCACCCCTTGTTTTTTAAGCAGGTACACCGCGTAAGTGTCATGCTCTGAGAACATCGACACTAGCAAATCTGAGCCTTCTACCAAACGGCTGCTAGCAACCGATTGCACATGAAAAATCGCCCGCTGCAAAATACGGTCAAAACTGCGCGTTGGTTGTGGCGAGTAATCTTCGTTGATATCGACCGTTGGGGTATGTTCATCAATATACTGGGTCAAATCTTTGCCAAGCTGATCCACATTGACTGCACAAGCCACCAAGGCTTCTACCGCATTTTCATTCTCTAGCAGTGCCAATAGCAGATGCTCGACCGTTAAATATTCGTGTGCACGTTGTTTTGCGAGTGTCACTACCAACCGCAACGTGCTTTGTAATTCTAAACTTAACATAAGATGTCCTTAATACGTGTGACTGACGGTTTTTGATTTTGCCCTACTTGAAAAATCATGCGTTATCTAATTGATTGGTTTGATATCGTTATAGGTGTTGATGGTTATTTGCGTTGATGTTTTCTCAAGTTTCATTTGCCGTCACCTCAGCACCAAATATCTTATGGATATCTGGCTAATCATGCTCAGTTCGGTTAAAAGGAAGTAAAAATGAAAGATGACAAAATGGGAAAAATCAAAATCATTACGTTTAATATAATGACATTGCTAATAAATTCAAGTGACAAAACGTAGTTAATGGCGGGTTTTAAAATGGCAAAGATTTCAATGATGAATAAAAAATAGAAAGGAGGTGCCACCAAAAATAAAACGGGGTTAAATCGCAAACTGCCACTAACCTTGCGGCTCAATTTGACTTAGTAACGGATAGCCTGCCTGACGCGCTTTACGGTTGACCGTTTGGGCTTTGGTTTCTGCGATGTCTTTAGGGTATATACCAGCAATCCCTTTACCTTGTTGATGAATGGCAAGCATGATACTGATAGCCGAATCGAGGGTATGTTTAAAATGATTTTGTAAAACATCTACCACAAATTCCATCGGCGTATAATCATCATTATACATGACCACCGCATACATCTGTGGTTTTTTTAGTTCAGGGTCAGCCAATAGCACATCTTCGACAGGGTCGGTATTTGGCTCGCCTTCTATGTCGGTCAAACGCGCTGGCAATGAATTTGGTGATTGGCTAGGTAGCTGTTTAGAGGGCTGTTTAGGTAGTTGTGTTGGCAACCATGCCGGCAGATGCCAATCCATATTCGTGGTGGTTGGCTGTGACACGACGGATTGACGAGAAAAATTAAGTGTTTGAAGCATCATTAATTGAACATTTACCTAAGATTAAATTAAACATTGATTATACTACTTTGCAGCAGTCGTTGCGGCAGGTTTTTGCGTATTGGCTGTGCTTGCCACTGGCGTGCTATCGGTAGAACTCACAGGTCGTTTATCCGCTTCAGGCGTTTCTTCAAGCGTATACGGCATGTTATCAATCGGCTGACCGAGTTGCCAATCATACACTTGCTCAGTTTTTTGGTTGCCGGCGGTTAATTCAAGTTTCACTTGTTTGGGTACAAAGTTTTTGGGCATCAAAAACCGCCCGCGAATTCTTGCAATCCCATGAATCGAATAACTATTAGGTTGCAATGGTACTTCGACCATATTAACTTCATCGAGCAAGGTCAATTTTGGTATCAGCTTTTTTGGCTGATTTGACGGATCGACCATACCGACATCAAAGCGGTATTCATAGGCATTTTCTGGCAATGGTACGATTTTTGCCCCGATGACTTGTAAACTCATACCACCTTTTTTGGCAAGCGAGCTGGTTAAGAATTGCTGAGCTTGTTCCAGCTGTAAGTTGGTGACTTTTAGGTCTTGAATATCGGTACGCAGTGCTGATAGGTTCGCCAAGCTGATATCACGCTCTTGCTGCGCGGTGGTTAATTGGCTTTGCAACGTATCAGATTTTAGCTTTAATGATTTGATGTTTTCTGCTGAGATTTCAAGACCTGCGGCGGTTTTTTTCGCTTCTTCAGCAGCAAAGCTTAAGCCGCGATGATAACCAATGCGTTGACCTAACACCAGTGCAATGATGGCAACTAACAACAAGCTAACCGCAAACGCAATCAACCACCCAGACACCTTGTTGGGTTGGGTAATATAATTGCGTTGTGCTTCTGGCAAAGATTGAGAAGAGTTATTATCTTCGGGCAAATCCATAGAGATACTCAAATTGAAAAACGATCAAAACATGGATAATCACAGTACTGACGATAGCTCAAAAAGGGTTGATGAATATGACATCCATTAAAGCGAATCCCATTATAAACAAAAATTATGATGAATTCAGCTAAATTTATTGACCGAAAAAATAATAAAGTTAACCCATTTCATCATAGCGTCATATTTTTTTGGCTAAAAAGAATAAAGCAATGCTTGTTATGACATTAGAATTTTTAAATACGCTGACCATAAGTAGCTTAAGAAAACACCTTAAGCAAACAACTTATTAAAGAAATAACTTAAGGCACGACGGCAACCAACGCCAATCCTGTTTGCTCTGCAAACCCAAACATCACGTTCATATTTTGCACGGCTTGTCCTGCCGCACCTTTGACCAAATTATCTTGTACCACCAAAATCGTCGCCATCGGGCTATTTTCTAGTGTTTGCACTGCAATTCTTAAATAGTTGCTACCCCGTACACTACGGGTATCTGGATACATCCCTTTTGGCATGACGTCTACAAAATATTCGTTCTGATAGCTGGTTTCATACAAAGATTGTAAATCTAACGCTTGACCCGCCGCCGTCAAGCGAACATGAATCGTGGTAAACATACCGCGAATCATGGGTACCAAATGGGGTACAAAGCGGATATCATGCGGCTGAAAGTGCTTGTTTTGACCCAATATTTGGTCAATCCCTTGGGTAATCTCTGGAGCGTGACGGTGACCTGCCACGCCATAGGCGCTAAAACTATCCGAGGTCTCGCTAAATAACAAATTCATTTTGGCTTGGCGACCTGCACCTGAGACGCCTGATTTGGCATCAATAATAATCCAAGGCTCAATCAATGCCTGCTGCTGGCTGTTTTGGGCATCGATTAGCGGTTTTAACCCCAAAATCGCCGTGGTGGGATAACAACCTGGGTTGCCAATAACCTTGGCTTTGGCAATGGCATCACGATTGACTTCGGGTAACCCATACACAGCGTCTTTTAAAATATCGGGGCAAGCATGTTCAAGTTTATACCAAGCTTCAAAATCTTGTAGCGACTGCAAACGAAAATCTGCCGCCAAATCAATGACTTTAGTGTCATTTTCGGTTAAAAATCTGGCATGCTTCATGGCAACGCCGTGGGGAGTAGCAAAAAATACCACATCACATGCGGCTAATTTTTTTTCATCCAAATCCGAAAACGTTAAATCGGTCACGCCCCGCAAACTTGGAAACATATCATCGACGCGTCTGCCCGCTTCTGAGCGCGATGTCAGCATCGTAATTTGTGCCTGTGGATGACGACTCAATAGTCGAATTAGCTCTACGCCAGTGTAGCCTGTGCCACCGACAATACCTACTTTGATCATGGTCGTCTCCTAATGTTGTTATTAAAGTTTGTACTCATGCACCGCATCAATAAAAGCTTTGGCATGGTCAGGATTAACCCATTGGTTAATGCCATGACCTAAGTTTGCTATATAGCCTGTTTTGTCACCGAGGCTATAGGCGTCCTGTAACATCAAATGCGCCTGCTGGCGAATATGCTCAGGCGATGCAAATAATGTTGCGGGGTCAAGATTACCTTGCAGCGCGATGCCTGTATGCAGCTTTTGGTGCAATTTGGTCAATGCTTTTTGCTGTTCAAAGACGATGCTGCGGGCTCTATCCAGTGGCATCGTCCAATCAAGTCCTAGCGCATCGGCGCCACTGTGGCATTGGGTATCTAACCACAATCCGCCACCTTTGGTAAACAAAACCACAGGTACCTCTGGGTATGTTGCTTTGATTGCCGCAACAATTTTAGTGTTGTAATGGTGCGAGAATTCAACAAATTGGCGATGCGCCAATGCCCCACCCCAACTATCAAAAATTTGTACTAACTGCGCGCCTGCCGCTATTTGCGCTAGCAAATAATCAATCACGGCATCGGTGATTTTAGCGAGCAGCGCATGCAAGGTCTCAGGCTCGCCATACAACATGGCTTTGGCATAGCGGTATTCTTTAGAACTACCGCCTTCAATCATATAGGTCGCTAGCGTCCACGGACTGCCTGAGAAGCCAAATAATGGCGCGCGACCTGCCAGCGCATGACGAATACTGGTCACCGCTTTCATCACATAGTCAAGTGCATCTGCCATCGCGACGGTTGGCAAGGCTTCAACCTCTGCCATGCTTCTGACAGTTTTGTGAAATTTTGGACCTTCCCCTGCCTCAAAATACAGACCCAAACCGAGCGCATCAGGAATGGTTAAAATATCACTAAACAAAATCGCCGCATCCAACTCAAAACGGCGAAATGGCTGAATGGTGACTTCCGTCGCCAAATCGGTATTTTTGCAAAGCGATAAAAAGTCGCCGGCTTGGGCGCGGGTTTTTTTATACTCAGGCAAATATCGACCGGCTTGTCGCATCATCCACACAGGCGTCACATCCACTGGTTCAAAACGCATGGCTCTTAAAATGCGGTCATTTTTTAACATCGGAAAATTATGGGTCATGTCATTGCCTTTAAAAATAATCTTGGGTAAAAATACTTTTGGGTAAAAAAATATTGAATCAGTCTAAAAGTAGTTAAATTTCAATCAAAAATTGTCGAAAATTATACAATAATCGCCATATTATCACGATGTACCATCACGTGGCGTTCCTCATTTTTACCCAAAATCGCTTCGATGTCGCTATTGCGTTTGCGAGCGATGCGCCGAGCTTCATTTGATGAGAAATCCACTTGACCGACCGCGATACGTACCCCTGTTTTATCAACGCACTCCACCACATCGCCCTCATCAAAATCACCTTGCACTTCAATCACACCGACAGGCAATAAGCTTTTGTTATTTTTAATGATGGCATCCACTGCGCCATCGTCAATCACCAAGCGACCTGCCATACGCAGATGCGCGGCTAACCATTGTTTTTTGGCAATGCGTTTATCATCGTCATTGGTGGTGAGCATCGTACCTAACGATTCCCCTTTGACCACGCGATTAATCACGTTATCGATGCTGCCGCTGACAATCACGGTGGGACAACCACCCATTGCCGCAAGCCTTGCCGCACGAATTTTGGTAATCATCCCACCACGACCCAATTTGCCGCCATCCCCCGCCACGTCAAACAAATAATCTGCCATTGCCCGCTCAGTCTTAATCAGCTTCGCATCCGGGTTGGTGCGAGGGTTATCGGTGAATACGCCTTGCTGGTCGGTCAATATAATGTATAAATCGGCTTTGACCATGGCTGCCACCATCGCACCTAAACTGTCATTATCACCAAATTTGATTTCATCGACACTGACGGTGTCATTTTCGTTAATGACAGGCAGCACTCGCCATTCAAGTAGCTGATTTAAGGTACTGGCGGTATTGAGATAACGATTTCGATTAGCAAGATCGTCATGTGTCAGTAGCAACTGCGCGCTTTGTACACCATACTGAATCAATGCCGACCACCAAGTTTCAATCAAGCCCATCTGCCCAATAGCAGCGCAGGCTTGCAAGGCTTGCAATTTTTTGGGGCGTTCTTCCAAATTCATCCGCACCACCCCTTCCGCCACTGCTCCTGAGGACACTAGCAATACTTGGTAGCCTTCATTATGCAGCTTGGCAATTTGCTTCGCCCATTCATAAATTGCGGTGCGATCCAAACCTTTGCCATTATTGGTCAGTAGCGATGAGCCAATTTTTACCACAATGGTGTTGGACTTAAGGGCTTTTTTAGTTGAGCTAGGTGAGGCGTTGGCAGTCATAAGTTGGCAATCATAATCAGTCAAGTGCAATTTTTTAATCAAATTAAATGCCATAATGGCTTGGCTGAGCATTGTAACAATTTTTACTGGCTTTATAAATGCTAATCGATGCCGGTATCCGTTAAATATCACATGTTTTTGTCATACGCATTTTTATCCCAATCAAATAGCCATCATTGAAAAGCAAAGTAAAATTGTCAACTAAAAAATATCGACTTCAAGTTTTCTTATTGGAATGTCGCAGTGAGTTTTTATTTATGCTCAGTGCTTAAATCTTAGTGATTAAATCTTAGTGATTAAATCTTAGTGATTAAGTCTTTATTATTCGCAGCAAAAAATCACCCGTCCTTATCTAAATTCAGCTAATAAAAAAGGTTAGCCCGCGCTAACCTTTTTAAAGCTATTTCCATCACCGCTAAGGTGCGTAGACCACTTCCACGCCATCATCGTCATCGTAGTCGTCGTCATCAAAATCATCGTCATCCAATGCGCGACCTTCACGCTCAGCTTTACGTTTGGCACGATACGCTTCTTTTTGCTCTTCCGTATTGGCGCGCACTTCCGCTTCCAGTCGTTCAAAACGCAACCGCTGACTTTCAGCAAAGTCAGGATCGGTTTCTTCCATCTCGCGCTCTTGCTCGATTTCGTTCATCAAATGCCAAACCACGGCATCAACCCCTTCCCCTGTGAGCGTGGAGGTACGAAAAACCATCCCTGTCCAACCAAGCTCTGCCACGATGTGGGTGCAAAGTTGGTTTAATTCTTCTGCGGGCACTTGGTCGATTTTATTTAAAATCAAAATTTGTGGCAGTTTTGACAGCTCTGGCGAGAATTTTTCTAACTCATTAAAAATCACTTGGGCGTTTGCCACAGGGTCGCTACCATCAATGGGCTGTACATCGACAAGATGCAATAATCGACGGGTACGAGCGACGTGTTTTAAAAAGCGAATACCCAGTCCTGCCCCTTCAGAGGCGCCTTCAATCAGACCTGGGATATCTGCCATGACAAATGAGCGGTGTTTACCCACATCCACGACACCTAGATTGGGTACCAAAGTGGTAAACGGATAATTGGCAACTTTGGGTTTGGCAGCAGAGACTTGACGAATAAAGGTGGATTTACCTGCGTTTGGCAGACCAATAAGACCGACGTCAGCCACCACTTTTAGCTCAAATTTCAAGACTTTTAATTCGCCTGGGAAACCCGGGGTCGCCCGTCTTGGTGCTTGATTGGTAGAGGTTTTAAAATGGGTATTGCCTTGCCCGCCGTCACCGCCTTTGGCAATCATCGCCGTTTGCCCTTTTTTGGTCAAGTCCGCTAAGACCTCACCTGTTTCGGTATCAACCACGGTGGTACCAATGGGCACAGATAGATAGATATCATCCGCGCCACGACCTGAACAATTTTTGGCACCGCCATTTTCGCCGCGTTTGGCATCATAGCGACGCGTAAACCGGTAATCGACGAGGGTGTTGGTGTTGTCGTCGCACACCACATACACATCACCGCCTTTGCCGCCATCACCGCCATCGGGGCCGCCTTTGGGGACGTATTTTTCTCGGCGAAAACTGACGATACCATTGCCGCCGTCGCCTGCTTTGACTGTTACGATTGCTTCATCGATAAAACGCATTGAAGACTTTCCTTAAATTCTTGAATAACCAAATATTATAGCATGAATTTTAGTAAGAAAAATTTGAACATAATTGATGTTTGAAATTTTATTCAATAAAAAACCGCCCAAACTTGAGCGGTTTTGTCATCGTCCTTAACACTTAGGCGCACTTAGGAACGCTTAGGCATTTTTTGCCATGGTTTCAGCGACACGCAATACTTGGGTGCTATAGCCCATTTCGTTGTCATACCATAGGTACATCACGGCACGGTTGTCTTGAGCAAGCGTAGATTTGGCATCCCAAATCGCCACTTTTTCACAGCCCACAAAGTCGGTAGAAACGGCTTCATCCGAATCTGAGTAAGCAATTTGCGCTTGCCATTGTTCGCTCTGACTGGCTTCTTTGATAAAGGCATTGAGTTCATCGCTTGAATTGACCGGGTTTTTGAAATTCAAATTCAAAATAGCGAGTGACACGTTTGGCGTTGGTACACGTACCGAACTGCCTGACAATTTGCCTTTTAATTCTGGAATCGCTTTACTAACCGCTTTGGCAGCGCCTGTGCTTGTCATTACCATATTTAAGGTTGCAGCACGCCCCCGACGCTCGGCTTTATGGTGGTTATCGACCAAGTTTTGGTCATTGGTGAACGCATGGATGGTTTCCATGTGACCGTTTTCAATGCCGTATTTATCGTTTAACAGTTTAAGCGTAGGGGTAATCGCATTGGTGGTACAGCTTGCCGCTGATACGATGGTATCACTGCCGATGGTGTCATCATTGACATTATAGACGATGTTTTTGATATCGCCCGACGCTGGGGCAGTCAATAGCACTTTTTTGGCACCTTTTGACTGTAAATGTTTGCCAAGACCTGCTTCATCTTTCCATTTACCGGTGTTGTCGATAATTAAGGCATTGTCGATACCATAAGACGTGTAGTCGATTTCGCTTGGGTCAGAAGCATAAATGACTTTGATAAAACGACCGTTGGCGATGATACCGCTGTTTGCTTTATCAACCACCACGGAGCCATCAAACCAGCCATGTACCGAGTCACGCTCAAGTAAGCTTGCACGTTTTTCCAAGTCTTTTAATAAAGCGTCTGCTTCACCGGCTGGACGGACGACGATGGCTTTTAATTGTAAGCCTTTGTCTGAGGCAGGACGGCTCATCAGCAACCGAGCTAAAATACGACCGATACGACCAAAACCGTACAACACGACATCTGTCGCAGGCACTTCGTCACCGCTAGTAAAGCTGTCGGCTTGTTTGCCTGCTTTGAGCGCTTGACCCAAGTCCACCGTGGTATGGCTTAGATTTTGGTCGTTTAACGCGGTGGCAAAGGCAAGTGTATCAGCGATGTTAAGGGCGTTTTTGTCATGATGAGCGATGATATCAACAAGGTTTAGGGCAATGCGGTTGCCAAAAAACAACACATTGACGCCTTTATTGGCTAAGGTATTTAGCTCAACTAATAACTGAACCGCTTGGGCTTCTTGATTTTTGCGAGTGGTGAGGTGGTCTTGGTAGAGATTGGCAGACATAGTATGACCTTTTTTTGTGAAGGAAAAATAAAATCTGTGGAAAATGCAGCAAAAAATAAACGCCTAAATTGTAACGGAATTTAGGCGTTTTAGCAATTTTAAAGCAGGGTGTTTCAACCAGCGAGCTTATCGGCTATGTTGTACGGTTTTTTGCAATTTACTGACATCGTAGCCTTGAGATTTTGCAGTAGTGACCATTGTTTGATAAGTAGCTTCATCCATCGTGGGCGTGCGTGACAAAATCCACAAGTATTTTTGGTTTGGCGTACCCACCAACGCATGGTTATAATTAGGGTCTAAAGCAAGCACCCAATAGTCGGCTTTACCCACAGGCAACCAACGCAATGCTTGCGGCAAGAAAATAACTTTAAGTTTACTGCCACTGTCGCCATTTTTGCTGGCTTCCCCAATGCTTTGCATGGGCTTGCCATCTTTGCCCATACATTGGTTATTGACTTCAATCTTGCCTGTCGGTTGTAGGGTGTAAGTGGCGGTGACATCACTGGCACAGTTACGCTGAAAAAACATCGGCAAACGGGCGATTTCGTACCATTTCCCCGCATAACGGTTTAAATCGACGCTTTGCACCGCCTGAGCTTTACCAACGCCTGTTGATGTTGCAGTATCGCTCGTAGTTGGTGTGGTCGTACAAGCGGTTAGAGCCACGGCACCACCCAAGATAGTGGCTAGAGCAATATTTTTTGTGGTGCAGTATTTTTTGCTAAAACGCATTCAAACCTTCCTCTGTTTGTTATCAAACTCTATTTTTGACTTCCTCCCCTTGCTAAATCAAGGGGATTCCTTCTGCAAGACGGTCAAGCCCGACCGCAAGAATGTTCCGACTGGCATTGATATCTCTATCATGCCATGTGCCACACGAAGCACATATCCATTCTCTTATTCCAAGCGATTTTCTACCTTTCGGACTATTGGCGGTGATTTCACCGCAACACGAACATCGCTGGGTCGTGTATCTCTCATTCACGATTTCAAAACGGCAACCTGCGTTCTCGCATTTGTAGGTCAGTTGTCGTTTCAGTTCAAACCAGCCTGCATCGTAAACCGATTTGGCGAGTTTGCCTTTTTTACTATTAAATTGATTACTCTGAATATCACCGACCACGATTAGGGCATTGTCCTTGACTAATTGGGTGGTAAATTTATGGATTAAGTCTTGGCGTGTGTTTTTGATTTTGGCATGGATCGCTTTGACACGCTGTTTGTTTTTGGCACGTTGGGCGGTGGCTAAATCTTTGGCATAGTTGAGCGTTTGTTTGATTTGTAATTTATTGCCATTTGAGGTGGTAGCACTGTCTTTTAAGCCTAAGTCAATGCCTACGCTACCCGTTCCGCATTGTGTTTTAGGGTAGTCTTTGACAGTGATACAGGCATACCAACGGTTACGGCTGTCTTGGACTAACTCACAAGTGTTAATTTGATATAGGCTAAGGTTGTAGCTGTCCCATAGGTCGATGACCAGCTTTTGTCCTTTGGCTAAACTAAGCTGTAAGGTGGATTTTAAGCCTTTTTTACTTGTTTGGTGGGTAGCAATGTGTTTGATGGCGGATTGTTTAAAGGGTAGCCAGCCTAATGATTTACGTTTTGAATTTGGGTTGTTGGTTCGCCATGATAGTTTGGCTTTTTTGAATTTTTTTCTAGCTTTGGCATGGGTTTCATTGATTGCCTGAATAGTCTGACTATGCAAGCCTAGTAACTCACCGCTACCTTTGGTGTAGTCGTTTAGGTCATAAGCACTAAAGAATTTGCCAGTTTTTTGTAGGTGTCTGTAACTCAAATCATTGACATAATTCCACACGAAATTAACTGCACCGCTTAGGCGGTTAAGCTTTGCTGTGTGTTTATCTCGTATGCGTAGCTTGAGTGTTTTCATGGGTTTAAGTATAATTGGGTTTTTATATTTTACATTTGGTCTAATTATATGTCAAACGATTTAAGACGTGGTAGGCACGTTGTTTACAACCTTCATGCGCACTTGGTCTTTGTGGCTAAATACCGCAGAAAAGTATTTACCAAAGAGATTTTAGACGATATGCAAGCCATCTTTGAGAAAGTTTGTTCAAAGTTTGAGGCTCAATTAGTTGAGTTTGACGGTGAATGCGACCATGTGCATTTATTGGTGGTTTATCCGCCTAAAGTGGCTATTTCTAGCTTGGTGAATAGCTTGAAAGGCGTGTCTAGTCGGTTATTGCGTAAAAAAGAATATCCGTCTCTTAAAGAGCAGTTATGGGGGGATGTGTTATGGTCGCCTAGCTATTTTGCAGGTAGTTGTGGCGGTGCTCCAATTGAGATTATCCGCCAGTATATCGAACAACAGAATACACCGCACTAAATACCATCTGTATGTAAGCATAGTTACGGAGTTGCCTTATATCCACCGCCTGAAGTCGGTGGTTTTACGGCAACGGAGGATAAAAAAATGTGTTTACCATACAAGGTTTTAGGCAAAACTAACAATACGTATTTAAAGTAATCCTTGTTAAAAAATGTACTTTTAAAAATTCATTGTTTTGTATACTAATAATCGTATGCCTGCCACGCCATACGCGTTTGACAGCCAAGCCATTGCCAGATTACTTTGTCCCACCCCGCCTAGCGCAAATACCGGCACATCACTAAGCTTTGCCAATTCGCTGAACGCTTGCCAGCCCATGCCCCCACTTTGAAAGGTTTCGGGGTGTGTGGGGGTGGCTAAAACAGGCGATAAAAAACAGCCCATCACAGTATGCGATGTTGCCAAGGTATTTAATCTACTTAGGCTATGTTGGTCATGGCAACTGGCAAAATAGCGATAATTTTTTGATAAGCTTGAGAAATCAAGCGTCATGAGTTGATGGTGGTTTAGATGAACGATTACATTTTGTAAATCTAAATCCAAATGTATGAAAGTACGGTATTGAATTATAGGCGTGATATGATTTCGCTGTTTTAGCAATGTAGTAATTAACTCAACTGACTTATCATCTTCACTTTGTGGGCGGATATAAAAGTGGGCGTTTTGTGGTAACTTTTTAGCATAATAATCTATCCAATCTTTTTGACTTGCAAACTCATCTAAAGTTTGCGAAATAAAAATGGTACTTGGTAACGTTAGCCAATCCAAAATCCGTACATTGGCATCGGGTAATGGATATTTTTTCGCAAGCAAATCCGCTTTACTGACCCATGTAATCGCTTGACCTTCAATACCTTGGCTATGCTGTAAATTATCAAACTGAGTCTGAGTGACTTTACTATTAAAAATATGCAATGCCACGGACTTATCACCATAGTCATGACGAATCACGCCCATTTTAACAATGAAATTATTGGTTAAATCACAGCCAATTTCTTCAACTACTTCACGGATTAACCCTTGTTTTGGGGTTTCATTTGGCTCAATTTTTCCCCCGACAAATTCATAACGATTGCCTTGGTGTTGACTGGCATGGCGAAATCCCAGTAGATATTGCTTGTTAAAATGTATCACCGCGACTGCCACATTAACGACTTTTGACATATTTTTCTCAAACTGTTGATTGTTACCCATTATAAAGCATTAAATTTGATGAAAAAGTGAAAAAAGTCACTTGACGACCCATTAAATATAAATGATAATCATTATCAATTAAAAACACTATTCGCCCATCTTACAGAGAAAAGGAGTATCCCATGCTACACTTATTAAATCGTGCTAATCTTATCCAAAAAAGTTCCTTGCCAACGCTACATTCCAATCATTTATTTGCGCTGACCAAAGAGATTCGCATTCAGCATGACGGCGAAGAATACCGTCTTCGATTGACCCGTAATAACCGCTTGATACTGACCAAATAAATTAAATTCTATAAAAAAAGCCAATCTAAATTTAGATTGGCTTTTTATTTTAAGCGGCTTTTAACCCATGCGAATAGCCCCGTCCAAACGAATGACGTCGCCATTAAGATAGCTATTTTCGATGATGTGTGCCACCAATTTAGCAAATTCTTCTGGGTTGCCCAAACGTTTGGGAAAAGGCACGGCTTGTTCAAGACTGGTACGGGCAGCTTCTGGCAGGCTTGCCATCATCGGTGTGCCGAACACCCCTGGAGCGATGGTCATGATACGTATTTGATGGCGCTGCAGCTCACGCGCGAGTGGTAAGGTTAAGCCCACCACACCTGCTTTGGATGACGAGTAACTGCCCTGCCCGACCTGACCATCGAATGCGGCAATTGAAGCGGTGTTGATAATCACCCCTTTATCTTCATTACTGTCTGCAGTATTTTTTGCCATCGCAGCCGCTGCCAGTCGCGCCACATTGAAAGTGCCGATGAGGTTAATTTCGATACCACGGGCAAAGGTGGTTAAATCGGCTGGATTGCCTTCTTTGTCCAGTAATTTTTGTACCACCACGATACCGGCACAGTTGATTGACCCTGATAATTTACCAAATTTGGCAACACCCGCCTCAATCGCATTTTTGACATCCGCTTCGCTGGTGATGTCACATTTTGCAAAAATCACGTTGTCGCCCAATTTCGCCACTAATTTCTCACCGGCGTCTTGGTTCAAATCGGCGATGATAACATTTGAGCCATGCGCCACCAAATAACGGGTTGTTGCTTCACCTAGACCTGACGCGCCGCCTGTGACCAAAAATGTATTATTTTGTACTTGCATTGTTTTTCCGTTAACCTGTTATTTTTTGTTGATGTTAAAAGTAGTGGGTTTATGTCATTGAATTTTTCACGGTTATGGCTGTCGGTGAAAACCACTTTGGTAGCGGCTTTTTGAAGGCGGTATTCAATCGCTTGGATAATTTCAAGTATTATGATATGAATTGTATCGTTTTAAACATTCTACTGTTAACTAATAAACTTAAAAAAATGCGCTTTATAATGGCGCAGTTCACGAATCGAATCACGGATATCATCCAGTGCCAAATGATTTCCTTTTTTCTCAAAGCTTGACAAAATATCGGGGCGCCAGCGATAAGCCAGCTCTTTGACCGTTGACACATCTAAATTTCGGTAATGAAAAAACCGCTCAAGCGTTGGCATTTGACGTGCCAAAAACCGTCTGTCTTGGCAAATCGAATTGCCACACATCGGTGAGCGTCCTGCTTCCACATATTTACTCAAAAATGCAATGGTTTCGCTTTCTGCTTGAGCCATGGTCACGTTACTACGGCGAATACGGTCAATAAGTCCCGATTGCCCATGTTGGCGCGTGTTCCAATCATCCATGCTATTGAGCACAATGTCAGGGGTATGAATGGCAAACACAGGACCTTCGGCTAGGATATTGAGTTCACTGTCAGTCACTATCGTCGCTATTTCGATGATGGTGTCATTGAGGGTATCTAGACCTGTCATCTCAAGGTCAATCCAAATCAGATGTTTTTTATCAACCGCCATACTGCTGCCTTTTCATACGCTTTAACAAATAATCCGCCATCTTAGCAGATTTTACAGGTAAAATATCGGTTTTGTTGGCGATTGCTCATGCGTGCTCATGTAGCCATGCATGCCCATGTAGCAATGTCTAAAAATATTGCAAAATTTTATAAGGTGTTAGTATGGTAAAAAATCCCCTAGTGACTGAGGTAGTAAATAGCGTATGGCGTTAATCCGTAAACGTAAACTCACTGACCAGCAAACCCGCCGCATCGAAAAACAACAAAAATCCCAGCAAGTGCTGGACGATGCCCAGCTGATGGATGGCATTGTTATCGCAAACTTCGGCAAGCAGCTTGAAGTCCAGGCCACTAGCCTACCGCAAACCCTGCCTGAAAAACCCATTGTCGCCGCTGATGAGCCAGAACCGTTTTGGCAACCCATCACCCTGCACAGTGTTTGGCGTTGTCACACCCGTACCAACTTGCCACTGATTGCCACTGGGGATAAAGTCCGCTTTGTCGCTGACCCAAATACAGGACTTGGGCGCATTGAAGCGATTTATGATAGACAAAGCATCATCAGCCGCCCCGACCGTTATCACAAGCTCAAACCCATTGCCGCTAATGTCGATATTTTAGCAGTCGTATTTGCCCCGCTGCCGTTACCGTCTGCCCAGCTGATTGATCGGTATTTGGTGGCTTGCCATCACTCAGACATCACGCCATTGCTGATTTTAAATAAAGCCGATTTGTTGGCAGATGACAGTCATAGCGAGGTGACAGAGCTACTGTCAGCCTATCAACAGCTTGGCTACGCCACCTTGGTGACCCAATCGAATGGTGATTTAACTGAGCTAAAAAACACCGTTGCCGGCAAGAACGTGATTTTTGCCGGTCAATCAGGGGTTGGCAAAAGCAGCTTGGTCAACCAGTTATTGCCTGCCGCGGGACAATCCGTCAATGAAATTTCAACCATTTCACAGTTGGGTCAACATACTACCACCACCAGCCGATTTTTAGCGTTTGACCCGATGGCGCTCAGCAAAGGCGCCATTATTGATACCCCCGGTATTCGCGAATATGGGCTTTGGCATTTGACCCCTGATGATATTTTGCAAGGCTTTATCGAGCTTGCGCCGCTTGCACCCTACTGCCGTTTTCGCGATTGCAAACATACTAAGTCCACGCCCAATTGTGCGATGTGGCAGGCAGTGACAGAAGGGCAAGTGCTAGCAAGGCGGGTGGAGAATTTGGTACTCCTGCAACAAGAAGCGGCCTCGCAGGATTTTTAAGCTTGCGATTTTAGACTAAATAGTAGACTAAATATTAGACTAAATAAAAGTTTCTTAAAATTGACAACTACCGTTATAATACAGTCAATTTTTTATGGGCAATCAAACGATAATTTTGACGAAATGCCCCTGTGGAGGATATCTTGGAACGTTGGTTTGAGTTTATGGGTCATCACCCATTTTTATTTGGCACCATGTTTGTGCTAATTGTGCTATTTTTTATGCTTGAGAACAAACGCGGCGGCAAAAAAATCAATCCAAACGCAGTGGGCTTGATGGTCAACAACCAAAACGCTCAGCTGATTGATATCCGCCCACGAAAAGATTTTGAAAAAGGCTATATCAAAGGCAGCCGCAATATCCCGTTTACTGAGCTAAAAAATCACGTTGACGCACTTCGCAGTGCTGACCATCCTATTATCATCGTTTGCCAAATGGGTATGACGGCGGGTACCGCAGTGGCAATGATTGGTAACGACAACGTGTATCGTCTCGATGGTGGTATTGCCAATTGGCAAGCCGCAGGTTTACCTTTAGTGGTAGAAAAAACCGTGCCCGGCAAAACCAAATAACATTGATTGGCTTATCACAATTTGAAATTTAAATCGCCAAGCCCCATAACCATCATTAACGCTTTACTATCTCATCGGTATTTTATAATAAGCTTTTAACCCATGTTAAAAAATCCAACCATAAGGAGATTGTTATGGCTATGGTGAAAATTTATACCACACCGACTTGCCCCTACTGTATGCAAGCTAAAATGTTATTAAAAAACAAAAGGCAAGCGTTTGAAGAAGTTAACATGTATGATGTGACCACAGAGGAACGTCAGGCATTGGCGCAAAAAACCAATAATTACCGCACAGTACCGCAAATTTTTATTGGCGATAATTTTATTGGTGGTTATGACCAACTTGCCAGCCTTGAGCGTCAAGGCAAACTTGATGGTCTATTAGCGGATTAACCCGTTAACTTATTAAAACTTTACTCAATAAAATACACCCTTTATAAATACAGTTGATAGTTTTTAGACTATTTTTTAGAAAAAGTTAAAGCTGTCATATTGTTATCATCCACGTAAAAACAGTTAACTGAGGACACTACCATGGCAGACGAACAAAACTTACCACAACTGGCGCTAGAGCGTATCTATGTTAAAGATATGTCATTAGAAGTACCGGGTGCAGAGGTATTTACCCGTGAATGGCAACCAGAGCTTGATATCAACCTATCAAGTGCCGCTGAAAAATTGGACGATGACCATTACCAAGTGATATTGACCGTTAATGTGACTGCCAATAACGGTGGTGAAACCGCGTTTATCGCAGAAGTACACCAAGCAGGCATCTTTATGTTGCAAAATATCCCTGAAGAACAATTGGGCGCAATTTTAGGTGCCTATTGTCCAAACGTATTGTTCCCTTATGCCCGTGAAGTGGTCAGTGACATTGTGACCCGTGGTAGTTTCCCACAATTGTTACTTGCGCCTGTCAATTTTGACCAAGCCTATCAACAAACGCTTGAACAAGGTAACTAATTTTTTTAAAGTTAACTATTTAAAGCTAACTCATTTTTAAATGTCAAAAATTAAGAGCAGGATAACCCCTGCTCTTTTTTTATATGAACTTTTTTATGTGAAATTAAGCTAAATCGTTAGGACTTGGTGCGCCATTTGGTGATGCTTTGGCTAAAAGCATGGGGGCTTTGCTGATAATCCTGCAGCGCTTGATAAAGTTGTGTCACTCGTTTAAGGTGTGTGATAATCATGGGGTTTTCCAATCCCAACTAATTGGGCTCATATGGATTAAAGCATGAATGATTAAAACCACAAACCGCTTAATCAAATAGGCATAAGGTAGCAAATGATGTTAAATCAAGCAGCGATGGGCGAAGTATCCAATCACCGCGTGGCGTGTGTCACAGGTGGCGCCAAACGAATTGGTCGGGCGCTTGTGCTGGCACTGCACCAAGCCAATTATAATATCATCATCCATTACCATACCAGTGAATCAGAAGCCATGGAACTTGTTGATTACTGTAATGCCATTCGTCCCCAGTCAGCAAAAAGCGTACAAGGGGATTTAGAGAATTTTGAAACGTTGCCACAATTGACTTGGCGCATAATCAACAGTTTTGGTCGATTGGATTGTCTGGTTCATAATGCCTCACGGTTTTACCCGACGCCCTTTGGTCAAATCTTCCAGCAAGACTGGCAAAATTTATTTTTGACCAATGCGCAAACCCCGTTATTTATCAGCCAATATTTATACCCTTATCTAAAAAAATCGCAAGGCTGCATTATCAGCATTTTGGATATTCACGCCAATGGCAAGCCATTTGGGGGTTATACAGTCTATAACATGGCAAAAGCCGCGCACCAAATGATGGTGCAGTCACTAGCAATCGAACTAGCGCCCGATATCCGCGTCAATGGTATCGCGCCGGGTATTAACATTTTACCCATAGAGGGCTCAGAGCAAGCCCTCACCGCTGAGACGATTGAAAAAATCTGCCATGCCGTACCGTTAAAAAGAATTGGCACACCGCAAGATATCGCGCAAGTAGCGGTATTTTTGGCAGCTGCCCCGTATATCACAGGGCAGATTATTGCAGTGGATGGCGGTCGTAGTTTGACCTTAGCGGGTAGTGAAAGCAGGTAATAACAGCAGGTAGCCAAAGCAAGTAAAGCACCCGACTAACCGCAGCGCAGCAAACTTTTGAAGTTTTGAATAACGTTTAATGCTGTTTTCTGAGTAATTCCATTAATTCTGCTGGAATGTCATCCTCATTGCTGGCGCCATTTTGATTAGCACTATCATTGTTTTGGTCAAAGTTTTGTGACATAGGTAGCTCGGTCAAAGCTTCTTGGGGTTGTCTTTCGCCTAGGGTCACATTCACGCTGCTTTGTGCTTTATTACGCATCACTTGTAGATTAACCACACTGTTGGGTGCTTTACGCGCCACCATTTGAATCAGTGTATTGGCATCATTGACAGGTTTATTATCCATGGCGGTGATGATATCGCCTCTTTGCAAGCCCGCTTTGGCGGCAGGACCACCGGGTATCACGTTCATCACTTCAACGCCTTGGGTGTCATCACTGAGTTTGGTTGGGTCTTTCATCGAACTTTGTAATTCAATCCCAAGCCAGCCGCGGCGCACTTTACCATCTTTAATAATGCCATTCATCACAAGCTTAACAATCTCGGTAGGAATCGCAAATCCAATCCCCATCGAGCCGCCCGAGCGTGAAAAAATCGCGGTGTTGATACCAACCAGCTGACCATAAGCATCGACCAGCGCACCCCCTGAGTTACCGGGGTTGATAGCGGCATCGGTTTGGATAAAATCTTCCACCGTGTTGATACCCAGTCCCGTGCGCCCTGTTGCCGAGATAATGCCTTGGGTGACGGTTTGACCGACCCCAAACGGGTTGCCAATCGCCAACACCACATCGCCCACTTGGGTCGACTGTTCACGAAATCCTAAGGGTTTTAGCCCTGTCAAATCAACCTTAATCACCGCCACATCACTTTCCACATCGTTGCCGATGACTTTTGCCCTTGCCTTGCGACCATCATTGAGCATCACGATAATATTATCGGCTTTGGAAATCACATGCGAGTTGGTGACGATATAGCCATCTTGCGAAATAATGACACCCGAGCCTAAATTAGTATTATCGCTCTCGCCATTGGGGATACCATGATATTCAAAATAGCGGCGCATCATCGGGTCATTCATATAGGGATGCTCCTCGATTTTTTGCGTGGTATAGATATTGACAACTGACTGGGCAGCGGCAGCGACAGCATTGTGATAAGATGCCACCGCAGCATTTGGATTGTCACCGAGTTTTTTGGTATCGACAGGCTCAGATTTCGGCGGCTGCCAACTGGGCTGACTGGCTACCATCGCTTGATTTTTTTGCCAAGGCAGCTGTGGCTTGGTCATCATCCACAAGCCCGCCAGCAGGACTAGTAGTAACAAAATCCATGGTAGTATTAGAGTAAATTTGTTAGGTTTACGATACGTAGGCGGCAAAACGGGCGGGGTTTGCAAAGGCTTGTCTGAACGGGGGTCTGTCATAGTCAACGTTTCTCAACGATAGGTCAGAAAATAGACGGGTTTGAGCGAAAAATACAGTTTAGTCTAACACTGATTATTTGGTGAGTTGAGCCGATTTTTTATTAGTTTTGTTTCAAAAGATATCTTTGATATTACTGTCTTCATTACTATCTTCAATGACGGCTGGCTTTATTGAGGGCTCCATTATCATAAAAAACCGCAGTCATTATTGTGACTGCGGCTTTCAAAGCTATCGCTGTATTGGCATTTTTTAGATATCTTTACGGCGCATATGCGGAAACAAAATCACATCACGAATACTCGGTGCATTGGTAAATAACATCACTAAACGGTCAATGCCGATGCCTTCGCCTGCCGTCGGTGGCAAGCCATAGGACAATGCTTCGATAAACTCTGCATCATAATGCATCGCTTCATCATCGCCTGCGTCTTTCTCAGCCACTTGTTGTTTAAAGCGCTCGGCTTGGTCGATTGGGTCATTGAGCTCGCTAAAGCCGTTGGCAATCTCACGCCCGCCGATAAACAGCTCAAAACGGTCAGTAATTTCGCTATTGTCATCGTTACGACGTGCAAGCGGTGAGGTTTCGGCAGGATATTCTGTGATGAAGGTCGGCTGACGCAGTTTGGTTTCTGCGGTTTCTTCAAAGATAATGGTTTGCAGTTTACCAATCCCAAAGATGTCTTTAACGTCTTGTTTGAGTACGTTTTTGGCATAATCCGCTAGATAATCACGGTCTGCGATTTTGCTCATGTCAAAATTATCCGCGTATTTTTCAATCGCTTTGGTCATTGGCAAGCGTTCAAATGGCGCTTTAAAACTAATTGCTTCACCTTGATAGTCAATCTCCGTGGTGCCTAAAATATCGTTTGCCAGTTTTTCAAACATATTTTCGGTCAGTTTCATCAAATCTTCATAATCGGCATAGGCTTGATAAAACTCAATCATGGTAAATTCTGGGTTGTGACGCGCCGATACCCCTTCGTTACGAAAATTACGGTTAATCTCAAACACCCGCTCAAAACCACCCACGACTAGACGTTTTAAGTATAACTCTGGCGCAATGCGTAAAAAAAGCGGCATATCAAGCGCATTGTGATGGGTGACAAATGGACGAGCCACCGCACCGCCTGGAATGACGTGCATCATCGGGGTTTCGACTTCCATGTAACGCTCATTTAGCATATACTCACGAATACCAGCAATGACTTTACTACGGATAATAAAGGCGTTACGGCTGTCTTCATTGGTCATCAGGTCAAGATGACGGCTACGATAGCGAGCCTCAGTATCGCTTAACCCATGAAATTTGTCTGGCAGGGGGCGTAATGATTTGGTCAATAACTGTACTTCGGTAGCATGCACAGATAATTCACCGGTGTTGGTACGAAATACATAACCTGTCACACCAATAATGTCACCGATATCCCATGTTTTAAAGTCATTATAAATCTCTTCGCCCAAGTCGTTTTTACTGACATAGGCTTGAATACGCCCTGTCATGTCGGCAATGGTGACAAAGCTGGCTTTACCCATCACCCGTTTGAGCATGATACGACCGGCGACAGTCACCATGACTTTATCGCTATTTGCCAATGTTTCTTTGTCTTTATCGGCAAATTGCTGCTGCAAGTCTTGGGCGTAATCTTTGCGTTTGAATTGGTTTGGGTAAGGGTTTTTGCCTGCTTGTTTGATTAAATCTAATTTGCTGTGACGTTGTTTGATAAGTTCGTTAACGTCTTGGCTGTCTTCCAAATGCGCTTCGGTTGCTGCATTTTCAGTTTGGTTTTGCTGTGACATGATGTTTTCCCACAATTTTAGTTACACTATCAAAAGTTAAAATTTTTATGCCAAATGGTAAAAATAAATTTTTATCCTATTAATCCAACATACCCGTTATTCTTCCCCGCTCACCGATGCCATCAAATCGGCTTGGTGCTCACGCAATAGGCTATCAAGCAACTCATCTAAGTCACCCTGCATAATGGCATCGAGTTTGTACAAGGTTAAATTAATACGGTGGTCGGTCATCCGCCCTTGGGGAAAATTATAAGTGCGAATGCGCTCCGAGCGGTCACCACTACCGACCAAATTTCGACGCATATCACTTGACGCATCGATTTGTTTTTGTACTTTTTCTTGCTGAATTTTGGATACCAACATTTTCATGGCTTTATCGCGGTTGGCGTGTTGGCTACGCTCTTGCTGACACTCGACCACTGTGCCTGTTGGAATATGGGTAATCCGCACCGCAGAGTCGGTTTTATTGATATGCTGACCACCTGCCCCACTGGCACGATAAGTATCGATACGCAAGTCGGCAGGGTTGATATCTACGGTATCATCAATTTCAACCTCTGGCATCACCGCAACCGTGCAAGCCGAAGTATGCACCCGTCCTTGGCTTTCAGTCTCTGGCACCCGTTGCACCCGGTGTGCGCCCGACTCAAATTTTAAACGACCATACACACCCATGCCCGATACGCGGCTGATGATTTCTTTATAGCCGCCATGCTCGCCCTCATTCATTGACAGTACTTCGACTTGCCAGCCTTGGGCTTGGGCATAACGCTCATACATACGAAATAAGTCACCGGCAAAAATTGCCGCTTCATCGCCGCCCGTCCCAGCTCGAATCTCTAAGAAGGCAGGCACTTTATCATTCGGGTCTTTAGGCAGCATCATCACATTAAGCACGTCTTCAAGCTCATTGATGGTATCTTTGGCAGCTTGGATTTCTTCTTGCGCCATTTCTTTCATGTCGCCATCACCCGTTGAATCTGACAGCATTTCTTCAGCGGTTGCCAAATCTTCTTCCGCTTGGCGGTATTTGCCCCAGACATCGACCAATGCGGATAAATCACTGTGCTCAACCGATAATTCACGGAATTTTTTGTTGTCATTCATGGTTTCTGGCTCAGACAGCATGGCGGTGACTTCTTCGAAACGGTCAGACATTTGGTCAAGGCGAAAACGTAAAGATTCTTTCATAATGATAGCTTAAAAGTTTTGGCTTAATTTAGGGCTTAAAAGTTTTGGCGCAATGTGCGCTTAAAAATAAAAATGGCAAAATAATCGGATATTTTGCCACATTTTGGGGGGATTTGCATGGGTTTCGTGAGAGGCAATAAAAAGCTTAGACTTTTTTGACCAACACACCCCCGATTGAGTAACCTGCGCCAAACGAGCAAATCACACCCAAATCACCTGACTGCATATTTTCTTGGTGCTTGTGAAACACAATCATAGGACTGGCTGAGCTGGTATTAGCATATTCTGCCAGTACCATGGGCGCAATCGATTTATCTGCTTCTTTGCCCAACACGGTGCGTAAAATCAAATCAATCATGTTGGCATTAGCTTGGTGCAGCCACATTTTTTTGAGGCGTTGTGGCTCGATGTGGTTTTTATGGAGTAGTTCAAGGATTAAATTGGACACGGCAGGACACACTTCACGAAATACTTTGCGACCTTCTTGCAAGAACAATTTGTCGGTCACAGGCTCGTCGATATCAGGATACATCGGCGTGCCAGCGGCTAAGAATTCACTGCGATCCAAAAAGCCGTATTCATTTTTAATGTTGGTTGAAAACTGGGTAAACAGATGACTATCTAAAATTTCATAGCCTTTGGGTGTGGCTGTTTTTTCGTCAATCTCTTCGATAATCGTCGCGGTTGCCACATCCCCAAAGATAAAGTGGCTGTCACGGTTGCGCCAGTTGAGGTGCGCTGAGGTGATTTCGATATTGACCATGGCGACACGTTTGGCGGTGCCAGATTTGATCAGACCGACCGCTTGGGCGATACCAAAGGTTGCTGCGCTACAGGCGACGTTCATATCAAAGCCAAAACCGCCTTGCATACCAATGTATTGCTGAATTTCGATGGCGATGGCAGGATACACGCGCTGAAAGTTTGAACAAGCAACAATAATACCGTCTAAGTCGTTACCTTGTAAACCTGCATTGTCCAGTGCTTGTTTGAGCGCATCTATTCCCATTTCTGCCATGATGGACATCTCTTCACCAAGCTTGCGATAAGGAATCACAGGCGCCATGATATCTGGGTTTAAAATGCCGTCTTTTTCCATCACATAGCGGGATTTGATACCCGAGGCTTTTTCGATAAATTCGGCCGTCGAATGCACCAGTGCCGTCTTCTCACCACGGGCGATGGCATCAGCATTTTTGGCATTATAGTTATCAACGTATTGGTTAAAAGTCGCGACCAACTCTTCGTTACTGATGCTGTAAGGCGGGGTATATAATCCTGTGGCAGTGATACAAATACTCATATTAGGATTCCTTTTCTAAAGGTAAAACGGCAAGGTAATCATCTAGCTGTTGTCATCAATAACGATGCTGCGCTGCATGCCATCAGGGATGGTATTGAACAAACAGACGATTAAAAATAGGGGTGTGGCTTATTATGCCTTGAAAATAGCGATAATGCGATAACTATGTTACAAATTATTTCATAGCCTTAAAAATACAGAAAACAAAGGCGAGGGTTTTTTGCGAGCATATACCACCCATATTACTGTTCCCCTGCTACTGTCTAAGTCAATCGGTGCTGCGATAAAGCACTACTTGGTTAAACTGCTTGGCTTCATCCATATCAGGCAAAGTGGTTGTATTATCCAACGTCGTTACCTTGTGGTAGCGCGGGTGAGCAAAATTTTTGACGCGGCTATCAGCCACCCAAACCTCATGCGCGTATTGTAAGAACACATCTAATAATGGCAAATTGGCTTTGTCATACAGCACATCCGCGACCAACAGCACATCGACTTTATCCATGCCAAATTGCTGTTTTAACTCGAATAAATTATCTAGCAGCTCAGCCGTTACCCCATTTAATTGCGCATTGGCTTGGCAGCTAGTTAGGCTCACGCTATCGATATCACAGCAAATGACTCGTTTGGCACCGGCCATTTTTGCGGCAATACCGACAATCCCCGACCCTGCGCCAAAATCCATCACCACTTTATTGCGCACCATCTGTGGCTGCTGCAAAATATACTGCGCCAACACTTGCCCTGACGCCCATGCAAACACCCAATATGGACAATTATTCCACAGATTTTCTATCACCGTTGGCGTCAAATCTTCATGACAAAAATCTGCATCAATGAGCCATAAATAAAAAGGTTGATTCGGCTTAGATAGTAACGGCACATATGTCTTGGCAAGATTAGCGCTAGGCAACACTTGCTGCAATGCGGTAATCAGTCGATGAAAAACGATTGACGCGTCAGAAGCATTTGATGGCGTTGAAGTTTTATAGGGGGACGTTTTATAAGCGGAAGTTTCAGCATCAGTCACGTAAAGATTTCCAGTCATGAGTCATAGTGAAAAAATGAATACAAAAAAAATGCACAAAAAAAGGAAGCTTTAAACACTTCCTTTTTTAATTCAAACCCATTATTTTGCTGCTGCTTTTTCTGCCGCTTCTACCGTTTGACGGATGAGTGTATTGATGGTCATTGGACCTACGCCACCGGGCACTGGGGTATAGCTTGAGGCAATAGCTTCGATACCTGTCAGCTCAATATCACCCACGCCACCGCTCGTACCATCCGCATGGGTACGCGGATGAAACCCTGCATCGACCACAACAGCGCCCGATTTAATCCAATCTTTTTTGATAAGTTCTGGTTTGCCCACAGCACCCACCACGATATCCGCTTGTTTGACCAATTCTGCCAAATTCTGGGTACGTGAGTGGCAAATGGTCACGGTACAGTTGGCGTTTAATAGCATCATCGCCATCGGTTTACCCAAAATCGCGCTACGACCTACGACCACCGCATGCTTACCAGCAAGCTCAACGCCGTTTTTCTCTAATAAATACATAATACCTTGCGGGGTGCAAGAACCATACGCAGGCTCACCCATCGCCATATTGCCAAACCCTAAACAAGTCACGCCATCCACATCTTTTGCCAGTGCAATGGCATCAAAACAGGCACGCTCATCAATTTGGCTGGGCACAGGGTGTTGTAGCAAAATCCCATGCACGTCTGGATTGTTGTTAAGCTCGGCAATTTTTGCCAATAGTTGCTCGGTGGTGGTGGCTTGTGGCATGGCAACTTTTAAAGAATCCATACCCACACGTTGACAGGCATTGCCCTTCATTTTGACATAAGTTGCAGAGGCAGGATCATCACCCACCAAAATCGTTGCCAAAATCGGCGTGCGTCCAGAGTCTTGTTTTAACTTGGCAACCCGCTCGGCAAGTTCAGCTTCCATTTGTTTGGCATACGCTTTGCCATCTAACACTGTCGCAGTCATGGTGGTTCCTCAATCAATAACGAATCGGTCAACAAAAAGTTGGTTAGCAAAAAATTTGCGTTATTTTAACCGATTTTGCGGTGTGATAACATCCATTGAAAATGTTTAACCGCTAATTTAGCGCTCTAATACCCTTCACAATCCTTCATTACATTGCTCAAATGGCTAAAAAAGTCCTTGCACTTTTAAAAATTTTTGCTATCATAGCAAACCTAAATGAAATGGCTGGGTAGCACAGTGGCCATGCATCGGATTGCAAATCCGCGGACGCCGGTTCGATTCCGGCCTCAGCCTCCATTTTCATTTTGCGGTACTATTGTTTTATTATTATGGGTGTTTTGTTATTATGAGTCAGCAATAAACGCGAAAAAATATCGTAAAAAATTGCTTGCAAAGTTAACAAAACTGATTATAATAGCACCCACTTCTGACACAGACACCACACGACGCCAAGCGTCAGTGCTGTGACTACCCTGCCCGGGTGGTGAAATTGGTAGACACAAGGGATTTAAAATCCCTCGCTCTTACGAGCGTGCCGGTTCAAGTCCGGCCCCGGGCACCATTGATTAAGCCTAAACTTTTACGTTTAGGCTTTTTTGTTGCCGGCTATTTTTTAACTTTTACTTTTTGTCTTTCAAATAATGGTTAGCTGCCTAAGTTAATGGCACCACTCTCATCACTTCTTCAAACGTCGTCACCCCTTCGGCAATCTTTTTTGCCCCTGCCAGTCTTAACGGTTGCAACCCATCTTGATAGGCTTTTTGCGCGATTTGCGACAAGTCAGCGCCTTCGCTAATCAATTTTTTAAGCGCATTACTGAGCACCATGATTTCATACAATCCCACTCGCCCAAGATAGCCAGTGTTACGGCAGTGTTCACAGCCAACGGCATGATTGATGGTATCTGGGGCGGCGGCTTTCCAAGGACTGACTAACGCCTGCCATGTCTGCTGCTCAATGTCATTCATGGGCTTATTGGATTTACAATGTGGGCAAAGGGTACGCACCAAACGCTGTGCCATGATGCCCAAGATGGTCGCTGAGGTTAAAAACGGCGCCACGCCCAAATCATGCAGCCTTGTTAACGAACTGGGTGCATCATTGGTATGTAAAGTCGATAACACCAAGTGCCCAGTCAGCGATGCTTGTACTGCCATTTCTGCGGTTTCGGTATCGCGAATCTCGCCAATCATGATGATATCGGGGTCTTGACGCATCAACGAGCGAATACCGTCAGCAAAGGTCAAATCAATGTTATTTTGAATTTGCATTTGGTTAAATGACGGCTCCACCATCTCAATGGGGTCTTCGATGGTACAGACATTGACTTCTTCTGTCGCCAGTTTTTTGAGGGTACTGTACAGCGTCGTGGTTTTACCCGAGCCTGTCGGACCTGTGACCAAAATAATACCATTGGCTTTACGGGTCATGTCATCCCATTTTTGCAAATCCCGCCCTGTGAGCCCCAACTGTTCAAAAGAGCGCACCAGTACTTCTGGGTCAAATACCCGCATCACCAATTTTTCGCCAAACGCAGTGGGGAGCGTCGATAACCGCAGCTCGGTTTCTTGACCTTTGGGGGTACGGGTTTTGAGCCGTCCGTCTTGCGGTTTACGTTTTTCAGCGACATTGAGTCTTGCTAAAATTTTTATCCGAGCCACTACCGCGGTCATAATCCCAGTCGGCATTTGATAAACGGTATGCAAAATACCATCGATACGAAAACGCACGTTGCTTTTATCTCGGCGCGGCTCTAAGTGAATATCACTGGCACGCTGGTCAAAGGCGTACTGTAATAACCAATCGACAATTTTGACAATGTGTTGGTCATTGGCATCGGGGTTTTCAATATTGGCGGCATTGCCCAGTTGTAATAATGCTTCGACATTGGTGATATCGGCATCCGCGCGTTTTTGCTGATGGTTTGCCCCGGCAATGGCTTTGGTGACTTGATAAAATTCTTGGCGATAGCGGTTGATTTGCTCGGGACTGATTAATACGGTTTTGATTTTTTTGGGCGACACGATATGCGCAATATTGAGCTGCCAATCTTGATAAAATGGCTGGTCAGTACCGATTTCCACCGTATCTTGGGTGACGGCGACTGGCAAAATGTGCTGCGAGCGCGCATATTCAAATGACATAATTGATGTCACTGAGGGCACATCGGTTTTCAGCGGGTCAATACGTACATAATCAACGCCTGCTTTTTGTGCCAACCAGCGATTGAGCTGGTCAAGACTGAGCGCGATGTGCGTGGTTTTATCGACTAGATGAAAGCCTGCAATCACTTGCAGGGGATGCAAGGTTTTGCGGTTATGGGTCATCACCAAATTATAATCACGTTGGTCAATGATGCCATCTTTTAGCAGTTCATCAAGACACCAACGGGTATCAATTATCATTGAAAAAGCATTGGAGAGCATAGGGTTTCCAAAACGATTGCGCCAATAGAATAGCAATTAGGGTCAATTAGGGACAATCGGGTTAAAGGATTAAAATTATCATAAAAATGAGTGAAATAAATCACCACGCTACCCATCGGTATGGCTTGGCAACCTATATCGACAAATTGGTCATGCTGTGGTTTTTTGTCTTCGGTAATGATGGAATTTGGCATGGTTAACTTTTAACAATTGCTCAAGGGGCTGTAATCAAATGCATGTAATCAAGTAGCTATATAAGTGCTTGTAATAAAATCACTAGGATTAAATGACTATGGCAAATTGGCTATAACCAAGCAAACTTACGTCACAACGTGATTCACGATAATTGTTAACTTTCTAATGTTTTGACAGCAAACCCGCTAGTTTTCACTGCTGTGCGCAATTAGGGCAGTCACATAGGGATTTTGTGGTTGGCTGAAGATATTGTCTGTCGTATCATACGCTTGTGTTTCGCCATTTTTCAATACCAGTATCGTTTGACACAATGCCTTAACCACCTGCAAATCATGGCTGATAAAAATATAGCTTAAGCCAAATTTTGCTTGAATATCTCGCAATAACTCGACCATTGCCACTTGGGTGCTGCTATCAAGCGCCGATGTGGGCTCATCGAGTAACAAAATTTTGGGCTTCATTACCAATGCCCGCGCAAGTGCCACCCGCTGACGCTGACCGCCTGAAAGCTCATGCGGATAACGGCTGACAAAATCTCGTGGCAACCGCACTGTATCTAAGGCCGCTAACACGGCTTTTTCACGCTCGGTTTTTGCCATACCTTGAATACTTAGCCCTTCTTCAATTATCTCAAACACACTAAACCGTGGATTGATACTGGCATACGGGTCTTGAAATACCATTTGAATATCCGAGCGATACGGCAAAAAGGCTTTATTCGACAACGCTAAAACGTCCGTCATGTGAGCATTGGCTGACAGCAAAATCTGACCTTGCACTTTGGCGGCATTCGCCAATAATTTGATGAGTGCCAAAGCCGTGGTGGTTTTGCCAGACCCAGACTCGCCCACTATACCCAAGGATTGCCCTTGATTAAGGGTCAAGTTTAACCCTTTGACCGCCTCAAACCATTGGGTGGTTTTACCCAATATATTGTTTTTTTTGGGGAAAGCAATGGTTAACCCTTTAACTTCCAAAACACTGGGTGAATTGTCAATGATGGGCAAACTTTGTCCAAAATCTTGATAAATCAATGAGCGAGTATAACTGTGCTGCGGATGGTCAAAAATTGCTTGGGTCGCCCCCTGCTCCATGACCTTGCCTTGCTGCATGACGATGAGGTTGTCGCTGTAGCGTTTGACAAGGTTTAAATCATGGCTAATCAAAATCATCGCCATGCCGCGCTGGTGTTTTAGCCGATGCAATAACCCCAAAATCTCATGGCGTAAAGTCACATCTAGGGCGGTGGTTGGCTCGTCTGCGATAATAATATCAGGGTCTTGCGCGAGTGCCATCGCTATCATGATACGCTGTCGTTGCCCACCCGATAGCTCGTGCGGATAGCGGGCAAGTTTGCTTTCAGGGTTGTCAATATTGACTTGGGAAAGTAGGTCGATGGTACGCTGTCGCCAGTGTTTTTTTGCCACGCCAGCTAGACTTAACGATTCGGCGATTTGTTTGCCCACCGTGTGCAAGGGGTTTAAGGCGGTCATCGGTTCTTGAAAAATCATGCCGATGCGTTTGCCACGGATTTGGCGAAAAATGTTTTGGTTTTGCTTTCTGCTTTTGGAATAGGTGCTTAGGCTATTTTCAATGGGTAAGTTGATGGTTTTGTCACTTTGGCTATCTGTTAAACTGGCTTGTCCTGTGATACTTAGGCTAGTTGGCAGCAGTCCGAGTAAAGCGAGGCTTGATATGGATTTGCCAGAGCCAGATTCGCCAACAATGGCGAGCGTTTCGCCTGTGTGGAGCGTGTAGGATAAATTTTCTACCAAAGTTTGATTGGCGGATTTTATTGTTAGGTTTTCGACTGTTAGCAATTCGCTCATTCTTGAATATTTTCCATCAATATTTGAGCCAATTGCTCTCGCCCAATTTCCCCACTTGCCACAGCGACCATGACATCATCTAAACCATTATCCGCTTGAATATCCACGCCTTGAATCGCCAAATAACTGAGCATGACGACCATCGCCGTACGTTTATTCCCATCGGCAAAGGCGTGGGCTTTGGCAATCGCCACCGCATAAAAACTGGCAATTTCAAAAATATTGCCTAGTGGGTCATACAACATTTGATTGTCGATACGTTCAAGGCTACTGGCTAAGGCTTGATGATTGGTATAGCCTTTTAAGCCTTTTTCTTGTGCCAATATTTCATCATGAATGGCAATCACAAAATCAACGTCTATCATGGTTTATTTATTCACTTTTACTTATCGGCTAAGGCTTTAATTTCTTTGGCATGAGTTTTCATGATACGTTTGGCGGTGTTGAGTATCACTCGCTTGCCTGCGTCGCCTTTTAAATCCATTGCGACGGGCTGAACGTTGGTTTTGGGATTGGTTTGGGTGGTTTGGTTTGACATGGTTTTTTTCCTTTTTTTTTAAAGTTAAATTCGATTGGCGGATTTGATGGTTAAGTTTTCGACTTTTAGCAATTCAGTTATTCAATTGTCCCTTGAATAGTTGAATCGCCGACTAAAATACCTAAATTGCCTACAAAATAATTGTTATTTTCTGCTATTTCTAAAGAATAAATTTCCTTTTTTGCAAAATTATCACAGGAAGGATTTTTTATTAAATTCATAATTTCATTTAAAACATGATGTTTATCCAAATCACCAATCACTATATTTTCTGCCATTGGCAAATGTTGTTCAGCGTTAAATTGATTGTGATAAGCATCTAAAACTAAGTGAGCAACATAATAAATAATAATTTTTTGATTTCTTAAATCTATGACAAAAGGAAGGTAATCACCGTTAGAATCAAAATAAAACACATCTTGAATATGGGTTCTACATAAATTATTAACCGAAATAACGCCCCCAAGTTCTTCATTATCTTTAAAATAAAATTGCTCACGACCAGTCATTTTAATAACAGACCGCCAACCTTGAGAAATCTCTTGTTCTTTATTTTCATTAACCCAAATTTTTTGGTTCGGTGCTGAAAATTCCAAGTGAATTTTGGAAGGCTTTTGATTTGGAAGATTCATAACTGGTGTAAAAAAATCATTTTCATCAGGTTCAATAAAATTATCAATAAATCTTAAGACAAAAATTTCTTCTTGTTCATATCGAAAAATATTTTCAACAGGTTTAAAACTCTTTGTACCATCAAACTCATTTTTTGATAACACTAAGTCGCCAACTTTTAAATTTTGAATGGGAACTAACCCTTTATCCGTATGCACGAGCGTCCCCGCCACAAAACCCGAACTCATCTTATTATCCTTTTCGAAGTAACGTATCATGTGTATAATATCAAAGAATCATACACAAAGGCGAAATGATATGCGAACTAACATCATAATAGATGACAATCTAATGCAACAGACCCTACAAGCCACAGGCATTAAAACTAAAAAAGAAGCCGTCGAACAAGGGCTAAAGCTACTCTTGCAAAAAAGCCAACAACAAAAAATCCGTGACTTACGGGGCAAACTGCACTGGGAAGGCGACTTAGCCGAGATGCGTAAAACCGGTGTTGAAGCGTGAACTTGCCTATCATCGCTGATACTAGCGTTTGGATAGACTATTTTAACGGTCATTCAACACCCCACACCGATTTTTTGGACACGCAACTTGAGGCAAGTAATGTAGCGATTTTTGATGTGATTTTGATGGAAATCTTGCAAGGTTTTCGCCTTGATACAGACTACAATCAAGCCAAAAATGCCCTTGATAGTTTATTATGTTACGATATTTTAAACCAACAAAATGCGATTAAATACGCTGATTATTACCGCCAATTACGCAAGCAAGGCATTACCATTCGTAAAGCCAATGATGTGATGATTGCTAGTTTTTGCGTTGAACATCAATTACCCCTGTTATTTTGCGATAGAGATTTTATGCCGTTTACTCAGCATTTTGGGTTGATTTCTGCATTGAGTTTTAGTTAATTCAAGACTGCCGTGGGTCAAATGCATCTCGCAGCGCTTCCCCAATAAAAATCAGCAGCGACAACACAATCGTCAAACTAAAAAACCCTGCCAAAGCCAGCCACGGTGAATCCAAATTATCTTTTCCCTGTGAGATTAGCTCCCCCAAAGACGGTGACCCCGCAGGCAAGCCATAGCCCAAATAATCAAGCGTGGTGAGTGCCGTGATATTGGCGGTCAAAATAAACGGCAACTGCGACAGACTCGACGACATCGCATTGGGCAAAATATGGCGAAACATAATCTTGGCATCTGACACCCCCATCGCCTTTGCCGAGCGTACATAATCAAAATTTCTCGCTCGCAAAAACTCGGCACGCACCAGACCAACGAGCCCCATCCAGCCAAACAGCAGCATCAGCCCAAACAACACAAACACACTTGGGCTAAACAGACTGACCAAAATAATAATCATAAATAGCTGTGGTAGACCACCCCACACTTCCATCAACCGCTGACCCACCAAATCCGTCCAGCCGCCAAAATACCCTTGCACCGCCCCCACCGCAATGCCAATGATTGACCCTGCCACCGTCAACGCCAACCCAAATAATAGCGATACACGCAAGCCATACAATACCCTTGCCAGCACATCTCGACCTTGGTCGTCTGTGCCGAGCCAGTTCTCGCTATTTGGCGGCGCAGGAAACGGCACATCACGACTCACACTTGGGGTTTGGTCAGCAAACGGTATCATAGGCTCAATCATGTAGCCATGTTGGTTGATTAGGTTTTTGACCACAGGGTCTTGGTAATTGGTTTCGGTCTCAAACACCCCGCCAAAGGTGGTTTCGGGGTAAGACTTGACGATGGGAAAATACCAGTGATTTTGGTAATTGACCAGTATGGGCTTGTCATTGGCGATAAGGTTTGCCCCCATACAGGCAAGGAAAATCAGGCTAAACATGATGAGCGAAAAAAATCCCAACCGATTACGCCGAAAGCGGTGAATGCGGGCTTGCCAAACAGGATGTTTTATCAGCATTAGCGACCCTCAAAATCAATACGGGGATCAATGAGATGATAAGTTACATCACTTATCAACTGCAAAATCAGCCCCATCAAGGTAAAAATAAACAACGTGCCAAAAATCACCGGATAATCGCGTTGCCCAATCGCTTCGAACCCCAGTCGTCCCAAACCATCCAAGTTAAAAATTACTTCAATCAAAAAATTGCCGGTAAAAAATATTCCTACAATCGCCGACGGCAAGCCTGCAATAATAATCATCATCGCATTGCGAAATACATGACCGTATAGCACTTTTTTTTCGCTTAACCCTTTACTGCGAGCCGTCAGCACGTATTGTTTGTTGAGCTCTTCCATAAAACTAAACTTGGTCAAATACGCAAGACCTGCAAACCCGCCAATCGTGCTTGCGGTGATGGGTAATGCCAAATGCCAAAAATAATCTTTGATTTTGCCAAACGTGGACAGTTTATCAAAATTCTCACTCACCAAGCCTTGTAGCGGAAAAATTTGCCAATAACTCCCCCCTGCCAACATCACCAGTAACACTACCGCAAGCACATACACAGGCACGGCATAACTCACCGCAAGCAGCAACGCGGTGGTTTTATCCATCAGTGAATTATGGCGTCTGGCTTTGGCAATCCCAAGCGGCACAGCGATTAAATAAATCAGTAGCGTACTCCAAAGCCCTAGCGAAATCGACACGGGCATTTTATCCAAAATCAGCTGTGACACAGGTTTGCCTTTAAAAAACGAGGTACCAAAATCGCCCTTGGCATAGCTTTTCAGCATCAGCCAAAATCGCTCGGGCGCGGATTTATCAAAGCCGTATTGTTTTTTGATAGCCTCGACCATGTCTGGCGATAAACCGCGACTGCCTTGATAAGTGGTCGTTGACAGCTGGGTTTGGGTGGCGCCCTGTTTTTGTTCTGCTTCAATTTGGGATATTTTTTGCTCGACAGGACCTCCGGGAGCGGCTTGTACAATGATAAAATTGGTGAGTAGAATCAAAAACAAGGTGGGGATGATTAATAACAGCCGTTTAACAATATATTTGCCCATGGTTTTCCCTCATTGTTTTCCCTCATTATTAGCCTTAACTGTTAGCCTTAAAAGTTATTTTTTAGTTGACGTAAGGCTTTAAATATCTCAAAATGACTGTCATCTTCAATGCCTGTCTGCGTTTGTACGGTTGTTATCATCTCATCACTGGGTGCAATCACTGCACGCATAAATGGATTGATGGCTTTTTCATCGGCAAGCGTGGTCGGCAAGGTTGGCGTATTTTGCTGGCGTAACTCACTGTCATGCGCTATTGCCTGTACAATGGCTGAATTATTGGGCTCGATAAACTGGGCAAAGTTAAGATTTGACAAAGTATACTCATGGGCAGGATAAAATAGCGTTTCATCGTCATGTAACTGCGCAAAACGGTCAAAGCTTTCAAACAATGCTTCAATCGTGCCGGTAAAAACACGGCCACACCCTGCGCGAAATAGCGTATCTCCACAAAAGATATGCAGACGGTTATCAAGCGTCACTAAATACGCTAAATGATTTTCGGTATGCCCTGCCACCTGCCACACCTGCACAGGACTGCCCCAAGCGGTTAATTCGCGTCCTTCAGCGACGGGGATTAAATGCGTGGCATTGATTAACGGGTGAATATTGGCATGCGCAAAAATCTGTGCGTTTGGAAACGCATTTGCCAATGCTGTTACGCCGCCGATGTGGTCGCTGTGATGATGGGTCACCCATATTTGGGTGATGGTTAGATTTTTACGGTTTACAAATTCTAAAACAGGCTCAGCATCGCCGGCATCAACAATAATCACTTCTTGTGTTTCATCATTGATAATCGCCCAAATGTAGTTGTCAGTGAAGGCCGGGATTGGGTGGATTTTTAGCATTGTTTTATTCCTTATTATTTTCCTAACTTATTATTTTCCTAAATACTGCATGACTTGTGCTTGTTTGTCTTTGTTCGCCCACCAATAATCGATACCGATGGCATTGCTTGGTAGCGGCCCATGCTCATAAAATTTCCAATACGCCACATTGTCAGTATGCTTGCCATAAGTGGGCACGACATAATAGCCCGCCCGTAGCAGACGGTCTAATACTTTGCTGTATAGCACAATATCGTCACGATTCTTCGACACTATGAGTTTGGCAATCACCGCATCAATGGCTTTGTTTTTGATACCCGCCGAGTTTTGGTTGCCTTTTTCGTCTGCGGCTTGTGAACCCCACATATAGGTTTGCTCGGCGCCCGGTGACAAACTTTGGGCAAACATATCGATAATCATGTCATAGTCGTATCTACGAGTGCGCTCTAAGTACTGGGGCACATCGGCTTGGCGAAAGCTTGTCTCAAACCCGAGTCGTTGCAGGTTACGTAAAAAAGGTAGCACAATGCGCGCATTCTTGTCATCGGCGGATAAAAATTCGATTTTGGCGGGCTGACCATTGGGCTGATACAGCTTCATATTTTGGTATTTAAAACCCGCTTGCAGCAGCAATTCACGCGCTTTTAATAAATTGTCGCGATTAAAGCCATCGCCAGTTGATTTTGGGGCTTGCCAATCGCTTAAAACAGCCTGTCTTTGAATGGGCTCAAGGTCAGGTAATAGCGGATTGATAACCGCCAGTTCTTGGGGCGTTGGCGTGCCGGTTGCGGCAAGTTCTGAGCCATGAAAAAAACTTTGCAAGCGTTCATACTGCCCATAAAACATGGTTTTATTGAGCCATTCAAAATCATACGCCAGTGTCATCGCTTGGCGCACCCGAATGTCTTGAAAAATCGGTCGGCGCAAATTCATCACAATCGCTTGCATCGGTACGGGGTTGTTATTGGTGATTTGCGCTTTTATGATCATGCCTGCTTTGACGGCAGGAAAGTTATAACCCGTTGCCCATGTCCGCGCTTTGTTTTCGACACGGAAAAAATATTCGCCGGATTTAAAGCCTTCAAATGCCACTTCGGGGTTTTGATAATACACATACTTAATTTGGTCAAAATTATAGCGACCGACATTCACCAACACGCCTGCGTCAGGTTTGGTGCCCCAATAATTGGGGTCACGCACATAGGTAATAGCGCGTCCTGCATCGATTTTGCCGACTTTATACGCGCCACTGCCCATCAGTGGCGTCAGTCCGACTTTATCAAAATAGCCATCAATCGATTTTTTTGACCAAATCGGCATTTGCGCGACGGTCAGTTTGATTTCTTGGTTGTCTTTGGACTTAAAAATAAATTTGACGGTTTGTCGATCGATCACTTGCGTTTCTTTGACATCGGATAGATAGCTACGCATACTCATCACGCCTTTTGTCAGCAGTGCATCCATACTGGCTTTGACATCTTGCGCCGTCACAGGCGTGCCATCCCAAAAATAGGCTTTGGGGTTGATGTGATAGATAACCCAGCTAGGGTCATCTGGGTCATAAGTGACTTTATCCGCCAGTAGTGGGTACTGCACAAACGCTTCAGAAAGCGAACCTGTCATCAAGCTTTCAAACAAATAATCGGTGCCGGTCACAGGTGTACCGACATCAATCCATTTATTAATACTGTCAAAGGTGCCGATGGCAGATAGGCTCAACACACCGCCTTTGGGGGCGTTAGGATTGGCATAGGGTAAATGAGAAACATGGGCAAATTGCGCGGTGCTGTTGTGAGCGATAGATGTGCCAGTGATGATAGCAGTATTGGCAGCGGATGCGACCACTAATAAGCCCAGCACCCAGCATTTTTTGCCAAATGTCTGGCGAGTGACTACCCTCATCCAGTGGGCTGGTTTTATCGCCCTGTTTTCTTTCACTTGCATCCCCCTGACCCCTTCACCTATTTTTCAAAAAACATTGGTATTGCTAACTGTTATCCCTCATATGTCCCACACCCGCTAACTATAAAAAAGACTTAACAAGCATTTTAGCTGTTAAGTCTTAATGTAGCATGATTGTTAAATCTTTTTATACGCTAGTTTGTTCAAACTGCTGCATAAATTTGATTAACTTTTCAACGGTCGCCAAATCAATCGCGTTATAAATACTGGCGCGCATACCGCCCACTGTACGGTGCCCTTTAAGATTCAACAATCCGGCTTCGTCAGCTTTAGCCAAGAAGGTTTTATCAAGTTGACTATCTGCCAAGGTAAAGGGTACATTCATGATTGAGCGGTTGTCTTTGTTGACAGGGTTTTGATAAAAATCGCTTTGGTCGATAAATTCATACAGCTTTTGCGCTTTTAACAAATTTTGTTGATAAATTGCCTCGACACCCCCTTGCTCAAGCAACCATTCAAACACCAAACCTGCCAGATACCAAGCAAAAGTTGCTGGGGTATTGACCATCGAATCATTGTCGGCTTGGTTTTTATAGTCCAAGATACTTGGGCAAACCAAGTTGGCATGACCGATCAAATCATCACGGACAATCACAAGCGTCAAGCCCGCAGGACCGATATTTTTTTGCGCCCCTGCATAAATCAGTCCAAATTTTGATACATCTATTGGGCTAGATAGGATGCAAGATGACATATCCGCCACGATGGGTACATTGACCGCTGGCACATCAAACATCGCCAAGCCATTAATGGTCTCATTGGGGCAATAATGGAAATAATCGGCGTTGTCATTAAGTTGCCAGCTATCACGTGGGGGCACAGTGGTATAGTTGCTGTCTTTGGCAGAAGCGACGACATTGATTTTGCCTAGCCCTGCTTGCTCATAGCGTTTGGCTTCGCTGATGGCTTTTTTAGACCAAATGCCAGTGTCTAAATAATCGGCTTCCCCTTTGAGTAAATTCAAAGGAATGGCTGAAAACTGCAAGCTTGCGCCACCTTGCAAAAATAGCACTTTATAATTGTCAGGAATGTTCATCAGCTTTCGCAAATCCTGCTCGGCTTTTGAGGCAATGCCCATAAATTCACTGCTACGGTGGCTCATCTCCATCACCGACATGCCTGAGCCCTGCCAATTTAACAATTCGGCTTGCGCTTTTTGCAGCACCGCAGTCGGCATAGACGCTGGGCCTGCACAAAAGTTAGCAACACGCTGATCAAAGCTGACACTCATAGCACGTTCCTTTTATCGTGTGAAATGTTATCGTATGAAATGTTATCGTGTGAAATGACATAAAAAAATACTTTACCACAATATGGCTAGTCGATGAATCATAAAGATGCGTCATCAATCGGCAGCTTTTAAGCTCAACTTGATAGCAACTGCCAAAGTTGGCGTTTTAGGCGATAATCATCGAGCATATCTACTAGATACGGCAGACGCTGTATCGGTTGTTCATCTAGACAGTCAGGCAATGGCGTCAATGCCCCCACCTTGGGATTGCCTTGATTGATACGGTATAAAAACCCCGAAAACCCTGCGACTGCCATCGGATAGCTGCTCATTAATTGCACCGTAGCTTTGGGTAAATGCTGGCTATCGGTGAGCAAGGGAAAGTTAAAAAAATGCACTGACGCTTTTAACCCACTGATGATTTGTTGCCATAACTGGTGTTGGCGGCTGTCCGTCTGCAAAAAATGACTGTCAACCACCAGTGTCCACTCACCCACGACTATCGCCTGCACATCAAAACTGGCAGTGAGCAATTCATCATTGAGCTGTTCATCACTGTGCCCGTCATCACTGTGCCCGTTATTAGTGTGACCATCATTATTTGGCGCAGGGTCACTTTTGAAAGGTGAATGATTGGGTAAAGATGAATCATGCAGTAAAGATGAATGATTGGGTAAAGCTACATCATGGGGGTGAAAATCTGCCAGATTCGCTGGGGGTAATTCTACTGTGCTATCAACGACATCATCCGCAATAACAGGATGATTGAAGTCTGTGGTTGTATCAATGGGCGCAAGATTGCTAGTTAACCGAGTTTGAGCGGGTTGTAACTGCTGGGGCATGGCAGCAAGCGTCTCAACCGCTTGATAGGAAGAAACAACCTCAAAATCTTCTAGATTAGCAAACGTTTTGACAGGGCAATCTTGGCGCACCCAACGCGTAACACCCATCTGCGCCAGTATTTCGCTTTGCCAAATTTCCAAAGTATGGTACTGCTGCTCATCAAGGGTAAGGTCAGGTACAGTCATACCAATGTTAACTCAAGTTGAATGGGGCAACGCATTGTAGCAACCTTATGGCAACCCAGCACCCCTATTAAAAAATTATACAATCGGGGTGAGCGGCACAGTGACATCCGCATTTTGCCCACGATGACGCAGATAATGGTCTAACAGCACAATGGCAAGCATGGCTTCTGCTATCGGTGTAGCACGCACACCGACACAAGGATCATGCCGACCTTTGGTGAGCATCTCTACTGCATTGCCGTGAATATCAATACTTTGACCCGGGGTGGTGATACTGGCAGTAGGTTTTAGCGCAATACTCACTACAATCGTCTGACCCGATGAAATTCCCCCTAAAATTCCCCCGGCATGGTTGGCATTAAAGCCGTGCAAGGTTAACTCATCGCGAGACTCATGCCCAAACTGTCCCGCCACTGCCATGCCATCGCCAATTTCAACGCCTTTGACCGCATTAATGCTCATCATCGCATGGGCAATATCCGCATCAAGCCTATCAAACACAGGCTCACCCAATCCCACAGGCACACCCGATGCCAATATGGTAAGCTTTGCGCCACAGCTTGTCCCTTGCTCACGGCATTGGGTAATCAGCTGCTCAAACTTTGGCAAGGCGTCTATATCCGCACAAAAAAATGGGTTACTGTTGACAAATTCCCAATCAATCGTATTTTCAGGTATGTGTTTGGCAACCACATCACCAATTTGGGTGACATAACCGCGGACTTCTACCCCCAGCCGTTGTTTCAAATATTTCTTGGCAATCGCGCCCGCCGCCACCCGCATTGCCGTTTCGCGCGCTGACGAGCGACCACCGCCACGATAATCGCGAAACCCATATTTCATGCTATAAGTATAATCGGCATGGTTGGGACGAAAGGTGTCTTTAATATCGCTATAATCTTTGGATTTTTGGTTGGTATTGCGAATCAAAAGCCCAATAGAAGTGCCTGTCGTTTTACCCTCAAACACGCCAGAGATAATTTCAACTGCATCGTCTTCACGGCGCTGGGTCGCAAATTTTGAGGTACCGGGCTTACGACGATCCAAGTCAATTTGCAGATCTGCTTCGGTTAAAGGCAACCCTGGTGGCATACCGTCAACGATTGCCATAAGTCCTGCGCCATGTGATTCGCCACAGGTGGTGACGGTAAAAACTTGCCCGATGGTATTGCCTGCCATTTACGCTCCGCTTAATTTTTCATCAATACTTACAAATCAAATAATAGATTTGTTGCACCCTGTTCATATATTGCTTTTTTAGCCATTATCTAACGTGTTCAAACAACAAGCCCAAACAACAAGTTAAAGACAGCAACCCCAAACAACCGCCTACTAAGAAGCATTCACATACTGCTCAAAATATGCCCGATTTTCCATTAATTCATCATAATCCATGGCAAAAACCCCATGTCCCCCATGCGCAAAGGTTAACCAATCAAACTGGATTTCAGGATAGGCTTGGCGCAGTGCCCATTCACTATCCCCCACCTCGCACACCAGCAAGCCGTCACGAGTTAGATAATCTGGGGCGTTGTATAAGATATGATGCACCAAATCCAAGCCATCTTGTCCCGCTGCCAACGCGTGGTCTGGCTCATGCAAGAACTCGGGTGGTAAATCTGCCATCGTTGCCGCATCGACATACGGCGGGTTGGTGACAATCAAATCATATTGATTTTCTGCAGGCACTTTTTCAAATAAGTTTGACTCAATCAAGTTGACCTGATGGTTCATGTGGTGATGTTCCACATTGACCGCTGCCACTTCTAGCGCGTTCTTGTCGATATCACTGGCATCGACCATTGCATCAGGGAAACGGCTTGCCAAGGCAATGGCAATACAGCCTGACCCTGTACACAAGTCTAGCATGCGCTCTGGTTGTGCTAACTGCTTATCATACAATCCGTGGTCATGAAATTTTTTGTCATTAGTAGTGCCACTGATTTTTTCAACCAAATCATTCGGCTCAAAATACGGATAAAACTGCTGGCGAATCAGCTCAGCAATTGGCGAGCGCGGAATCAATACCCGCTCATCCACGTAAAATGGCAAATCGCAAAAATAAGATAAATTAATTAAATAACTCAAAGGTTTACGTTCAACGATACGGCGCTGCAACAATGTCAATACTTCTGATTTTTCGCTATTGGTCAGGCGACAATCTAAGATTTGCTCATCGGCAGACCAATCAAGCGATAAGGTTTGTAGCACAATGGCAGAAGCTTCAGCAAACTCATCTGTGGTACCTTGCGCGACTACCACATCGTGCTCCCGTAATTTACTGACCCCAAAACGGATAAAATCGCGAATCGTTTTTAGGCTTTGGTGGGCTTCAGCAAACTCTTGTTGCATGGTGTCAAAGATGTCATCTGATTCGCTTTCTTCATCCATATCAAGTGCTTGCAAATCGATTTGCAAGTCATCAAAATTTTGTGAATCTTGATTTTGGTCAAAAGATGGCGTGTGAGAAACATTGGCTGATGCAAATGGCGATGATGACATAGTGGTTAACCTAAAAAATTTTGAATTAAAATTATAATATACTTTGATTTTTTTACCAATTATTTAACGCGCTAAAGTTTTTTAACCAATTAAAGGTTTGCAGATTTGTACAATGCAATTTTTCATCATCGAGCTGCTCAATAAAGCATGGCAAAAATAACTGTTGCGCAGGACTAAATATTTTAAACACTTTTTTGGGTTAATTTTGCTATAAAAATACCGCTTGGTTAAAAAATTTTACCATTGTCTATCGCGCGATTTGTTAATGTTAAACTTATTGTCCCTTATTTTTATTTGTTATTGCCCATTATTGAGTCAATCTATGAAAAAATTTGTACTGTCTACCCTAGCTTGTCTGATTGCCAATCAAGCATTTGCAGCCACCAACACGGTCTCAGACACCACCGCCAAAACGGCACCCGCCACCAAAGCTGTGACCAAAACAACGACCACGACTAAAACTGCCACCACGAAAGCGGCGAGCACCCCTACCGCTAAAAAAACCACTACCGATAGTAAAACGGCTAAAAAACCGCAAACAGCCAAGCCCGCAGCTAACGTCACCCAATCTACCAGCACGCCAAAAGTCGCCTCGGCTGCTGCAATGACGGCAGCAACCGATATCCCTTTGACCCCAATCCCAGCCACCACCACGGCATTAGGTATTAAAGAAGATGCCACGCAAACAGGTATCGACAGTGACTATACCTCGGGTGCAGGTGTCGCAGGCGTGAGCTCTGAAGAGCTCAATAATACTACGACGGCTGCGCCAACTTTTGACCCCACAACGGTAGGTAACAATAAAACAGCAACGACACCTGCCAGTTTTTCTAACCTCAATTTGTCTGACTATGCACAGCTAGTCAATAGCGCCGAATGGAAACCTGGTCAAAATGTTAACTCAGCAACGACCTTAAAACTTCAAGCCTTGTTAGATTGGAATCATGCTTCACCAGGTCCGATTGATGGCGGCTGGGGTATGAATGCCAAAAAAGCGCTCAAAAATTTCCAAGCCATGCACGGACTACCCCAAGATGGCCGTATGAGCGCAGAAGTTTGGAAGCTGTTAAATGAAAAAATCCCTGCCAATCAGCCTGTGTTGGTCGGTTATACGTTGACGCCAGAAGATATTAAAGGTCCGTATCAGCCAACACCGAGTGGTAGTGAAGCCAAATCTAAAATGAAAGGTCTATACTATCAAGACGTCCAAGAAATGTTGGCTGAACGTTTCCACATGGATATTCGCTATCTTAAAAAGCTTAATAGCGATAAAAAATTCACCGTGGGTGAAACCATCACCGTCTTTAACCCAGGCGCGCCACTCAATGAGAAAATCACCCGTTTGGTTGCCAAAAAAGCCGACAATATCTTATACGCTTATAATGGCGATAGATTAATTGCCACTTATCCTACCACGGTCGGTAGTAGTGATACACCGTCTCCTACGGGTACCTTTAGTATTGTCAATCGCGTCAAAAACCCTTGGTACCGCGCCACTAGCGGTGAAGGCAAAGATAAAAAAGTGTTTATGTTGCCGCCAGGACCCAACGGTCCAGTCGGTGTGGTATGGATGGGACTGAGTAAACCCTCATACGGGATTCATGGCTCGCCCGTTCCTGAAGGCATTAGCCGTCAAGCCTCGCACGGCTGTGTTCGCTTAACCAACTGGGATGTGCTTGAAGTTTATGCCAATGTTGATACAGGTACTAAGGTAGATTTACAGTAGCTGTTGAGCCACAGCGTTTAGCACCGTAGTCTAGCGTGAGTGCTATACACTTTTAACCTTATTAGCCTTGACTTCCTCCCCTTGCTAAAGCAAGGGGATTCCTTCTGCAAGACGGTGAAGTCCCACCGCAAGAATGTTCTTACTGGCATTGATATCTCTATCATGCCATGTGCCACACGAAGCACATATCCATTCTCTTATTCCAAGCGATTTTCTACCTTTCGGACTATTGGCGGTGATTTCACCGCAACACGAACATCGCTGGGTCGTGTATCTCTCATTCACGATTTCAAAACGGCAACCTGCGTTCTCGCATTTATAGGTCAGTTGTCGTTTCATTTCAAACCAACCTGCATCATAGACGCTTTTGGCTAGTTTGCCTTTTTTACTGTTAAATTGGGTAGTTCTAACATCACCTACCACGATTAGGGCATTGTCTTTGACTAATTGGGTGGTGAATTTGTGGATTAGGTCTTGGCGTGTGTTTTTGATTTTGGCATGGATTGCCTTGACACGCTGTTTGTTTTTGGCACGTTGGGCGGTGGCTAAATCTTTGGCATAGTTGAGCGTTTGTTTGATTTGTAATTTATTGCCTTTTGAGGTGGTAGCACTGTCTTTTAAGCCTAAGTCAATGCCAATGCTACCTGTACCGCATGATTGTTTGGGGTAGTCTTTGACGGTGATACAAGCATACCAACGGTTACGGCTGTCTTGGACTAACTCACAAGTGTTAATTTGATATAGGCTAAGGTTGTAGCTGTCCCATAGGTCGATGACCAGCTTTTGTCCTTTGGCTAAACTAAGCTGTAAGGTGGATTTTAAGCCTTTTTTACTTGTTTGGTGGGTAGCAATGTGTTTGATGGCGGATTGTTTAAAGGGTAGCCAGCCTAATGATTTACGTTTTGAATTTGGGTTGTTGGTTCGCCATGACAATTTAGCTTTTTTGAATTGTTTTCTAGCTTTGGCGTGGGTTTCGTTGATGGCTTGAATGGTTTGCGAGTGTAAACCAAGTAACTCACCGCTACCTTTGGTGTATTCGTTTAGGTCGTAAGCACTAAAGAACTTGCCAGTACGCTTAAGATGCTCATAGCTTAACGCATTAACGTAGTTCCATACGAAATTCACCGAACCGCTTAGGCGGTTAAGCTTTGCTGTGTGTTTATCTCGTATGCGTAGCTTGAGTGTTTTCATGCAAATTATTTTAGCAAAATTTATGCAAGCGTTATAGTGTATGAGTTGCCTTATATCCACCGCCTAAAGGCGGTGGTTTTACGGCAAGGGGTGATAAAAAAACCGCTTAGCTATTATTAGTTAAGCGGTTTTAGTGATTTTAGCGATTTTAGCGATTTTAGTTATTTATCTAGCGTACTTTGTTATCGCGCAACTGGGATTTTGGCAGTAGTCAGTGTTTGCATTTTTTTGGCGACAATCCATGCAATTGGGATAGATAGGATTAAGCCAACAATCGCTGTGGCTATAATGTGTGGAATTTGGTCAAAACCAGTTATAAGCGCAATGGTCATTAAAACACCGATAGTCACACCAGAAGCGATTGTAAAAATTACGCTAAATAATTGCCAGTTCATAACAATTCCTTATCATTGTGCAAATAGATGTATTTGTTACGTATAGTTATAATCCAATCCCACACTCAAAACAAGGGAAAAAAAGATTAAACAAATGCAAAACCTAAAACAATTGGTTATCAATCCCACATTTTTAGTAAGGTTTAATTTGAATCAAATCTATCGAGAAATCAAAAAAACCCGCGTTTTTTTCCGATTAATATCACTGAGGTCGAGGAATTTAATTGGCTTTATAAACATTGATGAAAAAAAATCCCACCCAGTTTTTTAGGTTTGATGGCACATTTTTTAGTAATTATTTTTAGTAGAAACCTTTGCACGAACAGATACACAAAAGTTGGTTAAAATGATATAATGCTTTATAATCAACCACATAGCAAAAGACACCGACATGGCATGGAAACAAACAGGGCAACTGTCCCTAGCAGACAGTCTAATCAATCACCACAAAGCCATTGAAGAACTCGATGAACTACACAACCTCATCAACTGGCAAGCTATCGAACACACCCTACGCCATGTCCATAGCAGTGACCGTGGCGAAAGTGCCTTTCATCCTGTCATCATGTTTAAAATCTTACTACTACAAAAACTCTATAACCTATCCGACCCAGCCATGGAAAAACAACTGGCTCGAGACTTACTATTTCGTCGATTCGTTGGCTTATCACTAACTGACAACGTACCCGACCACAGCACCATCTGGCGATACCACAAACACTTAGGTGAACTTGGACTCATTGAACCCTTATTCAACCAAATCAATAAGCAACTAGCCGAGCAAAATATCATCATCAAAGCAGGCAGTGTTAGCATCATTGATGCCAGTATCGTTGAAGCCAAAAACAAACGAGCTAAAAAAGGCAAACATACCGACAATACCCAAGATAACGAAGCTGCCTACGTCAGTAAAAAAGACAGCACAGGCAAAGTAAAAACCACCTACGGCTATAAAATCCATCTTAACTGTGATGAAGACAGCTTTGTCAAAAAAGTTCAAACCACCCCTGCTAATGTCCATGATTCACAATGTTTTACCACGCTTTTAACAGGTGATGAATCTGCCGTTTACGCCGACAGTGCGTATAAAAGCCAAGCCCATGACGACTATCTTGCCGAGCATGAGCCACCTATCAACAATCATATCCATGATAGGGCATGGCGTAATACACCACTTACCGAACAACAAAAACGTACCAATACCCAAAAGAGCCAAACCAGAAATACGGTAGAACGGGTATTCGGTCATTTTAAATTGCATTATGGGATGAGCAAGGCTCGTCATCTTGGCTTAATGCAATTTCATACCAGTACCTTGCTTGCTAGCATTGTGCATAATTTAAAAACCGCCCTAAGCTTGAAACGAAAATACGGACTGCCTTAGGGTTATTGTGTCTGTTGGTTGGTAAAACTAGCCAATAGACGTTAATTGACTGCAATTTGGGAGACTTTTATGCCAATTCGGTGACTTTTTTCGCTTCTTTAACACCAATTCCAGTTTTTAGTTGAGTTTGAAATTGGTGTCGAGAGATGGTCGCTGGTTTGTGCAAAGGTCTCTAGTAACTATTTTTAGTAACTATGACCCAATAACATGACTTGGATAAAAAATTGGGATAAAAAAATTTTCTATAATCTGCTATGTTAGTGGTGTTTATCAATTGTTTAACACAGTAAAGGACAGGAGTATTTAACATGCACCAACAATTTTCTTTTTTCGCCGCTATTAGGCCATCAACAAAACGCCTAGCTATTAAACGCCTACAAAGTGCCGCTGCAGTCGACCCGACCGCGCGCAATGTCATTGTGGCGCGGGCGGTATCGAATACCTTGCAGCAATGCGTGGGCGAATTTGTTAAGTAAATATTAACTTGCTACTGAGTGTGCGCTACTATATAATAGCGCACCTTGTTTATACCAATATAGTTAGATGATTCTAACTTAGGTGCATTCAATCTCCTTGCTGTTGACACGGGGTCAACGGCTGTATAATCCGTGAGGAGTCTTTATGAGACATTATGAACTGGTATTATTGGTTCACCCAGACCAAAGCGACCAAGTGGTTGGCATGGTTGAGCGCTATATCAACTTAGTAAAAGAACAAGGTGGTGCTATCCATCGCCTAGAAGATTGGGGTCGTCGTCAGTTAGCTTACCCAATCAACAAAGTTCACAAAGCTCACTATGTGCTATTAAATATTGAAGCGGGTCAACAAACGCTTGATGAGCTTGAAGAATTATTCCGTTATAACGATGCTATCATCCGTAGCTTAGTTATCCGTCGTGACGAAGCGATTACTGAAGAATCACCATTAGCAAAAAGTGCTGAAGAAAAACGTGCTCGTAAAGCTTCACGCCGTAACGATACAGCTCAAGATGACTATCAATCAAATGATGATGAGTCAGAAGTTGATGCTGAAGACAACAACGACGAATAATTAAGGAGACTAATCATGGCACGTTTTTATCGCCGCCGTAAATTTTGCCGTTTTACCGCTGAAGGCATTACCCATATCGATTATAAAGATATCGAAATCCTAAAACAGTATGTCACTGAAAGTGGCAAAATCGTACCAAGCCGTATCACTGGTACTTCAAACAAATATCAACGCCAATTGGCTGTAGCAATCAAACAAGCGCGTTATCTTGCGTTGATTCCTTACACTGACAGCCAAAAATAAACCGAGGAGTGATATATGCAAGTTATTTTATTACAACGTATCGCTAACCTAGGTAAACTAGGCGATACTGTTAATGTAAAAGCAGGTTACGGTCGTAACTTCCTTATACCACAAGGTAAAGCATTACCAGCCACTGCTTCTAACATCGAAAAATTTGAAGCACGCCGTGCAGAACTTGAAAAAATAGAAGCTGATGAATTAGCCGCTGCTAATGCCCGTGCTGAAGCGCTACAAGACGTCAATGTTATCATCCGTGCAAAATCAGGTGATGAAGGCAAACTATTTGGTTCTATTGGTACTCGCGATATCGCCGATGCCTTAACCAAATCTGGTTTACCTGTTGACCGTTCAGAAGTTAAATTGCCTGAAGGTACATTACGTCAAATTGGCGAATACAATGTTGATATCCAATTACATCACGATGTAACGACCAACATTCAAGTCACTATCTTGGCAGAAGATTCAGCTGCTTAATTGATAGTTTACTTTAAAAAAGAGATGGCTTTGCTGTCTCTTTTTTTTATTGTTTGCGGCGTAAAAATTCAACAAAAAAGCCTAAAATTCAAGCTGATTTCATTCAAAAAAATTGCCGTTTTTTTATATTTTTCTCATTAGAATTTGGATGGTTTTTTCGGTATATTGTCTGTTCTATTTCGATGCGTGTGTTAGACTCACGAGTTATAACCGATAACATTTAGCAAACTTTTGCCCTTTCAAACCATTTAAAATAACTTTATCACAGGTCATCATGGCAGACGATAAAACCAAAGACAACGATCTTAAGACTACTTCGCTGACCCAGCACCCACCGCACAGTATGGACTTAGAAAAGTCCGTCCTAGCGTCGCTGATGAGCCTTGAAGAGTCGTTTGATCGCATCTCAGATATTATTACCAAATATGATTTTTATGCACAGCGCCATCAATATATTTTTGATGCCATCTCTCATCTTGCCAATGCCAATGAGCCGTATGATGCCACCATGGTGATGGACTGGCTCGATATGCAAAAACTGCTTGAGCCTGCGGGGGGTAGCGATTATCTAGGCGATATCCTATCACAAAGCCCAGCGACGCTGTTTAACTTGACTGCTTATGCGCAGCGGGTCAGGGAATTTTCGACTTTACGCCAAATCATCAAAGCCGGCAGTCATATGCTAGAGCTTGCCTTTGACCCAAAAAATCAAAGTGTCAGTGATATTTTAGACACCGTTGAAAGCGAAATTTTTGCCATCAATGAAACCCATAGCCGCCAGTCAAAACACAAGGGTCCTACCCAACTAAGCGATGTTATCACCAATGTCGTCAACAATATCCAAGAACTTAAAGACCATCCTGAAGGGATGATTGGGCTTAAGACCCCGTTTGAAGAACTCAATAACAAAACCCAAGGGCTACAAGCGGGCGATCTCATTATCGTGGCAGCGCGTCCTTCGATGGGTAAAACCACATTTGCGATGAATTTGGCAGAGAGTATTTTATTTCATACCGATTTACCTGTGGTGGTGTTTTCAATGGAAATGCCTGCCGAGTCAATTGTGATGCGTCTATTGTCCTCTTGGGGGGCTATCAACCAAACCCATTTGCGCTCAGGTCAAATGAACGAAGATGAATGGGGTAAACTTTCCAATGCCATCGCCCATCTGCATGCTAAAAAATTGTATATCGATGACAGTACGGCACTGCCGCCATCTGAGGTTCGTTCGCGCTGTCGCCGTATTGCCAAAGACAATGATGGCAAACTTGGGATGGTAATGGTCGACTATCTACAACTGATGAAAGTGCCAGGCTTGGGCGACAACCGCGTGGGTGAGATTTCGGAGATTTCACGAAGCTTAAAAGCGCTTGCCCGTGAGATGAATTGCCCGGTGGTCGCTTTATCACAGCTGAATCGAAGTTTGGAGAATCGACCCAACAAACGCCCGATTATGTCGGACTTACGCGAATCGGGTGCCATTGAGCAGGATGCCGATTTGATTATGTTCATTTATCGTGATGAGGTTTATAATGAAAATAGCGATGCTAAAGGCACAGCTGAAATCATTATCGGTAAACAGCGTAATGGACCTATTGGGACAGTGCGCCTATCCTTTGAAGGGCAATTTACCCGTTTTGGTAACCTAACCCCTGAATTTTACCAAACCGCTTCCTTTAGCGAACCTGATGAATAAAAATTTCACTGCAACAAGGTCAAGATTGTGCGTCAAACCAGCATCACCATCGATTTAGCAGCGCTTACCCATAACCTACAACGCGTCAAAGATTATGCCCCAACCGCCAAGGTATTAGCCATGGTGAAAGCCAATGCCTACGGGCATGGCGCCGTCAACTGTTTACCTGCCGTCGCACAAGCCGATGCCTTAGGTGTCGCTTGTTTGCAAGAAGCGCTAGAACTACAACAGGCGGGCTGGCAAAAATTAATGGTAGTGATTGAAGGCGCGTTTTCATTAGCGGAATGGCAATATTGTACAGCGCATCAAATCGAGTGCGTGGTGCACCACCAACGCCAATTAGACTGGGCGTTGCAGCAGCCTGCAAAGAAAGGCGCAACCGTGTGGCTAAAACTAAACACTGGCATGAACCGCCTTGGCTTTACAGTGGGTGAAATCAAAGAAATTGCTCAGCAATTAACTAGCTCAGGCTATGAGATTGTTTTGACCACCCATTTTGCCAACGCTGATGTCATCGATCATCCCAATAATCAACAACAGTTTGAGTTATTTGATTCCACCCTACAAATGCTACGTGAGCAAGTAAACCCAGCGATTAAAGGCTCATTGTGTAATTCAGCGGGTATTGTGAACTGGTCAGACCGCCATTATGATTGGGTGCGCCCAGGCATTATCTTGTATGGGGCAACGCCTGTAAATCATGCCACTGCCAAACAGCTAAACCTGCAACCCGTCATGCATTTTAATGCCAGTATCATGGCAATTCATACGCTAAAAGCGGGCGATAGCGTGGGTTATGGTAGTCGCTGGACCGCCCAAACCGCCGCGCGCATCGGCATTGTCAGTGTGGGTTATGCCGATGGCTATCCAAGAGTGATTAGCGATGATGCGTATGTCGTCGCCGCAGGTCAACAGGCGCCTATCATCGGTCGGGTGGCGATGGATATGTTGATGGTTGATTTGACCCATACCACTGAGGTAAACCTTGACTGCCCTGTCCAGCTTTGGGGTAACGCACCGAGCATTGATGAGGTGGGTGGCTGGAATGATACCATTAGCTATGAGCTGTTAAGTGTGGTCACCCGACGTCCAACGTGGATTTATCAGTCATAACTGTTAACTATGTGACGGATGTTAAAGTGACACAAATGCGTCAATTTGCTAGACAGTTTGGATAAATCCGCTATACTGATAGTTTACTGTAATGTTTATTGACAAAATTGGGATGTAGGACAGGCAATGAGTACCCGCCATTTTTTGACGTTATTGGATTTTAGCAAAGAAGAATTGATGCAAGTGATTAAACGTGGCAGTGAACTGCGTTTGATGCAGCATGAAGGGGTTATTTATCAGCCTTTTGTCGGTCGTACCTTGGGGATGATCTTTGAAAAATCGAGTACCCGTACCCGTATTTCGTTTGAAACAGGGATGGGACAGTTTGGCGGCCATGCCATATTTCTATCGCCCCGCGATACCCAGCTTGGCCGTGGCGAACCGATTGAAGATTCGGCACGTGTTATCTCACGCATGGTCGATATCGTCATGATTCGCACCTTTGAACACAGTATTGTTGAAAAATTCGCCCAGTATTCGCAAGTGCCTGTTATCAATGCGCTCACCGATGAACAGCATCCTTGTCAGCTACTAGCCGATATCCAAACCTTTATGGAACACCGTGGCAGCATCGAAGGCAAAACGGTGACTTGGATTGGGGATGGCAATAATATGTGCGCTTCTTTTATCCATGCCGCCCATCAATTTGGCTTTCAATTGCGGGTTTCCGCCCCTTATGGGTTTGAACCCAATGCCGACCTCATCAAACAGTATTCGCACTGTGTCGAGCTGGTCGAAGATGTTAATGAGGCGGTCAAAGGCTCGCATTTGGTTGCCACCGATGTATGGGCAAGTATGGGGCAAGAGAGCGAGCAGAATACTCGTGCACGGCGATTTGCCCAGTACATGGTGACCCGCTCATTACTGGATAAAGCCGATCCAGAGGTCTTGTTTATGCATTGTCTGCCTGCCCACCGCGGCGAAGAAATCTCCTATGATTTGCTAGAGGATCCGCGTGCTGTGGTATGGGATGAAGCCGAAAATCGTCTGCATGCCCAAAAAGCGCTGATGGAATTTTTGTTAACCGATAAAATCAAACTCGCCTAATCTATGTGGTCTGGGCGTTATCTTTGCGCCCTGCTCTGCCATTATCATTATCATGATCTTAACCACTCTAATTGTTAACCGATAAAGCAAACGGAACATAGCCATGTACTTTGTGCTCTCGCCTGCCAAAAATTTGAATGAAAAAAATGATTTACCTTTTGATTTTAGTCAACATTACACCCAGCCTGCTTTGATGGCGCACGCCTGCGAATTGATGGGTGAATTAAAAACATTAGCGCCAACCGATTTGTCGGCGTTGATGAGTATCTCAGGTAAACTTGGGCAATTAAATGCGATGCGCAACCAAAATTGGCGATGGGATACTACCCAGCCATTTAGCACCGATCATGCTGACATACCTGCTAAAGCGGCGCTGTATTTATTTGATGGCGATGTCTATACAGGTTTGGCAGCGCAGCAAATGACTAAGCAACAAGTGCACTATTTAAATGAGCGATTAGGAATATTGTCTGGGTTGTACGGCTTGTTAAAACCGCTTGATTTGATGCTACCTTATCGCCTGGAAATGGGCACAAAGCTAAAAAATCCCAAAGGCGAGAATTTGTATCAATTTTGGGGCGATACGCTTGCCAATCTCATCAATCAACGCATGGCAGAAAATAAATACAAAGTTTTGGTAAACTTGGCTTCCAATGAATATTTTAAAGCGGTCAATCCCAAAAAAATCAACGCGGATATTATCACGCCTCGCTTTGAAGACGGCAAAGATGGCGTATATAAGGTGGTAAGTTTCTATGCCAAAAAGGCACGGGGCTTAATGGTGCGTTTTGCCGCTGAAAATCAGCTAACAACCGCGCAACAGTTAAAAGACTTTAACTTGGAAGGCTATCAGTTTGTTGAAAATGCCTCAAGCACAACTGAGTATGTTTTTAGACGGGATAATGATTAACTGCGCCGCCATTTAACGCAAAATATTCGCCCATAAATCCACACTCATACTATCTTTTAACACATTTTTATTGAATACACCGATGGTGTTGGCTTGTGGTAGTGAAGCGGTCGGTAGTTCCATCGTCATGGTTGTGATAATTTCCCTAATTAAAAAACCCTATTAAACTGAAGTTTAATAGGGTTTTAATTTTAGCTAAATGGCTTGAGTAGGATATAATCTTTAGATTACATCATGCCGCCCATACCACCCATGCCGCCCATACCACCCATGGCAGCAGCGCCAGCGTCGTCTTTTGGCAGGTCAGTAATCATTGCTTCTGTCGTAAGCATCAAGCCTGCCACAGATGCTGCGTTTTCAAGCGCTGAGCGAGTGACTTTGGCTGGGTCTAAGATACCCATTTCAAGCATATCGCCATATTCACCAGTCGCTGCGTTGTAACCGTAGTTACCTTGACCGCCTTTGACTTGGTTTACCACCACAGATGCTTCATCACCTGCGTTGGTCACGATTTGACGAAGTGGTGCTTCCATCGCACGGCGTAAAATGTTGATACCCGCGGCTTGGTCGTCATTGTCACCATTGACATTGTCAAGCGCAGAGATAGCACGAACCAATGCCACACCACCACCTGCTACAACGCCTTCTTCGACGGCAGCACGAGTTGCATGCAAGGCATCATCCACACGGTCTTTTTTCTCTTTCATTTCAGTTTCAGTCGCCGCACCGACTTTGATAACTGCCACACCGCCTGCGAGTTTAGCAATACGCTCTTGTAGCTTTTCTTTGTCATAATCAGAGGTTGATTCTTCCACTTGGCGACGGATAGAGGCAACACGATCATCGATTTCAGTTTTTTGACCGGCACCATCGACAATCACAGTGTTTTCTTTACCAACCGTCACTTTTTTGGCAGTACCTAATACTGATAAATCCGCAGTTTCTAAGCTCATGCCCAGTTCTTCTGATACAACTGTACCACCCGTTAAGATTGCGATATCTTGAAGCATCGCTTTACGACGGTCACCAAAACCAGGGGCTTTGACAGCACAAACTTTTAAACCGCCGCGCATGTTATTCACAACTAAAGTTGCCAAGGCTTCGTTTTCAACATCTTCAGCAATGATCAGTAAGGCTTTACCAGATTTCATCACGTTTTCAAGCAGTGGAATCAACTCACGGATATTGCTGATTTTTTTGTCGACTAACAAGATTAATGGGTTTTCTAGTTCAGCGGTCAACGTATCTGCTTTATTGGCAAAGTATGGGCTGATGTAGCCACGATCAAATTGCATACCTTCAACGACTTCAAGGGTATCTTCAAAGCCTGAACCTTCTTCAACTGTGATTACGCCTTCTTTACCCACTTTTTCCATCGCTTGAGCGATTAAGTCACCGATAGTTTGGTCAGAGTTAGCTGAGATAGAGCCAACTTGTGCGATGGCTTTAGTGTCATTGGCTGGGGTTGAAAACGCGTGGATTTGTGCAACAACAGCACGTACACCTTTATCGATACCACGTTTTAAGTCCATTGGGTTCATGCCAGCGGCAACTGATTTCATGCCTTCTTGCAAAATCGCTTGGGCTAAAACAGTCGCTGTGGTAGTACCGTCACCTGCAACATCATTGGTTTTGCTTGCGACTTCACGAACGAGCTGTGCGCCCATGTTCTCAAATTTGTCATCAAGTTCGATTTCTTTGGCCACTGATACGCCATCTTTAGTGATGGTTGGCGCGCCAAAAGATTTGTCAATAACCACGTTACGACCTTTAGGACCCAATGTCACTTTGACCGCATTTGCGAGTACATTGACACCATCAATCATTTTTGCACGGGCATCAATACCAAATTTTACATCTTTAGCCATGTTAAATTCTCCAAATTATAAATTTTTATTTGTATAAGGTAGTCCAAATTGCTACCACGGTTGCTATCAATTACTTTACCAAGTACTTAACCAGTTAGATTAAGACCAGGTAAATTAAGACTAAGTAAATTAGCTTTTGGGTAAAAAACGATTGTTTAAAGTAATGACTGATTAACCTTCAATCACACCCAATACATCACTTTCTTTCATAATCAATAATTCTTCACCATCTACTTTAACCGTTGAGCCGGCATATTGACCAAAGAGTACTTTGTCGCCGACTTTGACATCGAGCGCACGTACATCACCGTTTTCACGGATTTGACCATTACCTACTGCAATGACTTCACCTTGAGACGGTTTTTCTTGGGCGCCGCCTGCTAGCAATAAACCGCCAGCTGTTTTTTGTTCTTCTTCGCTGCGACGCACGACGATACGATCATGTAAAGGACGAATTGCCATAATCTACTCCATAAATTAACTGTTAAATTATTGTTTGAAAGCCGTAGTTAGCTTTGAAAGCTGTGATCAGCTCAGAGGTTGGCTCAAAAGACCCCCTCTATTTTGCCGACCACAAAAAGATGATAACTATCTGTTTGCATAAATAATCATATGCTTATGACATGTTATCAATTCACTGTCTAACAGTGGGGATGTATGCCAATTTGTTCAAGCAGAAAATTACGAAATTTTGCAATTTGTTGTCAATTTTTTAACCCCTTCACCCAAATACCTCATAAAGACTGTCGTTTATTGCACAATCACAATCTTTTGTTAACTGGCTTGTATTTGCTTGCCATCAATACTACTGTATGCATACCAAATAGATTTAACCTTATCTGATGAACGTTATTTGATGGATGAAACATGAAAAATTCTTTAGTAAAAAAACTGTTAGTAAGTACTTCACTCGTGTCAGCGATGGCTATCACCGCTATGGCGAATGCAGCAGTTGCCCCTTTTAATGCAACCTATAATTTTAATATTGAAGGCAAATACAATGGCACCGCAAGCCGTGTATTGACCCAAACTGGCAATCAGTATTTTTATAACGTTAATGCAAGTGTCGGTAAATTAGCCAGTGCCAAGCAAACCGCCAATTTTGTGAATGCCAATGGCGCTATCTTACCGGTGAGCGCGTTAACCCAATACAAAATTTTGGGGACGGGTCGTACTACCACATTGAACTTTAATAATGCAAAAAAACAGCTGGTCACCAATTATAAAGGTCAAAACAAAGTCATTGCTTTGCCACAGCCTGCCTATGATGATTTGAGTTTAGAAATTCAAATTCGCGAGGATTTAAAAGCAGGCAAGTTCCGTGGTAAATATTACATGGCAGATCGCAATACAGTTGAAGCGGTGCCCTTTAAAAAATCTGCCGTGACTCGCATTACCGTGCCAGCGGGTACTTTTGACGTGGTGCGTATCGATCGCGTGCATGATGATAAAGACCGTCAAACCAGTTTTTGGTTAGCCCCAAAACTTGATTATCTGCCTGTTAAAGTCGTTCAAAACAATGATGGTAAAAAAATGGAAATGAATTTGGTTAAAGTAAATTAATACTTTGGCATGTTTTGACTCAAACACCGATTATATTAATCGGTGTTTTTTTATGTTTATGTCACTGTAAATAAAATACGCTATTAGTGACTTATCAGGTCAGAAATTGGCGCTATTTTTGTAAGCCATAAGTTGTCAAGGCGTAAGTTTTTAACTATTCTTTGTAGGTCCATTGGAAGGCCTCACTATCCTGTCTAAGTTTTTCATACTTTTTAGCAACCTTTAGCAAGCTCTCCAATTCGCACTATATCAATATCCATGTAAAAGGGAGTATTTCATGTCATTAAGATTGCAATCCTTAACACTCGCTATTGCCAGCATTTCATTTGCTAGCGCTGCCCAAGCCGCGGGGCTTGACCGTTCAACTCAGCCAAGTTGGGGGTTTACGCAAGATGGCACTTTTGCTTACATCGAACGAATCACCATTGACCCATCGATTACTGGCAAAGACAATGCGGCCACCACCCCTTCGCCAACTACGTCTGAAGAAGGTCGCGATATTAACAACATGGCGCTAAACTATGATTTTATCAATTATGGGGCAAAAGCAGACGTCAACGATAAAGTCAGTGTGGGTGTGTTTTTTGACCAGCCGTGGGGCGCGGATGTTGAGTTCACCGGCAATAACAACTTTGTCAATGGTACAGAACAAGCGGCGCTAGCCGCCAAAGCTGCAAAAGCCGCCGCTGCAAAAGCCGCCGCCGCTGCTTATCAAGCAGATCCCACCAACCAAATACTGGCTTATACCGCACAGCAAGCAGGGGCAGCCTACAATATAGCAAGCAATGTCGCTCAGCATCCTAACGAAGGTACCAACGCCTCTGTTGATAGTAAAAACTTCACAGGTTTGGTGGGGGTCAAATTTGGCGAAAAAAATAATTGGCAAGTATATGGCGGGCCGGTATTACAAAAATTGGAAGGTGAGGTGCATTTACGCGGTAAAGCCTACAATTCTACCCAAAGCCTATCACGTTGATAGGCTTTTTTTATGTCCATCCATTAATCGCGATGTTTACCATCCATCTCCAATCCTAACATGTCAAGCAAGGCTGCCATGCTTGCAGATACCGTGATATTGGGGTTAGTGACCAACCCCAAATAGCGTTGTAACTCAACGGGGGTATCCATATTAATCGGCTGTAAATCTTGATTGACTAACGTTTGCGGTAACACTGACCACCCTAGCCCAACCGATACCAACATACGAATCGATTCTAGTGGATTGGTGCTCATCGTGGCATACGGTTTTAAGTTATATTTGGCAAATTCAGCCAAAGTGATTTGACTGGTAAAGGTATTGGCGGCGGGTAGAATCGCTGGATAGTTGGCCAATTGTTCAAGCGTCACGTTCATTTTATGCGCCAGTGGCGATAAAATGCCGGTCACAAAATGCAGCGGATCTGACCATAGCATATGATAATTTAGACGTTTATCATACACAGGGGGTAGCGTTAAAAAAGCCAATGACAAGTCGCCATCAAGGACGGCTTTATGCGCTTGCTCAGAATCGACAAAATGCACTTCAAGCTGTACCGCAGGATAGCTTTGGATAAATTGTTTGAGGACAGCTGGCAGATGATGTAAGCCAATATGATGACTGGTACCGATAATCAGTTTGCCTGATACCGTTTGCTGGCGGTTTTTAAGATTAATTTTTAGATTATCGTAATCATCTAGCCAGCGTTTGGCATGGGGTATCAAGTCATGCGCCGCTTGGGTTGGGATAATACCACGACCCACAGTATCAAAAAGGGTGACATCAAATTCGTCTTCTAAGTTTTTGATACGCTTACTTACTGCAGGCTGTGTAATAAATAATTTATCAGCCGCCTGCGAGATACTACCTGTTTGCATAACCGCTAAAAAAGTATTTAAATTTGTGGTATTCATCTTTCCCCCAAAACTAAAACCCTACCATTTGATATAAATAAAAGTTTCATTCTTTAAAAAATACATTAAATAAGATTATAAGACAACGTTTGCCCAAATACAATTTATTTAATCGCCCAATACATTCCTAAAATTTTTATAAAATATAAAAATCATCAATTAAAATTATCATTTTTCTTTGTTATAATGGCGTTATTGTTTACCCGATTACTACGCCCTTTTATAAAAAAACCATAGGATATGTGTCATGGCAGCGCAAACGCTTTATGATAAACTTTGGCAAGATCACTTAGTCAATCAACGAGACGACGGTTCTAGTCTTATCTATATCGACCGTCATTTATTACACGAAGTCACAAGCCCACAAGCATTTGAAGGCTTGTCATTGGCCAATCGTGACCCTTGGCGTTTGTCAGCAAACGTCGCCACCCCTGACCATAATGTCCCAACAGTGGCAAGCGAGCGTAAAGAAGGGGTGGCAGGCATTAAAGATGACGTCTCTCGCTTGCAAGTAGCCACACTCGATGAAAACTGTGCCAAATTTAATATCACTGAATTTACCATCAATGACGTGCGCCAAGGCATTGTGCATGTGGTAGGCCCAGAACAAGGTTTGGTATTACCTGGGATGACCGTGGTATGTGGCGACTCACATACCGCAACCCATGGTGCGTTAGGCTGTCTTGCCCACGGCATCGGTACCAGTGAAGTTGAGCATGTATTGGCAACACAGTGTCTTGTGCAAACCAAGATGAAAAATATGCTTATCAAAGTCGATGGAAAATTGGGTGAAGGTGTCACCCCCAAAGACGTGGTACTAGCGATTATTGCAAAAATCGGCACCGCGGGCGGGACAGGCTACGCCATTGAATTTGCAGGCGATGTGTTCCGTGACATGAGCATGGAAGGAAGAATGACCGTGTGTAATATGGCGATTGAAGCGGGCGCACGCGTTGGCATGGTAGCCGTTGATGACACCACGATTGAATACGTCAAAGGTCGTCCCTATGCGCCTACCGGTGAAATGTGGGATAAAGCCGTGGCTTACTGGCAAACCCTGCATTCAGATGCTGATGCCGTGTTTGATACCGTCATTGAAATGGCAGGCGCGGACATCGCACCCCAAGTATCTTGGGGCACATCCCCTGAGATGGTGGTGGATATCAGCGCAAACGTCCCTACCCTAGATATGGCAAAAGATGATGTCCAAAAAGAAGCTTGGACACGCGCCTATGAGTATATGGGTTTGACCCCAGGTCAACCGGTCACTGACATCAAAGTCGATCGGGTGTTTATCGGCTCTTGTACCAACTCGCGTATTGAAGATATCCGCGCGGCAGCGGCGGTTATCAAAGGTCGTAGAGTCGCAGATAGCGTCAAAGAAGCGATTGTGGTGGCCGGTTCTGGGTTGGTTAAACAACAGGCAGAAAGCGAAGGGCTGGATAAAATCTTTACCGCAGCGGGTTTTGAATGGCGAGAGCCAGGCTGCTCGATGTGCCTCGCCATGAACGCGGATAAATTGCAGCCAAAAGAACATTGCGCCAGTACCTCCAATCGTAACTTTGAAGGCCGTCAAGGCAATGGCGGACGCACCCATTTGGTCAGCCCTGCGATGGCAGCTGCCGCGGCATTAGCCGGTCATTTTGTTGACGTGAGAAATTATTAAGGTAGAACTATGAAAAAATATACCCTTGAGCAAGGCATTGTCTGCCCATTAGATCGCTCAAATGTGGACACTGACCAAATCATTCCAAAACAATTTTTGAAATCTATCAAACGTACAGGATTTGGTGCCAATTTATTTGATGAATGGCGTTATTTGGACGAGGGCTATCCTGGTCAAGACAACAGCAAACGCCCCATTAACCCTGACTTTATTTTAAATCAGCCCCGTTATCAAGGTGCTAACATTTTGCTTGCACGTAAAAACTTTGGCTGTGGTTCAAGCCGTGAGCATGCCCCTTGGGCACTCGAAGAATATGGTTTTCGAACGGTGATTGCGCCAAGTTTTGCCGATATTTTCTACAATAACTGCTTTAAAAATGGCATGTTGCCAGTGATTTTAAGTGAAGATGCGGTCAGTGAATTGTTTGCCGAATGTTTTGCCCAAGATGGCTATCAATTAACCGTGGATTTAGAAAAACAGCAAGTGATTTCACCCTCAGGTAAAAGCTATGCGTTTGACGTCGATGAATTCCGTAAGCACTGTCTGCTCAACGGTTTAGACGATATTGGTCTGACATTACAGCAAGCTGATAGCATCAAAGCGTATGAAGAGAACGCCAAACAATCTCGCCCTTGGGTATTTGGCACAGGGGCGGCTTAAAGTGCTGCTTGCTTAGGTAAATATACACTGTTAGGAGCGTTTCATCATTGATGATTTATCATTGAGAGCTTATCCATCATTTATCCCAGCCTGTGTACAAGCCGTGTCTAAAGAGGCATTTTTTGACAAAGGCATTTTTTGACAAAGGTTGGCATATTGGTTATGTTAGTCACATTTTAGCCTGCCTATGACTGTGTTTAAATCATGGCATCATCCGCCTTGGTTATCATCATCTAACTGTGGCAGGCACCCTGTTACTGCAATTTTTTAATTGCTTTTTTTGATTTGAGGGAATAACGACCATGATGTTTACGAAGCGCTTTTTTCGCCCTGACTGTTTGCCTGTTGTAGCCATTGCGATTTGTTCAGCGGTGGCGTTATCCGGCTGTCAATCAATGACAAATCAGCCGAGCGCACGCGCCAAACACCCACTGGTAACAGCGCCGCAACCGATTGCTGCAGGCAAAAGCACCCTAAAATGCACAGGCGTTTATGCCTGTGAAATCAATCGTATTGGCACATTGGCAGTTATTAATCAATCGACTCACACCCCGAGCGCTACCCTTGGCAACCATAGCCAAGTTGCCAGCCCTGTGACCGTCACACCCTTGATGAGTAAGCCGCAGAGCAAGTCTACTATGCCAAACTACTTGGTAAGTTTTCCGAGTGGTCAGCACATGGTTGCCACCCGTTTTTATTTGGATGAGGACTTGACGACGGCTGAAAGTTTTAGTTTTATCCATCGTTTTGAAAGCGGTAAACGCTATGAGCTCAAAGCCTACCGCCAAATTCAAAAGACCGATTATAGTTTACTAGCGCAGTCTGCCCCAACGCCCCTGTGTATTGACTTGTATGAAAATGCCAAACTTACCAATCGATGGTGTAAAAAACCCAATCAGCAAGGCGCTTTATCGAATGAATTTATCAAGATTGCTTTATAAATGCCCCTAAAAGCTTTACTTACAAAAGCTTTATCCAACAAAGCGCCATTCAATAACGCCTGATTCGATTATTTTTTAGAAACTAGCAAAATTTTAAAAGCTGAATTGTCAGCACAAAGTTGTAGATTAACGTGAAGGAAGTAACATGACTAAACAAATCGCCGTATTAGAAGGTGATGGTATTGGCCCTGAAATCATTGGACAAGCTGTCAAAGTATTGGACAAATTAATCGAGCAAGGCTTAGACGCTCGCTATGAGTATGGGCTGTTAGGTGGCGCCGCGTATGATGTGCATGGCTCACCCTATCCAGAAGCTACCCAAAATTTGTGCCGCAAGGCTGATGCGGTATTGCTCGGTGCTGTCGGCGGCCCACAGTATGACAACCTTGAACGCTCAGTGCGCCCAGAGCGTGGATTACTGGCGATTCGTAAAGACTTAAATCTATTTGCCAATCTTCGCCCAGCCATTCTTTACCCAGAGCTTGCCAATGCCTCAACTTTAAAACCTGAGGTGGTATCTGGCTTAGATATTTTGATTGTCCGTGAGCTCACCGGCGATATTTATTTTGGTGAGCCACGCGGTATTCGCACGCTTGAGAACGGCGAAAAAGAAGGCTACAACACCATGAAATACAGCGAATCAGAAATTCGCCGTATTGCCAAAGTCGCTTTTGAAGCGGCGCAAAAACGCGGTAAAAAACTCTGCTCAGTTGATAAAGCCAACGTACTTGAGACCACAGAGTTTTGGAAGCAAATTTTCACTGAAGTCGCTGCCCAATACCCAGATGTTGAATTGTCTCACATGTATGTCGACAATGCAGCGATGCAGCTGGTCAAAGCCCCAAAACAGTTTGATGTGATTGCCACCGGCAATATTTTTGGCGATATTTTGTCAGATCAAGCCTCGATGCTGACTGGCTCTATTGGTATGCTACCATCCGCGAGCTTAAATGACACAGGCAAAGGGCTATATGAACCATCGCATGGCTCTGCCCCTGATATTGCAGGTCAAAATAAAGCCAACCCATTGGCAACCATTTTGTCATTGGCGATGCTGTTACGTTATAGCCTCAATGATGAAGCCCGTGCCACACAGGTTGAGCAAGCAGTGCAAAAAGTATTACAGCAAGGGTTACGCACAGGCGATATCTTTGAACAAGGCACCACGCTGGTTTCTTGTTCAGACATGGGGGATGCGGTCATCGCTAACTTATAATCTTTGATTAGCCTAATTTTTACCCTGCATTAAAGGCAGTGTTAGCTGGTCTAACCTGCCTTTTTTTATGGCATTTTTGCCAACATTTTTTTGAAAAATTTGTAAAATCCTGCTTATCTTCAACCGAGTTTTGTTATAGTATGCCATTATCGTTTCTCTAAAACCTCGATGACCTTCCATCCTCACTTGCTAAATTTTTCTCAAAATTCAATGCCTATGTTTTCTCATTATAAAATCGCACCTTGGTTCACAAGCGTGCTGCTTGTTATCAGTTTATCTGCCTGTCAACAGTCACCCAATCAAGCGATAGATGTACCCACAGTTGCGACAGCAAGTACCACAGCAAATACTGCAGCTGGCACAACCGCAAGTGTCGCTGCCTCTTCGCCTGCCCCAACGCTAAAAGCCAATGTCAGTCAACAGTTTATTGGCACAAGCTTGGTGCAGCAACGACTGAAACAAGCCTTGCCAGAGATTGCCTACACCACTGATAATTTACCCATGGTTGCCCAGCAAGTGAACCAAGTGAGTTGGTCACCAATAGGCGCTATTGAATTAAAAGCCATGCCTGCCTCTGCGGTGGTGGCGTCACAAGCCGCATCAACCGCATCTGCTTCAACGACCCAATCTGCATCGGGTTTTCAATCAACTATTGACTATACTGCGCTCAAACAATCAACGAATGACAATTCGTCAACCGTGGCTAACAAAGACGCGTTACCATCAAAACAAGTGTCAATTACCCCTGATGAACTGCTGGTATTTAAGACCCAAGCACTGCTTAACTGGCATGGGCATAGTGTGGGTGCGGTGACAGGGACAATGAATAAAAATACCATCAAAGCGATGCAGATTTTTCAGCAAAAGCACAATCTGCCCGTAACCACCACGATGGATGAAGCCACCTGGGCGGCGTTAACCAGCAACGAGACGTTAAATAAGCAGCCGATTTTTATCAATTATCAGCTAACGCGCGATGATTTGGTGATTACCAAAGCGCCCAAAGACATGCAATACAAATCAGCGCGTGAAGCGGTGGCTGAAAAATTTCATATGAGCCAAAAACTGGTAAGTCGATTGAACCCCACCACGCCACTCACAGCGGGTAACATTATCACTGTCTACAATCCTTATCAGCCCAATATGACGGAAGTGACCAAGGTTGTGAGCGATAAAAAGAAAAACATCTTGTACGCCTATGCTGCTAGTGGTGAGCTCGTTGCAAGCTACCCGACAACAGTAGGCTCTAATTACACCCCGTCACCGTCTGGCAGTTTAAAAGTTAAAAATCGGGTATTGAACCCCACCTATAATACTGATTTTTCTTCCAAAGAAAAGTGGCTGCCACCAGGACCTAACAATCCTGTGGGCCGCGCTTGGATTGGGTTATCAAAACGGGGTTATGGCATTCATGGCTCGCCTGAGCCTGAGTTAATTAGCGCGCAAAAATCACACGGTTGTGTGCGTTTGACCAATTGGGATGCCCTAAGTCTGTATGGCACGATAGCCGATGGCGCAGACGTGGTATTTGAATAAGTTTATATTGTATAGGCGTCAACTAAACACCCCGAAATCTGGGGTGTTTGGTTATTGCGATTCCTGTCGCCAAACTTGTTTTCGCAAATCCTGCTTGGTCTGCCTGCGTTGTTTCTTACGGGCGATTTCGACATCGTCTTTTTCATGCAGTCCGCCTTTTTGCAAAAGCGGATTTAACACCAAGTAATTACGGGGTTTAACAGCCAAATTGGATTGAGCGATTGACGGATTTTTCTCCAGTTGCCCACCCAATTTGATTAATTGTTTTTGGTTTTTCATGATTAATTCCTTAAAGATTTTTCTAAATTTTCGAGCTTTCTTGGCATATCTTCACCCGTTGCCGTCAAAACATCATGATGATTAATACAAAATAGCCATTTGAATTTTTTTGAGACAAAATAACACTCTTCAAAAAAACAGCTTTCTGCTAATACTTGAAGAATAGGTAAAATCTTGCCCTCATACCACCAAATTTTTGTGTTTTCATGGTAAGTCGTTGTCGCACCAAGCCAAATTGTTTCATTTTCATCAATTAATTGAGTTAAATAACATTCAGGACGTTCTGGCAAATCGTAAGCCGAAAATTCTTCTTGTTTAAAATATTGCCAAAGCCAACCATCACCCACTTTGCCATCTTTAACAGTACAAAATGTTTGAATAAATTGTTTTTCAATCGCTTGATGATTTTCTGTGGGCGATAACGGGCGAAATTCATCATCCGTTAGCTTAAATTGCGTTTTTAATTGCATGAGTTCGGCTCGAATGTCTTGCCATTCTTTGGATTGTGGGCGGTGTTTGCCATGTTGATTTTCAGGATATTTCATTTTAACTCTCCAAAATTGGGCGTATTCAATACGCCCCTACTTTTCAATAAAATCAAAAATTTATCCTTTAATACACATCACTTGTTTGAGCGTATGGACGACTTCGACAAGCGCCGACTGATTCGCCATCACCGCATCAATATCTTTATACGCCTCTGGAATTTCATCCATCACGCCCTTGTCTTTGCGGCACTCCACGCCCGCCGTCTGTGCTTTTAGGTCATCAAGGTTAAAATGCCGAATCGCTTTGCCACGGCTCATGCGTCGCCCTGCCCCATGTGAACACGAACACAACGCCTCGCTATTGCCCTTGCCTTTGACGATATAGGATTTTGCCCCCATTGAGCCAGGTATAATCCCAAGCTCACCCTCGAAAGCAGAAATTGCTCCTTTACGGGTGACGTACACGTCCTCACCGTAGTGATGTTCTTGGCTGACATAATTGTGATGGCAATTAATCGCCTCGCGAGTCAAGGTAAAATGCGGTAACTCACGCTGTAGCACACTGACAATCAGTCGCATCATCTCGCGGCGATTCTCTAACGCATAATCCTGCCCCCACTGCACCGCCTCGAGGTAATCGTCAAAACTATGGGAGCCTTGGGCGAAATACGCCAAATCACGGTCAGGCACATGCCCAAAGCGGCTTTGCTGCTCTTTTTTGGCAAGGGTAATAAAATACTCGCCAATACAGTTGCCAATACCGCGACTGCCCGAATGCAGCATCACCCAGACATCCTCGTTTTCATCGATACACAGCTCAATAAAATGATTACCACCGCCCAGCGTACCGAGCTGTTTTGCCCAAGTTCGCTCAAAGTTGCGCAGCATTTTGAGCAGCCCCTTGTGCTTATCGGTGATGCGCTTTAAGCGTTTGGCAAGCGGGTCAAGCGTAGTCATTTTCACCGTGATGGCTTGGTGCTGGTTAAAACCGACAGGGACTTTGGCTTCAATCGCTGCACGGATTTTAGCCAGATTATCGGGCAATTGGTGGGCTTTGAGTGACAGTCGCACCGCGTTCATGCCGCAGCCGATATCCACACCCACCGCCGCAGGAATAATCGCATCTTTAGTCGGAATCACACTACCCACAGTCGCACCCTTGCCCACATGCACATCAGGCATCACTGCAATGTGGTGATGGACAAATTCAAGCTGGGCAAGATTACGTAACTGCTGGATGGCTTCTTGCTCAATATCTTTGGTAAATACTTTGACAGGTACGCCATGTTGCGCAGATTTATTTAATACTAATTGAATACTCATATATTTTTTTCTGTTTTAATGCTAAATTCACACACCCTTAAAAGTTTTAGCGTAGCAAATTTAGCCCAATAAATGATAATTAAAATTTTTTGAAGTGACTTTGATAAGTAAATTTAAACAATAAAACGCCGTCCAATCTTTTAACACGACTGGCAAACAAGACTGAGACACATAAATGCGTTTGAAAAATTAATTGCTCTGAAAAAGTTTGTTATCGCAAGGTGCGTTTTAACTATCCGACGATTTCTGTGGCATGTAAAACTAGGGATATGGAAAAACAGGGAAATTTTAGACAACAAAAAACCCAAATCGTTACCATCACAACAAACACAATCAAAAGCCAATATTCGCTTTATTATTTGTCAGTTACTATTGATGGTGATGCTTTGGGTTTGGTAAATCAAAATCGGTAAATGTAGGGGCGTATGGCATATACGCTGTTAAAAACCAAATTTTAATTAGTTAAAACAGACGGCAGACACATCAACAGTGTTGTTTAGACGTTTTACGTTGTGAGTAAGTACGGACATCATGTGTCTCCTTTTTCCCTTTTGCTAGGGTGGCGGTTTTGGCGATGGTACTAACATCAGAATGCCAAAACAGAACTGAAATAAAAGTTTGAGTGCATTCACAGTTTGATATGTTATCAAAACTAATGAATCAGACGCATACTATAAAACTTTATTTATCGATATGCAAATTTTTTTATAAAAAAACCAGCGACAGGGGTCACTGGTTGTTTAAAAGGCTTAAGGTAAAAATTAAGCTGGAATACGCAGTACTTGACCTGGATAGATTTTATTTGGGTCAGATAGTAATGGTTTGTTGGCTTCAAAGATTTTGTTGTATTGGTTGGGATCGCCATATACTTCTTTTGAAATTTTTGACAGCGTATCGCCTGATTTCACTGTGTACATACGAGATTCTGGCTCTTGCGTTGCAACCGTGATATGGTCTTCTACTTGTGCAACATACTGTACGTTACCTGCCGCTAGAATGGCTTTTTCGCGCTCTGCTTGATTGGCGGCAGAACCATTAATGGTTACTTTGTCAGTGTTGCCGTCATAGGTGACTGATAGATTGTCAATGTGTGCATTTTGTTGGATACGCTGAATCAATAAGTTCGCAATCTCTTGTGCAGATGGCTCAGTAGAAGCGGCAGGCGCTGCGGTTGGTGCAACATTTGATGCAGGTGTAGAGGCTGGCGCAGCGTCTTTGTTACGATGAAAGATTTTATCACCGATGTCTTTTGCAAAACTAAATAGTCCCATTTGTTTTTCCTTATGTTGTAATATTTTAATATACGATTTTTAATGTCTGGTTTGTTGAAACTCTTAAATGATCGTTTCAACACCTCAAATGACTAGAACGACCGCCCATCACTACAACGACAATCGTGTTAATTAGGGCGTTATTCTAGTTGCCCTCTAGATTAGCAAAAACTTAAATTGATGAGCATAAGTATTTAGTAAAGGAATGTTACTGATTGCAAGTATCCTTTCATTTATTACGTCATTTATTACGTCATTTATTACGCCAATTTTCTATGCCATTTATTCCTTTAGGGGATAATGGAGAAAAACACAAAAGTGGCTAACATGACCAAATGAATGATGCCATGTAAAAAAGTGGTGCGCCCGGTACTTAAAGTATTGATAGTTATCATCAGCGTAATGACCAGCATTACCCCTTCTTTGGCAGACAACCCAAACATAACGGGCGTTGCTGTGAAGATTGAATAAAGCGCGATAACAGGAATTGTCAACGAAATGGACGCCAAAGCCGAGCCTAACGCCAAATTTAAACTGTTTTGCAGTTGGTCGTTGTAGGCAGCTTTTACCGCAGCAATAGATTCAGGCAACAGTACCAAGGCAGCAATGATAATCCCTAACACGATTTTTGGCATACCCATCGCCAGCAGCGCCGCTTCCATCGCAGGCGACAACATCTTAGCAAGACCCACGACCGTCACCAAACTGAAAAACAAAAATCCCACACTCATCGCCGTGGTTAGCGCATTATCACTGTGATGCTGATCATCTACACCGTCGGCAATAAAATAATCACGGTGACGAATGGTTTGGGTAAAGATAAACGCGGCATACAAAATCAAACAGCAAATCGCTACAAACAGCAGCTGAGCACCAATCATAAAACCGCCTGCAGCAGAGGTGGTAAAATTGGGTAAAATAAATACGATTAATGCAATCGCCAATAACACACTAATTGCCGCTTTACTGCCATGCAAACTATAACGCTGTACGTAATTTTTGATACCACCAATCAACAGGCAAATACCAATAATCCCGTTACAAATCAGCATCACTGCTGCAAATACCGTATCACGGGCAAGCACGGCGGCATCGGTGGGTGTACTACTACTCATGAGTGCCAAAATAAGTGCCACTTCAATCACGGTGACCGCCAATGCCAAAACCAACGTACCAAAAGGCTCACCCACTTTGTGAGCAATCACCTCAGCGTGATGCACGGCAGCAAAAACTGACCCCATCAAAAAAATCGCCGTCACGGTATTCATGATGATACCCGAGGGATGCCAAATCAAATGCACCGCAAGCACTAAAGCGGCAATACTTGGCAACAATAACGTCCAAATGGGTAAATTGATATTAAATTTTTGGTTCAGCCAAAATGTTTTCGCCATATCCCCTCCGCTCTATCTATATTTTCTAATCTATCATATAAATAGATAATATGGTCAAAAATATCAAAAATCAATTAAAAATGAAATTATTTCTCATTATTTTGTAATTTATGCCAGTAAATTATTGGTGCAAGGCACACAAAGCCAATCAACATACTCACCAAAAAATGCCATTGATAGCCCAAAAAATGCGCCATATAGCCGCTGGCAAAATGTGCTGAGCCGCCCAACACCGTCAACAGACAAACCTGCACAGTAAAATCACTCCCCGCATTGGCAGGGCGTGAATAATGCATAATGGTGGTGAGCATCGCAATCAGCGCCAACGATGCACAAAAATGCTCCAGCGCATTGACGACATAGAGCCACAAAAAATCCGTCAGTAACTGATGATAAAACCCATAAGCGACCAACCCATACAACCCTGTGGTCAGCGCTTGCGCAAGATTGAAATACAGCAGTGACATAAAGCGAGTGAGTCGTTTCATCAAAATTGTGGCGACCCCTGCCCCAGCGACTGAGGCAGCCGAGCCCAAAATAGTTGCCCAAAAGCCAATTTGCTGCAAGTTGAGTCCGACATCGACCATCATCGGTTTGACCATACCGCTTGAAATGCCATCAGCAATTTTATAGGTCAATAACACCCCTAGCCAAGCCAGCATCTCCCGCGATGACCAAAAATATTGATAATGGTGGCTCAGGTAATTTTTTAGTGCCTTAAAACTGCCAGATTTTTCTGCCTGTACTTGTTTTTTGGAAGGTATAACCGAGGTGTGGGCGTGCTCTTTAAAAAACACAATGGGCACGGTATTTATGGCCACCAAAGCCGCCATGGCAAGAAAACTGTTGCGCCAGCCCAATTGCTCAAGCAGCATCAGTAAAACACCGCCACCGATAATCAGCCCCAGCCGATAGCCGATGACTTGTATGGCATTGCCTTGGCTTTGGCGATGATGGTGATTGGTCGTCTGATTCACCGAAACAGACGCAGGCGCAGGCATATCATGGGTCAGCGGCTCTTTGGGCGCCATAGCTACTTTAAGCAAACGGGTTGCTAGCCCATCCGTCGCCACATCGTGTGTCGCACCAATAAGACTTAAGGTAAATAACATCCCGTACAACGTCATCACCGAAGGGGTTTGTGCCAAATTATGCGGTTCAAAAAACGCCACCGCAACCAGTATGACAATCGACAGCCCTTGCATCGGCAAAATCCAGCTTTTGGCGCGTCCGATTTTCTCTGAATAATAGCCGTCCACCACAGTAGCCCAAAGGAATTTAAGCCCCCAAGGTACCAAAATCAGCCCTGACCAACCAATCGCAACCAGTGAGACTTTGTATTCACGTAAAATCGCTGGCAAAGCTTGGGTAATAAACCCTGCAGGCAAGCCTTGTGCCAAGTATAAGGTGAGCAGTAAGCCTAAGGTTTTATAATGAGTCAAATGAGAATTGGATGGTGGCGCTGGCGACTTTGATAACGGCATAGGACTACCACAGGTAGATTATTTTTATAGTCGGAAGAGGGGCGTAAAAACTACGCCCTAATAACAAGATAAGCTGCAATGACAACACATAACGGATGAAAAATTAGTTAAATACCACCGTTTTATTGCCTGTGACAATCACCCGGTTTTGTAGATGCCAGCGCACGGCACGGGTCAGCACGCTACGCTCGACATCTTGTCCAATCGCCCGCAATTCTGCCACATGGTGGCGATGGCTGACACGGTGCACGTCTTGCTCAATAATCGGTCCTTGGTCAAGGTCGGCTGTGACATAATGCGCGGTGGCACCAATCAGTTTGACGCCTTTTTCATACGCTTGGCGGTATGGGTCTGCCCCGACAAAGGCTGGCAAGAATGAGTGGTGAATATTGATAATTTTCATGTGCCAGGTGGCGGTAAATTCAGCGGACAAAATCTGCATATAGCGCGCCAGTACCAACAAATCACAGTCTTTGACCAGCGCTTGAATCTCGGCTTCTGCTTGTACTTTATTATCTTTGCTCACAGCGACATGATGAAATGGCACACCAAAATTTTCTACCGCTTGGCGCAAATCATGATGATTACTGACGACACAGGTAATCTCACAATCTAGTTGCCCTTGTTGCCAGCGCCATAGCAAATCAAGTAGCGCATGGTCGTATTTGGACACCAAAATCGCCACCTTTTTACGTTTACTATTATCAAATAGTTTCCATTCCATTTGATAGATGCGAGCAACGGTATGCTCAAAACTGCCTTTCATATTATCGATGATATTGTCTAAATCATTGATAGCCATTTCAAGGCGCATAAAATATTGACCGCCTTCGGGCTCAGTCGAGTATTGGTCAAGGCTGATAATATTGGCGCCATAACGATAAAAAAATTCGGATACAGCTTGCACAATGCCTGCGCGGTCTTGGCATTTAATCAATAAAGTTGCAGTAGCTAGTTGGCTCATGAGGTACTTCTTGTGTTCAATTTTCAAAAGATGCCATTGTAGCGATTTTTGTGCTGACAAAGAAGTCTAAACCCATCAAAACCCTTGTTGGATATAAAAATTTTCTTAAGATTGGCGAACCTCACCGCCTTTTAACCTAACTTTTAACTTATCTTTTAACCTATCTTTTAACCTAAATTACCCAAATCAACTTCGGTCAAGCGCCAGCGCCCTTTTTTCTTTGAGCGTCCACCTGCGCTTTGACCACCGACTACCGCTGCGCCACCGAGCAATTTATTCAGTGTCTGACTATGATAGGCATGACAAATCGCACACGCTAACCCATCTGCCGCATCCGCTTGCGGCTGTATCTCAAGGCTCAACAAGCGCATCACCATAAGCTGAATCTGCTCTTTGTCTGCCGCGCCATAGCCACATACCGCTTGTTTGATTTGCCGTGCGGTATATTCAGCTACTTGCAAATCTTTGGCAACCATGGCGGCAATCGCTGCACCCCGCGCCTGCCCAAGCTTAAGCGCAGTGTCGGGGTTTGATGCCATAAATACTTGCTCGATGGCGGCGGTCATGGGTTCATTGGTGTATCTTTGATAATGCTCAACAATACGGCTAATCCCATCAAATATCCGCTTGAGCCGCTCGGGCATGGTTTCCCCTTGGCTGTAAGCATGAATCGTGCCTGCATCCAAATGTTCAAGTTTATCCCCACTCAACCGAATGATGCCATAGCCTGTCAGACGTGAGCCTGGGTCAATACCAATAAAGATACTCATAAAAAATGCTCGTAAAACATGCTCGTAAAAAAAGATACCCACAAAACAACTTTGCTAAAAATGCAGTCGAAACTAAAAATATTGAAGCTGAAAATGCCGTCAAATTATAGCATTTATCAAAAATTTAACGAAAAAATTGCTGAATTTCAAAAAACTATTTGATAGTTTTATTCTTTACCCCCATCATTATTGCATTGGTTAATGATGCATCGTTTGTTGTTGATAGTTTATTCACAATTTAGGAATCGTATTTTCATGGGAAACATAGTTGGGATTGCCATTGTCTGGTTGATTATTGAGATGCTGGTGTGGTATCTAATCGCACAATTTGTCAGTGGCTGGTGGGTATTTTTGTGGTTTGTCGTGGCGGGCTTTGTGGGTGCAGCCCTGATTAAAAAAGGCATAGCCACCTTAAAACCGATGGCTGGACAAGCCCAAGCCGCCATGCTTAACCCTGCCATGCGCCCCAATGAAAATTCCGTGGTTAAAGCGATTGCGTTTGCGGTGGCAGGTATCTTGTTGGTACTGCCCGGTATTTTGAGTGATATTGCGGCACTTATTGTGCTATTACCTGCGGTACAAAATAAGTTTAAAGCCTTTGCCAAAGACTATGCCACTAAAAACCCAGAAAAATTGATGCAAATGATGGCAAGCAAAATGGGTGGTATCGATCCCTCAAAAATGGGTGGCTTAGGAGGTCTTGGCGGCATGGGCGGACAAAACCCGTTTGGGGGCTTTGGTAGCAAAAATAACAACGGCGGTAAATTTGGCACGACCATTGATGGACAAGCCAAAACGGTCAACTCGAACGCCAAACGCATCACCCGCTCTGCCAATGATGACTAGACAATGGATAAAAAATTGACTGTTAAACATTGATAAACTTAAGGCATCCCTAGGATGCCTTTTTTTATGCCCTATTTTTGCGAAAAACTGGGTTTACTTTTTGCAAAAATTCATGCAATGTGATTTACTTAAGACAAAATTTGTTATATAAATTCTATAATGATACAATATGTTTCGTTTTAGAATTTTTAGGTTTGAGCGTAATTTTTATTTTTGGTAAATGTTTTTATTTTTGGTAAATATTTTTATTTTTGGTAAATGATATTAACAACATTGGTTAGCGACAAGGAGTGAATGTATGACCAGCAAAGTATATGACAGTGCAGCTAGCGCACTTGAGGGCGTCATCAAAGATGGACAAACGATTGCGGTCGGTGGTTTTGGTCTGTGTGGTATCCCCGAAGCTTTAATTGAAGCCTTGCGAGATAGCGGCGTTAAAGATTTGACCTGTATCAGCAATAATGCCGGTGTCGATGGTTTTGGTTTGGGATTATTGCTAGAGACTCGCCAAGTCAAAAAAATGATTGCGTCGTATGTCGGTGAAAACAAAGAATTTGAACGGCAGTTTTTATCGGGCGAATTGGAAGTGGAATTGACTCCACAAGGGACACTGGCAGAAAAACTGCGTGCCGGGGGTGCGGGTATCCCTGCGTTTTTTACCGCAACTGGCGTAGGCACCCAAATTGCTGAAGGTAAAGAAGAACGTGAATTTGACGGTCGTCAATATATCCTTGAGCGCTCATTAGTCGCTGATGTGGCACTGGTCAAAGCCCAAAAAGCCGATAAAGCGGGCAACTTGATGTTCAACAAAACGGCGCGTAACTTTAACCCGGATGTCGCCACGGCAGGTAAAGTCACCATTGTCGAAGTTGAGCAATTGGTGGAAACTGGCGAGCTAGACCCTGACCAAATTCATTTGCCGGGTATTTATGTGCATCGCATCGTGGTCAATGCCAACCCAGAAAAACGCATCGAAAAAGTGACGACCAAAGAACAGACAAACTAGGATATAAGGAGATTACCATGGCATGGACTCGTGAACAAATGGCACAAAGAGCCGCAAAAGAACTACAAGACGGCTTTTATGTCAATCTAGGTATCGGTTTGCCAACCTTAGTGGCGAACTATATTCCAGAAGGTGTTAATGTTTGGCTACAATCAGAAAATGGGCTGCTTGGGATTGATGAATTCCCAACACCCGATAAAGTTGACCCAGATTTGATCAATGCGGGTAAACAAACCGTCACCACAGCGACTGGTGCGAGCTTTTTTTCAAGCTCACAATCATTTGCCATGATTCGTGGCGGCAAAGTCAACCTTGCCATCTTAGGGGCGATGGAAGTTTCGGAAAATGGCGATCTTGCCAACTGGATGATTCCTGGCAAGATGGTCAAAGGCATGGGCGGCGCGATGGATTTGGTCGCAGGTGTTCAACGCGTCATTGTATTGATGGAACATACCAACAAACATGGTGAGCCAAAAGTATTGGCTGAATGTACGCTACCCTTGACAGGCAAAAAAGTGGTGAATCGTATCATCTCTGATTTAGCCATCATGGATGTGACCGATAACGGTCTAAAACTGGTTGAGCTAGCAGACGGTGTCACGTTTGAAGAATTACAATCAAAAACGCCTGTAACCATTGCCCAATAATTGCACTATAACACCTGCAAGATAACGACTGTAAAATTGCGCTGTCACAAGTCAGCGTGAGATTGCCATTAAAAGGGCAGTGAAAAAAGGCGATAAAAAAGGATAGTGACGCTATCCTTTTTTATTGTTTTGGCTTTTTTACTTTCGGTTATTTGTCCTCTATAATGACATCACTATCAACATTTATCCAACACCATGATTGCATCTCGCTTATCTCATCTCAAATTTGTCACCGATGAAGACAATCCGCTGATTGATCGTAAATATCCCAATGAGATAGCTGCCGATGACGGTGTGGAATTGCCGCAAATTTATCGGTTTGACTTTACCGAGGTGCCAGATTTTAGCCAAACAGTGATGCAAATCACCCCGGTGATGGATGCACCAAATATCATGGATGCGCCCAGTAATCATGAAGCGGTATCAGAAAATGTCACCCCTGCTACTGATAAATCTGAGCGCGTCGCTGAACAAACGGCGTCATCGGCGGCGCCAACTTCGCTCAACAATCCCCTTACCTCTCAATCGCTAACCCGCAAAATCCCATCAAAAACACGCTCAAATCGCCAAGTCATTGCGCAAGCAAGAGCCCAAGCCAAACAGATTGAACAGCAAAAACAACAACAAGAACAGCAACGCCAAGCAAAGGAAGTTGCGCGCTATCAGGCAGAAGTTGAAGCCGCGCTACTCAATCCCACACTGCATGAAGGATTGCTCAATCAGCGCAAATCCATTGCCGAATCACAGGCAGTGGTCAACAAACATGCGATTTTTGCCGAGCTTGCACAAGATTTGCAGACCATTCAATGGCTTGATTCAGACATGGCAGAAAAAAGCCGAACAATGTATGAAAAAGCGGTTGCGCTGATTCAAACAGCGCAATCAAGTGGCAATTTATTAGAAAGCAATTTATTAGAAAGCAATTTATTAGAAAACAATTTATTAGAAAATGATGTACTCGAAGAAAATGTCCCAGCAGAAAATGTAGGGGAAAACACTATCTCAGCGGATAATTTGGCAACAGCCGTACAAGTGATTGATGAATTTGCCGAGAATGGTCTTGCGGATGCATTGCTGCGCCAAGCGCTGTGGCTATTTGAAGGCAATCACTTACTCAAGATTTCTCAAAATTCCCAACAAGCTTTACTACTGTTGCAACAAGCAGCCTCGCAGCATGATAATCGTGCGCAGAAATTACTCAGTAAACTCTACTATGCAGGACATGGGGTCGAGCAAGATAGCGACATGGGCAAATACTGGCTAGAGCTGGCTGCGGCACATGGTCACCCTGACGCCATACGCATTTCACAAGGTATTGCCACCCTGTCATTACTCAAGCAAACCCAGCGCGAAGATACTCGCTATGGCAAAAAAATGGCGCTTGCGACTGCGGCGCTGATTATATTCATGATACTGATATTTGTGGCAGTTAAAGTTTAAAGATTTGGATGAATTGTGATTTGGATATTAAACAAGGTTAAATATCCAAATCACTACCAAAAAATTTAGCCATCAGTAGGGTCGTCAGATGGCACTAGTACGCCCTCGTCATTGCTATCCTGACGCTCATCACCCTTATACTCATCATCATTAGGCTCATCGCTCGCCAAGTTTGGCGTCAGCAGCGGATAATTGTTTAAGATATAACAAAACAATTCAGCCGTTTTTTGGGTGTCATATAAGGCAGAATGCGCTTCATTACCATCAAATTCTAGTCCAGCGAGTTTGCACGCTCTCGCCAGTACCGTTTGACCGAAAGCAAGCGCTGATAAAGTGACGGTATCTAACACGGAGAACTGGTGAAATTGGCTTTGATTTTTGCTATGGGTACGCTCAATTAAAGCATTTAAAAAGCCCAGGTCAAAATGCGCATTGTGCCCTACCAAAATACATTTGGTACATTGGGTAGATTGACGCACCGTTTTTAAATATTTAAAAATACGGCGAACGGCGGTTTTTTCATCTTCAGCAATGGCTTTTCGCATCGGACTGTGGGGATTGATGCCGGTGAATTGCAGGGCGCGCGCTTCAAGGTTTGCCCCTTCAAACGGCTCAATATGGGCATTGACCGCCTCACCTGGGTAGAAACGCCCGTTATCATCCATCAAAATTGGAATACAGGCAATCTCAAGCAAGGCATCGGTCTTTGGATTGAACCCTGCTGTCTCTACATCCACCACCACGGGCAAGTAATTGCGAAAACGGTTGGCAATAGTCATGGGGTCAGTTGTGGCGCTCATACGTTACCTTGCGGAAAAAAACAGAAAAATAAAGGGTAAAAAATCATACGGCTAAATCAAATGGCATCACTTTCCAGTCCAGCGTTTGTCCAGCCATCAGCGGGGTCAAATTTTTACCGTCAAGATAAGGATAATGCTCGGGGACTTGCCATGCTTCACGCACCAAGGTCACTTTATCACTATTGGTAGGTAAGCCATAAAATTTTGCCCCGTGAATACTGGTAAAGCCTTCTAACTTGTCAAGTTTGCCCACGCTGTCAAAGGCTTGGGCATACAAGGGCAGCGCAATCGATGCGCTATAACAGCCTGCACAACCGCAAGCATTTTCTTTGGTATGCGTCGCATGGGGCGCAGAGTCAGTACCAATAAAGAATTTGGGATTGCCACTGGTTGCCACATCTAGTAATACTTTTTGGTGACTTTGGCGTTTTAGAATCGGCAAGCAATAAAAATGTGGTTTAACGCCGCCCACCAGCAGGTGATTACGATTAAACAGTAAATGCTGCGGGGTAATCGTCGCTGCGACATTTTTGCCCTGTGACAACACAAAGTCAGCGGCATCACTGGTGGTGATGTGTTCAAAGACGATTTTTAGTTTTGGAAATTTATCAATGAGATTGACCATTACTTCATCAATAAAGCGTTTTTCACGGTCAAAAATATCAATATGATGGTGCGTCACTTCACCATGAACCAACAGCGGCAAACCCAACGCTTCCATCTTGGCAAATACATCGGTGCAACGATTGATATGGCTCACCCCATCCGCAGAATTGGTGGTCGCACCTGCAGGATATAACTTGACTGCTTTTACTACACCTGAATCAACGGCGGCTTCGATGTCTTCTGCCGTCAGTGACTCCGTTAAGTAAAGCGTCATTAATGGCTCAAATTGCTGGGAGATACTGTCATTGGGCACTTGCGCTAAAATACGCTCACGATAAGCGATAGCATCAGCGGCGGTTTTGACGGGTGGCACCAAATTTGGCATACAAATGGCGCGGCGAAAATTGGCAGCCGCATGGGGCACCGTCGTGGCAAGCGCCTGCCCATCCCGTAAATGAATATGCCAATCATCAGGGGCAGTAATAGTAAAAGTATTGATAGGTGCGGTCGCTGCGCTCATGATTTCCTCGAACAGTTTTGAGAATGCCTTAAAAAAACAACGTCAAAAACCGATAATTGAAGCGTTGAAAAACTTGTGCATCATAGCAGTTTTAGGCAAAAAACGACATGAAAATATTCGCAAGCCCCATACACCGACAAATAATACGTCAGTTTATGTCGTTTTGCTGACGGTGTTAATGGGTTTTGGATTTATTGCTAGGTTTGTTATTCGCCTGATTGTTTACTTTGTTATTCGCTTTGTCATCTGCCTTATTATCCATCGTGTTATTTGCTTTTTTATCAGGCTTTTTAGCGGATTTTTTGTCAGTAGCCGTTGTTGATGATGGTGACTTGTCTTTTTCTTTTGGCGATTTTTCTTTTACCGCTTTGTCCTTAGTCGTAGATTTTTTGGTGGTACTATAGTCAATCCTAAATTATAGTAAGCACCGTTTGCCCTGAGCTTGTCTAAGGGTAACGGTCGTTATGGTTCGACAGGCCTACCACGAACGACCCTGTTCGATATAATTCAGTTTTCACTATAGAAGTTTTTTCAGATTGTCCACTGTCGACTTTAGATGAGCTAGCTTTTTTCTTTTGGTCTTGTTTAGCCTCTTTCTTACCATCGGCTTTGGCATCGTTATTGGTATTTTTTTTGCGGTCTTTTTTGCTTTCCTCTTGTTTATCAGATTTTTTCGTATCTCGCGCTTTTTTAGCTTGCGCTGAGTGCTTATTATCTTGTGGTTTATTACTATCTTGTAGTTCAGAGACAGCTGCTTTTTTACTAGGCTCAGTCATTGTCATCGGATTAGTCTTAGCGGCTACAGAGGCGACTTTTACTATCGCCACATCGTGATAAACTGGGCGAGCCACTGACATTTTTGCCGATGGTTGGGTGGCGGCAGGCTTATCTTTGACGCTCACCAACGCGCCTGCCCCGCTAAAAACGGCGACAGATAATACAGTGGCGGTCGCAATCCAATTTTTTTGTAGCTTATCTATCCAATGACTGGGTTTGCGAACTTGCGGTTTGGCAAAAATATTGCTGGCTGAAAGGGCTGTTTGTGTGTTTGACGTCACCGCTTTATTTATTTGGCGGTTACCGTTTGAAATCACCTGTCGATTGAAGTGAGCCTGCGGGATGGTCATTGGCGCAATGTTAAAAAAATTGGCCGCTTTATAAATAGCCATTTGCTGGACAATATGCTGTTGATAGACAGGCAAGTCCGCAATATTTTGAATTTTTGACCATTTTAATTGCTGTTGTTGTATTGCTTGAAAACTGACAGCGCGCCTAAAACCCACTGCATTCATCAGCCCTGTATCTTGTGGTGACATAAAAAAAACCGGCTGCATCGCAAGCCACTCAGTAATCTGCGCTGAGTCTATGGTATTTTGTAGCGAACTTATCGTATCTGCCAAATTTATCACCGCCAATGCAGTGATAGTCTGCCAAATAGTTAACAGCTTATCTAAGGGCAGATGGGTTTTTTCCAGTAGCACGCCGGCAATCATCGTTTTTTGGGTTTCATCATCAAACAACTGCTCAAAAATCGATGGGCTATTTTTAGACAGTTGTTTTAGGGTTACAAAATTAATGCCGTTTTCAGTCAAATTTTTTGTAACTAAAGCAGTGAAAAATTCGGGGATAAAACGATTTTCATCTGTTACCTGTGGCAAAGTTTGGTGGACTAATGACGGATTTTGCTGAATTTTTGCCGATAACTGATAAAGCACGACTTTTAATAGCTCAGGCATGACTTTTCTTAGATAACAAATTGATACGTGTGACCCATCTGCGACTAGCGGTAGCAATGGTGGCAGAGCGTTTGCCCAAAAATGATATAACGATATATGGTCAATGATATTACAAGGTGTTGAAGGATTTTTTGACAGCATATTTTGTCACTTAATTTACATTTTTTGGCATTGAGATGGTTAGTGAGTTTTTAGCAATATCGTAGATGCAGAGCAACTTCTTTATACGCCCTCTAAAAAAACAGCCTTAGATTTAGAAATCTTGTTGATACCTTACCATTTCAATTCGATTAAATTCATCAAATTATGATTAGAATTTGTTGTAACTGTTGTGCAAACTTAGTAAAGTAGACAGCATCAAAAATTATATTTTAGCATCAATCACGTAACATTTTCTGCCTATCGAAAAATTGGTAATTTTTTCTGATTCTTTTTATCTCTCTCGATTTATTTAACAGCCTTACTCACTTTAGGATAACTTTATGGCTATCTCTACTAACCTAATCAAGTCTTTTCAACTCTCTGCATTGACGACCGCACTTGCCCTCGCTGGTTGTGGCGGTGGTGGCGGTAATGATACATTGCCGCCGCCTGTGAAAGGCGGTGGTACTGGTTCAACATCAACATCAGCTATTAAAATAAGTGCGATTTCCTTGATAGATGTTAATGGTAAAACCACTATGACGGTTAATAGCTCGGGGGTTAATGCTAAACTTACGGTAACAGATGCCAACGGCAAAGCCATTAGTGGGGCTATGGTGACATTTACTGCAACAGGTGGCGTGACATTTGGTACTTCCAATGGCGCCGTCTTAACCAATGCCAATGGCGAAGCATCAATTTCTGTGAAACCTACCAATACTACGGATACAGGGGCTTATTCAATATCAGCCACGGCAGTTTACAATGATAAAACCGCTACTACCGCTGCCTCCAACTTCTCACTACAGCCTGCTAACATTTCTTTATCTTCTCTGGCAGCTTCAAATACCTCACTATCATCAGGTGGAACAACAAATATTACATTAATGACTTTAGATGCTAATACTAATACAGTGCTTAACGACATAGTTGTCAATTTCTCTGCAACCTGTGGAACTTTTACCAACAATTCTGTTACTTCTTCTAATCAAGGTAATATTACGACAACCTACAAAGCCATCAATACCGATGGTAAATTGTGTGAAGGCACCCAAACTATCACAGCAACCAATTCTACTGGTACTGTGTCGAAAACCATTGCTTTAAATATCGCAGCTATTCAAGCAAACTCAATTATTTATAGTACGGATAAAAATGTCTCATTAGTTGCCCGTGGTAGCGGCTCTTCAACTTCAGATACGGTTGAATTCACTGTATACGCCAATGGCACACCTGCAGCAAACAAACAAGTAATTATTAGCAAAAACTACGCTCCAACTGACTTTAGTTTTGGTACATTAAACAATCAGTCTGATGTTATTTTAACGAGTGATTCAGACGGTAAAATAACTCTAAATGTATATCCAGGTAATCTGCCTGGACCTGTTGAGCTAAAAGCAACTTTAGCAAGCAATTCATCAATTTATGCTTTATCAAAAAATTTAACCGTAGTCAATAGTCGTGCTTCACAAAATGGTGTGACCCTAGCCTTTGACAAAAATGTTTTATTAAACAATACGGCTGATAGCACAACTATCACTATGCATTTAACAAATAGAAATGGTACTAATGTACCTGCTGGTACGGTCGTAAACTTTATTGCAGAAGGCGGTAGAATTACCCCTAGCTGTTCAACCGATACAAATGGTGAGTGTAAGGTTATTTTTACCTCTCAAAACCCTCGTCCTATTGATGGTCGTGTCAGTGTACTTGCCTATTTAGAAGGTGATAAAGATTATTATGATGTGAATGGTGATAATGCTTATACAGCAGGCGTTGACACTCTGACTAGAAATATTGGTGATGCGTATCGTGATGATAATGAAAATAACTCTTACAATTCAACCATAGGCGAATTTATTTATCGTCGTGGAGCGACAGGCAGTTGTAATAACACTTCTTTCACTGGTATTAGTCTGCCTACTGACTTTATTCAACCTGATCCAAATAATATTTTAAATCGCTCTCTACTTACGTCAAATATGACTAGTTTCCTATCGTATCTTGCTCAGCCCAATATTGATAATACTTGTGATACAGGATTAGCAGCAACCTTAAGGCATCAAGAAATCTTTGGTTTTGCGAATGAAACACCTACTTTTGATTGGGTATCAAATAATTTATTTTATATGTATGGTAATAGCGAAAAAACTGTTTCAATGCCGTCAGGTACTACAATTGCAGTTAGCACAGAAGATAATACTAAAGATAATAATGCGGCCTGTACTGCAACTTTATATGGTAATGTAACTGTGCCTAATAATGTTAGCTTATATACGGTCAACTCTCTTGGCAATTTCTTCGAAAAAACCAAAGATGTTCGATATTCAATAAGTCTTAAAGAGTGTGCCGCTACCGATAAATTTACAATTACCGTAACTGCTCCTAATGGTAAAGTTACGAACTCAACTTACACTTTATAATTTTGTGTAAAAACCCCTTACACAATGTAAGGGGTTTTTATTTGTCACTACAAAAATTCAAAAGATTAAGTCAACATCCGCCCCCGTGCAGTGCGTACGATATAACCTTGCTGAATCAGATACGGCTCAATCACATCTTCAAGCGTGCCTCTATCTTCAGCGAGTGCGGCTGCAATCGACTCAACTCCCGCAGGTCCGCCATTAAAACGCTCTTCTAACATCTCAAGATAACGTCTGTCAAGATTATCAAGCCCGCGTTTATCAACTGCCAGCATATCGAGTGCGCTATGCGCAATTTCAGCGGTGACGGTGCCATCGCCTTTAACTTGGGCATAATCACGTACGCGGCGTAGCAACCGATTGGCAATACGCGGTGTACCGCGCGAACGTCTAGCGACTTCGACTGCCCCTTCTTTGGTCATAGGCACGTTAAGCAATCCAGCCGATCTTGTGACAATGGTCGTTAAGTCCTCCACATTATAAAACTCTAATCGCTGTACAATACCAAAACGGTCACGCAGTGGCGAGGTCAACAAACCTGCTCGCGTGGTCGCAGCCACCAAAGTAAAAGGCGGCAAATCAAGCTTTATGGAGCGTGCAGCAGGTCCTTCGCCAATCATAATATCCAGCTGAAAATCTTCCATCGCAGGATACAAAATTTCTTCAATCATCGGGCTTAAACGGTGAATCTCATCAATAAACAGCACATCACCAGGCTCTAAATTTGTCAGCATCGCTGCCAAATCACCCGCGCGTTCAAGCACAGGACCAGACGTTGAGCGCAGATTACCGCCCATCTCACGGGCGATAATGTTGGCGAGTGTGGTTTTACCCAGTCCAGGCGGTCCAAATATCAATGTATGGTCGAGCGCTTCTTTTCTCGATAATGCCGCGTTAATAAACACGCCCATTTGTTCTTTGACCACAGGCTGACCGATATATTCAGCGAGTAAGGCTGGACGGATATTATTGTCATTTTGGTCTTCTGAGCGCCCCATCGGACTAATCAGACGTTGCTGAGAATTGGCACTTGAAAAAGGTGGAATCATAAGTATTTGACACTAGTTGCAAGTTTTAACGAGGATAATAGCACCGGCAACTCTTGCAAGTGCTATGGGATGTACAGAGAAAAAGTAAAAAAATTTAGGGCAACACACGCTGCAATGTCATATCACATTGGGTGCCTTTACTATCCTTGCACCACTGCATTTGCTCGCCTTGCTGTTTGACGTAAGCAACCAAAATATCCCCCGTCTGGTCAACGCGATTGCCAGAACAGTCTGTTTCATTGTTATCATATTGGGTTTGAATCGCTAGTACTGGTAATCCATTCCCTGTGTCAGCGTACAAGTATTTACCATACGTAAATTCCTGACCGCTTGAACCGATAAATTGCTGATCACGCCCAAAATTATACCGCTCTTGGCAATTTGGCTGCGCAGCGTCGGTTTTATCAAGTCGCAGCTGCCACTGTCCTGCGATATTTGGCAAAATATGAGTTGACACTTGCGCCACTTGCTGTTGGGTTTTGCTATCATCAGGCAACGCGCCACCCATTGCTAAACTGGTTAAAATGCCTATCAACGAAATATTCATCAAGTCCATCGTTATTTTATTCCTGTTATCATGCCATCTTTATAAGGTAACAACCCAACTCATCTACCAGTTCTCAATCAGCCAATTTGCCCTCAGCGAGGTTAGAATTGACGTTTATAGTAACTTTTAATAAATTTTGGTAAAAATTTTTGGTATTTGGGGTTAATATTCAAAGATATTCAAAATGTTAAAGGCTAAATTATTCTGCTTTTAATGGGGTCAGCGCGCAAAATTTTAACCCAAAACCACAAAAATTATTTAAGCACTTTAGTTAAACACTTTAACTTTATTTAACTACTTAAAGTTTCATGTTCATCAATGGCTTTAATCATACTTGCTTTTGGCTTTATTTGCTATAACACAATCACCCTCATAATGCAGTCTTGCTAAAACATCAGCCGGTCATAAAATCTGTGCAAATTTGCTTGTCAAAAAGTTAAAAACCCAGCATAATAATCGAAGATGTCAGGAGAGAATGTTGTTTTGTTTTTCATCAAATTATGAAATACCAAAACCATCACCGAAGGCGTAAAGACCCTATAATCGCTCAGGTAAAAGGACTGGAATCGTAAATTTTGGCAGTGGCGTATGCACTGCATCAAAATACAACAAATCTGGAGAGTGTATTGCTTTGCAATGCCACCGAAGGGGAAAAGATTGACTTGTCTATTTATAGTATAAGAAGTAAGAAGTGACAAGTCGATTGAAAATCTCAGGTAACAGGACAGATAGGGCTGATAGCTACCGACATAAAGTTGGATTAGTTTTAGTGCTCTATTGATGTGCGATGTTTGGCTTTAGCGTTTTATCCCACGCTATTAAACCATCAAATCAAACATCAAACCGTTATTTGATTTTACCCACTCAAGGATTTGCCATGTCAGCCACAGACAAGCCTTTAAACCGCACCCCTTTTTATCAATCCCATATCGATAGCAACGGCAAAATCGTTGACTTCTCTGGTTGGGAATTGCCTATTCATTATGGCTCACAGATTCAAGAGCATGACGTTGTGCGTACGGATGCGGGCATGTTTGACGTGTCACATATGGTCGTGACTGACATCGCCGGCAAAGACGCCAAAGCTTGGCTGCAAAAACTGCTCGCCAATGATGTCGCCAAACTCAAATTTGTCGGTAAAGCGCTTTATTCTGCCATGCTAAACGAAAACGGCGGTGTGATTGATGACTTAATCGTTTACCGGATGAACGATGCAGAGACCGAGTATCGCATCGTCTCAAATGCCGCCACCCGCGATAAAGATTTGGCACAGTTTGACAAAATCGCCAAAGACTTTGCCGTCACCATTACCGAGCGCCCAGAACTTGCTATGCTTGCAGTGCAAGGTCCCAATGCTCTGCAGAAACTGAGCCAAGCCAAACCAAATTGGGCAGATAGCCTAGCTACCTTAAAACCGTTTGTGGGCAAAGATTTGACCGACATTGAGGGCGCAGATTGGTTTGTGGCGCGTACCGGTTACACGGGTGAAGATGGCGTTGAAGTCATTTTGCCACAAGCCGAGGCCTCAGCGTTTTTTACCTTACTTAAAGACCATGGCATCGCCCCAGCAGGCTTAGGTGCCCGTGATACATTACGTCTTGAAGCGGGTATGAATTTGTACGGTCATGAGATGGATGAAACTATCAATCCGTATGAATGCGGTATGGCATGGACGTTAGCGGTAAAAGACGATCGGGATTTTGTGGGTCGTGAAGCCATGCAAGCCAAACAAGAGCAAGCGATTGCTGAGGGTAATGACGTCATGCAAGTAGGTTTAGTGCTAGAGTCACGTGGGGTACTGCGTGAAGGCATGACGGTAACCCTAGACAATGGCAAAACTGGGGTAATCACCAGCGGCACCTTTAGCCCAAGCCTAAAGCAATCGATTGCCATTGCCCGTATTCCAAAGACGACCGATACCGCAGCCACCGTTGATTTGCGGGGTACACCGACGCCCGTACGTATCATTTCGTTACCGTTTGTTAGAAATGGCAACAAACAATTCAACTAAGATTTTATCATGTTATGATGGATTTAGCGCTTATTAATGAACAACATTCAAATAATTAGTCAGCGTAATTTGGGAAACCCATAATAAATTCATCCTACTTTAGAAGGTAAAATCATGAAAAAATTACTCTTTGTTGTACCGTTTTTGGCAAGTTTGGCGGCCTGTACTTCAACCCCAGTGGCACAGCCTAGTCCGTCACAAGTGTTGGCAATTCAAGCAAACTCACAAACCTTTAAATGTGACAATAACACTGAAGTTGTGGCATTCTATGGCCAAGAAAACGGCAATAATATCGCTAATTTAAAAATTACCTCGCCAATGCTCGGTCTAAACCAAGCAGCGATGGTATTAAAACAAGATGTATCAGGCTCGGGTAACCGCTATACCTTGTCAAATGCGACCAAAACTACCATGTATGATTGGGGCGTTAAAGGTGCAGAAGGTGCGTTAACCGTGACCTCACAAGGTCGTGATTATAACTTTGTGTGTAATGCTATTTAATCCGATTCACTTGTTAAATGGGTTAAACCGCTAAGTTGGTTTTTAAGTTTGGTCGATATACATTGTATCGACCATATTTTTGTTACTTATGTTTGTTAAATTACTAAGCTTTTAAATACTAGGCTTTTAAATACTAGGCTTTTAAATACTAGGCTTTTAAATACTAGGCTTTTAAATACTAGGCTTTTAAACATGTTTAGTAAAAAGGCGCCAAGTGCGACTACTTGGCTAACAGCCTTTTATTTTCACCCCTACTTTCGCTTTGAGGAAAATAGTTATGAGCAATATTCCAGCAGATTTAAAATATGTGGCTAGTCATGAATGGTTACGCCAAGAAGAAGACGGCACTATCACCGTGGGTATTACTCACCACGCCCAAGACTTGCTCGGTGACATCGTATATGTTGAATTGCCTGAAGTAGGTGAACACGTTGACGTGGATGCTGAAATTGCCGTGGTCGAATCGGTGAAAGCTGCCTCGGATGTCTACGCGCCCATCGCTGGTGAAATCATAGCGGTCAATGAAGCTTTGGTAGATGCGCCAGAAACCATTAATGAAGACCCTTATGGCGAAGGTTGGTTCTTTAAAATCAAACCAGACAATGCCGATGATTACCAAGGCTTGATGGACGCAGACGAGTACCAAGATAGTATTTAATTATCTTTATCTCATAGTCTTTATCTCGTCTTTTTTATAGAGTCTAGCTAAGGTAGTCGCTTGATTACCTTAGCCTGTTGTCCTATCAATTAACTGTAACGCATCCTTTATTTTGTTAACTTGAGAGCTGCTATGTCAACACTTACCCCGCTTGCTGACCCAAAACAAGCCAGTTTTTATGAGGTGGTGAGCACTCGCCGTTCGGTACGACGCTTTACCAAAACGCCCATCAGTGACGAGGTGCTAAACGCCTGTCTCGATATGGCGATGTTAGCACCTAGCTCAAGTAATTTACAGCCTTGGCAATTTTTTGTGATTGAATCTGAAGAAAAGCGCCAAAAAACTGTGACCTATTGTATGAGCCAAAATGCAGCAAAGACCGCCAATAAGCTGATTGTCGTGGTCGCTCGCACTGACACGTGGCGTCAACATGCCAAAGACAATATCAAGTATTTTCCCGTCAAACCCGTACCAAAACCCGTGCAAGATTATTATGGCAAGCTTATTCCGCTGATCATGACGCGCGGTGTGATGAATGTGTTCACCCCTGCCAAGTGGGCGCTGACGCAAGCCACTCGCAAAGTCAGAGGAGCGATGGTTGAACCTATTTATGATGCTGACGATCTCAAAAACTGGGCGCTCATTAGCACCTCACTGGCTGCCGAGAATTTGATGCTTGCTTTCCGTGCCCACGGTTTTGATAGTTGCCCGATGGGGGGATTTGACGAGCCACAACTCAAAAAACTGCTTGACCTCAATGAAGAGCAGCATATTTGTATGGTGATTGCTGCCGGTGAGCGTGACGAGCGTGGTATCTATAGTGAGCAATACCGTTTTGAGCGTGAGCGCTTTATCGTTAAAGTGTAATTTTTATCCATTCAACCGATGTTTGTCATGTTAGCCATGGCAAAACCTGCTATTTTTTTTTCAATGTTTTATCAGACGCTAAAGGAAACTTGAATGAGTCAACCGTCTTTTCAATCATTTGCTGATTTATTCCAATCATCAGAATTTATTCATCGTCATATTGGCATTAGCCAAGATGAAAAAGAAGCAATGCTAAAAGCCGTCGGCGCTGACAGCATGGCAAGCTTTATTGAACAGACGGTGCCAGCTTCTGTACGTCTTAACAAAGAGTTAGATTTACCCTTAAGTATGACTGAGCATGATGCCTTGGCAAAGTTGCGCGGGTTGGCGGATAAAATCAAGGTCAATAAAAGCTATATTGGCTTAGGCTATTATCCGACTCGCCTACCTGCGGTGATTCAACGTAATGTGCTTGAAAACCCAGGCTGGTACACGGCTTATACCCCTTATCAAGCGGAGATTGCCCAAGGTCGCTTAGAGGCATTACTCAACTTCCAACAAGTTTGTATTGACTTATCAGGTCTTGAATTGGCGGGCGCAAGTTTGCTTGATGAAGCGACGGCGGCGGCTGAAGCGATGGCGATGGCAAAACGCGTCGGTAAAAGTAAATCTAACCAGTTTTTTGTTGATAGCCGTATCTATCCACAAACCTTAGATGTCATCAAAACCCGTGCCAAGTATTTTGGTTGGGATATAGTGGTCGGTGATTTTGACGTTGCCAAGAATGGCGATTTCTTTGGCGCAATTTTCCAGTACGTGGGTAGCGAAGGCGATGTGGTTGATTTAACTGATATCATCAGTGCAGTCAAAGCCAAAGGCACGCAGACAATCGTTGCCGCGGATGTGATGAGTCTGGTACTTCTTAAATCACCGGGCAGCATGGGTGCGGATGTGGCACTGGGTAACACCCAGCGCTTTGGCGTGCCGATGGGCTTTGGTGGTCCACACGCGGCTTATTTTGCCTTTAAAGACAGTGCCAAGCGTTCTGCCCCAGGTCGTATCATTGGCGTATCGGTGGATGCTCAAGGTAAACAAGCCTTGCGTATGGCACTACAAACCCGTGAGCAACATATCCGCCGCGAAAAAGCCAACTCAAATATTTGTACATCGCAAGTATTACTGGCAAATTTGGCTGGGATGTATGCGGTGTATCATGGTCCTGAAGGCGTGAAACGTATCGCCACCCGCATTCATGCGTTAGCAAGCGCTTTTGCCCAAGCCATCAAACAAGCTGGCATGTCGATTGTGCATGAGCAGTTTTTTGATACCGTGCTCATCAATACCCAAGGTCAAACTGAGCAAATCTATCAAAATGCCCTTAATATCGGCTATAACCTGCGCAAAGTAGACGATAATCATATCGCCATTGCCTTTAATGAAACCAGTGATGCGGCAGATTTTGGTGTACTCACGCAGTTATTTACAGGCGTAGCCGCTCAATTACCCGATGATATCAGCTTGTCTTTGCCAGCGTCATTGCTACGTACCGATGCGATTTTAAGTCATCCTGTGTTTAATCGTTATCACACCGAACATGAAATGCTGCGTTATTTGAAAAAGCTAGAAAACAAAGACTTGGCGATGAATCATAGTATGATTTCGCTGGGTAGCTGTACCATGAAACTTAACGCCACTAGCGAAATGCTACCGATTACTTGGAATGAATTTGCCAATGTGCACCCATTTGCACCTCGTGAACAAGTGGGCGGCTATATTGAAATGATTGAAGGCCTGCAAGAGCAGCTCAAAGCCATCACAGGGTTTGACGCTATCTCTATGCAGCCAAATTCAGGCGCGTCAGGCGAGTACGCAGGACTATTGGCGATTCGTCGTTATCATGAAAGCTTAGGTCAACCCAACCGTCATATCTGCCTGATTCCGCGCTCCGCGCACGGCACCAATCCTGCCACGGCGCAAATGATGGGGATGGAAGTCGTCGTGGTAGCCACCGATGAGCGTGGTAACGTTGATATTGCCGACTTGACCCAAAAAGCGCAAAAATACAGTGACAATCTGGGTGCCTTGATGATTACCTACCCTTCAACACACGGTGTGTTTGAAGAAGGTATCCGTGATATCTGTGATTTAATTCATGAGCACGGCGGTCAAGTATATATGGATGGCGCTAACATGAACGCGCAGGTCAGCATGATGCAGCCTGCGGATGTCGGTGCTGACGTGCTACACATGAATTTGCACAAAACCTTCTGTATTCCACACGGCGGCGGCGGTCCTGGCATGGGTCCTATTGGCATGAAATCACATTTGGCGCCTTTTATTGCTAACCACGTCGTATCTGCGGTGCCCAATGCCCAAGATGGCATGAGTGCGGTATCGGCTGCCCCGTTTGGTTCAGCCAGCATTTTGCCTATCTCATGGATGTATATCACCATGATGGGTCGTGATGGCTTGGTGCAAGCGACAGAAGCTGCGCTATTAAATGCCAATTACACCGCTATGAAATTAAAAGACCATTACCCCGTACTTTATAGTGGTGAAAATGGTCGCGTCGCCCATGAATGTATCATTGACATCCGCCCACTAAAAGCCGAAACAGGCATCACCGAAGTTGATATCGCCAAACGCTTAATGGATTACGGGTTTCATGCGCCTACCATGTCTTTCCCTGTGGCAGGTACTTTGATGATTGAGCCCACTGAGTCAGAAAGCAAAGAAGAGCTAGACCGCTTTATCTCAGCCTTAATTCAAATCAAAGCTGAGGCGATGAAAGTTAAAAACGGTGACTGGCCAGCAGATAACAACCCGCTAGTGAACGCACCACACACCGCACAGGTGGTGACCGGTGACTGGGATCGTCCATACAGCCGTGAAGAAGCCGCCTATCCACTGGCGTATGTACGCGACAATAAGTTTTGGCCATCGGTGAGCCGTATCGATGATGTGTATGGCGACAAAAACTTAATCTGCTCTTGCCCCGATATCTCAAGCTATGAGAATGGTGAAATCGCAGAGTAAACCTCAATCAACACTCACCGTATTTTTTACAAAAGCCATGCAAAAATGTGTGGCTTTTTGCTATAAAGCCAATTGCGAGTCAAAACAATTCTGCTATGATGCAGGGGACTCAAAAAAATTGTAATCACCACGCGTGACTTTAAACCCATCATAAGTCAAGGATGACATTATGTTTAGTACCATTGCGATTATTATTTCGCTCTTTCTATTAATGTATTTTGCCTATCGCGGCTATTCTGTATTAATTTTAGCACCCTTGATGGCAACCCTAGCGGTTGCGCTATCGGGTGATATTCTAAGCTCACTGCCTATCTATACCACCGTTTTTATGAAAGCGTTGAGTGGCTTTTTATTGAAGTTTTTTCCCATATTTTTGCTAGGGGCGGTGTTTGGTCAGCTCATGGCAGATTCTGGGGCTGCCACAGCGATTGCCAGAACGGTGGTTAGCAAATTAGGCGCGAATAAAGCCATACTGGCTGTGGTTTTGGTTTGTGCGATTTTAACCTATGGCGGTGTGTCGCTGTTTGTGGTAGCTTTTGCTATTTATCCGATTGCTAAAGATTTGTTCAAGTCAGCAGAGGTACCAAAAAGGCTAATTCCAGGGGCGATTGCGTTAGGGTCATTTACCTTTACCATGACGGCGTTACCCGGGACACCTGCCATCCAAAACGCCATTCCCATTCCCTATTACGGTACCAATGCCTTCGCCGCACCTATACTGGGTATTATTGGTTCGCTTGTGATGTTTGGCTTGGGCATGTTGTGGTTGCAACGACGCGCCCATAGCGCCAAAACGGCTGGCGAGGGATATGGTATTCATGAAGATGATGAGCTGCACGCTGATAACTTAGACCCCCATCACACCTCTTTTATGGTGGCGATGATTCCTTTGGTATTGGTGATCGGCATCAATGCCTTGTTAACGTACGCGGTTTTTCCGAATATGGATTTCTCTGCACTGCAAGCGCAGTTTAAAGACTTGGATATCAAGGGCGCTTTGGGACTTTGGTCCATCATTATCGCTTTAGTCACCGCTATTATTGCGTTGATTGTGCTGCGCTTGGGCAAATGGACGAACTTGCAACACAGTCTTAATAAAGGCAGTTACAGCTCCATGTTGCCTATTTTTAATACAGGCTCAGAAGTCGGTTATGGTGCGGTAATTGCGACATTGGCGGGTTTTGCGGTGTTACGAGATAGCGTGTTAAATCTATCGCCCAATAACCCATTAATCTCAGAAGCCGTGGCTATGACTATCTTAGCGGGCATCACCGGTTCTTCTTCTGGCGGCTTGAGTATCGCACTGCCCATTTTAGGCAAAGAATATTTGGCGCAGGCAGTGGCGCATGGGATAAGTCCTGAGTTATTGCATCGTGTCGCGGTGATGGCAGCAGGTGGCTTAGACACGCTACCGCATAGTGGTGCGGTGATTACGTTATTTGCCATTTGCCATCTGACCCACAAGCAATCTTATAAAGATGTCGCCATGGTGACGATGGCAATTCCGCTGATTGCGGTGACGGTGGTTATTGCTTTGGGTACCATGTTTGGTTCTTTTTAAGCGGTTTATTTTTAATCGGTTTATTTTTAAGCCATTTAGTAGTAAAAAATCCCACTCAGTGGTGGGATTTTTTATTTATTCAGCGGTCGTTTCATGCTCGCTAGATGGCGGGTTATTGGCAATCACCGTATCTAAAATGGGTAAAATCTCTGCCATAATCCACGCTTTGCGCCAGCCACTCAGCCAAGGGCTTAATGCCGGTTTTTCTGCTGCGACAGCATAAGCATACAGCTCTGACAGCCATTTTTTTCGCATCAATACTGTCTCATCAATTGACAGGGTTTGCCCATGCTGCTTAATCGCTTTTTCCAGTTGTTTTTGCACATCGCTAGACAGACTACGATACGGTAAAGGCAATAAAGCTGGATAGGCTGCGTCATCTTCTTTTCGTACCTTATCAATCAGCGTCAAAATCTCTTGCCCATACATGCGAATCACATTAGGCTTGATACTGGTAAAACCTAGCTGCTTCATGCTAAAAGGCGGTTTTTCGACGATTTCACGGAGCGCCTGCGGGCGCAGGATAAAAGTGCGTGGTCTATTGATTGATTTGGCAAGTTGTTCGCGCCATTCGCACAGCGTTTGCAGCATGGCGAGTTGCTCGCGATTATCGCGGTAATCAGCGACACTCAAATACAAAGCGTTATCAGGCGTGCTAAAGTTGGCAAAAATTTCTTGGGTATAGCTTTGGCAGTCTTCAACCGCGTATTGCCATAAACCTTGTTCGGTCAACTGTTTCTTGATGGCCGCAAACATCGGCAATAAATAACGCACATCATCTACCGCATAGCTTTCTTGCTCAGGCGTTAATGGGCGCTGCAACCAATCTGATTGGCTTTCACCTTTATCCACATGCACAGCAATCGTTTCTTGCAGCGATTTTTGATAGCCAAGCGAGTTTTCACCGGTCAAAAAACCCAAACCAATTTGGGTATCAAACACATTGCGCAGCGCAGGCAAGTTGGAGAGTAAGTAATAAATCCCCAAATCTTCACCACACGCATGTAATACCACGGTGGGTATATCCGCTAACACTTCCCAAAATTCTTCTAAATACAGCTTGGGCGCGTCAATCAAATAAATCGCTTTGCCTGTATTGATTTGAATCAGCGCAAGAATAGGAAAAAAAGTGTCGCGCTTGATAAACTCAGTGTCTAACGCAATGGTATCGACTTGCTCTAGGTCATCGAGCAGGGCAAAAAGCGCGTCCTGAGTTTTCACCCAATGGATTGGCAAGTCATGAAGTTGTTGTAATTGGGCTTGGCTTAACGGGTTCTGGATGAGCATAACTTGGGTCTTGTGGGCGGATAATTTAAGCGTATTTTATGATGAATCTAGGATTTTGTCTTGTCAAACTGATGAAAAGATTTTATAACCGTCCACGATTTTGCAGCGCTTGACCCAGTGTCATGCTATCTAAATACTCAAGCTCACCGCCCATCGGAATCCCTTGGGCAATCCGGCTGATATGAGTGACGTAAGGCTTGACCGCTTCACTGATAAAATGCGCGGTGGTTTGCCCTTCTACCGTGGTACTGGTTGCCAAGATGATTTCTTCCACCGGGGTTTGCGCGGCTTGGTGCTGCTTTAACAGCCCAATCAGCTGATTGATGCCAAGCTGCTCCACACCAATGCCATCAATGGGTGATAAATGCCCGCCAAGCACAAAGTATTTGCCATTAAACCCAGCGGTTTGCTCGATTGCCATCATGTCTGCTGCCGTCTCTACGATACAAAGCACGCGCTCATTGCGGCGCGGATCGCTACATATCGGGCAAATATCCTCATCTGATAAACCACGGCATACTTGGCATTGCTTGATATCATGCATCGCCACAATCAACGCTTCGCCCAATGCTTGACCTTGCGGGCGTTTATAGCTGAGCAAATGCAGTGCCATCCGCTGGGCAGATTTGGGTCCGACCCCGGGTAGCACTTTGAGTTGTTTTACAAGTTCATCAAATTTTGGCGTAAGCATAGGCGCATTCTTATAAACATGATAAAAAATAAAAAAAGCTGGCTGAAAAATAAAAAAGCTGACAATCAATTATCAGCTTTTTATCGGGGTTTGACTACCTAATCGCAAGGCAATTTTCCACTATTTTACAGCGCTACTTATAGCCTTACTGGATAGCCCTAGTGGGTTTAAAATAAACCATTCATCCCTGGTGGTAAACCCATGCCATTGGTGGCACTCGCCATTTCAGTCTCATGTAGTTCATCAGCCTGACGCACGGCATCATTGATAGCAGCCGCAATCAAATCTTCAATCATATCAGGGTCATCTTGCAGTAGGCTTGGATCGATTGATAAACGTTTGACCACATGGCGACCATTCATGGTGACTTTCACCAAGCCACTACCCGCTTCGGCATGCACTTCTTTTTCTGCCAGTTTTTTCTTGGCGTTTTCAACGTTTTTTTCGACTTGCTTTTGCATCATTTGCGCTTGTTGCATGAGAGCTTGTAAGTTCATAAGTGTTCCTGTTTGTTTCTAATGTTGGTGGCTCATTGTAGCGAATTTGACCGCAAACTGTCTATTGCTAATCGTTAGTGCATACTGCTAACCTAAAACTGCTAACCTAAAACTGCTAACCTAAAACTGCTAACCTAAAACTGCTAACCTAAAACTGCTAACATAAAACTGCTAACATAAAAATGCTAAAATAACCTTACTACCATAAACCCATTAACAGCAAAAAACTATGACTATGACAACAAATACACCCCAATCGCTAGAGGTCGCTCTCTATAAAGCCGCTGATGTTATTAAATATGCGCAAAATATTGCCATCCTGACGGGGGCAGGCGTTTCGGCTGAAAGTGGCATTTCGACTTTTCGGGATAAACTTACCGGACTGTGGCAACACTACCAAGCCGAATATTTGGTCAGCATTCAAGCGTTTGAAAAGGAACCTGCCTTAGTGTGGCAATGGCACCAATGGTGGCGTGGACAAATCGCCGATAAACAGCCCAATCCTGCCCATTTTGCATTAGGTAAATGGCAAGCTTTGGCAAAACAGCAAGGCAAAACTTGGACACTGTTTAGCCAAAATGTCGACAGTCTGCATGAGCAAGGCGGTGCCACGGTGGCAAAACTGCATGGCGATTTAGCCAAAAATCGTTGTCATGATTGCGGCAAGCCGTATGACAAAGCCATTGCTGTCACAGATACTGAGTTAAAGCATTGTGAATGCGGCGGCTTGATTCGCCCGGATATTGTGTGGTTTGGCGAGATGTTGCCCCAGGACGCTTGGCAAACGGCAGAAACGGCAACGCTCAATTGTGACGTATTGGTGAGTATCGGCACATCAAGCGTGGTCTATCCTGCGGCGGGCTTGATTGATTTGGCAAAACAACAGGGCGCAACCGTCATTGAGATTAATCCCAAGCCAACCCAGACACCCGAAGTTGATATCGTACTACAAGGCAAAGCGGGGAAAATATTGCCTTTATTGGTCAATGCGCTGAAATAAAAAAGCCAGATAAAAAAACACAATAAAACAGTGATATAAAAAAGCCAGTAAATTTTGCTACTGGCTTTTTTATCTGGCTAATGGCTTTTGGATTTTGGCTTTTGGCTTTATATCAGGCGAGTGTATCCAAACCGCGTTTTAAATCAGCGATAATATCATCGACATCTTCAAGCCCCACCGAGAAGCGAATTAAGCCTTCGCTCACGCCCGCCTCGATTCTTGCTTCAGGTGTCATGCGAAAATGTGTGGTCGTCGCAGGATGGGTAATGGTGCTTTTGGCATCGCCTAGGTTATTGGTAATCGAAATCATGTTGGTACTATCGATAACATGCCAGGCTGCCGCTTGGTCAGCCACCTCAAAGCCAATAATGGCGCCAAACGCACCGCCTTGCACATTTTTGAGTGCCGTGTGTTGGCGTTTGGCGATGTCATGGGATGGGTGATCGGGCAAGCCTGAAAAATGCACTTTGCTGACTTTTGGGTGATTGTGCAAAAATTTAGCGATTTGATTGGCATTTTCACAGTGGGCTTTCATACGCAGTGACAAGGTTTCTAGACCCTTTAGCAACACCCACGCATTAAATGGCGATAGACTAATTCCGCCGGTACGCACTACACCAAAGGCTTTTTCCATCAATTCATTGTTACCAACCAACGCACCGCCTAGCACACGGCCTTGACCGTCAATATATTTACTGGCGGAATGCAATACCACATCCGCCCCCAACATTAAAGGTTTTTGAATGGCTGGGGTAGCAAAGCAGTTATCGACGATTAATAGCGCATCGTGGTCATGCGCCAGCCTTGATAAAAAACTTAAATCGGCAATTTGCGCCAAAGGATTGGAGGGGCTTTCGCAGTACAGCACCTTGGTATTTGGCTGCATCGCCTGTTGCCAAGCGTCATTATCAAAGCAATCGACATAACTCACCTCGACGCCAAATGCTTTAAAGTAGGTATCAAACAGGGCGACGGATGAGCCAAATAATTGCTTGGCGGCTAGCAGATGGTCACCGGCTTGCAAGTACGCCAAACACATGGTCAAAATCGCGCCCATGCCTGATGCGGTTGCCACGCAGCGCTCGCCTTCCTCTAATGCTGCCAATCTACGCTCAAAAGCGCGCACGGTTGGATTGGTATGGCGCGAGTAAACATTGCCTTTTTTATTGCCATTAAAATGGTCGGCGGCATCGGCGGCATTGTTGTATACGTAGGAGCTAGTGGTAAAAATCGCTTCGTTATGTTCGCCTTCATCGGTACGGTGGTAACCGCCGCGCACGGCGATGGTTTGGTCGGCATAGTCTAGGCTTAAATCAAGTGCATCACTTTGCCAGTTGGGGTCTAATTGGGTCATAATGTTACATCTTTTGTGCATCAAATAAATTATGATAGCATAAGTTGGATTTGACGGTGGCTTTCAAGTCAGTATTTTATGCAAAAACGCCATGACAAGTAACTTTTCTTAGGTGAGTGCCACGTTAATCAGTGATTTTTTAAAAGGATTCAGGCTTTGGTAGCAGCATTTTATTCAGTATCTGTTGGCTTTGTCAAATTAGTATTGGTCACCTTGGCATCGCAAAAACTCACGCCCAAAATTGTGACGTTTTGCTTGCCATTGCTATTTACGCTGCTACTTACGCTACTGACCGCTTGCCAAATGTTGCCGAACAATCCCCATATCACCGCTACGCCAACTGTATCAACGCAGCTGACAGGTGCGCAAAAATTTTCCGAAAAATCGCGTATCCAAGGTCAGTATTTAATCAGCCGTATCAGTGCTAGCAAAAACCCCTCACCGAGCAAATTTTCCGGTTATTATCCGCTAATTGATAGCAGTGATGCGTTCGCCTCACGCAGTATTTTGACCGAAATGGCTCAGCAGACCATCGATATCCAATACTATATTTGGCACAACGATGCAGCAGGACAACTGATGCTTAAAGACTTGTACCAAGCTGCCAATCGTGGTGTCAAAGTACGACTGTTACTCGATGATTTGAACACCAATCCGGAACTTGACCAACAACTACTTGCCTTTGCTGCGCATGCTAATATCCAAGTGCGATTGATTAACCCCAAATTGGTGCGTAGCTTTACCCCCGCCAATTTTGTGGTAGCCCTGCCCCGCTACCAACGCCGCATGCACAATAAAAGCATGACCTTTGACCGCCAGTTATCCATCATTGGTGGGCGCAATATTGGCGATGAATATCTGCGTAAAGATAGCATTGCTGAGTTTGCTGATTTGGATGTTTTGCTTGCCGGCAAAGTGGTCAACCAAATCAATGAGAGTTTTGAAGATTATTGGGATAGTCCTCTATCGTATGATATCGAGCGTTTGGTCAGACCCTCAAAAAACCCCGATCGTAATAAAAGCGATGAGCCATTTTTGGGGACTTTGACTGCGATTGCACCGGTCAACAGCCAGTCCCATCTGCATAAAAGCTCGCAACTTTATCGGGTACAAAATGGCGCGATAGTCGATAAACAACTGTATAACAAAAAAATCCAATTTCGTTGGCAACCAATGGAATTTTTGGCAGATGATGTCAAAAAACTACTCAACCAAGATGATAAAGATAGCCGATTGGTATCACAGCTTCGGGCACGTATTGGCACCCCAAAACAGCAATTCACCATTGTCTCATCGTATTTTGTGCCCACTGACTTGGGCGTACTGCAACTAAGCAAACTCATGGAAAACGGGGTAAAAATCAATATTTTTACCAACTCGTATGAATCAACCGATGTGCCTATCGTGCATTCAGGGTATAACGTGGCACGCGTGCCGATGCTCAAAGCGGGAATTGCGCTTTATGAGCTAAAATCCTCTGCCGATGCAGACTTTCGCCGCAAAAAACGTAGTTTATATCGCAGTAAATACAGCACCAGTTTGCATACCAAAGCCTTTGCGGTGGATGACAAATACACCTTTATCGGTTCTTACAATGTGGATCCGCGCTCTGCCAACATCAATACTGAGCTTGGCGTGCTGATTGAAGATAAAGCGCTTGCCACATCCTTTCATAATACGTTTGATAATTCCATGCTTAATGTCAGTTACCGCGTCCATCTTAACGATGATGAACAACTGATTTGGCAAACCCATGATGATAAAACCAATAAAAAGCTTATCACATTGGATAAAGAGCCGCACATGACGTTTGTCAATAGACTTTGGCTAAATATTTTTTCTGCCTTGCCATTTAAGCGCTTATTATAAGCGGCTATATTACAAAAAACACACATTTTTGCTAGTAAAAATAGTATCAAAATCACTATAGTATGCGGTTTCAAAAAGTAATATATCTCAACTGTTAAATCATGACATATGCTTGTAATATTTATTTAAATAATTAAATTTATTACAGTTTTGATAATTTAGTGTTCAATTTGTCAAGTGATTTAATTTATCAGGTGAATACTGACGAATTTAATTCTTTAGCGCGTTAAGTAACCTATCTGTCCATTGATTATAAAGCGTGCAAACCTTTAGCCAGCTTCTAAGTGATATTGTCGACTATGCCATTTTTTCATGATGCCAACGAAGAAATTAGGGATTTAAATCGCTACGAAAAAAACGTGGTGTATTTAACGATTTTTGGGGCTTTTTTTGCTTCCTTTGATTTTACGATTTATTTTTATTTTAATGATAGTATCAATCAAGCTTTTTTCCCAGAAAATATGCCCGAGTCGTTAAAGTCGATTTGTTTTTTGCTGCTGATTTTAGCCGGTTATATGTCAAGACCGCTAGGCGGTTTGATATTGGGTGATATCGGCGATCGCTATGGCAGAAAGCATGTGTTGCTGTATAGTTTGCTGTTGGTGGGTGCGTCTGGTTTAGTGATTGCCTGTTTGCCTACCTATCATCATATTGGTGTGGCAGCGATTGTTCTCATGCTATTATTGCGTTTAATTCAAGGCTTTGGCTATGGGGCTGAGGTGCCCGCTTCATGGGTATACATTGCTGAGCATATGCCACGGCGTCAATTAGGGTCAGTGTGTGGCGGTCTTATCAGTGCACTGATTTTGTCGACTTTGATGGGCAATCTTTTAAGCGCCACCTTATCAAATATGCTCACCCCTACCCAGATGCAATCGTATGGTTGGCGTATTCCTTTTGTCATCGCCAGTATCGGTATGCTATTTGCGGTGCTGTTACGAGCCAAGCTTGAAGAAACCCCGCTTTGGCTGATGGCTAAGTCTGAAAATCGCTTGGTTAAACGTCTACCGATACGCCGAGCTATTATCAAATACCGTTATGGTACGGTGATGACGCTGGGTTTGTCCTGGTTTACCGCCAGTGTTTATTTGACGATTTATCTGCTTTTGCCGATTTTGGGCATCCAGTTTTTTGATGTCGATACCAGTTTGATGATGATATCCAATGGGGTGGGTATTATCTTTGGTGGATTGGGGGCTTTAACCTATGGTTATTTTGCCGATCGCTTTAACCCAGGTCGTGTATTTACTTTAGGCTGTATATTTTTAAGCATTGCCAGTGTTGTTTTCTTTGTTTCACTGAAAGACAGTAGTGAGTTACTACTGATTAACTATGCGATTTTAGGATTTTTCTCTGGCGTGATTGGCTTAGTCCCAAGTATTTGTGTGCGTCTGTTTCCGGTTGGTGTACGCCTAAGTGGTATTAGCTTTAGCTATAACGTGGCGTATGCATTGGCAGGCGCATTATTGCCTGTGCTATTGGTTTATTTTTCACGTAAATTAATGCTTTCAAGCGCCTTGTATCTGGTGTTTGTCTGTGTGATTGGCATTATCATGGGTATGTTGTTGACCAACTTGCATGGTTTGTATCGCATGGAAGATAAGCGGCTGATGAATTCTTGAGTTTTTTCATCGCTGATGTTTGTTTTACCCTCGCTTTTTTAGCGCCCGCTTTTATTGATTAGCTGACAGATTAGCTATAGATTAGCCATTTTTTTTGAATATTTGCCGATGACCCTGCCTATGACCCTGCCTTTGAATACCATGCAGCATAAACGATTGTCCACCGCACCGATGATTGATTGGAGTACACGCGATTACTGTTACTTTGCTCGGTTATTCAATCCTTATACTTACCTTTATACTGAAATGATCAGTACCTCGGCGATATTGCAGGGAGATACAGACTATCAGCTGCGATTTTATCCCAATGAACATCCCTTGGTGCTTCAGCTGGGCGGCTCGAATCCTGAGGAATTGGCGCGCTGTGCAAAAATCGGACAGGAATACGGTTACGATGAAATCAACCTAAATGTCGGCTGTCCGTCCGATCGGGTACAACATTACAAAATCGGGGCGTGTTTGATGGCAGAGCCCAAATTGGTGGCAGATATTGTCTCTGCGATGCGTGATGCGGTGGATATTCCCGTCACTGTCAAGCATCGTATTGGCATTGATAATTTTGATAGTTATGAGTTTATGGCGGATTTTGTAGATCATGTGGTGAAAGCAGGTTGTCAGCATGTCATCGTCCATGCGCGCACCGCTTGGCTACAAGGCTTAAGCCCTAAACAAAATCGTGAAATTCCGCCGCTTCGCTATGAGGATGTGTACCGCTTAAAGCAGGATTTTCCCGATGTATTCGTGGAAATTAATGGCGGTATCACCACTATTGATGCAATCAAAACCCATCTGACGAAAGTCGATGGTGTGATGATTGGGCGTGAAGCTTATCATAATCCTTATATTCTAGCCGAAGCCATGCAGCTGTGGGGCAAGCCTGTGCCTAGCCGAGCGGATATTTTTTATCAGTTACTGGATTTTTTGGCAGCCAGTGACGCGCGTGGCACACCGTTGACGGTCATTATGCGCCATTATTTGGGCTTGTTTCAAGGATTGACAGGCAGTCGTAAATGGCGTCAGGCGCTTAGCGGGCAAAAATCCCTCTCGGTTGCCCAAGTTCGTGAAGCCGGTGAAGCGGTATTGGCGTTGAATGCGGGTTAAAAGTGCGGGCTAAAAGTTAGCTGAAAAAGACTAGCCGTATAAATACTGCGCCATCGCCAAGCCATTATTCATCATATGCAACACCACAGGCAATAACAGTGAGCCTGACATGATACGCCCATAGCTAAATAACATCGCTAGACAAAAAATCCCCAACAACTCGACCACACCGTATTGCATATGAATTACCGCAAATACAATACTGGTTAGCACACTGGCGCCCCACATACCAAGCTTTGAGCTGGCAAGCCCTGTCCACATAAACCCGCGAAATATCACTTCTTCATAAATCGGCGCAAATACCACCATCGCCAGCACAAGAAGCCAGCGTGGATGCGCGGACTCGGCAAGATTGTCCATAAACATCATGGGCTCGCGACCCAACCAGACGGTGACTAGGTTGATGATAACATTTAGCACAATCAGCAGCGCGCTACATTGTAACAACTGATACCAAGTAAAGGGCTTGAGGGCAAGATAATCTTTGATACGGCTGTTTTTAAATCGGATAAACAAATAAACGCAGCCTATCACCATGGCTAAGGTAAAGCCTAGCGATAGACTCATTAAGGTGCCGTTTTCACTGCCCTGCAACACTTTTTCAGCGATATCCAAATTTGCGGCATCTTGTAGCACCCATGGTGCAAATAACACCACGCCAATCAATTGACTGGCAAAAAACACCGCCAATAACACCATAGATAGCACGATGGTCTTTGGTAAATCGTAAATGGGGGTGCTAGGCTGTAATGATAAATTTTGCACATTAAACCCTTTAATGGATATTTGTGTTGTTAGTGGATATCATGATTGACTGAGTGAATAAGCGCTTTGATTCGTTCAACCGTACTGGCTGGGTATTCTAACGGGAACATATGCCCGCCTTCATGCACTTCAAAATCAATGCCCATACGCTGTTTGACCAGCGCAGGAAACCCTCGCTTAAGAAACAGGCTATCTTTACCAATTATTTGCTTGGCAGGGACAGCCGGCGGATGGTTAGGTTTTTGCCAGTAAAGCGAGGGGTTGGTACGAAATACCGCCACTTCCACCGCTTTTGGAATGGTAAGCGTCACTTGCCCATCTGCGGTATCCGTCAAGCCATAACGAATAAAATCATTAAAACAGCGCTCATCAAAATGTCGATAGAATGCTTTATGTCGCAGATGCTCGTAGGCGACTTCACGGCTTGGCCACGTGTCACGGCGATGGCTTGATAGACCTGCAGGCGTGAGCCTATCTACCAACCGTGGGCTAAAGCGTTTTGCCCAATGTAGTGCCATCGAATAGTAGCCATGAATGAGCGGTGGGTCTAAAGCAATCACTTGGCTAAATAGCTCGGGCGCTTGATAGCTGGCTTGCAGCGTACACAATGCGCCAAGCGAATGCCCCAGCCCGATGACCTTGGTTTGCCCGCGCGCGCTTAGGTGCGCTTGGATGCTATCAATCACTTGCTCGGTCAGTTTTTGCCAATGATTATCAACCGGATAACGCGGGTCAATGCCTAATGCTGGAATATAGACAATATCAAATTCATCACTCAGCAAATCAAACAGATATTGATAGCTACGTGATGGAATACCATTGGCATGCGCGAAGTGTATCAGCGGTTTTTGCCCTATCCCTGCTGTATCTATTATGCCCCCTGTCCCTGTTGCTAGCGTTGGCGCAGAAGGCAAACGATTGGCTAATGGATGCTGGCTCGTCTCAGATGACATGGTTATTGCATTCCTTTATCATTTGCAGCCGCGTGGGTTAATTGGCTAGCAAAGCCTTTGGAGACCGTTTCGCCAAACCCATAGCCGATTTGGCTAGCAAATTTACCGAACACTTTTTTCACTGGGTCTTCTGGGTTATATTGTACTACATTGTCTAGTTTTAGCTGAGACTCAAGGGTGCTGATGCCGCCTTTTTTATCCGCCAAACCAAGATTAATCGCTTGCTCACCACTCCAGAATAACCCTGAAAAAAGCTGATTGGCGTCAGGATTTTTGAGGCGATTGCCGCGACCTTGTTTGACAGCATTGATAAAATGGGCGTGGGTGTTATCAAGGACACTTTGGACATGTTGGCGCTCAAATTCGGAGAGCGGGCGACTCATGCTTAAAATATCTTTGTGCGCACCGGCTGTCATGGTGCCATCTTTAATGCCTAGTTTATCCATCAAACCTTGGACATTGTAGCTTGGCATAATCACGCCGATTGAGCCGACCAAGCTTGAGGGATTGACCCAAATTTCATCTGCCGCAGATGCGATATAATACGCGCCTGAAGCGCCCATATCTTCGATAACGGCATACAGTTTTTTGTTAGGATGGGCTTTTCTCAATTCGGTCATGGTTTGCCAGATTTCATCGGATTGTACAGGCGAGCCACCCGGTGAGTTGATGCGTAACGCCACCGCTTGCGCTTGGTCGTTGTTAAACGCTTCCGTCAATGCCTCGCCCACCGCTTGACTATTGGCTTCATTGTCGCTGCTGATGACGCCTTTGACATCGATGACGGCTAAATGCGGTTTGCTCATACCGATATTACTCACGCCACTTTTGGCAGAGCCACTACAGCCTTTTGCCACCGCCGCGCCAAATAGCAGCACATAGCCCAAGGTGATAAGCTTAAAGAAAATACCCCAGCGTCTTGCACGGCGCTGCTCCACAAGGCTTGCCATGAGGGTTTTTTCTAGCAATTGCCATTCTTTGCCTGCGTATGGCGCATTGGGTGGCAAGTTTTGCGTATGGTTTGGATGAACAGGTGGCTTTGATTGTGAGGGTTGGTTGGGATCGGGTGGCCAATTATCTGACATAAAAGTTCCTTAGCAATAGGTAATTTACCGCCCATGATAGGGGGAAGCGGTCAAAATTACAATCACTGCCTTGTAGCCAAATCGTCAACTATCATTCCGTATCATCTGGGGTGAGCGTGTAAATTACCGCACCCACTTGATCGGCATACAGGACTTCAAACAGGTGGTCTGCAGGCTTATCCACTGACCAACTAGCCAGCGATAATTGGCTATCTTCAGCCAGTTTTTGCGACTTATATGCGCCTGTGACCACATGCAGTAAGGAAGGTTTTGTCAACGCTAGCCACGATGGTTTAATGGATAACGTATAAGGCTGAATGAGTAAATGCGTCGCCGATACCGTGCATAATTTTTCAGTCATTTGCATGGCGATATCACTATTACCTGCCAACATCAGCACATCGTAGGGTTTGCTAGTTGGGGGCATAAAACGGATGCGAATATAACAGGTTTGGGTCGCTCGCTTTTGCTCATCGGTTAAGGCTAAATCCAACTGCCATCCCGACACCGCTGTCACTTCCAAGCCATCTTGTTGCCAACGTTGGGCGGTTTGGCAACTGCGAGGTGTAATCGCACGAAAATTTGTAGATACAGCCTTATCTGTCACATCAAGCCTGCTGTGTTCGGCATCATACCCTGCCAGCCAGTAGGCTTGAACAGGTACATGGGTTGCCAGTTGTTGAACCAGCTCATTGACGCGGACACTGGGCGTTTGACTAATCACCCCAGTCAATCGGTGAACCTGCTGATTTGCCAACAGCGGATAAATATCACGGTTCAACAGCGAACTGATTTCTTCATCAACTGCAACATTACGGATAGCTGGTTTGGTTTTCAAAAAATTGGGTTTATCCGCCTGCGCGGCTTTGACTTGGTTATCGGACAAAATCAGCCAGCTATCATCGCCTTTCTTTAACAAACTGATTACCAGTTTAGGGTTATCACCAACTGCCAGAGTCGGCTGGTTGTTATTTAAGCTTCGCTGCTGCAGTGGCAATAATATCAATAAGATAGCCAGTGGCAATATAAGCATTCTAGGCAACAAGCCTTTTAACAACCCCAGTAGCGCAATTAACAAACACAGGGCAAGCTGGGTTTGTGACAAGGCGAAAAATGATTGTTTGGCAACACCCGTGTCGACAATCTGGTTGAGCAAAAAGTGAAACCCGTCAAGCAGACTGGCTAGCAGCGACCAAATAATTTGACTTAGCCAATCGCCCGCCACAGGTAGCCAACTAACAACGCCTGCCAACATATCCAAGGGTACAACCACTAAGCCTAAAAATGGTACGGCTAGCAAGTTTACCAAAATGCCAATGACAGATACTTTGCCAAAAAACCACACCACGATAGGCAGCATCCAAACAAACAGCCAAATTTGTAGTTTTAATAACGCCTTGAATTGATGGCTTATAATTTTAACAAAACCACTCAGCACATCGCTGCGTGCAGTAGGCGCTAGTAACTGACTAACATCTTTAATTTCAATGGCGCTAACTGTCCCTATTGTCTCGCTAAATTTCAACAGTAAAACCACCGCTACAAAGGATAACCAAAACCCTGCTTGCCCGACTGCCGTCGGTTCTAGCCAAATCATGCCTAGCGCAGCCCAAGCCAACAGCCGATAAGCAGAAAAATTAACCAATAACTGTTTCGACAGCGTGAGCAGTAACAGCATCCAAAATGTCCGCTGGGCAGGTATTTCAAAACCCACCAGCAGCGCATAAAACCCTGCCATCACCACACTCACCCAAAGCACCAATAAACTACTCGGTAATTTGACCAACAACTGCGGCGCAAACCACTTAACGAGCCATAATACAAAAACAGATATGATAGCGGCGAGCATCAGCACATGCGGGCCTGAAATTGCTAATAAATGGCTAATCCCCGTGACTTGGTAGCGATTCTTAAGGTCGCTATCCATCAGGCTTTTATCACCCGTTAACAGTCCCAATAAGATTGCATGGCTTTGGATAGCGCTTTGACCAGAACTTTGGGTAGAAGTTTCACCAGAGCTTTTAAGCACGGGTTGGGCATTATCGTTTTTAGCATTGGCTATAGCGGTGGATTGTTTCAGCAGGGTTGTATGCAAATTGGCGAGGATTTTTTGGCGTAGTTGCCAGCGCAATTTTTCAATAGCAATAACCATACGGTCTTTCACATGGGATGGGTTAAATTCCCGTAGGCTCGTTTTTTCAATACCGATGATCACCCCCTTTGCTTGCACGCCCCGCTGTCTTAACCATTGCGCTTCATCGAATCCTAGCCTGAGCGGTTTGGCATTGCTGGGTAAACTTGTAGACTTAGGCTTTGCGATGGGCTCAAGCTGTAATTTTACGTTAAGCTGCATGCCAGGTCTTAGCTGAGATAAGGGCGCTTCCCAATCAGGGTTGTCTTTGATGTTAGCGGTAATGAGTGCCGTTAGCGGTGGTTGAGGGGTTGATGGCGATGCACCAGCATCGCCGTCCTTATCAATGCGGACTTGCAGGATTTGTTTGATAAAACCATTGCCAATTAGGGCGTTATCATTTGGTAATGGGCGCATTTGGCTCACCGTATCGCTGATTTGATGCGATTCAACGATGGCATCCACTGTGAGCGCTGAGGGCAATAACGCGTTTTGATACAGCTTGTAATGATAGAAACCATAACTGGCACTCAACATGAGCGTCAGCAAAAAGATAAAACTTGCTAACAGCGGCAAGGTAAAACGGTAGGCGAATGCAGGGTTTGGTGACGCTCGTTTTAGCTGTTTACGCTTGCAGCCATGGTATAAACCTACATTGATTAGCAGCGCTATCACCAGGGCTACTGATAGCACAGACCAAATTTTTGCATCATAACTGGCTAGCGCAGAACCTGTCATCAAGGGTTGATTTGCTAGCGTATTTACCACTAAAAACCCCAACAAACTGGCAACCGTGATGAGCCAAATCATGTTTCAGCCTTGATAAAGATAGCGATAGCTCGCTACTTCCCTTACAATTATCGAATGAACGATATAGTAAAACAAATAGCAACTTTTGGAAATTATTAATCGATGTTGACTCAATTTAGTAGCGGCAATGACAAAACCTCAGCCGTAAGGAAAAAAACTATCCAAATCACTCTAGGGATTGCAGGATTGATACTGGTTGTTGACTGCGGGCTATTGCTGGCCAATCGTGTTTTTCATATTGGCACCCTAGTGCCATTGGGCATCGGGCTAATTTTTTTAGGCCATGCGGTATATTGGGAGCGTATCCAACTTTATTTAGCGTCACAGCCGTCATTAAAAAAATTATGGCAGCTAGTTTGGCTACTATTTTTTGTCTGGTTGATAAGTTTTTGTGTCTTTGTCAGCTATTTAAAACAGCACTTTAACACCGATAACCATCCTAAGGCGGCGCAAGCGATTATTGTCTTAGGTGGCGGAACCAAAGACAATAAGCCGACTGATGCGGTAAAACTGCGTTTGGATAAAGCATCTGAAGTCATCAAACGTTTTACAAACGCACTGGTGATAACCAGTGGGGGTTTTGACGCGGGGGAGGATGTCAGTGAAGCCAAAGCGATGGCGGACTATTTACATGACACCTATGGCATCAGCTTGGCGCATATTGCGCTTGAAGAACAAAGCACCAGTACCGAGCTCAACTTTGTCCATAGTAAAAAGATTTTAGCGCAGCAAGGGATTGCCTTAAATCAGCCGATAATCGCAGTCACCAGTGATTTTCACACCTTGCGCGCAAGCCTTATTGGCAAACGACAAGGATATACCAATTTACAGGTGGTCGGGTCTGACACCCCTTGGTATATCCGTCCAAATGTGTGGTTTCGCGAATACTTTGCTTTTATCAGCGGCTGGCTACTCGATGAGTATTAAGCCACCCACGTGCCATTTTGTAACGCCAATTGTTTATCCGCCAACTGTGCCAATTGCCGGTCATGAGTGACCATCAACAGCGCGGTATTAAAATCTTTTTGTAGCTCCGAGAGGATTTCAAATACTGCCTGTGCATTGGCGTAGTCTAAGTTCCCTGTGGGTTCATCAGCCAGTATCAATGAAGGCTTTGTCACCAGCGCTCTAGCAATCGCCACCCGTTGACGTTCACCGCCAGATAACTCGCCTGGGCGATGGGTCAGCCGATGCCCCAGTCCTACTTTTTCCAATAATTCAATAGACTGTTGACGCGCTACTGCGATTGGCACTGCTTTTCGCATCAATAGCGGCATTGCCACATTTTCAATCGCAGTAAACTCCGCCAACAAATGGTGAAACTGATAAATAAATCCCAAATATTGGTTACGAAGCTCACCGCGCTGGGTTTCATTCAAATCATTGATGCGTTGCCCATGTAGCCAAACCTCCCCACTGGTCGGCACATCTAAGCCACCCAAGATATGTAGCAAGGTACTTTTACCCGACCCGCTCGTGCCAACAATGGCGATTCGCTCGCCACTGTTAATACTGATATCCAAATGATTGAGCACATTCGTGGTGGTTTTACCATCTTGATAGGTCTTGGTGATATTTTTTCCTATTAAAATCGCCGTCATGGCTCACTCCTATTCATAACGCAATGTTTGAGCCGGTTGAATGCTAGCTGCTCGGCGTGCTGGGTAAATGGTTGCCACAAAACTTATTACCAGTGAGGCTGCCACGATGATGGATACGTCTTTCCATTCAAGTTGTGACGGTAAATAGTTGACAAAATAGGCATCAAATAAATGTAACCCAAATAAACTATTGATGCCGCCTACCACATCGCTCACGGTCAACGCTAAAATCACGCCCAAAATAGTTCCCGCGACGGTACCAATCACCCCGATAAACAATCCTTGCACCATAAACACTTGGGTGATGAGCTTAGGCGACGCACCAAAGGTTTTTAAAATCGCGATGTCCGCCTTTTTATCAGTCACCAGCATCACCAAGGATGAGACGATGTTAAATGCAGCAACCAAAATAATCAAAAACAGAAGCAACCCCACCATGGCTTTTTCCATTTGGATGGCACCAAATAAATTCCCATGCGTCGATGTCCAGTCACTAGGCACAAGCATATTGGGTGCAATGCTCGCTGCTTGCTGAGCCACTTGTGGTGCGGCAAACAAATCCTTTAACTTCATGCGAATACCTTGCGCCCCTGCAGGCAGACGCAGTAGGGTCGCCGCATCATTCATCGAGATAAATGCCATAATATTGTTGACTTCAGGGCTGATATCATATACCCCAGTGACGGTAAAACGCTTAAAGCGCGGAATCACCCCAGCAGGCGATGGTGAGGCTTCTGGCAATACTAGCGTGACCATATCGCCTTGTTTCACCCCCAGTGAATCCGCCATTTGCTTGCCAATCACAATGTCAAATTGACCACCTTTTAGACTATCGATACTCCCACTTTCCATATGCTGATGAATAATCGAGACTTTTTTCTCATAGCTTGGCTCAATACCTGTCACCATGATACCAGCAACTTGTCCATTTGCGGTAAGCATACCCTGTAATTGGATAAAAGGCGCAACGGCTTCAACTTTGGGGTTTTTTTGAATCGTTTGCGCCAGCGTCTGCCAATCTGGGATAATTTCACTGGCAGTGACGGTGGCTTGCGGCACCATCCCCAAAATACGACTCTTGAGCTCGCGGTCAAAGCCATTCATCACCGATAACACGGTAATGAGCACCGCAACGCCAAGCGTCAAACCCACCATTGAAATCAAAGAAATAAAAGAAATAAATCGGTTACTTCGCTCAGCACGGGTATACCGTAATCCTAAAAACAAAGCCAACGGTCGAAACATAGCATTCCTAAAAATTATCATTATTTTGATGATACAAGCAGGCAATGAAATAACTTATTTCAAAACTATTATTCAAGCCTGCCAAAAGCGTGATAGTCTGACACATTTTTTTACCGTTTTGGCAAAAGTTTTTTTGCAATTTTGCTAAAAATTCGCAGAATCAAACATATCTGCGCAATAAATTGTGGATGTTTTAAGCAAAATAAGGTGAAAAAATTCTGCATGTCCCCATTAACATAGCAGAATTAAATTTCATCCCTGCTTAATCAAGGGTTAATCTGTTGTTAACAGATAGCTTCATAGAGGCTACTCGTTGATTTAATCGGGATGATTTGAAGGCTGATATTAGCCTATTGATAGCTGATAATGTAATCATTAAAATTTTGATAAATATCGTGACAGCTGTTTAGTTTATTAAGTGTGTTTGCAACATAAGCTTGTTGTTACTGATAAACCTGTTGTTACTTAAAGGACGTCTTATGACCAATACTCACCAACCCCCTTCTTCAAATGCCCCCAATACGATTAGTCTAAACTGTGATCAAGTGGTTGGTCATGCAGATCACTGGTCATGTTTTACCAACAACATTGCCGATGACGTCCCAAATTGGTTGCAATCGCATATCGATACTGCCACTCTCCCTACCCCACTAAAGACTACCAACGCCACGCCTTCGCATATTTTACTATCGGGTAATCAGCCAATTCATGTCAATCAAGTGATTGAGATTGATAGCAATCGCTCACCCAAACGTTTGATTAATGCGTTTCCTTGTGTCAATAGTCCGTATGGGCAGTGGGTCACTATTGAAGGTATCTATAAATGTAACAATCAGATAGAGGCGATTTTGCGCTTAAAAACTGATGACAATACCGTGTTATATGTATTTGACCAGTATTATGCCATCAATGCGCACAACTATGAAAAAAATCACCGCTACTTAATCAATCTGAGTGCATTTGCTTACAGCGTGAGTTTGAGTAACCGCTCAGAAACCATTGTGGTTGATGAGCCTGAAGCGATTCGTTATCACCGCGCTTTTAATGATATTTTGACCAAAAATAATAACGTTGCCCCAAAAGACCTTGAAGCCCAAATCGCCGCTTGGCAACCTAGCGAAAACGATTTGCCGCTTGAGCCAATTGAAATCAACGTCGGTCATATGTGTGCTTATTTATTTGGTGAAACCATCGGTCAACAAGATGAAGCCTGGTGCCAGGGTCAAATTATTGGCAAACAGACTACCAGCTTTAACGGCGTTGACTTTGTATTACTTGACGTGGTGATACTACGTGAAAGCCTTGATAATCCTGTCGTTATTCGTTTAGCGGTCAATGCCGATAACATCGATGCGGCGATTCAGGTCAACGATTATATTCAAGCCAATATTTGGCTACAGGGGACTATTTTTATGGAAAACCAGAAAAAAGCCGTCACCAATTACAAAGCGTTTTAAGCCATTTCCCACTAAAATCATGGGTTAATTTTCTTAAAGCCACTGCCGACTATGACAGTGGCTTTGTTATTTTGTAAATAAATGTAAATCTAGCACGTTATTTTATTTAATTCATTGAATTGACTACAATTTTATATTATCGTTATTTTAAGTTTAATTTAAATCAATTTTTATCAATCAACGTCATGAATCCTATAGCGGCTCAGTTATAAATCCTATAGTGGCTCAATCGCCTACCCAACATTAGCCGCTAATGTTTTGTGAGTGTTCTATCAGTTATTTTGGGAAGATGACCCATGCCAAATCAGTCGACTAAATCCGCAGTTTCTACTTCAGACGCTATCCAAGCCCAGACTGGATTGGTAAATCACCGCCCACTATCTGCTCAAACGACCCTAACTACCCAAACGACCTTAGCCACGCAAACTAGCTTGGTCAATGGTCTGATGGTTTATACCACAGGTTTGCTACTGTACCCCGCCCAAGCAGGCGATAAAAAAAATCACCGAATGTTATCGATGATTTTTTTTGTGCTCGGGGTGTTAGTGATATTTCGCTTAACACACGGATAAGGCTCGCAATATCCTAAATTATTTGATTAGCCCGATTACACTTGTGTATTGGCTAAGATGTCTTTGAAAAGCTGTTTTTGCTCAGCGCTTGGGCTTGCGGTTTGGATAGACATTAATTGTCCCATATCGCCTTCGACGCGGATTTTGCCAGACATGAAGGCTTCCATTGCACGGTTCATATCACGATCTAAAAATATCGCTTTTAAGGTATCGGCATCCAGTTTTAAGGTGGTTAAAGCACCATCTTTTAAACCTTGATGAATCGTGCCATCATAAAAAGCGGCATTGACTTGTTGGTTGTCGCTATCTGTGACTTGTAAATTAATCGACATATTTTTAATCGCAGGGGGTAGATTTAGGTCACCGGCGTTGTTGGTTAATTCGTCAACTTTATCAAACCATTCTTGTGTTAAAATTTTAGCCATTTTAAATCCTCATTATTGTTAGTTGTATTAAAACTTGTGCATCTTACCGAGATTTTGTATGAATGACAATTCTCTAACGCATGATAAACCTATTTATAGCACAACGACAATGGCGCTCGGTTAACCATTTTTAGCATTGTTACTAAATAGTGTATGGGGTGTTAAAAAAATCCCCACAATTTACATGGTTTTTTTTATTTTTCATATTATAATAGTTGGTATGTAATTTTTTTTTGCGCTATGAACATTACATTAGATGATATTTAGCAAAGATTAAGTTACAATACTTGGTGAGAATCGTGAGTTTGAGCCTATTTTAGTGCTTGTAAATTTACTGTTTTGCGTCAAGATTTAGCCGCTAATTTCTTTAAAATTCATCGTGAAACTAGCCACTAAATAGTTAGCCTATCTTATAAAAAAATAACTAGCGCCAACGTATCTGACCGGATAGTTTTATTGACAGGCACAAAGGAGATTTCTGCTTAAACTTGTTGATAATATAGGCTGTAAAGGAAATCATCGAATGAATTTACAAAACACAGCAATACCTATTACCGATGATTATGAAGTGGACATCATTAAGTTGTTCTCAATCATGGCGATAGTATATGGTATTATCGGTATGGCAATTGGGGTGTTCATTGCATCACAATTGGCATGGCCTGCCCTCAATTTTGGTATCCCTTGGCTAACATTTAGCCGTTTGCGTCCATTGCACACCAACGCGGTGATTTTTGCATTTGGTGGTTGTGCGTTATTCGCAACTTCATATTATATCGTTCAAAGAACGTGTAAAACGCGTTTATTCGCACCTTATCTAGCCTGGTTCACCTTTTGGGGATGGAATCTTGTTATTGTTGCCGCAATTATTACCCTACCTTTGGGTTTAACCTCGTCTAAAGAATATGCTGAGCTTGAATGGCCCATTGATATTTTAATTGCTGTGGTGTGGATATCTTATGCCATTGTGTTTTTTGGTACGTTATTGAAACGCAAAACCTCGCATATCTACGTTGCTAACTGGTTCTTTGCGGCATTTATTTTGACCATTGCGTTACTCCATATTGTCAATAGTATGGCAATCCCTGTGGGCTTGTGGAAGTCGTATTCGTTGTTTGGCGGTGCAACTGACGCTATGGTGCAATGGTGGTATGGTCACAACGCCGTAGGTTTTTACTTAACAGCCGCGTTTTTAGGTATGATGTATTATTTTGTGCCTGTACAAATCGGTCGTCCTATTTACTCTTATCGTTTATCTATCATCCACTTTTGGGCGTTAATTGCGTCTTATATGTGGGCGGGTGGTCACCATCTTCACTATTCAGCACTCCCTGACTGGGCACAGTCTTTAGGGATGGTATTCTCTATCATTTTATTTGCGCCTTCATGGGGCGGTATGATTAATGGTGTACTTACCTTATCTGGCAGCTGGGATAAACTTCGCACAGACCCTATTATTCGTTTCTTGATTGTTGCACTGTCATTCTATGCGATGTCAACGTTTGAAGGTCCGATGATGTCAATCAAAACCGTCAATGCGTTATCCCACAATACTGACTGGACCGTTGGTCACGTGCATTCTGGTGCGTTAGGCTGGGTTGGTATGATTACCGTTGGTTCATTATATGTATTAATTCCACGTCTTTGGAACAAACAAAAAATGTATTCAACTGACTTAATCACCGCGCATTTTTGGCTGGCTACCGCAGGTACTATTTTCTACATCGTATCGCTTTGGATTTCAGGTATTGGTCAAGGTATGATGTGGCGTGCTACAAATCCAGATGGAACGCTGGTGTATAGTTTCGTTGATACTGTCTTGTTCTCGCACTATCCTTACATTGGTCGTGCATTTGGTGGTTTCTTGTATGTCTCAGGTATGGTCGTCATGGCTTACAACGTCTACAAAACCATCACGATGCCAAGCACTAAAACTGTTGAAGTAGCGGATACCACTACACCTGTAGTAGAAACTGCTACCGCAAAACAGATTTAAGGAGAGACTCATGAAACTCAATCACGAAATTATTGAAAAAAACACGGGTCTTTTAGTTATCCTAATCGTTGTGTCTATTAGCTTTGCCACTTTGGTAGAAATCGTGCCATTGATTTATACCAAAGAGGTTAACCAACCTTTGCCCAATATGAAGCCATGGACCGCACTTGAATTAGAAGGTCGTGATATTTATATTCGTGAAGGCTGTCACGTCTGTCATACCCAAATGGTTCGTCCTCTTCGGGCTGAAGTGGAACGTTATGGACCTTATTCGCGCGCTGCTGAATCCGCTTGGGATCACCCCTTCTTATGGGGGTCCAAACGTACTGGACCTGATCTTGCGCGGGTTGGTGGACGTTATTCTGATGACTGGCAACGCGAACATTTAATTAACCCACAATCATTAGTACCTGAATCTGTGATGCCACCATTTGCTTGGTTAGCAGAACGAGACGTTAACCCTCGAAAAGTGCAAGAAAAAATGCGTCTATTCCGCGACCATTTCGGTGTCCCATATAGCGATGCTGATATTGCAGCTGCACCTGATGCGGTACAAGGTAAAACTGAGCTCGATGCCGTTGTTGCGTATTTACAACAACTGGGCACTGCAATGAAAGGTCAACGTTAATGTTGGGCACATTACACAGTATCGCAACGGTCGCAGCGTTTATCGCCTTTATTGCGATTGTTTGGTGGGCTTACTCACCAAAGAATCGCAAACGATTTGAAGAAGATGCAAAACTTGCGTTAGATGACGAAGACCTAACAGACGCATCACAACGCAATAAGGATAAAAAATGAGTGGATTTTGGAGTTTTTGGATAACCCTATTTTCCATCGGTTGTTGGGCTTGGATTTTGTACTGGTTAGTCGGTGTATTGGGTTATCGCCCAAAAATGTCGGATGACGGTACCACAGGTCATGAATACGATGGTATCCAAGAGTTTGACCGTCCATTACCAAAATGGTGGTTAGCAATCTTTTGGGGTTCATTAGCTTGGGCATTACTATACATGCTATTGTTCCCATCAATATTGCCAGGCTCATGGAAAGGTATCACTACGGTAAAAGTAAATGGTCAAGATGTTCCTTGGACCAGTGCTAATGAATTAGCATCCGAACTTGAGCGCAATAATGCGGTATTTACTGGCACGTTCAATGATAAAATCTTAAAAGACAAAGCGGTAACGGCACAAATTGATAGCCTTGCTAAATTACAAGCGCAGCAAGCGAAAAATGCACAGCCCAATGCTGAATTAAAATCGCAAATTGATAAAGGTATTGCAGGGCTGGCACCTGCCGTTATAAAACTTTCTCAAGACCCGCAAGCGATTAAAATTGGTCAGCGTTTGTTTTTACAAAACTGTTCAGTGTGTCATGGCTCACAAGCGCGTGGTGCACCCGGTTATCCAAACTTGACGGACAATGACTGGATTTATGGCGGTAGCCCCGATAAAATCTTGTTAACCCTACATCATGGTCGCGTCGGTGGTATGCCAGCTTGGAAAGCGCAGATTGGTGAAGATGGTGTTCGCGCCGCAGCTGAATATGTACTATCACTATCGCCCGGTCATGGTTCAAAAGAAAATGGTCAGTTGAACCAAACTTTGGTTAATCAAGGTAAGGCTATTTATGATGCCAACTGTGCGGTATGTCATGGTAAAGATGGTAAAGGCAACCCTGATGTCGGTGCGGTGAATCTTACGGATGACATTTGGTTATATGGTGGCGACCGTGAAACGGTTCGTACGTCGATACGTAATGGTCGTGCCGGTGTGATGCCATCTTGGGATACCAAACTGGGTAACGAGCGTATTATGTTATTGGCAGCGTATGTCTATTCATTAAGCGATCACAAACAAGACGCTTCTGTGATGACGCCTCAAACTATCGTTAATAAAGAACGTGGTGCAGCCTCTACCCCAGTTGAAACTGCCAATGCGGTAAAATCTGCGGTTGCTAGTGCGGTAAAATAATTTTACTCTCCACTTAAAAAAGCGAGTTTAATCACTCGCTTTTTTATTGGGGATTGACTTGCCCCTCTTTACTTGCCTAGTTTTTCAAAGGCAGTTTCATCAAAACCAATGATTAACTCATTGTCTGAGACGACAATCGGGCGCTTAATCATACTTGGCTTAGCTACCATCATATCTAACGCAGCATCCACATTTTGCTTGATTTGGGCTTTTTGCGCATCGCTAAGTTTGCGGTAGGTTGTGCCTTTGGTGTTTAATACCTTATCTATACCTGCTCGCTTTACCCAATCGGCTAATGTCGTTTTGTCTATCGCCTGTTTTTTATAGTCAAAAAATTCATACTCCAAACCAAGCATGGTTAATTTATCAAACGCCTTTTTCATGGTGCTACAATTTTTGATACCGCAGATGGTGATGCTCATATTGGCTCCTTTTTTTATCGCAATTTTTACGGTTTTACGCTATGCTATGGGGCTTAATATACCTTCCCATTCAAATACTACAAATTCAGACCATTATGAGTAATTCAGCTTTTACCCGTCAATACCAACCCCAAGTTATCGAGCCCGCCCAACAACAAAAATGGGAACAGCAAAATCGCTATCAAGTAAACAATGCGGCATCTGATAAGCCGTCACGTTATTTGCTGTCTATGTTTCCCTACCCCAGTGGCAAGCTGCATATGGGGCACGTGCGCAACTACACGATTAGTGATGTGTTGAGCCGTTACTATCGGTTAAAGGGTTATGAAGTATTGCAGCCAATGGGCTGGGATGCGTTTGGTATGCCTGCAGAAAATGCGGCGATTGCCAACGCTGTCGCCCCTGCTGTGTGGACATTTTCAAACATTGATAATATGCGCGCACAGCTCAAATCATTAGGACTATCGATTGACTGGTCACGTGAATTTGCTACTTGTACGCCAGAGTATTACAAGTGGGAACAATGGCTATTTGTACAACTGTTCAAAAAAGGTTTGGTATACAAAAAACTCTCAACGGTGAATTGGGACCCTGTTGATAATACTGTCCTTGCCAATGAGCAAGTGGTGGATGGTCGCGGTTGGCGCTCAGGTGCGCTCATTGAAAAGCGCGAAATTCCCATGTACTACTTTAATATCACCGCCTACGCAGACGAGCTGTTAAATGATTTGGATAAGCTAGAAGGTCATTGGCCACAGCAAGTGATTACCATGCAGCGTAACTGGATTGGTCGCTCTGAAGGCATGGAAATTCATTTCCCCTATACCTTAAATGGTGAACAAAAAACCCTAGATGTATTCACTACCCGCCCAGATACCTTAATGGGCGTGACTTATGTATCGGTGGCAGCTGAGCATCCACTGGCAAAACACGCGGCTGCGACCAATCCTGCCCTACAAAGCTTTATTGAAGCCTGCAAAAAAGGTTCAGTTGCCGAAGCAGACTTAGCCAAAGCCGAAAAAATGGGTATGGACACGGGTCTGACTGTCACCCATCCGTTGACAGGTCGGCAAGTGCCTGTTTGGGTCGCGAACTACGTCTTAATGAGCTACGGTTCTGGCGCTGTTATGGCAGTCCCTGCGCATGATGAACGCGACTTTGAATTTGCCAATAAATACCAGTTACCTATCAAGCAAGTGATTGACCTAAAAGAAGAACTTAAGCAAGGTCAACAGTTTGATGCAACCACTTGGCAAGACTGGTATGGCGATAAGCAAAATGGCGTGGCTATTAACTCAGGCGAATTGGACGGTTTAAATTTTAAACAAGCCTTTGACAAAATTTTAACCCAACTTGAGCCAAAAGGCTTGGGTAAAAAAACCATTAATTATCGGCTACGCGATTGGGGGGTATCTCGCCAGCGTTATTGGGGTTGCCCCATTCCGGTTATCAACTGTGCAGACTGCGGTACAGTACCTGTTCCTGAAAGTCAGCTGCCTGTGGTATTACCTTTAGATGTAGTGCCCGATGGACGTGGCAATCCCCTCAACAATCTTACTTCATTTACCGATGTCAACTGCCCATGTTGCGGCAAGCCTGCCAAACGTGAAACCGATACCTTTGATACCTTTGTAGAATCAAGCTGGTATTACGCGCGTTTTGCCTCACCCAATTATAGCGATGGGATGATTAATAAAGTCGCAGCCGATAAATGGCTACCTGTGGATCAATATGTAGGCGGTGTTGAGCACGCCGTGTTGCATTTACTGTATGCGCGTTTTTTCCACAAACTCATGCGTGATGAAGGCTTGGTGCAGGGTGATGAACCCTTTGCCAATTTACTCACCCAAGGCATGGTCTTGGCGGGTACTTATCTTCGCGAAAATGCCGATGGCAGCAAATCCTATTACTTTCCAGAAGAAGTTGATATCCGCTACAACGACAAAGGTCAGCCCATTGAAGCGACCTTAAAAGCCGATGGTCAGCCTGTCAAAATTGGCAAAATCGAAAAAATGTCGAAGTCAAAAAACAATGGTGTCGACCCCCAAGCGACCATTGATCAATATGGCGCCGATACGGTTCGACTTTACACCATGTTTACCGCGCCTGTCGACCAGACGCTTGAATGGATTGACGATGGACTAAAAGGTCCGTATAACTTTTTGAAAAAAGTATGGCGTTATACTATCGAGCATGCCGAAACATTGGCGCAGCAATCTTTAACCGCAGCAACCTTATCGGTAACTGATACCCAGTCGCTTAGTAAAGCCGCTAAAAATCTACGCCGTAAAACACATGATACGATCGGCAAATTAGATGACGCGTTTGGCAAAAACTTGGCACTCAATACGCCTGTGTCATTTTTAATGGAATTGTCGAACGAACTCACCGCGTTTGACATTCATTCAGACAGAGATTTGGCGGTAGCCAATGAAGCACTTATAACATTATTGACCTTGCTCACCATGTACGCGCCGCACATGGCAGAAGTCCTACTTGAGCAGTTAGGGATTGATGTGATGACACTAACCTATCCCACCGTTGATACTTCAGCCTTGGTACAAGACACTATTACCATGGTGGTGCAAGTCAATGGCAAAATCCGTGGTCAAATGGATGTGGCGCCAAACAGTGACAGCGATTGGTTAAAAGCCGAAGCGAAACAACTCGACAGCGTCGCTAAATTCATCACCGGCGATATCGTCAAAGAAATCGTGGTGCCCAATAAACTGGTTAATATTGTGGTAAAAGCCTAATTGATTATAAGGGCTTATTGGCAACCTAAGCCCTTTTTGACCTTAAAGCTTTATAATAACTTGAAGCTTCATAATAAAGTGTTATCACAAGCAATACCGACAATCATAGATGGGTAACTAACAGACAGGTAACTATATGAATCAGCCATTTCTTCGTATCTTCCTAAGCAGTGTGTTACTGACGCAGCTACCTGCCTGTGGTTTTCATTTGCGCGGGTATGACGCGCCCATGTCACAAAATATCCCGACCACTGAGCTGATTTTTCACAATAGCCCAGAAGCCTATGCGGTTAAAAATGCGTTAAAAAAACAACTCGACCAGCTGAGCATTAACACCCAAGATAGGGTGATTGATAACAAGGCAGCCAACCAATCAAATACCGCCTTGCCTGCCAGTATTGAAGTCAAAAACATTCGCCTGCAAAACTACCAGCTACGCGGTATTTTGACCGAAATTCGTATGGTAATAAGCGCAGAGGTGAGCTATCGCGCCACTGAAAATGGTCAACCCCGCACGCTGACCAATACGATTCAAGTACAGCGCAGCTATCAGTATGACCAAGGCGTGGTAGCCACTGACAATCCCCAAGCAGAGCAAATTAAAGTATGGTTGTATGACAACCTGGCGCAGCGTATTGCTGACCAATATGTCGCACTGAGCCTTCCAAAAATCACCAAAGTGCCGACCGCAACTACCCCCTAACCTAATTGATACTTAATTGATAACACGCTGATGCAGTACAATTTTTTAAATGCCTTTCAACATCTCAAAAATAGGCAAGACCCCGCCACTGGGGTGTGGCTAATGCATGGCGATGAAGATTTGCTGTCACAGTGGCTGATAGAAAAAATGTCGCCAAATTGGCGGCAACATAATATGGCAATTTCGCGCATGGATATTACCAGCGCCAAATCATGGCAAGCGGTTTTGGCAGAGCTGAACAGTCTGTCACTGTTTGACGACAACAAAGCCATTATCGTTCATAGTAATCATAAACCTGATAAAGAGGCGTTAGCAGAATTAGCGCAATTTGCGACGAGCAATCCAAGCAATTGCTTAGTCATTATCAGTGATAAATACGATAAGAAAAGCCAAAGCAGTGCGTTTTTTTCGCTTTGCGATAAATTTGGTCAGGTCATCGAATGTCATCTTTATCAAGAACAGCAACGCGAACAACTGCTACAGCAACACGCGCAAGACTTTGGGCTCGAACTCACCAAACCCGCTTGGCAAATGCTAATGGCACAAACTCAGCATAATTTGCTAGCGGCTTACCAAAGTCTGTGGCGACTCTCCTATCTCTATGCTACAACAGATGCGAATCCCCCTACCCATTTTGTGACCATCGATGAGCCTCAGCTGTTTGATGGGTTGGTGAGTCAATCTATGTTTACCACCTTTGATTTATCGGATGCCATGTTGGCAGGTGATACCGCGCAGGTTGCAAAAATCTTGCAGCAACTCAAAGCCAGTGAAGAACCAGAGAGTCTGGTGTTATGGATGATAGCCAAAGATATGCGCAATATTTTAAGCTTGCAATCAGGGGCAAGCTATCAAAGCCTCGGCATTTGGCAAAGCAAGCAACAGCTGTACAGTAAAGCCCTGCATCGTCATTCCCATGACGCTACCCGAAACTGGTCGGATGCACTGTACCAAGCCGACCAAGCCATCAAAGGTCTGGTGCAACAACCGGCTTGGGAGCTGCTCTACCAACTCGCTTTTCGTCTAGCGGGTCAACCATTATTTCACTAGTTGCTTTAAAAGTTACTTTAAAAGTTGCTTTTAAAAATGCTCCGCAACCTTTGCAATCTTTGCAACCCTTCAAACAACCCGCCCATCAAATTACAATACAATCCACCACCCCCCAAATTTTTAATGCGTTTTTGTTACTCATAACATTCATTTTATAATCCAGCAAGATTATGTGGTTATAATTAAAAATCCTTTCGGCTTACCTGTTTTTATTGCAATTTATTCTCATTTAGCTTTTAATACTCCCTGTTACAAAGCTGTATTTATTTAATTTTTTTCAATTGTTTATCCCTTGATAAGGCTTGGCACGATGACCGCTACCCAAAAAAAATGGCTCAAATGGGCAATCTTAAGTTTGATCGTTATTTCGCTGGCAGCGTTAGCTTATTGGTACTTTAAACCCAAACCCCAAAAACCCGATTACATCACCGCCAATGTCGAACGTAGCGATATTGAGAACAGTGTGATGTCCACGGGCAAAATTGAAGGCATTAAACAAGTGGATGTGGGCGCTCAGGTGTCAGGGGAAGTGACAAAATTGTATGTCGAGGTGGGTGACACGGTCAAAAAAGGCGATGTTATTGCTCAAATTGACCCAGTTACCCTGCAAAATACCTTAACCACGCAGCAAGCTACCTTACAGCAAAGCAAAGCGAATTTGGAAAGTACCAAGTCCGCCTATCAGACCAAACAAGCCGCGCTTGCCACAGCGCGAGCCGACTTGAAAGGTAAAATAGCAACCTTGCAACAATCGCAAACAGAATACAATCGCCTAAAATCCTTGCTTGCCATGAATGCCATCTCCAAACAAGAGCTGGAGCAAGCGGATACCGCTGTCAAAACAGCCCAAGCCAATGTGGACAGCGCGAAAGAAGCGATTGCGACTGCCCAAGCAAATATTGCCTCATCGCAAGCCGATATTGTTAGTGCACAACAAACCATAAAAAAATCGCAAACGGACGTCAATACGGCTGAAAAAAATCTTGGATATAGCCAAATTGTTGCCCCGATGTCAGGCACGGTGATTTCTATCACCACCAAACAAGGGCAAACAGTAAACGCCAATCAATCAGCCCCCACCATTGTGACATTGGCAGATTTGAGCAGTGTGCGCGTGAAAGCCAAAATATCAGAAGCCGATGTCGTTAACCTAAAAGTAGGGTTGCCTGTTTATTTCAATATCATTGGACGCCCAGATAAGAAATACCAAGCCACACTGTCGACCATTGGACCTGCGCCCGATGGCACTACCGCCAGTGATTCATCGACGTCAACGGATTCAGCGATTTATTACATTGGTTATTTTACTGTCCCCAATCCCGATGGCGCGCTACGCATCAATATGACAGCGCAAGTCTATATTGTTGAAAACAAAGTCAATAATGTGCTTAGCGTACCGGCTGCAGCAATCAAAAATGACCCAAGAATAGGCAGTTATGTTGAAGTCGTACAAGCCGATGGTAGTACCAAAAAACAAGCGGTCAAAACAGGTGTCACCAATCGTATTACCACCCAAATTCTTAGCGGCGTCAACCAAGGGGATAAGGTGGTTGTGGGTCAAGCAGCGGTGAGTAAATCAAGTTCATCATCTAAAAATAACGGTCGTCCACCGATGATTTAGTCATCGGTAGATGAGAACCCTAGATTGTAAACGTTGATTGTAACCTATGACGCATGCTAACTGTGAGATACACGGCTGATGATAACGCAAGACACCAAACAACCTATTATGGAAGTGAAAGATTTAATCCGCGAATTCCCTGCAGGTGATGAAAAAATTCGGGTTTTACATGGGATTGACTTGACCATTTATGAAGGCGAAATGGTGGCAATTATCGGTCAATCAGGCTCTGGTAAATCCACCTTAATGAACATCTTAGGCTGCTTAGATCAGGCGACTGCGGGCAGTTACCACATCTATGGCAAAGCGGTGGACAAACTCAGCGCAGACGAACTTGCCGAGCTTCGCCGTGAACATTTTGGGTTTATTTTTCAGCGCTATCATTTACTCGGTGATATCAATGCTCAAGACAATGTCGCCGTCCCTGCCGTATATGCAGGGATGCCGGTGCGGCAACGTGAAGCGCGCGCCGCCCAATTATTAGACGACTTAGGGCTTGGGGCAAAAACCCAAAATCGCCCGAGCCAACTCTCCGGTGGTCAACAGCAACGTGTGTCTATTGCTCGTGCCTTAATGAATGGTGGCGACATTATCCTGGCTGATGAACCGACTGGGGCATTAGATAGCCAATCGGGCAAAGACGTGATGGCAATTTTGAGAAATCTAAATAGCCAAGGTCATACCATCATTATGGTGACCCACGATCCTTCTATCGCTGCCCAAGCCGAACGCGTGATTGAAATCAAAGACGGACAGATTCTTAAAGATTATTATACCGACAATAGATTTGATAAAACCAAAGCGGTTCAACACCTAAATTTTGCCAAAAAGTCTGGTGTTACCGCGTTTTTAGACCGCTTATCTGAAGCCTTTAAGATGTCTGTTTTGGCGATGAAAGCCCATAAAATGCGGACATTGTTAACCATGCTAGGTATTATCATTGGTATTGCCTCTGTGGTATCGGTAGTGGGTCTAGGGCAAGGCTCTCAACAAAAAATTCTCAATGATATCAGCTCCTTAGGCACCAATACTTTAACCGTACGAGATGGCTATAAATTTGGTGACCCTCGCCGCAAATACCATGATGATAATTTAACAGATGCCGATGCCAATGCTGTCGCAGAACAGCCTTATGTGCAAAGCGTCAGTCCACAAGTCAGCAGCAATACCGCCACCGCCCGTTACCGCGAAACAGAAGCTTCTGTGAATGTCAGTGGCGTGGGCAAAGATTATCTAACGGTGAAAGGCGAAAAACTCGCGCTTGGGCAAACCTTTAATGACAATAGTATTACCTCGATGACCCAAGATGTGATTATTGATGATAATGCAAAAACCGCCTTTTTTGCCAATGTCAGCGATCCCATTGGTGAAGTGATGTTGGTGGGTAGTGTGCCCGCTCGCGTCATCGGTGTATTGCAGCCGTCTGAGCAAGCTTTTGGTCCAAGTTCAGACACCCCTACCCTATATATGCCTTATACCACTGTGATGCATAGAATGGTTGGTACTAGTCATGTAGATAGTTTTATTGTGCTACTAAAAAATACTATCTCGTCTAGTGCCGCTGAGCAAGCTGTTTCTGATTTGATAGAGCAGCGACACGGCACCGATGACTTTCGTATTCAAAATTCTGATTCAATTCGTCAGACGATTGAATCCACCACAGGCACGATGACATTACTGGTTTCGTCGATAGCCATTATTTCTTTGATCGTGGGGGGTATTGGCGTCATGAATATCATGCTCGTCTCAGTTACCGAACGTACCAGTGAAATTGGTGTGCGCATGGCAGTGGGCGCAAGACAATCTGATATCATGCAGCAGTTTTTGATAGAAGCGATTTTGGTATGTATCTTGGGCGGGATTTTAGGTATTAGCCTAGCGTTTGGTATCGGCGCTTTAATTAACAAATTTGCAGGGGGTAATTTCCAAGTGGTGTATTCAACCACCTCCATTGTAGCGGCTGTGGTGTGTTCCACTCTCATTGGTGTGGTTTTTGGGTTTATTCCCGCGCGCAATGCCGCGAGACTCAATCCTGTCGATGCCTTATCAGGTGGTGAATAAAAGTTTTATCACCTAGTTAATTAATACCTAGTTAATCCACGTCTAGCCAATCAAGATTTATTTAATCAAGGCTAGATAAGTTAAAGGTATGATAAGTCGATGAATTTAAGCCGCTATCTTGATGCAAATCTTTGGTTGAAAAAATTGTGCAAAAAGGCTTGCAAACCAAGATTTAATGCGTATAATATGCACTCACTTAACGGCAATAGCCAAAATAAAAACGTTAAAAATCGTTTTTGATTGCCTTAACAGTTTTGGATCGTTAGCTCAGTTGGTAGAGCAGTGGACTTTTAATCCATTGGTCCCGCGTTCGAGTCGCGGACGATCCACCATATATTGCTTTGCAATTTTTTAATGCTTTAGCAAATCATAGATTTGCTCTTGCGAAGCTAAAAACGTCTCCCAGACGTTTTCTTAACGCTTCTCAGGATCGTTAGCTCAGTTGGTAGAGCAGTGGACTTTTAATCCATTGGTCCCGCGTTCGAGTCGCGGACGATCCACCATATCCAAAGCCCTTATCGAATTGATAAGGGCTTTTTTATACCCTTGATTTTGTAACGCTATGATTTAGGCTAGCAGTTTAGGTTAGAAAAATAAAAATCACCTAGTTGAACTTATCTTTGATTGTATCAAATAGCTTGCCTAACGTTTAGCAAAGAAAAAAGCCAAACCATTAAAGGGTTGGCTTTTGACAGCATCGCTGTCGGATGCTGTCGAGATAGGCTATGACTTTTAGTATAGCTTATTTTTGGTATGGGTAGTTAGGTGATGTACTTAATACATAGCCTGTTGCCCCGCCCGCTGCTGCACCGATTGCCGCAGCTTTACCGATGTCGTTACGGTTGCCATCTGATTTTGCCAGTGCACCTAATGCTGCACCCGCTACCGCGCCTTGCGTCGCCGCGCGAGAAGAGCCTTGGGTAGTGACGCGGTTGCCATAGGCATCAGTGGTTGCACACGCTGTCAATGCTGTTGAACCAACAAGTGTCGCAAGTACCGCAATTGTTTTAAGTGATTTCATACTTTTCTCCAGTAGGGTTTCCATTTGCAAAAATGTCAGGTGCTTTTAGCAACTTACGGAAGTTATATTAGCGTAAATTTTTTACCCTATTGTTATGAATAAAGACTGATTTATATGTGTTTTGTAAGTAACCTTACTATAGTTTGGACAACAAATAGCTTACTCAAGGTTGCGTTAACTTTTTCCACAATACCGAGCATATATTAAGCATGATAACTGTTTAATAAATCGGTGAATTGCGCTTCAGTGACCACTTTTACCCCCAGTTTTTCGGCATTGGCAAGTTTACTGCCCGCTTTTTCGCCTGCGAGCAGTGCGGTGGTCTTGGCAGAAACACTGCCTGAGACTTTTGCCCCTAATGCTTGCAGTTTGGCTTTGGCTTCATCACGTCCCATGCCTTCAAGCGTGCCTGTAATGACCCAACTTTGACCTTTAAGCGGTTGATTGCCTTCAGGCACTTGGCTGACAGGCTGCCAATGAATGCCCGCTTGTAATAATCGATTGATGACTTCGATATTGTGCTCGGCACGAAAAAACTCAAAAATCGAGTCTGCGGTTTTTTCACCGACATCGGGGGTTTTTTGCAAAGCTTCAATACTCGCTGCCATGAGCGGCTGCAAGTCGCCAAATTGCATGGCTAAATTCATCGCTGTGGTCTCGCCTACGCCACCAATACCCAACGCAAAGATAAACCGCGGTAAGGTCGTATCTTTACTTTTTTCAATGGCAGCTAGCATATTGTCGACAGATTTTTCCCCCAATTTTTCAAGGTTGATGAGCGCGTCGCGGTGATTGTTAAGCGTATAAATATCTGCGACATTTTTAACAATACCTTGCTCAAAAAAGTTAATCAACCAGCGCTCACCGAGCCCGTCGATATCCATCGCTTTACGACTGACAAAGTGAATCAGTGCTTCTTGTTGCTGGGCTGGGCAAAATAGCCCACCGGTGCATCGTGCCAGCGCTTCACCTTCTGGCATGATAACGGGTGAATCACACACCGGGCAATGCGTCGGCAGGCTCACCACTTGGGCATTGGCAGGGCGTTCATCTTGCCAGACGCGCGTAACTTTGGGAATGACATCACCGGCACGGTGTACGCTGACCATGTCCCCTGCTCGAATATCTAAACGCTGAATTTCACCGATATTATGCAGGGTCACATTGCTAACAGTGACGCCACCGACATTGACAGGTTCAAGCTTACCCACGGGCGTCAACTGACCTGTGCGCCCTACTTGCCATTCAATCGCATTTAGGCGGGTCATCACAGTTTCGGCAGGGAATTTATAGGCAGTTGCCCAGCGTGGCTCACGGCTTAAAAAGCCCAGTTGCTCTTGCAAGGCTAAACTATTGACCTTAATCACCGTGCCATCAATTTCAAAGGGTAAGCGACTGCGTTGTTCAATCACTGATTGATAATACGCTTGTAGCTGCTCGGCTGTTTGCACGATTTTGATATCGCTGATGCTAAAGCCCAACGCTTGTAGCCAAAAAAGCGCATCGGATTGGGTGGTAATCTCAGCGGGCAAGCCTTGATTAACGGAATAGGCATAAAACGCCAGCGGACGACTTTTGGCGATATTGGGGTCAAGTTGGCGCAAACTCCCTGCGGCGGCATTACGCGGATTGGCAAAGGTTTTCTCCCCTTTCGCTTGGGCATCCCGGTTGAGCTTGGCAAACCCCGCTTTGGGCATGAGTACTTCGCCACGCACTTCTAGCCGCGGTATATCAATCGCCAACTGCAGCGGAAGATTTCGAATAGTACGCACGTTTTGGGTAATATCTTCGCCCGTTTGACCATCGCCGCGCGTGACCGCTTGGGTCAACTGCCCGTTTTGGTACAACAATGAAACCGCAAGTCCGTCAAGTTTGAGCTCGACTTCATATTCGGGGTTTTGCTGATGGTCCGCCAAACGGTCATTGACCCGTCGCATAAAGTTCTGTAAATCGTCAAAGGTAAATAAATTACCCAGTGACAGCATAGGTATTTGGTGGGTGACTTGGGTAAAAAACGGCAACGGCTTGTCGCCTACTTGGTTGGTAGGGCTGTCGCTTTGTACCAATTCAGGATACGCGGTTTCTAATGCCACCAGTTCCTGGCGAAGTTGGTCGTATTCGCTATCTTCTAACAGCGGATTATCTAGGACGTAGTAAGCGTGGTTATGTTGTTTTAGCTGTGCAATGAGTTTGCGCATTTGCGCAGTAATAGCGGCTGTGTTCATAATCATGATGATTTAAAAAAGATAACGGATATTTTACAACAAAGTGATGGTTTACTTGGTCAATTTTTTCAGTCATCAGCTCAGTCAACACAATAAACATTTTGACCATAAAGCTTTTGATAATAAAACTTTTTACAATAAAAAAAGGCACTCACGAGGAGTACCTTTTTTTATTTTAGTAAAATCTATCGACCAAAATTAATGGCAAGCTCGCGCATGGCTTGGGTGTTTTCTTTGTTAATCGGCTCGCCTGTGTCGTCATACACGGTGGCATTTAAATCATTGGCAAGCAATCCTGCGATGCTCATCATGCTATCAAAGCCTTGAACAGGGCGTGGGTGTGGTAGTGATAAAAATAATACCAAGCCTTTCATGGTTTGCGTCGGTAGTCGATTGAGATCGAAAGGTGAAATACCCTCATTGTCAATCATCATCAGACTAAACCACAATAAGCCTGTACCGTCTTTGTTTTCGTAGCGGTGGAACATATTCATCGCACCAAACTTCAAGCCATATTTGTCAATCAGCTCTAACAAATAATCGCCTTTAATGTCGACAAACTGCTGATTGGGAAAAATACTGATGTTGATATTTTGAATGGCGTTATTGAGTGGGCTGTTTTGTTCTTCGTCAATTTGCGCTTGGATATGGGTGTCCAAAATTGGGCTGTTATCGGTAAAGCTGTCTTTTTTTAGCTGATTTTCATCGAAAGTATGCACGACCGGGGTGATAGTCTCTGTGGCATTGGCAAGCATGCTAAAAGCGTCGTTTTCGTTTTCCACAAATGTATGGGTTTCTGCCAATAATTTGTCGTTGGCAGATTTAGTAGCATTGGCATTGGCATTGGCATTGGCAAAACCGCCATTGGCTGGATAGTTGTCTAGGTGTAACTCGGTATCGTCCGCGCTTAGCTTTACTTCGCCTTTAGGATTGTCGGATGTAATTTCCGCTTTAAATAACTGGCTTTCTTGGGGCTCAGGACGCTGATGGCGTGGAATAATAGGTAGACCATCTTTGTCATGTTCAATCGCGTCAGTCGCTAATACATCTTGGTTTTTTTGACGAATGGATTTTAGTAGCGTGTAAATACCCCAAACGATAGCAACAACCGCTAGAATGATAAGAATAAGCTGAGTGATAGACATAAACAACGACCTTTGAGAAAGACGATAACGACCCTGTTTGTAGTGTAAAAATTTTTACATCGGTATTTTTGCCGTTATACTATCATGACTTCATAAAATCAGCTAGAAAAAACCGTGACAAGGCTTGACTTTTTGCGTATTTGACAGGTGAAAATCGCTTATGCCAAATAAGATTCCACCTCAGTCATATCGACACTGACCAACTTGGACACGCCCGCCGTTGGCATGGTCACACCTTTGAGCTCATCGGCAATTTGCATGGCAAGTTTGTTATGACTGATAAAAACAAACTGTACGTCTTTGGCAAGCTGCTCAATTAAGCGGGTAAAGCGCGCGACATTGGCATCATCGAGCGGCGCATCGACTTCATCGAGCACACAAAATGGCGCGGGCTGCTGTTTAAAAATGGCAAAGATTAAACTTAACGCAGTCAAGGTTTTCTCACCGCCCGACAACAGTGCCAGACGGCTGTTCTTTTTGCCTTTCGGCTGTGCCATAAGCTCTAGCCCTGACTGCCAGCCTTTGCCGCTGCCATCTTTGTCATTGGTATGGTCTGATAACACCAGCTTAGCTTGCCCGCCACCAAATACTTGGGTAAATAGCTTGTTAAGATCGATATTGACTTGGGTCAACATATCCATAAAAAGCTGTTTGGTTTGACTGTCAATCTGCTGGATAGCAAGTTGCAACTTATCAATACTGGCGGTCAAATCCGAGATTTGCTCAGCAAGGGGCGCTAAGCGGCTGTTCACTTCGCTGAGCTCAGCCACCGCGGCATGATTGACTGCCCCAAGATTAAGCAGCTGTGATGCTAACTGCTCGAGTTGTCGTTGTAGTTGTTCGCGTTTGGGGCTACCCAGTAACTCAATGTCGTCAGTTTTTGGTACGGCGATTTTGCGACTAGTCAATTGCTCACCAATCAATGCCACGTTTTGTTTTGCTAGTGCCCATGCGGTGTCGGTGGTGTGATATTGCTGTTGTAGTTGGCTCAACTGCTGCTGAGACTCTTGCACAGCCAATTGCGCTTGCTGCACCTTGGTTTCCATGGTTTTCAAGGTGATTGTCAATTGGGTAACGCTGTCATTGGCGGTTTGTAGTTGCGTCGAGTCCACCGCGAGTTGTTGTTGTAGCTGCGGCAAGCGTGCCTGCTGCTCGCTAATTTTATGACTCAGCAGCTGCTGCTCACTGGTGAATCTTGCTTGGTCTTGCAAAGCTTTGGCAAGTTGCTGCTCACTTGCGGTGATTTGCAATTGTCCGGTTGCCAGTGTTTGGGTGATGCGATTTTGTTGTTGTTCTAGCTCGCGCTGCTGACTGGCAAACTGGTTTAAGCGCTCATCGAGTGACTGGCGCTCGCTGATTTGCTGCTGTAATTGCGGTTGTAAATGCGAAAGCGTCTTGCTTAGCTCATAAAACCGCTGTTGCTCTTGCTGCAATTTGTCAGCAAAATCTTGCCCCTCTTGTTGTAGACGCTCGCTATCACTGTCGAGGCGTTTTTTATCTTGCGTAAGTTTATCGAGTGCGGATTGATAGCGATACTGCTGTTGTAGTTTTTGTTGCTGGCATTGCTGTTGTTGCTGGGTTAGGCTTAGCAGTTGATTACGCGCGGTTCGGTCTTGCGCTTGCCATTCTTGCAGACTAACCTTCGCTTGTTGCAAGCGATTGGCTAGACGCTGCAGTTGCGGTTGTTGCTGCGCTAAGTGTTCATCGAGCTGCCCAATACGGGCTTCATTCATCAACTGCTGGCTAAAACTGATAACCTGCTGACCCTCAGCTTGCAACAAATGGCTTAGGTTAATCAGCAGCTGCTGATTACAAAGTATCAGCTGTTGCGCTGAGGTCTGCACCAGCAACCAATCGCCTGTTGGCAAGCTATCGAGCAGCCCTTTATCCTGCACCTCTGCCCAGTCAAGCGGCGTCGCACTGATCCAAACCTGCTGAAAAATAGCCAGATTGGGCGCCGCAATCAAAGCAGACAGTGGCAAACAACCTTCTATTAGCTGACTGTTCGCTGGGTGATTTTTCGAGATGTTAGCTAAAGTTGATTGATTATCAATAAACACTGCATGGTCATGGATAATTTGGGCAAAATCTTGGTCAGCCGCGATAGACCATTTGGCAAATACCGTAACTAGGGTATCAAAAATATTGGCATACCCCTTACCTGTTTCGGTCAATTGCAGTTGACTGATAAGTTTTGGCAAACTGCTAGTGTGTTCTTGATTGGCTGACTGGTGGATAACTTGGGCAAGGGCAGTTTCTTGTTGTGCTAGCAAATTTTGGAGTGTCGCTTGCTCGGTTTGCCACGCTTGGTACTGCTGCTCAGCTTGGCGATGCTGACGGGTTAAGCTGTCAACTTCATCGGCTTGGTCAGCGATAGATTCTTGACGGGCGATGATATTGGCTTCAAGACGTTCAATCTCATCACTGAGTCTCGTCATTTGCGTATCTAGTTCGTTATTCTCAAACGCTGCAAATTGCTGGTCAAATGCGGCCTTAGCAGTCTGCCATGCCAATACGGCTTTGTCATGTTCGCTTTGGCGCTGTTGTTGGCGCTGTTGCTGGCTGGCATGGTGTTTGAGGGCATTTTCACTGACGGCAAGATTTTTTTCTACGTCTTGCTTTTGCTTATTTAATGCCACTAAATTTTTCGCAATGTGCTCACGCTGCTGTTTGCAATCATCTTGCTCCTCACGCAATTGCTGCAACTGTGCGGTGAGCTGTTCAAGCTGGTTGGGCAAGCCTTCAATACGCATTTGTGCTTGCTGTTTTTGTGCTTGCAATTCTTGTTGATACTTGGCAAAACGACCCAGCTCAACATTGAGGATATTCAGGCGTTGTTGGTCATTGGCAAGGGCTTGCTCAGCTTGTTTCAGTAGACTTTGGGTTTCATGCTGCTGCTGCCAATAATCCTTAGCAAGATTTTGCTGGGTCTGTAGAGTCTGCTGTTGCTCAGTCAGAGCCTGCTGGGCAAGTTGCTGCTGCTCGATTAATCCTTCAATCAATACTTGCTGGGCATCCACGCGCTCACGCATCGCTTGAAAATCTGCCGCGAGTGTTTGCTGTTTTTGCCATGCCTGCCCATAGTCATCAATGAGTAGCTGCTCACTGATTGCTTGCTGCGCTTGTTGCCATTGCTGGGCTTGTTGTGCTGTTTTGGCTTGTTTTTCTAGGCGTTTTTGTTGGCTGGTCAGTTCGCTGACCATATCATGTAGCCGCGCCAAATTATCGCTTGCGGTATCGAGCTGTTTTTGGGTGTCATCACGCCGGCTTTGGTAGCGCGACACGCCCGACGCCTCTTCGATAAACTCTCGTAGCTGCAGCGCATTGGCATCAATGATGCGCCCTATCATACCCTGCTCAATCACCGCATACGAGCGGGCGCCAAGACCTGTGCCCAAAAAAATATCGACCACATCGCGGCGACGCACTTTGGTGCCATTGATAAAGTAATCGGATTTGCCTTCTTTATTGATTTGCCGACGTACCGATAATTCTTGATACAGATTGAGCGCGTGGTGGATGCCGCTGCTACCATCTTCGCCGCGGGTATGTTCAAATACCAATTCTACGCTTGCCAAGCTTTTGGCGGACTTGTCTTCTGTGCCTGCAAAGATGACATCACTCATCGCGCCGCCACGAAGCTGCTTGGCGGAGGATTCACCGAGCACCCAGCGGATGGCATCAATCACATTGGATTTGCCGCAGCCGTTGGGCCCGACAATCGCGGTGATGGTTTTGGGGAAATGAAACGTTGTAGGATTGGCAAAAGATTTAAAGCCTGCCAGTTTGAGCTGTTTTAACCGCATGTTGCTAAAGTGTAGGTATCAAAAAAAGGCGCTTATTTTAGCAAATTTTTAGCGATTATTCATTAAATCTATGCTGACTTGATCTATGCTAACTGGGTACACACAAATCAGACTAAACCTGCTAAGCCCTTAAACTGATAAATCTGCCATGGCATAAAAAAAAGCATAAAAAAAACCGCTAAGTGGCTTAGCGGTTTTATAGGCTGTTGGTTAATATTATTTTGCCGGTGACGCAGTAGCAGTCGCGGTATTCGCCGTTGCAGTTGCGGTATTGGCAGGTACAGACGCTGTTGTGGTGGTGGTTGTCGTGGTGGTGGTTTCAGTCTTGGCTTCTTCTTTCTTACCACAACCCACAAGGCTGATGACCGTCACTAATGCGATTAATAATTTATTCATAGCTTTCTCCAAAAACGGTTAATGTAATCATCCATCTGATAACTTAATAGTCTGATAACTATACGATCCCAATAACTATATCAATCAGTATCACTGAGCTAATCAGTTTATAAAATCTCAACTTAATTTTATCAAGACGTCATGGCATTTTATGCGTTTTCTGACCGTTTGGATAGCGGCTGTGACGATTTTTTTTAAGGGTTTTATGTAAATATTTATGCGTATCATCAGTCAATACACTAAATTTTACCCACGCCATTGTGTGCTACAATGATTATTAAAAATCAACCATTAAAAATTAACCACTAAAATTTAATCGCTAAAAATTTTTAAAAGAACTATTGCTATGTCTATGCTGCTCTCCTCACCCAATGTTCAAGCCGTTCGCGCTTATTTACTTGATTTACAAGACCGTATTTGCCAAGCGCTAGAACACCAAGAAGCCACTGGCGGCTTTAATCTATATGCTGAAGGTGCCAGTAATGCCAAATTTGTCGCCGATGTTTGGGAAAGACCCACTGAGCAAGGCACCCATCAAAATTTGGGCGGTGGTCGCTCCAATGTACTCCAAGGTGGCAAAGTGATTGAAAAAGGCGGGGTGATGTTTAGCCACATTGTTATCAACCATCTGCCAGCCACCGCCACCGCTCGCCACCCTGAACTTGCCGGTCGCCAAGCACAAGCACTCGGTGTCTCGCTGGTGATTCATCCGACCAATCCCAACGTGCCAACCAGTCATGCCAACGTGCGCATGTTTATCGCAGAAAAAGAAGGCTACGAGCCGATTTGGTGGTTTGGTGGGGGCTTTGATTTGACGCCGTTTTATCCCGTGATGGAAGACTGTGTGCATTGGCACCAAGTGTGTCATGATTTGTGCGCGCCGTTTGGGGCAGACGTTTATCCCAAGTTTAAGACGTGGTGCGATGAGTATTTTTATTTAAAGCATCGTAACGAACAACGCGGCATCGGCGGCTTGTTTTATGATGATTTGAACACGCTTAGCATGGGTTGGGATTTTGATAAGTGCTTTGCCTTTATGCAGGCGGTAGGTGACGGCTATCTTAAAGGTATTCTCCCGATTTTTGAGAAACGCAAACACACGCGCTATAGCGAGCCGCAGCGTAATTTTCAGTTGTACCGTCGCGGTCGCTATGTCGAATACAATCTGGTGTATGACCGCGGTACTTTGTTTGGCTTGCAATCAAACGGGCGCATTGAGTCGATTTTGGTCAGTCTGCCGCCGCTCACTGGCTGGGAATATGGTTATGAGCCTCTGGCAGGAACGCCTGAATTTGAACTTACGGATTTTTATCTAAAACCCAGAGATTGGCTAAATCTCAAGGCTTAACAAAACGCAATCTTAATAAAAAACAATAAAAAAGGGCAATCACAGTTGCCCTTTTTTTAATGGGCGATTAACCCATTAAGTTTGGTTGTACGATTTCTATCCAGTAACCATCTGGATCCAAGATGAAGGCAATATCTTTCATCATGCCTTCTTCAGGGCGTTTTTTGAAGGTGACTTGATGTTGCTCAAACCAAGCAACCGCTTCTTGCAAATTTGGCACGGCAAAACAAATATGCCCAAATCCTTGTGGTTCGCTATTGCCACTATGATAGTGAAACTCTGCATCAGACTCAGTGCCATAATTATGGGTCAATTCTAGCACCCCTGGCTGACTAAAGGTGAATGCTGCTAGCGCGGCGGTATCGGTTGGCAAATTTGCCACCTGTTCATCGGTGAGCTTTGCCAAAAAATACAAATCAAATTCCGCTTGTGGGTAGCGTTTGGTTTGTAGTAGCGTCATGCCTAATACATCTTGATAAAAAGCCAAAGACACTTGCGGGTCTTTCACCCTAAGCATGGTGTGATTAAAGACAAACCCATTGGTAGCGGACAAGTTTGACATAGTGATCCTTATTGTAATATGCCTCTAAAAGAAAAAACCTTAAAAGAAAAAGATGTTGACTAAAGTTCATTAATAGCGAGAATTTGCCAAAAATTCAATACTGTTTAATTTTAATTAACTTTTGGATAAAAATATAGCCCTTATTTCTCATAACATCATTGCTTATAAAATCATTGCTCATAACATTACGCTTAGGTAAGTTGCTCAATTCGCTATTTACTATTCAATATTCGCTATTCAATACTCGCTACTCAATAAAAGTCACTTTACCGGTGTCCAAATCATACACTGCCCCAACAATAATTAAGCTACCATTATTAACCGCATCTTCAAGAATACGAGAGCCGTGTTTGAGCTGGGTGACTGACATACGCACGTTGGCTTTAATGCCTCGATTAATCAACTCTTGCTCGTCAATGTCTTGTCCATTGGCGGTATAAATTTCATGCAAGTTGTAAACACTGGGACGGATACGGTCAACAATCGAACGTAAATTGGGCGAAAACTGCTGATCAGGATTGATCAGTGTCTCCACACAAGCCGTCACCGCGCCGCAATGGGAATGACCCAACACCACGACTAACTTGGTACCGAATTTCTCAGCGGCAAACTCAACCGAGCCAATCTGAGACGGCGCGACCACGTTGCCTGCTACACGAATGACGAATAAATCACCCAAACCTTGATCAAAGACAATCTCAGCGGGGACGCGCGCATCAGAACAACCCAAAATAATCGCAAACGGTTCATGCACGTGGGTGAGCGCATTAGACGCTAGCAAGGTTGATTGGGGGTTTTGCACATTCTCTACGAATCGTGCGTTGCCTTGTTTGAGCATCTCGAGCGCTTGCTCGGCAGTTTCTGGACGCGGTAAGTGACTGTTTGGCATTTGGTTTTCTCCTTTCACCCTGTGATAATAACGAAATTTTTGATGATATAAAACGCGATATTTTTTATCATTTTAAACTTTTTAAAACTCAAAATTTTTTTAAGATGGTTCTATAGCTACTATAATACCTCATCGCCTGCCACAGCAATATGCCCATCGGCTATTTGGTTCTTGACTTCCTCCCCTCCCTATCGTTCGGGGATTCCTGCTCCCAGACGGCCAAGCCCGACCGCAAGAATGTTCCGACTGGCATTAATATCTCTATCATGCCATGTGCCACACTTCGCACAAGTCCATTCTCTTATTCGCAAGCCTGCTCTACCTTTCGGACTATTGCGGTCAAATTGACCGCAACACGAGCAAGTTTGGGTAGTGTATTTCTCATTCACGATTTCAAAACGGCAACCTGCGTTCTCGCATTTATAGGTCAATTGTCGTTTGAGTTCAAACCAGCCTGCATCGTAAACCGATTTGGCGAGTTTGCCTTTTTTACTATTAAATTGATTACTCTGAATATCACCGACCACGATTAGCGCATTATCTTTAACTAATTGGGTGGTGAATTTATGGATGAGGTCTTGGCGTGTGTTTTTGATTTTGGCATGAATCGCTTTGACACGCTGTTTGTTTTTAGCTCGTTGAGCAATGGCTAACGCTTTAGCATATTTGAGCGTTTGCTTGATGGTGAGTTTGTCGCCATTTGAGGCGGTAGCACTGTCTTTAAGCCCTAAGTCAATGCCTACACTGCCTGTACCGCATTGTGTCTTGGGGTAGTCTTTGACGGTGATACAGGCATACCAACGGTTACGGCTGTCTTGTACCAATTCGCATGTGTTGATTTGGTATAGGCTAAGGTTGTAGCTGTCCCATAGGTCGATGATTAGCTTTTGCCCTTTGGCTAAACTAAGCTGTAAGGTGGATTTTAAGCCTTTTTTACCTGTTTGGTGTGTGGCGATGTGTTTGATGGCAGATTGTTTAAACGGTAGCCAGCCTAATGATTTACGTTTTGAATTTGGGTTGTTGGTTCGCCAGTTTAGTTTGGCTTTTTTGAATTGGCGACGCGATTTGGCGTGGGTTTCATTGATGGCTTGGATAGTTTGAGAATGTAAACCAAGTAACTCACCGCTACCTTTGGTGTATTCGTTTAGGTCGTAGGCTGAAAAGAACTTGCCAGTACGCTTAAGATGCTCATAGCTTAACGCATTAACGTAGTTCCATACGAAATTAACCAAACCACTTAGGCGGTTAAGCTTTGCTGTGTGTTTATCTCGTATGCGTAGCTTGAGTGTTTTCATGCAAATTATTTTAGCAAAATTTATGCAAGCGTTATAGTGTACAAGTTGCCTTATATCCACCGCCTAAAGTCGGTGGTTTTACGGCAACGGCTGATAAAGACTGAGCGCGTCGATGGAATTCGGACGTTGGCTGATGGCAGCCAAGGTTTTTAATGGGTACGCCTTACGCTGCTGTTTGCCAAGTGCAATACTATCTGCTTGGCTTAGAAGCTTGCCTTGGTAGCGATGGCGCGTCAAATCCACACACTGAGCATGCTGTAAGGATTTGGGCAAAGCAATAGCGATGGGCAGCGCGGCTGTTGCGTGTGTTGCTATTTTTTTGGTCGCTGTTTCTTTAGCGGCTGGTTTTTTTGCGGGTATTTTTTTAGCCGTGGTTTGAGAAGCCGTATTGTTTGCACCTGCTTGAGTGGTTGTTGTTTGGGCATTTGTTGTTTCAGTCGTTGGGTCTTGAGGCTTTTTTTTGTTAGGCATGGCGTGTCTCTTAAATTTTCAATAGGTAATCTTCAATCATTCACTGGCTAAATTATCATCACATAAAAGTCGCTCAAGCTTGCTATTTTAATGGCTTTGGTAAAAAGTTACGTTGCTTATTTGTGCCAAATCAACCTCTTATTATCCACTAAAATTTTATGAACAGCAGGTCAATTTTCAGTAACATTTTTTAATTTTAGCCGTTATACTGAACGCAACTTTTAACTGTATTTTCACAGGTGAAACTATCGAAAAACTCTGTATTTATGTTGTCATGCTGATTGCGCTTTGACCCTACATAAATATGCCATTTTAGCCCGCTATTTTAGCCTTGCCGTGAGATTGTGCCTATGTCTGCATCAACGTCCGCATCAACGCCACAAACCACCCTAAACGCACCATCAGATATGCCTGATAGCGCCCAGCCGACCAACCAAAAACCGGTACTACTACAAATCCGTCATTTATCCAAATCTTATGGCGATACCCAAATTTTGCAAAATATTAATCTAGATATTTATGACGGGGAGTTTTTGACGCTGCTAGGGCCTTCTGGCTGCGGCAAAACTACCCTGCTACGCTTGATTGGCGGGTTTGAGCTGCCCAATGCCGGTAGTTTGCAGTTAGAAGGGGTTGATATTGCAGGCTTACCTGCGGAAAAACGTCCGATTAATACGGTGTTTCAGCAGTATGCCCTGTTTCCGCACATGAATGTGTACGACAATATCGCTTATGGACTAAAACTTAAAGGCGTACCCAAAACCGAAATCGACCAGCGGGTGCGTGAAGCGCTGGCAATGGTACAACTTGACCATACCATCAATCGCCGTCCGCAAGATTTGTCGGGGGGTCAGCAGCAGCGTATCGCCATCGCCCGTGCCGTGGTGAATCGCCCAAAAATGCTGCTACTTGATGAACCTCTATCAGCGCTCGATGCCAAACTACGTGAGCAAATGCAATCAGAACTCAAACGCTTGCAGCGTGAACTGGGTATTACTTTTGTATTCGTGACCCACGACCAACAAGAAGCCTTGTCGATGTCTGACCGGATTGCCGTCATGAAAAACGGCGTATTCCAGCAAATTGATACGCCCATTGGTATCTATGAATCGCCTGCCAATCTATTTACCGCAAGCTTCATTGGCGAAACCAATTTGTTTAAAGGTAAAGTGCTAGAGGTCAACCCAGCCACCATCAAAGTGGAAGTGGTCGAGCAAAATGACGGCTTTCATCCGATTCGTGAATTGCCCCGTCCAAAATTTGACGTGCAAGTCGGTCAAAATGTCAACTTACTGCTGCGCCCTGAAGATATCCGCGTGTACTACACCCATGAAGCTCATGAAGGCTTAATCGGCAACGTGGTAGACAGTGCCTACAAAGGCAGTACCCTAGATTCTGTGATTCGATTAAAAAACGGCAATATCGTCAAAACGTCAGAGTACTTTAACGAAGACGATCCGAATTTTAACTATAAACTGGGTCAAGAAGTGCGTATTGACTGGGTCGATGGTTGGGAGTGGATTTTGCCAGATGAATAATACTACTTCACCTTCGACCTCTAGCGTTTCGGCTGCTAACACGCCTGCCCCTGTTATGACAAAACAAGGCGGGCGTGGCTTTCAGCGTGCGACCCTGTTTGTGATTTGGGCATGGTTGATTATTTTTGCCCTGATTCCCAATATCTTGGTGATTGCCGCCAGTTTTTTGACCCGTGATGAAGATAAGTTTTTAACACTGCCTGTCACCATGGGCAACTATATTCGATTGATTGATCCGCTTTATTTAAAAGTGTTTTTGCATTCGCTGTCGATGGCAGGGATGACGACGATTATCTGTTTGCTGCTCGGTTATCCATTTGCCTACTTGGTCAGTAAAGCCGATAAAAAATGGCAGTCATTATTGATGTTACTGCTCGTGATTCCGTTTTGGACCAACTCATTGGTGCGTCTGTATGCGGTGAAACTCATTATGGCGGCCAATGGTCTGCTCAGCACCCTGCTGATTAACCTTGGGCTTATCAACGAGCCACTGCAAATTTTATATACCCAAAAAGCGGTGATTGGCGGTTTGGTGTATTTGCTGTTTCCGTTTATGGTACTGCCCCTGTATGCGGTATTTGTGGATTTGCGTGACGATTATATTTTGGCATCCAAAGATTTGGGCGCTAACAAGCTACAAACCTTTTGGCACGTGATTTTGCCGCTCACTACACCAGGGATTATTTCAGGGGTATTGCTGGTGCTGTTGCCTGCCATGGGCATGTTTTATGTGGCGGATATCTTGGGCGGTTCACGTAACTTGCTGGTGGGCAATATCATCAAATCGCAGTTTTTGGATGCCCGTGACTGGCCATTTGGTGCCGCGGCGTCCGTGCTATTGACGCTTGCCATGGCATTGCTGATTATGGCGTATCGAGCCAGTAGTAAACGCATTGGCAAAACTGACTACAACGAAGTGGCATAAGGGGGACGCTATGTCTAATACTATGAAATGGTTGTCTCGCCTGTATTTGACCATCGTATATCTGCTGATGTTCTCGCCGATTGCGGTGATGGTGATTTTCTCGTTTAATGCCTCAAAAGTCGGTTATCAGTGGGGCGGTTTTAGTACCCATTGGTACAGCGAGTTATTTAGTAATGCCGCGATGGTACAAGCTGCCATCAATTCGGTCATATTGGCGGTAGTGGCTGCGACGATTTCTACTGCGATTGGCGGTTTGACGGCGTTAGCGTTACAGCGTTATGACTTTAAAGGTAAATCGATACTACAAAGCTTGCTATTTGTGCTGATGATGTCGCCTGAGATTGTCTTGGCGATTTCGCTATTGGCGTTATTTTTGATTGTGGGGATACAGCTGGGTTTTATGACGTTGCTAATTGCGCACATTACCTTTTGTCTGCCCTTTGTGGTGATTACGGTGACTGCACGTCTATCTAGCCTCGACACCCGCGTATTGGAAGCGGCGCGTGATTTGGGTGCCAATGAATTTACCATGATTCGTACCGTGCTTGTACCGATTATTTTGCCTGCGATTTTGGCGGGCTGGGTGCTTGCCTTTACCCTATCACTTGATGATGTGGTGGTATCGACGTTCAATACAGGACCTGACTTTGAGATTTTACCCTTACAGATTTACTCGATGGTGCGTGTTGGGGTAAAACCTGAAGTCAATGCCGTTGGCACAATCTTGCTCGTAATCTCGCTGCTGGGTCTGATTATCTCGCAGTTATTACTTGCCAAAAAGTCGATAAATCTACCATCGACCCAAAAACGTTAAGGAGACTTATATGATATCTCGGATGCTCAATAGAAGACGTTTTTTAGGATATGGCTTGGGTGTTGGCAGCGCTGTTTTAACAGGGGGGCTGGCAAGTAATTTAACGGGTTGTCAAAAAGCGAGCGAAACCGCGACTAGCGCTGCCGCGCCTACTGCCAATCAAGGTAGCAAGGTCGTCAATGTCTATAACTGGACGGAATATATCTCTGACCAAGTGCTTAAAGATTTTACCGCAGAGACAGGTATTGACGTTATTTATAGCACCTTTGATTCTAACGAAGCCATGTATGCCAAACTCAAACTGATGAATGGCAGTGGTGAGTATGATGTGGCATTTCCGGGTACGGATTTTGTCGACAAAATGCGTAAAGAAGGGATGCTTGAGCCGCTTGACCATGCCAAATTAACCAATTTTGGCAACCTGGGCAAAACCTTTATCAATGCCCCTTTTGACCCTGAAAACAAGTTTAGTATCCCCTATCTGTGGGGCTCATCAGGCATTGCCGTCAATACCAAACGCATTGCTAAAGCAAGCTTGAGCAGCTGGAATGACTTATGGAAGCCAGAGTACAAGGGGCGTGTCATGCTGATGAATGACATCCGTGACGTGTTTACCATGAGTCTATTGACCCTTGGCTATAACGGCAGTACCAAAAACCCTGAAGCCATCAAACAGGCTTATGAAAAACTCACCAAGCTGATGCCAAACGTGCGTACCTTTAACTCAGATGCACCGCGCATGCCGTTTATGGAAGGGGAAACTTACTTGGGCTTGGCTTGGAATGGTGAAGTCATCATGGCGCAAGACCAAGGAATGCCAGAGCTCGACTTTGTCTATCCAAAAGAAGGCGCTATTATGTGGATGGATAACATGGTCATCCCCAAAAATGCCAAAAACAACGACAACGCCCATAAGTTTATCGATTTTATCTTGCGACCCAAATACGCTGCCATGATTAGCGAAGAAATTGGCTACGGCTCGCCCAATGAGGCGGCAAAAAAAGAGATGCCACCTGAGCTTGCCAACAATCCGATTGTGTATCCGCCAGCTGATTTGCTAAAACATGCCATGTTCCGTGAAGACGTAGGCGATGAGATAATGGCGCTATATCAGCAGTATTGGGATAGGCTCAAAGTGGATATGTAACTGTTAAACTAGCGGTTATTAAAACATCCATAAAAAAACAACTATAAAAAAAAGCGGGCTTAATCATAAGCCCGCTTTTTTACCCTAAAAATCTGCTTAGCGCATGGTGACAAACTCTTCTGAGCCAGTCGGATGAATCGCCACCGTGTTATCAAAGTCACGTTTGGTTGCGCCCATCTTGATAGCAACAGCAAAACCTTGAATCATCTCATCGACGCCAAAACCTACACCATGCAAGCCCACCACTTTTTCTTCCTCACCCACACAAATCAGCTTCATGTGACACGGCTCACGGTGCTTGGTCACTGCACTATACATCGGGGTAAAACTGGATTTATAGACTTTAACCGCATTGATGCCATAGTCTTTGACCGCCTCTTCTTCACTTAGCCCTATAGTACCAATCGGTGGATGGCTAAAAATCACGCTCGGCACTAGGTTATAGTCCAAATGCTCATTGGGTTTGTTGTTAAACAAGCGCTCAGATAGTCTGCGACCTGCTGCCACCGCCACTGGGGTCAATTGAATACCATTTTCGATGATGTCGCCGACGGCATAGATACCTTCGACATTGGTATTTTGATAGGCATCGACTTTAACAAAGCCTTGCTCATTGACTTCAACGCCCGCTTTATCAAGATTGATGCTATCGGTTGCAGGTGCGCGACCCGTTGCCCAAATCAAACAATCCACCGTCAAGGTCTCATTGTTTGACAATTCAATGCTCAATGAGCCATCTTGGTTTTTGCGTACTTGTTGTGGTAGCACTCCATAATGAAATTCAATGCCATCATCGTGCATGATATGAGTGAGCGTGGTGACAATGTCGGCATCAAAGTTTTTGAGCACCCGCTTGCTACGCACAATCAGATGGGTTTTTGAGCCCAGTGCGTTCATCACCCCTGCAATCTCAACGCCGATATAGCCTGAACCGACAATCGCTACCCGTGGTGGTAATTCGGTCAAGTCAAAAAAACCGTCCGAGTCAATACCCAACTCTGCCCCTTCAATCGCGGGGCGAACAGGTCGACCGCCCATCGCTAGCAAAATATGGTCAGCGGTAATGGTCTCTACCGTGCCGTCATTTTTATATACCTCAACGGTATGTTTATCGGCAAATTTGGCAAAACCATGAATCACATCGACTTGGTTATTTTTAAGACTATTGTTGTACGACTGATGAATACGGCTGATATAAGCTTGGCGACTTTGTACCAATTTGGCAAAATCAAATTGTTTAACATCCAAATCAAAGCCATAGTCAGGCGCATAATGATTTATCGCTGCTGCCATATTGGCGCCATACCACATCACTTTTTTGGGCACACAGCCCACATTGACGCAAGTACCGCCTAGCTGCTTGGCTTCAATCAAGGCACATTTTTTACCATAGCTGGCAGCACGGTTGATGGATGCAATGCCCCCTGACCCACCACCAATCGCGATATAATCATAATGTTTGCTCATAATTCTTCCTGTTTTTTGGTCATTTTCAAAGTTACATGTGGTTATTTTACCAAGTTTTGGCGGCTAGAAAAGTTGTTAATTCTCACCTTTCTCATTGATAAAATAAAACAAATTAGCTTTTTTTTGAATAATTTTAATGAAAAAGGTTTAAACACCCTTGCCTCACAGCAAAAGGTATCAGATAAAATCGGGTTTTTTTGGGTTGACAAAATTCAATCGGCTGTGCCAGCAATTGCGTGCCTAGCGTTGGCACAATCAGCCAGGCTTCGTCGGCATCAAATTCACTGGCGTAGGTAAGTAGTTGGTACATGTCTGCCAAGCTTATGTCGTTAAAAGTAGCCGTTTTTTTCCATTTTACATCGGCGATAATGAGTTTATCGGCAGACTTTAGCCAAATATCGGGTTTGATGGTTAACCCTTGCTGCACGGTCAATGGCTGTCTTTTTTGCTCAACTAGCTCAAAATTCTGCGCGGCAAATTGTTGTTGGATTTTCCTGCCCACCCATTTTTCAAAGGCAAATGGCATATTCACCAGCCAAGTTGGGGTCAAAAACTGCCCTTGGCTACTCGCTTGTTGTAGCGTCAGCAGCGCGTAACAAAAGCTGATAAAATTATAATTACGCTGGGCAGTCAGACTGGGCAACGCGGTCAATTCTTGCAGCGCTTGAGACAATAAGGTGTCGTATAAGTCTCTGGCAACGCTACCCACTGCCTGCCACTGCGGCAGTAATGGGCTCGACAATGGGCTGCTAGCCATGCTGCCAATCACACGCTCGATGGTGGTTTTCACCAAGCAATTGCCAGCGGTATCCATCACAAAATTTTCACTCTGATGATAAAACTTATGTGGCTGGTGGCAGTTATGCTGCAATTGCTCTTTGATGAGTAATTTACCCTGCAGATAGGGCTGATTTTGCTCAAATTGCTGATATTGCTGATTGGGCACATACTGCGCAAATCCCTGCCAAAAATACGCTTGCAGCCACTCGCTAAGCGATAGCGAATGATTGATTGGTGGAGGATTGGGGGCTGGAGGATTAATGAGTCGTTGATTGGCTAGATTGGCTAACGATTTGGGCAATAAGGCTTGCCACACTGCTTTCAGCATCTGTTGCACCCATTGACGGGTTTGGGCAACTTCATCGGCATGGGTGATTTGGGCTTGTGCAAGTTTTGGCAAAATCTCAACTTGCCCGCCACTGGGCAACCCAATCACACCGATATAGTGGCGCACTTTGAGTTGCCACTGCTGCTGTTTACGCTCGATGCGAAACACGTCAAAATTTTGCTCGATAAGCCAGTCAAAATCTTGCCCATCGTCAAAATCTGCCGCGGTCAGGTAACTATGTTCAAACGTGATGATGGTTTTCATTGGGCGCTTTGATAGATTGCAAGATAGCTATTTGGGTCATCAAGCGCCGGGGTATGGATATCAAAACCCGCTTGCTGCGCCATAAATCCAGTTGCTTTTTTGTTATCAACTAGCCTAATAAAGCGTTGCCCAAAGATTGCTTGCAGGATTTGTCCATGGTGCTGGCAGGCTTGGGCAACTTGGGGGATGATGGATTGGCTAAACGCAGCGCTTAACGCGTGCAGCGAATCAATACCCCACAAAAAACTATGCCCTAACTGGCTGTCTTTTGCCAAATTTTGCGAGATTCTTTCATTGAGTGCAGTCAACAATTTGGCTAAATCAATCTCCATCCCATTTGCCATCACTTTACCCAATAACTGTGGCTGTGGTTGATATTCAATAAATTCAAAACGGCGGCGAAATGCCATATCGAGCGGCGCCAATGAATGATCTTGGCTGTTCATGGTGGCGTAGATATCGACATTGCTAGGCACACTAAACGGCTGACGCGAATACGCCAAATTCACCGACAGGCTATCTGTCTGTCCTGCACGTTTACTCGGTTCAATCAAACTCATCAACTCCCCAAACACGCGGGCGACATTGGCGCGGTTGATTTCATCAATCAACATGGCATAACGGTGGCTAGGGTCATGTTTGGCTTGTTGACACAGTCTAAGAAATGCCCCTGACTCAACGCGATAGCTCATCTGCCCATTATCCGCGATGTGAGGACGAATCCCTTCGACAAATTCTTCATACCCATACGCTTGATGAAAACTGACAAAACTAAAGCGTTCTAGCTTTGGCTGTAAATAGTTGGGCTGAAACTGGCTGTGAATTGCCGCTTGGTAATCATCGAGTTTGTTTTGCAAGTCTGTTAATAACGGTAAGCTGTCTGCTAATAAAAACCAATTACTGCTATCGTCTTTATCAAAATACGATTGGCTAGCCCTTCGATGATATTTGACACGAACTGAGTTCTTATCACTGTACATCATCAATGTGCCCCAAGCCGTTTGATTTAAATTTTCTTTTCTATCTTTTAAACTCGCTTTCGCTAAAAAAATAGCCGATTGCACCAATTCAGGTACTTTTAGCAAACTTTTACCTTTTTGTTTTTCATCCAACAACACCAAACAAATCACTTCCCGCCAGCTTAACGGCTCGACCAGATTTTTGAGTAAATCGTCTTGTGTGGCGGTAGGCAAAAACTCGGTATATTGTTTGGCGATTTGTTGCAGTTGGTAGGTCTTGCCTGTCCCTGCTACGCCCGTATAGATAATATTTTTTGCTAGCTCACGAATCATGGTTACCCTTTAATTTTTAATGTCTATCTTGTGGTGGCTTATTATGGATAAGCTGACGAAATTTATCAAATCAGCGATTAATAACCAAATTTTTGCATCACCTTAACTATTTTTATCAAGTTTTTGATAAATTATGATTTATAATTCATTCCAATATTTTATGTATCTTAATTTTCGCTTAAACTTTTATTATATAAGGAGGGCAGACATCATGACAACCGCTTCAACCGCGCACCCTGATCATCAGCATATCGCGCTACGCAATGACCCAAAAAAGGTCGCCGTGGCATCCATGATTGGTACGGCTATTGAGTTTTATGATTATTATATTTATGCCGCTGCGGCGGTATTGATTTTTAATACCCAGTTTTTTGATAAAACCGATGAAAAAGCGGCGATGCTTTACTCGCTTTCGACGTTGGCATTGGCGTTTATTGCCCGTCCTTTCGGTTCAGCGTTATTTGGTCACTTTGGTGATAAACTTGGTCGTAAAAAAACCTTGGTGGCCTCTCTGCTCACCATGGGTTTATCAACCGTAGCGATTGGTTTGCTACCGACTTATGCCCAAGTAGGCGTCATTGCCCCATTGTTGTTATGTTTACTTCGTGTGGGTCAAGGGATTGGGCTTGGCGGTGAATGGGGCGGTGCTGCCTTGGTCGCCACCGAAAATGCGCCAGCAGGCAAACGTGCTTGGTATGGTACTTTCCCGCAGTTAGGCGCGCCGATTGGGTTATTTTTAGCCAACTTAGTGTTCTTTTTACTCAGTTATTTTTTAGGAAAAGATGCCTTGGTCGAGTGGGCATGGCGCATCCCGTTTCTTATTTCAATCGTGCTGGTGGGTGTGGGTCTTTGGGTACGTTTAAGCCTGCATGAAAGCCATGTATTCCTTACCGCTGAAGCCGAAGGCAAAAAAGTTAATGCCCCTGTGTCAAAAGTCATTACCCAATATTGGCGTCCGCTGGTGCAAGGCACATTTTTGATGTCAATGACTTATGTGATTTTTTATATCATGACTGCCTTCGTACAAGCCTATTCAAAAAGCCCGGCAAAATTATCTTCTTTTGGCTTCCCAACAGGGTTAGGTATTGCCCCAAATACCTTTACTGGCTTTTTATTGGTGGCTGCGATTGTGTTTGGTATTTTTACCAGTATCTCAGGGATTGGCGCTGACAAAATCGGTCGTAAAAAATGGCTGATTGGCGTGACTATATTATGTATGGTGTTTGCCTGCTTTATGCCAATGCTGCTCAGCAATGGTACACCAACGACTGTATTTATTTTCCTCATTTTGGGCATGGCATGTATGGGTATGTCATTTGGTCCAATGGCGGCGCTATTACCAGAGCTGTTCCCCACTGAAGTACGGTATTCAGGTGCGTCACTGGCTTACAATCTAGCGGCGATTGTGGGTGCATCGATTCCTGCGATTTATGCCATCAAAATCAATGAGCAATATGGCATGAAAGGTGTGGCTATATATATTGTTATTAATGGTTTGATTTCTCTCATTGCGTTATTCTCAATTAAAGAAACCAAAAATATCGATTTGATGGATTAAAACATAGATTAGAAGATAGACTAAAATACAGACTAAAAACTGATACCTAAAAAACGCTGGCAAATGCTGGCGTTTTTTTTGCCCAAGGCGGTTATAATAAAATTTTTAATACCATGAGACCTAGGATGAAAGCCTATAACCGCTGTGAATGGTGCGGCACAGACCCACTTTATCAAGCTTACCACGACAATGAATGGGGAAAGCCCAGTTATGATGACCGTCATCTATTTGCCATGTTGTGTTTAGAAGGCATGCAAGCGGGACTCAGCTGGATTACCATCCTCAAAAAACGCGAGCGTTATTACCAAGTATTTGCTGATTTTGACCCTGCAATTATCGCGCAGTTTGATGATGACATGGTCGATAGTCTCATGACCGATGCAGGCATTATTCGCCACCGCGGTAAAATCAAAGCCATCATCAACAATGCCAAATGCTATCTAAAAATCACCCAAACGCAATCTTTTAGCGATTACCTTTGGGACTTGTCGCCCAGTGGCTTGGCAAAAATGCCGCAAGATAACCACCCAAAAACCTTTGCTGATATCCCCACCAACACTGAATGTTCAGATAACATGTCAAAGGCGCTTAAAAAAGACGGGTTTAAATTTGTGGGCTCGACGATTTGCTATGCGTTTATGCAAGCAGTCGGCATGGTGAATGACCATGTAGCGGCGTGTGATTTTCGCTAAGCAGGTTTAATAGTCGACAGCGGACAACATATTTCTCGATGCCACAGATTTCTCGATGCTAAAGCACCCAAAATAGGCTAAAACTAATCAAAATCAATACCAGTAAAATGCTTTGAACCACTAAAAAATGCTGATGCACTTTGAGCAATCCGCGCAGACTGACCCCATAATGACTGACATTTTTGAGAGAATAGCTTTGAAAATCCACCAAGCTACGGCGATGATATTGTGACCGCATGACCTCAACAAACTTATCAGCCGCCGCCGCTGTTGACCCAGCTGACAACATAGGTAAAAACGCATTGATAACATCTTCATGCGTTTCTGGGTTATTGATATTGACCATCAACATTTGCCAATCTTGAAACAGCCGTTGTTCGATCACCCCTTTAGACTTGAGCGTGACATCGCGGTTGCGCCCATCACGCTGAATGTTACCAAATAATTGCTCAATCGCTGATTTTTCGCCTTCAATGTACTGAAAAAAATAGCCATTACCAAAGCACAAAAAACCGGTAATTTGATGGACAAGGTTCTCACGCTGTGCCACCGTCATGATATCAGACAGCGTTCTAGGGGTTACGCCAGCTTTCAACGTCATGCGGCTCACATAAGTTACATAATGAATTTGCCCCAAGCAGCACCTCAGTCTTTATCGTTGTACAATTTTTGTTTAGCGCAATTTTAACAATTTCTTACATAATAATCCATCCATTAAATCAAGAATATTAACTTACCTAGTCACAAATAGCGGTTGAGTGGTTATTTTTGGACGCTCGTATTGCATTTACAATCATCAGCAACACCCCTACCCAAATCAAAGCAAAACTGGCAATCATGGTGTCATTGACAGCTTCATGCAGCACAAAAATAGACAATAAAAACATCAGCGCAGGTTCAAGATAACTGAGCATACCAAAGGTGTTCATCGGCAACACCTGACTGGCTTTGAGATTGGTCTGCATGGCAAGCGCACTAATCACACCCAGCCCAATCACTAACAGCCCCATTGTCATTGACCCTGTGACTATCGATACACTCGTGTTTTGCCATAATAAAAAACCTAGGGCAATCGGGGCAATCACTGACAAATCCACAAACAGCCCCATCAGCGCCGGTACCCCTTGCCAGCGGCGCAGTCCATAATAAATCGGATACGTCAAACACACCCATGCAGTCGCCCACGATACGCTCCCCGCGAGCCAAAATTGCAATCCCACCCCTGCTGCCGCAACGATAATCGCCGCCCACTGCAATCGATTTAAGGTTTCTTTAAACACCACACAACCAATCAGTACCATCATCAAGGGAAACAAAAAATACCCCATTGCGGTATTGACCGCCTGTCCATTGATAGGCGCCCACATAAACAGCCACAGCTGACTTGCCAAAATCGGTGTCGGCAACAGCAATAAAACCCATTGTTGTTTGTTTAATCCCATCAAAAATGCTTTGAGTTGACCAAAACTTTGCGTCACAGCCAATAACCCCACCAACCCAAACCACATCGCCACCATGCGCCACAAAAAAACTTGCGTGCCTGACAACGGTGCAAGCCAGTGACTGTACAGATACAGCACGCCAAACAACACATTAGAAATCAATGCCAGCACCACCCCAAAACGTAACTTTTTGCCAGCGGTGGCAGGCTGTGGCGTTGTTGCCTTGGGGGGGACAACAATAGGCGATGGTGATAAAACGCTGGAGACTGACATAATTGACCTTGTTATATTTTTGCTTTTGCGGTTAAATTGCAAGCAGTATAACAATTATTTTTGGTAAATTATTTCAAAATACCTTTATTTATGATAATTTAATATTAATATAAGATAAATTTGCTATATTTTTCTCAATTTTTATCATTATGCATTTTTAGAAGGACATGGCTATGATTCATGAAATCGATGATATCGATAAACGTATTTTAAACTTATTGCAAGAAGATGCGACGCTACCGCTTAAGAACATCGCCGAAAAAGTGCATGCATCAGTAGCGACCTGTCAGCGTCGTATCCAAATGATGACAGAGACCGGGGTGATTACTCGGCAAGTGGTGATTGTCAACCCCACCGAATTGGGCTTTGATTTAAGCGCGTTTGTGCTGATTGAAATGGAAAAACAAAATACCGCGCTGCAGCATGGCTTTGAGCGTTTGATGAACCGATTGCCTAACGTGATGAGTTGCTATGAAATCTCAGGGGATTATGACTTTTTGCTATTGGTACATGCCAAAAATATGGCGGAATATCACCGTTTTACCCGTGATAATTTAACTTATGAAAACAATGTCCGACGCTTTAAGAGTCAATTTGTGATGAATTTTTCTAAGGTAGGCACTAAAATCCAGTTAGATTAGTTAGATTAATGCGCCATCAGACAATGGGCTCAAACAATGGGCTCAAACAATGGGCTTAGTTCGATACCAAAATGACGTCGGTAACGAAATGCCAAACACCAACGCAGCGGTCACAAATATCGCATTGAAGCTAAAATCCATCATTTGGGCAAATACTTGTGGATTGTAGCCATAGTAGCCTAGCTGTACAAAGCTAATCATGGCTTTGTACGCGGTAATCCCCGGCATCATACACAGCATGGCAGGCACCAAAATCATCTTTGGGGTGAGTAAATATTTTTTTGCCAAATAAATTGCTACAAAGGATGAAATACCCGCTGCTACAAACGTCGCTAGTATCAAATTGACTGACAGTTGTTTTAAGAGTTCTCTAAGTCCGTAACCCAGCACAGTCAACAATAAGCATTGCCAAATATAGCGGCGCGGCACATTGACAAGCAGTGTCCAGCCAAGCGTCATCAAGCAAGCAAAAGTTGCTGCGCGTATCAAGGCAATCGCATCAATCGCCATTTTTCACCCGACCCAATATTGGCAATAGAATTTTATCAAACGCTTTCATCAACCCACGCCCCAATGACTGATATTTAGTAATAGCAATGACAACACGATGCCGATACAGCTCGATAACGTCAAGATAATCACAAACATAAAGCGCCCGATACCGATGTTCATATAACCTTTGAACATATCCGACAACGAATTTATCAAAGGAAAACTGGGAACCAACCAAAGCACACTTGATGCCATAGCAATATGCGGGTCGTTACCAATCCCCAATAACAGCGCGGTGCTGGCGAAGATGGAGCCAAAACACGCCGCTATGAGCGCGGATATAAAGGGGTTAAAGTTGCGGTTACTCAGCCATAGCCGCAGCGAATACCCCATCATACTAGCAATAAAAGTCACCAAACACACCAGTATATCGCCCCCTGCCAAATACGCAAAGCAGGCACACGCCACACCGACCATCGGCGCGACCATCTTGGCAGGATAAGTGCCCCGATCAATCTCATCAAATCGATAGGTCGCGTGCTCTAGGGTACTCGTCACCGGCATACTTTCCAAATCCAGTACAATTCGCTGAATTTGCACAATGATATTGACATTGATGGCATGGGTAGTTGACGCGCGCAGGGTGGTAATACAGCGGTTATTATAAATTGTGGTGATGGTCAAGCCATTATAGGCAATCCCACACTCCACGCTAGCCAACCCCAACGCTAACCCCAATCGGCGGCACAAATCTGTTACCGTTGCCGACTCTGCCCCATATTGCATGAGTAGCAGCCCACAGCGCACACACAGACGGGTGATTTGCTGCTGGTGTTCATACGCCATATACGGCAACCGCCGTCTAGGCTTCGGCTCTGTCGGGGGCGAAAGCTTGGCAGGCTCAGGTGTCAGCGGATCAAGCGCTTCTAGGGCATCAGCAAAGGTATCGGTCATAGCATCATTTTAACAACCTTGATATCTCATTCTAGCATTAAACCAGCATAAAATCAGGGCGAATCAGTATTGCTTTATTGATTAAAAGGTTGATTAAAAAGTTGATGAAAAAGCCGAGTGAAAATGAGCAAAAAGTTGAAAACCACCCGTTATTTAAAAAAATTCTACCCACTTAAAAAGCTGCGATTGGTTTATTTTGGTTTAAATAGTAGGGCGATATTCAATACCTTCCATCTTAATCAAAGTCTAGCGATTTGACAGTCATTTTTTCCGTTAATTTTTACAAAATATGGAATCGTCTTACCCTTTAATTAAACCCGACTAATTTAATCAGGTTTTTTTGTTATTTCGCCCTATAAACCCCCATCGCAAAATTGATTCATGATAAAATGAGCCATATTCATTTTATTTAACATCCAAGCCTATGTCTGCCGAAACTATTGCCAACAAAGCCTTTAAACAAGGCACCAAAGCCTTATTTGACTATGACAAACACTGGGCAAGCTGCTTTGAGCCTGCGCCATTTTTGCCGATGAGCCGAGCCGAAATGGATGCCCTTGGTTGGGATGCCTGTGATGTCATTATCGTCTCAGGCGATGCCTACGTCGATCACCCAAGCTTTGGTATGGCAATCATCGGCAGATTGCTGGAGTCGCAAGGCTTTCGCGTCGGTATCATCGCCCAGCCAGATTGGACGAGCAAAGACGCTTTTATGACACTTGGCAAACCGACCATCGCCTGGGGCGTCACCGCAGGCAATATGGATAGTATGATTAACCGCTACACCGCCGATAGACGCATTCGCAGTGACGATGCCTATTCGCCAGACAATGCCCCCGACAAACGCCCCGACCGTGCGGCTGTGGTATATAGCCAGCGCTGCCGTGAAGCCTATCCCGATGTGCCCATTATTTTGGGCGGGATTGAAGGCTCGCTGCGCCGTATCGCCCATTATGATTATTGGTCAGACAAAGTGCGCCGTAGCATTTTGATGGATAGCCGCGCTGATATTTTGCTGTATGGCAATGCCGAACGCGCGATTGTCGATGTTGTACATGCACTTGCCAAAGGTTACCGTTTTGAAGACCTTGCCAAAGTGCGTGGCACCGCGTATCTGTCGACACAAACCAAAAAACACTGGCAAGCCGATATGATAGAAATCGCCAGTAACGACGTCGACACCGTTGGGCGCGTTGACCCGATTATCAATCCATATGTGATGATGGAAGATGTGGGCGACTGTCACATCGAACAAGAAAAAACCCTTGAGAGTCAATATAAAGGTTTTGTAGCAGATAAAGTCGAGCACAAAGTCCTCAATGCTGATAAGGTCGCTGAAAGCCAAGACATCCAAGTGGTTAACCTCAAAGACCCCAATAAAAACGCCTTAAAACACAAACGCCCGTTGCCGCCGCGTGACAAAACCGTGATTCGCTTGCCCGACTTTGAGCAAGTCAAATCTGACCCCGTACTTTACGCCCATGCCAACCGTATTTTGCACCTAGAAACCAATCCGCATAATGCCCGCGCCTTGGTGCAGCGACATGGCGACATTGATGTATGGCTCAATCCGCCGCCCATTCCACTTACCATGGAAGAGATGGATTATATCTTTGATTTGCCGTATGCCCGTCTGCCCCACCCTAGCTACGGCAACGCAAGAATTCCTGCCTACGACATGATTAAATTATCAGTCAATATCATGCGCGGCTGTTTTGGCGGCTGTACCTTCTGCTCGATTACCGAACATGAAGGACGCATTATCCAAAACCGCTCAGAAGAGTCTATCTTGGGCGAAATCAAAAAAATCCGCGATACCGAGCCATCATTTACTGGGGTAATTTCTGACCTTGGTGGACCGACTGCCAACATGTACCGTTTGCATTGTAAAGACGATGCCATTGAGAAAAACTGCCGCAAACCTTCCTGCGTGTATCCCGATATCTGCGACAACTTACTCACCGACCACAGTCATCTCACCCAACTGTATCGCAAAGCTCGTGATATCAAAGGGGTGAAAAAAATCCTGATTGCGTCAGGCTTGCGCTATGATTTGGCGGTCAAAGACCCCGAATATGTCAAAGAATTGGTCACCCACCATGTCGGCGGATATCTCAAAATCGCCCCCGAACATTCTGAAACCAACGTACTCTCCAAAATGATGAAACCGGGTATGGGGACGTACGATACTTTCAAGCAGATGTTCGACAAATACAGCCGTGAAGCAGGTAAAGAGCAATATTTGATTCCGTATTTTATCGCCGCGCACCCTGGCACCACCGACACGGACATGATGAACTTGGCGATTTGGCTCAAGCGCAATGGCTTTCGTGCCGACCAAGTACAAGCCTTTTACCCAAGCCCAATGGCAACTGCTACTACCATGTATCATACTGCCAAAGACCCCTTGCATAAAGTCACCCGTGACAGCGAAGGGGTGGAAATCGTCAAATCGGGTAAACAGCGTAAACTCCACAAAGCGTATCTACGTTACCATGACCCCAAAAATTGGGCACTGCTGCGTCAATCGCTTAAAGATTTGGGGCGTGAGGATTTGATTGGGCATGGCAGTCAGTGTTTAATTCCGCCTTATAACCCAAAATTGGAAGGCGAAGACATTTACCAATCGGCAAGAAAGAAAAACAGCTCAGCAGGTGGCGATTCTGTTAAGCGTAATGGTAAAGCGGATAACTCCAATTCAAATAATGGGCAAAGTAAATCGGAAAAAAAACCCACGCCCACGAGCTTTGGTAAAAAACCGAATCCGAAAAAGAGTAATTTCCAAACGCAACATACAGGCTTACCGCCGCGGAAAACTAAATAGTTTATGTTATTCAAGGCTTGTAGAGTATTTCTACAAGCCGCCTCATTTATTTTTAAATAATTTCAATTTTAATGCCATGTCTGAAGATTGATAGCAATTTTATGTCTTTTGCATGATTAAAAAGAGAGTGTTTAGCACCTTTAACTTGGTTTAGACTTTGATGATTTCTAAAAGTACCCAATTTGATTTTGGTGTTTTCTTCGAATACTGTAATCGTTAAATGCAAAATAATTAGCTAGAAATAACCTATAGTCTGAATGGATTAAACCATTCCCATGACTGATGGCTGCGTTATTTCACCTTCTGTCTAAAAATCCAATGTATTGTTCCAAATAAAGACTCGAAGCCTCAAACATTATGTGACAGCCTTTCTTATTGATAAAAAATTCTCAATAAAATTTAAATTTTTATTTTCACATTAAGCTTACATCTTAACAACTAAACGTAGCACTAAAAACATTAAAAAATCAATAAAATACAAGCCATTATAAAAACAAAAAGGTTCTGAGCATGGCAAAAATTTTTATTGGGATAGGGATTTTATTTCTCATCATTGGCTTAATTTATCTGTTTTTTCCCAATGCCTTTAGTTGGTTTGGTCGTATGCCGGGGGACGTTAATTATCGCTCAGAAGGCGGTGGCTTTAGCTTTCACTTTCCCATCGTCACCATGATAATCGTGAGTATCATTCTTACCATTATTCTTAACCTATTTAACCGCTGACACCGCGCTAATCACAGCGATGTCTAGCGGGTTTTATCGCAAAAAACTGCCTTTTTCATTAAAAAATGTCGTAAACTGTGATTACGCCAGTCACGATTGAAAAGGAGTTAGTCATGCAGCGCGACATTTTTAAGCCAACACTACTGAGCCTTGTCATCGCCCAAAGCTTATTGACGGCGTGTAGCCCCTCACCGTCAAATAGCCGTGATACCAGCCCTGCCACACCCGTCATCGCCCAACCAACGCCCGTGGTTGCTGCGCCTGCCATAATGATGGAAGCGGCAGCAATGAGCAAGATGGCACGCTACTCGCCTATCATGCCGATGCCGATGCCGATGCCGAGACAACAGGATAATAGCGAAAAATATCAGCACCTTGCAGTCAATCCCATTCACCAAACCGCCACCGATGCCGTTGCCACCTTTAGTATCGATACCGACACGGGCAGCTACGCCAATGTGCGCCGTTTTCTCAACAACGGACAATTACCGCCCACTGACGCGGTGCGTATTGAAGAGCTTATCAACTATTTTAACTATGACTTTTCACAAGCCAAGCACCTTGCCAACGCCCCTTTTTTAGTAAGTACCGAAACAGTTGCCGCACCTTGGCGTGCTACCAATCGTATCATCAAAGTGGCTATCAAAGCGGATGACCCTACCATCACCAAAAAAAGCGTCTTACCGTCTGCCAACTTGGTATTTTTGGTGGATGTGTCAGGCTCGATGTCAGACAACGATAAATTGCCACTGGTCAAATCTTCGCTAAAAATGCTCACCAAGCAATTGAGGTCGCAAGATACCATCAGTATCGTGACCTATGCAGGTCATACCCAAGTGACGCTTCCTGCCACTAAAGGCAGTGATACCGACAAAATATTAGCCGCAATTGATAGCCTAGATGCCAGTGGCTCGACCAATGGCGAAGCAGCGATAAAGTTGGCTTATCAACAAGCAAAAATCCACTATAAAAAAGACGGCATCAACCGCATTTTGATGATGACCGATGGGGATTTTAATGTCGGCGTATCGGACGTCGATGAAATGCTAGATATTATCCGCCGTGAGCGTGACAGCGGGGTATCACTTTCCACGTTTGGCTTTGGTGAAGGCAATTTAAACGACCACATGATGGAGCAAGTCGCGGATAACGGCAACGGTAACTATAGCTACATCGACAGCCTGTCTGAGGCCAAAAAAGCCTTGTTAGACGAAATGTCAGCAACCTTTAATACCGTAGCAAAAGATGTCAAAGTCCAAGTGGAATTCAATCCCCAGACGGTTAAAGAATGGCGCTTAATTGGTTATGAAAATCGTGTCCTTGCAAAAGAAGATTTTAACAACGATAAAGTAGACGCAGGTGAGCTAGGGGCAGGCAAATCCGTGGTTGCGCTGTTTGAAGTTACCCCTGTGGGTCAGCAAGGTTGGCTAGATGATAGCCGCTATCAATCTCACCCTATCAATCACACAGGCAAAAATACTGAGTTAGGGTTTTTAAAACTGCGCTATAAAGCCCCAAATAGCAACACATCAACGCTTTTGACCCTGCCCATTACCAGTAAAACGCAACCACCGAGCAGCGAGCTGGCGTTTGCGCTAAGTGTGGCAAGTTTTGGTGAAACCCTCAAGCAAAGCAAATACCTCGGTAATTGGCAACTAAACGACAGCAAGCGACTCGCCCAAGCCAATATCGGCAACGACCCACAAGGTATTCGCCGCGAGTTTATCAAGCTTATCGACTTAGCCGATAGCTTACAACCGACCAAAAAATAGCCACTATACAACTGTCAATAAAAAAGCTAGATAAATCATCTAGCTTTTTTCCTACTTTTAATGTTTTGTCCATCAGTGCTGTTTTGTGCCAAAAATTTTATCCCCTGCATCCCCAAGCCCTGGGATAATATACCCCTGTTCATTGAGATGACTATCGAGGGCTGCGGTAAAAATCTTCACATCAGGATGGGCATCATTCACCGCCTTCACCCCTTCAGGCGTTGCAACCAATACCAAGGCTTTAATATCTTTACAACCGTGTTTTTTCATCATATCAATCGTTGCTACCATACTACCACCCGTGGCAAGCATAGGATCTAAAATCAACGCAGGACGCTCATTAATATCTTTGACCAACTTTTCAAAAAAAGGCACAGGCTCAAGGGTATCCTCATCACGTTGCAGTCCAACCATCGAGATTTTAGCCGTGGGAATAAGGTCTAAAACCCCATCAAGCATTCCCAAACCTGCACGCAAGATAGGTACGACAGTGACGGTTTTACCTTTGATTTGAATCCCTTCTATTTGGTTGCCTTCCCAACCCTGAATGCTGATTTTTTCTATGGGAAAATCACGGCTTGCTTCATACGCCATCAAACGTGCAAGTTCTTTAGTCAAGGTACGAAATTTATAAGTGCTACTATCTACCTCGCGCATCAAAGATAATTTATGCTTAACTAAGGGGTGGTCAATAACGGTAATTTGCATGGTAACACTCACTTTAAATTTCACACCAAAAATTTTCGCCTATTTTACCCAAAGTCTGCGATAAAAACATTAATTTTCTATTCTGAGTTTTTCTCTGAGGCTTTCAAGAATGCAAAAAAATACCCCCTTACTAGTGTAAGGGGGGTGGTTTTGGAATAGGGAGCTGACGATGACCTACTCTCACATGGGCGAACCACACTACCATTGGCGCATTGGAGTTTCACTTCTGAGTTCGGGAAGGGATCAGGTGGTACCTCCAAGCTATTATCGTCAGCAAAGGGGGATAGAGGAATGAATCTGTTTTTTTATTTAGTTAAAAGTAATGAATAAGCTAAATCAAGTATTGGTGAACATCATACATTATCATACAAAGCCATTTAGGCGTTGTATAGTCAAGCCAAACGAGCAATTAGTATTGGTTAGCTACACATATCACTATGCTTCCACACCCAACCTATCAACGTCGTAGTCTACAACGGCTCTTTAGGGAAATCTAATCTTAAGGTGGGCTTCCCGCTTAGATGCTTTCAGCGGTTATCCCATCCGAACATAGCTACTCGGCAATGCCACTGGCGTGACAACCGAAACACCAGAGGTTCGTCCACTCTGGTCCTCTCGTACTAGGAGCAGATCCTCTCAAATTTCCAACGCCCACGGTAGATAGGGACCGAACTGTCTCACGACGTTCTAAACCCAGCTCGCGTACCTCTTTAAATGGCGAACAGCCATACCCTTGGGACCTGCTTCAGCCCCAGGATGAGATGAGCCGACATCGAGGTGCCAAACACCGCCGTCGATATGAACTCTTGGGCGGTATCAGCCTGTTATCCCCAGAGTACCTTTTATCCGTTGAGCGATGGCCCTTCCATACAGAACCACCGGATCACTAAGACCTACTTTCGTATCTGCTCGACTTGTGGGTCTCGCAGTTAAGCGCGCTTTTGCCTTTATACTCTTCGAACGATTTCCGACCGTTCTGAGCGCACCTTCGTACTCCTCCGTTACTCTTTAGGAGGAGACCGCCCCAGTCAAACTACCCACCATACATTGTCCTCAGCTCTGTTAAGCTTGAGTTAGAACCCCAACATTACCAGGGTGGTATTTCAAGGATGGCTCCACAGACACTGGCGTGCCTGCTTCAAAGCCTCCCACCTATCCTACACAGGTAAGGTCAAAGTTCAATGTAAAGCTGTAGTAAAGGTTCACGGGGTCTTTCCGTCTAGCCGCGGGTACACAGCATCTTCACTGCGATTTCGATTTCACTGAGTCTCTGCTGGAGACAGCGCCGCCATCATTATGCCATTCGTGCAGGTCGGAACTTACCCGACAAGGAATTTCGCTACCTTAGGACCGTTATAGTTACGGCCGCCGTTTACTGGGGCTTCGATCAAGAGCTTCGCCTTGCGGCTGACCCCATCAATTAACCTTCCAGCACCGGGCAGGCATCACACCCTATACGTCCACTTTCGTGTTTGCAGAGTGCTGTGTTTTTAATAAACAGTTGCAGCGGCCTGGTATCTGCGACTGCCAATAGCTTTGTAGTGCGTGACTACTCACCATCGGCAGCGTACCTTCTCCCGAAGTTACGGTACCATTTTGCCTAGTTCCTTCAGCAGAGTTCTCTCAAGCGCCTTGGTATTCTCTACCTGACCACCTGTGTCGGTTTCGGGTACGATTTGTTTATGACTATCGCTTAGAAGCTTTTCCTGGAAGCAGGGTATTTGCCACTTCGCTGTACAAGTACAGCTTGCTATCAGATCTCATTAATAGTCTAGCGGATTTGCCTACTAAACCTAACTACATCCTTCCACTTGGACAACCATCGCCAAGCTGGCATAACCTTCTCCGTCCCTCCATCGCATCATAAACAAGTATCGGAATATTAACCGATTTCCCATCGACTACGCCTTTCGGCCTCGCCTTAGGGGTCGACTCACCCAGCCCCGATTAACGTTGGACTGGAACCCTTGGTCTTCCGGCGTGCGAGCTTTTCACTCGCATTGTCGTTACTCACGTCAGCATTCGCTCTTGTGATACCTCCAGCATGCTTTACAACACACCTTCACAGGCTTACACAATGCTCCCCTACCACTTAATTGAAACAATTAAATCCGCAGCTTCGGCTCCTAGTTTGAGCCCCGTTACATCTTCCGCGCAGGCCGACTCGACTAGTGAGCTATTACGCTTTCTTTAAAGGGTGGCTGCTTCTAAGCCAACCTCCTAGCTGTCTGTGCCTTCCCACATCGTTTCCCACTTAACTAGGAATTTGGGGCCTTAGCTGGCGGTCTGGGTTGTTTCCCTCTTGACGACGGACGTTAGCACCCGCCGTCTGTCTCCCGGATATCACTCATCGGTATTCGGAGTTTGCATCGGTTTGGTAAGTCGGGATGACCCCCTAGCCGAAACAGTGCTCTACCCCCAATGGTGTTCGTCCGAGGCGCTACCTAAATAGCTTTCGGGGAGAACCAGCTATCACCGAGTTTGATTAGCCTTTCACCCCTATCCACAAGTCATCCCCTGGCTTTTCAACGACAGTGGGTTCGGTCCTCCGGTAACTGTTACGTCACTTTCAACCTGCTCATGGATAGATCACTCGGTTTCGGGTCTATACCCTGCAACTAGACGCCCTATTAAGACTCGGTTTCCCTACGGCTCCCCTATTCGGTTAACCTTGCTACAGAATATAAGTCGCTGACCCATTATACAAAAGGTACGCCGTCACCCCGCTACTTAATTATTCTGCCAGTCGCTTGATTAAGGACTGGTAAACTTTGCCATGATGTTTGAGCGTTTGCTCTCTTCTCATTGCTAATTGTTTTGTTTGATATGCTTCATAGTATAGTAGTTGCCATTGCTGGTAACTGGTCGATTTGTTTCCACCACTGTTATGGGCGGCAAATCGTTGTCTTAGGTCTGATGTGTATCCACAATAATGCGAACCATCTTCACCTTTGAGTATATATACGTAGAACATTATCATTCCAAAATAATTAAGTAGCGGGGCTCCGACTGCTTGTATGCACACGGTTTCAGGTTCTATTTCACTCCCCTCACAGGGGTTCTTTTCGCCTTTCCCTCACGGTACTGGTTCACTATCGGTCAGTCAGGAGTATTTAGCCTTGGAGGATGGTCCCCCCATCTTCAGACAGAATTTCTCGTGTTCCGCCCTACTTAATATGCTTCTTATAACCTTTCGAGTACGGGATTATCACCCTCTACGATTGACCTTTCCAAGTCATTCCTCTAAATTATAATCAGTCGGCTCCTCCCCGTTCGCTCGCCGCTACTAGGGGAATCTCTATTGATGTCTTTTCCTCGGGTTACTGAGATGTTTCACTTCTCCCGGTTTGCCCCCCGCTATAAAATATAGCGGGGTACCTGTCTTATGACAAGTGGGTTTCCCCATTCAGATATCGCCGGATCACAGGATATTGCCGCCTCCCCGACGCTTTTCGCAGGCTGTCACGTCTTTCATCGCCTCTGACTGCCAAGGCATCCACCATGTGCACTTCATTACTTGACTATACAACCCTAAATAGCTTCATCTGTTGCCAAATGAGTGACAGCTATTACTTGCTTTGCATCTCGAAATAATTCGAGATTTCAAGCAAGTGCTTACTGCACTTTTCTATTTGAGTTATATTCGTAATGGTAACGATCTTCACCTATGTTTACGCTTGATTCAGTTCTCTTTACTTTTATACCGCACCTGTCTGCTAAAGGCAGCAAGGTGCGGTAAAGGTTAATTATCTTCGTTGGAACTTGATAATTAACCCAGACTCATTTCTCTATGTTGTTATTGAATTATCAGACCTTCGTCAGGTCGTGATTTCTGATAAAACAGATTGAAGTAATCTCTTAATACTTACTAAATTACTCTGTCTGCTTTATAACGTTAAGCTAATTATGGTGGAGCCAAGGAGAGTCGAACTCCTGACCTCCTGCGTGCAAGGCAGGCGCTCTACCAACTGAGCTATGGCCCCTGAGCAAGGATCAGCAAAGCATCGCTTTGCCCGAGCGCAAGAGAATTTACGAAGTAAATTCTAAAGCATTTAACCTCTGGTTAAATGGTGGGTCTAATAAGACTTGAACTTATGACCCCTGCCTTATCAAGGCAGTGCTCTAACCAACTGAGCTATAGACCCTGAACGAGGATTAGCAAAGCATCGCTTTGCCCGAGTGCAAGAGAATTTACGAAGTAAATTCTAAAGCCGTAACCCTCGAATTAGCTTATTTATACACAAGAACAACTTGCTGTGAATTCTCACTTAGTGCTTTAGTTAAGGAGGTGATCCAGCCGCAGGTTCCCCTACGGCTACCTTGTTACGACTTCACCCCAGTCATCGACCACACCGTGGTAAGCGCCCTCTTTCGTTAGGCTACCTACTTCTGGTGCAATAGACTCCCATGGTGTGACGGGCGGTGTGTACAAGGCCCGGGAACGTATTCACCGCGGCATTCTGATCCGCGATTACTAGCGATTCCGACTTCATGGAGTCGAGTTGCAGACTCCAATCCGGACTACGATAGGCTTTTTGAGATTAGCATCACATCGCTGTGTAGCAACCCTCTGTACCTACCATTGTAGCACGTGTGTAGCCCTGGTCGTAAGGGCCATGATGACTTGACGTCGTCCCCGCCTTCCTCCAGTTTGTCACTGGCAGTATCCTTAAAGTTCCCGGCTTAACCCGCTGGCAAATAAGGAAAAGGGTTGCGCTCGTTGCGGGACTTAACCCAACATCTCACGACACGAGCTGACGACAGCCATGCAGCACCTGTATGTGAGTTCCCGAAGGCACTCTCTCATCTCTGAAAGATTCTCACTATGTCAAGACCAGGTAAGGTTCTTCGCGTTGCATCGAATTAAACCACATGCTCCACCGCTTGTGCGGGCCCCCGTCAATTCATTTGAGTTTTAACCTTGCGGCCGTACTCCCCAGGCGGTCTACTTATCGCGTTAACTGCGCCACTAAAGTCTCAAGGACCCCAACGGCTAGTAGACATCGTTTACGGCGTGGACTACCAGGGTATCTAATCCTGTTTGCTACCCACGCTTTCGAATCTCAGTGTCAATATTATGCCAGGAAGCTGCCTTCGCCATCGGTATTCCTCCAGATCTCTACGCATTTCACCGCTACACCTGGAATTCTACTTCCCTCTCACATATTCTAGCACCACCAGTATCACATGCAGTTCCCAGGTTAAGCCCGGGGATTTCACATGTGACTTAATGAGCCACCTACACTCGCTTTACGCCCAGTAATTCCGATTAACGCTCGCACCCTCTGTATTACCGCGGCTGCTGGCACAGAGTTAGCCGGTGCTTATTCTGCAGGTAACGTCTAATCTAATGGGTATTAACCATTAGCCTCTCCTCCCTGCTTAAAGTGCTTTACAACCAAAAGGCCTTCTTCACACACGCGGCATGGCTGGATCAGGGTTGCCCCCATTGTCCAATATTCCCCACTGCTGCCTCCCGTAGGAGTCCGGACCGTGTCTCAGTTCCGGTGTGACTGATCATCCTCTCAGACCAGTTACAGATCGTCGCCTTGGTGGGCCTTTACCCCACCAACTAGCTAATCTGATTTAGGCTCATCTAATAGCAAGAGCTTGCGCCCCCTTTCACCCGTAGGTCGTATGCGGTATTAATTCGAGTTTCCCCGAGCTATCCCCCACTACTAGGTAGATTCCTAAATGTTACTCACCCGTCCGCCACTAATCATCTCTAGCAAGCTAGAGAGTCATCGTTCGACTTGCATGTGTTAAGCCTGCCGCCAGCGTTCAATCTGAGCCATGATCAAACTCTTCAGTTTAATCTTTCTATCTATTGTCACCGCGTAGCGGTGTCAATAGATTTAATTTGTTGACTCAATTATTTATACTGTCTTTGCTCAAATAAACTTACGAGTATCTTCACTCTGACAATATAATTAATTAAAGTCTTAATTTTATCGCCCTAAGTGAAAATCCACACAAGTTGTTCTTGTGTTTGTTGTTATTTAGTGCCAACACCATCGTCTGGTTGTTGTTAAGAAGGTCGCTATTTTAACAGATTATTTTGTGTTGTCAATAACTTTTTTCTTTAATTTTTTATGACCGCTCAACTTATATCTGTATTAATTTAAGTTGTTGTTTTTACTACAGTTTACGGCTGTAGTCGCTGCCAGTGAGTGCGTATTATACGCTTTTCTTTTTGCCTGTCAATACCACTACGAAAATTTTTTTGATTTATTTTGCAGTTGTTGATAACTCCCTTTATTTTGTGGGTATTTACTGCCATTTGATATATAATTGAATATATTGTTTAAACAATTTTTCGTTAGGCGATGTTCGGTGGTTTTGCGGTTGTCGTCTTTCATTTTTTTATGTTCATGTCAGAAAATATGTGAGGGCAAACAATGTCTGTACAACCTCCTTCCCCTGCTGGTAATGATTTTAGACTACCTGTCCACCAAGTAGATGCCACTAAAAAACGCGTACATCCTCGTTTTGTGACGGGTTTTTATCAAAACATCCGCGTTGTCAGTATGTATTCTTTATTGTTGTTGTTTTTGGTGTTGCCATGGATTCGCTATAACGGACACCAAGCAATATGGTTTGATTTCTCGGGTTCTAAGATTGTGCTATTTGGGCTAACTTTTTTACCCCAAGACGTTTTTATTTTTGCGTTTTTCTTTATGGTTGCGGCCTTTTTATTGTTTATGGTAACCGTTTATGCCGGTCGTGTGTGGTGTGGCTATGCCTGTCCACAGACGATTTGGACGCATATGTACCAATATACTGAGAAGCTTGTCATTGGCGATCGTAATAAGCAGTTTAAGTTAGATAAAGCGCCTTGGAATGGCGAAAAAATCATGAAACGCGGCTTGGTGTATCTGATTTGGTTTATCATGGCGTTGGTGACGGCATTGACGTTTACTAGTTATGCTGTTGGGACTGATTATCTTTATCATAATTGGCAATGGTTTGGCGTTATTCCTGTGCCAAATTGGACGCCATTAACTTGGGTTTCGGTACTTATTTTTACCTTTGCGACGTTTGCCAATGCAGGCTATATGCGTGAGCACTTTTGTACCCATATTTGCCCCTATGGTCGCTTCCAAAGCGTGATGTTCGATAAAGATACGTTGATTGTAACCTACGACTATAAACGTGGTGAGCCACGTGGCGCGCGTAAAAGAGGCGGTGAAGATGAGAATTTAGGTGACTGTATCAACTGTCTGATGTGTGTACAAGTGTGTCCGACGGGTATCGATATTCGTGATGGTTTGCAAGTGGAATGTATCCAGTGTGCGGCTTGTATCGATGCGTGTAATGACATTATGGATAAAGTCAATAAACCACGCGGTTTGATACGGTATAGTACCGAACGCCAGTTGGTAGAGAATGAGCCAAGTAAAATTTTGCGTCCACGGTTTTTTGCTTATTTGGCGGTGATTGCGTTGTTGATTGGGACGGGGGTTTATTTTTTAACCAGCCGTGTACCGCTGCAGATTGATATTCGCCGTGACCGTAATCAGTTGTCGTCAATCAATGCGCAAGGTTTGGTAGAAAATAACTACATCGTTAAAATCACCAATAAAACCCAGCAAGACCATGAGTATGCGGTGACATTGACACCACAACCCGGCTTAAAACTTGATAGCCGCTTTAAAACCATTCCATTAGAAGCGGGCGAAAGTTATGAATTCCCTGTCACTGTGCTGGGCGATCCAAAAGTGATTACCAAAAGCAATATTCCTATCCAAATGCAAGTGGTAAGTGTGGATGATGGCGGTAAATATAAAGCGGTAAAAGATAACGTGTTTACCACGGATAAATAAGTTTGGTTGTCTAAAAAAGCTGGTTTTGATAATCGGCTTTTTTTGTGCCAAATTATTGGGGCACGTTATTGGGGCATGGGTTTTTCTGCTATACTAGCTTTTTGATTGTTATCTGCTGAGTGGTCTATGGCAACACCGACAAATTCTTCTGCTTCATCAACTTCTAATCAGTCGATATCCAAACTTTGGTATAAAAATTATATGGTTTGGATTTTTGTCATTGGTCTGCCGCTATTTGTGGTAGTCGCCTGTATCTGGTTCGTGTTTTACTCGGTGAGAATCCAAGATTCTACTGTGCGTGATGACTGGTACATGGATGGTAAGACCTTATATGCGGATGTGTCAAAAGACAAACTGGCGCATGATTTGGGGCTAACCGGTCAAATGATGATTCATAATCAGTCCGTCAATTTTAAACTTGAGGCGCCCGCTAGTGACAAGTTTAAAGCACCTGAGCAATTGGCAGTGGAGATTTCCCATGCCACCCAAAAGCAAAAAGACCGTGACATCATTATCAAACGGTTAAGTGATGGCAGTTATGCGGGCAATGTACAGCTAGACCCGTCTAAAGGTAAATACTATATTGTGGTGCATGACCCAGCCAATAGCTGGCGACTGCGTGCAATTGAAGAGTTGCCGATGGCAAAGTCGATTGAGTTTAAGCCACTGACCGCGTTTGACAAAAAATCTTAGTTTCAGTCAACTAATTACAGGGACTTAGTTACATTGGTTACAGGTGCTTGGCTTCCTTAAAACCTTGCTGGGTAGTCAACGAAATGGCAAGTGTTTAACAACTCTCCCAAATCCCCACTTGCCCTTCATGAAGTTTTGGCACACCGCCAAGCACCCGCCACGGCATGGTGCTGCCATGAAAATCACTACCGATAGACACCTTTAACTCATGCGCTTTAATCACTCTATCGACCATATGGCGGGTTGAAGTCGGTTCATTACTGGCAGGCAATTCCACCGCATCACCACTACTACTGGCAAAATCCGCAATCAGTTTACGCACTTTGTTGGCGGTTAAATTGTAACGGGTCGCATGAGCCAAAGACGCTTTGCCACCACAGTCATGAATCAAATTGATACAGTCTTTAAGCGATAAGCCATCGAGTGCCACATAGCAAGGTTTATGGTCAGCCAAATAGCCAGTAAAGGCTTTTTGCACATCACTCACCAAGCCTTGATCCGCCATCACTTTGGCGATATGGGTGCGACCGACCGCTTGGGGATTACCTTTGGCTTGCACTAACACCGCCTGCCAAATCTCATCCATCGGGCGTTTAAAGGTACTTGCCACACGCTCGCACATCGCATATCCGCGCGTTTCTCGATTGGCTTGGATGGCAGCCAGTTTGCTGTGCATTGTTTCGATATCACTAAAGCCGTACCCCAGTACATGAATCACTTTTTCATTTTGGGCAGGTTTTTTGGCGTAGCCGCCCATGACACGATGACGACAGCTGATTTCAACACCGTGAATCAGCGTCATACCAAGACTCTCAGCGGTTTGGCGCGCCTCAAGGATACCAAGTACTGTATCATGGTCACTTAAGGATAATACTTTCACCCCTTTTTCATGCGCTTTTTGCACCACTTCGCTTGGGCTAAAAGTGCCATCGGAGCGGGTACTGTGGCAGTGCATATCAATCGGGAGTTGGGTATAAATAGGACTGCTAGACAAAATATCGAGATTTAAAGAATTCACAAATACGCCTTAATTACAAAAGCTAGTTGCCAACAATAGGACAAAAAGGGGTTAAGACAAAGAGGGGTTAACTCTGCGCAGGCTTATTCACAAGTGCACGTGATTGATGAAGCAAGGAAAATCGCAAAGTTACTTTTCGATTTTAGCATATCCGTGTAAACTAGCGGCTAAGATTTTTACAAGCGATTTTTGTTAGAGACGACTATGAGCGGTTTATTGGATTTGCTACCTTTACTGGCATTTTTTTACTTTTCCAAACAGCAAGGGGTACTGGCAGGTGCGGCGGCGTTATTGATTACCACACTGGTGGTATATGTCGTGCATTTTGCCAGACAAAAAGGCAAGCTCAATAAACAGCAGTGGGTGACACTGATTTTAACCGTGGGATTTTGTGGATTAAGCTTAATTTTCCATGACGAAGCGTTTTTAAAATGGAAATCAACCGTCATCAATAGCGTATTTGCAGTTGCCCTCATTATCAGTGTCGCGATAGGTAAACCGCTATTAGAGTTGGCAATGAAAAATGTGTTTCGATTGACCCAATCGGGCTGGAATAGACTCACCCTCGCTTGGGCAGGGTATTTCTTACTGATGGCAGGTTTGCAATATTATTTTGCGTTTTTTACCAACAACGATACCTGGATTAATTTTAAAAGCTGGGGATGGATACCGGTGATGCTGGTATTTTTAATCGGGCAATTTGTGTTCTTAAAAAACCACCTAAATCCAGACATGCAGCAACAAATCAATGATAAAGGAAAAAACTAAAGGAGAATATGGATGGCACTTTTTGTCATTATCGGTCATGACGTCCCTGATAGCCTTGAGCTACGCAAACAATTCCGTTCTGCTCATCTTGAGCGTCTAACGGTGTTAGATGAGCAGCGCCGTCTAATCATCGCAGGCCCTACGCCAATTGCGCATGGAGAGCCTGAAATGAGTGGCAGTGTATTGGTCGTGGATTTTGACAGCGATGAAGCCGTGCAAGCTTGGGCAAGTGAAGAGCCTTACTTATTAAATGGTGTGTATAGTCATGTGGATATCAAACCTTTTATCCAAGTTTTTCCTAAATCAGCGAGTTAATGTTGGGTTTAGCAGTTGTTTGTAGTGCATAATTGGCAAAGTCTGGGTGGTGATAAGTGACAAGCATGAAAAAATTGGTGGGCAGATTGGCAAGCGGCGCAGTGTTATTGACGGTATTACAGGTGACAAGCCTGACCCATGCAGCACCGCAAGTTGTCGTCACTGACCCAAAAACAGGACAACCACTCGCCAAACAGCCAGAGCTTGCCTCAAGCGTTGCCAGTAGCACCTCACCAATGCAAAATCCCAAACAACCTACCCTTGCCCAGCTCAACCAGCCCACTGACAGCCAGTTGTCCAACGCCAACCAACAACTATTGGCAAAAAATGCTGAATTACAAAACCAAGTCGATAGTTTAAATACGCAGGTCAAAGTACTTGTCAATGAGCGCAGTGGACAGATTTTTATCTACGGTGCGGTCACTGCACTGCTCAGTGGGATCCTTGGTATCGCACTGGGCTGGATGGTCGCAGGGCGTAAAGGTCGTTGGTAGTCGACTTTATAAGCCTAACATTGACTTGCCATGATGCCAAATAACCAAGCCGACTTGCCAAAAAAGCCCACCGTCGCCATCATTGGCGCAGGTCCTGCTGGACTGATGGCGGCAGATTATCTGCGCCAGTTTGATGTTACAATCCACGTATTTGAACAAAAACCATCCCCTGCCCGCAAACTATTGATGGCCGGTAAATCTGGACTCAATATCTCGCACGCTGAGCCCGTTGATACCTTTGTCACGCGCTATCAGCCCGACGACTGGCTTACGCCGCATATTGAAGATTTTAATGCGGCGCATATCCGTGATTTTATGACCCGCTTGGGGATTGAATCTTTTGTTGGCTCGACAGGTCGCATCTTTCCTACCATGATGAAAGCCTCGCCACTGCTGCGGGCTTGGTTGCAAGCGCTGCAGCAGGACGGTGTAACGTTTTTTTATCGGCATAGCTGTGACGACATTGACGGCAAGCAAGCGACTTTTTCGGTAGCGCGTGAAAGCGGTAATCTGACTGTTAGCCAAAGCTTTGATGCGATTGTGTTGGCAACGGGTGCGATGTCATGGTCGCGGCTCGGTAGTGATGGCAAATGGCAGACATGGCTCAGCGACACAGAATTGACGCCGTTTTATGCCAGCAATGTCGGTATCTGTCGCCCACTGTCGCAGCCTTGGTCGGCGCATTTGCACCGCGATTTTGGCAAAGCATTAAAACGGGTGAAAGCCCAGCTGACATTGCCCGATGGCAAAATTGAGCAGGGTTTTGGCGACATTATCATCACCCAGTATGGGATGGAAAGCGGGCTGATATACCGGCTCAATCGTGCCATGCGTGAGCAATTAAATCATACGGGCAAGGTATCACTACAACTTGATTTGCTACCTGATGTGGCTAACGAAAAATTATTGAGTAGTTTAAAAAATCCCAAAAAACAATCGCTAGCGAACCTTTGGCGAAAGGCAGGACTTGACCCTGTCAAAATCGCCTTACTCAGAGAAATCGTCGCAAAAACGCACTGGCATGATGCCGATAAAATGACAAAGGCAATCAAACAGTTAACCGTAGAATTCGATAGTTTTCGACCGATTGAAGAGGCGATTAGCTGTGGCGGCGGGGTAAAACGCACCGCATTAACCGAGGATTTTGCGCTAAAATCCAATCCTTATATATTTTGCTGTGGTGAGATGCTTGATTGGGATGCGCCAACAGGTGGCTATCTGCTGACGGCTTGTTTTGCCACGGGTCGAGCCGCCGGACAAGGCGTGGCGCAGTTTTTAGCGTTATCCAAAAAATTGACGCAATGCACTTGACGCAATGCATTGGACGCAATGCACTTGACATAAGGCACTTGACATAAGGTACTTATCGACTGTGTAGATAGCGACTGTAAAAGTAGGCAAGCAAGAGCACAAGCGCACAAATCGGTAAGCACACAGGTAAAAACAGCGGATTTTGCATCCCGCCGAACACTACCATCAGCGAGCCCAATGCCGCCAAAATCGGCGATATCACACCCAATAACATACTTTTAATATGACCTTGTTGCCATAAGCGAAACACCGCAAAGTAAAATACCAAATACAGCAAGTAACTCACCACAATCGCGATTTCTGAAATATCCATATCGCCAAGTAGCTGATTTTTCATCACCGCATAATGCACAGCCGCCCAAAACATAGATAAGACAAAACCTAGCAGCGCTGAAGCAACCGATAGCTGATAGTTGGGGGAGACCTGACGCAATTGCGTGCTAAACGGAATCAATGATTTGAGCGCTAAAGAATGCGGCAGACGAATCATCCCTAATACCAAGCCATTGACCGTACCCATCACTGAAATCACCACAAATACCAAAAAGGCTTTGCCACACCCAAAAAAAGCTGCATGCCATGTTGCAACGATAAAAAATCAGTTATGCTATACCCCCTAATCGCTGTTTTCAAGCCTTGTATTAGTAATATTTTATTTAGCACTAACTTTTAGTTATTTATTATGGGTCACTGATGTCACAATCTAGCCAACCTCCTGTCTCAAGCTCAAGCTCAAGCTCAAGCTCAAGCAAAAGTAGCACCCCAGCAGCAACCATTCAAACCGCCAAACTGCACTGGCAGCTAGATGATAACGGCGTGACTGTCCCCATTTCTGGCGACTTTGGCGATGTTTATTTTTCCAAAACAGACGGCTTGGCAGAATCTCGCCATGTTTTTATTGATGGCAACGACTTAGCCACTCGCCTCGCTAATTTGCGGAACTTTGAACGATTTGTCATCGGTGAAATTGGTTTTGGCACAGGGCTTAATATCTTGGCTATTTGGCAACTGTGGCAACAAATCAGACCTGACAATCACAGCCATTTACATATCATTACCACCGAAAAATTTCCCTTAAGCAAAACTGACCTTGAACAAGCATTGAGCGTGTGGACAGCGCTTGCTGGGTTATCACAACAGCTCATTGACAACTATCCACCGCCACTGGCTGGCTGCCATCGTTTGAACTGGTTTGACGAACGATTGACGATTGATTTATGGCTTGGCGATGCGACGAGTAGTTTGTCGCAAGTGACTGGGCAAGGCAAAGTCGATGCCTGGCTGCTTGATGGGTTTGCACCGAGCTGTAACCAAGAACTTTGGTCAGCGGATTTATTGGCTCAAATTGCAAGGTTATCCAAACCTCACACGACTTTGGCGACATTTAGCGTGGCAAGCGCAGTCAAACAGGGGCTAAAACATCAGGGTTTTAGCTTAGCCAAACGTAAAGGCTTTGGCAAAAAGCGAGAAATGCTCACCGCAAGCTTTCAACCTAAGTCAACATCCGCCAATTTTTGCGAAGCTTATTTTCGCTATAACAAAAAAATTAAACCATTTTTTGTTACCCTACCCTTTACTGACACGTTTGAATCCCGACGTCGTCAACGTCGAAAAGCCAATAAGGTTAAAGGCTTTGAACTACCCAATTTTTCCGCCATCACAAAACCGCTGTCTGTGGCGGTGATTGGGGCTGGGGTGGCGGGGTTAAGCAGTGCGTATGCCTTAGCTGCCCGTGGACACAAGGTCACCATTTTTGATAAAGCTAAGCCATTGGCAGGCGCATCGGGCAATATCCGCGGTTTTCTTGCGCCAAAACTTACGAGCCTAAAACGCCTTGAAACCAATCTACATGCGATTGGTTATTTGGCAAGCTGTCGATTTTATCCTTATTTGACCGCACAAACTGGTATTAACATCCTACAAACCACCGGCTGTGTGGATTTACTCTCACACAATCGGTTACAACTTGATGAAGTCAAAGATTTCCCACCCCAATTTGCCCGTTTATTGACCGCTGAACAATCTAAAGCAATGACAGGTTTTGATGTCGGGCAAGCGATATTTTTGCCCAATGCCGGGTTAATCACTACCGCAAACTTTGCCCAAGCTGTTTTATGCCACCCCAATATCAGCTTTCAAACCGAGGAATTAACCTATTTTCAGCAAGCCTATTTTCAGCAAGATTGCGACCAAGTGCTATTAACATTCACTGAGCATCAGCAGTTTTTTGACCATGTGATTTTGTGCATGGCGTTAGACACCTGCGATTTTTTACCCACCGTCAAACGCTTTAATCACAGCCGTGGGCAAGTGACGTGGTTTGCTGTCGATGAGCATGATAAAGCGCAATTGCCAAAACTGCCGCTAAAGTATGGCAGTTATTACGCCAGTTTTAACGAGAACAGCAAACGCCATGTCATGCTTGGGGCAAGTTTTGTCAGGGATACCTTGGATACCACGCCAGCCACCACTGACCACCAGATGAATGTGGCAGATTTGGCGGCTGCGGTGCCCGATTTGGTCAACAACACCGATATGTTTACTGTCGAAAAAAACCTACGCCATTGGCAGGGTCGCGCCAGTATCCGCAGCCAAACCGTGGATTATCTACCCCTAGTTGGGCAGGTGTGGCAAGCGGGTTATGAAAGCAACAGCCGAGTCTGGAGCTTTTCGGCATTGGGGTCAAAAGGCTATGCTTATGCCCCGATTTGTAGTGAGCTGTTGGCGGGACTGATGTGTGGGGAAATATTGCCGTTAGCTAACAACATGGTCAACAGTTTAAGCCCCAATCGCAAGGTCATTCGGCGCTAAGTTATTTTCTTAAAAGTTTTTGATAAACCAAACTGCGTAAACTATTTGGCAATAATCGCACCGGTAAGCGAATGGCGAGGTTTTTAAGCAATTGCGCAATAGGCAAAAACCCTTGTTGATAAAAGCTTTGCTGAATAGCCCACTCGTAACGGGCATACGCCAAGCCCCCGCGCCGTTCATACATTGCATCCCCTGCCCGTGCATACACCAGCACCTCGGACAAATTGGCAAACTGATAGTCAGCGAGCAACAACCGCACCCACAAATCATAGTCTTCAAACAGCGGCGCATGCCGATAGCTACCGACCGCTTGTACCGCTGATTTTTTGAAGGCAACCGTCATGTGGTTGATGGGATTGCGCGACTTGGCTGAGGCAAAAATTGCCTCGTGTGAGGTTGGCACCGTGCGAGATTTTTTCCCCTGTGATAGCTGCTTTTCAAATTCAATGATTTGCCCGCCCAACACGTCAATTTCGGGATGATTTTGGATAAAGTTGATTTGCTGCTCAAAGCGGTTAGCCACACAGATATCATCCGTATCCATACGCATGACCCAGTCATGTTGACAAGCGTTTAGACCTGCATTCAAAGCCTGTCCAAGCCCGACGTTTTTTGTTAAAGCGATAATCGTTAACGGCAGTTGCGGCTTAAACTCTTGTACCACTTTTTGTAATGCCAAATTGATTGGACCATCAAAAACCAATACAACTTCATCGGCTTGTCGTGTTTGGTTGACCAAGCTGGTTAGACATTCGGCTAGAAATTCGGGGTTTTCTTTGTCGTATAGGGACATCAATACAGAAAATTTCATGTTAACTCACCCAGCCAAGTCAATGCCACATCCTTTTTTACTTTACGGGCAAACCAATAGCCATTAAATTTCGCCTGCTCAAGCTTTAATAAATCCAAATAAATCGGGCTATTACCATTATTCACATTTTTATCAAAAATAATTTGTCGGCGGTTATCATTACTTAGGCGAATTTGATTGGTTAATTTTTCAGTAATTAGGGTTTGAAAAAAGTGTTCATCGGGCACCAGCTTGTGACGGAAAAAATCACTGTATTCATCGGTAAAAGGCATAATTTTTTCCCAGTCTGCACGCGTCACTGAAAACCATTGTGAGCCAAAATAAATGGGCGAGTGATAGGGTTTTACTTTTGCCACGGCCTGTTGCAGTTTGGTGATGATTTTACCCGTCAATTGCCGTTGCCAGTTGCTGTCGGCATGGGGGCTGTCCATAATAAAGCGATACGCATACTGTGGCGCCCTCTCGCAGGTCATCATCGCCTGAAAATCAAACCGCTGTTGCCACTGTTTTTCTATCACTTCAAATGGTTGTAACACCACATCTTCACCGCTTAACAGGTGAAAATAAGCATTGTCCTCATTGGCAAACGCCGTTTCAAACAATTTTAATGTTGCTTCAATTTGGCTAAACCCGCCCCAACGCACCGATACCCTGTCGCTGAGCAAAACGACATTGGCTAGCTGTGCAGTCTCAGCCTCAGGAAAATAATTAGATTTAGCATCCATATGCACATAAAAATTGACGTTTGGCTGAATTTTCGCCAGCTTAATAAAATAACTGATATCTTGATGGGCTTGGATAAGTAAGGCGTGTTTTTTCATGCGGTTACCCTTTGAACCCATTTAGATTATCTGCGTCATCTAAATTAATGAGGGTAAAACCACGACTGGCAAGAAACTGATACGCATCAGGGAATTTATTCCATAGTGTTTGGGTATATACCATAAATACTTGGGTGCGGGGAAATTCTTTGAGCGAGAACACGGCAGTGCTGATAAAGGTATAAATTTCAAAGCGTTGCTGGGGGTTTTGTTGCAATGCCTCGCTTAGATAATCTTCAATGATTTTATCGCTATCAATCACCGGCAAAAGATGGCTAAAATCCAATTTTTCTCGCGGGTGTGGACAAAATGCGTCAAGGTGAAATACCTTGACCATTGTTTCTACAATATCAGCATAAGCTTTGTCACCGATAAAATTGTCGAGGGCTTGCCCCAATAACAGCCGTTTTACCGGCAAATTTTCATCAGGCTGATTGTCTGCTTTATCAAACAAATAAACAGGCTCGGTAGTAGCTATGATATTTTTTTCCTGAGGAAAAATGGTGAAATGTTTTTTGGAGATAGCCAAAATACTAGGGATACTGGGATAAGTAATGCCCGCAACGCGTTTAAACAGTTGTAATGGTAAGGATTTTGGTAACGGTTGAAAATAGCTAGAGTTGGGGAAAATATTAGCGGTGCCGTCATCAAAGGTATACAGCTGTTGGAATTTTACTTTAGAAATAACATATTGCAAAAACAACACGTCAATACTGGCAAGATAGACGTTTTCGATAGGTTTTTGCCAAATATCAAGCATGTTAAGTGTGGTTTTGATGTGGTTTAGGGTGACAAAACGTTCGCCCCAGGTTTTATTGTTCAATTCGATAAAGGCGGATTTTTGGCAGACTTGCTCAAGTTGTTCAAAATAATAGCGGTGTTTGGGCTCGCTTTTTGAATGGATGCCATACGGCAAATAAAGCCCTATAAAGGGGGTACTGTGTTGCTTAATAATTTGCTTGGCAATCAACACTTGCAAGGGGGTGATACAAATAATGAGATTCATGGCGTTTTTTTGACCTTTTCCACCTGCAGCGTATAATAATATAACAGCGGCAAAATCACCACGCCACTAATAATAGTCGCATACGGCACCACCGCCAGTGATACGCCACTTAACACCCACAAGGCAACCAAATACACCACCGTTGAGATGACGGAACACAGTGAGATTTGCGCGCTTTTGGCATGATAAAACAAAAAATTCACCAACAACAAATACGGAATTATCAGCGAAAACGCCAGTACAAACATCACTACATAATACTGGCTTTGGGCAAAATCTGCCCCCAATAGCCACGCCATTAATGACGACGGCATCGCCCAAGCCATGGCAGTCAATATAACAGGCACCATCAAACTCAGCCAAAACAGTCGATGCAATTGCATCACTGTCATGCGCTGCGATTTTAGCCGTTCATATAAGTGAGGCACCAGCGCAGAATTGACCGCCATAATCACAATAGTCAAGCTACTGGCGACTTGCACGCCTGCCGAGTATACGCCTAGCTCATGACTGCTAAACCGCTGGTGAATCAACACTCGGTCAAGTTGCCCTTTGATGGTATAGCTTAACCCATGTAACAGCAGCGGCAAGCCTAGGGTTAAAATATAGCCAAGTCCCAGTTTGAGCCGTTTTGGGGTAAAGCGAAATTTGATAGCAAATTGGTATTTTGCCCACGCCAACGCTGCCACAAAAGTAACCCCATGCGCCAAGATAATCGCGATAAGACGCTGGGCAACTTTATCCGTGGTATCGCCCGCAAAAAACTGAAAAATCAGCACCGTCCATAGTAAATTTCCCAAGGCTAAGCCCAATTGGATGGTCAGATAGCTAAACGGGCGTTTTTGGCATTGCCGCAGTGCCAGTTGGTTTTGAATCAAGGTTTGCAAAAAGGCAGTAAAAAAGCAGTAAAATAACAATTCGCTATGTAACAGCCAGCTAATCGCTGTGCCAATCAGCAGCACGCCCACGCTATATAGCCCACCCGCCAGTAAAATATTGCCCAGCCCATGCCTGCCATACACATAAAAATAACGGGTCAAAGCGCCATTTTGCGACAGACTCATGGCGATTACAATAAATGCCGTGAGCGATAAATAATAAGACAAATCACCAAAGCCCGTCGTTCCCAATACCCGTGTCAAATAGGGCAATAGCAAAAACGGCACGGCTTTGGCGGTCATCTCGCCCACCACATAAATCAGGCTGTCTTTGAGCAAAGCAGAGTGTGTTAAACGTTTGATTTTATTTAACATTACCTTTCAAGAACATCCCACGAGGTAGCGGTATTGGCTTGGATATCCGTTAGCACTTTTTTGCCCATTAATTCATCATAAAACTTCGGGGCAAGCCCAAAGCCAGGGCGAACGCTTCGGATACAGCTTTCATCAATCACATCCCCTGCCGTCATGTCTTTGACAAAATACAGTGAACGGCGAAATTGCGCATTGCCGATTTCGCTTGATTTTCGCCCATAATCGACTTGTCCGAGCGACTGCCAAGCGGTTTTGCTATCACGGCAGAGCGCGGTGAGTTCGTCTTTTTCCAGTGAAAAGCTGTCATCCGCCCCGCCGCCATTGCGATCTAGGGTGACGTGTTTTTCAATGATACACGCCCCCAATGCCACGCTTGTCACGGCGGTGGTGTTGTCAAGCGTATGGTCGGATAAGCCAATCGGCACGCCAAAACGGCGCTGCATATCGGTGATGGTACGCAGGTTATAGTCCTGTGCGGGAGCTGGGTAGCCACTCACGCAGTGCAATAACGCAAGCTGCTTGCAGCCGCCATCACGAGCGGCGGCAATCGCCTCGGCAATTTCGGTTTGGTCCGCCATCCCTGTGGAGATAATCATTGGCTTGCCGGTACTTGCTACATATTTGATAAGCGGTAAATCAATGGCTTCAAACGAAGCGATTTTGTACGCTGGCGCGTTCAAATCCTCGAGCAAATCCACCGCAGTAAAGTCAAACGGTGAGCTAAACATGGTGATACCGACTTTGTGGGCGTGCTCAAACAATGGTTTATGCCAGTCCCACGGCGTGTAAGCTTCTTGGTACAAGTCATATAAGGTACGCCCGTCCCACAGTCCCCCATGAATTTGGAAGTCAGCGGCGCTGCTGTTGAGGGTGATGGTATCTGCGGTGTAAGTTTGCATTTTGACCGCATCAGCACCGCACGCCTTTGCCATGTCAATGATACGGTAAGCGTTATTGATGTCGCCGTTGTGGTTGGCGGACATTTCAGCAATGATATATGGCGCATGGTCAATGCCGATTGGGCGATTGTTAATGCTGAAATTTTGATTCATATTTTGATTCATAGACACCCCGTTTTTTTCATATATACCCCACTCAGACCCACCCCTAAAATAAAAAATCTTGCGATTTTAATTCAAACTCAACCACATCATACACTTTGTCACCCACACCAAAATGCTGTTTTAACACACCTGTTTCGCTAAATCCCAATTTACGATGTAACGCCAATGACGCGGTATTATATGCCAGCACTTGCGCGGTGATTTTGCCAATGTCAGTGGTGTTGAAAATCCGTGCAATCGCCAAAACTCCCAACGCAAAGCCAAGCCCCTGCCCTTTTGCGCTATTAGGGGATAAATAAAACCCCCAACTGGCAGTTTTTTCATTCGCGCTTAAAGAATTAGGATTTGACGCATTAGGGTTTGGCGCATGGGTGTTTGCCAACTGCAGCGTCTGGTATTTATCTGCCGTCATTTGGGTAACATTGACTAGCCCCATCGGCTCGCCGCCTTTACTCCCATCCGTTTCAAAAATCAGCAAATGCACATTGGCATGGTCAAGCTGTTTGCCATACCACTTTTCATGGTCAGCGAGGGCAATTTCATCTTGCCCAAACATCCACCGGCGTACGTCGATGTGATTACGCCATTGCCAAATCATCTGGCTATCGGCTTGGGTCGCTTGTCGCACTTGACAATGTTGAAATTTTTGCGCAAATTCAATCCAGTGCGCAACCCGTTTTGCCCCTTGCCCATCGACCAACTTGGCAGATTGCCGGCTGAATTTTTTATAATTGTCGGCCAGTTCGCTCAACAAGCGGGGCAGTTGCTCATCCAATGTCGCCCTGTCAGTCACCACTTTGACCAGGTTTTTATCTGCCAACGCTTTGGCAATCACCTGCTGGTTATCGGCAAGCACGATCAGCACCATCGGCAAGCCCAAGCAACAGCGCTCCCAGGTGGTGCTGCCTGCAGCCCCAATCGCAAGGTCAGCATTTGCCATCAATTGCGCCATATTAGTCACATTGACAAGTACCGCACACGCAAAACTTGCGCGCTTGGCAAACCTTTGTACACTTTCGATATGCGGTGCGGTTTTGCCCATGACGACAGTCACGTTAAATGATTGCGTAGACTGGTGGATAAAGGTATTGAGACTTTGCAAAATCTTGAGTGTGATATTATCATTATCGACACCGCCAAGATTGACCAATATATTGTTGGGCGGCTGTACGCTTTTACGTCTATTTAGGCTCATCGTTCGCCAGTTGGCAAACTCATCCCGTAATAGTGTATAACGCGTGCCTAGTAAGCACTGGCAATGATTTGGCACAAGCGATTGATAATCTTCGTTTTTTCGCCCAAAATTTTGGTCAAGCAAAATCTCACAGTCGTGTGCGCGGTCGGCTAAATCGTCAATGGCTAAAATTTTAAGGTTTGGCAACAGTCGTTTGGCTTGCTGCTCCCAGTTTTTGCCAATCGCATAATGGTCGATAATCAGCCAATCTGGCTTTAATGCTTGCAACATGGGTTGACACTGGGCAAAATCATCGCTTTCACTGGCGCCGAGCCACTCGCTATGGGCATGCTGTTTGATAAAATCTGCAGTGTCACTTTTGGCTAACAGCTGCACAGCAAAACCTTTTTGCCCAATCAAATCCGCCAAATGTCCGTCATGCTCCCGACAAATAAACGTGATGTCATGCCCTTGCTGTTTTAACCGGTCAGCGAGCGTGAGGCAACGCATGATATGACCGCTACCCATCGTTAAACTTGCGTCTGCTCGGACCACGATTTTCATGTTAGCGCCTATCTTCATGCTAGCGCCAATTGCGCTTGGTAGAGGCGCTCAGCAAATCGCCAATCATTTTCATCATCAATATCAACAACGCTGTATTTTGGCAACACATAGCCTAGGGCATGATTATGGATTTTATCCTCGCTGAGCCATGCTTCACGACTGCCCCAATAAAACTGACCTGCGTCAAAATACGCCTGCGGCAAATCTTGGGTTCGGGTGAGCTCATGTTGGCTAAACATGCTCGACACTTCACCGGTATCGCTTAACTTAAGTGAGCGTAACACATTGGATTCAAATTCTAAAACCGGAAAACAATACAAATTGTTGGATGACTGCCAACGCTCAAAACTGTCGGTTAAATACTGCGGTTTTAATAACGGCGTACAGGGGTATAAACAGCAGATATGGCGAGCTTCTGGCACGTGCTGCAGCGTATGGCGAATCACCGCAGCGGTAGTGGCGTAATCATCAGCAAGCTCGGCAGGTCTTTGGATGACAGTGGCACCATGATGTTGAGCAATATCGGCAATAGCGCTATCATCGGTTGACACGATAATCTGCTCAAACAGTTGGCTGTTTTTTGCCGTTTCAATGGCACGAGCCAGCATGGGTTTGCCACAAAAATCTTTGATGTTTTTGCGCGGAATGCGTTTACTACCGCCACGCGCAGGGATGATACAGACCTTCATTATGCGAATGCCTGAGCCAACGCTATCTTTAAGGCATCGACCACTTGCGTTTGCGAGGCTTCGCTTAAGTCATAATACAATGGCAAACTAATCGCTTGGGCATAGTAGCGCTCGGCATGGGGAAAATCGCCTTGTTTAAAGCCCAACTTGGCATAATACGGCTGGGTATGCACTGGGATATAATGCACATTCACCCCGATATGTTGCGCCCGCAAACTGTCAAACACTTGCTTACGCGTTTTGCCACTGTCTGCTGTTAGTTGAATGGGATATAAATGAAACCCTGAATAATTAGCAGGATTGCGATAAGGCAACATAATCGGCAAATCTGTTAATAACTCATCATAACGCTTGCCAAGCTGATGACGGCGAGTGACAAAGTCATCCAAATAGTTCATTTGACTCACCCCCAATGCCCCTTGCAATTCGGTCATGCGATAGTTAAAGCCCAAATCAATTTGCTGATAATACCAACCACCGTCAGGCTCATCGGTCATTAGATTGGCATCACGAGTGATACCATGACTACGCAGTAACTGCATTTTTTCCGCCAATGCCGGGTCATTCGTTGTTGCCAGTCCGCCTTCTGCGGTGGTAATGATTTTGACAGGGTGAAAGCTAAACACGGTAATGTCGCTAAACTCACAATTGCCGATTGGTTGATTGTGATATTTGCCACCAATGGCATGCGAGGCGTCCTCAATAACCTTAAAGCCATATTGCTGTGATAGCGCATGAATAGCCGCCATATCACAGGGTTCACCGGTGAAATGCACGGGAATAACTATTTTTGGCAAGCGGTTTTCAGCATCGGCAAGCTGTAACTTTTCTTCCAAGGCGGTGATAGACATATTGAGTGTTAGCGGATCAATATCCACAAAATCAATGTTAGCACCACAGTACAATCCACAGTTGGCGGATGCGGTAAAGGTAATCGGTGTCGTCCACAGCCAGTCATCTTTACCCTTTTCACCTTGACCAAGCCCCAATGCCAAACAAGCAATATGTAGTGCTGACGTCGCACTATTCACCGCCACGCCAAACTTTGCCCCCGTATAGGTAGCGACGCGTTCTTCAAATGCCGGTACTTGACTACCTTGGGTCAGAAAATCAGACTGTAGCACAGCGACCACGGAATCAATATCAGTTTGGGTGATATGCTGACGACCATAAGGGATAAATTGATTTGACATAATATTTGCCATAATATTTGCCCAAGGGGGGTTGGTTATTGAGTGGGTTTGTTATCAAGGGTTAGCGATTAAATTTTACCAATTTTTGCTTTGTTGGTTTCAATCCATTCTTGGAGTTGCTCAGTCGTCATCCACTCACTGTTATTATCACTGGCGTACACGAAGCCTTCTGGCACTTTAACACCATCTTTGATACGCTCAGGCGTTTCATCCCAGCCATTAATCGCGGGCAAGATTTTAAAATGCTCGGGATATTCGTAGGTATGAAAAGAATCTTCAGCACTAATCATTTGCTCATGCAATTTCTCGCCAGGACGAATACCAATGATTTTTTGCTCGGCAGTGGCAGAAACGGCAGTTGCCACATCTGGCATGGTCATAGAAGGAATTTTTTTGACATAAATTTCGCCGCCCACCATGTCTTCAAACGCATGCCAAACCAGCTCCACACCTTGTTCAAGCGAAATCATAAAACGGGTCATACGCGGGTCTGTGATGGTCAGTATGCCACTGTCTTTAATTGATAGAAAATACGGAATCACCGAGCCACGACTCCCCATGACATTGCCATAACGTACCACCGAAAAGCGTGTGCCATGCTCCCCTGAATAGGCGTTGCCTGCGACAAACAGTTTGTCCGATGCCAATTTGGTCGCGCCATACAGATTCACTGGACTAGACGCTTTGTCAGTCGATAAGGCAACGACTTTTTTCACCCCTTTATCAATACAGGCATCAATTAAATTCATTGCCCCGTTGATATTGGTTTTGACACATTCAAATGGATTATATTCGGCGGTGGGTACGATTTTGGTTGCTGCCGCATGCACCACATAATCCACCCCATCAAGCGCTCGATATAGACGGTCTTTATCGCGCACATCACCGATAAAAAACCGTACACGCGGGTCGCCTTGGTACAGTTTTGCCATTTCCCACTGTTTCATCTCATCACGCGACAGGATAATCAGTTTTTTAGGGTTGTATTTTTCAAGTGTCATCGGCACAAAGGTATGCCCAAATGAGCCTGTCCCGCCTGTCACTAGAATGGTTGAATTGGTTAACATAGTGCGCTACCTATTATGGCTAAAGTTATTTATCGCAGTTTATCTAGCCCCAAAACCTGTCAGCATGGTTTGAATGGTTTTGAGCACAATCAAGATATCTAATGCAAAAGAAATATGTTTAATATAATAAAAATCGTACTGTACCTTAAGCGCTGTCTCATCGGTATCACTAGCATAGCCTTGTGTGACCTGCGCCCATCCAGAAATACCGGGTTTGACGATATGTCGATAATTATAAAAAGGGATGGTTTTTTCAAAGGTTTTAACAAAACTTAGCTGTTCGGGTCTCGGTCCAATCAGGCTCATATCGCCTTTGAGCACATTTAAAAATTGCGGCAGTTCATCGATACGGGTTTTACGAATAAACTTACCGACTTTAGTCACGCGAGGGTCATTTTGTTGCGCCAGTTTTGCCCCGTTTTTTTCTGAGTCAAAGCGCATACTGCGAAATTTATAGATTTTAAATAACTTGCCGCCTTGCCCGACCCGCTCTTGGACAAATATCGCCTTGCCCGGACTCTCCAAGCGTATCGCAATGACAGTTATCACCGCAATCAGCAATACGAACGGTGCCACCAATAAAATCGCTATAATATCAATCAGTTGTTTAAACCATAAATAGGTTTGCGATGGCAACAGCGACCCCAACTCGTTTTCATACAAATGATGAATCGGCAGACGACCCGTCAAAGACTCATACACTTGGCGGTTATTATACACCGGTCTGCCCTGTAACGTTTGCTCGGTTAAAAATCGCTGCCAGTCTTCATCGAGTGCAGGCGATGACAGGTCTGCTACTATCGCTTGCACTTTTTTGGATTGTATGGCATCCAAATGCGGTTTTTCAAGACGCAGCCAATGGATTTGAAAAATCGCTTCAAAGTTTTGACAATGTCCCAGTGGAATATAAGCCATATAAGGTTGGTGCGCTTTTTGCTCCAGCAAAAACGATAAAAAGAAAAACACTGCCCCGATAACGCCCGATAAGCCAAAATAATACAGCGAATACGGCAACCGAAAAACGATAATCACCATGCCTAACAGCATCATCACCAACAATAAAGTTGGCAACACAAAACCGATGGAGCGTTGACCTGGAAACTGGGTGAGTTTGCGCAGACCAAGGGTAACTAGCAAGACACCCAACGTGGCTAACACCATACTGTTAAATTCAGTCAGTAGCCAGCGCCCCTGCAAAAAGCGCATTCGCCACATCAGCAAGGCGGGCAACACCACCACAACCAACCAGCCCACGATGAGGCGGAATACAAGATTTTGCCATAACAAGAAAATTACCCGCTGCATTATGGTTTAAGTCCTGTTTTTTCAGGGTTGGCGTCACGCCATTGTCTAAACTCACGGTATAAAGCTGCAAATGTCGCAGGATCTTGTTTGGCAAGGTTGCCCAAATCGGTCGCGACATTATCACAATCGGACAAATTTTTTACCATGACACAAGCCGCTTTGATATGTGTTAATGCCGCTTGCTGGTCACCTTTATAGGCTAAGAACTGTGCATAAGCCAATATATTATACTGGGAAGAATCGGTATTTAGCACCTCTTCAAAGATGGCTTCTTTGACGCTTGCCTGATTGCGATTAATCGGCACTTGCATGGCAAGGATACGGTCATGATACGCGCTAAAGCCAAACACGTCATTTTGGTAGTCAATTGCTTTGTCTTGATTTAGATGATTGGTATGCTTGATAAAGCGATTATAATCCAAATAATTGAGCTGAAAATATTGCCAAATATAGTAGCCTGATAGCATCGCCAAACCAATCATGACCACCGACATGGCTTTTGTGAGTTTGGGTTGCCACACAAGTTGCCAGTTGCGCTGATCAATCAACGCCAAAAACAAGGCAAACACCGCGAGATAACGAAAATACCATAACGGGTATTCTACACTGGCATACAAGATACTTGCGATGACAAACGCCAGGGCAATGGCGCTTTCGCTGCTATGGCGCAGATGAATCGCCCGCACTAGCACCCAAACAATCGGCACAAAGCACAGTGCGCCTAACACCCCTAGCTCCGCCAAAATCATGGTGGCAAAATTGTGGGAATGGTCGGCAATCTCTGGCCATTTAAAATATTGGGCATAATCAACGCTTGCGCCCATGTAGTTGTTCCAGCCGACCCCGGTGAGCACATGGTCATGAAATATCATCATGGCGCGTTCGCTCATCGCCGCGCGGTTCCCCTGCCCGCCCGCCATACGGCTCACTGCCCCAAGCTGATTGGCGCTACTATAATTGCTAAGCCAGCTTGCGCCCATATAATACAGCACAAATACAATAAGACCAAAAACGCTAGCCGATAGTTTGCTTTTCCACGCTATTGGCTGGGTCAAAAAGAAAATGGGAATCACCGCCAACATCATCACCAGACCCGCCCGACTTTGTGTCAAGGCAAGCCCGATGGTAAATATCACAAACAATACCATCAAGCCAAACCGCGCATATTGTCGGTATCGACCAATCAGCCACTGCGGCGCATTCAACTTTTCTTGAAACGACTGCTGCAGTTGATAAATCACCCCACACAGCGCCAACACAAACGCATAGCCTGCGTGATTGGCTTGTCCAAAGTTGCCATCATAGCGCCCGCCATTGGCGTTACCACGGGCTATCACCCAGCCTTTATAATCAATCTGATAGCCTTGGGTTTGCATCATTTGAATCATAAAAGTGATGATTGCCATGAGATATACCGCAATAAACAGGCGGTTTAATAAATTCGCTTTATTGTCAATCTGGCTGCCTATCAACGCAGTCAAGGCAACCACCACCAAGCTTATCACCGGAAAGATTAAGGCATCAGGGTAAGCGATATGATTGAATAATGGCTGACATACAATCAGTATTGCTAGCAGCAACCAAGTGAGCACAGATTTGCTCACCTTTGTAATGGGATTTTGCCAAAAAAAGGCCGCGACTGCCAAACTCACAAACCCAAATGCGGTGGCGTTGACCACAAAATCTCGACCCAGTGGCGAATGCCAAGGCATGAGATAGGTCAAAATGGCTAACCCCATGAATAAGGTAAACAGTCGAGTATCTTGATTGAGGGTTTGGGGTGGCGTAGATGACAGCATAGGATTTTCGTATAGGTTAAACGCAAAAATGCTAAACGGGGTAGTTTAGCATTTTTTATAAAATAAGTATTCGATTCAGCAATGAAATTTATATCTTGATACTACCAAGGACGCCTGTCAACGACTTTAAGAATTTTTTGATTTTTTATAGCTAATAGAACTACCCTATCTGTTTGGTAAGCTTTTAAAAGTAAAAATTTACGCTATCACTATACCCAAACAGAAACAAACAATACGTGATGCAAATCACCCCATGACAATATTTGTCCAAAGAATAGCATCCAACCTGACAATAATTGTCAGTTTTTAATAAAAATAGGGAGATGAATTTATAATCTGAATTTTTTTATGCACAAGTTGCTGTTTTTCTGTGTAAATTGTCTATAATAAAGGTTGGCACGTTTAGTGCTAAGTATAAAATAGCTTACAAAGCTTATAATTAAATTAATAACATTTGTGGAGAATGTTTATGAACGCTCAAAAAGGTTTTACCCTTATCGAATTAATGATCGTTGTCGCTATTATCGGTATTTTGGCTGCGATTGCGATTCCTGCTTATCAGGATTATACAATTCGAGCTAAGATTTCTGAAGGCTTGACTTTATCAAATGGTTTAAAAACGGCTATTGCTGAAAGTTTCCAAAGTAAAGGGCCTTCTAGCATGGCATGTACTGATGCAACTACATGTGCATCAATAGGAGCATCTCCAATGGATGCGACAGCTTTAGCGGGTAATAAAAATGTTGCTTCTATCACAAGTGATGCGGCTGGTGTAATTACAATTGTATATAAGCCAGCGGTTGTTCCTACTGGTTCAAATAACTTAACACTTACGCCAGTTGGTGCAGATGGTACTACAGCATTAAATTTAAGTGCTGCAGCAAGTGCGGGTTCTCAAGTAAATTGGCGGTGTGGTGGAACTGGTACAACAGTTGCTGCAAAATTTTTACCTGCAAACTGCCGTGGGACCTAATGTTTAATTTAATTAAACATTTTAAAAATAAAGAGCTATTCGTAGCTCTTTATTTTTTGTTGTTTATTGTGGGTTTTTCTATATATAGTTTTAATTTTTATAACGAATTAAGGGTTTTAGAAGTTTTTCTGTTAATTGGTTTAGGGCTTTATGGTTTAATTCATAAAAAGAACTACTTTTCTAAATATGAATTTTGTTTTCTTATTTTTACCTTGTTAGGTTTTTTATTTTGGTCAAATTATTCTTATATTTTTTATGAACTTATTTTGTTTTATTTACTCTATAAGGCTTTTTTTAATTTAAATTACAATGAGTTTTTATCCAAACTTTTAATCTGGTTAAGTTTTTCTATTTTTTTGATGCTACCTATTGCTATTACAGAGTTTATCCTAAGTGGCGTTTATCCAAATTGGTATCCTATGCCATGGAATATTCGAGTCTATAATAGCTATTTTTTAGTGCTATCTATTTTTGCAGTTTGGTTTTATTTAAAACAAGAAAAATTTAAAAATATCTATTTAATTTTTTTGTTTTTGGCATTTTTATCTATTCTTTTAGATGGTGGTCGTTCAGCAACTTTAGCGTATAGTGTTTTTATTGCATGCGTATGTATTTTTAACCATGCGGCGCGATTTAAATTATTATTCACTTATGTTGCTACATGGCTTGCATATTTTTCTATTTTATTTTTTTCAAGTCATTCTGCTTCTATTGTAGGTTCAATTGTTAGAGAATCAACGAGTGGACGCTATGAGCTTTGGGTAAGTGCTTTTCAATGCTGGTCACAAAATCCAATCTTTGGATGCGGGTTTTATCAATTAGATCAGTATTCAGGTGTGATTTCAGCACATCCACACAATTTATTTATTCAAGTTTTAACAGAAACAGGCTTAATAGGATTTGGTTTTCTTATTTTGGTCATTTGGAATATTTTAAAAAGAATAAAATGGAATCTTAAGGAAAATTATTTTGTAATTTCAGCTTTTATAGCAGTAAGTATCGACTTATCTTTTTCAGGTATACATATTTATCCTGTTACACAAGTTGCACTTTTATGGTTATTCGTCTTTTTACTTAAAAATCCTGAATTTCAACATGCGGCTTCTTTTCATCCATCAACATATGAAGCCTCAACAGTTTCCCAAGTTTTTGGGTATATAGCCTATATTTCAATTGCTCTGGCTTTTATTTATTTGTTTTTTTATACATCTGCTTTATCTGAAAGTTTACCATCAACACCCCCCCGATTTTGGGAGTATGGTTATCAATTATTCTAAAATATCAATATTGTCGATATGGTGGTTTTAGTCAACAAAGAATCTGCAAGCATCATCAAAGTAGTAGATCTCAGACCGTGGCAATAATTTTAACGGCATATTTTTTAACGCCATTTATTAGAAAGCCACTAAGTTCATAAACTGAGTGGCTATATCAATCAAATAGTCCGAGTGCTTTGCCTTAACTCAAAATTTTCCAGCAATTTCTTATAATCTTGTTTCAGCTGCTCATAATCACTTCTCACCGCCTTGGTCAGTATTTTATACCACCGAACCTAAATATTGTCCATACTGCCAAAAATTGTTCAATGTCTAGCTTGACAAGCTAGTTATTCCATTCTTGACCCATACCACATGAGGTATTTCGGCACTTGACTCCTTGCGCGTTTAGCGTGAGCGTACCATCAGTTGCCATCTGCGATGAACTAATAGGTGTCGCTGTAATTGTCCAACGGTTAGTGAGGGGGGTGGGTGCTAGGGTGATGGTATATAATGCTGTACCACTTCTAGGGAAGCTCCCATCTAATCCCGTGCCTGCGTTCGTGTAACTGCCTTGTGCCAGTTTACGTGATTCAATCTGTGAGGCGATATTTTGCATTTCTGCCATCATATCAGTGCGTTTGGTCTTGATCACGTAGCGTTGATAGCTTGGATACGCAATCGCCGCCAATATACCGATGATAGCCACCACTATCATCAGCTCGATTAGGGTAAAGCCTTGTTGGCGATATCGATTTTTCATTACCAAGTCTCCGAATAAGTACCACAGTTGGTTGATGCGATGGTAACGCTAGTGTCACTATTTTTAGTTTTACATTGGACGCCACTACTACTCAACATTAACTTATGAGCTGTGCCCAAACTGCTATTCGGAATGGCAAACATTTTCCAACTGCGTCCTGTCACACTATTTACTTTACCCTCTTCATCAATAGCGACAAGGCTTTTATTACTTGAGCCATCGACGATAAATATCTGATAGCGATAGGTGTTTTGATCGCTATTTTTTGGACTATAGAGAAAATTATTGTCCGTACCATCATATCCATAATTAACCGCACCGCCTGATGTGACACTCTTCATGGGCTGGAAGTTTTTATAAGTTAAATTTTTGCTAAGCCAGCGACTAAGCTCAATCTCCAATTGCTTCATTTGAGATTGGGCTTCATACTCTGCATTACGCACTATATAATGACGGTAACTAGGAATAGCAATTGACGCTAAAATAGCAATCATAGCTACTGTCACCATTATCTCAATCAAAGTAAAACCGTGATGCCTGCTATTCACTATCCGTTCCACGCAAGGACTCCCAATGACTTTTAATTTGTTTGCTTTTGATACCAACGTTTTGGTACTAAACCAAAATCAATGCCTATCACGTCCGGCGTACCACTACCCATGCCAAGCTCGCCTTTTAAATCCGATCCGGTGGTATTTACCCCTTGTTTGATTGGCACGACATCACCTGTCAAGGTAGTTTTACTTCGCTGTCCAAAGTCTGATCGATTGGATTTATCAATTATTTCTTTCAGCGTTTGATTACCTATCAACATTTGTATATTTGTTTTTTCTTTACTATATGCCCCTAACGTAAGCTCTTGGATACCTTTACCTGCTCTAATGTAGCCGCCCATACCATTTGTAGAATTATCAGCAGTTGTACCCGCTTTTTGTTCACAAACTCCCCAGGGTAAACAATACATCTGTCGCTCAGAGCCACCAATGACTTGAGCAGAGCAACTGCTGACATTAGTGTCATAAGCCATTTCTGGGCTATAGGCTGTCATATAGTAAATATTACCAATCGACAAACCATCGCCCACACTTTTGACATATTTGACATTGCCATAGCCATCAAAGTAGGTCAACGGATAGTTCCAGCCTTGATACGTACCTGCCTTCATAGCACTAATAGCATCAGCTTTAGTTAATTTTGTACCTGATGTACTTGTTAAATTATCAAAAGGCAGGGTAGCTAAGTTATCCATGGTCAGTTCAGAAGTTTTCAGTGGATCAGTTATCTTTTTATCATCACCATATAAGTCTTGACGTGCGATATCGCGGTCAAATATACCAAACACTCTATCGGCAGTATTTATGTCACGGTCTCGTGACAATGGATTACTTCTATCACCTGAAGCAATATTGACTACTGCCATTCTCACTGTGTAGCCTGATGGCTTATAAAAACTCACCGATGGCTTATTATAAAAACGATACTGCAATCCTTTATCAATTAGTTTGTTACTACCATCTGCCTTAAAGTCTTGGGTATTGAGCACACGCGTGACTCGGCGTACTAAGGTATTAATAGCAGGGGTCGTATTCAATGCTTTACCATTTTGCAAATCTATGCGAAATATTTGACCGCCCAAATCACCAAAATATAAATGATCGATCAAACCATCATTATCTCGGTCTAGGGTGGTGATTTCACTGACTACACTATGCGTCATCTTTGCAACGTTGACATTTTTGCCTGCTGCAGTGCTGCTAGAAAATGAGGCAATCAAACTACCATTTGACGCATCTACAATATAGACAGCATTGCCTTGTGCTGATGTTTTTAAATCGCATTCCGCGAACTTGTTACCAGTGGCATTGAGCTTAAAGGTCGGGTCTTCATAACAAAGATCATAACCACCGCCAAAGATTAACACGTCTTTGATATCTGACTTGGTACTACCCACTTGTATTTTACCCACGACTGGTTTGGAAAAGATGTGTCCCATACGTTCAAAACCTGTCGTAGTATTTGTGATAGCAAATTTTTGAGTTGGGGTACCAACTGTACTGACATCATATCCGTAAAATCCCATACCGCCTCTACCTAATCCGCCAAATATCTGGACATCTGAGGCTGAGACAGTACCGCTACCATCTTTATTAAACGTATATTTGTAATTTGCTTTGGTTGACCAAGGGGCATCTACACCAAATTTAGGGACATCGGTGCCTTCTTTGCTGTCTTTTTTTAGTGCAGCCAGCTGATTTTTTAGGATAATCTTAGGAATAATCGCAACACCCTCTTCGCCTGTAGCAGATTTGGCAAGATGCAACGCACCATCCATCGAGCCAAATACTAAGTAGTCATCTCGGTCTGTATCTTTTGTCGATACCTGACCTGCGTCTGCAGCAATTTTTGTGGGATCTTCTGGGTCGGGTTTGTTTGGGGCATTGATTTTACCACTATAAGTGACGAGCGTTGGTTGCGAGTGTACGATACCTCCGAGTACTCTGATATTGCCACTCGGGGTGGTGATGAGTTTTTTTAACTCAGCTTCAACATTCGTAGCATTAGCTATTGCTTTGATCTCATCATCAGTCTTGGTTATGTCATAGCCCAAAAAGTTGAGCAGATAAATTTTGGTTTTGACAGCTTTGTCATTAAAAGTAGTGCCAGAAGAATCTGTCAGCGTCTGCGCATAGTCTGTTTGGCTTATTTTGTCAAATCCAACCAGCTCTCCAGAAGACACACCGACTTTTAGCAAACCTGTACCATTTTCTATATAGACATTTCTTGTGCTATTGTCTGCGGGTTTTGACGACGCGACAGGCGAAATCAGTCTGGCGTAGAAGCCACCTGATGTTACTCTGTCATTGACATTAATAGTGTTACCATCTTTATCCAGTTCTGTCGCTTGGATTGTACTCCATAAATCAAGGGTAGAAGGGTTGAGATTGGTAGGGAAAGAACCTGCAATCACATTACCATTGGCATCTTTGGGCTGAATGTACAATCTTGAAGACGCTGTGGTATCGGCAGGGTTTGTTTTGCCATACAAGGTGCCTTGATTCACTTCATATTTTTTTAGGTTGCCTGGCCAAATAGTCAATCCGCTGTTTACTTTTGGCTCAATCATCGGCAAATAAGCGTAAGGCTGTAGATTGATTGGGTTAAGTGGGTCTTGCGGGATAGTAATCGTACCGGACGGAATACTAGGTATTGAATTGTCGAGTTTTGATATAAAGGCTAGGATACTGCCGACGATGTCTTGTGAGTTTTTGGCATAATAGAATCCCCCTTGACCGTAGCCACCAACATTACTATAACCTGTAAAGCCCGTTTTGGGGTCTTCTGATTCCATGCCGACATTGCATGAGTTTTTTGCATCAGGTTCTGCACTTAATTTACTGCAATCATAATATTTTTTTTGGTAGATTGTTCCATCTGATAAAGTCAAAGGATTGACAGTATAATTGGCTGGTTTATCTACACCACTAAAAGTAGCACCAAATCCAACCATCGCTGTTTTAATACCCTTATTATTCAAAGCTTTTGCATAATCGCCGATACAACTCCATCCAGAGTCATCACCAAAATCTGTACCAGTATTGCTCATCATTCCAGTACAACTATATGATGAACCCATTACATCTTGCATCATTCTTTGTGTGTAATAATTTGCTGGTGTATCATTTGTCGTAGCAGTGTTTGGTGTACCATCTGTCAACAGATAAACGCCATTACCCGCACATTGTGATGAATTGGGTTTTCTATAATTTGTTCCATCCACAATGGTACTGTCTGAAGTGTTTTTAAAACCACTATAAGAATTACCTCCACTATTTGTATTTTTACCTAGTAAATAGGCTCCTGCTTCATTAAACGCTCTTGCCGTTGGTGTACCTCCACTTGCGGAAAGTCCACTTATAAAGGTATAAATATCCTTTTTTTGAGCTGTATCCAACACCTTGGCAGGCTTATTAATTAGTCCATATTGAGCATTACTATTTGGATAACCAAATGAGCCTACCCCTATTTGTACTTTGTTGGTTAAACTTTCATTTTGAAGAACATCTATCAAGGCTAACTTTAAATTAGAGATGCGGTCATAGACTTTTGTTTGCGGATTTGTGCTTGTGTCATTACAGTAGGTTAACTTGATATCAATGCTTGGTGAAATCGCTTCTCCATCAATATCAGAAATCTTGACTGTTTCTTCAAGTGGGTTATATAGCCTTGCAAAATCATCACTTTGTTGGCCAAAAACACAACTCTGACCATTTGCTCCTTTAAAGTTTGCGATAGATTTGTCAGTAACTTCAGTCGCATCTCGATAATCTTTTGTATTAGTAATTTGATTCTTTTGGTCGTAATATTCATCTACAGGAGATATACAGATTCCAAAAAAGTAAGCGGTACATTTTCTCACTCTCCAGCGAGTTATATTGGCGGTAGGCAAATCTTGTAGAAAACTATAACTACCATCCATACTCCCTGATTTATCCAGCATCAACATAATCGTTGGTTTCACATCACCTACAGGCGGCTGATAAATAGACAAATCCCCCGTCTTAGAGTATGTAGCAGTACCAGCAGCATCATAGCTGACAGCCGCTTCACCAGTCGCCACAGGCACACTTACAGCGACTAAAGCAGCCACTAAAGTAGAGAGCTTAAACGTAAATTGGTCAGGTGTCGCGTTAATTAAACTCGCCTTGTTTTTCATCATCCACCTCTATCAGCCTAAATTTGTAAAAAACTTTGATATCATTAATCCATAAACTTACTTTGGCGTGCCATCTTCGTTGGCATTTAGCAGATTTTGGCAGCCAACACTTAACTTACCATTCCCTTTGCCATAGTCATTACAAGTAGTCGGCGTCTGTCTGTTTTCCAGCGTTGCCTCTTCGACAACGGTTTTTGCAGGAATGCCTTTTTTAGCTAGACAAGCTGATACAGTTTCATCATAAGATTTAGCCTCATCTACACCTTGATCATTTTTTTCTGTAAACCCATAATCACTCGGGTTTTCATTGGGTTTTTTGAGACAATTATTAATATCAGCATCTGATGTAGACGACTGTGCTAAACTAGGCAATAACGACGTACTAAAAATTCTGAATTTATAAGATGAACTTAGAACATCAGAAGTCGATACACTTTTACCCAATGGTACATGCTCAAATGCTTCTCCTAACAACGCTGTGCTATCACTTGGCATGGTTACCGCTACTTGGGTCATGACATTCTTGCGAGCGTTGGTATAATCGCTTGACTTACCTGGATTACAAAACCCTGCTGTACCAGAACCAGATACTAATTTACTGCCACCATTAGGGGTAACGATAGTTGCTTCACTCATTCTAAAGAAATAGTTATTGTTTGGACGATAACAAAATACGACTTGATCGCCACGATTATTATTACCAATACCCATAAAATAGCCAAAACTTCCAAAAGGACCTAACATAATATTCTTTTGAGTTATAGCCTTTGCATCTGTTGGACTTGCATTTATAATATTTTCCATCGTTTTATGGGTATTATCAGATGTATTAAGTAACAAGGTATCAATTTGATCTGCGGTTGCCAATTTTAAATCAGTATTACTTTGTCGAATTGCTATCGCACCTGCCAAAGCTATTAGTACTAAAAATAACAATACTACGATTAGGGCTGCTCCAGATTGGGAGTGCAACTTAAAATTAGTGCGTGTACTCATGTTTCCTTCCTCTGTAGCTTTTTAACGAGCATTACGTAAAGCTATTTCATGTTCAAATACAGCACGGCTAAAGGATTTATTTGAATTAGATGAATCTTTTAAACTAACTTTTTGACCTAATACATTATAAAAATCTACTTGATTACTAATATCTCCAACACTGCCTTTTGAAGATCGAGTAATTCCAGCAATTTTAATCCCTACAATAGGTGGCAAAGCGGCTTTTAAAGCCAAATACTCTTTGACCGTATAATAACTGTATTCTGTATCAGACAATTTTGTTTTTAGTAAAATATCAAAATAGTCGATGTTGGGGACTATTATGCCTCCAGCATCTCCAAAATCTTTTAAAATATTTTTATCAGTAAGGATGGTTGAAGCGATTTTCGATTCCCCTTGTTCAGTATAGTCATCAATCGTTTCAGTAATATATTTTCCAGCGTCGCAATAAAGTGACAACTCGGTAGGCTTTGTATTGTCAGACGCTCTGAGATAATACCGCTCCACAACTATTTGCCCATCAATGGTTTTTTTGACGCCATTGATGGTAACTTGTCTAGGTCCCAGTGCGACATTTCCTTCACAATCATACATTTTTTGGGGTGCTCGAAACTGAATAGTAAGTTGACCGCTTGCCTTATCAACATTGCTAACACCTGTCCATTCATTATCTGTACCTTTATCAGTAATATCCCCTGACTTGGTAAATAGTTTGTCTGATATATCAGTATTTAAAGTGCCTTTGATAATTTTAACGTTTTCGATATTTTTACTAGCCATAATAATGCCCGCACCATATTCATCACTGGTAACTTTATCGGCAGTACCTAGATTTGCCAATCTTAAATGATTTTCTAGCAAGGGTATTCCAAAAACGCTAGCATCAATGATATCGGAATTAGCTTTTTGCGTAGCACTTGTTTTTGCATTTATGAGATAAATCTGCATTACGGCAGCTGAAATAATTAAACCTAATACTAGAGATATCATTAATTCAATTAGCGTAAAACCACTATTAGAAGATAAAAAAAATTTTTTATCATTCTTATCGAAGTTAGTATTTACTTTAACCATCAATAAGTCTCCATAATAAGGCAACTTGCACCAGATTTGTAAATACCCGAGTCATCTGCACAATCCCTAATATTTGAGCCTATCTGAGCTTTCGTATCACCCCATGCTGCAATGATACATTGACGTTCATTAACGCCAGTTGTATTTGGACAGGTGATCATATTCAATGAAATATCTTTTGCACAAGATGCTTTAACCATATTATTCACAGTAAAAGCAACCGTCTGATCTTGCGTACATTTTTTGCTCGTCGACGCGTTTAAGCACTCTTGTAGATTTTCATCCTGTACCACACTTTCACAAAATTTATTTGTTGGGTTATCTGTGTCTGCAATTGTCACAGCTGTGAATTTATTATTCAAAGTTGTCTTAAAGACAGTATTGGAGTTTGGCATACTGCGCATACTCTCTGATAATGTTTTTATGACATCCATTGCACGGTTACGCATCATGCTTTCACTGGTCGCTTTAATAGCGGTCATCTGCATTGCCGAAAATCCCAAAACAGCAATCGCAAGTAAAAGTAAAGCTACCAAAACTTCAACCAATCCAATACCTTTTTGTGAGTTCATGAACACGTCCCATTTTTGCGAGTGACAATATTACTGCTTGCATCGACCGTAATGGTATATTTATCAGACCCAGCGCCATAACACACTGAAAAACTGGTCGAACTATCTGTAAGAGTCCCTGTTCCCGTGTCCCCTTGGTAAGCTTTTTTGTAAGGGGTAAAACTAACTGCAGTTAAGGCAGTCGGGCTAGTGGTAATCGTCAAATTTTTGTCTAGCCTATAATCAGATAGCATTTCATCGGCATCCGTTGACGACCTTTTTACATACAATACGGTAATTTTTTTGCTTGATGCGCTGTTGGTTAGCACTACCCTAGTAGATCGCTGAGCAATCATTGCTTGGGTTCTAGCATCTTTTAGCGCAGCTTCAATGATGTTTGCCCCATCTTTGATTCTCGCTTGTTGTATCTGTTTTTGCATACTGGGCGCTGCCATCGCGGCAATGATAGCTATAATCGCAATGGTGATGACAAGCTCAATCAGCGTAAAACCTTGGTCACGACCTTGGTTACGATGATACTGTCTGTTCAAAACTTTCATCACGATACCCATCCACATCCCTCAATAAACGACCTATCATACCATGTTTGCTAGCACAAATAATTCTAACATTAAAGCAAAAAATATACCTATTATCGCGGTATTTTTGTTAATTGTCATACCTAAAGTTTACTAACGGTAATTTACCTAAGCCACTTATCGTTGCTAAGTGAATTAGGACAAAAGGTCACTCACGTATTATCAAATCATTTTTAGCTTAGTCTTTTAAAGCATCCTTCCAACAACCCATTGGTAGCCCGCCTTTATCTGCAAGCTTTAACAATATGGCGGTGCAAGTTTGGTCGCCAAACACACAAGCAGGACCTAATGCAAAACCTTACCATGCAAGACTGAATACGCATGAATATGGGCAGATGGGTAATAATTTGTGAGTAGATTAGCCAATTCAGACAGGGTGGCACCTGTGGTGACCACATCATCAAACAAAATCAAATTTTTGCTAGGGGGCATATCTGTCAGAGAAAACGCATCTTTGATATTATCTAAACGCTCCTCTCGGCTTAGACCCTGCTGGTGAGGTCGGTCCATTCGCTGCACACCCGTAAAAACAGGGATTTGCCAGTGAAAGCTTAGATAAGCGGTTAAAATGGCAAGCGGATCGAAGCCGCGTTGCCTAATGCGCTGTAGACTTGTTGGCACTTTAACGATTAAAGAGTTTTTTGAATGACAACCTTTGGGAATATGCAGTTGTCTGATAGCCTGAACCAAAACGGGCAGATGATGTAATTGCTGCCCATTTTTGTACCCAAGCATGATTTTATTGAGGGGATATTGATAGTAGCCGCTAGCTACGCCACGCAGTGACGTTTGCTTTAGTTGCAAAGTAAAAAATGACGTGGACCATGCAAACTGGCTATGGCATGGCTGACAAAGAAATTGCTGTCGATTGAACCAATGGTCATGATGACGCGGTGCTAAGTTATCAAAGCCTGCTGCAGCGCAATCATTGATGCCACATAGTTGGCAACGGTGATGAACTTTCGCTTGATACACTAGCGCCATGGCAAAGGGCAATCGCCACCAAGGCAAGGGGGCTATGATTGCCATAAACGCAGTTAAAGCCCTTTAAAATCATTGAACATGATACCAAGACCGATATTGGTGCTCTTATGATTATAGTCTTGGATATTTTCACCATAGCCATGGAATACTTGTAAAATCGCTTTCATACCGCCTTTCAATGGATAGGCGTAGTCTACCTGTATAGCGCCTTTATTGGTACTTGGATTATAACGCATCACACCACCCACTGTGCTTTGGTCATTAAGCGGATACAACCAACGCACATCGCCATAGCCCATGTAGTCCCCGATATCTGGGTTATCCGAGTCTTTACTGTTTTCATATGCGATGAGCCACAGTCTTGGAATCACGGTGAGTTTGCCCCACTCCGTCCCTGCCATCGCATAGATACGATTCCAAGAACGGGATAACGGGTCTGATTGTCCATTTGATTCATGCACGAGCCCCGCGCCTAACATTCTTAATGACCCATTTCCAGGCAGATTACCCTTGATAGGCTGTGTCAAAAATATCTCTGGCTGATAATCTGAGCTGCGAAAAGGTCTTGAATACTTACCATTGTACACTTGCCAATAAGACTGCTGGGTATAGCCAAGCCAAACATCGGCATTGGTATCGAACACATCTTGGGCAAGCTTGGTTTTCATTGAAATTTGCAGCTTGCTATCTAAGTGCTGCAAAGAATCTTTCGATGCGCGAACATGATCTTGGGTGGGTGAATGAATATCATAGTTTGGCGTCGCGTTGTACCAAAGCGGCATGACATACATGGGCAAATGTGGACGTATCGTCAGTATCCCTTTGGGATCATTTTTATCCAAGTCATATAACACACTCAGTGGCGTATATTTTTCCACATCCGTTGCAGTCACCCCCACTTGTTTTAAGATTGTTTTGTCTTGCTTGTTGGGCACTAAATGATCCAGTTTTTTTTGCTCGTTTTTAGTGGGAGTCAAGACGGTTGCCGTTTGATCCACGGCTAACACGGGCACTGCTTTACCTTCTTTGATACTCACTTTCAAGGTTTTGGCAATATCAAGGGGCGCCTTGGCTTCGGGTTCGATTTTACCAACGCTTATCTTGTCAAAACAAGCTAGACGCGCGACATTGTCAGTGATTTTTGAACAGGTTAGCAGCGTTTGCTCGTCGACAGGAATAACGGTTGTTGTTATTAAAGTTTTTGTTGAATCTTGTGTTGAGGGTTTTGTTGAAGCTTTTGTTGAAGCTTTTGTTGAAGCTTTTGTTGAAGTTTTTGCCTGCGTAGTTGCTGTAACTGTTAGTGTGGCTAGTATAGCAAGCGATAAAGCAGTGCGGTAAAGCGTAAGTTGTAACATAGGTTGACCTTCTTACAAAAATATCGTTCATGATAGCAAAAATTGATGAAAAATAGTTAACAAATGCATAATAATTTTTAACAGTAAAGTAAAGTTTTAATCAACTATTGGCTCGTCAATTATTGGTATTTCTATGGGTGCTTGTATGGGTAATTCTAATGATACTGCTGACCTTGATACTCAAGCCAACCGTCTTGATGACGGCTAGCGGGGTCACGGTGTGTCCAATGTACAACGCCACCTTTATTGTTATAAATATATTCACCTTGACTTCCTCCCCTTGCTAAAGCAAGGGGATTCCTTCTACAAGACGGTCAAGCCCGACCGCAAGAATGTTCTTACTGGCATTGATATCTCTATCATGCCATGTGCCACACGAAGCACATATCCATTCTCTTATTCCAAGCGATTTTCTACCTTTCGGACTATTGGCGGTGATTTCCCCGCAACACGAACATCGCTGGGTCGTGTATCTCTCATTCACGATTTCAAAACGGCAACCTGCGTTCTCGCATTTGTAGGTCAGTTGCCTTTTGAGTTCAAACCAACCTGCATCGTAAACCGATTTGGCGAGTTTGCTTTTTTTACTGTTAAATTGGGTGGTTTTCACATCACCGACCACGATTAGGGCATTGTCCTTGACTAATTGGGTGGTGAATTTATGGATGAGGTCTTGGCGTGTATTTTTGATTTTGGCATGGATAGCCTTGATACGTTGTTTGTTTTTAGCTCTTTGAGCAATGGCTAACGCTTTAGCATATTTGAGCGTTTGTTTGATTTGTAATTTATTGCCATTTGAGGCGGTGGCACTGTCTTTAAGTCCTAAGTCAATGCCTACACTGCCTGTACCGCATTGTGTCTTGGGGTAGTCTTTGACGGTGATACAGGCATACCAACGGTTACGGCTGTCTTGTACCAATTCGCATGTGTTGATTTGGTATAGGCTAAGGTTGTAGCTGTCCCATAGGTCAATGACTAGTTTTTGTCCTTTGGCTAGGCTTAGTTGCAAGGTGGATTTTAAGCCCTTTTTGCCTGTTTGGTGCGTGGCAATATGCTTAATGGCAGATTGTTTAAATGGTAGCCAACCTAATGATTTACGTTTTGAATTTGGGTTGTTGGTTCGCCATGATAGTTTAGCTTTTTTGAATTGTTTTCTAGCTTTGGCGTGGGTTTCATTGATGGCTTGAATGGTTTGCGAGTGTAACCCCAGTAATTCACCGCTACCTTTGGTGTATTCGTTCAAATCATAAGCTGAAAAGAATTTACCAGTTTTTTGTAGGTGCTTGTAACTCAAGTCATTGACGTAGTTCCATACGAAATTGACCGAACCGCTTAGGCGGTTAAGCTTTGCTGTGTGTTTATCTCGTATGCGTAGCTTGAGTGTTTTCATGCAAATTATTTTAGCAAAATTTATGCAAGCGTTATAGTGTATGAGTTGCCTTATATCCACCGCCTAAAGTCGGTGGTTTTACGGCAACGGAGGATAAAAACGAATGGGATTGTTGGCTTGAATACCCTCGATGCGCGGTGCCAAATCAATATTATGGGCAATTAACACCGTGATGTTTGGGTAGTTATCAATTTTGACCAAAAATTTTTGATGGCGGCTACCCTCATTATCGTCTTTTAGCACTTTAATCACCGTACCACACCCTAATACCTGTCGTTTAACGCTGGGATTTTTGGCTTGATAAGCTTGATTAATGACGGCGTTGTTGCATTGAATATTTGTTGCCTGACGTTTTTTGTCAGTATAACTTGCTGAATTTTTAGCCGTCTGTTGATTGGACTTTGAGTCCACTAACGGTGAATTTGGGCTTGCTAACTGGCTATTTCCGCTTTGGTTTTGGCTTTTATTTTGCCTTGGCTGTTGGTCGGCATTGCCTTCATGGGAACACCCAGTGACAAAAATTAGCACCCCGAAAGTTAACGGGATGGCTATAGACTTTGCTAAGTGATAGTTCAATTTTTATTTAACCTTTATGGTTGAATGGGTCAATGAATCATTTGACTGAGTTTTCTTGAACTGAGTTTTCTTGAACTGAATTTTCTTTAACTGAGTTTAGAGTTAATTTAATTGGGACAAAAGTTGCTCAAAATCAGAGCGTTTGACTGCACCGTTTTGTCTTGCTACCAGTTGACCGTTTTGGTAAAACAACAATACAGGCGGACCGAACACGGCTAGTTTTTTATAGATTGCTTGGCTATCCGCCGTATTGTCAGTCACATCGAGTTTGACAACTTGCCAGCTGGCTAAACTTTGCGGCGGGTTGGCAAAAATTTTATCCATGATACGACATTCAATGCACCACTCTGCGGTGACATCGACGACTAGCTTTGGATATTGCGTAAGCAAGGGTTCAAGCTCTGACAGTTTAGTGATTGTAATCGTTTGGGTGGTCTTTGTTGCCGTGAATGCCGATTGCCCTGAAGTATTCACAAGCTTGTTAAGCGGCTGCCAACTATCTTGACTACCTGAGGCAGCGCCTATCACCAGACACGCTGACCAAATCCATGCTAGCAATGCTAGTGCTTGAGTGAGTAATTGACCTTTTTTGCCCTGCCAGCGCCACAGCCATAAGCCAATCACAGCAAACCACAGCGCCCATAGCATCAGCATCCCGCTTGATAGCCATATACGCTCTATCATCAATAAAGCGACGCCAAATAACAGCAAACCAAAGCTGGTTTTGACCCAGTTCATCCACTCGCCTGCTTTTGGCATAAAATTACCTTGGGTGGCGCCCAGTAAAATGAGCGGTGTGGATAGCCCAAGCCCCAATAAAAACAATGCGGCAAACCCCATCACAGGATCACCCAGCGCTGCCACACCTGCCAACGCACCTGCAAGGGGTGCCGTCACACAAGGCGAGACAACCAGCGCAGAGAACAAGCCCGTCAAATAACTACCACTTAAGCTACCGAGTCGATTTGCCCCAATTTGGCTGATTTTTTGGAACTTAACACGAAGCGCATGCGGCAGTTGCCAGCGAATGACATCCAACATGTACAGTCCAAGCAGGATAAATAGCCCTGCAAAAATTAGCAAAATAACAGGGTTTTGTAGCCAGTTTAGTATCCCCAAAGATTGCCCAAATAACGCAATCACTGCGCCCAAAATGCCATAACTGGTGGCAACACCCAAACCATAACTGCCCGTGAGTAATAACCCTTTTTTGGCAGATGGACGATGTTGACGGGCAACGATATTGGCTACAATCGGCAGCATGGGTAGCACACAAGGGGTAAAAGCCAACCCTAATCCCGCTAAAAACAACAGCAATAACGCAACACCGCTATGCTTGGTCAATCCAAAAATATCTTGATTGCTAGCGCTAGCTGTCAAACTCGTTGCCGCCGCCGATGCAGCCGCGGGTTTAGTCATGACAGTTGTTTGGGCAGGTTGAGACGATGCCATAGATACGACAGGGGCGGATGCGGTTAACTGCGCTGTGGTTAAGACATCGGTGGCTGAAGCATCGGTCACTGGGGTCAATGCGACTTGCTGCCCCGCTGCGGCTGTACTGCCACCGGAAATCGCTGGTTTGGCAGACGGTGGGCTAGTTGCCTCATCGACGGTTTTAGCAGGGGTCAAGCTAGCAGATTGCTGAGTCGTTGTCGGGGCGGCATCATTGGTCGTCGCCACAGTATTGGTGACTTTGGCTTGGGCGGTTTTTGACGACATTGCGTCTGATTTTTTTGCGCCATTTTTGGTGGAAGCGGCCAATTGGGTGATGACAAATTTGGTCTTTTCAGGGGGATAGCAAAGCCCTACTTTGGCACAGCCCTGCCATTTGACCGTAGCAGGTTGTGAGGTGATTGCCTTATCCGCGCTCAACGTGGTTGTGGCAGTAAAGGGGTGTTCAAACACAGGCACCCGACCAAAATCCGGGTCATCCACATAAGTCGGTGCTGCACTAAATTGTAGTGGTGTCGCTGTTACCCCGTCAGGTAATTGTAAGGTTAATTTATCCCGATACGCATAATAGCCTGCTTTGACATCCACATGAATGGTCACTACTTGCCCTTTTTGCTCAGTGTAGACTTTAAAAGCCTCATGCACCGGTAGCGGCTTGTCTTTGGCGCTCAAGCTGGGATTGTCACTGCCGCCAAAAACCTCGCTTAAACTAATCGCTTGCGCGCTTGGCATAGTGAGGCTAGTGACAGCCAGTAGCGTACCAAGCAAACAGACATGACGACTCAAGGTTCGAAAACAACACAATGGCGTAGGCATAAGGGATATATTTTTCAAAGGCAACTTCTCATATGTTTTAAATTCACAGGTTTTAAATTTATACGTTTCAGATTTATACGTTTCAGACTTTATACGTTTTAAGCCACGTAATTATATTATGACGGCTAATTTTAGCCAATCCCCGCCCAAAAACCTAGCAAAAAAAATCAGAGTGCGTGACTCTGATTTTGTTAACCCAGTAACAGCACCAAACTTATAATTTAGCAAAAATGTCTGCGTCTTGACCTTCGCCGCCTTCTTTGCCATCAGCGCCCAATGAGAATAAATCATAGGTTCTGCCTTCGGTACCTGGGATAACGTATTGTAGCTCATTATCCCAGCCATCTTTCGGGAAACCGCCTTTAATATACCCGCCCTCTGGCCAGTTTTTGGCACCTTGTGGTGGCTTATTTAAGGCTTCTAAGCCTTCTTGGGTGGTGGGATAGCGACCATTGTCCACTTTAAACATATCAATGGCATTTGAGGTGGTGGATAAAGCCGTTTCGGTGGTTTTGATGCGGGCTTTGTCACTTTGACCCACCACTTTGGGCACCACTAGACCTGCCAAAATTGCCAAAATGACAATCACTACCATGACTTCAATTAAGGTAAAACCCGCTTGACGATTTTTTGATACATGAGCACAACACATACGAATTTCCATTTTTTAGATTTTTAGCGCTTTTTGATAAGGTGTTAGGATTTTACACGGCTTTTTTGACAATTTGCATACCGATTTGGTTAATTTTGTCGGATTATTTAGCCATTAATTATTTGGCGGTTTTAGGTTTTAGCCTGCCAAATCATTCATATTGATAATCGGTAGCATCACTGCCATTACAATGGTCATGACTATCACCCCCATCAGTACCAACATCAGCGGCTCAAGTAGTGACAATAGCGTGCTAATCATATTGGTGGCTTCATTTTGCTGCATCGCTGCTGCACGCGTCAGCATGTCATCAAGCTCGCCTGAGTTCTCGCCGCTTTTAATCATCTGTACCATCATCGGCGGAAAATAATTACTGCGCTCAAGCTGGCTTGATAGGCTTGCGCCTTCGGTGACTTTTTCTGTTGCGCTCGCGATGGTATGTTTGATATGGGTATTGGTGGTGACTGCCGCGCCGATGGCTAGTGCTTCCACCAACGGCACCCCTGAGCGTACCAAAATCGCTAACGTACTGGCAAAACGTGATGCGTTAAGATTTCGCGATAATTTACCAAACACCGGCAAGCGCAAGACAACTTGGTCAAAAGCGGCTTTGCCTGCCGCTGTTTTAATAAACTTCACAAATAAAAACACCGCACCGATTAGCCCCCCTAATATCAGCCACCACCATTGGGTTAAGAGATTAGACAGTGCCAACACCACTTGGGTAATCCACGGCAGCGCTTGCTCGGATTGTTCAAACACTTTGACTATTTTTGGCACGACAAAGCTCATCAAGCCCACCACCACTGCCACCGCCATCATCAGTAAGATTATCGGATACACCATCGCGCCTTGTACCTTTTTTTGCATGGCAAAGCGATTTTCGGTGTAATCAGCTAACTGGTTTAAAATCAAATCCAAATGCCCTGAGCGCTCACCTGCGGCAATGGTGGCGATATAAATTGCTGGAAAATTACCGGAGTCTTGTAGCGCGCTCGCTAGGCTATAGCCTTCCAATACTTTGCCGCGTACGCCATGCATCAACGCTTTGACATGCGGCTTTTCGCTTTGTTTGGCAATCGCTTGCAACGCTTGTTCTATCGGTATCGACGCTGCCAACAACACCGACAATTGGCGGGTGATTAATGCCAAATCATACGCACCTACCCCTTTTTGCCACAATCGGTTGCGACTGACATCGGTTTTTTGTACAGGTGAGACTTCGACAGGCAGTAAATTTTTATCACGCAGTTGTTGGCGGATTAGCCTAGCAGAATCGGCTTCAAGAATACCTTGGTGTGACTTGCCTTGGGTATCCATGGCTTTATACTGAAATGCGGGCATGTGAGTTCCCAACGGGTAAGATTAGCGTTATTTTAAAGGCTTAATAGGCTGAAATAAAGACTCGTTTTCATTGCAATCATATTGTACCAATACCGATAGCTCATCGCGCAAGTCTTGTTTGTTAAAGCTATTGACCTCGGTAATCAGCATTTTCTCGATTCGTTTATCAACCGCGTATTCACTGATTTGCGCACAATAGATGGCTAATTGATAAACTTGCGCTTTGAGCGACTCATCGAGTGATTGCAATAGTCTCACCAATTCTGCCACATTGATGACTTGGTAAGGGTAATTGGGAATCGCTGCCTCTTTTAACGGGGTGACTGAATAGTTGACACCGAGATGGGCAAAATAATAACAACTAAATAGATAACCTAAAATATGCCCGACAAAATAACCCCGGTCATTGTGATAGCATGCCACCCCTAAAAACTCAATCACGGTTGCCGCCAAACTATGCTCAAGACCACGGAAATCAGCGGATGATGGCAGCAAGCCTACGGTTGGCAGGTTCATTAAATTTTTGTTTTGGCTGACAATCTGCCAACCAATCGGTCGCTGCGGCGGTAAATGATGGCTAATGGACATCACCAAATCATCGACGATATGTAAATTATTGAACAAATGCTGCAGTTGCATCAGCCCAACATTATCGCGCATGTTTAAATATTTGGCGACTTGCAGTTTTTTAGTTTCAATAAACTGGGATTTTTTACTGGAGATATAAAATAACAGTTGGTGGGGTTGGGAGTGCTCAAAATACTGGGTCACCGCGTTTTCTTGTGCATGAAACACGGCGGTGTAGTGGCTGGTAACATCCATTGGGTTAACACCACGATGGTCCATCGCAGGGTGTTCTGGATTGGGCTTGATGTGCAAGCCATGTGCTTCGACAGGTTGACCTTTGGTAGTTGAAGTTTCCATGTTGGCAATCGCAGCTGATAAAATATGGGACAGTGCTTGTCACTATATCATACCCCTGTCGACATAACCTAACAGATATTGCTATGAAAATAGACTGGTCATTCTTAGTTGCCATAAACTGGCTATAAGACATACAGCTTGCTATAAAAGAGGCGATAACCACAAAACCGCAGCAAACCTGCTTTTTTGTGGTTACTCAGGGTTCTCAACTACCGACTTATTGCTCGCTCAAGCTGTCAGCAAAATGCACACTATCGGTTCGAAACGACTGGCGATATTTTCGTGGTGACACTTTATAGACGCGTTTGAATGCTTGGCTAAAGGTACTATCGGAGGCATAACCCACTAACTCACTGATACGGCTGATGCTATTTTCTTGTAGCCGTAAATACCGCGCGGCAAGACGAAGTCGATAGTCGGTTAAATAAGTTAACGGCGGCACCCCCACCACCTCCCGAAAATGCTCGGCAAAACTACTGCGTGACATCCCGGCGACCTCGGCTAACTTATGAATGGTCCAATTGGTCTCGGGTCGATCATGCATGACCGCCAACGCCTTGGCAAGATAAGGGTCTTTCACAGCTTTTAGCCAATTATCTGTCGCTTCGGGCAAGTCTTCAATATAGCTGCGTACACACTCAATCATCAAAATACTGGCGATACGATTGATAATGGTCATTTTGCCAAGTCGGTTCTGCTCAGACTCTAATGCCAAAAATTTGACACCCAAATCAAGCATAATCATTTTTTGCTCATCGTTTGATTCGCTTTCTGGCAAAATTTTTGGTAAAGCGCTGAGTAACGGGCGCGTGATCTCTCGATCGTAATGGCATACAATCGCGACCATTTCAGTTGTTTGCGCTGGCTCATCACCTTGGCTATGAATAGCGGGTTTACCCAAGTTGATAGTTTCAACAGTCTGGCTAGTTAATAACGGGGCAATGTCAATTGATGGGATATCAGATTGCCCCACACCACAAATAAGGTGTTTTTTGCCGCCGGGCACCATGACCACATCGCGCGCGTGTGCGTTGCGATACACATCATCGACCTTAATACTAATCCCACCTGTGGTAATCAAATAAAACACGATACAATCTTTTTTATCTAACTCAAACGACCACTCCCCAGTGGCGTGTATATAGTGATACTGAGTTTGATACAAATGTATATCTTCAAGCAACATACTGAGTGCATCCATGAATTTTTCCTAAGTTATTGGCACAGCAATTTAAAAAAATGCAACATAAACTACAAACTAGCTAACTTACAAGTCAAACTTTGGTAATTGGACTTGAGATAAAAATTTAAAGACGTATACATAAACCGTCATTCTCATTGTCAGCAATCATATCATCTTTTACAGGCGCTGCTGGTTAAGTTTGAGTTTGTAGGGCTATTAAAATCCAGTATTACCAGTCATAAAAATGCTTTATTTTTCAAATATTTCAAAGGCAATGGCTTAACATATAATAACAGGTAGTGAACACTTGTTATGGGTTATACACTAGCGATATGATATTTGGGTGTCTAAACAAATAAATAAGTGAATAAATAGCTAAGCAACTAAACCTAATCAGCCAAATCAGCCATTTGGCTTTTTTTTGATTTTGATTTATTATCAATGGCTTAACTGAAGGCTTAACTATAGTCTATAACCAATCCATCATCACTATGAATCTATGAATACTCATCACTTGCGTAAACAGTTACGTCAACAACGTCTACGCTTATCCAAGCGCCACCGTAATCGTGCGGCTTATCAAGCACGACGAGGTTTAAACCGGCTACAGCATCCTGCTTTAACTGGCAAAAATGTCAAAATCGGGATTTTTGCAGATGCCTTTGGGGAAATGCCTACCCAGCCGCTGATGGATTGGGCAAGACAGCGCGGCTATGGTATTTATTTACCTGTCGTCACTGGCAAACATCAGCCGCTTGTATTTATCGAGTTTAGCCAAAAAACTTGGCGACAATCTCGCCTGCCTCGTCACCCACTGGGCATGCGCCAACCTGAGCAAGGAAAAATGGTTAAAGTGGCGGCGCTTGATGTAGTATTTATGCCGCTAGTGGCAGCGGATAAAATTGGCAATCGTATGGGCATGGGCGGCGGTTACTATGACCGCACCTTAGCCAAGGCTAAAAACAAACCACTTAAAATTGGCTGGGCTTATGATTTTCAATTGGTTGACAAACTTGACAGCAATCCTTGGGATATCAAGCTTGATGCCCTTATCACGCCGAGTAAACTATGGATATTTAGACGCTATTTGGTGTCTAAACAATAAATGGATAATCATTAGATGAACGATAAAAAAAACAATGACAACATTCCAACTACCGCTTCAGATTCACCCACTAATAATGCCAAATTAACTGAAAATCTTAATGAGTTAAGCGATGCAGAAATTGCCAGCGTGATGAATCCCGACAGATTAACGCAACTTTTAACCCAAGCGGATGCCTTTACCCGAGTGAATTCTGAAGACTTGGACGATTTTTAGGCAGTAATGAATCAATATTAGAGTGACTTTATCAGCCGTTGCCGTAAAACCACCGCCTTTAGGCGGTGGATATAAGGCAATTGCTTAACTCTATAAGATTTGCTATACTCATATCACTATATTTAATGTCTTGCACTCAACAGTTAAGTTAAGACTAAATTGCGAGTACGCAGTAACTTAACTGGTAAGACATTCCAAACACACACTTAAGCTAATCCGTGTCTATTGACAATCCTAACGGTAGGATTAGTTTAAAATAAAAACCTTAAATGTACGGTGTGTCGTACGGGCGGTTGCCACTATTTAAGGTTTGCGGTGGGGCTTCACCGTCTTGCAGAAGGAATCCCCTTGCTTTAGAGAGGGGAGGAAGTCAAGCCCAATACGAGCGTTTAATAATTGAAGATTATGGCGCCATGCTAGATATTTTTCCTTCAAGCGTCAAATTTGGGCTTTTTTTAATTATCTTGACGCTTATTTTAAATGTCTTTTTGCTATGCCGAGCTAGAAAATTGCCTTAGCCACCACAACTTTTAGCCTTTTAAATCCCTTCATATATTCTTTTTTTCCCTTTGAATCGCTAGCCTTGCAATTTTTTGCATTGACGCCATTTATATTTTTAAGTCTATCAGCAAGCCATCATTTGCTCACAAATGGTCAGTTGCTTGCTGTGTTATTTAAGGGGACATAGTATATGCAAGATGATGTTTTAATGACAAATCCAGAATCATCTGAATCGCAAGAATTCACGACGCTACCATTGTTAGCTTTACGTGACGTTGTGGTGTATCCACAAATGCAAATTGCTTTATTTGTGGGTCGTACGCCTTCAGTCAAAGCAGTCGAGCTTGCGCAAAATGAATTTGACAATAGAGTATTGGTGGTGGCACAAAAAGACTCACTATCTGAAGACATTGATGCCAGTAATCTATTTGAATATGGTACGGTGTGCCGTGTCGTCAATACCATGCCACATGAAAATGACGAAAATTGCATCAAAGTGCTGATTGAAGGTCTGTACCGTGCAAAATTAGTGGATATCCAAGACACCGATGAGGAAGAAGCGGTATTACTTGCCGATTTTGAAAAAGCGCCTATCACCGTGAACATGACCGCTAAAACGCAAAAATCGCACAAAGAAGCGTTAGTTGCTTTGTTTAGCAAATATGCCGAAAATCGCCTACGTAACTCACGCGAGTTGATTCGGGTGGCTGAGCGTATCACCCAACTTGAAGAGTTGGTATATTTCATTGCGACGCGTGTCTCACTCAATTTATCGATTAAACAAAACTTCTTGGAAGTCGATGATTTGACTGCGCATATCAAAGCGTTGTCAGACTATTTGATTCAGCAAAGTGCTGAGCACAATATCGAGCAAGAATTACAAGAAGCGGTACGTCGCCAGATGGAAAACAACCAGCGCGAGTATTTCTTAAATGAAAAAATGAAAGCGATAAAATCTGAGCTTTCTGACCTTCATGAAGAACGCGGTGAAAATTATGACGATGACGACATTGCTGAGCTAGAAAAACGTTTAGCGGAAGCCGATTTGCCAGAAGCGGTGCGTAAAAAAGCAGAAAATGAGTTTCGTAAACTCAAAACCATGCCTGCCGCCTCTTCTGAATCATCGGTCGTGCGCAACTATGTCGAGTGGATTTTAGATACCCCTTGGAACAAAACCAGTGATGTCTCAATCGACCTTAACAAAGCCCATGACGTGCTTGACACTGACCATTATGGTTTACAAGATGTAAAAGACCGCATCTTGGAGTTCTTGGCAGTGCAATCTCGCGTGGATACCTTAAAAGGTCCGATTCTCTGCTTGGTAGGACCGCCTGGCGTGGGTAAAACTTCCTTGGGTGAATCCATTGCCCGTGCGACAGGTCGTGAGTTTATCCGTATGGCATTGGGCGGCGTGCGAGATGAAGCCGAAATCCGTGGACACCGACGTACCTACATCGGTGCTATGCCAGGTAAAATCGTACAATCACTGTCAAAAGTGGGGGTGAAAAATCCGCTATTCTTACTCGATGAAATCGATAAAATGGCGCAAGACTTTCGTGGTGACCCTGCTTCAGCGCTGCTTGAAGTGTTAGACCCATCGCAAAATCATAGCTTTAACGATCATTACCTTGATATGGATTTAGATTTATCCCAAGTGATGTTTATCTGTACTGCCAATAGTATGGATATTCCGCCTGCGCTGCTTGACCGTATGGAAGTGATTCGTCTGCCAGGTTATACCGAAGATGAAAAAATCAGCATCGCGGATAAATACTTAGTACCAAAAGCCATCAAGCAAAATGGCTTAAGTGATACTGAGATTGATATTACCGATGAGGCACTCAAAGCGATTGTACAACGTTATACCCGTGAAGCAGGTGTGCGTAACCTTGAACGTGAAATCAACAAAATCGCCCGCAAAGTGGTGAAACAAAACGTTGAATCATCGGGCAAAGACAAAGCGGAAGATAAAACCGCGGCACACAAATTAACGGTCGATAGTTCAAATGTCGCTGATTACTTGGGTGTATACCAATTCGATTATGGCTTGGCGGAGCAAGAACCTGAAGTCGGTCGCGTCACAGGTTTGGCTTGGACACAAGTCGGTGGTGAGCTGTTGACCATTGAAGCGGTTGCAGTGCAAGGTAAAGGTGAACTAAGTTTTACGGGTTCACTAGGCGATGTGATGAAAGAGTCAATTCGTGCGGCGATGACGGTGGTTCGTGCCCGTGCTGATAGCTTAGGCGTCAGCTATGATAAGCTCAAAGGCACAGATATCCACGTGCATATGCCAGAAGGTGCGACCCCCAAAGACGGTCCATCCGCTGGTATTGCGTTAACGCTTGCGTTAGCCTCTGCGATGACAGGTATTGCCATCCGCCCCGATATTGCCATGACAGGCGAAGTTACTTTGCGTGGCAAAGTGCTGCGTATCGGTGGCTTGAAAGAAAAACTGCTTGCAGCGCATCGTGGCGGTATCAAACACGTGTTGATTCCAAAATCCAATGAACGTGACTTGGTTGATATTCCTGACAATGTCAAACAAGGCTTAAGCATCCAGCCAGTAGAAACGATTGATGAAGTATTTAAAGCGGCGTTGGTATCACAGCCAGTGGCGTTAAAACCCAATCAATTGCCAGTCGATGCCAGTGACATTAGTTTAAAAAGCTAGTTTAAAAAGCTATTTTAAAGAGCTAGCTTAAAAAGCTAAGCTGACACTGAAGTAAAAGCTGAAATAAAAACTGAAATAAAAAGTAAAGAAGTAAAAAAAAGCTGAGATTGATTCTCAGCTTTTTTTATGCAGGCAAAAATTATTCAACCGATTTTTCGCGCGGCAAATCACCTTCTTGGGAGGCTGATGCCATGTCTTTATCTAACTCATAGAAGTTTTGGTTATCCGCCTTATCTTTTGATGCCAAGGCAAATTTATCACGTAGGTTATTGATTAACGCCTCTTCTTCGATTTGTTCTTTGACAAACCATTGTAAGAAATTGAACGTTGCCCAATCGCGCTCTGCCATGGCTTGGTCCACAAGTGCATAGATTTTTTTTGAATTTTCTAACTCATGTTGCCAGACGTCTTCGATACAGGTTTCGAGACTGACAGGGTTATCACGCGGTGCAGGAATCGCTTCAATTTTAGCTTCGCCACCACGCTCATTGATATAGGCTAAAAATTTGAACATATGGTTACGTTCTTCAGCCGAATGCTTGTAGAAAAAATCTGCAATACCTGGGTAATTGTTCACTTCCGCCCAGCTACCGAGCGCGATATACGCCTGCGCTTGCGTGGCTTCTTCCATCATTTGCTTGTTTAACGCTTGTTCCATTGCGTCTGAAATACGTTTATCGTTTGACATGTTATTTTCCTCTGATGATTTTTTTGTGGCTCATTTTATAAGATGGCTAATCTTGACTAGAAAACGTTATCGCCTGATTGGCTATCATGGCTGGCTACCAAGATTGGCTATATAGTTGTTAAGGATAAAAATAGAGCATTACCAAAACTATTGCCTCTCGTTGCCATGAATTAAATTGTCATGTATTACAAGTTACATTGGTAATGACGCTCACAGTATAGATAAAAAGCTGGCAACAAACAGAGTTTTTTACTCAATTTAGCTGAAAGATACACAAGCCTTTAACATAAAAATGCCGGTTAAAACGCGCAAGGTTACCCCAAATTTTTCCTCGCTATTCAATCGCTTTGTTTTGCGTTGCCAACCAACTAAACACACAATTAAGCGCCATTAAAATCGTTAAAAATCCCATCGATAGCGTCCAAGTATGACTCAAGTCTTTAAGCCACCCTGTCACAATAGGGCCGGTTATGGCGATGCTATAACCCACGGTTTGTGCCATCCCCGACAGTTCAGCGGCTTGTTGACTATCCTTTGATTTTAAGGTAAAAATCATCATACATAAGGTAAAAATCACCCCACATCCAAAGCCCGATGCAATACTCCAAACCCATACCCAACCTTGCAGGGGCAAAAACCCAAAACCAAACACGCCCACCAAGTTTCCCACTGCGGCAAGCAACGCTAACGTGCGTAAATTCCAGTTGCTTGATACCCATTTGGTCAACAGTAAAATCGAAGGAAAAGCGACCAATTGAAACACCATGCCCACGTTGCCTGCTTGCGCTTTGCTCAGCCCTTTATCAATGAGTAACGACGGTAAAAAACTGGCGAGCGTATAATAAAGTAGTGATTGCAAACCCATAAACGCACTAATCCACCACGCCATCGGGATTTTCCAGACTGATTTTCGGCTTGGTTGTTCTGCTTGGGCAACCGCTTGGTTGATGACTTGAGCATCATGGGTGCTAATTTTTTGCCGTAACCGCAAATGGGCGACTATTAGCCAAGCTGCTACCGCTGCCACGGAGACCCAGCCCCATACCCCCAATGCAAACTGCCAGTTGGACAAGCTGACAAGCCACATCGCAATGCCTGACGCAAAGCCAGCAAACACCGACAAAAACATCGAGTAGCTTCCCATCATAAGCCCAATGTGATTGGGGGTGTATTTTTTGATGACGGCAGGGATTAATACATTGCCGAGTGAAATCGCCAACGATAGCAGCACCGTGCCCGCTAGCAAAAACCCTAATTGCGGATGCGCCACCCGCACAAAAATACCGATGGCAAGCAAACTGGTTGCCAAAATCATGGTGTTTTCCAACCCAATACGCCGTGACAGCATAGGCGCAACAAACGAACTCGATGCAAATGCCATGACAGGAATCGTACCAATCAAACCAATGGTTTTGGTCGTTAACCCCAAATCCTGCTGAACCAGTTTTGCCACCGCACCAAACCCAATAATGGGCGCGCGCATATTGATAGCCAGTAGTAAAATGGCAAGGACTACCGTGACAATTAATGCCTTGCTCGGGGCAGTCGCTACCGAAATCTGAGACGTGTTAGCAGCAGGGTGAATATTCGACTGGCTCGATTGCGACGCTGAGAATTTCATACATCTTCCAAAGTTTTAACTAGGTAATCTATTAGCAAGGGTGATTTAATAAGCTTATTTTAACGAGCTTGAGTTAACAGGCTTGGTTTAACGGGCTTGAGTTAAAAGGTTATCTTTTAACACATTCGCCAAGCCAGCGCACGGTTTATTCACATAACGGCTAAAAATTCACTGTCTATCCGTTTTGCTCAACCGTTAGCCCAAATTTTATGATATCAGTGGGCTACGATGGATAAATTTTTAACCAATTTATGCTACTATGTATTTTTTGTGCCAGTCTTTGGCGCATTGACTTGGTAATTTGATTTGGTAACTTAATTTGGTAAATTGACTTAGCAAATTGACTAGCCACATTGATTTAACACATTGATTATCTTGTAAGGATTTGTCATGGTGGATACGCTTACTTCAAACGCAGATGCAACGCCCGAAATTAACACTCGACTGTGGAGCACCTTGATTCGCAACCTAACGCCCTACACACCGGGTGAACAGCCCAAGCATGACAATCTGTGTAAGCTTAATACCAATGAAAACCCTTTTCCACCCTCCCCCAAAGTCGCTGAAGCCATCGCACAAGTTTTGCTCAATCAAGCCGATCATTTAAAACGCTACCCCGCCCCAGAATCGGATGAGCTGCGTGCGGTGATGGCACAAGTTTATCAGGTAGCCCCCAATCAAATTTTTGTCGGTAATGGCTCTGATGAAGTTTTGGCGCATATTTTTGCTTGTTTTTTTGTCAAAGACCGTTCGGTATTAACCCCTGATATTGGTTACAGTTTTTATCCTGTATATGCCGATACTTTCCACGTGAATTTGGTGACCATTGCGCTCAAAGCCGATTTTAGCATTGATGTCGATGACTATCGTCGTCCTTGTAGTGGCATTATTATTGCCAATCCCAATGCGCCAACTGGGGTGCTTTTGCCGCTGGCGGATATTGAAAAACTTCTACAAGAACATCGCAATGCGGTGATTGTGATTGATGAAGCGTATATTGATTTTGCAGACACCCCCAATGCCTCGGCGGTCAGTTTGATTGATAAATATGATAACTTAGTGGTAACCCAAACCTTTTCAAAGTCTCGCTCATTAGCAGGGCTACGTGTCGGCATGGCGTTTGCCAATCACTCACTGATTGAAGCGTTAAATCGGTATAAAAATAGTTTTAACAGCTATCCCCTAGATCGCCTTGCCCAAGCAGGCGCAGTTGCCAGCTTGCAAGATAACGATTATTTTGTTGCCTGCAACCAAAAAGTCATTGCACTACGCCATGATGTCACTCAAGCTTTGACCCAATTAGGCTTTACTGTCTTGCCTTCACAAGCCAACTTTGTGTTTGCCAAACCACCTGCTTCGATGGGGGAAACCATACAGGTATTTGAGAAACTGCGGGAGCAAGGGGTGATTGTTCGTCATTTTAACAAGCCAAAAATTAGCAGTTATTTGCGTATCACCATCGGTACAGCAGAACAAAACCAACGCTTACTAGATACCTTAACAAATTTGTTTTGACCGCTGTGAGTGACCCTAGCATGCAGTTTTTTATCAAATGCCAAAATATCGAAACAGGCGAGGTGGTGACTTATCGCTTCGCTCATCAAGCGGATTTATTGGCATTTAGCCTGCAATTGGGTCGCAAAAAATTGGCGATTGTGGATACCCATATCGCCTTTTATGATATTGAGCTAGTGTTTAATCCATTTGAGGACGAAAGCGTGCCCATCAGTGCAGCTGAACTCAATACCGCACTTGATGGCAAATTTTGTTAACCGTCATTTTGCAAAATTTTTAGTAAATTTCCTACTTTATCAAAACATTCTTGGTATTCTGCATCACAGTCTGACGCAATCGTGATGCCGCCGCCTGCCCACAGACTGACATTATTATCTGAAGCTTGTAGCGTACGAATCAGCACATTCCATTGCCCTGTGCCATCAAAATTGAGATACCCCATGGTACCACAGTAAGCCCCGCGCGGTTTGGCTTCCAATTCATTGATGATTTCTACCGCGCGCTTTTTGGGGGTACCCGTGATTGAGCCCGCGGGCAGACTTTCAAGCAATACCGTCCAAGGGCTGATGTTATCTTTGAGGGTGGCGGTGATAGTGCTCACCATATGGTGCACATTGCTAAAACTTTCGATATCAAACAGTTTTGGAACTTTTACCGTTCCAGTCTTGGCATATTTTCCCAAATCATTGCGCAGCAAATCGACAATCATGACATTTTCGGCGATGTCTTTTTCGCTGCTGGCAAGTTCATTTTTATTGGCTTGGTCAGCGGCTAGGTTTTGTCCGCGTGGGCGCGTGCCTTTGATGGGTTTGGTGATAATGGTGTGTTCGCCTTGCCCATTTCTGTCAAACGTAAAAAATAGCTCAGGTGAGCAGCTTAGTAGTTCAAAATTGTTTAACCCAAGATAGCCTGCAAACGGGGCGTTAGTCGATTGATGTAAGCTTGGCAGATAATCCACCAACTGTTGATTGAACAACTCACCTTGCCAGCACTGAGTAAGATTAATTTGGTAGCAGTCGCCTGCTATTAGGTAGTCTTGGACTTTGTTAAAAGCTTGGTGGTACGCAGATTTTTGCCATAAAGGTAACAAGCTAAGCGGCTTTGGTGTAGGAAGCTTGGCGTGACTGACTAAATCATTCAGCCAGTTTTCGATGTTGACGGCTTGCGCCATGGCTTCCTCAGTGGTGGTATGTAAATGCCACTTCTGGTGTTGATAGGTCAAATAAATATCATAATGTCCCAAAAATAGCTGCGGCTGATGGGGCGTTAAGTAACTAGATTCCACCTGATGTGCACTTGCTTGCACGTGGTTTGCATTTGCTAAATGATGGGCTGATAAATCGTAGCTAATAAACCCCATCAAGCCATCTTGGTAGCCTATATTAGCCGTATGTTGGATAACAGACTGTTTAAGTGATAGCTGTTGATAAGCCTCAAGCACAGCCGTTAGTTCGCCAATCTCAACAGCCTTAGTTGCCTTATTTGTGGCAGTATTAGTCGCAGTATCAGCCCCAGTATTAATCACGGTATCACAGTACCCTAAATCATCGAATGAGCAATTTTGCCGTTGCTTTTGGGTAAGCTGATTTTGAGGATGTATTTCAAAAATTGTTTTGGGCAATAAACCGATAACATTTTGACCTTCGTTATTGAGCCAGATCGGATAGATTGCATGATTATTTGCCGTATTAAACTGCTCTAACAGGGTGATGAGTTGAGAAGGCGCAAGATGTTGTAAACTTGGCATTGGGTACATGCTTTACCTTTATGATTATATTTAGCGTCAAAAAAGCGATGACAATCGGGTAACTGTCATCGCCTATTTTTATCAATTATGACGGTCCATCAGTATTTATTCAACAAACTTTTTGATAATCAAACTTGCATTGGTACCACCAAAGCCAAAGCTATTAGTCATAATCGTATTAAGATTTGCATCCCGTTTCTCACGCACAATATCAAAATCTTTGGCTTTCTCATCCAAGGTTTCAATATTGATATTGGGCGCAATAAAGCCTTGATTGAGCATCAATAAACAATAAATCAATTCTTGCACCCCTACCGCACCCAAGCTATGACCTGTCATTGATTTGGTCGAGCTAATCGGTGGCAACTCACTTCCAAACACTTGGCGAATCGCTTCAAGCTCAGTAATATCCCCAATCGGCGTACTGGTACCATGGGTGTTGATATAGTCAACGGAGTTTAAGCCTGCTTGTTTAAGGGCTTGTTTCATACAGTTGACCGCACCTACCCCACTGGGTGCCACCATATCCGCCCCATCCGAGCTTGCGCCATAGCCAACAATCTCTGCCAAAATAGTCGCGCCGCGTTGTTTCGCAGAGTCTAGGCTCTCAACCACCACCATGCCGCCACCGCCTGCAATCACAAAACCGTCTCGATCTGCATCGTAAGGGCGACTGGCGAGTTGCGGCTTGTCATTGTACTGTGTGCTCATCGCACCCATGCCATCAAACATACAAGATTGTGTCCAGTCTTCTTGCTCGCCGCCGCCTGCAATCACAAGGTCTTGCTTACCCAATTGAATCAGCTCCATGGCATGACCCACACAATGCGTTGAGGTCGCACAAGCTGAGGCAATAGAGTAGCTAACCCCGCCAATCTTTAACCCCGTTGCGACACTGGCTGATACCGTACTTGCCATGGTTTTTGGCACTGCCATGGCGCCGACACCGCGCAAGCCTTTTTCGCGCATTGCATCGACCGCTGCCGCCACATCGGCACTCGATGTCCCACCCGAACCTGCTACTACGCCGATATTAGTGTTATGAGCAATATCTGCTAATGACAATCCTGCTTGCTCGATTGCTTGTAGCGCACTTAGATAGGCGTATAAACTGGCTTTTGACAAGAACCGTTTAAGTTTGCGATCGATATGCGAGGTATCTAGGTTATCGTCATCAATACTACCTGAGACACAAGCTTTAAAGCCTTTTTCTTGATAAATGGGATTAAATACCAAGCCTGATTTGCCTTGCTGTAGCGACTCGCTGACTGTGGCTAAGTCATTACCAATACACGAGATAAGTCCTGCCCCTGTGATTACAACGCGCTGCATATACCATTCCTTTTGGTTTAATCAATTGATGATAAATATCACGCTATTGTACCCCTCTGGATTTCACCTGCCTAGTTTTTCCCCAAAAATGTTACAAAATATTTCTTACGCCACAGCTATTCATCACGTTTATAGTTAATTATCTTGTCTTTACCAAAATTCGATATATGCGAAACACTCAAACAAATCGATAAAAGATATCATTGTGTAACGTCTCTTTACGCATTAAAGTTGAAAAGTGCGGTCACTTTCTTTACGCTATTTTACTACAACATTATTTTCCAATAAAAAAGCATAATATTAAGGATAACTCTCATGTCAGCCTCTACTTCTATTAGCCGCCGTGTCTTTGAAGCGTTGGGTCACAAATTAGCACAACTGAGCGCAAAAGATACGATACAAACCAAACCATTAGCTGATATTGATTTTGACAGCCTTCAACAAGCCTTATCAAACGATAAAAACGCGTTTCATGAGCATATTCCCAAACTATCAAAAAAACTACTTGGTAAAACCCCATTTGGCAGCTATACCAAAATGGCGACCTCACTAATCCCCAAGGCAAGTTTTGATAAAGCAACGGATGCGGTTTTTTCCCAAGTCGGTAAACTGTCGCAAAATTGGGCGAATTTTGATTTGGCGCGTGATGCGCGTTTTAAAGACACTTTGGTTGCTAGTGAACGACAAGCCCTAGCCCGCAGTATTGGCGATCAAAACCGTGCTTTAGCTACCCTAGGTGGACTTAGTAACTTGGCAGGTTTACCAGGTATTTTGGTAGATACAATGTGGTTATTGGCTGTGTGTTTACGGACGATTTTCCAAATCAGTGCAATTTATGACCGTCCGTTGACGGGACAACAAGGTATCGCCATCGCTTATGAAATTTTAGCTAAAGTGGATCTCAATAAATTGCAAGAAAAGCAAACTTTACTCGCAGGCTTGGGTATATTTGAAGCGATGACCGACCAGTCGATTGAAGAATATAGAGCGGCAGTACTTGCCGAAGAAGACAGCCAATCAGCGATGGGGATATTAACCAAACTAGAAGAACTATCGACGCAGTTTAACATTAACATTGAGCAGTTTAATTTCGGTTTTTTACATAAAGTCATTCCACTGACTGCAGTTGGCTTGGGTACGGCTTATAACAATATAATTATCAATGAAGTGATTGAAATTGCGATGTCGGTATTTGCCCCCGCGCCAAAGTTGACGCATATGACTGAACAATAACCATAAATAATAACTGCGCTAGAACCAATGCGTTGATTTTTAACCGATAAGGTTTTTAAAGTTAGCGCATGGTTTTTTTAGTTTTAGTCTTTTTTATTTTAATCTGTTGTGATGTGATTCACAGTAGGCTTGATAAGCACGATGTTTGATAACTTCCCTTCCCCCACTTTTTTCAAATTTTTCTAACAATCAGCATCTGCATCATCCATTTGCCTTATTTGGGTAATTTTTTAGTTGATAAAGCCAACAAAAATCTCTATAATACGCTGTCCTAAAAATAGCTTATTAGCAGTTTTTAGAGATTTTTTGACAACAAACGGGAGAGAGTGCCTTATGGCAACTACAAATCAATTAATTCGTAAAGGTCGCAATACCATTACTGAAAAATCAAAAGTGCCAGCATTAAAAGCTTGCCCACAACGCCGTGGCGTGTGTACCCGTGTATACACTACCACACCAAAAAAACCAAACTCAGCGATGCGTAAAGTATGTCGTGTACGTTTGACGTCAGGTTTTGAAGTGTCAAGCTACATCGGTGGTGAAGGTCACAACCTACAAGAGCATAGTGTTGTACTTATCCGTGGTGGTCGTGTAAAAGACTTACCAGGTGTTCGTTACCATACAGTTCGTGGCGCACTTGACTGTGCCGGCGTAAAAGATCGTAAACAAGGCCGTTCAAAATACGGCGCAAAACGTCCTAAAGCATAATTTTAGCCGTTTTTTACCCCATTTTTTAACATTGTTTGCATAGTTGATTATAGTTTTACCATACTATGCAGTAAGGCTGGTGAAAAGCAACCGCTTAGCTACCAGACTACCCTGAATACACAAGGAAATTATCATGCCTAGACGTCGCGTCATCGCTGCCCGTGAAATCCTACCAGATCCTAAATTTGGTAGCAAAACACTTGCTAAATTCATCAACCATGTAATGGTTGATGGTAAAAAGTCAGTTGCAGAATCAATCGTATACGGTGCATTAGACCGTGTTTTAGAAAAAAATTCGGGCATTGACCCTGTACAGTTTTTTGAAGATACGTTAGAAAGAGTTCGCCCAATGGTGGAAGTGAAAGCTCGCCGTGTGGGTGGTGCTACCTACCAAGTTCCTATGGAAGTACGTCCCTCCCGTCGTACTGCATTAGCAATGCGTTGGTTGGTTGATGCGGCTGCAAAACGTTCTGAAAAATCTATGGCTTTACGTTTAGCAGGTGAATTGCTAGACGCAGCTGATGGCAAAGGTAATGCACTGAAAAAACGTGACGAAGTTCACCGTATGGCTGACGCAAACAAAGCGTTCTCACACTATCGTTTCTAATTGATACTGATTGCTATCACCTAGGTAGCAATTAGCTTATAATAAAATAGATAATATTGGGTGACTTGAAGTTTGCAAATTCAGCCCAATATTGCATATTGAAAAAGAAGCTTGTCATGCGTTTGTCATGGCAAGCTCTTATCATACAGCACTTATGTCAAGAGTAAGGCTTTCTTTTATCTAGTTGGTTGTCGATCTTTCAATCAAACGTTAAAACTAATTATTATTCATTTTAAGACATAACTGTTTATTGATAATGGAATAATTTTAATCTTTAGTCCTTAGGAATTAACTATGGCACGTACAACACCCTTGAATCGCTATCGTAATATCGGTATCTCTGCACATATTGATGCGGGTAAAACGACAACAACTGAACGTATTTTGTTTTATACAGGTAAAAACCATAAGCTAGGTGAAGTGCATGAAGGTGCTGCAACCATGGACTGGATGGAACAAGAGCAAGAGCGTGGTATTACTATTACCTCAGCGGCAACGACTTGTTTCTGGTCTGGTATGAGTCATCAATTCCCAGAGCATCGCATTAACATCATTGACACCCCCGGTCACGTTGACTTCACCATTGAAGTAGAACGTTCAATGCGTGTACTTGATGGTGCATGTATGGTTTATTGTGCGGTTGGTGGTGTACAGCCTCAGTCAGAAACCGTATGGCGTCAAGCGAACAAATACAAAGTACCGCGTCTTGCGTTCGTCAATAAAATGGACCGCACAGGGGCAAACTTCTTTCGCGTTGTTGAACAGGTAAAACAACGTCTTGGCGGTAACCCAGTCCCTGTGGTTGTGCCAATCGGTGCGGAAGATACTTTTGAAGGGGTGGTTGACCTTTTAGAGATGAAAGCCATTATTTGGGATGTTGCTTCTCAAGGTATGAAATTTGACTATGCTGAAATCCCTGCTGACCTAGCTGACACTGTTGAAGAATGGCGTAGCAACATGGTTGAAGCAGCCGCTGAATCTTCAGAAGAGCTGATGGATAAATACCTAGAAGAAGGTGATTTATCACGTGAAGATATCGTAGCAGGTTTACGTGCACGTACCTTAGCGGGCGAAATTCAACCGATGCTTTGCGGTACGGCGTTTAAAAACAAAGGCGTACAACGTATGCTTGACGCGGTTATCGAATTCTTACCAGCACCAAATGACGTTGATGCGATCAAAGGTGTGTTAGATGACAAAGCTGAAACTGAAGCGACGCGTGAATCATCGGATGATGCACCATTTGCGGCTCTTGCGTTCAAAATCATGAATGACAAATACGTGGGTAACTTAACTTTCGTACGTGTGTATTCAGGTGTTGCTAAACAAGGTGACTCTGTTTATAACCCAGTGAAAATGAAACGTGAGCGTATTGGTCGTATCGTTGAGATGCACGCTAACTCACAAAAAGAAGTGGATGAAGTTCGCGCAGGTGACATCGTTGCATTTGTGGGTCTAAAAGATGTAACAACGGGTGATACCCTATGTGACGAAAACAATATCATTACGCTTGAGCGCATGGAATTCCCAGATCCTGTTATTTCATTGGCCGTTGAACCAAAAACCAAAGCTGACCAAGAAAAAATGTCTATCGCATTGAACCGCTTGGCTAAAGAAGACCCATCATTCCGCGTACACACTGACGAAGAATCAGGTCAGACAATCATCAGCGGTATGGGTGAGCTTCACTTAGAAATCTTGGTTGACCGTATGAAGCGTGAGTTTAGCGTTGAAGCAAACGTGGGTGCACCACAGGTTGCTTACCGTGAAACGATTCGTACTACCGTTGAACAAGAAGGTAAATTCGTACGTCAAACAGGTGGTCGTGGTAAATTCGGTCACGTTTGGTTACGTCTTGAGCCACTTGATACGGCTGACGGCAAAGACTACGAATTTGCTGAAGAAGTTGTTGGTGGTGTGGTACCAAAAGAATTCTTTGGTGCGGTTGACAAAGGTATCCAAGAGCGCATGAAAAATGGTGTTCTTGCAGGTTACCCAGTTGTTGGCGTTAAAGCGACCCTATACGATGGTTCATACCATGACGTTGACTCTGACGAATTGTCGTTCAAAATGGCAGGTTCTATGGCATTTCGTAAAGGCTTTATGAATGCAAACCCTGTGCTACTTGAGCCAGTCATGAAAGTAGAAGTTGAAACACCGGAAGACTACATGGGTGATATCATGGGTGACTTAAACCGTCGCCGTGGTATGGTTCAAGGTATGGATGATATGTTTGGCGGCGTTAAACAAATCCGTGCTGAAGTACCACTAGCCGAGATGTTTGGTTATGCAACCCAATTACGTTCAATGTCTCAAGGTCGTGCAACCTACTCAATGGAGTTTGCAAAATACGCTGAGACACCACGTAACGTTGCTGATGAAATCATCAAAAAATTCACTCATAAAGGTGATGAAGAATAAGTTTGATGGGCAATTTGATGGTTAAACCCACTCAAATGCTTCTATCCTATTCGACACTGTTAAAATTATAAGTTAGCTAATTTGACCTGTTAAATTTAATGGGTCAAATTTTCATGACCTATAAGCGTTGATAATAAAGTAAATGACCTAAGACATTGGGTTAATATTAACAAAAGAGGATTAAATTATGGCAAAGGCCAAGTTTGAACGTACTAAACCACACGTTAACGTAGGCACCATTGGACACGTTGACCATGGTAAAACAACCCTAACAGCTGCGATTGCGACCGTAGCGGCAAAACACAACGGTGGTGAAGCCAAAGACTACGCGTCAATTGACTCAGCCCCTGAAGAAAAAGCCCGTGGTATCACCATCAACACCTCACACATTGAATATGACACCCAAGCACGTCACTACGCACACGTAGACTGTCCTGGCCATGCTGACTATGTTAAAAACATGATCACCGGTGCCGCACAGATGGACGGCGCTATCCTAGTCGTATCAGCCACTGACGGTCCAATGCCACAAACCCGTGAACACATCCTACTATCACGCCAAGTAGGTGTACCATACATCATCGTATTCATGAACAAATGTGACATGGTTGATGACGAAGAACTACTAGAGCTCGTCGAAATGGAAGTACGTGAACTACTATCAAGCTACGACTTCCCTGGCGATGACACCCCAATCATCAAAGGTTCTGCCCTAGAAGCCCTAAACGGCGGCGAAGGCAAATACGGTGAACCAGCGGTGCTAGAACTACTTGACACCCTAGACAGCTACATCCCAGAACCAGAACGTGCGATTGACAAACCATTCTTGATGCCAATCGAAGACGTATTCTCAATCTCTGGACGTGGTACAGTCGTAACCGGCCGTATAGAATCAGGCATCATCAAAGTTGGTGAAGAAATTGAAATCGTTGGTATCAAACCAACCACCAAAACCACCTGTACTGGCGTTGAAATGTTCCGTAAACTGCTAGACGAAGGTCGTGCAGGCGAGAACTGTGGTATACTACTACGTGGTACCAAACGTGAAGACGTACAACGTGGTCAAGTATTGGCTAAACCAGGTTCAATCAAACCACACACCAAATTTGACGCAGAAGTATACGTACTATCAAAAGAAGAAGGTGGTCGTCACACCCCATTCTTAAATGGTTACCGTCCACAATTCTACTTCCGTACTACTGACGTAACTGGCGCAATCCAATTACCAGAAGGTACAGAGATGGTAATGCCTGGCGATAACGTTGAAATGAACGTAGAGCTAATCCACCCAATCGCAATGGACCAAGGTTTACGCTTTGCAATCCGCGAAGGTGGCCGTACTGTAGGTGCGGGTGTTGTTGCTAAAGTTAACGACTAATCGTTAATAAGCATACAAAAGAGTCACTTCGGTGGCTCTTTTTTTATGCCTACGCTTTTATTAACCGGTTACTTTGCCACTAAAATTTACTTTTGGTTAATATTGGTTTAAGTGGTTTTAGACAATAAAAAAGCCAAGCGTTATGCTTGGCTAAATAATATACCGCTAAATACTAGTGTAGAGCGCTGATATAGTCAGACAATACTTTAATGTCATTATCTGATAATCTCGATGCCACGATTTGCATCATGCCTTTATCGCCTTTTTTAGACGCATCATTCATACGCGTTTGTGATGGGTCGGTCACATCGTCTTCACGACCTGCCGCACGAAATAGTTTTAATTGGGTTGCGATATAAGCTGAATGTTGACCCCCAATACGTGGGAAAGCGGCTAAATCGTTGCCATTGGCTTTACCACCGTGACAGCCTGCACAAGGAATCACACCGCGTTTGCTATTACCACCATAATACAATTTTTGCGCTGTTGCTGCGTAAGCAGGATTGGCATAACCTACCCCCCAACGTGGTTGGCTTGCATAATAACCTGCCACATTCGCCATGTCTTGGTCATTTAATTTTGCCACTTGCGCCGACATGATAGGGTTGACACGCGCGCCTGATTTGAATTCGGTTAGCTGTTTATAGAGATACTTGACGTTTTGTCCGCCAAGGTTAGGCTGTGCAGGAACAGTACTAACGCCATTGACGCCATGACAAGCACCACAAACTGATTCAGCAATAACCTTACCTTTGGCAATGTCATATTTTGGTACGGTAACAGCTGCAGAACCGCTTACGCTGGCAATTAAAAGGCTTGCGGCAGTGAGTATTTTTTTCATCGGTAACAATTCCTACTAAAGCGTGTTGGTTATGACTCACAATGAGCTAGCGACAAAGGCATTACTTACAATATCAAAGCAACACCCAGTTATCATCATACATATTTATTGCTTTAACACGGGTGAATGTATCTACTAAGTTACAATATTATAGCAAGACAACCATGCGCTTGTCTGCAAAATTTGTAGGCTACCCTACTAATGAACAGTAATCATATGGCTAATACGACATTTAAGTTAGCTAAATGATTTTAAAACACCGAGGGTTTTGTCTATTACAGTGACAGTCTTGATTAAAACCATAATCGAATAATTGATATGGCTGATTATTATGCCATAACTTAATAATCATGTAAAAGCCATTTGCAAGTTGGCAAGCGGGTTTCACTACAAAAAATATCTCACAAATCAGCACTAGCAAGTGCGCAAAATTTTGGGTTATGGGTATTTGCTGATACAATAGCGCTTTAACATTAAGATTATGTGCCGATGATGGATTCTACTAACACCCTTGCGCCAACTGCGATTACTGACGATAGTGATGCGGCAAAACGCTGGTTGCATCAAACCCAATTTATGCTCTCTGCCCCTACCTTTAAACTGTGTCCTGCCGATACGGGTCGCGAAGTGGCCTTTGCTGGCCGCTCAAATGCTGGTAAGTCCTCTTGCATTAATGCATTGACCCAGCAGCGCCAGTTAGCCCGTTCCTCCAAAACCCCAGGTCGCACCCAAATGATTAACTTTTTTAATATGGGCAATTTGGATCAGCGGTTGGTGGATTTGCCAGGGTATGGCTATGCCGCCGTGCCCGAGGCGATGAAAAAAGAATGGCAGTCAGAGCTTGAAAAATACCTCATTTCGCGTAAAAGTCTCGCCGGTTTAGTGCTGCTCACAGACATTCGCCATCCATTAAAATTCTTTGATGAGCAAATGCTACACTGGGCAAAAGATGGTGAGCTTGAGGTTCATGTGCTATTAACCAAAGCCGATAAGCTCAAATATGGTGCTGCCAAAAACACGCTACAGCAAACCCGCAATCAGCTTAATAAATTAAAATTGCCGTTTAGTATTCAATTATTTTCCGCCCAAGATAGGATTGGGCTCGACGAACTGTCACTGAAACTTGGCAACTGGTTGGCGCTACCCGAGCAGGATGAGCCAACAGATAATGAACCTACATTAACCATCTAATCGTTAAGAGGGTTTAAACTGATTGGCGTCTTGTACTTGGTTGATTTGCTGGTTCAGCAGTGCCAGCAAAGATTGGTTACTAGGTAGCTGCTTTGCTAACGATTTGGCTTGGGTCAGTGATGTCACCGCGTCTTTTAGCTCATTGCGCCATAACTCGCCATACGCGCGATAGCGTAACGTATTGATGCGATGAATCAGTTGCTCATTGCCGCTACGATGTTTTGCAAGTAGTTGACTGGCTTGTTGCAATCGATCCCACAGCATGACATCACGGGGATTTTGCTTGGATAAGGGTTGAAGCAGCGCTAATACTTTTTGACCACTTTCTGCGGTAGGTCGATATTTTAAATAAATGTCACTTAGATAGCGTGGCACATCTGTGCGCTCAGGATACACAGAGGCGAGTTGCTGCAATTTAGCGATTGCCACATCGACATTGCCTTGCTGCGCCGCTAACTGACTAAATGTCACGACTGCCAGCGGATTGGCGAGCGTGTTGATGTCCTTGTCAAAATCCTGCAGTAAGCTTTGCGCCGCTTTGGGTTGTGCATTATCGAGATAATAATTAATCAGCGCAAGCTTGGCACCTTTATTGGTTTTTGCCCCTTGTTCCAAATCGGCTTTGTTGACTAGATAGCCATAGTAGCGAGCACGCCACTGGATTTGTTCAAATAGCTGCGCACGCTGCTGTTGAATAGATTGATAACGGTTTGATGCCATATTAGCCTGACTATCACGCTTGTAAGTTGCGACTCGCGCCCTTGCTTCACTGATTCTATCTGCGGTGAGCGGATGGCTTAAAATAAAACTGGGAATCAAGGTGTTACTTTTGACAGGGTTTTGTTGGTCTAGGGTGGCAAAGAAGCTGGGCATGGCATTGACATCATAGCCCGCTTGGTTCATGATTTGCATGCCAATACGGTCAGCTTCTCGCTCTTGACCACGGCTATAGGAAGCAGCAGCGTTGGCCGACATCGCCTGAGAGCCTAGCATGACAGCGGCAGCGGCATCACCATCTCCGACTTTAGATGCTGCCACGCCCGCCAAAAGACCGCCTGCCTGCATCAGTAGCTGTTTGGTTTTTTCATCATTGCGATGTTGATAATGGCGCTGGCTGACATGAGCAATCTCATGCGCAACGACACTCACTATTTCATCTAGACTTTTGGCTTTATCCAACAAACCGACATTGATGCCGATAAGCCCAGACGGTACTGCAAAAGCATTGATTTGCTTGTCATTGATAATCACCAGCCCCATGGGCGCGTTGAGACCTGCCACCGCATTGATTTGCCACACAATTTGTTCAAGCGATTGCTGCAACCAAGGGTCTTTTATCAGCGCTGCATTGCCGTTGATTTGTCGAAGTGCCCACTCACCGACTTGGCGATTTTGCTCGGTATCGATGAGCGCTTGCCCATTGTCCATAGAGGCTAATTGGCTATTGACCTTGGTAGGCTCAGCACTTGTAATCATGACTGGATTAAAAGCAGGCGCACTTTGATAAGAGAAGTTATCGACAGCAAGCACGCCCGTTGATAGGGTACTTAATACAGCCACTACGGGCATTTTTCTAAATAAATAACCAGCAAATGGATTGATGGGCATGCGCGACCTTTGACAGCGAATTAGCTTAGAATGATGTTTAAAAAAATGGTGTTTAAAAAAAGGTAAATGCTACATAATACTGCTCAATATACAAATTTCAGCAGCTTTAAAAAGCCAAATTTTGTAATGATATCTTGCTACAATCTACCGACCACTAAGTACAGGATAAAGGTTAGATTTTCAAAAATATAATGCTAACTTTGATTTATCTCAATCGTCTACACTTGTAATTTAGCCTATAATAACCACCTAACACACTTTAAATTTTCCAGTAGCGATTTTATTACCATGACGGATTCTTCTCAGATTATGCTAAATCCTGCCTTACTCTCAGATGACGCCTTTTGCCAAGATTGGGGATTGTTTCGCTCAGGCGAACATAACAATCTCAACATCAATGCTCAAATTGAGCACTATGTGGATGGCAAAGGACTCGCCTGCCCGATGCCGCTGCTTAAACTTAAAATGGCACTAAAAAAGACTGCGTTGGGTCATGCAGTGTATGTGACTGCAACCGACCCTAACAGCAAGCGTGACATCGCAGCTTTTTGTCAGCATGCCGGATATACACTGGTACAGCACACATCAATCACGCCGTCTGAAAATACAACAGACACAATCTTTCACTCGATCATAACCAAAAATTGCTAAACGCCTCTTACAAAAAAGCTGGCTTTAAGGCATACTAAATAACAGAAACTAAAAGACAATTGACAGGCTATTTCATGGCTACAAAGACCAAAACAACGACAATAAAAAAGACTGCCAACGCAAAAAAATCGACCAAGCTTGACGCTAAGCTGGGTGACGACCCACACGCTGCCTTTGATGACATCGACGATGACGAACTCGATGAATTTGACGAGCCAGACTTTGATAGCTTAGGTGACGACGATATTGATCTTGCACAGCTCCCTGATAGTTATGATGACTATGAGGAGTTGTTGGACGAGGCTGATGACGACTATGACGATGAGTTTGCTAAAAAACCACGAAAAACTGCGTCGCGAACCCGTCAAAAGAGAACCATGACCAATGCCCTTGTGCCTACCATGCCCACTGCGTTATCTGCCCCTGGGGTAAATCTAGGCGCGTATATCAACGCGGTTCATCAAATTCCTATTTTGACAGCAGAGCAAGAAGAGGAGCTAGCACATCGCTATGCCGACGAAGGGGATGTAGAAGCAGCTCGGCTACTGGTTATGTCGCATCTGCGATTTGTGATTCACATTGCGCGCAGTTACTCTGGCTATGGCTTGCCACAAGGTGATTTGATTCAAGAAGGCAATGTCGGCTTGATGAAAGCGGTGAAACGTTTTGACCCAAACAAAGGCGTGCGTTTAGTGTCTTTTGCCGTGCATTGGATCAAAGCTGAAATCCATGAGTTTGTGATTCGCAACTGGCGTATTGTCAAAGTCGCGACCACCAAAGCGCACCGCAAGCTGTTTTTTAACTTGCGCTCACTGAAAAAAACCAACAACCAGTTAACGCTCGAAGAAGCCGAAGCGATTGCCAAAGACTTAAATGTTACCGTCAAACAAGTGCTAGAGATGGAAAGCCGTCTGACTTCGTATGATGCATCGTTTGAAGCACAAAGTGATGATGAAGACGAAGGCCGCTATGCACCGCAGTATTTTTTAGAAGATGCGGCTGACCCAGCTGATATGGTAGAAGATGCTGATTGGGAAGAAAATAACAATTCAGCCTTGATGGAGGCGATGGAAGACTTAGACGATCGTTCGCGGGATATCGTACAGCAGCGCTGGCTCAATGAGCAAAAAGCGACCTTGCACGAGTTGGCGGCAGAGTACAATATATCAGCGGAACGGGTTCGCCAAATTGAAAAAAATGCCATGGATAAAATCAAAGAAGCCATGTTAGCCAATACCCATTTGCAGTTGGATTAACTATCATGAACTGGATAAGTATTGGCGCGATAAATATGGCAGTGGCGGTCGCCTGTGGGGCGTTTGCCGCACATGGGCTTAAACCGCGTTTGTCAGCCGAGCAAATGGCTTGGTGGCAGACGGGTACGCAGTACTTTTTTTATCACGCGCTTGGGTTGTTGATTGTTGGTATGTTATTGCGTATAAACCTCACCTCGCCTACTATCGCGTGGGTGATGCAATTGGGTATTGTGCTTTTTACAGGTTCCCTGTACTTGATGGCTTTGGGTATGCCACGTTGGCTTGGGGCAATTACCCCGATTGGCGGCACGCTGTTTATTATTGCATGGACTTGGCTTGCTATCAGTGTTGCTAAGCATACTTCATCAGTTTAACCCCATTTAACCATAACAGAAAGCGTAACAAAACAGGAAGCGAAATAATGCCACAAGTGACTTTAAATGGTGACGTCAAACAAACGTTACATCAAAATCTCTTACAATTCTTGAATGAAATGGGGCAAACCCAAGGTCGTTTTGCCGTTGAAATCAATGGTGAATTGATTCCAAAAAGCCAATTGGCAAATGTCACCTTGCAAGATGGTATGAACATTGAAGTGGTGCAAGCGGTGGGTGGTGGCTAATCATATCCGCGTAAGAAAAGCGGGTAAGTTACCCGCTTTTTTGTTTTTGCGTTGGATTAATTTTTAGTCATGGCTAATAAACGATTGGCGGTTAGCCCGTGTAAAAACACCGACATCGCAATCATTACCACACAAATCACCCAAATTTTTAGCGCTTCATCACTGGTAAATACGCCTTTATTCATCGCATAGGCGATATAATACAAGGTACCAATTCCGCGGATACCCAGTGCTGCTGTCACCCAGCGTTCATTGCGACTCATTCCCAGTTTACCTAGGCTAAAATAACCCACGATGGGACGTATCAAAAATATAAACGCCAAACATACCACATACACTTGCCAGCTAAGGGTGACATCACTCGCTAACGCTTGACCCACTAGCAGTCCCAAGAATACCATCACAAGCGACATCAGCAAACCTTCAATTTGTTCAGCAAAATCATGCAAGCCTTGATGATATTCATGTTCACATTCTGAACGCCGAAAAGTTAAGGCCGCCACAAATACCGCAATAAAACCATAACCATGCACAAACTCTGTGATGCTATAGGCCAGTAACATCAAGGCTACTACCATATAACTTTGCTCGACTTTATCGGGATATGCCTTGGTAAATAGCCAATTTGCCAAAAACTTACCGACACAGTAACCCGCCGCCACCCCTGCGATGATTCGCCATAACACATCATAGCCCAACCAATGCAGCCAATCTTCTGCACCAAAGCCCTGATTGAGAGACGCAGCGGTAGCAATCGCTATCGCTAAATACACGAATGGAAATGCCAAGCCATCATTGAGACCCGCCTCTGAGGTGAGGGTAAATCGGGTCACATCTTCCTGTCGTTCGGAGTTGGGTGGACCGACTTGAATGCTAGCCGCTAGCACAGGGTCGGTTGGTGCTAGCACAGCACCGAGCAAAATAGCCGCCGCCATACTGAGTCCAAAAATGTAATGTCCCATCAATGCCATCGCGGCGATACCTACTGGCATCACAATCACCAACAGCCTTAAGGTCGGTTGCCACGTTTTCCAATTGAGCGGACTATCGAGTTTGATACCACAACCGACCAACGAAATCAGCACCACCACTTCCGTAACTTTCTCGATAGGAACGCCATAATTAAGCGGATTAATTCTAGGCAGCCCCATAAAAAAATACCCTAGCAGTGCGCCAAAGGTAATTTGTATCATAGGCAGGGATATCGAAAGCTTGCGCGGTAGCACAGGAAAGAATGCCCCGATTAAAAACGCCAACCCCAAAAAAAGTAAAATCAAATTATAGTTTTCAAGCATACCTGTGTACCAAGATAAGTTGCTAAAAGAGCCTTGCAACTTGGTTTATATCATTTTGGTTTATATCACTTCAAATAACTGGTAGTAAAAATAGTTGCTATTGAGCAATTATTGCTAAGCCACGTTACTGCGTAAAAGGTTTATCCCCTATGAATCCATTATGCAAAAAGGTGGGCATGCCATCAACCATTGCTGTTTAGCAAAATACCAAGAGATTTGTTAACAGTTCGAGCGTTGAGTTAAATTTACAAGTTTAGTTAAATTTACAAATTTAGTTATATTTGAAAATTTACTTATATTTAAAAGTTCAGCTAGAAAAGATTTTGACTGACTATCTAAGCCCAACATTGCTATCAAAACCGCACTTTACGCTGCGTGGAAGAACCGATGTTCATACCTTCTCGGTATTTGGTCACGGTACGACGGGCAATATCAATGCCTTTATCTTGCAGGTGCTTCATAATACTACTATCAGATAGCGGTTTTTTAGGGTCTTCTGCCTCAATCATTTGCTTGATCATCGCGCTGATAGCGGTTGAAGATACGCCTTCCCCCTCATCACTACTGACTTGACTTGAAAAGAAATATTTTAGGCTAAATAGCCCTTTGGGGGTAAGAATGGTTTTGCTAGTAGTGATACGAGAAACGGTTGACTCATGCAAGCCCACTTCATCTGCCACATCTTTAAGTACCATCGGCTGCATTGCCATGACGCCTTGCTCAAAAAAAGCCTGCTGACGCTTGACGATACAGGTTGCAACTTTTAGTAGATTTTGATTACGCTCTTCGATGCTACGAATAAACAGCCGCGCATCATACAACTGCTCTTTTAGATAAACGCCTTGCTCGCTGTTGTCATTGCGATTGACAAGTTTGGCATACACTTGGTTAATGCGCAGTTTTGGCAAGGTTTCTGGGTTTAGGCTGACTTCCCAATGCTGCCCTCGCTGCACCACAATGACATCAGGAATGTCGTAGCTTTCAATGCCTTTATCTAGCTGGCGTTGTGATTTTTCATAAGACAGTGCAGGATTGGGGTTTAATGTGCGCAATAAGGCAAGCGCAGGCTGAATCTCAGAGACGTCAAGATTGGATGATTTAAGCAGGGCATTGATGTTATTGTTGGCAAAAAATTCTGAATGCATCAAGATTTGCTTGGCTGCTTGCCAACAGGGGGTATCACTCGGCAATTTATTGAGCTGAATCAGCAAGCATTCTGCCAAATTTCGCGCGCCAACGCCCAGTGGCTCGCAGTTTTGTATTTGCTTAACCACAAGCTCAATGTCTTCTAGCGCCAAGTCCACGTTTTCAATTTGATAAAATGACAACATGGTATCAAAACTTTGAAATAGCTCATCATTTGATAATGTGATAAAACCGCGCTCGTCCATGCTATCAATCAGATACTCCGCCATCAGCATATCAATGGTGGAGAGGCGTCTTAAATTCAGCTGCCAACGGACATAATCTTGAATGTTTCCTTGCGTGGCAAGCTTATAATCATCCTGACTGTCTTCGCTATCAATGCCAGTGGCTGCCGAAGATTCATAGCTATAAATATCATCCCACTGCGCATCCACAGGCATATCGATTTGCTGGCTGCTAAGATGCTCGCTACTATCTATCCCGTCTAAGCCAAATTCCTCATCATAGCGATAATCGCTGTCTGCATAACTGTCCCTATTATTGTCATCATAACTGTAACTATCACTTGGGCTATGACTTGCATACTCATGCACTGCCGCGGGTGCACTGTTCGGGGGATAATCTTGGCTAGCAGAAGCGGGATAAAAATCATCCGACGCTAGATAATCTTCCAACACCTCAGTTTCATGATGGGTATAGTCATCCAAATCAGCTTCAGACAACTCAACACCTTCTACTTGATAGTCATCATCGTAATCGTTATCTAGGTCTTGTTCTGGATAGTTTTCGCCATCGGGTAGGTTATCGTCGTCTTCATAAGATGTCTCCCACTCTTCTTCACGCTCAAGCAGGGGGTTGCTATCGAGTTTAAGCTGCACTTCTTGTTCAAGTTCAAGACTCGATAATTGCAGCAAGCGAATTGCCTGCTGCATTTGTGGGGTGAGTGTCATCCCCGTCGTTAGCTTTGCCCCAATACCAATTTTCATAACGCGTTTTTTCAAGCCTTATTCTAGTGAGGTTAGTTTAGATGGTGTGTCTATGGTGTGTTCATGCTCTGCTAGGTTGCTAGTTTAGTATTGTTTCAACAAGATATGCTAGTATTTTTTGACATTCAGCCGTATATTAATTATCTGCACTTAGCTTCGCTTTACTTAACTGTGCTTAGCTTTACTTAGCTGCAGCAACCCCAAATTTCACTAAATTTTTTGCTTACGAAATCACACCATGACAAAACTGACAAAATTTGCGATTGTTGAACTCAATAGCCAGACCGATATCTTAGCAAATCTTCAATCTATTGAATTAGGTATTAAAATTGCCAGTGAACGCGGCACGTGCATGGTGATTTTGCCAGAAAACGCTTTTTGTTTTGGCAAACAGGGTTTTGCCAGTCAATATTTTGACGCCTTGAAAGCTTGGTCGGCACAGGCTGCCCGCCACTATGGTGTGTATCTGCTGGCAGGTACCTTGCCCTGCCCGTATCGACCTGATGGCACGCCTGTGGCTGACGGCAAACTTCGGCAAAGCTCACTATTATTTGACCCGGCAGGCGACTGCTTAGCGCGCTATGACAAAATTCATTTGTTCAAAGCCACCGTCAATGATAGCACAGGCAACTACGATGAAGGTAGAACCTTCGAAGCCGGTAATGCGCTCATTGTGGCGGATACCGAGTTTGGCAAAGTCGGCATGATGGTATGTTTTGATATTCGTTTCCCCACCCTTGCGGTCAAGCTGCGCGAACTAGGCGCAGATATATTGACCGCGCCTTCGGCGTTTACTTACCAAACAGGGAAAGCACATTGGCATGCGCTACTTACCGCAAGGGCACTCGATAGTCAGTGCATGGTCATTGGCGCAGGTCAAACAGGTGACCATGTCGTCAATCCCTCAGAGCCTAGCAAAGTACGCAGCACTTGGGGGCATAGCGAATTTATCAGTAGTGATGGTGAGAGTGTTTTGACACAAAAAATCAATGCAGCAAGCTACGCGGTAACCGATGCAGCAAATGATGCAGCAAACGATGGAGTAACCCGAGATTTTGATTTTGATATCACTAACAATTTAGATGATCTACCTATATCTGCCAAAGCAGCAAGCTGGCTGCCTAAGTCAGATAATCGCCAACAGCTTGACCAAATTGCTGATAAGACAACCTTTTACCAACAAGCGCCGAGCGTGATTTTTGCTGACTTTGATGCGGATGCGCAGCAAATAACTCGGCAGAATATTGCGTTGCTCGAATGTCAAAAATTGTCTATCATGGCAAATAATATCTAACGACCCTGAAGCGAAAAATGGATAATCCACTTTTTGAATATTTAAAGAATAGTCCAATCTTTAGCCGTCTTGACCCTTATATGTTTCAAGTGGTCGAGAACTCATTGCATTTTAAACAGTTGAGTCCGCAAGAAGTGTTATTTACGGAAGGCGAGCATGGCGACTTTATGGCGTTTTTGCTGATTGGGGAGTTATCAGTTATTAAATACAGCCCTTCAGGGGCAGAAATTAAAGTCGGGGAGATTCGGGCGGGCGAAAGTACCGGTGAAATGGCACTGTTAGATTTACTAACTCGATCCGCCACCATTAAAGCCGCCAGCCTGTGTGCGCTTGTCACCTTGTCCCGCGCTGATTTTGAGCGACTGTTATCAGATTATCCTCGTATCGGTGTTGAGATGCTGCGTGGCTTAGCGATTATCTTGAGCCTTAATCTTCGCCGTACTTCTGAACATTTGACCCGCGCGGTAAATGCTTAATATGGTTAAGGCTGATGTGGTTAAGGTTAAGGTCGCTAAGCTTGCTAAGCTTAAGGAAGCTAGGCTTAATATTTTTTCCATGCCTAATATTACTGCTTAACCTGCCTACTATTGTGAGCTATCGCCGTGAGCGGGGATGCGCTTTGTCATACACTTGCGATAAATGCCCAAAATCCAAATGGGTATAAATCTGTGTGGTACTGATATCACTGTGTCCTAGCAATTCTTGAACGCCGCGCAAATCACCACTATCACTTAAAATATGTGAGGCAAAACAGTGTCTCAGCAAATGCGGGTATAAGTCTTGCGCGATACCGGCACGTTTGGCCTGTAGCTTGATACGCAGCTGCACGGTGCGCGTTGAGATACGCGTCCCATAACGTTCACTGACGAATACCGCAGGGTCTTGCTCTTCCACCCATAGCGAGCGATGCGGCAAATAGTTGATGAGTGCCTGCCAGGCTTTTTCGCCAATCGGTACGATGCGCGTTTTTCCGCCTTTACCAAGTACGCGTAACAGCCGCTGTGATTTGTCGATGTCAGACATATTAAGTCCCACTAGCTCACCGACCCGCAAACCACTGCCATACAGTAATTCTAGCATGGCTTTATCGCGAATCCATAACCGTGCTTCATGGCTATCTTTTGGCGCAGCTTGGTCTAATAACTGGGATAATACATCGATATCGAGTAGCGTGGGCAAGGGTCTCGGGGCGCGTTTAAGACGTATGGTTATGGTGGGATTTAGTGTCATCAGCTGCTGAGCAATCAACCATTTATAAAGTTGACGCAACACGGTCAGTTCATATTGACTACTGGATTTGGATATTTTATCGACATCCAATCGTTGAATTAGGAAATCTGACAACTGCTGACGGGTGATGTGACAAAGCGCGGTATGTTGCTCATAGCAATATGCCAAAAAAGGCTGTAGCGCTTGGCGGTAACTTTTAATAGTCGCCGCGCTATAACGCTTACTGCTTAGCTCAGCAAGCCAGCGATCTACCAAAGCTTGGTCATCGATATTGAGCACAGTTTCTGCCGCATGCGGCGTTAAGTGCGTGGGCAAATCATCGTTTGCTGATTTGCCTACACGGTTGCCCTTTTTCCCTTGACTATTTTTCCCTTGACTTAGGCTACGGCTAGTTGGCATAGTGTCAGTTAGCGAGGTTGGGGGCTATTCATGGTAATGATGCCCCTCGTCTGAGCGATGTTCCTCACTTGGTTGTGCCGGCGCAAATTTCAGCCCCGCACCTGCCATCAAACCCTCAGGACTAAATACCCCTTCATACACAAAGGTCGCAGGACCGGTCATATACACAGGATAGCCTTCTTGCCAACGAATCACCAAACTGCCGCCATACAACTGCGCTCGAATATCCACGCCTTCATCTAGCCAGCCTTCACGCACCCCTGTGGCAACGGCAGCACACGCGCCCGTACCACAAGCTTGCGTTTCGCCGACGCCGCGCTCATAGACACGTAGCCTAATATGGCGATTATTCATCACCTGCATAAACCCGACATTGACGCGCTCAGGAAATGCAGGGTGGCTCTCAATCGCTTTACCGAGTTTTTCCACCTCGGCGGTCAACACATCATCCACTTTGATGATGGCATGGGGATTGCCCATATTTGCCACATAGAGTGTCACAGGCGTACCATCCACATTGAGCCGATATGAGTTTTGAACTTTAGTAATGGTTTTGGGGGTAAAAGGAATCTCATCGGGCTCGAATTTTGGTTTGCCCATATCCACTTTTACCCAGCCATAATCATCGGTGCTAAGGGTGATAATGCCGCTGGCGGTTTCTACCCGAATACGCTGTTTAAATGACAACTTACGCGCTTGTACAAAGCGGGCAAAACATCTAGCGCCATTGCCGCATTGCTGCACTTCGCTGCCATCTTTGTTAAAAATACGATAGCGAAAATCGACATCAGGGCGGCTTGGCGGCTCAACAATCAGCAACTGGTCAAAGCCAATGCCTAAGTGCCTATCCCCTAACAACGCTACCAACTCTTTGGTCAAGTGAAGCCGCTGTGTGACCAGGTCAATGACCATAAAGTCATTCCCCAGTCCATGCATTTTGGTAAATTCAATTAACATTGTTATTCCTTAAAATTATTTTGATTTATGCATGCTATCTTATCATGATAGCTGATTTTTTATAAGGTAATTGGGGAACAAAAAAACCTTAGCAAGTCAAGCAAATTTGGGCTCGGTTACTAAGGTTTTGGTTTCAGTTGCTAAGGTTTTGGGCTCAGAGGAATCAATAAGGCTTAGCGTTGCCAGCAAACCTTACAGAATAGATTTAATCTACCAATTTTTCGTTTTGCCAAAGGCTCTCAACCGTTTCACGCTCGCGAATGACATGGGCGTGACCCTCTTTGACTAAAATTTCACAAGCACGGGGGCGGCTATTGTAATTGCTCGACATCACAAACCCATACGCCCCTGCGCCTGTGATGGCTAGGATATCATTGTCAGCCAACGCTAACACACGGTTTTTTGCCAAAAAATCGCCCGTCTCACAAATCGCCCCGACCATATCCCAAACTTTGGGTTCAACCGGTGAATTCAACTGTGTGGGGATGACCGCCATCTCTGAGTGATAAAGTGCTGGACGAATCAAATCATTCATCGCCGCATCGACAATGGCAAAATTTTTGTGTTCGGTAGGTTTTAAAATATCCACGCGAGTCAACAATACGCCTGCATTGGCAACGATGCTACGACCTGGCTCTAGGTACAGGGTTAAGCCTAGAGTTTTCAGTTTTGGTAACAGTAACTGCGCAAATTCTTCAATACTTGCAACGTCTTCGTCGATATACTGCACACCCAAGCCACCCCCCAAATCAATATGCTCAAGCGCAATACCTTGCTTGGCAAGTGCGTGAATCATCTCAATGACTTTATCCAATGCATCCATAAAAGGCTGAACTTGGGTCAACTGCGAGCCAATATGGCAATCAATCCCAACGATTTTTAGGTGCGGTAAGTCATGGGCAATTTGGTAGATACGGGGCGCATCTTCATGGGTAATGCCGAATTTATTTTCTTTGAGCCCTGTGGAGATATACGGATGGGTTTGCGCGTCGACATTGGGATTGACGCGTAGCGAAATAGGCGCTTGTTTTTGTAATTTGCCTGCCACGGCATTGATACGGTACAGCTCAGCTTCTGATTCGACATTAAAGCAAGCAATCCCTACTTCAAGGGCAGTGCGGATATCTTCGGCGGTTTTGCCAAGTCCTGAAAATACGATTTTTTTGGGGTCACCACCTGCCGCCAAAACCCGCGCAAGCTCGCCCCCTGTGACGATATCAAACCCTGACCCTGCTTTGGCAAGTTCGTTTAATACAGCAAGGTTACTATTGGCTTTTACCGCATAGCAAATCTGATGGTCAATCTCAGCAAAACTATCATCATAAGCTTGATAGGCTGCCAAAATCGCCTGCTGACTATACACATAGGTCGGTGTGCCGAAGGTCTTTGCGATATCTGCAAGACTGACGCCATCCATCATCAAGGCATTGCCATCATAACTCAGAGCATTGATTGATTTGACGTGTTCGGTCGGGTTGATTGCTAAACTTGCGGCTGCATCATTAGTAATCATTTTTACCTCCAACCGATGGCACAGTTGGCACCGATGGCACAGATGGCACAGATGGCGTGGTCGCTGAGTGAGGCGCTGATTGCGGCGCTTGGGTTGCGTTATTGTCGATCATGACGTTGGGATCTTGGGTGTTGACATCAACTTTGGTATCAGAGGCATTGGCAGTGGTGCTGGTCGGTTTGGCGGTCGCATCAACTACTTGTTGGCTATGGCTGCTCGGTAGGTACAATGCCCCTTTTTGCCCACATCCTGTCAGCACATGGGTTGCCAACATCACCATCAGCACGGCGATTGTTGGGGATAGTTTTGAAATTTGCATGAATGCCCTTAATTTTAAGAATAAAAGTAAGTATAAAAATAAAATTTGCGATGGGGTTATTGTAGCTGTTTTTGCGTTTTATAAGCAATTATCTCACCTTATTTCTCACCTTATTAAAGATGAGCGTTAAATCGATGATTTTTGTTAATTTTTCGTTTTTGTTAACGCTATCACTATTGTGGTATGCTTTTTTGCTATCGTGATGACAACAAAAATTTGGCAAAAAATTACCACAATACAATTTTTTTAATCTACAATAAATTACTTAAGACAAGGATAGCTTAAAATTTAATCCAGTTAGGAAGGCGCTTGATGCAAGGAATGCACAAGATCTTGTCTAAAGGAACAGCCATGCAAAATCCGATCTTAGTACTTAATTGTGGGTCTTCATCAATCAAATACGCGTTATTAAGCAATGACAGCAGCGAGCGCGTTGCCGGTCTTGCGGAAAACTTGGGCTTAGATACGGCACGTATCAAACACACCGACCTCAATGGGGAAAAAGTCGAAATCTCTTTGGCAGGCGCCAATCACCAATGGGCGCTGCAAAAAATATTAGGTTTATTAGCAGCTTACAAACCCGTTGCCGTGGGTCACCGTGTGGTGCATGGGGGACGTGAGTTTTCACATGCTGAAAAAGTCAATGACCATGTCTTGGCGGAAGTCAAACGGCTAAAAGTATTGGCGCCCCTGCATAACCCCGCCCATGCCTTAGGTATTGAAGCGGTGGAAAAAATCTACCCAGATTTACCGCAAGTGGTCGTGTTTGATACTGCCTTTCACCAAACCATGCCCGCCAAAGCCTACCGCTACGCCATTCCAAAAGATTTATACAATGAGCATTATATCCGTCGCTATGGCTTTCATGGTAGCTCGCACGCCTATGTCAGCCACCGCGCTGATAGCCTAACCCCTCACAACCAAGCCAATGGTTGGATTACAGTGCATTTGGGCAATGGTTGCTCGTTAACCGCCGTATATGATGGCAAAAGCTTGGACACCAGCATGGGTCTGACCCCGCTGGAAGGCGTGGTCATGGGTACGCGCAGTGGTGATGTTGACCCAAGTTTGCATATTCACTTACACCGTATTTTGGGCTATAGCCTTGACCAAATTGATACAATTTTAAATAAACAAAGCGGGTTGTTGGGCATTTCAGGTATCTCAAGTGACATGCGCACGGTGGAGCAAGCCGCCAACGAAGGCAACGAAGATGCCAAACTTGCCATCGAAATTTTCTGTTATAAAGCCGCTCGTTATATCGCCTCTCTCAGCTGTGCGTTACCGACCTTTACTGGCTTGGTATTTACCGGGGGTATCGGTGAAAACAGCGCCTCAATTCGCCAAAAAATCTTACAAAACTTGCCGCATTTTGGCATCAAAGCGAACCTTGACAAGAATGCCGAGCTCTCTCGCGGTGCCGAAGGTAGCTTCCACCAAGCCGATAGCCTACTGCAATTGTGGGTGATTCCGACCGATGAAGAATACCAAATCGCCAAAGAAACCAAAGAAGTCTTGGGTTTATAGACCCTCTCACCCTGACGCCTCATCAGGGTTTTTAGTTTGAATAAAACAACAAATAGGAACTATCATGCAAACGATTTTATTTGTGCCTACCAGTAGCGGCATTGGCTTGACCTCAGCTTGTTTGGGTTTTATCCGTGCGCTCGATTATATCGGGCTAAAAGCAGGATTTTTAAAACCTTTTAGCCAAAATATCACTGCCAATCATGAGAGTGATGACAGCTCAAATGTGCTTGCAAAACATGCCTTTAACTTAAACCCGCCACCCTCCATTGGCCGTAGCCGCTTAGAGCGCATGATTGGGGATGGTCAGTTAGATGACTTGATGGAAGAAGTGGTTGCCATGCACCAAACATTGGCTGACCAATATGACGTTATCGTCTGTGAAGGTCTGGCTGCTGACAATGATTCAAGTTATGCAGAATTGGTGAATTTAGCCATCGTCAACGCGCTAGATGCCAAAGTCATCTTGGTCAGTAGTGGCGATATTGCAAGTCCTGATAGTTTGGCAGATAAGCTAGATATTTTTGCCCGTGATTTTGGCGGCATGGCAAGCGAGCGCACGTTAGGCACGATTTTGATGCGCGTCAAAAACGTGGACAACCACTATGATGAAGCACCCGTCGCCCCGGGTAAAGCCAAAGTTGATTTGGCAGCTGAGCAGTTACAGGCGATTAAATCCCACTCCCCTTATTTTGACTCCGATAAATTTCGCTTGATTGGCGTGGTGCCTTTTAGCAATGCCTTAAGTGTCCCCCGTACCTGGGACGTGGCTCGTGAGCTTGACGCCAAATGGCTCAATGAAGGTGACGCCAAAAACCGCCGTGTGCTCAAGACTTTACTGGTTGCGCGTACCGTTGCCAATATTGGAGATTCTTTTACCCGTGGCAACTTACTGGTGACCGCAGGCGACCGTGATGATTTGATTTTGGCGACTGCGCTTAGCACCATGAATGGTGTGCCGCTAGCAGGTCTTATTCTGACAGGCGGCATCATGCCAAACCAAAAAATTATCAATCTGTGTCGCCCCGCGCTAAAAACGGGGATTCCTGTGATGCTGGTTGACACTGACAGCTTTGATACTGTCATCAAACTTAACCACATCAGCCATGAAATCCCCGCAGATGATACCACTCGCGCCAGTGAAGTCGCCGATTTTGTCGCCGCGCATTTGGATTTGGACTGGATCAAAGCCACTTTTAGTCAAGGTAACAACAACCGCAAACTCTCCCCTGCGGCTTTTCGCTATACCTTGGTCAAAAAAGCCCAAGCTGCCAAAAAAACCATCGTACTGCCTGAAGGCACTGAGCCCCGTACCGTTGAAGCGGCGGTCATCTGTCAGACTCGTGGTATTGCCCATTGTATCTTACTTGCCAAACGCAGTGAGGTCGAAGAGGTTGCCAAGAACTTGGGGCTCACCCTACCTGAAGGCCTGCAGATTCTTGACCCAGAGAATTTGATTGACAAGTACGTCAAACCTATGGTTGAGCGCCGTAAAGGCAAACTCGATGAGCTGCAAGCCCATGAACAGCTCAAAGACACCGTCGTGCTGGGTACGATGATGCTGTACTTGGGTGAAGTCGATGGTCTGGTATCTGGCGCTGTACATACCACCGCCAATACTGTGCGCCCGGCGTTTCAGTTAATTAAAACAGCACCTCAGTACTCGCTGGTATCGTCGATTTTCTTTATGCTCCTGCCTGAGCAAGTGGTGGTGTATGGTGACTGTGCCATCAACCCAGACCCTACCGCAGAACAGCTGGCTGAAATCGCCCTACAATCCGCCCAATCTGCCAAAGCGTTTGGTATCGAACCCAAAGTTGCCATGATTAGTTACTCGACAGGGACATCAGGTGAAGGTGCGGACGTGGATAAAGTGCGTCAAGCCACCGAAATCGCCAAAGCCAAAGCGGCTGAGATGGGCATGGCTGGTTTGCTCATTGATGGTCCGTTACAATATGACGCTGCCAGTGTCGCAAGCGTGGCAAAGTCCAAAGCGCCAAATTCTCCAGTGGCAGGTCAAGCCAATGTGTTTATCTTCCCAGATTTGAACACAGGCAATACCACTTATAAAGCGGTGCAGCGCTCTGCTAACGTGGTGAGCATCGGTCCTATCCTACAAGGCTTAAATAAGCCTGTGAATGACTTGTCGCGTGGCGCCTTGGTTGAAGATATTGTCTATACCATTGCGGTCACAGCCGTTCAAGCCGCTAGCAGTGAGTTTTAAGCTTTTATGTTTAAAAAAAGGTGAGTGTCAAACTCACCTTTTTGTTGTCTATCGCCATTGCCTGTCACACAGGATATCAGCTTAAATGCAAGGCTACTGTTCCAACACTCGCCTATTTTTCGCTGAATAGGCTATTTTCCCACCACTAAGTTAGTGCGCCACAATCTGTTATGCCCAAAAATTGCTTTATGGTAAAATGTCGCACGAAGTGATTTTTGTGCGCAATGTGCCGACCGATGAACCACCAAACCAACCGTAAGATGCGTCAATGATGATGAAGGATTTTAGTTTTCTTTGCCCCAACTTTGAATTAGGCGTGTGATTATGACAATGCCTCGCTGTATTCGTGTCTGGTTGGGCGGCTCATTTGATCCGGTACATTTGGCGCATTTACAGATGATTACGCATGTGTACCATGAGCTCATGTGTGCCTTCCCCAATGTTGATATCATCGCCAAATTACTGCCCACGGCAGGTTCGCCCTTAAAAACCCAGCCAACTTCCAACCAGCAGCGCCTTCAAATGCTTGCGCTTGCGATTGACGATGTGCCTTTTTTGTCGATTGATGAGACTGAGCTGCAGTGTCAGCCACCTGTGTATAGCTTTCATACCTTGAATGAGTTTAAACAGCGTTACCCCAATGACCTACTGATTTTTGTCCTCGGACAAGACAGTGTTGAACAACTTGATAGGTGGTATCGCGGCTTTGAGCTACTTTCGTTGACCAATCTATGGGTGCTACCCCGTCCTGCCTTGGGCAGCCGCAGCCTTAGCCCCAATTTAAGCCACAATTTAAGCCCCACTTTAAACCACAATTTAAACCACGCTTTAGACAAAAATTTGAACCAAAATGCTTTCGCCAATACAGATAAAACCCCTAGTATCAATTCTAGTATCAATATTGATAATCGGTTAGTGCCTTTTATCATTCATTCGCCAAAAGACTTGATAAATCAAACTACTAACCATATTTATATTGATAAGTTTGTCGTGCCTGATATCGCCAGTCGTGATATCAGAGCTTGGCTATACAGCGCAGAAGCGCGGCAACGACAGCAAGCGCGGCTAAGTTTACCGAGTCAAGTTTATCAGTATATTGTTGAGCATCAGTTATATGCCCCACATGTAGCCTGACGTTGATTTACATTTTTTGGTAACTTGTTCGTTAGATTTTTGTTAAAATAGGGTACTTTTTTTAGGATTGTCATGATCCTATTTTAAGCTACCCTTATAACCCAATCATTATGACCCAATCCATGGAATCCACGCATTTATGACCGATACCCAATTTGCTAGTTTAGTCAATCAACACCCTGCCCACCAACAGTTAACCACTTGCCTTGACATCGTTCAAGATGCCTTGGATGATTTAAAAGCCAAAAACATTACCGTACTCGATGTTGCTGATATGACTGAAGTCATGGAGCGTATCGTGATTGCCGAAGGGACATCGACCCGCCACCTTAAAGCGGTTGCCGACCATGTCGCGATGAAAGCGAAGCAAGCAGGGTTTAATCCGATTGGTGTGGAAGGTCAAGGCACCAGTGATTGGACCTTGATTGATTTGGGCGCTGTGGTGGTGCATGTGATGATGCCACAAGCCCGCACATTTTATGACCTAGAAGGCTTATGGCAAGGTGAATCGCAGCGCGAGCGTATCGAGAAAACGTCATAGTGTAGTCTATAGCTTAGTTTAGTCTATACTATGCTATACAAGCTATGGCTATACAAACTATGCGTTATCAACTAAGCGCTACAACCAAATGGGTAAACCAGTTTTACCCATTTTTTTATGACGTTAATTTTCTTTGGTGAAAAGTTATGCCAATGCAGCCGTTTGCTGACGTTGATGGTTTTTCATCCAAAGATTGATACCGATAAGGATAACAATATAGCCAATTTGTGCCAAAAATGTCTGTAGTGTCGGGTAAAATCCTAGCCATTCAATCGCTGGCAAGCCGCTCATGGCAGTCATCGGTAGATATCCCGTCAATTGCAGCGCGTGCAGACTGACACCTAAAATCTTAAAGCCCAGTAGGTAAATTACCCAAGTTAACAGTTTAAACAACTGTGGAATCGGTAATTTGACCGAGGTTTTTAGCATCACCCAAGCCACTGCTGCCAGTGCTACAAGCGCCAAACCAATCCCGGTTAAAAAATTACTCATGCTGATATTGGGTAATATACCGACATAAAACAATATGGTCTCTGCGCCTTCTCGAAACACGGATAAAAAGCTCAATCCAAATAACGACACAAAGCTGCCTGCCGTCATGGCTTGCCCCATATGACGCTTGATATAAGCGTTCCATGATTGCACGGATGATTTGCTATGCAGCCATGCCCCAATGCCAATCATCATAATGACCGCAACGATGCCAATGACCCCTTCAAACATCTCACGATTGGCGGCAGAAGTCACCGCAGGGAATAATAGCTGTAATGCCATCGCGCCTGCGATACTGGCAAGTAAGCCAAAAGCGACACCAGCATACACCCATTTTTTGGCTTTGACTTGTTTGGCAGCGGTTAAAGCCGATAATAGCGAGATGACAATCAATAAGGCTTCCAACCCTTCTCGAAGCAAAATCAGCATCGAGTCAACCGCGGTATATTGCGCTGTTGGATTAATTGCTGCCAATTCATTAATAATCGATTGCAGTGTTTGCTGCTGTTTAGGGTCTTGTCCCTTCGCCATGACTAATGGAATTTGACTTTCCACCCGATTATATAGACTGGGGTTACGGGTGCTGACATCGCCTTCGACCGTTGGCCATATACTAATAAACTCGCCTAACTTGGCTTGACCCGTCGCTGCATCGTTTGTTTTAAACGCTTGTAAACCATCGCGCAGTAACTGGATACTATCTGCCAAGGTGACGGTTTGTGTGGTTTGTACAGCGGCTACGTCACCCTTGTTATAACTGTCGATGGCGTCTTTTAGGGCGGCAGATTGGGTTTTGATTTGCGCCATGTTGATGGGTTGGGTTTCAATCGCCACTCGCATCAGCGCCATGGATGTTTCGATTTTGCCGTAATGCCCCATACTGGTATTGCGTACGACCCGCTCATTCCCTAGCCAAACTGCATTAAACTGGTTGTAAGCCGCCCGTAACGCTTCGACATCTGTCGCTGCTGCACGTTGTATGACTTGATTAAGGTTGTCATACGCCGGTACCATTTTTTTGGCAAACTCTTTTCGCTTCGCGCTGTAATCTACCGGGTTTTGCTCTTTTTCAAAGGCATATAACGCATTTGACACGGCTGATAAATTGGCTTCTGTGGGGTTGCTGATGGCTTGCCCAATCGCTTGGCTTGTCTGTTGCCCAAGTGTGGAATTTTTTGCCGTTGCATCTATGGCATCAAAGGCTGTTTGAATTTGTAGAAGGGTGTCCTTGGCTTTTGGGATATCATTGGCTTTAATTGCCGCCATCGCGTCTGATAGCTTGATAAAAATAGGGCTTAAATTCAGCTTTTTGCTGGCTGATTGACTGGCTTGCGTCGCTATCTGCGCACTTGCAGGCGTTGGTTGCTGCGCTTGTAAGCCTTGGCTGGTGATGAGCAGCGAACTTGCTAGACCAAAACTTAGCAAGGTTTTTTGGGTGATGTTTTTCATGAGTAACTTTTTAACCGTCTATTTAACCGTCTACTTTTAAGCGTGTGTGTTGAACCATCTATTTTTAACTCATATTAACCTTAAGCTTCAAATAATGCTTGTCCAATATAGCCACCTTGCGGAATACCACCAAAGCAAGCAAATAGCCCACTGCCAATGTGGGTGATGTATTCATTCAATTTATCAAGACGACCTAGCGCATTTTGGATGATGATAAATTGCTCGGGCGATTTTTGAAATGAAATAAACAGCAGTCCTGAATCAAACTGCCCAGTGGCTGGGTTAATGCCGCTACTGTAAGAATACGAACGGCGTAGCATTTCCACGCCTGTGCGTTTTGCCAGTCCCACGTGGGAATTTTCAGGTATCACTGCTTTACCCTGCGCGTCTTTGGCATTCACATCAAAGGTGTCAAATTCGCCTTTTTGTCCAATCGCCGCACCGCTATCACGATGTCGACCAAAGGTCTCTTCTTGACCCTTAAGTGAGGTGCGATCCCAAGTTTCAAGATGCATTTGGATGACACGGGTGACCAAATAAGTGCCGCCTTTCATCCAATCAGGCGCATCCGCCCATAAGTTTTTGTCCGCAGCCTTGATGGTGCTTTGGTTGGCAGTGCCGTCTTTAAAACCGAATAAATTACGCGGCGTTTGATTGCCGGTATCAAACCCAACAAAACCTGACTGACTCCAACGCATGGTAATATTAGAACGCGCTTGGCGAACCAGTTGCCGTACCGCATGGAACGCCACTTGCGCATCTTCGGCGCAGGCTTGAATACAGATATCACCGCCGGTCAAATTTTCTCGTAATTGATCGCGCGGGAATTTTGGTAAATCTTGGAATTCTTTGGGCTGCTTATGGGTAAGTCCCATTTTTTTGAGAAAACTTGGGCTAATACCAAAGGTCAACGTCAACCCATATGCGCCCATGTTGTCTGCTTCGCCTGTGTCGGTCGGGGGCACAAATGGGTTTTTTTCATACGCTTTAATGTTTTTACCTTGCGTCAAATTGACTGCATAGGTTGTCCAGTCTTTGAACATCTGTTTGACATCGTCGAGCTTATCGGTATGCAAATCCATCACCAAAAAATAAATATTACGCTGTGACGGCGTGGTAATGCCTGCTTGGTGTTCGCCATAAAAATCATATTTGACATCCGCAAAACTATTTTTGGTGGTATTGGCATCACTACCGGCGTGTTTGGGATTTTCGTTTTTATCGCTGTCTTTGGACTGATTACCATCCAAAGCTTGCAAGTTAGGTAAGTTTTCGCTTGGTTTTTGCTGGCAGGCTGACACGGCTAAACCTGCGCCTGCGACACTGAGCGCACCAAATTGGCGTAAAAAACTGCGACGATTTGAGGTTTTTAATCCCATCCCTGTTTCTTGCGCTTGCTTATCTAATTTACTATGTTTCATACTGCCCCTAACTTGATACTTACCTTTTTATGCCACCCTAGAACCGTAAAGTGAAGCAATTTTTTGCTTCACCTTTGACTTATTGCAATACAATGCCCATCTGCGCTAAGGGTTCGCCGAGTTTATTCACCGCTTCGGCTAGCGCTTTGGTATCTGCAGGGGTTAAATCTTTGTAGGATTTATAGTCTTGTTGCCCGACTTGGTGCTTGGCAAGTAGTTGGTGGACTGCAGCAAATTTTTGCTCAAGCTCGGTGACTAACGCTGGGTTTTTGGCTTGGATTTTTGGTTTTAAAATGGCAAATATTTTCTCGGCACCTTCAATATTGGCTTTAAAATCATACAAGTCTGTATGCGAAAAAATTTCTTCTTCGCCGGTGATTTTGCTCGTTGATACTTCATTGAGCAAATCTACAGAACCTTGCACCATCAAATCGCCTGTGACCTCTGCCGTTGGAATTTTGGCGTGCAATTCTTTGACATCTGCAATCAGTTGCTTGCCCAGTTGCTCGGTGCCTTTGGTGGTGTTTTGTGTCCACAAGATTTTTTCAATCGCATGGAAGCCTGTCCATACTTCATTGGGCTCAAGGTCGGCTTCACGGTTATCGATACGCGGGTCAAGGTCGCCAAAACTTTCAGCAATCGGCTCTGAGCGCTCAAAATACATACGCGCTTTTGGATATAACGCCTTCGCCTCTTCTAATTTACCCGCTTCGAGCAGTGCGACAAATTTTTGGGTATCGGTGAGCAAGCTATCAATTTGGGTTTGTACCCAAGCTTTGTATTCCGCCGTTTCTTTACTCATATCCACTGAGCTCTGCGCTGACGCTGTGACTGCAGAAGCATTGCTCGTTGCAGGCGCTGTTACGGCACTACTTGCAGCAGGTGCTACGTCGGTTTTTTGCTCGGTTTTTTGGCAAGCCGTCAACAGTAATGCAGATATCGTCAGGGGTAATATTGATAAAGTAAAAGTACGGCTCAACATAAAACATCCTTAAAAGTAAACACGAATAAATAATAAAAAAATAATGACAATTTGCGAATTATAGTGTAAATGAGAATCGTTATAAATATTTATTTTACGTTGATTGTGCTTAGCAGTTTAGGCAAAAAAATACCCCGCAGCAGCGAGGTAGCGAGGTATTGTGATTGGCTATGACGCGCAGATAGCTTAATAACCAAACAGCCTAGCCGAATTTACCGGTAATGTATTCTTCAGTTTCTTTACGGTCTGGGTTGGTGAAAATTTTATCAGTATCCCCCATTTCCATCATTTCGCCCAAGTACATAAACGCGGTATAGTCAGATACCCGTGCCGCTTGCTGCATGTTGTGGGTGACGATGGCGATGGTGTAATCATTTTTTAAGTCTGAAATCAAATCTTCAATTGAGCCTGTTGAGATGGGGTCAAGTGCTGAGGTGGGTTCGTCTAGTAGCAATACTTCAGGACGGGTTGCCACACCGCGGGCGATACACAGACGCTGCTGCTGACCACCCGACAATGACAGACCCGATGCTTTAAGTTTATCTTTAACTTCATTCCACAGTGCCGATTTTTTGAGCGCCCATTCAACGCGCTCGTCTAGCTCAGCGCGGCTTAGGCTCTCATAAAGGCGTACACCGAATGCCACGTTGTCATAGATTGACATCGGAAATGGCGTTGGTTTTTGAAATACCATACCCACGCGAGCGCGCAGCAAGTTGACGTCCACCGATTTATCCAAGATGTTTTGTCCATCTAGGTTGATTTCGCCCGTGGCACGCATGCCGGGATATAGGTCATACATACGGTTAAAGGTACGTAGCAGAGTTGATTTACCACAGCCTGAGGGTCCGATAAACGCAGTAACTTTTTTGTCAGCGATATCGATGTTGATATTTTTAAGGGCTAAAAATTTACCGTAATAAAAGTCTAGATTACGAATTTGCATTTTTGCGGTCATGATGAATACCTTAGTAAAATTTGTTTGATACTAGCAAATAGCTTTAATCTTCTATTGATCATCAATGTGATGATTGCTCTTTACCACTTAAGGCACGTGCCAAAATATTCAATGTTAATACTGCCAAGGTGATGAGTAACGCACCTGCCCAAGCCAATTGGTTTGAAATAGGGTATGGTTGGCTGGCGTATTGATAAATCACGTTTGGTAAGTTGGCAATGGGCTGACCCATATCAGTACTAAAGAATTGGTTATTAAGCGCGGTAAATAATAACGGCGCGGTCTCACCCGAGATACGTGCAAATGCCAGTAAGATACCTGTTAATACCCCAGTTTTGGCAGCACGCAGAGTAACGGATGTTACCAGTTTCCATTTTGGCGTCCCTAACGCATAAGCCGCTTCGCGCAATGTATTGGGAATTAGACGCAGCATATTTTCGGTGGTACGTACCACCACAGGAATAACCAATAGCGCTAAAGCCATTGCACCTGCCCAACCTGAGAAGTTACGACCTTGTACCATGAGCGCAAAAATAAATAGACCAATCACAATCGAGGGTGCGGATAGCAAAATGTCGTTCATAAAACGGGTGACTTTACCAAGCCAGCTGTTTTCAGCAAATTCAGCCAGATAAATACCTGCCATGATACCAATCGGCGTACCGACTACAAGCCCTAATCCTGTCACCATGATTGAGCCGATAATCGCATTGCGAAGACCGCCGATTTCGTTTGGCGATGGCGTGTCTTGAGTAAAAATGGGCATGGTCAATAACGCATGCGAGCCTGATAAAAACAATTTGAATAAAATTAAGCCTAAAAAGGTCAAGCCAAATACAATGGACAAACCGGCAAATACCAGTCCTAAAGCATTACTTAGACGGCGGCGTTTGTAGATGGCGTTGTTACGATTCATATTGGTAGTAGTCATAGTATTCCCCAGCGTCCTTATTTTGTACCCGCATTTTTATCCATACGACTCAGCATCAATTTTGAAATCACCAGTACAATAAAGGTAATGATAAATAGTAAGAAACCTAAATGTAGTAGCGATGATTGGTGCAAGCCTTCAGACTCTGCAAATTCATTTGCCAATGCCGAGGTGATTGACACCCCTGACTGGAACAAACTTGGACTGACATTATAAGCGTTACCAATAACAAAGGTGACTGCCATGGTTTCACCCAATGCGCGACCCAATCCCAAAATGATACCGCCCACCACACCGGCTTTGGTATAAGGCAACACCACGTATCGCATCACTTCCCAAGTGGTTGAACCCAAACCATAGGCAGATTCTTTAAGCATCTTTGGCGTAATGGAGAAAACGTCACGCATGACCGATGCAATAAACGGGATAATCATGACGGCCAAAATCAAACTTGCGGTGAATAGACCAATACCCATCGGCGCACCTTGGAATAAACGACCCACAAAAGGCACATCACCCAAATGGTCAATCAGCCAAGGCTGGATATGCTCTGAAAACCAAGGCGCAAATACGAAAAATCCCCACATACCATAGATAATTGAAGGGATACCCGCTAACAACTCAATAGCAATACCCAAAGGACGTTTTAAAAAATTGGGGCAAAGCTCTGTCAAAAACATGGCAATACCAAAACTTACTGGCACAGCGACTAAAATAGCAATAATCGAAGTCACAAGTGTCCCGTAGATTGGTGCCAGTGCGCCGTATACATCCATCCCTGTATCCCAGTCTTTACTGGTATAAAAGTTAATGCCAAACGCCTTCATACTTGGCAATGCGCCAAGCAATAGTGAAATTAAGATACCACCTAACAACAACAGCACGATAAACGCAAAAAGACGGGTCGCGTTGACAAACAACCAGTCTAATTGTTTTTGCTTTGCGAGTTTTGCGTGTAAATCCGACATAAGAACCCAGCCATCAAAAAATAGTTTTAGTTTACTAATTCTAGAAATTTGAAAAAAAACGTAGAGCACTAACTTGTTTATTGCTCTACGTATCGTCTGACATGCCTAACCCTGTTAACTGTTAATCATCATGAGATTATTTTGCCGCTGACGCAGTTGCCGTGGCAGCATCTGAGCTAAATAGTGGCTTACCATCAGCCCCTACAACTTTTTTCCACTCTTCGCGGAAGATAGCTTTGCTTTCTGCTGAGAATGGTACAAAGTCCAATGATTTTGCTGATTCATCACCGTTTGAATACGCCCAGTCAAAGAATTTAAGGGTATTTTTGACGTTTTCTGGTCTGGTTGGTTTAGTATGGACTAAGATGAATGTTGCTGCAGAGATTGGCCAGGCATTTGGGTCTGCTTGGTTAGTCAATACGATGTTAAAGCCTGGTGTACCTTTCCAATCTGCATTACCCGCAGCGGCAAAGCTTTCAGCCGACGGTTGTACAAAGTTGCCCGCCGCATTTTTTAGCTGAGTATGCGACATTTTGTTTTGTTTTGCGTAAGCGTACTCAACATAACCGATTGAGTTTTTGGCACGAGCGACGTTACTTGCCACGCCTTCATTACCTTTACCACCTGCACCTGTGGCAGCGGTTGGCCATTTAATGGATTTATCTACACCTGGACCTGCTTTCCATTCTGGTGATACAGCAGCTAAGTAGTTTGCAAAGTTAAAGGTTGTACCTGAACCGTCAGAACGGAAAATCGTCGTGATTGGCGCATCGGGTAGTGTCACACCTGGATTTAATGCGGTAATCGCTGGGTCATTCCATTTAGTGATTTTACCCAAGTAGATATTGGCAAGGGTGGTACCGTCTAGTTTTAATTGACCGGGTGCAACACCCTCGATGTTAACAACCGGTACAACACCCCCGATAACGGTTGGGAACTGGATTAAACCGCTTTTATCCAACTCTTCTTTGCTTAAAGGCGCATCCGACGCACCAAAGTCAACGGTATTGGCTTGGATTTGTTTGATACCACCTGATGAACCGATTGATTGGTAGTTTACTTGACCGCCAGTGGCGTTCTTGAACTCAGCTGCCCATTTAGCATAGATAGGTTGTGGGAAAGAGGCGCCTGCACCTGTGATGGTAAATACGGCGTTTTTGTCGCTACCTGTAGCGCCTGTAGTAGAAGTGCTTGACGTTGCTGAGGCACCCGCTGCTTGATTGTCTGCTTGTTTGTTACCACAAGCGGTTAATGCTAAGGTCGATGCTACGATAACACTTAATAATGAATAACGCATGGATAGCTCCTAAAAACGTTTTGAATTTATAATGAAACTGCCTGAATGAAAAAATGTCACCAACGGTACGATTTAACTTTTTGGTTATTTTCACTACTTATTCAAATTAGGGACACGCCCTAGGATAGCTCAAAGCTGATATAGCTCAATGCTGACCGATTTAACTGTCATGACAATAACCATCATTCGGTTTGTATAAAAATTGTGTATATGATTACAAAGAAATGTGACAGTATCATGACAATTTGATGACTGACCGATTGCGCACGTTATAAGTAGTCTAGATAAGTACATTTAACATTAAACTTGCTTATCGATTGCCAAAGCCTTGAAAAGCTTTAGCGGTGAATGAGAAGTAAAAAAGTTAAGCAGTTGAAAAGTTATCCATAATTTAACAATTTAAGACTATAAAAACCCATGGCAGTCGCAACCAAGGTTAAAAGCACATGGACGCCAATCAAGGCGACACCTTGCCATACCTTGCCGGTATTCAAAAAAGTAAACACTTCGGCACTAAACGTACTAAAGGTTGTCAGTCCCCCCAAAAACCCGGTGGTGATAAACAGTCGTAAGTTTGGGTGCATCTTTTGGGTGAGTACCAGGGCAAATCCCATCAACAGCCCGCCTAGTACATTGGCAAATAGTGTGCCATACGGCAACCAAGGGTGTAGGCTGTTGAGTCTGGCTAACCACCAGCGCAGCATTGCCCCAAATGCCGCCCCCAGTCCTATCCACAGCCATGGCATATTTAAGTCCTTGTGGTGGTTATGGTTTAGCTAGGTTGACAGCAGGCAGCGATGTCATATCCCAACGCGGCAAGCAGCTAACCGCTAGCTCATCGTGTTGACCGGCATTCAAGCGCTGCCACCCGGCGAAGGCAATCATGGCGCCATTGTCGGTACACAAGGCAGGCGGTGCATAATGCACAGTGGCATTGATTTTGGCTAATGCCTCGGCTAACGATTCTCGTAGTTGTTGATTGGCACTCACCCCGCCTGCGATCACCAGCCGTCTCATACCCGTTTGCTGCAAGGCTTTGACGCATTTTTTCACCAACGTATCGACCATCGCATATTGAAAACTTGCTGCAATATCGGCGCGCGTCTGGGCATGCTCAGGATTATGGCTATCGGTTGGATGGTCTTTAATCAAATTATGCACGGCGGTTTTCATACCACTGAAAGAAAAATCCAATCCTTTGCCGAGCATCGGGCGCGGTAATTCATAAGCTAACGGATTGCCTGTTTGCGCCAAGCGGGCAATATTAGGCCCACCAGGATAAGGCAACTCTAGCATTTTAGCGGCTTTATCAAAGCACTCGCCTGCAGCATCGTCTATCGACTCACCCAATATTTCATATTGCCCGATGCCTTTGACCGCCACCAACATGGTATGTCCACCCGACACCAGCAACGCGACAAACGGAAAATCGGGCGGATTGGCGCCTAATAGCGGCGCGAGTAAGTGTCCTTCCATGTGATGTACGCCAATCGCAGGAATATTAAGTGCCATCGCCAAACTGCGCCCAAACAATGCCCCAGTCATCAACGCGCCCACCAGTCCAGGACCTTTGGTAAAGGCAATTGCATCGATATCGGTTTTGTTGAGTTGGCAGTCATCCAGCAGTTGCTGCAACAAGGGCACTAATTTACGGATATGATCGCGGCTTGCAAGTTCAGGGACTACCCCACCATATGTCGCATGTAGCGCGATTTGACTATACAGCACTTGCCCGACCAAACCTTGATTGGGTTGGTGACGTTGGTCACTATCAAAAATGGCTAATCCCGTTTCATCGCAGGATGTTTCCAGTCCTAGCACACGCATGGTATTTCCTTAAACAATAAATAAACGTCAACATACCGATGGCAAGTTAGTTATTTTTTGCCATCATTGACAATTTTGACAGGAATGGTTAACCCTTTGGCAAAGGGCTCGGCAAAGACATAAGTGTATTGACTCGGAGCAATTTGCTGGGTGGTATGGATGACAAACGCGCTGTTTTTACCGGCTGTGAGTTCATGTGACACATAGGCAGTACCCAGCTGGTCAAGCACTTTGGATAAGACTTCATTGACTGCCATACCCACCGTTAAGTTGTAGCGAGATGTTTCATTATTCACATGATACATCTCGGCATACGCTTTGACAGGCTCGCTATCGATCGCAAACGGGTATTTAAAGCTAGCTTTATCGACTGGCTTAACGCCCGAATCCACCAATGCCCAGTTGATTTGTTTGGGCGCACCGTTTTGGGCGGCTTGGGGAGATACGGTACTGGCGACAGCTACACTTTCAACGTGATGCGGACTTTGAACGCTAGACACTGTGGCGCTTACTGTGACACTTGCTGTGCTGTTTTGCGCTGGCTTGTTATCACTGGCAGGTTGACAAGCCGAGAGTATCGCCTCACCCATCAGCAAACTTGATACTATAACTGCTTGTTTCATTGGCACGCCTCCAATACATCCAAACTCTTTGTCTAGCTTAGCTTAAATTATCTTAGCTTAACTTATTTTAGCTCAGTAGCTTAGGCAGTGACGCCCCCATTACTGACGGGCTGATAAGAAAGATGACGATTGATGCGTTTTTCTGCCAATCGAAACATCCCAATCAATAGCCAAGACAATAACAAATAAATGATACCTGCGGCAAAGAACAACTCAAAAACGGTATAAGTTTTTGACATAATCGTCATTGCCACACCGGTGATATCCATCAAAGTGATGGTCGATGCCAGCGCACTGCCTTTAAGCATAAAAATCACTTCATTGCCATACGCCGGTAGCATGATACCAAAGGCGCGAGGAAAAATAATTCGGCGCAATTTTTGGCTATACGACATGCCAATGGCGTCGGCAGCTTCATTCTCGCCTTTGGGTATTGACTTGATAGCACCGCGGATGATTTCTGCGGTATAAGCTGCGGTATTGAGGGTAAAAGCGATGATAGCGCACCAAAATGGGCTAGCTAACACACCCGATTTCCACAGCACGGACTCGGTCACCCATTTAAACTGTGACAAGCCATAATAAATCAAAAAGATTTGCACCAGTAGCGGCGTACCCCGAAAAAAGAAAATATACGCAAACGCCAATGCCTGTACCCAAGGTTTTTTCGACAGCCTAGCCAAGGCTAGCGGCACTGCCAACATAAACCCCAATAAGCCCGACAACACCACAAGCTCAATGGTGATAATACTACCTTGCAGCAGTTTTGGGATACTATCAATAATAATTTGCCAATTCCAGTTCATTGATGAATCCCCTATTTTGCCATGCCGATTTTTTGCAGGCGTTTTGCATAACGCTCTGCTGGGTTATTGACCCATTCTAGCCACATAATCACACCCGTGATGATGACGGTCAGACTCAAATACAACAATGCTGCTGCCATATAGAAAGTAAACGGGCTTTGCGTGGAAGTCGCTGCCGTTTTGGCGTGGCGCATGATATCTTCAAGCCCGACCACAGAAACCAACGCGGTATCTTTGAGCAGTACCAAAAACAAATTACCCAGTCCTGGCAGTGCAATACGCCACACTTGTGGCAACGTCACTCGCCAGAGTATTTGAAATTTTTTCATGCCAATCGCTTGCGCCGCTTCGACTTGACCTTTTGGAATCTCTTGAAATGCCATACGAAAAATTTCGGTCGCATACGCACCAAATGCCACAGACAGCGCTGTAACCCCCGCCCAGAACGGACTGACATCCACATATCCGGTATTGCCAAATTGCGATAGAATAAATCCCATCAACATCGAGCCGCCAAAGTAAATAAACATGACTAACAACAGTTCTGGAATACCACGGATAATCGTGGTGTAAGCGGTGGCGATGGCATTGAGCACTTTAAACCGTGACATCTTAGCGGTCGCGCCCAATAATCCCAAAATCAGCCCAATGACCAAACTAGTCAGTGCCAGTTTGATGGTGACCCAAGTGCCACTTAATAATAGCTGCCCAAAACCTTGTAGATCTAACACAATATCGATACCCTGTCTTTTTAACTCTGTTTGTTGACCTATTACCCAAAAAATGCTTAAAACCCAGTTTTACCGTCGCATAGACAAAAGGTGATAACGGATATGACCTTTTGCTTTGTTTTTTGCAGGGTGCAATTTTACGTGATTGCCCTATCAAAAACCATCAAAAAAACAAAAAACTGAGTGACTTTTCACCCAGTTTTTGACTGAACCTAAGCGTTTGGTTAAGTTATTTGCTGGTACTTGCCACAGTCGTCGTGGTCGTTGTGGTACTAGAGACGGTAACTGCCACGCTGCTTGCCGCCGTCGTTGCTGCTGTTTTTTCTGCAGGTTTTTGACAACCCACCAGCGCTAGACCTGCCAATGCCAAGCTACCCAATAATGAAATATTTGCTTTCACCTTGTATTCCTAATTTTTAACGTCTAACACATGACAATTTTTGCTTGTAAGCTTTAACTACACTAACAGGCAAATAAGTTATTTAACGGCTTATTTCGGCAAATCTGCAAAATATTTTTGGCTGATTTTATCGTAAGTACCATTGGCTTTTAGCGCCGCTAGTGCGGTGTTGAATTTGCCAATCAATGGATCATTTTGACGAAAGGCAATGGCAATTTTGTCATCAATATTGATCGGTTGACCTTTGACTTCAAAGCCTTGACCTTTGGCAGTTTTTAACCAGTATAAGGCTGGGGCGCTGTCAGAAATCATCAAATCTATACGACCCGATTCTAGGTCAAGATAGGCATTATCTTGGGTATCATACAGTTTTGGGGTGGCTTTTGGGAAGTTTTTGGCCAAGTATTCAGCGGCAGTCGTTGAACGCTGCGCACCCACGGATTTGCCCGCTAGGTCATCAGCGCCTTTGTCTACCCCTTTTTTGCCAATGATAACGAGGTTATTGGTAAAGTATGGGTCGCTAAATGCCACCACTTTGCGACGCTCTGCGGTGTCTGACATCCCCGCCATGATGGCATGGTATTTTTGTGCTTGTAGCCCTGGAATCAGACCATCCCAATCTTGGGAAATCACTTCACATTTTAGCTTGGCTTCAGCACATAGCGCATCTGCCAAATCAATCTCAAAGCCGATTAATTTGCCATTGGCATCTTTATAACTAAAGGGGACAAAGCTTGATTCGGTAGCGATACGAATCTGTGGCATATCTGCGTTTGCTGCCGTGGTAGCGTTACTTGCTGCTGCCGTGTCTGCTGATTTTTGGGCAGGTTTTTGACAGGCGGTTACCCCCATCAAAATGGCCAACGACGATACACCCAAAACCGATAACTGTTTCATAACAACACCTTTTTGTCAAAATTTGAGGGTCACCCACATCTATTGTGTAAATCTTAAATCGCTCAATACAACGTCAATTAATTACCAAAATGTTGCTTTTGTAATTTTGCCAACTCGCCATTGCTTTGTAGTGCACCTAAGGCTTTGTCAAATTCTGCTTTTAGTGGATCGCCTTTACGAATAGCCATTGCGATGTTGTCACCATTATCCATCTCACTGCCGACGATTTGGTAGTTGGGGTTTTGTTTGAGCCATTCGCTTGCGGTTACTTTTTCAGACAGCACTGAATCGATACGACCTGATTTTAGGTCAATATAGGCGTTGTCATAGTTGTCATACAATTTGATTTCGTTGGTTTTGCTCAGTTTATCTTGAAGGTACTGCGCCATGGTGGTTGAGCGTTGACCGCCAATTTTTAGCCCTGAAATCGCTTGTGGGTTGAATTTGCCACCTTTGGCAGCGACCCAAACCATGGTGTTTTTAAAATAAGGCGTGGTGAAATCCACTTGCGCTGAACGCTCTGGGGTAATTGACATACCCGCGGCAACCGCGTCGTATTTTCTCGCCATCAAGCCTGGCAAAATACCGTCCCAATCTTGCGCTACGATTTCGCAGTCGAGTTTCGCTTGGGCACACAAGGCTTTGGCAACATCCACGTCATAACCACCTAACGTGCCATCGGCATTGGTATAGTTAAATGGTTTGTAGGCGCCTTCAGTGGCAATACGAATTTTTTTGCCTGTGCTGGCACTGGCAGCGGGTTGGCTGGCGGCTGCACCTTCTGTTTTTTCAGCAGGTTTTTGACAGGCAGTTAATCCCATGCTAACTGCGCATACCGTTGCCAAGGCGAGTTTTGAGTAGGTTGAATTCAAGGTTGATTGCATGGATGTTCCTTACAAATGAAATTTTTGAGTAAAAAGCGATTTAATATCAGGTTTCGCTTTCAGCGATTTCAATATTTAAAATCAATGCGACTAAAATAAATGCGAGTTTACAATTTAGTTAAAATTAACATAAATTAACATTTTTGCAAGTGAAAAACGTATTCAGCAACAATTAAATCAAATAAATTTTTTCTGATGCCTAAAACTACAAAACCGCCAATCGCATGGCGATTGACGGCTGATAGGCTGATTGGATTATTTTTGATGGCTTGCCATAAAGTCTTTCACCCGCGCTGATTGCGGATTGTCAAATACTTGCTCTGGTGTGCCTATTTCTTCGATACGTCCCTCATGCAAGAACACCACTTGGCTTGATACATCGCGCGCAAAACGCATTTCATGGGTCACAATCAGCATGGTGCGACCTTCTTCAGCAAGCGATTTCATCACCGCTAATACTTCATTGACCAATTCTGGGTCGAGGGCAGAGGTTGGCTCATCAAATAGCAATACTTGGGGCTTCATCGCTAGCGCACGAGCGATGGCGATACGCTGGCGTTGCCCACCCGATAAGTTTTCTGGGTAAGCATCTTTTTTATCCAGTAGTCCTACGCGTTTTAGTAGCACTTCAGCTTCACTGATGGCTTGGTCTTTGGCGATTTTTAGGACTTGGGTCGGCCCCTCAATGATGTTTTGCAAAATAGTCCGGTGTGGCCATAGGTTAAAGTTTTGGAACACAAAACCCATTTTTGAGCGAAACTGCTCAAGCTGACGCTGATTGGCGGCAACCAAATCCCCGGATTTATTCGGTTTTAGTACCAATGCTTCACTGCCCAGGAAAACCTCCCCTTGCGAGGGGTTTTCAAGCAAATTTATACAGCGTAGCAAGGTGGATTTACCCGAACCGCTCGAGCCCAAAATTGAGATGACATCGCCATCATAAGCGGTCAACGATATACCTTTTAGTACCTCAAGCGATCCAAAGTTCTTGTGGATATTGTTAAGTTGCAAGGCTACAGGACGCTGTAAGTTTGGCATAGCATCTGACATGATATTCAATCCAAAATTTGACGATAGGTGAAAAAAAACTGTCTATTTTCGCTTAAAACGCTACTAAAACGCAACTTTTTCTCTCATTTAACTTTATTTTATGGCGTTCGATTTTAGGGCACTGGTCTTTAGCACTGGTTTTTAGATTGAGTCATAACCATTAATTTTTGTCTGTCAAAACTTTCTAAATTCCATTTTTGGATTGAAGTTGTTATGATGAAGCGATGATTATATTAGGGACTGACTATGCAAACCATGACTGATACCAAACATTATATGCAAACCGTGGGACGGCAAGCGCGCGCTGCTTCAGCAATTTTGGCAAAAGCAGACACCGCGCTCAAAAATAGCGCCCTACTCGCTATCTATGACGCCCTGCAACAAGCCAAATCACACGTGTTGGCTGCCAATGCCACCGATATGCAAAACGGTCAACAAAAAGGACTCGATGACGCACTACTTGACCGATTAGCGCTCACCGATGCGCGTTTTGAAGGCATGTTACAAGGGCTTAAAGATGTCGCCATGTTACCTGACCCGATTGGCGAGGTCACCGATATGACCTTTCGTCCATCGGGTATTCAGCTAGGTAAAATGCGCGTGCCACTGGGTGTGGTCGGGATGATTTATGAATCTCGCCCCAATGTGACGATTGAAGCTGCGTCTTTGGCATTGAAATCTGGCAATGCGATTATCCTACGAGGCGGGTCAGAAGCGTTTTATTCCAACCAAGCATTGGCTGCGTGTGTCAAGCAAGGCCTGCAAGCAGTTGGTTTGCCAGAGGCCGCCGTGCAAGTGGTCGAAACCACTGACCGCGCGGCAGTGGGGGAACTTATCACCATGAATCGCTATGTCGATGTGATTGTGCCGCGGGGTGGTAAAAGCCTGATTGAGCGTATCAGCAATGAAGCGCGCGTCCCTGTCATCAAGCACCTAGATGGTAACTGTCATACCTTTGTCGATCGCGATGCAAACCTGACTATGGCAACTGATATTTGCGTCAATGCCAAAACTCACCGCTACGGCACTTGTAATACCATGGAAACACTGCTGATTGATAGCCAAATCGCTGCGCAAGCGCTGCCGCCAATCGCCAGCGCCATTGTGGCGGCAGACAGTGCCATGCAATTACGCGGCTGCCCAAAAACCTTAGCCATCTTGAGCGATACCGCTGAATTAACCGCTCATCTGTCAGCGGCGAGTGAGGCAGATTGGGATACCGAATATTTGGCGCCAATTTTGGCGATTAAAGTAGTCGCCGATATCGATGAAGCCATTGCCCATATCAATAAACATGGCTCACACCATACCGATGCGATTATCACCGAAAACTACTCAAAATCGTTAACATTCATGCGTGAAGTTGACTCTAGTAGCGTGATGGTCAATGCATCAACCCGTTTTGCCGATGGTTTTGAATATGGTTTGGGTGCAGAGATTGGTATCTCTACCGATAAAATCCATGCGCGCGGTCCTGTGGGTCTTGAAGGTTTAACATCGCAGAAATGGATTGTGTTTGGGCATGGGGAAGTGAGAAAATAATAGTTAGTTACCACCACAAAGCCCACTGATTGATGTGGGCTTTTTTTTAATTATTAAACTGGCAAATTACTTAGCTACAGGTTTAAAGATACTAGTTTTAAAGATACTGATTTGATTTACACTGGTAACCGTCAGCATCGGCTCGCCTTTGCTATCTTGGGTCAGTTTAAATTGTCCATTGAGTGTTGACGGACGCTTTATTTGCTTAAATGGGTTTTTGCAAAAACTCTAAAAATACCTCATCGCGTTTGGGGTCGCCATTGTTGCCGTCTCTTGGAAATGCCATCCTCTCCCCTGTCAGTGAATAACCGCGGCGCTGATAATAACTTAACAGCTCTGGTCGATGACTTAAAATCGACATAGATAGATGGGTTAAAGGTAAATAGGTTAAAGGTAAATGGGTTAAGTTTTTGGCGTGGGCGTGTCTGATAGCAAACGTTTCTACCGCAGACAACATGGTATCGCCAATGCCCTTACCTTGCACAGCAGGATGAACCGCAAAAGTGCCAATATACGCCGCTGGCTGATGGTTAATGGGTGAGAAATCCACAGAAATACACCCGAGCAAATCATCGCTATCGTGCGGATTTTCAAACACGAACAGATAAACGTTGGGGTTATCTATCATAGCTGTCATTTCCTTAGGCGTGGTACGAATCCCGCCAATCAAAGCCGCTTCATTGGTCCAGCCTTCATCTGAGCGGTAACAGCGATTGAGCAAAGTTACCAAATTTTCGACGTCTTGTTGCCTGGCAACGCGTAATTGCACAGCGTTTTTATCGATATCGCTATCAGGGTTTTTCATGTTTTTTCTCTTTTTATGCTCACAGTCGCTAAACATAGGATGCGTTAAACATTTTGCCAAGCCAGCTAACCGATTTTGCCACCCCATGCACCCAATTCACTTAAGTTAGCCAACATAGCTAAATTTTAGCAAGCACTACTTTATTGTCTATTACTTTGCCATTCAAGCCGTATTTGACGTCATTTTCGTTGCGGTCATATTTTTAACGTTCTATTAACAGACAACAAAGCAGGGTTATAATAAAGCGCTGCTGTAATCGAGATGGTTTATCAATCATTCATTTGTTAAAATAAACCTTTTGCAAGTAACCCTAGCATGCCAAAACTGCCTTCACCCTATACCCCTGCGATTGAGTCCGCGATGTATAAACAACAACCCACTGATTTTATTGTCCATGAAAAACTCAGTATTGATTTCAATCACGCTGGCGAACATCTTTGGCTTCATATTCAAAAGACCCGTATGAATACCAATTTTGTGGCAAAGTTGCTGTCACAATGGGCAGGCATCCCACTCAAGGATGTAGGATACTCGGGGCTCAAAGATCGCCATGCGCTGACGACGCAATGGTTTAGTCTTCGTTTGCCAAAAAAAATTGCCCCTGAACAAAACTTTGAGCAATTTGTCCAGACCAAATTAGCTAGCGATGAAACGCTAGAAATACTGGCGCAGCATTGGCATCATAAAAAACTGGGTCGCGGTACTCATCAGGCCAATCAGTTTATCATCACCCTACGCGACGTGGTGGGTGAGAAAGCCGCCATCGAGCAACAACTTGCGACCATCAAAACCCAAGGCGTTCCCAATTATTTTGGCGAGCAGCGCTTTGGGCAAGATGCCAATAATATCGATGCCGCTATTGAACTATTTACCCATCATACAATTAGGGGCAAAAAAATTCATCGCAAAGTTGACCAAGATAAAATCAGTCTGTATCTGTCGGCAGCGCGTAGTGAATTATTCAATGCCATCTTGGCAAAACGTATCGCATTGGACATCTGGAACCAACCGCTTGATGGCGATGTGATGAATTTGGCGGGTTCAAACAGTATCTTTGTGGCACAGCATATAGATGAGACCATGATATCAAGACTACAAAGTGGCGATATCCATTTGACTGCACCGCTGTGGGGCGCAGGTGAGCTAAAAAGCAGTGGTAAGGTTAACGCATTAGAACTCTCAGTCATCACTGACAATCCCATTTATCAGCAGCTAAGTCAAGGCTTGATTGCGTTTGGTTTAAAGCAGCAGCGCCGCCCCCTGCGTATGCTGCCCAGTAACTTGCAATGGGTTTGGCAAGACGGTGAGACATTGGTGTTAGATTTTGAATTGCCAGCAGGCAGTTTTGCGACGACGATGATTGATACGCTTGTTACAAGCTCGGTACTTAACACTGATTTTATAAAGGCTGAGTTATGAAGGCTGATTGCTTTGCGTCATCAATAAATAACATTGACCTTTGACCACACAGTTGCGACCCTTGGCTTTGGCTTGCTGCATTGCCAAATCGGAGAATTTGATAATTTGCTCAAGGGCAGGCGGCAGTGCAGGCATGGTCGGTAAACTATGCATATACTTGCGCATATATTCGATAAAACCGCGATTATCAATCGCACGCTCGCTATCTTGCCCATGATTTTGATAAACGCTGGCAATACCTAAGCTTGCGGTAAATTGAATTTCTGTATCAAAAATCCCATATCTCACCACTTGCTTTTCAAACGCTTGGCGCAGCTGCTCTGCCATATCGGCAGCTTGCTCAATCCCGGTATTTGGCAAGATGATGCAAAACTCTTCCCCACCCATACGTCCAAACATCGTCCCTGTAGGTAAGAAGTTTTTTAAGGTATTTGCGGTACAAATCAATGTCGCATCACCGGCGTCATGGCCGTATTCGTCATTGATATGTTTAAATTTATCCAAATCAATATAAATCACACTAAGCGTGTTCCAATCGTTTTTACGTTCCCATAAATAACTCAAAAAACTATAAATGGTACGCCGATTGGCAATATTGGTGAGCGCATCGGCTTCTAGCAAATCATAAATTTTGCGGCGCTGAAAACTCATGACTTTCATGCCCTGCAAAATACAATACAGCGTGACCGTTGCCTTAGCGGTTACCAAAAAACTAAAAGACAATCCCCAAAGCCAATGACTACGCGCTGCTAAACTTGGATACAACCTAGGCAGCAATTGCCACCAATTCATGCTATTACTTATATTAAAAATAAATAATGCAACAATACAACTGACAAACGACACCCACACCAATCGCCATCTTAATAGCACCATGCCAAGACCTGTGGTACTAATCAGCATGACGCCTTCAAGCGCACTGTTGTTGCCAATCCAGACGATAAAAAGATTTTCATAAATCAAATAGATGATTACAAAAAAGATTTGGTACTCTCGCCAAAGTCTTGACTGTTCAGGAATGCGGGTGATGACCCATAGTGAATACCCGCAAAACAACACCATCGCAAGTCCCAAATAGGTGATATTTATCATCAAGCTGCGATTAAAGATTTGGTTGAACTTGTGCGCAAAAGGAAAGATATCTAGGGGCGATGTGATGACAAGAACTGTCGCATACCAAATTAAATGAAAAAATGTCTCAACCAACGCCAATATAATAAACAGCATGAATTTATTGGTATCGTTGACTCTTGGCGAATTGATATATAGCGAAGGTTTAAAGCTAAAAAATTTTAGCGTTTGTTGCAATTGTTCTTTAAAGCTTGGCAAGGCTGTTTGGGTCATAGGATTATTGCAAAATCAATAAATCTATTAAAAAAGGGCGTCACACATTAAACAAATCAAGACGGTTATGTCAGTCATTGATTAGTTTTAGTGGTTTGCATTTAACTCACCCTAAAGATTATATAAGGTATTGTTGCTTCATTCTAATACTTTATTAATAAATACTACGTAAATGTTTAATTTTTTTAAATTAGTCTTCATTTGTTTATTTTTATAATAATGTTATCGACAAAATAAAAAAGGTAAGCATTGGCTTACCTTGATGAGCATTTTACAGCATTTTAACTTGATTGGTTTTTTCAACAATATTCTTTAATAGTAACGTTCTCGATTACACTCAAGCGTCCAATACACGGCGCGCTGTCACGAATTTATTTGCCCAATAGCCAGAATCTAAATTTGTAATAGAAATACTTTTGCCTGTTGATGGTGAATGAATAAAACGACCTTCACCGATATACATGCCCACATGAGAGATACGACCACCACCGTGAGAGAAAAACACCATATCGCCTGGTTTTAACTCACTACGGTTAATACGTTCACCCACTTGCGCCATGCTGCCTGAGGTGCGTGGCAGATTGATGTTGGCGGTTTGTTTATAAACATATTGCATAAAGCCGCTACAGTCAAAACCACTCGTTGGGCTAGTACCGCCAAAACGATATGGTAAGCCGATAAAGTTTTTGGCTTTTGCAATGAGGCTATCTGCTCTTGAGCCACCCTCTGGATTTTGAGAAACAGTTGAGTTAAAGCTACCAAAATATTCTGTGATACCATTGTTGGCATTGGCAGCGGTTGGGGCTAGGCTGAACAAGACACAAGGTAGAGCGGTTAATAAAGTTTTTTGAAGAAAGTTCATAGGGCTTTAATCCGTTCAGAACTTTTATCCGTATATGGGCTATATCAAAATTGATTGCTAGAAGCTAAAAAGTTGATATACGGATAAAAATTACATAACTATTGTATTGGTTACATTCTGTAAAACAACGCCATCATACCAATAAAGTTTTTTGGATGTGGATATCTTTTTTCCATAAAATGTTAAAAAATATTACAATGTAAGCTAATTTGCTTACAGAAATCTTATAGAAAGCATACAGCAATAATTGCGTAATAAAATCATTGATTTAACCCAACATTGGGTTAAATAACCGTCTATTACCCTGTATTTATTTTGGTGAAATGTAAAAAAAGCAGGGTCAATAAGTAACTGACCCTGCCTAATAGTTGAGTGAAAACCGCTAAAAATTGTTAAATTACCGTCTTTCTACCCCGTCATTCGCGCTAATCTCTCGCCCCAAAAATGGCCGTGCCAATACGAACGATGGTGGCACCCGCGGTAATGGCTTGCTTAATATCGCCGCTCATGCCCATTGACAAAGTATCCCACTGCTCAGGGTGCGCATGATACCGCTTGTTTTGCTCAAAAAGCTGTTGGGTTTTGACAAAGGCAGACGCAGAATTTTTGGCAGGGATAATCATCAGTCCACGTAATTGCAAATTGGGTAATTGGCTAATCTGTGTCACCAATTCGGGTAGCTGGTTTGGCTGGCACCCTGATTTACTGGCTTCATCATCAATATTGACTTCGATACAGATATTGAGTGGCAAAAGGTGCTCACCCCTTTGCTCATTGAGACGCTGGGCAATAATTAAGCGATCGACCCCATGCACCCAATCAAAATGCGCTGCCAACTCTTTGGTCTTGTTACGCTGGATATGACCGATATAGTGCCACACCAATGGCTGCTCGTTGGCAGTAACGTCTTTGAGCGCTGCGATTTTTGCCACCGCTTCTTGCACATAGTTTTCACCAAAATCCTGCTGACCTTGCTGCGCTAAGGTGCGAATCATCCAGTTGGGTTTGGTTTTGGATACGGCAAGCAGTTTGACAGTTGGATTGAGCCTAGCAACGTCAGTTTTCACCTGTTGCCAACGCGCTATCAGGGCTTGGTTTTCAGCGTCTGTTGCGATTGTCGCCAATGGCTGTTGTGCGTCAAATGTTTGCATGGTTAACTTTTCCTGTTGCTTTTCCTGTTGATAGTGTACTGGCTTGATGGCTAACCAGTTAAGGTGAGGTTTTTGGTTTTTTTTGCACTTGTGTGCCCAATTTTCCAATTGCGTTTAACATAAGCTAAAATCAACAAAAAACTATCACCCCTAGTCAGTTTTTTCTGTTTTTTTTGTGGTGGGATGATTATAGTATAGCTATCTTTTTTTCCCGCGGCTTTTTTCTATTGCTGCTTTTGTATTTTCTTGACCCACCTGTAGGATTCGTTATCATGGCAAAGGAATTATCGATTGGCGATTTGTTGCGTTTTGCATTCAAAAATAAAGCCTCTGACTTGCACATTTCAGCAGGCTTACCGCCGATGATTCGGGTAGATGGTGAAATCACCAAAATCAACATGCCGCCGCTTGAGCATCAAAAAGTGCATAGTTTGATTTATGACATCATGAACGACAAACAACGTGCCGATTATGAAGAGTTTTTTGAAACCGACTTTTCGTTTGAAATTCCCAATGTGGCGCGCTTTCGTGTCAATGCCTTTAACCAAAACCGTGGCGCAGGTGCGGTATTTCGTACCATTCCGTCTGAGGTCTTGACGATGGAGCAGCTTGGGATGGGACCGATTTTTGAGAAAATCTCTAATTACAAACGCGGCGTGGTACTGGTCACCGGCCCAACGGGTTCGGGCAAGTCAACTACCCTTGCGGCGATGATTAACTATATCAATGAAAGCCGTAAAGAACATATTTTAACCATCGAAGACCCGATTGAATTTGTGCATCAATCAAAAAAATCCCTCATCAACCAACGGGAAGTCCACCGTGATACCTTAAGCTTTGACGCCGCGCTGCGCTCTGCCCTACGTGAAGACCCTGACGTTATTCTTGTCGGTGAGATGCGTGACCTTGAGACCATCCGCTTGGCATTGACGGCTGCTGAAACAGGGCACTTGGTATTTGGCACATTGCATACCTCATCTGCTGCCAAGACCATTGACCGTGTGGTCGACGTGTTCCCCGCGGCTGAAAAAGACATGATTCGTGCGATGTTATCTGAGTCACTGCAAGCGGTTATCTCGCAATCGCTACTCAAACGCCAAACGGGTGGCCGTGTCGCCGCGCATGAAATCATGATTGGCACCCCTGCCATTCGTAACTTGATTCGTGAAAACAAAGTCGCCCAGATGTACTCTGCCATCCAAACCAGTGCGGGCGATGGTATGACCACACTTGATCAAAGCCTTCGCGAGCTGGTCAATAAAGGCGTGATTAGCAAAGAATCGGCGCGCCAATATGCCAAACAACCGGAAAGCTTTATGTAATCACTGTTTTATAGAAACTATCTTATAGAAACAATGTTTATCAAAACACGGTTTCTAAAAATTTATACGAACAATGCGAGATATCTGTTATGGATTTTGATAAATTACTGCAGCTAATGGTACAAAAAAACGGCTCTGACCTTTTTATCACCGCCGATGCGCCACCATCAATGAAAGTCAATGGTACTATCATGCCAGTCACCAAGTCAGCGCTGACCCCAGAGCAATCGATGACGCTGGTCAAAAGCGTGATGACGCCTAGTCAAATCAAAGAATTTGACGAAACCCTCGAATGCCAGTTTGCCATTAGTGACAAACACCAAAACGCCCGCTTTCGTGTCTCTGCCTTTGTCCAAAAAGATTGTGCGGGCATGGTGCTACGTAAAATTGAAACCAAAATTCCGACGGTAGAGCAACTCAATCTACCGCCGATTTTGAATGAAATTGCTATGAAAAAACGCGGTATCGTGCTAGTGGTCGGTGCGACGGGTACAGGTAAATCTACCACGCTGGCAGCTATGATGGGTTATCGCAACGAGAATTCGCGCGGTCATATCATCACCATCGAAGACCCGATTGAATACGTCCATGAGCATAAAGGCTGTATCATCACCCAACGCGAAGTTGGCATTGACACCAAATCATTTGAAGCAGGATTAAAAAACACCCTGCGTCAAGCACCTGATGTGATTTTGATTGGCGAGATTCGTACCCGCGAGACCATGGATTATGCCATTCAATATGCCGAAACAGGACACTTGGTGTTTGCCACCCTCCACGCTAACAACGCCAACCAAGCGATTGACCGTATCATTCACTTTTTTGACGCAGAACATCATGAGCAGATTTTGATGGATTTGTCATTAAACCTTCGCGCCATTGTAGCGCAGCAATTGATTGCCACCCCTGATGGCAAAGGCCGCCGCGCTGCGATTGAAATCTTGCTCAATTCGCAACTGATTGGCGATTACATCCGTAAAGGGGAAATCCACGAAATTAAGCCCGTGATGAAACGCTCTCGTGAACTTGGCATGCAAACCTTTGACCAAGCGTTGTTTGATTTGTATGAAAACGGCGAAATCACCTACCGCGATGCCATCAAACACGCTGACTCACCCAACGATTTACGCCTACTTATTAAGCTTGAGAGTAAATCAGCCAATAAAATTGATGAAAATGAACTAAATTTCTCCCTGCAATCTGATGATAATAGCGCCGCAAATGAGAACACAATGTTCTAACAACAGGCTATTGTATTATAATCACAGTACCTGCGTAACACAAAAAAGGCTCAATATGAGCCTTTTTTTATCTAGCCTACACTTTTTCCCAAAATCACCACATCCGCTATAAAGCCTTTCATATCACAAACTTGCTTAAACTTGCCCCATGGCTCAAATCCTAGCTTACCAAACATCGCAAGGCTCGGTGTGTTGTGGGCAAAAATCAGCGCAACAACTTGCTGCACCCCACAACTTGGCGCGACTTTGATTAGATAATTGACCAACGCCTTGCCCACGCCTTGCCCTTTGGCTTCCTCTGCCACATAGATACTGATTTCAGTACTGATATGATAGGCAGGGCGCGCGTATAAATCAGACAAACTACCCCAACCGATGATTTCACCCAAGCTAGTTTCGGAGCGAGTTTCGGAGCGAGTTTGGGCAACCACCAACGGACGATTGCCCGTATGGGCGTCAAACCACGCTTGCCTATCTGCCACGCTCACAGGCTGTAAATCTGCCGTGGCTTGCTTACCTGCGATACTTTGGTTATAAATTTCAACGATGCGCGGTAAATCATCAATCGCAGCTAGACGAATACTAAGATTGTGATGCGCTGCAGACATAGCGACTCCAAAATTAAACCAAAAAATGCGGCTAAAATTTGCCGAAAAATCTTATTAGCGCGTATGTTAACAACATTTTTACTTTATAATAAGCGATTTCATAAAATTAATAGTTTGCGATGCTCATGAACGTGATTGACTTATCTGACTGGCTAAAAAGTCCAACCCTATTACCTGATTCGGTACTGACGATTGGTAATTTTGATGGGGTGCATTTGGGTCACCAAGCGATGCTGGATAAAGCCAAATCTTTGGCAAAATCTCAGCAACTTGCCAGTATGGTGATGATATTTGAACCACAGCCGCGTGAGTTTTTTAGCCCGCAAACCGCCCCTGCAAGGCTCACCAATTTGGCAGAAAAAACCCAATTGATTGCTCAGCACAGTATCGATAGCTTGATTGTGGCAAATTTTGATAATGACTTTCGCAATTTATCGGCACACGATTTTGCCAAAATGTTGGTCAAATTAAACGTAAAGCGTTTGGTATTGGGTGATGATTTTCGTTTTGGGCATGACCGCACTGGCGATAGTGAGTTTTTGCGTGCGTTTGGCTTGCCTGTACAAATTTTGCATACCGTGACCGACCATGCGCATCAAGATGAGCGCGTCAGCTCAACCCGCATTCGAGACTGTTTGCAACAAGGGGATTTGGCGACGGCAAAGCATCTGCTAGGGCGAGATTATGCGATTACTGGCATGGTGGAACATGGCGATAAAATCGGTCGCACACTTGATTTTCCCACCGCCAATATTGCGCTAAATCGCATCAAGCCTGCCCTGCATGGGATTTTTGCGGTATCGGTGACCGCTACCGATGGCACAGATTTATCAACACTGGGGAAAAATACTAGCTGTTATAAAAAGCAGGGCGTGCAAGGACTCACCAAAGGTAGTTTGTTTGGCGCTTGCAATGTGGGTACTCGCCCTGCGCTAAAAAATAAATATGGGGTGGAATGGCGACTGGAAGTCAATTTTCCGAAGTTTGATGGGGATTTGTACGGCAAAGAGCTGACGGTGACGTTTTTGCATTTTTTACATGGGGAAATTAATTATCCAAGCCTTGACGCGTTAAAACAAGGCATTGCCCAAGACGTGGTGGATTTACTTGACTGGCGTGAGCAGCAAGCCTTTGCAAAATCAGTCCCTTAGGCTGATGGGCATTGCTATCCTTCAGCAACCATCTTTAGCTTTTTTAACTATTTTTAGCGTTGATAGCTATTTTGGTAAGTGAGATTTTTTTATGACAAACTTACCAAAATCAAGCATGAGATAAGCCAAACCACGCTTTGTCAATCTGCCAATTTTAACATATAATACCCTGTTATCAATTTTTTACCTTTTGCACTTTTTATAGAATACCGAGAGTTACATGACCGACAACACTGACAATCAGTCAATCGACTATAAAGATACCCTAAACCTTGCCGATACCGTATTTCCCATGCGTGGCGACCTTGCCAAACGCGAACCTAAATGGCTACAACAATGGTTTGCCGACGATGTGTATGCCCAAATTCGTCGCGCTCGTCAAGGTCGTGAAAAGTATGTATTGCATGATGGCCCACCCTATGCCAATGGTCAGATTCACTTGGGTCACGTGGTAAATAAAGTGCTTAAAGACATGATTGTCAAATACAAGACGCTTGACGGTTATGACGCGCCGTATGTACCGGGTTGGGATTGTCATGGATTGCCGATTGAGCAAAAGGTAGAAGGCATTGTCGGTAAAGTGGGTCAACCCCATAAAGACAAAAGCAAAAACGGTGCCATCGTGACGTCAACCGAGTTTCGCGGCGCTTGCCGTGACTATGCCAAAAGCCAAATTGACCTGCAAATGGTCGACTTTAAACGCTTGGGCGTACTGGGTGACTGGGAAAATCCTTATCTGACCATGAACTTTAAGCAAGAAGCTGATACCGTCCGTGCATTGGCAGAAATCTACAAAAACGGGCATATCACTCGTGGTATGAAGCCGGTGAATTGGTGTTTGGATTGTGGTTCGGCGCTCGCAGAAGCGGAAGTGGAATATGAAGATAAAAAATCCGATGCGATTTATGTCGGTTTTGATATCGTCAACCGTGAAGCATTAGCGGCGACTAAAGCGATTGAAGGCGCTTTGCAGGCGGTGATTTGGACCACCACGCCTTGGACGTTGCCTGCCAATCAGGCGATTACCGCAAGCTCTGAGCTAGAGTACTCCGTGGTAAAAGTCACGTTTAACAAACAAGCGTTTGCTATTCCTACCACCCTAGACACGCCTAATTATTTACTTCGCCGTTTAACCAAAGACGATAAAACCGCTTTACAGGCAAGTGCATCTGACCCTTTGATTTGGGAATCGTTACCGGAAAAACGCCACGAACCTGCCGTATTTGAGCCGTATTTCAAAAAAGCCCTTGAGCAAAAAGCCTTTGCGATTGTCGATAAAAAAACCAATAACATTATCGGCACGACCCGTTTTTATGATGATGATGTTGAAGAAAATTCGATTGCGATTGGCTACACCTTTTTGACCCGTGAGTATTGGGGATCAGGGGCAAATGCTGAAATTAAATCGGCGATGCTAAGTCACGCCCAACCGCAGCGAGAAACGATTTGGTTTCATGTTGCCCCCGATAATCAGCGTTCTGCCAAAGCGTTAGAAAAAATTGGCGCAACTTATCAAAAAACCGCTGACAACGGTTTGGGCGAGCGCTTGTTTTATCAAATGGCAGGCGAAAAACCACAGGCGAAAATCAGCCATTTAATTGTCGCTTACAATTTAGTTGCGCATTTAATGAGTGTGTTTAACGCCAAAGAATACAGCGTTGTTGCCACCGTGAAAGGCGATGCGTTAACCGTACTTAAAGCCCAGCATCCCCTGATTGCCGAGCGCCAAGTGCCGATTATCACAGGCGACCACGTGACGGCGGATAGCGGTACGGGTTTGGTACATACTGCGCCCGCACACGGTGTCGATGACTATATGGTCGGTCAAAAATTTCACTTGCCCACCGAAAACCCAGTCGCAGGTAACGGCGTGTATTTGCCTGAAGCCAAAGTCTTTGTCGGCGAGCATATTTATAAAGCGCAACCAAAAATTATCGAAACGCTCAAAGCCAGTGGGCATTTGCTCAAGCATGACGTGATTACTCACAGCTATCCGCATTGCTGGCGACACAAAACGCCGATTATTTTCCGTTCAACGCCACAATGGTTTATCAACATGCAAAGCCAAGGTCTGCGTGAACAGGCGTTGACCGATATTCCAAAGGTGGTATGGACGCCAAGTTGGGGACAAAATCGCATCGAATCGATGATGCATGGTCGCCCAGATTGGTGTATCAGCCGCCAACGTACTTGGGGCGTGCCGATCGCCTTTTTTATCCATAAAGACACGGGCAATTTGCACCCAAATACCGCTGAGCTGATGGAAAAAGTCGCGCAAGTGATTGAGCAAGGTGGTGTGGAAGCGTGGTTTGATGCCGCGGCTGAAGACTTTATTGGGGATGATGCTAAAGAATATCAAAAATCGACCGATACGCTAGACGTTTGGTTTGACTCAGGGTCAACCAATTTTACCGTGCTTGCCAATCGCCCTGACTTAGCCAATCCTGCGGATTTATACCTTGAAGGCTCTGACCAACATCGGGGTTGGTTTCAGTCGTCGCTTTTGGTGAGTGAAGCGATTTATGGTCGTCCACCCTACAAGCAAGTGTTGACGCACGGGTTTACCGTAGATGCCAAAGGCTATAAATTATCAAAATCCAAAGGCAATACCAAAGGCTTTGAGCCGCAAGAACTTGCCAATAAATATGGCATTGATATCGTGCGCCTATGGGTCGGCTCAAGTGACTACCGTTACGAGATGGCGGTATCGACTGAAGGCTTTGCGCGTACCACGGATATGTATCGCCGTATTCGTAACACCATTCGCTTTTTACTGGCGAACACAGACGACTTTGACCCAGCCACCGACATGGTGGATGCTAGCAAGTTGGTCAGCCTTGACAAGTACATTTTAAAACGCGCTGAGGCGGTACAAGCTGACATTCGCCAATCTTATACCAACATGGATTTTCACCAAGTGTGTCAAGCGGTGGTGGGTTTTTGTTCACAAGATTTGGGCGGTTTTTATTTAGACATCATCAAAGACCGTCAATACACCACCAAAGCCAATGGTGAAGCGCGCCGCTCAGCACAAACCGCGATTTATCATATTGCCCATGCGTTACTGCGCTGGATTGCACCGATTTTGTCATTTACCGCACAAGAAGCCTGGGAAATCTTAAAAGGTCCGCATACAAGCAATGGCAATGGCTACATCTTTACCGAAGAATGGTATGAATTTCCGCCAGTGGTATTGGATGACGTGAGCGAATCGGATTGGCAAGCGATTTTGAATGTCAAAGAAACTGTCAACAAAGCCTATGAAATTGCGCGCACTGATAAAGTGATTAACGCCAATTTATCGGCTAATGTCACCGTGTATGCACCAGATACTATCATGGCTTCACTCAATCGATTAGGCGATGAACTTAAATTTGTGTTTATCTCAAGTCAAGCAAGCGTAAAACCATTCGCCGAAAAACCAAGCGATGTGACCTATAGCGATGAAGACAGCCAAGTTGCGGTGGTGGTCAAGCCTGCCACAGGTGAAAAATGTATCCGCTGTTGGCACATTCGCGAAGATATCGGCATCAATCCTGCCCATCCAGAAATCTGTGGCCGCTGCGCCGAGAATGTCGAAGGTCAAGGCGAGGTACGTCATTATGCCTAATACACAGGTAACGACTGCTACCACTCATTCATCCACTACCCCACCCATCAACGGCAACAAAGCCATGATGTGGTATGGTATTGCGGTTTTGGTAATGATTATCGACCAACTTACCAAGTTGTACTTTGAGCACAACTACCAGCTGTATCAAACCACGGCGATTATTGAGCCGATTTTTAACTTTACCCTTGGTCACAACTATGGCGCGGCGTTTAGTTTTTTGGCAGATAAAGGCGGCTGGCAAAAATGGCTGTTTAGCGGACTGGCACTGGCTGTTTCCCTTGGTATCATGGCGTATCTACGCAAAATACCCCAACAAGCCAAATTATTGGCTTTGGGTTTGTCATTGGTGCTGGCGGGCGCGGTGGGCAATTTGATTGATCGGGTACGTTTGGGCTATGTAATTGACTTCTTGCATGTGCACTATGGCGATGCGTGGCATTTCCCGATTTTTAATATGGCTGATGTGGCGATTAATATTGGCGTTGCGTTGATTTTAATCGATGCGTTTTTATTAGAATCCAAACGTAAAACCCTTTAATTTCTAGATGGATGAACAACCGCATGAATCATGTCATTATTACGCCAAACGAACAAACCCGCATCACTCAAGACTCAACCGTTGATTTGCATTTTGAGGTCAGCTTAGAAAATGGCACCGTCATCGACTCAACTTTTGAGCGTGGCGAACCTGTTCGCTTGGTGGTGGGTGATGGTAGTCTGCTTGAAGGGTTTGAGAAGGTACTTATCAACTTGACAGCCGGTGACACGCGCACCGCATCGCTGTCGCCTGACGAAGCGTTTGGTCAATGGAACCCTGACAACGTACAGACTTTTAGTCATGCGCAGTTTGCCGTGACGGGCAATCTACCTGAAGTCGGTACCATGATGGAATTTGAAGACAAAGGCAAAACCACGCTCGTGGGTGTGGTCAGTGACGTCACTGAAGACGCCATCAAAGTGGATTTTAACCATCCATTGGCAGGTCAAAATATCCTGTTTAAAGTGCAGATTTTTAGGGTGACACCAAAAGACAGTAAAGGTATCACGCTAAGCTGATATTCAACTGGCATTCAGCTGGCATTAAACTGACCTTAAGCCAAATGAAAGCTTTTAATAAAAAACCCCTGACAATAAAAAACCGCTGATTAACTCTCAGCGGTTTTTTTACAGTCTATCAATTAACCGTTTGGGTGTCATCGTCTGCCGCAGCATCTTCTTTAGCATCTGATTGTTGTGCCAGTGTTGCACGCTGCTCAAACCGTTCGCCCGTCGCTTTAATACCCCATACCAATTCCACAAAAGCGCGGTTATTGATGAGCGGCTCATCTTCGATAATCAAGAAATAGCCCGTTTTGTTGATCCATAAAAACACCATACTGATATTGGGCATCAACATATCAATACTGGTAAAAAATGACACCCCATACCCATGTACCGCCCAACCGCGCTGCTGTTGGCGCTCTAAAAAGCCATAAAAATCGGCAGCCGCTACCGATAGCGTATCTGCTTCTTGCTGGCTAAAGCCCATTTTTGCTAGACAAAAGCCTTCATCTGATGCAATTACGACACGGCGACTACCCGATAGACTCGCTGCTACATATTTTAAGAAATTATCCAGCTGCACGTGCGGAGCGACCACCCGCTTTTCAATGGTCTCAATCCACCCTTCTTCGATAAACATATCCAGCCAAGTGTCACTATAACGCTCACCCCATTCCCGCGCCGTCATACTTTCTTCAGGGGCGAGCACTGCTTGTAAGGCTAGTTGCTGCTCTGAAGGATTGGCGCTTGAAAAACCATGCAGTACCCCGGCAGGCGTTAAAATCACATAGGTGTCGTTTTGTTCTGGCATGGTATTTTCCTTAAATTTTGATAGACGGCAAAGGTAATGTTGTATGATAGCGTTGGTGAATGCAAAAGCTCATTCATCAATTGGGTTACTAATTTATCGGTTGGGCTGCTAAATTATCGAGTCGGTTAAGGTTAAGCAGCTTGCTTGGCAAAATATTCTTTGGTCTCAAGCCATTTGTCATTAAAATCCCATTTGTTTTTTGACATTTCCCACCAAACCATACTAAATGCTAAGCGGTCATGACAAACAAGACAATGGTTAAAGAACTCTTCTTCGATTTTGGCAATTTGTTCGGCTTGGTCTTCAGGGTCTTCTTCTTCTTCCATGGTATCTAATAACGCAGCAATCGTCGTTTGTGCCACTACTTTTGAGTCATCAGTGGACACACGCATTTGGTGTTGATAAGTGACTATTGAAGGCGATACCAATACGCTCCAGCGCGTCGCAAGATTGCTGACTTTAAACACATACTCACCATGATTGACGCATTGGTCAAACCCTTGTAGCAGCGTTGGTGTTAGTTTTTCTCTGACTTGGTTGAGCATACGGTCACCAAAATAGGGCACGTCAAACCAACAACCATAAAACATATCGGCTAACGCACCTTGCAACGGCTCTTTTTCATCAAGCTCCATCGCTGCCATGATGCGGCTGGTATGGATATCCATATTCATCGGTTGGTCAATCACTTGTCGACTATAGAGACGAAAATTAAGCCAATGTTTTTGAAATTTTCTACGATTACGATTCGACAATGAATACATGCTGATTCCTCAAAAAATTAGCCTAATTATATAACCTAATTATATAAAAAGTTATGTGACAAGGGTGAGGTATTAATGACTAGCGCTGTGACAAACTGCCGCATTTATCCGCTACTATACTATTAAACTGGGTGGCAATCAAAACGCTTCAGCATAAAAAAAGCGCAACTCCATCTAAACATGAATTGCGCTGTTGGGCAAGATGACAAGCTTGACTGATTAATCCAATAAGGTATCCATTAAATCAATCATACACCATGACGCGCTCGATACTGCCGCGCGCTAGTTCTCGACCTGCACGGTCACCGAGCGATAGTAGCGCGGCTGACATCGCCCCGACACGGTCTTCATCAATGCCCGCTGGCAATGCTGACGCAATCATCAAACCATCGGTTGAAATCAGCGCAGAGGCTTCTACATCCGCTGAAGAGCTGTTTAGGTCATTTAAGATTTGTTGGAACATATCGGTACGCATATCAAGAACCTTTTTAGTAAACAAATTTAGAGGATAAGTGAAAAATTTACGGGGCAAAAATAATGGTATATAAATAACCGTGGACAAATAGATGACAAACGTTGCCCAGTGACGGTTTGATAAAGCGTCGCTCATGGGTGAGTGATGCAGGTTAATGATTCAACCGCTGTAGCGACTATTTAATCACAAGTTAATCACAAGTGATTGTTACATAACGTTTTGTTACGGACATGATAACAGATTTGATGAAATTTTTACATTTTATTACAATGCTATTTGACTGAAAAATTTTAGTGAGCGTCTGTGATATTCATATAATAAAAAAAGCCAAGGCGCTGGCAGCTTGGCTTTTACAGTTAACAATAACCGTAACGATTAAGGCTGTTTAGCGTGAAGCACTTGCCCATGCAAACGCGCCAGCCCATCCACCATGCGCTGCTGCAAGATATCGGTAATTTCGTTTCGGGTTTTACCCACAGGGTCAATGGCTGCTAATGGCAACACATAGGCTTTGGCAGGGCGGTTATCGAGTACACGTTTGACGCTATCTATCAAGCCAATATCGCCATAATAGGGAATGTTTTGGTCAAGTTCGCCATCTTGGTTGACATAGCAAATCACAATCGGTTGAATGAGCACTTGGCTGTCCATCGCAGACTGCAACAAATTGCCATAAATACGTTTAATCGCTGTGCCGTCTGTGGTGGTCGCTTCTGGGAAGAAAACCACGGGTGAGCCTTGTGATAAAAACTCACGCATCTGCTCACTGATTTTGCTGGTATCGCCCGAACCGCGCTGGATAAATAAAGTGTGGGCAGTGGTCGCCATCCAGCCAATCACCGGCCAATTCGCGATTTCCGCTTTGGACAAAAAGAAGGTCGGTACAATACTACCCAAAACAGGGATATCTAGCCAAGAGATATGGTTGCTCGCCCATAGCGCGTGATGCGTCGGTATTGGCTCAAGTGCAATCACCTCAATGCCTAACGCTTTGAGCGATTTTTTACAGAATTTTTGAATCAGTTGGATGATTTGCTGATTATCGGGATTTGGTGTGTGGTTAATCTGCCACGCATAGCCAACCCCTGTTTGAATCGCTGCCATTAAATTCACAACGCGCTTGATGCGTTGCCACTGGGTCGCCAAATTCTTTTTACTATAGGTAGCAGGTTGTCGCAGTTGTTTTGCCGTTTCGCTAAGTAGGCTAGTAATCGTTAGCGCCGATGGCGCGGTTTTACGGTTAGATTTTTGCATAAGGTAAATATGTGAGTGAAAAATTGTGGAGGTAGTATAGCAAATTATTGGGCACACGGCTTATTAGGTCTGTTTGATTTTTAAAGGTCAGCAAATAGGGTTTATCTTGTTTAAGATTAGCACTTTTGCCTTTATCAATAAACAAGTTAGTGCAAATAGTGCTGATAGCGCGGTTTGACCTGTTCAAACGGCAACCAAACAAACACATCGGCACAATCAAACTCAGGGTCATAACAAGCCGCTGCGCCCAGACTACAGCCCATTTTGACGTACATTTTTAACAGCGCCGGCAAGGCAAAATTTTGCGGATTCGCCAAGTCCACATCAGCCACTTGCGCCAAATCGATAGGCGATAATTTGTCTTCTGGCAATTTACGGGTCACTTTGACATCTAGCTTGGTACTATCAAGCTGACGATCTAACCAACTTTGCACGTTGCCCTCTTCCATCGGAACGGATGCACAGCCCATAAACGCATTGACATTGTAAGCTTTGGCGACTGCCGCGATGGATTCCCACAAATGATTAATCGTGGTGATACCGCGGTAATCTGGGTGCACACAGGTGCGTCCGATTTCTAGCACATTATACGGGTAATCATCGAGCAAGCGACCCAGCCTAAACTCATACTCGCTATAAAACTGCCCAGCTTTTATCGCGCCGTTTTTATCGAGTAAGCGGGTGGTTGCCACCGCGAGTGGCTGCCCAAAATTATCTTGTTTGGTTTCGTCATACACCACCACATGGGTGCAATAATTATCAAAATCATCCCGATCGAGCGGCTGCTCCGAGCTTGGGTGAAATCCTGCGAAACTTACTGAAAATGCTTGGGTAAAGGTCAAAGTACGTAGGCGCTGGGCATTGAGTACATGCTGCTCGGTTTGTAGCGAAAACTTATCCTCACTCACGTTAATAATCACTGACTTAAATAACGGGCGATGACGCACACTTGGGCGGCTAAGCGTTGGCTTGACCAGCGGTGCTAGTGTCTCTACCACAGCCATATCAGCAAAATTATGTGCCAGCAACTGCGCTATCAACTGGGTATTAAAAAGACTATCAACAGGATAAGTGGCGATATCTTCGTATAATTTGGCGCGGTTATTTTGCTCTACAACATTAGTTTGTTCTACAAAATCAGTCATCTTACTGTTACCTAGGGTGGTTTTTGCTATAGCATTAGCCAGCTGCTGAGCGAAAAATGCCTTAGCTTGTCATTGACTCATTGTCAAAGCAGTAAAGCTACCATCATCTAATTGGATGGTTAGTCTGGATGAATTCAGTATGGGTGACACCGGTGTCGTTTCAATGACGTTTTCATGGCAAAACCATGACCAAAGCTGCGGCTTTACCCCCGTTTTAAGTTACTAATTGTAAATTTGACTAAAAGTTCTGCAAAAAAAACCTTATATTGATAGACATACTATCGTGTCTAGCGCTTTTTCTCACGCGGCTATCGACTATTTAAGCGAATGTTTAACTTAATAGACTTAAATAGTAATAGTACACTTATAAATAGACACATTTTTACACTCACAAAGACAAAGAAAGGATAAATCATTGGAGTATTTTGAGCGTTATGAAGGTGGTGAAAAAGCCATCTTAGTCCATTTAAACATTACCCATCTCAATGACCCAGACGATTTGGAAGAATTTGAATTACTGGTGGATTCAGCAGGGGCGCAAAAACAAGCCTTGGTCACAGGTACGCGGTCTAAGCCTGACGCCAAATATTTTGTGGGTACGGGCAAAGCTGAAGAAATCGGGGAACTTGTCAAGCAATACGAGGCAGATATTGTCATTTTTAACCATAGTTTGACCCCATCGCAGGAACGTAATATTGAGCGCTTGGTGCAGTGCCGTGTGCTTGATAGAACGGGGCTTATCTTGGATATTTTTGCCCAGCGTGCGCGAACCTATGAAGGTAAACTGCAAGTTGAACTTGCCCAGCTCAATCACTTAGCGACTCGCTTGGTACGCGGCTGGACGCACTTGGAACGCCAAAAAGGCGGTATTGGTCTGCGCGGTCCAGGCGAAACCCAGCTTGAAACCGATAGACGCTTGTTACAGGTGCGTGTCGGGCAACTCAAAGCCAAGCTTGATAAGGTCAAACAAACCCGCGCACAAGGTCGTGCCAAACGCCAAAAATCCTCGGTACCGACAATTTCACTGGTCGGTTATACCAATGCGGGTAAATCCACTTTGTTTAATACCTTAACCCATGAAAATATCTATGCCGCCAATCAGCTATTTGCGACGCTTGACCCGACGCTACGGAGTGTGTCATGGTCGGGCGTGGGTAAGGTGGTACTTGTCGACACGGTCGGTTTTGTCCGTCATTTGCCGCATGAGCTAGTGGAAGCCTTCCATGCCACGCTAGAAGAAACCTTAGAGGCAGATTTGTTACTGCATGTTATTGATAGTCATCGTGAAGACATGCATGAGCAAATCGCCGCGGTACAATCTGTGTTAGCGGACATTGATAATCAAGTGCCTGTGCTAAATGTGTTTAATAAAATTGACCTCACAGGTGAACCGCCGCATATCGGTTATAGTGATAAAGCCAAGCCCAATCGGGTGTATGTCTCTGCCCATAAGCAATTAGGAATTGAGCAACTTACCCTTGCCGTGCAGCAATTATTGGTAGGTCAATTACAGCGGTTTGAATTAACCTTACCCGCCAATTTTGGACAATTGCAACACGAACTGCATAAGTTACAAGTGATTGAAGACCTCAGCTACGATGAAACGGGTCAAACCAAACTGATTGCCATGATGTCGGTGGACAAACTTAAGCAGTTATTGGGTGAGTTTGGTATCGCAGCTGAGGAAGTGTTATCACAATCACAAGCCAAACTGCTTGCGCCGGTGCTTGAGCCATTTGAACAATTGCTACAGCAGCAGCCCTTGGATACCGCCGACGAGACATAACTTGTTTGCCATTTAACAATAGTAGACCTGCATCAAAATTTAAGTTGGTGCAGGTTTTTTTTGGCCAAAAAAATGACCATCCCACGCGATAAAATAAGCTGATGGGCTATGCGTTAATAAAATCTTAAAAATATATTCGTCAATTTGTCATTTTTTTGTCATGTCCTCCCTTACGCCATCAGATTTTTTTCAGTTATTTTGGGGGTTATTTCATTTTATTTTTTATCAATATCAATCATTTAGATTATTTTCCCCAATTTATGTGGATAACCATGTGGATAACTTCTGACTTGACAACAATAAACCGCATATCACTATAGGTTATCTCTAAATTGGTTATTTTTTAACCAATTATTTTAGTTATATAAATCATATAGTTATAGTTTTTTGCAAAGTGCAAGCAAAAAATTTTACTTTTTTTTTAAGTTTTAAGGGTTGAAAATTTGATAGTTTTGATGGTTAAAAATTTTAACCGCTATATTGTCGAGTCAATGGCATGAAACCCAACAGGTTGACAAGTTTTTTGGTCATTTTTCCTCTTTTTGTGCCTTATCTGATTTTTTGTAAACTTTGACCAGTTGTTGACAGATTTATGGTATATTTCATGCCAATTCTTTTATAATATTGTTATTAAATATCATTGAAACATAACGAATTTTATCTTTTTATGTCGGTTTTTTTATGTCGGTTTAAAGCCTTACGCTGACTTCAAATTTTATAGTCATGTGCTTTACCGTGACGTATTGTCAAAAATTTTACATAGGTATATTTATGGTATTGTTTGCAAAGAAACCTCGCCTGCCCCATTTGCTATCGGCTTCGCTACTGTCATTGGGTGGTTTGGCAAGTATGGATGCAGCGAACGCTGGCAATATGTATGTGTTTAAAGATAGCAACGGTCAGGTGCTGTTGACCAATGTAGTCAGCAACAACCGCCCTGCGGGGAATAATTTCCAAAATTTTACCAAAAAAGTCAAAGTGACTTATTACGCGGATACCAATGTGCATAGTTATAGCAATTGGGGCGCCAATGAAGCTGCTGTACCTGCCAGTGCGCGTGGCAACAAAAATAGCTACGATAGCATGATTGTGGCTTCTGCGCTGCGTCATGGGGTCGACCCTGCATTGATGAAAGCCATGATGCATACTGAATCAGGTTTTAATCCCAATGCGCGCTCACCTGTTGGGGCACAGGGGTTAATGCAATTAATGCCTGCAACAGCTAGGCGGTTTGGTGTGTATAACGCTTGGAACCCTGCCGAGAACATCGAGGGCGCAGCAAAATATTTGAAATTTTTACAAAGCCGTTTTGGTAATATCCAGCATGTGATAGCAAGCTACAATGCCGGTGAAGGCAACGTCAGTAAATACGGCGGCATTCCCCCATTTCGTGAAACTCGTGATTACGTACAACGGGTGTTAAGCCGCTACAACAACTTATATCGCAATGACCCCAATCTGCGCTCTAGTACTAGCAGCAATGGCTTTCAAAATGTTAGCTATAATTCATCAAATACTTATAGGATTGTCCGCTAACAAACGTGTTTATAAGCCCAAAACCAGAAGCCCAAAACCAGAAGCCCAAAACCAGTTTAATACTGGCTTTTTTTATGTTACAAATTTATGCTACTTTTCCCTTTAATTTGTTGCATTAAACGCTATTATACTAAATATCATAGTCAACTTATTGTTGATAAGTATATTTAATCGTTTGATTGCCTTTAGGAAACCGTCATGTTACGAATTGGCTTATTTCTTTTAACTAACCTAGCGGTGATGGTGGTGTTTGGTATCGTAATGAACGTCATCGCGCCAATGCTAGGGTTCAATTTGGGCGGCACAGGCACGACTAGCCTGCTGGTGATGTGTTTCATCTATGGCATGATAGGGTCGTTTGTATCGCTGTTGATGTCAAAATGGCTCGCCAAACGCTCCACAGGTACGCAAGTCATTGAACAGCCTTCTACCCAGTTGGAGGTTTGGTTGGTTGAAACGGTTCGCCGTTTGGCGCAAAACGTCAATATTGATATGCCAGAAGTGGGTATCTTTGAGAATCCATCGCCCAATGCCTTTGCGACAGGTTGGAATAAAAACAAAGCTTTGGTTGCGGTATCGACTGGGCTACTGCAATCGATGAACAAAGAAGAAGTCGAAGCGGTACTTGCGCATGAGATTGGTCACGTTGCCAATGGTGATATGGTAACCTTAGCGCTTATTCAAGGGGTGGTTAACAGCTTTGTGATGTTCTTTGCGCGCATTGTGGGTTTGTTTGTAGATCAGGCGATATTTAAAAATGACAGCAATTCACCTGGTATGGGCTATTATATTACCAGTATGGTGTTAGATATTGTGTTTGGTATTGCCGCACAAGCAGTGGTCATGTGGTTCTCTCGTTATCGTGAATACCGTGCGGATGAAGCAGGCGCGCGTTTGGCGGGTAAATACAACATGATTGCTGCGCTTGAAGCGTTAAAACCTGCCAGCCAGCAGCCTGACTATATGCCACAAGGCATGAAAGCCTTTGCCATTAATGAAGGAAAAGGGGGATTTAGTTTCTCCCAGTTATTTGCCAGTCACCCCTCCTTAGATGACCGTATTGCCCATTTACAAAAATTGGCTAACTAAACATTTGTGTATTTAAGCACTAAAAAACCCAATCATTTGATTGAGTTTTTTAGTGCTGATCTTATATCAAAAAATTAACTGACCAAACCAATCATTTGGTTAGATTCGCCGCATCCATGGCATCTTTGTGCAGGCGGGTATTTAATTCATCGATAATCTCAATCCAACCTGCATCTGCATGATATTCTTCTTTTAAAAATTTGCGTTGGTTATCAGTCCAGAAGGTTGCATCACTAAGCTTTACTGACTGTGGCAGTTGGTTATTCTGGATAAAAGCTTCGATTGATGCATCATCGCTGTCCATGCCCATTTGCTCAAACAACATATTAATGTTTCTTTCGCCATCTATCATCATTGTGGTTCTCCTATTTTTTTTTAAAAGTATCAACGGTTATTGTAATATCATTATTTTCTAGCACTATTTTTATTTAAAAATAATCAAAAAAGTGCCATGGGTTATTGTTACCGTTAGACCATTGTAGCCAAAATTGGGTAAAAAAAATGTGATTTGATTGTATAGTGTGGTTATTTCATGTAAAAAGACCAGCCTTATGAGGCTGGTTTTTTTGGTTAAAACATTCTAACCTAATTAGTTAGGTAATAAGTGGCTTACCGCATCACGCTCTTCAGCGAGCTCAGTTTCGGTGGCTTTCATTTTTTCTTGTGAGAAAGCCGATGAAACATCTAGCCCTTCAACAATTTTCCAATCGCCATTTTGGCAAGTACATGGGAATGAATAGATAAGACCTTTTTGGATACCGTACTCACCATTTGAGTAAACACCCATAGATACCCAATCATTCTCGTCAGTGCCTAGTGCCCATGAACGAATGTGCGCAATGGCAGCGTTTGCCGCAGATGCCGCTGATGAGGCACCACGTGCTTTAATGATGGCAGCACCACGTTGTTGTACGTTAGGGATATAAGTACCTTCGTACCAGTCACGTTGTACTTGCTCTAGGGCAGGTTGACCTTTTACAGTCGTGAAGGTCAAATCTGGGTACTGGGTTGAAGAGTGGTTACCCCAAATGATCATTTTTTTGATGTCATTCACGGTAGTTTCAGTTTCTTCTGCCAATTGCGCTATACCACGGTTGTGGTCAAGACGCGTCATCGCGGTAAAGTTACGTGGGTCTAGGTCTGGGGCATTGCGCTGTGCGATTAAGGCGTTGGTGTTGGCGGGGTTACCCACAACCAATACCTTGACAGTACGGCTAGCGTTGTCATTTAACGCTTTACCTTGTGCAGAGAAGATGGCGGCGTTGGCTTCGAGCAAATCTTTACGCTCCATGCCAGGACCACGAGGACGGGCACCTACCAGTAGGGCATAGTCCGCATCTTTGAACGCAACATTAGCGTCGTCAGTTTGTACGACGCCCGCTAGCAATGGGAATGCACAATCTTCAAGTTCCATTACCACACCTTTTAAGGCTTCTAAAGCTGGCGTGATTTCTAATAATTGTAAAATGACAGGTTGGTCTTTACCCAACATATCACCCGATGCGATACGAAATAATAATGAATAACTGATTTGACCAGCAGCACCAGTCACCGCAACACGAACAGGCTGTTTCATTGAAAGCTCCTATTATGATAAGTACAAGATCCTTTGCAAATGCAAAGCAGTGAAAAAAGCAGAAAAAGTTGTCTAAAAAAGCTTGCCTAGTTTATCACTTGCCACCACCAAAGACCATAAATTTATGGGGTCAATTGTCGGGTGAGCTTGACAATTATGGGTTGAAGTAAGGCAAAGAACAAAATAAAAAATGCTTAAAACTAGGCAAAAATTGATACCGCCATCCCTCAATAATTACCATCAATCAAAAACTGACTGGGACAGGCATAAGAGCGTGTGGCACATTGGGCAAAACGTCCGTTATTGTCGTAGCACACGTTAATATAGGTCAGTACAGATTGACCTGCACTATTTTTTTGACAGAAAAAATTAAACGAGTTTGGCTTCATGCTAGGGTTTAAAGATAATAATTGGCGGCTCAGGCCACTGGACGTGAATCGATAACTGCGACCACTACTGAGTTCTTTTGGAAGTTTTAATTGACTGGCAAGCGAGGTAATGGTGCGAAAATAATTAGGGGTACTTAGACCACTGCAGCGACCATACTGCTGCCAAATATTTTTGCGAATATTACCATCTGGAATAACTTTTGAGGTGATCTTTTCTTGCAGTGGCGACATGCTGTAGCGGCTATTACTACAAGACTGGTTCGCCACCCGATAAAAATTCACCGTCATCGGGTTGCCTTCGATACATTGGCGAAGATTACCCATGTATGGGTTAAGCTTGCAGACAGCAGGGGATAATTCCACTCCCAAAACACTGTCGGCGTGGGCAGCTGGGGTTGCTAAAGCACCCATCACCGCCAAGCAGCCAACTGACAAATAGCCACTAAACTTTGCGCTTTTTTGATCACTTGAGTTGATAATTAAACTGGCTAAATTTGCCGCTGCCTCATCATCTTGAATCTTTGCCCTAAACTTTAACGACGCCAATGTGGCGGTGTGTGAGACCTTGTGCCAGTTGGTAAAATCGAGCAATGTTTTTAGAAGCAATGTTTTTAGACAAGATGACAGCATAGCAATTAAACCAAATAGTCGATGATTAAAAACAAGCAGGTTGCTTTAACGTTTACAGTGAGCTTTTAAAATAGAAGTGATAAAAATGGTGGTTGACTTATCAATTTTCTGCTTGAAATAACTAAATTTTTTGCCAAACGAAACTAATGTTTATGAGTCATGCCAATTCTTTGAAATCATACTAACTAGGTCAGATTTTGTAAACCCTGTATATACTAAAAAACAACAGTAATTTATTGACCATTATCAATTAATTAGCTGTTATTTTTGCGAAGATTTAGCAGGTTTATGTAATACAGATTGAATTAATACTTAGCAGCAATAATACCCATACGCTGAGTAATCGGTTGGTTGCTGCCGCCAAGGAGCACATCATAATGGGTGGTATTTTCCATCACGGCTTTGACATAATTGCGCGTTTCTGCATAAGGAATGGTCTCAACGTACTGATCGGCGGCTAGGCTACCGTTTTCAGGTTGCCAAGTTTTGGCCTTACCTGGCCCTGCATTGTAGCCCGCGGTGGCTAGTACAGGCTGACCCCCCAATTTATTTAAGATATCGCCCATATAATACGTACCGTAGCGAATATTGGTATCGCCCCCTGCGACGCGAGATGGCTCATACGGTTCGCCCAATTTACGTGCGATATAACGCGCAGTGTCTGGCATGATTTGCATCAACCCCCCTGCCCCGACACCCGAACGCGCGCCGATATTAAAACGGCTTTCTTGACGCATGATGCCATACGCCCATGCAGGATCGATTCCCGCTTGGCGGCTGTATTGCACGACACTAGACTGATGGGGCATTGGGAATGCCGGTGCCGAATTTGGAATCGTTTTGGTAGACTCCAGCGCATAGATAGCACGGTCGTACCATCCCATGTCCGAGGCGGTTTGCGCGGCTGCCAGAATCATCCTCTCATCACCACGGTCACGTGCTTTTTTTACCGCCCAGTTCCATTCACGGTTGGTATAGGCAGGATTGGCGGCAAGTTTATAGAGGATAAATGCGCGATTAAAGAAACTATCGTTTGCGAGGCGTGAGTAATCACTATTGCTCACCGGTGGCGTAGCCGGCAATCGGTCAAAACGCTGTCCAATTTGGTCTTTGGCAAGCAGTCCATAATAGTCATTGTTTTGCGCCAGTTGGCGAAAAATTTGATTGGCTTGCTCACGCTGCTGGCTAGTACCGCCCAATTTGTAGGCTTTAGCAAGCCAATATTGCCATACCGGTTGCTGCTGATTTTTATAGTCCATTGCGCCAATGGCTTGTGCCAAATCTGACCATCGGCTATAGCGTATCGCTGCTTGGGCATAGTTTTCGGCTTCTTCATTATTAAATGGTACGCCCAGACTTTTTTGCATCCAATCAACCGCGTCACTACTAAACCCTTGATCGGTATTGACGCCCATCCTTGCCACACCCAAGGTACGGTAGGCATATTGACGGGTTTTGGCATCAAAAAACTGCGGGTTTCGTCCCAAATCATAGTTAAGCTGCATCGCCGCTTCACTGACAGATTTTTTGGCAAGTTGCCCTAAGGCATATAAATATAAATACCGATTGCTGGCAGTTGCTGGCATACTACCGAGTTGTGAGAAAAACGCATTGGGACTGCTACTGATGCTCATGAGCTGATTGTAGCTTATCTGCACGCCCAATCGGCTGGCAAGCTGCACGATGTCGCCATTATTGCCCGTGCGTAGCATACGATACAGTCGCTGCTCACGGTCATCATTGCTAACCATGCGATTGCCATTGAGCGCTGTCGCCAACTGTTGGCAAAGCTGCGGCAGTTTTTTATCGGTGTTGAGCCAAACATTACCTTTTTCGGTATAAGCGCGCATGCTATCGCCACCGTGATTGAAGCCCAACGCAATGGCACAAGCTTCACTGGCATCAGGATTGGTTACATAGCTTGCCACTTGTCTAACCGCCTCATAATCACCCATCCGCGCTTTGGTTTCTGCATAATCCGCCGCCAATTTTTCTGCCATCGCCGTTTGTGGATAACGGTTGGCAAAACTCACAATCGCTGATGCCGGCTGAGCGTCTAAGTCTTTATTAAGCTGCCAATACTCTGGATACATGGCTAGACTACCACCCGCCATCATTTGCTGATAGTTGCCCATTTGCGATAAGTTGCCACGGCTAGCTTCACGTTCGGCTTGGTTAAAATAACTATCCGCCGTGCTAGGCGTCCCTACAGAATAGCTACTTGCGCAAGCAGATTGTGCAAAAACAGCAATCACACCGCATGAAATCATCGAAAGCTTGAGATTTTTCATAATAATTGGTAAGACCTTTAACTAAGATAAATAAATAGGATAAATAGGCAAAAAATGACAAAAGTAATGTAAAAATGGTTAACCTTGCTGAAGCGATTATAACGATTGTCGACTAAAAAGAATTTACCCAAATCTCAACTAATTGTATAAAAATGTTGCAGCTTGTTTTATATAACCAATAGTTTTTTATTTCTAAATTTAATTAACTATAAATTATCAATTATTTGGCTTATGATAAGTCTATTATTAGCGACCAATAAATGCGATAAGCCATGACACATACCCAACACACCCTAAATATTCAACAGTACCAAGACAAATCCCACAACTATCTCCATAGCGCTGTCCATGCGCAAGGCGCTGAGTTCGACAAAATAAAGCAGTTGATTGAGGCGCACAAGCTTGCGCATATATTAGATTTGGGCTGTGGCGGTGGGCACGTCAGTTATCAGGTAGCGCCTGTTGCCACATCAGTGATTGCTTATGACATTACCCCTACGATGACCGAAGTTGTCGCCAGCCAAGCCAAAGCACGCGGCCTAACCAATATTACCACGCAAATCGGTACGGCAGAAAAATTACCCTTTGCCGACCACCAATTTGATGCCATTATCACGCGTTATTCTGCGCACCATTGGCAAAATGTACCACAAGCACTGTTTGAGATGCATCGCGCCCTAGCTGACGATGGCAAAGTGGTGATTGTCGATGTGTTGGGCAATAGCAACCCCGTGCTCAATAATTTTTTACAGACCATTGAAACCATCCGCGATCCCAGTCATGTCAAAGATTATAGTCTTGCCGAGTGGTTGTATTTTGCACAAATCACCGGCTTTTGCGTGGCGACTGTCGAGATGCAAAAACTGGCGTTAAATTTTGACAGTTGGGTCGCCCGTATGCATACCCCTGATACCAGCATACAAGTGATTCGCGCCTTACAAAAAAATTGTGCCGCGTCTGTTAGACAATATTTTGAGATAGATGAGGCTGGCAATTTTAGCACCGATGTCATTTATTTAGTGCTGTCAAAATAATCACTACCGCATCTTGCCAAAAAAATCTGTTATAATTGAGGGTTTATTTTAGGCGAAACATTTAGGTGTAGTCATGACAGTTGCTACTTTTGACCCAAAAGCCCAGATTTCCAAAACTCAAAATTTGGTAACGCCAACGCTAGCGGCGAGTGTTGAACCCACCATGCCGCCAGCGGATGCTCGTGTCAAACGCGTGTTTATCGAGACCCAAGGCTGTCAGATGAATGTGTACGACTCTGAAAAAATGGCAGATGTGCTAGGCGATTCGCATGGGATGATACTGACGGACAATCCTGAAGAAGCCGATGTGCTGCTCATGAATACCTGCTCGATTCGTGAAAAAGCGCAAGAAAAAGTATTTTCTGAACTCGGACGCTGGAAAAAACTTAAAGAGAAAAACCCGAATTTGGTCATCGGTGTCGGTGGCTGCGTGGCGTCACAAGAAGGCGATAAAATCCAAAGCCGTGCCCCGCATGTCGATATGGTGTTTGGACCGCAAACCCTGCATCGCCTGCCAGAACTGTATGACCAATCTACCAAACAGCTGGATGTCAAACCCAAAAACCGTATCGGCGTCGTCGATGTGTCTTTCCCAAGCATTGAAAAATTTGACTTTTTACCCGAGCCCAAAGTAGAAGGGTTTAAGGCGTTTGTGTCTATCATGGAAGGCTGCTCAAAATACTGCTCATTTTGCGTGGTGCCCTACACCCGCGGCGAAGAAATCTCGCGCCCACTCGATGACGTACTTGCCGAGATTGACAGCCTTGCCAGCCAAGGGGTACGTGAAGTAACGCTATTGGGGCAAAACGTCAATGGCTACCGCGGCGAAAAACACGATGGTACGATTTGCCGTTTTAGTGAGTTATTACATTATGTGGCACACGTTGACGGCATTGAGCGCATTCGCTTTACCACCAGCCACCCACTGGAATTTAGCGATGATATCATTGAAGCGTATGCCAAAATACCAAAACTAGTATCTCACCTGCATCTACCTGTGCAAAGTGGCTCCAATGCTATCCTAGCCGCCATGAAACGTAACCACACCATTGATATCTACGTTGAGCAAATCCGCAAACTGCGCGCGGTGCGCCCTGATATGTATTTATCAAGCGATTTTATTATCGGTTTTCCCAATGAAACTGACCAAGATTTCCAAGACACACTCAATCTTGCCAAAGATTTGGATTTTGACCATTCATATAGCTTTATTTATTCCAAGCGCCCTGGTACGCCTGCGTCAGACTTGCCCGACAATATCGATATAGCAACCAAAAAAGCCCGTTTGGCGGCGTTTCAGCAAGTGATTATTGACTCAACCTGGGCAAAAACCCAAGGCATGGTGGGTCAAATCGTGCGTGTGCTGGTGGAGCAACATGGCGACCGCAATCCTGAATTTTTGATGGGAACGGCAGATAATACGCGAACGGTATTGTTCAAAGGCGATGACGCGTTGATTGGTAAACTGGTGATGGTGAAAGTCACGCGTGCCATGAGTCCGCATTTGGTGGAAGGTGAGTTGATGGAAGTGTTGGGTTAAGATAATGGCATTTGACATGTGGTTTGATTGTGACAATGGGCAAATCAATTGTCAAATTTCGCATGAGGACGAACGTATTTTACGTTTAGCCGAAGGTAACACTAACTTTACAACGCTTCCTTGGCTACTAGATAACTTTTATAATGACCCAGTGATTTATCCGAATGTTGCTAAATCACTGGTCGTTGAATTAAAGAATTTGGCAGACTATTTTGCGAAAAATAACCGTAAGCAATCTATCACTCACTGTCAGAAAATCGAACACTTTATTCGTTTGTCAATTGAAAAAACGCAAGTTATTCATTGCATCAGTGATTAAAACACATCATTTAAACAGTAGATTGTGTGTGAATTTTAATTGCCATGACTTGGCGAATCATTTCACTGATATGTTTTTTAGTATCATCATCTTGGGTTACAAGCCAATCACTCACATCTTCGTCTAGCAAATGCTGTTGTTCTCGCAACCGATTAAGATGGGGAATTTGTGTCGCTCTTTGAGCATTTGAGAAATCGTATTCAGTTTGCATATTGGTTTTCCTCGTTTTTGGTTGCTTTTCGTGCAGATATTAACCGAATCATATCATCATTATCCACATAACAATAGACAACAACTAATAAGCGATTTGCCATGCCTAATAATACAAATCTTGGTTCATCGTGGTCAAAATCTTCACGTACTAGCGCATTGGAGTCAAGTAATGCAATTTTTGCTTCATCAAAACTTACACCATGTTTGATTTTATTACTCTCAGCTTTATTTTGGTCAAAAGTTATTTGTATCAATTTAGCGACCTACATTCATTTTTTCATTCACACTAGAAAAATATATCACATCTCTTTTTCTTTTGTCACCCGTAACACTTCTTCTAGTGTGGTTTTGCCTGCCAATACTTTTTTGAGTCCATCGGCGCGAATGGATGGTGTTTTGCTGCGCGCATACGCTTCTAACTCAAATTCGGCTGTTTGACTATGAATCAGTTGTCGCAGTTTGTCATCGACAGGCACCACTTCATAAATCGCGGTACGTCCTCGAAATCCTGATTGATTGCACTTCTCGCAGCCCACAGGTTTTGGCAGTTTAATCTCTCCGACTTCGCCTATTTCAGTAAAAATCTGCGTTTGATAGGCATCGGCAAGCGTCCATGTATGGCAATGCGGACACAAGGTGCGCACTAGTCGCTGTGCCACCACGCCAATGAGGCTCGATGACAGCAAAAACGGCTCAACCCCCATATCTTGCAGCCGCGTCACCGCACCAATCGCGGTGTTGGTATGCAGGGTTGAGAGTACCAAGTGACCTGTGAGTGACGCTTGCACCGCAATTTCTGCGGTCTCTAAATCGCGAATCTCCCCCACCATCACCACGTCAGGGTCTTGGCGTAGCATGGCTCGCAAACTACGGGCAAAGGTCATATCCACTTTATTATTGACTTGGGTTTGCCCAATACCATCTAGCTGAAATTCAATCGGGTCTTCAGCGGTCAAAATATTACGGGTGTTATCGTTCAAATCCGTCAACGCCGCGTACAGCGTCGTGGTTTTGCCCGAACCTGTCGGACCTGTGACAAGAATAATGCCATGCGGGCGATGGATTAAGCGTTTAAGCTCGCTATAATCATTGTCTGACAACCCCAAATAGGTCATATTTAACCGACCCGCTTGTTTATCCAAGAGCCGCATCACCACACGCTCACCAAAATTTGATGGCAAGGTCGATACCCGCACATCCACCTCTCGCCCAGCCAGACGTAATGAGATGCGTCCATCTTGCGGCACCCGTTTTTCAGCGATATCCATTTTTGCCATCACCTTGATACGCGATACCAGTAGCGGTGACAGTTCCCGTTTTGGACTGACGATTTCTTTGAGTATCCCATCCACCCGAAAGCGCACCGATAGCCGTTTTTCAAAGGTTTCGATGTGAATATCTGAGGCGTTTAGGCGGATGGCTTCAGACAGTAGCGCATTAATCAGCCGAATGATGGGCGCGTCATCTTCTTGGTCCATCAAGTCTTCCGTCTCAGGGACACTGTCAGCCAGACTCATCAAATCGGGATGGTCTTCAAGCCCAGCGGCAATATGCTGAGATTCCCCAGTGTTGCCTGCATAGACCGCGGCTAACTGCTTTTCAAAATCGTCACTTTGTGCCATGGCAAAAGTAAATGGCAGTGGCACCCCTGCTTGACTGGCAAAACGGTTGGCTTCGTTGATGGCTTCCATAGGGGTATCCGCCGTCATCAATAACGTCGGCGGGGCAGTCAAATCTTGCGAGTATTGCAGCAGCAGTTGATGACGTTTGGCAAAACTATAGGGCAAGGCAATCGGATTTAGCATAGGGATTATCGAATGAAATAAGCCAAGAAAAGATGCGTTCCATTGTAGCTTATCAACAAGACAAATCCTACCAAGGCGCACAAAAAGACCCTGAGACAAGCTATATTTTGTTATACTAAAGCATTTTTTACTGATTGATAACCATGACAATCAAACTCTAAAAAGGGATGACAATGACCCAAACCACTTTAACTCAAAATCTTGCAGCCCAAAATTCTTCAAGCCAAAATACGCTGATAACCGCAAACGACCCGCTACACATCGGTTCGCGCACGTTTACCTCTCGTTTGCTTGTCGGTACTGGCAAATATACAGATTTGGCACAAACAGGCGAAGCCATCGCTGCCAGTGGCGCCCAAATCGTCACTGTCGCCATTCGCCGCGTGAATATCGGGCAGAAAAAAGATGAACCCAATCTACTCGATGTGATTTCTCCCGAAAAATACACCATTCTGCCCAACACCGCTGGCTGTTTTGACGCGGCTAGCGCCGTTCGTACCTGTCAGTTAGCGCGTGAATTGTTGGATGGGCACAACCTTGTCAAACTTGAAGTATTGGGCGATGAAAAAAACTTGTATCCTAATGTCATCGAAACCGTGAAAGCCGCTAAAACCTTGATTGATGATGGCTTTGATGTGATGGTGTACACCTCAGATGACCCAATTGTTGCCAAAGAACTAGAGAGCATGGGCTGTGTGGCGATTATGCCATTGGGCAGTTTGATTGGCTCAGGTCTAGGATTGCTCAACCGTCATACCTTAAGTCTAATCATTGAGCAGACCCAAGTGCCTGTTTTGGTGGATGCAGGTGTGGGTACCGCCAGTGATGCCGCTATTGCCTTGGAATTGGGCTGTGATGGTGTGCTGATGAACACCGCGATTGCCCATGCGCAAAACCCTGTATTAATGGCGTCTGCCATGAAACATGCGGTAATGGCTGGACGTGAAGCCTTCTTGGCAGGTCGTATGCCAGCACGTTATATGGCACAAGCTAGTTCGCCACAGACTGGCTATTTTTTCCGCTAATTTTTTATTGATTGATAAGGACATCCCATGCGTCTGCTCACCGCCATTGACCAGTTATTTATCTTACTTGAAAATCGCAATCAGCCGATGCACATTGGTGGGCTGTTCTTGTTTGAGATTCCCGATGGCGCAAGTGATACTTTTGTCAGTGATTTGGTGCAGCAAATGGTCACGCAAAAAACGCCGCCGAGTTTTCCGTTTAACCAAGTGTTATATCATCTAGCATGGTGGAAAACCGATGAAAACTTTGAAGTCGACCATCATTTTCGCCATATCGCCTTGCCAAAACCAGCACGTATCCGTGAGCTATTGACTTATGTGTCCCAAGAGCATAGCAAATTACTCAATCGTGCCAAACCGATGTGGGAATGTCACATCATCGAGGGGATTGAAGGCAATCGTTTCGCGTTGTATTTTAAGATTCATCATTCTATGGTCGATGGGATAGCGGCGATCCGTTTGGTCAAAAAATCGCTATCAGAATCGCCAATCGAGCGGATTAGCTTGCCAATTTGGTCGCTAATGACCCGTCATCGTCACCAACTCGATGCTTTGATACCAGAAGATAAATCCATTCTGCGTGTCGTCAAAGAGCAAGCGCTGGCTATCCCACCCGCCATCAAAGCCTTAGCTAAAAATGTGGTAGAGCGATTTCACAAAGACTACATTACCACCACCCAAGCGCCAGATAGTCCCCTCAACCAACCGGTATCAAGCTCACGGCGTATCTCTGCGCAATCTTATGAGCTTATTCGTTTTCAAACCATCGCCAAACATTACGCTGTGACCGTCAATGATGTGATTTTGGCGATTTGTTCGGGCGCGTTACGCCGTTATTTGCTCGACATCAATGGCTTACCCAAAAAACCTTTGATTGCTTTTGTACCCTTATCCCTGCGTGATGACAACGATAGCGCAAGCCAACACGTTGGCAATCAAATTACCTTTATTTTAGCCAATCTTGCCACTCACCTTGCCGACCCTGTTGCACGGTTAAAGACGATTAATGGCAGCACCAAAAATAGTAAAAAACGCTTTTCACGGATGAAGCAAGCCTCGTCGATTATTTATAGTGGGATTGCTTATAGCCGTGCAGGGTTGCAGGTACTTACGGGTCTGTTTCCCGATTATCGCGGTTTTAACTTGATTATCTCAAATGTACCAGGCTCGCATCAGCCATTGTATTGGCAAGGGGCAAAACTGCAGGCGCTGTATCCTGTCTCGATTGTGCTCAATGACCAAGCGATGAATATCACCTTGTGTACTTACGTGGATAAAATCGAGTTTTGTATCGTCACCTGTAGCCAAATATTGCCCCATAGCCAACGATTACTCACTTATATGGAAGAGGAAATTAGGCAGTTTGAATCGCTCATGAGGAACTAAGCTGTGCCAAACTTTTATAACAAAAAACGGCAATGACTGCCGTTTTTTAATGAAATAAACTTTATCTTATCTTCAGTGATTTAAGATTTTTGACAAGAAATCTTTCGCACGCTCGCTACGCGCACCGGCAAAGAATTCTTCACGGCTACAGTTTTCAACGATATGACCTTGATCCATAAAGATAATACGGTTGGCGACTTGGCGCGCAAAGCCCATTTCGTGCGTCACACACATCATGGTCATACCCTCATTAGCAAGCTCAATCATCACCTCAAGTACCTCTTGAATCATCTCAGGGTCAAGCGCGGAAGTTGGCTCATCAAATAGCATTGCAATCGGGTCCATACTAAGCGCACGCGCAATTGCTACCCGTTGCTGCTGACCCCCTGACAACTCAGCAGGATATTTTTTGGCATGTGCTGACAAGCCCACGCGGTCAAGATAACCCAAGCCTTTTTTCTGCGCTTCAGACTGACTACGACCCAGTACTTTGATTTGTGCCAAGGTCAAGTTTTCTAAGATGGATAAATGTGGAAACAGTTCAAAATGCTGAAATACCATCCCTACACGGCTACGTAGTTTTGGCAAGTCGGTTTCTTTGGCGCCGACCGATATGCCATCAATCAAGATTTCACCTTGTTGAAAGGCTTCAAGCCCATTGACGGTTTTGATTAAAGTTGATTTACCGCTACCTGATGGACCACAGATGACGGTCACATCGCCTTTGTGCACATGCGCGGTACAGTCGGTCAATACTTGAAAGTCGCCATACCATTTACTGATTTTGTTGACATCAATCATGATATCGGGACTGGCGTGTCCACTGTTTGATACCAAGCCACCAAATTCGTTGAGCCAGGTGGTTTCATCAATTTTAGTAACTACTGACATGTTATTATTCCTTTATTCAATATTGATTAAGCCATGCGAAAGCGTTTGCGTAGGTGGTTGACAGCGGTCGATGCGGTTAGACTGACCACAAAATAAAACGCCCCTGCCAGCAAGATATAGGGGGTTAATAACCCCATCAAGTCACCGCGCACGTACGAGGCTCGGAAGAAATCCACCAAGCCAATCGCAAACACCAAGGTGGTATCTTGGAACAAAATAATCGACTGCTGTAGAAGTAGCGGAAACATCTTGCGAAACGCTTGTGGCAAAATAATAAAGCGCATGGTCTGACCATAAGTCATACCTAAGGCTTTAGCAGCATTGACCTGTCCTTTGCCAATCGACTGGATACCCGCACGTACAATCTCAGAAAAATACGCCGCTTCAAACACCATAAATGCCACCACGCACGAAGTAAACGCCGTATCCAACGTCAAATACGTGCCCGTCACCAAGTTATACACCATCGGTACAGCAAAATAAAACCAAAGCAATACCAGTAGCAGCGGCACTGAACGGAAAAAGTTGACATACAGCTTGGCAGGCACGGCTAAAATTTTTATCCCTGACAACCGCATCAAGGCTAAAATCGTACCCAGCGCCAAACCGCCAATGATAGCTAAAAACAACACTTTGAAGGTGATCCATAAGCCACCCATCAACCCTGGCATTGCGGCTTGTAATTCCATCATATTCATGCGCCACCCCCATCGATTTGACCTTTGATGCGTAATTTTTTCTCAAGCCAAGTCATAAAATAAATCAACACCAAATTAAACAATAAATAAATAATCGTGGTAAAGGTATACACTTCGATATTGTTTTGGGTATATTCACTGATAGTTTTGGTTTGGCTAATCAGCTCAGTGACCCCGACCAATGAAGCGACCGAGGCATTCTTAAAACAGTTGGTAAGCTCAGAGCTCATGGGTGGCAGAATCACCCGAAACGCCTGTGGCAAGACGATATGGCGATACGTCTGTGGCAAGGTAAACCCGAGCGCATAGGCAGCATTGATTTGCCCTTTTGGCAACGATTCAATGCCCGTACGCACTTGCTCAGCGATGCGCGCAGCTGTAAATAACCCAAGACCTATACTTGCCGAAATCACCGCCGAGGTATTTGGGTCCAACTCCTGAAACCACCATTTTTGTAAGGCAGGTGTCAGCCAAGTAGGTGCCACATAAAACCAAAAGAATAACTGTATTAATAACGGAATGTTACGAAAAAAACTCACATAAGCCGTACCAATCGCTCTGGCAGTTTTGTTTGGTAAAGTACGCATAATACCTAAAATCGTACCGATAATTAAGGCAATCAGCCACCCACTGCCGCCAATGACCAACAGCCATTTAAAGCCTGTCAATAGCCACTGCCAGTAGACTTCGTTGCCTACGCCTGTTGGTTGCAGCAACACGCCCCAATTCCAACTATAATTCATTGCCACCCCCAAAATCCTGTCTAGCAAATTGATTTACCCAAAAACTAAAACTGACGCAACCACAATTGATAGGTGATGACGTCAGTTTTATGTTGTATAGTAAACCTTCCTAACCTAGTTTGTTGTTATCTCATCAAACTCAACTCATCAAACTAGGGTTTTGCTGCACTGGCAATTGCATTGCTTGCAGATGCCACATTACTAGCGCCCGTTGCTACGGCGTTGACGGTAGCAGATGCAGCTGCATTAGCGACGTGTTTTGGTTGCGGGCGGTCATGTGGGTTTGCGAACAAGGCTTTTAAGTTGTCAGACATTGGGAAGTTCAAGTTGATGTTTTTTGGTGGAATCGGTGACATGAACCATTTTTTATAGATGTCGTTAATTTCACCTGATGCATAAGTCGCAACCAACGCATCATCGACTACTTTTTTGAATTCACTATCGCCTTTACGCATCATACAGCCGTAAATTTCATACGATTGTGGGGTACCAACAATGACCCATTTATCGGGATCTTTGGCTTTGGCTTTTTCACCCGCGAGCAGTACGTCATCCATCATGAAGGCTGCCGCACGACCGCTTTCTAACATCAAGAAAGATTCGCCGTGGTCTTTGGCAGAAACGATTTTAATGCCCATTTTTTTGTCATCGTTGAGTTTTTTGATAAGACGCTCAGAGGTAGTACCTGCGGTAGTCACTAAGGTTTTGCCTTTTAAATCCGCAAAATCTTTGATACCCGAATCTTTAGCGGTTAATAAGCGAGTACTAATCTGAAAGAAACCGTTTGAGAAAGCCACTTGTTTTTGGCGCTCTTCATTGTTAGTGGTTGAACCACACTCTAAGTCAACCGTACCATTTTGTACCAATGGGATACGGGTCTGTGAGGTTACGAGGTTGTAACGCACTTTAAGGTCTGGCATATTCAGTTGTTTTTTGACTGCATCAACAATTTTTAATTGTAGGTCATGGGCATAACCCACAGGTTGGTTTGGCGTACCTGCGATATAAGAAAATGGAATTGAGGAATCACGGTAACCCAGTACGATTTCCCCTGATTTTTTAATTTTATCGAGCGTTTTTTCACCAGTAGCTGCTGCCGCTGGCTGGCTTCCTTCAGTCCCTGCCGCTTTGTTGTCGCTGGCTTTGTTACAACCTGCAAGACCTAATGCCATAATAGCAACGGTTGCTAAGGCGATTGGCTTTTTAGAGATTAAAATCATCCTATGATCCTTGTCGTATGATACGTTCTTAGTTAATCTTTTCGCTGTGTGGCTGTCAATGCCAAATCGAGTGAAAAGACTCCCCCCATCTCTTTGTGTTTATCCTTCCCTGTCCTTTATTATCCCTCATCGCACCCATTAAAATCTGGCAAAACTTTGCACAAAGACTGATAAAAAATAGTTTAGGATACTCAAAAGATTTAAAATGTGTGTTTATAGTAATTTACTTGTCTGTGTTGTGACAATAGATTTACAAAAAATATTTTTTTCTTACCCGACAATTTTTTTGCTATTTTCTATTTTATCCCCATTTATAGCTCAATAAATTGATTAAAATTCACTTAAGATAGGTTATTTATGACAACAGCGACTCAAGCACTTCATGATTTTGATATGCGCCAACGTTTTTATTTTGAGAAAAGCCCCGTACGCGGTGACGTGGTACGCATCAAAGACAGCCTGCAGACGATATTGCAGCAAAAAAATTACCCAGTTGCCCTGCAAAAACTACTTGGGGAAATGTTGGTTGCGGCAAGCTTGCTGATTGGCACCTTAAAAATCGAAGGTCGTCTATCCATTCAATTGCAAAATTCAGGCGCAGCCACTGACCCTGAACAGGACAGCTTAACTTGGGCGATGGCAGAGTGCGACCACCAAGGTCACATCCGCGGTCTTGCAGAGTGGACAGGCACGTGGCAATCTGCGCAAACGGCGAATGATGCCTTTGCCAAACTTGGTAAAGTCGGTGAAGGGGTGGTATTTATTAATATCCAGCCTGATGCCACGTATGGCACACAAGCAGAAGGCTATCAAGGCATTGTTGAGCGTGTGGCGGATAACTTAGCGGATTGTTTGGCACACTATCAGCAGCAATCCGTACAGATTCCTACCTTAATCAACTTGGCTTGTGATGGTGAGCAAGCGGGCGGTATCTTGCTACAGTTGCTACCACGTACCACAGAAGAAGAGGTTGAGGCAGTGGACAATGATTTGTTCCCCCGCTTAAAAATCCTAACCAAAACGTTAAAAGCTGAAGAATTAACCACCTTGCCAGCCGATGAGATTTTATATCGCTTGTATCATGAAGAAGATGTGGTGACGGCTGAGCCTATGCCGTTGACCTTTGCTTGTACCTGCTCACAGCAAAAAAGTGAATCGGCAATTTTTCAGTTGGGCAAACCAGCTGCCTTAGAAATCGCTAATGAGCATGGGGGTGAATTGGCGTTAGATTGTGGTTTCTGCGCGCATGTATATTACTTTGATAAAAACGCCATTAACCAAATTTTTGCTTAATTTAATGGCTTATATAGCTACCTTTACATCATTTAAAATTGCGTAACATTGGTTACGCTTCTAGTCGATGTAGTAGCCAAAATCCATACCAAAGTTACAAGTAAACTTTGGTGTTTTTTCTACATTTTTGATAAGTTATAAGCATCAGGTTAGATAAGTTAAATTAAACTTGATAAGTTTTAGACTAAAAAATTAATTAGGAAAATAATACAATAGAAAATAAGGATATCGTTATGTCAGTGGCAAAAAATATTGAAATTAGTAGCAGCTCAACGGTAAGCTTTGAAGATGCCATCAAAAAAGGGATTGCACAAGTCAACAAAACGGTTAATAACGTTGAAGGTGCTTGGATTAAAGAGCAAAAAGTACGCATTAGCGATGGTAATATCACTAGCTATAACGTGATGATGATTGTTAGCTTTGTCATTGAAGATGACAGCACTGATTTAAAATAAAGATTTCATTTATCCATAAAAACCCTAGCCTATGCTAGGGTTTTTTGTTGGTTGCCATTATTCTTCCACCCATTTGCCTTTACGATAAACCAAGGCAAATTTAGTCGCTTTGCCGTCTTTTTCTGAGCCGATATATTGCTCGGCATTTTTACGACTCCAACGCAAAATCGTAGGATTGCCCTCATTGTCGGTATCTGGCGCGGTAAATAAATACTGAAATTTATCTTCCAACTGGTCTTTTATCGCGCGTAATTCTGACAGTTTTGGTGGGCGAGTTTCCCGCACTTTGGGAAATTTTGACGCCGCCAAGAACAACCCTGCTGCCCCCTCACGCAAAATATAATGGTCATCAAATTTTTGTGACTTGAGGTCTGGCATAGGGATTGCGGTCATGCGTGGCGGCGCTGCATCGCCATTTTTGAGCACTTTACGGGTATTATCGCACTGCTGACAGGCAAAATAGGCACCAAAACGCCCAGTTTTGAGCACCATTTGCCCATCGCATTTATCACAGGGTATGGTAGGCATATCATCATTGCCTGCAGTTTCAAAGACGCCTTTTTCTAATAGATAGCCATCACAGTCAGGATTGTTACCACAGACATGAAGTTTTAACCCGCCATCGACGATGTACCCATCCATCGCGGTATGGCATTTCGGGCAGCGTTTTTTTTCAAGTAGCGCTTGGATTTCGTCGTTATTGTTCGCGTCGTCCTCACCGAGATTTTGGCTCTCTTTACTGGTTTGGCTATGAAAGGCTTCTACAGGCATCAAGTTTTTGGTGCCTTTACAACGCTCTTTGGGGGGTAAATTATAGCCGGTACAACCCAAAAATACCCCTGTAGAGCCGGTACGGATCTGCATTGGGCGCTGACATAGGTCACAATGAATATCTGGGACATCGGTTGGGTCATTGGGCTTCATGCCGTCTTCGTCTTTGGCACGCTCTAACTTGGCTTTAAAATCGCCATAAAAATCATCCAGCACTTTTTTCCAGTTTTGCTGACCTTCAGCGACTGCATCTAGGTTTTCTTCCAGCCCTGCGGTAAAAGCATAATCCATCAAATGCGGAAAGCTGTTGACCAATCTGTCGGTGACGATATCACCCATTTTTTCGGCGAATAAACGTTTATTTTCTACCTTGACATAACCCCGTTCTTGAATGGTTGAGATGATAGCAGCATAGGTGGACGGACGACCAATCCCACGTTTTTCCAATTCTTTGACTAGGCTTGCTTCAGTATAGCGAGCCGGTGGCTTGGTAAAATGTTGGGTAGGCTCGATACTATCAACCACCAGTTTTTCCCCGATTTTTACATCAGGTAATAGGTTGTCTTCATTTTTGGCAGGGGGCTGTACTTTGGTATACCCATCAAAGGTCATCACGCGACCTTTGGCTCTAAGCTCAATCTCACCGGCATTGACAATCAACGTCATGGATTGGTACTGCGCAGGTGGCATCTGACACGCCACGAACTGGCGCCAAATCAGCTCATATAAACGCTGGGCATCGCGCTCCATGTCTTTTAGCGAGGCAGATTGTACAAGTACGTCTGAGGGGCGAATGGCTTCGTGCGCTTCTTGGGCGTTTTGCTTGTTGCCATACACATTGGGCGATTTTGGGACATATTTTGCGCCGTATTGCTTGTCAATAAAACCGCGTACACTGGTGAGTGCATCCGCTGACAAAAAGGTACTGTCGGTTCGCATATAGGTGATATGACCGGCTTCATACAGGCGCTGAGCCAGCATCATGGTTTTTTTGACTGGAAAACCAAGGCGAGTACTGGCGGCTTGTTGCAGTGTCGAGGTGATAAAGGGTGCAGGGGGTTTTGATTGGGTGGGTTTTTCTTCCCGATCCGCTACGATAAAATCTGATTGTTCAAGCAATGCAACGACGGCATGGGTCTGTGCTTCGTTTTTTAGCTCAAGGGTTTTGCCCGATTTTTTTACCGCTTCTAGGCGAATGGTCTCTTGTTTGGCTTGCTGGCTGTGGGTATTGCTGTGGATTTCCCAATATTCCACTGGGGTAAAAGCGCGAATTTCACGTTCACGCTCCACCACTAGACGCGTGGCGACAGATTGTACTCGCCCTGCCGACAGTCCGCGCGCTACTTTTTGCCATAGCAATGGCGATACCATGAAGCCGACGACACGGTCCAAAAATCGCCTGGCTTGCTGCGCGTTGACACGGTCATAGTTGAGCTTGGTGGGGCTTTTAAAGGCATTTTGAATCGCGTTTTTGGTGATTTCGTTAAATACCACGCGGCTGTATTTGTCATCACTGCCACCGATGACTTCTTTGAGATGCCAGGCAATCGCCTCCCCTTCTCTATCCAAGTCGGTTGCAAGATAAATTTCTTTGGCGTCTTTGGCAAGGGATTTTAATTCTTTAATGACTTTAACTTTGCTGGGTAGAATTTCATAATGTGCCACCCAGTCGTGCTCGGGGTCAATCCCCATACGCCGTACCAAGGCTTGCTGCGCTTTTTGCTCTTTGGTGAGTTTGGTATCCGACTTATCGTCGGTTTTTGCTCCGCCAGAACCCGACACAGGTAAATCACGTACATGCCCCACACTAGAGCGGACGATAAAATCATTTCCCAGATACTTATTGATGGTTTTGGCTTTGGCAGGAGATTCTACAATCACCAAGGCTTTGCCTTGCCCCGACGTTTTAGGCGCTGTTTTTGATGCTTTTGATGCTTTTGATTTGGGCGCGGCGGCTTTTTCGGCAGCTCTTTCAGCCGACTGGGTGTCTGCTTTTGTATCAGCCGTATCCGTGGTTTTGGTTGACTTTCTCGCTGTCGGTGTTTTACTCATGTTGGGTTCACAAAATCATTAAAAAGGGTAAGTTAAAATACGAAAAGTTAGTTATTCTGCACCAATTTGGCATAATCATGCAATTTACTTTTTAACATGATTAGGTCTTTTTCGGTGGTTTCAAGTTCTGATTTCATGCCCAGTTGGCTATTTTCTTGCCAATAAATACACACAAAATTGGCTTTACAGCTTAAACCTTTAACGGCTCTTGCGATGGATGCCGGTAAATCCACCGCCCGATTATCAAGCGCAAAATTGGCGGGATAATGCCCGGTAAAGGGTCGCCATTTGCCCTCAATCACTTGATAATCACAGGGGCGCATCTTTGCGTCTTCAATCACCACGCCGTATTGCGCCATCATGCCTTTACCGCGTTCGCCTGTATCGCCGATAATCCAATCAGGGCATGCGACCAGTTTTGGCTGCACGCCCACGCGTCTGGCTGCCATGCGCAGATTATCACGCATGGTCTCGCGAGCAGAGGGTTTTAACCCCATGATACTACCGACAATAAACACCCCGATGGCGATGGCTATCCATATTCCCATTGATTATATTACTCGTACCAGCTGCTATTTTTGGATTTTTTAGATGACGTTTTTGCTTCAGTTTTGGTGTCAGCTTTGTTTTCGGATTTGGCGTCAATTTTGTCAGTCGGCTGCGGCTCGGAAGCTAACATATCCATAATCGGCTGCCACTGGGCTTGAATGTCGCGATACGGTTTTTGGCTTTTATCAAAAATCGTCAAGCCACGCTCTGCCAAGGCTTGATAAATACTACGCTCAGATAGCCAAGCCAGGGGCTGCTGCCCAATATCAGCAAAATACGCCATCAGTTTTTCGGTCGGCTCATTGTCCTGCATCAATTGACTACGCACGCGATTGGCAACTAGATAAATATCGACTTTACCTTTGCGGATACGCTTAATGTCTTCTAGGCTTTTTAAAAAGCGTTTGGTACTGTCAATATCAAAAAAAGCGGGCAAAACAGGAATTAAAATCGCCTTGCATTCGGCAATCAGCTGCTCGGCTTTAGTGCCTGATAACGCACCTGGGGCATCAATAATCAGCCAGTCGTTTTTACCCAAGGTTTTTGGGATATCACCGATATCATTGCTATCGCGCCAGTCAATACCGATAATAGCAGGTACGTCCGCTGGGCGCATTTTTAGCCACTGTAGGCTTGATTTTTGGGGGTCTGCATCTGCCAATGCCACTGTTTTGCCTTGGTTTGCCAATGCCGCCGCTAGACTCACCGCAATCGAGGTTTTACCACATCCCCCTTTTTGATTGGCGATTAAAATTTTTTGCATGACCCTCACCCTGTTGATAAAAAATTAATGCAATATCACCACATTAACTCAAAAATTTGACCCTGTTAATTTGACGCTATTCATTTGGTTGTATTAAGTAGCCTAACAAAATTTTAACCATTGATAAATGCTTTTATATAAATAATCTGCTAAATTAAAAAATATCAATTCATTAACGGTTTAATCGGTTTAGCCAGTTTTTGACTGACTAATAGCGACCGTAAACCTCACGTAAACCTCAAAGGCACCACCATGACGATGCTTTCATTCATAGAGACCTATCACCTAGCAACCACCTCAAAAAAAATGCTTGGGCTGTTTGCTGTCACTGCCTCGATGGCAGGTTGTGCTACCTTAGGCGGCGGATTAACACCCACTCAGTGCCAACAAAGCAATTGGCAAGCGATTGGTTATCAAGACGGTTTACTGGGTCGCAGTCAAGATTATATTCAAAAGCATATCAAGCAATGCGCTAAAGCCAATACCGTGCCTGACCAGCAACAGTGGCGACAAGGTCGTGAAGAAGGGTTAAAACGTTATTGCACGCCGCTACGCGCTTACCAGCTTGGCCGTGAGGGCTACGACTACAATGATGTATGCCCACAATCGATGACGCTTGATTTATTAAAAGCGCATGACGAAGGTTATCTCAACTACCAACGTGAGCAAAGGCTAAATCAACTGTGGTACAACACCGATCCATTTTGGGGCTCACCCTTCTACGGTAGTCGTTTTGGTTACGGTGGTTCAGGGGTGTGGTCACGTCCGTATCATCCCCGCATTGCACCTAACAACCGCCACCCAAAATACAGCGATACCCATCAGCCTAAATCAAGCCAACCTGTAGCGCCTCGCCCCGTTACCCCTAGCAATGATGCAAACATAGGGTCAAAAAAATAATCGCGGCTAAAATAAAAAACAACGGGACGAACTTATCGTGAAATTTTGTTTTGAAATCTCGTTGCACAATCTCATTGAACGATGGAACCCGATGCGTGATGACAATAATTTACAGGTTAAAACTAAAAAAGAAGTTCGGGTGTTTTTAACCGAAGTTTTTTATTAAACCAGTAGCTTATTAAATCAATAGCTTAACCCATTACAGCAGCCAAAATAGCCGTGTGCTTGACCCGCCTAGTTATCAAACCAAAGGATTGATTGTCGGTATTTTTTGGCTCTCAGTGTTTTGACTGGCATTGGATTTTTGAGGCGCTTTGGGTTTTTGAGACCCTTTGTTTTTCTGAAACTGGGTGGGGTCAAAGGTTTGCACGCTTGGGGCAATCGGCACCCCTTTTTGCTGCAGCTGCTCATCAATCTGCCCCGCTTGGATGTTTTCCCCTTCAAATACACGGATATGCTCATCACGCTGTAACTGCAAATTTTCAAAGTCAAATAACTCACGGTCAGCGAGCTGTGACGGTGCGACATTTTGCATCGCGCCAAATATCGAATCCAAGCGATTCGGGTATTGTTGGTCCCATGCGCGCAGCATGTCATTAATCATCGCCCGTTGTAGGTTTTCTTGGCTGCCGCACAGGTTACAAGGAATAATCGGAAACTGCTTATAATTGGCATATTTGATAATGTCTTTTTCTTCCACATACGCAAGCGGACGAATCAAAATATTTTGCCCATCATCCGATAGCAGTTTTGGTGGCATGGCTTTGAGACTACCGCCATGAAATAAATTTAAGAAAAACGTCGCCATGATATCATCACGGTGATGACCGAGTGCCACTTTGGTTGCACCGATTTGTTTGGCAAATCCATATAACGAACCACGGCGCAGACGTGAACACGCAGAACAGTAAGTTTTACCTTCTGGTACGATTTGCTTGACCACGCTATAGGTGTCTTTTTCTAAAATATAATACGGAATGCCATGCTTGGTCAGATAGTTGGGCAAAATATCTTCAGGATAGTCAGGTTGCTTTTGGTCAAGATTGACGGCAATCACATCAAACTGAATCGGTGCTATTTTCTTTAAGAACAATAAAATATCCAGTAAGGTAAAACTGTCTTTACCGCCTGAAATACACACCATGACCACATCACCGTCTTCAATCATGTTGTAGTCACGAATCGCCCAAGAGACCAGCTTACGTAATTTTTTTTGTAGCTTGCGAAAACGCGCGGATTTGATGTCATCGCCTTGGCTGTTACCTTTGGCATTGCCCAAGGTCTGCTGCGCTTTATTGTTTGACGCTTCGTTTAACGCTTCATTGTCTAAAGCATCATTGTCTGACGCGTCATCATCCCAATCATTATCATCAAGCATGTCTACGTCACTATCTAATAGTTGGGCTGATAATTGGGGATTTAATTCAGCGGCAGACATGGTTGCCGCTGGGTTTACAGAATTGTTTGATTGCATAAGATACCTAACTGATGATAAACCAATAAATAAACCTATGAGGACGCTATCGCATATCAACGACGCGTCATTTATTTATTGGAAAAATTGCAAATAAAAAAGCATTTAACGTCAGGCAGACCAACCCCCTCACAATAAATGCTTGATTGAGCGTATCTCTTGATTGAGCGTATCTATAGCCGCCTATCGGATAAGAAACGCTTATCAGATAGGAAACGCTTATCAGATAGTCAGCTATTATACGGCAAAATTACGCGCTTGTAGTCATTTGAATGACAGCTTGCTGTTTTAGAAGATATTTTTTATCCGCGCTATCCAACTGGTGTTGGCTTTTTCAATTTTTTCGGCGATTTGTTTTTGTTGTTGCTCTAATTTGACATCCATCAAATTTTCTTCTTTAAACAAACTATACTGGGCATCGCCTTTATAAAACTCAGTCTCACGGTAACTGTCATACGCATGTTGGAATAGCACCTTGAGTACAGCCGCGAGCGGCAAAGCAATCAGCATACCTGCAATACCTGCCAGTGATGCCCCTGCAAGGACCGCAAACATCACCCACAGCGGAGATAGACCAATTTTATCACCCAACAACAACGGCTGCAAAATATAACCTTCCACCGCCTGCCCTACCATAAAAGCACCGACAATTAGCACTAAATGTACCCAGTCCACGCCAAATTGAAATAGCCCTGCAATAATCGCCGCAATAAAGCCAAGGGTAAAGCCAAGATACGGCACAAAACTTGCGATACCCGCCATCATACCGATGATAAGACCGACTTTAAGTCCAATGAGTTGCAGTTGCACCGCATACACCATACCGAGCAGCACCATCACCAGGATCTGACCTTTGATAAATGACATCAACGCTTCATCACATTCTTTAGCGATACGATAGACCGATGGAATATAACGGTTGGGAATCATATGACGGATTTTTATCAAGCGCTCATCCCAATTATATAAAAAATAAAACATCAAAATCGGCACCAGTACCACAATGCCCGCCACGTTGATTACACTCATGCCTGATAAAATTAAATTAGTAAAAAATGAGCGCACATCGGTGATATTGTAGTTTTCTTTGAGAAAATCGACCAAGCCTTTTGACATATCACGTACTTGCATGGCAGGTAAGCGTATGGGCGTGTGAGAACGCACCCAGCTTCGAAACGTATTGTTATAATAATCAATTGCCGTCGGTACATACTTCCATGCCGATTGTAACTGCTCCCACACCAGTGGAATGAGCCACCAGAGTATCAATCCAATCATCAGCGCAGTGGACAAATATACCAGCAAAATCGCCACCCAGCGGCGAATGTGCGCCTTATCCTGTAATTTTTGCACCAGCGGATTAATCGCATACGATAAAATAAATGCCACCAAAAATGGCAAAATCACTGATTGTAATTGATAAATGATATAGCCTATTGCAACCAAAAACAGCGATATAAATACCCGTTTGAAAAACACATCTTTCGTAAATTGATAAGGGGATGGGTTATACATAGGTTCCTCAAAAAAGCCAAATACGCCAAAAATATAAGGGTAATGTCAAATAAAAGACGGTCACTGCCATCGTTGTATTTTTGACTAATTTTAGGTAATTTGACAAAAATAGATAGCGCAAACTGCACAACTCATACAAATATTTAAAGCTATGTTATAACGCCCTATCACATTTGTGGGGCTAGAAGGCGTTATGAACGATAAACAGCCTAATATTAGCCAGCTAGCAAAACGATGGATTATTTTTCTTTTTGATGGGAATTTGGGTATAATGCGCGTATTACTTTTCCCAATGATTCTGGCGATAGGAAGACCATGACTACACAACCCACTTCGTTAAGTTATAAAGATGCTGGCGTCGATATCGATGCTGGCGAAGCGTTAGTTCAGCGCATTAAATCAGTTGCCAAAGCAACTAGCCGCTCTGAAGTCGTCGGTGGTTTGGGTGGATTTGGCGCCTTGTGCCGTATTCCGCAAGGCTATAAATCCCCTTTATTGGTCTCAGGGACTGATGGTGTCGGTACCAAACTCAAACTGGCTTTACAACTGCAGCAGCACGACACCATTGGTCAAGACTTGGTAGCGATGTGTGTCAATGACCTGCTAGTCTGTGGCGCCGAGCCATTATTTTTCTTGGATTATTATGCCACAGGAAAACTGGACGTCGATACCGCAGCAACGGTTATCAGCGGTATTGGTGAGGGTTGTAAATTGGCAAATTGTGCGCTCATCGGTGGCGAGACGGCTGAAATGCCAGGGATGTACCAAGATGACGACTATGATTTGGCAGGATTTTGTGTGGGCGTCGTTGAAGAGTCGGAAGTTATCACGGGTAAAAACGTTGCCAACAGTGATGTGTTAATCGGTATCGCCTCTAGCGGCGTGCATTCAAATGGTTACTCACTGGTGCGTAAAGTCATTGAAGTCAGCGGTGCCGATGTTGCTACTGAACAATTAGACGGCAAAGCATTAAAAGACGTGTTAATGGCACCGACAAAAATCTATGTCAAAGCCATTGGACAACTGCAAAAAACCTTGGGCAACGCAAGCTTGCATGCGATGGCGCATATCACCGGTGGCGGCTTGACGGAGAACATACCACGCGTATTACCCGACCATTTGGCGGCGCAAATTGATGTAAGTTCTTGGACATTCCCGCCTGTGTTCCAATGGCTTCAGCAAAAAGGTCATATCGAGCAGATGGAAATGTACCGTACCTTTAACTGCGGCGTGGGTTTTGTCGTCGTGGTGCCGGCAGATAAAGCAGACCAAGCCATTGACTTACTCAATGAACAAGGCGAAACCGCATGGAAATTGGGTCAAATCGTTGAAAGAACAGCTGATGCGGTAACCTATCGCTAATTTTATCAGCGAGTCATTAGGGTATTTTATTATTGGGCTAATTTACCCTTAAGCTAGTTTACGATTAAGCTAATTTACCATTAAGCTAGTTTAAAAGGTGCGTTTTTACGCACCTTAGTTTTTCCAACCTATTGCGTTGCTATCCTTATGAAGTTGAACATGACAAACCCTACCCCGTTAAAAATTGCCGTCCTCGTCTCTGGTAGTGGCAGTAACCTGCAAGTATTAATTGATAAGCAGCTACAGCAACTATTGAACATTCAAATCGTGGGCGTGATTAGTAATAAAGCCGATGCCTACGCACTTGAGCGCATTCGCCTTGCCAATGAGCAGCAGCAAGCCAATATTGCAACCGCGGTGATTGAGCGTGACGATAATGGCAAAAAATATACCCGTGTCGGTTTTGAGCAAAAAGCCCTTGCTGTGTTAAATGAATGGCAACCTGATTTGGTGGTATTGGCAGGATTTATGCGGATTTTAACGCCGCTGTTTATTGATGGGGTGACCAGCAAGGATGGTTTAAACGTGCCGATGATAAATCTGCACCCATCACTGCTACCCAATTATAAAGGCTTAGATACCCATACACGCGTGCTACAATCAGGCGAGCGCTATCATGGTTGCAGCGTGCATCTGGTAACGAGCGAACTCGATGCAGGGGAAGTCATCGCCCAAGCGGTGACCTGCGTCAACGCCGCTGAAAATGCTAGCCAATTACAGCAGCGCGTTCATGCGATGGAGCACCAATTGCTGCCTATGGTGGTGGGATTATTTGCTGAGCGGATTGTGTCGCTTAACAATAACCAACTCACCAACCGCCTTGGACTCAATTTGCCTATTAAGTTATGGCTGTAGTCAGATTATAGTTATAGTCAAAAAAAACGCCTACAATCAAATTTAGGCATTTTTATGTTTATTACAGTTTACCCTCGAAGCGTGGATACACTCAATATCACGATTAGCAAAAATACATAGCGCCCTACCCACACGTTATCTAAAAATGCGTTAAAGCAAAGCTTACGGTCATAGGTGAGACATTGTTTATTTTGTCGATAAAACATGGCAACGATAGGTAGCAGCGCCAATACTGAAAGCGCGCCAAAATAATGCCAAAACACGCCCGCCAAACTGAGCAAAAACACCCCTTGAAGGAGGCTAATTATCAACACATCATATTTACCAAATAAAATCGCGGTGGATTTGACCCCAATTTTTAAATCATCCTCACGATCTGCCATCGCATATTGGGTATCATACGCCACCGTCCAGCACATATAGCCGACAAACAGCAGCCAACACCAAATATCAACCTCGGTCTGCCCCGTTAATACTTGCGATACCGCAACATACGCCATCGGAATCGCCCAACCAAAAGCCGCCGCCAAAAACAGTTGCGGCAAATGGGTGAAGCGTTTCATAAACGGATAGATAAACGCCAGCGCCACCGCACCAAATGACCACATAAAAACCTGCACGGGCAAAAATACCAACAGTGCTGCACTCACCCAAGATAAAATTAAAAACGTCCAAACCGCTTCTTTACCCGTCAAGCGACCATCCGCCAGCGGTCTACCTTTGGTTCGCGACACATGCCCATCGACTTTTCTGTCAGCAAAGTCATTGATGGCGCAGCCTGCCGCTCGCATCAACACCGCACCCACCGCAAAGATTGCCACCACATGCCACGGTGGGAATTGCTCAAACCCTTTTGCCGCCAAAAACACCGCCCATAAAGTCGACCAAAACACCAGCTCAATGCCCACAGGCTTATCAAATCGGGTCAAGTGAATATAGGCTTGTAGCTTATCTTTAAAAGACAGAGTGTGTGTAGTCATAGCATGTTTAATTAAACTAATCAAAAGGGAATAGAAGGTTGAAGCTAGCGAGGCTAACCAATAGTGTAACGCTAAATGTTAGCCAAATCGTCGATAAATTTGTTACCCTTACAGCTGTAAGCCAATCATCAGCAGCTCATAATCCAGCCCAATCGGCGATGGGTCTTGCAAATAGCGTCTAAATGTCGCCGTATCGATGCTGTCTTTGCCAGAGACGGCGCCGCCCATTTGCTTGAGATTTTTTAACAGACTTTTTAAATTGTCATAAGAAAAATCAAACGATTGCTCGGTGTGATACATTAGCGTGCCTTGACGCTGTTGCCGCAAGGTCTCTATCGCCGCTAGCCAAGCGTGACTGGGTAAAAAATCAAAAACAGGCAACTTGGGAAAGCGCTGACGGACTTCATGAAAAGAGCCTGCCACCGGAATCGCCAAATGCAGCTGACCTTTGGTTTTGACAATGCGCCCAAGCTCTGCGATAACGCTTGGCGATGTCCAATGAAGGGCAAAACTACTCATCACCAAATCAGCAGATTGATTTGCCAATGCCATATCTGCCATATTGGCGCAAAGCGCTTGGCTGTGCAGCGTCATTGGGGAAGTTGGTAGCGACGAGACTGGGGTAGATGACAGCGGCATCGACAAAAGATGCGCGACTCGCTGTTGCCAAATTGCAAGCATACTGGCAGCAGTATCGACGCCATATAACTGAGCGGAAGCTAGCGCTGCGTTTTGTAAAAACTTTGACATCACCGCCTCAGTCAATTTTCCTGTGCCACAGCCCACATCCACCACGCACATATCGGTTACGCCGCTATGGCAACGCACAATGAGCTGCGCCAAGTGCTCTGCCACCTGCGATTGAATCGGCGTGGCGGCATCGTATGAGGTGGCAAATTGTTCAAAAACAGGGGTGACAGTACAGGACATCATCGACTAAAACAACAAATTAGCCAACTTTAACACTATTAATCAGCCCTGCATAGTCATAATCATCTTGTGTGAGCAAATCAACCCCGCAAGGCAAATTGCCTATCCAATTAACTTTAATACATTGACTTTAAATCCCTAAAAACAGTAAGAATTATAGCATTTTATTGACGAGATTGAGGGCATTTTTGCTTAAATCCATGTTAACTAAATTGTGCTCAAATTTGTTTTTAGTGTTATCATACCAAGCAATTTTTTAGGCAAAATTTGTGCGCTTTAAGCGCATGATTGCTGCAAACGGTAAAGGCAATTTGTTATGATTTTGGCACTTGAAAGTGTGTTTGACCAATGCTCGGTGGCATTCGTGGACTTAGCAGGTAATGTCGTCGCTGAACAGACCCTTACGGGGAATCGTCTACAAACCCAGCAAATTTTGCCGATGATACACGCGCTGATGACGGCATCATCGATTGATTGGTCACAACTCACTGCGATTGCTTTTAATCGAGGACCCGGGGCTTTTAGTGGCATACGCATTAATACGGCGGTAGCGCAAGCCATCGCTTTTGCCCATGATATGCCTTGTTTGCCGGTATCAAGCCTGCAAGCTATCGCTCAGGCGGCATTTGAACTACATAACCCCCCCACGTATTGGCGCTGACAGATGCGCGCATGAACCAAGTATACGCGGGTGAATACGCCATGAGTGATGGTATCATGCAGCTTGTGGCAGGCGCTACTGAGCATTTGCTTGATTATGACAGTGTGATAGATAAAGACTTAGCCTTAGTAGGGAATGGCGCAACCTTGGTCAATGCGCAGCTAGGTCAAGCCATCTTTGCCGATATTCGCCCCTCAGCGGCTATCATTGCCAAACTTGGGCTAGCCTTGTATCAGCAGCATCAATCCGTCCCTGCTGAGCTGGCGTTACCGGTTTATTTAAGAAATAATGCGTGGAAAACCCTAGCCGAACAAAAACAGACTTAATTTATCGGCTGATTACTCATATTGTGTTAAGTTTGACTCGCTACCCTTTAGCTTGTGATAAGCGCAAAAATTTTTAGCTTTGACTGTTAGGGCGTGTCCCTAATTCGGAACAAAGTATTTTTAATGGCCTAAAAATGCCTAAATCTGGCAAAACTGCGTTAAATTGTTTGACAATATTCCAATATTATCTGCACAATTTGCCTTGTTTTGCTGGCGATTTAGTCTATTTTTAGCCTCATTATCCAAATAGGGACACGCCCTAATAACTAACATTGTTGGATACGTTATGGATCTTATTTTGATTTTTAAAGCCATCATCATGGGCATGGTTGAGGGCATTACCGAATTTTTACCGATTTCAAGTACCGGGCATTTAATTCTTGCCGATTCCCTGTTAAATTTTTGGACCAAAGACAAAGCCGACTTGTTTATTGTCGTCATTCAGCTGGGTGCGATTTCAGCGGTAATTTATTTGTACTGGGGACGGCTATGGCGTGCCTTGATGGGACTTATTACGGGTAAAGACCCTGAGCGTAAAAACCCGCGTCAACTGGGCATCTCGCTGATTATTTCCACCATCCCGATTATGCTGATAGGTTTGATGTTTGATAAAGCGTTAAAAGCGGCGTTATTTAACCCAACCGTGGTGGCAATCTCATTGATTGTCGGTGGTTTGATTATCTTTTGGGCAGAGCGCCAACAACACAAACATACGGTCAAATATGCCGAAGCGGAAGATATTGATATTAAAACGGCGATTATCATTGGCTTGATTCAATGTCTTGCCTTGATTCCTGGTACTTCTCGCTCAGGGTCTACCATTATCGGTTCCCTATTTTTGGGGGTATCACGTAAGGCGTCTGCGGAGTATTCTTTCTTTTTAGGGATTCCTGTATTGGTGGGTGCTGGGCTACTAGATCTGACCAAAAACCATCATATTTTAACCACCACTGAAGACTGGACCATCATGGCAGTGGGTGTGGTCGTCTCATTTATTTTTGCCATGATTTTCATCAAATGGTTGGTTAACTGGGTCAGTACCCGTGATTTTACCTTATTTGCTTGGTGGCGCATCGTGGTAGGCGTACTGGTACTCATCGCTGGTATGCTGGGCTATATTTAATTCGCAATGCTATCTCATCAATCAATCCAACTGTATTATGTTGACACTTTGCCAAGCGAGCAGCGTTTGGCAAACGTCGAAACCATACTCACCCCTTTATCCGTCAATTTACAACCACAAAAGATTACTAGCAAAGTAACTCAAAAATGGCTGAAATCAGTCGATGATAACAGTGTGCTGATTGATGAGGTAGGTGATGTTTTTGTTATCGCAGCGGGCATGAAAGTCAGCCCAAATTGGCAAAGCCTACAACAGCGGGTGGTCAAAGCGGGCAAAAAAACTGAGCTGCTACTTAAAGCCATGCAGCTACAAGCCAGCATGACTGTCATTGATGCCACCGCAGGGTTTGGGCATGATAGCCTAATCTTGGCAAGTACCGGTGCCAGTGTGACTTTGCTAGAGCAGCAGCCACTCATGTTTTTGCTACTGCAACTGGAACAGCAAAAAATGGCGCAGCATCGCAACTGGCAAAAATTGATGAGTCGATTAACGATTTATCATGGCGATGCGATAGAATTGCTGGCTAAATTGCCAAAAGTCGACCGTGTCTATCTGGATCCGATGTTTCCTGCTGATAGCTATAAATCAGCGGTTAATAAACATATGCAGGTGTTGCATACTGTAACGACCCCGCCGTCGATTGCGCAAGCCCAACAATTATTGTCGGCGGCGTTGGCACAAATAACCCCACAGGGTATGGTAGTGGTGAAACGACCTAAATCAGCGCCTTTTCTTGCGGATCAATCGCCTAACCTAAGCCTATCAAATGATATCGTGCGTTTTGATAATTATTTGAACAGCATTTAGTTTGAATAGCGTCTAGTTGCCCTGTTAAAAAAGCTGATGGGTGTCAGCTTTTTTTGTGGGTTTAGTTGTTATTGACCAACCTTTTGGTTACCGACGGCCGGCGCTACATCATCGGTGGCTTTTGGTGCGTTGGGCGAAGCAGGCGCATTGTCAATGACGGTATCATTTTCCGTAATCTTATCCATGTCTGAATTATCCGCGCCGCCGTCATCTGCAGCCTCTGCCTCGGCACTACTCACTGGCATCGCATCAACAGCGGTCGCTGCTGTGCCACTGGCGCTGGTAGCGTCAGGACCGGCATCTACGGTGGCATTGGCGTCGGTCACAGTAGCGCTATTTTTTTCATCGGCAGGCGCAGCTGACATTGGTACGGCTTGTGATTCTGCCGCTGATGCTGCCGCCGCGTTGTTGTCTGTGCTGTCAGTCTTTTTATCACAAGCTGTCAACGTAAGCGCCGATACTAAACTCAGCATGGTGATTTTTGCTAGTGTGTTTTGCATGGGTATTCCTCTACTATCAATAAATCGCTCAATCCGACAACGTACTTGATAGCCTATATTGTAAAAATTGCTGAAGCCACGGTGCGGCTACTTCAAAGATGATAATGATATCACTTTAAATTTTGCCATGGCACTGCTTGTATTTTAAACCTGAACCACATGGACAAGGGGCATTTCGGCTAATCGCTAAGTTGGCATACGGATTGTCACCATTTTCGGCCATCTCTGGACTCGCGGTTGCCGCGGCTGAGCTGCTTAGACCAAATGAATACGTGGCTCGCGTGCGTTGTTGGCGGTTACGCGCAATCATGTCTTCATCGTCACTCAGTTCACCAGTCACGCCATTCATTTCTTGGTGCTCAAAATGCAGACGCATCATCTCGGCTTGTTCACGTTGCTGGCGCTCAAGCTCAGCGATTTCTTCTGGCGTTGGGATATGAACACGCGCTAAATCTTGCACAGTTTCAGACTTAATAGCACCGAGCATACTTTGGAACAATGAGAAGGCTTCAGATTTATATTCTTGCTCAGGATTTTTTTGCGCATAGCCTCGTAGATGGATACCTTTACGCAGTTGATCCATTTGGTTTAGATGTTCTTTCCAATGCTTATCTAGGCTAGATAGCATAAAGTGACGCTCAAGTTGGGCGGCATTTTCCTCACCCATTTGCTCACGGCGAGCGCGGTAGTTGAGTAACGCAGCCTCAATGATTTTTTGACGCAAACCTTCTTCATCCAAACGGCGATCGGCATCTAGCCAGTCATTGATTGGCATATGAATACGAAACTCACTTTCAAGCTCGTCTTCAAGCCCATCAATGTCCCATTGGTCATCAATCGAACCGGGTGGCACAAATTGGTCAATCAAGGCATTGTACACATCGTAGTGCATCGCTTCGATAGCTGCTTGTAGATTACTTTGGGCAAGCAGTTCATCGCGCTGTTTATAGATAACCTTACGTTGTTCGTTGGCAACGTCATCGTATTTGAGTAGGCTCTTACGGGCATCAAAGTCGCGGTTTTCCACTTTCCTTTGGGCGTTTTCAATCGAGCGTGATACCATTTTGTGCTCAATGGCTTCGTCTTCTTTTAGCCCCATGGCGCGCATCATATTGACCACGCGATCGCCAGCGAAAATCCGCATCAAGTCATCTTCAAGCGACAAGAAAAAGCGTGACTCCCCAGGGTCACCTTGACGACCGGCACGACCGCGTAATTGGTTATCAATACGGCGTGATTCGTGACGCTCAGAACCGATGATATGTAAGCCACCCGCCTCTAGCACTTGTTGGTTTCGCACTTGCCATTCGGCATGGGCTTGCTGTTTCATTTCAGGGGTGACGTTGTCGATTTTGGCGAGCTCGGCTTGCCAGTTACCCCCCAAGATAATATCGGTACCGCGACCTGCCATGTTGGTGGCAATAGTGACCGCATTAGGCCTACCCGCTTGCGCGATAATATCGGCTTCACGCTCGTGCTGTTTGGCGTTGAGCACGTTGTGGGCAATGCCTTCGGCGGTGAGTAGCTCAGACAATACTTCACTGGCTTCAATCGTCGCCGTCCCCACCAAAATCGGCGCGTGGCTTTCTTTGATACGTTTAATTTCGCGGATAATGCCTTGATATTTGCCCATTTTGCTTAAGAAAATTTGGTCATCAAGGTCGATACGCTGAATCGGTTTGTGGGTTGGGATAATCACCACATCTAAATCGTAAGTTTGTTTAAACTCCGCAGCTTCGGTATCCGCTGTGCCCGTCATGCCTGAGAGTTTGTCATACAGACGGAAATAATTTTGGAATGTCGTGGTGGCGAGCGTTTGGTTTTCGGCTTGGATTTCAACCTGTTCTTTGGCTTCAACCGCTTGGTGCAACCCTTCTGACCAGCGGCGACCGGGCATGGTACGCCCTGTGTTTTCATCGACAATGATGACTTCGCCTTCATGCACGATATAGTGAATGTTTTTAACAAATAAATGGTGCGCACGAATCGCGGCTTGGACGTGGGCTAGTAGTGGCAAGCGCGTTGGGCTATATAGGCTCTCATTTTCGCCAAGCTCGCCTTTTTCCACCAAGAATTTTTCGATTTTCTCGTAGCCTTTTTCGCTGATTTCGATTTGGCGATTTTTTTCATCAATCCAAAAATCCTGCTCACGGTTTTCGCGGTTGCCTTCTTCGGTTTCTGAGCGTTTGAGGCGCGGGATGATGGTATCAATCAGCCTGTACATAGCCGATGAGTCTTCGGCTTGACCCGAGATAATCAGCGGCGTACGCGCTTCATCAATCAAAATCGAGTCAATCTCATCGATGATACAATAGTTGAGTCCGCGCTGTTTTTTCTCATCTAGGCTAAATACCATATTGTCACGCAGGTAGTCAAAGCCGTATTCGTTGTTGGTACCGTAGGTAATATCTGCGGCATAGGCCTCAAATTTTTCCATCGGGTCTTGCTGTGAGTAAATCACGCCGACAGTCAAGCCCAAAAAATCAAACAACGGGCGGTTTAGTTCGGCGTCACGGCTTGCCAAATAGTCATTGACGGTAACCACATGCACGCCTTTACCGCTAATCGCGTTGAGATATATCGCAAGCGTTGCCATCAAGGTTTTACCTTCACCCGTGCGCATCTCGGCGATTTTACCTTCGTGCAGGGTGATACCCCCGATGAGCTGTACATCGTAGTGACGCATGCCAAGGACACGTCTTGAGGCTTCACGACAGACCGCAAAAGCTTCAGGTAAAATGGCATCTAGGCTAGTACCCTGCGCAAACTGGGTTTTAAATTCCGCAGTTTTCTGTTTTAATGCTTCGTCAGAGAGGGACTGGATTTTGGGTTCTAAGGCGTTGATTTTGTCGACCAACTTACGCATTCGCTTAAGCTCACGGTCGTTTTTGGTGCCGATAACCTTGCCTATCATTTTGCCTAACATACGAGGATTTTCCTAAAGTGCTCAAATCAATAAGTGCGATGACTTTTAATACGATGATGGTTAATAAAGGTATTCAAAATAAATTTTGCTATTATATATGGGTTTGCTTTTTTTAGATACAAGGTTATGACAGCCTGTAAGTTTGAACCGCTTGCCTCTATTACCTTTATCTTTATCAATCCATCCCCATAATTGAACTTTATTTTCGAGATTTTCATTGTTGAAATTTTCTTGGAAGATTTTAAGCTTGATAGCGGAGCAAATGCCGCTGACGGTGTGTCCGCTAAGTAACCTTAAACTAAAAGTGGTGCAACACATGGGCGAGCACAATATCAAAACCATATTTCATAACGTTTAACCATTATGACCCAGACCATGCCTCACAATCTTGACCATCACACCCCCATGATGCAGCAATATCTCACCCTAAAAGCGGATTATCCGCATGCCTTGGTGCTGTACCGGATGGGCGATTTCTATGAGCTGTTTTTCGATGATGCCAAGCTTGCTGCCGATATTTTGGGCATCACCTTGACCCGACGTGGCAAAGATAAACAGGGCAACACCATCCCGATGGCAGGCGTGCCGTTTCATTCGGCAGACGGCTATATTGCTCGGCTGATTAATGCCGGGCAAACCGTGGTGATCTGTGAACAAGTCGAAGAAGAAAGGCCTGAAGACAGCCTTAAAGAAAACACTGTAGCAACAGACACTGCAGCCAAAAGCACAGCAAAAAACACGGCAACAAGAACCAGCAAAACAAAAGCCAATGCCGCTAAGATTATGGAACGTAAAGTCGTCCGTACTTTAACCGCAGGAACGCTGACCGATGATAGCCTTATCACCCAAGGACAAACACCAACAGTCGTCGCTATCAGCTTTGCCAAACAGCAAATGTCGGTGGGATTGGCGCAGCTGGATTTGGCGCAAGGGCAAATCCGTGTCACTGAGCTTAACTGCGACAGTCATACTGCGCTACAAAGCGAGCTTGCTAACGCGCTCGCCCGCTTTGATCCCAGTGAAGTGCTGATAGATGAACAGCTGTCTGAGGCGTGGCGACATTTTTTGCAGGATTGTCTGAGCGCAAATAGCCCAACAGCTAGCCTGCCGCCGATTTTGTCACAGCCGCACAGTTATTTTCTCCCCAATAACGCGCTTGAACATCTGACCCAGCATCTTGGCGTCACCACGCTGGCAGGGTTTGGCATTGAGCAAAAACCGCTTGCCATCTCATCGGCATCGGTTGTGCTGCATTACGGCAAACAGACCCAGCAAGCTGATTTACGCCATATTCGTAGCCTGCAGCTCGAGCATAACGGCGATTTTTTGCAGCTTGATACCATCAGTCAGCAAAATTTGGAAATTTTTAAACCCGTGTTGGCATCGGGTATTTCGCTGTTATCGGTGATTGATCACTGCCAAACGCCGATGGGTAAACGCGCTTTGGTGCATCATTTGCACCGACCGCTACGCAATGTCACCCTGATTAACCGCAGGCTTGATGCGGTTGAACAACTGATGCAATTGCCGATAGCAGCGTTTGAATTGCTTAAACAAACCTTAAGCGAAATCAGCGATATCGAGCGGATTGGGGGACGCATTGGCTTGGGTTCAGCAAAACCGACCGATTTGCTCAAATTGCGTCTGAGCTTGGCGCAAGCGTTAGCGTTGTCAAAGCAGTTGCAGCAACATTTTGATTTTACCACCATAACGACGCTAACTGCCGAGACGCCTTTGCTTGCCATGCTTAGCAAACAGCTGCCTGACTTAGCCTTAACTGATAGCTTTGCCAACATCCATGCCTTGCTAGAGCAAGCGATTGTCGATGAGCCGCCCGCCCACATTCGTGATGGCGGCATGATAAAAAAGGGCTATGACCCACAGCTTGATGAATGGCAAAATCTGCATGGTAATATCGAGCAAACTTTGGAAGCATTGGCGGCGCAAGAGCGGCAAAAAAACAACCTGCCCATGCTCAAAGTGGGCTTTAATAAAGTCAGCGGATTTTATTTTGAACTCAGCGCCCTACAAGCCAAGAACGCGCCTGAATATTTTACCCGCCGTCAAACGCTCAAAAATGCTGAACGCTTTATCACGCCAGCGCTCAAAACCATTGAAGAATCCTATCTATCGGCTCAAGGGCAAGCGTTGACCCTTGAGAAGCGTATCTATGAAAATCTGCTCAATCAGCTCAAATCACAGCTTGGCGAGGTGCAGCGCCTTGCCAAAGCGATTGGGTATTTGGATGTACTTGCCAACTGGGTCAGCCTAACGCGTTTGCAGAATCGCTCTCATCATAGTAAAAACTGGTGCCGCCCGTTGTTTAATACCACTGATGATAGCGCAAGCCTCAATATCCAAGGCGGACGCCATATCGTGGTTGAAGCAGGTCAACAGCGCCAAGCTCACCATCAGACGGCATCGCTTGACCCATTTGTCGCCAATGACTGTGTCATGGGAACAGCCACCCAACTTGAACGCTTAATGCTCATCACCGGGCCCAATATGGGCGGTAAATCGACCTACATGCGTCAAACCGCGCTTATCGTACTACTTGCTTGTTGTGGTGCATATGTCCCTGCGCAGTCGGTGACGCTCGGTCGTATTGAGCGGATTTTTACCCGCATTGGCTCGGCAGATGACTTGGCAAGTGGTAAATCAACCTTTATGGTCGAGATGATCGAAACCGCCAATATCATGAACCAAGCCAATGCCAACTCATTGGTACTCATGGATGAAGTCGGTCGTGGCACCAGCACTCAAGATGGTCTAGCGATTGCGCATGCGTGCGTGAATTATTTAGCAGAAAAAATCGGCTGTTTGACCCTATTTGCTACCCATTATTTTGAGCTCACTGAACTGGCTGAGCGCCACCCCAAAATGTTTAATCAGCACCTTGTCACCCAAGAAATCAACGGGCAGTTGCTGCTATTGCATAAAATCGCACCTGGGGCGACGCATCGCAGTTTTGGCTTGCATGTTGCCAAAATGGCAGGTTTGCCGCAAGACTTATTAGCCCAAGCGCAATATTATTTGGATAACCACAGCGAACAAAAAAGTTTGCCAAACCATCCTTTACCCTATCCAACAAAAGACGAGAAACAAATGGGTCTGGATTTGCAAAGTACCGCGGCTGACTATCAAACGTTGCAGGCTGATGAATATAAACTTACTCAACAACTAAACGCCCTAAACCCTGACGAACTGACGCCGAAACAGGCGTTAGAATTTATTTATTCATTAAAGGAATTGTTAAAAAAAGCGTAACGCGCTAAAATAATACGATTGTATTTTTTATGCTTTTAACATTTGTGCAACTAAAAAAAGGTAGCCACCGCCATGACTTTCGTCGTTACTGATAACTGTGTTCGTTGTAAATATACTGACTGCGTTGAAGTCTGTCCTGTGGACTGTTTCTATGAAGGTCCGAATTTTTTGGTCATCCATCCTGATGAATGTATTGACTGTGCGCTGTGTGAGCCAGAATGCCCTGCCAATGCGATTTTCTCAGAAGATGAAGTGCCAAAAGGTCAAGAAATATACATCGAACTGAATGCAGAACTCGCTGAAAAATGGCCAAACATCTCAGCCAGGCACGACCCACTACCCGATGCCAAAGAATGGGATGGCGTACCCAATAAACTACAATATCTTGAAAGATAGCCCTTCTAATATACGCCAGTTAGGGGATTTTTAGCAAGATACTATAAATAAGATGCTATAAACAACATGCTATAAAACAGCATATAGAACGAGGACGGCAATCAGTGAATATTGATTGCCGTTTTTATATTCTCATCTCTTATTATGCCAACGTTGTTGTCTATCTGCTTAACTTAACCTCTTTAGCTTAGATTTTTTTTACGAATTGATTATGAAATAAAAAACGCGCTATGGATTAGCGCGTTTTTAGTGTCACAGTCACATCAGCCTTTCACGGCACTGCCCCAAACTGGCACCACGGTTTGCATCAATGGTTTTAACAGTTTGATATTTGCCGCAAAGATAGAGCCTGTTTGCATGGCATTGTGCGCGCCTGTATGGTCAACCACAGTACCGCGCGCTTCAGTGACAATCAATTCACCGGCACAGATATCCCAAGGTTTGATAGACATTTCAAAATAACCATCAAACCGTCCCGCTGCTACATAGGCCAAATCTAATGCGGCTGAACCCACACGGCGCACTTGACCGCCTTGTTCGCAGATTTTTTGTAAGCTTTCAAAATGCTCTTTGGCATACGATACTTTACCTTCTGCGCGGTTACGCTCAAGCGGATGCCCTGTGGTAAAAAAGCCGCCATCAATGGTTTTATGTTCACTGACGCTGATACGGCGCTGGTTGAGACGCGCGCCTTTACCACGACTGGCTGAGAACATCTCATCACGCACTGGGTCATAGATGATACCATGTTCGGTGACGCCATTTTTTTGCACCCCGATTGAGACACAAAAATGCGGTAAGCCATGAATAAAGTTGTGAGTACCGTCTAATGGATCAATAACCCAGCACCAGTCTTTATCATTGCCCTTGCCTTCTTGCAGCCCAAACTCTTCGCCCAAAAATGAGTGGGTTGGGTAGCTTTCTTTGAGCATCGCAATCAATAATTCTTCGCTGTAACGGTCGATTTGGGTCACCAAACCATCTAAGCCTTTGCTTTCAATCGTGAACTCTAGCTTGTGGCGATTGTTGTGTGCATTTAAAATCTCTTGACCTACTTTTTGTGCAGCGCGGGCTGCCATGACGACCATCGGTTCCATAATTGACCTTTTGTTGAAGGATAAAAATCTAAAATTTATGACAAAATCGTTTGCATCTGTTTGACCACACCCGCGACATCTAGCTCACAATCGGCTAATTGCTGCTCAGGGCTGCCATGCGCGATATATTTATCGGGGATACCGATATTAAGTAGCGTTGGCAAGGCTTGGCTTGTTTTTGCTGCTTGGGCAACGAGGTATTCATTGACCGCACTACCGGCACCGCCCATGACTTGGTGTTCTTCAAGGGTAACAATGGAGCAGTTTTGCGCCAATAGCGTATCCAGTAATTCGCTGTCTAACGGTTTAACAAACCGCATATTATAAACAAAAAACGTCGTCGTTGGGTAAGTTTCGGCTAAGTTTTGACACGCCGTAACCGCTGTCTTTACCATGGTACCAAAAGCAAGCACCGCAACTTTTTTCGCCACGTTGCTCGCACCTTCTCCAGTGGCTTCGATAGTCTGCTCAAGCGCTGCCTTACCGATTGGATACATCGCTTGGTTTTTATCAATTTCTGCCCCAATGCCATTACCACGTGGATAACGCACCGCAGAGGGTCCAATATGCTCATAACAGGTATTAAGTAAGTTATAGCACTCATTCTCATCTTTGGGACAAGCAATCACCATATTAGGCACAGTTCGCATAAAGGCGATATCAAACACCCCCGCATGGGTCGCACCGTCTTCACCGACCAAGCCTGCACGGTCAATGGCGAACATCACGTTGAGATTTTGCAAAGCCACATCGTGAATCAGTTGGTCATAGCCACGTTGTAAAAATGTGGAGTAAATCGCGACAATCGGTTTGACGCCTTGGGTTGCCATACCGCCCGCTAGGGTCACTGCATGTTGCTCGGCAATCGCCACATCAAAGAATTGGCTTGAAAAGCGCTGGGCAAATTCGGTCATGCCTGAGCCTTCAGCCATCGCAGGGGTAATCGCCATCAGTTGTTTGTCGGTTGCGGCTTTATCGCAAATAAACTCACCAAACACTTGCGAGTATTTTTTAGCGGGAGTAGCTACAGTAGTTACGGGCTTTTGGCTGTCAACTGGCACAGATTTTTCTTGCGCTGGGTTGATTTTCTTAAGTTTGGTAATGGCATGATAAGTAATCGGGTCGCATTCTGCCGGTAAAAAGCCTTTACCTTTCACCGTATGCACATGGACGAGTACTGCCCCTTTTAGTTGCTTGACCCGTTCAAATACCTGAGCCAATTTGGCAACATCATGCCCATCAAATGGTCCAAAATACTGAAAACCGATGGCTTTAAACAAGTTTTCGGGGAACACTTCATCAATGAGTTTATTGGCGATTTTCTCAGGTAATGTCTCTAACTGAGACGGTTTAGGAATACCTTTTTCTGCCAATTTTTCGACAATTTTATTGGGCAGACGCGAGGTCCAATCATCTAAAGCTTCGTTTGCCATGTGCAAATAATGACGAATACGGCGGTCTTCACTGGAGATGACGCGCTTGGTAAAAATCGCATCACCGTTTTTATCGATATCGACTGCCAAACCACGCTGCCATAGGGTGGCTAAATGTTTAGAAAATCCGCCCGTTGCCTGTGAGATTGACATGTCATTATCGTTGAGCACCACAATCAAATCGGCATTTTGCTGCACCGCGTCATTCATCGCTTCAAACGCCATGCCGCCTGTCATAGCACCATCACCGACGATGCTAACTACTTTGTCACGTTTGCCTAAATAGCGCATAGCAAGCGACATGCCGAGCCCTGCAGAAATCGCCGTCGATGAATGCCCAACGCCAAAAGTATCATACTCAGACTCATGACGCTCGGGGAAGGCAGTCAGCCCATGTTGACTACGAATGGTGGTAAGCTTGTCACGGCGACCCGTTAAAATTTTGTGGGGATAGGCTTGGTGCCCTACGTCCCAGACAATTTGGTCTTTGGGTGAATTAAAGACATAATGCAGTGCAATGGTAAGCTCAACGACGCCAAGGTTAGAGCCAAAATGCCCGCCGCTGACGCCCGTTGTATACAGCAAAAACTCGCGCAGTTCATCGGCTAATTGCTGCAATTGCGCGGTACTGAATTTTTTTAGGTCGTGAGGACTATCCACACCATCGAGCAGCGGCGTATGCGGCTTTAGCATAGGGATAGTATCAAAGGTTTTTAATGAGTAGTTTTGGTTAGCTATTTTAGTTTTTGACATATCTTGGCTGACACTTTTCATTGCTTACAGGGACTCGATGAGCCCTGTTGACACAGGTGAAAAAATAAATAGTTAAAACGCACAATGACTATTAACACCTTATTGTTGGCACAAAATTGGCACAAAATACCGGCACAAAATTGACAGACTGCCAAAGCGTTGGGCGCTTGAAAATCTAGGTGGCTAAGCTGGCATTACCAGCTTTGAATTGCCAATGTGGCGCATGAATGTGGCATAATAGCATTTTTTTGTTGATTAAACATCAAACCTCGCTATTTTAGATTGTATCTTATAGCTTCTATAAAGTTTAGCTTAGCGCCTTGAATTTTTTATAAAATTTGAGAAAAAAGTCGCGTCATATAGCATACCAGCCTAGCTTGCGGCTTATTGATAAGATGCGTAATGACGCTATCCTTCTTGATATTTTAATCAATGCCTTCATGTAAAGGGCACTTTTATTTTTGGGTTTACTGACTTGGTTCAGTTGTTTGGATCAGTTGGTCATTTTTTTGGAGTAGTGGGTGTCGTATCAATTTATCACGCAAGCAACCTTACCAACAGCGCATGGGCTATTTGATATTCATGTGTTTGAAGATACGGACGACACGTCACGCGATGCGCTGGGCAATCGCAAACATGAACACGTCATGCTGACGGTTGGCTTGCCCACGGCCGATAAATCCAAAATCCCATTGGTACGCATTCATAGCGAATGTTTGACAGGGGATGCCTTTAGTTCGCTTAAATGCGACTGCGGCCCCCAGCTCAACGCCACCATGCAGATGATTCAAGCTTATGCTAAAAATGGCGGCTGCGGGGCGATTTTATATTTGCGCCAAGAAGGACGCGGGATTGGACTGACCAACAAAATCCGTGCCTATGCATTGCAAGACCAAGGACATGATACGCTTGATGCCAATTTGCTGCTCGATTTACCTGCCGATGCTCGTACCTATGAGATGTGCAAGCCGATGCTTGAGCATGTCGGTGTGGATAAGGTAAAGCTGATAACCAACAACCCCAACAAAATTGACTATCTCAATGATATTGGTATTGAGGTGGTAGCGCGCGTGCCGCTGTTGGTGGGTGTCAACCCCCACAATGAAGCCTATCTCAACACCAAAAAAGAGCGTATGGGGCATATGATTGAGAATGGATTATAAAATTCACGCTCATGAAATGACACAAAACCTATTGTTTATTGTTACCATAAATTAATCTCAAGCGCGCCCAGCATCATTTTTGCCCCCACAATCAGCAGCAGACCACCAAACATGCGCTTTAAGATATTGGCAGGCAATTGGTGCGCCAATTTTGCCCCCACCTTGGCAAATAGATAACTCATCACTGAAATACATAAAAACGCAGTGATATGCACAAAGCCAATCGCCTCAGCGGGCAAGCCCTGTACATCTTTGCCAAAAAACATAAACCCAAGCGCCCCTGCAATGGCTATCGGTAAGCCGCAGGCTGCTGACGTACCCACCGCTTGTTGCATGGTCAAACCAAAACGGCTCAAAAACGGCACGGTAAAACTGCCACCGCCAATACCAAAAATCGCCGATGCTGCGCCAATCAAGCCCCCGGCCCCTGTTTGCACAGGCGCAGATGGCAAGTGAGTGGTCGCGACAACTTCTGATTTTTTAGCCAAAAGCATTTTTAGCCCCATAAACAGCGCCATGCCTGCAATCAAAAACGCCAAGACCTTGCCATGCAATAAATCTGCGATATAAGCACCAACAAAACTACCAACCACCAAGCCAATCGACATATTACGCCATACATCCCAGCGCACGCCACCGCGCTTATTGTGCGATTGCATGGAGCTTATCGATGTCACCACAATCGTGGCAAGCGATGTCCCTACCGCCAAATGGGTAATAACATCGCTTGGATAGCCATAAGCTTTAAAAATCGCCATCAGCACGGGTACGATAATCAATCCGCCACCGACACCAAATAGCCCGGCACAAATGCCAGCAAATGCCCCGGCCAGCAAAAACCACAGATACATCATTTTTTGCATTTCCTTTGATTAAAAATAGCGTTAGTATAGCAAAATTTATTTTGTCGGCATTTATTATTATCTTTGTGCCTTAAATTGGTATAAGTATTAACGAAAACTTGTGGCAAATAAATTTTTGGTTAAACTGCTTGTTGCATTGTCGTTGGGATATCATTAAAGATAAACAGGAAGTTCATATTAAAGAATAAAAGGTCAAGGTTATGAGTAATCATAAAAAATATCAGATTTTTGTTAGTTCAACATTTACTGATTTGATTGCTGAAAGGCAATCTGCGGTTGAAGCCATTTTAAAGGCAGGTCACATTCCTGCTGGTATGGAATTATTCACATCATCAAATAAGAGCCAATGGGAAGTAATTAAAAGATGGATTAACGAATCAGATATTTATATGCTTATTTTGGGTGGAAGGTATGGTTCTATGGAGCCAGAATCAGGTAAAAGCTACACACAATTAGAATATGAATATGCACAAGAAATTGGCAAACCATTATTCGCAGTCGTTATGAATAACGAAGCGAAAAAAGAATTGAAAGCAACTCAAATCGAAACAGAAAATCCTGAAAAACTAGAAGAATTTAGAAAAACAGTCTTAGATTTCATGTCTGCTTTCTTTACTGATACTAAAGACATCAAACTAGCAATTCACGAGAGCTTGAATGATATCATTAGAGATAATCAATTAGTAGGTTGGGTGCGTGGAAATAGTCAAAATGAAAATATTGCTGAAGAATTGGCTTTACTTAGTGAAGAAAACAGGAAGTTAAGAGAAGAAAACACTAAACTAAAAGATGATGAGACTAAAAGATTACCTAAAATTTCTATTTTTATCAATGATAATGAACAATTAGAATTTTCATTTGACACTTCAAATTTTAATTATTATGAGAAACAAAAACCAATTCAAAATGTACCTAGCCATCTTCTGAATTTCGTAAATCAAAAGGAAATTGATGATTACAATCATAGCTTAGAAAAGCTTGATAGTGACTTAATTACTAACGTCAATTTCTTTCTAAAGAAATTATTTTTGATTAAAAACTCCCGCCAAAAACTAAGTTTAAGTATAAGAAATATTGGAAATATAAAAGCAACCAGCATAATAGTAAAAGTTAAGTTTCCCAATACTGTAGAGATATTTGAAGACGATAATGAACTGGAAGAAGAAGAAAATTTTATTAGTAAAATATTAGAAAAATCAGTTCCTTATTTGAATCGTAATTTGTTAGATGAAGCTAAAGAAAAATATGAAAAGCATTTCAGAGAGGCACAAATGCCTTTGGCGAAGCAAATGCGGAATTTAACTAATCAACAAGAATTTTTCCTATCTAATGGTTATGAAATTCCAAGTTCGATACTTCCCAATTTTAAAAGTAGCAATATCGAAAAGGTTAAAGATAATGAATTACATATTTTTATAAACGAATTAATTCATGAGGATAGTACAGAATTTAAGGATTTAATTTTAGTTCCATTACATGAAGGTGAAGGGAATATTGAAATTTATATACATTGTGCTGAATATGCCAAAAGCGTTAGTTTAACCATGCCCATAATCATTAGTAAATTAAATATTAGCAACTAAAATGAAAAATTTAAAAAAGTTTGATGGACAATCAAGATTAATAACCACAATAATTCACTACGACCATACTAAAAAAAGTCAAAAAGATTTTAATCATACCCATTTAGCCAGCACCCACTCAACCAACAGCCAGCTGATTGAGTGGATAGTGCTCAGTTATCAAGCACAGTCGCCCACCGACCATAACCGACCGCATTTTAGCCGCCCCCATTTACTCACTGCTGATACCCAATCAGGCGGACGTGGTCAACATGGCAGAACATGGCAATCACCGCTAGGCAATGTTTATTTATCGCTGTATGTGCCGACACAAGCCTATGCTTGGCAGCAAAATCTTTGCTTATCTTATCGATTAGATGGTCGCTTGTCATTGTGCGTGGGTTATCAGCTCAGTCAAATCCCTATCATAGAACACATCAACCAAACAAGACTGGCAAAGCATTTGCCAACCATTGGTGTCAAATGGGTGAACGATGTGGGTTTTTATCAACCACAAGCCAACCTACCTGACCAATTTCAAAAACTCTCGGGTATTTTGATAGAGCCAGTCAATGTCGCAGGTCACATGCTAGGCATCGTTATCGGTGTGGGGGTCAATATTGCCCATGCCCCTGTGCTGACCGAGCAAACCCAAGAAGGCTTAAACTACCAAGCGGTAAGCCTGCAAGATTTGACAGCGCAGCGCTTACAACCCCGTGAGTTTTATCAGCCCGTTCGCGATGCCATAACTAATGCGATTGGGCAATTTAATCAGCTGCAAGCGGCTGAAGCGAGCCAACAATTTATCCATGATTTTGCCCAAAAAGACCTATTAAAAAACAAGTATTTGCAAATTCATAACGCCTTATCTGAGCAATCAATCACAGGCATTGCAGCAGGTATCGATGCGCAAGGCTGTCTACTCATTGAGCAAGCAGATGGCAGCATACAAACGATTTGGACAGGCACCATTCAAGTTTTGGATTCAGCCGTTTCATCGTTGCAGGCAAATAAACACAAATAAAGCATCCCATTCAAAGGCTATTATTTATGACAAAACTTTGGCTAGACTTGGGTAATACCCGCTTAAAATATTGGCTCACGGACGATAGCGGTCAAGTGCTCGATCATGCGGCTGAGCAGCATTTGCAAGCGCCTGCCGAATTGCTCAAAGGGTTGACCTTTCGGCTTGAACGACTCAATCCTGATTTTATCGGGGTGTCATCCGTGCTCGGACAAGCCGTCAATAATCACGTTGCAGAAAGCCTAGAGCGATTGCAAAAACCGTTTGAATTTGCCCAAGTCCATGCCAAGCACGCGCTGATGTCGAGCGACTATAACCCCGCCCAACTTGGCGTTGACCGCTGGCTACAAATGCTCGGCATCATCGAGCCTAGCAAAAAACAATGCGTTATTGGCTGCGGCACTGCCGTGACCATTGATTTGGTCGATCAGGGTCATCACTTGGGGGGCTATATTTTCCCCAGTATCTATTTGCAGCGCGAGTCACTATTTTCGGGAACGCGCCAGATTAGTATTATTGATGGCACTTTTGATAGTATAGATTCAGGCACCAATACCCAAGACGCGGTGCATCATGGTATTATGTTATCCATTGTCGGGGCCATCAATGAAACCATTCATCGCTACCCTCAATTTGAAATCACCATGACAGGCGGTGATGCCCATACTTTTGAGCCGCACCTATCAGCCAGCGTGGAAATTCGGCAAGACTTGGTATTGGCGGGACTACAGCGTTTTTTTGCCCCTAAAAATAACACTAAAAATCAAAACTAAAAACCAGAAATAAAATTAACCGTTAAGAAAAAAGGAAATTACTGATGAAAAAAATCATTCAAACCACAAGTATCGCCTTACTCACTACGAGCCTATTAACCGCCTGTATGACTGCGCCCACCTTGCCCGCCAAACCAACGCCTTCAACAGTCAACCAGCCAGCCAATGCCACTCGCACGGTCACGCTTGCACTGGGTCAAAACATCTTTGTTAAAGAACACCAGCTAAATCTGACTTTTGATAAAGTGCTCAATGATAGCCGCTGTGCCACAGGCGTACAGTGTATTTGGGCAGGTAATGCCACAGTAGCGGTCACGGCTATGACTACCACCGCTCGCCCACAAACCCTCAACCTATCGATTGGGGATTTGCGCGGTGACTTGCGCCAAACACAGCGTTTTGCCAATATGGATATTACTCTGACTGCGCTATCATCCAAGCCTGTGTCCAGTCAATCTGCTGCCACGTCAATGAGCAATGTGCCTACTATCACCTTGACGATTCAGCAAATTCCTTGATTGTTATATCCCTAAAAAAGTAATAAAAAAAAGGGGTTAATTACCCCTTCTTTTATACCCAATCAGTGATTTAAACCGTTGCCACCATCGGGGCTTCACGTTCAACTTTTAATTTCAAAATGCGCGATGTTGAAGTTTCTAGAATGGTAAACTTATAGGCACCGATATCAATGGTTTGATTGACTTCTGGGGCATCGGTCAGCTGCGAAATCAAATACCCGCCAATGGTGAACTGATCGGCATCGAGTAGAAAATCTGGATCGTCAAGCTCCAAACGTAGTTGGTGCAAGCTTGCGGTACCTTCCACTATCCAATAATCGTCATACGGGATAATTTCTAAAGTTTCATCTTCATCAGGGAACTCACCTGCAATCGCCTCTAGCACATCAAGCGGTGTCACTAGCCCTGCGACTTGACCATATTCATCAATCACCATCGCCAAATTACCTTTGGCTTTTTTAAGCATATTGAGCAGTTTTAGATTGTCAATGCTCTCTGACACAAACACAGGCTGCTGCTTGTTAAGTAAGGGTTTAATGGCGGTTTCAATATCTGCGACATTGTTATCAAGCAAATCCAAAAAGTCTTTGGCGCGTACTACCCCAAGCACTTTATCAATGGTATCTCGGCACACAGGGAACAAGCTATGCGGCGTATCAAGCAATTGCGCGCGCATTTCTTCGCGGCTACCGTTGATATTGACCCAAGAGATATCATTGCGCGGCGTCATGATGGTATGTACATCGCGCTCATTGAGCGCTAGTACGCCACTAATCATATAACGCTCTTCTTGCGCAAATGGCATACTATCAAAATCAAAATGTTCTGAATTATTCTCTGGGGTAACCGCTTCTTCGGTTTTACCACCCATTAAGCGTAAAATCGCATCCGCGGTACGGTCACGAATCGGAATTTGATTTTCATATTTGGTTTTATTGCGTTTGGCTACTTGGTTAAACGCTTCAATCAAAATTGAGAACGCAATCGCCGCGTACAAGTAACCTTTTGGCATATGAAAGCCTAGTCCTTCAACAATCAAACTAAAGCCAATCATCAGTAGAAAACTTAAACACAAAATCACCACGGTTGGATGACGACCGACAAACTCGGTGAGCGCTTTAGAGGCAGCCACCATCAATGCCATGGCAATGATCACTGCCGCCATCATGATTTCAAGGTGTTTTGCCATACCTACAGCGGTAATCACCGCGTCAAACGAGAACACCGCATCTAAAATCACAATCTGTGCGACAACCGCAATAAACCCTGCTTGCACTTTACTTTGGTTGGTATGCTCAGGTTTTCCTTCTAGCCGCTCATGCAACTCCGTAGTTGCTTTAAACAGCAGGAACACCCCGCCTACCAATAAAATAATGTCGCGAACCGATAAATCAAAACTTCCTAATGTGAGAACAGGATCGGTTAAGGTAATGAGCCATGACATAATCGACAATAAGAACAGCCGCATGACCAATGCCAAGCCAAGACCTAAATTTCGGGCTTTAGCGCGCTGATGCGGCGGGAGTTTATTGGCTAAGATGGCAATAAAGACAAGATTATCAATACCTAAAACAATCTCAAGAATGACAAGCGTCGCAAGGCTTAGCCACGCTGACGGGTCAGATAGTAGTTCTAACATAGTGGGTCAGTTATTCTCTTGTTATGAGGGGCAAAAAATAAAAACAGCAAAAACGAAAAATCAGCCGTTACCTTAGCAAATCATAGCAAAAAATCAATGACAATTTGTGTCTGCTTTTTTAGATGGCATGCCAATTGTGCCAATACAACACTTGGTCTTTAACCTTACCTACATACTGCATCCACTGACATTGCAGAAAAATATACTGATCGGTCATTTCATTTGATTCACAAATTCTTGATTTAGGTTAAATTAATCCATAGGACAGCGAAACTTCATTATGACTTTACAAGGATCAGTATATGTCAAATCATCGCTTTATGCGCCGTGCCGCCAAAGGATTGCTTTTTTCTTCCATCGCATTTTCTGCGTCTTCTTATGCCTCAAGCTATTACAACTGTGCCAATGCCACTGGCTGTGTCGCAGTCACTTCCCTCAATGCCACCTCAAATTTTGCAAAAACCAAATACCCTATCGTACTTGCTCATGGGCTTGGTGGCTGGAGCAAAATGTTTGGTTTGGTCGATTATTTTAATGGCATCCCTCAAGATCTCACCAAAAATGGCGCAAGCGTATATGTGACCAAGACATCAAGTGTCAATGACACCGAAGTGCGCGGTGAGCAGCTACTCCAACAAGTCAAAACCATCATTGCAATCACCGGCAGCCCAAAGGTTAACTTAATCGGTCATAGCCACGGTGGGATTGATATTCGCTATGTCGCGGGGGTTGCGCCATCGCTAGTCTCGTCTGTGACGGCGATTTCTAGCCCTGAGCAAGGCTCAAAAATGGCGGATTGGACAGTCAAAATGGTGACTGAAGGCAGCGCGGCTGATGGCTTACCCGCTGGCGAATTTAACACCGCCTCTTTAATGGCAATCAAGTTTTTTGAATTGGTGGGCGGTGTGATGGACATCGGATCTGGCGTGCCACTCAATCAACTGCAGCAGCAAGATGGCTGGGCAGCCGTCAATTCACTCACCACCAATTATGCGGCCAAATTTAACCAAAAATTCCCTGCAGCCATGCCGACCAGTTATTGTGGATACCCAAAAAACACGGTGGTCAATAATGTACGTTATTACTCATTTAGTGGCGCCCAAACTATGACCATGCTTGTCGATCCGTCTGATACGGTGTTGGGGTTGACGGGTTTATCATTCAATGGCGAAGCCAATGATGGTCTTGTCTCACCCTGCTCAAGTCGTCTCGGTGAAGTGATTCGTGATAACTATAAAATGAATCATATGGATTCAGTCAATCAGGTATTTGGCATTGTCAGTTTGCTAGACACCAATCCATTGACTGTCTATCGCAACCAAGTCAATCGCTTAAAAGGTCAATCGTTGTAAGCTTATGCCTATGGTTCCTTCAAACAACCCTAACACAAACCAACGACCGATAAACTGGCTAATAATCGTATTAGCCAGTGGCATCATCGCATTATTGATAGCCTGCATCCTGTGGTTAAAACCTAAGGACGCTGTCAAAACAGCCAATCCTTTGCCGCAGGATGCTGCCAGTACCAGTCCATCTAGTGGATTGCCGTCCCATCAAACCGCAACGCTCGCCAATGCGTCCTCCATCACCGCGAACGCTAACCCCCTGCCCATATCACTGGCCACATCGCTGCCCAAATCACTACAAGGCACCCAAGTCGATGGCGAAATTATTATCGATGAAAACAAGCAATTGGTGGTGACCGCGGGTTTGCGCCGACTGTTTGATTATTTTTTGTCCGCACAAGGGGAAGAGCCCTTAACCCAGATTGAACAACGGGTGATTGCCTATATTCGTGAACATACGCCTGAGCCTGCCGCAAGCCAAGCGGTTAACATTTTTCAAAATTATCTCACCTATTTGACTGCTGTCAGCCAGCTAGATAAGCCTAAAGCACAGCAAAACCCCAATGTCAGCGCATTAGATTTATCTGCGATTAAGAACCAATTACGCGCAGTACAACAGCTGCAAGCCCGCTATTTTGACGCCAAAACCCGTGAAGCCTTTTTTGGGGATGAACAAGCCCTCAATGACTACAACATGACGGTCGTCGAAGCCAACCAAAACGCGCAACTGAGCAATGACCAGCGCCAAGCTATCATTGATAAGGCGCAAACCGCCTATATCGCCAGTGTTAAAGACCCAAATCTACAGACAAAGCTAACCGAGCAGCGCAATATTGACAAGTTATTAGCGCAAACGCAGCAAATGCAGCAGCAAGGGGCAACGCAAAGCCAAATCAATGCCATGCGTAGTCAATACGTCTCGCCTGAAGCGGTCAAACGGCTTGAGCAGCTTGACCAATCTGAAGCACAATTTGCGCAGCGTGTGGCAACTTATCAGACACAGTCTAACCAAATACTGAGCAAATTGGGTAATGTGCCGCAAGCACAACAACAAATTGTGGCGTTACAGCAGACGATGTTTACGCCTGAAGAACGGCTACGCCTAGATGTATTGACAAAGCAGCGTTAACTTCCCAGTTAAAATGAGTTAAACGCCCTGTTAAATTGCCATAAGCTGTTGAATTGCCACAGGCGCGTTTGAGCTTATTTTACACGGTAACGGGCTGAACGCGCGTGGGCATCCAAATTCTCTTCCACCGCCAGTATATCGGCGGTTTTTGCCAGCATTTGGCTACCTTGCTCGCTACAATAAATAATCGAAGATTTCTTTTGAAAATCATACACGCCAAGCGGTGAACTAAAGCGTGCGGTACCTGACGTTGGCAACACGTGATTAGGGCCAGCGCAATAATCGCCAATCGCTTCAGGGGTATAGCGACCCATAAAGATAGCGCCCGCATGGCGGACATCTTTGAGCATCGCTTCTGGGTCATCTACCGATAACTCCAAATGCTCAGGCGCAATGCGGTTAATCACCTCAATACCTTCTGCGCGGTCTTTCACCAAAATCAGCGCGCCACGGTTGGCAATCGCCGCTTTAGCGATGTCAGCTTTTGGCAAATCTACTAAGGCTTTTTCTATTTCCTGCGCAACTTTTTTAAGTAACGGCTCAGATGGGGTGACAAAAATCGCTTGCGCGACAGTATCATGCTCAGCTTGCGACAATAAATCCATGGCTAACCAGTCGGCTTTATCATTTGCCACACCTTCGGCATATACCAGTACTTCCGAGGGGCCTGCAATCATGTCAATGCCCACTTGCCCAAACACGGCGCGTTTGGCGGCTGCCACGTATTTGTTGCCAGGTCCTGTGATTTTATCAACTTGCGGGATGGTGTTAGTACCGTAAGCCAACGCTGCCACCGCTTGCGCGCCCCCAATGGTAAAGACTTTATCCACACCCGCCAAATAAGCGGCCGCCAATACCAAGGGATTTAGTTCACCATGAGGGGCAGGCACCACCATGATAATTTGCCCGACCCCTGCCACTTTTGCGGGTAACGCATTCATTAAGACACTCGATGGATAACTTGCCAGCCCACCTGGCACATAAATACCCACTTTATCGAGTGGCGTAACTTGTTGTCCAAGCGTATTGCCTAGCGCATCTTGATACGTCCAGCTTTCTTGCCGTTGGCGCTCGTGAAAAGATGTGACGCGCTGTGCCGCCAGTTCAAGCGCTTGCTTGATTGTAGGATTTAACCCATCAAATGCTTGTTTGAGCTTTTCTTGTGAAATCTCTAGCTCAGCAAAGGTTTTGGCAGGATGGTTGTCAAATTGTTGGGTCAGCTTTAACACCACCTCATCCCCACCCTGACGCACTTGCGCAATAATATCATCGACCGTAGCCAGTAGCGCTGGATCATTTACCGTTTCAAAAGCAAGCAGCTCTGTCAATTCCTGCTCAAAACTGGCTTGTTGGCTATTTAACAATCGCATGGTATTCCCCTAACAATAAAAAATGACTAACCCATAGCATAACAAATTTTTTCATGGATGAAAGCGGATTTTTAGCCTGCACAGCTTTGCCAACTCATCCAAATCGGCGCATCAAAATCAGCTAAACCGAGCAAACCCGTCACCACTTTTAGTTTTCGCCCAGTTAAAATTCGCCCAGTTAAAAAAAGACGTCTTAATAACGTCTTTTTTAATTTTCAATGTCTTGATTTTCCATGTTTTCATCTTTCATGTTTTAATCGGCATAGCCAGCTTCAATAATGCTGTAGATTGTCGAGTGCATACACAAAGGTTTGGATTTTCGCACCATTGTCAAGCGTGGCGGTTACTTCAATGCGCTGATAGGCTTCACCTTCAAACTCATCTAGCCGCGCCCAATGATTGGGTAAATCATCCGACGAAAACACCAAGCCCGCTATCATGTCGCCTTGTTCATCTGGGATGACTGCAGGAAATCCGAGCGCCGAGCCCCAGCCGCCATCTGGCATCAAATGCCCATGAATAGTCGCAGCTTGCCAACTGCCGTTGTTGATGGGTGTCATAATACTGTGGTTGTCGCGATTGGGCGCTAGTGTGCCATACACAAAAAGATGCTGCATCATGGTAATTTTTGAACCGTTACTGGGAATTATCAGCGATGCTTTGCTTGAAGCTTTCAATGATGGGCTCAAGCAGGGCAAATTTACGCTTATAACTGACCTGATTGACAATCAAACGCGAAGAGACTTGGCAAATCTCTTGGCGCGGCTCTAGACCATTGGCTTTTAAGGTATTACCGGTATCGACCACATCCACAATCAAATCACCCAAGCCTACCAATGGCGCAAGTTCCATGGAACCATAGAGTTTAATCACATCCACTTGTTCACCGCGACTGGCAAAAAACGCGCGCGTCACATTGACATATTTGGTGGCAATTCGAAGACGACGACTGGGTAATTGTAGCCCCACTTTACCTGCCGTCATCAAACGGCATTTGGCAATTTGTAGGTCAAGCAATTCATATAAATTGCTTGAGCCATGCTCCATCAGCACATCTTTACCCGCTACACCAAAATCTGCCGCCCCATGTTCCACATAGGTTGGCACGTCACTGGCGCGTAAAATCAAAATCCGCACGTCAGCATGCGTGGTCGGGAAAATAAGTTTACGTGATTCTTCGGGGTCTTCAAGTAGTTCGATACCTGCCTTTTTTAGCAAGGGTAAGGTATCTTTTAAGATTCGCCCTTTAGATAACGCTAAGGTAAGACCATTATAATTGGCATCATTTGCTTGTGTCATTGTCTTATACCTGTTATTCGCCTTTTACCCGCTCAATGGTGACGCCCAAGCCGCGCAGTTTATCTTCCACATACTCATAACCACGGTCAATGTGGTAAATGCGCTCGATACAGGTCTCGCCTTGGGCTGCCACCGCTGCCATTACCAGCGACATAGACGCGCGTAAATCGGTTGCAATGACAGGCGCGGCATTGAGTTTATCGACGCCTTGAACAACAGCGGTATGACCATCGACTTTGATATTGGCGCCCATACGTTGCAGCTCAGGGACATGCATGTAGCGATTTTCAAAAATATTTTCAATAATAGTACTGGTGCCTTCTGCAATACAGCAAACTGTCATGAGCTGGGCTTGCATATCGGTTGGGAAAGCAGGGTGTGGTAATGTACGGATATCAACGGCTTTTGGACGACCTGCCATTTTGACATTAATCCAGTCGCTGCCAACCGTGACTTGGGCGCCCATTTCTTCAAATTTTTTAAGCACAGATTGCATCAAGCTTGCTTCGGTTTTTTTGGCAGTCACTTCGCCGCCTGTCATCATGGCAAGCGCAAGATATGAGCCTGTTTCAATACGGTCTGGTACTACTGAATACTCACAGCCATTTAATTTGTCAACGCCTTCAATGGTCATATAAGCGGTGCCAATGCCTTCAATTTTTGCGCCCATTTTGACAAGCATATTAGCCAAATCAACCACTTCTGGTTCACGCGCACAGTTTTCTAGGTGCGTAGTTCCTTCCGCCAATGCCGCTGCCATGATGGTATTTTCGGTACCGCCAACCGTGACCATATCAAAGGTAAAATGACAACCTTTTAGCCGACTGCGTTTACCATCTTTGTCCAAAGGTGCTTTGGCTTTGACATAGCCATTTTCAACAGTGATGGTTGCTCCCATCGCTTCCAAGGCTTTTAGATGTTGGTCGACAGGGCGTGAGCCAATTGCGCAGCCACCGGGTAGCGACACTTCAGCCTGCCCAAAGCGCGCAAGCAAAGGCCCCAATACCAAAATCGATGCACGCATGGTTTTGACCAGCTCATACGGGGCATAGTAGCTATTGATGGTACTGGTATCGCAAGTTACCGTATCGCCGTTCTTTTCGATGGTGATACCCGTGCCCGCAATCAATTTGACCAAGGTATTGACGTCTTTGAGTGTCGGTACATTGTGCAGGGTGACTGGGGTTTCTGCCAAAATCATTGCCGCAAGCAAGGGCAATGCCGCATTTTTCGCGCCAGAGATGGCCACTTCCCCTTTAACTTGGGTGCCACCCGTGATTAAAAATTTATCCATGTGTTTCTCCTAAAAATGGCTTATTGCGCAGCTTGTTTGGCTTGCATCTCATGCCACTGGGCATAGGTCAACGCTTGGATATTGAGTGCATGGATTTCACCTGACGCAAATTTATCAGACACCAACCCCAATACGGCTTGTTGACGCGCGACAGCACGTTTACCCTCAAAGCTGTCATCCACCACGCGCACATCAAATTTGTTGCCTTGATTGGCGGCTTCGATTTTGCCACTCGGAAAATGGGGTTGTAGTAAAGTAATTAAATCTTGTGCGTTCATGGGAAATACCTAATAAAAGAGGGGTAAAATTATACTATTTTGCTGCGTAGCATAGCATAATTTTTGCTAAGTTTATACGTTATACAAAATGCTTAATTTACGCTAAAAGCGTCCTTAATCCATGTAGGCATGGGCATAACAGCCTGCCCTGCAACTTGAACGCCTTCATAACTTACCACATCAAAGCGAATATCAAAGTTATCAAATTGTGGATGCGCTTGTAAAAAAGCTGCGGTGGTTTTAATGATTTTGCGTTGTTTGGCGGGGGTGATACTGTCTAAACTTGTACCAAATTGGCTGGCTTTTCGTTGACGCACTTCGACAATGACGAGGCAAGGGGTTTTTTGTGTCAGCTCAAGCATCACCAAATCAAGCTCGCCCAAGTTTTTGTAGTGCCAGTTTTTGGCAAAAAACGTTAAACCTTGCGCTTCAAGGTAGTGTTTGGCGAGGGTTTCATAATAGTCGCCTTGGCGCTGTTTTGGGGCGGTGAGTTTCATTGTTGGGTTATTTTACTGTTGCAAAGGCTTTTTCTAAAGCGGCACAAGTTGGGTATTTTTGCTGTAATTTTGCCAAATAATAGGCTTGGTTGTTGTCGATAAAGCCATCCAAAATCCCTGCGTAGTTTTGACCAATCCCACATCGTTGCTGTTGTCGATTCCAACTGACGGGTATCACCAACGGCTTTTGTAAAATCAGCTGGTTGTTTTGACAAGTCAGCTTTGCCACACTATCAATGCGGTAATTATGCGGTTTACCCCCATCATAATAACTGGCTAATGCCACGACGATATCGTTGGATTTTAATGAGGTAATGGCAAAAACACTTTCAAAACGCTGCGCCGATGGCAAAATAAGCCGTTGACGCCACGTGCGAAATACCCAGTGATAATCAGTGAATTTTAAGCCAAAACCTTGCTTTGCTTGGCTTTCACGTTGCAATTCACCGCCTTTTTCGATACTGGCAATTCGTCCGACCAACACATCTGCAGGTATCGGTGGCATACAAGCCTCTGCGGTTGTAATTAAACTTACACTTAAAATAGCAAAGCAAATTGTTTTCATCACAAATCCTTTTTTCCGCAGAAAACCTTATAATACCACCAATATTTAGCAAAATTTGAGAAAATCATGCAGCAAAACGGCACACTCTATATCGTCGCCACCCCGATTGGTAATTTATCCGATATCACCGCCCACGCCATCGACTGCCTAAAAAGCGTGGCTATCATCGCCTGTGAGGACACCCGTACCTCGGGCAAACTGCTCAATCACTTTAACATACCCACCAAAACTTGGGCTTATCACGACCACAATGCCGAAGTACAGACCCCTAAATTAATTGAGATATTACAGTCAGGTCAAAATATCGCCCTTATCAGTGATGCCGGCACCCCACTCATTAGCGACCCAGGTTTTCGCTTGGTCAAAGCTTGTCATGAATTTGGGATTAAAGTCTCGCCGGTTGTCGGCGCCAGTGCTGCCATAGCCGCCTTATCGGTGGCAGGATTACCTTCCGATAAGTTTTATTTTTATGGCTTTTTGCCTGCCAAAACCGCAGGACGCCAAAGCGAATTGACTAAAATCAAGGATTTAACCGCTACGCTGATTTTTTATGAAGCGCCCCATCGTATTGTTGAGTGTATCGATGACATGATTACGGTGCTTGGCGACAATCGACAAGTGACGTTTTGCCGTGAGCTAACCAAAACGTTTGAAACCATTTATCCATCGACTTTGGGCGAATTAAAAGCGTTTGTGGCAAGCGATGCCAATCAGCAAAAAGGGGAAATGGTACTGGTGGTCGCTGGGGCAAATGAATTACAGAATAATGATAATGAGCACGATGCGTTGCTAAAACGACTATTGCAAGATTTGTCGGTGAAAAAGGCCGCACAGCTCGCAAGCGATATCACAGGCGCAAAGAAAAATGCTTTGTATGACAGAGCTTTACAATTACAACGGATAGTAGAATAAACGCTGATACTTTTCATCAGCGTTACCCCATCAAGCGATGAGAGATACTAGCCATCGCTAAAATCGCAACTACCACTAATCATTAGCACCAAACTAATTAGCGGCTGAAAGCTAAAACAACCTAAGACGCACTTTAGTTAATGCAAAAGAGTTATTTAATGCAAAAAAGCTGCGTGATTGTACCCAGCTTTTTTGGGTGGTTAATGCAAATGCTCTCCAATTAAGGCAACCAATTGTTCCGCGATTTTATCTTTACTGGCCTTTTCTAGTGTCACCCCTGCTGCTTTATCCCTAAAAAACACCGTCATGGCGTTATCATCACTGCCAAAACCGATATCGGTGCGGGATACATCATTACAAGCAATCATATCTAAGTTTTTGGCGTCAAGTTTGCCACGAGCATATTTTTCGATATCTTGGGTTTCTGCCGCAAATCCCACCACAAAAACCTCAGGGAATTCTTTGGCAATGGTCGCCAAAATATCAGGATTTTTCACCAAATCCAGTGCTATCTGATCTTGCGTTTTTTTAATCTTTTGCGGCACGACATCACGCGTGCGATAATCAGCGACCGCAGCCGTGGCAATAAAAATATCGGTCGCTGTGCTGCTAGGTTCGACTTCCATATCATTGCCAAATTCATCATGGTCATGATGGTGGTGATGGTCATGATGATGGTGGTCATGGTGGTCACGGTGGTGATCATGGTGATGGCATTCACATATATCGTCACTGGCGCATTGGCGAGCGGTCATTAGCATTTCTTCTGCCGATAACACATCGATACGATTGACCAGTAGTGGCGTTGGCATCGGTACTTTACCCCCAACGATTAAGGTTACCCTCGCGCCGGCATTGCGGCACGCTTTTGCCAGTGCAAAACCCATTTTACCTGTGGAATGATTGGATAGATAGCGCACAGGGTCTATGGCTTCAATCGTCGGACCTGCGGTGATTGTCACATTTTTACCCGCCAATACTTGTGGGGTGACTTGTCTTGCGATGAAATATTGCACATATTCAAGCAACTGCTCTGGCTCTGGCAATCTTCCCTCACCGATATCACCACAGGCTTGCTCACCACTGGCTGGATGGATGATTTCATAATCATAATCGGTTAATGTCTGCAAATTAAGTTTGACCGATGGATGTTGCCACATTTGCTGATTCATAGCAGGTGCCAGCAAAATCGGTGCCGTGGTGGCAAGGCAGACGGTAGTGAGTAAATCATCCGCTATTCCCATGGCCAGTTTAGCAATCGTATTCGCGGTAGCAGGGGCGATAATCAGCAAATCCGCCCATTTTGCCAGTTCAATATGCCCCATTCCCAGTTCAGCGGTCTCATCCAATAAGTCGATATGCACGGGGTTACCCGTTAAGGCTTGCAGCGTTAACGGTGTGATAAAAGCTTGTGCGCTTGCCGTCATAATAACACGGACGTCATAGCCATTTTTAATCAATAGTCGGGCAAACGAGGCGGATTTGTAGGCAGCAATACCGCCTGTGATACCAAGAAGGATATTTTTCATAAGATAAAAGCACTAAAAAATTTTGCCTATAGTAACAATTTTCTGCCATTTTAGGTATGATTAATCATCATTTATTAGGAAATGCCTATGGCAATCAAAGACTGGCACCAAGACGAGCGCCCCAGAGAAAAGCTACTGCAAAAAGGCGCTGAGAGCCTATCAGATAGTGAGATTTTGGCAATATTCTTACGCACAGGTACCAAAGACCAATCCGCTATCGAACTGGCTCGTGGCTTGATTGAAAAATTTGGCAGTCTCGCTCAGTTATTATCCGCGCCTAGTGAAGCAGTCATGGCGTGTCATGGTATCGGCATGGCAAAATACGCGCAGATTTTGGCAAGCCTTGAGATGGGCAAACGCTACCTTGCCAGCCAAGTCAAACAAGCCCCTACCCTTAACGCTAGTCAGTTGGTCAAAGACTATCTGACTACGCAGCTGCGACCGCTCAATCGCGAGGTGTTTGCAGTACTGTTTTTGACCAATCAACTTACCTTAATCCAGTATGAGGTATTATTCACAGGCGGTATTTCATCGTGCTCGGTGTGTGTACGGGAAGTGTTGCGCTGTGCGTTAAAATATGGGGCAAGTCAGCTTATTATCGCCCACAATCACCCAAGCACCTCTGCCACAGCGTCACAGGCAGATCTAGAGATTACCCGCAGTTTGGCAAGAGCGTGTCAGCTTGTCGATATGACTTTGATTGACCATATTATCGTGGGTCAAGATGGCACGCTTTCTTTACAAGAAACAGGCAAGATGCCTTAGCGTTTGACGCGGTTTTTAACCATTATTACCACCCAAATCATCATCAATACTAGCACATCAAAACTCAGCTGCATCATTTTTCCAAAGGTAAATTGAGGATTTATCACTATAAACAAAAACCCCATAAGCGCGAACCTATGGGGTTTTTTTAATCAGTATGATTAGTCACGGTCTACTAATTCAACGTATGCCATCGGCGCAGCATCGCCATCGCGATAACCACACTTGATGATACGCAGATAACCACCTGGACGCGCCTTGTAGCGTGGACCTAGTGTCGTGAATAATTTACCTACAGTCGCTTTATTACGTAAGCGGTTAAACGCTAGACGACGGTTAGCAACTGAATCTTCTTTTGCCAAAGTAATTAGCGGCTCTGCCACACGGCGAAGCTCTTTAGCTTTAGGAAGAGTAGTTTTGATGAGTTCATGTTCAAATAGTGAGTTGGTCATATTTTGGAACATGGCCTTACGATGGCTGCTGGTACGACCCAACTTAACTCCACTGTTACGATGTCGCATGGTCAAACTTCCTTTAAATTTTAACGGCTACGGTAAGAGAAGCGGTCATCAACACGTAAATCAGCAGGTGGCCAATTTTCAAGGCGCATACCAAGCTCTAAGTCTTTAGAAGCAAGGACGTCTTTGATTTCAGTTAATGATTTCTTACCGAGATTTGGGGTTTTTAACAACTCAGTTTCGGTGCGTTGTACCAAATCGCCAATGTAATAGATATTTTCCGCCTTCAAGCAATTTGCTGAGCGAACCGTTAATTCTAAGTCATCCACTGGGCGAAGTAGCACAGGGTCAACTTCTTCTTTTTCCTTAACAGGTTCTGGGGTGGCTTCCGCTTCAAGGTCAACAAATACGGCAATTTGCTGCTGCAAAATCGTTGCTGCTTTGCGAATCGCTTCTTCTGGATCGATGGTACCATTGGTTTCAAGCTCAATAACCAAACGGTCTAAGTCAGTGCGTTGTTCAACACGGGCATTTTCAACTTGGTATGCCACGCGTAAGATTGGGCTATAGCTAGCATCCAATTTTAAACGACCAATAACTTTGTTATCACCAGAATCTTTACGTACATTGGCAGGCTCATAACCACGACCTACTGCTACACGCAAACGCATTTTTAAATGACCACGATCACTTAATGTACCTAAAACTAAATCAGGATTGATAATCTCTACATTGTGAGGTAACTCAATATCTGATGCTAGTACAGTGCCAGGACCTTGTTTGTCAAGGGTCAAGAATACTTCATTTTGATCATGCAATTGGATCGCTAAACCTTTTAAATTTAACAATAGATCTAGCACATCTTCTTGCAACCCTTCGAGGGTTGAATACTCATGATCAACGCCTTCGATTTCAGCTTCGATTACAGCTGCACCAGGCAATGAAGATAATAGAATACGACGTAGGGCATTACCTAATGTATGCCCAAAACCTCGTTCTAACGGTTCGAGCGTGACTTTGGCGTGTGTTTCATTGACCGTGTCCACATGAATGGCATTCGGTGTAAGAAACTCAGTAGCATTTAGCATCATTTGTCACCTCGACTTTATAGTAAAATTAATTATTTAGAGTACAACTCAACGATTAAGCTTTCGTTGATTTCGGTTGGTAAATCAGCACGCTCTGGCGCTTGTTTAAAAGTACCTTGCAATTTGCTGTTATCAACTTCCAACCATACAGGTGTACCACGTTGAGCCGCCAATTCAATTGCGTTTTTGATACGTAATTGTTCTTTGGCTTTTTCGTGTACGGCAATCACATCACCATCTTGCAATTGGATTGAAGGAATGTTCACACGAACAAACTCATCACGACCCGCTTTTTTTAATAGAATAGCACGGTGGCTAACTAATTGGCGAGCTTCTGCGCGAGTTGCACCAAAACCCATGCGATAAACGACGTTATCGAGGCGACGTTCTAACATTTGAAGCAAGTTTTCGCCAGTTGCGCCTTTCATACGCGCAGCTTCTTTATAGTAGTTTGAGAATTGACGCTCTAATACACCATAAATGCGTTTTACTTTTTGTTTTTCACGAAGCTGTGCAGAGTACTCTGACGTTTTGCTACGTGGATTACCATGTTGACCAGGGGCACGGTCAGCTTTTTTGGTTTTTTCTTCGTACGCTTTTACGCCTGATTTTAATTGTAAATCAGTACCTTCACGACGAGAAAGTTTTAATTTTGGACCTAGATAACGGGCCATGAAAGTCTCCTTATACGCGACGTTTTTTCGGTGGACGAGTTCCGTTATGAGGAATCGGGGTTATATCGCTAATGCTGTTTATTTTATAACCCAATGCACCTAATGCTCTTACCGCAGACTCACGACCAGGTCCTGGACCTTTAACCAAGACATCAACATTCTTGACACCATATTCTTGTGCTGCTTTACCAGCAACTTCAGCCGCAACCTGTGCAGCAAATGGTGTTGATTTACGTGAACCACGGAAGCCTTGTCCACCGGCGGTGGCCCAAGCCAAAGCATTACCTTGACGATCGGTAATCGTTACAATGGTGTTATTAAAAGACGCATGGATGTGCGCTACGCCCTCAGCTACCGAGCGGCGAGTCACTTTTTTGCGACTACGAGTGTCTTTTGCCATCTTTTAGCTTCCTAAGTTAATTATTTTCTGATTGCTTTACGTGGACCCTTACGAGTACGCGCATTTGTTTTTGTGCGTTGACCGTTAACAGGCAAACCGCGACGATGACGCAAGCCACGATAGCAACCCAAGTCTACTAAACGTTTAATATTCATCGAGATTTCACGACGCAAGTCACCTTCAGTCGCATATTCTGCAACTTGGGTACGGACAGCATCAAGCTGAGTATCATTTAGTTCACTGATTTTAGTAGTTGGCGCAATGTTTACCGCTTCTAAAATTTTAGCAGCAGTGGTACGACCAATACCAAAAATATAAGTGAGTGAAATGATAGCGTGCTTGTTGTCCGGAATGTTTACACCGGCAATACGAGCCATTGACATTTCTCCAATTATAAGGAAAAGATGAATTAATCATCTACTGATGTAGCATTTTGAGACATTTGGTTATCTACAAATGTCTCAAAATAACGACAAGTAGCGGATAATACAGTATCCGCTACCTGATTTCAAGTCCAATCTAACAATTTAGATTAACCTTGACGTTGTTTATGACGCGGTTCTGCACTACAAATAACGCGAACAACGCCTTTGCGGCGTACAATTTTGCAGCTACCGCAGATTGTTTTTACAGATGCTTGAACTTTCATTTTCAGCTCCTAGTAGTAGTTATGAATGCTTGACTTCCATGGTTTGCATCAGCGAATAATCATGGTACTGGTGAGTCATTAAGTGCGCTTTAACTTGGGCAATAAAGTCCATAATTACGACCACACAAATCAGTACTGAGGTACCGCCTAAATGAAAAGGAATACCAAACGCAGATTGCAATATCATCGGCATCAAACAAATAATTGTCATATAAATCGCCCCAATAAAGGTTAAGCGATTTAACACATGATCTAAATAACGTTGAGTTTGTAAACCTGGACGAATGCCTGGAATATAAGCCCCACTTCGTTTCAAATTCTCTGATACTTCTTTTGGACTAAATACCAACGCGGTATAAAAATAACAAAAGAAAATAATCAAGGCTGCAAAGATTACCAAATACAGCGGCTGACCTGGTGACAACACCAATGCCATATTCTGCAAAAAGCTTTGAAAAATATTGGGATTGGGTGATTGACCCACCCACTGTCCCAAACTCGCTGGGAATAACAACAATGAACTAGCAAAAATCGCTGGAATAACCCCTGCCATATTAATTTTTAATGGCAAATGCGATTGCTGCTGTGCATATATTTTTCGTTCTTGCGATTGCTTTTGGGCATAGTTGACAGGAATACGGCGCTGGGCACGCTCAATAAACACAATCCCCGCGACCACCGCTAACGCCAATAAACTAAATATCAACAAGGCAATCATATTCATTTGACCTTGCTGGACAGAGTTAATTGACTGCGTGACCACTTGTGGAAAAGTCGCTATGATACCCGCTAAAATTAGCATTGAAATACCATTACCAATACCACGTTCAGTAATCTGTTCACCTAACCACATCAAAAACATTGACCCTGCAACGAGCGAAGTTACCGCAGGAATATAAAAACCAAGACCACTGGTCAATGTGAGATTCTGACTAATCAAACCTGTGCACATACCAATTGATTGAACCAAGGCTAATGCAAGGGTTAATTGGCGGGTATACTTGTTGATTTGGCGTTGACCGGCTTGGCCTTCTTTTTTTAATGCATCCAGTGATGGTATAACCGCCGTCATCATTTGGACAATGATTGAAGCAGAAATATAAGGCATAATCCCGAGTGCCATGACTGACATCCGCTCTAATGCCCCACCAGAAAACATATTAAACAAACCTAAAATAGTATTTTCATTGGTTTGAAAAAATTTCGATAAGCTTTCTGGATCCATACCAGGAATAGGTACATGTGAACCGAAACGATAGACGACTAAAGCACCCAACAAAAATAGTAAACGATTAAATAATTCATCGTACTTACGAATAAATGCTAGAGGATTCATCGATGTTGAATGCTTAGTCATGTAGGATTACTCCTCAACAGTACCACCAGCTGCTTCAATAGCCGCTTTAGCACCTTTAGTCACTTTAACACCTTTAAAAGTATATGCTTTGGTTACGTCACCTGAAAGGATGATACGAACACGTTGCATATCGTGGCGAATGATATTCGCTGCTTTTAAAGACTCAACGCTTACCACGTCACCATCAACTTGGTTTAATTCTGATAAACGTACTTCTGCCGTTACCATTGCAAGTTTACTGGTGAAACCAAACTTTGGCAAACGACGGTATAAAGGCATTTGACCGCCTTCAAAACCTGAGCGAATACCAGAACCTGTACGTGAAGTTTGACCTTTGACACCACGACCACCGGTTTTACCGATACCAGAACCGATACCACGACCACGGCGAAGTTTATTTTTTCTTGAACCTTCAGCTGGGCTCAATTCATTTAAACGTAGACCCATTATACTTCCTCCACTTTAACTAAGTAGTTAACGCGGTTTACCATACCACGGGTCGAAGGGGTATCTTCAACTTCGACAGTATGTCCAATACGACGTAACCCTAAACCTTTCAAACAAGCTTTATGGCTTGCTAGGCGATGGGCACTCGATTTTACTTGAGTAACTTTCATTTTTTTCATGTTATCACCTTAGCTTAGCCCAAGATTTCTTCAACTGATTTACCGCGTTTTGCCGCAACTTTTTCAGGAGAAGACATTTCTTTTAACCCGTTGAAAGTTGCACGTACAACGTTAGCGGCATTGGTTGAACCATAGCATTTTGCTAATACGTTTTCTACGCCTGCAACTTCTAATACTGCACGCATTGCACCACCGGCGATAACACCTGTACCTTCAGAGGCTGGTTGCATATACACGCGACTTGCACCGTGGCTAGCAGTAATAGGATGTTGAAGGGTTGTACCCGCTAAATCAACGGTAATCATATTACGTTTGGCAGCTTCTAATGCTTTTTGAATCGCTGCAGGCACTTCACGCGCTTTACCACGACCAAAACCAACACGACCATTGCCATCACCTACCACTGTGAGTGCGGTGAAAGAAAAGATACGACCACCTTTTACAACTTTAGATACACGGCCAACTGTGACTAAGCGCTCTACTAAACCGTCTGTTTGTTCAAATTTTGCCATGATTAGAACTCCAATCCATTTTCACGAGCGGCTTCAGCTAATGCTTTAACACGACCATGATATTTAAAACCGCTACGATCAAACGCAACTTTAGTAATACCGGCAGCTTTAGCGCGTTCTGCAATTAATTTACCAACGGCAGTTGCAGCTTCGATGTTGCTAGTTTGACCAGCACGTAAAGTAGTATCTAACGTTGAAGCTTGGGCTAACACTTCACCACCTGTTGGTGAGATAACTTGTGCATAGATGTGGGTGTTAGTACGATTAACAGATAGACGATTTACGCCTAAACCACGGATATGTGCACGGGTTTTTTTCGCTCTGCGAAGGCGAGCAGCTTTTTTATCAAACATGTCATTTCACCTTATTTTTTCTTAGCTTCTTTACGAGCGACATACTCATCGCTATAACGAACGCCTTTGCCTTTGTAAGGCTCAGGTGGGCGATAGCCACGAATGTTTGCTGCTGCTTGACCTAGCTTTTGTTTGTCGCTAGATTTTAACACGATTTCAGTCGCAGTTGGGGTTTCAGCAGTAACACCTTCAGGTAGTACATATTCGATTGGGTGTGAGTAACCTAAGTTTAGGTTAACTTTATTGCCAGCAACAGCGGCTTTATAACCAACACCAATCAATTGTAGACGACGTTCGAAGCCTTCAGTAACACCTTTAACCATGTTGCTTAATAATGCACGAACTGTACCAGTGTGCATCCAACCGTCTTTGGTGTCAGATTTTGGTGAAAGAATAAGTTGATTATCTTCCTGTTTTAGCTCGACCAAATCATGCAGGCGTAAAGTTAGCGTACCTTTGCTACCTTTAACTTCAACCTGCTGACCGTTCAAAGTAACACTTGTACCATTTGGTAGTGCTACAGGGGCTTTAGCCACACGAGACATACGGGTAATTCCTATAAAAGTGATAAAAAAACGAACAGGCACAACAAACTATGCCTGTCCCTCTTAATGTTAATTAAGCTACGAACGCAATAACTTCGCCGCCTAATCCAGCTGCACGAGCTTCACGGTCGCTCATGATGCCTTTATTGGTAGAGATGATTGCTACACCTAGACCTTTTTGGACGCTTGGTAGGGCATCTTTACCACGGTATTGACGTAAACCTGGACGACTATAACGTTTAATCGTCTCAATGACTGGTTTACCTTCAAAATATTTCAGCTCGATGGTTAATTCAGTTTTACCTGTACCAACTTCTTGAGTTTCAGCGGTCGCAACATAACCTTCTTTCACTAGCAAATCAGCAATTGATTTACGTAGTTTTGAGCTTGGCATAGTCACAGACGCTTTTTGAGCCATTTGTGCATTACGGATACGAGTCAACATATCAGCAACGGTATCTTGCATACTCATATTGTTTCCCCTTACCAGCTTGCTTTATGAACGCCAGGTACATCACCTTGCATTACTTTTTCACGAATCATGTTACGTGAAAGACCAAATTTACGGAAATAACCGTGTGGACGACCTGTCAATGCACAGCGGTTACGTAAACGTACGGGTGAAGCATCACGTGGCAGTGCTTGTAATGCAAGCATTGCGTCCATACGCTCTTCGTCAGTTGCGTTGATGTCGCTGATAATTGCCTTAAGCTTTGCACGCTTCTCAGCATATTTAGCAACAGTCGCTTCGCGTTTAAATTCGCGATTAATCATACTTTTCTTTGCCATATTGCCTTATCCTTGCTGTTAGCCCTTGAATGGGAAGCCGAATGCTTTAAGCAATGCACGACCTTGATCATCAGTTTTTGCGGTAGTCGTAATGGTAATATCTAAACCACGAATACGGTCGATTTTGTCAAAGTCAACTTCAGGGAAAACGATTTGCTCTTTGATACCTAGTGAATAGTTACCACGGCCATCAAATGCTTTATCTGTAAAACCGCGGAAGTCACGGATACGTGGAATAGCGATTGAGATTAAACGATCTAAAAACTCGTACATCTGTTCGCCACGTAACGTTACTTTACAGCCGATTGGCCATTCTTCACGGATTTTAAAGCCTGCAACTGATTTGCGAGCTTTGGTTACTACAGGTTTTTGACCGGCAATTGCCGTCATATCCGCTAATGCACCTTCAAGAACTTTTTTGTCTTGAGCCGCATCACCCACACCCATGTTTAGGGTGATTTTGGTGATTTTAGGGATTTCCATAACGTTGGCTAAACCAAGCTCTTGCTGAATTTTTTGCTTAAGCTGTTCGTTATATTGTGTTTTAAGTCTTGCCATTACTGATACCCTTAGATGGTTATGCAGTCGCCACAACTTCACCAGATGAACGATAAACGCGTTGTTTTTTGCCTTCGTCATTCAATTGGTAAGAAATACGATCTGCCTTTTGGGTTGCTGCATTATAAATTGCAACATTTGAAATGTGTAAAAATGCTTCTTTCTCGATAATACCACCTTCAACGCCAGTCTGTTGGTTTGGCTTTTGGTGTTTTTTAACGATGTTGATGCCTTCAACTTTTACACGGTCTTCTTTTACTGCTAGTACTGTACCTTGCTTGCCTTTATCTTTGCCAGCAATTACAATCACTTGGTCGCCTTTACGTAATTTTGCCATGTTTTCCTCACAATACTTCTGGGGCTAATGAAACAATTTTCATAAATTGTTCGCCACGTAGTTCGCGGGTTACTGGTCCAAAAATACGTGTTGCAATTGGTGCTTTATTGTTGTTCAACAACACAGCTGCATTATCATCAAAACGTAGTACTGAACCGTCAGGACGACGTACACCAAACTTCGTGCGTACGACTACCGCGTTCATTACATCACCTTTCTTGACACGACCGCGTGGAATTGCTTCTTTCACAGTCACTTTAATGATGTCGCCTACTGATGCATAACGACGATGTGAGCCACCTAGTACTTTAATGCACATAACTCGTTTTGCACCACTGTTGTCTGCAACTTCCAGCATTGTTTCAGTCTGAATCATCGCGTTACTCCATAAATTGGCAAAACAAGTCTTTGCCACAATAAGCCATTTTTAAGGTGGCGTATTGTAGCAGTTACTGACTTGCTTTGCAATTATAACTATCTATTTAAGTTAAATTAAATATTAACTGCTTTTTCTACTACGTCTACTAACACCCAAGATTTGGTTTTTGATAGTGGACGTGTTGATTTGATACGAACTGTATCACCAACGCCACACTCATTGTTTTCATCATGAGCATGTAGTTTGGTCGAACGGCGAATCATTTTGCCATATTTGGCATGACGAATACGGCGCTCAACAAGTACAGTAATGGTTTTATCCATTTTGTCACTGACAACTTTACCAGTGACTGTACTTTGTTCAGTAGCGTTAGCTTGGTTGGTATTTTGCTCACTCATGATTAAGCCCCTTGGTTTTCGGTGTTCTGTTTTTCAGAGATAAGAGTCTTGATTTGAGCAATCGTACGACGATTTGCTTTAATCTCATGGGTGTTGCCTAACTGACCAGTGGCTTTTGCCATACGAAGACGAAATGTTTCTAATTGCTTTTCGTCTAGTAATTGGGTCAGCTCTTCGACTGATTTGTCTTTAAGTTCACTGATCTTCATTACATTATCGTCCGTTTAACAATGGTGGTTTTGAAAGGCAACTTGGCAGCTGCAAGCGTGAACGCTTCAGTTGCTAGCTCGTCAGAAACCCCTTCGATTTCATAAAGCATTTTGCCTGGTTTGATTTCGCATACCCAGTATTCTACTGGACCTTTACCTTTACCCATACGAACTTCTAGTGGTTTTTCGGTAATTGGTTTGTCTGGGAACACACGAATCCAAATTTTACCACCGCGCTTGATACGACGTGAAATCGTACGACGAGCAGCTTCGATTTGACGTGCAGTCATACGACCACGTTCTACTGATTTAAGTCCGATTGTACCAAAAGATACGCTACTACCACGGTGAGCTAACCCCGTATTACGTCCTTTTTGTACTTTACGAAACTTGGTACGTTTTGGTTGTAACATATCGATTAACCTCTGTCTTTAGCTGGGCGCTCACTACGTGGGCGGTCGCTACGATCATTACGAGCACGACGTTTTTGAGGTGCACGTGCTTGCTTTTCTTCTTTGACTGGATTATATACACGGTTCATGCCGTCAAGCACTTCACCACGGAAAATCCAAACTTTTACACCGATAGTACCGTAAGTGGTTTCTGCGCGTACATTTGAGTAGTCAATGTCAGCACGTAATGTATGCAAAGGTACACGACCTTCACGATACCACTCTGAGCGAGCAATCTCAGCGCCGCCAAGACGACCTGATAGCTCAACTTTGATACCTTGTGCGCCAGCTTTCATACTGTTTTGAACAGCACGTTTCATAGCACGGCGAAACATAACACGACGTTCAAGTTGTGAAGCAATACCGTCAGCTACTAGACGTGCGTCTAAGTCTGGTTGGGTGATTTCTTCAATGCTAACTTGTGCTGGTACACCCATTAATTTGGTAAGTTCTTTTTGTAGGCTTTCAATATCTTCGCCTTTTTTACCAATGATGATACCAGGACGTGCAGTAGCGATAGTGATTTTAGCTGCGCCCGTAGGACGTTCGATGCTAATACCGCTGATCATCGCTGCTTTAAGCTTTTTCTCTAAATACTTACGAACTTGTAAGTCGTTGATTAAGTATTCAGAGTATTTTTTTGGATCTGCATACCAGTTAGCGTTTGATTTACGAATTACGCCAAGACGGATGCCGATTGGATGAACTTTCTGTCCCATATTATGCTCCTACCTTAACTGTGATGTGGCAAGTACGTTTGCTAATACGGTCAGCACGACCTTTGGCACGTGGTAAAACACGTTTTAACGTAATACCTTCATCCACATAAATGGTAGAAACACGGAGTGTATCGATGTCTAAACCATTGTTATGCTCAGCGTTAGCAATCGCAGATTCTAAGCATTTTTTAACCAATTTAGCGGCTTTTTTATTGCTAAAGGTTAAGATATCTAATGCACGCTCAATTGATTTGCCGCGAACTTCGTCAGCAACTAAGCGTACTTTTTGTGCCGAAATGGCGGCACCGCGTAATTTTGCAGTTACTTCCATGATGAGCACCTTATTTCTTAGATTTCTTGTCAACGCCATGACCACGATATGTACGGGTTGGGGCGAATTCACCAAGTTTATGACCAACCATTTGCTCGTTTACGATAACAGGTACGTGTGTACGACCGTTATGAACAGAAATAGTTAAGCCGACCATTTGTGGCAAAATCATTGAGCGACGTGACCAAGTTTTGATTGGTTTGCGTGAGTTAGTTTCTAACGCATTCTCAACTTTGGCAAACAAGTGCGCATCGATGAATGGACCTTTTTTCAATGAACGAGGCATGAAATTATTCCTTATTTCTTATTGACGCGACGACGGCGGATAATCATGTGGTCAGTACGTTTGTTAGAACGTGTTTTAAGGCCTTTAGCCTTCTGACCCCATGGGCTGGTTGGGTGTTTACCGAAGTTACGACCTTCACCACCACCGTGTGGATGGTCAACCGGGTTCATTGCAGTACCACGAACGGTAGGACGAACGCCACGCCAGCGGTTTGCACCTGCTTTACCCAATGATTTAAGGTTATTTTCAGTGTTTGATACTTCACCGATAACCGCACGACAATTTACGTGGATACGACGAGTTTCGCCTGAGCGTAAACGAACGATTGCATAGATACCATCACGACCCAATAATTGAACCGCAGCACCTGCTGAACGAGCGATCTGTGCACCTTTACCGATTTTAAGTTCGATATTGTGAATCACTGTACCCACTGGAATGCTACGCAGTGGTAAGCAGTTACCTGGGCGAATTGGTGCAGTTTCACCAGAAATAACGGTATCACCTTGCTGCAATTTTTTTGGTGCGATGATGTAACGACGCTCACCGTCTGCATATTTAAGTAGTGCGATGTGTGCAGTACGGTTTGGATCGTACTCAATACGCTCTACAACAGCAGGGATGTTGTCTTTGTTACGTTTGAAGTCAACAACACGGTAATGCTGTTTATGACCACCACCGATATGACGGGTAGTGATGCGACCGTTGTTGTTACGACCACCAGTTTTGCCTTTTGACTCTACTAATGCTGCATAAGGACGACCTTTATGAAGGTGTGGATGCACCACTTTCTCGACAAATCGGCGACCTGGTGATGTCGGTTTGGCTTTTACGATAGGCATTGTGTAATCCTTATTCGTTGTCAGCAGCAGGTTGTTCTGCTACGTCGGCTACTTGAACATCTTGACCAGCTTTTAAGGTCACATAGGCTTTTTTGAAGTCTTGACGACGACCTACCGTGCGACCAAATCGCTTTGTCTTACCTTTAACATTCAAAGTGTTAACTTTAACTACTTCAACACCTTCAAACATTAATTCTACGGCTTTTTTAATCTCTTTTTTTGTCGCGTTGGTGTCAACTTTGAACACTTGCACACCTAAAGTATCGCCCAAGATTTGAGATTTTTCTGAAAATACAGGTGCTTTTAGTACCTGATATAGTCTTGCGTTATTCATGCTAACACTCCCTCAATTTCTTTGGCGGCTGCGACAGACATGATGACTTTGTCAAACGCAATTAGGCTAACTGGATCAACTTCAGTGCTACCTAGTACGCTGACGTATGGAATATTGCGAGCAGCTAAGTAAAGATTTTCGTCAACTTCATTGGTAACGATTAATGCTTTAGGGGCATTTAAGTCTTTAAGTTTAGCGATAAGCTCTTTGGTTTTTGGTGCTGAAATGCTGATGTCATCAACCAATACCAAGCGGTCTTGACGAATCAATTCAGCAAGAATGCATTGCATGGCACCACGGTACATTTTACGGTTCACTTTTTGTGACCAATCTTGTGGTTTGGCTGCAAATGCGCGACCACCACCGACCCAAATTGGGCTACGGATGGAACCTGCACGTGCACGGCCAGTACCTTTTTGACGCCATGGTTTTTTACCACCGCCAGATACTTCACCACGCGTTTTTTGAGCACGGCTACCTTGACGACCACCCGCTAAATAAGCGGTAACTACTTGGTGTACAAGTGCTTCGTTGAATTCACGACCAAATGCTACGTCTGATAGCTCAACCGCCGAACCTGTTACTGTATTTAGATTCACGTTAATCCCCTTGATTAAGCTTTAACTGATGGACGTACGATAACGTCGCCACCGTTGGCACCAGGAATTGCACCCTTGATAACTAGGATACCTTTTTCAGCATCAACTGAAATCACTTCTAAGCCTTGTACGGTCACACGTTTGTTACCCATTTGACCTGGCATTTTTTTGCCTTTAAATACACGACCCGGTGTTTGGTTCTGACCTGTAGAACCCACAACGCGGTGAGATACTGAGTTACCATGTGTCCAATCTTGTGAACGGAAGTTGTGGCGTTTGATACCACCTTGGAAACCTTTACCTTTACTGGTACCAATTACGTCAACGATTTGACCTACTTGGAACAAGTCAGCAGCGATTTCACTACCTGCTTCGCGGCCTTCAAGTTCGCTATCTTCGACGCGAAATTCCCAAGTGCCACGACCTGCAGCAACGCCAGCTTTTGCAAAGTGACCTTTTTGAGCTGCATTAACACGAGAATCACGACGTTCGCCAGTTGTTACTTGGATAGCTTGGTAGCCGTCTGTGTCTTGTGTTTTGATTTGAGAGATACGGTTGGCAGTAACTTCAACAACAGTTACAGGAATTGAAACACCTGCTTCTGTGAAGATACGAGTCATGCCGCATTTTTTTCCGACTAAACCGATCGCCATGTTGTTAACCTCTTAATTTTTACTGTTATTCAATATAGGTCTGAGTCCTAAGGATGAAACCTAAGGGGTTAGCCTAATGCGATTTGTACATCAACACCCGCCGCCAAATCTAACTTCATCAGTGCATCGACTGTTTTGTCAGTAGGCTGAACGATATCTACCATACGTTTGAATGTGCGGATTTCGTATTGGTCACGGGCATCTTTGTTCACGTGTGGTGAGGTTAAGATGTTAAAGCGTTCAATGCGAGTTGGTAGCGGTACTGGACCACGAACTTGTGCACCTGTGCGTTTTGCGGTATCAACAATCTCTTGAGCTGATTGGTCAATCAGACGATGGTCAAAAGATTTAAGTCTGATACGGATTTTCTGGTTAGCCATGCCAGTAAGCTCCTAATATAAAGTTTGATATGGGTTAATTTGCGTTGGGTGTTAAGCTGTTATTGAGTAAACACCTAACTTGCATTTTTTACCTGTTTTTGACAGGCACTTTTTGAAAATAAAAAAATTTCGGTCCCACTCAAACTACTAACTTGCAATACATAGATAGCATTATTAATAGTCGGTGAAACTGTATTTTTTTAATTTCGTGTCGCAATCAATGGAGCGACTGTATTAAAGGGCTTATTCTTTTATGAATTGACGAATCATCTTCGTCGCCCTGCAATAAGTTAAGTGGGCTGTATTATACCGATTTTTTGGGTAAAAGCAATAGGCTAATCTAGCAAAATATCATATTGTTCTTGATTAAAACGGTTATCACTTTCTAAGTTAATCGGACGACCCAGCAAATATTCCATCTCTGCCACCGTATCCGCTTCAATGGTTTCAAGCAAATCAATTACCCCGCTATTTGCGACCACGGTAAATTTCTTAGGGGCGTTGTAGGTTCTGGCGCAGCGCATGAGTTCTCTAAAAATCTCCAAACACACGGTTTCGGCGCTTTTGACAAAGCCTTTACCGCCACAGGTTGGACACGGCTCGCAAAGCTGTTGTTGTAGGCTCTCACGCGTGCGTTTACGAGTCATCTCTATCAGCCCAAGCGCTGAGACTTGGCTGATGTTGGTTTTGGCATAATCGCGTTTGAGCTGTTCTTGCAGGCTTGCTAATACCTCATCGCGGTGTTGTTGCTCTTGCATATCGATAAAGTCAAGAATGATAATCCCGCCCAAATTACGCAGTCGCAGCTGACGGGCGATGGCGTGAGTGGCTTCAAGATTGGTTTTATACACCGTATCTTCAAGGGAACGCCCTCCGACAAATGAGCCTGTATTGACATCAATGGTGGTCATGGCTTCAGTTTGGTCGATAATAAGATAACCGCCTGATTTGAGATTAACACGGCGATTGAGCGCGTCTTTTAAATCATCTTCAACGCGGTGAACATCAAATAACGCCTGCTCGCCTTCATACAATTGAATACGTGGGAAAATGGCAGGGACAAATTCTTTGGCAAAATGACGAATAGCGTCAAACACTCGGGCGTTATCGACCGTCACCCTTTCAGTCTGCTCACCAATCAAATCTCGAATCGCGCGCAAAGGTAGCGACAAATCCTGATAAATTAGCTCAAAACGGCGATGGGTCGGCGTTTGTTCACGGCGGGCTTGTACCATACGCCAAAGCTGTAGTAGATAATAAATATCTTCTTCAAGTTTGGATTGCGGGATATTTTCGGCAGCGGTACGGGCAATCAATCCGCCTTGTAGATTGACTTGGTGCACCAGCTCGCCAAGCTGTGTTTTTAACCGTTCTCGCTCATCGCCATCAATCCGCTGAGAGATACCGATATGTTCGCCATATGGCAAGTACACCAAATAACGCGAAGGCAATGACACATCCGTCGTCAGTCGTGCGCCTTTACTGCCTAATTGGTCTTTAATCACTTGCACCAAGATACGCTGTCCTTCATACAAGCGGTTTTCTATCAACTCACTAGGCGGTGGCTGATAGGTGGTTGTGGTCATCGCAAGCGTAGTGGTGTCAGGGTCTAAGGTGTTGTCAATCGCCGGGTTTTGCGGTTTGTGCGGTTCAATGGCTGAGAGCTTAGGACGCAGGGTCTGCATATCATTGACGTGCAAAAACGCGGTGCGTGATTGCCCAATGTCGATAAACGCCGCCTGCATCCCTGGCAGTACGCGCACCACTGTGCCAAGGTAGATATTGCCCACTGAGCCAAGTTTGCTATGGCGTTCGATAAAGATTTCGTTGAGTATCCCATCTTCGAGCACGGCGACTCGGCTCTCAGATGGACTGATGTTGATGAGTAGTTCTTCGGTCATTATTAACAGCTTTATCAAATTTTTAGTTGCCGTTATTCTACTCGAAGTTAGTTATCTGCACAAAGCTAAACTAAATGAGCTGTTGTTTTAGTTCATTGATTGTGGTCACAAGCTTGGTTGGCTGTTCTTTTGCCAAAACATCGGCTTTTTCACAGCCGTAACTCACTGCTATGCTGTCCATGCCAATATTATTTGCCATACGGATGTCATGAATACTATCACCGATAAAAACAGCGTCTTCTATTCTTGTGCCTGTTTCTACCAAGATTTGCTCAAGCATTAAGGGATTTGGCTTACCTGCGGTTTCGTCAGCGGTTTTGGTAGTTATGAAAAAGGCTTCAATTCCAGAGTTTGGCAATACACGCTGCAGCCCTTTACGTTTCTTGCCTGTTGCAATGGCTAGTGTTTTACCTTGCGCGTGTAAATCTTGAATCAATTCTTTAATACCATCAAACAGTTTGTCGTTGTCGCAATGCTTGACATAATACTCAGAGTAAGTGGCTAAAAGTTCATCATATTTATCGCTGTCGTTGGGAAACAGGATGGGAAACGCATCGACTAACGCAATGCCAATAATGGACTTTGTCGCTTCATCGGTGACGGTTAAGCCGTGCTTTTCGGCGGCATAGCGCATGGCATCGACGATTAAGCCAACAGAATCCATCAGTGTGCCGTCCCAGTCAAAAATGATTAGGGATTTGTTTTTCATGTTAATCATGTTGATTCTCTATCAAACTTTGCATATCCTCTGGCAATTCGGCTGTAATTGTTTCATATTCTGGAATAGCAAGCTGATAAGCATGCAAGCACAAGCGGCGCACGCTTTTATCGCCTTTAGCCACATTCGGATTGTATTTATCATCACCCAATAGTGGATGCCCGATACTCGCCAAGTGCACACGGATTTGGTGGGTACGACCTGTGAGCGGTTTGGCTTCAATTAAGCTGACTTTTTGACCATTTAACTCAAATTTTTGCAACACGTTAATTTGGGTTTGGCTTGGCTTACTGTCTTCAGATTTTACGTCCACTTTGACACGGCGTTCACCGCTTTTGCCTTCTTGCGTGGCAGGCAACGTGTATTTTAGTAGCGGTTTATCAATGATTTGTGTTTCGGTACTTATCCAACCTACCACCAAACACAGATAGGTTTTTTGCAAGGTTTTTTCTCGCAAATGCTCTTGTAAAGCTTTAAGGGTTGAGCGTTTTTTGGCAATCATCAGCAAGCCAGAGGTATCTTTGTCAATGCGGTGTACCAACTCAAGGTATTTTTTACCCGTTGCTTCTCGCATGGCTTCAATCACGCCAAAACTCTCGCCACTGCCGCCATGCACCGCCATACCCGATGGTTTATTGAGTACCATTAAACTCTCATCTTCATACACAATGCGCTCAAGCAAGCTTTGGGCAAAGTCAGGGCTAATCACGGGTTTTTCACGCGTGGCAAGCTTGATGGGTGCAATGCGCACCACGTCATTACGCTGCAGTTTGTCGTGGGGTTTACAGCGTTTGCCATTGACACGGATTTCGTCGGAACGAATCATGTTATAGACGTGTGAGCGCGGCAGCCCTTTAAGACGACCCAACAAAAAGTTATCAACACGTTGGTCATGCTGCTGGCGCGTGACGGTCAGGTAATTGACCTTAGCAAAATCTAAAATATCGTCATCTGCAGACTGCGGTTGTTTGCTAGGCGGTTGTTTGCTGGGCGTTTTTTTGCTGGGCGTGCGTTTCGCGGTTTGATGAGCCGATTGCCGCGATGGGGTGTCGCGTTTTTTGCTAGGATGGGCGGGACGTTTGGGAGACTGCGAGTGCTCTGTCATATTTTGATAGCCGTTTACATAAAAATTTGCTATAGTTTAGCAGTTTAGTGCCTGTGCCGCTATGAATTCGCGCCATCAATTCGACTTAAACCCTGTTAAGCTTCATTACAACGTAGTGTAAGCGGGATAATTAAACTGTCGCTTTTGGTGGTACCCATACAGCCGAGATTTATTCATGGCGGTATGACTTACGATAGGGCGCACTAGACTGCCAATATTTATAGATTTTAAGACTGATTTTAATCAATATCAGCACACGACATACGAGTAACGAAGATAATTGTCATTTGAAAACATGTTCAAATAGTTTGTAAAGATTAGTGATATATAGAGATAACAGATAAATGGTGGGTTTTGTGCCTTACAACCACAAAACTGCTGATAACGATTAGCGTATTATGCGCCTAGGTAAATGAACTCAGTAGTTGCGATTTTGAGATAAAGGTTTACGGTTTTGGACGATTTATTATTTTAAATTGCCCACGCCTTTGTAAAACCTAACTTATCAGGCTTGCCATTTAAAGCGAAACCTAACGCTAACACTTTTTGACCAATAGGGAAAAAGGGTTTATTCATTTGTCCTAAAACAGACATTGTTTTGGGCAACAACCCCAATCCAGCATGATGGCTGTATTTACCTAACAGGCTTACAACCTCGCTATGGCAATAATCCAACTTAATCATGCAATTTTTGGTGAACAACAAACCTTGTTATTAAGCCACTTACGCTTGCTATCAGCGAGTCTAGTCAACACTGTTTGACGTTGTTTCATCTAATATTTGATAGTAATGTTTGATAGCAACATATCTACGCTCGTATGTTTTGTGTGTTTAGGAGAAAACACATGAAACGCATCCTCATCAATGCTACCCACGCCGAAGAAATCCGTGTTGCCCTGTGCAATGGCAATCACTTGTATGATTTCGATTTAGAAAACCGTACCCGCGAGCAAAAAAAAGCCAATATTTATAAAGGTCATGTGACCCGTGTCGAGCCATCGCTTGAAGCGGTATTTGTGGAATACGGTTCGCAACGTCAAGGTTTTTTACCGATTCGTGAAATCGCCCCAGAGTATCTAGCAGGCGACCCTCGCTCTACCAATAACATCAAACAACTGATTAAAGAAGGCGATGAGCTCATCGTGCAAGTGGAAAAAGAAGAACGCGGTAATAAAGGCGCGGCGTTATCTACTTTTATTTCATTGGCGGGTCGTTATTTGGTATTGATGCCCAACAACGCGCGTGGCGGCGGTATCTCTCGCCAAATCTCTGGCAAGCTGCGCGATGAGATGAAGCAAGCGCTAAGTGAGCTAAGACTACCTAAAGGCATGAGCGTTATCATCCGTACCGCAGGGATTGGTAAAACCACGGATGAATTGCAACATGACCTTGACCATTTATTAAACATTTGGAAAGGCATCCAACAACAAAGCCAAAAATTCCCCTCACCTCGCCTGTTGCACCAAGAAGCGGGCGTAGTCACCCGTGCCTTACGCGACTACCTGCGTGATGATATCACAGAAATTTGGATCGACAATGAATACGCTTATAATGAAGCGGCGAATTTTATTGAAGCGGTGATGCCGCAGCAAGCGAATAAACTGCGCAAATACACGGACTATGAGCCGATGTTTGCCCGTTTTGGGATTGAAAAACAAATCGAAACCGCCTACCAGCGTGAAGTACGTTTGCCAAGCGGCGGTTCGATTGTGATTGACCAAACTGAAGCCCTGGTATCAATCGATATCAACTCATCAAAAGCTACCAAAGGCGCGGATGTCTCAGAAACGGCGTTTAATACCAATTTGGAAGCGGCAGATGAAATCGCCCGCCAGTTACGCCTGCGTGATATGGGTGGTTTGATTGTTATTGACTTTATTGACATGGCAACCGATGACCACCAAAAACAAGTGGAAAATCGTCTCAAAGAAGCCACCAAAAACGACCGCGCGCGTATCCAATTCGCCGAAATTTCACGTTTTGGACTACTGGAAATGAGTCGTCAACGCCTGCGTCCGTCACTTGAAGAAGCGACAGGTTACCTCTGCCCGCGTTGTCACGGTACCGGTATGATTCGTGACTTGCGTTCACTTGCTTTATCAATCATGCGTCAAATCGAGCAACGGGCGTTACAAGAGCGTCATGGCGAAATACAAGCTGAAGTGCCAACCGATATCGCGGCATTTTTACTCAACGAAAAACGTGAGACGCTGGTGTATCTTGAGCAAGAAAGTGGCACGCGCATTACTATCTTGCCGCATGCCCATCTTGAATCCCCCGAGTTTAATATCACTTATAACAGTGATGGGTTTGCGCCATCGAGCTATGAGCGTGTCGCCGAAAGCCAACAACAAGAATATAAAGACCGTGGCTACGATACTAGCAATTGGCACACCGATGACAATGAAATCAGCCGTGTAGCCCCGACAGGTAATCATAATGCCTGGAGCAGTGCTAGCAACGCCGTCAATAACACGCCTAACCCTGCAACGCCATCCAACAAACCTCAGCAAACTGCCAACAATACGACTGCCGCCAAAGCTGCCGCGCCAAAGCCCGTGCAGCCGGCTGCCACTGTCCCTGCGACTTCAGCAGTCGCTTGGCTATCGAACTTGTTTGCCCCTACCCAGCAAGCCCAAGTCACCCCACACTTTAGCGGTCAAGATGCCGCTTCGGCGATTGAAAGTCTCGTCAATACCGGCGCGCAAAGCTTGGGGGTGCAAGGTCAAATCAATCACGCGGCACTGACGGCAAGCATCCCTGCGGTGACAGCTGACACCGGTGAAACTAGTGCCAATCCTTATCAAGAAGCGTCTCAACAACCTTCAGCCACGGCTGAATCAAGCGATAAAGATGCCGAGCGCCGTAAACGTGGTAACCGCAAACCAAAGGCTAAAAAACCAAACCGTTATCAATCTGAAACGAGTGAGGCGGAAGTTTCATCACAGGACACTGACAGCAATAAAGACCAGTCAAACGATACCTCAAAAACGGCCAAAACTAGTGAGCTGCCAAAACGCGAGCCGAATAGTCGCCGTGACAGCCGCGGCATCAAAGAACGTCGTGCTACACTAGCGAATGAGGATAGTAGCGCAGCAGTCATTGATGTGACAGCGACTGATACCGCTGTTGCCGCTGTCGATGGTAGAAAAAACAACCAATCCAGAGCAGAAAAACCGAAAGGCACCAGACAACGCGACCCCAACAGTGTGCAAGTTCAAGTATTTAAAACTGAACAACAGCAACCTATGGCTGCGGTTGAAACAACGCACCTCTCCCTAGATGCCAGCAAAGGGGAAATTGCAAAGCCTGAGGTGCAGCCAATAGCCTCGGCTACGACACCCGAGCCCACAACACCCGAACAGGTAATTGAGACGCCAGTTAACGCTAGCAGCGTTATAGTGTCAAATGACGAGGTAGCAGAGCTTACTAAAGCATCTACACCATCTGCGCCATCAGCTGAACCTGCCACTGCAGAGCTAGCAGTGACACCGAGCCAAGGTCGTGCCAAAAATGACCCACGCGAAGTGTACAAGGCTTATCAAGCGCAATTTAGCCCAGTTGCCTCTGTAGAGACCCCTTCAGTGACAAAAATTTCAGGTACGGTGAGTCAGTTTATTAACCAGTACTTAGATAATGCTGCTGAAAAAATGGCAACTGACAGCGTGGTTAGCTGCTTTATCCAAGCCATCGACGCTTTTAATCATCAAGCTGCTACCACCACTACCCCAGCAAAAGATAATGTCGTAGTGGCTGAACAACAGCGTTTTGGGCAGTATTTTAGAAATTATGGTTATGCCAGTTTATCCGCGCAAAACTTGGATGATTATCATACGGCCATTTTGCCCGCCAGTCAGTTCCAATGCCAAGCAGGCAAAACTGACGCTGCGCTGCCAATAGTGACTAAACGCGCCATCAATGATCCACGCGGCGCCATAATTGATACCGCTGTCGCTCAAGCGCCGACTGACTCAAACCCGTCAGTTGCTGAGCCTACCCCCAATCAAACTGACAGTGTCACCGGTCAAGTAGAAGCAGCCTCAACTCAATCAGCCTCACCCAGCCAAAACCACCTGTCATATCAAGCAGGTAGCGTAGGCGCATGGATTGTGGCGCGCTTGGGCGATAAAGGTCATGCGTTGATTGAGCAAGGTAAATTGGTCGAAGCTTACTTACAAGCGCACAATGCGCCAGTCGCTAACCAACCAACCGAGCCAGTCTATGCGACAATAATAGCGGATGATGCTATAGTGAATCAGGGCGTTGACTCAGTGCCAACAGCTGATGAACCAGCAATAGCCTTTAATACTGACAGCGAAGGTGTTGAAGCAATGGACATAGAAGATAGCGCAGAAGCAGCGGCGCAAAAACGTAAAACCACACCCGTAAGTTATAAGAATATGATTGAAAGTGTGGCAGAACAAATGAAACCGGCAACCGTTGGTATGCTGACCTTGGCAACCCCAAAAGCACCGAAAACCCGTACGCGTAAAGCTAAGGCGAGCGAAAAACCAGCAGCCAAACCCAAAACGCGTACCAGTAAAAAGGTGGAAAATGCCGTTGTTGTCACTAAAAAATCGACGACCACCGCACAAACTGACGTAGCGCCCTCTCACGATGAGTCGGTAACGCCGCAGCACAATCAGTAAATCAATCGTGTTTGCGTATATGTATAACAGTAAAAAAAGCAGTTCAACATGAACTGCTTTTTTATTTTATAGTTAAAACCGAATTATACCAAGCAACTTTCAACACAATCCTTAAGCGTATCAAACTTGCTTAGCGTTAAACGAACCTTTTGCTTGATGACTGCCCACAACTGCTCAATTGGATTGAGTTCAGGTGAATAAGGCGGTAAGTACGTCAGTTCAATATTATAAAGTTCCGCAATTTGCTTTAAATCGCCACCATGATGAAATCTGGCATTATCCAACACCAATACACGTTTTGGATAATTTCCCTTATCATCTTTTGGCAAAGATTGCCCCAACGTGTGTAGCCAATTTTCAACCGTCACTCGTTTACAACCACCTTCAAAGGTAACAGGTGCGATGAGTTTAAAGTCATTTAATCGCATCGCCCCTATTAAGTTTAAGCGTTTGCCTTTATTGGCATCGATTTTGGCATAACAAGGCTTGCCAATAGGCGACCAACTGCGGGTGTAATATTGCCTTTGATAAAATCCTGTTTCATCCATAAACAGTATGTTGTCAGCCGTGATACTTAAGGTTAAAAGCAGTAAACCTAGCATCAGTGTAAACCCAATTTGCTTTATGGGGTCGGCTTGCTTAAACAGCGGGGTCTTTTTTTAAAACTCCATTTGATTCGACGTAAGGTTTGTAAAAAGGCGTTATAGGAAATACCAACATCGGGATGGTCTTTTAAGTATTGTTCTCTAAGCTGTTTTGCGGTGTCAAATTCTTGTGATTTAACATAGTCCTCAAAGGCGACTAGGTCAGTGATAATGTGTTTTACGCCAACAGGTGCAAAGGGTTTTGGCTTGGTATTCCCTTGTTCTTGATAGAGCTTTATCCAGTCATCAAGGGTGTTGCGGTTGATTTCAAACAACCTAGCTGTTTTGCTTTTGTTGCCTGTCTTTTGCCAGTGGTTGACGGCTCTGTCTCGTAAGTCTTGGTTGTATATTTTGGGCATGGTGGTATTGGTTTAAAATGCTTATTATATTACAGTTTTAACTATAGCTACAAATTTTGGATACAATGAATGGGCGGGCTTGTTTAATGGGCAGGTTTATTACGAATTTTTGAGATGACTGTCATGATCGCAACTACCACTAAACCTGCTAGCAAACCAACCAGTGCATTTAACAGGTTAGTGGTTAAGCCTGAAAACGCCCCTGACAAGTCACCTAAATGCTCAATCCCATGATGTAACGCACCAAAGCCATGCGCCAAAATACCACCACCGACCAAGAACATCGCCAAAGTACCGGCGATTGATAGCACTTTCATCAAAATAGGCGCAAAGGCTAATAAGGCTTTACCTATATTTTGTGCCGCTGATGACGACTTTTGTTGTAAGTGCAACCCCAAATCATCTATCTTGACAATCATGGCAACAAAGCCATACACACCCACTGTCATGATGAGTGAAATTACTACCAGTGTTACTGCCTTATCCAGTAAAGGCACCGTTGCCGCAATGGTACCGAGGGAAATCACAATGATTTCAGCCGATAAAATAAAGTCCGTCCGCACTGCCCCTTTAATTTTTTCTTTTTCATGCGCCACCAAATCCACACTTTCATCGGCATTGGCTGCTACCCGCTCGGCTTGCTCGGGGTCATTACTGCCAGAATGTGGCCAAAATTTGTGCACCACTTTTTCTGCCCCTTCATAACACAGATATAAACCACCAATCATCAATAACCCGGTCACCAAGGCTTGCGAAATCGCACTGATAATCAAAGCCAGTGGCACCAAAATCGCTTTATTGACTAAAGAGCCTTTGGCGACACTCCACACCACAGGCAACTCGCGATCGGCTTTTACCCCTGATACTTGATTGGCGTTGAGTGCCAAATCATCGCCCAACACGCCCGCCGTTTTTTTGGCAGCGACTTTTGTCATCACCGATACATCATCTAGGATGACACTAATATCATCGAGTAAGGTTAACAAACTAGCAATTGCCATGATAAATTCCTAAAAAATAGTAAAAGATGAAAAAATAATAATAGTTATAACTAGCTGACGATTTATTAGTTTACAAATTTGTCATTCAAACACAATGTTTAAATTGTATTGCAACTTATCAAAAGTTATTTGCTTAAACGCTGAATTTTTTTAAAAAACCTAGTTAAGCAAACTTTGTTAAACAACCTTTTAATCCATTAATAGAACTTGGCTTTGAGCCGGTTGCTTTTAGCGCACCAAAAGATTGAAACAAGCGGAAAGATTGAGACGAGCAGAAAGATTGGAACGGGCAAAAATGTGAGCCCCGACCTAGTAGACCTGATAGATTATTAACAATAAGTTGACAGGGGTAGCGCTCATACGCCATAACAATATGGTAAAATAAAAACCTATATTAACGTTCTGTGGGTTTTCTCATGCTCATTCGTTTTGCAACTTATCGTTCTAAAACCTCATTAGCTACCCGTTTAATTACCAGTGTCATCACCGTGGCTGGCATTGTTGGTTTGGCAGGTTGTGATAATGCCCAATCGCGCACACCCGTCAATTCTGAAAGTCAGAAACACGAAGCGAGTAGCAGCTCAGCCACCGTGACAAAAAATGAATCACAGCTACAGCAAATGCTGGCGGCAAATTTAGCCGAATCAGGTATCACCGCAAAGATTACCTCGGTGACAGCGACCAGTATGCCAAATATCTATTGGGTTAAAGCCGAAGGTTTACCGGCGTTTTTCACCGATGCGACAGGTCAATATGTAGTACAAGGCGATATCATCAAAGTCGGTGGTGCCAAACCTGAGCATATCTCAGCGAACTTGCAAGCGCAAGATGCGAAAGCCAGTCTTGCCACTATTGATAAAAAAGACATGATTATCTTCCCTGCTAAGGGGCAGACGAAAGCGGCAATCTATGTGTTTACCGATGCAGATTGTGGTTATTGCCGTAAATTCCACAGTGAAATTGATGAAGTAAATGCACTGGGTATCGAAGTGCGTTATCTACCTTGGCCACGTAGTGAACAAACCATGCCTATCATGGAAAAAATCTGGTGCAGCAGTGACCGCAAAAAAGCTTTAACCGATGCCAAATTGGGCCTGCCTATCAATGCACCGACTTGCAGTAACCCCGTACGTAAAATTTATGAGTTAGGCGCAAATTTAGGTATCAATGGCACCCCAGCCGTGTTTGACACAGAAGGTCATCAACTTGGCGGTTATGTGCCACCTGCTGAATTGGCACAGGCGCTCAACCTCAAATAAGTTCACCCCTGATGGAATACAAACCAGCTAGTACTCATTAGCTGGTTTTTTTATTTTAATTTTTTTGGGCAATTGGATTTTATACCTTACCAATCACAAGTTAGCATGGTATATTTAGCTAGACAACTTTTGAACTTTTATTTTTATATTTTTGACATTTGAGAATTATTTTTATGAATAATCGACCTATTCAATTAGCGATTTTAGGGCTTGGTACTGTGGGTACTGGGGTGGTTGAACTACTACAAAACAACCTTGATGAAATGACACGTCGCACAGGGCGTGAGATTAAAATCACCCACGTAGGGACGCGTCGCAACCGTACCGATATTCCAACAGACATCAAACAATCTGCCGATTTGCTTGCTATCATTCAGCAAGATGATGTGGATATTGTGGTGGAATTGATGGGCGGTACCACCACGGCTAAAGAGGTGATTTTAGCGGCAATCGAGCATGGCAAACATATTGTGACTGCCAACAAAGCATTATTGGCAGAACATGGCAATGAGATTTTTGCCAAGGCAGATGCCAACGGCGTCAAAGTGGCGTATGAAGCCGCGGTTGCCGGCGGTATTCCGATTATCAAAATCTTGCGTGAAGGCTTAGCTGCCAACAAAATCGATTGGCTTGCAGGTATCATCAATGGTACAGGCAACTTTATCATGACTGAAATGCGCGATAAAAAGCGCGACTTTGCAGATGTCCTCGCTGAAGCCCAAGCGCTGGGTTATGCCGAAGCCGATCCGACATTTGATGTCGAAGGGATTGATGCTGCGCATAAATTAACGCTACTTGCGTCAATTGCGTTTGGTATCCCGCTACAATTTGACAAAGTTTACTGTGAAGGCATTACCAAAATCACCCAGCAAGATGTACGTTATGCCAACGAGCTTGGCTACCGTATCAAGCATTTAGGGTTTGCCAAACGTCGTATTTTAGACAGTGGTGAAGAAGGTATTGAATTACGTGTACACCCGACTTTGATTCCAAAACAGGTGTTACTTGCCAATGTGAATGGGGTAAAAAATGCCATCATGGTTGACGCAGAGCCTGTCGGACAAACCTTGTATTACGGTTCGGGTGCTGGTGCAGGCGCGACCGCATCCGCTGTGATGGCAGATGTGGTGGACATGGTACGCGCCCTTGCAGAGACCAATGATTCAACCGCCAATTTGGTGCCGCATCTGGCATTCCAGCCTGAGACACTCAATAACACACGCATATTATCAAGTGATGAAATGATCACAGGCTACTATCTGCGTCTACAAGTCAAAGATGATTTGGGTGTACTAGCGGAAGTCACCCGCATTTTAAGTGAGTCTAAAATTAGTATTGATGCAATTTTGCAACAGCCAGCACATGATGATACTAGCACTGACTTGCCTGTCATTATTATGGTTGACCCCGTTGTTGAGCGCAATATGAATGAAGCGATTGCCAAAATTGAAGCGTTAGATACCGTGACCGATAAGGTGATACGCATTCGGTTGGATGAGTTGATGCAGTAAGATTTGGGTAGACTTAATTGGTATATTTTACAGTGTTTTCAGTAGTTTAATTTACATTTTAACTATGATAATATGAAATGTATCGCATTAGCAAAACTTAAAACATCTATTGTGATTGGCATGGTTGGCGTTTACAGCCTTGTTTATAGACCGTAATGATTTAGGTCGTAGTTTGCTTGTGACACCAAAAACCCTAACTCAAAGGAAATTTAATATGGAAAATTCAGTCGTAATCGTAGATGGCGTTCGCACCCCAATGGGTGGATTCCAAGGTGATTTGAACGAAGTATCAATGCCAGAGCTTGGTGCAACCGTCATTAAAGAAGCCGTTGACCGTGCTGGCGTAAAACCAGAAGAGATTGACGAAGTTATCATGGGTTGTATCTTAACCGCCGGTGCAGGACAAAGCCCAGCGCGTCAAGCGATGCGTAAAGCAGGTATCCCAGATGCCACAGGCGCAGTCAATGTCAACAAACTTTGTGGTTCTGGTATGAAAGCTATCATGCTAGGTGCCAACTCAATTCGTAGTGGTGAGTTTGATATCGTGGTAGCAGGTGGTATGGAATCAATGACCAACGCCCCTTATGTACTACCAAAGGCACGTGGTGGTTATCGCATGGGAGATGGCGAGATCAAAGATACCATGTTCTTAGATGGTCTTAAAGATGCTGATACCGGCAAGTTAATGGGTGCATTTGCGCAAGAAATGGCAGATAAACGGGGCATCACACGTGAGGCGATGGATGCATTTGCTATCGAATCGCTAAAACGCGCCAATACTGCCATCAATGAAGGTCACTTCAAAAACGAAATCGTTCCAGTCACCGTGAAAACTCGTAAAGGCGATGTGGTCATTGACACGGACGAACAACCCGGTAAAGCTAATGTAGACAAAATCCCAACCTTAAAACCTGCGTTCTCAAAAGATGGTACCGTCACTGCCGCTAACTCAAGCTCAATCTCTGATGGGGCAGCCGCCGTTGTATTGATGTCAGAAGACAAAGCCAAAGAAAAAGGGTTAAAACCACTTGCACGTATCGTTGCCCAAGCTACCCACTCACAACACCCAAGCGAATTTACCATCGCGCCCATCGAGTGTGTGAAAAAAGTTTTAGCAAAAGCTGGCTGGACTAAAGAAGACGTTGATCTTTGGGAAATCAATGAAGCATTCGCCATGGTAACCATGCTTGCTATGCAAGAAAATGACCTTGACCATGCTAAGGTTAATATCGAAGGCGGTGCTTGTGCATTAGGTCATCCCGTGGGGGCATCAGGTGCGCGTATCGTAGTCACACTCATCAACTCACTCAAACGCACAGGCGGCAAAAAAGGCATTGCTAGCCTATGTATCGGTGGCGGAGAAGCCGTTGCCTTAGCGATTGAATTAATCTAATTGTCTCATGCTAAAAAAATCCCTAAGCTATATTAGGGATTTTTTTTGCTTAACAATCGATCTATAACAATCGAACTATTAAGCAATCATCTGATTTTCATGTTGATATAACTGATGATTACCAAAGCTAAGAGATTGCCGATCACTGTCAAGTAAAAAGCCCTACGAAATTCTGGTTTGGTCGATTTATGGCGCAATAACCAATGGGCAAACGCCGCCCCTACCCATCCCCCAGCAAAAGCCAATTTATGAAGTGACGCTTCTTGCACACGCCAATCACCATTTTTGGCAGCTTTTTTGTCATGCGCGTACAGCAGATAGGTCGCCAAACTTATTGCAAAATACCAACCAATAATCCATAAGGGTAAGTGCTTAACCAGTACAACAGCGGTCAGTAACACAAAAAACAGCACCCCAATAGCCACCCACGTGAGTAATGTTTGATTTTTAAGGTCATTTTGAGCTTGACGAACTTGGCGGGCATTCTGTTGGGCAATTTTTTGTCTGACAAACGTCTGTTGCTGCACGTTGACAGCGCAGGGTTTGCCATCTCTGCCTTGCCCTATTTCAAAAACTACCGCTTCATTAAGCACAGGGCGTTGGTTCGCTCGGTATTCGCTGATATGAAAAAAAATAGCTGGGTCTTGCAAATTGTTATCCGTTCGCTCAATAAACCCAAAGCCCTTATCATCCTGCCAGCAGGTTATTTTGCCCTGATATTTTTTCATTAAAATCACCTAGTGCTATGTTTTTATAACGCATTTTTTATAATGCATTATTGGGGTTTACAGCCATGGTTTGCGCAATGTGCTCTACCCAATTTTTTTATATGTTTTTACTTTATTGCTAAAAGCCAATTTTTTTTACGCTTGGTTGCAAAAGTTACTTAAGACAACTGCCAATTACACCCTCTAAACAAAAATTTATCAAATCCTACTACTTAATGGGAGCTTTTTTCAGTAATCTTGTTTGCAAGTCGAACGATTAAGCGTATGGCATTTTTCATCGTTTTTCTCATCGGCGATTTCAACAATCAAGTATCTGTTTCAACAACCAAGTAGCTGTGAAACATCTAATTTGTTGAATTTTAAAAATTTTATTATAACAACTTTCATTTAACTATAAAAAATTATCTTATATTTATTTAGTTTTTAACTTAACTACCTTAATAAAAAATAAACAATAAGATATCTAAAGGAGATTTTTCCATGGCAAGTTTAATACGTTTACGCGATATCCAAGACACCCACGTTGACCTTTTAGGTAACGATTATTTTGATCCAACTGGTAAAACCGCTTATGGCGCCAATGGCGACAAAGTGGGTAGTATTCAAGGTGCTTTAGTTGATGAGAGCACAGGCCGCATTCGCTACTTCATTGTAGATGTAGGTGGCTGGTTTAGCTCGAAAGAAGTTTTAGTACCAGCGGGTCTAGCTCGTATTCAAGACGACAATGTATACTTTGATTCGCTCAGCCGAGATACTGTTGAAACAATGGATAGCTACGATCCTGACTACAACTACAGTATTGAAGAACAAACGGTTCGTGACCGTCACGTATTTGACCGTGCGGCCACACCTGTTAAGCTTACTGATAACGATTACCAATCACCTAATACATTACAGTTACTTGAAGAACGCATTTCAGTCAATAAAGACAAAATCGTAGCGGGTTTATTAAAAGTTGGTAAACATGTTGTGTCTGAGCCCCGCACTGTCAATGTTGAGTTAACTGAAGAACAAGCGCATATTCAGCGTACGCCAGTTAACAGACCTACTGACCGCAGCATTGGTGATAATGACAATGCTACTATTGAGGTTGAACTTGAAGCAGAACGTGCAAATGTCAACAAACAAACTTATGTCACTGAAGAAGTTAACGTAGATAAAGTGGCACAAACTCGCACTGAGACCTTTAATGAAACCGTTCGCCGTGAAGAGTTAGATGTACAAAAAGATGGCGTTGAGCGTGTAACAGGTGTTGATACCGTCGATGGTAATGTATCACCTGCATTTGATCCAAATGCGCCCCGTAAACTTTGATAATTAATATCATTAAAAATAAAGTTTAACTTCTGCCAACGGTGTTGCCATTGGCTTGAAAAAGGCAGATGATTTCATCTGTCTTTTTTGTGGTTGTCATATATTATTATAAAATTTTGGAACAATAACTTTGCAATGGAAAACACTCGATGAAAAACCCGATGATGAATACTACTGAACTAAACACCCCTGATAGCCATACTCATGATAACATTGTCAAAACCGTCGATCTTCGTGAAGATACCACCAACACCTTAGAACTGTTAGCTGAACGCCCCCAAGTGCAAATTGAGCGGTTTGTTAAAGACAATATTAAATTATCAAAAAAAATCATCAGCCAAACGGTTAACGTTCCTGTGACACTCAATCAAGAAGTGTTAGTGATTGAACATGTATTTGCAAAGCCTAGTGCCTCTCAAGATAATTTAGTCAGCGTAGTTACTAATAACGTCAATGTGCCACAGTTGATGGTAAATGGGCAAGCCATTACTTTAGGCGATACCGCGATTGAGATTCCTCTACTTCAACAAATAGCTAAAGTAAATATTGAAACCATTGTGGCGGAAAAAGTACAGTTAATGACTCAAAATGTCAGTCATGAAACGCAAATTCCTGTAACCCTGCGCCATGAGGAATTGGTTACTGAAAAAGTTGAATACGATGAACCAACAGTATTGGCGACAACGCATATCTCACCTGAAGAGGTTAACCTAGTTTCAAAGTAATCCCATTCTACTTGCTCTCTTTGGCGTGTGTGGGTATGTAATTTGGGTGTGGCATACACCAACATAAGTGTCATAATGCCACACCCAGCATTTTCAATTGATTAGGTCTAACCCATTAAACTCAATGATGGGCGGGTAATATCGATTTATGGGTAATCTCTGGCAGTAAATCCAAAAACCCTTGAATATAAGCCACCTCTTTACTTGTGCTGCGGGTCGCCGCATAAAGCTGGCAAAACACGCCTTCCCCCAGCGCCCTTGATATTACCCAGCCTTTTTTTTCGTATTCATTGACCACCCAATTCGGTAACGAGGCAACCCCTCGTTCACTGGCAACCAGCTGAATTAACATGGCGGTCAATTCTGTGGTTCTTAGTTTCTTGGGCGCAAGTCCTGCAGGCGCAAAAAAATGCGCGATGATATCTAGCCGCTTGGCTTCCACAGGATAGACGATGAGCGTTTCATCAATCAAATCTTCTGGCAAAATCGGCGATTTTTTATCGACTAATGGGTGTGTCGGTGACAACACCAAGCGACTTTCATATTGGAATAACGGCAGATAGCTGATGCCCTCCAAGGGTAAGCGACTGGCTGTGATGAGCACATCAATTTCTTCATCGAGTAGCATTTGGTGAGGCTCAGGTTCAAAGCCTGAGCTAAAGTCCAGCTCAACGTCTTGCCATTCTCTGCGATAACGATTAAGAATAGGCATCAACCAATCAAAACAGCTATGACATTCTGAGGCCAAACGCAATTGCCCCGTTTGACCACGACCCAGTCTTTTAAGGTTGGCAGTGGTACGATTAAATTGCGGTAGCACACTGTCCGCAAGCTTGAGTACTTCTTTGCCTGCCGGGGTAAAGCTTAGCGGTCTTGAGCGGCGATTGACGAGGCTAACACCATAATAATTTTCGATTTCTTTAAGCTGATGGGAGACTGCTGATGCAGTAACATACAATTCCTCAGCCGCGGCAGCAAGCGAGCCTTGCTCACGTAGCGCGGTCAATAATTGAAGGTGGCGGATTTCAAGCATAAAATAATTTTACCGTTTGCCAAGCCCAAAAGAAAAAAGTTCACGATTTGGTGAAACCATGAACTACTTTAACAAGAAACGTGAAAAAAGTTAATCAATTTCAATTCAAAGCGGCAGTATTACCTATTCACCTTGACTAACTATCGCTGATAATTAGATTTTCGTCGTCTTTTATATAACGGGTCACGAGTAATTGGTCAATTTTATGATGATCAATATCGACTACTTCAAATTTATAACCTTGATATTCAACAAAATCCGCAGGACGGGGAATTTTACGCAGTTTATACATCATAAAACCCGCTAAAGTTTCATAATTATCCCAATCAGGAAAATCTTCGATACCGAGCGCATGTTTGACATTTTCAATCGGGGTGGTACCTTCAATCAGCCATGAGAATTCATCACGCTGGATAATCTGCTGCTCATCTTCAATCGGTGCGACCCAGTCCCCCATCACTGTCATCATGATATCAGATAGCGTAATGACACCGACAATGAGCGCATACTCGTTCATCACCACAGCAAATTTTTCTTTACTGGAGCGAAAACGGTCTAGCAGCTCAGATAAGGTTAAGGTATCGGGGATGATTAATACATTACGAATCGTAGTTTCATTGAGCAAAATTTGCGACTGGTTACTAAGAAGTTTTACCAAGATATCTTTGGTATCAACATAGCCAATCACTTCATCAATACTATCTTTACATACCAAAAATTTTGAATACGGGTAACTTGCGATTTTTTGGCGGATACTTTGCTCAGACTCGCCAAGGGTAAAATACACCACATCCTCACGGGTGGTCATGCTAGAGGGCACGTTGCGTTCTTCAAGCTCAAAGACGTTTTCGATAAAGTGATGTTCTTGCTTGAGCAATACCCCCGCCTGCGCCCCTGCATCCACCACAGCCGAAACGTCATCAAAGGTGATATTTTCTTCTCTCACCATGTTGACTTTAAAAATTCTAAAAATCAGATTTGCCAGCCCATTGATAATCCAAGCCAGCGGCTTAAATAATTTGATTGACAGTAGTACAGGCTCAATCACCGCTAACGCCACGCGTTCTGGGTTAATCATGCCAATGCGTTTAGGAATCAAATCGGCAAACAAAATAAACAACAAAGTGACAAACAAAAATGACATTATAAAACCGATATTATCAAGCATTTTGCCTTGATAAAATGGGGAAATAAGGTCAATAAAGTAGGGGCGAAGCGCAGACTCACCGACGATACCGCCCAAAATTGCCACGGCATTTAGCCCAATTTGTGAGGTAGCAAAAAATTCGGCAGAATTTTCTTGTAAATGCAAAATTTTATTGGCGCGATTGTCACCCGATTCTGCCAACAACTTTAGCTTGATGCGCCTAGCCCCTGCCAAGGCGATTTCGGAAATGGAGAAAAAACTGGAAATCAACACTAATATACAAATAATTAGTAGATTTTGAAATAAACTCACAATACACCCATATTTATCTATTTTTATCTATTTTTATCTAGATAACATAACAGATTTGGTAAAAAATTTCTTAGATTTTATAGTAAAACAATAGTAGTAAGCAAACAGTGATAAAGAAGAAGGGATAAAAAATTAGTAAAAAATATGGGTAAAAAACTTTACGCGTAAAAAAACCCTTGATTGAAATCAAGGGCTTTTTTGATAACAAAATAATTATACACGTTCAATAATGGTGGCAATCCCTTGACCCAGACCAATACACATGGTGGCAAGACCGAGTTGGGTGTCTTGTTGTTCCATCACATTTAGAAGTGTGGTGGTGATACGTGCACCAGAACAGCCTAGTGGGTGACCTAATGCAATAGCACCACCGTTTAGGTTAACGATGTCTAATTTGTCTTGTAGGTTTAAGCCCTTAAGAACCGATAAGCCCTGTGCGGCAAATGCTTCGTTAAGTTCGATGGTTTGCATATCGTCGATGCTCATGCCAGCGCGTTTTAAGGCTTTTTGGGTAGCAGGTACTGGACCGTAACCCATGATAGCGGCATCACAGCCTGCAACTGCCATACCGCGAATACGGGCACGCGGTGTTAACCCTAAGTCTTTGGCTTTTTGTGCAGACATGATAAGCATCGCAGATGCACCGTCAGACAAGGCTGATGAGGTGGCGGCTGTCACTGTACCACCTTTAGGATCAAATACGGGACGTAATGCCGCAAATGATTGCATGTTGGCATCAGGACGAATCACTTCATCGATGGTGCAAAGTTGTAGGTTACCGTTTTCGTCATGACCTTCAATGCCGATGATTTCGTTTTTGAAACGACCTTGCTGTGTCGCTTCCCACGCACGGCGATGTGATTCTACACCAAACGCATCTTGTTCTTGACGGCTGATGTTATTCATACGTCCAAGCATTTCAGCGGTTAAACCCATCATGTTAGAGGCTTTTGCATAGTATTTTGAAGCCTCTGGGTTGATGTCAATACCGTGCATCATGCCCACGTGACCCATGTGCTCAACACCGCCGATAATAAACACATCACCTTGACCGGTCATGATTTGTGCCGCTGCGGTGTGAAGTGCTTGCATGGATGAACCACATAGACGGTTGACCGTTTGACCTGCTGTGGTACGGGGTAATTCAGCCAATAAACCGATGTTACGACCGATGTTCATACCTTGTTCTAGGGTTTGGTTGACACAGCCCCAGATGACATCTTCTACAAGTTTGGTATCAAACGGGTTACGCGCTACCAAAGCTTTAACGAGCTCCGCAGACATGCTGTCAGCGCGTACATTGCGGAACATACCATTTTTTGATTTGCCCATTGCGGTACGAACGCCATCGACAATCACGACATCTTTTGGACTTAATGTAGTCATTCTATTCTCCTTAAAATTTATAATCGTCGATTACGCTTGTGGGTAAAAAGTTTTACCATTTGCCGCCATATCACGGATCATTTGTGGCGCTTCATAGGCTTTACCTAAGCTTGCGTATTTGTCGCAAAGGGCTAGGTAATTTTGTAGGCCGATTTGGTCGATATAACGGCATGGACCACCACGGAATGGCGGGAAACCGATACCCATAATCATCGCCATGTCTGCTTCTGCAGGCGTCGATACGATGTTGTCCTCTAAGCAGCGAACCGTTTCATTACATAATGCAATCATCATGCGATCGATGATTTCTTGGTCTTCAAACTGTTTTGGCGCATCGATAAATGGTTTTAGTAATTCAACGGTTTGTGGATCGGCAGTTTTAACTGGCTTGCCTTTTTTATCCGTTTCATATTTGTAGAAACCAACGCCATTTTTTTGACCTAAACGATTGGCTTCAAACAATATCTGACCGCTTACTTTGTAGTCTGGTTTCATACGGTCTGGGAAGCCTTGTGCCATCACTTCTGCCCCATGAACGCCTGTGTCGATACCCACAACGTCCATCAAGTAAGCAGGACCCATTGGCCAGCCAAATTTTTCCATGACTTTGTCAATTTGAACAAAATCAGCGCCTTGTTTGATCAATAAGTCAAACGCACCGAAGTAAGGGAATAATACGCGGTTTACTAAGAAACCTGGGCAGTCATTTACCACCACGGGCACTTTACCCATTTTTTCTGCTAACGCTACCGTGGTCGCTACCGCTTCTTCGCTGGATTTTTCACCACGAATTACTTCAACCAGCGGCATACGATGGACTGGGTTAAAGAAGTGCATGCCGACGAAGTTTTCTGGGCGCTCTAGTACCGAAGCTAGGTAGGTGATAGAGATGGTCGAGGTGTTAGATGCTAGGATACAGTTGTCTTTAACTAGCCCTTCAACTTCTTTTAATACCGCGTGTTTAACTTTTGGATTTTCAACAACCGCTTCAATCACGATATCAGTCTCACCAAAATCACCGTAGTTGAGTGTAGGACGGATACGGCTTAAGGTTTCGCCCATTTGTTCTGGGGTTACTTTACCGCGTGCCATACCGCTTGATAGGTGTTTGACGGCCTCGCGCATACCTAAGTCAAGCTGCTCTGCCTTGATGTCTTTCATGATGATGGGCAAGCCTCTTGAGGCAGCTTGGTAAGCGATACCGCCACCCATGATACCTGCGCCCAATACAGCAGCTTGTTTAATATCATGCGCTTTGGCGCTGTGAGTTTTAGCGAGTTTACGAACGGCTTGGTCGTTTAAGAATAGACCGACTAGGCTTTCTGCTTGTGGGGTTTTTGCGGCTTTTGCAAAACCTGCAGATTCAATTTCTAAGGCTTTGTCACGGGGTAGGTTCACGTGTTTTTCGATGGACTCTAACGCGATTTTTGGCGCTGGGTAATGCGCTGGATTGGCTTTTGAGAACAGTACACCTTTGGCTGAATTAAATGCCATCGCTTGTTCGAGGGCGTTTAATTTGACTGGATTGATTTTTTCGTCATGGCGTGCTTTCCAATCTAGATCGCCTGCGATACATTTTTTGACTAAATCAATCGCCGAAGCTTCTAACTGGTCTGCGGCAACAACCGCATCCACCATACCGACTTTCAATGCAGCGGCTGGTTTTTGTGCTTCGCCAGTTGCGATGATTTCAAGCGCATTATCGATACCGATGATACGTGGCAAGCGCACTGAACCACCAAAGCCTGGGAAGATACCCAATTTAACTTCGGGCAAACCGATGCTCGCTTTGTCACTCATGACACGGTAGTCACACACCAACGTCATCTCTGTACCACCGCCCATGGATGCGCCATTGATTGCCGCAACTTTTGGAAAAGGCAAATCTTCAAAACGGTTGAATGTTTTGTTGATGTCAAATACCCAAGAAGCAATCTCGCCTTCTGGTTTTTTGAAATTACCAACAAATTCAGTGATGTCCGCACCAGCGATGAAAACTTTTTTTCCTGAAGTAACGATGAGACCTTTAACGTCTGAAGATTGTTCTAATGCCGTGACTGCTTCGCCAAATTCTTTGATGGTGGCTTGGTCAAATTTATTAACGCTCTCAGTTTGATTATCGTAGTTTAATTTAGCAATACCGTCTTCGAGTAGCGATACCGAGATGCTATTTCCTTGATAAATCATTGCTAACTCCTTGAGTTATGTTGAAATCAACGGGGAAAACCGAAAAAATGATGTTTTGCACGATGTCTTTATATGATGTCTTTAAAAGATGCTTGTGAAAAGATGCTTATTAAAATTTTTACATACCGCAGACAAAACAAAATCTTGACTAGTTTACTATGTTTGCGATAAGTTGAGAATAGCGCAAATGACTGTTTAGTCATTGGCTAGCAACGGGGCCGCTGCTGCCGCGGGTTTTGTTGCCAAACTTACTATCTTATCGGTAAGCCACAGTAAGCAAGCATATCATTGAATCGTCTAGAATAATCAAATGATTTGCTTGACATAGTTAGTGCTTAGAATAGTGGAATTGACGCAAATCTGTAAACTGCCAACAGGCACCTCACTTTCGAATTCCTGCAGATGCGCTTTGATAGCATCGGCAATGCGCTGCGCCAATGATTGAATGGTAGCGTCATCCCGCCCTGGCATCAGATAAAAATGCGCCATAACAAAGGCTTCATCTCCGCTATCGGTCAGTCCTACCAATACGTGATTTGGGTAGTAAATACGTGATTTGATATCACTTTGTAGCTTAAAATTGCCAGACTGCCATAGCGTATCATTGACCCGCGCTAATAGGCTATCGGGCTGACTAATAAGATGGTCGTGACTCACTTCAATAATGACATTGGGCATGGTGTTCTCCTTTATTCTTGAATTAAATCTGCAAACTTGGCGTTTACTGCGCCTGCTAAATCCGACGGCGACAACTCAATCTCCAAGCCGCGTCTACCGCCACTACAATAAATGGTTGCAAAGTGTTGTGCCGACTGATCGATGACCGTGGGCAGACGTTTTTTTTGACCTAGCGGGCTTACCCCACCTAGCACATAGCCTGTGGTACGTTCTACCAATTTGGGGTCTGCCATTTGTGCTTTTTTACTGCCGATGGCTTTGGCGATTTTTTTTAGGTTTAGTAAATGCTCAACAGGCAGTATGGCAACAGCGAGTTTGTCATTGTCGTCTTGTACCACCAAGGTTTTAAATACCCGCTTCGGCTTAACTTGTAGTTTCTCTGCCGCTTCAAGCCCATAGCTTTCACTATGCGCGTCATGCTGGTATTCATGTAACTGGAAGTTGATTTTTAGTTTTTTGGCAAGATTAACGGCAGGTGTCATGGCGGTTTCTTAACAGGGTGTGGTGATTGAACATAGCCATTCATCATACCCAAACTGCGGGTTAAAACAAAGCACATTGGGTATAAAAAACGTATAAAAAAACCAGCCAACTATTTTGCTAGTGACTGGTTTACTGCTGATGGCTTTATTACTGACTGGATGTAGTGAGATGCTCAATGCTAATTGCTGCATAAGCTTCATTGCATAGGCTTGAATGTATAGCCTTGATTTTATAGAGGGCGCAATACCTATTAGCTTGCTTTTGAGACCATATAATCAACCGCAGCTTTTACTTCCTCATCCGAGGCTTGGCTACCGCCTCTGGCTGGCATTACACCGGATTTTCCTTGATAGCCGACAATGGCGTGTTTATAAAGCGTGTCTTTACCTTGCGCAATGCGAGGTGCCCAATCGGCTTTATCACCAAGTTTTGGGGCGCCCATCAAGCCTGCTGTGTGACAAGTGGCACATACACTACCAAACAATTTTTCGCCAGCATCAGCAGAAACTGGGGTAGCAGTTGCTGTCGTCGTGGTGGCAGCGGCTGAGGCGGCTGTCGGTGGCACAAACGAAGCAGGCTGTGAAGCTACTGGCATGGGATGGTTTGCACGAGCGATTTCACCTTGCTCTGCGGCAATTTCTTCGGTTGGTTTGCTTTCGGCTGATTCATGCTTACTACATGCGCTCATGGTAAGACCCAAGGCAATCATAAGACTGGCTAGCGTGGCATTGCGTGTTGATATCGGTAGCATAACCTTTTCCTTTCAAATAAGGTGAAATCTAGTTTCACATCAATGTATAAATTTTTAATAGCCCTACAAACTGTTTTTGCATGGTAATGTTTTACGTGTTAATGTCGCCTGGCAAATGACTAGTACAACATCTAGTGGTATGTTGTTATCACATGAGAATTAGTGACTATATTAGCATTACTGCGGTATGAATAAAATAACATTTTAAAGCCACCTTGCTAAATCATTACTATCGTTGTGTATTTTGTTACGATAACGGGCAAAATTTTTTACTGGCTAGCTCAAACAGGGCAATTGGCTAAGAGAAGGATTTTCTAATTTAATAAGTTATTAAAAAGCTAAAATTTACATTGACTTACATGCAATATTTAGTTAAAATTCGCACCTATTTTTATCCTAATCTGAGCTGATGCCAAACCATGGGTAGGTTGGCTAATAATCACCTATACAGCCGGATTAATGTTCCTGACCCACTAACCCCGCTTTGTTGATAGCACATTCATTGTCTATCAATCAGCCTAGACTTAAGGAGTCTACATGCCAGCAGTAAAGGTAAAAGAGAACGAACCTGTAGATATCGCAATTCGCCGCTTTAAACGTGCTTGTGAGAAAGCCGGTATTTTAGCAGATGTACGTAAACATGAGTTCTATGAAAAACCAACTCAAGAACGTAAACGCAAAAAAGCAGCTGCGGTAAAACGTTACAAAAAGAAAATGTCACGTGAATCAGTACGCACGACTCGTCTTTACTAAGGTAATTTGTCGCAAGACACCCAATACCAGTAAATGATAAAATCCACTTTGTTAAGTGGATTTTTTTATGCTATGTTGCTAACCACAATTTTAACAACGCCATTAGCTAACATTAAGGAGCGTTAAAACCATGAGTACCATAAAAGACACCCTTACCGATGTGGTCAAGACCGCCATGAAAGCGCGTGAGCTTGAAAAAGTTAAAGTGCTACGCAGCGTACAAGCGGTGATAAAACAAATCGAAATTGACCGCCAAATAACGCTCGATGATGCAGGTGTACTAGACATCTTACAAAAACAAACCAAGCAGCGCCAAGAGTCGCTCGCGATTTTTGCCGCCAATGGTCGGGAAGATTTGGCACAAAAAGAACAATTTGAGATTGATGTGATTAGTCAATTCTTGCCACAACCCATGAGTGAAGCAGAAATTGCCAATCTGGTAGCTGCTGAAATTGCTGAGCAAGGTGCCACTTCAATGCAGCAAATGGGCGCTGTGATGAATGCGCTGAAAGTCAAAACCGCAGGTCGTGCTGACCCCGCTTTGATTTCAAAGTTGGTCAAAGCGACATTGGCTTAATCCATGCATCCTAAAAAAAGCCGTAAGATTTGTACTTATGGCTTTTTTTTAAGTTTATTTTTACTGATGGGTTTGCATCGCCTGAGAAAGCAAGTCCAACGTTTCCACCAACGGCAGTCCAACCACATTGCTATAGCTACCGTCAATCGCTTTGACCCACGCAGCGCCCAGTCCTTGAATGGCATAACCGCCGGCTTTGTCTTGTGGTTCACCCGTATGCCAATAATGCGCCATCATGCTGTCAGTGAGTGCGATAAATTTGACATCAGTTCTCACCACAGTGCGCTCAGCATAATCCATCTGCCATTGACCGCCACGCTGCGCCATTCGGCTCACTTGCACTGCGGTCCATACTTGGTGCGAGGCATTGCTCATTTGCCGCCACATCGCACAAGCATCAGCAAAATCGCTAGGTTTTTGCAGCACTGCCCCATCCGGCAATACGCCAATGGTATCGGCGGTAATCACCACACACTCGGTCATAGCCTTTGGCAAAACTTGTAAAGCGGCTTGTGCTTTTTGACTCACCATACGCCCAATATAGTCAATCGCCGCTTCCTCTACTAGCCGTGTTTCATCAATGCTGACTGCCGCGCAAGTATGTGGCAGCGCAACTTGATCTAATAACTCACGCCGCCTCGGTGATGTGGACGCCAAGATAATCGGTATAGTGGCATTAAATTGATACATAATAACTTCTCAATACGCTTATCGCGTATAACGTAGCATGACAGCGACTAACAGCGGCCAAATTAAGGTGCTGACGGCAACCGTATAAAGTAATTGGGGTGCAAACACCCCTTGGGTAAATAAATGCAGAAAAATTAACCCCAATTGATAAATCAGCAAACAGGCGCCCGCAAGTAGCCATACCAAGTTCGAGGACAATTGACGTACATAACCACTAACAAACTTAATAAAAAATGCCACCAGCACCGCACATAAGGCTTGCTGACCGATTCGGCTATCTGTGAGTAAATCAGCAAACAAACCAACCACAAACGCCAATCCCATGCCGATTAAAGTCGGTTGAAATATCAGCCAAAAAATCAGCATCATAATCATCCACATCGGACGAAATAGCGCAATCTCTGCCGACAGCGGATACACACTAAGTACCGATGCGATGATAAAACTGATTGCCATCACAATATATAAATGCTGTTTGGTTTTTTTGCGCTGAACGACGACCATAATCGGTGATTTTAAACCTTCTGCTGAAGCAATAAAACATAAGACGTATTGATAAAATTGGCAGCGGGTTTCACCATAATCTTGGCATAGCCCCCTGCTTGCTCGGCTTCTACTTTTGCCACACGCCCAACAGGAAATCCAGCAGGAATTCGACCACCAAGCCCTGATGAAATCAGCTCATCGCCAATGCGTACATCTGATGCCTTAAAGATATAATCTAGCGCCAAATACTGCGGATTACCTTTACCCGACACGATGGCTTTTTGCCCAGTACGTTTGATAGTCACTGCAACGGATTGTTGGTCATCGCTGATTAACACCACACGGCAGGTATCGGGATAAACATTGACGACTTGTCCAAGAATGCCGTTTTCATCAATCACCGTTTGCCCCACAATCACCCCGTCTTTGCTGCCTTTATTGATGACCACCATTTGCCGCAGTGGATTGCTATCGGTACCAATGACATGCGACAACAGCAAATTAAACTGGTCTGGTGTGGTGGCGGATAAAATCCCTTGCAGTCGGGCATTTTGCGCAACAAGATAGTCTTGCTGCTGCAATTGCGCTTTGGCATGGACAAGCTCAGCTTTTAACTGGACATTCTCACGGCGTAACGCTTCTTTTTCGGTCATGGTGCTATCAAGCCAGCCTGCAAAAAAACTTGGGTAAGCCGATACTTGATAGATGGGCTGCATGGCGGCATGGGTCGCGGTACGTACTGGCTGAAACCAACTGCTATTTTTACTATCCAATAACATCAGCACAATCGCCGCAAACACCACAATAAGGGTCTTGCGAATGGCGAGCGGTTGTTGAGTAAAAATGGTAAGTGACATAAATAACATCCAAGTAAAATCGTGACAGTCAATACAGCAAGCGGTAACAATACAGATAAGGGTAGCAAAAATCTTTTAAAAAAAACTATCGTAAAATCATCTTGTCAATAAAGCAATAAAACCGCTATTAAAAAATAGCGGTTAACGGTAACACATCAGCTAACATCAGACAAAAATCATATTCAATGCTTTGTTATTGATAAACTCTAGCGCTTTACCACCCCCGCGGCTGACACAAGTCAGTGGGTCTTCAGCTACCGTGACGGGCAAGCCTGTCTCGCGTGAAATCAGTTCATCAAGATTGCGTAATAGTGCGCCACCACCGGTTAATACAATACCACGCTCTGCGATATCAGCTGATAATTCAGGCGGGGTTTGCTCAAGCGCCGCTTTGACACCTGAGATGATACCAGCAATAGGGTCGCTTAAGGCTTTTTGGATTTCGGCGGATGTCACCACAAATGATTTAGGCACGCCTTCTGCCATGCTACGACCACGCACTTCCACTTCCAAGGGGTTTTCAGGATCTTCAATAGCCGTCCCTACTTCGGTTTTGATGCGTTCAGCAGTGGTTTCACCAATCACACAGCCGTGAGTACGGCGGACATGAGTGATAATCGCTTCATCAAACACATCACCGCCGATACGGATGGAGTCGGCATACACACAGCCTGATAGCGCAATCACCGCAATCTCTGTGGTACCGCCACCAATATCCACCACCATCGAACCGCTGGCTTCATGCACGGGTAACCCTGCGCCAATCGCAGCTGCCATAGGCTCTTCAAGCAATAAGGCTTTGTTTGCGCCTGCCGATTCAACCGCTTCACGAATCGCACGACGCTCTACCAAAGTAGATTTACAAGGTACACAAACAATCACGTTTGGATTGGCTAAAAAGCGTTTGACTTTCACTTTGTTGATAAAATGCTTGAGCATTTTTTGGGTCACTTCAAAATCGGCAATCACACCGTCTTTGAGTGGACGAATCGCAGTGATATTATCTGGGGTACGACCTAGCATCTGTTTGGCATCAATACCGACAGCCGCAACGGTAGGATTTTGGGTGCGGTTACTACGAAGCGCAACAACCGTTGGTTCATTGAGTACCACACCTTTACCTGGGGTGAAAATTAACGTATTGGCAGTGCCAAGGTCGATGGCGATATTACTTGATAAAAATCCGAAGAGGCTCATGTATCATTTCCCAGTGATAACAAAACTACACTGCAAGCAAAGCAGAAATTAGCGGGGTGTTTAATCGCACATCGAGTCAACGAGGCATTTTTTAAAAGCGTTTATTTAAAAGCTGTTAATGCCTATGTTTCTAATACCTATGTTTCTAGTGCCCATATTTCAAAACCACCCTATTTGCTCACTAGCAAAAAAATCTGAAGCAAGCTGCTTATAGCCGCTATATTTTACATAAAAATAGCAAGAAACTCTTAACGATTAACAGTTAAAAGGCTATCTTTTTACATAAAAAAAGCTGACGATGATTTTAAAGAGTTTTAGGCGATAGTGACTTTAATGCGATTAATTTGCGTTTAGTAAGAATAGTGCTAGATTATAGCGGTAAAATATCGCAAAATATAGTGATTTAATCACATTCTATCTTTATTCACGAATTTTTTGTGACAAATTATTTAGGTCACATCACCCTATTTTTTCAAATTTGTTATTAAAAGTAACTAAACTTATGCAACTGTTTTTATCAGGTTTTATCCTCTTTTATTATAGCCTGTTGCTATAATTGGCTGGTTTAAAATCGCATCGAACATTTGCCTTGTTTGTCCGTTTTTTATTTTTGTTTGTACTTAAGGAACTCATCATGTCGCAGACGCTTTCAACTGATGAAATTATGAACATCGCCAAACTTGCTCGGCTTGGCGTGACCGCTGAGCAGGCAGATAGTTATGCCAATGACCTAAGCAAAATCCTATCGATGATGGATATTTTGGCAGAGGTCAACACTGACAATATCGCACCGCTTACCAATGTCCATGATATGACCCAGCCACTGCGTGAAGATGTTATTGGCGGTGATGGGGTTGAAGTCAATCGTGAGCTTTACCAATCCATTGCGCCAAGCGTTGCTGATGGCTTATACCTTGTGCCACAGGTCATTGAATAAGCCACAGCTCATCGAATACCTCGTCAAATTTTTGTTAATTAATTATAAGTGAAAATTATGTCTGAACTACATACGTTTTCGGTTGCCCAATTGGCAGCAGGTCTAAAAAATAAAGACTTTAGCAGTACCGAACTTACCAAGCACTTTCTCAATCGGATTGCCCAGCATGATAAAGCCATTAACAGCTTTATCACAGTCACGCCTGAACAAGCGTTAGCGCAAGCTGCCGCCGCCGATAAATTATTGGCAGAAGGCAAAGGCGCAGACTTGACGGGCGTGCCACTGGCTCATAAAGACATTTTTTGTACCCAAGGCGTTTTAACCACTTGTGGCTCAAAAATGCTAGAAAACTTTGTGGCGCCTTACAACGCTACTATCGTTGAAAACTGCCAAAATGCAGGCTTAGTTATGCTTGGCAAAACCAGCATGGATGAGTTCGCGATGGGCTCGGACAATGAGTCATCATACTTTGGCGCCGTGCACAACCCCTGGGATGTCAGCCGCGTACCAGGCGGTTCATCGGGTGGGAGCGCGGCAGCGGTTGCGGCAGGTTTTGCGCCCTTTGCCACAGGCTCAGATACCGGCGGCTCGATTCGTCAACCTGCGTCATTTTGTGGTTTGACAGGGATTAAGCCAACTTACGGACGTGTCTCACGTTATGGGATGGTGGCGTATGCGTCAAGTTTTGACCAAGCTGGCAGTTTTGGTAAAACCGCAGAGGATTGTGCTTATTTGCTGAGCGTGTTATCAGGTCATGACAGCAAAGACTCAACGTCTGCCAACAAAGAGGTGCCCGATTTTGTCGCTAGTTTGACCAGCAAACGCCAAGCCAATGCCAGCCATGATAAACCGCTTCAAGGGTTACGCATCGGGGTTCCATCTGAATACTTTGCCGATGGCTTAAATAGCGAAGTTAAAGCCAGCGTAGAAGCGGCATTAAAACAATACCAAGCCTTGGGTGCAAGCTTGGTGGATGTGAATTTGACCAAACCTGAAATCACCCTTGCCACTTATTATTTGCTCGCCCCAGCCGAGGCTTCATCTAACTTATCGCGTTATGATGGGGTGCGTTATGGCTACCGCTGTGACAGCCCAAAAAACTTAGAAGATTTATACACCCGCTCACGTTCTGAAGGCTTTGGTGCTGAAGTACAGCGCCGTATTTTGATGGGTACCTATGCGTTATCAGCGGGTTATTTTGATGCCTATTATATCAAAGCGCAAAAAGTGCGCCGCCTCATCAGCCAAGACTTTGCCAAAGCCTTTGAAAGCTGTGATGTCATTGCCACACCAACTGCGCCAACGACGGCTTATAAAATCGGTGCAAGCCTTAGCCCTGCCGAAATTTATATGGGGGATGTTTATACCATTGGCGTGAATTTAGCCGGTTTACCGTCATTAAGCCATCCGGTGGGTTTTGATGGTGACAATCTGCCTGTCGGCTTACAGCTGATTGCAAAGGCATGGGACGAAGAGACGCTACTGCAGACTGCCGATGCGTATCAGCAAGTCACTGATTTTCACCAACAACTATCACCCATCGCCAAAGCCTAAGGAGCCTTGTTATGACAAACGAAAATAAACCGCAAGCGCCTGCTTCTGCTCAGGCACCGTTGGTTGATGGCTATGAAGTGGTTATTGGTATCGAAATCCACTGCCAACTCAACACCAAAACCAAAATTTTCTCATCGGCTTCAACGTTATTTGGGCAAGAACCCAACACCCAAGCCAATATTGTCGACCTAGCCATGCCAGGGGCGCTGCCTGTACTCAACAAAGATGTGGTAGAAAAAGCGGTGATGTTTGGGCTTGGCGTCAATGCTGAAATCGGTATGATGAACGCCTTTGACCGTAAAAATTATTTTTACCCCGATTTACCAAAAGGCTACCAAATCAGCCAAATGGCGCACCCGATTGTCGGTGCAGGCTATATCGACATCGTGGTCAATGAAGGTGAAAAAAACGAATACCCCAAACGTATTCACATTACCCGTGCTCACTTAGAAGAAGATGCGGGCAAATCGGTGCACGATGCGGTGCCACAAATGACAGGCGTGGATTTAAACCGTGCCGGTACGCCGCTGATTGAAATCGTCTCGGAGCCTGATATGCGCTCAGCTGCCGAGGCGGTTGCCTATGTCAAAGCCATTCACCAGTTGGTCACTTGGCTCGGTATTTCTGATGCCATTATGGCGGAAGGCTCATTCCGTGCCGACTGTAACGTCTCCGTGCGAAAACCGGGTGAGCCGTTTGGCACTCGCAACGAGCTGAAAAACATCAACTCGTTTCGCTTTATCGAAATGGCAATCAATCGGGAAGTTGAGCGTCAAATTGAGGATATTGAACGTGGCATTCCTATTAAGCAAGCCACTCGTTTATATGACCCTCAAAAAGATGAAACCATTGCGATGCGTGAAAAGGAAGAAGCCAACGACTACCGCTACTTCCCAGACCCCGACCTTTTACCTGTGCATATTGATACTGCAACTTTTGAACAAATCAAAAACGCCATGCCAGAATTGCCAGTGGCACGTCGTGAGCGTTTTCAATCGGCGCTTGGCTTACCTGAATACGATAGCCGTATTTTAACCGCTAGCCGTTCGCTCGCTGATTACTTTGAGCAAGTAGTGGCAAAAGTCGGTCATGATAACGCCAAACTGGCTGCCAATTGGATAATGGGTGACCTGCTCGGCGCGCTCAACAAAGATGAAAAAACCATTGAGCAAAGCCCGATTTCAGTGAGCCAATTTGCCAAACTGCTAGAACGTATCAAAGATAATACGCTATCAGGCAAGCTGGCCAAACAAGCCTTTATCGCCCTATTTGCTGGCGAAGGCGGTGACGATGAAACAGCCGTGGATAAAATCATTGCCGATAAAGGTTTGAAACAAGAAACCGATACAGGCGCGATTAAAGCGATTGTCGAAGACGTGTTGAAAAATAACCAAGCGATGGTCGATGAGTACAAGTCAGGTAAAGAAAAAGCCTTTAACGGTCTTGTCGGTCAAGTGATGAAAGCCTCCAAAGGTAAAGCCAACCCGGCGCAAGTTAATCAGCTGTTAAAAGAATTAATTGGATAAGTTGGTATTGCAAATTCTGTCATTTTTGGTAGAATAGTACACCTTTCGGGGCGTAGCGCAGTCTGGTAGCGCACTTGCATGGGGTGCAAGGGGTCGCGAGTTCGAATCCCGCCGTTCCGACCAAATTAAAAAGGCTTACGTGTTACGTAGGCCTTTTTCTTTTTTGAGTTTTTTTATACCTATTGTCACAGTATTTTTACGTGAATATGACAATAGCTTTTTCGTTTTGATAGATAATTTTTTGATAAAATTTTCTCCCTATTTGGCTGTATTTATTTGACTGTATTTTTAGAAAAATCATGAGCGCAATCATTAAATCATTCCTTGCTAAGTATAAACTGACAAATTTGGCTGCGGCTTTGGTATGGGTGGTTTTACCCCTCACCGCGCAAGCCGATAGCGGTCACCAAGCACAAACCAACAAAGATGCGATTGTACGTTCTTGTCCCAATCGTCTATGCCCCGTCGTGCAGACCCTACCCAAAGGCATCAAGTTTAGCTGGGTATTAGCCAAAAATGGCTTTGTGAACATTGCCGATTCTACCTTGTGGGTAGCTACTACTGACATCAAATAAGTGCTTGTATGTTTTCAAATTTTTCTTAAAAAGCCTGTCATGAATATGATGGGCTTTTTTGTTATGATAGTCTAAGCTTAATGTTGAACGAGTCGATTATGCCCTACCCAAAAATCATTATTTCAATTGAAAAACAACAGCTTACTTTATGTCTTAGCCGCACCCAGTCACAAACTTACCCCATCTCTACCGCCAAAAATGGTATTGGACAACTGCAGGATACTGGCTGCACACCGCTCGGTGCGCACGTGATTAGCGAAAAATTTGGTGATAATTTACCTATCAACAGTGTATTTGTGGCACGAAAATTTACCGGCGAAATTTATGACGATTATTTGGCAACTACATTCCCCAATCGAGACTGGATTTTGACGCGGATTTTGTGGTTAGATGGTTGTGAAGAAGGCTTTAACAAAGGCACCAATGAGCAAGGGGTGTGTGATACCAAGGCGCGTTACATTTACATTCATGGGACGCCCAGTACCGAGCCGATGGGCATTCCGCTTTCTCATGGCTGTATCCGCATGCGCAATCAAGACATCATCACACTCTATGACCAAGTGGATATTGGTACAGCGGTCGAAATTTTGCCTTAACTTTATCCCCTAACTTTATCAAAATTAACCTTAATAATATATTAGAAAAAATTAATAAATATAGTTATTGGTTAAAAAAAATTACAAAATAGTTTTTATTTATTCGTATTTTAGGCATATAATAGCCGTGTCACATCAATCGGCTTTAACTTTAATTAATAAGGTAGATTGATTATCAAATAACAATGAAAAGGAGCTGATTATGTCAGTCGAAACATTACACAATATCGCAGAAACTCGCCGTTCTATCTATATGCTCAATGACCAATTGCCTGTCTCAAAAGATGAGGTGGTTAAACTGGTTGAACATGCCGTGTTACATACCCCCTCTTCATTCAACTCACAGTCAAGCCGCTTGGTAGTATTGTTTGGTGAAGACCATCAAAAACTTTGGCAAATCACCGAAGATTTGCTACGCGCGATGGTGAATGATGATGAAAAATTCAAATCAACTGCCGATAAAATGGCCATGTTTAAAGCCGGTGCAGGGACTATCTTATATTTTGAAGACCAATCAGTGGTCAAAGGCTTACAAGAACAATTCCCACTTTATGCGCATAATTTCCCAGTATGGGCAGAACACACCAGTGCGATGCACCAATATGCGATTTGGAACGCCTTAGCCGCGCTCAACATCGGTGCAAACTTACAGCATTACAATGGCGTGATTGATGAAAAAGTGGCACAAACATGGAACATCGATAGCAACTGGAAACTCATTGCGCAGATGGTATTTGGTGGTATCGCCGCCCCAGCAGGTGAAAAAACCTTTGAACCAATTGAAAAACGCTTAAAAGTTTACGGAAAATAATTTTCCAATACGCGTTTTGATAGGTGTTACAATAAAAGCAAAAAGCCAATATCTGACGGTATTGGCTTTTTTATATAAATTTGATTGCCATTAACTAAAAAATTAGCTCAGTAAAAACCCGACAATATACCGCATATTATCTACTGTCGGTATCGAAATTAGCGGCTAAATGCTGTCATCCATGACTGACCTAACTAGTCATACAGTGATTGACTGATTGGTGCTTTCTGCAGAGGCAATTTTCTTTAATTCACATGCCTACAATCAAGCCAAACTACTACCAAAACTTTGGCGCATTTTTAACCGTTTTTAGACTCACCGCGCATTGCTCGCTACTCGCTTGCTCACGCCCGCTAAACCAACCCACCGCAAATAGTGCATTTGGGTCGGTTTTGGCTTTCTCAAGATAGTTAGCATGACCGACCACATTGTCATTATACTCACCGAGTACGTCTTGTGCAGGCTCTAAGTATTGCAAGAAGGCATTGAGCTTCGTCGCTTTTTTTCCTTTTTTGCCATTGTTTTGGCTGGCAAAAAGCGGCGCAGCAAACTCACTGACATACCGCAGGCTTTTTAGGTCTTTACGGACACCATGCTGGCTTTCTGTATCAAGACTGGCAAATTTATCACTCGCCGCGGCAATCGCGGTAAATAGTTTTTGCAACTTTTTGGCAACTGGGGCTTTGGCTTTTGGGCTGTCCGCAGGTACGGGCAAATGGGTAAAACCAATCAGCTCTAAGAGCAGAATTTGAAAATCATTGGCTCTGACGGCGTCAATCGGCATGATATCTACTGCCGTTGACCACTCGACATGCGATGCACCGACTGATTCTAGCAGGGGCTGGGTTTTTATTTGCAAGATTTCTTTATCGCGATACTCCCCTAACAGACTAAAGGTTTGTTTGAGTACCATCAGCCAATTTGGGTCGATATAATCTTGGGCAAATTTGAAATGTTTGAGGGCAGTGCGCAAACGCCGAATACCGACACGCAGTTGGTGTACTAAGTTGCCATCAGGACTGCCTTCAGCAATTGCAGAGGCATTGGGCAAAATCTGCACTAGGCAGTTATTGACCACTGCCTGCAAAAACGCAAATTGGCTGATACCTTTATGTAATTGCAGCACAGCCAAATCCGCTTTGACAGGCTCGGCAAATTGCTTATTCGCGAGTAGCAAACTACCCCGCTGCGCTTTGGTAACGGTTGATAAATATAATTTGTATTTTTTGCACCAAGTTTTAGCCACCTCAATCAAATCACTTGGGTCACCTTCAAGCAGCTCAAATTCAATTTCATGAATATCCGATTGGGTTAACCCAGGATTATTGGCGGGTTTTTGTGAGTTTAGGTGACCTATGCCAACCTTGCCGATATCATAAGCGATTTCGATGCGGCTGTTATTTTTCTTAATTTGGCGAGAGGTGCGCTGGACATCGGTAAAATATTGCACGGTTAAGGCTTGAGGGAGCTCATCAAGCGGCATGATGCTAGTCAGCTCTGCTACGACTGCCTGCTCTGTAATCAGTGAAATATCAGGCACAAGGCTACTAACATCAAGGGTATCTGGCGTACCCGTCAGGCTTAGCACGGTATTGAGCTCAACGCGTTTGGCAACGCCATCACCGGCTGTTTTGAGGGTTTGTACCCATTGGCTGTCTTCAAAGCGGATACGCAGGGCAATGCCTTTTTTGGCAAGGTCTTGATTGGGGGTATCAAAGTAATACGCAGATAGGCGCTTTTGCTGTGCAGTTTTGGTGTCGATGTTTTTTCTTAAGACGTTTTGTTGATAGCTTGGGACAGCAAACTTGAGTTCTAGTTCGTGCATGATGGTGTCGATTAACCTATATAGCTAACGGATAAAACACCATCATAGCACAACTTTGCTTTTTAAAAATAACCACTTGGCTCATTTGTTAGCGGTAAAATTTTAAAGCATTTACATAACGCCCTATGATAAGTGATGACCCGTTATGCAATCACATCCAAACCTTCTTCTTTGAGCGATGTAAAGTCAGGTATTGATATAAAAAAAATCCATTTTAAGCTATCATAACCACAAAATTTTGATGAATTTTGTAATAAATATTTACACTGCCACTCGATTAAATAGGTTTTTTAATAAATGTCAAACGCTACCGCTGACCAAACATCGTCTTCCCAACTCACCAAAAACCCAAGCAAAAAAATCAAACCCACCGCGCGGGTGCGTAAACGTTTGCAAGACGCCCCACCCGTTACCCTCACAGTGACCAATCTTGCCCATGACGGACGGGGCGTGGCAAGTTACGGTGACCAACCCGACCATCACCTCGATAAACATGGCAAAAAAGTATTCGTCAGCTTTGCGCTGCCCAACGAGACCGTGAGCGTCAAAATCACAGGCTCACGTAAAAGCATGGAAGAAGGTGACGCGCTTGCAGTGTTGGCAAACCCAAACCCTGAACGCACCACCCCGCCTTGCCCGCATTTTGGGGTGTGTGGTGGCTGTAGCTTACAGCACTGGCAACCCGATGGGCAGATTCAATTTAAGCAATCGGTACTGGCAGAGCTGCTCGAGCACCAAGCCCATATCCAGCCTGAACACTGGCTCCCCCCATTGGTGGCTGACCGTTTGGGCTATCGCACCAAGGCACGTATGGGGGTGCGCTATGTCGAGAAAAAAGGCACGGCATTGGTCGGTTTTCGTGAGCGCGCCAGCAATTTTTTGGCAAATTTAAATGAATGCCATGTGCTTGACCCGCGTGTCGGCTTTGAGATTGAGAACTTAAAAGCGCTCATCAGTTCGCTTGACGCCCGTGACCATATTCCACAGCTTGAGTTAGCGATGGGTGAAACGCTTGATGATGTGGCAGACAGTAAAAAATCAATTGCCGTTATTGTCCGTCACATGGTGGATTTAGGTGAGGATGATATCGCAAAACTGCAAGCTTTTTTTGCCGAGCGTAACTGGCAGTTATTGTTACAGCCCAAAGGTAGCGACACGGTACATCGTATTGACCCATTGTATGAAAATACTGCCCATGCGCGCCCATCAAGTTTGACTGTGCCACCGACGGGCGGTTTGTTTTATCGCTTGCCAGAGTTTGATGTCACCTTTGAATTCTCACCACTGGATTTTACCCAAGTCAATTTGTCAGTCAATCGTAAAATGACCAAGCTGGCGATTGATTTGTTAGCGTTGCAGCCAGGCGAGCGAGTGCTTGATTTGTTTTGCGGTTTGGGCAATTTTAGTCTGCCACTGGCGCGTCAAGTGGGTGAAACCGGCTTTGTGATTGGGGTGGAAGGCAGCAGTGAGATGACACAGCGTGCCAAAATGAATGCCACCGCCAACGGCTTGCACCATACCGACTTTTTTGCCCAAGATTTGACCAAAGATTTCTCGAGTGAGCCTTGGGTTGGGCAAGTCGATGCACTGCTGATTGACCCACCGCGCTCAGGCGCCTTAGAAGTGATGCAGTATCTGGATAAATTCAATGCCAAACGCATCGTGTATGTGTCGTGCAATCCGATTACGCTTGCCCGCGATACCGCCGTGCTGCTTGAAAAAGGCTACAAGCTCACCCATGCGGGCGTGATGGATATGTTCTGCCACACAGGACATGTGGAAAGTATTGCACGCTTTGAGAAACGCTAAAATTTGGCTTTATTCATACAATTTAAATAGCGTACGTTGACTTTGTCGGCGTACCATTTGGTATTGTAGTCACGGCTGAGTTTTGCCCCAGAGATGACCACCTGTGGCATGATGGCAGTAGGTGCGTTTTTGCCAGTTTTCATTTTGTAAAGACTACCGATGGTGCGATAGGTTTCGGTATTTTCAAAATCTTGGCTTTTTTCTTTTGCCAAGTCCATACGCACTTGGCGCTCCGTCAGGCTAATCATGCCTTGTTGTATCATTGATATCAGCGCCTGCTCACTTTGGCTGATATTGGCACTGATTTTATTGCCTTTTTCATAAATCAATAAATCGCCATCATAGTCTATTTCGGCTTTGGATAACTCTTTTAGCATTTTTTGAAAAGCCGCATTACGGCTCGAATACATCCCTGAGTTGTAGTCAGCAAAGCGATAAATCGGGTCTTGATAATTGGCTTTGTACAGTAGCAAGCGATGGATACCATAGTACAATCCGCCATATTGGCTATATAAGTCTTTACGCAGTTCAAGGTTATTGCCACTTATACGGCGATGGTCACGCGCATAACTTACTTGCACCTGCATTGAGCCTAACGTGGTAATCGGGTCTAATTTTTCTTCGATATCCCCGCCCACCAGTTTGGTGACGCTGTTCAGCTTGCTGGCATAATATTTGCTTGAAAAATACGCAAACATCTGATGATAAATGTCGTCAAGTTCTTCTTCAGTTTTGACTTTAGCGATTTGTTTTTCAAAGCTGTTATCAGGCGTTGGCTCAGTTTTTAGCATGGTGCGAAAATATGGGGCTAGCGTTGAGCCCAATTTTTCTTCCAACTCCTCATTCATCGCTTTTAGGCTTGATTGCCCTAAATTCGCGACGGGCGGATTGGCTTTAAAATTAGACTCTTGGTCGATAATGGCGATAGCGGTACAAATATTTTGCGCGTTTTTTTCTATTTTTAGGGTATCAAATATTTGGTTGATGTCTTGTGCCCAGCTTTTGCTATCTTGTCCACGTTTGGGAATCAGTTTGGCAATTTGTTTGGCACCAATGGGCAAGTTAGCGTCGGTTTGCGTTTGAAAATAATCACACCCTGTCAATCCAAGCGATAAAGTCAGCGTTATCGCCAACATTGACAGGGTTTTACCAAAGTTCGCAAGGCTTATTGCGCGGGTCATGGTAAAATCTGACGCTACAGTAGTCGCATTTGTAACAAAATGAGATGGTAATTTCATTAAACTCACCTATACTGAACAAGATAGTTTTATCTTAATTTGGATTGAGATTCACTCAAATCGCTGATTGGGTCGTTGCCTAACACTCATTTGAGTGATACAAAAAATTTATCGACGTGTTGACTTGCAATTGTTTGCTAATAGACACATCTTAATAAAATTAACACATGAGTAAGCGTAATAAAGTTAGTGTTAAATGGCTAAACATGGGCACCCCAAAACGGTTATGATATATAAAACGGTTAAGATATATAAAGTGAGTATGGCATTTACTTTATTTTAACGTTTAACATTTATTTTAAGGCTTAACACGCCCAAAACCAACGCACTATCATAGCTAAAACGCGCTGCTATAGCGACTACTCTGTCATATTTTATTATTGCTAGCGCAGTATCAAATCAAACTTAATCACACAAAAATTCACAGGGAAAGTGAGTTGATAATTTTAAATGAACAAGGTTAGTTTTTTTGCTCTTTGAGGAAATCTGGTAAGTAAGGTGTAGAATTGACATGGTAAAAATACGAGAAAGTTTGCCGCTCTTGGATGGAAAAGACGTTGATCATGATAGTACCACGATGATTGCGAGTATCACTGCCAGCCAGCGTCATTTCACCCATACTGACTTGCCCATTCTCTCTGAGCCTGCCAGTCACATCATCGATGAGCATACCATTGATACCGAAGCTTGGCTGGCATCGATGGCAAAACGCGCCCATCTCACCGAGCTGCCTGAGCTGACCAAAGCCTGTCAACTGCTCAAAAATCAAGATTTAAGTACCGAAAGCAACCGCTCTAATGCGTTTTTGACCGGGATTGGGATTGCGGATATTTTGGGTTATCTGTACCAAGATGAAGATACACTCGTTGCTGCGATGTTATACCGTGCTGCGCGTATCCAAATTTTTACCCCCAAACAAATCCAAGCCACCTTTGGCGATGAAGTCGCAGAGCTGGTGCAAGAAACGCTAGCCCTGGGGCGACTATCGGATTTGATAGAGAACAACAAGCGCTTAGAAGACCACTTTAACAACAACCAGCGCGAGCAGTTATCGGGCATTTATAATATGCTCATCTCAATGACCAATGATGTGCGTGTGGTGCTAATCAAATTGGCTGAGCGTACTTTTGCGATGCGAGAGCTGTCGTATGCCAGTCCTGAGCGTCAGCAACGGGTCGCGCGTGAGGTCATGACAATTTACGCGCCGCTAGCGCATCGCATGGGTATTGCCCAGCTTAAATGGGAGCTTGAGGACTTATCGTTTCGTTATCTTGCGCCTGACCGCTACAAAGAAATCGCCAAATTACTCTCTGAAAAACGTAGCGAGCGCGAAACCTATATCGACCGGGTTGCCCAACAACTGCGCGAGGCGTTAGCTGCCCAAGGGATTGACGGGGAAATCACCGGTCGTGTCAAACACATCTACTCGATTTATCGTAAGATGAAACTCAAATCACTGTCGTTTGACCAGTTATATGACATCCGCGCACTGCGGGTACTGGTGCATAACAATGCCGATTGTTATCACGTATTGGGGCTGGTGCATGGTTTGTGGCGCTATATTCCCGAACAGTTTGATGACTATATCACCAACCCAAAAACCAATGGCTATCGCTCGCTACATACCGCGGTGATTGCTGAGAACAAATCGCTGGAAGTACAAATTCGTACCTTTGACATGCACTATGAAGCTGAACTTGGCATGTGTGCACACGTCAACTACAAAGAAGGTACCAAAAACAAAAAAGACGACTATCTGACCAAAAAAATCAGCTCACTGCGTCAGTTATTGCTCAATCAAGAAAATGCTGACAATCATGACCCGTTAAAATTTGTATTAGATAAACATGTTGAGCATGAGCATGGCGAGCTCGATGAAGAAGAACAAGTCGTTGATTTTGGGGAATTTGAGCGGATTTATGTGTTTAGTCGTGATGGCGATATCATCGAATTGCCCAAAGGCTCAACCGTGCTTGATTTTGCCTATCATGTGCATACCCATGTCGGCAATCGCGCCCAAGCTGCTCGCGTCAACAAACGCTATGTGCCGCTGACCTATCAGCTCAAAACAGGCGAACAAGTTGAGATTATTACCAAGCAATCACGCGAGCCAAACCGTGATTGGCTAGTGGCATCGTTAGGTTATATCAATACCAGTCGCGCTCGCAGCAAACTGCGCCAATGGTTTAATAAGCAAGACCGTGATAAAAATATCGAAACAGGGAAGCACATACTAAACAAAGAATTGGCGCGCATGTCGGTACACCCTAACAGTATCGATTTAAATGATTACGTCAAATTTTTTAATGCCAAAAACAGTGATGATATTTTGGTAGGGCTAGTCAATGGCAACGTTGAATTGCATAATTTGACCGGTCATATCAGTCGTCATCTAGATTTAGAACCCGAAGTCACTGATACTGAGCTTATCCCCAGTATTCACCCCAAAGCCACAGGCAAGCTAGATGCGTATAAAATCGAAGTCGATGGCTTGGATAACATTGCTATTCACTTGGCAAATTGCTGCTCGCCTGTGCAAGGTGAGTCAATTGCGGGTTATATCACCCAGTCCAATGGCGTATCCGTCCACCGCAGTGATTGCGTCGAATACGAGCGACTGGTGGAGCGTGAGCCTGAACGCGCCATTAGTGCCGCTTGGTATGGCAATAAAGGCAAAAGCCAATTGGTACAAATATACCTTGAATCGTATGACAGGCGTGGCTTGCTTAAAGACCTGACCCAAATCATCGACCAAGAAAATGTCAATATCCGCCAAGTCGATACCCTAAGCGGGGATGATGATATCGCGCGGTTGAATTTTACCATAGAAGTGACGGGGCTAAGTCAGTTGTCCAAGCTTTTGGCAAAACTAGAGCAGCAACATGGTATTATCTTGGCGCGTCGTATCGTCAATAACAAGTCTTAATGCTTTAAATAGGAGTCACACGGCGTATGCCAGAATTGCCTGAAGTGCAGACGACAGCGACGAGTCTGCAACCTTTGCTCAATCAAACCGTTGAAAAAGTTAGCGTCTTTCAGCCCAAATTGCGTTGGGCGGTGCCTGATGACTTGGTAAGTTTGGTAGATTATCAACTTATCAACATTGAGCGGCGAGCCAAATATCTGATTCTCACCTTTAACGGGGGCGCGGCGCAAAAAAAACTGCTCATCCACTTGGGGATGTCGGGTAGCTTACAGCAGCATCCTGTGGGGTTTGACAAGCGTAAACACGATCATGTGATTTTGACGTTTAATAAGGGCAAAAAACTCACCCAACTGCATTATCATGACCCACGGCGGTTTGGCATGTTACTGTGGCTGGATGACTATGAAGACAAGCTGATTACCCATTTGGGTGTAGAGCCGCTCTCAGAAGACTTTAGCGCTGACTATCTGTATCACCATATCCATAATCGCAAAAAACCGATTGAGCGCCCCATCAAATCGGTGATTATGGCGCAAGAGATTGTGGTCGGTGTGGGCAATATCTATGCAACCGAAAGCCTATTTTTATCAAAAATTCATCCGTTGACCCCTGCCCATCTCATCAGCCACGAACAGCTCATCACCTTGGTCGCCCATATTCGACAAGTCCTACAAACATCGATTGAAAAAGGCGGCTCAACGTTAAAAGATTTTACCGTAGCCGATGGACAAACGGGGTATTTTCAGCAAACGTTACTGGTATATGGGCATAAAGGCGCTGATTGTCCGAGCTGTGGCACTACCATCGACAATGTCAAAATCAATCAGCGTGCCAGCACGTTCTGTCCCACTTGCCAGCCGCTGATAACCCACAAAAAAACAGTGAAAAAATCACTCAAAAAAACGCTTAGAAAATAAAGGCTCTGCATTAATGTAAAAAAACCTGCGGCAAAGACAATTTTACTTGATAATTCTTGGCAAAATTGATGTAATGTTCCTGAACTATTCAGCAACAACCTAGCAAAACTTGTTGGTGGTGTTTCAAAAAGTATGCTGGCATTAAACGAATCCATTATTGATATAAAAGAACACTAAATCAAAGGCTTTGAAATGATTTTCAAGCTTTTTGGAGAAGTTGCAGCTTCTCCTAAAGCCTCGCCTGATTCGATGCCGTAATCGACAATTATTGCCTTCTATACCCACAGTGAAAAATTTACCAATCAACTGTTTGCATTCTTTAAAGGTCGTAACAAAGCTATCCCAATGGTCACTTGATATACATGTATAGCTTACACCTAACTGCTTCAATTTTAATTTAAGTCGTTTTGCAGTGGCTAAATCTCGGTTACCCCATACATAAGCAACAATTTCACCTGTTTCTCGATGATAGGCATAAATTAGCCATTGTTTATTTTGCTTATGACCAACAAAAGTCCAAAACTCATCTACTTCAAGGGTTTCATAATGACTTTGCTGTGCTCGAAGTTGATATTTTGATTGGCTAAGTGTCCGTAGAACTTTACCGATACTTACTCTTTCAATTTCTGCTATATCCCTGACACCACTGCCTCGCACCATGAGGTGTAATATTTTGGTTTTGATACCTGAGTGACAGCCTTGATAACTGAGAGCATGATCACCAATAAATTGACGTCTGCATATTTTACATTGGTAATTTTGCTTACCATCTACTTTTGTGCCATTTTTCTTTATACTGTCACTTAGGCAGGCTGGACACTTGATTTCTAGAGTTATTCGCATTTCTCTATTTTATCAAAATCCAACCTGCTTTTTTTCAGCATACTTTTTGAAACACCACCAAGTATTTTAATACTTTTTTGAATCCGTCAATGCGTAAGTCCTATTAATTTATTTTTTTTAGGACAAACCTTAACAAAATTACAAATTTGTAATTTGGTTGTCATTTAGGTGTATATATCTAGGAATTAGTATATGAAGAAATTATTTTTTGGTCCAAGATATGATTAGATTCAATAATATATATATGAAGATTGTTTTAGTTATTTTTACTATAGTTTTTTCAACCAGTAGTTTTGCTGATGGGGGACTTCGTTTCTTAGAGAAAAATTTAGAAATAATTAACAATGAAAAAAGCAAAGGGTGTGAAGAGAATTAATTCAAAATTATAATGAAGCACATATAACTAGGAAAACTAAAAATTAGTTATTTTTAGTATGGTGTAACTAAGATTAATTAATTTTTTTAAATCGAATGATAAATATATTTATTGTTTTTAATTTATTCTTTACCATTTTCAAATTTTTAAATAATCCGAAAAGACTATTTTAAACTTTAGGGTTACATATGCTCCTATACATAGGCAGGAATAAATATGCAACTTAGTATATTTGCAACAATAGTACTGGAAAGATTCATGTAATAATGCTTAAAACTCTCTAATTAGTTAGGGAGGCATTGGAATTGGAGAAAAAAGTAAAGTGCCCACTAGCAAATGTGGTTATTGGAGGGGCTTTGTTGCACAAAGATTTCATAACTATATGATTTTAAAAGTTTTGATTATTTTTTGATCCAAAATTAAATTTATTTAAATCAGATGCTTACATATTTATGCAACAAAGCCGTAGCTATTTAATTTTTTATATTTTAGTTTAAATATAAACATGTTATGTTTAATTTGATCTAATATAAATTTGTGGGCTAAGCACATGACTCAAACACGTCCAAGAATGACCAAATTATTTGAACAGCTTGGTTTAGCTTCTACTGAAGAAGCAATTGCAAAATTCATAGAGAGCCATCAGCTAGCTGGAGATGTTTTTTTAACACAAGCAATTTTTTGGACTGATGCTCAACGTCATTTTTTAGAAGAAAAACTACACTCTGATGGTGAATGGACGACAGTGATTGATCAATTAAATGAGTCTTTACATGAAAATTCAGTAAAATAATTTTCCGTTAGTATTAAGGATCTACATTCTTCCCTGCATTGAATACAACTCATTCATACAGTAGTACTGTTTTGGAGATGGAATCTCTATTATATAAGTAGTAGATTCCTTACTCTGAAATTTGGATTATAAACCCTAATATTAAAAATAATCTTCTTTACCTTCTATCTAATAAATATACCAATAAGTTTAATAATTAAATTATCCACCCTTTTTTCTATAAAAAACTATTTTGATCAACTGTATTTTTTCTTTAAAGGAATAACAGTGTAAATTACATTAAGAATGTGTCTCTAACTAGCCTTGGAGTCATCTAATCATTTCATTTTTATTTTTTTAAGCACATAAAATCATAACAACTTTAATAGTTTAGGACTTACGCATTGACGGATTCAAAAAAGTATTAAAATACTTTATAAAGTATCTGTGATCAGACGAATTAAACATGCTTCTACAGCAACTTGTACATTACCCATTTATATGGGCTTTCTCATGACAGAACCGAACTCTATTAGCTGCACACAACTTGCCGAGACTTATAACATCTCGCATGATAGTGTAAATCGCTTTCTAGAACGTGAAGACTACACACCTCACGACCTATATCAAGAAGCAATTCAACATATTGATAATAATAAACTTATAGTCAGTATTGATGATACTGTTTTAGATAAACCCTATAGTCAACATATGGACTTGGTTAGCTATTTTTGGTCAGGCAAACACCACCGATCCGTCAAGGGTATTAATCTCATTACCTTGTATGCGACAGATCAGAATGGTCAAAATATTCCAATTAATTTCCGAATTTATGACAAATCTGAAAGTAAAACCAAGAATGATTACTTTATGGATATGTTAAGTGAAGTACTCAGTTGGGGTGCAAAGATTCAATTTATTACAGGTGATAGTTGGTATTCATCGACTGGAAATCTAAAAACCATAAGAAAATATGGTATTCGATTTATGTTTGGTATCGACTGTAACCGTAAGGTTTCCCCAGAAAAAGGACAATGGTTTCAACTGCGTTTATTGCCAAATTTCCATCAGGGTCAAGTGGTCTGGCTCAAAGATTTTGGCTTTGTACAATTATTTAAGACTCAGTTAAAAGAACAGCAGAGGTTTTATATTGTGCATCAAGATGAAGATGATTTATTGTCCTTTGAGGGTTTTCATGAATTACATTCAAGTCATTGGAAAATAGAGCAATATCACCGGGTGATTAAACAGGTTTGTCATATTGAAAAGTTTCAAGTAAGACGATCTAAACTGATTTTGAATCATATTTTTTCAGCCTTGATGGCCTACGTCGAGATACAAAAGAACCAGTTTGAGCGGATCTTTGAAAATGTATATCGTTGGCAGAAGAAATTATTTAGACCAGTTATCAAAAACTTCATTGATGACTTTATTCTCGATAAAAATCATCTGCTACCACAGAGAATCTATAAATAATAGTGCGTAAGTCCTATGTACTATGATAAGATTAACCCGTTAGGTCAGGTGGCCTAACTTAAATAAAAAAGTCTCCGACAAACCCGGTACGGTTCAGTAAATCAACGTTATGATTAGTCTAAACTGATCATTGATTAAAAATGTTGCTACTAAAAACGATGTAAGTCAAAAATGATGCGAGCTAAGGACGAGCATGAATTAATTAACGATCATGAATGAACTTATGGAGGGTAAAGGACTTTATAGCGAGATTAAGTCATCGTATTAGATGTCGAATGAAAAGAACAGTACAGATCAGAAAATCAAAAATTATGGATATTTTGAAGAAGGAAAGACAATGAAAGTTAAATTTTTAACGGTTTCATTGATGTTTATTTTGCCATTTTCTGTTTTTGCAGCAAATGGACAAGTCGAAAAAGCGGTCATTGAATCAAATAATGCGTATAAAACCAAATATAATTTAGACGATATGACAGAGTTTAATTATGCGCAAAAAGGCTTTATTGCCAAGCCAACAGGTCAAATTAAAAGTGAAAAAGGCAATGTGATCTGGGATTTTGATGCGTTTAATTTTTTAAATGATCCAGCACCAAATACTGTTAATCCTGCACTATGGCGACAAGCAAAGCTCAACAATAATGTTGGTCTATTTAAAGTGACAGATCGAGTTTGGCAAATTCGTGGTTTTGATTTGGCAAATATGACCATTATTCAGGGTGATACTGGCTGGATTATTGTGGATACATTAACCTCTAAAGAAACGGCTGAAGCAGCACTTAAATTTGCTAGGCAGCATTTAGGTGAGCAAAAAATTTCAGCCATTATCTTTACCCATAGCCATATCGATCATTTTGGTGGTGCATTAGGCGTTCTTTCTACAGAAGAAATTAACGCTAGAAAAACCCCAATTATTGCGCCACAAGGCTTTATGGAAGAAGCGACCAGTGAAAATTTGATGGCAGGTTCAGCCATGATACGTCGTGCGACCTATATGTATGGAACCTTTTTACCAAAGAATGCTGAAGGATTGGTGGATACAGGTTTAGGTAAGGCTGTTGCTGTTGGGAAAATGGGAATCCTTGAGCCTACACAACTGATCACCCAAGCAGAACAGAAAATGAGCATTGATGGCTTGGATTTTGTGTTTTATAACGTGCCGGGTTCAGAAGCGCCAGCAGAGTTAACCTTCTCTATCCCATCACTGAAACTTTATAATGGCGCAGAAATTCTTTCGCATACCATGCATAATCTTTATACCCTCCGCGGTGCCAAAGTCCGTGATGCCTTAAAATGGGTAGGCTATTTAGACCAAGCAATGCAGCATGCCAAAGCATCCGATGTATTGATTGCACAACATCATTGGCCTGTCTGGGGCAATGACAATATTCAAGATTTTATTAAAACCCAGCGAGATGTTTATAAGTTCACACATGATCAGACGGTGAGATATATGAACTCTGGTTTTAATGGTGCTGAAATTGCCGAGAAAATTCAGCTTCCAGCGGCACTTGATCAAAAGCTATATGCGCATGGCTATTATGGAACCTTAAAGCATAATGTAAAAGCGATATACCAATACTATATGGGATGGTTCGATGCTCATCCTTCCAATTTAGATCCATTACCGCCTAAAGCTGTTGCAAAAAAATATATTGAGTTGGCAGGTGGGGAGAATAATGCATTAAAAAATGCGCGGGATGCCTATGCTCAAGCTGACTATAGATGGGCTGCCGAGATTTTAAAACATATTGTGTTGAATAACCCTCAAAACCAACAAGCAAAAGACTTATTGGCAAATACGTATCGTCAATTGGGCTATGCTGCTGAGGCTTCAACTTGGCGTAATTTCTTTTTGGTGGGTGCTCAAGAGCTACAAAATAATGTACCTATGGAAAATACATCTGATCCGAGTGATTTATTGATTCACACGCCAACTGAAAGATTTCTTGAAGCCATGGCGACAAATTTAGATGTGGAAAATTTAAAAAATGAAAACCAGTGTATCAATCTGGTTTTGTCGGATACCCAAGAGAATTTTTCATTATGGGTTGAAAACTCAATCATGCAGTTTAAACGTCATGATGACAGTAAAGATTTGGCATCGGATTGCCCAACATTAACCGTAACCAAGCCCTTATATCTAAAAATGATTACAGGTCAAATAGAAGGGGTAAAAGTCCTACTTTCGAAAGACAGTAAAGTCAAAGGCAATCCATTGAAAATTGGAAAATTCTTTGCCATGTTTAAACGTCCAGATTCGATTTTCCCAATTGTGACTCGACCAAATGGTTAGGGGGAAATAACGAAGCTTAAATGTTTAGGCTTAATTCAATAGAGTCGAATAAAAAGGGAGAACTTATAGATTAGTTCTCTCATTTTTTATATCAGTATTTCAATAAAAGCTCTTGTTTCATCAAGCAAAAATGATGATGTGCAACGAATCATGTTGGTATTAAAAATTCCTTCTCGTTTTGAGATAAAGCTAGTATGGGTGGACGATTTTAGTATGAGGGGGATTTTATATTGCGCTATGCTTATAGCTACATTGATGTAATTAGTGACTCGTATTGGCTTGAATTGTGAATTAGCTAGGGCTCCTCTATAATTAAATTCTTGCGTGTAGAAAATAGAGAAGTATGTCATCACAATCTCAAGTCGCTTCTACTCAGGTGACAAAACGCCAAACCAAGCCAGCAGAAGTCCGAATTGATGAGCTGATGAATGCTGCACAAACGCTTTTTTTAGCAAAAGGTGTGGAAGCTACCACCATTAGCGAAATTATTGCCAGTGTGGGCGTTGCTAAAGGGACTTTTTATCATTACTTTGAATCGAAACAGCATATTGTTGAAGCCTTAAAAAAACGTTATATCGATTTTTTTATCGCGGCCTTAGACACGGCAGTTGCAACATGTGATGCTGAAGATTGGGTCAGTCAATTTAAGGTTTGGGTCTCGGCCAATATACAAACCTACCTCGAAAGTTATGCAGTGCATGATATTGTTTTTGGTGCACATCACCATGAACGTAAAAATAATGAAAAAAATATGATATTGGAACAATTGCTGCAAATCTTAAATGGAGGGCAGCAGGCGGGTATTTGGCATTTAGAACAGCCAAGATTGACTGCGTTATTGATTTATTCTGGTGTACATGGGGTTGCAGATGAAGCAATTGCCAATCAACTGCACGATAGCACAGATTTTTCTCAGCAAATTGCGCTGCAATATTTAAAAATGCTCCATCATGATGGCTAACTTTTACCATTATTTTGAATCGTATAAATCGCTTCTCGTCTGATATTCTTTTATTATCAATTTTAATTAAAACCCTAAACGATGCATTTTAAAGTCAACCATTCTCCTTAAGTTGCAGTCACTGGTGATCTTTAAAAGTGCTTTCAAGACAGTCTATAAAAAATGAAAGCTTTGGGTTTTAAGTGGGTTTTTATACATTGACCGACGGTCGGTCAATGTATAGTATAATGATTCTCATTTAAATGATCTAGGTGATGTATGAATGCATCTCGCCAGCCGATTTATCTTATTCTAGCGCTCTATATCAGTACCTTTCTGTGTTTGGTGGATTTAAGCAGTGTCAATCTTGCACTTGGAAGTATTCAAAACCAATTTAATAGTGACATGGCAGATCTACAATGGGTGATTGATAGCTATGCTTTAAGTCTATCGAGTTTAATGTTAGCGGTGGGGGCATTAAGTCAGCGCATAGGGCGTAAAAAATTATGGTTGCTGGGTGTGATCATTTTTATTGTGGGTTCATTGATTTGTGCAATGGCAAGCAATTTTAGTTTATTGATTATTGGACGAATGATTCAGGGTGTGGCTGGTGCAGTTTTAATCCCTTTGGCATTGGCGATCATGGTGCATCATTTTCATCAACCGCAAGACAAAGCACGTGAAATTGGTCGCTGGAGTTCGTTTAGTGCATTTTCATTAATTGTCGGTCCATTGATGGGTGGGTTGCTGGTACATCATTTTGGTTGGCAAAGTATTTTCTGGCTCAATCTTCCTGTTGGGGTTCTAACGATTTACTTGGGCTATTATGGTATCGAGGCGGATCAGAAATCGGTGGCTGTACCTTTTGATTATCTAGGTTTGCTCTACAGTGCTGTAGCGATCGTCACATTAACGTATAGCATTATTGCATTACAACATGTGCATTTAGCGCATTGGTTTATGCTGAGTATTTTCTTATTTATCTTGGCAAGTATGGCGTTTGTATGGCAGCAAAAACATGCCACTCATCCATTGATCCCCAATCATTTATTTAAAAATAAACGGTTTTTAGCCTATAACGCGATTTCTTTTATTTTAGGGTTTGCAGGATATAGTTCGTTATTTGGTGGTGTTTCAAAAAGTATGCTGAAAAAAAGCAGGTTGGATTTTGATAAAATAGAGAAATGCGAATAACTCTAGAAATCAAGTGTCCAGCCTGCCTAAGTGACAGTATAAAGAAAAATGGCACAAAAGTAGATGGTAAGCAAAATTACCAATGTAAAATATGCAGACGTCAATTTATTGGTGATCATGCTCTCAGTTATCAAGGCTGTCACTCAGGTATCAAAACCAAAATATTACACCTCATGGTGCGAGGCAGTGGTGTCAGGGATATAGCAGAAATTGAAAGAGTAAGTATCGGTAAAGTTCTACGGACACTTAGCCAATCAAAATATCAACTTCGAGCACAGCAAAGTCATTATGAAACCCTTGAAGTAGATGAGTTTTGGACTTTTGTTGGTCATAAGCAAAATAAACAATGGCTAATTTATGCCTATCATCGAGAAACAGGTGAAATTGTTGCTTATGTATGGGGTAACCGAGATTTAGCCACTGCAAAACGACTTAAATTAAAATTGAAGCAGTTAGGTGTAAGCTATACATGTATATCAAGTGACCATTGGGATAGCTTTGTTACGACCTTTAAAGAATGCAAACAGTTGATTGGTAAATTTTTCACTGTGGGTATAGAAGGCAATAATTGTCGATTACGGCATCGAATCAGGCGAGGCTTTAGGAGAAGCTGCAACTTCTCCAAAAAGCTTGAAAATCATTTCAAAGCCTTTGATTTAGTGTTCTTTTATATCAATAATGGATTCGTTTAATGCCAGCATACTTTTTGAAACACCACCAACTTGTTAGGTACAACCTGTCAGTCAACCCCAGTTATTTGGTTATCTAGTTGCCTAATTATTTATTTAGTTAGTTAGCTAGTTACCTCGTTAATAGTGGCTTGCTGCCAGTTAGGAACCTGCTATGAAACTATTAAATACGATTGCGTCAGCCGTAACCTTGATGGTTGCAACGACGACTTGCAGCTTTGCCGCTACCGAAATTGATGAAAAAGATTTTGGTCCAACCTATGGCTCCATGGTCGCTGATACCATTGTAGGTAAGCCATTGGGTGCATTGGCAGTGGTGGGCGGCGTGGTGACAGCGATTGCCAGCATGCCATTTACCATCTATAACGATGAAATCGATCAGGTAGAACGCAAGCTGATTCTTGAGCCACTGGCGGCACTCGATCGCTGCTTGGGCTGTACCCCTGCTGAAGACCAATATTTTCGCTCACAGCGCCCTAATAATAACCAAGTGCGCGTCACCGTTGATGGACCTTCTGAGATTTTAATCGACACCAACCAAAAAGTTGTTGTGAAAACCCCTTAGTTTTTTCGTCAACGATTTAAGCAAGCAATTGGCCGCCGCTGATTGCTTTTTTTATGACTGTTATGTTCATGATAACTTTTTTGCACCCATAAATTGTTTGCTATAGTCGCTTTTAAACGAGTCTGCTCATCATTTGTCAAAATTTGGCTTACTGCTCGTATAAAAAGCGCTCGTATAAGCTTGTATAAAAAGTTGATTACCAAGGAAGATAACCGTCATGTCAAATCTAACGCTAAAAACACCGTCAGCATTAGCCTCAGCCCCTACGCAGCAAACCATTCAAATAGCCACCAAACACCCTGCCACACTGGCGGCGACGGTGTTTCGTCCTGATACGGTTAAAGCAGCAGTGATGATTGCGCCCGCAACAGGTATCAAACGCCAGTTTTATCAAAATTTTGCGCAGTATTTGATGGAGCATGGCTATGGCGTCATTAGCTATGACAATGAAGATATTGGCGAGTCGATGCAAGGCGACCTCAAGCACTCTAATGCGTCACTGATTAGTTGGGGACGCTACGATATGACTGCGGTGCTTGATAGGCTGATTCAAGAGTTTCCCAATACCACCTATCATCTGGTCGGTCATAGCGCGGGCGGTCAATTATTTGGTTTGATGCCCAATCATCACAAGTTCACATCCGTGTTTAACGTTGCCTGTTCGTCTGGGCGAATCCGTAATATGGCGATGCCGTATCGTGCCAAAGCCATGTGGTTTATGGATGTATTTATTCCTGTGTCCAATGTGGTGTTTGGCTATACCCAATCAAGCAAAATTGGCATGGGCGAAGACTTGCCCAAAAATGTCGCCAAACAGTGGCGAGATTGGTGCAATGGCGCAGGCTATATCAAAACCGCCTTCGGTAAAACAGTGAAAACCCACTATTACAATGAGGTTAACTTGCCTGCTATGTGGGTGAATGCGCCCGATGATGATATTGCCAATGATAAGAATGTCGCCGATATGATTCGGGTGTTTCCCAACATGCAAGCGACCACCCAAACGCTAAAACCCAAAGATTATGGCTTACAGCATATCGGGCACATGAAATTTTTTAGCCGGCAAAACCAGCTACTTTGGCAGCAAACCCTGGATTGGTTACACCAACATGGGTAATTAAACAAGGGGCATGGTGATTATGCCCCTTGTTTGCTGCTAACAGTCGGATGAAAACAGCACGCTAAACCCTATCAATTTAAAAGCTAGCTTGTTAATAACCCACGCGGTTAAAACGGCACGGGGCTTTCCCATTCCATCCATACACCTGTATTGGGATGTTTTAAGCGTAATTTGTGTGCATGTAAGCAAAGCCTAGGCGATAAATCAAACGCTTGACCGCCCAATACATCTTGCGCGTAGATGGGGTCGCCAAGCATCACATGCCCGATATGCAGCATATGAACGCGTAGTTGATGACTGCGCCCTGTGACAGGATGCAAGGCGACACGGCTAACTGCCTTACCCTCACGCAGTTCGTGATGCAAGGTTTCATATTTCGTATAGGCACGTTTATCCCAATTCATATCGACGATATGCTTGGGTTTTTGTGGTGGGTCGTAGCGCACGGGCACATCGATTTCGCCTTGCTGCGGCGGCGTTCCCCAGACCAGCGCTTGGTATTCTTTGCTCGGAATACGCTCGATAAATTGTTTGCTGATATGGGTTTGCGCCTCGCTATGGCGCGCAAAAATGATAATCCCTGAGGTGTCCATATCAAGTCTGTGAATAAGTTTGACGTTGGGGTCGGCTTTTAGCAGGCGCGATTGCAAGCTTACTTTGAGTTCTTTACCATCCACCGATAACAGCCCGTGCGGTTTGTCGATGACCCAAATGTCGTCATCACGATACAAGGTAACAGATTTGGCGAAGTCGTCAAAGAATGACTGCGGCTGCTGACTTTCTTCAAGATTACGCTGTGCAATGGATGCTGGGGTTAACGCTTGGGGCAGTTGTCGCATGGGTGGTTTTTATTCTCTAAAATCTATTTGATTGAAAATTGATAGTATTTAAATCACTATTTGCGCTCTGACCTTTGGCAAACTTCACCAAAGTCAAGCGTCCAAACGCAATTAAAAATCCTTTGGCAAATTTTTTATGTGCAACCGTTATGCTTTCGCCATTATCGCAAAGACTTCTTTTGCCGCTTGCAACGTGGCATCCAAGTCTTCTTGCGAATGCTCACTACTTATAAAGGCTGCCTCAAAGGCGGATGGCGCAAGATACACACCGCGATCGAGCATACCGTGGAAGAAGGTCGCGAATTTTTGCGCATCGCATTGGCACACCTCGTCAAAGTTTTGTGGCAATGTATCGCTATCAGTAAAAAACATCCCAAACATACCGCCACAGCGCGTGGTTTTAAAGCCAATACCCGCATCCTTCGCCAACCGTTCAAGATTATCCGTCAAATAAACGACTTTTTCACTTAATGCGTCATAAAAACCCTCAGCCGTGAGCAAATCAAACATGGCAATACCGGCACGCATCGCCAGTGGATTGCCTGATAAGGTGCCTGCTTGATACACACCGCCTAACGGCGCGATACATTCCATAATCTCACGTTTACCACCAAATGCCCCGACTGGCAGACCTGCACCGATGATTTTACCAAACGTGGTCAAATCTGGTGTGATACCAAAATAGGCTTGCGCTGACTGTAAGCCAACCCTAAACCCAGTCATCACTTCATCGAAAACTAGCACAGCGCCATGCGCGGTACACTCAGCACGCAAGGTATCGTGAAATTCTTGCGTGGGTACAATCATGTTCATGTTGCCGGCGATAGGCTCGACAATCACACAAGCGATGTCATTGCCAAATTGCGCAAAGCAGTCTTTGATGGCTTGCGGATCATTGTAACGAATGGTGATAGTATGTTTGGCAAAATCGGCAGGGACGCCTTTTGAGCTTGGTTCACCGATATCTAACATGCCTGAACCCGCTTTGACCAGCAGACTGTCGCTATGACCGTGATAACAACCTTCAAATTTGACAATTTTGTCGCGCCCTGTATAGCCACGTGCTAGACGAATGGCGGACATGGTAGCTTCAGTGCCTGAGCTGGTCATACGGATTAATTCAACACTGGGAATCAATTCGCAGATTTTGTCCGCCACCGTGGTCTCAAACGTGGTGGGCGCGCCAAAGCTTAACCCGTCATCTGCCGCATTTTTGACCGCTTCGATAATATGGGGGTGCGCATGACCCAAAATCATCGGTCCCCATGAGCCCACATAATCTATGTAGGGTTTGCCTTCGGTATCATACATTTTGCTGCCACGGGCACGGCTGATAAAGACAGGCGTACCCCCCACGCCTGCAAATGCCCGCACAGGTGAATTTACACCGCCAGGGATATGGGCTTTGGCTTGTTTAAACAGTAGTTGGTTGGTTGTCGTGTTATTTGAGTTATTTGAATTCATGGGGCCCTCAGCTGAATAAATTTTTGCCTATTTTAACAAAATTCGGGGGTATTGAATACGCTTGCCGTCTATCTTAAATTTGGCTGGCTTGACTTTGGGTGAGGAAAAATAGGGGCTCGTTGATAAAAAATGTGGTTTTGGCTTTTTTGATATGTCCCCACCTTTTGGCAGCAATGTTTTGGTAGCAATGGTAGCGATCTACTTGCTGCTATCTTTATATTTAAAAACCCCAATGCCATGCACTGGGGTTGTTGTGTTGTGATGTTTATTGCATCAGTTTGCTGAGCAATTATTTGTGGTGATTGAATGAGATATTGGGTACTGCCAATTCGTTATATTCGCCTTTTTCATTTGACTTCCTCCCCTTGCTAAAGCAAGGGGATTCCTTCTACAAGACGGTTAAGCCCGACCGCAAGAATGTTCTTACTGGCATTGATATCTCTATCATGCCATGTGCCACACGAAGCACATATCCATTCTCTTATTCCAAGCGATTTTCTACCTTTCGGACTATTGGCGGTGATTTCACCGCAACACGAACATCGCTGGGTCGTGTATCTCTCATTCACGATTTCAAAACGACAACCTGCGTTCTCGCACTTATAGGTCAGTTGTCGTTTTAGTTCAAACCAGCCTGCATCGTAAACCGATTTGGCGAGTTTGCCTTTTTTACTGTTAAATTGATTACTCTGAATATCACCGACCACGATTAGGGCATTGTCTTTGACTAATTGGGTGGTGAATTTGTGTATCAGGTCTTGGCGTGTGTTTTTGATTTTGGCATGGATAGCCTTGATACGTTTTTTGTTGTTTGAGCGTTGGGCTATAGCTAATTGTTTTGCATATTTTAGCGTTTGCTTAATGGTTAGCTTGTCACCGTTTGAGGCGGTAGCACTGTCTTTAAGCCCTAAGTCAATGCCTACGCTACCCGTTCCGCATGATTGTTTGGGATAGTCTTTGACTGTGATACAGGCATACCAACGGTTACGGCTGTCTTGGACGACCTCAAGGGTGTTAATTTGATATAGGCTAAGGTTGTAGCTGTCCCATAGGTCGATGATTAGCTTTTGTCCTTTGGCTAAACTAAGCTGTAAGGTGGATTTTAAGCCTTTTTTACCTGTTTGGTGTGTGGCGATGTGTTTGATGGCAGATTGTTTAAACGGTAGCCAACCCAAGCTTTTACGCTTTGATTTTGGGTTATTGGTTCGCCAGTTTAGTTTGGCTTTTTTGAATTGGCGACGCGATTTGGCGTGGGTTTCATTGATGGCTTGGATAGTCTGACTGTGTAAGCCAAGTAGTTCACCGCTACCTTTGGTGTATTCGTTTAGGTCGTAAGCACTAAAGAACTTGCCAGTCTTTTGCAGATGCTTGTAACTCAAGTCATTCACATAGTTCCATACGAAATTCACTAAACCGCTTAGACGGTTAAGCTTTGCTGTGTGTTTATCTCGTATGCGTAGCTTGAGTGTTTTCATGCAAATTATTTTAGCAAAATTTATGCAAGCGTTATAGTGTACAAGTTGCCTTATATCCACCGCCTAAAGTCGGTGGTTTTACGGCAACGGATGATAAACTGGATGATTAAATATCTTCAAGCTTTAGCACATCATAAGCGGGGGTCTCATACGGGTGTGCCTGTTTTAAGGCTTGCACCACCGCTTTGATGCGCGCATCTGCAACCACTATCTCAACTCGCCATTCTTCGATTGTTTGTAATTGATTGGTGGTACCAATAAAGGCTTGATTGCCTGCCAATGGCATAAACTGTCCTGTACCCAACACCTGCCAACAGCAATACTGATAATTGCCAATCTGCCCTGCCCCTGCGTCAAACAAGGCTTGTTTGACAGGCTCAAGATAATCGGTCGGTATGTATGTGGTGAGTTTATACATGATTGGTTTTTTCATCCCTGTCATTATTAGGTATTTGCCTTAATCTAGCATATTTTTTTTGCAAAAAGCGCGTTGGTCGACGGTTTTTCGTTGATTATTCCCCCGTTTTAAAAAAAATTCACCATAAATTCGCCATATATTATACAATATTGTATAATATATATTATCGTGAAATGCTTAGGTGGCGTATGTTGTTATTTTCTATTGCAGATTATAGTCATCCATTGGTGGGTGGCATGTTGATTGGGCTCTCTGCGGTTATGCTTTGGTGGAGTATTGCCAAGATTGCTGGCATCAGTGGCATTGTTGCCAGTCTCTGGCAGCCAAACTCACCCGATTTTGCTTGGCAATTGGCGTTTTTTGTGGGCTTGTTGGTATCGCCTTGGGTGTTTGCTATGTTCTGTAGCTTGCCAACCATCACGGTATCATCATCGCCTTGGCTGTATGTCATCGCAGGGTTATTGGTCGGTGTGGGCACGCGGATGGGCTCAGGATGTACCAGTGGTCATGGTATCTGTGGCAATGCGCGCTTTTCACCCCGTTCATTGGTGGCAACCATTGTCTTTATGTCCGCAGGGTTTGTGACGGTGTTTATCGGTCGTCATTTGTTGTCATTGATTTAATTGAGACGTTAGGGGCATATATCATGCGAAAAGAAATTGTGTTATTGATTAGTGCTATCTGTGGGTTGGTTTTTGGTACGGGTTTGATTGTCAGTGATATGGCAAACCCAAAAACCGTGCAAAGCTTTCTTGACCTTGCAGGTGAGTGGAATCCTGCATTGATGTTTGTGATGGTTGGCGCGCTCATTGTCGCCACCATCGGTTTTAACTTAAGTCGCTTAAAAAAGACCAGTCTATCGGGTGCGCCGTTTCCACCGATTCGCCGCGGTATTGATAAGCGCTTGGCGATTGGGTCGATGATATTTGGTGTCGGTTGGGGCATCGCTGGTATCTGCCCTGCCCCTGCGGTGGTGCTCATGGGCATGGGCATCTGGCAAGGGGTGGTGTTTTTTGTCGCCATGCTAGTGGGTATGGGCATGGTGATAGCGTTTGATAAAACCCAATCTGCTTAGTCATCATTAGTCATCAGTAGGGTGAAATAACCGATAAAACCCAGACGCCATGAGCCAGCTTGCTAGTTGCTGTGGCGTTTCTGTTTGCCCTTGCCGCACCCAATGAATATAGGTGTGATACAGCATTCCTGAGGCAAATACCAGATTGTACTCCCCGCTTTTATCCTGATTTGGCGCGCTCGTAGCTTGGCAAGTCAATGCCTGCTTTTTGCGGTATTCGACAAAAATTTTGCTATTAAGGAGTGTGTCTAAAATCAGCCCTTCAAAGCCTTGGTTGAGCAAAATCTTGGTCGACAACTCAAACTTGCTCAGATAATCAAACACTTGTCGCAAAGACGCATAAAACTCGCCCTCGCTTGCCGCCGTCAAGTCGATAAAAGGAAAATCATCCTCAATCTGCGCCAAATAGTCTTTGAGTAACGCAAGTTTGCTATCGTAATTGCGATAATACCCCATGCGACTCACACCCGCCTTTTGGGTCAGCTCGGTGACGCTGATATCAGCAAATGGCGTGGATTCCATGAATTTGAGCAGCGCTATGGCGAGCGAACGTCTGACCACGGTATTGGCATTGCCCATGATATGCGCCTGCTGTCCAAAATCACTCAAGCTCGACTCAATACTCGTACCCGTGGGCGATGGAAGCGGTGTGAAGGTTGGCTTTGGCACGCGTTAATCCTTTCAACTCAAGCCTTTACTTAATTTATCAAAACAAAACGAACCCAAATGTCACAGTTGCTGCAGCCTGCTGAAAAATTAGTATACCCTAATTAGGTAGCGGGTTGAACTGTTTAGCGCTAAACCGCTGTTATACAAAGACAGATGCAGCCAAAAAGCCACTGCAAAGTAGCCTGCGGCAGGTCAGCTATAAGGACAACTATTAAGGAAAATAAGGGGAAAGCGATACATGAAAGGTCAATCATTTGATACGGATTTTTTGGTTATAGGCTCAGGCTTTGGCGGTAGCGTCTCGGCGATGCGACTGACCGAAAAAGGCTATCGCGTGATTATCGCGGAGCAAGGCAAGCATATATCGCCCGAGACCATGCCCAAAACCGTGCGCGATATCAAGCAGTTTTTGTGGTTGCCTGCGCTCAAGTACAAAGGTTTTTTTTCGCTTCAGCTATTTAAGCATGTCATGGTGTTGCATGGTAACGCGGTGGGCGGTGGCTCAATCACTTATGCCAACACCTTATTACAACCAGAAGACAAAATCTGGCAACAAGGTAGCTGGGCAGGGCTTCACGACTGGGAAGCGGTGATGCCACAACATTATGAGACCGCCAAACGCATGCTAGGCGTGAGCCAAAACAAAAAAGTCGGCAATGCCGATTTGATGCTACAAAAAATGGCAAACTTGAGTGGCGTGGGCGATAGTTTTTATCTCACCGATGTGGGCGCCTACTTTAGTGACCATGACAAGTATGCTCATCCTTCTGTCAATGGTGACCCGTATTTTGGCGGCGCAGGTCCTAAGCGCAGTCCCTGTATAGGCTGTGGTGGCTGTATGGTGGGCTGCCGTTATGGTGCCAAAAATACCCTAGATAAAAACTATCTGTATTTTGCCCAAAAAAATGGCGCTACCCTGCTCGCTGAAACCAAAGTCACGGATATAGTACCGATAGCTGATGCTAGCAAATCGCCTGGCGACCCTGCCTATCAAAACGGTTCGCAAGGCTATCGGGTGACGCTTCAATCAGCGGATAAAGGTGAGTATCAAATCACCACCCAACAGATTGTGCTGTCAGCCTCCAGCCTCGGTAGCCAAAAACTGCTGTTTGAGCAGCGCCATAAGGGCAATATGCCCCATATTTCCCCTTATCTTGGCAAGCGTATCTATACCAATGCTGAGTCCTTGCTAGGGGTGCGATTTTTGGATGACCAACATGGCGCCATGAGTGATGGCGTGGCTATCGGCTCTGGGATTTATTTGGGCGATGGCACACACATTGAGGCGACGCGCTATCCTGAAGGTTTTAATATTGCGTCATTTTTGGCGACGTTAAGCAATTATAAGAACGGCAAAAAAATGTCGCTACTGGCTTGGTTATGGTGTTTTATAGCGCAGTTTATCCTCAAGCCCCGTCAGGCGTGGCGTGCATTTCGACCGCATAATATGGCAAAACAAAGCCTTATCTTGCTATGTATGCAAAGCACGCCCTATGCGCTTGAAATGCGCTATCAAAAAAGCCCGTGGTGGCGGGCTTGGTTGGGTAGTCGCTACCAGATGCAAACCTATGGCCCTGCCATCCCCGCCTTTATCCCAGAAGCAAGCGCGTTTGCCGAGCAGATGGCAACCCAAATGGGAGGAATTGGTTATGGCGTGTTGTCGGAAGTATTTTTGAATATCCCGACCACCGCGCATTGTATGGGTGGGATTTCGCTGGGCAATTCTGCAGCAGATGGCGTGGTTGATAAGTACCACCGATTGTTTAATTATCAAGGGTTTTATGTCTGCGATGGCGGCAATATCTCGACCAACTTGGGCGTCAACCCAAGCCTCACCATAACGGCGTTGACAGAGCATGCCATGAGCCATATTCCGCAAAAATCAACCCAGTCACCGTACCCTGCGGATACCACCAGGCAAAACGTAACGCTCGTTCAAAAAGATGCTAGCAAGATACCGGATTAACTGCTATGTTGAGTTAAAATTTAACTAAATGATTGGGATAATACACATGACACCTCAAGACAACTCGGATGCAACTAGTTCGGATGCAACTATCAATACCATGCAGCAGCAGTTTGACATCATGCGAACGGCTAGCCGTCAAGACCAATATGTCGATTGGTCAATTCGCAGTGCGCGGCTAAAAAAGCTAGAACAGCTGGTGATGGACAACCAAAGCGAGATTATCACCGCTATTCATGCCGACTTTGGACAACGCCCAGCGGCTGAAACCACCATGCTTGAACTGTTCCCAACGCTTGAAGCGATTCGTTATACACAAAAGCACGGCAAAGCTTGGTCTGCCAAACAACCGGTCAAAACTGGGATTTGGTTTTTGCCCGCTCGTAGCTATATCCAGCCGCAGCCGTTAGGACTCGTAGGCATTATTGCACCTTGGAACTATCCGCTGTATTTGGTGATTGCGCCGCTGGCTGCCGCATTGGTCGCAGGCAATCGTGCGATGCTCAAAGTCTCAGAAGCCTCACCGAATTTTGAGCAGTGGCTGGCTAATGCGTTACCCAAATACTTTGCCGCAGACGAAGTGACCTTGATTACAGGGGGTGTCGAAGTCGCACAAGCCTTTAGCCGCTTACCGTTTGACCATTTGTTTTTTACCGGCTCTACCGCAGTGGGCAAACATATCATGAAAGCCGCTGCCCAGAATTTGACCCCTGTCACCCTTGAGCTGGGCGGCAAATCCCCTGTGGTGGTGACGCCAAGCGCTGATGTGGCAAAAACTGTCAACCGCGTATGGACAGGCAAAACCATGAACGCAGGGCAAACCTGTATTGCGCCTGATTATGTGTTGATGCAACCGGATAAAAAACACGCCTTTATCGAACAATCAACCGCATGGCTTCACGCCCACTACCCCAATCTTGCAGACAACCCTGACTACAGCTTTATCATCAACCCCAAACAAGCCAGCCGCGTGCAAGGTTATCTTGATGACGCCAAACAGCGCGGTGCCACCCTCCTTCCACTGACCGATTATGCAGTGAATATCGAGACTGGATTTTTCCCACCGATGATTGTCACCGATTTACCAAGCGATGCTAAATTGCTGACCGAGGAGATTTTTGCCCCCGTATTGCCACTGGTGTCCTACCAAGACTTGGCGCAAGCGGTGGCGTATGTGAATGAGCGTGACCGCCCACTGGCGCTGTATGTGTTTGGCGAGGATAAAGCCGACACCGACTACGTGCTCGCGCATACGGTGAGTGGCGGCGCGTGTATTAACGAAACTATTTTTCACATTGCCCAGCAAAATCTGCCGTTTGGCGGTGTCGGGGCATCAGGGATGGGGCGTTACCACGGCAAATATAGCTTTGACACCTTCTCTCATCCAAAAGCGGTGTTTAAACAAAGTCACCTTAATTTCGCGCATTTGCTCCAACCACCGTATGGCAAGACCTTTTGGAACATGATGAAGGTGATTTTAAAAGCCTAGTGATTGCAATGCCTAGACAACCTTGTATGGATAACATTGTCTATATAACCTTGCATAAGTCACCGTTACTGTCACTCTTGTAAATTGGTAACGTCGTATGTGCTAGCTCATTGATAATAGTTGTCGTGCTTTTTGAGCCACCAGTTCATGTTATCTTGGCGTTTGGCGCGAAATTGCGCCAATCTTTTGGCAATAGCCGCATTGTGCGCTCGTGCGGTATCAAGCCCAAATAGAATCGGCACACTGACAAGCACGCCATAGCGCCATTTTGGGCTAGGCAGTCCCAAGCCATCGCCAATATCATCACCCACTAAAGTCCGTGTGACACTGGCATTGATCCGCTCAACCAGCTGTCCGCGTCTGTTATCCTCACCCATAATTTGCGAGGGTAAATCATGCAGCGCTTTGGCGAGAGGTTTACCAAATTCAAAATCTAATTGCTGGGTTGCCAAATAGCTATAAAGCCATGCCCACGCCTCGGTTTCATCTTCAGGAATGCGCGCCAGCTCAATCCCCATCCACCAACTTGCCAGTTGCCATAAGTGCATGATGCCTTGTGATTCTTCGGCGCTGATTCTTGCCCCCAGTAATTTTAGTCCGCGCATAATGAGTAGTGAAAACTGCAGGTGGGTTGCCACCATATCGGTTTGGTTAATGGGCAACCCCCAGTAACCACTGTCCCAATCATGACTGCATAAGTGTTGTCGTACCAGACCGTGTATCTGACGCACTTGCAGACTTTGTCGCCAGCCTTCTGTGCCGATTGCCAATGGGGGTTGCTGGTTGCGGCTAATCGCTGGGTACTCAGATACTGCCAAAATATACGCATAGGTTCGCATGAGCCTAGGCAGTGCATCATGCACTAACGCCCCTGTTTTGATGAGTGGCAATGAGAGCGCAGGGATACTATACCCTGCCATTAGCGCGACATTACGCAATAACCAAATCAGCATCAACGGATAGCGCCGATAGGCAATTGCGCCAATCTCGGCAAGCTTGGCATCATACCAACTTGGATATTGGCAAAACTGCTGATACAGCGTCTCAAACACGGGCTGTTGCAATAACGCTTTGGCTGCCGATACATTACCCGTTTGCGCTATCCCTTGCTCATGCAAAATCAATTGCTGCAGAGGTTTGGCAAATTTGATACCGCTGGATAACAGCGCATCGACAGGCTGATCTGCGATACCATATCCCTGCTGCATCTGTTGCAATAAATCCTTTGACACCTCAAAATCACGGGGCAATAAAAATCGTTTGATACGCTGCAACACTTGTAAATCAGCATGGTGGTCAATGTCAGTATTGCGCCCCAGTGTCGGCAAATCGGTTTGATAAAGCGGGTTCATAGCAGTGATAAATCAGTGATGAATGAATGGATAGCCTAGCGCATTTTGGCAACTAAAAAATGCTTGTGTGCCAAAAAAAATCGTTTTTTTTGTTTAAAAATGTTAGACCTTAATCGACTGTGTGTATTTACTGGATGAATTTGATCGTAGCTTGCCTAATGGGTTTCAGTGACCAGTTGAATAATGACGAGTTGGGTAATGATGACTAGCATAGCGCTAGTCCATGTCATATGTCACGTTGATAAAACTGTATCATGTCACATTTATCGAACTATTTTGTCGCTGACGCTAAGCCTATTTTTGATTACACTATAGCCAACCTCTCTTGTCTTAACAGTATCAAAATCGAGCCACCCTTTGAAATCACCTAGAATCTTAGAAACGCCACCCAATTGGACCGAGGATGAAAAACCCGCGTTACCCGGTTCCCCGCCGAGTATTGCTCACTCTCGATCAAAAAGCATTGTGTACTTTGTCATCGGCGTTTTTATTGCAATTTGTGGTGGCTTGGGCAACGGCATTATTACCGCCAATTTACCGCAAATCTAAGGCGAATATGCGCTGACACCCTCACAAGTGGCTTGGATACCTGCTGTGTATGTGATGGCAAATGTCAGCGCCAACCTGCTGCTGTTTAAAGCGCGTCAACAATTTGGGTTACGCTGGTTTTCTGAAATATCCCTGCTGATGTTCATGCTGGTGATGTTTATTCATATATTTGTGCAAAACTATCCGATGGCTTTACTGGTCAGGGCAATAGGAGGCTTTGTCGCGGCGCCGTTATCCTCACTCGGGCTCTATTATGTGATGCAAGCCTTTAGTAGTCAGTATCGCCTGCAAGGTTTGTATATTGGTTTTGGGGTCAGTGCGCTGGCGATTCCGTTGGCTTGGATAATGTCCCCTTATTTGGTCAATGTTAACGACTGGACTCGGCTTTACACCTTTGAGTTTGGTTTGGCACTGTGTTGTTTTGCGATGGTGGTCGCCGTCAAGTTGCCACGAAGTCTACGTATCGAAGTGTATGAGAAGAAAGACATTCTCACCTTTTTGTTATTGGCGCCCGGTTTTGGATTACTGTGTGGGGTGTTGGTACAAGGGTCAATTTTGTGGTGGGAAAACTCACCGTTATTGGCGTATATGCTCATTGGCGCGTTGTCGCTGTTGATGTCAGGCTTTTTCTTTGAGCATTACCGCAAAAATCCCCTGATTATGACCCGCTGGCTAGGGAGTTTTGCGTTATGGCGTTTTGTGGTCGGCGCTTTTTTATTGCGTTTGATTATGTCTGAGCAAAGTTATGCGGTGGTGAATTTTTTAAAATCCCAAGGCATCATGTCCGACCAGTTTGTGGGTTTTTATACGGTCATATTTTTTGGTATGTTGGCAGGTTTGATAGTCAGCGCACTGACCTTTTCACGGGATCATTTGATTCCGCCGATGGTGGTAGCGACTTTGCTCGTGGCGGTTGCCGGTGTGTATGATGCCAATATGCTCACCAGTGACGTACGACCCCAAAATTTTTATCTCAGTCAATTTGCAGTCGCGTTTGCAGGCTCACTGTTTATGGGTCCATTGGTATTGATGGGATTTGGGCTGACGCTGCGACAAAGCGTTAATCATGTCATCACCTTTATCATATTGTTTGGGGCTACCCAAAACTTTGGCGGGCTGGTAGGCTCGGCTTTTTATAGCACCCTGCAACAGCAGCGCACCCAGTATCATAAACAAAGTATTTTACAGCAAATGCAATCGACGGATGCCACGGTAACCCAGCGGCTTCAACAATACCAAGCAGGGTTTAAACCCGTCATCACCGACAACAATTTATCGCAGCAACAAGCCCAACAATCCCTCAACCAAATTGTCACGCGAGAAGCGCAGATTAAAGCGTATGGCGATATCATTACTGTGAACAGTTACATTGCCACGTTTTTATTTGCTTGGGGTATGATTAATATCGCCCGCAAAAAATACATTGAAAATCGGCAAAAAATAGCAATTAAGCAAACATAGACTGGATACGCTAGAGGGTCTAACAAGGCGACCCAATTAGATAACTGTTTAATGATAAATAAAATTTAATCATCAATAAAATGCTTACGGAAAACCCAACTCATGAGTAGTGAAGCAAAAACCCAAAATGATGCGCCAGCTGATGACAGCGATAATAAACCCACACAGGTACCGGAAAAGATTATTAAGCCTAGGCCGCTTACCTTAATTATCATGTTGGTGATTTTTTTGCTCGGTGTTGGGGTGATTTTATGGGCATGGCATTTGGGTCCGTTTAACACACCACTGCAACAAACTGAAAATAGTTATGTCAAAGGCAATATCACCCTATTGTCGGCACAAATTAATGGTTATATCGAAAAAGTCTACGTCACCGATTTTGAGGACGTCAAACAAGGTCAGCCGTTAGTTAAAGTCAGCAGTGCTAACTACTCACAGCAAGTGGTACAAGCCGAATCAGGGCTGGAACAAGCGACTACTAATTTAGCTAACCAGCAACAAATCATCGAGCAGCGCAAAGCCGATGTCAAAGCCGCGCAGGCAAAAGTAGCACAAGTTAAAACCCAGCTAGAATTGTCTATCCAACAGCTGAAACGACTTGAATCTTTGGTCGGTGTTGGCGCCGTGTCACAAAATGAAGTCGATACTGCCAAAGCAGCAGTTAAAAACAATGAAGCATTGATGAGCCAAGCAATCGCCAGTGTCGATGTCGCCCGCGAAGGTCAAAAAACCGCGGAAGTGGCAAAGATTGGTTTGGTGGCACAGGTTAAAAGCGCCAATGCACAGTTAAATCAAGCCAATACCAACCAAGAGTATGGCTTAATTACCGCCCCGACCTCAGGTAAATTAGGGCAAATCAATATCCGTACCGGTCAGCTGGTGACGCAAGGCACGCAGTTGGTTTACCTCATTCCAAAATCGATGTGGGTCATTGCCAATTTTAAAGAAACCCAAATTGATAAAATGAAAATCGGGCAAAAAGCGTGGTTTACTGTCGATGCCCTAGGCAAACAAAAATTTACGGGGGTAGTCAAAAGCATCTCCCCCGCAACAGGGTCAGAATTTAGTGTCATTAAAACCGACAATGCCACTGGGAATTTTACCAAAGTGGTACAGCGCATTTCTGTACGCATTGACATCGATGACAACCAAAGTCGTCTGAATGAATTGATGCCAGGCATGTCGGTAGTGACAACGGTAGATACGTCAAGTTAGCAAATTAACCCTTTTTTATTCTCCTCTACCAAACGCAGTTTAGCCAGATAAGCTTAAAAAATCTTTCGCTAAATAAGCTGGGTTAGGATATTGATAGAACCCCTCACCCGTGGCTTCACCCAGTTTATTGGTATCGACCAGTTCTGCTTTGAGCTTTTCAGCGGGCTGCTGCAAAGAAGGGTCCGTTTTTGCCAGTTCATTAAAGATGTTGTAGTTGGTTTTCATGCCATTTTTATCCAAAATCGCCATCGGTCCAAAGGGTGAACCCGTGGCTATCATCCACGTTTTATCAATGGTTGCGGCATCGGCAACGCCGTTTGCCCACAGTTTTAACCCCGCTACCAATAACGGAATCAATAAGCTATTAAGCACATAGCCCGATTGTTCTTTTTTCACCGCTATCGGTAGCATAGCAATGGCTTTGGCAAATTCGATGACGTCAGCATAGACTTGTGGGTCGCAGCTTGGGGCCGCCATCAACTCCACCGTATTACGGATATGGATATGATTGGCAAAATGCAGCATCAAGAATTTTTCTGGACGGTTAGTAAAGGTCGATAACACGCTTGGCAATAACGTCGATGAGTTACTGGCAAACACGGTTTTGGCAGGGGCGGCGGCTGAGGCTTTTTGATAAAAATCTTGTTTGATATCTAAGCTTTCTGGCACCGCTTCAATCAATAGGTCTGCATCTTTTAACGCCTCATTCAAGTCCGTGGTGTAAGCCAAATTGTTGCTAGCTGCTGCCACTTGGGCATCGGTTTTACCTAGGTCGTGCTGATGCTGAGTGGCAAGGTCGGTAAAGCGGGTTTTCGCCTTAGCAATCGCGCCATCGTTAATGTCATAAATCGTCACGTTAAACCCATGAAACGCACATTGCACCGCAATTTGGTTGCCCAATACGCCACTGCCTGCCACGGTAATATTTTTATAGGGTACTTTGGATAAATCCGCTTTGGGTGGTTTTAAAAAATCAGGATTTTTAAAGGCGGGATTGGGGTATTGATAAAATCCTTCGCCCGTTGGTACGCCCAGTTTATTTTTCTCAATGTAATCTTTTTTGAGCATATCAACGACCGCTTGGTCTTGTTGTTTGCCCTTGGCCACAGCAAGCTTGTAAATATTGTAAGGGGTAGTCAGCCCCAGCATATCATAAAAAGCAAATGGTCCCATCGGCGAGCCTGTGCCAAGCATCCAAGTTTTGTCGATGGTTTGAATGTCAGCAATGCCTTGGATATACAGCTGCATCCCTGCATTTAACCAAGGATTGAGTAGTGAATTTAGTACATAGCCCGAGGTTTCTTTGTTGACGATAATAGGCACCATGCCGATTTGTTTGGCAAACGCGGTCACCGCATCAAATACATTAGGGTCAGTATCGGCATGCGACATAATTTCGGCAAGATTGCGCTTCCAAATCTCATTGGCAAAATGCATCATCAAAAACTTAGCAGGACGGTCGGTAAATTTGACCAAATCACTGGGCAACATGGTAGATGAGTTACTGACAAATACGGTTTTTTCGGGTGCGGCTGCTGAGGCTTTTTGATAAAAATCTTTTTTGATGGCGACATCTTCAGGCACCGCTTCAATCAACAAGTCGGCGTCTTTTAAGGCGGCGGTTAAATCTGATGTATAGCTCAAGTTTTGTTCAGCCTGTTTGGCTTGTTCGCTTGTTTCACTTAAATCATCCTGATGACGTTTGGCGATATTGGCAAATTTGGTTTTGGCTTTATTGAGCACCTCGTCATTGATATCATACACAACGACTTTAAAACCATGAAACGCCGCTTGTACCGCGATTTGATAGCCCAAAACACCACTGCCTGCGACTGTGATATGGGTAAAATTAACAAGAGGATTCGACTCTGACATACAATACTCCTAGATTGATTGGCAAATACGCAACTTTATTTTTGGTATTATCGTATTTGCTAATCACTATGTTTAATAGCTTAAGTTTAATGAAATAAGTTTAATGGCGTAAAAAGGTAAAAAACCGTTAGCCCAGTCACAGGTTAACGGTTGTTGAATGATTGAGGGCGATGTAGTTTTTCACTCAATGGGTGAAATTTTACCCCAAACAATGCCCCCTTAACCGCCCCGCTACTGGTTTTTTGCCAAATTTAAAGGTTATAAAAATCTTTATCAAATGCCTGTTTTAGATTGATTGGCTCGGCACGTTTTTTATGATTTAAACGATGGCGAGTGGTCGAGGCGGTCTGATAGGCACGCAGTCGCGCATGTTGCAAATTACCAATCGGACGGTTGGCTTCAATACAGCGAAACGGGGTAAATGACAAATGCTCCATAATGTCAAAGTTGCCGTCATCCGGCACATCTTGGCAAGGGATGGTAAGTTTTGCCACTGTCACAAACGGGGCGTCTTTTTCATCCCATTCTTTGGTCAAATCATTGATGGGTTGGTCTTTTAAATTACGGCATAGCTGGATTTGCACATCATACTCATAATCGTGCTCACGGATTTCTTGTAAAATCAGAGGACGAATCGCCTCGCTGGTGGCATTGACATCTAGGTCACGGCGTTTGATTTTGGCTTGTGACGCTTTGGTCGGGGCGACACGGATTTTTGCCATATAGTCGCCATGACGCACCGCCCCTTGTGAGTAAAAACTGTATAACAAGGTATTTTGCGGTTTGATGGTTTTAAACTTACTAAAAGCCCTAAAAGTCTTGAGGGATTCTTTGGATGGCAGTTTTTTGCCATATTGGGTAACCCAGTCAAAGGCAAATTTGGCTTGACCTTTCGCCCCTTTGGCAAAATAATCATTTAATTGTAAAAATAGCCGTGAAATATAACTATAGTCTTGGATAGTATTACAAAAGAAAATAGGGAAATTAATCAGATTGTAGTCAAAGTTTGGGCTATCTGGCTCATCTGGCAGTAATTTGTCGCCTTTGACACCAAAGACTTTAATCGCCAACCCTTGAGAAAGTCCCAACTTGTTGTCGGCAGCCACACGAGATGAGCCGTTAGAAAAACGAATCACCGCTTCATGACGAGCGGGTTTGGCATAGATACCTTGGGCATATTCTTTGGGCAGTTTTGGTAAAATCTCAAAGTTGGCTTTTAATGCACAGTAGCCTTTAGCGTGGGCATCTCGGGTGTGATAATTGATTTTGCTAACCGTGTCTGATTTGCCGATATAGTCACGAATATCCGCGGTGATTTGGTCGATGGCTTTTTCATCGTCGCTAGTAAGCTGGTCGATGGCTGGGTCAAACTTGGCATAACGACGACCGAATAATTTATTTAACATGATGATTGTCCTTTGTTATTTTTGTCAGGTTAGGTGTACTAAAAACGCCTAACCTTTTTTTATTTAGTTTTACGCTAATATTAATTTTCGTTAAGCTCACTAATCCATTTGAGTGCCGACAAGCTTGGTACAAAAAGATATTCACCGCCTTGTAGGGTATTAAATTGCAAAATATTAGTATGACGCTTACGAATTGGCTCATCGGGTACGGTGAACACATCGCTATCAGCGTCACTACCTGCGTGTACGCCTAGTATTGGGTCACGCTCTTCTCCAAGGTTCATAAAGTTGCCGTCATTAACCCAATGGCTTTGCAAAAACTCCAGCGTGTCCATGGCATGCGCGTTGATACCGATAAAAAACATACCCCGCTCTTGACCGTCGTCTTCGGTCACGTTGGGCGGCACGATATCGCCATACGAAACGCTACGGCGGATGATACGGTGAAGACGCACATCGCTTAGAATAAAGTCTTTGGTATTGCGGGGGTTCATACGGCGAGCATGGGCACCAAATGGGCACCCTCTGCCATAGGGATCATCCGTGTAGTCAAATTTATTGTTTGCTACATTGTCTTTGCCGAGGGCTTCATCATCGTGGTCTGGGCTTAGGGTGATGGGGGCACCCGAACGCCAGCGACCAAACATTTTTGCCCCCAGTTTATCGGCTTTAGCTGGGTCATTGTCGCTTTGTTCTAGGCAATAGCGGTTAAAGTCAGCCACATTACTCTGGTATTTTCGCAGTACCATAAACGAGCCATTTTTTCCCAATACTTCAGGCTGTGGCATGGGACGTACCACGCCCGCTTCACCTTTATAACCTAACACAAATTCACCCGCCGCAATCGGACGTTCGGTGTTATTTTCAAGGCTGATACCACTGCCATCCACTTCTGGGTTACTGATGCCATCGCGATAACCAAACACGTTTTTGACCTCACCTTTTACGCCAAAATCATGTTCCACCAAGATTTCGATCGCGTTACGGCTGGTATCTAGATAAGGGGCAAACGCCTGTTTAAATTCGGCAAGTTTGGCTTGCCATTTTTCTTGGCTATTGGCAATCACCGCGCCGCAAATATGAATATCGCCTTTATCACCAAATGGCGCAACCCAGTTGCTAGGGTCATTATCGCCTTTGTCACCCAAGATATCGGAGCGGCCTGCCATACCTACTTTGAAATTTTCTGGGAAAGAATCAAGCGAGCTTTGCGGTAAGCCTAAAGCTTTTAGCCCCTCATACGTCATCACAATGGTCAAATTGGCATCCATGTCTTTTCGGAAATTTTTTGAGCCTTTGACGTTTGGTAATACCGCTTTTAATAATTCACGACCTGCGTTGCTGTCATTGACTTTTAGCGCGACAAGCGTGCCGTAGTAAGGCGCAGGGCGGTCATGCAAAATAATAGCTTGAATATCCTCAAGCTCCATCGTGGCGATATTGGGATAGATAGCGTTCGTTGCCCGTGTCATGGCGCTGCGCAGCTGCATGCCGATTTTTTGTTTGGCTTCGTGTACCCGTTCTTTGACACTGCCTTTTTCAGCGGGTGTATCGCTGTGTTCAAATTTGTCTTTAATGGCATCTATGCCATGCTCGATACCATCTTGTAGATTGGTTTTTAATTTGCCAAGTAGGCTTTCATTCGCTGGGTTGTCGTTATTCATGGTCGTTCCTAGCAGAGAATTTCAAAAATTTGATGCTAAGAATCTGCTCACCATACACCACGCTAAATATGGCTTGTGGTAAAAATCACGCAACAAATGGCTTTTGTATCTAAAATTTGACATAAAGCTTGCTCATTTATAGTACGCTTAGACTAATACCCTTATAATAGTATGCTGATAAACGTGATATAGTGAATACAGGTTCTAAGCGAGCTTATTGGGCTTGTTCAATGGCTTTATTGATGCCACGCACGATTTTGTCATTACGCGCAATATCACGAACCGTCAGATGCGGTACACCTACATACCAACCGGTAGCGGTAATCTGATGGTCAAGGATAAATTGCTTGACAGTCGGGCTTTTAATCCCAGGCCAACCTTCTACATTGCTAAAAAGCAAATCCATGAGTTCTGGAATTTTGGTAGCAAAGTCGTTGATGTAAGCATCCCAATCGCCATCATAGGTGGTACAAAACAGTAGCTTAGTATCATTGTCTAAAAACACCAACCGCAAATCATGCAAGGTGCCTACATTGGTCGCCCCTGCAAGATTGCCTTTGGTGATTTCTAAAATTCGCTTGATACGAGCTGCCCCATCTTTGGTTAAGGGAGCGATGGCGGTGAGTTCAGACACTTTGCCTGATTTTAAGCCCTTTTCACCGGCACTGGTGACAGAATGGTCATAGCCATCATTAGCGCCCTCTTTGAAGTTTGCCATGAGCATTTGTGCTTTCAATGCCACATCGTCTAATAAAGAAAGTTTTTCGTTGTTTTGAGTTGTCATGTTTTATTGCCCTTATAGTTCGTTGATCATTAATTGACGTGCATGATTTAAATTTATTTATCCCATTGTTTTATTATTTAAGATTTAAATCTTTTTCATTATATAAGCCGTAAAAAGTAAAAAGCGCTAAATTAACTTTTATCACCCATAAAATTACAAAACTAAACTATTGATTAAAAAATGACATACTAGAAACCATAAAACCGAAGCATTAATTTAAAAAATTCTCATTACAATCAATAGATTATTTAACTTTTAAATATAAAATCTGTGTAGAAAAATCACTTTTCCTGCTATGTGGGACCTCAAAAAATTTGGGACCTTGGACTTTGATGATTAACTTTGGCAAAGTAGCTTGCTGGTCTAATCTCACCCTATAACTGGCTACCACTTTTAAAAAAAGTGTTTATCAGTTAAAAGGTCTATCAGTTAAAAGATGCTTATCATGGCTAGGGTGGATTCCGCGTACTCTGTCGGATAATAGATATAGATAGGTATAGACGAGACGCAAAACGTGCCTTAGTTAGCACGTTTTATCACAAGCATTTAAGACGCCTTTAATATGTCTTTAAGATGAAGTTAAGAGGCGATGGCGTGTTTGGGTGTGGCAGTGGCGGGTGTTTTTGAGGCTGCCGTGTCACGGGTTTGTTGCGGTGGTGCATAGTTATTAGCGACAATTTCACCAAACGGTCCTGTCAAATTTGGCTTGACCAAGGTGTCTTGGGTGTCAATGGGTAACAATGGGAAAACCAATTCAGCAAACCGATACGCTTCTTCCAAGTGTGGATAGCCTGAAAAAATAAAGTTATCAATGCCCAAATCGGCATACTCTTGAATACGCGCAGCAACGGTTTGTGGGTCGCCCACCAGTGCCGTGCCTGCGCCACCACGCACCAGTCCAATCCCTGCCCATAAGTTGGGCGAAATTTCTAAGTTATCACGGCGACCGCCATGCAATGCCGCCATACGCTGTTGTCCCACCGAGTCCATTTGGGCGAATTTGGCTTGGGCAGCAGCAATGGTGTCGTCAGTGACATGACTTAATAATTCATCAGCGGCTTGCCAAGCGGCTTCATTGGTTTCACGCACAATCACGTGCAGACGAATCCCATAGCTTAATGTGCGACCTTTGGCAGCGGCTTTGGTTTTAAGCTGCTCAATCTTCCCTTTGACGGCAGCAGGCGGCTCACCCCACGTCAAATAACTGTCAACTTGTTCGGCAGCCAGTGTTTGCGCCGCCTCAGATGAACCGCCAAACCACAAGGGCGGATATGGCTGTTGTAGAGGGGGATACAGCAATTTGGCATCTTCGACTTGCAAGCGTTCACCGTTAAAAGTAAAGGATTCGCCTGTGTGCGAGCGGGTTAAAATCTCTCGCCAAATCGTGGTGTATTCACTGGCTGTCTGATAACGCGTCGCGTGGTCTTCAAAGATGCCATCGCCTTTAAGCTCTTGTTCATCGCCGCCTGTGACCAGATTAAGTAGCAATCGACCATTTGATAATCGATCAAAGGTGCCTGTCATACGAGCAGCAAGCGCGGGTGTCGTCACCCCAGGGCGTAATGCCACCAAAAATTTTAAGCGAGTGGTCGCATCAATGAGACTAGCAGCGACCAGCCAAGGGTCTTCACATGAGCGACCTGTCGGAATCAACACGCCTTCATAGCCAAGGTTATCGGCTGCCACGGCAATTTGCTTCATATAAGTATGGTCAACGGTTCTTGCCCCTTTACTCGTGCCTAAATAACGACTGTCGCCATGTGTCGGTATAAACCAAAAAATTTTCATCGCAACCCCTGCTTGTAAGCTCAAAAATTGATTAAGATAATTCGCCTTTTGTCATGGGCGGTTTATCGGTAGCCATAAGCTTAAAGCAAATATCGCTCAATAAAAAATAACAAAAACTGCTTTGGTTAGCACAAAAAATACTTAATAATTTTGCTGCTAACCCTATCAATTTAATCGCTAAAGCAGTGACATCAAAAAACGCTTTACAGTTTTCACCATAAAGCGTTTTATCGTCAAATGAATTGATATCAACACCAAATAAACAAGCCCAAATCTTAAAAATAGCCCAGAAAGCGAGACAGCAAGCGAGTTTCATGCGTATTACCTCGGATGTAACAGACGCTAAGTTTTGCCAACCTGCTTATCAGGATTTAGCGTTAGCTGCTAGGTTGTATGGCATCATGCATTGTTGCTTGGGTTAACGTAGGGTTACACAAGGCTAAAAACTGATAGCCAAATCCTCGTAAAAAATGCCCTTGTCGCACTGCGAGCAAAGTGGTATTTTGATGAAATAGCGGCTCGCAATTGAGTAATGTTAACTGGGTATCTTTATTGGGATTGAATGCCATATCCGCGATAATACCAATGCCCATACCAAATTCCACATAGGTTTTTATCACATCAGAATCCAATGCGGTCATCACGATATCAGGCTGTAATTCTGCTTTGGCGAACGCTTCATCAATCATCGTTCGCCCGGTATGACCACTAATGTAAGTGATAATCGGGTAATGGGCTATGTCGGCAAGCGTTACCTGTTCAAGCTGGGTTAGCGGATGGTTTGGCGGCACCACAATCGCATGATACCAGTGATAATAAGAAAAAGTCACAAGCTCGCTATAGCTTGACAAGGCTTCGGTGGCAATGCCAATATCCGCTCGTCCATCAAGTAGCATTGCCGCAATTTCTGGCGGTGCGGCTTGTAGCAATCGCAAATGCACTTTAGGAAAAAGCTGTTTAAACGCTTGCACAACGGGCGGCAAAATATAACGAGACTGGGTATGGGTGGCTGCGATGGTCAATTCGCCTTTATCTTGACTGGTATATTGTTCAGCCAAGGTTTTGATATTGTTGGCATCATGTAGCATCCGCTCTACAATGACCAACAATTCTTTACCCGGCTCGGTCAAACCTAAGAGCCGTTTGCCCTTACGCACAAACAGCCCTACCCCAAGCTCATCTTCTAAGTCTTTGATATGTTTGGATACACCCGATTGTGAGGTAAATAATGCATTGCCTACTTCCGTCAAGTTATAGTCACAGCGTACCGTTTCTCGAATAATACGAAGTTGTTGAAAATTCATAGTCTGTTGCCCCAAATAATCCGATAATGAATAAAATTAGTGTAAGCCGAGCGGCCTAAGACAACAAACGCCTATCAAACAAATTCATATTCCAAAATTACATATATCAATCACACAAAAAACAAAATTTGAATAACCCAAGCAGTTTGTTGCTCGGGTTATATTTACTCATACTGAGCTGGTGATGTCAGCTAATACACACTAAGGCATGCGCCCTTTAGGCGACGGATGGATGGTTTTTAGGGGATGATTGAGTAGTTTGCGGGTGTAGTCTGGCTTCGGCACTCGATAAATCTGGCACTGCCACAGAGGGTAATATTTCGGCTTGTTCGACTTGTTTATTAATGCCTAACTGCTGATTGGCTTGCGCCGATTTTTCTTTAATGGCTTGGGCGCGTTGGCCTTTGGCGGGTGCCCACTCAAGTATCGGTAACGCGCGCGCCACCGCTAACACAATACGGTCACGCAACTGTTGGCTTGAGACGGTGTATTCTGGGGTAAAGTCTTTATCCGTCGCATACACGCCTATTGGCAATGTTTGGGCTTGGAAAAAACTAAACAATGGGCGAAGTTGGTGCTCTAGAACCAGTGCATGACGATCGCTACCGCCAGAGGCAGCCAATAATACCGGCACATCCACGAGCGCGGTTTGCTCCACAAAGTCAAATAAGTGTTTAAACAATCCGGTAAAAGACGCGCGATACACTGGCGTTCCTACAATCAAGGCGTCCGCCGCCTCAATCGCTGCCAAGTCGTTTTGTACTCGCTCTGGCAGTTGGTTACGATAAATCGCCCCACTGAGTAAAGGCCCGATTTCACTCAGCTTGATAAAATGTACGTTGATGGGCGTGGCTTGTGCCAATTCATCTACAATATTTTGTACCAGACTTTCGGTTTTTGATGGTGTGTTGAGCCCACCCGATACGGCAACGATATTGAGTGGAATGGCTGGATTTGGTTGATTTGTGAAATTTTGAGTGATAGACATCTTTGTTCCTTAATTTAGTGTAATCAGATGAATCGATGACATGTCGATAACCCCATTAAACAAAAAATTAAGCCGTTTGTGAAACAACAATATCTGCATTATTTAGCTGATTTTTTGCTATATCAAATTTGCCATATCAAAGTGGTAAATCTGCAGAGCTACAATTGGCGTTTATCGACCCATTGAGCCAAACTATCGCCTGTGGCTTGCACCAACATTACCAATGCCACTAACACCACAATGACTGATACCATCATTTGTACATCAAAGCGCTGATAGCCGTAACGATAGGCGATATCGCCCAAGCCACCCGCTCCAATTGCCCCAGCAATGGCAGACGAATTAATCATGGTGACAAGCGTCACGGTAAACCCTGCAATAATGCCAGGCAATGCTTCGGGCAATAAGACATGCTGAATAATCTGTGTGCGGTTACAGCCAATCGCTTGTGCCGCTTCTATTAAGCCTGGGTCAACTTCGCGCAGACTCACTTCAGCAATTCGGGCAAAAAAGGGGGCGCTGCTGTATGAGTGGCATTGTGTTTGTCGGTGAGTTTATCCTCACCCAAATCAATGGATGACTGGTTATAGCCTAGTAACTCTTGGGTCATGGTGTGCATGGGTGAGGCAAATACCTTCCACACCGGTCCTGTTTCAACGATTTGCCCCTGGTTAATGACAATCACTTGGTCGCAAATATCTCGAATGACTTGCATTTCATGGGTAATGAGCACAATGGTAATGCCGAGTTTTTTATTAATTTGCTTGAGTAACTGCAAAATCAACTGGGTACTTTCTGGGTCTAGGGACGACGTGGCTTCATCACACAATAACATTTTGGGTTCATTCACGAGCGCCCGCGCAATGCCCACCCGCTGTTTTTGACCGCCTGATAACTGAGAAGGATACATCAATGCTTTATCACTGAGCCCCACCATCTCGAGCACTTGCGCCACACGTTTATTGATATCAGCCTGACTTACCTTGGCGACTTTTAATGGCAAGGCGACGTTGTCTTGTACCGTTTTGCTCGACAGCAGATTAAAATGCTGAAAAATCATACCAATGCCTTGTCGCAGCTGTCGTAGCTGTGCTTGGTTGAGTGAGGCCACATTGTTATCATCGATATAAACATGACCATCACTAATCGATTCCAAGCCGTTGATAATGCGTAATAAAGATGATTTGCCTGCCCCGCTTTTACCGATAATACCCAGAATTTTGCCTGTTGGCACCTCAAGCGAGATATCTTTTAGTGCATGAATCGCTTGCGCTTGTCCTTGATAAAACTTATTGACCTTATCGATTCGGATATAGGGAGGTGATGAATGACTGTCATCTTGGGTAATATGAGTAAACGACTGCATAGCATGATCCTTGGTAATTGTTATGGCTAAAACTTGTTAACGCATTACGAGGTCCAACCTGGAAACCAAAGTTTTCCCCCGATTTCTTTGTCAAGCACTTGTTTTACGTTGGGTGACGTTTGATAAATGTGAATAAATTTTTTCAACTGTTCGGCTCGTTCAGGATTTTTTTGGGCAAAATCATCCCGAGTGACAAATAAAATCGCATAGCGGTTGTTGGTGGTATCATCAAAGACTAAAGCTTGATTGGGGTCAATGGTTTTGGCTAAGCGCAAATAATGCGGGTAGCTAAACACCAAATCAGCATCATCAACCGCTCTTGCGGTCTGCGGGCCTTCGACTTCAACAAATTGCAATTGTTTTGGATTGCTGCTGATATCGCTTAAGTTAGACAGAAAATTATTTGGGTCTTTTAGCCCAATTAATTTTGCCTGTTGCAGCAGTAGTAGCGCTCGCCCTTGATTAACAGGGTCATTTGGCACCATGGCTGATTAAAATCCGTCATGCTAATTCCTTACGGCTAAATGCTTGAATAAGGCATCATGGTAAAGATTTTTTTTCGCAAAGATAACCAAGATATTTTGCTATCTATAGCAAGAAATGTGATGAAGAGAATGTCATTTGATTGATTATGTGAGCATAAAAAAAGCCCATTAATTTTTTAATGGGCTTTTGCTCAATAAAGGGTGCCAAAAGGTGGCAAAGAGTCTGAATGGCTTGTCATTGACCGATGGACAGACTCAATGCACCGCTAAAATTTTATCAAGCACAATTTGCTCAAGTGGCGCAGTTTTAGTCATATTATTACGGGGATGTGGCAATAAGATTGGCAAGTCTAGTCCAATTTTGCCTTGTTCAATTAAAATCACCCTATCAGCAGTGATGACCGCTTCACTGACATCATGGGTCACTAAAATCACCGTAAATCGATGTTCTTGCCATAATTTGACCAACAGTTGCTGCATATCAAGACGGGTTAACGCATCTAGCGCCCCCAATGGCTCATCAAGTAGCAACAGCTGGGGACGATGAATAATCGCTCTGGCCAAAGCCACTCGCTGCTTTTGCCCCCCTGACAATGCCGATGGCCAATCATCCGCTCGCTCTGCCAAGCCGACTTCCGCTAACGCTTTCAACGCTTGCGCTTTCCAATCTGGCATTTTTAGCCCAAGCCCCACATTTTCCAGTACCGTTTTCCAAGGTAATAATCGGTCATCTTGGAACATCAGCCGCGTGGATTGTCGCCATGCCTGAGGTGACATGGCTTGGTTGGCAATTGACATGGCTGTCAACTCCCCACTACTCGCCGTTTCTAACTGCGCAAGTAAACGCAGGAGTGTTGATTTGCCACAGCCACTGTGCCCGACAATAGCGATAAAATCACCACTTTGAATGTGCAAATCTAGGTTTTTAATGACTTCTCGATTGTCAAATTTTTTGACCACATTTGTTAGGATTAAAGCCAATCCTGCTGAGGTTTTTAATGGCGTTCTGGATGGTGCTGACAATGGTGCTGACAATTGCGTTGACATTAGTGTGCTCCTTGTTGGTAAGCGGGGTGCCATTTGAGCCAAACAAACTCAAGCTTTTTGGCAATAAAATCGGCTAAAAATCCTAATAGCGCATAAACCAAGATTGAAAACATGATGATATCAATCTGAAAAAATTCGCGAGCGTGCATGGCTAAATACCCAATGCCTGTGGTGGCCGAAATGGTTTCCGCCACAATCAGCGTCAGCCACATAATGCCCAATGAAAAACGCACCCCCACCAAAATACTCGGCAATGCCCCAGGTAAAATCACTTCTTTAAACAATGCCCAACCTGTTAAATCATAGCTTTTTGCCATCTCGACCAGATGTTTATCCACATTACGAACACCATGATAGGTATTCAAATAAATCGGAAAAAATGTGCCAACTGCCACCAAAAAAACCTTTGCCGCTTCATCAATCCCAAACCACACAATGACCAGGGGAATTAATGCCAAATGTGGGATGTTTCTCAGCATTTGAAAGGTGGTATCCAATAACGTGCGAAATACAGGCAAAGTGCTGGTCAATAGCCCAAACCCCAACCCAAACAACCCGCCAATCAACAACCCAGCAAACGCTCGCAGCGCACTAATGCCGAGATGCTGCCAAAGCTCACCACTTTTTATGAGTTCATAGCCCGCTTGAAGAACGGCATGGGGTGACGAAATATTTTTAAGGTAAGCCTCAGGCAGTAATTGAAAACTTGCTACCAGTTGCCAACCCGCCAACATAAGTAACGGCAACCACCACCCCCCTGTACGCCCAAATAGGGTGTTAATAACCTTACGGATTGACAATGTCTTGACTGGCGCATTCACCCTTATCGGTTTCGTCGGTAGCGGCTTTGATGCCGCTACCACTGAATTATCCGCAACAAAACTTGACGTTTTCATAAACAACCTCTCACTGCAAATTTATCAATGCAACTTTATTAATGACTGTTAAAAGCTTAACTGTCGCCTGTATCGCTTCAAAGTAGTAAGTGCAAGCTAGCGTCATAAAGGTTACCTATTCTTTTTTACTAGGTTTTTACTAGCCATGTTTTTACTAGCCATAGGGTTTACTTGGGTGGATACCAGACAATATCTTTTACCTGTATTTGTTTTGGCAGCAATTTATTTTTATAAAAAGTATCCGCTTCTTGCTGCTGCGCTTGAATGATGTCATCGGTGATATAGTTGACACCGTAATTTCTTGATTTCACCGAAGCTAACGCCACGTCAGGTTTTAGATTGGTGACTTTTTGGATCATTTTGCTAAAAGTTACCGGGTCAGCGGTAATGGCTTTATCCGCTTCATCAATGGCTTTGACAATGTCTTTAACCACATCGGGGTGTTTTTGAGCAAAATCCGTTGATGCCAAATAAAACGATGTATTATTGGGCTTAAGACCTGTAGCGTCGGTCAAAACTCGCGCTTTTAGCTCAATTTTGGCACTCGACAGATAAGGCTCCCAAACGGTCCAAGCATCCAGTTTCCCTGATTCAAAGGCAGCACGGGCATCAGATGGCTGTAAATACTTGACATCTATGTCAGCAAAACTCAATTTGTCACGTTCCAATGCTTTTAGTAACGTATAGTTAGCACTAGAGCCTTTAGTCACCGCCACAGATTTACCTTTTAATTCAGCCACTGACTTTAAGGTTGAATTGGCGGGGACAATGACGGCTTCAGACTGTGGTGAAGGTTTTTCATAGGCCACATACACCAGATTACTACCCGCGGCTTGGGCAAAAATAGGTGGCGTGTCCCCTGTGGTGCCAAAGTCAATATTGTTGGTATTTAGCGCTTCTAGCATCGGCGGTCCCGATTGAAACTGCACCCAATTGACTTTGATGCCTGATTTTTCGAGCGACTTTTCAAGCAGCTTACTTTCACGCAAATACACCAACGCCCCTGAACTTTGTAATCCGATACGCACTTCTTCAAGTGGTTTTGAATCACCGCTCTTAATGTCATTGGTCTGTGCTTCATTGGTGGTTGCCGCATTGGCAGATTTGGTGGTATTTTGCTGGCAACCTGCTAATAGCAAGCTAATACTAAACCCCGAAATAAGTAGAGCAGAAACTTTTTTCATTACAACACCTTATGCAATATTTAGGACAATTTGTCCTTATCCTCAAAATTTTTCATTTTTTTCGAGATGAAATGCTATCAAGCCCTATCAAGTATCATCGAATGATGACATTATTCCACAGAATAATAACAAAGATTAATAATTATAATTGATAAGAATATAGCGGAATTTGCTAACCGCTTTAATTTATTGTTTATTGATAGCGGAAGGGTGTGTGGACAGATAAATGCTATTCTGCGTAGAGAAAAACATAGGTCGCAATCGCTACAGCCAATGCTGGACCGTTCATTTATTCAGGGTAATAATAGCGGACAAACATTCCTAGATTGTTGTTCGTGTATTTGTAAAATGCGTTATTCTCTTAGTCATGCCGTGAAATAGCTTGCCATAGGATATCAAACAAAGGATCAAAGTCAGCCGTCATCGGTTTGGCAGCGTGTCTTAACACGTGCATCAGCCCCAATCGGGTGATAAACCCCATAAACACATCTAATAAGGTTTTAAGCGAGACATTTTGATTAAGCTCCCCACGCTGCTGCCCATCCGACAACACTTGCAAAAAAGCTTCCATCAAATCCTTGTTTTCATAAATGGCAATATGTTGATAGTGGGAGACAGGAATCGCTGTAGAAAAAAACAATACCGCATCAGGATTATGGTCAACAAAATCAAACATCACCCATAGCGTCTTACGCAGCCGGTCTTTAACACTATCAATACCGCTCAAATGGTCAATCATTCGAGCGGCTAGGCGACTAAGCACTCGATCTAAAATCACATAAATCAGCGTGTTTTTATCGCCAAAATATTTATACAAGGTCTGCAGTGACACGTTCGCGTGTTTTGCAATTGACTGCATAGTCACACTATCCGCAGCGACCTCACTCTCATCACTGGCATACAGTGTAATCACACTTTTTTCGATTTTATCTAAGGTTGCAGGTCGTATCTGCGCAAGTAAGGTTAAATCACCCACTGTATTACTAGGACGTCCAAGCGTCATTGGCTTTTTCAACGCAGTCATAACATTCTCTATTTAAATATTTAAAAAACAGTAATATATATTACCATATCTATAGATAATATTGTTCTCATTTTTTATCTTTGTTATTATAAAAACAGATATTAGCCATATTATCTGCTTTTAAAGCATTTTTAGTTAAAATATTAACGGTAATATAAATTACCATTAAAATTTTAATTTAACATATTTGGTTATAAACACCCAAATAAATTTTTAAGGTAGTAATTAATATTACTATTATAACGGTTCAATTAATCTCTCAATAACCAACAAGGAATCAAGGATGATCAACCATTTTGAATCAAGCTGGATGAACGAAGAAGTCGCCATGCTAGAAGATACTGCCAAGAAGTTTTTTCAAACTTGGATTGATAAAGACATCGAGTGGCGAAAAAACGGCATGATGGATAAAGAAGCATGGCTTGAAGCAGGCTCGATGGGCTTTTTATGTGCGTCGATGCCTGAAGAGTATGGCGGTGCCGGTGGCGACTTTCGTCATGAAGCGGCATTGATTTATGCCCAAGCAGATGCGGCTTTGAGCGGATTTGGTGGCTTTTTGCATTCAGGTATTGTGGCACCTTATATCTTGCATCATGGCAGTGAACAGCAAAAACAGCGTTGGTTACCAAAAATGGCAACGGGCGAATTGGTTGGTGCGATTGCGATGACCGAGCCAGGTACAGGGTCAGATTTACAAGCTATCAAAACCTATGCCATTAAAGACGGTGATGACTACATTTTAAATGGTTCCAAAACCTTTATCACCAATGGCCAGTTAGCCAACCTAATTATCGTCGCTTGTAAAACCGACCGTGAAAAAGGCGCTCAAGGGGTATCTCTCTTGGTGTTAGAAACCGATGGTTTAGCAGGCTTTGAGCGGGGTCGCAACTTAGAGAAAATCGGTTTATCGTCACAAGATACCTCAGAGTTGTTCTTCAATAATGTGCGTGTCCCACAAAAAAACTTATTGGGCAGTGTTGAAGGCATGGGCTTTATTCAGTTGATGCAAGAGTTGCCACAAGAACGCTTAATCATTGCTTTGGCGGCGGCGGGGGCGATTAAGAAATCAATTGAACTTACCATCGAATATACCAAAGAACGCCACGCCTTTAACAAGCCTGTGTGGTCATTTCAAAATACCCGATTTAAACTTGCCGAATGTAATGCGGACTACCTTGCCGTCAGGGCGATGTGTGATGCGGCACTGGAAGCCCATCTTAACAAAAAACTGACCGTACAACATGCCGCTCTATTAAAAGCCTTTACCACGGATAAACAAGCCAAAGTCACGGATGAATGTTTACAGCTATTTGGTGGCTATGGTTATATGCTGGAGTATCCGATTGCCCGATTATACGCCGATGCCCGAGTGCAAAAAATCTATGGCGGTACCAATGAAATCATGAAAGAGTTGGCGTCTCGTTTTATGTAACTCATCGTTTTATATGGCTAAGCCACTTTTTAGCTAGCCTAGATATTAGTATCAGATATTAGTATTAGCCATTAGCAATTGACAAATTTTAATCATGATTAAGGAAAATCAAATGAGTAATACCGCTTATATTTATGATGCTATCCGCACCCCGCGTGGCAAAGGCAAATCCGATGGCAGCTTGCACCAAGTCGCTCCAATTTGGTTAATCAGAGAACTACTGACAAATTTACAGTCGCGCAATCAGTTGGACACACAGTTGGTGGATGATGTGGTACTAGGTTGTGTCACCCCTGTTGGTGAGCAAGGCTCGGATATCGCCCGAATTGCGGTAATTGATGCCGGTTGGGCAGAATCGGTGGCGGGCGTTACCCTATCACGGTTTTGTGCATCAGGGTTAGAGTCGATTAATTTAGCCGCAAGCAAAATCATGTCGGGCATGGAAGATATGGTGGTGGCAGGTGGCGTGGAGTCTATGAGCCGTGTCAAAATGGGGTTAGACGGCGGGGCTTGGTACATGGACCCACGTGTCAATACCGCCACCGGCTTTGCCCCACAAGGCATCGGCGCTGATACGATTGCGACATTAGAAGGGTTTAGTCGCAGTGATGTTGATGCATATGCCACCGAGTCTCATCGCAGAGCCCAGCAGGCTTCTGACCAAGGGTATTTTGCTAAATCAATTATTCCTGTTAAAGATATCAATGGTCTGATGATTTTAGACCATGATGAAACCATTCGCGCTGATACCAGCGTTGAACGCTTGGCAGAATTAAAGCCCTCGTTTGCCATGCCAGGAAAAATGGGCTTTGATAAAGTGGTCTTAGATAAATATGCCACGATTGAAAAAATTAACCATGTGCACCATGCCGGTAACTCATCAGGTATCGTTGACGGGGCCGCGTTATGTCTGCTTGGTAGTCAATCAGCGGGACAAGCGGCGAATTTAAAACCCCGTGCCAAAGTCACGATGGCGGCAGTGGTGGGGTCAGAACCGACGATAATGCTAACAGGTCCGACACTGGCCGCAAGAAAAGCCTTAGCCCGGGCGAATATGCAGGTGTCTGATATTGACCTATGGGAAATTAACGAAGCGTTTGCAGCGGTGCCAATGAAAACGGCAAAAGACCTAGGGCTTAATATGGATATCGTGAATGTCAACGGTGGTGCGATTGCTATGGGACATCCATTAGGGGCAACAGGAGCAATTTTAATTAACACCTTGTTAGATGAATTGGAGCGTCGTGATTTGACCACTGGACTTGCGACCTTATGTGTCGGTGGCGGTATGGGTATTGCCACGATTATTGAACGTGTTTAAGTCGCCTATTTAATTGAATTAAAAAACTGAAGAAAAAAGGATGTTTCTATGACCAGTCTTACCAGCCAAGCGGCGAATCAATTGGCCAATTTTTCTGCCACTGACGACGATAATATTGTCATTTTGACCATTCAACAATCTCGCAAAATGAATGTGCTTGATGAGCATTTTAGCAATGATTTAGAAAAAATCGCTCAAAGTTTTATTCAAGACAAAGACAGCAAAGGGCTTATCATCACCAGCGATAAAGATAGCTTTATCGTGGGTGCCGATATCGACCAATTTGCCAACATCCAATCCCCTAAGCAAGCTTTTGATTTTGTTGAACATTTCAAAAAGGTGTTACGCAGCCTTGAAACCTGCGGTAAACCTGTCGTCGCTGCATTAACCGGCACTGCCTTAGGTGGCGGGCTTGAAGTAGCGTTGGGCTGTCATTATCGCATTGCCGTTGACCAACCGAATGCCAAATATGGCCTGCCTGAAGTCAAATTGGGCTTATTACCTGGGGGCGGTGGTACGCAGCGTTTAATGCGTCTTGTCGGTATGCAAAAAGCGTTAGAGTTGATGACCCAAGGCACTAAGCTTACCACCCAAGCCGCTCATCAGCTTGGCATTATCGATGCGGTAGTTACTGATAAAACATCACTGATTGAACAAGCCAAACAGTGGATTCATGAGCATCCAACCGCTCAGCAGCCTTGGGATGCCAAAGGCTTTAAAATCCCTCAAGGTAACGCCTTAACCCCGCAAAATGCCCAAATGCTGAGCATTGCCCCTGCGATGGCAAATCAAAAATCGCATGGCAATTACCCTGCCATTACCCACATTTTATCATGTGTGTTTGAAGGTAGCTTAGTGGACATCGATACTGGTCTGGCGCTTGAGTCGCGCTATTTTGTCGCCTGTGCCATGTCACAAGTGTCAAAAAACATGATTGGCACGCTTTGGCACCAACTCAACAGCATCAACAAGGGCCAATCTCGTCCAAAATCTATCCCGCAATACCAAACCAAAAAAGTCGGTGTGTTGGGCGCAGGGATGATGGGTGCAGGTATTGCCTATGTCTCTGCCAAGGCAGGCATTGACGTGGTATTGCTAGATACCACGATGGAAAATGCGGATAAAGGCAAAATGTATTCAGAAAACTTGCTGGATAAAGCAATTGCCAAAGGCCGAAGCAATGATAGCAAAAAACAATCCTTGCTGGACAAAATTCAAACCACCACGGATTATGCAGATTTAGCGGATTGTGACTTGGTGATTGAAGCGGTGTTTGAAGACCGTGATATTAAAGCCAAGTGTACCCAGCAAACAGAAGCAGTCACCGCTAGCGATGCGATTTTTGCGTCAAATACCTCAACCTTGCCAATTACCGGTTTAGCCAAAGCGAGTGGCCGTCCTAAGCAATTTATCGGCTTACACTTTTTCTCACCTGTCGATAAAATGCCGCTTGTGGAAATCATTATGGGCGAGCAAACCGATGAAACTACGTTAGCCAAAGCCTTTGACTATGTATTACAAATTGGCAAAACGCCGATTGTGGTCAATGATAGCCGTGGTTTTTATACGTCTCGTGTATTTGCCACCTATATCACCGAAGGCTCTGCCATGCTCTCTGAGGGCGTCCATCCCCGTCTGATTGAGGTAGCTGGTATCAAATCAGGTATGCCTGTCGGACCGTTGGCACTGCAAGACGAGGTGTCTTTAGGTCTGATGCTGCATATTAATGAGCAAACCAAAAAAGACTTACAAAAAGAAGGCAAAGAAATGCCCCATCACCCCGCCGATAGCGTGGTCGAACTGATGGGCAAAACCCACGGGCGTTTGGGTAAAAAAGTCGGCAAAGGGTTTTATGACTACCCAGAAGAAGGTGAAAAACAACTGTGGTCAGGGCTATCAAACTTATTCCCCGTCGCAGACACGCAGCCTACTCAGCAAGAGCTTATTGACCGCTTTATGTTTATCCAAGCCAATGAAACCGCTCGTTGTTATGAAGAAAACGTGATTAATTCAATCGCAGATGCCAATATCGGCTCTATCTTTGGCTGGGGATTTGCCCCGCATCATGGGGGTACCTTGCAGTTTATTAATGCCTATGGCGTTGATAATTTTGTCGCACGCAGTCAACAACTTGCCGAGCGTTATGGCGAACGCTTTGCCCCTGCCCAAGTTTTAGTAGCTATGGCAAAGGCGCATAAGGAGTTTGTTAATGAATGACGCCATAGCCGCACTGGGTATAGCTGACTGCTTAACAGGGCTAAAAGTTATTGACTTATCACGCAACTTGCCGGGTCCATTTGCCACACGACTGCTCGCTGATTTGGGAGCAGATGTGATCAAATATGAACCCAAGTCAGGTGACCCTGCCCGGGCGTTGGGCAATTTATTTGATGCTTTAAATCATGGCAAATCTTGTCACAAAATGGACTTTAAGCACCCCGATGATATTGCTAAGCTTAAAAGCGACATTGCCACTGCTGATGTGATGATTGATAGTTTCCGCCCCAACGTATTAGAAGGCATGGGACTTTCGCCACAGGCACTGCTTGCGGAAAACCCAAAGCTGGTGATTGTTTCCATCACTGGCTATGGTACGACGCCCAACTGGGCGGATAAAGCCGGGCATGATATCAACTTTATGGCAATGAGTGGCGTACTTGACCAACTCAAAACCGCATCGGGTGAACAAGCCATGCCCAATGTTCAATTTGCCGACTTGGCTGGCGGGAGTGATACGGCGGTCATCGCTTTATTAGCGGCCGTTGTCAATGCCAAGCTAACTGGCAAAGGTCGCCATATCATCATCAGCATGACCCATAGTTTATACAACCATTTGGTGATGCCAAAAGCGACGGGGAAATTTGTCAAAGCATTAACCCAGGTAACACCGACGCCTGAGCAGGATTTTTTAGGCGGCGTGCTGCCATGTTACCGGCTATATCAGACACAAGACGGTCGTTATATGGCAGTCGGCTCGCTTGAGCTAAAGTTTTGGCAAGGCTTGTGTCAAGCGTTAGATGTTAATGAACATGCGGCTAGCCATTGGCAAATGGGCGTACTGCCTACTCATCCGCAGAGCCAAGCCGCTGCCAAGGCTATCGCCCAAAAATTTGCATCGCAGCCACTTAGCCACTGGCAGCACTACTTTACCCAATTTGATGTGTGCGTGACGCCTATTTTAACCTTGGCAGAAGCCGCCTGTCATGAACTATTTGCTAATCAAGATGAGTATGGTAATGTTAAGCCTTGGTGTGATAATGATTGCAACTAGGCTATTCATTTGCGTCACTATCAACTCAAGGCACAGTAATTGATAGTCATCAAAAAGCGCGGCAATACGCGCACCCTAATAGGCCCATGGAAAAAACCTTTCAAGGGCCTATTAGCCTATTTTCTAAGGACAGAAAAAGGATAACAACATGGAAAATTTTTGGACAAAATTTTATGACCCTGCCACCGCCGCACACATTCCCGCTTTAACTGATCAATCGTTAATAGAATTTTTTGATGATCGTTTAACGGCCTTTGCCTCCCGAGAATTCACCAGCAATATGGAGCGAGCTATCAGCTATCAACAGGCGGATAACGTCGCACGCCTAGTCAGCCGCTGGCTACAAGCCCAATCCTTGGGCCCAAATGCCAGTGTCGCTATCATGCTGCCTAACGTACAAGCGTATTTACCGGTCATGATAGGTGCGATTCGCTCAGGGTATGTTTTGACGCCGATTAATCCGCTACATACAGCTCGTGAATTAGAGTTTCAGTTGATTGATGCCAATACCGAAGTTATTTTTATTTTAGAAAATTTTGCTCACACTTTACAAAAAATCATTGATAAAACCCCAGTGAAAAAAGTCGTGATTATCCGTTTAGGGGACTTGTTAGGATTAAAGGGTAAAATAGTCGATATCGCTGTAAAATATGTCAAGAAAATGGTAGAGCCTTACCAAATTGACCAAAAGTATCAGCCATTACGATTGGGTCAAGTGATGAAAACCGCTAAATCCATGCCTTACCAACAGCCATCCAAATCACTTGATGATGTTGCCTTTATCCAATACACCGGCGGCACCACTGGCAGACCCAAAGGCATCTTGCTGACCCATCGAAATATTTTGACAGCAGTTGAACAATACTATCAGTGGTTTTTGCCGGTACTCAACCAACAAAAAACTGTCGAACAAGTATTCCATAGTATCCTAGCGTTGCCGCTATATCATATCTTTGCGTTTATCTTTTCCATGTTAGGCATGAAATCTGGCATGCGCATGACCTTGGTGACCAACCCTAAAGACATTGCCGGTTTTATCAAAATATTATCTGCTAAGCCGTTTCACATTCTTCCTGGGGTGAATACCTTGTTTCAGGCATTAGTTAACCACCCCGATTTTAAAAGTGTCGATACCCGTGAACTAAAATTATCAATCGCCGGCGGTATGGCAGCCACCCCCGCCACGGCCAAAGCTTGGCTTGAGCTCACTGGCTGCCCCTTAATAGAAGGATGGGGCATGTCCGAAACTATCGGTGCAGGCACGTGTAACCCGCTCACCAATCATGAGTACACTGGCGATATTGGCCTACCTTTACCGAGTATCGATATCAAAATCTGTGATGATGTGGGCAATGAAGTGGCGTTAGGCGAAGTGGGTGAAATCTGTATCAAAGGTGATAATGTGACTATAGGTTATCATAACATTGACAACACCGATTATTTCTTACCTGAAGGCCATTTAAAGACAGGCGACATTGGGATGATGATGCAAAACGGGCATATCAAATTAATGGATCGCAAAAAAGATATGCTGATTGTCAGTGGCTTTAATGTCTATCCAACCGAAATTGAAGCGGTGCTGTTAAATCACCCGAAAGTCCAAGAATGTGCCGTGATTGGCGTTGAGGATGCGCTTCAAGGGCAATCGGTTAAAGCCTATATTGTCAAATCAGATGACAGTTTGACGATAGATGAGCTTAAAGCCTTTAGTCATGAGCAATTAACCGGGTATAAACGGCCACGTCAATATACGTTTATTGAGCAATTACCCAAAACCGCGGTTGGCAAAATTCAAAAAACTGAACTGCGATTACTTGAGAAAAATAGTAAGTAATGGTGTCAGCCCAAAGAATGGTCGGATGTTTACCTTTCAACCCTCGAAAAACCACGTAACCCCTTGATATCACTACAATAAAAAAGCCTCAATCAGTCGACTGGGGCTTTTGGAATATGGTAGGCATAATCTGACTCGAACAGACGAAAACCTTTAAGTTAAATTACCCTAAATTGCATGTTAGCAAAATCCATTAGATATAGGACTTACGCAAAAGCATAAATTTTTGTGTAACTCCTAATATACAAGTTACGGTTTAATTCAATACGATAGTTTATTGCTGAAATGAGAAAGCCGTTACTGGGGATTCTCAGTAACGGCTTACAAGTTCAATAAAAACAGATGTTTTGACTAAATTGTCGGCTCAATCTTTTCCCCATCTTCTTTGATAAAGGTTTTGGTTAAGGGCGTATCAATCAAATCTAGTACAACTTCGGAAGGACGGCACAGCTTAACGCCTTTATCACTCACAACGATTGGACGATTGATTAGAAGTGGGTCAGCTAACATAGCTTGAATAAGGTCATCATCAGTCAAACTAAGGTTATCTAGCCTATGTTCAGCGTAAGGCGGCACATTTACACGCAGTAATTGTCTTGGGGTAATACCCATTTTGGTAATTAAATCACGTAGGGTTGTTTCATCAGGTGGGTTATCCAAATACTCAATAACAGAAGGCTCAATGCCTTGATGTTTGATAAGAGCAAGCGTGTTGCGTGATGTGCCACAGTTAGGGTTGTGGTAAATTGTGATATTTTGCATACTTGTTCCTTTTTAAGTTTTAAAATTATTGAATTATTGGCAACCAAATTGCCAATGCAACCAATGTAGCCACCAATACAGGCAAGGTTAAAATAATACCGACTTTAATATAATAACCCCAACTCACCGTAATATTTTTACTGGCTAAAACGTGCAACCATAATAAGGTAGCAAGTGAGCCAATCGGGGTAATTTTCGTGCCTAAATCACAGCCTATTACATTGGCATAAATCATGGCTTGCTTTATCATGGGGTCATGGATAATCGCCTCATCAATCGCTAAAGCTTGAATTAGCACCGTTGGCATATTATTCATGGCAGATGAAAGCCCTGCCGATAATAACCCTGTTCCTACTGTAGCTGTCATCATGCCATGATTAGCGAGCTGGCTTAACTCATGAGCTAAATAATCGGTCAGCCCTGCATTTTTTAAACCATACACCACCAAATACATACCCAATGAAAATATCACCACTTGCCACGGGGCATTTTTGACAATCGGTAGCACCTTTATTTTTTTACCCATTTTCGCTACCACAAGCAACACCAAAGCCCCAACCCCTGCAATGAAGCTAATGGGTACACCTATAGGCTCAAGCACAAAAAAACCCAACAAAAGTAACGCCAACACCACCCAACCCATGATAAAGGTATTTTTATCCACGATAGCTGATTGTGAGTTTTCGATTAAATCCAACGCATAAACCGTAGGAATGTCTTTATGATAAAACCCATACAATACCAATAATGAGGTGACAACCGCTACCACGTTTACTGGTATCATCACTTTGGCATAATCGGTAAAAGGGATTTTAAAAAAGTCAGCCGACACAATATTTACCAAATTAGACACCACGAGCGGAATACTGGCGGTATCAGCGATAAACCCTGCTGTGATAACAAAAGCAAGGGTAGTCGCAGGGGAAAAGCGTAACGTAGTTAAAATCGCAATCACAATGGGTGTTAATATCAAAGCCACACCATCATTGGCAAACAATGCCGATACCACCGCCCCAAGTAGCACAATAAACGCAAACAACCGATTACCGCTACCTTTTGCTAATCTTGCAACGTGCAAGGCGATATAGCGGAAAAAGCCTGCTTCATCAAGTAACAGGCTAATGATGATAATGGCAATAAAGGCAAAGGTAGCGTTCCAAACAATATTCCACACTACAGGAATATCAGCAACCGTTATTACCCCTAATAGCAAAGCTATCCCAGCCCCGATACTGGCCGTCCAACCGATGCCCAAGCCTTTAGGTTGCCATATTACAAATATCAAAGTCACTAGAAAAATGAGTAATGCGGTAATCATTGACTGCCTATAGAAACCTGTTAAAATTGAGCTATACTATAATCTATATATTTGGATATGTAAATATATGAATAAAACAGACTTTCTCAAGGCGTTAAGCGACCCCACTAGATTAAAAATTGTGCAACTACTTAATCAGAAGCAAGCGTTATGCGTGTGTGACATTATCAGCGAGTTAGACCAACCACAGCCAACTATCTCACGGCATTTAAACCAATTAAAGCAAATCGGTATTTTAGAAAGTGAGCGTAAAGGCACTTGGATTTGGTATTCGATTAGTCAAGAGTTACCAAGTTGGGGCAAAGCGGTAATTGGTGCATTGGAATTAAATTAAAGGCGTTTCCTCGCTTAATTCAAAATACCTCTCCATAGGTGTTTTTCCCTTCAAAGCTGAATGTGGTCTTAGCCAATTAAGGCTATGTCTGAGCTGTTTTATTTTAGGGGAGAGTTACATCCAACGATGGCGTCATCGTTGTTTCAATCCATGATAAGACATTTTCCCATAATGGCTGGGCGCTGGCTCTAAAATAGCCCATGTGCCCAATCTTGGGCAGTGATGCAGTTAAGGGAATGTCTAGCAAGGTTAAGTCTGCGTTTGTATAGCCTTGCATAAAGGCATCCCGAGATTTTGGTAATGCCCACAAATCATCCACCGCGTTTGCCGCCACAATAGGCACCTTTATTTGGGCAAATTTTTCTTGCATTTCTTCTGATACACTTGGGTCATCAAAAAAATAATGCGGATATTTGCACCATTGTCGCCACCGCTTATAGACCCCATAAGGCAAATCTTCACCCATTCCCAACATTGACATCGGGGTATAGCCTTTAAAGAAGGTTAAAGTAGGTAAGATAGCATTCCACAACAAATTAACGCGCATCGATTCTCGGCGTGTCATCCATCCACGCCACCCTGCACCCGTAGCAAACACATACATACCCGAAATTTTATAATGGTTGGGTAGAAGTCCAAAGGCATGACCACCAAATGAGTGTCCAACGATAAAGGTTGGGGTTTCACCTGTGGCAATTTCATCAATCACTGCCGCCAAATCTAACCTAGCCCAATCAAGAAAACTTGCTTTAAAGCCTTTAAGCCTCGCTACCTTAGATCGAGCAATGCCCCTATAATCAAATGTCACTGTGCGATAGCCATTGTCTGCGGCAAACCTAGAAAATCTTTGGTAAAATTGTTGTGGCACACCCGTTGCCCCTGCGATCACAATCGTGGCTTTATACTCATTAGGCTCATAGCTTGTGGCTGACAATGCGAAGCCATCGGTTGCTACAATGGTAAAATCTGTTTGGGTGAAGTGTTCAAAAGTAGGTGTCATAAGTCACAATTCATTGGGTGATAAAATGGGTTGATAAAATGCGTCGATAAACTAAGCATTGGCCTTAGTCATCTCTTTACTTGCCTTGAAACTGAGCTGGTCGTTTCTCTCTTAAGGATGCGACACCTTCTGCAAAGTCTTGGGATAAAAACAAATCTGGTAAGTAACCAAGGACATTGGCAAAGGCAGTTTTAGGATCTTGCTCAGTCCCTTGTTTGGCAGATTGTAATAAACGTTTGACAGCTAGAGGGGCAGAATGGCTGCTAATCTGTGTGGCAATCTTAAGTGCGGCGGCAAACTGCTCACCTTTAGGCACTACTTGGCTGACCAATCCCATCGCATCTGCCGTGGCGGCATCAAAGCGATCGCCAGTAAGCAAATAAGGCATGGCTTTTTGCCAACCTGCCGTTTGTACAAAACGGATGGTTGCCCCACCAAACGGCATCAAGCCTCGTTGCACCTCCATTTGGGCAAAGCGGCTGTCATCGCTGGCAATCACAATGTCGGCATTGAGCATGAGCTCAATACCCGCCGTAAAACAAAGCCCTTGTACCGCAACGACATAAGGTTTAGTGCGTTGCATACCTGACACACCCCAAGGGTCTATACAGTCGTTCGGATAATCAAAAATACCTGACAGTACCTTGTCTTGCAGCTCAATCAAATCAAGCCCTGTGGTGAAATTCTCCCCACGCGCATACAATAAGGCACAGCGTAATTCATCCCGCTGCTCATACTCAGTAAGAGCCTTTGATAGCTCTTGAATCATCAAGCTATCAAAGGCGTTATATTTTTCTGGGCGATTGAGCTCAATGAGTAACACGCTATCTTTTTGTTCTACATTCAGACGGACATAATCGGTCTGGAAACTGGCTTTATCTTGGTTATTAGATGTCATCTCTGACTCCTTGTATTAGTTGGCTAAAACTGGCTTAATGGCTAATTGAGCATCGATGCGTTCATAAACGACTTGTAAATAACTGGGGTCATCATAAATTCGCCCCAGTAAAATCGCCCCTTCATAATCCGCCACACTTTGCTTGGCTAAGGCATCCGCCTGTGCTTTGGGATATACCTCATCAAATAACACCTGCATGGTTTGTTGCCAACGGGTGAAAAACTGCTGCGTTAATCCCAGTAGCGATGGCGATAAATACCTTGCCTCACCGCCAATCACCGCCATCAAGCAGCCCATACCGCCTTGGCTAAAAAACTTGACCGCTTGCTCATGTAGCCGTTGATAACGTGATTGGACCGAGCCTGCCTCATACACCAAACTAAATAATTTATGGTCAACCAGCTCGTGCACATAGCTGAGCATATCCGCCACTAAGCTTTCTTTGTCTTGGTACTCATAATAAAACGCCCCTTTGGTCAAATCACAGGCACTTGCCAACATCGCCATACTGGTGCCTTGGTAGCCATGTTGTTTAAAAACAGGCATACAATACTGTAACAGCTGCTCTCGGCTGAGTTTTTGTGGTCGCATTTTGGTTACGCTCCATTCTTTAAGGTGAAGGGCTTTGTCATCTGTACATAGCCCATGACATACGCTAATAGCCCAATCGCCGCAAGTGCCTCTAGCCAAATAAACGCATGAATCTTAAGGCTAATGTGCTCACTGGGGATGAGATAGTGACCCAATACCAATAAACTCATTAGGCAATACACCACCATACTCACCACGCCCCAATACAAGCGCTGATGTTTAATCAGCCAAAGTGCCAAAAGGGCAAATGGGGTCATCACAAACCAAAATGCATCCACCAACGTGGGATTGAGCCAGGTAGGTTCGGGATAATGCGCAAAAAACAAAATATTATCCACATAGTGCAAAATCGTGGTGAAAATATTAAACCATACCAACCATTTTAAGCTGGTATATGTCCAATATTTGTGGTTAGGTTGTTCTATTAGCATATTAACTCGTTAACGATGTCCATTTAGCTCTTTAATAATCATAATAAAAGTAATTTAAACGAACGTTTAAAAATAGTCAATAAACATTTTGCTATTAGTGCATGCTGCAAAGCAGTACTTTAAGGTACTCCTCAATGCCTAGACCCATCAATTGCCGCTATTAAGTATATAAAGCCCTTAGCTAGGCGAACGTAGGTGATATCCGTACGCCATACCTGATTATACCGTGTTATGGGCACACTTGTCTCGGGAGTGAGCTTGGTTTGGTACTTTTTAACCAGTCATTCAGGCATAGCCTTGGTCTTGCGCGCCGGCGAAGCAGTGCTTCGCTATTCCTCGCTCAGACAATGCCCTAGCTGAAAATGTGAATGGGCTATACAAAGCGGATATGATTAATTATTTAAAACAAACCTGGGAAGGTATAAATAATGTTGCTCTAGCAACCCTTGATTGGGCACACTGGTACAACCTTGAACGGTGGCATTCTATTAATGAATATGTGTCGCCTGAACGAGGATTAGCAAAGCACTGCTTTGCCCGAGTGCAAGACGGAGAGCTATGCTCGTAGTGGATGCGGAAAATATCTACTATTGTTCATTAATTCAGTCAGGCTGTGCTGCTTGACTCAAGCAAACCTATCACCGATAAAACTAGGACAGTTCACAATTGACTAAATAAACACCTCAATATAAGTTATGAGATTAAATTTTTCTAAACGTCACTACTTGTCGTTTAACTATAAATACCCTATTGCATTCATCAACATGGTTTGACAGACTAAAGAAAAATCAACTTATGTCATCTCTATCATGTCAAACGCCAATCCCTATACCGACAATAGCTTTACGTCTTCTGACTTAAAGACCATCCTGCACTCCAAACGTGCCAATATCTACTACCTACAATACTGCCGCGTCATGCAAAAAGACGGGCGTGTGTTGTATCTTACTGAAGCCGAAAAAGAGAATCTTTATTACAACATCCCGATTGCCAACACCACTTGTATATTATTGGGTACAGGGACATCAATTACCCAAGCTGCCATGCGGATGCTGTCGCAAGCGGGGGTATTGGTCGGGTTTTGCGGCGGCGGTGGTACGCCTTTGTTTATGGGAACCGAAATCGAATGGATGACGCCGCAGTCAGAATATCGCCCGACTGAATATGTACAAGGCTGGCTATCGTGGTGGTGGGAGGATGGCAAACGCTTGCAAGCCGCCAAACACATTCAATTTGCGCGATTGGCATTTTTGCAAAACATTTGGAGTCGCGATAAAGATTTTCGACAAATGGGTTTTGACAGTAGAAGTGACGCTGTGACGAACTTAATTGAACGCTATCGCGCTGATATTGCTAAGCAAACTGAAGTTATGCACTTATTACAGCTTGAAGCCCGTATGACTAAAGAATTGTATAAGTTAGCGTCAATTCATACCGATAATGCAGGCTTTAGCCGTGAGCATGACGGGATGGATAAAGCCAATAGCTTCTTGAATCACGGTAATTATTTGGCGTACGGACTCGGGGCAACCACTGCTTGGGTACTGGGTATTCCGCATGGTTTTGCGGTCATGCACGGTAAGACACGGCGTGGGGCATTGGTGTTTGATATTGCGGACATCGTTAAAGATGCAATTGTGCTACCGCTTGCCTTTATTTGTGCCAAAGAAAATACCAGTGAGCAGGAATTTCGCCAAGAATGTCTGAATTATTTTACCACTTATAAAGCCTTGGATGTGATGTTCGATACGGTGAAAGATTTGGCATTAAAAAAAGACTTTGAAACATTGTAAGCTTATGAAAATCAATGGATTGGAAAAATTAATTTATGCTAGTGACGTTTATTTCGCAATGTGAAAAAAAGGCGTTAAACCGTACCCGCCGTATTTTGGATGCCTTTGCCAATCGCATTGGCGATAACGTATGGCAAACCGCCATTACCGAAGATGGGCTGGACACTGTCAAAAAGTTATTACGTCAATCGGCAACCAAATCTACCGCCGTGAGTTGCCATCGGGTAAGGACACGGCAACGCAGTGAACTGGTGTGGGTGGTGGGGCGTAAAGACGCATTCAACAACTTAGGTTTTGTGCCTGTCAACTGGACAACAAAGGGAGTATTCATGGATTTGCCAATCGAAACAAAAAACATTCTAGCCAACACGCATGGTCAGCCACTAAGTCAGCATTTATTTGCGGTAGGTTATTTGGCATACCAAATTATAAACAAACTAAAAATAGACAGTCCAAATTTGGCAAAATCAGCTTTTATCGCTGGCATTTTGCACGATTTGGGCAAAATTGACCCACAATTTCAACAATGGATAACCAAAAAATCTGCCAGTCCAAAATTTAAAGTCGCCAACGAAGATGAGCCAGAAGATATCAAATTGCCCGATGATGGGGTGCATATTGATAGCACGGTAAAAGGCTTGGGAAAATTTACCTTTGAAACCCATCCAAGGCATCATGAATTGTCTTGGTTATTGGCTGCTTCCTTGCTAAAAGATGAAAAAAATTTAAATCCCACTCAGCTAGCCCAAATCTATCACGGTATCTACTGGCATCATACGCGCCCTTATCGTAAAGAAGACAAATACTTCAGTAAAGCAGAAGGTATTGATAAGCTCTTTATCAAGTCATTAACGAATACGGATATTGATAAAGTAATTAACCAACTCGTAGCCGTTCTCAAAGATTTTAAAGTCATTGCTAAAAATTTTCAGTCAGAAGATTTTGATTTTGCCAATTTATTGCCAACCTTGTCATATCCTTACCAATTAACCAAAAATGATTTGCCATTGTATAAGAATTATAATGACTTATCCGATGAAGTGGCGGAATTTGTCAAAGATGTCAAACCCAATGCATTACACAATTTGGTACGAATGGCAGTGATTAATGCTGACCGAATCGTGTCAAAAATGCCGAGCGAAGATTTAGCCGAATATCTGGCAGAGGGTTCACTGGTGTATGCCTTAGACAATATTTTGCAACAAGATACCAACTTAAAAATAGAAATTGACCGTTGTATTCAAGGCTTTAATCAAAGTTATCCCAATAGTGAACGGAATCAAAGCCAAGATACTGCTTCAAGTCAATTGGCTGAACTGACCGAAATTGCTGAATTTGATGGTCGCGATAATGTTGCCGTATTACAAGGTCCTGCTGGCTGCGGTAAAACCAAAATCGCCCTTCAATGGGCAGCCAAAACCAATGTCCAAAAAATCGTGTGGGTATGCCCACGCGTGCAAGTATGTTTGGGTATTTTGCAAGATTTAACCCAAGCAGACTATTTACCAAACAGCAAAATCGAAATTTTCACAGGCGAATACAAGAAAATTTTGACGAATGGACAGCGTTTTGAAGATATCGAAGAAACGGCTGTTGATGATTATTTTAGTGGCGATATTGTGATTACCACGATTGACCAAGTAGTGAATAACATTATTTCCCATCAAAAAATTGACGGCATGATGAGATTTATGCAGGCTCATGTGGTTTTCGATGAATTTCATGAATTAATTCCAATGGCTGCATTTAATTTGCTTTTTGCCGAACTTATCGAAGCCAAAAAAATGCGAAAACACCAAGCTAATACCCTGCTTGTCTCAGCAACACCCCATGATTTTTACGTCAAAAATGTGCTACAACTTGATGAGAGCGATATTGTCCGAGTGGATAGTTTCAATAACGCAGATTATCAAATCGAGTTTAAAAATTATGATGATCAAAATGGTGAAGTCAGTCCTTTAATTATCGATAAAGTGACTGATAATAAAGTAACCTTCGTCATTACCAATACCGCCCAAGAAGCCCAACTTGGCTTTTTACTCAATCAAAATGATGAGCATGCTATTTTGTTGCATTCAAAATACACCAAACAGGACAAAGCTGAATGGTTTGATAGGGTGTATAAGTGCTTTAAGCAAAATGGCAGCGGCAACTTCCAAATATTACGCAGCGGACCGATTGTGCAAGCATCGCTCAATATTAGCTGTGAGCGAATGTTTACCGATATGACCAGTCCCGAGAACTGGCTACAACGTCTGGGGCGACTTGACCGTTTTGACAGCAATAATTCTTTAAATATTTATACCACTGTATTACCAAAATCAGTTGAAACAGGCAAACAATCGAGTAGTAAAGCCAAATTCTTGGCAAATATGAATGTTTGGCACAGTAGCGTGGCATGGCTTAATTTTGTCAAAGATTATATTGCAGACAAGGGCGATACCGTCAAAATTAATGATTTATACCAAATTTATCAAGCCTTTTATGCCGATGAAAAATGCCAAGAAAAAGTTAGAGAAGACTTGAATAAATCGCTCAAAGAAAGTGTCAAATTGATTAATGACAAAATCATCGACCCTATCAGTATGCCGAGCCGTAAAAAACAAAAAGATGGCGTTGCCAAAATCGCCAATGTGTCGTTGCGTGGCGATAACCGCTTTGTGCAAATGGCGGTGTGTGAAGTGGATAATCAATTAACACCGACTTTTATTGATGAATACGCCTATCCAGAAGATACCGACCATAGCAAAATCACAATAGGATTGACTGAAAGTACCAACCGTATTCAAGGCGGGCGATTTGAGATGCGTGATAGTAACAAAGACTTGGTAACTTTCATGCACAAAAAACATCACAACATCATGGCAGGCAAATATCCAAATGAGACTTTCAAAGCCACGCGCTTTGATTGGGAATTATTAAAACTGGCTCGCTCACCCGAGTTTCCAATTTATCTAAGTTATACCACCAAAGATTTAGAGCCGATTGGCGGTGAACGTGAACGTCATGGATATGCGATGTATTATGTTAAAACGGCAAAACAGCCAGTCGGTATGATGTCGATTGATAAATTGAAAAACCCACAATCGATAGAAAGTGGGCTTGAAGAAGAGAGTAATTAGTTTTTTAATGTGATTGGGATAGCACAATAAATTTATCCTAATTTTAACTAACAAAATCGTAGGAGAAAATCATGGAAAAAGTAACAGGTATTAAAAGTGTGGATTTTAAAATCAAAGCTAGTGGGCATGGTGTAGTCAATTGGAACGGCTCAACAGAGCTTAAAACTTTAATTGATGGTACATGGAAAACCGTAACCAATCATAACATGCCAAAACTAAGAGGCTATACAAACAAGAAACTTGCTTCCAATGATAAAGGTGAAAAATTTGAAACCTTAAAAGAAGCAAATGAAGTTAATTTTGATGATACGCCACTATATATCAGCCAAAACTGTGTTCGATATCATTTATTCAAAGATGATGTGATTAACTGGCAACATCCAAAAATTCATGAAAATGTCGATAAAGTTTTATGCTCAATGACAGGATTATTAAGAGGTTATGTTATTCCAAAAAATGAAAACAAACGTACTAGTCCTTTGTTATTGACAGATTTTTTAGAAATCGGGAAAAAAGGTAATTTTGAGCAATTAGGTAGAGCAGGTAGTAAAGAAAAGCAAGAAACCAAATCTGGCAAAGATAAAAGCAATTCGTTGTTCTCTAAAACCACTTTTGGCGACACAGAATATATCGCTTATGGCTCAATCAATATTGAGCAATTACAATTCATAGCTTTATCTAATGATTTTGGTCAAGAGGCTATTCAAATTACTACTGACAAAGAGGGTGTTGAATTAGCTGAAAAAATTGAAAGCTATATTAAAACCTTAGATTTTGCTCATGGAGATATCAAAGCAACTTATCAAAATAACTATGTTCGTAAAGGGACAATTTTTGCTGAAGGTCAAAAAGGTATTTTATTAAATGAATATGCTATAGACACTTTAGTCAAACAAATTCTCAATATGATAGAAAACTTAGGTTTTACTCAGGCTAAGGGCTATATGTATGTTGAGGATATTGAGGTTGATTATAATAACTTTAAACAGCCTAAAGATATGTTCCGAATTAAGAACAATAGTAATGAGATTAATCCACAAAAAAATGAGCCATACGCTATTTATTTTCAACAGGGTGAGTAATAATGAAAATTATCATTGATTATGAATCTTCTTGGCAAAACTCATTTTTGACAGGTTCGAATGATGAACCTGTCAAAAAAAGAGAGTTTAAAGCATCTTCTAAGTCAAAAGAAGCGGAGGATGTAAAGCCAATTTCTCACAATACAATATTAGGTGTCTTGTCTAGGCTAATTGGTGACCAAAGAAAACTATATCAAGCAAAAAATAGTGAAAAATTTTATTTTAAAGATATGGATATTTCTTTTACAGAAACAAAAAATCCAGAAAAATGGATTGAGAAAGCGTTCTTAATTAATAAATCTGAGAATAGACCACCCCAAAGTAGCTTTATCGGGGTATTAGATCAAGATGAACTTTTATTTTTTTCTGACTATTCTGCTACTCTTTGGTCAGTTTTAGATTTGAATTTTGAAGAATTAATGGATTTTATTATTAACCCATCATTTAAGAAAATTGAAAATGAGGTATCTGTTACTCATATTTTAAATAGGGTTCAATTTGACCTTCAGCCAATGGATAGTATACTATTTTTTCAAGATAAAATTAATTTTGTTAAAGACAAAGTAATTCAAGAACATGCAAAAGAGACGCCAAGTGAGAAAAGAATTCAGAGTTTAAATGAAGAAATTTCAAGACTGGAAGATTCAGCAAGGGATAAAGATGTTATCAAATTCGAGAAAAAATTGAAAACTTGTATCAGCATTCTTGAAGACTTATTTCCTGAAGAATCCTATGTCGAAAAAAATAACTCAATTTATCCAATAAGATTGTATTCAGCAAGTCTTTATATCATGGTAAAGGAGTTTGAGAGAAAAGGTGTTGATATTTCAAAATATATTTCAAAAAGTGGAACTATTAAAGGATTTTCGAAACGAAATTTTAATGGTGTAAGAGATTTTCTTAATCCACTTATGGGCAATAGGAAAAAGACAACTCACACACCTTACAATTTAACCAAAGCCAATGGTCAACTTGAAATCACATTGGATATTAATATTGAGCAAGCCAAAGAATTAAAGCAGATGATTGATAACGCAGGCGTTTCTAGCTTTTATTTAGGTAAAAAAGGCTTGGCTTATGTATCCGATATTCGTTTACGCTAAGGAAATTTCATGAAGTACTATCAAGAAATCACGCTAATCGCTGATGATATGCCTTTTTTTGAACTATGGAGTAAGATTTTCACCCAGCTCCACATCGCACTTGCCGATGTCAAAAACAGTCACGGTATTGACACCATTGGGGTCAATTTTCCCAATTATCAATATAGCGAAAAACAGGGAAAAACCTTTGCTAGCTTGGGCTACAAACTACGCATTTTTGCCCCAAGTGAGCAGGCGTTGCAAACGCTGAATTTGGATAAATGGCTAGCGCGTTTGATAGATTATGTACATATCAAACGTATCCAGCCTGTACCCGAAGTGCATGGGCATGTGGTGGTGAGGCGTTACCGCTACAAGAATTTTGACAAAAAGGTGGCGGAGTTTGCCAACTTTAAGGGCATCAGTGACCAAGAAGCGTTGGCGCATTGTCTTGCCCATAAGCGTGCTATCAAACACTACCCTTTTATCACCCTAAAAAGTCAAACCACCCAAAATGACTATAAACTGTCAATTTGGCAAGAAGTGGCGAAGGATGAAAAAAGTGGCAACTTGAATACCTATGGGATGAATAATCAATCAGATGCGGTAACCGTTCCCCACTGGTAATCAACCTTGCCGACAGACTATAAGGGTGAATAACCCTTATTTTTGACTCAATAAAAATAGGTATAAATTTCAATCAGTTATATCCAGGCAGAAAATGTAGGGTAAAAAGGGTATTTTTACTTGGTAAGCCTTGCTATAACTGCTTTTTTTGGGATAAAATTCCGATTCACCGCCACATAGGCGGCTTAGAAAGTGTACCGTCTTGATTACTCTGACGGCGAATAATTCACCGCCACATAGGCGGCTTAGAAAGTTAGCAAAAGTTTGAGTGATAATCCCGTCTAATTCACCGCCACATAGGCGGCTTAGAAAATTTTCGTCAGGCTTTATGCGTCTAACGTCTAATTCACCGCCACATAGGCGGCTTAGAAATAAATAATCGGTTTTATAGTTACCTTCAACAGATTCACCGCCACATAGGCGGCTTAGAAAACGAATTACAGCTATACAATGCGTTTTGTCATATTCACCGCCACATAGGCGGCTTAGAAATGATATCGAAGGTACGCCAGTTCCCACGGATAATTCACCGCCACATAGGCGGCTTAGAAAAGTATCATCAGCGACCCAAGCTATGAAGATGAATTCACCGCCACATAGGCGGCTTAGAAATTAAGAGATTAAAAAGCATAAAAATAAAAGCAATTCACCGCCACATAGGCGGCTTAGAAATAGGATTTTTGGTATTACCCCTAAACGTGATTATTCACCGCCACATAGGCGGCTTAGAAATGCAAAAACAGCGCGAGGTCTTATATACCAACATTCACCGCCACATAGGCGGCTTAGAAAACTTGTGTTGTCGACCGCAAAAATCATGCTGTATTCACCGCCACATAGGCGGCTTAGAAATGTAGCGGTTTAAATCGGCTGTTAGCTTGATAATTCACCGCCACATAGGCGGCTTAGAAATGCATATTTTGTCGCATCGCCAACGGCTGTTAATTCACCGCCACATAGGCGGCTTAGAAAATCGCTTAGACTGCAAGCCAAGTAGTTCGAAGATTCACCGCCACATAGGCGGCTTAGAAATAAAACAGTGATTGCGCCCAATACTGCGCCAGATTCACCGCCACATAGGCGGCTTAGAAAATTGACAGCGTTATACTCCAATGCCGTGCTAAATTCACCGCCACATAGGCGGCTTAGAAACTTTTAATTTGCGGTTAAGGTCATGAGTGACTATTCACCGCCACATAGGCGGCTTAGAAATAAGCTAACTACACACAGGAGCGTTATCATGCATTCACCGCCACATAGGCGGCTTAGAAATGTTTCTGCAATCTCTTTAGAATTAGCCTGTTATTCACCGCCACATAGGCGGCTTAGAAATCAAGTGTGCTGGCGTCACCACTTTTTCTGTCATTCACCGCCACATAGGCGGCTTAGAAAACAGGTACAGCTTACCGCTTTGTATCCGATATATTCACCGCCACATAGGCGGCTTAGAAAACGCTAGGTGTTTGCTCACTGGTAAGCTGTCCAATTCACCGCCACATAGGCGGCTTAGAAATTTTTTGTTGTCTGAAATTTAAGGATTGAACAATTCACCGCCACATAGGCGGCTTAGAAAAGTCTTTACCCCAGTTAAAGCGTAGCGGTGCAATTCACCGCCACATAGGCGGCTTAGAAAGCCATCACAGGCGGTTTTTTTATGGGCTAAAAATTCACCGCCACATAGGCGGCTTAGAAATGCATTTCAATGAGCCTATAATCATAGTCTAGATTCACCGCCACATAGGCGGCTTAGAAACATCAATATTCACCGATACTCATCAATACTCACTTCACCGCCACATAGGCGGCTTAGAAAACGAAGCGAATACCACGGCTTGTTTATCGAAACTTCACCGCCACATAGGCGGCTTAGAAATTGTGCGCTTTGTCTTTGCTAAACTCCCAAACTCTTCACCGCCACATAGGCGGCTTAGAAACAATCGGGTGCGCCTTTGAATACGTCTTGTGTCTTCACCGCCACATAGGCGGCTTAGAAAGTAGTGGCTGGGTTCGTGATAAGCACAGTCCGCTTCACCGCCACATAGGCGGCTTAGAAAGATACGAGTCGTTGGCAGTAAGTCATAAGTAACTTCACCGCCACATAGGCGGCTTAGAAAACGTTTGGGGCTGGACTTATCGAGAGATATCACTTCACCGCCACATAGGCGGCTTAGAAAGAAAAGGTCATGATTGACGCAGGTGGTTGGCGCTTCACCGCCACATAGGCGGCTTAGAAAATCATGCACCTGCGCTATGCTAGACAGTCTTTCTTCACCGCCACATAGGCGGCTTAGAAAAAAGGCTTGGTGAGTGGTTTAATTCATCACACCTTCACCGCCACATAGGCGGCTTAGAAAAGCATGACGAGACCAGATGCCACATTCCTTGACTTCACCGCCACATAGGCGGCTTAGAAAATCAAGTTTTATTGAAGCTGCTTGTAACTGACCTTCACCGCCACATAGGCGGCTTAGAAAACAGTCAAACCGCGTTGAGCATAAACATTTTGCTTCACCGCCACATAGGCGGCTTAGAAATTTTTCGCCTTGCTCATAGATAAATGTTTTTTCTTCACCGCCACATAGGCGGCTTAGAAAAGGCATAAAAAACCCTGTTAGCGTGAACTAACACTTCACCGCCACATAGGCGGCTTAGAAAATGCGCCCACTTAATGCTTTATTCTCATCCGCCTTCACCGCCACATAGGCGGCTTAGAAAATAAAAGGGCTGTCACCTTTGCCTGTACCACTCTTCACCGCCACATAGGCGGCTTAGAAAAAATCGGGGGAAGGCATGAATACTGGCTTTCACTTCACCGCCACATAGGCGGCTTAGAAAGTTTCGGGAGAAAACAAATCTTCCCGATAATACTTCACCGCCACATAGGCGGCTTAGAAAACAATGAAGTATGTTATTCGTGTGCTTGAGCGCTTCACCGCCACATAGGCGGCTTAGAAAATCAGGCTTTACAATCACAATAATTTCCAGCTCTTCACCGCCACATAGGCGGCTTAGAAATTCCCCCGATTTGGGGACACGAATAAAATCTACTTCACCGCCACATAGGCGGCTTAGAAATATAACAAATAGCTGCCTAATAAGTTTTGTAAATTCACCGCCACATAGGCGGCTTAGAAAGATATCACCGTCCCACTGTGCGCCACTGACAAATTCACCGCCACATAGGCGGCTTAGAAAATTTGCGTTGCAGGGTCTTGGATAATTGACAAATTCACCGCCACATAGGCGGCTTAGAAAGACAAAGTTATGACGCTGACAGTATGGCAGAGATTCACCGCCACATAGGCGGCTTAGAAATATAACAAATAGCTGCCTAATAAGTTTTGTAAATTCACCGCCACATAGGCGGCTTAGAAAGATATCACCGTCCCACTGTGCGCCACTGACAAATTCACCGCCACATAGGCGGCTTAGAAAAAAGGCTGGTCGATGAATGGTACGCGCTGCCAATTCACCGCCACATAGGCGGCTTAGAAAAAGATACCGCAGACAGTCTAAACGCACTTATAATTCACCGCCACATAGGCGGCTTAGAAAAGTCTGCTCAACCTTACTATCAACCTTCTGCTATTCACCGCCACATAGGCGGCTTAGAAAAAGCATCGCATTTTATGTTGTCGTGAAGTGCAATTCACCGCCACATAGGCGGCTTAGAAAAATATCACCGTCCCACTGTGCGCCTGATACAAATTCACCGCCACATAGGCGGCTTAGAAAACTTTAGTTGTGGTGCAGCATCCGCAGTTGCCATTCACCGCCACATAGGCGGCTTAGAAAATTGCGCTTGATAGTTTTAATACCTACAACTTATTCACCGCCACATAGGCGGCTTAGAAAACCGTCAAAAAACAGCAAAGGTGAGCTACCTAATTCACCGCCACATAGGCGGCTTAGAAAAAAGCGTAAACCAAAACGCTCGATACTTGCGGATTCACCGCCACATAGGCGGCTTAGAAATTAGCGAGTTTCTCATAATGCACAGTATCGAAATTCACCGCCACATAGGCGGCTTAGAAAGCATTAAACACCGCGCAGAACGTGGTGCAAAAATTCACCGCCACATAGGCGGCTTAGAAATAGCACTTTGTTTGTGCAGACAGTGGACGGCAATTCACCGCCACATAGGCGGCTTAGAAAGCCAAGTCTAAATGCTTGTAGTGCCAATTCTTATTCACCGCCACATAGGCGGCTTAGAAAAGTCATTGATGAATTGTCGAAATCCGACACCGATTCACCGCCACATAGGCGGCTTAGAAATGTACCTGTGCCGCCAATAAAAATCACGTTTGATTCACCGCCACATAGGCGGCTTAGAAAAACAAATATCCACGCCTTCAAACGATTTGATAATTCACCGCCACATAGGCGGCTTAGAAACTTAAATTCGCAAACAGCAAGAGGAGCCCAACATTCACCGCCACATAGGCGGCTTAGAAATAGTTTTTGAGGCTAGGCTATCATTGCAAAATATTCACCGCCACATAGGCGGCTTAGAAATAGACTGTGGGGTTTTTCTTGCGCTTTGAGTTATTCACCGCCACATAGGCGGCTTAGAAATATAGTGACGCTACCATCCGCATTAACTATATATTCACCGCCACATAGGCGGCTTAGAAATTCAACATCATCGTCATCTATATTAAATAACTATTCACCGCCACATAGGCGGCTTAGAAAACGCCTATTGCAAAGTTGTCGTACTCGGTCACATTCACCGCCACATAGGCGGCTTAGAAATAAAAACTCCTCAATCTGCTCAATCTGCATATATTCACCGCCACACAGGCGGCTTAGAAAATTATCTGTAGTGCTAGAGTGGTCTTACCTAAATTCACCGCCACACAGGCGGCTTAGAAATAAGCGTTGGGATGGTAACGCATGGGTTGAAGATTCACCGCCACACAGGCGGCTTAGAAATTGCCCCAGCGCATGTGTCGTTTGCCGAAATGATTCACCGCCACATAGGCGGCTTAGAAAGTTGGGTGAATGATGGATATAATCTGATAGCGATTCACCGCCACATAGGCGGCTTAGAAAGCTCGCTATCTCGCAAATAACTGGCATTGCTTATTCACCGCCACATAGGCGGCTTAGAAAGACAGCAAAAACAGCCAAGGCAGTCACTTTAGATTCACCGCCACATAGGCGGCTTAGAAAGAGATTGAATTATCCAAAGCCGTAGAGCCACAATTCACCGCCACATAGGCGGCTTAGAAAACCACGCAAAACACCGATGCTCACTGAGCCTTATTCACCGCCACATAGGCGGCTTAGAAATTAACGCGCTCGGTCTTGCGATACCACAACTCATTCACCGCCACATAGGCGGCTTAGAAATCATGGCTTGTTCAAGGTTCTATATCAATCTATATTCACCGCCACACAGGCGGCTTAGAAATTTTGATGAACCCAATGAGGACGGTAAAGTTAATTCACCGCCACACAGGCGGCTTAGAAATTATAAAAATGGTTGAGATTGATACCGATTTTATTCACCGCCACACAGGCGGCTTAGAAATATATGCAATATATCGTAAAATTTTAAACTCAATTCACCGCCACACAGGCGGCTTAGAAATTACGAGTCTTTGCCAACCTCATTTACTGGCACTTCACCGCCGCATAGGCGACTGAGTCTTAATTAGTAAAACCGTAAAGTTTATTTATTTTTACTAAAGTGACCAAAAACAAGTGGGTGTGAAATTAAAAGTCTTAAAAAAATGCGTGGTCACCAAATGGTCACCTTTTGGTCACCGTTCAATTTCTGTAGTAAAAAAGGTGCCCAAAATCACAAAAGTGGTCAAAATTTCAATTCTCGAAAAACCACGTAAACACTTGATATCACTGCAATAAAAAAGCCCCAATCAATCGATTGGGGCTTTTGGAATATGGTAGGCATAATCTGACTCGAACAGACGACCCCCACCATGTCAAAGTCGCTAGACCAATCTACCCTATTTGATATTAATGTACTTTAATACTCAAAGCTTTGATACGAGTGGGTTTAACTAAGCTTACAAGAATAACATTAATGTGATTTAATGACAATTAAGAAAATTATCTTGCAGTTTGGTCACGCAATATTGCGTGTTTTTAACCCCCACTCTTCTGATGTTTTTGATGGATAAAGCTCAAATTTATATTATTTTTATTAATTAAATTTAATTTAAATTATTATTATAATTTAATATTAAAAACCATTGTCTTATTAAAATGTGCAGTTCTTTAAATAATAAAGTAGACATTAGGGTGTGTCCCTATTTGGATAAGGAGGTTAAAAATAGACTAAATCGCTAGCAAAACAAGGCAAATTGTGCAGATAATATTGGAATATTGTCAAACAATTTAACGCAGTTTTGCCAGATTTAGGCATTTTAGGCTATTAAAAACACTTTGTTCCGAATTAGGGACACGCCCTAGATTGTGATAATCATTTATATTATTTCAAAAATATCAGATTTAGCTTTATAAAATCAAATTAAACTCTTATCAATTTCATTACTTTGCCATATGAGCAGCAGGTTAATTTTTATACAACCTATTCTTGGATTATTCCTAAAATGACTTTTAGAAGCATTGGTTTGGCAAATCGATTGACAATGATTGTCAATTAAGTTTCCGCTTTTTCCACTGCACTTGTGGATAAAAATCTCATAAGCCTGCTTGGGGATTGTTTTGAGAATGTGGATTAAAAAACATCCTTACAATCAGAAAAATATCATTTAATGATTCATAATTGAATGATTAGATGTTAAAATAGCCTATAAACATTCAAAAATGAATAATTACGATATAATAATTTAGTATGCGATTTGACTTCTATACACCCACTGAAATCACTGAGATCTTGGGCAAACGCCTCAAGCAACAGCGTTTGTACCAGAATCTGACGCAGGTTGAACTTGCCCAAAGGGCTGGCATTGGACTAAGTACCGTTTCTCGTATTGAGTCAGGAGAAGGAGGAACGCTCGATAACGTTATCCGCTATGCCATGTCGTTAGGGCTAGTGAATGAATTTGCCAACCTGTTTGCGAATAACCCTAAGACGATTGATGAAGTGATGGCACAAAAAACGTCACGCAAACGGGCTTCAAGCAAATCGTAAGTGATATGGATATTAGAACCTGTTCACAATCTTCTCAACAATAAAGCGATGAAAGCGAGATTGGTAAATTGAAGGCTCGAATTTAAAAGGCGCTCACAGTTTTTCCATAGACGTCTATTTTTCTCAAGCCAAGCAAACGAACGTTCTACAACCCATCGCTTTGGTATGACTTTAAACGTGTGCAGTTTATCTCTTTTGGCAACTTCTGTGGTAACGGTTTCGCCTAAAATAGATTTAACACTATTAGCAAATGGCTCACCTCGATAACCGCCATCAACCATCACATTTTTTACGCGGCTTAAGCGTTTAGCATTTTGACGAAGTAACGTTTTAGCACCTTCACGGTCGGTGATATTGGCAGTGGTAATACAGATAGCATGCGGCAAACCTTGGCTATCTACCGCAATATGGCGCTTAATCCCTGATACTTTTTTACCGGCATCATAGCCTTTGTGTTTGGCGGTATCTGTATTCTTAACGCTTTGAGCATCGATGATGATAAAACTGGTTTTACCCTTGCGTTTGTCCTTCTTTCGCGCTTTTTTGACCAATTTTTTTTAAGGCTTGATGAAGAATGCTGTTGCCTTCTTCATCAAGCTCGCTCCATTTCTGAAAGTAGGCGTGGACGGTGCGCCATTTGGGAAAGTCATGGGGCAGCTGTCGCCATTGGCAACCTGTTCTTAATACATATAGCAAGCCACAAAATACGCCATAAAGGTCAACCGTTCTTGGTTTAGTCTTCTTCCTTGCACTTTCTAAAATCGGTAATATGTGCTCAAATTGTTTTCGGCTAATGTCGCTTGGATAGGCTTTTCTCATGGTGAATGATTCGGTTATTAATCAATTATGTAGTTTATCCTAGCATATTTTTTAATCGTGAACAGGTTCTAAGACTGCTTGATAATCTCTACCCAGTGTTTTCTCCGTTTTTTTCAGCATACATCATTTTGTCATATTTATGGATTAGGATACGGAATATTTATTATGGAATTAACTTATGCAAAATTCTGTTAAATTTTTATTATCAAGCTTAACATTATCGATGTTATTAGTTGGCTGTAATGATGATAATAACTCAAATACATCATCTTTTAATTATCCCCCATCAAACCCATCTTCACCAACCATACCTAAAGTTGAAGAAAAATTTTACCAAACCAAAACACCGTATCAGCCTCAACAAGATATCACTAGCTACGAGAGAGCTCCCACAGGGTATAATGCGGTTTTTACAGAATCTGTTGCAAGACATGGCTCGCGTGGACTATCAAGCCTAAAATATGATTTAGCTTTATATAATTTATGGCTAAAAGCAAAAGAAGAGGGCGCCTTAACTAGCTTGGGTGAGCAGTTAGGACCTGATTTGCAAAAAATGATGACAACCAATATTCTACTTGGCTATGGCGTTGAAGGGATTAGCAAACCAGGGTATGGGAATGAAACTCGTATTGGTATCAAAGAGCATCGAGGTATCGCAGATAGATTATTACAACGGTTACCGGAACTATTTAATCAAGCTGCTACCAATCAAAAACATATTCAAGTAGTCAGCTCAGGTGTAGACCGTGCAGTAGACAGTGCTAAGTTTTTTACCAACGAGTTAATAACTAAACAACCTTCGCTAAAATCGATAGTTACCCCTCAGAGTTACACTCAATTAAGTAAAAATAGTTTGCCAAGTATCACTGATGGCGGTGTAAATCGATTCTTATTGTATTTCCATAGTCTAAACGCCACTGATGATTTAGTGACGATGAGCACTGACCCTAATTATGAAATTTACACAGCTAGTCAGAATTATCAAGAATTTGAATCGAATAATAAAGACTTACAGCAAAAGCTTAGCCTAATCAATAGTAGAAACCTTTGCACGAACAGATACACAAAAGTTGGTTAAAATGATATAATGCTTTATAATCAACCACATAGCAAAAGACACCGACATGGCATGGAAACAAACAGGGCAACTGTCCCTAGCAGACAGTCTAATCAATCACCACAAAGCCATTGAAGAACTCGATGAACTACACAACCTCATCAACTGGCAAGCTATCGAACACACCCTACGCCATGTCCATAGCAGTGACCGTGGCGAAAGTGCCTTTCATCCTGTCATCATGTTTAAAATCTTACTACTACAAAAACTCTATAACCTATCCGACCCAGCCATGGAAAAACAACTGGCTCGAGACTTACTATTTCGTCGATTCGTTGGCTTATCACTAACTGACAACGTACCCGACCACAGCACCATCTGGCGATACCACAAACACTTAGGTGAACTTGGACTCATTGAACCCTTATTCAACCAAATCAATAAGCAACTAGCCGAGCAAAATATCATCATCAAAGCAGGCAGTGTTAGCATCATTGATGCCAGTATCGTTGAAGCCAAAAACAAACGAGCTAAAAAAGGCAAACATACCGACAATACCCAAGATAACGAAGCTGCCTACGTCAGTAAAAAAGACAGCACAGGCAAAGTAAAAACCACCTACGGCTATAAAATCCATCTTAACTGTGATGAAGACAGCTTTGTCAAAAAAGTTCAAACCACCCCTGCTAATGTCCATGATTCACAATGTTTTACCACGCTTTTAACAGGTGATGAATCTGCCGTTTACGCCGACAGTGCGTATAAAAGCCAAGCCCATGACGACTATCTTGCCGAGCATGAGCCACCTATCAACAATCATATCCATGATAGGGCATGGCGTAATACACCACTTACCGAACAACAAAAACGTACCAATACCCAAAAGAGCCAAACCAGAAATACGGTAGAACGGGTATTCGGTCATTTTAAATTGCATTATGGGATGAGCAAGGCTCGTCATCTTGGCTTAATGCAATTTCATACCAGTACCTTGCTTGCTAGCATTGTGCATAATTTAAAAACCGCCCTAAGCTTGAAACGAAAATACGGACTGCCTTAGGGTTATTGTGTCTGTTGGTTGGTAAAACTAGCCAATAGACGTTAATTGACTGCAATTTGGGAGACTTTTATGCCAATTCGGTGACTTTTTTCGCTTCTTTAACACCAATTCCAGTTTTTAGTTGAGTTTGAAATTGGTGTCGAGAGATGGTCGCTGGTTTGTGCAAAGGTCTCACTAATTTATTTAACCAAGATTTGTCCAAATTTAATAAATTACCTTTGGTAGCAATTCCCACCACAGCGGGTACAGGAGCAGAGGTAACTTTTGTGTCAGTAATTACTGCAACTGATGGGAATAAATTTGCGGTTTTCCACAGCAAAATTTTGCCTGATGTAGCCATATTAGATGCCAATTTAACCTTGGGATTACCACCGCTTATTACAGCGGCAACCGCGTTAGATGCTATGGTACATTGCATTGAAGCCTATACCAGCCGGACCAAGAAAAACCCGATATCCGATGCATTGGCGGTCAAAGGTTTGCAGTTACTTTGGCAAAATTATCGTAAGGTAATGACTGACGGCAAGAATATCGAGGCACGCTCTGAGATGTTACTTGGATCCTGTTTGGCAGGAATGGCATTTGTTAATGCCTCGGTAGCTGCGGTGCATGGCTTATCCTATCCGCTGAGTATTCGTTTTCATGTGCCCCACGGGCACGCCAATGCCTTGGTAATGGCAGGGGTTTTTACGTTTAACTTGTCCGCGGCTCAACAACACTATGCTGAACTCGCTCGGGCAGTATTACCAAAACAAACCTTATCACTTGATGACACTGCAGCAGCCACCTTGTTTATCGATGAGTTAAAGCAATTTTTAACTGAGAGTGGCTTAAAAACGTCATTACGTGAATTAGGCATACAGCAGACTGATATCGATGACTTAGCAACTCTAATGATAAATACTTATGCTCGTTTAATCGTCTCAAACCCCATTGATATGACGGTTGACGATGTTAAAAAAATTTATCAAGATGTATTTTGATCCACGAACGATAGTTTTTTATATCATAGGATATCAATATAAATTTTAAAAGGAATTAGAAAATGACTACAAGACAACTTAATGTGGTAACAGATGGATTGCATTATCTTGAAGCACCAAGATGGCATGATGGGAAATTATGGTTTGTAGATTTGTATACCAAGGCTGTCTATAGCCTTGATAACGATGGCAAAGTCAATGAAGTCGTTAAAATAAAAGAGCAGCCATCAGGGCTTGGGTGGCTCCCTAATGGGCGTATGCTTGTCGTTTCCATGAAAGATAGAAAAGTTTTACGTTTAGAAGCTAATGGTGAATTAGTGCAGCATGCTGATTTGTGGGATTTATGCGAAGGTCATGCCAACGATATGGTAGTAGCACCCAATGGTAATGCCTATGTGGGAAATTTTGGTTATGATTTAATGGGAGGTGCTGACCATAAGGATACAGGGATCGTGTTGGTAAAACCAGATGGTTCAACACAAAAAGTTGCCGAAGGTTTATCCTTCCCTAATGGTATGGTGATAACACCCGATGAGAAAACACTGATTGTTAATGAATTATTTGGCAATCGTATCTCTAAATTTGCCATTAATGACGATGGCACACTCGGGGAAAGACACGATTTTGCCAGTTTTGGGAGTTTAGGCGACGAACCAAGTGTAGCTAGACGTATGGAAAAAGCAATAATCAAGCCTGATGGGCTTGCTTTAGATGCTGAAGGCGCTGTTTGGTTTGCCGATACAGTGAATCAAAGAGCCGTTAGAATGGCAGAAGGGGGTGAGATACTCGAAACAGTTGACGTCGCTCCAGAACTAGTGTTTGCTGTGGCTTTGGGGGGTGATGATGGCAAAACACTGTTTATGTGTGTCGCACCTGATTGGGATGAAGCAAATCGTAAAAGTGAAAACCTCGGACGTATGATCTCAACCAAAGTCTCAGTGGGTCATGCAGGTACACCTTAATGCACAAAACAATCTAGACCGTTAAAGCAAAAGTTGCGGTGTTTGTCACCCAATTTAAGATTAAGCCACTAAAACCTCAGCGTTATACCAACCCACAAAGCCATTCACCCATATCCGAGCATTGTCTAAACTATCAAAGCCATGCTCAGGTGTAGTGGCATAATAAACTAATACCAAACCCAATAATTAAAGCACTGCCCAATGACGAGCAGTGAGCGACTTAACCGTAGCCACCTGTTTAGCAAAATTACACCAAGCCTGACAGGCGGCATCTACAATAGCTTCATAACTATCAAAACAACGATTTGATAGCCAGTGTTGCTTAATATACTGCCAAACCTGTTCAATCGGGTTTAACTCGGGCGAATAAGGTGGCAGTTTCAAGATAGTCAGGTTTGGTAAATTATAGCGCTCTTTATGCCATACTGCCCCATCCATGACCACAACCGCATGGCGACCTTTGGGCACAGCTTGGCTAATTGCTTGTAAATGTCGCTTCATACACTCACCATTGGCATAAGGCATAACGAGCCCTATACATTGTCCTGTCGTAGGACACACTGCCCCATAAAGGTAAGTCGAGATAAACTGCTGTTGACGGACTACACGCGGTCTTTTACCACGGTAATGCCATATTCGGGTGATTGAACCTTGCTGACCAATGCGGGTTTCATCTTGAAACCAGATGTCAACATCGCTTAGTTTAGTATCTTCGGGCAGTATGGCAGTTACCTGCTCTATAAAGTTTTTTTAAAGGCTTCTTGGGCGTTAATGTCAGCCTGCGGGTGCTTACTTCTGGCGCTTATCCAACTCATACCAATTCGAGCCAGTAGTTCATAAATGCCATTGACGCTATAGCTTGCTTGGTAATGATCGTAAGCAAGCTTTTGGATGTCTTGTCCTGTCAGTCTGCCGCCGCCCCGTTTTGCTTGGCTGTCAACAATCAGTTGTTTAAAGCTTTCTATGTACTCGGGAGCCAATTTGCTGTTTCTGCCGCTTCTTGGTTTGTCATAGAGGCTATCAAGCCCTGATGCTTGGTAGCGTCTACGAGTACGTCGTGCGGTTTCAATGTTGATGTTGAGGTTTTCTGCAATCTCAAAGCTGTGTTTGCCAATGCGATATTGGTGAAGGATGTAAAGGCGTGTTCTGGCTCTGGCGTTACTTTCAGTTTTGGCCAGTTCGCCAAAGTCATAATCATCTAGGCTGTGTTTTGGGTTTGATTCTTTCATATAGCTATAATACTATATTTTATGGGGTTGGTATAAAAATCATTCCTTGAAAAAGTATACTTATTTTGGATCACTTAAAAAAATTGTAACAGTACCCTAATCTTTAAACATATAAAAAATACCGCCAAACTAGACGGTATTTTTGAAGATCATATTTAAAATGGACAATCATCATCTTCTATATTTACTAAAAAACTGTGTAAATTAATCACCCCTTTTTGCTTAAATATTTTGCAGTCATCACATTGCCAGCTCATAAAATCGTCTTGCTTTGGCAATTTGCAAGGATTATTTAACTCATACATTTTCCCGCATGTATCACAGCGGATATAAGAATCGTAGGCTTTTACCATCGATAGTCTCGTAATAAGCTTATAATACTCCCCGAAAACTAGACCAAAAAATTGTAGCAAATAAGATAGAATAGCCCTTAAGAAAAGAGGTCTATCTAATGACAAAAGTTCGTAAACGTCATAATGCTGAATTTAAAAGCAAAGTTGCTGTTGAAGCAATTAAAGAGCAAAAAACGATCAATGAGCTGACTGCTGAATACGGTGTTCATGCAACCCAAATCAGCAACTGGAAAAAGCAAGCCTTGGCTGTTATACCAAGTGCCTTTAACACCAAACAGCACGACAACGAACAAGCCCAGCAAGCTATTATTGATGAACTGCATCGGCAGCTTGGGCAAGTCATTAGCGAGAGGGACTGGCTTAAAAAAAAGTCCTCACAGCTCACTTAGAGTCTCGTAAACAACTGCTAGAACCTGACAATAAGGATTTCAGTACCCGTAAACAATGCGAACTGCTCGGTATTAACCGCTCAAGCCTGTACTATCAGCCAAAGCCCATCAGTAAGCTTGATATCACCTTGATGAACTTGCTCGACGAGCAATATACCAAAGCCCCATTTTACGGGGTTAAACGCATGACAGCGTATGTGAGACAATTAGGCTATCAAGTGGGAGAAAAACGAGTTAGGCGACTGCTAAGGCAAATGGGGCTAGATGCCATCTACCAGCATCCTAACACCAGTAAACCCAATCCTGAGCATCAAGTTTACCCGTATTTGCTTAGGAATGTACCCATTACACGATGCAACCAAGTGTGGAGTACCGATATCACATACATTCGCCTGTCTAAAGGGTTTGTGTATTTGATGGCGGTGATTGATTGGTACAGCCGTTATGTTTTAGGTTGGTCGCTATCCACCACGCTTGAGGCAGATTTCTGCATTGATACGGTGGGTAAACTACTGCACAATGGGTTACGCTGTGAGATTTTTAATACGGATCAAGGCTCGCAGTTTACCAGTCCAAGATTTACCACGCCACTCATTGATTCGGGCATTGCTGTGAGCATGGACGGTCGTGGCAGGGCGTTGGATAATCTCAAGTAGAAAGGCTTTGGCGGTCAGTGAAATATGAGTGTGTGTATTTACGCCAGTTTGATACCGTTAGCCAAGCCAGAGTTGGTTTGAAAGAGTATTTTGAGTTTTACAATTATGAGCGGTTGCATCAGTCGCTTGATTACCATACCCCTGCACAGGTTTATTTAGATAACAATAGTTCGGTTAATCCTGTGCTTTATCAACCCAATTCTATCTTAATTTCGTGATTATTTGGTCTAGACATTGGGGAGTACCTTAGCTCTTCAGAAGTGACATCATAATGCCGGCATATATGTTTAATATGCCACTCAAGTCGATTGGGATGATGTTGATTAAATGGATGCCAGTAATCTAGGCACATTTTCAATGAATAGCCATTTAGCATATTATTTGTCAGTAATCGTACACGCATTTTAATGCACCTCTTCTATAAACTCTGAAAAATTGGCGTAAAATAGTCGACGAAGCTGGCGATATCTTTCAAAATCCGTTTCATCACTATCAATTAATGGCAACTGTTGCTGTACCCAAACCATTAGCGCTTTATGTGATTTATATTTTTGTTCATTGAGCCATTCAGACAGCTTATCGTCATTAGCAATACCATACTCAGTAATCAACTTTCTTGCCAAATCACAGGCCGTTTGGCTGACAAAATTCAAATTATTATGCGGTTTAATGGTTTGACGCAATTTTTCATAATCAATAACCAACACGACTATTCTCCTTGCTCTTTATTTTGACTACTTGCGATTAAAGCTTCAAAGGCACTGCCATCACGGCGTGTCATATTCGGTACATAGCGGCTATAAACCTTAAACAACATGGTAGTATTGGCGTGACCCATCTGCCTTGCGATCCATTCAGGTGCCTCCCCTGCGGCTAGCCAAAGTGTGGCTGCCGTATGGCGGGTTTGGTAGGCATTACGGGCTTTTAACCCTAACAGTCGAAGCGTGGGATGCCACACTTTACGATTGACATTGTGATAATCGAATGGCTCTCCTTCTCGATTGCAAAACACGAATTTTGAGCGACCATGGGTGACTTGATACTGTGCTTGTAGCGCTTCATAAACCCAAGGTGACATAGCAATATCTCGATTGGATTCTTGGGTTTTGGGCTTACCAATTACGCCTTTAACATACGCTTGGCGAACCCGGATTTCACGGCGGTCAAAATCCACATGCTCCCACGTTAGTCCATCAATTTCGCTGGTTCGCATGCCGGTGAAAAACCTTACGGTGTAATAGTTTTTATAGTCTTTACGCACGCCATTGATAAATTTCCAAACCTCTTCAATGGTGAATGGCTCAATATCAGGCTTATCAAGTTTTAAAACCTTGATATCCTCATAAGGATTTTCAAATTTATAGCGTTTTGCCGCTTCTTGCAGTATCATACGCAAAGTGGTCATTATCGAATTAATTCTGGCTGCTGACAGATGCTTGTTAGCTGTTCCGTAGGTCACTTTGCCGAGAGAAGTACGGAACGCTAACACATCTGCCCTTGTGATAGCGATAACACTGCGTTTGCCAAAATGTGGCACCAGATACTTATCCAAAATATCTTTGATTTTGCCGATGTAGCTTGCTCGCCATTCAATTTGCTTTTCTTCAAACCAAGTTTCAGCAAAGTCTTTAAATATGGGTGTGTCAGATTGAAAACTTAGCACACGCTCTTTGACTGCCATCAGTTCAATGCCTTTCTCACTTTTTGGGAAGTATTTGAGATAATCAAATAGTCCAAGGGTGATTTCTGCTTCCATTTTTTGGATGATTTTTTCCAGTTTTTTTCGATTTTCGGGCGTGTCGATTAGGTTGGTTGTTTCTCGACAGCGTTTATTCAAAAAGCGAAAATCAATCATCAAAAATTTACTTCCTTGACGGGTACGAATGCTGGCCATAAATTTCTCCTTACTGCAATGCCATGGCATTGATGTCGGCTAAAACTGTGTTGCGCATATCCTTTTCTATTTGTTCCCACACATAGAGAATTTTGCGACCGCCAAACGGGCGAATATAATGCACTCCTTCGATGAGCACGCTATCTTTTAAACAACTGCGAATGGTGGCTTTGTCATATTTGATACGTTCAGATAGTTCTTCCGTTGTTAGGTAGGTATATGTCATAATGACCTCTTGTAGAAATAGGTTGATTTAGTTTAAAAAGACTTGTTATCGGGTTATTAGTAAAGATTATTCATCTCTAATAACTGCCGATGAACATATAATACCTATTAATAGTTATTAAAGCAACCTATTTTTGAATAAAATTAGGTATTTTTATTCTAATTTTACTTGCTTATAGATTTATCGAAATAATTTGTACCTACAAAAAGTTTTTAATTATGAATATTTAACCTATTTAAAGGTAAAAAATGGATAATCTTTCTTTTCGTTTGGAACAGGCTAGAAAAAATGCACAGCTAACTCGTGATGAAGTAGTGCAACTGGCTTCTCAGACATCAGGGTTTTCTCGAAGCTCCCTGCAAGATTGGGAGCAGCAGGAGAGTAGCCGTGAACCTAAACTTGAGTATTTGTTTGACTTGGCGAGAATCTATGGCGTGCATCCATGGACGTTAATGACGGGTGAACAGTTATCACAGAGTAGTCAAAACGTGCATTGGTTGGCATTATTGGACATGAATAATCAATCAACTGACTTGTCTTATCCATTGCCTAATTGGTGGCTTAATGAACGATCTATTGATGCTTCGCAATTGCAGGGATATTTGTATAAAGGTGATACCATGTCACCATTGATAGGAAATGATGCTGTTGTAATTGTTAATAAACAGCAAAATCAACTCATTGATGGGGCGGTCTATGCTCTTTTAATCAATAATGAACTTTTTATACGACGCATACAACGATTACCAACAGGATTAAAAATTATCAGCGATAATCAAAAATATTCTGCATTTGATATTTCACAAGAACAGCTCAAAGAACGTGATTTTTTGGCTGTGATTGGTCAGGTTATCTATATCGGCTCTGATATACAAAAAATCTGATAGTGATAAAAAGGGCGATTTTCAATGCTTGCTTTTTTACGATTTAAAACCAAATTTTTTCAGATAAGGTAGATACTCAGTAATTTTCAACAAATCCCTTTGTAACTCCTCATTCAGACGTGAGATAAAGCTTTCGGTAGTTTCTCCGACTCGAGCGTATTTACCCCCAAAACTGCTATCATTGGCAAGTTTTTTGGCGAAAATATTAGCTTGGCTAGCCGTCAATAATTTAGCCCATTTCTTGTCGGATTCGGTTTTTTGTTCTACTTGTTGGTCTGGCTTTTTGATGGTTTTAATTACGATAGAAAAATGGGTAATGGTTCGCCCAAATTTGCTCGCATTCAAAGTGAGTTTAAAATCGCCTTGTTTATTAATCTGGTTGATGGCAGGGTCTAAGATTCGGCGTTTGAATTCGGCAATTTTGGGATATTTATCAGCCACCCCAAAAAATTCTTTCCATGCTTCGACGGTCATTTCTGGTACACCGCCTGTACCTTTCCACTTGTTGATTAACTCATACAGACGTTTACTGCTACAGCCTTTAAACTCAACGGTTTTGATAAAATCATAACGAGTGTAGGCTTTACTGGTATTATCAATCAGAAAGGTTAAAGGATCAGAAAAATCTAGAATAATGAAACCTTGCTCATCTTGATACGATACGCCTTGCAGCCAATGATATTCTGAGCGAAGCATAGTGAAATTGTTATGATGAGGTTTGAGAACGGTGAGTTTGTCAGCGTCATTTTCTGCTTGGATGGTTTTATCAAGATATAAGGTAAATTTGAGTTTTCTATCACCTAGAATTTTGGCAGTATCTTTTAAGGCTCGATAGGCATAGATTTCATTGACTCGATTGGCGGCGGCGAATTCTTTGGCACTAATTAATACTCGTTTGCCACCTGACTGTAATCGATGCAGTTTATTAATGGCAAGCGTCATCAAGTCATGCTCGGCTTCAGTTAAGTCAAAACCTGCTTCGACCAAGGTATTGGGTTTGATAATCATTACTTTATCAGCACCTGGCTTGTAAAAACTTTGCATCGTCATAGGGTGACTTGCTATCCATTGTCTCAGATTTATGTGAGCCTAATTATAGAAGTGCACTTGACGATGGGTAAAATCGTAATCTATGTTAATCTATGTCGGTTACAAAAGTTAATAAAAATTTATGGATATCAATGAATTAGGTTTTATTCTGGATTATCTTACGATAAGTACTCTCAATCTATGTTGATATTTCAACTTCATCAATCTGTACACATATTTCACCTATCGGTACATCTAAATTCATCTAACCGACCATTTTGATTCACCAATCTGTACATTTATCTTCACCTATATGTACACATATCTGCGTGCAAAGCCGCTACCATGGCGGAATACAGAGCCTCTATAATTTAATAATATAGATAATACTAATACTAATGTTTAATGAAATTTAGAGTGATAAGATTATTTTGATAAAGTTTAATTTCTATCATAAAAACAAATTTACATGAGACATTCGATATCAAGCATAATTACTTATTTTTTAACTACACCAAACCCTTCATCATATAGCCACTGTATCTCATTTTTATCATTATATAGACTTAGTGAAATTTGACAGCCTTGTTCAATATCAATATCATAAAATTCGCATTGTTCCACCATTTGACTAGGCGACAAATACAGCCACGCTTGTGGCTTAGCGGGTTGTAAAATAGGTTTGGTAAAATCACCGCTATAATCTTGCCATTCTTGTTGTTGCTTTTTAAATACTGGATTAAACGCATTCACATATTTTTCTATGGCCAACTCGCCTTCCTTGATAGAGTTGGGATTTATTCGATACAAGGCTTGATACTGTCTATCGCGTAATGGGGTGAATGTTTGATACAGTTGCTCAGTCATTAGACAGCTATCCACTTGGGCATTTGAAAAAAGCTCATCGCCTTCATCATAAAAGTATCGCTCACAAAACCCTTGTATCTCTCTATCATCAAGTTTAGCAAATAGACAGTTATCTTTGTCAAAACGCAGTCTAGCATCTATTATGAGTTGATTATTTTGCCAAGGTAACAATTTTGCCAAATCATGGTTTGGATAGTTTTCATCTTGACTATAACTTTCATAACCTGGATAGATAAAAGCAGGTTGTTTGGGTTTTTGTTGTTGCACGTTTTTGCAATGCCGATAGTTAAATTGGGGGATGATAATATTTGGCTCATGAATCGTTTCTCGACGATGACGATTGACTCGCCCAGCGGTCTGTACGATGGACTGAACGCTTGATGCATCAATGACTGCCCAATCAAAATCATGGTCACGCCCCACTTCTTCGACAGGCGTGGCAATCACGACAAAGGGTACATTTTTTTGTTGGCTGTGTTTCATGAGTTCGATAATTTCGCTATCTTGCTCGATGGTTTCATTACCTGTTTTGCGTTTTTTGCCATCTTTATGACGACTTAGCAAAGTGTCTAAGCGTTGTTCTTTATAAAAACGATTGATTCGCCAATCATTGGCATGATAGCAAGCGATATGGGCGTGTTGCCAATGATTGGCAAAATAATGAGCAAGGCTAATAGCATGGTGAATATTTGCGACCCGAATTAAGCCAAAGGATAGGCATTTTCCCCCATTTTGCCATTGCCAAGCGTGTCTATCATGCAAGGTTTGGGCAGATTCTAGTACCGCTTGTTGCCAATCGCTAATCGTTTCCTTTGGCATGGGTTTGAGTTCGGCTAGACGCAAACTTGGCTTTTTGGCTAAAGCAAGCTGTAATTCATCAAGATGTGTTTGATAAATGTCTTTAAAGTTTTTATCGTCAGCTTGGGTGTCGCTATCTTGAGTTAGCGTTTGTTGCCAAATTTTGGGTGGATTTTTACTGTCAATTTCATTATCGATAATGGCGATATTAAAGGCTTGTTTGTCATCATTTAGTAATGCTTGTCGCATCGCTATACCAGATTCAAAGGCACGATGCACGCTAATAGCTAATGTCTTGGAGAGGGTTGCCGATGAGCAAATCACATGGCGACCATACATGGCAGCTAGCTGCACCAAGCGTAATACTGCTATCAAGGCTTTGGGGTCGTAGCCATCGATTTCATCGAGTATCAAATCACTACTTATTAATCGTAGCAAGGCTTTGACATGATGTCCTTGCTTGTGTGGCTCGCCCGCTGCTATCAGATAATCAATGGTGGAAACGAGCAAAGGCGATGCCAATAAAGTTTTGCCATCATTGTCACTTATAATGCCCTTTTTGGTGGTTTTCTCAAATAATGGGTTAAGCCATGCAGGAATGTCATAATCATCCCCTTTAGCATCAAATATCGGCTCTGGGGGATTTTCATCTTCGTCAATCCCTTGGTTTTTTTTGGCTTTTTCAAATAGTTCTTGGGTAATATTGTCGCCGATGACAACGGCTAATTCGTCATCGGACAGATTCATGGATTTTTTGAGAGCATCACCTGTTTGCAAGGTCAAAGAGCGTAAATTGAGAGCGATACAAATGCGTGGGTCATTGGGTCGCAAGGTGCAAGCGGTGCGTAGATTCATCCGAGTTTTACCGCTACCTGTACCTGCGATATTAAAAACAAGCGTCGGTACATCGGGATATTTATCGGCGAATTTTTGCAAGGCATTGCCAGCAACATTTTGCCACTTAAAATGAGCGTTTTGCGTGGGTGTTTTGATATATTCGACGGTCTGCTCACATAGTCCAGACAAATTTAATTCTGTCATCATGTTACAAGCGATAAAACTGGCTCGTTCGCCCACATGGCGTAAATGCCATTCTAGCGGTTGATTGTGTTGTTTTTTACTATCAACAAAACAGGTATTAGCAAACAGTTGCGTGGGAGTTGGAGTGGCAGGTTGCACCATGTCCAGATAATTGACCGCAGAAATGGTATGGTCAGCGTGAATCAAGGCATTACGAGCATGTAAACAGAGGGCTTTATAATAAGTTGGACTGGCGTTGGTAGGCAATAATTTGGCAAGTCGTGCCATGCGTTTTTGATAACTATCAAAAATACTTTGTGGTAACTCGCCTGCACAAGTGAGTTGTTGGGTACGAGGTAATGGTTCACGTACGTGTTTGTCTTCGTTAGGATAGCTTGCATAGCCTGTTGGGTCATCTGCTCCCAATAATCCATGATGAGTGACAATCAAATAATCCACCGCTTCAATGTCGCTTGCCACGCCATCATCGACTTTTTTTAAATCACCTAAGGTAAAAATATTACGGTTATTATCTTTGGCGACTTGTTGCCAAGCGTCTTGCCAATCAAAGTTATTATGCCGTAGTTGTTGCAATAGCTTGACGGATAGCCATTCATGGCGGATATCATCAGCGATGATTTTATTTGCTTGATTAGGTGACAGTTTGTTTTGAAAATGTTGCGATGCTTTGCCAATATCATGCATATCGCCTGCCGCCCCTGCCAATAGGCTTGCTGCTCTGACCCAGTCGTCGATTTGTCGCTTGGTATAAGGCTTACCAGTTGAAGCGACAGGGTATGCCCCTTCGCTATTAAAACGATGCTTTGCGCCCACGACCCAAGCCAGTTTCATGCGTCGCATACCGTAGTTAATGTAGGCGGCGACGGCAGTTTGGCGAGTAATACCCTTTTGTTTAAGGGCGTTACGGACTTCGGTTAGACCTTCCATGGTCATGGGGGCTTGCCATGTGCTTTGTCCTGTGCGGATGGCGTAGCTGTCAAGTACGGCTCGGGTTTTTTTCAGGGCTTTTTTTTCGCAAGCAGAGATAAAAATGACGTGCATTTCATTTTTTCCAAATTAATTTTTCTGTTTTTATAAGCTTATCATTTTCACTTAATATAAAACTAAATTCTATAATGAATATTAACAATACGACATCGTGTGTCGTTTATCCACTTTTGCCTGCTTATTATTTGAGCAAAACTATGTTAAAACTAGATAGAATTAAATAAAAAAGGAGATATTTATGTCTGATGATACCATTCCCATTGCCGACTATCAAAAAGCCCTTGCCGAGTCGGTGCATTTTAGTAACAAGACCATTAATTCCAATGCTACCAAAGGGGGCATTAGGCTTTCTAAGTCGCAAAATTTAGACCTACCATATATTAGTGCTAGAACATTATTAAATGATGGTCTTACGCTTTTGACTGATTATCAAGGCAATGCTTCAAACATAGGATATTTTTCAAAAGCTATAAAACCTGCACAGCTAAATTCAGAAATTGAAAAAGATAATGAGTTTTCAGAAGTAATTAATCAAATTAAAAATGATTTAAAAAACTTATTTGATTTGCCATATCAAAATGGGCTTGAACATATCGATATTAGAATGAGGCAATTGCTATTACCGTTGAATGATTCGTATGTTTCCATTAGTCCAACTTCAGCAGGTGGCGTAAATTATTTGTTAAATCAAGAAGTCAATTTCATAAAAAGTAATCGTGAAAATGATAAAGATTTTTCGGCAAACTTTAAAAATATTCAAACCGCAACTTTTGGAATTGGGGGTACTAAAAGTGCAAATGTTGGAATGTTAGCTCAAGAAATGCAACGCCCAATTTATCTAACTGCCCCAACTGCCGATGATACGATACGTCAAGCCTTTAGCCTGTATTACAAAGGCTTAGACTACTATATCCCCAATAAATTGCCGAAAGACAAACTTGTTCAGCCCGCATTACTTGCTTGGGCAGAGTTGATTAACAAAGGCATTGCTAAAACCCAACAAGACCCAAATGAGCAAGGTTGGAAAGACAAAGGGATTGGGGCAACGAGTACCGATATGGCTAGCCGTGAAGCCGAGCAACAATTTTTGACCCATATCTTACGCATCGTCTTGGCTCAAGGGCGAGAAGCTAAAAATAGCCTCGAACAAGTGGCTGATAGATTGCCCAATATCACCAAGGTAAATGCTGAAAATTATGATGAGCAAGGCGAACTGGTGAGTAAAGAAAGGGTCGCTTTAACACCACTACAACACCCAAGCATCGATTTAGCCATTCAAGGACTGATTGACACACAGCTACGAGATGAAGGTTGGATGACTGTGTTTGCCGAGCATTTGGCAAAAAGTATCGTCCGTCAATCCTATGAAGTCGAAGGACAAAGCAACCCTGTCGCCTTTGTACTCGAAGATAGCACCATACCATTCTTGGCTCGCCGAATTCGTGGCTTGCTGTATGACTTACAGGAGTTGGCATCATGAGTTTTTTAGCGGTAATTCCGCATATTCGAGTGCAAGGGGCAAATCTACAGACTAGCGGGATTTTGCTCGGTGGCGTACCTTTGGTGGCATCCACCATGTTTGCGCATGCGTTGGCTCGCAAATTGGGCGTGAAGGACACAGGCGTGATTTATATTCACCATGATAGACAGGATTTGGGAGAAATTCTTAAGGATAATTACAATAGAATTTTCTTTCATCCTGCCCAACGCCGTGGCTCTGCGTTTATCAATAAAAATGATTATTCATCAAAAAATCCCAATGCCTTGTCGTTACAACCAACGGCAAGCTGTCATTTGCATCTTAGTTTGGTGATACGCTTTGATGGCAGACGGCGACCAAGATTGGCAGATTTGCAAAAATTGCTGATGAATAGCCGTTTTGCAGGGGGGCAAATCACTCGTTATGGCGAAGTTGAATGGGCAGATGACAGCGAGAAATCATTAAAAGATGTGTTAAGCAATACCATCAAAACAGGCTTTGTGGTGCTAGACCGTCAGGATGTGTTATTAGCGTACCAACAATCGCAAAATCTCAATCGTTTGCAAGCCTTTACACGGCTATTGGCACTCACCAAAGACGGCTTAAATCATGCTTTTGGTGAACATCATGGCTTAAGTTTTTTGTCAGCGACTAATCTAGGTTATGCGTTGCTTGAAGACCCAAAAACCGATAGAACAGGTGTACGACAAGCGTATACCCTTGAACAAGCTGTAATACCTACACCTCACGCCTATGCCGAACCCTTGATTGGCTTAGTGCAATATGTGTCAATTCGGCAACTGCTGAATGTTGCTAACGCTCAAAATTCTGATAACTTGGATTTATATGAAGAAGAGCAAAAACCGCAACAGCCCCCAAACCTGATTACCGAGCCGTTACGTCAATTATCTGACAACCCACAAGAGTTATTTTGGCAGTACCAATGGCAAACCCATGACGGTGGCGATGTGTTTTTATTGCGACAATCTATTTAACCTTACTTTTGAAACTAAACTTTTACCTAACCAATGTTAAAAAACAAACAGGAGTTTTATTATGGCAACTTTCAAAAAATTACCCGCAAGCCTAGCCCTACAACGTGGTACTGTTATCAGCGACGGGGCATTTTTTCATCTGATAGATGGCAAAACTGAATCATTAAAAGTCATGTATCATGGCATTCGTGGTACACAAAATGTGGCAGGCAATAAAAGCAAAGGGTCAGCATCGGGCGAATCAGTCGCTCGTGAAGTCAGTAATATTCAACAAACCGAATCTGCCAAATTATTACCCAATGCCAAATTATTGGTGACGTGGGATTTTCGTTTGATTGACTTGGCGGATATTTTGTTTGCCAGTGCGACTAAAGCAGGGGCAGATAAAAGCGATGAACAAGCATTTCGCAAGGCATTTCAAGGGTTTGTGGCTCGTGCCAAAGACAGCGATGGGCTAAAAACGGTGGTCGGTCGTTATGTGCGTAATGTTGTGAACGGTCGCTGGTTATGGCGTAATCGCTTGGTGGCAGAAAGCATTGTAATTACGGTAACACCCAGTCAAAATTCGGAAAAATCTTATACCTTTAAGGCGTTAGACTACAATTTAAACAGTTTTGACAATCCTAGTGCGGATGAGCAGGCATTAGCCGAGATTTTATTAACAGGGGCAAAAGGCGACGCAACCAATGCAGGGCTACATATCGAAGCGGTAGTTGATTTTGGCATGGGTGGTGTGGAAGTATTCCCTTCACAAAATTATCTAGAAGATAAACCCAAAGGCTTTTCTCGTTCGCTGTATCAACTTAACCCTGTTCGCCCGCAACGTGGGGCAGACAACAACCAATTTTTGGGGCAAGCGGCATTACGTGACCAAAAAATCGGTAATGCGATTCGTACCATTGATACGTGGTATCCCAATGCCGAAGAATACAACCATAAACCGATTGCGGTAGAGCCAAATGGGGCAAATCTTGAGCATCAATTTTTTTATCGTGTGGGTAAAGAAAAAATGTCAGCGTTTGATATTTTAAAAGAGATTGATGACTTAGACCCCAACAGCGAAAAAGGGATGTTTTTGATTGCCTGTCTGATTCGTGGTGGCGTATATTCTGAGGGAGATTAAGATGTCATTTGAGTTTTATGTGGATGTACGTGTGATTGAATCGGCAGATACGGTCGATTTATCACTACCGACCATTCGCAATCAGATTTATGCGGTATTGCATGGCACGTTTCGAGCGTTGGCATTGGTGGATAAATCACCATATGCCATAGCATTGGCCCCTTCCCCAAAGCTTAAAGCAAAGCAAGCGGATTTCGAAAAAAAATATGGCAAGTCGCCCCGTTTTGATTTTGATATTTTTCGGGTGTTTTCGGATAGTAGCGAGGCATTACAGCGATTGGTAGATAGTATTAGCCAACATTGGAAAGTGCGGGATTATAGTGTGGTCGGTACGCCAACGCCTGTACCAACAGCCAAAATCACAGGCTGGCAAAGTTATCGTCGTTTTCGCATTCCTACGGCAAAAATGGAACGTACTCAACTGTCTGACAATAATGTGCCATTACGAGAACGTCGTCTAGCCACTGCCAAAGACTTGCCGTATCTTAAAGTTGCCAGTAAAAGCACAGGACAAGTTTTTACCTTAACCATCGATATTGTACCGATGGAAAATGCAGGTGACGGCATGCCAGATGGCTATGGTTTGGCTCGTGCCAGTCAGCCGTTTGCTTTGCCGATATTCTAATTTAAAAAAGCAGTAGGCTTTTATGCTTACTGCTTTTTCATTTATCAAAGAGAAAAACATGAGCCAAACTCATAATAGTCATTTACGTAAGCAACGTAGCCGTCCGCTGATGTTGTCCAAGCGGGCGTGTGTGTTTTATCTTGAGCGAGTTCGAGTCATTTTAAAAGATGACCGTATCGTGTATCTGACCGAAAGTATGCAACCGATTGAACATTTTTATAATATTCCCGAAAAAAATACCGCTTTTTTATTACTGGGTAAAGGTAGTTCGATTACCGATGCCGCCGCTAGACGTTTGGCAGAATCAAATGTAATGGTCGGTTTTTGTGGTTCAGGCGGTTCACCATTATTTAGTGCATTAGATTTGACCTTTCTAGCCCCACAAAGTGAGTATCGTCCTACCGAATATATGCAAATTTGGATGAAAGCATGGCTTGATGATACGACACGGCTGTTGATGGCAAAGGTGCTATTACAAGAACGTATTGAAATTGTCAAAAAATACTGGCAAAAAAATCCACTACTGACATCATATGGTATTCGCCTAGATGAATCGGCGGTAGTTAATTTTTCACAAGCGATAGAATCGGCAATGAACCAAGAGCAGTTATTGACTGCCGAAGGTCGCTGGGCAAAGGTATTATATAAAAGCTTGGCGGAAGGCTGTGGCTTTAAATTTACCCGCGAGGAAGGCAAAAATGCCAATGATGATATCGCCGATATCGCCAATAGCTACCTTGACCACGGGAATTATATCGCTTATGGCTATGCGGCAGTTGCATTACATGGGTTAGGTATTAGCTTTGCTCTACCGATGCTACATGGTAAAACCCGCCGTGGTGGTTTGGTGTTTGATGTAGCAGATTTGGTCAAAGATGCGATGGTGATGCCACAAGCATTTATTTCGGCAAAACTGGGGCATAATCAAAAAGAGTTTCGGATGCAACTTATCGAGATTTGCCAAGACCAAGATGTGTTGGATTATATGTTTGGCTTCGTTGTAGACACTTGCCAAAAAATTAAATAAAATCAGATGCTTATAAAAAGCACTTTAAAACGAAGTGTCTTAACTGAATTAAAACGTATATAATTGATATCTGGGGATTTTGTCAGAAAATTCTCCAGTTCGCCATCGCATAGATGGTTTAGAAAGCCTTCTGACGTAGTTTGTTGGTTTTGACAGAGTTCGCCATCGCATAGATGGTTTAGAAATGCTGCTGGTGCTGGCTATGCAATTGCTGGCTGTTCGCCATCGCATAGATGGTTTAGAAAGATGAGCTCAAGGCGATTTTGACAGAACGTAAGTTCGCCATCGCATAGATGGTTTAGAAAACTGTCCTGTTTCGACATCGGCAACATAAAAAGTTCGCCATCGCATAGATGGTTTAGAAAATGCAAAAACAGTTTACAAAGCAACTGGGCAAGTTCGCCATCGCATAGATGGTTTAGAAAAACTGCTCAAGCTGCTGGGTGGTCGTTTGGTGGTTCGCCATCGCATAGATGGTTTAGAAAGTAAGAAATAGCCCCACGATTACCCCAAGACGGTTCGCCATCGCATAGATGGTTTAGAAATATCCCCAGCGACAAGATTTTTTTCGGTAAGCGTTCGCCATCGCATAGATGGTTTAGAAATTTGAAAATACAAGCATTTATTATTTCCGCTTGTTCGCCATCGCATAGATGGTTTAGAAAGCCCACGTTATCGACTTTATCACCAACGCCAAGTTCGCCATCGCATAGATGGTTTAGAAAACTTGGTCGCCAGTGGCTACAGTTTTATTGTCAGTTCGCCATCGCATAGATGGTTTAGAAATTGATATGTCATTGGGTGAGTGCAAACAATATGTTCGCCATCGCATAGATGGTTTAGAAAAATTTATACAGGTGAAGAAAATGACTAATAATGTTCGCCATCGCATAGATGGTTTAGAAATTTATCACCCCTTTATCATAACTGAAATAGAAGTTCGCCATCGCATAGATGGTTTAGAAAACAGCGACAACGACGACGACGACGCAGGAGGAGTTCGCCATCGCATAGATGGTTTAGAAATCGATTGGTTAACCTTTACCGTTCATGACACTGTTCGCCATCGCATAGATGGTTTAGAAATTGCTCTGTAACCAACGTATTACTGCTTGACTGTTCGCCATCGCATAGATGGTTTAGAAAGTCAAAGATGACGCTTCTATCAAATTGCAAGCGTTCGCCATCGCATAGATGGTTTAGAAAAACAAACCCACAAATAGATACATCATCAATCAGTTCGCCATCGCATAGATGGTTTAGAAATTATTTCTATCCAAATTAATTTTATTTGATTTGTTCGCCATCGCATAGATGGTTTAGAAACAGAGCGCGGCATTGCTTCACGTCCAGATTAAGTTCGCCATCGCATAGATGGTTTAGAAAGCTTGAATTCGGACGAAGCCTTGTTGCGGCTCGTTCGCCATCGCATAGATGGTTTAGAAAGCTTGATATCACGTTAAAACGAGTTGTAGTGAGTTCGCCATCGCATAGATGGTTTAGAAACGCCTGTTGGCTCTATCTTTATGTATGATGAAGTTCGCCATCGCATAGATGGTTTAGAAATATCCCCAGCGACAAGATTTTTTTCGGTAAGCGTTCGCCATCGCATAGATGGTTTAGAAATTTGAAAATACAAGCATTTATTATTTCCGCTTGTTCGCCATCGCATAGATGGTTTAGAAAGCTCAAGATTAAACTCTTGATAGGTTTTTTTGCGTTCGCCATCGCATAGATGGTTTAGAAAACCCACAGCATCGACTTTATCTCCAACGCCAAGTTCGCCATCGCATAGATGGTTTAGAAAAAACAAGACCAGATACAATATAACCAGCAATGGTTCGCCATCGCATAGATGGTTTAGAAATTGCCATGTCCGTTAGCGGCAGTAACTAAAATGTTCGCCATCGCATAGATGGTTTAGAAAATTTTTATCATGGGATAATGGGGAATTATCAAGTTCGCCATCGCATAGATGGTTTAGAAAGCTTTGCTACTGACATCTATCCATACCTGAGTGTTCGCCATCGCATAGATGGTTTAGAAAAGTAATAGGTTTTGTTCATGCCTTGTCATGGCGTTCGCCATCGCATAGATGGTTTAGAAAATTAACAGATTAACGCCTATCATTGCCATATTGTTCGCCATCGCATAGATGGTTTAGAAATAACCAAAAATGGCTATCCCTCGAATCTGTGGGTTCGCCATCGCATAGATGGTTTAGAAACTACATTATCTAAAACGACTTGATTAGTTTGGGTTCGCCATCGCATAGATGGTTTAGAAAATTGTCTATAGCTTGCTGTATAGCTTGATTGAGTTCGCCATCGCATAGATGGTTTAGAAATAAAAAAAATTACATAAAGAAAAATTTAAAAAGTTCGCCATCGCATAGATGGTTTAGAAAGTAAAAAAAATGCCTAACAGCGTAAACCGTTAGTTCGCCATCGCATAGATGGTTTAGAAAAACAAATACTAAATAATGCAAAATCAGGTGATGTTCGCCATCGCATAGATGGTTTAGAAAAAATCCAATCATGAGCCGTCATAGCAATACCCGTTCGCCATCGCATAGATGGTTTAGAAAATGTAGCGCACGGCTGCTTTGTTGCGGATTTCGTTCGCCATCGCATAGATGGTTTAGAAAATCACCCAATTACCTAGCTAAAGATAGCGGTCAGTTCGCCATCGCATAGATGGTTTAGAAAGTATATTGCAAGGCGCAAGATATGAAGAAGATGTTCGCCATCGCATAGATGGTTTAGAAAACAGAGCCACAGGTCAAGCGCACCAAAGCCGAGTTCGCCATCGCATAGATGGTTTAGAAACAAATGATTTAGGGCGAAATTGGGGGTTTAACGTTCGCCATCGCATAGATGGTTTAGAAAACAGCGCAAGAATTGATAGTAATATCTCATCTGTTCGCCATCGCATAGATGGTTTAGAAACAAATGATTTAGGGCGAAATTGGGGGTTTAACGTTCGCCATCGCATAGATGGTTTAGAAAAACCAAAACACCGCCTGTAAATAGAAGTATTGGTTCGCCATCGCATAGATGGTTTAGAAATTGATAGCCTTTTTGTCTTTGCGTAACTCATTGTTCGCCATCGCATAGATGGTTTAGAAAATTGTCTATAGCTTGCTGTATAGCTTGATTGAGTTCGCCATCGCATAGATGGTTTAGAAATAAAAAAAATTACATAAAGAAAAATTTAAAAAGTTCGCCATCGCATAGATGGTTTAGAAAGTAAAAAAAATGCCTAACAGCGTAAACCGTTAGTTCGCCATCGCATAGATGGTTTAGAAAAACAAATACTAAATAATGCAAAATCAGGTGATGTTCGCCATCGCATAGATGGTTTAGAAAAAATCCAATCATGAGCCGTCATAGCAATACCCGTTCGCCATCGCATAGATGGTTTAGAAAATGTAGCGCACGGCTGCTTTGTTGCGGATTTCGTTCGCCATCGCATAGATGGTTTAGAAAATCACCCAATTACCTAGCTAAAGATAGCGGTCAGTTCGCCATCGCATAGATGGTTTAGAAAGTATATTGCAAGGCGCAAGATATGAAGAAGATGTTCGCCATCGCATAGATGGTTTAGAAAACAGAGCCACAGGTCAAGCGCACCAAAGCCGAGTTCGCCATCGCATAGATGGTTTAGAAACAAATGATTTAGGGCGAAATTGGGGGTTTAACGTTCGCCATCGCATAGATGGTTTAGAAAACAGCGCAAGAATTGATAGTAATATCTCATCTGTTCGCCATCGCATAGATGGTTTAGAAACAAATGATTTAGGGCGAAATTGGGGGTTTAACGTTCGCCATCGCATAGATGGTTTAGAAAAACCAAAACACCGCCTGTAAATAGAAGTATTGGTTCGCCATCGCATAGATGGTTTAGAAATTGATAGCCTTTTTGTCTTTGCGTAACTCATTGTTCGCCATCGCATAGATGGTTTAGAAAGCTATTAGCCAAAATACTAATGTGCATATCAAGTTCGCCATCGCATAGATGGTTTAGAAACTAACGTGACATTGTAGGTATAGCCATTAACAGTTCGCCATCGCATAGATGGTTTAGAAAATCATGACCGCATCAGCCATATTTGGTGATGAGTTCGCCATCGCATAGATGGTTTAGAAACATACCGCTAACTAGCGATGTAAGGCTGTCAGGTTCGCCATCGCATAGATGGTTTAGAAAGCAAGTACAGCCGAAACCAGCAGCAGCAGAACGTTCGCCATCGCATAGATGGTTTAGAAATATCGGCAGTGGGGCGGGCTTGACACAGTTACGTTCGCCATCGCATAGATGGTTTAGAAACCGAGCGGTCTAACTTGCTCAAGCGTGGTAATGTTCGCCATCGCATAGATGGTTTAGAAATAGACTCAGCAGAAAACCCACTGCAAAACATGGTTCGCCATCGCATAGATGGTTTAGAAAATTCAAAATCACATAAGGAAAGGTAAGTGCGAGTTCGCCATCGCATAGATGGTTTAGAAAGCTAACAGATGGCAGCGATGTTTTGAACTTCTGTTCGCCATCGCATAGATGGTTTAGAAAGTCAGCATCAATAACTGCGCTTTCGTAATTACGTTCGCCATCGCATAGATGGTTTAGAAAATAATTGATAGCAGACACGAGCCGTTCAGTATGTTCGCCATCGCATAGATGGTTTAGAAACATAGCAGATACCGCAGACGCAGGCACTACAGGTTCGCCATCGCATAGATGGTTTAGAAATTGCCCGCCCATCACTGGCGCGTGCATATTGAGTTCGCCATCGCATAGATGGTTTAGAAATTTACTGATTAATACGCTAGAGAAATGCTTTAGTTCGCCATCGCATAGATGGTTTAGAAAGAAGAAGATTTAATGAAATCTTGGGTTAACTGGTTCGCCATCGCATAGATGGTTTAGAAATTGCAGGACTTACCGTGGCGTTATTAGCCCAAGTTCGCCATCGCATAGATGGTTTAGAAAGAATTGGTCAAGCGTGATGGGTAGCGGCGGCAGTTCGCCATCGCATAGATGGTTTAGAAAGCCAACGTCTTTTACGGCATCTTGTACGCCCAGTTCGCCATCGCATAGATGGTTTAGAAACTTTTTTTGGTCATGTTGTGCGCCCACTTCGAGTTCGCCATCGCATAGATGGTTTAGAAAAGTCACGATGAGCGTGTACGCCATGAACATAAGTTCGCCATCGCATAGATGGTTTAGAAAAAGACAGGTTTAATGCCACTACTAACGCCACAGTTCGCCATCGCATAGATGGTTTAGAAAAGTCCATTGCCTGATAGATCATTAAAGTAATAGTTCGCCATCGCATAGATGGTTTAGAAACGACAACGCCAAAGCGCACGATGTCGGGCGTTGTTCGCCATCGCATAGATGGTTTAGAAAATGGTAATGACGCAGATTTCGAGGAGTTGAAAGTTCGCCATCGCATAGATGGTTTAGAAAGTGCAAAATTTACAGGTCATTAAAGAGCTTGCGTTCGCCATCGCATAGATGGTTTAGAAATTCTCGAACAATAGCCACATGGTCAGCAACCAGTTCGCCATCGCATAGATGGTTTAGAAATGTACCGCGGCAGACTCGGTTAAGTTAAACGCGTTCGCCATCGCATAGATGGTTTAGAAACTGTCTCATCTTTTAGCTTGCCTGCGCCGTCAGTTCGCCATCGCATAGATGGTTTAGAAAAATAACCATGAAAACCTTGGCAAGTTTCCATGGTTCGCCATCGCATAGATGGTTTAGAAATATTAGGTAAAATCACCATATAGGTATAAATTGTTCGCCATCGCATAGATGGTTTAGAAACCCACGTATTAAAGCGGATAACGTCTTGCACTGTTCGCCATCGCATAGATGGTTTAGAAACCACAAGCATAATAGACGCAATCGGGCGGCTTGTTCGCCATCGCATAGATGGTTTAGAAAAATCAAGGGAAGTTAAAGCAATGCCAGTTATTGTTCGCCATCGCATAGATGGTTTAGAAAGTGATGGTAATGACGCAGATTTCGAGGAGTTGGTTCGCCATCGCATAGATGGTTTAGAAAGCCTGACAAATCCATAAACTCAGTAAACTTCTGTTCGCCATCGCATAGATGGTTTAGAAAAGCATGACGATGCTTTTCAAGACTTTTAACCCGTTCGCCATCGCATAGATGGTTTAGAAAAATCTATAAAATCACAAACCTTTGAAGCCCAGGTTCGCCATCGCATAGATGGTTTAGAAACCGAACATCAGCACCAACGCCAGTTACTTTATGTTCGCCATCGCATAGATGGTTTAGAAAGCAAAATCTCACGAACAGCCCATTGACCCTTAGTTCGCCATCGCATAGATGGTTTAGAAAAACAAGTGCTGATATGCTTGCTATTACTGGCTGTTCGCCATCGCATAGATGGTTTAGAAAAAACAACTTGACTAGTTTGAAGTAAGCTAACAGTTCGCCATCGCATAGATGGTTTAGAAAATTGCGTTACAACTCGTCAAGACCGCGCACCCGTTCGCCATCGCATAGATGGTTTAGAAACAGTTGATATCTGGGCGTAATTCTTCTGCGGTGTTCGCCATCGCATAGATGGTTTAGAAAGCCAACGTCTTTTACAGCTTCACCAACCCCGAGTTCGCCATCGCATAGATGGTTTAGAAAAGAAGAAGAACCTATGAAACCAGTTAAAAATGGTTCGCCATCGCATAGATGGTTTAGAAAAACAACTGCATCGCCAACTTTATCAACACTATGTTCGCCATCGCATAGATGGTTTAGAAATAAAGCGCATTTGCAGAATCTTGTTCAAGACAGTTCGCCATCGCATAGATGGTTTAGAAATATACCAGGGCTGAAAATGCTTTTTCGTTTTAGTTCGCCATCGCATAGATGGTTTAGAAAACTCAAAACCGCCATCAGAATCTGGTGGAAAAGTTCGCCATCGCATAGATGGTTTAGAAAATCAACGGTGCCGAAAACTTTGCCACCACCATGTTCGCCATCGCATAGATGGTTTAGAAAATCTAGCCAACTTTACCCCATGTCAATTAAATGTTCGCCATCGCATAGATGGTTTAGAAAAGTCTTGAATTTCTTGAGAACGCTCTAAACGGGTTCGCCATCGCATAGATGGTTTAGAAATTGTACCAACAGTGGCTAATGTGGATTAACTAGTTCGCCATCGCATAGATGGTTTAGAAAATCATACAACTAAGCGTCCTTGCTTCCTGTGGGTTCGCCATCGCATAGATGGTTTAGAAACAAATCCAAAAAGTTTGAAACCACTTGTTATTGTTCGCCATCGCATAGATGGTTTAGAAACCCCTGTTCCTGCTGTCCCTAACGATGGGGCGGTTCGCCATCGCATAGATGGTTTAGAAATTAAACGTGGCTTTAATAACGCCAATTTATCAGTTCGCCATCGCATAGATGGTTTAGAAAGATGTCCCCGCTTTGTGATTTTTTATCTACGTGTTCGCCATCGCATAGATGGTTTAGAAATCATAAGCAGTAGGTAAGATTTTTCGAGTATTGTTCGCCATCGCATAGATGGTTTAGAAATGTTTTAGATTATCTCGCTAATGTGCAAGCTGGTTCGCCATCGCATAGATGGTTTAGAAAAATAGCATCAATTATATCAGTAGGGTCAAACGGTTCGCCATCGCATAGATGGTTTAGAAAAGCGATTGCACCGCCCACGATACCTTTTGCGAGTTCGCCATCGCATAGATGGTTTAGAAAAGTCGCTCCGTTTTTGTTCGCTACAATGAGAAGTTCGCCATCGCATAGATGGTTTAGAAATTGATGAAAAGACGCTCGCTCTGGTCGAACGCGTTCGCCATCGCATAGATGGTTTAGAAACAAACCAGTTAACACAACAGTTAGAGCCGCAGGTTCGCCATCGCATAGATGGTTTAGAAATAGCATTTTTGCTAGTTCTTTTTGGTCGCCTGGTTCGCCATCGCATAGATGGTTTAGAAAACTAATCATGATTAATACAGTGCCATTTTGACGTTCGCCATCGCATAGATGGTTTAGAAAAAATGCGCTATCCCTGCCATATCACCGAGAAAGTTCGCCATCGCATAGATGGTTTAGAAACATTCAAAGATGGTAAGCCAAAAGTATTTTATGTTCGCCATCGCATAGATGGTTTAGAAATGCGCCAGACGATTGGCACGACTTACCAAATAGTTCGCCATCGCATAGATGGTTTAGAAAGCAAAGATTGACATTCGGATTTTCGCTAAGTTGTTCGCCATCGCATAGATGGTTTAGAAAAACAGGCGCAGTATTTGAACGATTGAATTTCAGTTCGCCATCGCATAGATGGTTTAGAAATATCAATCGCTGAATTTTGCCAGTCTGTAGTGGTTCGCCATCGCATAGATGGTTTAGAAAAAAATCGACGATAGCAAACACACGCTTGCGTCGTTCGCCATCGCATAGATGGTTTAGAAATAAAATGGGGCAAAAATACGCAAATACGATGGGTTCGCCATCGCATAGATGGTTTAGAAATTTAGCCGCCTTGTAGCGCGTTAAAATCGCATGTTCGCCATCGCATAGATGGTTTAGAAATAAAATCATTGACATGGCTATATCAATGCCAGGTTCGCCATCGCATAGATGGTTTAGAAAAAGTTGGCGCAACGGTACACACGGCAAACCATGTTCGCCATCGCATAGATGGTTTAGAAAAAGATCATCTTGTTTATCAAACCAATAAATATGTTCGCCATCGCATAGATGGTTTAGAAAATCATGAAAATGCACCTATTTAAATCCAATGAGTTCGCCATCGCATAGATGGTTTAGAAAGGCAGAGAAGACTATGAAGGGTTTGACCCATCCGTTCGCCATCGCATAGATGGTTTAGAAAAATTAGATATCATCGCCAAGCATCAAATGGAAGTTCGCCATCGCATAGATGGTTTAGAAAACCATGCCCATGCGATGTTTGCAAAAACTATCGTTCGCCATCGCATAGATGGTTTAGAAAAATAAAGTCCGTGGTTTTGACTTCTTTTAGCCCGTTCGCCATCGCATAGATGGTTTAGAAAAATGCCAACAAAAACAGGACACCCATCATGAAGTTCGCCATCGCATAGATGGTTTAGAAAAGCAACAGCGGCTAAAAGAGCAGGCATTTATAGTTCGCCATCGCATAGATGGTTTAGAAATTTTCCATGACCGTTAGCGGCAGTAACTAAAAGTTCGCCATCGCATAGATGGTTTAGAAAAGCAGTAACAAGGGTAAAACCGATACTTGCAAGTTCGCCATCGCATAGATGGTTTAGAAATTCTGGTGGTGGGTGTTCTGGGTCGTCTTGTTGTTCGCCATCGCATAGATGGTTTAGAAATGAATATGAAAAGTTGTTTCAACAATATGCGAGTTCGCCATCGCATAGATGGTTTAGAAAAACCTTGGATGAAATGCGCTCAATCTTGTTTCGTTCGCCATCGCATAGATGGTTTAGAAAACCAAATAGCGCTCAGCGATATCTGGGTAATCGTTCGCCATCGCATAGATGGTTTAGAAACTGCCCCGCCACCTCAAGCGGATTTACACGATGGTTCGCCATCGCATAGATGGTTTAGAAAACAAACGATCCGTAATGCTAAAAAATATGTGTGTTCGCCATCGCATAGATGGTTTAGAAAATTATTATCTGATGGTGAAAAAGGCTGTTGAAGTTCGCCATCGCATAGATGGTTTAGAAAACCAGCACGGAAGCGGTCAGTTTCCTTAACATGTTCGCCATCGCATAGATGGTTTAGAAAAAGATCATCTTGTTTATCAAACCAATAAATATGTTCGCCATCGCATAGATGGTTTAGAAAATCATGAAAATGCACCTATTTAAATCCAATGAGTTCGCCATCGCATAGATGGTTTAGAAAGGCAGAGAAGACTATGAAGGGTTTGACCCATCCGTTCGCCATCGCATAGATGGTTTAGAAAAATTAGATATCATCGCCAAGCATCAAATGGAAGTTCGCCATCGCATAGATGGTTTAGAAAACCATGCCCATGCGATGTTTGCAAAAACTATCGTTCGCCATCGCATAGATGGTTTAGAAAAATAAAGTCCGTGGTTTTGACTTCTTTTAGCCCGTTCGCCATCGCATAGATGGTTTAGAAAAATGCCAACAAAAACAGGACACCCATCATGAAGTTCGCCATCGCATAGATGGTTTAGAAAAGCAACAGCGGCTAAAAGAGCAGGCATTTATAGTTCGCCATCGCATAGATGGTTTAGAAATTTTCCATGACCGTTAGCGGCAGTAACTAAAAGTTCGCCATCGCATAGATGGTTTAGAAAAGCAGTAACAAGGGTAAAACCGATACTTGCAAGTTCGCCATCGCATAGATGGTTTAGAAATTCTGGTGGTGGGTGTTCTGGGTCGTCTTGTTGTTCGCCATCGCATAGATGGTTTAGAAATGAATATGAAAAGTTGTTTCAACAATATGCGAGTTCGCCATCGCATAGATGGTTTAGAAAGACAACCTTGCCGCCAACGTCTTTTACCGCATGTTCGCCATCGCATAGATGGTTTAGAAAGCCAACGTCTTTTACAGCATCACCGACCCCGAGTTCGCCATCGCATAGATGGTTTAGAAATGTCGACATTCAAACGCCAGAACTACCGCAAAGTTCGCCATCGCATAGATGGTTTAGAAACATGAGCTTGATTGATATTGTTCATGCACCCTACTAAATTTTTCTAGTATATATCTACTTTGCATTTTTTTCGTCAATATTTCTCATTTTTATACGAGATAGTCCTAATCTAAAGTTAAGGTAAGCAATTTAATATATTGAATTTTTGCTTATGTATTATTTTATTAGTATGTGGATTTAGAGTCGTACCGTGAAAACTCAAAACTTTATATAGTCCGTATAACAACTTTTGTATCTATTTTTCCAATCTCAAGACGGTTAACTAAACTAGTGTGTCAATGTCTTAAAGTTTCTAATAGCCATGTTTTTAATTTGGAGGGAATAACTTTGAAAGGATTTTTTTTAGGGCATGAAGGTTTTTTAAAATGAGTGATTAAAGTTGAAAGAAATAAATCCAGTTTCATCTCTTTTAAATTCGGGTGGGGGTCAAAATCTACTTGCCCAAAAATTAACCAAGGCACAATTTGGGCACAAAATGGGCACACAAGATTTCTAAGCGATTTTTCTGTGCCCAAAATCATAAAAGTGGTCAAAATTTCAATCCTCGAAAAACCACATAAGCCCTTGATATCACTGCAATAAAAAAGCCCCAATCAATCGACTGGGGCTTTTGGAATATGGTAGGCATAATCTGACTCGAACAGACGACCCCCACCATGTCAAGGTGGTGCTCTAACCAACTGAGCTATATGCCTAAAAGGGTCTAACAATCTACTTGTGTAAGTAGGAGTGCCATTTTACCAAAAAATTTTGCTTTTGCAAGTGGTTTTAATTTTTCCCTTCAATTTTTATTGCGCCCTCTTCAGCTAAGTTTTCGTTAAGGTTAGGTTGTTTTAATACACTTAGCCACTCGGATATACCTCAGTATCCACCCTATCCCGTGCCTTAACAACTTTATCAAACTCTTAGGATAGCATTATGAAAAAATCATTAATTACCCCAGGATTATTGGCACTCGCTATGTTATCAGACAGCAGCGCATTTGCCGAAGCCAACTGCCAAGCCTACCCAAAAAACGAACAAATCCCGCAAGCGGATTTTCAAAAAGCGTTAGAAAAATATGGCGCCAATAGTCTGTGGGTTCTCGTACCGCTGCATGTTGCCGCATTTTACTCATCGAAGATGACGCCACTATTGCTATGGAAAATATAATGAAAAATGGCAAAATTAGTGGTTTTCAAGTGCGTATGTTTAAACGTTAAAAACACCTTATCTTTTATATTAAAAAGGACACGGTTAAAACGTATCCTTTTTTTGCTCAATTAGTAAACGCGAATTAATAAACATTTGGTACGTACATATCTTCCGGAATCGGCTCACGTTGGTAATTGTCGCGATGCTCTCGTTCTGGCAATACCACTTCATCCCGTTGTATTTCTTGGTAGGGAATTTGCGATAAGAGATGATTGATGCAGTTGAGACGTGCTTTTTTCTTATCATCGCCTTCGACAATCCACCAACGAGCTTCAGGGATATGGGTGCGTTCAAACATCACTTCCTTGGCTTTGGTATAATCCTCCCAGCGGCGACGCGATTCTAAATCCATCGGTGAGAGTTTCCACTGTTTGAGCGGGTCATAAATACGGCTCATAAAGCGTGACTCTTGCTCGTCATCTGAAATAGAAAACCAATATTTGATTAAGCGAATCCCCGAGCGCACCAGCATTCGCTCAAACTCTGGCACCGACTCAAAAAACTCTTCATACTGCGCGTCAGTACAAAATCCCATCACGCGCTCAACCCCAGCACGGTTGTACCAACTGCGGTCAAATAGCACAATCTCGCCCGCCGCTGGCAGGTGCGCGACATAGCGCTGAAAATACCATTGGGTCTTTTCGCGGTCATTGGGTGCAGGCAGGGCGGCTACACGGCAGACACGCGGATTGAGCCGTTGGGTGATACGTTTGATAGCACCGCCTTTACCCGCTGAGTCGCGACCTTCAAAGATGACAACGATACGCTCACCGGTTGCTACTACCCAATCTTGCAATTTGATCAATTCTTTTTGCAGACGAATCAATTCATTAAAATAAATATGGCGAGCGATTTTTTGGCTGTCGGTTAACGGCTGACCGTCATACCGTAAATCTTGAATATAGTCGTCCATTTCGGACTCAATCTCTTCATCATAGCTGTCAATTAAGTCTTCATGCATTTGTTGGCGCAGTCTATCATTATTTTTGAGGGTTTCATCATTTAAAAACTGTGATTGGGGTAAGTCATCAAGCATATCGGTGATATGATTGCTGATGACAAGGCTACTATTAGCAGTGGGCTGATTATTTGGCATATTGAGACTCTCTAATGAGCATTAAAAATGCTGATAATATGACAAAATTATGAAGATATGATGATAGAGGATGTTAAAAAAATAGGCTTATCGGAAAAAAACAACGTTTTGACATAAGTTTGTTGTTTTTGGTTTTATTTCAATTTAATTGTCGTTAAAATTGTACCAATGCTTACTTATTTTTAAGATAATTAAATAATTGTCACATTAGGATAACTCTATGCAATATGCTAAGCCCAAAGTCTATTGGCTGATGCTGATAGGTGTAATATTTTCAATATTAAATACCACCACTTCTTATGCTGCTCCGATTTGTCCTAGCGGTGATAAAATGTATTATGTCGGGGCAAATGCTCCCTCTGGGTCTACCCGTTTAGCATTGTCATGGACGGCTGGCAGTACCAGTAGAACTTTTAACTTCACTGATGGTACAGGTACGACCATGACCGTCAGTTTTCCATTATTAGTTGACCTAAATTCGAATTATGGCGGAAATCCTCCCTTTTATGGCAATATTAATAATACAACGCAAAATGCCCTAAATTTAGTGCATAATTCACCCGCTATTAAAGATAATCATACAATGACTATTTCAGTGAATCGTGCCGTTACTAAATTAAGCTTTGTCGTTCAAGATTTGGATTCTGCTGCCAATAATAGCGGTCAAGTCGCTTATCAGGAGCAAGTCGATGTTTCTAGCACTAGCGGACAGTTAACTTATAATACTTATTACCATACAATTAATGCGAGTAATAATATTGTCACGGCTATCAGAAGTCGAAACTGTGACCTTAATGGTTGTAATATCGATGCGACTTGGGGGGCTAAGTCTGCAAACAGTATCTTCAGTATCACACATAGTAATCGATATACACAACTTAATTCACCTCATGCAGTGGGTTACTCAGACTTTTATTTCTGCGTTACCCCGCCCAAGCTGACAACTAGAAAAGTTCTAACAGGCAACCGTGTCGAAACAAATGACCAATTTACCATTGCCACTACCACAGGTACAACGCCTGTTAGTAGCTTTACCACCACAGGCACGGGTAGCAGCTTAAGCAGCAACAGTGTAACCGCCCCAGGGCTTTCCACTACCGCGACCTACACAATCGCTGAAACCATCGCTAATACGGACGGTAAAGGAAATTTAGCCAATTATAACACCAGTTATGCCTGTACCAATGCTAACTCATCTTCGGCGACCACCATGCCGAGTGGTTCAACCACTAGCTTTAATCTACCGACTTTGACCTATGGAGACGATATTACCTGTACCATTACCAATACGCCCAATGCTTATATTTTCTCTGGCATCATATTTAACGATAACGGTGGCTTAACTTTAACAGAACGTCAACTCACTGGTACCAATACTCAATACTTTAATGGTGTGTATGATCCAACCGCAGGTGAAACAGGAATTTATCAAACAGGGCTAAAAGTACAACTAGCAAAGAACTGTAATACCACAACTCCTATAGCTATTAAAACGGTTGATGTGAATACAAATGGTACTTATAGCATTACCGCGACCCAAACTGAAATGGCAGGTGCAACCAATGTCTGTCTGATTGAACAAGAACCAGGTGGTAACTTAACAACATACCCTGTGGATACCACCAACAACCAGCTCAATATAAACTATGTTGCCACGACCTATAACTATCCCAATCTCAACTTTGGTGAAGTCAGCCAAAATAACGCAGGCTTAGTATTGGTTAAAGAGCAAGCTACCAATGATTGTAATATCACCAATACCGCTATGTTAGGCTTGACTTATAACGCTGTCACTCAGTCAGGTATCGATGCTCGCAAATGTGTTGCTTATAAAATCACAGCTTACAATCGTACCAATTTAACCAATGGATTAACTGATATTAAAATCACTGACGCGCTACCGAAAAAAGGCGTCAATGGCTCTACAGTTAACTCACTATTAGACAATCCTTTAGATACTACGTTAACTAACTTCAAAGTTGACACTGCCAATAGTGTGGCAATTGGCGCAAATGGTACAGTAGTTAGTGATGTTCAGTCACTAGCCAAAGGCGCTAGTCGTTCACTGTATTTCAACACCAAGTATGACGCTAATTCAAAATAATTAAATTTTATAAAATTAAAAAGACCATTAATGTGGTCTTTTTTATTGCTACATTTATTTACAATTTTTAAGAAGCCAGTTGCTTATGAGTGGTAGATTTACACGATGAACGGTCGAAAATTACTAAAAATTAATTTTTAATACTGCCTATGAAAATATTTATATGATTGAAACTAATTTTCAATTTTTCTAAACAGTTAATAATTCATTTAAAATCAAATATTTGGTTAAATGTTTCTTTTATTAATCAAAAAAACAAAAGTTAAATAAAAGCTTAATTTATATTAGATTGTAAATTGATAGAATGCCTCAACTAAAGTTCTAAATATTAGCGCATTATGAAATTTTAGTCGATAAAAGGTTTATCACTTGAAATTTGCATTTTATCGCTTTTTCGACTTTCTTTCGGTATCAACATGCTAATAATGAAATTTATTAAGGTATAATGTACGTCAGATAACAAAAGAGGTATTTACATGATACACAAATCACACAATTTAAAAATTGCCAAAACTTTAGCCCTATCCACTGTATTAGGCATAAGTTTGGCAAATGGTGCTAATGCCGCAGAGGCATTGACAGTTAATTTACAAGCAAAACAGGTTGTTACTGAAAATGGTAAGCCGGTTCTAAAAGCTGTAAGCCGTGCCAAAAGTGGTGATGTCATTCAGTATCAAGCAACTTACCGTAATAACCTTCAAAAACCAATGACGAATGTTGCGTTAACCATTCCAGTGCCTGCCAGCATGGTATATGTCAGCTCAAGTTCACCTGCGCCCATTCAAGCCAGTCTAGATGGTAAGAAGTTTGAGAATTTGCCAATCATGCGTAAGGTCAATGGCAAAATGGTTGAAGTACCCGCGTCACAGTATCGTGCCGTACGCTGGATAGTCAAAACTTTACCTGCACAGCAAAGTGCCACTGTTAGTATCAATACCAAAGTTCAGTAAAGCGTGATTTTAATTATAAATGTTTAGCTGTTACACAGAACGTTTTATCTAGATAAGACGTTTATATCTTAACCCTAATATTTTTTGCTTTTCGGAGTAATGCATGAAAAAATTTAATTTTAACCCTAATGCACTGACAGCTGGCGTGGCGTTAGCCTTGGGCTTGGGTATTGCAACAGGTGTATCAGCAAGTACATCATCCGGTCCGGCTTCCCCATCTGGTGGCGTTCAAATCTCGAATACGGCGACTGCTGAATATTCAGTTGACGGTGTAGCACAGCCTACTGTTACTTCTAATGCAGTTATCGTGAATATCAATGAAATTGGTAGCTTTGCTTTGTATGCTACACAAGGTTCATCACCCACTGATGACAAAAACGAAAATCAAGCAGCTGTTCCGGGTGGCACTACTACCTTTACCAATAAATTAATCAATACTGGTAATGTGACCGACACTTATACATTAAATCTTACAACTAATAACGATCCTAACATCACAACGGGTCCCCAAGATTACACTTATACCAACCCTACTACTATTACTTATGCTATCTATAATGCAGACGGTACAGTTGCAACTACATTAGCTTCAGGTCAAGCCCAAACTGGTACAGTTGCTAGTACGAATGGCACTATTAAGTTATTACCAGGTCAATATGCTACATTGACTTATAATGTCACTAGCCCAACGACCGTTATTGGCGGTCAAAGTGCGGTTGGTACCTTAACTGCAACTAGTAGCTATATCACCAATACTCCAACAGCTGGTGCAACAGCAACGCTTGTCAATGAAAACCAAGCTATTGTTAAATTGCCAGTATTTGCCATCAGCAAAACGGCTGCCTCTACTAACATTGACTTAAATGCTGCTTCACCTGCCGTTGACTATACTATCATTGTGAAAAATGATGGTACTGCAACTTATGCAGCAGATGCAATTGGCGTCTTAATTCAAGATAAACTACCAACTGGATTGACGGTATCAGGCGCTATTACCGTAACTTCTGATAATAGCACTACGAGTAATGGTACGGCACCAACTGTGACTACATTAGCGGACGGTCGTCAACTGATTGCTATCAATGGCGTTGACTTGAAAGTCAATGAAACCATAACAATCACCTTTAAAGCAGCTATCGATCCTACAAAGGTCAATAAAGCGGGCGTTACCAATGCTGCTGAAGTCTATGACAACTATGACAATACGCTTGTAACACCTGGTGATACACCAACAGCTGATATTAAAGATAGCTCAGGTACTAGCAACCCAACTGATGCAAAAGTACCGGACGATCCAATGGATACAGGTACAGGCGCCGATACTAGCACGCCAATTACATTTAGTGATCGTAGTTTGACACTCACAGGTGGTACCAGTACTGAGTTACCACCAACCAGCACATCTACTGGCGTGACTTATACCCAAACCATTACCAACACAGGTAACAATCCTGAAACTGGTTTGAAAGTCGCCATCACTGATGCAGCTGGTAACAATATCAATGTAACGAATGTTGTTTATACCGCACCAGATGGTACTAGAACTGAACTAACAGCTGATGCTAGTGGTAATTACACCATTCCGACTCCTTTAGCAGCGGGCGCATCAGGTACAATTAGCTATACGGTTGTTACAACAGACGCTACGATTGGCACAAGTGAAACTAATACCATTACATTAATACCAGCTAGGGTCGATGGTACAACAAAGCCTATCGTTCCTTCAGTGCAGAATACTACAAATGTCAAAGGTCTAGCGCTTCTTAAAACCCAAGCGATACAAAAATTTTGTACAGGTGACGTTAATTCATTAACTTACAGTGGCAGTGAGAAATCACTTGATGCCATTCCTGGCGACTGTATTGTATATCGTATTGCTGCTACTAATACCTTTACTAGCAAATCATTAACTAACGTCACTGTTAATGATGATTCTGATAAGTGGTCATCTAAAAAGGGTACTTATCAATCTGGCAGCATTCTAACAGGTACCAACCAAGCTACGGGCTCTATCACAAGTACACCATCAGGTACACCTAATACTGGCGCAGTTGTTGCTAATTTCCCAACCATTGCTGCTGGTAATACGGGTACTTTACAATTTATTGTAAAAATTAACCCATAATAGTTATTTCTTTTGAAAATTTAAAATTTTAAGGTTTAGGGATTTCATTAATCCCTAACCCACCCAACTTTTATAAATTTATTTTGATAAGTGAGAAACTATTAATGACAAATAATCGTCATAATTCGACTAGATATCACAGCTTGGGTAAGCTTGGCTTACTTGCGAGCAGTATCTTGCTTATCCAAATGAATCCTGCGCTGGCAGCAAACGGTCGTAATATTATCCAAATCGATAATACCGCAGATGCCAATTATGTGGTTGATAGCCATGAAGGCATTGTTAATACAATAAAATCAAACACGACCCGTGTTCAAGCTTTTTCTTTGCCCAAATACGACATTACTCTCACCCAGCCACTCACTATCACCATCAAACCTGGTAATGAAGTGCAGTGGCGAAACACCCTAGAAAACACAGGGACTTTTGATGCCAATGTTGCGGTCAGCTTTAACACGCCCAACACGCTTTCAAACTTCCAAGTATATATTGATGCCAATAACAATGGCATTATTGATAGCAATGAGACCGAGCTACAGCCTACGATAAGTATCGCGGCAGGCGAGCAAATTCATCTGATTGTCAAAGCATTGACCAGCACCGAGCTTAAAGATGGCGACACAGTCGATGTACCCATCACCGCGGTAGTGCAAGAGGATAACACAGTACAAGCTAGCGCAACGGATAGCTTAGTGGCTATCTTGCCAAGCATTGCATATAAAGACCCAACTTACCAAAACAACCTGAGTCAAACCTCTGCTGGACAGCCTGTCTATATTGAAGTCGGTCTTGCCTACTGTAATGCCGATCCAACACAGGTTGACAATGTATGGCTCAATGTTACTTCTAGCAAAACAGGCGATACCATTCGTCTAAAAGCCATTGAAACAGGGGTAAATACGGGTAAATACCGTATCTCAGCCCCTACCGAGCTCAATGCCAATGCCATTGCCGATGCCGTCATTCAGACATTAGATGGTGATACGTTAACAGCCCAAGCCGATAAGTGTGAAAGTGCCGATGGTAGCAGTACTGGGGTGATTTCAGACAAAATCTTAACATCAATCAATGTTAATAACACTCAAACCGCGTTAAGCATTACCAAAAAAGCGAATGTCAAATCTGCTGAAATTGGGGATTTTGTTGATTACACCATCAAAGTCAAAAATGAAAGTAAAACCGATGCGGAAAACGTGGTGGTCAAAGACGATTTACCCTTAGGTTTTACCTATGTCAAAAACTCGGTCAGAGTGGGTGGTCAAAAATACACGCAAGATTTTGTCCAATCTGGCAAGTACATGACATTGGGTTTAAACAGCCTAAAAGCCAATGAAACCAAAGAAGTCACCTATCGTGTTGTTTTAGGGGCTAATGCTGCTTCAGGTACAGGCACCAATATCGCATTTGCAGAAGGTAAAGACTCATTAACTGGCAGTGTCGTTCAATCGCCCTTAGGTGAAGCGCATGTTGACGTAACAGCTGGCGTATTAAACACCGATGGTATTATTATTGGTAAGGTATATGCCGACTTTAACCGTGACGGTATACAGCAAAAAGCGCAAAATGAACTGGGTGTCGCTGGTGTTCGTTTATACCTTGAAGACGGTACCTTTGTTGTCACAGATAGCGAAGGTAAATACAGCGTGTATGGCATGAAAGCCAAAACCCACGTTATCAAACTTGACCGTACCACCCTACCGCGCGGTGTTGAACTGGTTGAGCAAAGCAATCGCAATGCAGGCGATCCAGGCAGTCGTTTTGTTGACTTAAAATTTGGTGAATTGCATCGTGCAGATTTTGCGATAACCGATGGGATCGACAGCAATGATAACCAAGGTCATGCTGCATTAATTAGCGATTTGCAAAAACGCGCCAAACAAATTGCCTTAAAAAATGATGCGCTTGAACAGGCTATCAAGACTGATCTTAAACTAGAACCTATTTATACGATTGATAATACTAGCAATATTGAAGCCTCTGGCTGTAAAAACCCCAATATCGCTGATGGTCAAATCAACTGTGAATCCGTGATTGCTGACAATACAGCGCCCGTCAAAAAAACCGGGCAGCTAGAAGTTCATCCGATTGCTCCTGTCAAAGCCCCTGATATTGAAAAAGCCCTATCGACAGCCGATGACAAGCGTATTGAAGGCGTGACAGCCGATGCAGATTTTTTAAATTTGACCCATAACCAACGTGTCGATAGTACAAAAATCCGCGTTCAAATTAAAGCACCCAAAGGCGCAAATACTGAGCTACTCGTTAATAACCAACCGGTTGATACAAGCTTGATAGGTAAAGAAGTCGCTTGGGATAAAGAAGGTATCTCAGGTTTTGACTATTATGCAGTGCCTCTTGAACACGGCAACAATACTTTAACTATCCGTGCAACAGATAGTACAGGCAAAGTCGTTTCTAGCAAATCTATTAACCTATATGCGCCTAATCAAATCGCAGATATTACCACGCGTACACACTCACAAGCCATTGAAGCTGACGGCGTTAGTGAATATCAAATTGCAATACGTTTGCTTGATACCGATCATGGTCAATATGCAGGCTCTGCGACTATCACCTTAGATAGTGACATTGGTACGATTGTTTCTAATGATATGGATAAAGACCAAGCGGGTGTGCAAGTGCTAGTGAATGGTGGTGAAGCACTGATCGCTATACGTGCACCAAGCAATCCTGGTAAAGGTAATTTGGTAGTTAAAGCAGGTAATTTACAAAAAATTATCCCACTACAATTTACCCCACAATTACGCCCAATGATCGCAGCAGGTATTGTTGAAGGCGCTATTTCCTTTAACAACCTTGGCTCAAAAATTGAATCTGTTAGCAACAATGACGGTTTTGAACAAGAATTACGCAGTCTATCAGGCAATGATAGCGATAACACCACAACTGGTCGTGCCGCATTTTTCTTAAAAGGTAAAGTGCGCGGCAATATGTTATTGACCATGGCATATGATTCCGATAAAGACAAAAAAGATCGTCTATTTCGTGATATTAACCCCGATCAATACTACCCAGTATATGGGGATGCCTCTGCCAAAGGTTTTGATGCCCAGTCTAGCGAAAAATTCTATGTGCGCCTTGATAAAGGCCGCTCATTCGTGATGTATGGCGATATCAAAACCCATATCGACAACGAAGAGGGCTTGTCACTCGGTCAATACGACCGTACCCTAACAGGTGCAAAAGCGCACTACGAATCCGATAAAACCAAAGTCACTGCCTTTGCGGCACAAACGAGCTCACGCCAACATGTCACAGAAACGCGTGGTTTAGGTATTTCAGGTCCTTATCCTACCGGTGTTGATTTCGCTGATTTATTACTTAATAGCGAAACTGTGGAAGTGCTTGTTCGTGACCGCAATAACCCAGGTACCATTATCTCTCGTCAAGCGCTCAATCGTTATAGTGACTACGATTTTGATAGTGTTAGCCATGCTATTTATCTACGCGCACCGATTGCTAGCACGGATATTGATGGCAACCCCATTTATTTGCGCGTGACCGTTGAAGCGGATGATGTTGGTGAAGACTATACCATTGTCGGTACCGCTGGTAACTATCAGCTCACCAAACGAGTGAATATTGGCGCAAGCTATGCCCAAAGTGACGACCCCACCAATAACGAAAAACTCTCAGGGGTGAATAGCGTTGTCAAATTTAACGATAAATTAAAACTAATCGCTGAGGTTGCCCATTATGATTCGGATAAAATCAATGACTCGCTTGCATCAGCCATTAATGTTCAAAGCTTAAATGCAGAGACATCCGGTGATGCGGCGCGCGTTGAATTGACTTATAAAGACAAAGCACGCGATGCCAAATTGTATTACAACCAAGCCGATGAAGGCTTTACGCCTGCAACTTCACCTATTACTGCTGGGCGTACTGAGGCTGGCTTGAGGGTCAATAGCCGTATTAATGATAAAACCTTGCTTAAAGCTGAAGCCATTCAAACCAAAGACCACACCAATGACAGCCAACGTCAGGGTGCGACGGTCAGTATTGAGCGTAAACTTACCGATATCTTAACGGGTGAATTGGGCGTACGTTACTACGAAAAAGATGCCAAAGCGGCTTCCACCAATTATCAAGAAGTGGTCAATACAGATGCATTTAATCAATCCATGCGTCCAAGTGTTACCAATAATGACAGCAATTATCAAGGTACGACGCTTCGTGGTAAATTGACTGCGAATTTACCAACATTGAATAAATCAAAAGTGTTTGTCGAATACGAGCAGGATATTGATGATGCTAGCCGTAATGCGTGGAGTGTGGGTGGTGAAACCAGCCTATGGAATAAAGGTCGCCTATATGCGCGTCACGAATTGGCATCAACCTTAATCGGTGATTATGGCTTAGATGGCAATGATGAGCACCAATCAACCATCATTGGTGTTGATGCTAACTACATGAAAGACGGTCAAGTATTTAGTGAATACCGTATTAAAGATGGTATCTCTGCCCGTGAATCTGAAGCGGCGATTGGCTTACGCAATAAATGGAAAGTGCAAGATGGCGTCTACGTCAATACATCATTTGAACACCTTGAATCTATGCAAGGTGAGAGCGACAACACAGCAACAGCAGCAACGGTAGGTATTGACTACTTAGCCAGTGACAAATATAAAGTGAGTGGGCGTGTTGAAAAACGTTGGGGCGTACAAACCGACACCTTGCTGACGAGTTTTGGTTATGCCAACAAAATCAATGATGACATCACCTTGCTAGCCAAAAATATCTATTCGCTGCAAGAAGATAACACCCAAAATAAAGACCGCACTGTAGATCGTTTCCAATTGGGCGTGGCTTATCGTGACTACGATAACAACATCAGCGACCATCTAGCAAAAATTGAATATCGCTATGACAATAACGGTCTAGATGCAGATAGCCCTTACAAAAAAGAAACCTATATTGCTTCTTTACACAGCAACTATCATCCTGTACGCCGCTTGACTTTATCGGGTCATTATGCGGGTAAATACAATGAACTCACTATGGATGGAGTCACCAGTGATAGCACCTCTCAAGTATTATCCGCTCGCGCCATGTATGACATCAACGAACGTTGGGATGCGGGTATCCAAGCGGGTACCATGTGGAGCGATAATGACTCACGTAATTATTTAATCGGAGCAGAGGTGGGTTATACACCCATGGCAAATCTGTGGGTTTCTGCAGGTTACAACTTCAAAGGCTATCATGACGATGATATCGCCAGTGGCAGCGACAACCAACAAGGGGCGTATATCCGCTTACGTTTCAAATTTGACGAAGATTTATTTAACAAAAAACGCCCTACCGTCAATAGCCGTATGATGCCAAACGGTGAGGTCACAACCAAATGAAAGTAATTTTTATTCAATCAAGCGTAGCAGCTTCGACTCAGTTATCAAAAATACGCTTGTCATTACTGAGTCTGATAGTGATGACTGGTTTGGCTGCTAACACCGCAAATGCGGCATTAGCAAGTCAGGTTTTGCCAGTCAAATATCACGCAGGACAATACTGCCCTAGCGATATGAAAGCATTTGTACCAAAAGGCACGGCTCACAAGAATTTTGTTGCGGATATTTCTTGTATGCGTCAGCAGCTGCAAGCCTATCAAGCGGAGCACCAGCCAATCAATACTCGCTTTCAAGCTTATAAAGCCGATGCATGGCTAAGCTATGTGGGACATGAAGATAGTGAAGCAAGCTTGACTAAAGCCGGTCATTATGCGCTGAACGAAGCATTGAGTATCCTTGAAGCGCTAAAAACCAATCAAGTGGATAAATTACCACTGACAGCTGATATCCCGCCGACCTCTGGTTTACAGCGTCCCGATCTTTGGGCAAGTCTTTTAACCATTAAGCAAACGCCTGCATTCACCCCGCTGGTCAAAACGGTAGCCGATAGTGAAGTCAAACTGATTTGGGCAGAAGCAGAATTTTGTGAGTTTGGTTGGCGTCATTCTCGCGAACATTATAGTGCTGCTGATCGCTGGGTCGCTACGGCTGAGTTAACCGCCTTAAATACATCAGGCGTGGATAAACAAAGCTTTAATGGGTTAAAAACTCAGTATTTGGCGCGCTTAAAGCCGCTTGCTGGCACTAAAGACAGTAAAGAAATTTGCCGTGGCGCTGTGTTACCTTATATCGAGCTACCCAAAGTTGGCATAACTGAGCCCAGCCCGCAACCTCTGCCACTGCCTGTTGTACCTGTTGCATCCCCTCATTGAACTCAACAGCGCGTTCAAACCTGCCATTGTAGGATAAAGTGCCCAACACAAAGCGGACAACGATGATACGTTGTCCGTTTTACATTTGCCCTAGCGTTGGTTTTTGTATTTTTAGGCCTAGTTCGCTTATTGATTATGGATTGCTGCATCTACCAGTATCAATGAGTGTTTGACTGGTGACTAGCCCACGCTTGATTTATGCTTTATTAATCTATTTATTCTGTTTAATAAATATAGTGAAAACTGAATTATATCGAACATGGTCGTTCGTGGTAGGCCTGTCGAACCATAACGACCGTTACCCTTAGACAAGCTCAGGGCAAACGGTGCTTACTATAATTTAGGATTGACTATAACTAAATTTGGGTTTGCTTTATCCTTCCACAATAGGCCGTCTGGCTCAAGTTAAATTTTTTGTAAACTTTCACTTGAGCCGTTTATTCCACAAATCTAACGATTGAGCGACAACAAAATGTTATAATCGACTTATTAACAGATACCTATGACAATTTGAATCAGGACAAACCTTTCGATGAGTATCAGCACCAGTAACGCCCCTACCAGTCACAAACCCCACGACCCCACCAATTTTAAATTAACGCCCCCTGCCAATTTTCCGTATCAAGACCGTCAAGCGACCAATAAAGCCCGTTTAGCTGAGCTGTTAAAGCAGCGGATTTTGTTTCTTGACGGGGCGATGGGGACAGAAATCCAAAACTATAAACTTATCGAGGCAGACTACCGTGGTGAGCGATTTGCCAATTTTGGACGTGATGTCAAAGGCAACAATGATTTATTGGTACTGACCCAGCCGCATATTATCCGTGATATTCACCGCTCGTATCTTGAGGCAGGCGCAGATATCATTGAAACCAACAGTTTTAATGGCACGCAAATTTCGATGGCGGACTATGGCATGGAAAATCTCGCCTATGAGATTAACAAATCTGCCGCCGCCCTTGCCCGTCAAGTGTGTGATGAAGTCACTGCGACAAACCCAGACAAACCTCGGTTTGTGGCAGGCGTGATTGGTCCCACCTCTCGCACTTGCTCGATTTCACCCGATGTCAATGACCCAGCGTTTCGTAACGTCACCTTTGATGAACTGGTTGATAACTACACCGAGGCGACTTATGCTTTGATTGAAGGCGGTGCCGATATCATCTTGATAGAAACCGTTTTTGATACCCTAAATGCCAAAGCAGCGATTTTTGCGGTGACAGGCGTGTTCGAGACCATTGGGTTTGAATTGCCGATTATGATTTCGGGCACCATTACCGATGCATCGGGACGTACGCTGTCGGGGCAAACTGCCGAAGCGTTTTATAATTCAATCCGCCACGCCAAGCCGATTTCGATTGGGTTTAACTGTGCACTGGGTGCAGATGCGTTAAAGCCGCATATCAAAACCTTGTCGGATGTGTGCGAAACTTTTGTCTCCGCTCACCCCAATGCAGGCTTGCCCAACGAGTTTGGCGAATATGACGAAACGCCTGAGCAAACTGCCACCATGGTTGCCGACTATGCCAAGTCTGGCTTGGTCAATATCGTGGGCGGCTGCTGTGGTACCACCCCCAAACATATCGCCAAAATTGTCGAGATGACGTCACCCTTTGCCCCGCGCCAGCTGCCAGACTACAAGCCAGCTTGCCGATTGTCGGGACTCGAAGCATTCAACATCACCCGTGACAGCCTGTTTGTCAATGTCGGTGAACGTACCAATGTCACAGGCTCAAAGAAGTTTTTGCGTCTCATCAAAAACGAACAATACACCGAAGCATTAGACGTGGCTCGTGACCAAGTCGAAGGCGGCGCCCAAATCGTTGATATCAACATGGATGAAGCCATGCTAGATAGCAAGGCGGCGATGATTCACTTTGTTAATTTGGTTGCCAGTGAGCCAGATATCAGCCGTGTACCGCTGATGATTGATTCGTCAAAATGGGACATCATCGAAGCGGGTCTTAAATGCACGCAAGGCAAATCTGTGGTCAATTCGATATCGCTAAAAGAAGGCAAGACAGAATTTGTGCAAAAAGCCAAGCTATGTCAGCGTTATGGGGCGGCGATTATCGTCATGGCGTTTGATGAAGACGGACAGGCGGACAGCTTTGAGCGTAAAATCGAAATCTGCAAACGCTCCTACGATATTTTGGTTGATGAAGTCGGTTTTCCGAGTGAAGACATCATCTTTGACCCCAATATTTTTGCCGTCGCCACGGGCATTGAAGAGCATAACAATTACGGCTTAGACTTTATTAATGCCACCCGATGGATTACCGACAATTTGCCCAACGCCATGGTCTCAGGCGGTGTGTCGAATGTGTCGTTCTCATTTCGTGGCAATCCCATTCGAGAAGCCATTCACGCCGTGTTCTTGTACCATGCTATCAAAAACGGCATGACCATGGGGATTGTCAACCCCGCCATGCTAGAGCTGTATGACGATATCGACCCAGACGTTAGAAACGCCATTGAAGACGTGATTTTGAACCGTAACCAAGGCGAGTCAGGTCAAGACGCCACCGACCACTTGATGCAAGTGGCAGAAAACTATTTAAGCGGTAAGAAAAAAGACAGCACCGTCGATTTGTCATGGCGTGAATTGCCTGTAGAAAAACGCATTGAACATGCGTTAGTCAAAGGGATAACCACCTATATCAATGAAGACACTGAAGAAGCACGGCTAAAATTCCCCCGTCCCTTAGACGTCATCGAAGGACCTTTGATGGACGGTATGAATGTGGTCGGTGACTTGTTTGGGGCAGGCAAAATGTTCCTACCACAAGTGGTAAAATCCGCTCGGGTGATGAAGCAAGCGGTAGCATGGCTTAATCCGTATATTGAAAAAGAAAAAGTTGCAGGCGAAACCAAAGGCAAAGTGCTCATGGCAACGGTGAAAGGCGATGTGCATGACATCGGTAAAAACATCGTCGGCGTGGTGCTCGGCTGTAATGGCTATGACATCATCGACTTAGGCGTGATGGTGCCTTGTGAAAAAATCCTACAAGTCGCCAAAGATGAAAACGTCGATATCATCGGCTTGTCAGGCTTGATTACCCCAAGCCTTGATGAAATGGTGTATGTCGCCAAACAAATGCAGGAGCAAGGCTTTAATCTGCCCCTACTGATTGGCGGTGCGACGACGTCAAAAGCCCATACCGCGGTAAAAATCGAGCCCAACTATCAAAACGATGCGGTTGTCTATGTTGCCGATGCCAGCCGCGCAGTGGGCGTAGCGACGACCTTACTATCCAAAGAAAAACGCGTCGATTTTATCAGTGCGCTGCGTCAAGAGTATGGCGAAGTCCGTGAACGCCTTGCCAATCGCCAACCCAAAGCGGCAAAGCTGTCGTATGCAGAATCGATTGAACAAGGCTTCCAATACGACTGGGCGAACTACACGCCGCCTAAGCCCAACCAATTAGGACAAGTCATTTTGGACGATTATCCGTTACAAAATTTATTGCCTTATATCGACTGGACACCTTTCTTTATCTCTTGGGGATTGGTCGGCAAATATCCCAAAATCTTTGACGATAACATCGTCGGGGAGGAAGCCAAAGACTTATTTGCCAATGCCCAAGCCATGATTGACAAATTAATCAAGGAAAAATTGGTCACAGCTAAAGCGGTGTTTAAACTAAGCCCTGCCCAACGCCCAAGCTCAGACACGGTGCAGGTACTCGATGAGCAAGGCAATGTCGTGCATACCTTTGAGCACCTGCGCCAGCAATCTGATAAAGCCAGTGGTAAACCTAATTACAGCCTAGCGGATTTTATCAGTCCTGAGAAAACCGATTATCTCGGTGGTTTTACCGTGTCATTGTTTGGCGCAGAAGCACTTGCTAATGACTATAAAGCCAAAGGCGATGATTATAGTGCCATCATGGTACAGGCGCTTTGCGACCGCTTTGCTGAGGCATTTGCTGAGCATTTGCACGAGTTGATTCGTAAGCAATATTGGGGCTATCAAGCGAGTGAAAGCCTAACCAATGATGAACTCATCAAAGAAAAATACGTCGGTATCCGCCCTGCGCCGGGTTATCCTGCCTGCCCTGACCATACCGAAAAAGGCAAGCTGTTTGACTGGCTTGACACCACCAACGCCATCGGCACCTATTTGACGGAAAGCTATGCCATGTACCCTGCGTCTAGTGTGAGTGGGTTTTATTATAGTCACCCAGAGAGTGATTATTTTAATGTGGGTAAAATCAGCCAAGACCAGCTTGAAGATTATGCTAGACGTAAGGGTTGGGATAAAGCTACCGCAGAAAAATGGCTAAATCCGAATTTGTGATTTTAAGTGAAAAAACGACAATGTAGGGTTGTCGTTTTTTTATCGCTTGGTGTTAATTAGCGCATGTATCTCGTTTGTTATCTTTACTCTTGTCACACCAAAACATATTGAATATTAATGTTTTTTTAGCGCGATGGTTTTCGCCAACTTGTCTAATTGCCGTATGGGTTGTTTGTTATCCGTGGGCTGCTGATAGCGGATTTGTCGATATAGCGCGGCAAGTGCTTGCAGGGCTGCCTTATCGCTGACTTTTGGCTCAAGTCTAGTAAGCCAAGCCAGCACCCCTTCACTATCCTGCCTGGCAAGCGTTTTGTCTTTTTTTGCCAAGCGATTGGATAACTGTACCATAATCCAATCATGCTTATCCCACACCCGGCGGCGACGCCACCACAGCCACAATCCCAATAGTGCAAGGACGCTGACAAGGGTGACAAACATCACCATCACTTGCTGATAGACAGATTGGATATTAAGCCATTTAAACAGCGATGACCGCTGGCGGTCTTGGTCATAGCCGACCACATCGCGTTGCCAATAGTAGCTAGCCTGGTCAAACAAGCGGCGCGCTTGCTGCAGCATTTGAAACTGCTGATAGCTAATTTGTCCTGCCACGCCCTCACCAAACATTTTTGCCCCAGCGTCTTGGGTGACAGTGTCCATACCCTGCTCGACCCGATTGGGTGCGACAAAGCCCGTAGGATCTACACGCACCCAGCCACGCCCTTGCACCCAAATCTCGCTCCATGCATGGGCATCCATTTGCCGTACTTCCCAACTTTTGCCATCACGCCCTAACTGCCCACCTTGATACCCGGCTACCACCCGAGCAGGTACACCTGCCGCTCGCATAAGGTAAGTAAAACTTGACGCATAATGCTCACAAAACCCTGCACGGGTAGCAAATAAAAAATCATCGATGCGATTATTACCCAAGGTAGGGGGTGATAAGGTGTAGCGAAACTGCTGGCTACGCATCCACTGGGCGATGGCGTTGGTATAGGCAATTGGGTCATCGCCTGCTTGGCGATACAGTCGCTGCGCAAATTGGCGACTTTGCGGATTACCGCCTGCTGGCAATGCTAAATTGACCTGACGTTGCTGGGTAGATAAGGCTAAATTGATAGGCGCATCATCTAACCAATGCACTTGATAAGTAAACCGCTGATTGACAGTGTCCCAATACCGCAGGGTAAAATCCGACGTCAGCCCAATGCCTTTTTGGCTGGTTATCGGATAATCAAGCCCAAACAACCAATTTTGTCCCGTCTGCTCTAAAATCACCCGATAGTCAGGGATAACGGCTAAGGTAAAGCGTTTACTCAGCTTCAACGTCGGCAACAACCAATCAGCAATCGGCTGGTCGGGCGTCCAAAGCGAGGAGCTAGGATTGGCTCGCCAGGTGGTACCATCAAAATCAGAAAATACCAAACCGCGCCAATATAAATTTTGTTGGCTTGGCTGATTGCCTAAAAATTCTACCCGAAACGCCAATTCAGTCGATTGGCTGAGGTTGGCAAAATCGCCCGGTGACATACTATCTGACATGCCGGTCTTTGCTTGCGCGCCGCTCAAATGCACCGACCATAGCGGCGGCAATCGGGGAAAAAATAAAAACAGAATAATGGTCAGAGGAATCGCTTGACCGACCAATAAGCCAAGCGTACGGTAGCGTCCTGTACCATCATCATTTTGCGCAATCATGGCAAACAACACGACCATCGTGCCAATCGCCACTTGTAGCGTTGTCATCAAATCTTGGTTGATTAAAAACAGCCCAGCAAGCACAAATAGCGATAAACTGAGCACCACATAGCCATCACGCCTGGTATGCAATTCTAGTAGCTTACTGACGGCACACAATAGCAAAAACGCGATACCGACATCCAATCCAAAGGCAGTACGATAGGTCAAATACAGCCCCACCAAGCTTGCAATGAATCCTGTGTACTGTATCAACTGTAATGAGCGCGGACGATACAAAGCATTGGGCAACCAACGTCGCAGGGGTTGCAATTGAAAGATGATAATAAAAAAGGCATACACCGATAGCCAAATGGGTAGATTTTTGACGTGAAAAGCCACAATCAACAGTTGAGATAGCAATAGCCACTGATACGCTGAGATTTGGTTTAGGCGCGCAGATAAGGTTAAGCTGGCGCGATTTGGGCTAGGGCGATTCATGGCGTTTTTGCCAATCTTAGCAAACATTGCTGACGAAATGCTTGTCCTTCACCTATTGCGTCTTCACCATCCGGCAGTCGCAATTGAAAAGCGATTTGGCTCTGGGTCAAACTATCCACCCCGTAGCGCAGCTGGCTGAGTTTTTCCTCATGCGTCACCGCAGGCATCTGATAGTAATCCAGCAATTGCTGCTGCCCCACACTCTCCACAAAACGTTTTGACATAAGTCCTTGCCCACGCGCGACATGCGCCCACGAAATACGCGCCAATGATTCCCCTGGGACATAGTTATCCAGCTGGTCAAAATCTTCCTGCCCTGCTTGGGTGTGTAAGGCAGCAGTTTGCTCGTCATCAGATGGCACAAACTGACTGGCTTTCATCTCATAGCTCAGTGGTGCAGGATATATCCACGCGTGTCCTTCAAAAAACACATACGACCAAGCTTGCAAAATCCCTAAGGGATATAGGGTACTCACCGTGAGTCTGGGTAACACAAATTTGCCGCGTTTGTCGGCAGCTAACCATAAGCTGACCTGTTGCGGCGCTTGTATTTGACTGAGCAACAGCCAATCATTTGGTGCGGACTGTGTATTGGGTTTGCGGTGTATCGGCTGTTTAAAGTCAAAGGCATTGTTGGTAAAACTTAACCGAATTTGCCGATGCGGCTGACTTGACTCACTACTAATTTGCAGTCGCACTTGCACTTTGCCACCCACTTGCGTGTCGCTGATATCCACCAATTTGATTTGCAACCCTGCCAAGTGGGCAAAGGTATAATGGATAGTCACCACAAGTAGACTACCTAGCAAAAAGCACAAACCCAACACCAAATTATTGGCATAATTAATCCCTGCGACAAAGAGAATGACGAGTAAAAAAGCGTACAGCAATCCTTCTTTACTTAAAAAAATATATACGTTGCGAAGGTTTAGGGTGATGTCGCGGCTGATCGGCGCTCGACGCTTAAACCATGTTTGCAAGTAGTTTTCAAGTCGCTGTCGAATGGCAAACATGATAGGCGCGGGCTCTTAATTGGGATAATTTCATCGAATCATAAAAATACAGCAATGAGAAAGTTTTTAACGCTAAAATACGTTATACATCATGGTTTACACCAGTACCGGCACTTGGCGTAATAACTGGGTGGCAATCGATTGCGGCGGCTCACCGCCCAAATGATTAAATGGGATAAAAGCTTGCCCCAAGCGGTGATCGACAACGGCAGCAAATACCGCTTGGATATCTTCTGGCGTCACTTCATTGTAGCCACCCAAATAAGCGAAGGCCTGTGCCGCTTGCTTGAGCGCTAACACACCACGGGTAGATAGACCATGATAGTCTCGGCTTTCACGCGTTTTTGCTACCAATCGCTGCAAGTAGTCAATCACAACATCTGCGATATATACCTCTTTGGCTTGCGCTTGTGCCTGCTGCAATGACTGGGTATCTAACATCGGGGTAATTTGGCTCAGCATTTGACGTCTATCTTTACCCAGTAGCAACTCTCGCTCTGCATTAACCGAGGGATAACCCAGCGATAAACACATCAAAAACCGATCCAGCTGTGACTCAGGCAAAATAAACACACCCGATTGCTGCGTCGGGTTTTGGGTGGCAATCACAAAAAAAGGTTCAGGGAGTTTTCGCGTTACCCCATCTTGCGACACTTGCCGCTCTTCCATCGCCTCTAACAGCGCAGATTGGGTTTTTGGGCTTGAGCGATTAATTTCATCGGCAAGTAACAGCTGGCAAAATATCGGCCCTGTCTTAAATTCAAATGTGCCAGTATCGGTTTTATACAGCGAAATCCCTAGAATATCGGCAGGTAGCATATCGCTGGTAAATTGCACCCGATTAAACGATAACCCCAAATGGTTGGCAATCGCGTGCGCCAGTGTGGTTTTACCCATTCCTGGTAAATCTTGAAGCAGTAAATGACCATTGGCCAACAAACAAGCAACCGCCAGCTTCACCACGGCAGGTTTATCCAAGACGATATCATTTATACTTACCAGCATGGCTTGCAATCGTTGTTGTAACGGCTGATTGTCTAAGTTACCCATCACCATGTGGTCTATCCTTTAAAGGTTTAAATGTTGTTTATCAATCATGTTAACTCAAAATATCGCTAAAAGGCATAGCCACAAAGCGATTTAACGAAGTGTCGAAATATAGGCAATAATATCTTGGCGGACTTTGGCATCAGCAATCGGGTCAGAACGCATACGCGTTCCTGCGATGGTCTGTTTTGGATGGGCGATATATTTATCCAAATTTTCCGCTGTCCACGTCATATTGCTGTTTTTTAGTGCGTCTGTATATTGATAATCGGTTAATAAGGCGGATTTTGCCCCATAAATACGCATTAATTGCGGGCCTTTCTCGTTATTTCCTGGCTGCAGCTTGTGGCATTTGAGACAAGCTTCCTCGTATTGCTTTTTACCGTTATCGGCATCCCCTTGGCTATAAACAGGTAAGGTAACTGCTGGGCGCTCGGCGGGTGGCTGATGCTGACACCCTGTGGCAATGACGATACAAAGACCCCATCCTAGCATAGGCAATGGTTTGGTTTTATGAATGATTGTTTGGTGCATTTTGGCTAACTCGTTTTTACTTTATAAATTCAGCGCTTAGATTTAGCTTGGTTCAGTCTCGATGTGCATGGTGTCACTCGCTTTTTGCAAATATGCTCCTTGCAAATAACGCGCACCGACTGTCCATGCCGCTGACATGGCGGCAGGGTCTTCAATAAAAGGCATCAAACAACTAGAACCGCGCTCAGTGATTTCGCGCACCACCGTTGCCACGGTATTGACATTGTCATTATTGCTCAAATCTTTGATATAGCTGCGATCGAGTCGTACCAGTTGCGGTTTGACAAATTCCAATACTTCCATCGCATTGACCGCCGAGCCAAAATTATAGATACCTAGGTGACAACCTATTTGGTTAAGCGCATTACTTTGTTTGGCTGCCACCGCTAGATGATCCATTACCATGGTTTCATTAAACTGTAACGTCAATACCCCCCGCTCGCTGGTACCTAATGCTTGCATCAATCGACTTATAAAGCTTGGCAAGGTGGCATCTGCTAGTGATATCGGGCTTAAATGCACTAATAATCGGGCACTGGCATCGACCTCATGACGGTAACGTTTTAAATCTTTACAGGCTTGAATCAATACCCAACGGTCGATTTTATCCATTAACTGATGCCGGGTCGCCACTTCTAAGAATTTATCAGGTGCCATTAAGCTGCCATCGGCTAGCGGCAGGCGTAAAAACACCTCAAACATGTTACTGACATCGTTTTCAACGTCATAAATTGGCTGATATAATAATTTAAATTTGCTGTGTTCTAGCGCATCACGTAGCGATTCGTACAGCGCACTGTCATCACTGCTGGCAAAACTACTTGGGTCATATAGATAGAATAAATCTTTATCGTCGTTGCTGTCTTTATGGGCTTTGGTTGCCATGTCGACGGCTTGGATGACACGGTTAATAAGACTATTGGTATCAGGTGCACTGGCGTTGACTAAGGTTGCACCAATGGTTACTGTGGTCTTAACCGTACGATGACCAATTTCAATAATGGTGCTATTAATATCGGTAACCAATTTTTGTCCTAACGCTGTCAAATCTTGTTGTCGCATATTAGGGATAATTAGCATAAACATGCTATCATTAAAACGGCTCAAATAGCCATTTTTCACCCGCTCTACCCCAATAATCTCAGTGAGATGTTGCTCAAGAATATTGGCAACGGCAACCACCACCCCATCAATCCCTTCAATCCCCACACTGGCATGAATTTTACCAATATTATCGATTCGTAACGCCATCAAACCCACAGATAGGTTTTTTTCAACAATCACGTCACGCAGTCGGTTAAACAGTCTTTCAAAACCATGACGATTAAATAGCCCTGTGATTGAGTCAATGCGTTCCATCGCCTCAAGTTTTTTGGCAAGCTCAGCGCTATTGGCTTGTTCGTTGGGCTGGATAATGACTTGTAGACACGGCTGACTATCATAGGTAGCAGCCGCTAACTGCAGCTTAGCCGCGAAGGTGGTATTATCTTTTCTCACACTTTCAAATTTAAATTCGACGTTTTTACGGTTGCCTTTTTCAAAGTCTTTTAAAAACGTTTTAAAATCTTGGATATTGTTGCGCGCAATCAAGTCAACAACGGGTATCCCCATCAATTCATCGAGCGTTTTAAACCCAAACATTTCAAGATAGGGCTCATTGGCATAAATATGTAAACCATCTTCAATATAAGCCACTGCACTCTTGGAGTTTTTGATAAGAATATTGGCACGCTGTTCGGCATCGCTCAATACCATTTTTAGGCGCTCAAGCTCGCGGACGAGTTTATGATGCTCGTGTTCACGGCAGATACGAATGGCCATGCGCAGTAACTTATTTTTGCGCAAAGCATCCGCTGCACCCCAATAGGTATATAAAGGTAATAACTTATGGGTTTTATCAGGGCCGCTAACAAGCTGGGTCTGGGCTTGCTCATTGGCAGTTAATGCCTCTGGGTAATCAGTCGCGTCATCAGGCAACAAAGCGATGACGGGGATGTGAGCATCGTGGGCTTTTAAAATCTCTTTGACGTCTTTAAACGATAAATCATACGCATTCCCCATCAAAATAATGTCCCAAGACTGGCGCAATAACTTTATCAGCTCGTCTTTGGCATCCAAAAATCCTAAATTAACCTGTCTATAATAATGTTTTTCTAGTAATCCAACCAAATGTTCGGCATACAGCTGGTTATCATCAATGATTAACAGGTTGAGTTGTTTTTGTTTTTGCATCGATTCACTATCCCATTAAACGCTTGGTTTATAGAGCACTAAGCGAGCTATTATAAGCGAATTTTTTGATAAATTATTTATAATATTAGATTCAATTTCTTATTATATGATTAATCAATCAAAACGGCTATAAAGCGATGAAAATCTTTTATTTTTAATGGGTTAGATTTATTTTGGCAACTTTTGTTGCCATTTTTTAGCGATTAAAACTGAATTCTCACAAAAGCGTATTCCTCGACATCATCAGTCATATTAAGTAGCTCAGTTAAACGCACGTTAATTTCTTTGTTATCAATACGTATCACCAGCTTGTCTGCCACTTGGTAGCCAAAACGCGCCATTAGCAAGCGGGTCTGGCTATCAGTGTTGTTTGGGGCGGTTGGAATTATAAATGCCGCAACAAAATGTGGCTGACGGCTACCGGCATTTTGAAAGCGCACGCCACAGGGAATCGCATTTTGACAATGCACTTGCACTTGTGCCTCAATTTCTAAGTAGGTCTTGTTGGTTGGTTGCCCAGCGGGCGTATCGATAAAACCCTGACGGTTGTCTTTAATATAGCCGAGCTGCCAAGTTTTTGAACCATTAACCTTTCGCATCGCAATTAAGGAATTGACTTGCAATTGACTCAGCGGGTGATAGTTATCGCCACGGCTGATGCTCGGATATTGGTCAACGAGCTGATTGTGGTAGCTAAACACATGCGACAGACACATAGATTGAGGATTTTCTTTGTTCAGCGCGACAACGGTATATTTTTTAAGATACTCAGTATTTTGAGTTTTGGGTTTTAACCGCTCAGGCAGCTCATTGGCCTGAATGAGATTACCCAAACTGGTTTTATTCGCAAGCATGTAATGGATATTATTAAAGCCGAGCACGACTTCACATTTTGCATGGCTATGATAATACTCTGCCGCTGGTTTTAACCCATCTTGCAGATTATTCAATATCAATTTGGCCTGACGCGCGCTATTTTTTATCTCAGCATCAGTGCCGATTTGACCTTGGATAATGGTTTGATGCAAGCGTTTAAATAACCGACTAAACATCACAAACAGGCAATTACTGGTTGCTGCAAAGGGATTGAATGTATCATCGATTTCTAGCAGTTTGGGCGGCTGTTTACCTTCTAAATCAATATACAGGTAAGGTTTTTCAACCAAATCTTTACTGATAATGAGCTCTTGCATCAACTGGGTACTTACTTTTTGAATGGCTAAAATATCGGCACGCCGACAAGCATACGGATTGGTGACCGCCACCATCAAGCAGTGAAAATAAATATCCTCAATCGATAGCGGTGCGCCCTGTTTGCTATATTCATTGGCAGAATGCAGTTTGACTGGCAGGGTGATAGATTGCCAATCATTGGTGACCGCAAATCGATAGCAGGCATTCAGATATTGCCAAATTACCTGTGTATCTTTACGATAGCCGATATATTTTTCAAACAGCGATTGGCGCAGTAATAGCATGATACTATATAGGCAGCGCTGAATGACTTGGGTGGGGGTAAGGGATTGAGGTTTACGGCGAAATAAGCCAGTGATGCCTTTTTTATCAGCCACTTCAGGGCGAGCCGATGCACGCTGCCAAATGACATGGTAGAACATGATGCTTAGATAATGCACCGATAATACGGTATCTAAGCCTTGCTGTTTTTCTTCATCCAAAATCCCGGGCTGGGTTTGGTAATTCACCCGTAATTTACCGAGTAATACGCTGACGGCTTTATTAACCTCCTCAAACAAGGCAAAGCGTTTGACATCGTCAATATCGGCAAACATCAACTGGTTTATCACGAATTTATATTCGTCATACATCTCACACACAGACATACGATTAAAGTGCATCTGCCAATCGGTTGTATCCTGCAATGAACTCTGGGTCACTTTAAGTTCAATAGGACTGGTCGGTGTATCGTTTATGCGCTGTAAGAAATCGTCTAGTGTGAGATCCGTAACCATTTTTTTGCACCAAAATGCACAACATTTTTCGACTTATTTAGCAATAAATAACACAAAAGCCACATTTTATCTAGCTATTTTAGGATAATTGCACTATTTAACAGACAAATAACAGACAACCCCTTATTTAGTTGTTGTTTTTCAACAAATTTTAGTAGCTATACAAATCAATGGGGGTTTTAAATGGCTTATTAGGTAATTCTCGTACTAACTTTGGCACCAAGTAGCCAGCACATTTAGCGAGTAATTCCCAGTACAGCGCGACTGCTTGCTCATCTGAAATATAAAAATGGCTCGCTCCGGCAACTTTATCAAGCACATGCAAATAATAGGGTAAGACGCCCGCTTGCCATAATTTTTCGTTTAAGCTTGCCAACGTATTTGCATCATCATTAATCGACTTGAGTAGCACGGTTTGGTTAAGTAACGTAACACCTGCTTTTTTTGCCTTACCCAGAAATATTTGTGTTTCTTGGTCAATTTCATTGGGGTGATTGGCATGAATGACCATAACGATGTGACAGCGGCTGTTGGCAAATCGCGCAAGTAACGGCTCATCTAAGCGCTCAGGAATCATCACAGGTACACGGGTATGGATACGAATGGTCTGCACTTGGGGTAGTGCTTCAAGGGTGGTGAAAATCTCTAATAAACGACGGTTGCTCAGTGATAATGGGTCGCCGCCGCTTAAAATCACTTCATTGACCGCGGGGTGCGCTGTGATGTAGGCACTAATGGCTTGCCAATCGTTTTGGGTCGGTAGATTTTCGTGGTAGTCAAAGTGCTGGCGAAAACAATAGCGGCAATTGACCACGCAAGCCCCGGTGACAGGAATCAGCACCCGTGATGCATATTTATGGATGATGCCTTTGACGGGATTGGCGTGTTGTTCATCGAGTGGGTCGGTGACAAAGCCGGTGACTTGTACCGTTTCTTGAAACGTCGGCAACACTTGCTTAAGCAGAGGGTCATTAATATCGCCTTTCACCATTTTTTGCACAAAGCGACGTGGCACTTTTAGGGGAAATTGACCGACCTGACTGTCAAAGCTATCTATCGGCAAATCTAACGCTTGCCCTAATTCAGCAAAGCTCGTGATGGTGTCAGAAAACGCATTTTGCCAGTTTTTTTGTGTCGCTAAATAGTTTATCATATAGTGTTTATCCAATTGTCAATGCCGCTTGCTGATAACGCCTGTTGCGGATAGGGTTACAGCGTAGGTAGCGCATTTATGCAAATTGGCTATTATACAAAGATTTGATTTACCTCGGTTATTTTTTAGTCGCAACACCTTATTAGGAAATTTTATGGCAACTTACTCAACCAATGAATTTAAAGCTGGCTTAAAAGTCATGCACGAAGGCAACCCCTTTGCAATTTTAGAAAATGAATACGTTAAACCAGGTAAAGGTCAAGCATTCAACCGCGTCAAAATGCGTAACCTAAAAACGGGTAAAGTATTAGAAAACACCTTTAAATCTGGCGATAGCCTTGAAGGCGCTGACGTTGTCGATACTGAAATGAACTACCTATACAACGATGGCGAATTCTGGCACTTTATGCACCCAGAAAGCTTTGAGCAGCTACAAGCCGACAAAAACGCGATGGGCGATGCGGCAAAATGGTTAAAAGAAAATAGCAACGAAGAATGTACCATTACCCTATTCAATGGCGTACCTTTAAGCGTTGCTGCGCCAAATTTTGTTGAGTTAGTGATTACCGAAACTGACCCAGGTCTAAAAGGCGATACCTCAGGTGGCGGCGGCAAACCTGCAACCCTTGAAACAGGCGCGGTGGTTCGTGTGCCATTATTTGTCCAACAAGGCGAAAAAATCAAAGTCGATACCCGCACTGGCGAATATCTATCACGGGTACAATAATATATTTTATTACCAATAATTTTAAAAAATAAAAGCCCAACTAACTGTTGGGCTTTCGTTTTTTTAACATGTGATTGAAAAAATTTTTGTCACGCTGTCATATTGACGTAGCATTATGCGATAAATCATAAAAATCATTCGTCAAACACGCATGGAAAAAATGATTACCCAAATAGAACAACAAATGAAATAATTCACCAAGATAATCAAACTAGCGTTAGCTCAAACCGCTAAAATACCAAGACAAATTAAAAGGCAAGTTAACATACAAATACCAATATAGACAACTCAAGGATATATCATGCCAGAACTCACCCCGCCAGAAACCAGCCCTGTCATCACCCTTGAAGCGCCGCAACCCGTTGCCGTTGTGCCACAAGACGAAGCCGACCAACTGGTCAAACTTGACCTAACCAAAGTGCCTGAACTTGATGCCAAAGTGAACAATTTTGTGATGCATGTATTACAAACCCCTGTCAACACGTCAGTATTCGATGAGAAAGTCAACGCCATTCATCAGCTGGGTAGTACCGAAATTCGCGCTTCCGCGCAGATTGCAAATCGCATGCTCGATCGTCCTGCTAAAAGCATGGATAAAGCCTTATTTGACAACTCCCCGATTGCCAAATCCTTGACTGAGCTACGCAGCGTGGTCGAAGACCTAGATCCAGCCCGACAAGGTTCGCTGTCAAGTCCACGCAAATTTTTGGGCATCATCCCGATGGGCAAATCCGTGCAAGATTATTTTCGCAAATACCAATCTTCGCAAACCCATATCAATGCCATCATTGAAAGCCTGTATCACGGCAAAGATGAACTGATGAAAGACAATGCTAGCATTGAGCAAGAAAAGGTCAATATGTGGGCACTGATGCAGTCGCTCCGTCAATATATTTATGTCGGTCAAAAAATTGATGAACGTCTAGAGCAAAAAATCGGTGAGCTTGAAGCCACCGACCCTGAAAAAGCACGCGTGGTCAAAGAAGAACTGCTGTTTTATGTGCGCCAGAAAAACATGGATTTTTTGACCCAGCTGGCGGTGAACATCCAAGGGTATTTGGCGCTTGATATGATTCGCAAAAACAACTTAGAGCTTATCAAAGGCGTTGACCGTGCCACGACGACAACGATTGCTGCGCTACGTACTGCGGTGATGGTGTCACAAGCGCTGAGCAGTCAAAAACTGGTGCTTGACCAAATCAATGCGCTTAACTCAACGACCAGTAGCTTGATTGAATCAACGTCAGTCATGCTCAAACGCCAAACCGCGCAAGTTCATGAGCAAGCCAGCGGCAGCTCACTGGACTTGGAAAAACTGCAAAAATCCTTTAATCACATCTATGAGACCATGCATGCCATTGACGCCTTTAAAGTCAAAGCACTGGGCAATATGCAGCAAACGCTCAATGTACTGACCCAAGAAGTTGACCGCGCACAAACCTACCTTGACCGCACCAATCACCAAACGGTGAGTGAGGTTGCCAACGAGCTACAAATTGATGAGGAGAAACTGGGTAATGTCAAACTTTAATCCCCGTTTGATTTGACTATGAGCAACCTCACGGATGATTGCGGCTTTTACTGTTTATCACCATCTTTTATCAGTAATAATAAAAGGATAATTGATGACAACTAACAAGCAAAAACTATCAAAGTGTCAGCTGGTGAAGACTAATCTTGCAAAGCAAAGTTTTTGAAAAACAAAGTATTTTTAGCTTAAAAAAACACCGCCATGAGTGCGGTGTTTTTGCTGACACATAGCTTTAGTTACATGGCTTTAGTCAGACAATTTATTGGGTAATTTTGCAACCACTTGCGCGACCGTGTTATCCAGTTGACTGCTATCGCTCGGCATTACTGTGATATGAGCGATTTTTCGACCTTCGCGCTCTTCTTTATCATAATTGTGCACGTGCACGCCAGCGATGGCTAGGACTTCGTCCAGTTTTGGGTATTTGCCGATGACATTTAACATAACTGATGGTTTAACAATGGACGTATCGCCAAGTGGTAATCCAGCCACCGCGCGCATGTGATTTTCAAATTGACTGGTTACCGCGCCTTCAATACTCCAGTGCCCTGAGTTGTGCACGCGGGGTGCGATTTCATTGGCTAGCAATTTTTCAGCGCCGCCTTCAGAAGTCACAAATAATTCTAACGTCAACACGCCCACATAGTTTAAATGTTCGAGCAATTTTTTGATATTACTTTGGGCTTGTTCGGTCAATTGCTCGACGTTCGGTGCTGGTGCGGTTGATTTTGCCAAGATACCATTGCTATGCTCATTTTGCACGAGCGGATAATAGCGGATTTCACCGTTTTGGGCGCGCACTGCAATGATAGATACTTCGCGCTCAAAGTGAATAAAGCCTTCGGCAATGAGCGGCGCTGTTTTGGTTGCGTCACCAAGCTCTGCCCACGCGGTGTCGATTTGGTCAGCGGATTTGACCACAAACTGCCCTTTGCCATCATAGCCCCCGCGTGTGGTTTTGAGTACCAAGGGTAGCCCCAATTTGTCGGCGGCGGCCTGGATATCGGCTTTGTCATGCACTGCCATAAAAGGCACGGTGGCGATATCTAATTGATTAAACAATTTTTTTTCATTTAACCGATCTTGTGCCACCGATAGCGCAAATGATGATGGGTACAAGGTTTTGGTTGATTCCAAAAACTGGGCAGGTTTGAGCGGGGTGTTTTCAAACTCTAAGGTAAAAATATCACAGCTTTGGGCAAAATCTTCAAATTGCTCGCTACTAAACACTTTGCCCAGTAAGCGTGCCGGGCAATTGGCACTATCTTCCAAAAACACGCAGCGGATACCCAGTGGCAATGCCGCTTGCGCCAACATCATACCTAGCTGTCCGCCACCTAAAATTCCAATGGTTTTGACAGGATAATTGGAATGATTGATGGTATAAAAATTGGCGGTTTGCATAGGCATGGTAGCGGCTCTTTTTGATAAGTGAAACACAGAAGAAAAATTATGGCTAATTATAAAGGATTTGCTCACAAATAAAAAATCCAAGCATAAAAAAACCCATAAGTCTTTAGTCTTACGGGTTCAAAAAATCAATGAATAGGTTTTACGCGTTAACTGTAATGCACGGGTTCTTCGTCATACACATTGGCATGCCACTGCGAAAGCTGCTTTTGCATTAAGGTTTGAATGGCAGCATGAATCATACTTTGCCCAATCAGCTGGGTATCCTCTCCCAACAGTTCTTTCACTTTGTCAGAAAATTCAATACTTACCAAGTTTTCTGATTCGTCATTCGAGGTACGTAGTACCATTTTGCCGTCAGCTTGCTCGATAAACTCTAGCATCATCGCTTCTGCTTTGGCCTCTTTTGCCGCTTGCAGTAGGCTTTGGTAATCTGTTTTTGCATCTTTTTGCATCGTCGCTCCTCTATCTTTTATCCGCCCCAGTGACTATATTGGGTTACTACCTTAGTAACTATCTGATTAACTAGGGTAATCAACCTGTTAGTCACCCTGTCATATCGCTTTCATCAACGTTAGCATGGTTTAACGCTTTGCATCTTTTTAGAAGCTTGTTGACAGCTTATTAACAGGTTAACAGGGTTTGGCATATTGCATGATTATTAAAATGGCGACTTTAGCGGTAAAAATCAAGCATAATTTGTGATATTAACACAGCGACTACACTACTTAATGCTTAAGGGCTATTCTGTTGACTTCCTCCCCTCCCTAAAGTGAGGGGATTCCTTCTGCAAGACGGTGAAGCCCCACCGCAAACCTTAAATAGTGGCAACCGCCCGTACTACACACCGTACATTTAAGGTTCTTATTTTAAGCTAATCCTACCGTTAGGATTGTCAATAGACACGGATTAGCTCAAGTGTGTGTTTGGAATGTCTTACCAGTTAAGTTACTGCGTACTCGCAATTTAGTCTTAATTTAACTGTTGAGTGTAAGACATTGAATATAGTGATATGAGTATAGCAAATCTTATGGAGTTAAGCAATTGCCTTATATCCACCACCTGAAGTCGGTGGTTTTACGGCAAGGTCAGATAAATTATTGAGCGAACCATGCAGCTTGAACCATTGAACTTACAACAACTGCGGAAATACACTTTTTAAACCGCCCACAAAAATCTCTACTGCAACGGCTGCAAGTAGCATCCCCATGATACGATTGAGCACATTAAGCCCTGTGTCACCTAAGAAACGACTCACCTGCCCCGCTGCCATAAAGCTTAGATAAGTGATAATACTGATAATCAAACCTGCGGTGATAATCGCTAGCATATTAAAATAACTATGCCCGCTTGCGGCATAAATAATCACGGTAGAAATCCCACCAGGGCCAATCACCATCGGAATCGTCAACGGCACCACGGCAGATGCCGCCCCTTGAAACGCCACGCCATTTAAATCCCCGGATTTGCCGACATGCGGTTTGGCAACATTGCCAGCGCCATTCATCATGCCAATGGCAATAATCAATACCAAGATACCGCCTGCGATACGAAATGACCCAAGCGAAATACCCAACACCTTTAAAATAGGCTCGCCTGCCAGCGAAAATATCGCAATGGTCACAAACACGGTAATCGCTGAAATCAGTGCAACTTTGCGAGTTTGTTGTCGATTGGCGTCTTTGGTGATATCAATAAATAACGATAACGCGGCAAAGGGATTGACCAGTACCACCAGTGCCAAAAATATTTTTAAGACTTGAGATTCCATGAGTATTGACTAACTTGTTGGGTGAAGTTGGGTGAATATAACAAAACAGTTATGGTAGCATAAATTTAAGTCAGCCAGGTTACGGCATTAATCCGCTTAGCGCTACCAGTGCGCGTGCTAAGCCTGCACAATGAACACAAAATTAGTGGCTGTCTAACGTTTGGGTGATTTTATCAAGATTTAAACTATCGGACATGGCATTAAAAATCTCATAGTATTTGCCTTGCTTGCGATACAGTTCATCATGCGTGCCTGTCTCCACCACGCGCCCTTGCTCGATGACCACAAAATCATAAAATAATTTTATGATAATTAGTATTATTTATGAATATTTATTATGATTTGAAGCTTTTAGGGGCAAATACCTTTATACTGAGCGGACTTATTTTTACCTTTCACTTTCTATCTTAGTTAATAGTCTCTTAAAAGGATTTCAGCGTATGCCATTATCATATAAAGCCCCCCTGCGTGATATTCGCTTTTTAACCAATGAAGTATTTAATTACCCAGAACACTATAAAACCTTAAAATGTGGTGAAAATGCCGATCCTGAAACCGTGGATATGATGCTTGAGAGTTTTGCGGATTATTGTAGCAATGTGTTGATGCCACTGTACCAATCAGGCGACGATGAAGGTTGCCATTTTGACAAAGGTGTTGTCACCACGCCAAAAGGCTTTAAAGAAGCTTATGATATGTTCGTTGAAGCTGGGTATCAAGCCATACCGTTTCCTGAAGAATTCGGTGGCTTAAATATGCCAATGTCTGTCAACCTCATCAAAAGTGAAATGATGGGCACGGCAAACTGGGCATTTGCCATGTATCCAGGGCTGTCGGTGGGCTGTATGAATACCATCATGCAATACGGCACCCCTGAGCAAAAAGCCACTTATATGCCAGCCTTGGTAGAAGGTCGTTGGTCGGGCACCATGTGTTTGACTGAGCCACAATGTGGTACCGACTTGGGTCAAGTTAAAACTAAAGCCATTCCACAAGAGGATGGTACTTATAAGATTAGTGGTACCAAAATCTTTATTTCAGCCGGTGAACATGACCTAACAGAAAATATCGTGCATATCGTATTAGCACGCCTACCCGATGCGCCTGAAGGTACTAAGGGTATTTCGTTATTTATCGTGCCAAAATTCTTGGTCACAGAAAACGGTGACATTGGTGAGCGTAATCCAGTTAACTGTGGCTCAATTGAGCACAAAATGGGTATCAAAGCATCAGCCACGGCGGTACTCAACTTTGATAATGCGACAGGCTATTTAATCGGTGAGCCGAATAAAGGCTTAAAAGCCATGTTTACCTTTATGAACACTGCCCGCCTAGGCACAGGTGTGGAAGGTTTAGCGCATATGGAATTGGCTTTCCAAAACTCATTGCCCTATGCCAAAGAACGCCGCTCAATGCGTACCCTATCAGGTACCAAAGAGCCAAACCAAGTGGCTGATGCGATTATCCATCATGCCGATGTTGCGCGTATGTTACTCACCCAAAAAGCCTTCTCAGAAGGCGCGCGCTCAATGATTTATCACGCATCACGCTATGCTGACAAAATGTTTGAAGCAGCGATGCTCGGTGACGATGCTGAGTTCCACAAATGGGATGATAAATTGGGCTTTTATACCCCAATACTCAAAGGCTTCTTAACTGAACTAAGCATTGAATGCGCCAAACATGGTATGCAAATCTACGGCGGTCATGGCTATATCAAAGAATGGGGCATGGAACAAATCGCCCGTGATGCACGTATCTCAACCCTTTATGAAGGCACCACAGGCGTACAAGCGCTTGACCTACTAGGTCGTAAAGTGTTAATCCAATCAAAAGGCAAAGTGCTGCTGGATTACACCGCCAATATCATGAAATGGTGTAGTGAATACGCACTAGATAAAGGGATGCGTAAATTTGTTTGGGAATTGACCAAATACTGTGCAGAGTGGAATACCCTTACCACACGTATTATGCTCACGGCTCGTAAAGACCGTGAAATCGTCTCAGCAGCATCCGATGATTACTTAATGTACTCAGGCTATGTCATCATGGGCTATCACTGGGCACGCATGGCGGCGGTAGCGTATGACAAACTCAAAAATGGCGGCAGCGAAACCAAAGAATTCTATGAAGCCAAAATCAAAACCGCTGAGTTTTATTTTGAAAAACTATTGCCACGCGCTTCAGGTCACTCAGAGAGCATGTTGGCACCAAGCGAGTTAATGGCGATGGATTTAGATAGCTTTAATTTCCTAGACTAATGGGTTAAACTTGTTGCGCCATTTTGCAAAAAGGCTGCTCAACCTTAACGGGGGCAGCTTTTTTATTGCTCAAAATTTTAACACATACAAAAGAATTGATTATGGAATTTACTGCTTTTTCGCGCCAAGTCATTGACCAATTAGAATCGGATATCACAGCCTACCTCCAAGCCTGTAAGTTACCCTCGCCGCTGCATGAAGCAAGCCTATACGCGATGACCAATGGCGGCAAACGGGTACGTCCTTTACTGATTGCAGCAACTTTTGCCACAGTAAAAACCGAAAGCAGTCTTACCCACCCATCCCATCAATTATCTAATGACGTGCGCCGTGCCATGATGGCGGTAGAGTGTCTACACGGCTATTCGCTGGTGCATGATGACTTGCCTTGTATGGATGATGATGCGCTGCGCCGAGGGCGCCCTACCACCCATATCGCCTATGGTGAAGCCGCTGCGATGCTTGCCGGTGACGTGCTACAGACCTTAGCATTTGAAGCCCTAACCCATACGTATTTTGGTGAAAACAGTGAGTTTGCTACCCCGCTTTCTGCCACGTTTGCGCCACGGGCACGGCGGATGGTGATGGGGCAAATGCTGGATTTAAATGGCGAACACCAACAGCTTAGCCAAACTGAGCTTGAGGCCATCCACCGTGACAAAACAGGCGCGCTCATTGAAGCGTCAGTATTGATGGGTGCCATCTGTGCCAACGCGACTGACAGCGAACGCCAAGCACTCAATAGCTTTGCCGAGCAGATTGGCTTGGCTTTCCAAGTACAAGATGATATTTTGGATGTGACTGCTGACACCAAACAGCTTGGCAAACCTGCGGGTAGTGATGAAAAATTGGATAAATCCACTTATGTCAAATTACTGGGCGTGGAAGCTGCTAAAGACTATGCCCAAAGCTTGTTTGATACGGCAAAAAATACCATCGTTGCTGAATTTGGCATGGAAAACTATCTCGTTGATTTGGCGGATTGGTTATGGGAAAGAGAGAAATGAATCTCAATAAATGCGATTTATAATTGTATTAGGAATATATATGAAGATATTTGGCTATACAGAAGAAGAGCAAGATATTCATTTTGGAATAAAACCAAACTATAAACATAGACTGTCGAATTTGCTAAAACGCCAATTACAGGAAATGCTTGATTCAGGACGAGATGTAGATGCAGTTACTAAAGAAATAAATTATTTAGAAGGTTTAATAAATGAGACTAAAACCAAAAAAGAAGCTCAGTTTAACAAAGGTAAACTAAGGGGGTTTTGGCATAAGCACTATTTCTTAGGAACCATTAAACAAATTGCAGTTAATACATCTAATCATATTCAAGCATCAGACAACTTTCAAAAAATCAATGAAGAGACTCTGATATCATCTAATTCACTTAATGATTATGCTAATAATCTTCCTAAAAATATTTTGAAGAGCACATTGAAAGTTAAAAAAGAAAATAGCTCTCTTACTGGTGATTGGATAATTTATATACCTTATGATAATTTGAATTATTATCTTATGTTAAGCGAACATTCTTTGCGTGGGGAGAATACAGACCATTTATATGACAAATTAATAACAGAATGTCAGGAACAATTTCCATTCATTTTTTCCTAGATAAACGTCAAAAATATTTATTTTTTCCTAAACCCAGCAAACAAGCCTTCGTGGTTAATTTTTGGCATTTTCATGGTCACGGTGTTTGACAGCAAATCATGCAGCGCCAAGCCTTGCTTATTGACCCATGCAAACCAATAATTAAACAACAGCCCAATAAACATACTAAAATACAGCGCGCCCACCGACTGGTGGATAAGATAGCCTATCATCCCGCAGACCACCGGCAATAAACAGGCGGCTAATATCCGCATCATCGATTGCCGCCAACTTAGCAATGAGCCATCACGGTTCATGGTTTTAAGCCGCCAAGTCTGCATGCCAAGCGTCTGCCCTGCCTTACGCCAAAACACCCCATAAAACCCGACTAAGATAATCACAAACGCAGGGATTTGCACAACATTACGATACCATAGCGGTAATGTCGCCGCTTGCTTCATATCCGTCCCTGCCAAACCTAGCAGTTTAGTCCCCAATACAATAAGCAGCATTTGCACAAAAAATAGCATCGCCAAAATCAACATACCATCATACAGCATAGCAATCAGCCGAGTAGCCGCTTTTGCCATCACGGGTTGTTGTTCTGGCAATGGCGCTGATTGCATGGATTGCGGCTGGCTGTTGGTCTCAGCTGTTTTCAATATTGGGGTCTTGGTCTTAGGCATAGGTATAGCGGGCGAATGATAGGAGTAATTAAACGAAATTGTAGCCTAAATACAACCAAAAGGCTATGACTCAAACGCCAACTACAGACCCATCATTGCATGGCTCAGATAAACATAACTGGGATAAACACAATTGGGATGAAAATGCCTTAGGCAATAGTGAGGCAGGGGTGAAAAAAACGGAACGGCAAAATAACCCGCCGAGTAATATGATGTATAAAAAAATAAGACATAAAAAAATCGCCTAAACTCAAAGAGTGGCGATTAATTTTAACAAAATAATTAGTGGTGCGCTTGGAGGGAGTCGAACCCCCGACCCTCAAGTTCGTAGCCTGATGCTCTATCCAACTGAGCTACAAGCGCTTAACTAATGTCTTCGTTTGAAGTGGGCGCTATTATAAGTTAGAGTATTTATTTTGTCAAACTTTATTTTAAATAATTTTAAAACTAATTTTGGTTCAATAAATGGCGGTGACGGAGGGATTCGAACCCTCGATACAGTTTCCCGTATGCAGCCTTAGCAGGGCTGTGGTTTCAGCCACTCACCCACGTCACCGAATTGCTCTTACTTATCTATAACACCGTACAATAATTTTAGTCAATGTCGCCATTAACCTCAAGCATTGTGGGTGGGCATTATAACAAACCAATCCAAATTTGCAAGACTTTTTAAAAAAATTATGTGAGAATAATTGCAGCACCTTGGCAGTGGTACTGTGCCTAGCTATAACGCCTACCTATACAACCCAATCGTTATGTGATAATCTGTTTGAAAATAATGATTAAAAAAACCATTTAACCAATCCTTTATGAGGATTGATAGCCAGCCTGTGAAAATCTTATGTCAACCCCTGCTACCCTTGCCCCTATTTTATTACCTAGCATGACACTGCGCCCCACTGTATTGTGTTTTTCGGGGTTAGATCCATCAGGTGGCGCAGGCTTGCAAGCGGATATTGAGTCGATTGGGCAAGCAGGGAGTCATGCAGCGATTGCTTGTACCGCAGTGACCGTTCAAAGTTCACAGCAAGTTTTTGGGTTTGAGGCATGCGCAAGTGAGCTGGTAAGAGCGCAAGCACTGGCGGTGCTTAATGATTTGCCTGTCAAAGCCATCAAGTCAGGGATGCTTGGCACCACTGACAATATTGCAATGCTCGCGCAGCTTTTCACCGATGGCAGTATTGCAACAGGTACGCCGTATGTGCTTGACCCCGTACTGGTGGCCAACAGTGGCGGTGCTTTAGGTGACAAAGACACTTTGGTGGCTGCCTTTGCCCAGTTGACCCCTTTTGCGACCCTAATGACTCCCAACAGCATTGAACTGCGTGATTTGACAGGCATCGACAATCTACATGCCGCCGCCAAAGATTTGTGTCAACAAGGTGCCAAAGCAGTGCTAGTCAAGACGTCTCACGATAGCCAAGCCGCTGGTATCGAGCAATATTTATACGTTAATGATAACCAAACCTGCCGACTGGCATACCAAGCGATTTTGCCAAGACTGGCGGGTGAATATCATGGCTCAGGCTGCAGTCTGGCAAGTTATATCGCAGGTCGCTTGGCACTGGGTGATAAGCTTGTGACAGCGGTACAATGCGCAGATATTTGGATACAACACGTGCTCAAAGTCGCTGACATTGTCCACCCTCATGGTCAAAGAATTCCCAAGCGCTTTCATTACACCTCAATGCTAGGTTAGGCAAGCTATTATGGGCTTATTATTGGAGTGGTCGATTGTCAAGACGTTGCTATGGCAGCTAGGTGTTATTGCCCATTTTCTTATCATGCTTTGGCTAGTTGTGCGGGTTATTCAACAGCAGCGCCGCCAAAGCGTAGCAATTGCTTGGATTGCGGTATTATTTGCCCTGCCTGTTGTTGGCATCATCGGTTATATGCTATTTGGTGAAATCAATATTGGACACCAGTACCGTAAGCGCAGTTTGATGGCGCAAAAATTACTGCGTGACTTTGCCAATGCTCATCAGATTGATTTTAATCAAATTTCCGAAAACTTAGACACCGAAGCACGGCAACTGAGCAATATCGCCCTACTAAAAACTGGGCTTGGCGTGTACGACAATCATACGCTGACGCTGATAACAGACGCTGACCATATTTTTGCCAGTTTATTAGCCGATATCCGTGCGGCAAACACGATGATTTTGCTAGAGTTTTATATTGTGTCGCCACAAGGCCGGGTGATTGAGTTATTAGAAGCTTTGATGGCGGCTACCCAGCGCGGCGTATCCGTGCATTTGCTCGCTGATAGCGTTGGCAGTCATGCGTTTTTTCGCAGTCAGTGGGTAAAAAAACTCAAAGCCGCTGATGTCTTTGTGCATGAGTCGTTGCCCGTAGGCTTGTTCAAAACCATTGTCAAACGTATTGATATCCGCAACCATCGTAAGCTGGCTATTTTTGACAGTTGCTATGGCTATACGGGAAGTTTTAATTTAATCGACCCAGATTTTTTCAAACGAGACGCGCATGTGGGCAAATGGATTGATGCCATGATACGGGTGGAAAGTCATGATACCGTCAATTCGGTGAAAGCCATGGCACTTGTCACGACCACGGATATCAGCGCAGAAACCAACGCCAATTTTTCAAACCTTGAAAAAATCGTTAATCGCTTTACCAAGTCGTTCTATACCCAGTCGCTGTATATTGACACCTCAAAGCTGCATCATCGCAAATTACAACACGAGGCTAACGCTCGCGGGGCAGGTCAAAACGCTAACACGCGTGTCCCTAACCCGCCCCTGCTTAACATTTTGCCGCTGCAAAGCAGCCTACAAGCTTACCCATCGGTGAGTCAAGTCAGCTTGCAGCTGATTCCATCGGCGCCAGAATTAACGGAGCATGTCATCTACGAAACCTTGGTGTGTGCAATTTTTGCCGCCAAAAAACAAGTGGTTATTACCACGCCTTATTTTGTGCCAGATGATGCGCTGCTGCTTGCTATGACTACCGCTGCCAAGCGTGGGGTCAAGGTGATTTTAAATGTACCCAAAAAAGTAGATTCACTGTTGGTACAGTTTGCTTCACAGGCTTATTTTGAGCCGCTGTTGTCAGCAGGGGTGCAGATTTATTTGTTTAATCCAGGCTTGCTACATGCCAAGATTTTGTGCGTGGATGACGATTATTGCTTGTTTGGTACCGTCAATATGGATATGCGCAGTTTTTATCTGAATATGGAGGTGAGTATGGCGATTTATAATCGTACCATGACCCAGCAAATACTCACTTGCCAGCATAAATATCTGCGACAAAGTGAGCCATTACAGCGCGATGGATGGCAGCAGCGTAGCTTTGGGGCAAAATTCTTGGACAACGCTATTCGCCTGTTTAGCCCACTGCTTTAAAGCTTACTCATTTAATCGTCGTTTGCCAAAGACTATAGGGTTACAAAGACTAGAGGGTTAATAAATAAAAGCCTACGGTTTGTACCAAGGTTTCTAGCAAAATAATCAAGAAAAAACCCAGCATAGGTGCCAAATCAAGCATACCTGTGGCAGGTAATACTTTGCGAAATGGCTGAATAATTGGCTCACTAAGCAAGGTGAGGAGTCCAAAAATCGCTGGCATTTTTTGGGTAAAAAGCATCACCCAGCCCCCGATAAACGAGCCAATAATGATGTACTGACACATTCTTAAAAAATCAATCAGCAAGGTCACCGCCGCCACAAAAAACATCATGACAGGTGAAAAATGCCGCGATAGATAATCGATCATGGCTAAGTTCACCTCTGGCATATAAAACAGCCCAATATTTTGACTATCAATGCGCATCATGCCAAGCACGCCCCAAATAAAAATCATCCGCAGCAAAAACAGCAACACCAAACTTGCGGTATTGATTCTGCCATCACCAAGGGTTGGGAAAATACGTCCAAAAACATCGACAATGCGTGTCATACGATAAATGGGTTTAGCAAACGCATCCTTTGCGGTAATGCCAGCAAACTGCAGCATAAATCGAAAGAAAACCAGTATCATCGCCGCCGCGACGACGATATCAAACAAACCTGCCAAAAGATTAGTCATGCCCTGTGTTTATCCTTATTTGCTGCTTACACACTTGTTAACGATAAGACGTTAAGATAGTTAATTAAAATTTGCTGTTGTAGCCAATGTTGTAGCCCATGTTTTAGCCAAGTCGAGTTATTTGCCAAACGCTTGGCTGATCTCACGCGAGCGCTGCTCACACGCTAGCATGGCATCGGCAATAATTTGATGCATTTGTTTGGCATCCATCACTTCAATTGCCGCTTGGGTAGTCCCATTGGGCGAGGTCACTTTGCGACGCAGCTCAGCTGGCGTATCATCACTGGTCAATGCCATTTGCGCTGAGCCGAGTGCCGTTTGCATTGCCAAAGCCGTTGCTTGGGTTTGGGTCAGCCCCAATTTTTCACCCGTGGCAATCATGTTCTCTAACATATAAAAGAAATACGCAGGCGCTGACCCTGAGATAGCGGTCACGGCGTGCAGTAGGTCTTCGTCATCTACCCATAACACCAGTCCTGCCGCGGACATCACTTGCTGCGCAAGTTGCTGCTGCGCCTCGCTGACCGCTGCTGTCGCGTACAAGCCTGTGGCACCCATTTGAATCATCGCAGGGGTATTTGGCATCGCCCGCACTAGCTTGACTTGCGGCCCCAACCACTCGGCTAAACTCTCGGTACCAATCCCTGCGGCAATTGAAATAACCACTTGCTCGCCCCAGCTATCTTTGACTGGCAGTAACACATCTTTAATGACCTGCGGTTTGACGGCGAGCACGACCACATCGGCTTTTTCGATGGCGCGTTTGGTATCGTCGATATTGCTCGCATTGTAGGTATTTAACCCTTGGGCTTGAAAATCCGCTAACTTCTTAGCATCGGTTTCTACCACATGCAGTAGGCTAGTTGGCTGACCTTTTGCTAATAGCCCTGCGATAAGCGCCGATGCCATATTACCGCCACCAATAAAGGCGATATTAAGAGAAGTTGTGGTTGCCATAGATGTCCTTTGTAATCATTTTTTGTGGGGTCACGAAAGCAGTTAAAGGGTTCGCCCTCGCTATTATTCGCAAATAAGTCTACCATACCTACGGCAAATTTTGATGACAAATTTACAGCGTAAATTGGTATATATGGCGCAAATTCAAGGGATTATTAGTGGTTTGATAGTCTTAGTCCATGACAGTCTCAGTCCATGCTAGTGTTAAATCAATGAGATTGACTATCAAGACTGTCTGTCCAAACCAAGTGCCACGGACAAGGCGCTTGGGTAGCCAAATTCAGCTCACTGGCATCTGCCAGCCAAACACTGATATTTGGCAATAATAAAGCAAGCCGTTTTGGTGTTTGAGATGCCGTGAGCGCCTTTTCGTTGTTGTCCTCCAGAATGACCACTTTAGCAAATTGTCGCTCCCAGCTAGGAATGTCAAATCGTTGGCACAGTTTTTTAAACGATTGGTGAAACGATTGTGACAATAATTGAAAAGACTCATTTGGCAATACGGCTCTGCTAGCAAGCGCCAATTCTAGAGACAGCCCCACAGATAATGCCACATCGGCAGCCAAATTGGCTAATACCCTGTTATCTGACTTGCCATGAATCGCCTTCACATAATCGGCATCAAGGCGGTATAACGTATCGCGGTATTTTCTAATTTCAATCCCCTGCCACTGCAAAATGGCTTGCTGGTCTGTTTGCGCTGATTGTAGTAACCGCTCAATTTGTACAATCAATTGCCGAGTTGGGGCAAATTTTTGTGAGCCTTTGACCCAATGATGCAATAGGTTAAAGCGTCTGGCTTGGCTCAGTGATTTTAGATTAAGGATATGCAAACATTGCTGATGACTTGTCCAGCCATTTGACCACTGGCATAGCGCCAAATCTTGTTGATATTGCTCTTCGACTATACGCTGCGCTTCGGTTAGGTTTTGCTGAGTGCGGGTGATATTTTGCACTAGCTTATGGAAGCGCTCATCAAGGAGTGGCAAAATCTGATTACGTAAAAAAGCGCGCTGATTAGCTACGCCAAAATTGGTAGGATCATCGACATAAGGGATATGTTGCGCTGCTACAAAGTCGCTAATCTCATCACGCGTTATCCCGAGCAACGGACGCCATAACCAAATGGGTGTGCCAAATTCGTGCTGCACCCCAAACGCCGTCATGCCTGTCAGCCCCGTCAATCCTGTCCCTTGGCATAGGTTCATCAACAAGGTCTCCACCTGATCGTTGGCGTGATGCGCCAAGGCAACAATGGCATTTTCGCCTGCAATCTGTATGATGGCATGATAGCGGGCGGTTCTAGCTTGTTGTTCATTGACTTCCTGTGTACTGCCTTGTTGTTCATTGACTTGTTGTTCATGGTTAATTGTGCTATCGGCGGCATAAATTTGCTGCGATTGCCAATCGATACAAACGCTGTCATAGTCAATGTGGTGCTTGTGGCAATAGCCTTCTACCAGTTGTTGCCAGTCATCACTGATTTTTTGCAATTTATGATTGATATGAATGACATGAATCGGTAGTTGTAGCTGCTGACAGGCGAACAGTAATGCCATCGAGTCTCGCCCGCCACTGCACGCAATAAAAATTTTAGTGGTAGCCTTGGGGTGCGGGTTGATATGGGTTTGATAACTTTGCTGAGTCGCTTCAATAACAGGTGACATGGGGACAGGTGGCATAAGGACAGATGACATAGGGATAGACGACATAGTGCTCAAGCTCATGCGGCAAGAGAAAAACCAGGAAATAAAACAAGTGGGATAAAACAAATTGGATAAAATAATGGGCGCCTCAATAAACGCCCATGAATCATTAAAAATTAAAATAGGTTAAATCACTGACTATCAAGCAGAGGCTTTTGGTAATGACACCGTAGAATTAAAGCTCATCAGTTTTTCATAGCGTTGTTGCAGACGCGTTTGCTCATCAAGCTTTATAAGCACCGCTAACTGTTGCTCAAGTGTGGCTTTAAGGTTGGTCATAGCCACATCGCTGTTAATATGCGCGCCCTCGCCTTCTGCGATGACTTCATCAATCAAGCCAAGGGATTTTAAATTTACCGCACTGAGTTTCAATGCCTCACTGGCTTGGGGCGCTTTTTCAGCCGTTTTCCATAGAATCGACGCACAACCTTCAGGCGAAATCACGGAATAAATGCTGTTTTCTAGCATATTGATACGATCAGCGACGCCGATCGCCAATGCACCGCCTGAACCCCCTTCACCGATTACCGTGGCAATCACAGGCACATTCAAGGATGAAAATACCGCAATACTTTGGGCAATCGCTTGCGCTTGACCACGCTCTTCTGCACCTACGCCAGGATATGCGCCTTGGGTATCAATAAAGGTCAACACCGGCAATTTAAACCGTTCTGCCATTTGCACCAGTCTAACTACTTTGCGGTAGCCTTCTGGGTTCGCCATACCAAAATTGTATTCAATACGCTCACGGGTGCTGCGACCGCGATGCTGACCAATCAGCATGACAGGCTGGTCGTTAAACATCGCCATCCCGCCCAAAATCGCTTTGTCATCGGCATACGCGCGATCCCCTTGGAGCACATCAAATTCCGTAAACAGCTGGTTGGCATAATCCAAAAATAATGGTCGTTTTGCATGACGTGCAAGCTGTACTTTTTCCCAAACACTCATTGTCGTTATTCCCTTGTTTTACTGCGACTGTTGTCATCTCAAAAGAGTATGACAGACCTAAACGCTTAACTTTATTTAAAATTTAAAAATTTGCTTAGCTGTTTGTTTAACTATTTACTTAGCCATTTGCTTACGCAATAGCTGGCTCATAAGTAGTAACGGATAAGCTCATGCCCCACTTTTGCCAAATATCAATTTCATCTTGCAAATCTGACAGCACAAGACTTGCGTTATCATCCGCTAAATTTACCGAAACTTCCCAAGTATGGTTATCTTTAGCCGCTAGCTGAATCGGTAGCGTATCATGTTTGCTACGGCTGTGATGCACCAGTACCGCTAGGCGTAAAATCAAAGTTAAATACACCAGATTATCACCGCCGACCATTTTGACTTCATCCAAACTATCAGGTTTTAATTTACGGCGATGGTGCATTACTAGCTGTGACAAGCGTGTTTTATCCACTTGTGAAAACCCGTCAATATCCGAATTTTCTACCAAATAGGCACTGTGCCTGTGATAGCTACTATGGCTGATGGCAAGACCAATTTCATATAAATAGGCACCACGGCGAAGTAAATCCGCGTCTTCTTCATCAAGCCCCAAGCGATTTCTCACTTGGTCAAACAGCTGCTGCGCGGTACGTACCACACGTTTTGCTTGTTTTCTATCAACCGAATAACGCGTCATCAAGGCTTGTACACTGCGATCGCGTACATCTTCACTGGCAAAACGCCCGAGCATGTCGTACATGACACCTTCACGCAGCGCACCATCTGAATAAGAGATGGTATCAATGCCCAAAACATTCATCGCTGCGAGCAGCACGGCGACACCAGCCGGCAACACTACTTTACGGGTGTCTTTAATGTCGGCAAAATCAATATTGTCGATATGTTTTGCTTTAATCAGTAATTTTTGGATTTCTTTGACACCGCTGTAGGTCACACGAGCATTTTCATCGGCAAGTCCAAATTGCAGCAAAATTTGATTGACCGCTTTAATCGTGCCACTTGAGCCCGTGACACTGTCCCAGCCCGTTTTTTGGTACAAGCGGCTAATGCCAAGCACTTCTTTTCTCGCCGCAGCAATCGCTTTTTCAAACGCTTTTTCGGTGATAGCGCCGTCTGTAAAATAGGATTTGGTAAAGGCAACACAGCCCATTTGTAAGCTTTCGGTCAGAATCGGGTCAAAGCCTTTGCCAATAATAAACTCCGTCGAACCACCCCCAATATCAATCACCAAGCGTTTGTCGGTACTGGCATTGGTATGAGAAACACCCAAATAAATTAGACGCGCTTCTTCTCGCCCAGCAATGACTTCTAAGGGTTTGGGTAAAATTAAATTGGCTTGTCGAATAAATTCATCGGCATTCTTGGCTTGGCGCAGGGCATTGGTCGCCACAATCCGCAACCGCTGTGGTGAGACAGCGTCTAGTCGTCCAACAAAACGGGTCAAACAATCCAGCCCACGTTTTTGTGCCTCAAGCGACAAATAGTTGTTTTCATCAAGTCCAGCGGCAAGCTGCACTTTTTCTGACATTGATGCTAATTTGCGTACTTCCCCATGGTCTAACCGCGCGATGGCAAGATGAAAGCTATTTGAGCCAATATCAATGGCGGCCATAAGTTCGTTGTTAGCAAGTAAGTCAGGCATATTTCACTTAGTGTCGGTTAAAGTCAATAATTCGATTAAACACCATTTTACGCATTTTCACCCTTGAGTAAAAGCCATTTTATTGCAACTGCCATTTTTGCCTCCTCCCATGCCTGTCCATCGGTGAAAAAAATTGACTGTAATATTTTCTAAAAAATTCTATCGTTACAATCATTTAGATACAATTAATTAGATGCCATTAATGTTTCTTATCATAACTATCAAAACAATTAACCATAGCCATACCCTGTTTTGGGGTTGTGTTATGCTAATATGACCCTATCATGATAATCACTATAAAGTAATTTGCCGTTGGGTGTCTGTTTAATAGATTTCATTATCCTATCATTGTTTCTATCACTGTTTGATTGTATCCAATATTAAGATTTTTTTATTAGGCAAAAACAAGCACTGGGCAAAAACAAGGGTTTGGGTCATTACTTAACCGTAATCCAAAACCTAACAGTTAACAACATCAACACGTAGGAGTTACTATGTCTTCAGTTATTCATGCCGATGAAGGTACTTTTGAAAAAGCAGTACTACAATCAGATACCCCAGTATTGGTCGATTTTTGGGCAACTTGGTGTGGTCCATGTAAAGCCATCGCACCTGTATTAGACGAGCTTTCCTCAGAATATGAGGGTAAAGCGCGAATCGTTAAAATCGACGTTGACCAAAATCCAAACCTAGCCGCGCAATATGGTATCCGTAGTATCCCTACCTTATTTGTGTTTAAAAACGGTGAAAAAGTGGATGCCACTATGGGTATGCAACCAAAAGCCCAATTAGCTGCCCTTATCAACAAACACCTATAATCGCTAGGGGAAGAATCACTAGGGCGTGTCCCTATTTGGATAATGAGGCTAAAAATAGACTAAATCGCCAGCAAAACAAGGCAAATTGTGCAGATAATATTGGAATATTGTCAAACAATTTAACGCAGTTTTGCCAGATTTAGGCATATTTAGGCCATTAAAAATACTTTGTTCCGAATTAGGGACACGCCCTAGCATAGGTTAAATTGAATTGTTACAATTGTTACATTGGTAACTGTCTGTTTTTTGATAGTTACCAATGAGATTCGCCGCGATTTTGATACTTGTGAGTAAAAAAATCGCGGTTTTTTATGTCGATACATTGACAAATGAATATGTCAAGTCGTATAGTGTGTTTCACAAAATAACTATCTTATCGATATGCTTAACGTCACGTTAGCAGGCATTTACTATTATTTGGTTTAGTTGGTATTGTCTGTTTGCAACGCTTAGTTAATCATTTCAAACGTTTCTAGTTTTTTCTCTTTACATTCTCTTCACCCCTACTGTCTTAAAACGATGCAGCGCCTTTACTCGACTCACGTTTTGAGGTGGTTCAAAATTAGTTATTGATGATTTACCTATGAATTTGACTGAACTCAAAAAAAAATCGATTGCTGAATTGTTGTTGATTAGCGAGCAAATGGGTCTAGAAAACATGGCCCGTAGTCGCAAACAAGATATCATTTTTGCCATTTTAAAAACCCATGCCCGAAACGGTGAAGCTATCTATGGGGATGGCGTGCTTGAGATTTTGCCCGATGGCTTTGGTTTTTTACGATCGTCGGAAGGCTCTTATCTAGCAGGTCCCGATGATATCTATGTGAGTCCGAGCCAAATTCGTCGTTTCAATCTCAAGACGGGTGACTCCATCGCTGGTACGATTCGCCCACCCAAGGATTCTGAGCGTTATTTTGCCCTATTAAAAGTCAACGAAATCAACTTTGACACCCCAGATCGCTCTCGCCACAAACTGATTTTTGAAAACTTAACCCCACTTTTCCCCACCCAGCAGCTTCGCCTAGAACTCGGCAACGGTACCACAGAAGACTTAACGGGTCGTATCATTGACTTGATTGCCCCGATTGGTAAAGGTCAACGCTCGATTATCGTCGCGCCACCAAAAGCGGGTAAAACCGTATTGCTACAATCCATCGCGCAATCCATCACCAAAAACAACCCAGAATGTTATCTCATCGTGCTGCTCATTGACGAGCGTCCTGAAGAAGTGACCGAAATGCAGCGCACGGTGCGTGGTGAAGTGGTCGCATCGACCTTTGATGAGCCGCCAGCCCGTCACGTACAAGTTGCCGAAATGGTGATTGAAAAAGCCAAACGCTTGGTTGAGCACAAACAAGACGTGGTGATTTTACTTGACTCCATTACGCGTCTAGCCCGCGCCTATAATACGGTTTTGCCTTCATCTGGCAAAGTACTAACGGGTGGTGTTGATGCCAATGCTTTAGAACGCCCAAAACGCTTTTTTGGTGCCGCGCGTAATGTCGAAGAAGGCGGTAGCTTGACCATTATTTCAACCGCTTTGATTGACACAGGCAGTACCATGGATAAGGTAATTTATGAGGAGTTTAAGGGGACAGGTAACCAAGAAATTACCCTTGAGCGAGACATTGCCGAAAAACGGGTATTCCCTGCCATCAATATCAAAAAATCGGGCACTCGCCGTGAAGAGCGTTTGATGGATGAAGCAATGCTACGCAAAGTATGGATTCTGCGCAAACTGCTACACCCCATGGATGAATTACAAGCCACTGAGTTTTTGCTAGAAAAACTTAAAGACTCAAAAACCAATGATGAATTCTTTGAGCAAATGACGCGTAAAGATAAATCTTAATCATGTTACCGCTTAATCGTATTAATTAGCTGACTTATAAAAATAAAAAAGCTCAACCTGGTGTTGAGCTTTTTGTTGGCGTCTTTTTTATTGGCATCCTTTGCGCTTAAATCACACCGCTACTTAAATTGCACCACTAAAAGTATCGCATTGGTTAATATCACCCGATTTTAGACCGCGTGAAAACCATGTCATACGTTGTTGACTGGTACCATGGGTGAAACTATCAGGCACCGCTGCTCGGCCACTGGCTTGGGCTAAACGGTCATCACCGATTTGCTGCGCCGCATTAATCGCTTCTTCAATATCGCCTTGCTCCAAGAATTGAACACGCTGTTGGTTACGGTTTGCCCAAACACCCGCAAAACAGTCTGCTTGTAGTTCTTGACGCACTGATAAATTGTTGGCTTGTGCTTGCGTGGCACGGCGACTGGCTTCATCTACTTTTTGGCTAATACCTAACTGATTTTGTACATGGTGACCCACCTCGTGAGCAATCACATAAGCCTGTGCAAAGTCACCTGCTTTACCTTGGTTTTGTGCATCACCTGAGCCATTTTGGTCACCTGTAATACCCAATTTTTGGCGCATTTCTTGGAAAAAACTGGTATCAAGATAGATGCGTTGGTCAGCAGGACAGTAAAAAGGCCCTGTCGCTGAAGACGCATTACCACAACCCGAACGTACCATACCATTAAATAACACTAATTTAGGCTGTTGGTATTGCATATTGTTTTCACTAAAAATCTGACCCCACACTTCTTCCGTGTCTTTTAACACCACTGAGACAAATTTTTGGTCGCGGTCAGCCGTTTGCTGGTCAAGGGTTTGTTGACCGCTACTATTGCCACCTGTGATTGCAGAACCTGTTTGCATCGCAGTCATAGGATTCATACCAAACACCAGCCATAAAATCAAACCAATGATAATAGTACCAATACCGCCACCCACGGCTTTACCGCCGCTGACTAATACATTCGAGCTACCATCACGATCTTCCCACTTCATACCAATACCTCCTTAAATACTATCTTGCTTTTATAATATGCTTATTTTGGCATTGTAGCATTTTGCCTAAAAATTACTGTGTGAAATCGTAGTTTTATACAGATTTTTGACAATAAACCCTAACAATATACCACTAATGTAACTTATTATTACCTATCTATAATCTGCCAAACCTGATTAAAATTAACCATTTATTGCCAAAAAAAAATTATTTTTTAGGCATTATTTAATACAGTACGGGAAATAGAAAAAATTTTGTAAATTTACAAAAATAAAGATATCCTTGCCAGATTTTTATGCGTATAATACGTCATTTTCTGCGAAAAGCTAAAAGAAGATATCTTTTTCGTACGATATTAATAAGTCCAAAAAGTTGTATTTGTGATTACGGTGTTATTTTGTTACAACCTTTTATCAGATTTATTATATTTTTTTATACGAAAGTTATTTTATCTTGACTAAGTTTCAGCTACAATATCACCAGTTTCATGTCCCGTGTGTCTTTAATTCTAAATAAACGCTTTATTTAGAGTATCGTCGAGTGAATACGGGGTTATTTTCTTTAGGAGAACACGTAATGAACATTAAATTAATCGCTGTATCAAGTTTAGTTGCTGCATCTTTAGCTATGACTGCATGTAGCAAAAAAGAAGAAGCTGCACCAGCTGCTGCATCTACTACTGCTTCAACTACAGTTGCTTCATCAACTACGACTACCATTGTTGAAGCTTCTGCACCTGCAGTAACTGCATCTGCTGCAACTGTTAACGCTTCTACTGTTGTAGTAGAAACTGCATCTGCTGCTGCACCAGATTCTGCTGTTGCTGACGCTGCTAACCAAGTTGCTGATGCTGCTGCTGCAAATGTTGCTGATGCTTCTGCATCTGCTGCAAAATAATCAGTTTTTTAAACTGAACAAAAAGGAAACCCAAGCGGTTTCCTTTTTTTATGGTTAAAGATTTTGTATGGCATAAAATTTTTAATAAAGTGGGTCATTGCCCACTTTCTTAGCTCTATAGCTTTGTTAGCCAGCTGATTTTTTAGCTAATTAATTTTTTAGCTAATTGGCTTTTTAGCTAAGTGAATTTATTGTTTGACAGGGGTAGCTGGCATAAACTGGGCTTGGTTGACATCCGTGCCATTGGCTTGATGCTGGGTTTTTAGTGATTTTGCTACTTCTGGCGGCATATAATTCTCATCATGCTTTGCTAATACTTCGCTTGCGACAAAGGTATTGCCTTCAAGCGCACCTGTGGCGACCACGCCCGAACCTTCGGCGAATAAATCTGGCAAAATGCCTTTATAGGATACCGGTACGGTGGATTTAAAATCGGTGATTTTAAATTTGACATTGAGCGGGTCTGTGCTATCTCGCTCGACACTACCGCGCACGACCATGCCCCCTGCTCGGATACGAGTATCTTCAGGTGCCTTGCCTTGACTAATGGCTGTGGGGTCAAAATAATAGTCGGTTTGTTGTCCTACCGCATAAATCACGAGGACGACGGCAATGATTGCGCCAAATAAGGTTGCCATCACCCACATTAATTTTTTTTGTCGTACTTTATTCATCGCTTTTTTTCATCTCACTTTTGATGAACCAAACCCTATGGGGCTACTTGTCTATTATAACACTGATTAGGGCGATAAATACTATTATCCGCTGCCCTTAGCCGTACGCTGATGACGCTGTTGCTGGCGCGCCTGCTGGGTAGTGATATCTCGGTAGGTCGCTTTACGCTGACTACGACTAAAAAAGACGAGCGCGATAATGCCTAGTAAAGTCAGTAGCCAAGTTGACCACACATAACTACCATGCCCACCCATGGCGATAAACTCGGCAAAATTACGAAAATACGGGCTCATTGGTCACCTCAGGTTTGAATGTAGGTTTAGAGAATAGATTGATGGCATAGGATTAAAGCTATCGCTAGTTAAATGGCGATACTTTATGTCAATAAGCAGGCTCTAACGATAACACTTTAACGATATAGTCGTTTGCACTCATCAATCACCCACTGTTTGCTACTTTCGCGTTGCAAAATCAAGGTGTTGGTACGATAGATTGTCAGCGCAGCCACCAAAAAATAACTGCCTAACATCATCAGCAACAGCGGAATATACATATCAGGCGGCATTTTTGGACGCTCAGTTACGGTAAATGTCGAGCCTTGGTGTAGGGTGTTCCACCAGTTGACAGAATATTTGATAATCGGCAAATTAACCGCACCTACAATCGATAAAATCGCCGCCGCTTTACCACGACTAGCGGTATATTCAAATGCAGCAAATAGCGCCATCACGCCTGCGTATAAAAACGCCAAAATCAGCATAGAAGTGAGACGCGCATCCCATACCCAGTATGTGCCCCAAGTAGGCTTTGCCCAAATAGAGCCTGTAAGTAAACTTAACACACAAAGCATGAAGCCAATCGGCGCAATCGCTTGGGCAACCAAATTGGCGGTTTTAATTTTCCAGACCAAAAAAATCACCCCTAAAATTGCCATGCCCAAATAAATTGACATGGCTAGACTGGCAGTGGGGACATGGATAAAGATAATGCGATAGCTATTGCCTTGCAAATAGTCAGGAGGCGCAAACGCTAATCCCCAAACGGCACCCACCGCTAATAGCAGCGCAGCAATGACAGCTAAATATCTCACCCAAGGGGCAAAAATACGATAAAACTCTTTGGTGCCAACAGTTTTAAGAAATCCTTGCCAAAGGCGAGAAAAAAAGCCAGTTTTGCCAACGTTTGGGGTAATTTCTGCCATGGAATGCGCCTTGCTTTTTTTTCTAAAATGAATGTAAGCCATCAACAATAAGATATTTGTTCGCTTATTTTACTGGTATTTGGGGATTTTTTCATCTAAAAATCATCAGCTTAACCAAGCCAGTTTTAATGAAAATGCAATCACAAAAGGCGTGACGATGACTGCCAAAATACTGCCCGCCAGTAATAGTGCTAAAATCGGATAACCGTTAAGCCCCATGGCAAATTGCCCCACTGCCCCTGTGGCAAAAATCAGCACAGGCAGCTGCATCGGTAACGAAATCAATGGCACTAACACCGCGCCGTTTTTTAGCGATAATGTCAAGCTGCTGGCAATCGCTGATAAGCATAGCAAAATCGGACTACCCACCAAAATCGACGCACTCAGGGCAATGGCTGCTTGGCTGGTCAAGCCAAAAAGCGGCATCGCTAAAAATGCGAGCAGACACACCATCCCCGCACTGGTCAGCCAATGCACGATGAGCCGTACTAGCACCCAAGTGGGAATCGAGGCACGAGCGACAACCAATTGTGCCAGTGTACCGTTATCAAGTGCTGGGCGAAATAAGTTTTCCATACCCATGATCAGCGACAATAACGCTGCAATCCATACCGCAGGCACGCCTAGTTGCTGCAATAATTTTGGCTCCGTCCCCATCGCCAGTGGAAATAAGGTGATGATAATTAAAAACAACACCAGTGGATATAACCACTGCACTTTATTTTGCTGCTTGATTTGCCATTCACGTTGCCACAGGGCAGAAAAATCAATCATTGCAGTTGCCCCTAAACCATATACAAGGTTAAATCTAATTGCTTGTTGGCGACGGCGACAGTTTGGTGACTGGTCATGAGCACTGCCCCACCGCGCTGAACGAATGTTTGCATCAAGTGTTCAATTTTGGCAATCATATTGACATCAAGCGCGGTCAGCGGCTCATCAAGTAGCCAGCAAGGAAATTGCGCTACATACTCCAGCGCAAACAGCAAACGTGCCAGACCCACGCGGCGCGTCTGCCCTGCCGAGAGTTGATAGCAGTTGATTTTCTCATAACCTGCTAACCCAACCCAATCGAGTGCTTGCTCAAGCGCCTCTGCGCTTGGTTTGATGCCATACAAGGCTAACAAAAATCGCAAATTTTGCTCAACGGTGAGTTGCAAATGAATACCCAATTGGTGCGCCACATAAAATGGCTGCACAGGTAACCCTGCCTTGCCCTGCCAGCTGATATCACCGGTCAACACAGGAATCAACCCTGCAAGCTGCATCAAAAATGTGGTTTTGCCGGTGCCATTTTCACCCACCAAATGACAAATATCGCCACGGTTTAGCACCAAATTCACCGCTTCACACAGCGGAAATTCGCCACGTTGTATGGTGACATTTTGACAGTTTAGCAGCGAACTGGTCGCCGAGATAGGCATAGCAGTGGGTGTTGGATTTGGCATAGCATTGATTAAAATTTGCAAGTCATTAAATAGATAACAGATTAAATTGATAAATCACGGCCTTATACCCATTGTATAGATAATTGGCTAAAGTTGTGTAGAAAGCTTATTATATACCAACTTGCGACAGGTCTTTGCTATTATCAATATAAAGTATCCATATAAAGCTTGGTGATAGCGTCAAAGTTTTGCCAACCTGTTTGTTAACTTTTTTGTTTTTTAACTGTTCTGCTTTTCGTTTTTCTTTCTATTTTTAGCTATTTTTTGTTGGGTAAGTGAAATCAATGTCCAAAAATCCGAAGCGTTTATGGCAACGCCTAAAACTGTTCTTTACTGCTGAAACATCAGTGCCGCTCCCTGTAGATGATAAAACAACTGACCCTAGTCATTGTGCTGAGACAGGTGAGCATAGCGATGCTACTGGCTATCAGCCTTTTGTCAAAAATAGAGTCAATGCGGCGTTTGATGAACATAGCCATTCACAAGATGAACCGCTTTTAGCCAGTGAGTCGCTTGATGCAGATGACGAATTAGAACTACAACCGATTACCCCCGATGACATAGAGCATATCTTAGCCAGCATGGGTTATCAATTTATGTATCACCCTGCCAGCGAACAAGATGAGCAAAGCATTCATCATTATACGATGCAAGTGTCAGATAAAGAGCGCCATTGGGGTTGTATGATTCGTTTTTTTAGTGAGCAGCAATTGATTGCGGTGTATAGTATTTATCCTACTGCGATTGCTGAAGCCAATCGCCCTGAGATGCTCGCCATGCTGGCTTATCTAAATTATGATTTGATGATTGGCAATTTGGAAATGGATGTGATGGATGGCGAGCTGCGCTTTAAGACGTCGCTTGATTTGGAAGTGACGGGGGTGAGCGAGCTCATTATGAGTTATTTGCTACAGAGTAATTTCTCGTTGTTTTCACGGCTGTATGACACCATTCGCGAGATGATTGAGCAGCCGCATACTACCCATGATTTGCAAGGTGCTGTAGACAAACTGATTGACTCTCAGCAAGCGCGCAATTTTTTCTTAGCATCTGATGCCATTCAATAACACGCGGTCGATATAAAAAAGGCGATGACATTCATTCATCGCCTTTTTTATGACATAGTAAAAGCTGCTACAACATGGCAGCGACTTCCGCGCCTTCGCGAATGGCACGTTTGGCGTCCAATTCGCCTGCCAATTTTGCCCCACCAATCAAGTGATATTGCGCTGTCAAGTCATCACCCACGGCCGGCATTAAGTCATTGACCGATTCTTGCCCCGCGCAGATAACGATACTATCAACGCGCAATAATTGGCTATGACCGTCTGGGTTAGTAATCCAAATCCCTTCATTGGTAATTTTCTCATAGCCAATGCCGCTCACCTGTTTGACGCCATGCTTGTTGATATGAGCACGGTGCACCCAGCCTGAGGTTTTATTGAGACCTGCCCCCAAGCGACCTTTTTTACGCTGCATCAAATACACTTCACGGGTCGGGGTAATGGGCTCTGGTTTTACCAGTCCACCTTCGCTGTCATAGTGTGCGTTGGTGTCCACCCCCCACTCACGTTTCCATGAGGCTGCGCTTTGCGGATGGGGTTGATAAATCACGTTGCCTTGCGCATCTTTTTCAAACGGTTTCACATGGGTGGATGTTAAATATTCGCTGACATCAAAGCCAATTCCGCCTGCGCCGATTACCGCGACTCGCTTACCTGCAACTTTTTGACCCGATAGCAATTCGGCATAGCTCATCACTTGCGGTAACTCCACCCCTTCAAAGTCAAGCGCCCGTGGCACAACGCCTGTGGCAATAATCACATCATCAAACTGACCCGACTCTAGCTCTTCTTTGCTCACTTTATGATTCAGTTTGAGCTCAATGCCTAAACTGTCCACCAAATTGGTAAAGTAACGGATGGTCTCAAAGAACTCTTCTTTACCTGGAATCACTTTGGCATAGTTAAACTGTCCGCCGATTTTATCCTGTGCTTCAAACAAGGTGACCTGATGACCGCGTTTGGCGGCGACCGTCGCCGCTGATAAGCCTGCCATGCCCGCGCCCACTACGGCAATTTTTTTGGCTTTTTTGGCAGGTTTATAGACCAGCTCGGTTTCATAACAGGCTTGGGGATTGACCAGACAGGTTGAGCGTTTATTTTCAAATGTATGATCTAGACACGCTTGGTTACAGCCGATACAGGTATTAATTAAGTCAGTTTGTCCTAAACTGGCTTTTGCCACCCAGTCTGGGTCTGCCAAGAACGGACGCGCCATTTGTACCAAGTCAGCTTGGTTCTCTGCTAGCAGCTGCTCGGCAGTCTCTGGCATATTGACACGGTTGGCAGCAATCACAGGGATAGTCACGTGGCGTTTGACTTCAGCAATCACATCGGCAAATGCTGCGCGTGGCACCGACGTGACGATGGTCGGGATACGCGACTCATGCCAGCCAATACCGGTATTTATTATGGTCACGCCGGCTTTTTCGATGGCTTTGGCGATGGTAATGACTTCATCCATGGTGTTGCCATCGGGCACCAAGTCAATCATCGATAAACGGAAGGTGATAATAAACGCTTCTCCCACCGCCGCACGTACCGCTTTGATGACTTCGAGCGCAAAACGCATACGGTTTTCTAGACTGCCACCCCATTGGTCGGTGCGCTGATTGACGTGATTGCTTAAAAACTGATTGAGTAAATAGCCTTCTGAACCCATGATTTCGACACCATCATAGCCCGCCATTTGTGCAAGTTTGGCAGTTTTGGCATAGTCTTTGATAGTCGCCAAAATATTTTTTTCACTCATTTGACGAGGTTTGAAAGGTGAAATAGGCGACTTGATGGCACTGGCTGATACCGCCAATGGATGATAACCATAGCGACCGCTATGCAGAATTTGCAAGATGATTTTGCAGTCATATTGGTGCACAGCTTTGGTGACTTTACGATGATTAACTACATCGCCTTTGTGATTGAGCGTTCCGCCTGCCGGCACTAACCAACCTTCATGATTGGGCGAGATACCGCCCGTGATCATCATGGCAACTCCCCCTTTAGCGCGCTCGGCAAAATAAGCGGCTAGCTTTGGATAGTTAAAAAACCGATCTTCAAGCCCTGTGTGCATCGAGCCCATCACAATACGATTTTTTAACGTGGTAAATCCTAAATCCAGTGGTTCAAAAATATGCGGATAATGGGTGTTATGAGTAGATATCTGGCTGTTATTTGACATAAATAATCCTTGGCAGTAATTTCCTTTCACTATTTGGTCACATTAAGGAACTAATCTTGTCATTTTGTAAATGAGTTCGTTATCATAATCAATTCGTCAATGTGGTCACGCAATGTAGCTATATCAACATACCTTAAGCATACATCAAACCAAAAATAGGTCAACCTATTATAAATAGTCATCTTTGAAAGCATAAGGCAAATTTTGTCCCGATGAGTCTACAAAAAAATCATGCTTATTTTTGCGACAATGTTAATATCACGCTAGGATAAAAGTACAACAGGAGGGAAATTACTGTGAAGAAAATGATTGTGAGCACGTCTACGTCTTGTCTTGACGACCTTGGCATTCCAGAAAATGTCAAAATGTTGCCAATGAATATCCATATGGGCGGTGCCAATTATCTAGATGGACAAAACCTAAGCTTAGACAGTTTATCGCGTATTCTACTCGATACCCCCAATATCGACATCAGTACCTCTGCCCCCACTGAAAATCAGCTCATTGAATTCTTTTATCAGCTCATCAAAGAAGACGTGCAAGAAGTTTTATTCATCTGTTTGTCCTCTTCTTTAAGCCAGACCTACAAAAACTTGCTCAATATCAGCTCCATGTTTAGTCATCGCATGAAAATTTATCTCTATGATTCACGCACGATTTCACATGGCGAAGCGGTTCTTGTACAAGAAGCCTCACGCTTACTCAAACAAGGCATGGAAGTCCCACAAATCATCACCGAAATCAACCGCCTGCGCGATAAAATCCATATCTATTTGGCAGTTGATAACCTTAAAGGTATGATTCGTACCAAGCGTATTTCAGCGCCAGTCGGCTTTTTCGCCAATTTATTCGGTATTAAACCGATTGTAAAAATGGAAGACTCAGGTCAAATGGTCGCCTTTGAAAAGGTGCGCAGTTTTGAAAAATGTATTGAGCGACTCGCGGATGCTGCCATCACCGCCGCCAATGGTAAAAAAGGTACAATGTATGTGCTTAGCGGTAATTTAAACCCTCATACTAAATCACTACTTAACTATTTATCGTCACGCGGTTACGTTAACACCGAAGTTCTTCCTGCCGCCAGTGTCTCTATAGCAAATATCGGTGTGTTCACCCTTGGCTGCGTATTTGTCGAAGACTAAACCCTGACTGGGTTTGCTAGCTTATAAAATAACAGGCGGGCTGTCTGTTTTTGTCATTTTTTTATATTTGTGAAAAAGCAGATTGATATATAGGATTTGGTCAAAATCCTTGTTATGATAAAGGCGTTTATTTATTAACTACAGGGATGTCGTTATGCCAAACTTCCATACAGGGCTGGAAAAAAATCCTGCCAACTATACCCCGCTTACGCCCATTGATTTTATTGAGCGTACTGCTAGCATCTATCCCGATCAAACGGCGATTGTGTATAAAGATTATGAGCACAATGACCTACGGCAAAGTTGGGGCGAAACCTATAATCGCTGCCGCAAAATGTCGGATGCCCTAAAAAAACTGGGCATCGATAAAGACGATACTGTTGCAGTGCTACTGCCCAATACCCCACCCATGGTTGAAGTCGCATTTGGCGTACCCATGTCTGGTGGTGTGCTATGTACCTTAAATACCCGTTTGGATATCAATGCCTTGGTATTTTGCCTGCAGCACAGTGAAGCGAAAGTATTGATTGTCGATACTGAGTTTGAACAGCATATTGCGCTGGTTCAAGAGTCATTTCCTAACTTAATTATCATTCATGCCACCGACCCTGCTGTCACGCCCACTGAACAATTTGGCAATATGACGTATGAACAATTGATCGCCTCAGGGACCGACTTAGACAACTGGGAAAAACCAACTGATGAATGGGATGCCATCGCGCTCAACTACACATCAGGTACTACAGGTATCCCAAAAGGCGTGGTGTATCACCATCGTGGTGCCACCTTAAATGCCGTCTCTAATATTTTAGATTGGGATATGCCAAAGCACCCTGTGTATTTATGGACGCTCCCCCTGTTTCACTGTAATGGCTGGAGCTTTCCTTGGAGCATTGGCGAGCGTGCGGGTACCAATGTGTGCTTGCGCAAAATTGATGCTGATTTGATTTTACGGTTGATTGCCGATGAAAAAGTCACTCATTATAGCGCAGCGCCTATCGTGCATAACATGATTGCCAATGGTAATGAAGCGCTGAAAAAAGCTATCAAACATGAAGTACGCTGCAATGTCGCAGGCGCGCCACCCCCTGAGTCTTTGCTCGCCAAAATGGAAGAAATGGGCTTTAAAATCACCCACGTCTACGGTTTGACAGAAGTATATGGTCCCGTCACCCTGTGTGTCGAGCGCCCAGAATGGGATGATTTGACTGTCAGTGAACGCGCGCAAAAAAAATCCCGCCAAGGCATGAACTCACATCTGCTAGCGGGATTTGATGTATTCAAACAAGGCACCACTACCCCAGTTGCAGCCGATGGTAGCGAAATTGGTGAGCTTGCTATCCGCGGCAATATGGTGATGAAAGGCTATCTAAAAAACCGCAAAGCCACCGCAGAAGCCTTTAACGGTGGCTGGTTTAAGACCGGTGACTTGGGCGTTAAATACCCAGATGGTTACATCAAAATTATGGATCGGCTCAAAGACATCATCATCTCGGGCGGCGAGAATATCTCAAGTATTGAAATAGAAAACGTACTGTATCGTATGCCAGAAGTGGAAAGCTGTGGGGTAGTTGCTGCTCCCCATGACAAATGGGGTGAAGTACCGGTAGCCTTTATCGAAATCCGCGAAGGCTCGACACTAGATCGGGAAGACATCATTGCCCATTGCCGTAAATATTTGGCAGGTTTCCAAGTGCCCAAACATATTATTTTTGCGCAAATTCCAAAAACCTCGACAGGTAAAGTGCAAAAATTTGAGCTACGTCAAGCGGCGCGCTCACTGGCGCATGAAGAAGCAAAAATCACTCACCATCATCCGCAAAGCTATTTGGCAGCGACAACCGACTCCAATCCGAGCACTGCCATGCCTAGTTCCGGCATACCTAGCAACACCCAAACCCTATCTAACGATTCACTAGAAGATGAGGCACACTAAGGTTCAATATTAGCGCCTCCTATTGCATATCCTCACTTTGTTAGTGGGGATTTTTGTTGCAACATATAGCTTGAAAACACCCAAAAAACACCCATTTATTTAGAGATTTTCTCATGTTATTTTTAATTAATTATTAACAATCAGAAGCGACAATATATGTCGTATATGAGTGATTTAGCCCTATAATTTTTCGTATATTTTGTTATTATAGCCTTATCAATTCACTTCTTTTTTAACTTATCACTACCTTTAAATTTTTCCCGTTTTTATTAACCTTTTTTATGACAAGGAGTCCTTATGGACGACAATAAAGCCAAAGCTTTAACTGCTGCTTTATCACAAATTGAAAAACAATTTGGTAAAAATACCATCATGCGCCTGGGTGATGAGTCAGCAAAAATCAACGTGGATGTAGTCTCCACAGGCTCATTGGGTTTGGATATCGCACTGGGTATTGGCGGTTTGCCAAAGGGTCGTATCGTCGAAATTTATGGTCCTGAAAGTTCGGGTAAAACCACGTTAACCTTGCAAGCAATCGCCCAATGTCAAAAGCAAGGCGGTACCTGTGCTTTTATCGATGCTGAGCATGCGCTAGACCCTATTTATGCCAAAAAATTGGGCGTTGATGTCGATGCTTTACTTGTCACGCAGCCTGACAACGGTGAACAAGCGCTTGAAATCGCCGATATGTTAGTGCGTTCAGGTGCGGTGGATATGATTGTTGTTGACTCGGTCGCCGCGCTTACCCCACGCGCAGAGATTGAAGGCGAGATGGGCGACAGCCACATGGGTCTGCAAGCGCGCTTGATGAGCCAAGCGCTACGTAAAATCACCGGTAACGCCAAACGCTCCAACTGTATGGTGATATTCATTAACCAAATTCGTATGAAGATCGGTGTCATGTTTGGCTCGCCAGAAACCACAACGGGTGGTAACGCCCTTAAATTCTATGCGTCAGTGCGTTTGGATATTCGTCGTATTGGTGCGGTTAAAGAGGGTGAAAACATCGTCGGTTCTGAGACCCGCGTTAAGGTAATCAAAAATAAACTGGCGCCGCCGTTTCGCCAAGCAGAATTTGACATCATGTATGGGACAGGTACCAATCATCTAGGTGAAGTGGTTGACTTGGGTGTCGATATTGATGCGGTCAAAAAATCGGGCGCTTGGTACAGCTACAATGACAGTAAAATTGGTCAAGGTAAAGCCAACGCCATTAGATTCTTGGAAGAAAATCCCCAAATCGCCCAAGAGATTGAAGCCAAAGTGCGCGCTGCTAAGCTTGGTAATGTCGAACCTGTACCAGAAGAAGCCCTTGACGTTGAACCCCCTGAGTTTGTCGAAGGTATGCAATAATTGCCTAGCTGACCAAAACCCTAGTTTTTACTGGGGTTTTTGTTTTTATACTGTTCGACTTGTTCGATAGCCGATGTTTAATCTTTTTTTAATCACCCTTAAAACCGCTATGCCAGATCCTAAATCCTTGTTAGAAAATATCGAAAATCAGTTAATGACTGATGAACAACGCCAAGCTTACCATGACAAACTTAAAGCCGAGAGCTACATGCGTTGGCTGGCGTTTTATTATCTTGGGCGGCGTGAGCAGTCTAAAAAAGAGCTGCGGGACAAACTATTGGCAAAAGGATGTGATGCGGCGGCTATCGAAGCGCTTTTGAGCGAATTTGAAGCAGAAGGCTATCAAAGTGATGAGCGTATGACATCTGCATTAATCAAAGAAGGTATTGGCAAGCAGCATGGTACCCAGCGGATATTTAAAACGTTAAAAAAACATGGATTGACCACCGTCCGTTCGGTCAGTGCGATTAATACATGGATTGAGACGCACAATGATTTTTTTGAGGATTTATTACTCAATGATATTGAATCAGACACGGCGGATGACGACCCAGATGAGACCTATGAAGTAGATTGGCTTGCCCAAGCGGTGGCAGCACGGGTACGAAAATACGGTGATGCCATCCCGACAGAGCCTAAAGAAAAAGCCCGTCAACTGCGATTTTTGCAATATCGGGGCTTTACTGCCGATGTGTGTTTTGATGCCTTAAAGTATGACTTAACTACGCTCGCCAATCGCTAGGGCAACGGCTATTTTTTTACCGCCAATTGGTCAAAAATTGCGCCATCTTTAAAAAACTTGCTCATAATCTCATCCCAGCTACCAAAAACTTGATTTGGCTCAAACGTGGCAATTGCAGGAAATTGGCTTTGGTATTTTGCCAAAATCGCCGCGTCCACAGGGCGTAAATAATTCTTCGCCATAATCTCTTGGGCAGGCGTATCCCACAAACCTGCTAAATAGGCTTTTGCCAATTCAGTGGTACCTTTTTGCTCGGTAACGGCATTCACCACAGCGACAGGGTTACTAATCTTGACCGAATAGCTGGGATAAACAATCTGTAAGTTTTTATCGGCAAATTCTTTTTTGGTGATTTGTGCTTCATTCTCTGTGGTAATCAGCACATCGCCGATTTCTCGTTGTAAAAAGCTCGTTGTCGCTGCCCTTGCGCCACTGTCATACACTGCCACATTGCTCAAAATTTGCTTCACCAGCGTTTTGGTTTTGGCTTCGTCATTATTGAAGTGGTGCAAGCCATATCCATACGCCCCCAAGAAACCATATCGCGCTGTACCACTGGTTTTTGGATTGGCAATCACGATACTGACACCGGGTTTTGCCAAGTCATCCCAGTCTTTGATTTGCTTGGGGTTGTTGTTACGAACCAATAGTACCATGGTGCTGGTATAAGGTACCGCGTTATTGGGAAACGCTTGTTGCCAGTTTTTATCCACCAAGCCTTTTTTTACTAGCAGTTCTACATCTGAGGTTTGGTTCATGGTCACCACATCCGCTTTAAGCCCATTGGCTACGCTCAAGGCTTGTTTACTTGAGCCGCCATGCGACTGCTGGATAGTGACGGTCTGTTTTTGCTGCCCTGTAAAAATCGGGTTGTATTCTTTATACAACTCGCGGGACACGTCGTAAGATACGTTTAGCAAAGATACCCCATTGCCGTTAGATGCTGAAGCGCTGGCTGCACTGTCGTTTTTGGGCGGGGCTTTTTGGCAGGCAGTTAAGCTTGCCACTGCCATCACTGAAATACCGGCTAATGCCAAGACTTTGCCTTTAAATTGCGTACGGGTGGTGAATGGGTGATTTTGGGTCGCGTTTGTCATGTTTTCCTCATAAGTTTTCAAAGTGCCACGCTAAACATCCAATGGCTTAATGATTGAAAATATAGTAAGGATTTTTATTTATACTGTCTTGGAATATTTAATACTTTCATTATTCCTTAGATGAATAAAAAGCCCGTAATGCATACGGGCTTTGAAAGTACAATCCTGCGATTAAAATTTTAAAAACGGGTTTTAAATTTTGGCGCAACTGGATTGGCCTGACCGTTGACTGTCGTAGCATTCGCCCCTGCTTGGTTGTTTTGTCCAAATAATGGACCACCGCCACCGCCCATACCCTTGGTCAACCCTTGTACCGCTTTCATCATTTTGCTGATGCCCGATGGGTCAGATAGCATCTTCATCATTTTTGCCATTTGCTTGTGCTGCTTTAACAGCTGATTGACGTGCTGTACGTCTTTACCCGCGCCTGCCGCAATACGGCGTTTACGGCTTGGGTTGATTTTATCGGGGTTTTTACGTTCAAACGGGGTCATTGAATGAATAAGTGCTTCCATTTCTTTGACCTTTTCTTCTGGTTTGGCATCTGATACCGCTTTTTGGACATCCGCACCGCTCATGCCTGGCATCTTATCCAAGAAGCCCGCCATGCCGCCCAAATTTTTCATTTGCTGGAATTGGGTTAGCAAATCCTCAAGGTCAAACTCGCCGCCTTTTTGGATTTTTTTCGCCATTTTTTCCGCTTTTTCGCGGTCAATTTTTTGCTCGACTTCTTCGACCAGTGACAATACGTCACCCATGCCCAAGATACGCTGTGCCACACGCTCAGGGTGGAAGGGCTCAAGCGCATCAAGTTTTTCACCACGACCCAAGAATTTGATCGGTTTGCCAGTGATAGCACGTACCGACAACGCCGCGCCACCACGCGCATCACCGTCAGTCTTGGTCAAAATCACGCCAGTCAAAGGTAGCGCATCATTAAAGGCTTTTGCCGTATTTGCCGCATCTTGACCGGTCATTGAGTCAACCACAAATAAAGTTTCTGACGGAGTGACGGCTGCGGTTAAGGCTTTGATTTCGTCCATCATGGCTTCGTCGATGTGCAGACGACCTGCGGTATCGATAATCAAAATATCTTGAAACTGTACTTTGGCTTGTTCGATGGCGCGTTTGGCGATATCAATCGGGTTTTGGTCAGCACTTGATGGCACAAAATTGGCTTTGACTTGCTCAGCGACTTGCTCAAGCTGCTTAATTGCCGCAGGGCGATAGACGTCGGCAGAGACTAGCATGACTTTTTTCTTATGGCGCTCTTGCAGATATTTGGCAAGTTTACCGGCTGTGGTGGTTTTGCCCGCCCCTTGCAAACCCGCTAGTAGATAGACTACAGGTGGTTTACCTGTCATTTCAAGTGATTGGTTCGCACTGCCCATCATCTCGGTCAGCTCGTCATAGACGATTTTAACAAAGGCTTGACCTGGGGCGAGTTCTTTAAGGACTTCTTGACCTAGGGCTTTGTCTTTTACCCGTGACACAAAATCGCGCGTCACTGGCAAGGCGACATCAGCTTCTAGTAGTGCCATACGCACTTCACGCAAGGTGTCTTTGATGTTGTCTTCAGTTAGCTGCCCTGTACCAGAGATACTACGTAAACTCGTCGACAGGCGTTCGGTTAAGGTTTCAAACATATAATTTCTCTAATCTATTGCTATCAATTTTATAATCTTACTATTTTATGCTAAATTAGCTAAAACTGCTAATATAATACCGATAAAATCGCGATTTGTTGCATGGGTCATGCTAGTATAACCATCGCATTTTGCACGTATTTGATGATTTTTGATGAGGCTAGGGTGTTTGTAATCTTTGTACTTGCGTTAGTCTGTTATGGCTTAACTACCGTCTATTTGATGTGGGCAGTTACGCAACAAAAGCCCATCCGTAAAAGCATGGTGCTTGGGCAATTGCTGATTGGGTTATTGGGTCATGCGGTGGTGTTATATCCTGATATCATTACCCAAGGCGGGCTAAACTTTAATATTTTTAATGTCGTGTCGTTGACGACATTGTTTATGCTGTTATTTTATTGGGGGTTTTGTCTTTACCGCCAAATTTTGCCGCTTGGGATTTTGGCAACGCCGTTGGCATTTTTGGGCATGATGATTGGTTTTTTTGGCGATGCACCGTATCACCCGCTATCAACCATCAGTCCTATCTTACAAGCCCATATCATCATGTCTTTGGCTGCCTATTCGGTACTATTTATGGCAGCGATTGCCGCGATTATGCTGCGGCTACAAATCAGCGAACTCAAACGTCAAACCTTTCACCGTGTCTGGGTCGATAAACTACCTTCACTCCAAAGCATGGAAGCCTTGCTGTTTGATATGATTACTGTCGGTTTTGGCCTATTGTCGATTTCGCTGTTGTTGGGCTTTATTGATACGACCAATTTACTGGCGCAGCATTTGGTACACAAGACTGTGTTTAGTCTGTTGTCTTGGCTGGTATTTGGGGCGTTATTGGTTGGACATTGGCGCTTTGGCTGGCGAGGTCAACGCGCGGCTAATATGACGCTATATGGTGTGATTTTGCTTGGCTTGGCGTTTATCGGGACGAAGTTTGTGTTGGAGCTGATTTTAAACAAATAAAAACCCCAATTTTATCGCTAAAACTGGGGTAAAATGCCGCTTAACTAAGTGATAAGTAAGCGGCTAAATTAAATAACTAGCAATTAGTTAGCCAATTTTGATTGTACGTAGCTGATAGCACTTTGCACCGTGGTCAATTGTGCGCTGTCTTCGTCAGGAATGGTAATACCAAATTCGTTTTCAAAAGACATCACCAATTCAACAAGGTCAAGTGAATCTGCACCGAGGTCATCCATAAATGAAGATTCATTTTTGATGTCTTCTGCATTCACGCCTAATTGCTCAGCTACTGCGGCTTTTACTTTTTGTTCGATTTCGTTACTCATGCTTCTCTCCTTGCATTGGGGTATATGATATATCGAGTAAACTACATATTAGAGCATATTATCATGCTCATTGCCTATTTCAAAATAAAATAATGCAACCTGTTACTATTTCAAAAACTGTATTTTAAGTTCAAAAACTGCATTTTAACGCTCGTTAGGTTGGTGTTTGGCAGGCTAAACCATTTACATGTACATGCCGCCATTGACGTCAAGCACAGTGCCGGTAATATAACCTGCTTCTTCACTTGCCAAGAAATTTACCGCAGCGGCGATGTCTTCAGGTTTGCCCAGTCTGACTAGCGGAACGGCATTAAGCATGGATTGAATCAATGCTTCATCAAGCTCGCTAGTCATGTCGGTGTCGATAAAGCCTGGTGCCACGCAGTTGACGGTGATTTGGCGTGATCCAATCTCCCGAGCCAGTGAGCGGGTAAACCCTTCAATACCTGCTTTGCTTGCCGTATAGTTGGTTTGTCCGGCATTGCCCATCGCAGCGACTACGGAAGTGATATTAATAATGCGACCCTGCCGCGCTTTCATCATGCCTTTTATGGCGCGTTTACTGGTGCGAAACACCGAGGTCAAATTCACGTCGAGCACGCGCTCCCAGGCATTGTCATCCATCCGCATGAGCAGACCATCTTGGGTAATACCGGCATTGTTGACTAGTACCTGTACATTGCCAAATTCTTTTTCAATGCTATCAAATAACTGGTTGATTTGCTCGGCATCTTGCACATTGAGCACGCGACCTGCACCACCCAATTCCTGTAGGTAATCATTGACTGCCGCTGCGCCTTCTTCACTGGTAGCAGTGCCGATGACAAGATAGCCTTCATTTGCCAGACGTTTGGCGATTGCTTGACCAATCCCACGGCTAGCGCCTGTCACTAATGCAATACGTTGAGTCATATACTTCCTTGGTTTTTTTATTGGGCTGATAATTGTTGTTTTATATTATCTAGTTTAGCCACTGTATCGGTCGCTAGAGTGTTAATTTTCTGCGCTTGACGTTTGGCTAGTCCTGTCAGCACGCTACCACTGCCACATTCGATTTGTAAGCTGACTTGCGCGTCTGCTAAATTATTCTCAATAGTCGACCATAACACGGGCATATTGAGTTGCTCAATCAAGGCTTGTTTGATTGCAGTGACATCGGTTTCTACCCGTGCATGGCGATTTTGTATCACCGGAATGCTGGGTGGGTTAAATGTCACGTTTTCCAATTCTGCGGCAAGCTTATCGGTGGCAGGTGTCATCAGCTGGCAATGTGATGGTACACTAACTTTTAGCGGCATGCTTTTTTTACCGAGTGAAGCAATTTTCTCTGACGCTAAATCCACGCCTGCCACATTGCCTGCAATTACCACTTGCCCTGGCGCGTTAAAATTGGCTGGACTGACCACTGCCTGCGTATGCTCCGCTACCACAGCATCACATATTTGTTGTACATCTTCATCAGGGAGACCTAAAATCGCCGCCATTTTGCCTGTTTGTGATTGCATGGCGGCGCTCATATACTGGCCACGATGATGCACCAGCTTTACCGCATCTGCCAAACTCAACACCCCAGCGGCACACAGCGCACTGTATTCACCCAGTGAATGCCCGGCAACATATGCCGGCTGTAAATCAAGCTCATCGCGCAGCACCCGCCAAATTGCCATACTAGCGGTCAATAGTGCAGGTTGGGTATACGCAGTATCATCTAAAGACGCGGCACCTGACGCCCCTTGGCATATCGCCCACAAGTCAAACCCAAGCGCTTTTGAGGCTTCATCAAACGTTGCTTTGACAGTAGGATACTGGGCTGCCCAATCGTTTAGCATGCCCACACTCTGCGAGCCTTGTCCTGGGAAAATCACAGCATATTTCATAGAGGCAGCATTGTCTTGGGATGAAGTGGCTGGTTGATTTGCGCTGGTTTGGCTTTGCATTGGGTTATCCATAATGTCCTAACTTATTATATTGTACTGCTTATGTTGTACCGCTTATGTTGTATTGCGTCTACTAGACCGCTAAAAAACATGGTCAAAAAAATTTGCTTAGGCGATTTTTTGGTCGATTACTTTACCAAAAGTTATCAGCAAAATCAAAATGGCGTCAGTAGCTTAGATTGACGTTATAAGCTTATCAAACTTAACTGGCAATAATATAACTTACTATCAAGCCAGTAGGCAAAGTAAGCCAGTAAATTTATGTGTACAATTGTACTCTGATTATTATGGCATATTGAAAAAAAAATTCTAGTTTTTTCTTTCGGGTATTTTTACATCAAAAACAAATAAAAAAAGGCTGATGAATTATCATCAGCCTTTTTGGTGCTTAGCCAATGCATACTAAGCTATGTCAAAGCCCTACATTTTGCGTTAATTATTCAGCAACGGCTGCTACTTTGAATAATTGACGACCACGGTAAAAACCGTCTTTGGTCGCATGGTGACGGATGTGTTTTTCACCAGTGGTTGCATCTACAGCAACAGCATTGATTGTGATGCGGTCGTGTGAACGACGCATATCACGGCGTGAACGGCTTTTACGGTTTTGTTGAACAGCCATGAGGTTAGCTCCTGTGCTTCTCGCTATTAAAACATCGTTCCCTTAACCTCATTACATCATCATGCAAACAACTTGATATCGATATTTGGCATGGATATAAGGCAAACTATTGGAACAGACAATCAGATAAATTTATAAACGCCATATTATACGTAAAAAAACCTATTTAGCAAAGCCTTAACCGACATTTAGTGGCAAGTTTTTGTTACTACGTGTATTACGGCGTATATAATGGCGTGGTTGTTATTAGCTTTTTAGGCTTGCCAGTACCGCAAACGGATTTTCTTTTTCTGCCACTGCCTCTGGCAACTCGCCTACCTCAGTGACTGCCATTTCGCAGTCATCATGCTTGGGCGCTAATGGCAAATCAACCAATAACTCATCTTCAATCATTGGTAATAGCCACAGTTTATTGTCATCCGTTAGCTCATCAATCAGGATGATTTCTGTGCCTTCATCAAGCAATGCGACGTGATTTTCATCTTCAAGCAGTGCAAGCTCACTATCGACATCCAGACTCACTGCAACGGGGTCTAGGCAGCGCTGGCAGGTTTGCCAAAGCGCGCCCGTAGTGTGTAATTGCCAAAATACCACGTCCCCTTTTTTCTGGATATCTAATATCACATCCAGTGGCTGATCGTTGTCATGATGTTCATCACCCAAGGCATAGATACGTGGCAAATCCTTGAGACTCACCTTGCCTTCCCAGTGATAATGGTTGTCATTGTTATGCTCCCAACGTGCCAAGTCAATAAACTTAACCAAGCTGGCACTAGAGCCAATCTCACTGGTGGTGTTATTGGCGGTTTTGGATGAGGCAGTTGTCGGTACATCTTGCGATGATTGTGCTAGTACGTTTGATGAAGAATGTAGCGTCATTTCACCGCTCCTGTTAGTTATTTTACGTTGTAGTATAAAGCATACTGACGTCCATTGCATGGTAGCATGTTGTTGGCGTGATTTCCTAGTCGATACGGGCTGTTAAATTGTATAATAGCAATTTTTATCAATCCTACTTTTGCTATGTCCACACACCTATCGCCAATATCTGCACAAATATCACCACGAACCCTTGCTATTTTTCCCTTTATGAAACTGCCTTTTGTCAGCCAATTCGCGGTGTTGCCTGTGTTAGCCAATGATATTGACACAACTGTGATTGACCAAAAAAGTGCGAATTTAGCATTAAGGGTTAATTTTGTCCCCGTACTAGCCAGTATATCAAAGACAAAAAATCGCCCTTTGACTGACTATCAATGGGTATCGGTGGAAGCATTACAAGTGCAATGGCTAATGGGTTGGTTCAAACGGTGGTTTTGCCATCGTGATACGATTTTGGTCAAAGGCGAGCATGAGCCTGAATATTTTGCCGCGACTGATAGCGAGCCTGCCAAAATTGTATTTGCGCATGGATTTTTTGCCAGTGCCTTGCATGAAATTAGCCATTGGTGTATGGCAGGCCAAAAACGCCGATTGCTCAATGATTTTGGCTACTGGTATGCGCCCGATGGACGTAATCAGCAGCAGCAGCAACAGTTCGAACAAGTAGAAATCCTGCCGCAGGCGATTGAATGTTTATTGACGCTGGCTTGCAACAAACCCTTTAGCGTGTCTAAAGATAATTTGTTTGCCGATTTTGATACCAGTCAGAGCACTTTTGAAGCCGATGTACAAGCCCAAGCGGTGAAGTTTTGGCAAACGGGTCAAAAACTGTCAACCGATGCCAAATTCTTGCTAAGCCAGTTAACCAAACTGCGCCCGCTACCATTGGCCTCGTTTGATATCTTTCACAATTTTATCAAAGTGAATTAAGTCAATAAAAAAGGCAGTGTTCAATGACTGCCTTTTTTATCGGGGATAACAAATTAATCTTCTTTATATTTGTCATGACAGGATTTACAGCTAGCGCCCAAATCGCCAAATTGGGTTTTGATGCCATCGACACTGGTTGCAGTCGCAGCGGCGGCATTAAGAGCACTGGCAGCGGTTTTAAATTTATCAATCTGCTGTTGGAACCCTGCAGCATCACTCCAAATTTCATCTTTTGCTTCACCGCCCTTAGCTGTCTCTGGATAATGCACCCAAGGATTTTGGTTAAGTTTCTCGGCAGCGGCTTTGACTTGCGCGGCATCAAATTTGCTTGGATCTTTGACCATGGCACCAATGGTTTGGTTGGTTTTTTTCCAATCTTTCATGATTCTTTCACGCGCTTTTTTGTGGTCTTCTGGCGTCATGTTAGGGTCAACTGCCGTGGTCGAGGTTGTCGTGGTACTTACCGTAGCGGTTGCAGTTGCACCATTGGCGCTAGCGGTAACTGTGGTAGCAGGCGCTGAAGCAGTAGTTGTGGTTGTGGTTTCTGTTTTTTTATTACAGCCTACCAGCGCCATCGCAACGATTAATGGGGTGGCAAATTTTAATGCAGTCGACATCGTCCTTTCCTTCCGTGTTTTTGGTTTATATGAATTAAATAATTAATGTTATTATCAGAGTGTGGATTAATCATCTCTAAGGATTTTAACAAGTATTGGCAAAAAAATTATTATGATTTGGTAACTAAGCCTAACCACTGTTTGAGATAGGGTGTGGTTTTTTGATTAAGTGCTTTGTAATTTGATTGCTTTGCCTTGGGTTTTGATTGGCTTGCCTTGTAGGACGGCTTGGGCGATTTTGATATGTTTAGGGTCATGAAAACCTGTGATGTGATACAAGGTTAGACCGTCAGCATTGTAGATGGTCATCCCATCAGTGGTCGGCTCAATGCTATCGCTAGGCAATAATTGATAGCTTGTGACTTTAGCACCTTGGTGATGGCTAAAACCCTGTTGGGTCAGTCGCAGCTCACCCCCTGCTAAAGTCGCCACCTCTTTTTTTCGGTTGAATGATTGCCACACAATACCTGCGATGATGGCTAGTAAAATCATAAGCGAGCCGATGGCAACTGATAGCATTTTAAATACCATCAATAGCCCTACCCCGGCAATAGCGATACCCACCCACAGTATTTGGGTCAGCTTGTTTGATGTCACCGCTTGACTTTGCAAACCAATGGTAACGCCTGTCTCGGTGACTTTTAACATAATCATCTCTATGACAATTAAAAGGGCGTATGCGCTACGCCCTTACTAGCCCAGCCTGTTTTGTTAGGCTATTTTACCAACCTAGCACCGCTTGTTGTTCAGCAATCAGCTGTTTGATGCCTTCTTCGGCAATTGCTAGCATTTCGTCCACTTGGGCACGGGTGAACGGTTTTTCTTCGGCAGTGCCTTGAATCTCGATAAACTCGCCTTTTTGCGTCATCACGACGTTAAGATCTGTGTCACAGCTTGAATCTTCGCTATAATTCAAATCCAAGAGTACTTCACCATTTTTGATACCCACAGAGACCGCTGCTACCAAGCCAACCAAAGGATCGGCTTTGAGTTTTTTGGCGGCTTGCAGTTTTTCTAACGCATCGACCAATGCCACAGCTGCACCTGTGATACTGGCAGTACGGGTACCGCCATCGGCTTGCAGCACGTCACAGTCGATATGGATGGTATTTTCCCCAAGCTTTTCAAGATCTACCATCGCCCGTAGGCTACGACCAATCAACCGCTGAATCTCTTGGGTACGACCTGATTGCTTTCCTTTGGCGGCTTCGCGTTGGGTACGCTCGTGGGTCGCACGTGGCAACATACCGTATTCAGCAGTAATCCAGCCTTTACCTGTGCCTTTGAGCCAGCGCGGTACTTGGGTTTCGATACTGGCGGTACATAGCACTTTGGTGTCACCATAGCTAACCAGCACGGCACCTTCGGCATGTTTGGTAAAGTTACGCACAAAACTAATTGGGCGAAGTTGGTTGTTTTCACGATTATCGATACGCATAAGATTCCCTAAAAGACCGCCTTGACGGTTTGGTAGATAGTTTTTAAGCAATGGGCAAAAATTACAGTGGTTTTATGCTACCTTGCCAACCCAGTTTTAGCAAGATAATTCCGTCAGCAACATGGCAGGTTGCTATTCAAGCCCTTCGCGCTTACGCAGCTCTTTACGTAAAATCTTACCAACATTGGACTTGGGCAGACTATCGACAAACTCGACATAGCGTGGGCGTTTATAGCCACTTAAGTGCTGTTTACCAAACGCCAGTAGCTGCTCAGCAGTGACGCGGTTGTGTTTTCTGACCACAAATATTTTGGGCTCTTCCCCGCGCGTCGCGCTTGGTACGCCAATCGCCACACACTCGAGCACATCGGCATGCTCAAGCATCACCGACTCAATCTCATTTGGGTAGACATTAAACCCTGACACCACAATCATATCTTTTTTACGGTCAACGATTTTGATAAAACCGCGCTCATCAATGATGCCAATATCGCCCGTGCGCAAATAGCCTGTTGCGGTAAACGCATTAGCAGTCTCAACCGGTAGATTGCGATACCCCACCATCACTTGCGGCCCTTTGACGGCGATTTCTCCGCGTTCGCCAATGCGTACAGGTTGGTCGTTGTTATCCAATAAGATAATGTCAGTGGCAGGGGTTGGTAGCCCGACTTTGTTGGTAAATTCTGCGATAGTTAATGGATTAAAGGTAATCACAGGCGCGGTTTCTGAAAGTCCATACCCTTCGATAATCGGTAACCCTGTGATGGTGTGCCATTTTTTGGCAACACTAGGTAAGATTGCCATGCCCCCGCCAATGGTGGCTTTGAGTTGGGAAAAATCGAGCCTTCGAAATTCAGGATGCTGTATCAAGGCGCTAAATAGCGTATTAACTCCTAAAATAAAATGCGGCGGTGTACGCCTTAGCGTATTGACCAGTTCATTGATATCACGTGGATTGGGCACGAGCCTTGATGCAAACCCACGATACAAAATAAAAACACAGCAAATGGTGAATGAAAATACATGATACAGTGGCAACGACGCCAAAATAATATCTTCCTGCCCTTCTTCATCGTACGCGCTGCGAATCAACGCATCGATTTGCAGCAAATTGGCAATCACATTGCCATGACTGAGCATCGCGCCTTTTGCCGTCCCTGTGGTACCACCGGTATATTGAATTAATACAATATTCGATAACGTGAGAGTTGGGCGCTCATAAGCCTTGCTAGCGCCAGCTAATAACTGACTAAAATAAATCCAATTACCTTTTGGCGGTAAATCGGTAGTCGCTGAGACCAAATTGATTAACGCACCTTTGAGCTTACCTTTTAAATCGCCCAAACGACAGATGATTAAATGATGTAAATCGCGGTTAAGGTTATCGGCAATGTCTTTATAGGTATAAATAAATTTATCTAATATAAACAATGCCTTGATATCGGCATCATCGATTTGGTGCTCAAGCTCGCGACTGGTGTAGGAAGGGTTCATACTCACTAGCACCATGCCAGCACGGATGACGCCAAGGGTAATCACAGGATATTGCAAAATATTGGGCAACATCACGCCAATAGCATCACCGACCTTGAGCCCTAACTGCTGCAGATAAATGGCAACTTTTAGACTCAGTTTATCTAGCTGCTCGTAAGTAATATGCTGATCATCGCAATAATACGCCACTTGCCGCGCATGTTTAGCAAACCTTGCTTCTAACATGTCAATCAGCGACGTTTGTTCATCTGGCATATCGATGGTGCTACAGATGTTATAGCGCTCGTAGCTAATCAGCCACGGTTGCTGATTTTCTTCCCATTCATACATCTCATGCATCGGGCGGTCATTGATTGGTAAAATAGCGTCATCCATAAACTCAGTATTGCTCATAACAGCCTAGTGGTATGCCCAATTTTATAAGGTTAATTGGGCGCGATGCAATAAAAAACCCAACTAATCTGATATAGAAAAGCTGGGTTTTGTTAACAAGCGTTAGCTTACTTTTTTTCTTCAAGTTTACGCAGTTCTTTACGCAGGATTTTGCCAACGTTTGATTTTGGCAATTCATCCACAAACTCAACTTTACGCGGACGTTTATAACCGGTTAACTCGCTTCGCGCATATTGCAGCAACTCTTCCTCGGTGAGGCTTGGGTCTTTACGTACCACAAACGCTTTTGGTACTTCACCGCTTTTTTCGCTCGGTACCCCAATCACCCCGACTTCTAATACTTTAGGATGCGCCGCTAGCACTTCTTCAACTTCGTTTGGATAGACGTTAAATCCTGATACCAAAATCATGTCTTTTTTACGGTCAACGATTTTGAAATAGCCTTGCTCATCAACGACAGCGATGTCACCGGTTTTGAAATAACCGTCTGCTGTCATCACTTCTGCAGTGGCTTCAGGACGCTGCCAGTAGCCTTTCATCACTTGTGGACCTTTAACTGCAATCTCACCACGCTCACCTGCTGCGACTTCATTGCCGTTGTCATCGAGCAGTTTGATGTCGGTATTGGGCATCGGGATACCGATTTTGGCGCTAAATTGCTCCTGTGTCAAGGGGTTTAGGGTGACAACGGGTGAGGTTTCGGACAAGCCGTAGCCTTCTAAGATATTGGTGCCTGTAATACGTTTCCACTCTTCAGCGGTTGAAGGCAATACCGACATACCACCGCCTAGCGACAAACGCAATTTGCTGTGGTCTAATGCCCGAAAACCAGTGTGGTGCGCCAAACCATTAAATAATGTGTTTACCGCTGGGAAGAAGACTGGCTTATATTTTGCTAATTCTTTGACAAAACTGTCCATGTCACGGGGGTTTGGAATCAATACAACCGTAAAGCCCATGTTCATACCTAGTAACGCACAGGCGGTAAATGAGAAAATATGGTAAAGCGGTAAGGCAACGACGACGTACTCACCCACCATTTGATTGGGGAATACTTGTCTGGCGAACTCCTGGCACTGTAGCATATTGGATACCAAGTTGTTGTGGGTAAGCATCGCACCTTTGGCAACCCCTGTGGTGCCGCCAGTGTACTGTAGTACCGCAATATCACTGCCTTTGATACCCTCTGGGCGCTGATAGCGGCTGGCAGAAGCTTGCTTGATAATACGCTTAAAGGTCACATGCCCGTCAATTTGCCAAGCTGGAATGGCTTTTTTGACATATTTGACCACGGTATTGATGAGCATACCTTTGAACGTACCCATCAAATCACCGATTGAACAGACAATGACATGATCGACCATTTTTTTGCCGATATCTTGATAAGTTTTGGCAAAGTTTTCAACGATAAATAACGCTTTGGCTTGCGAGTCTTCTAACTGATGCGCTAATTCATGAGCGGTGTATAAGGGATTGACATTAACTAAGATAAAACCTGCGCGGATGATACCAATCATACACACTGGGTATTGCAAGATATTTGGCATCATCACTGCAACGGTATCGCCTTTTTTTAGACCCAATCCCTGCAAATACGCCGCAATTTGGCGACTATAAGTATCTAACTGACGATAGGTCATGCTACTACCCATGCACACAAAGGCATCACTGTCATTGAATTGTTCGAAATTCTTTTCAAAAACATTTATTAGGCTGACTTCGTCACCGGGTATTTGTATGTTATAGTTCATGCCGTAATGCTGGTAAGTCTTTAACCAAGGTTTCTCATGATGATCGGTAAGCTTTGGCGCATGGGGCTGCGCTTCCATATTATCGACGGGAGTATCGATAGGAGTATCGATGGGCGCAGTGTCTTGGGCATTGTTGTCAGGGGTTTGAGCTGAGGTGGTTGATTCATTCATGAGAAGTTATTTCCTTAAGGTATACCATCTATCAGTAAGTATGCGGTCTATCAGCGAATAGCATATTGATAATTAAAAGAATTTTTATAAAAAGGTCAATCCCACTACTAAAAATTATATTAAAAATCGCGGCCAAATGTATTGTTAACATACTAAATATTTACCCAATTCTCAAGTCTATTATCTGCACTTATGGTACAAAAAAAGTGATTTCGTTTCGAAATAGTTATGCAGCATTCATTTTTGGTGAAGCGGCGCACTATTGTATGTATAGCTAACGTTAGATGATAACTTTCTGCGACACAGTTTGACGTGTAAAATTGGGCAAATTTGCCATTTCTTGGATTAATACTTGTTTTTCTACTCTCAAGCTTTATGATATTTCCTCGTACTTCTTATCTCTCTTTTGAACTTTCTTTTGCACTTGCTTTTATTTTTTATCATTGATTAAGTAACCATTATGTCTGATACCCTTGTAGCAAAAACTAACAAATCAAAAGATTTGAACAACCCCACTCGCTCAGTCGCTGAATTTACCGAAAACGCGTATTTGAACTATGCGATGTACGTCATCATGGATCGGGCATTGCCACACATTGCCGACGGGTTAAAACCTGTGCAGCGCCGTATCGTGTATGCGATGAGCGAGCTTGGGCTCAAAAATACTGCCAAACCCAAAAAATCAGCGCGCACTATCGGTGACGTCATTGGTAAATACCATCCGCATGGCGACTCCGCCTGTTATGAAGCCATGGTATTGATGAGTCAGCCGTTTAGCTACCGTTATCCACTCATTAGCGGTCAAGGCAACTTCGGCTCGCCCGATGACCCAAAATCCTTCGCTGCGATGCGCTATACCGAAGCCAAGCTATCGGCTTATGCCAATACCTTACTAAACGAGCTTGGTCAAGGCACGGTCGATTGGCAAGACAACTTTGACGGCACCTTGCAAGAACCCGTCACCTTGCCTGCCCGTCTACCGAACATCTTGCTCAACGGCACAACGGGCATTGCGGTCGGTATGGCAACCGATATACCGCCACATAACTTGTCTGAAGTGGTCAAAGGCTGCATTGCGCTACTTAAAAAACCCACGATGACGGAAAAAGAGCTGGCAAAGTACATCCCTGCACCCGATTTGCCGACCAAAGCAGAAATCATCACCTCGCCTGAGGATTTGCTACAGCTATATACAACGGGTCGTGGTAGCTACAAAATGCGCGCTACTTATCATGTCGATGACAAAGAAAAAAACTTAGTTATCATCGATGCGCTACCCTATCAAATATCTGGCAATAAAATCATTGAGCAAATTGCCAATTTAATAAATGCCAAAAAACTGCCTTGGGTAACTGACATCCATGACGAATCCGACCACCAAAACGCTTGCCGTATCGTGCTAGAGCTGCGCTCAAGCCGTGTTGATATCGAGCCGATGATGAGCCATTTGTTTGCCAGTACCGACCTTGAGAGTAATTACCGGGTGAATCTCAACATGATTGGCACCAATGGCAAACCCCAAGTCAAATCACTGCTGACCATTCTTATCGAATGGCTCTCTGTGCGCCGAGATACCGTCACGCGCCGTTTGCAATACCGCTTGGATAAAATCGAGCAGCGCCTGCATATCTTGGCAGGTTTGCTGATTGCCTATCTGCATATTGATGAAGTGATCCGTATCATCCGTGAGGAAGACGACCCAAAAGCAGAATTGATGACCCGCTATGATTTGACTGAAATCCAAGCCAACGCAATTTTGGACATTCGTCTGCGTCAATTGGCACGCCTTGAAGAAATTGAGCTCAGACGTGAACAAAGTGACTTAGAATTAGAAAAAGCCCAAATCGAAGCATACTTGAACAACCCAGACAAATTGACTGGCTTAATGATTGAAGAGCTCACTGCCGATATGAAAGAGCATGGCGATAAACGCCAATCGCCGATTGTAGAACGCACGGAAGCCACCGCGCTTAAAGAAACTGACCTAGCCCCAAGCGAGCCTGTAACGGTCATCGTGTCAAAATCAGGCTGGATTCGCTCCGCCAAAGGTCACGATGTCGATGCCGCCAATATGAATTACCGTTCGGGCGATGCCTATCTTGCCCATGCGCAAGGCAAGTCCAATGAAAAAGTCTATCTCATGGATAACACCGGTCGCAGTTATCGCATCGATGCCCATACCTTACCCTCTGCGCGGGGACAAGGCGAGCCGCTTACCAGCCTGCTAAAACCCACGGGCGGGGCAAATTTTGTCAATGTGCTGATGGGACAGGATGACAGTAAGCTCATCATGGCAAGCTCACAAGGCTATGGCTTTATCAACACCTTTGCGGATCTTGATACCAACCAAAAAGCGGGCAAAAATGTGATTAATTTTGATGACGGCTGTCGTTTAATAACCCACCAAATTGGTGAGCAAGATACGCTAGTTGGCGTGGTCAGCTCGGCAGGGCATTTGCTGGTATACCCATTGACTGAGTTACCGATGATGAAAAAAGGCAAAGGCAATAAGCTGATTGATTTAAAAGACGGTAACAGCGTGGTCGCCATCACCACCTTGACCGAAAGTGATAGTCTGGTACTAAATAGTGGTAAACGCACCTTGACGCTCAAACCGATGGATATTGCCAATTTTATGGGTACACGCGGTCGACGCGGCGCACTCTTGCCAAAAGGTTTTCAAAAAGTGAGTGGGGTTCAAAAAATCTAATGGATAAACCATTAGATTTTGACTATATTCGCTTTGAATGGGACATTAGTAAAAATGCTAGTAATCAAACCAAACATGGATTATCCTTTGAATTAGCGATTTATGCGTTCTTTGACGAACAGGGTTTTAGTGAAAGACATCAAATTGTCGATGGTGAACAGCGTTGGCGTACTTTGGGTATGATTGATGGTTGTGTGGTTGTTTTTGTGGGGCATTTGACCCATTATGCTGATAAAGATACTGAGGTTGTAAGGATAATTACTGCCCGCAAAGCAACCAAACAAGAAGAGAGAGAATACTATGGCTACCGTTAGCATGACATTTAAAAAAGGGGAACGACCACCTGCCTTAACTGCTGAGCAAAAAGCGATGCTTACTCGGTTGAAAGCAATGTCCGATAGTGAGATTGATACCAGTGATGATTGGGGCGACTTGGAAGCCTTAACTATTGAATCAGATAAGCATTTGGTTGAAGACTTTGCTAAAGTCTGCCAAAGCCAACGCCTGAGCATGAATGAGGTGATTAATCAGTTGATGCAGTCGTATGTTAAACAATTTAACACTGTTTAGCGTATAACAGTTGCGTTAAAGTCTTTGGATATTACCAACTTTATGGGCGTGCGCGATAGACGCGGAGCACTCTTACCAAAAGGGTTTCAAAAGGTGAGTGGCGTGGAGAAATCTTGATGAAAAATAATTTCCCTACTGAGGAGTATTCAGTAAATGCTATCGATTTGCAAGAGGCAGATATTTCAAAAGAAGAAATATTAGAAATTTATTGGGATTATGTGAATATCATACCTCAATTAAAATCTCAAGCTCAGCATTATGCTAATCTTTTGCAATTAGGTAATAAAATTAACTCTGTTAAGTGGCGTGTTAAAGACCCAAACCATTTAATTGAAAAAATTATAAGAAAAAGAAAAGAAGAATTAAAAAAAGAAAAATCTAATTCTAAGTATCTTGAGATTAATATTAAGAACTATAAGGATTTAGTAAATGATTTAATAGGTCTAAGAGCCATTTATCTCTTTAAATATGATTGGCAAGAGATGAATGATTTTATTTTACAAAATTTTGAAGTCTGTGCTGATGAAGAAATTATCATTTATCACACCGAAAATGATAATTTAGGATATATGGCTCAAGAAGGTTATTATAACTTTAAGGGTAAAGATTATAGAATAGTAAGAAAAACAAAAGATAGTGATTATCGCTCAACTCATTATTTAGCAATTGGGCAGAAACCTAGTAATTTTAAATTTGAAATTCAAACAAGAACTATTTTTGAGGAAGCATGGGGGGAAATTGACCACCATATACGTTATCCAAATTTTGAGAAACATCCAGAATTAGTTAGAAGAATGTCTATTTTAAATAATGTGATAAGCGGATGTGTTGAGTTAGTGAATTCCGATTATGATTTTTTTAATGAATTAAATAAAGAGCTATTAGAAACAAAAGAAAATGTTTTAAATGATGAAAACTTAATCAAAGAAAAGCAAGTTGAAGGAAATTATGATAAATCTGATTCGAAAGAATCCAATCTTATACAAACAAATCATATTAACTTAATAGACAGAATACAACAATTAAGTGAGTACAATGACATTCTTCAATCTGCTAGACCTGTTATGGATATAGCATCTTATAAAGCAAAAAATGATTTGTTGAATACACGTTTTGCAGAAATTTACAATACGTTACCAGAGCAAAATAGAGTTGCCCTATCCAATGCTAATTTAATTCAAAATGCTATACCCTCCGATATTTTAAGTACATTTCAAAAAGCTTACTCCGCTCAAAGCTTAGCAATTGAGTCTATGAGAAATAGTGAACTTACAAAATCTTTTGCAAGTGCAACTAATTATTTGAAAAATTCAATAAACAATAACTCTTCCGCTTTTACAGAAGCAATGAAAGCTCAAAAACAAAGAGATGATTTAATGAAGTCAGTAACTTTACCTATTAACTCCTTATATAAATTACCTAATTTGACCGATGATAAAGATGAAGATTAAGCTCTTAAGCAGTCCTAATCTCTATAATCCCGTGATAAATCAACACAAAAACCGTATTTAACCGTTGGCAGAAAATCGCTATGCTCTGCCAACCCTCTCATCAAAATTAATCTTCCTATGTACGAATTCGTATTCCAAGATATCAAAACCCATATCGTTAGCTTCACAGGCTTAGAGCGAGATGCCCTACATATCTATGTCGGCATTGGGGTATTTCTTATCACAAGTCTACTTTTTAAAAATCACCGCTACCGTTGGCTTATCGCCTTATTTGTAGTGATTGCTGCTGCCAGCATGGGTGAAGTGCTAGACAGACATGACCAGCTTATAATCAGCAAGCACTGGTACTGGCAAGGCAGTGTGCATGATATAGTAAACACCTGCTTTTTCCCGACCCTTTTTACCTTGATACTCACCTTTACCCATTTTTTTGAGCGAAACTTTGAGCGAAACATCGCCCAAGTTCATGGTTCAAAACGTTAATTGGGTATCAACTTTTAGCAAACTTTTGGTTCAATATTGGCAAACTCAGCGATTCGGGGTAAAGTAACCTCATTTTTCACAGTATTTTTAACACCCCAGTATTTTTAAAATCAGAGTGTTTTTAAAATCCCGGTACTTTTAAAATCACAGTATTTTAAAATTAGTTCTCTCGCATATATGGACAGCCAACCCCTTATGAATCCGCAATTACAACTTTTGCATCCTTATCCGTTTGCCAAGATGGCAACCTTGCTACAAGGCATCACGCCAAACCCAGACTATGCCCCAATTAAACTGGGTATCGGTGAGCCGCAGCACACGCCGCCACAGTTTGTGTTAGACGTCATCAAAGACAATTTGGCTAAAATCCAAAATTACCCCACCACCAACGGTTTGCCCGAGCTGCGCCAAGCGATTGCCGATTGGGTACAGCGCCGTTTTCAGGTCAAACAATTAAATGCCGACACCCAAGTGTTACCTGTGATGGGTACACGTGAGGCGCTATTTAGTTTTGTGCAAGCGGTGTTTGACCGTGAGGATAGCAAACGACCTTACGTGGTGATGCCCAATCCGTTTTATCAGATTTATGAAGGTGCTACGCTGCTCGCTGGTGGACAGCCGTATTTTGTCAATTGTACCGCCGACAATAACTTTGTCGGTGACTATGACAGTGTGCCAAGCGAGGTTTGGGAAAAGACTCAACTGGTGTTTGTATGTAGTCCAAACAACCCAACTGGCTCAGTGATGGATATGGCGCAGTGGCAACGTCTGGTTGAGCTATCGGATAAATACGGCTTTATCCTAGCCAGTGATGAGTGCTACAGTGAGCTATATTTTGAGGCGCCGCCAATTGGACTACTTGACGTCTGCGCCAAACTCGGACGCGATGATTTTGCCAATTGCGTGGTGTTTCATTCGCTGTCAAAACGCTCCAATCTACCTGGCATGCGTTCAGGATTTGTGGCAGGTGATGCCAAGCTACTAGCGCCGTATGCCCAGTACCGCACTTACCAAGGCTGCGCGATGCCGATTCATCATCAGCTGGCTTCGATTACCGCGTGGCAAGATGAAGCCCATGTGGCAGAAAACCGCAAACTATATCGCCAAAAGTTTGATTTGTGGATAGACAAGCTGTCAGACAAATTACCGCTACGCCGTCCTGATGCCGGTTTTTATTTTTGGTTACCGGTACAAGATGATGAGCAGTTTGTCAAAGTGATTTATGAACAGCTAAATATCCATGCACTTGCAGGGCGTTACCTATCTCGTGATACGCCCCCATACCAAAACAACAGCGGCAACGCTGGCAAAAACCATGTGCGCATGGCATTGGTTGCAGATATCGCACAAAGCAGCGAGGCGATTGACCGACTGCTGAGCTTAGACTTATCAAATTTGGTGTAATTTTCCACAAAAAAAGTGAGGGCTAGCTACCATCACTTTTTTTGACTTTTCTGTAAAGATTCAATGTGCAACGACGGCTAGTCTTCAAGATTTTTTAGCAGGGTACTCACCTGTGCCAATTTCTTGCGTTTTTGGTGGATATCATGGGTGACAAAGATATCATCGGTTTTTGGCAGCATAAACCAATCTGGGTGGCGAAAAGTGTTCTCAATATCTTGTAAGCCACTTTCCCAGTGCTCTCGCATGGTCGAGGCGCTAAACTCATAGTCTTTATAGCCACGCTCATAAGTCTTTTTGTGATAAATCAGATGAATCACGTTTTTGACACCGACTTCTGTCATTTCGCGGGCTTTATTGACGCACAGTTCTTCAACTTTATCAACTTTAGCCTCGTTATCGATGATTTCGAGTAACTCTTTGATAAGGCGCGTATAACGCAGCTTTTGCGCCATAAAGTCAGTAACCATGCGGGTTTTGCTAGAGTATTGAATGTCTTTGATGCGCTCGTCAATTTCCATCATATTCTCTGGCACCGTGCCCTTGGCATTCCACAAATCCACTTGGAAAATCAATTGCTTGAGGTGCTCTTCATGGCTTAAGATTTCATTGAGCGGCGTGTTGGACACCAAGCCGCCATCCCAATAATACTCCCCATCAATCTCAACCGCTGGAAAACCTGGCGGCAATGCGCCCGATGCGATAAAGTGATCGTAGTGCAGTTCTTCATTTTCATTGCTAAAAATGGCAAAGTTACCGTTTCGCACATTGACCGCAGACACCGACACTTTCATCCGATTGACGTCATTGACCAGTTTTAAGTCACAATAACGCTCAAGGGTCTCGCGCAGCTTGTCGGTGGTGTAATAGCTTAAGTGATTGGGGGTGGTGTCATACGGCACAAAATAACGCGGTTTAAAAAAACCACGCTGTCCTTCAATCATGGTTTGCCAAGCCTCAGTGGTAGATTCCATCACCCGCAGCTGCTGCTTTAAAAAGCCATTTTCAAATATCCATGGCATAAAATGGCTTACCATGTCAATTTTGCTGAGTTTATCTAGCTCATTGGCTGTTTGACGGTAGATGTTCATCCCTGCAGGGGTGTAGTTACGATGGGTGATGGTGTTCCAAAACCCTTGCAGCGCCGCCAAGCGGTTCTCTGGACGGTTACCTGCGATGATGGCGGTATTGAGCGCGCCGATTGAAATACCTGAGATACGGTCAATTTTGATGCCTTGTTTATGCAGTCCTTCATAAATCCCTGCTTGATAGGCACCAAGCGCACCGCCACCTTGGAGCAGCAACGACACGCTATCGTATTGTTTGACCAATTCTTTGAGCGGTGGTGTGCCTTGTGGGGTGAGTTGATTGGGGTTAGGGTTTGGTGGCTCTATCGCCTTGAGCGGTGATAAATTATCAGGTGATGGCTTAATATCAGGTGATGGCTTGGGTGGTTGCGAAGGTGTGGGGATGGTTTTTCTAGTTGACATAATAATCTTATCATCCATAAGTATAGTGGTTTTTATCTAGTATAGAATATATATCACTCAAGTATTGTAGCAAGATTTTATAGCGACAAAATGATATATGCGTGACTTTTTTGAGGGTTTTGTCATTCATTAACCTTTGCTTAAACATAAATTGAATCAAGGTGAATACGCGCAATTTTTAAAAAAACTCAATGCTATATTAAAAAAAGCAGCGGTGCCGTCATTGGGGTATTTGGGGCATGGAAATTTGAAGCCTAGCTATTTAGAGCGTATGCACCACGCCCGTATTTTTTTGGCGAACAATTTGCCGTTTAAATGGACAGTTAATCGCCCAAATGCACGTATTTGGCAATCACTTGCTGATGGATGGGGAAATTACCCAGCGTCGCCCCTGCTTTACGGTCAGCAAAATAATGTTGCAGTGTTTCAATGACATTTTGGAATGCCAAGTCTTCCCAAGGAATGTCTTCTTCGGCAAACAGCGCGCATTCTAGGCTCTCGATGCCCACCCCAAATTTGCCATCTTTGAGCGAGCCGATAAACATCACATGAATCTGTCCGATATCGGGTATGTCGTATAGACAATATAGCTCTAATCCACTGCCGATGGCTTCAGCTTCTTCAAAGCACTCACGATTGCCGCCATCTTTCATAGTCTCACCAAGCTCCATAAAGCCTGCAGGCAGCGTCCAATAACCGTGCCGCGGTTCAATCGCGCGGCGACAGAGCAAAACTTTATCCTCATGGATGAGTAAACAGCCATTGATGACTTTGGGATTTTCGTAATGGATGTAACCACAAGACGGACACACAATGCGCGGCAGACTGTCCATCGGCGGGATTTTGGTTTCGGCTAGATGACCGCATTGCAGGCAGTAAGGCATGGTATTTTCCTATTATTTTTATGTTTTGTGAGGTGAAAGTCGTTTTAAGTATGGTAGCATTGATTGCAGGTTTTTACATGACAAAAATAATTTGAGCAGCCGATTATGAAAAAGTTTAGCTTAGTGCTTAGCTGGGTATTAAGTTTGGGATTATTAGCAGGTTGTAACGCGCTGCATACCCAGTCTAATATGCAAAAACCTGTCTCATCTATGACAGCTTTACCGCTTGATAGTGATAAAGACGGTGTGGATGATAAAAACGACCAATGTATGAATACACCCCTAAACGTGATAGTTGATAGTGTTGGTTGTCCTTTAGAATACAATTTGCCAAGTGAAAGCATGTTTGAATTTCGAGTTTTTTTTGATAAAAACTCTGCCGCAATAAAACCTATGTATTTACAAGAATTGCACCAGGTGGTGAAAAATAGGCTTAAAAGTCGAAGTGATGTTACAGCTGTCATCATTGCTGGCACTTCTTCTGACGAAGGTGACTTTAAAGCCGAAAAAATGCAGCTATCCAAACAACGTGCGTTACAATTAAAAAATACGTTTATTCAACTCATGGGTACTGACCCAAATAATACCATCGCAATCGGTTGCGGTGACTATAACGCCATTGCTAATGAGCATAGTGAAAATGGCAGTGCATTAAATCGTCGAATCTATATGCAGTTTGGTAGTGATATCGACAATAGACAATTAGTTTTAGATAAATTCGGTCAACTCAAAGCGCCGTATAAACATTGCGAAATTGCCCATTAAATTTTGATGAATTAAAAAATATGTCCACAACAAGATTTCAAAGTCCTTTACTGAACCAACTGGCAGAGCGGATCGCAAAACTGCCATTCGACCCCACGCCGCAGCCGTATTCGGTACTCATCGCCATTACCAATGAAGCTGAGCCAAAAGTTTTGTACTCGTTGCGCGCTTCGGATATGCGAGAACATGCCGGCGAAGTATCATTTGCAGGTGGCAGACGCGAAGACACAGACGATAGCAACCAAGCTACCGCGTTACGAGAAACGCATGAGGAAACCGGTATTCATCCCAGTCAAGTGACTGTGTTGGGCGAATTACCCCTACAATTTGCCAAAAGCGGTAGACCTGTCAAGCCGATTGTGGGGGTGATACCACCCAGCGTTAACCTTGTGCCAGAGATGTGCGAAATTGCAAGGCTATTTTGGGCGGATTTAGCCACGCTTATTCGCCAGCCGACTATCGATTATGCGTATGATTTGGGTCGCCAAGTGATGGTATCACCCAGCTTTATCATTGATGGCGAGACCGTGTGGGGCTTGACTGGGCGCATCACCGCAAGCCTACTAGAAATGGGATTCGACCGCCAGATTGATTGGTATTTTAATGTTCACGATAAATAGCCAATCAACCACAAACCAATCACTGCAGCGCTGTCCACGCTAGCATTTCATCCAGCACAGCTTTGGCATTGCTATTATTTTTGACATTGTCGGCATTAATCATCCCAACCACTGCATACCATAAAAATCCACTGGATTTCATAGCAAATCGGCTAAAATTAAGCCATTTAGACAAACTGCCGTAGCCTTCTGTTGCAATTCTCTACATTTCGATTTTTAGATATTTGCTAAACTGTCGCCTAATTGCCACATTGCAGTCACTGCTATTGCCGTTTTGGGTTTTAGTTGAGGATTCTAACCCCATTGATTTGGGTGAAAAGTTATTTAAATTAAAATCATTTAGATTAAAATCATTTAGGTTAACAAGTTATTTGGATTAAAATCATTTAGGTTAACAAGCTATTTAGGTTAAAAAAACTCTATGTTAAACAAATCTACCGCCACCTCTGCTATGACCATAGGCGCTATGAGTCTTGTGTTAGCGTTATCTGCATGCTCAAAAAAAGATGACAAAGCCGCAACCACCACCGCTTCTGCAACGACGACCACTACCACGTCAACCTCTACAACTACTGCACCTGTGGCAGCTTCCCAAGCCACCTCTAGCGCGCCTGCTAGTGTGGCTGTCACCACCACAGATTCGTCAACCACGACAACTGTCATCACGCCAGCGACTGCAGAAAAAACCGCCAACGTTAGCAGCGCCCCTACAGTTGCCGCCAATAATGCCGCGGCTGCGACACCCAATCTCGCCCTAAAAGCGGATTTGACACAGTTATTTAAAACCTTAAACGAGCTTGACCGCACTACTCAAGCCAAACAAGCAGAAATGGCAAAAAAAATGCAAAACGCCAAAACGCCTGCTGACCAACAAGCTTTCTTTAAAGAAGTGGTGGCGCAGTTAGATTTGCAAAAAGCCACGCTCAACAAATTAAAATTTAATGACCCCCGTGTCGCACAAACCCGCGATAAAATGGTTGAAAGTATTACCCATAGCCGTGCCGGTACAGCGGCTTTAATCAAAAAACCAACAGCAACCCCAGAGACCAACCCAGAAATTGCTAAGTCAATGGAAAAAGCGCAAAAATCCGCGGAAGAAGCCCGTGCTATGTTGATGCAATTAACTGAGGAAGCAGGCATCAAGCCAAAAGGCGCAGACGCCGCTCCCAGTAAAAAATAACGTCATCTTTAAATAAAAAACTCTCATGATGAGAGTTTTTTTATGTATGCTTGCATAAGCCTGCTATGACTTCATCAGGTGGGTAAACAACATGGCAGTCATGATGGCATCATTCAAGGCATTATGGGCAGGTAATCGCGGGATTTGGTATTCTTCTAGCAGTTGATTGAGGTGTGGTAACTGCCCAACTTGGCTGGGGTCATGTCGATGCTGATTTTGTTGATACAAACGACTGACATCGACAAGTTTATTAGCCAGTTCCACCCCCAAAAACGGCTTGGCAATGGCATTTAAAAACGCCATATCCATGTCCACACAGAACCCAATTATCGGACGGTTTTTAAGCATTGGCAATAATTGGGTAAGCATCTCGTCATATGATAAACCATTGTCGACATCTATCGGTCTTAATCCGTGAATCACAATGGTGTCATGGGTGGGCATCACAGGCGGACGGCATACCAAGGACAGCGCGCTATCGGTATCAATCACAAACCCGTTGCTTTCCTTGCGCACCCCTACTGCGCCGACACTTAAAATATAATCTTGTTTGGCATTAAGCCCGGTCATTTCTAGGTCTAGGCTCACCCACTCATGGGGGACTTTAGATAGCGGGGTATCAAACAGATAAGCGTACTCCGGCTTGCTGAGCCGCTGTTTTTGTCGCGCAAGTTTTTGACCGCCGAACAGATTTTTGATGCGATGAAACATGGCTTTTCTCTAGGCAATTAACACTATCTATTTAGTTAAAAAATATCTTCAATTAAAAAATATCTAGGCGATAATGATGGGTAATAAAGGTTTTAAAATCTTTGACCATCGCCAAACATTCTTTTAACAAATCTTTTTCCAGTGCTGATAAGTGATTGGGATTTACCGCTCGCGCTGTTCTATCCTGGGTGGTCAATGCCACATCCAGTCGTTTTGCCATAAAAAAATCCAGTGCTTCTGCCAGATTTTGCGCCATGGTGTCACTTAGTACCTGTTGCTGTGCCAGCTGTCGCAGTCGGCTTCTGGTATTGGTGTCAGTGATTTGATATTCCAATGACAAGGCTCGCACGCCATGGACAATCGGGAATATCCCTGCTTTTTTTAGGTCAATATCGGTTTCACTGGCACCGACAAATTTTTGCCACCAACCACTGCTATCGCCAAATTGTAGAATCGGTTTGGCAAAACGGTTGATAAAGTTGCTAGTCGCCACATTTTTTGCGCTGACTTGCCAGTGTTTTTGCAGCTGCTCAAAAAGCTTAATATCCCCGCAAACAAAATGCGCATCGACTAAGGTCGCAATCCACATCATATCTTCACTACTGCCACTCATGTACCATGCGGTGATTTGTTTTTCAAAGGCGGTTGAAGTTTTTCGCCAACGCTCGTTGCTAAGCATAATCTTGCCATCACAATAGGGATAACCCATGTTCGCCAATGCCTCATTGAACTGCGCGGCATAGCTGGGCAGATTGTCATCTTTAAAACCATTGCGGATAATTAGCGCATTGTCTTGGTCAGTACGCAAGATTTGTTCACCCCGCCCTTCTGAGCCCATCACAAACAGACAGGTATTGTAGAAGGTGATAGCAGGCACAATCAGCTGCCATACCTTGGCAAACACTTGTAAATTCAAGCTTTGCACCATACGGCTGATAACATGGATTTTGATGCCGCTGGCGTGCTGCTCACGGATAAATTTACCAATCAATTCTACCGCCACTGCAACATCATCTAAGCTCTGCGCTTGCTCAATACGAGCGACGATAAGATTAGAATGGTTGGTTAAAAAGCTCAGTAATTCAGTTTGCCCCAAAATCCCAATGATTTGACCTTGACTATCAATAATGGGTAAACGGTGGGTACGAGTTTGTAGCATGGTTAGCAAGGCTTCACTGACATCTTGCGATTGATGCACGGTATGGATTTTAAAATTGGTAAAGTCCAGCACAGGCGTGGTGGCAAAATCAGCTTTTTGTCCAATCGCTCGGCATACATCGGTTTGGGTAAAAATACCGATACGCTCGACATACGCTGCAATGGTGGATTTTTCCACGCCTTGTGCGATGAGTTTGTCACGCTCCGTTTCGGTCATTCGCGCTTGTGACTTAACCAAAATATGCTTGATGTCAAATTGGTTCATCGCCATCGTGGCATCGTATAGCGTTGCCGTATCATCGACAAAATGCGGCGGTTTGATATGCTGTCCCAAATTGGCAATCGGTTGATATAGCAGTTTTTGACTTTCACTTTGGGCAAGGCGGGCTTGGTGATGGTTAAGACGGGCAGCGACATCGGCAAACAAGGCGTTTTTTAAGGTGGGATTTTGCTCGGTGATTGCACTTAGCACTTGCCCATCGATACGGTACATCAGACTTTGCTGCTGGGTGATAAAGTTGAACACGCCGCTTTGCCTGACCTTGGTATCAAACCAATCGCCTGCATTTAAGGTAGCAATCAACGCCTCACCTTGTAATTGATGAACAAAGCCTTTAAGGATAATAAAAAAATCCCCTTGCCATCCAGTGGGTATAGGCTGCAAGTTGTCCAAATAGACGATTTTACTGTGCTGCTGCAGATAGGTTCGCTGCTGAGCGCTTAGGGTATCAAACGGGGGCTGGTGTAGATGTTGTATATCCAAAGTCTGTATCGCTGAGCCACTCATATCACCATCCTTGTATTGCGGCTAAAAATAAATCTCATGTCCTATGAGTCTTGTTAGATTATAATCAAAGTTGTCTGAGGCAACAATCGTGTTTCAACAAATATCGATGGGTCGTGGTGTTATTTAAACCAGTCAAACATATCAGTATGGGTAATGGGTAAACAGATGAATTATTTAGGTTTTCTTTGTTTAGGTCTAGGAATTTTGACATTGGTCGCGGGTATGCTATGTTTTTTATCTAAAGTCAGTAAGGAGTCGCCTGTCAAGTATAAAACCCAACGCATTGCGATGGTGCTGTTGCCACTGGCGATTGTACTCATTAGTATCGGACTTAAATTTAGTATGAGTGTGGTGAATCCTGAGGTGTAAATAACTAGCTTTGCTAACTAAGCCTGATAACTAGACCTGGTAACTGGTCTTAACCAAAAAATGGAAAATGCAAACCTATAACACAAACCTTTAACCTAAATTCAAAACAATTAAGTTGGCTTGACAGCGACTAGCACACGGATACTATCAGGAATTAACGATAAATGACCCAGTGCATGTAAGCCCTGTTCTTGCAAACGTTTTAATTGATTGATTTCTGCGTCGCGCACATTCGGATTGATGGATTGCAAATATTGCAGGCGCTCCACTTCACGCTCATAGCGCTGATTAAATACCTCTTTGGCTTGCTCACTTATCGCAGGTAATTGCTGGTTTGCCAGCTCAACCGCTTGCTCATAGCGCGCTTCGATGATGTCTTTACGCGCTTTGATAACTTGACGCGCTCGGGTTTTATCCAAGCGATGAATATGCGACACAATCATATCAGGCGCAATCTTATCGCTAAAATCAGTCCCGTGCTGGCTTAAAAACACCCGAATGAGCGGCTTTGGCAAAAATGCGGGTAAATTAAGTAATTTTGGCGCAATCGCTTCAACACGAAAATTGACTTCGACCAATACCAGTCCTTCGGGCATGGCATTACTTTGTAAAGTGGCAACCGTGGTATTACCAAACGTTCCTGAGTTGACCGTTTCAAAAATACTTTGCATCAAAGGATGCTCATAAGTCATAAATTCCATGTCTTCGCGTAGTAACGCTTGATCACGCTCAAAGGTCAAGGTCATACCATCTTCAGGGACTGCCAGTCCTTGCACTTGTACTTCATCGCTCGGATGTAGCATCAATGAGCCATCACGCTGTCCACTATATTCCATATTGATGGACGACATAAAGCGTTCAAACAAACGTGGCAACATGTGGGTATCATCAAAATCACGCATGGTGTAAGCGATTTTACTGGCGACACGCGGGCGACAAGAATTGTATTCAAGCAGCCTGTCACGCCCTGCTTGCATGGCTGCTTCTAGTGCGAGGCGCTGGGCTTTGCCTTCTTCAATCAACTGATCTAACGTAATTTCTTGACCATTATCTTCGACTTTTTGCCCTTCAAGTAGCGGTTTTAAATCCACAATAAACTGCTCTTGAACGGTTTGCGCCGTGGGTGAGATTTGGTTAAAAATATTTAGCGCTTCGTTATACCAGCGGTACATACGTTCAGTTGCCGTGCCTTCGACAAAAGGCACATGAATGGTAATCTCGTTTTGCTGACCAATCCGATCGAGACGACCAATACGCTGCTCTAATGTATCAGGATTGGCGGGCAAATCAAACAACACCAAATCACTGGCAAACTGAAAATTACGCCCCTCAGAGCCAATTTCAGAAGCCAACAAGACTTGCGCGCCTTCAATATCAGCAAAATACGCAGCGGCTTGGTCACGCTCCAGCAGGGTCATTTGCTCAGTAAAAATCGCGGTTTTAATGCCCGCATGCAATCGCAATACTGCCTCTAAACTCTCAACCGTTGCCCCACTGCGCGCAATCAGCAGCACCTTGTGATGTTTCAAGCTGTTTTTAAGCAAATCAATGAGCCAAGGCACCCGCGGGTCTTGTTCCAGCCAACTACCATCGGGCTGTAACTCTTCTGGCCATAATTGTTCGCGCAATTTACCTTGGGTGTGATAACTGTCTTGCCAACTTATTGGGAGCGGCAGCGGGTACGCCATTGAGCGCCGACCTTTGAAGCCAGAAATAAGCTCAGAGACGCTCTCACGGGTGTTGCGAAATAGCACACGGCCAGTACCATGACGATCTAACAATTCATTGATGGCGCGCGCACGACCTTGCTCGTCATCACTGATGTCATGACCTAACAACTGCGCTAATGCCGATTTTTGCTTATCTGACAGCGACTGGTCACCCAATAACACTTCAGCAATTGCTGCGGTTTGCGCAAAATTTTCTTCTGCATCGATAAAGTCGTCTAAATCATTAAAACGATTGGGATCTAACAATCGTAACCGCGCAAAATGGCTTTCTAAACCTAACTGCTCGGGGGTGGCTGTAAGTAACAAAACCCCTGCGGTTTGTTCGGCAAAATCTTCAACCAAATCGTATTTGTCATTGCCGCCTTGCTCACTGTCCCAATGCAGATGGTGCGCTTCATCCACAACCAGCAAATCAAACCCCGCCTCCAAGGCTTTTTCATGCAAATCTTCATGGTCAAGTAGCAAATCGATACTGGCAATAATCAACTGCTCAGTGGTAAAAGGATTTTGCTCAGGGTCATGCTCTGCAATCGCCGCGGTTCTGACCAAATCAAAAATCGCAAACTCAAGATTGAAACGACGACGCATTTCAATCATCCATTGGTACTGCAAACTATCGGGTACCAAAATCAAAACACGCTCAGATTTGCCAGTGATGAGTTGCTGATGAATAATCAGACCCGCTTCAATCGTCTTGCCAAGCCCTACCTCATCGGCAAGTAGCACGCGCGGTGCGATACGTTTACCGACTTCATGGGCGATATACAGCTGGTGCTCAATGATATCGACACGTGCACCCATCAAGCCTCTTAATGGATGAGACGCCAAATAGGCTTGGGTACGCAGTAGCTCTTGGCGCAGTTCGTACCAATCATTTTGGTGGATACGACTGGCGAGCAAGCGCTCAAGGGGTTTTGCCAAATTAATATTAGCCGCAAGGCGGGTTTCCATAATCGCACGGTCATGACCTTCAACCGAGTATTTATAGACGCCATTGGTTTCTTCAAAATCGCTGACCACATACGACGCGCCATCTTGGTCGTGTATGGTATCCCCGACTTTGAAAGTCACACGCGACAAAGGCGCCGATGTCTTGGCATACACACGCGTTTCTTCACTTTGCGGGAACAAAATATGCACGCAGCGTTCATCAACGAGCACGACGACGCCCAGCCCCAATTCATTCTCTGTATCCGACAGATAACGTTGTCCAATCGCAAAATCAGTCATACCGCTTAACCATGCTTCCAAATTAGAAATTTAAATGATGAAAAGTAAAACTTTTTATGATAGCAAAAATTACATTTTCAAGTGAATGATTTTGTTGATAACTGCTGTTTACTTATTCATCATTCGCTACCAACGGACTGACGACTGGCATACCTTCGGTCATGAGCGCTTGTGTGAGCATCTCGATATTATACACCGCGTGACCTTTTACCGTATTTTCAAAGTAAATATACAAGGTATCAAAATTGGCTTGTTGATTGGCAATCGTCTTTGCCCAAGCTTGCATTTCTACATTACTGTAGCGATAATCATGCCGCTCGGCCGCCGAATGGGCATCCCACCAGTCTAAGTTTTGCCCATGCATGCGTAAATAACCGATGCGGCTAGTAAACAACAGCCGACTGGGCGGTAAACCATAGATATTTGGATAGTCCACACTACACCAAATCAAATTTTGCTGCTGAAAACTGGCATAAACTTGCGGGATATGCCAGCTTTGGTTGCGAAACTCTATCGCCAATGGCAACCCATCAAACCAACTGGTCAAGGTTGCCAAATACTGACGATGTGCCACCGTTCTATCAAAACCATGCGGAAATTGAATCAATAACGCAGCCAAGCAATCTGCCGTCAAGATAGGTTCAATTGCCTGCAAAAAAGCTTGCGCGGTCTCTGCAGTGCCGGTTAATCGGTGGGTAAAATCTTGATGAATCTTAATCGAAAATTTTAGCTGCCCGTTGGATTTTTTGAGCATACCTTCATATGCTTTTCGACCTAAAGGCGCATAGAAGCTACTATTGATTTCAACAGTGGCATAATGACGACTATACTCGGTTAAAAATTCGGTTTTTTTGGTGCCAGCAGGATATAGGATTCCCAAAAAATCCGTATCACTGTATCCACCGGTTCCGATATAAATGCTCATAGAAAATTGGTTCTACTTAATTGCAAAATTAGCCCATCATTGATTAATAAAAATTAATAAAAGTCGTATATAGCGCCATCATCCATAACAAAAACAGCATCGTCAAGGCTAATAGCTGCGCGGCAGAACCTACATCTTTACCAATCTTTGCCAACGGATGACGTTCTGTCGATGTATGGTCAATTGACGCTTCAATACCGGTATTAAACAACTCAACAATCAGAGAAAAAAACGATGAAAACACCAGTATCATTTTAATCGGCATCATAAAAGGTAAAAAAATCAGCGCAACTAATAAAATGCTATTGAGCCATGCAACCTGTCGAAAAGCCGCTTCATTTTGATACGCCGCAATCAAACCATCTTTTGAGTAACCTGCAGCATTGATGATACGTTTGAGCCCTGTTTTTCCCTTGGTCTGCGCGGCATATCCATCTAAATGGTTGGCTAAATGGCTAGCGAATTTATCAGAGCGCTGATTTGAACTAGGTGATGTCATGGTGGTCATTGGGTTATAAAAAATTTTCTCATTCTACCATAGATTAATCCTAGAATTTTCACAATATATACTGCCGCGAGCATTGGTAGCCCTTTATAAACAAGCTTTAAATTATGAGAATTTAAGTGCAAATAAAATCTATAAATATTGATTGCCATTTTAATGATAATGACATAAATTCTAAGCCTTCTGCTATTTTTTTGCAGCAACCACGCCACCTTGCAATTTTTAGTTAGTGCTGTCACCTTATTTGATGAAGAATGTATGATGAAATTACGCGCCACTTGCCAACTCGATTATTACTTTTCCCAGCCAACCCCTGCAGTGTTCCTATTACGACCGCAATCAGGGTTAGCACAGCAGATCACTCAAGAAGAATGGCAAGTCACGCCACCCTTACCAGTTACAAGCTATAACGACAATTTTGGTAACTTATGTGACAGGGTTTTATTTCCGATGGGTGATTACCAAGTTCGCCTAACAGTTGAGCTATATACTAGCGAATGGATAGATGTCGCACCCGGTATGCCAAAAACACCGATTGAGCAGCTGCCTTCAGATACAATGGTATATTTGTTACCCAGTCGCTATTGTCTGCCAGAATTTCTACTTCAAGAAGCCCAAATGATAACCCAAGATTCTGCTGAAGGTTATGACAAAGCGGCGGCAATTTGCGCCTATATTCATCAAAACTTTACTTACCAATATGGTAGCAGTACAGCAGACACCACAGCACTAGAGACGTGGCAACATAAAAAAGGCGTCTGTCGTGATTTTGCCCATTTGGGTATTAGCCTGTCACGGGCATTAGATATGCCCGCTCGCATGGTGGTTGGCTACTTATATCAACTTGACCCAATGGACTTACATGCTTGGTATGAGGTTTTTATTGGCGACCGGTGGTACACATTTGACGCCACGCAATCAGCGCCTAAAGGCGGTCGGGTGATCTTAGGTTATGGAAGGGATGCTGCGGATGTTGCTTTTGCAACTTTTTTCGCGCCATTTGAATTAAAATATATGAAAGTTAACGTAGAAAAAATCGACTGATTTTAGCATAGATGTTTAAGGTGGAAGCTTTCATTAGAAGGCTTCCAACCCAATTTCTTAAATAACATCTATTTAAATCTTATGTGATATTCGAAAAGCTACAAAGCAAACCCCCTTACATCAGTAAGGGGGTGTTGGAATAGGGAGCTGACGATGACCTACTCTCACATGGGCGAACCACACTACCATTGGCGCATTGGAGTTTCACTTCTGAGTTCGGGAAGGGATCAGGTGGTACCTCCAAGCTATTATCGTCAGCAAAGGGGGATAGAGGAATGAGTTGTTTTAGAAGTAAAGTATCAGCTATATCAAGCGAGGTGAACATCATACATTATCATACAAAGCCATTTAGGCGTTGTATAGTCAAGCCAAACGAGCAATTAGTATTGGTTAGCTACACATATCACTATGCTTCCACACCCAACCTATCAACGTCGTAGTCTACAACGGCTCTTTAGGGAAATCTAATCTTAAGGTGGGCTTCCCGCTTAGATGCTTTCAGCGGTTATCCCATCCGAACATAGCTACTCGGCAATGCCACTGGCGTGACAACCGAAACACCAGAGGTTCGTCCACTCTGGTCCTCTCGTACTAGGAGCAGATCCTCTCAAATTTCCAACGCCCACGGTAGATAGGGACCGAACTGTCTCACGACGTTCTAAACCCAGCTCGCGTACCTCTTTAAATGGCGAACAGCCATACCCTTGGGACCTGCTTCAGCCCCAGGATGAGATGAGCCGACATCGAGGTGCCAAACACCGCCGTCGATATGAACTCTTGGGCGGTATCAGCCTGTTATCCCCAGAGTACCTTTTATCCGTTGAGCGATGGCCCTTCCATACAGAACCACCGGATCACTAAGACCTACTTTCGTATCTGCTCGACTTGTGGGTCTCGCAGTTAAGCGCGCTTTTGCCTTTATACTCTTCGAACGATTTCCGACCGTTCTGAGCGCACCTTCGTACTCCTCCGTTACTCTTTAGGAGGAGACCGCCCCAGTCAAACTACCCACCATACATTGTCCTCAGCTCTGTTAAGCTTGAGTTAGAACCCCAACATTACCAGGGTGGTATTTCAAGGATGGCTCCACAGACACTGGCGTGCCTGCTTCAAAGCCTCCCACCTATCCTACACAGGTAAGGTCAAAGTTCAATGTAAAGCTGTAGTAAAGGTTCACGGGGTCTTTCCGTCTAGCCGCGGGTACACAGCATCTTCACTGCGATTTCGATTTCACTGAGTCTCTGCTGGAGACAGCGCCGCCATCATTATGCCATTCGTGCAGGTCGGAACTTACCCGACAAGGAATTTCGCTACCTTAGGACCGTTATAGTTACGGCCGCCGTTTACTGGGGCTTCGATCAAGAGCTTCGCCTTGCGGCTGACCCCATCAATTAACCTTCCAGCACCGGGCAGGCATCACACCCTATACGTCCACTTTCGTGTTTGCAGAGTGCTGTGTTTTTAATAAACAGTTGCAGCGGCCTGGTATCTGCGACTGCCAATAGCTTTGTAGTGCGTGACTACTCACCATCGGCAGCGTACCTTCTCCCGAAGTTACGGTACCATTTTGCCTAGTTCCTTCAGCAGAGTTCTCTCAAGCGCCTTGGTATTCTCTACCTGACCACCTGTGTCGGTTTCGGGTACGATTTGTTTATGACTATCGCTTAGAAGCTTTTCCTGGAAGCAGGGTATTTGCCACTTCGCTGTACAAGTACAGCTTGCTATCAGATCTCATTAATAGTCTAGCGGATTTGCCTACTAAACCTAACTACATCCTTCCACTTGGACAACCATCGCCAAGCTGGCATAACCTTCTCCGTCCCTCCATCGCATCATAAACAAGTATCGGAATATTAACCGATTTCCCATCGACTACGCCTTTCGGCCTCGCCTTAGGGGTCGACTCACCCAGCCCCGATTAACGTTGGACTGGAACCCTTGGTCTTCCGGCGTGCGAGCTTTTCACTCGCATTGTCGTTACTCACGTCAGCATTCGCTCTTGTGATACCTCCAGCATGCTTTACAACACACCTTCACAGGCTTACACAATGCTCCCCTACCACTTAATTGAAACAATTAAATCCGCAGCTTCGGCTCCTAGTTTGAGCCCCGTTACATCTTCCGCGCAGGCCGACTCGACTAGTGAGCTATTACGCTTTCTTTAAAGGATGGCTGCTTCTAAGCCAACCTCCTAGCTGTCTGTGCCTTCCCACATCGTTTCCCACTTAACTAGGAATTTGGGGCCTTAGCTGGCGGTCTGGGTTGTTTCCCTCTTGACGACGGACGTTAGCACCCGCCGTCTGTCTCCCGGATATCACTCATCGGTATTCGGAGTTTGCATCGGTTTGGTAAGTCGGGATGACCCCCTAGCCGAAACAGTGCTCTACCCCCAATGGTGTTCGTCCGAGGCGCTACCTAAATAGCTTTCGGGGAGAACCAGCTATCACCGAGTTTGATTAGCCTTTCACCCCTATCCACAAGTCATCCCCTGGCTTTTCAACGACAGTGGGTTCGGTCCTCCGGTAACTGTTACGTCACTTTCAACCTGCTCATGGATAGATCACTCGGTTTCGGGTCTATACCCTGCAACTAGACGCCCTATTAAGACTCGGTTTCCCTACGGCTCCCCTATTCGGTTAACCTTGCTACAGAATATAAGTCGCTGACCCATTATACAAAAGGTACGCCGTCACCCCGCTACTTAATTATTCTGCCAGTCGCTTGATTAAGGACTGGTAAACTTTGCCATGATGTTTGAGCGTTTGCTCTCTTCTCATTGCTAATTGTTTTGTTTGATATGCTTCATAGTATAGTAGTTGCCATTGCTGGTAACTGGTCGATTTGTTTCCACCACTGTTATGGGCGGCAAATCGTTGTCTTAGGTCTGATGTGTATCCACAATAATGCGAACCATCTTCACCTTTGAGTATATATACGTAGAACATTATCATTCCAAAATAATTAAGTAGCGGGGCTCCGACTGCTTGTATGCACACGGTTTCAGGTTCTATTTCACTCCCCTCACAGGGGTTCTTTTCGCCTTTCCCTCACGGTACTGGTTCACTATCGGTCAGTCAGGAGTATTTAGCCTTGGAGGATGGTCCCCCCATCTTCAGACAGAATTTCTCGTGTTCCGCCCTACTTAATATGCTTCTTATAACCTTTCGAGTACGGGATTATCACCCTCTACGATTGACCTTTCCAAGTCATTCCTCTAAATTATAATCAGTCGGCTCCTCCCCGTTCGCTCGCCGCTACTAGGGGAATCTCTATTGATGTCTTTTCCTCGGGTTACTGAGATGTTTCACTTCTCCCGGTTTGCCCCCCGCTATAAAATATAGCGGGGTACCTGTCTTATGACAAGTGGGTTTCCCCATTCAGATATCGCCGGATCACAGGATATTGCCGCCTCCCCGACGCTTTTCGCAGGCTGTCACGTCTTTCATCGCCTCTGACTGCCAAGGCATCCACCATGTGCACTTCATTACTTGACTATACAACCCTAAATAGCTTCATCTGTTGCCAAATGAGTGACAGCTATTACTTGCTTTGCATCTCGAAATAATTCGAGATTTCAAGCAAGTGCTTACTGCACTTTTCTATTTGAGTTATATTCGTAATGGTAACGATCTTCACCTATGTTTACGCTTGATTCAGTTCTCTTTACTTTTATACCGCACCTGTCTGCTAAAGGCAGCAAGGTGCGGTAAAGGTTAATTATCTTCGTTGGAACTTGATAATTAACCCAGACTCATTTCTCTATGTTGTTATTGAATTATCAGACCTTCGTCAGGTCGTGATTTCTGATAAAACAGATTGAAGTAATCTCTTAATACTTACTAAATTACTCTGTCTGCTTTATAACGTTAAGCTAATTATGGTGGAGCCAAGGAGAGTCGAACTCCTGACCTCCTGCGTGCAAGGCAGGCGCTCTACCAACTGAGCTATGGCCCCGCTACTTAATTACTGTAGCTGGTTAAAGTTTTATGTATCTTTACTCGATTAAGTAACGACTCAATTAAGTAGCGGTACATAGGTTTCGCTAAGTTCGCTTGCGCTTACTAAGCTCATCTAATGGTGGGTCTAATAAGACTTGAACTTATGACCCCTGCCTTATCAAGGCAGTGCTCTAACCAACTGAGCTATAGACCCCGAGAACCGTTAAAAAATTGCATCGCAATTTTAGGTTCGAGCTAAAATCCTTTGCTAAGGATTTTAGTCTTAGCCTTGCTATTTGCGCTGCTGTAGATTAACGATTATTAGCTTATTTATACACAAGAACAACTTGCTGTGAATTCTCACTTAGTGCTTTAGTTAAGGAGGTGATCCAGCCGCAGGTTCCCCTACGGCTACCTTGTTACGACTTCACCCCAGTCATCGACCACACCGTGGTAAGCGCCCTCTTTCGTTAGGCTACCTACTTCTGGTGCAATAGACTCCCATGGTGTGACGGGCGGTGTGTACAAGGCCCGGGAACGTATTCACCGCGGCATTCTGATCCGCGATTACTAGCGATTCCGACTTCATGGAGTCGAGTTGCAGACTCCAATCCGGACTACGATAGGCTTTTTGAGATTAGCATCACATCGCTGTGTAGCAACCCTCTGTACCTACCATTGTAGCACGTGTGTAGCCCTGGTCGTAAGGGCCATGATGACTTGACGTCGTCCCCGCCTTCCTCCAGTTTGTCACTGGCAGTATCCTTAAAGTTCCCGGCTTAACCCGCTGGCAAATAAGGAAAAGGGTTGCGCTCGTTGCGGGACTTAACCCAACATCTCACGACACGAGCTGACGACAGCCATGCAGCACCTGTATGTGAGTTCCCGAAGGCACTCTCTCATCTCTGAAAGATTCTCACTATGTCAAGACCAGGTAAGGTTCTTCGCGTTGCATCGAATTAAACCACATGCTCCACCGCTTGTGCGGGCCCCCGTCAATTCATTTGAGTTTTAACCTTGCGGCCGTACTCCCCAGGCGGTCTACTTATCGCGTTAACTGCGCCACTAAAGTCTCAAGGACCCCAACGGCTAGTAGACATCGTTTACGGCGTGGACTACCAGGGTATCTAATCCTGTTTGCTACCCACGCTTTCGAATCTCAGTGTCAATATTATGCCAGGAAGCTGCCTTCGCCATCGGTATTCCTCCAGATCTCTACGCATTTCACCGCTACACCTGGAATTCTACTTCCCTCTCACATATTCTAGCACCACCAGTATCACATGCAGTTCCCAGGTTAAGCCCGGGGATTTCACATGTGACTTAATGAGCCACCTACACTCGCTTTACGCCCAGTAATTCCGATTAACGCTCGCACCCTCTGTATTACCGCGGCTGCTGGCACAGAGTTAGCCGGTGCTTATTCTGCAGGTAACGTCTAATCTAATGGGTATTAACCATTAGCCTCTCCTCCCTGCTTAAAGTGCTTTACAACCAAAAGGCCTTCTTCACACACGCGGCATGGCTGGATCAGGGTTGCCCCCATTGTCCAATATTCCCCACTGCTGCCTCCCGTAGGAGTCCGGACCGTGTCTCAGTTCCGGTGTGACTGATCATCCTCTCAGACCAGTTACAGATCGTCGCCTTGGTGGGCCTTTACCCCACCAACTAGCTAATCTGATTTAGGCTCATCTAATAGCAAGAGCTTGCGCCCCCTTTCACCCGTAGGTCGTATGCGGTATTAATTCGAGTTTCCCCGAGCTATCCCCCACTACTAGGTAGATTCCTAAATGTTACTCACCCGTCCGCCACTAATCATCTCTAGCAAGCTAGAGAGTCATCGTTCGACTTGCATGTGTTAAGCCTGCCGCCAGCGTTCAATCTGAGCCATGATCAAACTCTTCAGTTTAATCTTTCTATCTATTGTCACCGCGTAGCGGTGTCAATAGATTTAATTTGTTGACTCAATTATTTATACTGTCTTTGCTCAAATAAACTTACGAGTATCTTCACTCTGACAATATAATTAATTAAAGTCTTAATTTTATCGCCCTAAGTGAAAATCCACACAAGTTGTTCTTGTGTTCGTTGTTATTTAGTGTACCAAAGATATCGTCTATCATTTGGTGAGTTTGATATTGTAATACGCTTTGGTTTACTCTGTCAAGCTTTATTTTAATTCTTTCTAAGCTTCGTAACTTGTTTACTTATTTGTAAACTCTTTGTCGCTCAGTGGTGGCGTATTATACGTGAATTGGAATGGGTGTCAACAGGAAAATATAACTAATTTTAAATTAATTGCTAACTTTCTTTTATACTGATGATTTTATTCATATTTTAACTGTTTAAAAAACTCAAATCTTCTTCTGGACGCTTGGTAAACACTTCACAGCCGTTCTCGGTAACCATCAGTGTGTGTTCCCATTGGGCGGACAATTTACGGTCTTTAGTAATCACTGTCCATTTATCGGGTAAGGTTTTGGTTTGCCATACACCTTGGTTAATCATTGGTTCAATGGTAAATGTCATGCCTGTCGTCAGTTGTAGACCGGTATTTTTTTTACCATAGTGCAGAATTTGTGGTTCATCATGGTATACGTCACTAATTCCATGTCCGCAATATTCTCTTACTACGCTAAAACGCTCTGGCTCTGCCACCGCTTGAATCGCTGCGCCAATATCGCCTACATAGGCGCCATTGCGAACAGCTTTCATTCCTGCGTATAGTGCGTCTTGGGCGATTTTGCAGATACGCTGCGCCATGATTGAGCCTTCACCGATAATCCACATTTTTGAAGTATCGCCATGATAGCCATCTTTTATCACTGTGACATCGATATTGACGATATCGCCATCTTTTAGGATACGGCTGTCATCGGGAATACCGTGACAAACCACATGGTTGATTGAAGTACAAAGCGTGTGCTGGTAGCCATGATAGCCGACATTGGCAGGAATGGCTTTTTGGACATCAACAATATAGTCGTGGGCAAGCTTGTCTAATGCCCCTGTCGTTACACCTTCTTTGACATATTCATCTAACATCACTAAAACGTCGGCGGCTAATTTACCAGCGACGCGCATTTTTTCAACGGCTTCAGGGTTATTTAATAGTGTTTTCATACAATAATTATCTGATTTTGCAAAAATTTAAGAAGACGTATTATAGCCCTTTTCGCCTTGTTCACAAAACTACTATTTGTTTAAACAGTTGTTACTTGAATTTTGTATGGGTTGTAACTATTGTGATGTTCTACAATGACAACAAGGGTTAGGAACGTCTATGGCTAATTCAATTAATATCGATACACAGAAGTATGTAAGACCTTCTGAAGCTGAAATCAAGGCAAATTTGAATGATGAGCAATATTATGTGACACAGCAAAACGGCACTGAACGCCCTTTTAGCCATGAGTATGATCACCAATTTGAACGTGGTATCTATGTGGATATTGTCAGCGGTGAGCCGCTTTTTAGCTCATCAGATAAGTATGACTCAGGTTGTGGTTGGCCCGCCTTTAGCAAACCGATTGATACCGCAGTAATCAATGAATTGTTTGATGACAGTCACGGTATGCGACGTACTGAAGTGCGTAGCCGTGTGGCTGATTCGCATTTAGGCCATGTGTTTAATGACGGTCTTCCTGAGCTTGGCGGCATGCGCTATTGCATCAATGGCGCGTCGCTACGTTTTATCCCTTTAAATGAGATGGAACAAGAAGGTTATGGTGACTTAATCGGATTGGTTGAATAATCGCCATGTGATTTTGCTAAAACATATAGCTTAACCATATAAAAATATGTTAAAATAGCAGTTTGTCATTTTATCTTGAAATGGCAAATTGCTTTTTTTATTTACTAACATGACACACACATTGCTATTTTCAAGCTGACAAGCTTGATAAGAGTTAAGCTGGGTGTTTGCAAATTTGATTAATTAAAATCCTGTAGATTTTGATGCGTGTTTGCAAATCGGCTTAATCGGTAATGTGGAGGCATAACCCAACTTTACTTAAGGAAATCTCATGGCGTCAGCTAATCCTACCCAAGTTTCAATGCGTGATCTTTTAGAAGCCGGTGCACACTTTGGTCACCAAACTCGTTTTTGGAATCCAAAAATGGGCAAATTTATTTTTGGTGCACGTAACAAAATCCACATCATCAACCTTGAGCATACAGTTAAAGCGATGAACGAAGCACTAAACTTCGTTAACCGTGAAGCAGCACGTGGCAACAAAGTACTATTTGTTGGTACTAAACGTGCAGCAAGCAATGTTATTAGCGAACAAGCCGCTCGCGCTGGTATGCCGTATGTTGACCATCGCTGGTTAGGTGGTATGTTAACCAACTGGAAAACCATCCGTCAGTCAATTACGCGTTTGAAAGAATACGAAAAACAAGCTGAAGATGGTACGTTTGCTAAGTTAACCAAACGTGAAGCGTTAGAGCGTACTCGTGAAATGGAAAAACTTGAGCGTGCCTTAGGCGGTATCAAAAACATGAACGGTTTACCTGATGCAATTTTTGTGGTTGACGTTGACCATGAAGCGATTGCAATCAAAGAAGCAAAAAACTTAGGTATCCCTGTTATTGGTATCGTTGATACAAACTCAAACCCAGATGACGTAGATTATGTCATTCCTGCCAATGACGATGCGATTCGTGCGGTAACGCTATACGTATCAGCGGTTGCAGATGCAATTATCGCTGGTAAAGAATACGCTAAAACTCAAGGCGGCAAAGCAGCAAATCAAGAAGAAGCAGTAACTGAAGCACCCGCAGAAGCTGCGGCAGAATAAGGGTTATCGCCGTATCATAGCAGCGCATTGTTTAGGTTGTTATGATACTGTCATCAAAATTTTATAAACTAACTTTGATGGGTAAACACAAAATTAGCTTCTAAAAATTCGAATTTGTAGCGTAATATTAAAGGGCAAAAATCACCAATTTTTGTCCTTTAATCTTCAAATTTTTAGACAATAAACAACCCAATTCTCATCTATAATGATAATCAATTGAGGTATCTCATGGCAGAAATTAGTGCAAAACTGGTAAAAGAATTACGTGACCGTACAGGTCTTGGTATGATGGAATGTAAAAAAGCCCTGCAAGAAGCAGACGGCGACATCGAAACCGCAATCGATAACCTGCGTAAATCAGGTCAAGCAAAAGCTGCTAAAAAAGCAGGTAACATTGCTGCTGATGGCGCTATCATTATCGCCCAAGAAGGTAACAAAGCCTTACTACTTGAAGTAAACTGTCAAACTGACTTCGTGGCAAAAGATGCTAACTTCACCGCATTTGCGAACAAAGTAGCTGAACTTGCACTTGCCAACAATACCACTGATGTAGCGGCTATCTCTGCATTGCCGTATGGCGATGGTCAAACGGTTGAAGAAGCCCGTGTTGAGCTCGTACAAAAAATCGGCGAAAACATCCAAGTACGCCGTGCAGAAGTGATTGAAGGTGACAACCTAGCCTCTTACCGTCACGGTATTCGTATTGGTGTAGTGGTTTCTGTTGAAGGCGGTAACGCTGACACCGCAAAACACGTTGCGATGCAAGTTGCGGCATTCAACCCAATCGCTGTTGATGAAGCCAATGTACCTGCTGATACGCTAGCGCGTGAAAAAGACATCATCGAAGCGAAAGCGAAAGAATCTGGCAAACCAGATGCCGTAATTGAAAAAATGATTACGGGTGGTCTACAAAAGTACTTGAACGAAGTAACTTTGCTGAACCAACCTTACGTTATCGACAACGAGAAAAAAGTTGGTGATATATTAAAATCTGAAGGTATGACGGTTAAAGCATTCAAACGCTTAGAAGTGGGTGAAGGCATCGAGAAAAAACAAGAAAACTTCGCTGAAGAAGTGGCGGCGGCTCAAGCAGCAGCAGCTAAATAATAAGTGACAACCGCTAGGTCGTAGACTTGTTAAAAATACCCCATAAATTTGGGGTATTTTTTTGTCTAATTTTTTTATTTTTTAAATTCAAAAAAGCGCGTTGAAGGCTCGCTTTTTTATGTCAAGCGCTTATTTATATGTAAGGCGATTAATTGGCTGCGGCTAACGCTTGCTCAAGGTCAGCTTTGATGTCGTCAATATGCTCAATACCAATGGATAAACGAATCATGTCTTCGCTGACACCTGCTTTTTGCAACTCTTCAGCATTTAACTGGCGGTGTGTAGTAGTGGCGGGGTGGCAAGCGAGTGACTTGGCATCACCGATATTAACCAGACGGGTAATTAATTGTAGCGCATCAATAAATTTCGCCCCTGCCTCACGGCCGCCTTTTAACCCAAAGGTTAGAATCGCTGATGGCTTACCGCCAAAGTATGTTTGCGCAAGCTTATGCTCTGGATGGTCGGTTAATCCTGCGTACTTGACCCAAGCCACTTGTGAATGATGGTTTAAAAATTCTGCCACGGCTTGGGCATTTTGGCAATGTCGCTCCATACGCAAGGCTAACGTCTCTAGCCCAAGCATAATTTGCCAAGCGTTCATTGGACTCAGTGCCGCACCGGTATTACGTAAAGGCGCAACGCGTGCGCGGGCAATAAACGCCGCAGCACCCATGGCTTCAACAAAATTGACACCATGATAGCTGGCATCTGGGGTATTTAAAATCGCAAAACGTTTTTTGTGAGCGCCCCAATCAAATTTGCCACTATCGATAATCACACCACCCACCGACGTGCCCGAACCACTCACATATTTGGTCAATGAATGAATCACAATATCAGCACCATGCTCAAATGGACGACACAATGTTGGCGTGGCGACGGTGTTATCAATCACTACAGGTACGCCTTTGCTATGAGCAAGTTCGCTAATTTTTGCGATATCCAGCACGTTACCCAATGGATTACCAATACTTTCACCAAATATCAGTTTGGTACGCTCATCAATCAAATCAACCAAAGTCTCAGGTTTGGTATAATCAAAGAAACGCACTTCGATACCTTGACGTGGCAACGCATGGGCAAATAAGTTGTAAGTACCGCCATACAAAGTTGATACTGAGACGATGTTATCGCCTGCCTCACATAGGGTTTGGATGGTATAAGTAATCGCCGCCATCCCGGATGCCACCGTCAATGCACCGATGCCGCCTTCTAACGCTGCCATACGCGCTTCAAGCACCGCATTGGTTGGGTTCATGATACGGGTGTAGATATTGCCGGCAACTTTAAGATCAAAAAGGTCAGCACCGTGTTGGGTGTTATCAAAGGCATACGAACTGGTGTGGTAGATAGGGACAGCGACAGCTTTGGTGGTCGGTTCTGGTTCGTACCCTGCATGAATGGCGAGCGTTTCTGGGCGATGCGGTGGGCTCATACATATTCCTTTAATTTAGTTTAATTAGCAAAAAAATCTCTTTTGCATTGTAACGAGTTATTAATCAGTTTTGCAAATTCACAATAGAGCATTATTGGAACATTAATGCTGTTTTTTGGAATATCGATTCGTGGTGAATTGGCGTCTAAACGCCCGCGTTTAACACAGCTATAAGACAGTACATTGTAAACTATAGCTGATGTGAGTTTTAATTTTTTATAGATAATTAATCAGGCTTGCTCGGCTTGTTCATTGATTAAATATTCAGTTAAATTTAACATTTCTTGATAGGAATCAAGTTTAAGCATAAAGCTAGTAAAATCATTGGTTTGAATATGGGATAACCGCGTTAAACATTTTAGCTCATACACCAAACTATTGACAATATCATCATATTGTTTGAGACGTAAAATTTGGGTATCATCTGCTAGTGTTTGTGTCACTGTTAGCAAGGTCTTGGCTTTTGTCACTAACTGCTCTTTGTCCAATACCTGCCCATATAAGGTATCCGTTATGACCGCAACAGTGGCTCTTTTGGTGGCAATAAAATCATCAACTGTTTGCGTATCTAAACTTAATAGATAGACGGCACGACTGATAAATTTATGGTATTCATCTTTTACCTTATCGATTTGCTTTGTTAAAAGCACCGTTTCGGTAATATCTACCACGCTGACAAATAAATGAATAGATTTTTTATTCGCGCTTTTCACCACCCGTAAAAATTCAAAATGCAGGTATTTCTTGTTGGTAACGCCTGTTTCATCTAAAAAAATCAACTCGACTGTTTTAAGTGGGTTGATATCTTGAATCAACTCTTCATCCACGTTGGATTGGTACAGGTAATTGATAAAATGCTGTGTCGCTCTGATATCTTTTTCGCTGACCATATTTTGTAGCAGCTGGGGTAATGTCAGCCCAGCTAACTGCTTGCGCCCCAATAACTGCTCTAGTTTTTTGGAATAATGCTCACCAATGACCATTTTATCATCGATGAGAAACAAGCCTTTTTTGACTGTGTTCATGATATCGCGCATATCGGTCTGCGCTTTATCAATCGCCACATCATCGTGATACATGTGTCTGATGGTGTAATGGATAAAAAAGATGATATAGGCTATCAAAGCAAAAAAACTGCAATAGGTCAAATAGCGCGAATAATCTGCGGTACGGTAGGTGTCATTGAGATAAGTGTCATAGCCAATATTCATCAACGACCAAATTTTGGCTTGGTTATGATAAGCAAACTCAGCCAATTCAACTTTGCCTTTTTCATCTTGCTCAGAGACTTGCGCGATTCTTTGGCGATAGTCTTGCCAAATAATGGCAAATTCATCCATCGCCGTTTCTTGCTTTGGATAGCGGGACAACTGTGCCATATAACCGTCTAACTCAGCCGCCTGTTTTTGTAAGGTCTGAATGATTTGTTGACTATCGTTGTGAGGCGTTACTGTTAGATGCTGCGCACTGGTTGCTATCTCAAGCGTCAAATCACTGATGTTGCCAATGATATCCATATGCTGGGTAGACTGGGTTAAAAAACGCGCAATGTATACATTGATAATCACGAATGATAGCACAAACAAACACAGCACCACTAAGCTTTGTAAAAGAAGCCGATACCTTTTGGTACGCACCATATATTGAAACAAGCTATCGTTATTGCTGACTTTCACGTAATTACCCTAGACCAAGATAAATTAGAAAAGATAAATTAGAAAAAATAAATAATAGATAAAACTCACCATTAAATACACAATTTACCAAAAGCTTTGAACCTGGTTATATGGGTTATACTGCTTATACCATCATAAACCCTAGAGAGCAATTCAGACAAAAACACCCTTAAAATAGTATCAAATACGCATAAACTAGCCTGCCAATTTAGCAAAAACAAGTGTAAAAGTATCTTTGGCTTGTAAAAAAACCCATAATGACCGTTGTCAGTATGGGTTTAACCAATGATATTAAAGCAGGGGTATTAAAGCGATAGTATCGAAGCCCTATGATTAAAGCGTTAACTCGTGTCTAAATTAGCTTATAGCTGTAACTCACTGATATCTGCAACCGTTAAAAATAACCCACGCACTTTTTTTAGCAACGCCAACCGATTGGCTTTGAGGTTAGCATCTTCACTATTCACCATCACCTGCTCAAAGAAGTCATCCAATGGCTGCTGCAGTGTCGCTAGAGATTGTAAAATCTGGGTGTAGTTGGCGTTGTCAGTGTGTTGATGCGGCTCAATACTTTGCGCTGCAGTTTGCACCGCTTGGTACAATGCTTTTTCGGCAGGTTCTTGTAAATAAGCCGTTTGTATTTGGCTTGCAATCTCACCCTCAGCCTTGGCTAAAATATTGGCAACACGTTTATTGGCCTCGGCAAGTTGTTTGGCGGGTGGCAAATCACGGAAAGCTTGGACGGCTTTGATACGATGGTCAAAATCCATTGGCACTTGCGGTTGTAGCGCCTGTACCGCCATAATTGTATCCACGCTCACGCCTTGGTCTTCATACATGGCACGGTAGCGTGAATTGATAAACTCCATCACTTGTTTAAAAGTTTTTGGTAAGTCATCAATTTTGCCTACATAACCCAATAAAGCTTGCTCAAGCAATACTACTAGATTTAGTGGCAGTTGTTTCTCAATCAAAATACGCAGTACCCCAATCGCCGCGCGGCGCAGACTAAACGGGTCTTTTGAACCCGTTGGCGCTTGGTCAATGCCAAAAATACCGACCAGCGTATCCAAACGGTCTGCTAATGCCAGTGCCGTTCCAATGTTGGTCGCCGGTAATTTATCACCGCTAAATTTTGGCAGATATTGCTCTTCGATTGCCGCCGCCACCGCTTCTGGCTCTTGGTTTAAACGCGCATAGTAAGTCCCTGCCACGCCTTGTAATTCTGGAAATTCACCCACCAAGGTACTGGCAAGGTCTGCTTTTGACAGCAAGCCTGCCCGTGCCGTTTGCTCAACGTCTTCGCCAATTTGGGTAGCAATAAAGGCAGCTAGCTTGGCAATACGCTCAGATTTTTCCCAAATTGTCCCTAACTTATCTTGGAATACGCGGGTTTTAAGATTTTCAGTCAGCGCAAACAATGGCTGTTTTTGGTCTTGTAAAAAGAAAAACTCAGCATCAGCAAGGCGTGGACGTACCACTTTTTCGTTACCGGCAATCACTTGCGCTTTATCTTTACTGTCGATGTTACTGATAAAGATAAAATAAGGCTGTAATTTACCTTGGCTGTCAGTCAAACAAAAATATTTTTGATCCGCCTGCATGGTGCTAATCAAGGCCTCTTGTGGCACTTGTAAAAATCGTGGCTCAAAGCTTGCGCGTAGCGCTACTGGATAATCGACCAGCGCAGTAACTTCATCAAGCAAATCTTGTGGTACGATAGCAGTCGCGCCTACTTCATCGGCAAGCTGTTGGACTTGCGTTTTAATCTGTTGTTGGCGTTTGTCAAAATCAGCGATAACGTGCGCCTCGGCAAGGTTTTGCTCATAGCTGTCCGCCGTGTCAATTCTAACCTTATCAGGATGATGGAAACGATGTCCAAGACTATAACGACCCAATTCAACGCCCTGCGACCCTGTCTCACCCGACGTTAATCCTTGAATCGTCGCTGGCAGTACTTGGTCGTCTTTGAGTAGCACCAACCATTTGACAGGGCGAACAAACTCAGAACGCTCTGCGCCACTGCGCATGCGTTTGGCAATCGGCAACTCATCTAAGGCTTTTTGAAAAATACTCGGCAGTAACTCAGCCACAGGCTGACCGATGACATTCATTTCATAGCCGATATAATCGCCTTTATCACCTTTGATGGTAATCAAATCCTTGACGTCAATACCCAAGCCTTGGGCAAATCCTTGTGCCGCTTTGGTTGGGTTACCGTCCTTATCATAGGCAGCTTTGACTGCAGGACCGCGTTTTTGTTCGATTTTATCGGGCTGTTTTTCACTAATTCCTTGAATCTGCAAGGCAAGGCGACGCGGGGCGGCAAAGCTTTTAATGGTATCAAAGCGAATATTGGCATCTGTTAGTGATTGGGTGACATGGTCGCTAAGTGCATCACGCAATGTTTTTAGATTTTTTGGGGGCAATTCTTCGGTGCCAAGTTCAAATAAAATAGTAGACATGCTAAAGCCTTGTTGATTCAAATAAGGTAAATATAGGCGATTATAGCAGAAATTTAAGCCATAAAAATGCCCCATCAGCGGGGCAAATCAAGAAAACCGTCAGCGCAAAACCAAAATTAAACTTATCGGCTAGCACTTGCCGAAGTCGTTACAGCGGTTTTGGCGACTGGCGTATTTGGTGCCGCTTTTGGTTTGGCTTTGGCAGGATTGACCACAAAGTTAATGCCTAACAGCAACAGCGTCACCCCTAAAATCGGGCGCAATTTTTTCTCAGGTAATTTACTGCTCAATAATGTGCCTACAATAATGGCAGGAATCGCGCCAATGAGCAAAAAGGTCAGCATGTGAAAATCCACACTGCCTGACAGCAAATGTCCGAGGCCTGCGACCAAGGTTAACAGCACCGCATGTACCACATCCGAGCCGATGATACGAATGAGGGGTAATTGGGGAAAAATTAGCACCAGCGCCATGACGCCAAATGCCCCTGCCCCAACCGATGATAAGGTCACTACTACCCCGAGCAATATGCCCATCAGCACCAATTTATATTTAGGGATTTGGGAGGTGAGACTGTCAGTTTGGTCATTTTTGCGGTATTTGTCAAAAAACGCTTCGATACGGTTGCGAAAAATCAGCGAAATCCCAGTAATGGTCAACATCACGCCCAATATCAAGGTCATGATTAGTTTGATGGCGTTGATATTACCCAAGTAAGTAGCGACGAGATAATTGGTGACAATGGAGGCTGGAATACTACCAATCGCTAGCCATAGCACGATTGGCCAAACGACATTCGATTTTTTAAAATGTACCACCCCACCAAAAAACTTGGAAATAGCGGCGTATAGCAAATCGGTGCCGACAGCAATATGCGGCTCTACTTTTAGCAGTAAAATCAAAATCGGCGTCATCAGTGACCCACCGCCCACGCCGGTCACACCCACGCAAAATCCGACAAAAATACCCGCTAAAATAAAATAAAGTTCCACTCACCGCCCCTTGTTACCTGGCTTACTTGCTGCGGCTATTGTAGTAGAATAGCGCGTCGTTGCCCTGTGGCGATTTTTGATATAAATATGCGAGATTAGAATATTCTGATAATTTGATATTTTTTATTAGCGTTGATAACAAAATAATCAATAAAATAAGGCAAGAAAAAAGGCAATAGAAACTATCTATTGCCTTTTTCAATTTTGCTGTTCAAAAAAATTTTTTCGTCGATGTGGTGAAACTATTGTGATTTATCCGCTTCTTTCATCTATTGTTTTGAAATAGCTTCTTTTGGTAGATATTTTTCTAACGCATCCGCTTTATGTGCGTCATCTGCCAATGGGAAGCCCAATTTGGCGCGCGTTTCTACATAGCTTTGTGCGACCTTACGTGCCAATGTACGCACACGCAAGATAAAGCGCTGACGCTCAGTGACTGAAATCGCCCCACGCGCATCCAACAAGTTAAAGGTATGTGACGCTTTGAGTACCATTTCATACGCAGGCAGCGGCAAATTAAGACCGACCAATTTGTCAGCTTGGCTTTCATAAAAATCAAATAATTCAAACATTTTTGCCACATCGGCATGTTCAAAGTTGTAGGTTGATTGCTCTACTTCGTTTTGGTGGAACACATCGCCATAGGTGACACGACCAAATTCGCCATCCGTCCATACCAAGTCATACACACTGTCCACGCCTTGGATATACATAGCAAGTCGCTCAAGACCGTACGTGATTTCTCCTGTCACTGGGAAACACTCAATACCACCGACTTGCTGGAAGTAAGTAAACTGGGTAACTTCCATGCCATTGAGCCAAACTTCCCAACCAAGTCCCCATGCGCCAAGCGTTGGTGATTCCCAGTTGTCTTCTACAAAGCGGACATCATGCGTTAGGGTATCGATGCCAATTGCTTTGAGTGACCCCAAGTACAATTCTTGAATATCAGGTGGATTGGGTTTTAGTACCACTTGGAACTGATAATAATGTTGTAAACGGTTTGGGTTGTCGCCATAGCGACCATCCGTGGGACGGCGTGATGGCTGCACATAGGCGGCATGCCAACGCTCTGGACCTAATGCTCGTAAGAAAGTGGCGGTATGAAACGTGCCTGCACCCATTTCCATATCGTAAGGCTGTAACACCACACAGCCTTTTTCTGCCCAATAATTTTGCAAAGTTAAAATCAATTGTTGAAACGTCATCATACGAGAATTACCACTATATAGTCGGTGATTAGGCAAACCGTGTTTATCAAAATAGTTGTCCACGTGATTTTGATAAAGCGTCAGTTTTTTTAATTAGTCACATTAAAAATTTAAATTTTTTTGCGTCGCAAATAGCACTTAAAATAAGCGGTACAATTGCCGAACGATATTTTTACTTAAAACGCCCAAAATAGCAAACTTATCCAATTTTTCAGCTACAGGTATAGCAATGGTTATTGAGTAAATTAATTGGCTGGCAAAACTACAAAGCATTAAAACAATATACATTTCGCGACAAATCAGTTACCGCATTTTAGCACTTTTTTACTAGATTTACGAAAATTCCTGTTACGCTGAACAAGAGATTTCGACGATTGATTGTTAGCTTTTTTATGCGATTTTAGCCTTTTTAATCGCTTTTTTTAAGATAAATCAGCCAAATTTGATACGTCATCCATTGTCGTTTTAGTTGGGTTTTGACTTTTAATTTTCATTTTTTACCGCCATAATACCCCGTACAAGCTTTTACTTAATTTAGATTAAGTATTTGTTTTTAATAACTTTTCGTGAGGTCAACCATGCTTATTTCGGCAAGTCTATTATTAGCTGCTACGTCGTTAACTTCTAATTGGTTGTTTTTAATCGTTCTAGTGACTGTCGGTATGCTAGCGATTGCGTTTACCCCTTACCGTTTTGTATTGGGCTATTTTATGTTGGGCATGGTGTACTGGATTTCGGTGGAAGGGCTGCATTGGGCAGTCGTCACGCTGTCATCATTGACTGGTACGGATGCGTATGTAGCGGCAATTGGCTTATCGATGATTCCCATTGTGATAGCGTTAAATGGAAAACCCAAGTTTAACAAAGCCGCAAATCAACCTGCTACTAACCAAACCATGTTAAAAAGTAGTGTTCAAATGAGCGCCGGTCATCGCCCTGTGGTGTTAGAAAAAGATACCGATTTTCATCAAAACTTTGTTCGTCATGCCTCCGTGTTTGACTCAAAACACTAATAACAACCCTATCCCCTTATTGCTAATTAGTAGCAAGTTATTTAACCCATCATGTTGATGGGTTTTTTATGCGCTTTAGCTTGATAGAAGCTAAAATATTCACTGTCTAACGCTGCTTAAATACACAAATCAAACGCTTTGATTACAAAAAATGATACTGATATGTTAAACATTACTGTAACTTGGCATGGATGCCCTTATAATATATTGTATAACAAAGCTATTAAATCGTTTGTAGTAGCGAATTATAATTTCTTTGAAATGAGTGACTTAAGTATCGTCATTTATTTCAAGACCTTGCGTATTGCAATATCTATAAAATCTATAATTTTGGAGGACACGTATGTTATCTCAATTAACCCAAATCAAATCAGATCCGCTTGACGTATTATTGTTTGCCGTTGGCTTGCGTCTAACCCAACTTGCCAAAATGGGCGATGACAAATTTAAAGGCTTATTAGAAAACCGTAATTTTACCATTCAACTCGGCAGCGACGCGGAACAAACGTCACGCTATTATGAGATTAATAACGGTACTTTTAGCCAACATGCAGGTCCAGCCAAAGAGCCAACATTGACGATTACCTTTAAAGACTCAATGACGGGTGTGAAATTGCTCACTAAAGGTGAGGCGACGGCATTTATGACGGGCATCCAAAATGGTGACTTAAAAATGTCCGGTGATTATTCACTGCTGATGTGGTTTAACCAAATCGCAAAATTTATTGTGCCAAAAGTACCTGAGCCACTTAAACCTGTGGTTGAACAAGCAAAACCCTTGATTGAAAAAGCCACACCTTTTGCTAAAGAACTTTGCAGCAAAGCCCTAGCAATGATTGGGGGCGCGAGCGCGGGTAAAGCATCTGGTAGCAGCAAATACTTTAATGAAGCCAACACCAAAGATGTCAATGCTGACAGTGATTCTGAAGCTACGAGCAAATTAGATACTCTTAAAGCGAAAGCGGCTGAAATCAAAGATGACGCCGTGGAAAAATTTGATGAGCTAAAAACCGAAGCCAAAGAAAAAATCGATGCACTCAAAGAAGATGCGAGCGGAAAATTAGCGGATATTAAAGACACCGCTAACGAAAAACTTGGCGAAACCAAAGAAAAGTTGGATGAGGTTAAAGCGCAAGCGGCTGATAAAATTGATGACGCTAAAGAAACTGCCACTGAAAAGCTTGATGAAGCAAAAGCAGCCAAAGATGATAAACTTGCGGATGCTAAAACCAAGCTTGAAGACGTCAAAGACCAAGCAGCTGAAAAATTAGCCGATGTTAAAAGCTTGGCGGGTGAAAAACTAGATGATGCTAAATCAAAGGTTGAGGAATTAAAAACCCAAGCCGATGACAAACTAGATGCGCTAAACGATGAAGCCAAAGAAAAAGTCAGCGAGGCAAAAGATAAAGTCGAACAAGCTAAGCAAAAGCTGACCGATGAAACGACGAGTGATTCTGATGCATCCGATAATAAAGCCATCGAAGAGAAGTATGAAGCGGCTAAAAATACTACTAATGCTCAAGATAGTACGGCAGATGATGATAGTATCCGTCCTGACAACGTGTTTGCCAAATCAGCCGATAATGACAACTTAACGCCTGCGCTGCGTAAATCTGCTGAAATTGAGGCAAAGCATGCGTCTGATGAGGTCATTGCCGACAATGTCAAAACTAGCGCAGTCACTGATGATAAATCACCTATCACCAATATTTCCATTACCCGTGGTGATAGCTCTCAAGACAAGTAAGCCATTGTCATTAAATGATAAAAAACAATCACTTTAGGTGGTTGTTTTTTTTTGGTATGATGAGACACCTTTTATCATTTTTAGCTTTGTTTTAATTAGGATTATAGCTGTCATGGCAGACTTATTAGCAATTCAACAATCAGAGCAACCGATTGGCACCACACTGACCCCCCAAAGCCGCCCAACTCGCGAGCAAATCCAAGCTTGGTTTGAATTACCTTTGATGGATTTACTATTGCTCGCGCAAAACAAACTTCGCGAACACTTTCCACCCAATGCGGTACAAGTCAGTACCCTGCTATCAATAAAAACAGGCAATTGTCCTGAAGATTGTGGCTATTGCTCACAGTCAGGACACCATAGCACCGACTTACAACCTGAAAAGAAAATCGAAGTAGAAAAAGCGATTATCGAGGCCAAAAAAGCCAAAGCATCTGGCTCCAGCCGTTTTTGTATGGGTGCGGCATGGAAACATCCCAATGATCGAGATATGCCCTATGTGGTTGAGCTGATTAAAGAAGTCAAAGCATTGGAGTTAGAAACTTGTATGACGCTTGGCATGTTATCGGGTAACCAAGCGCAAGTACTTGCTGAGGCGGGATTAGATTACTATAACCACAACCTTGATACCTCACGCGAGTACTACAACCATATCGTCTCCACCCGTAGTTATGATGACCGTCTAACTACCCTTGACCATGTGCGTCAAGCAGGCATTAATATTTGCTCAGGTGGTATCATCGGTATGGGTGAAAGTCGTGATGACCGCATCAACCTGCTGACAGAACTGGCTAATTTGCCAAAACCCCCTGAATCAGTCCCAATCAATATGCTAGTACCCATTGAAGGCACGCCGATTGCAGATCAGCTGCAAGGCACGCGCTTGCCTGTGCTTGAGTGGATTCGTACCATTGCTGTTACGCGCCTTGCTTGCCCAACCAGCTATGTGCGTATTGCCGCAGGTCGTGAAGGCCTAACCGATGCAGAGCAAGCCATGTTGTTTATGGCAGGTGCCAATTCTTTCTTTTATGGGAATCGTTTATTGACTACCGATAATGCTACCACCAACCATGATGATCAGTTGATTGCCGATTTAGGGTTGACGGTTGAAAAAGCCGAGCCTAGACAAATCCCGGTGACCAATGCGATGAATGGTCGCATCGGGAGTTTGGCTGTCGTTTGATATGCCAAGAAACCGCCGAAGTGGCGGTTTTTTCTTAGATGCTTTAACGATGCTTTAACAGAGTTCAACAGTATGTTAGCCAATTTTGCCCTTCAATCAGCCCTTGATGAACAGCGCCAAAAAGACTTGTATCGTCAACTGACACCCATTAGCCATGGCGTGACGCCCACCATTGACATAGATGGCAAAACCTACGTCAACTTTGCCAGCAACGATTATTTGGGACTTGCCACCGACCCACAACTCATACAAGCGTTTAGCCAAGCTGCAAAAACTATCCAGCAAGTCGGTAGTGGCGCGTCGCACCTGATTACGGGGCATACGCTTTGGCATGAACAGTTGGATACCACCCTTGCCCAAGTGACAGGCTATGAACGGGCCTTAACTTTTAGCACAGGGTATATGGCAAATGTCGGTGTGATTCAAGCGTTGTGTGGTAAAGACAGCGTGATTTTTAGCGATAAGCTCAATCATGCCTCCATTGTCGATGGGGCAATCCTTAGCCGTGCCAAAGTCATGCGTTTTGGGCATCGCAATTATAGCCAATTAGAACAGCTGCTCTCGCAAAGTAGCGCTAAGCAAAAACTGATTGTAACGGATCATATTTTTAGTATGGATGGCACCATTGCGGATTTGGCTGCGCTACATGCGTTAGCTACTCATTATGAATGCGCCTTGATGGTAGATGATGCCCACGGTTTTGGTTTGCCCTATCAAGCTTATAAAAAAGCCCAACCGCAAGCGGATATCTATATCGGTACCTTTGGTAAAGCGATAGGCACCAGTGGCGCATTTGTCGCAGGTTCAGTTGAGTTGATTGACTATGTGACCAATTTTGCCCGTTCATTTATTTATACCACGGCGATGCCCCCTGTGTTTGCCAGCGTGACTGAAACTAGCATAGCCATGTCGCACACCGATACGTTGCGCAGCGAGCAATTGCTTGCCAACATCAAACAGCTCAGTCAAGGGCTATTGCAGCAAAATTGGCAAGTAGCTATTGATAATCAAATACCGACCACAGCCATTATTCCTGTGGTCATTGGCAATAATGATAGAACCCTGCAGCTCGCCAACGCGTTAAAATCTCGCGGTTTTTGGGTCTCGGCAATCCGTCCACCTACAGTGCCGGTAGGCACAGCACGGCTACGATTTTGCGTAAGCGCTCGTCATAGTGAACAACAAATCTCGGATTTACTTGCCATCATGCAAACTTTAAAATAACGGCTATTTGCAGACTTTTTTAGGGCAAGTTTATTTAGAGTAAGCTGATTTAGGTTAAGCTTATTTAGTTGCATCATCATCGGGGTAAGCAATGACAGAATATTTTTTATGGTTTAAAGCCTGGCATGTGATTTCATTGGTGTGTTGGTTTGCCGCGATTTTTTATCTACCACGCTTGTTTGTCTATCATGCCATGAGTGCCGATAAAATCAGTCAAGAGCGATTTGCATTGATGGAGCGTAAACTGTATCGCGGCATCATGACACCTGCGATGATTGCCACTTGGATTTTTGGTTTGTGTATGCTGCTACCCAATTGGGACAGTTATAAAACCCAAGTTTGGCTACATATCAAGCTAGCCTGCGTCATTGCGTTGACGGTATATCATATAGCTTGTGGTCGATTTCGCTTAAAACTCATTGATAACCCTAGTTATAAAACCCATGTTTTTTGGCGGTGGTTTAATGAGGTGCCTGTGTTTATTTTAGTCGCTGTGGTGATTTTGGTGATTGTTAAACCGCAATTTGGCGCGTAATCATTTTAGCACTTCAGGGATCAAATCATAGCGCAAGGGTTCAATCATAGAAGGTTGCCATGATTGCCTGCGCTATGTTCGGTGAGCGCAAGGTGTAAATACGGGTCAAGGTCAGCTTGTTTGAGCAGCCAATCGACATAATCAGCCGGCAAGTCTTTAATGGCAACCCCTTTATGTTTACCAAAGCGCATTACCGTGGGTTTTCGGGCATGTTCACTGGCTTGATACAGCTGTGCCATATCGGTGATGCGATGCTGATAGCAGATAGCTTTTAAGACCAAAAAGGTAAACCAAATATCGTATTTGGCACCATGCGCGAATTTGATATTTTTTTTGGCAACCTGCGGCTCAAAAAAACACAGTAACGCACCCAAACTATGGCTATCTAACTGCGGGAAAAAATGCCGTGCCAGTGCCAAAGTGCAAATACGCTTAATGTTTGATAAATCACATTTGGCATTGGTCAGTACGTCAGCATCAAAGTCGATATTGTGCCCAATAAGATACTCGCAGTCTTCTGGTAACTGAAAATCAGTATGCGGCGGCTTGTCTGCCACATCGTCGTCAAAAATCCCTGTGATGGCTTGGCTGCCCAAAGTAATTTTTTTGTGTGGGTTAAAGCGCTGCTCAAAGGCGTTGTGGGTCTGTAATATCAGCTCGCCTGCTGGACTAAACACCACGCCAATGTAGGCAATTTCGGTTGCATGTGGCTCAACCAATCCATGCGCTTCTGTATCTAAAATATAACTACTCATAACCTTAAAACTTACTAAATCGCTCAATTCACCCGTTGTAGACAATCATCATACACGATTTGGCGATAGCTTCGTTAGGTTTTCAGTATCTTGGGTTTTCGGTATCTTATTTTTAGTATCTTGGGTGCACCAATCGCTATCTACATCAATCGCTGTCTAAAGGTTCTGCTTGGTCTTTGCTGCTTCACTAACCCTGTTAAATTAGCCAACTTAGCCAATAAGGGCGCCAACTCAACCAACAAGGGTATGGGTCTCAGGGTAACGAATACGGGTCGGCTTAGGGGTTGCGATAAAATACGCCAAGGTTAACGGTCCAAGACGCCCCATATACATCATAAACATAATCACCCATTGCCCAGGTTCGCTCAATGTCGGGGTGAAATTTCGCGATAACCCGACCGTTGCCGATGCCGATATCACTTCAAATAAAATATCAACCAAATGCCCTTCTGGCTCACATATGGTTAAAATAAACGCCGCTAAAGCAATCATCAAAATCGAGGTGCTCATCACCGCAAACGATTTTTTTACCAAGTGATCAGAGATAGCACGATGAAAAATTGTCACTTGCGGGTGCTGACGCAAATATGCCCTAGTCGATGCTAGGATAATCACAAAGGTACCGATTTTGATACCGCCACCTGTGGACATTGAGCCTGCGCCAATAAACATCAATATAAAGGTCAATAACGTACTGGCATCTGTCACTTGGCTATAATCAATATTATTAAAGCCTGCGGTACGTGACGTCACCGCCATAAACCAAGACGCAAACCACTGCCCAGCTTCGCTCAATCCGCCAATCGTTTTGGCGTTATGACGCTCAAGTAACCAATACCCCATACAACCGATGACATTGAGCGCTATCGTGCCCAAAACCATGACTTTGGTGTGCAGGGTAAATTTTTGCCAGCGCTTGTGTTTGATGATATCTAAAATCACCAAAAATCCGATACCACCCGTGATAATAAGCAAACTTATGATAAAACTAATCATCGGCTGGTGCACATAGGCAGTCATATTGTTGCCATTTAGCGCAAAACCTGCATTGTTAAACGCTGAGATACACAGAAAAAATGCTTCATACATCGCATCTTTTAGCCCTTTTAGCGGTGCTAAAAATAGCGTTAATCCTAAAAAACCCAAGCTCTCGGTGATAAAGGCAATTTTGATTACCGCTTTGGCTGTACTACCAATTTGGTTGCTATGGGTACCCAACGCTTCCTGCGCCGTGATTGAGCCGGATAATCCCATTTTACCTTGCAAACTGGTCAATACCAAAATCGCAAAGGTCATAAAACCTAGCCCGCCAAATTGAATCAGCGCGGCAATCACCAGTTGTCCAAACGTGGTATAGTTAGCGGTATCTACGACATTTAGTCCCGTGACCGTCACCGCAGACGTCGCGGTAAAGGCTGCTGCTAACAGACTAATCGGTTGAATTGTTGCGATTGGCAATGACAGCAAAACCGTCCCCATCACAATTAACGCTAAAAACCCCAAGGACAAAATCGCAGGCGAGGACAACTGCAGTCCCTGTTTGGTAGGCGGCTCTAGGTCGTGAGTGCTGGGTTTTGATTTATCAACAATCTTTGGTTTTTCGCCTTTTTTGACTTCACGAAACGGCATATCTACACCTAATTACCTTTTTTGCGTGAGTGGTGAGCTAAATAGCCGTTTGGCGAATGGCTTTGGCAAGGCGACGCAGCGCTTGGGTATCACCACCCACCACCAATTTATCCCCACCTTGAAAGAAAAAGCCATCGGGTAATTGGTTAAAGATTTGCTGGTTGCGTTTTAGCATGATAAAAGTAATATCAGGATGGCTGTGTTGTACATCCGACCACGGGTGCCCTCGCCACTGCTCAGGCGGGTCTAGACGAACCAAAAACTGCTCGTCACCCAATGCCATGTATTGTTTGACCATCGGATAGTTCATTTTTTGGGCAATACGAATCCCCATGTCTTGTTCGGGGTGAATAATATTATTCACGCCTAAGCTTTTTAGGATTTGGTGATGGGAGTCGGTTTTGGCTTTCACCCATAGGTTTTGTACGTTTAGGCTTAGTAGGTTGAGTGTACATAGCAAGCTGGCTTCAAGGTTATCACCAATGCTCACGAGCACGCCGTCGAAACTTGCAAGGTCAAGCTCTTCTATGGTGTCTTTGTCGGTGGCATCAGCAATCACGGCACGGGTGACATGTTCACTGATGTCATCGACCAGTTTTTCATCAATATCAATCGCTAGGACTTGGTTGCCCAATTTTTCAAGCTCTTTAGCGCAGGTAATACCAAAAACACCCAGTCCGATAATGGCAAATTGCATTTTGATTTTTCCTTTCTTAGCCCACTTCCTGAGCAATTTTTTTTAAATCATCAATACAGATAACATATTTTCTCATTATTTTTTAGCGCGCTGGCGACTGGCTTCGTACAGCACCATGCCAGTGGCGACACTGACATTTAAACTTTGGATTTGCCCATGTTCATTGCCGGGCATCGGGATATAAACCAGCTGGTCGCAGGTATCTGCGGTCAAACGGCGAATACCGTCACCTTCTGAGCCCATCACAATCGCCACATCACCTGTCAAATCACAGTCTTGCACGGGCTTTGCCGTATCATCAAGTGCCGTACCAAACACAAACACCCCTTGTTTTTTGATGTCAGTGAGCGTACGCGCAAGATTAGTGACTTGGATAAAAGGAATTAATTCCACCGCACCGACGGCGACTTTTGCCACGGCTGGGGTAATGCTTGAGCTATGATTTTTGGGAATAATGACGGCTGAGACACCCATTGCCACGGCGGTACGCAAACACGCGCCAAGGTTGTTCGGGTCGGTGATTTGATCAAGTACCAGTAGTAATAGCGGTTTTCGCTCGGCTTGATGTTTGTCAACTAAGTATTTGAGATCTGCCTCATCTTGGAGTTCAGCAGGGCGGGCTTGCAATACCACGCCTTGATGCTGCGGACTTTCTGCAAGCTTGGTGAGTTTGTCTTTGGCGCTGATTTGTATCGCAATCCCGTAGGTTTGGGCAAGCTCAGTGATGTTGGCTACCGTGGCATCATCTTGTTTTTTACCGTCTTGAATAAAGAGTGTCAACCCATCGATACCGCGGTGTTGCAAGATGGATTGCACGGCATGAATGCCATAAAAATAACTCGGTTTTGCCATGATTGATGACCCTTTTTTTCGATTTTATATTTGCCTTGCCGCTAGCTTTGTATATTATTCGCTAGCCTTCTAGGTGGCAAATGTACTGCACGACTGCTTCATTACGTAGCTCATAACTGCTATGCCCTTCGACCAAGAACGCTTGACCGGCACGGTAATAAGTAAATTCTTCCTCGCCTGCCAGTTTGACTTCACACTCGCCTGCCAAAATTTCGATACGTTCAGATGAGTCGGTTTTAAATTCATAGGCGGGCACATCGGCATCACAAGGTAGCACGATTCCTAGCATTTTTTTGCGTCCATCTTCAAACCAAACGGTCCGACTAAAAGTACGACCTTCATAGTAAACATTCGCTATTTTTTCTACCGATACATGGTCGAAACGATTAGGTGACGTCATGAGATTCTCCTTAAAATACACAGTCAGTTGACTTGATAACGCTGCCTTGTTATAAAAAATTATAAAGAATTATAAAGATGGGCAAGTCGTTTTGCGGCAACCCGCTTTTTTTAATCGACAAATGGGTTTTATAATCAAACGCAGTCCGTGACTTGTCGCAATCAGCCAATGGTATTGCCGATAGATTGTTAACGGTTGATAAAAAATTATGTTCCGTTATCCTTGTGCAGACGTTGTTTAGACCAATAGAATATCATCAAATTTAGTCAACTTTTATGACAATCTATGTTTTATGACAATCGATGAAACCGCCCTCAACTTGACTAGGCGAAGATTGCTAGACACAGATACCCATCAAAGATACCCAGCTGACTGAAAGTTGGATTTTTGCGTTGCTTATTTTGTAATTGTCCCAATTATGCTATTGTTTAGTGTGAAACAGCTAGATGGAATTTTTACTGATTTTTGAAGACTTGTCTAGGATTATTGTGAGCTTTTCATGACAAGGTTACAATAAAGTTTTTGCAAATTTGACCGCCAATGTGCCACTCTTAACGTCAATGATAGGATTGATATGCTGACACAGTTAACCTTACAAAATTTAGCCCTCGTCACCAATGCTGAGGTTGAGATGAATGCTGGATTTAACATTATCACTGGCGAGACAGGTGCTGGTAAATCACTATTGCTTGACGCCTTGACCTTGTGCGTGGGTGGTCGTAGTGACGCAGGTTTGATTCGGCATGGACAGACCACGGCAGACGCTTTTGCAGAATTTAATATCGGTCAATTACCCGAAGTCATGGCATGGCTTAGTGAGCAAAATTACCCATTTGAAGACGATACGCTGCTGATTCGCCGGCAACTTGCTAACCAAAACGGTGCGCTTCGTAGTAAAGCTTGGCTCAATGGCATGCCCATTAGTATGAATGAGCTTAAAACCTTGGGTGGGTTACTGGTCAATATTCACAGCCAACATGCCCAGCAAAGTTTGCTGCGTCCGCAGTTTGTGATGGAATGGCTTGATAGCGCCACGGGCTTAAATAGCCAAGCAAACGACGTAAAACAGGCTTTTTTGCAGTACGAACGCCTTAAATCACAAGCCGCCCAGCACGCCAAAGACGAGCAATTGCGCCAGCAGCAAATTCAGCTATTGAGCAATCAATTAGCCGATATTGAGCCAATTGCCACTGTCTTATACAGTGAACTTGAAGCTGAATACGATGAATTATCTAACCTTGAAAACCTCATGCAGCAAGCCGCCTTGTCGGTGCAATTACTGGATAATGACAGTGATGAGCCCGATGTGGTAAGCCTGCTTAATCGGGCGATTAAACTGTGTGAAGCGCAAACCGAGCTTAGCCAAACCTATGCGGATTGCGTTGAACAGTTGTACTCAGCACATACCCAAATCGCTGAAGTGGCTAGCACTTTGAGCAATTATGCCGAAGGACAAAGCCTTGACCCCAAGCGGTTAGCGTTACTTGATGAGCAGTTATCGACGTTCCACCGACTCGCGCGTAAATATCACACCACCCCTGAAAGCCTTGTTGAAGACAGCCAAGCCTGGCAACAGCAATTAGATGATTTGCAATCGGTGATGTCGCCTGAAGCAATGGCAGAGCAAATTGAACAAGCTTATCAAGCCTACTTGCAAAAAGCCCAAGCGTTGGATGACAGTCGCCAAGCCAATGCCACGACATTAGCTGAAGCCCTAGTTGCACGGTTAAAAGCATTGGCATTGCCCAATGTGCAAGCGGCATTTGAATTTACCCCACTTGATAAACCACAAAGTATCGGGTTATCGCAAATCGATTTGCTATTTAGTGCCAATGTCGGCATGCCGATGCAACCGATTCACAAAATCGCCTCAGGCGGTGAATTATCACGGCTAGCCCTTATCATGCAAGTCATTGATGCGCAAGGGGTTTGCCGTAATACGATGACCGATATGGCAACCACCACCCGTCAGTTATTGGTATTTGATGAAGTAGATGTAGGTATCAGTGGTGGCACGGCGCAAGTGGTAGGCGAGTTACTGCGTGAGCTGGGTGAAGAACAACAAATCATTGCGATCACTCACCAATCGCAAGTCGCGGCACAAGCCCATCAGCATATTTTGGTGTACAAAACCCAGCAAGAGAAAGCCCAGTCTCACTTAAAAATCCTGTCGGGCGATGACCAAGTGCAGGAATTAGCGCGCATGTCGGGCGGGGTCAATATCACCGAAGACACGCTCAAACACGCGCGCAGTTTGCTAGCAAGTCGCCGTGTCAGTTAATTTAACATTGCTTGTCGCTTTTAATGTTTATCGCTTTTAATGCTTATTGTTTTTAATGTTTGCCGCTTTTAAGTCGCTTTTAATTAGGTATGCCACTGAATGTCAAAAAACCAAAATCTTACTAACCATTTTTTGATAGCCTCGCCCAATATTGACGGCGGGATTTTCTATCAATCTTTGGTCTATATTTGCCGTCAAGACCAACAAGGGACGTTAGGGCTAGTCATTAACAAACCCATCGAAACCAGCAACGTTGCCAAACTGTTTGAAGAATTAAATATTGATGTGACAATCAGCGACTTGCACCGAAAATTACCCTTAGATGGGGGTCCTATGAACCCGGAAGTTGGGTTTGTGCTCCATACTGGACAGCCCGATTGGGTCTCTTCGTTTGCCATCACCGAAAACGTCTGTATCACCACTAGCAAGGATATTTTACAAAGTATCGCGGGTGGTCAAGGCGTTGAGCATTTTGAGCTTTGTTTGGGTCATGCCAGCTGGGGAAAAGGGCAGCTAGAAGAAGAAATCAACCAAGGCGATTGGTTTGTTTTGCCGGCATCAATGGGGCTACTATTTGATATCGACCATCAGACTCGCTGGCAAGTTGCCGCTCAGCAGTTGGGTGTTGATTTTAACAAACTGAGTACGGATATCGGGCATGCTTAACCTAACTATGGCGCAAGATACCCATCACATCCATACCATCGAAACGGTGATGGGGCTTGATTTTGGCATCGCAAAAATGGGTATCGCCTTGGGCAATACCTTAACCCAGACCGCAAGCCCGTTGATGCAGTTTAAAATGGATAATGGCAAACCCAATTGGGATGAATTGCTAAAACTTATCGAGTCATGGCAAGTGAGTACCATCATCATCGGTTTGCCGCTGAATGTGGATGGCACTGCATCTGAGCTTGGCAATCGTGCCAAAAAATTTGCTCGTAGGCTCAAGCACCAGCTCGAAGAAGCGCATCGACCACGCCCGATTATTTTGGCGGATGAGCGCTTAACTAGCCGTGAAGCCAAAAGTTTGGCTTGGGAATATGGGCTAATCAAAAGTGACAAAGAGCCGATTGATAGTATCGCCTCGGCAATTATGCTTGGCAGTTGGCTTAGAAGTGGCGAAGGGGCGCTGTTATCATGACTCAATTGAATGCACCTGCTACGCCAACGACCAAAGGCTTTTCTGCCCCTGTTCTTGGCTTGATTGAGCACGCACAGCGACTCAACAAATGGTCAATTTATCTGCTTTATTTGGCAATTGCGCTATTTTTATTATTTGGTACCCTAAAGAGCTTGTCACAGTTTAAGGACAGCCAAACGATTTATACTTTGTTTCATTGGGTGCCTTATGGACTCGTTGGACTGACCATACCGCTATCATGCTATGTGGCGTTTATTTTATACCGTTATCGTTTAAGCCAGCCGAGCATGCTTGCGCTGTGTATCGGTATGGGATTTGGCTTGTTTGTTATCAGTAGCTATGTCGCTCTAGCCGCCTGGATTGGGGTGGCGTTTATGTTTAAAGCCAATTTAACCCGTTTTTTTAATTTTATCCAAGAAAGTCCACAAACAGAGACTCAACATGCCTGATGCCAATTACCAACTCGATACCCAAGGGCTGATTTGCCCAGAGCCGATTATGCTGCTGCATAAAACTGTTCGTAAAGCGCAGTCAGGGGAAGTGATCCATGTCATCGCCACTGACCCTGCGACCACGCGCGATATCCCCAATTTTTGTCGTCATCTGGGGCATGAACTTATCGAGCAGCAAGACATCATCAACCCGCAACAACACCAAAACCCTGATCCGTATGCCAATGTGTATCATTACTGGATTAAGAAAAAAGCTGGTTAAAAAACGCCCCCTTACCCCGAGATTTCAAGTCATTTATGTCCCAAGTCGCCGCGCGCCAACCTCGCCAAGTCAAAGCCTTACACCTTCATGATGAGCCCAGTTATATTCAGCAGTTTCGCCAAGAATTGCTAACCCGAGGACTTGCCACCAATACGCGCAATGCTTATATTCGTGACTTGATGCTGTGTGAAGCCACCTGTAGCAAAGCCATCACCCGTTGGGACGCCAGTGACGTGTTAGCTTGCCTAGCGGCGCTCTATAAACAAGGCAAAACAGCGCGCAGCCAAGCGCGTGCCTTATCATCCCTTAAACAGTTTTTTTTATGGCAAATCAACGCCAATCAACGTGATGACAACCCGTGTGAGCATATCAAGACCCCAAAACTTGGCCGCGCGCTGCCCAAAGATTTATCCGAAAGTGATGTCGATGCCCTACTTGCCAGCCCAGATACATCGACCCCATTGGGCATGCGTGACCAAGCCATGTTTGAAGTGCTCTATGCCTGCGGGCTGCGTGTCTCTGAGCTTATTCATTTGTCGCTCAGTGAAGTCAATCTCAATGCGGGCTGGTTACAGGTTACCGGTAAAGGCGATAAGACTCGGCTAGTACCACTTGGCGAAGTGGCGATTGATGTATTGACCGATTATTTGACCGTAGCGCGACCGCAATTATGTATCATGAAAAATGGTCGAGAAAGTCGCTGCCAAGCGGTATTTTTGACCCAACAAGGCGGCTACATGACCCGCCAAAACTTTTGGTATGTCATTAAACGCTACGCCAAGCAAGCCGGCATCGAAAGCGAAATTTCTCCGCATACCTTACGTCATGCCTTTGCTACTCATTTGCTCAATCACGGTGCTGACTTGCGCAGTGTACAGATGTTATTGGGTCACAGCGATTTATCAACCACCCAAATCTATACCCATGTGGCTACGGCAAGACTGCAACAGCTACATCAGCAGCATCATCCGCGCGCTTAAGGCTGTTTGTTTATAGACAAATTTTTTGAAACCCATAAATCATAAAATCGGTCGTGAAGCCCATTGACCCTGCTTGCTGGCAGCGCTCGATTAATGCTTCACGTCTGGCTGGCTGCGCCCGAAACGCATAGGGCGTCATCGTCAATAAATCTTGTAACTGCATAGCGGTAAGCGAAATCGTGGTTTCCACCCGCGTTTGCTTAACCAACTCAAAATACGGTGCTAATTCATCGATAAATTTGTCTGAGTCGTGCGCCACGATTTGTTCAAATAGCCCATCACGCATCTCAATCAAGTGATTGACGGCAGGCTTGGCAATCACTACAAAACCCTGATCGCTGACCAACCGATGAAATTCATCCGCCAAAATCGGGCTAAAAATACTGGTCAACATACTCACCGCCTGACTGGCCAATGGTACTTGCGAAGCAGATGCCACTAAGCAATATTTTTGTGTGGTCGTGCTAATTGGTTTAAGTCGTTTGGCCGTAGCAAGTACGGCAGGTTTGCTGATATCAAGCGCGACTAACTTGCTTGGGTTAAGCTGTAAAAATCGCTCAGTGTAATATCCTTCGCCACAGCCAATGTCTAGCCAATTTACCGATGTTTGGGAGGATAATAGCCCTTTGCAAAAGTCATACAGCCCATCTTGCAGCGACTGATAAAACCCCGCTTGCAGAAAACGACGACGCGCCATAATCGACTCATCACTATCGCCAGGGTTTTTGCTATGCTTATTTTGCACCGGCAGTAGATTCACATACCCTTGTTTAGCGACATCAAAGTCATGTTGCCGCTGCTGCGGATTTTCACCGCTGCATTGCCAAACTTTTTCACCCACCTTTAGCGGACTTTGGCAGATCGGGCAGCGAAAATTTGCAGAAAATGTCGAAGGGAATGCCACCATAAAAATATCTCAAAAAAGCTTTTAAAAACCCAAAGCGTGTAACCCGCTGTAACTGCGCAAAATCAGTCGTCTATCAGACTTTGCAAAATCATAATATCTTCATGCACTTGAGCCATTTTTGGCTGCAGTGCCTCAGGTATTTTTAATGCCAGTGCTGAATCTGCTATCGGATGCTGCTGTGAGGTGTCCGCTGCTCGCAGCGATGGCAAGTCAATGTTTGACACATCAGGGATGGTAGGAGCCGCTAGCTTAGCATTGGTATAAGTATTTAGGAATGACTGTAAATTTTTCACGCCCGTCTTTTTATCACAGCATTTTTTGCTTAATACAGTTTCAGCGGATGGTGCGTCTGTACTGGCAATAGCGCTTGCCAACGCTGCAACAGGGGTGCTAGATTGTTTGAAAATTTGCCCTAGCGGCACATCGCAGCTAATCCAGCCTTTTTCAATCAGTTGTTGTAAATCTAACTTAGACAATAAATTGCTCACCGCTTGCTCGCCCAAGCTAGTATTTTCTTTAATCAATAAGATAAACTGGCGTTGTCTAAGCGTCATTTCAACCGTGTTAAGCGCTTGTTTGCCTGCCTCACTACAAGCTAGTGTAACAGGGATTTCATTGATAGTTACTTTCAACACACACCTCCTTATTGTGACAGTGCTCTGCTATATCAGTGGCTTGTCATCAAAATTCCTGCATATAATTTAGTCATCACCATAGAAAAATTATAACATATTTAATTTTTTGCACATGCGCAAATAAATACAGACAAAAAAAATGACATCCAAAGATGCCATTTGATGCAAAGCGCCGTTAGCGAGCGTAGCAAAGTTAGCAAAGTTAGCGAAGTTTTAACGTCATCAGCCCTAAAATAACCAAGACAATGGTAATAATCCAAAAACGGGTAACCACTTGGGTTTCTTTCCAGCCGCCTTCTTCAAAATGGTGATGCAGCGGCGCCATGCGAAAGATGCGTTTTTTACGCAGTTTGTAAGAGCCTACTTGTAGCATGACCGATACCGCTTCTGCCACAAATAAACCACCCATGATGAACAGCACAATCTCTTGGCGCGTCATCACGGCAATGGTGCCAAGCATTGCGCCTAACGCTAATGCACCAACATCACCCATAAACACTTGGGCGGGATGCGCATTAAACCATAAAAACCCTAAGCCCGCCCCGACCATGGCACCACATACGACTGTCACATCGCTATTATAAGCAATATAGGGCACGTGGAGATATTCAGCAAAGCGAAAATCCCCTGACACATAAGCAAACACCCCTAAACCTGCGGCGACCAACACCACAGGAAAAATGGCGAGACCATCCAAACCATCGGTTAAGTTGACCGCATTTGAGGTGCCATTAATCACAAAATAGGTAAAGATAATAAATGCCAAACCCAATGGTACAGCGGAGAAAGGAATCGACACGTTTTTAAACAGCGGAATCAGTAAATCTTGCATGGCGTGAGCTGTCGCCACATGCGGCTGCTGACTGGCAATCCAGTACAAGGACACACCCACAAATAAAGCGCCAACTGACAACCAAAAATATTTTTTGCGTGCAATCAAGCCTTTTGGGTCTTTATATTTGATTTTTAGCCAGTCATCTGCCCAGCCCACCGCGCCAAAAATCACCAACACCACCATCAAAATCCATACGTAAGGGTTGGTTAGATTCGCCCACAGTAGCGTGGTCACCAAAATACTGCCTAAAATTAAAATCCCGCCCATGGTGGGTGTGCCTGTTTTGGCAAGGTGACTCTGTGGACCATCGTTACGAATGGCTTGTCCATATTTGAGCGCACGCAGCCGTTCAATGACGCGGCCACCAAATACCATACTGATACCCAGCGCAGTCAGCACCGCTAATAAAACGCGTAAGGTCAGCGATGACACAGCCGAAAATGGGGAATAAAATTGGCTTAGCCATTCAAATAACCACAATAGCACGAGTGGACTCCTTAGGGGGTTCTGGGTAAAAACAGGGGCTTAAGGTCCCTGTCATTATCATGATAAGATAAATAAAAATTTGCTGTGAAAACTATCTATAAAAACTGTCTCACGTTGACTCATCATCAAAAACCCATCATGAAAAGTTGACTATTTTAAGTAAAAATTTACAAAAAATCAGCCAATTTTTATCAAATGGCTGATGAAAGCGCTGTTTTTAGTTAGGATGGCTGACCGGTTAACTCGTCCATTACCTGCTCCATCATCATATAGCGTGAGCCTTTAAACAAGATATGCCAGGCGTCATCACTACTCGCTAACTTATCTTTGATCGCCGCAAGTAGGGTGGCTTTATCTGGATATGCCTGTGCTTGCATGCCGTATGCTTGCGCTTGCGCGACGGTAACAGGCGTCAACTCCCCCACCGTATACAGCACAGTCACGCCAGAGGCGGCAATAGCCTCACCGAGCTTGCGATGCTCCTCCTGCGCGGCATCACCCAACTCACCAATATCGCCCAACACCAACATGGTAGGCGCACCTTGGCTCACCAATACTTGCGTAGCAGCAACGACGGCACTGGGATTGGCATTATAAGTATCATCAATTAAAGTATATTTGCCAAACTCAATAAAATTGAGTCGACCTTTGGCAGGTTTGGCGGCATCAAGTCCTTTGGCAATATCATCAATCGACAGCCCCAAGGCTTGCGCACAGGCCGCAGCGGCTAAGGCATTGCTGATGTTGTGTTCACCTGCAAAGTTTAAAGTGACGTTTTGACTCTCGATTTCATCAATGTCAAAATTGAAATTTAGGCTAAAGGTACTGGTATTACCAACTTCTACATCATCGGCAAACACATCGCCCATCAGTAGCACCGTATCTTCATCTGTTAAGCCAATTTCTTTGGCTTGTTGCATATCCACGCCAGCATCCGCCAAGGACACGTCACGCTCGCCAAAGGTTAGAATATTTTGGGTAAATTGTTGGGCATTACTGAATAGCGTATCAAAATAATCATCACCAAATGGCACAATCGCTGTACCTGTGTCACTTAACCCTTGAAAAATCTCAGATTTGGTCTTGGCGATATTATCACGCCCGCCAAACTCCCCCAAATGTGCCGTGCCGATATTGAGCACACAAGCGACATCGGGCTTGACAAGCTGGGTGGTATAAGCAATCTCTCCGACATGATTGGCGCCAAGCTCCATCACGGCATAGCGATGGTCATCGGTCAGCTCTAGCAGCATCATCGGCACGCCCAAATCATTGTTGAGATTGCCGCGGGTGATAAGTGTCGGCGCAATACGGTTTAAAATACTGCCGAGCATTTCTTTGGCGGAGGTTTTACCGCTAGAGCCTGTAATCGCGACGACTTTTAGATTGGGATGTTGGTCACGGCGATAAGCACCTAATTTGCCGAGTGCCAATTTTGTATCAGTCACGATAAGTTGCGGCAAGTCACTTTCGACTGCACGGCTGACAATCGCTAGGACCGCGCCTTTATCTTTGGCAGTTTGTACATAATCATGGCCGTCAAAGTTGTCGCCTTGGATGGCTAGAAAAATATCGCCTTGTTCGATTTTGCGGGTATCGGTGATAATTCTTGTCGATGTCTGGGTAAAATCACTGTGAAAGGTTGGGTTTAGGTCTTTCACCGCTTCGGTTAAGTTGGCAGATTGCCAAATATATGCAGTCATTGGGGTCTCTTTATTGGGGTCTCTTTATAGTTTATTACTAGCGAATCTTGTCATCTTGCCCATCATTGCGCTTGCGTCTTGCCAACGTCAGTAAGATTGATGGCATGATTGGGGCGCACGGCTTGCCCTGCATTGGACTGGCTTTGGGCATGACGGATTAGGTAGATTTTTTTCATGATGCTAGGCTAAGTTATTTGCCAAATTTGTCAATGGCATTTTTTACCACCACTTTATCATCAAAATCGTAGCGTACCCCTTTGATTTCTTGATAGGTTTCATGCCCTTTGCCTGCAATCACCACGATATCGCTAGGCTTGGCATGTTGCACCGCATATTCAATCGCCTTTTGACGGTCTGGCTCGATAATGGCTTGATAGTGCTGCTCACAAGTCATGCCCGCTTGCATATCGTTCAAAATCGCGTTGGGGTCTTCACTGCGTGGGTTATCGGCAGTCAAAATCACTTTGTCAGCTAGGCGAAGTCCTGCTTGCGCCATCAGGGGACGTTTACCCTTATCACGGTCGCCACCACAGCCAAATACTGCCCACAGCTCACCTATACAATGCGATTTTAAACTGGTCAACACCTGCTCTAGCGCATCTGGCGTATGCGCATAATCCACGATAAAACAGCTGCTGGTCGATGGCACCCGATCCATACGACCTGTGGCGCCGCGAAGCATTGGCACTGCCGCTTGGATTTGCGACACACTCAATCCCATCGCGGCACTTTGCGATAACGCTAAGGCGCCTGCGATACTCGCTAACAAATTGGCCACATTAAATCGCCCTAATAATGGACTGTTCACCCTTAATTCACTTTGTGGCGTGACAGCTTTTGAAAGAGCAATGATCAAATCACCCCCTTGCAAACTAGGCAGAATAGTTTTGGCAAAAAAATCGGCTTGGTCATTGGTCAAACTATACGTCCACACGGTTAAATTAGAGGCGTTGGCTGCCTCAATCATCAATTCACTAAATTCATCATCTAAATTAATAATCGCGTGAGTGAGGGTGGGAAAATGTGCTTTATCAAACAGTCGCGCTTTCGCCTGCGCATAATCGTCCATGTCAGTATGATAGTCGAGATGATCACGACTTAAATTGGTAAATATCGCCACGTTGACAGGGACGCCTTGCAAGCGCTGCTGGTGTAACCCGTGAGAGCTGGCTTCAATGGCTAAGGCTTGTACGTCTTGCTTGGCAAAATCATCAATGGCATGGTGTAGATTAAAGACTTCTAGGGTGGTGTGGGTACTTGGGGTAAGATTGGGCTGCCCTTTTTCACCAAGCACGCCATTACCTGCCGTGCCCATGACCGCAGTTTTGATGCCCGATTGGCTGATAAGCTGGGCGACCAGTTGGCTTACCGTGGTCTTGCCATTGGTGCCTGTCACCGCGATGACCGCAGGCAACTTGGTGGGATGTTGCTGTTGCAAACTGGTTTGAATGAGAGAACCTAAAAAATCACGAATGGTGGGCAAATAAATAATCGGCAACATAAACTGCGACTGGATCGCGGATACATCAATTTCTGATAACACAAACGCCGCTTTGTCTGCGACTTGGGCAAGATAAGCTGCAACTTTTTCTAAATCGATGCTGTCGGTCGCGTTTTGACTTTTAAGCAACACAAATACATCGCCCTGACCCACTTGACGGCTATCGACCACAAACTGACCAAATGGTTGGTTCATGACAGGGTTTAACAGTTGTCGCACGCTTTCTGGTAGCGATAGCGCAGACATCATCGGTTGCAACGTAATCATAGCTTTTTCCATAGGGTTGTTATAAGTCATTGACACTTTCGATGCTGGCGGCAGTGGTTTCTTTACCCGATAGCGGCTTGTCAAACGGTACATTGTACAAACGCAAGGCTTCTTTCATCACACTGCGGAACACGGGTGCTGCAACTAAACCACCAAATTTGTGCACACGCGGGTCTTCAACCATGATGGCGACCACAAAACGTGGGTTGGAAGCAGGGGCAATACCGACAAACGCGGTGCGGTATTGGTCATTGTAATAACCGCCTTTGGGATTGGTGCGTCTTGCCGTACCGGTTTTACCCGCCACACGATAGCCATCGATGGCGGCTAAGGTTGCCGTACCACCAGGCTCAGTGACTGACGTCATCATGTCGACAATGGTAAGTGCATCGCTGGTTTTGATGACTTGCTTGGCAGCAGGTTTGGCAAAAGGGACGGAGACATTATTGGTACTACTGCTATTAAGCGCGTTATCACGGGTACTTTTAAGCAGCGTCAACGGATGCATCACGCCACCTGCACCTAACACACTGTAAGCTTGCGCAAGCTGCGCCAGCGTGACTTGTAGACCGTAACCGTAAGATACAGTTGCGCGGCGTGCGATTTCGTTTTGCTCAGGCGTTGGCACTAGGCCTGCGGACTCACCGGGTAATTTTAGGTTGGTTTTTGCGCCAAAGCCAAAGGCTTTTTGCGTATCACTCATCGCGGTGGCAGGCAAAGAAAGGGCAATTTTTGCTGAGCCGATATTACTCGATTTTTGCAGTAGGGTACGCAGACTAATGGTACCTAAATTGCCATGGTCACGAATAGTATACCCTTGCACCACCATGCTACCTGGACTGGTATTAATCAGTGAGTTGGCATTGTATTGTCCTGACTTTAAACCCGCGGCAACGGTGATGGGTTTCATCACCGAACCGGGTTCAAATACATCCATCACCGCATGGTTACGCTGGTTTTCATTGGACAAGCTATTTAAGTCATTGGCGTTAAACGACGGCCAGTTGGACATCGCCATCACTTCACCGGAGTTGACATCGACAATCATGCCCGCTGCCCAGCGCGCTTGCTGTACACGTCCGACTTTTTCAAGCTCTTGGTACAAGATGTATTGTAGCCGTGAATCAACGGTTAATTGTAAATCCTTGCCAGCGACTTCAGGTTTGACTTGTTCGATTTCTTTAATGCTGTTGTTTTTGGCATCACGCATGACCATGACTTCACCATCTTTGCCCGATAGCATGTCATTAAATACGCGCTCTACCCCAGCTTGCCCTTGATAATGCGTGCCATCTGTCATGTTGGTACGCGCCATAAAGCCCAATAAGTGGGCATTGGGCTGTGGCTGTGGGTAGTAGCGCTGATAAAACGTCTCGGTACTGACCCCAGCAAAATTGGCATCAATGAGCGGCTGTGCCGCTTCAGGTTGCACATTTTTCATCAATGGAAAATAATGCGACCCTGCGCCCGTGGGCAATACGGCTTTTACCGCCTCTTTATCGGCAAGATTGATATTGTCATTGATACGCACCGCATTTTTAAATTCGCTGACACTAATGCCTGTCAATGCCGAAAGTTTGGCTAAATCCATGTTTTGCAAACGTTTTGCAACCCGCTCAAGCTCACGACTGACTGATTTACTCGGTTTAGACTTTTGCAATTCTTGCTGGCGCCCTTTGAGCTCATAGTATTCCACCGCATAATCATGCGGGCTAAAATACGCAGAGGTTAATGGCGCTGAAATCGCAAGCGGCATGTTATTGCGGTCGGTGATCATCCCCCGGTAAGAAGGCTCTTTTTTGACGGTGGTAATGAGCGAATTACCTTTACCTTGATAGTAGGACTTATTAATGACTTGGATGTATGCCAATCGCCCAAAAATCGCCACAAATACCAGCCCCATCGCTATCCAAATGGACTTAAAGCGAATGGCATCTTCTTCAATACTGCCTTGGCGTGAGGCACCACTACGACGCTTTGACGCATTGATTTTAGGGGCAGTGACTTTGAGCACAGGCACTTTGGTGGGTCGCCCTGACATGGCATTGGCAACTTTGGTGGGTATCGATTTTTTATTGCGAGTAGTCACGCGGTTGCCTCATCAATGCTGGTTTTCTGGATTGATAGCTGGAGTATTTGACTCGTTGCTGCTGGCGTCACTAGTAAATACCGTGACTTTGTTGTCGTGAATAATCATACGATCGGACAAGTTAGGGTAAAACATATTGAGTTCAGTCACCGCGCGCTTGGTCACTTGCGGGGTAGCGCTAAAGGTTTGCTGCTCAATCAGCATACGTTGGTGTTCCATTTGCAGCTGGCGAAATTGTTTTTTGAGTTTTTGCAGCTCGCCATATTGTTGGTGATAAGTTTGGATTTGCTCGACGACGCTCACCCCTGTCCACAAAATCGCAATCACTAATAGCATCATCGCAACCGTATATAGACTAACGCCGCGATACTCAGTATCGAGCATCTCGCTAATACTGGCACCCAAGCCTTCACTGCTTTTTTTCATCGTCGTATTATTTTTTACCGTAGCTTCTTTATTTTTGGCGGAGAAAAGACGCGTTTTTTTCGGCGAATTTTGGTTATCGCGGCCATTTGACATGGGGTCACTCGTCATGGGAGGCAGGGGCTGAGATTTTGGCATTTTTATATCAAAGAGCTTTTTATATCAAAGAGCAGGGTATCAAGGTAAAACAAGTCATTATAACGCAACCCATCTAAGTTTGGTTAATGCAATCGTTTTTTATTGTCTGTTATAAATATCATGTTACAAAAACGGCGATTTTTACAGTCGGGTGGCGGAACGAAGCCAAGCACTTCTGGCGCGCGGGTTGGTTTTTATTTCCGTATCCAACGGGGCGACACGCTCAGGTTTAGATAGCAGTTTTGGGCGTTTGGGTGGCATCGGCAAATTGGCATCTTCAGGATATTGACCTTTACTGTGTTTTTGCAAAAACTGCTTGATGATGCGGTCTTCTAGCGAATGAAAACTAATCACCGCCAAGCGTCCCCCTACGTTAAGCGCCATAAGCGATTGATCCAAAAAGCTGTCAATATCACCGAGTTCATTATTGATAAAAATACGCATGGCTTGAAAACTTTGGGTGGCAGGGTGCTTGCCTTTTTGCCAGTTGGGATGCGCCTGTTTGATGGCTTCTGCCAGCGCTAGGGTAGAATCGTAGTGGTCCATTTGTTTGATTGCCCTTGCAATACGGCGGCTGTGTCGTTCTTCGCCATAGTTATACAGCACATCGGCAAGCACGGTTTCATCCACGCGTTTTAACCATTGGGCGACCGATTCGCCACGGGTGGTATCCATGCGCATATCGACCGCACCATCGCGCATAAAGCTAAAGCCGCGGCTACCGTCATCCAGCTGCGGCGAGGACACGCCCAAATCTGCCATAATCCCATCGACCTGTTCAATCCCTAATCGCTGCAGATTTTCTTGCAGCTTGGCAAAACTATCATGAATCACTATCACGCGCGCATCACTGGCTGCCAATGCTTGTGCCGTTTGTATGGCTTGGGGATCTTTATCAAATACGAGCAGACGACTGTCTTTATCCAAATAAGCTAACAGCAATCGGCTGTGCCCGCCGCGCCCAAATGTCGCATCGACAAAGGTGCCGGTTTTTTTGACGGTTCCTGTTTCTAGCTCCGCTACAGTTACATTGAGCACACTTGCCACCGTTTCTTTTAGCAAAACAGTTTCATGGATAAATTCAGGTGCGCTAATGGTCATAACAGGCTCAATGGGACAGTAAGAAAAAACAAATTCGCTAAACAATCGCTAGGGTGAAAACAACTAAAAATCATACTTTATCTAATCCCCTATTATCGCTGAAGCAAGCCTAGGGTCAAGTAAAATCATAACCTTGACGAGGTTTTTATGTTGACTTCCTCCCCTTGCTAAAGCAAGGGGATTCCTTCTGCAAGACGGTCAAGCCCGACCGCAAGAATGTTCTTACTGGCATTAATATCTCTATCATGCCATGTGCCACACGAAGCACATATCCATTCTCTTATTCCAAGCGATTTTCTACCTTTCGGACTATTGGCGGTGATTTCACCGCAACACGAACATCGCTGGGTCGTGTATCTCTCATTCACGATTTCAAAACGGCAACCTGCGTTCTCGCATTTGTAGGTCAGTTGTCGTTTCAGTTCAAACCAGCCTGCATCGTAAACCGATTTGGCGAGTTTGCCTTTTTTACTATTAAATTGATTACTCTGAATATCACCGACCACGATTAGCGCATTATCTTTAACTAATTGGGTGGTGAATTTATGGATGAGGTCTTGGCGTGTATGTTTGATTTTGGCATGAATCGCTTTGACACGTTGTTTGTTTTTAGCTCTTTGAGCAATGGCTAAATCTTTGGCATATTTGAGCGTTTGCTTGATGGTGAGTTTGTCACCGCTTGAGATAGTGGCACTGTCTTTAAGCCCTAAGTCAATGCCTACGCTACCCGTTCCGCATTGTGTCTTGGGGTAGTCTTTGACGGTGATACAGGCATACCAACGGTTACGGCTGTCTTGTACCAATTCGCATGTGTTGATTTGGTATAGGCTAAGGTTGTAGCTGTCCCATAGGTCGATGATTAGCTTTTGCCCTTTGGCTAGGCTTAGTTGCAAGGTGGATTTTAAGCCTTTTTTACCTGTTTGGTGTGTGGCGATGTGTTTGATGGCAGATTGTTTAAACGGTAGCCAGCCTAATGATTTACGTTTTGAATTTGGGTTGTTGGTTCGCCAGTTTAGTTTGGCTTTTTTGAATTGGCGACGCGATTTGGCGTGGGTTTCATTGATGGCTTGAATGGTTTGCGAGTGTAAACCAAGTAACTCACCGCTACCTTTGGTGTATTCGTTTAGGTCGTAAGCACTAAAGAATTTGCCAGTACGCTTAAGATGCTCATAGCTTAACGCATTAACGTAGTTCCATACGAAATTAACCAAACCACTTAGGCGGTTAAGCTTTGCTGTGTATTTATCTCGTATGCGTAGCTTGAGTGTTTTCATGCAAATTATTTTAGCAAAATTTATGCAAGCGTTATAGTGTACAAGTTGCCTTATATCCACCGCCTAAAGTCGGTGGTTTTACGGCAACGGCTGATAAAACCGTCGTTAATACTCGCCATCGCCAGTATTAAAGGAGCGCCTAATCGTCATAGCCATTAGGGTTTTGGCTTTGCCAACGCCAAGTGTCGGTACACATACGCTCGATATCAAACTCGGCTTGCCAGCCCAACAGATGCTTGGCTTTATCACTACTGGCATAACAACTGGCAATGTCGCCAGGTCGTCTTGGCGCTATGCTATAAGGCACGGGTTGACCGGTAGTTTTGATAAAGGCATTGACCAATTCTAATACAGATGTCCCTTTACCTGTACCCAAGTTAATCGGCTCAAATCCGAGCTGGGTTTGCTGTTCCAAATACTGTAAAGCGGCGACATGCCCTTTTGCCAAATCAACCACATGGATGTAATCTCGCACGCCTGTCCCATCCACAGTATCATAATCATTGCCAAACACGCTTAATTGCGGCAGCTTACCCACTGCCACTTGGCTGACATACGGCATCAAATTGTTTGGAATGCCATTGGGATTTTCCCCTATGGTTCCGGTATGGTGGGCACCAATGGGATTAAAATAGCGCAGTGAAATTAATTGCCAATGGTTATCTGATTTTGCCAAGTCTTCGAGCATATATTCAATCATCAGCTTGCTTTGCCCATATGGATTGGTGGCAGAACGCGGTGAGGACTCGACAATCGGCAAGGCTTCTGGGTCGCCATAGACGGTTGCGGATGACGAGAAAATCAAGTTTTTGACATTGGCTTGCGTCATCGCATCCAGTAAGTTCAGCGTGCCTGCGACATTGTTTTGATAATACCACAGTGGCTTGGCAACCGATTCACCGACCGCCTTTAGCCCTGCAAAATGAATCACCGCAGTGAAATCATGCGCGGCAAAGGTTTTGGCAAGCAGCTGTGTGTCCAAAATATCGCCTTCGATAAATTCAATAGGCTGCCCTACAATTTGTTGGACGCGCGCCAGCGAAGTCTGGCTACTATTGGATAAATTATCATACACCACAGGGGTGAATCCTGCGGCAATTAGCTCAATTAATGTATGTGAGCCAATATAGCCTGCGCCGCCAGTCACTAAGATTTTTTTGCTTTGATTGGTCATTGTTTTGCCTATTTTTTACAGCCTATACCCGTATAAAAACCCACGAGCTGCTGAATTTGTGGTTCGGTTAACGTATTTTTTGCATCAAAAATGGGTAATGCAATGTTATTTAAACGATTGATATCTGGTTTGATTGGTAGCGACCAATTGACAATAAACAACGCTTGCACTTGCGTGAGCGGCGCATAGGCATCATCGGTCAATGAAAACAGCGGATGATTACCGTATAACTCTAACAATTCTTCTTTGGTATTGTTGGCATACACAATCGTCTTGATATTGTATGACCATAATAATTTAATCAGTGGATGAAACGCTGAATGGGTGGTGCGTCCGGTACCATTACGATAGCCTGAGCCCCAAATCATCACCGTTTTATTTTCGATAAAGCCATCAAAATATTGCCAAAATTCACGGAAAATCAGTTCTTTTTGGTCTTCATTAATCGATTTTACCGCCTCAAGCAATGATGTCTCTACTTGATTGTGCTTAAAGCCATCAATCAAAAAATCCAATTCTAGCGGTAATGACTTACCACCAAATCCCCAACCTGCTTTGAGATAATCTTTACCAATGCGTTTATCAAGCCCAAGGATTTGCTCGACTTGTTTGATATTGACCTGTTCACTGGCGGCGAGACGTGCCATTTCATTCATGAAAGACAAACGTGTTGCCAGCATTCCCATGATACTACTACGCGCAAATTCTGCTGTTTTGATATCGGTAATAAAGTGCTTGTCACTTTTTTCAATAAAAAATAGCAAAATGTTGTTGTGCGCGCTACTGCCTTGCGTTTTTTCACCAATCAGTGCCAAATCGGCTTGGAAAAAAGAACTAAAATTCGCCCCATCTTTCATAAAAATAAACGGAAGATAATACACCCAAGTAGTCGTCAATTTGCGCGCGAATTGTTCAATCTCACCAATGGCTTTGACACCGCTGATGATAATCTGGGTCGTTGGGTTAAAGTGAAATGAGCCAAATTGCGCAAGCGCCTGCGCTGATACACCATCGACAAACAACCAAATATCATCTGCGCTGACATAGGCTGAAAAATCATGGGTTGGCAAAGGCTGGGTAACGATGTTGCCTTGAGATTGGTACAACTGCCACAGTAGCACCATCTGCCGATCAAACTGGTAATCATTCATGACCTGCTGAAGGCTATCATCATCGGTCAATAGCCTGACTTGGTATTGAAGGGTGGCAAGCAAAATACAGGCATTGATTGATTCATTGGTACTGCCAATTACATATACAGTTTTTGTCATTGTTTTCTTCTTTTATCCCTATCTATCATCAGCTTGCAAAGGTTGTTTTAATGGTATTTAGCAACTGATTGGTTGAGCTATCAAATGGCTGCGCTTGTTGCGGCGATAATTCTTGCGTTGATACCAAGGCATCAAAGACGGCATTAGCCATCACTTTACCCACTTCAACCCCCCACTGGTCAAATGGGTTAATCTGCCAAATGACTGACATAACAAATACTTTGTGTTCATACAGCGCAATCAATGACCCTAACGTTCTTGGGGTCAGCTGTTTGAGTAGAATGGTCGTTGATGGCTGATTGCCGCGATAATGTTTGAATTTATCCACACCATTATTGCTGTCTTTGATGGCGGCATTGCCAAACGCCAGCACTTGGCTTTGCGCTAAGCAGTTGGCAAGCGAAAGTCCATGCTGCTCAAGCAAGTTTTTATTGATTGTTTGGGCATCTGCGTAGCGTTTGATGGGCGCAATAAAATCACAACTGACTGCCTGTGTGCCTTGATGCAGCAACTGATAAAACGCATGCTGGGCATTGGAGCCAATATCACCCCACAAAATCGGACAAGTACTGTAAGCCACTGCCTCACCTTGGCGATTGACGGATTTACCGTTACTCTCCATCTCAAGCTGGGTTAAGTAGTTGGGGAAAAAAGATAACCGACCATCATAAGGTAACACCGTATGGGCATTAATGTGCAAAAACGTACTGTTCCAAACACCGAGTAGCCCTAACAACACAGGCATGTTTTGAGTAAAATCGGCGGTGGCAAAATGCCGATCCATCTCATAGGCACCTGCTAGCAATTCATAAAAATTGTGCATGCCAATTTTTATGGCAATCGCCAGTCCAATCACCGACCACATAGAGAATCGACCCCCAACCCAATCCCAGAGCATGAGTTGGTTATCGACATGAATACCCCACTCTGACATCTTATCGGCTTTGGTAGAAATCCCAATAAAATGACGACGCAAAATAGTGGCTTTGTTATCATGACTGGCTAACAACCACGACATCGCCGTCTTGGCGTTGGACAGCGTATCAATGGTGGAAAATGATTTCGACGAAATAATAAACAGCGTGGTTTGCGGATTTAATACCTTAAGCAAACTATCAAGCTGGGTGCCATCCATATTGGAGACAAAATGCACACTGATAGCGGTATCTGTCCATTCTTTTAGGGCTGTTGTTGCCATCACTGGCCCTAGATCTGAGCCGCCGACGCCGATATTCACGACATCGGTGATTGCCTGACCAGAATAACCACGCCAGATCCCATTACGAATCCGCTCTACCAACTTTTCCGCTTTTTGTAAGCTGGTATGCACCTGCTCAATGACATTGATACCTTCGACCCAAACTTGCTCACCTTGTGGCTGTCTTAACGCGGTATGCAATGCCGGACGATGCTCAGTATCGTTCACGATTTCACCTGTCATCAGCCGATGGATTTGTTGCGCTAACTCACGCTCATTTGCCAGGGTGATTAAATTGCTAAGCACAGCTTCATCAATTTTTTGTTTACTAAAATCCATGATCATGTCGCACGCAGCAACGCGGTACTGTGAGCCGCGATTGGATTGTTGGCTAAACAATTGATTAAGCGTGGGCATACTATCTGCTTGGATAGACAGTGTTTGCCATGTACGATTCGCACTTGTATCGGTTGACATTCGTCTATGACCCTATATTAATTTGCTGTATGTTGAAATGCTTCAATACCCAATTGGGTGGCAAAATAACCCATGGCTTGTAAGTAGCTATTCATGTCACCTGCATCAAAGCTATTACCCACCATGCTAACCACGTCTACCCCTTGCGTGCTAATGAGCGCATCAATGGCATCGGTCAGCTGAATTTCCCCACCCACACTTGGCTGCGTGTTGGCTAGATAATCAAAAATAGCATTATTAAACACATAGCGCCCAACGACAGCCAAGTTAGAAGGCGCATCCTCAGCTTTGGGTTTTTCCACAAACCCCGTCACAGCAAATGACTGGTTTTGTCCAGACTTTGCTACCATTTGTGTGCTGGCTAACTTGGCAATGCCATATTTAGAAATATCACTTTCTTTGACTGGATCAACCAATATCTGTGAATGCTGCTGCTTGGCAAACTGCTGTAGCATGTAGGCTAAATTCTGCTGAGTATAGTCAGTATTATAAGGGTTTAAAATCACATCCGGTAATAGCACAGCAAACGGTTCATCACCTACAATGGCACGGGCTTGCAACACAGCATGCCCTAACCCTAACGGTTTGCCTTGGCGTACACTGGTAACCGTGACCCCTGCAGGTAGCCAGTTTAAACTATCTGCTAGCGCCGCTTTGCCTTTACCGCGTAACTGGGTATCAAGCTCGCTATTGATGTCAAAATAGTTTTCAATGGCGGTTTTTTGCGCATGATTGACCAAGACAATATTGGTTAAACCTGCGGCAATCGCTTCTTCAACGACGTATTGAATGGCTGGTTTATTGCCAAGTGGTAGTAACTCTTTTGGCACGGCTTTTGATAGTGGTAACATACGCGTGCCAAACCCTGCCACAGGAATAACAGCGTGAGTGATTTTTGTCGACATAGTGACTCTTAATAACACAAGTTGTTCAAATAATTTACATCAAGCTTAACATATTTTTATGGCAAATATTTTTTCTGCCCGAATATTTTAAGGGCATTATTCACATTGATTGAGGGTATTTTGCTAACACCAGCGTTGGCTAACACCAGCGGATAATAAAAAAGCAGATAACCCAATAATTATCTGCTTTTGATTAGTCAAAATAGCGGATGATTACCAACCAGTGACTTCTTTTACTTTTTCACCGATTTTTGAAGGGTCACGGGTATAAGCAATACCAGCCTCTTCAAAGGCTTTGAATTTTTCTTCCGCCGTACCTTTACCACCTGAGATAATCGCACCGGCATGTCCCATACGTTTACCTTTTGGTGCTGTAACACCTGCGATATAACCAATGACGGGTTTAGTCACGTGGTCTTTAACGTATGCAGCCGCTTCTTCTTCAGCCGTACCACCGATTTCACCGATCAATACAATCGCTTCGGTTTGTGGGTCGTCTTGAAGCAATTTTAATGCATCGATTTGGTTCATACCTGGGATTGGGTCACCACCGATACCGATACAGGTTGATTGACCAAAGCCAAGTTTAGTGGTTTGGGCAACCGCTTCATACGTCAATGTACCAGAACGCGAGATGATACCGACTTTACCTTCTTGGTGAATGTGACCTGGCATGATACCGATTTTGCATTTACCTGGGCTGATGACGCCTGGACAGTTTGGACCTACCATACGGATGATTTCTTCGCCCTTGGCTTGTAGGTCAGCGTTGACGTTTTCTAAGTAACGTTTGGCTTTTAGCATATCTAGGGTAGGTACGCCTTCGGTGATGACCACAATCAATTTTACGCCAGAGTTAATCGCTTCAACGATTGAGTCTAATACGAATGGTGCTGGTACAAAGATAACAGAGGCATTGGCACCCGTGGCTGTTACTGCCTCATTCATGGTATCAAATACTGGACGGTCAAGGTGGGTTGTACCGCCTTTACCTGGGGTCACACCGCCAACGATGTTGGTACCGTAAGCAATTGATTGCTCTGAGTGTAGGGTACCGTTTTTACCTGTGAAACCTTGCACTAATACTTTAGTGTCTTTTCCAACTAATACGCTCATTGTTTTTCCTTTTACTTTTTATGTTTGATTTAAACGATTAACCAGTAGGGCACATAGCCCCACTCGCTCATGCCTATACTTTCTTCATTAGGCATTATTAACCGCATCAACAATTTTTTGACCGGCTTCAGAAAGACCTTCAGCAGGAATTAATTTAAGACCTGAATCACGTAGAATTTGTGCACCTTTTTCAGCATTATTACCTTCAAGACGCACAACCACAGGTACGGTAACGTTGACTTCTTTCACCGCTTCGATAATCGCTTCGGCAATCATGTCACAACGTACGATACCACCAAAGATGTTGATGAGTACGCCTTGGACTGATTTGTCTTCAAGAATCAATTTGAACGCTTCGACCACACGTTCTTTGGTCGCGCCGCCGCCTACGTCTAGGAAGTTGGCAGGTTGACCGCCGTATAGTTTGATGATGTCCATGGTTGCCATCGCAAGACCGGCGCCATTCACCATACAGCCGATGTTACCTTCAAGCGCAACATAGTTTAGGTCAAATTCTGAAGCTTTTAATTCACGCTCATTTTCTTGTGATTTATCACGTTGTTCAGCAATTTTTGGTAGGCGATAAAGCGCATTTGAGTCGATGCCGATTTTGGCGTCAACACAGGCTAATTCACCAGATTTACGAACCGCTAATGGATTGATTTCAAATAACGCAAAGTCATTTTCCGTAAAGGCTTTATAAGCCCCTGTCATCAATTTGGCAAATTCGTTGATTTGTTTGTCTTTTAGACCCAGTTTGAAAGCCACTTCACGAGCTTGGCAAGGTTGTAAGCCCACTAGTGGGTCAACCTCTACTTTCAAGATTTTTTCTGGGGTTTCTTCGGCAACTTTTTCAATTTCCACACCACCTTCAGTTGACGCCATAAATACCACACGACGGGCTGAACGGTCTACGACTGCACCTAAATACAATTCAGTTGCGATTGGATACATGTCTTCGGCGATAAGTACGCTGTTAACAGGTTGACCGTTGGCGTCAGTTTGGTAAGTTACCAAGTTTTTACCAATTAATTCTTCAGCAATTTGTTTGGCTTCTTCACGCGTTTTAGCGATCTTTACACCGCCCGCTTTACCACGCCCACCAGCATGTACTTGGGCTTTAACAACCACGGCACCGGCATTGCCTGCCATTTTATCAAACGCTGCTGCGGCTTCGTCGCCATTTTTAGCGATGATACCTTCTTGTACGGGCAATCCATAGCTTTTTAATAATTCTTTGGCTTGATACTCATGTAAATTCATGAATTTATCCTCTCGGTTTTGGTTTACATTGTTTTAAAATTATTTTTGAATAGTGTGGTCAACAGTGAGCTAACATGTTTGATAATCTAGTTAGCTCACTTGCTTTATCCAAACTATTGACGCTTAAACTAGTTAGTCCATTTACTTGTAAACTAAGTTACTTGTGAGTCAAGTTACTTGTGAACTAAGCTACTTGTGAGCCAAATTACTTGTGAACTAGGTTACTTGCGCTTACGTTGAATCGCATGAATCGCACGACCATCCGCTGATAGCACCGCCTCGTGTACCGCTTCAGAAATGGTTGGGTGAGCAAACGTCATCAACTGCAAGTCTTCAATACTTGACACAAATTCCATCGCAATCATGCCTTGATGAACGATATCACCTGCACCCGCTGACACGACATGCATACCCAATAAACGGTCAGTTTTGGCATCGGCAACCACTTTGATGAAGCCTTGAGCTTCACCAGCGGCTAACGCACGGCCGTTGGCAGCTAAGCTAAATTGACCTGTTTTGACTTCATGACCTTGCTCTTTGGCTTGTTCTTCAGTTAAGCCAACCCATGCAATTTCTGGGTGTGTATAAATCACGCTAATAATGGTGTCATAATTGACTTGAACTTTTTCACCATGAATACGTTCAACTGCCATCATGCCTTCTTCCATCGCTTTGTGTGCCAGCATTGGACCACGCACCAAGTCACCGATTGCATAGACGCCATCAAGGTTGGTTTGACAGAAGTCATTCACCGCTACCAGACCACGTTCAGTAAGCTCCACCCCTGAATTTTCGCCAAGTAGGTTTTCTTTATAAGCACGGCGACCCACACAAACGATGAGTTTATCGAAGGTTTCTTGTCCTGCTTGACCTTTGGCATCAAACGATACCAGTACCTTACCGTTTTCTACTTGAGCCTGAGTAACTTTGGTATCAATACGGATATCCATGCCTTGGGCTTTTAGTAGTTTTGCCGCTTCTTTGCTCACCGCTTTGTCTGCCGCTGCCAAAAATTCTGGCATGGCTTCAAACACTACCACTTCACTACCCAAACGACGCCATACCGAACCGAGTTCAAGACCAATCACACCACCACCAATGACGCCTAGACGCGCAGGCACTTCGGTAAAGTCTAACGCACCGGTTGAATCAACGATATATTCGTTATCAATCGGGGCAACAGGGATGTCAATGGGCACAGAACCAGAGGCTAAAATCACATTTTTAGCGGTAATAGTAGTAGGCGCAGAACCATCTAATGGGGTAAATTCAACTTGTTTATCCGCACCTTTACCATCAAGTAATTTACCTGTACCTTGTAGCCAGTCAGCACCGTTACCTTTTAACAATGCAGCCACACCACCGGTTAATTGTTTAACGATAGCGTCTTTACGACTTAACATTTTGCTGATGTCAATCGCCACTTCACCTGTGGTTATACCGTGGTCGGCTAAGTCATGCTTGGTTGCTTCATAGCGATGTGAGCTGTCTAGCAATGCTTTTGAAGGAATGCAACCGACGTTCAAACAGGTACCACCTAACGCTGGCTCACCTTTATTAATACGTTTTTCGATACAAGCCACGCTCATACCTAATTGACCTGCACGGATAGCTGCTTCGTAGCCACCAGGGCCACCACCGATAATTACCAAATCATAGCTTTCTTTCATAATCTTCACCAAAAATTTCAGTTGTTATTGTTAAAGTTGTTAAACAAAAAAGCCTGTATCAACCTTTGCTAATACAGGCTTTTTTCATTATAAATCGAGAAGTAACATCGCTGGGTTTTCGACCAATTCTTTAATGGTCACCAAGAACTGTACCGCTTCTTTACCGTCAATTAAACGGTGGTCATACGACAATGCCAAGTACATCATAGGTAGAATTACCACTTCGCCATTAACCGCCATTGGGCGTTCTTTTGTAGCGTGCATACCCAAAATTGCTGTTTGTGGTGGATTGATGATTGGGGTTGACATGAGTGAACCAAATACACCACCATTGGTAATGGTGAAAGTGCCACCCGTCATGTCTTCAATGCCTAATTTACCTTCACGCGCTTTTGATGCATAGTTACCAATCGCACGTTCGATATCTGCCATACCCATTTGGTCAGTGTCACGTAATACCGGCACCACAAGACCACGATCGCTCGATACCGCAACACCTACATCATAATAACCATGATAAACGATATCGCTGCCATCAATAGAGGCATTTACCGCTGGGAAACGTTTTAACGCTTCAGTAGCAGCTTTTACAAACAATGACATAAAGCCTAGTTTTACACCATGACGTTTTTCAAAACGCTCTTTGAACTCACCACGTAAGTCCATGATAGGTTTCATATTCACTTCGTTAAACGTGGTCAACATCGCAGTTTCTTGGGTAGCGGCTAACAGACGCTCAGCAACACGGGCACGTAAACGCGTCATTGGCACACGTTTGTCTACGCGTTGACCGACGGCATTGGCGACCACTTGACCGTTGTCTGCTTTAATTGCATTGTTGGCTTTTAAGGTTGGGTTTGCCATGTCTTCTTTGGTCACACGGCCGCCACGACCTGAACCTTCAACGTCTGCAGGATTGACGCCTGTGGTATTCGCGGCTTTACGAACTGCTGGGCTTTGGTCTTTATAATCTGCTTCAGAAGTCGCTTGAGTGCTAGGTGCTTGTTGTGCAGCTGCAGGCGCGGCTTCAGCTTGGGCAGCCGGTGCTTGGGTTTCAGTAGGTTGGCTTGCTGGTGCAGCCGCGGTTGCGCCTTCAGTCAGCTCACCGATGACTTCACCAGAAAGCACTGTGTCGTCAACTTGTTTAAGAATTTTGCTAAGCACGCCGTCAGCTTGTGCCACCACTTCCATCACAACTTTATCGGTTTCGATTTCACACAATACAGCGTCACGGCTTACTTGATCGCCTTCATTAAAATTCCAAGCAACAATTGTACCGTCAGCAACGGATTCTGGGAATACGGGGGCTTTAATCTCACTCATGGAAAACTCCTAGTTAATTTCACATTCTTTCATTTTTAATGGGTTAAATTCATTGTTGTCTTAGCACTCGGCGCAATTGTCTATACCAAAAACCAAGAAGGATTAGTACACAGCTATTGGTACTAATCCTTTAAAACGCTTAGTCAGTCGCTTGTTTTTCTGCGATTTCTGCTTTAGCTTCTAGCGCGTTTTCGGTTGAATCTTCATTCTTTGGTAGACCCAATGCTTCGTTGACAACCTTTTGCTGCTGCTCTATGTGCATTTGCATCGAACCTACGGCAGGTGCCGCCGATGGTGGGCGAGCAACTGGCTCAAGCAAGTAAGCTTTGGTCGGACGAGTCGCTGGTTTTGGCGGTGCAATCAAACGGAATAAGTGCGGTGCTAGATAGTACCAAGCGCCTTGGTTACGTGGCTCTTCTTGTGCCCAGACAATGCCTTCAAGGTTTGGATATTTTGCCACTTCTTCCAAAATACGTGCTTCAGGTAATGGATAAAGCTGCTCGATACGCACAATCGCCACATGATTGAGACCCAATTCACGACGTTTTTCAAGCAAGTCATAATAGACTTTACCGCCACACAACACTAAACGCGTCACTTGATTATTATCAAGTTGGTCAATCTCTGAAATCACAGTTTGGAACTGACCTTGCGCAAGCTCTTCAAGCGTTGACACCGCCAATTTATGACGTAGCAGTGATTTTGGTGACATCACAATCAGCGGTTTACGCGCTGGGCGAACCACTTGACGACGCAGGACATGGAAAATCTGTGCAGGTGTAGTTGGGGTTACCACTTGCATATTTTCTTCAGCACATAGCTGCAAATAACGCTCTAGGCGCGCTGATGAGTGCTCAGGACCTTGACCTTCATAGCCGTGTGGTAATAGCATGGTCAGACCACACAGACGTTGCCATTTGGTTTCACCTGAAGAAATAAATTGGTCAATGACCACTTGTGCGCCATTGGCAAAGTCCCCGAACTGCGCTTCCCAAATCACTAGGGCATTGGGTACTGTCGTTGCGTAACCATATTCAAATGCCAATACCGCTTCTTCTGACAATAATGAGTTAAAAATGTCAAAGCGTGCTTGGTTAGGGCTCATGTTGGCAAGCGGTACATACATACTGCCGTCTTTCATGTTGAACAATTCTGCATGGCGATGCGAGAAAGTACCACGACCCACGTCTTCACCCGTAATACGGACTGGGTAGCCTTCTTCGACCAGTGACGCATAAGCCAAGGTTTCTGCCGCGCCCCAATTCAAGGGCTCTTGACCGGTTTGCATGGCTTTGCGCTGTTCAACCAATTTTTGCACTTGGCGTTGTAGCTCATAGCCTTCCGGCAGTTGCGCCATTTTCTCACCATACGCTTTTAACTTGTTGATATCAACGCTAGTATCCCAATTGTCTTCAAGCTTATGACCAATATAAGGTGTCCAATCTACATACAGCGATTTATTTGGCTCACGCACGAGTGCGCTAGCAACATATTCGCCTTTATCGAGCGACTCACGGTAGTCATTTTCAAGTGCCACTGCTTCTGCTTGGCTAATAACGCCTTCGGCAACCAATTTATTGACAAATATCTCACGAGTAGTTGGCAGTTTTCTGATGACCGAATACATAAGCGGCTGAGTGGCTGAGGGTTCATCCGCTTCATTATGACCGTTACGACGGTAACAGTACATATCAATCACGATATCTTTATGGAAAGTTCGGCGATAGTCATGGGCAAGCTGCGCCATAAATACCACAGCTTCTGGATCGTCACCGTTTACATGAAAAATCGGTGCGTGTACCATTTTGGCGATGTCGGTACAATATTCAGTTGAACGCGCATCCTCTAAGCGGCTGGTGGTAAAACCCACTTGGTTATTGATAATAATATGCAGCGTACCACCTGTTGAATACGCACGAGTTTGTGACATTTGGAAAGTTTCTTGGTTGACACCTTGACCGGCGAACGCGGCATCACCGTGTACCACGATTGGCAAAACAGCATCACCGGTTTTATCTTGACGGCGTACTTGACGCGCACGCACTGAACCGAGCAATACAGGCGATACAATCTCAAGATGCGAGGGATTAAATGCCAATGCCAAGTGCGCTTCGCCGCCAGGTGTCATCACGTTGGATGAAAAACCATTGTGATATTTTACGTCACCTGAACCCACGGTCGGTTGTTTTTTACCATCAAACTCATCAAATAAATCTTTAGGGTTTTTACCTAAGATATTTACTAATAAGTTTAAACGTCCACGGTGCGCCATACCGATAACCATTTCTTTGGTACCGTTTTCACCCGCACGCTGAATTATCTCATTGACCATCGGGATAAAGCTTTCACCACCCTCAAGACCAAAACGTTTTACACCGGTGTATTTACGTGCTAAGTATTTTTCTAAACCTTCCGCTGCTGTCAAACGCTCAAGGATAGATTTACGTTTTTCATTGTCAAATTTGACATAGCCAAGATTTTGCTCTAGGTATTTTTCAATCCAGCGTTTCTCTTTGGCGGTGGTCACATGGAAATATTCTGCACCGATGCTGCTACAATAAACTCGCTCTAACACTTGAATGATTTCACGCAGTGTAGCTTTATCTTTACCAATATTTAGGTCACTGACCGGATAAACAGTGTCTAAATCCGCTTCAGATAGACCATAGTAAGCTAAAGTCAATTCTTCAACTTCGGGACGTGGCATGAGTCCTAATGGATCTAGATTAGCAATACGATGACCACGACGGCGGTAACTGGTAATCAGTTTTTGCACGCCCATTTGGTTGTCCGCAAATTCACGAATTTCAGAAGGACTGACGGCGCCTGCAGCTGATTGACCGGTAACTTTGTGGGCAGTGGTGTTGCGAGCTAATAGCAAAAATTGGTCTTGGATAGTATGGTGAAGGGCGTTTTTATCATCATCTTTGGCAAACTGCGCAAAGTAAGGAATATATTTTTCATCAACGCTTTGTGGATCTTGAAGATACTGTTCATAGAGTGATTCAAGATAGACTGCGTTATCTGCTGACAGTTCAGTAAACTGAGCAGATGAGACAGAAGTTTGGTTTTGATTAGCCATGATTCTTTCTACTGTAGTATTTAAAGGTGGAAATAAAAATTTTAGGGAATAGCCTAGCATTTTTATAATTAACAAAAAATTTTGTTAAGGTAATAGTTACCATTCATTTACTAAATATAGCGACTCACGCCGCTTGGCGTGTATATAAATGGCTATCAAATGGCAGTAAAAGAAGAGTAATGTGAAAGTTAGATTTCTCCTTCCTTAGAAAACCTAAATGAATATTCCCTATAGATACCTATCGTATATTATACAAAATTAATGATAATTTATCTCATTCATTAGGCTGAAAAGGTATAAAAAATATTATGATATTGGGATATGATTTATTACTTTAATTAATAGATAGCCAGTTACTATGAATTTATCACATCCCAATAAAAAAAGCCCTGTCGATACAGAGCTTTTTTGTCACCAAATTTTGGTACTAACCTGCTTGATCTAACAGCATGTTACGTAAGTGACCAATCGCTTTGGTAGGATTCAAGCCTTTTGGACAAACTGATACACAGTTCATGATGCCACGGCAACGGAACAAGCTAAATGGGTCGTCTAAACGCGCTAAACGCTCCTGTGTGCTAGTATCACGACTATCTGCCACAAAGCGGTAACCATTCAACAACGCAGATGGACCTAAGAACTTATCTGGGTTCCACCAGAATGATGGACAGCTGGTTGAACAACAGGCACATAAAATACATTCATATAGACCGTTTAACTTTTCGCGGTCTTCAGGTGATTGTAGACGTTCAGTCGGTGGCGCTGGCTGGTCATTAATCAAGTACGGATGAACTTTTTCATATTGCTCATAGAATTGGTTCATATCTACCACTAAGTCGCGCACGACAGGTAAACCAGGTAGCGGACGTAAAGTAATTTTTTGTGGCAGTGTGTTCATGTTGATAAGACATGATAGTCCGTTTTTACCATTGATATTCATACCGTCAGAGCCACAAATACCTTCACGGCACGAACGGCGGAAACTGATGGTTTCGTCCATTTTTTTCAAACGGACAAGTACGTCTAATAACATACGGTCAGAGTCTAAAAGCTCAATTTGGTATGTCTGCATACGGGGTGCTGCGTCTTTATCTGGATCGTAGCGGAAAATCTCGATGGTGCGAGTACCTCTGCTCATAATGCTAAACTCCACACGTTTATGGTATTGGTTTATAGGGTCTTTACAATAGTTTGCAAAGACCAAAAAAATGTTAATTAGAATGTACGCACTTTTGGCTCAACATAGTCTACAGTCAGTGGGCTCTTGCGAACAGGTTTGTAGATAACACGGTTACCTTCAGAGAACCAAAGGGTATGTTTCATCCATTCGTGGTCATTACGACCAAGCGGGGCATACGCATCATCTGCCGCACGTTCGTAGTCAACAACAGTGTGCGCGCCACGACATTCTTGACGCAGGGAAGCTGAAATCATCGTTGCTTTGGCAACTTCATAGAGGTTCGCCACTTCAAGCGCTTCAATACGTGCGGTATTAAACACTTGCGATTTATCAGCTAGGTGAAGACTATTGACCTTACTTTCAAGTGCCAAGATTTTTTGTACACCTTCATTCATTGACGCTTGGGTACGGAAAACACCCGCATGTTGCTGCATGATACGGCGGATTTCGTCAGCCACATCTTGCGCATTGAGGCCTTGCGTAGATTGCTGTAACACATTCAAACGCGCCAAAGTTTTGTCAAGAACACGCGGTGATAATGGCTCATAGTCATGACGGTCAGCGGCATGGAACTCATCAATGATATGTTGACCCGCTGCACGACCAAATACTACCAAGTCTAGTAGTGAGTTTGTACCTAGACGGTTGGCACCGTGAACCGATACACATGAACATTCGCCGATTGCATATAAGCCTTTCACGATTTTTTGCTGGGCGTATAAACCTTCCGCATCCGTACCTGCCTCAAGATCTGGCATGACAACCTGACCATGAATATTGGTCGGGATGCCGCCCATTTGGTAATGGATAGTCGGTACAACTGGGATTGGCTCTTTGGTAATGTCAACGTTCGCGAAGTTTTTACCAATTTCATAAACCGATGGTAAACGCTTCATGATGGTATCCACACCTAAGTGCGTCATATCAAGTACCACATAATCACCCTGTGGACCACAACCACGACCTTCTTTGATCTCTTGGTCCATTGAGCGTGATACAAAGTCACGCGGTGCCAAATCTTTTAGGGTTGGTGCATAGCGCTCCATAAAGGCTTCGCCATCTTTATTACGAAGTAACGCGCCTTCACCACGACAACCTTCGGTCAATAATACGCCCGCACCTGCGACGCCTGTTGGGTGAAATTGCCAAAATTCCATATCTTGTAGTGGAATACCCGCACGCACTGCCATACCGAGACCGTCACCGGTGTTAATAAAGGCATTAGTAGACGCAGCGAAAATACGACCTGCACCGCCCGTTGCTAGGACAGTTGTTTTTGCTTGGAATACCGCGACACGACCTGTTTCTTGCTCCAGCGCGATAACGCCGTTAATGTCGCCTTTGCTATCTTTGACCAAATCTAGCGCAATCCACTCGATAAAAAACTCTGTACCTTGCTCAAGATTTTTTTGATATAAGGTATGCAATAATGCATGACCTGTACGGTCAGCTGCCGCACACGCACGTTGTACCGCTTTTTCACCATAGTTGGCAGTATGACCACCAAAGGGACGCTGATAAATCGTACCATCCGCGTTACGGTCAAATGGCATACCCATATGCTCAAGTTCATAGACTACTTTTGGTGCTTCACGGCACATGTATTCGATGGCGTCTTGGTCACCTAACCAGTCAGAACCTTTGATGGTGTCATAAAAGTGAAAGTGCCAGTTATCATCACTCATGTTACCCAAACTTGCGCCAATACCACCTTGCGCAGCAACCGTGTGAGAACGCGTTGGGAACACTTTGGTTAATACCGCAACATTCATACCGCCACGCGCCAATTGTAACGACGCACGCATACCAGAGCCACCGCCGCCAACGATAACCGCATCGAAGGTTAAGGTTTGAATATTGCTAATGGTGTTGTCTTGTTTTGTTGCCATTGCTTTAATTTCCTAAATGATGGTTCGATTTTATCCCCATAAATGCTTAAAAGCCCTGAGGTAGAAATCGATAAATACGTTAACAAAATTTATCTAACAGGATGTTTAGAAGAAAATCATCACGCCCCAAAATAAATAAACCAAGACTGCAAGAATCATGGCAGATTGCAGCACAAAACGTAAACCATTTGACTTAACGTAGTCTGTTAATACAGTCCACATCCCTACCCACGCATGACCCACTAATGCTAGTATCATCAATAGCGTAAATAAGCGCATCGGTAGGCTTAGCATAAAGCCTTGCCATAATTCAAAGGTTGGTTGGTGGGTTAAGAACCAGCCCAACATCACCAATGAATAAACTGCCAATACAACCGCACTAATACGTTGTACCACCCAATCGCGCGAGCCTGAGCCTGTTAAACCTGTTGCACTTTTCATTAGAACATCACCCATACAAATGAACCCACAACCCAAAGCGCTGCAAGTACAAAGCCAATGAATGTCGCGGTGCGACCACTGTTTAATTCTTCATTCATGCCCATGTCGGCAAATAAATGTTTCAAACCCATCACAAAATGGTAGCCTAATGCAGCCACAAAGATCCAAGCCAAAAACTTCACCAAGGGGCTAGTGAAAATATCTGCAAAGCCTTCAGCACTGGCAAGCGACGTTTGAAAAATCCATAACATCACAGGAATTAGGAGAAATAGCACCACACCAGAAACACGGTGGGTAATTGAAGCCAAAGCAATTGGGTTTTTTGAATTAACATTAATTACTTGGCTTAAAGGAAGGTCAATCGGTCGTTTGCTTTTCACAGCGGGCATCCTTTATTCGCAGTTATAACTTACCTGTGTTATCGCTATGCCAATATCCAAAATATCAAGCACGAACTTCACATCACTTGCAGGGTTTGATGAATCACATAGCCTGTCAAAAAACAGGTAAATCGAAGATAAGGAATAGCTAGCGTACTTTGGATTATTCACAGAATAGATAGTTATTAGCCGCAAACCTAATCGTATCTCACAATTAAAAACTAATAAATTACAAACTAATAATCGACAAAAAGCCACCCACAATTTACTTTTTAATTTTGTTAAACCACAAAGCTAAAAGGTAAATTATGTTTAGCAAAGATTAATAATACAAAGCTAGCCACCAGTAAAATTTTTATAATTATAAGAGTCTTTGATTACAAATACAAACAAAAACAGAAAAAAAACCATCTTTTATCCAACCACTGTAGCACACCCTTAAAATTTAGAAATAATTTGATAAGATTGCGCGTTTTGAGACTTACCTATCTAGATATTTAACCGCATCAAGGGTCGATAGAATGTCAGTAGCAGAGAGCATAGTTTTAGCTAACTTCTGTTAATTATAACTAACTGTTTGTAAGCGTAAGGCGTAAATTTACTTTCATTTTTGGCAAAAATACTGTTAATATAGATATGTTTTAGTTTTGGGTTTTCGCTATTTTTTCGCTATTAATAAAGTCGCCCTACACGTCTCTGTGTGGCTGGGCAGTCACCTATCCTTGTCATTGCGCCAATGCATTTGAGCAAGTATAGGTCTTCTTTTTTTTACACGTCTGAGAGGATTTTATGTCAGAGAAAGACAATATTGCAACCTTGCACGTCAATGGCCAGGACTATGAGCTTCCTATCATTGAAGGAACATTAGGCGATCCTGTACTCGATATTAAGGCAGTACCCCAAGCTGGTTTTTGGACATACGATCCAGGTTTCATGTCAACCGCTTCCACAGAATCAAAAATCACCTTCATTGACGGTGATAAAGGTATCTTATTACACCGTGGATACCCAATTGACCAATTAGCTGATAAAGCCGAATACTTAGAAGTTGCGTATGCACTCATTCATGGTGAATTACCCAATGCTGAGCAAAAAGCTGACTTCTATGAAAAAGTTCGTAAACATTCAATGGTAAATGACCAATTACGTCGCTTCTTTGAAGGTTTCCGCCGTGATGCTCATCCGATGGCGATTATGGTCGGTGTAATGGGTGCATTATCTGCGTTCTACCACAACAATCTTGATGTCAGCAAACAAGACCATCGTGAAATCACTGCGATTCGCTTGATTGCTAAAGTCCCTACCATCGCCGCCATGTGCTACAAATATAGCAATGGTCAACCATTCATGTATCCGCGTAATGATTTAAACTACGCTGAAAATTTCTTACACATGATGTTTGCAACCCCAGCGGATGTTAACTATAAAGTCAATCCAATCCTTGCAAAAGCGATGGACAAAATCTTTACCTTACATGCTGACCACGAACAAAATGCTTCGACGTCAACTGTACGTCTAGCAGGTTCTACGGGCGCTAATCCATACGCTTGTATCGCGGCAGGTATTGCGGCTCTATGGGGACCTGCGCACGGTGGTGCCAACGAAGCTGTACTTAAAATGCTTGATGAAATCGGCAGCGTAGACAACGTTGATGAATTCATGGAAAAAGTAAAACGTAAAGAAGTGAAATTGATGGGCTTTGGTCACCGTGTTTATAAAAACTTTGACCCACGCGCCAAAGTGATGAAAGAAACTTGTGACGAAGTATTGGGCGAGCTTGGTATCAAAGATCCACAACTTGAACTTGCGATGAAGCTTGAACAAATCGCCTTGAATGACCCGTACTTTAAAGAGCGTAACCTATATCCAAATGTTGACTTCTACTCAGGTATCATCCTAAAAGCCATCGGTATTCCAACCTCTATGTTTACCGTAATCTTTGCTTTAGCACGTACTTCTGGTTGGATCAGCCACTGGTTAGAAATGCACTCTGCACCTTACAAAATCGGTCGTCCACGTCAGTTATATACTGGCTATACCCAGCGTGATTTTGTGGCTGTTGAAGACCGCGACTAAGCCAATGCTTCAAAAATGCTTCGAACCAAAACCCAGTTTTACACTGGGTTTTTTATTATTAGATGTTAATCAATAAAAAAGGACGTTTTGCAACGCCCTTTTCATTTAACTATAACTTGCTAATCACTTCACCTTACTTATAAAACGCATTGGCAGTATACGTATGGTCGGTCTCATCAATCACTTGGGTTAATTCTGGTATTTGCTGTTTTAGCGAGACTTCAACCCCTTGTTTTAGCGTCATATCAACTGCAGAGCAGCCCTGACAGCCGCCGCCAAATTTGAGCACGGCGGTGATACCAACCCCTTCTTCATGTACCAAATCCACCAATTGCACGTTACCCCCATGCGCCGCTAGATTTGGATTGATTTCTGAAGATAACACGTAATTGATACGTTCCTCTAGGCTTGCATTTTCACCCAGTTTTGGCACTTTTGAGTTGGGCGCACGGAATGTCAATTGACCGCCAAAACGGTCTTTATTGTAATCAATCACTGCATCTTCAAGATAAGGAATAGATGGGGTGTCTATATAAGCGGTAAATGTCTCATAGTCCAATTTTAAATCGTCAGGATTGTGTTCATTTGGCTGGCTATATGACATACAGCATTCTGCTCGCGGCGTGCCTGGATGTTCAACAAAAATACGCACGCCGATGCCGTCGGTGTTTTGTTTTGCCAACAACTCAGTCAGATACCCTTGCGCTGAATCGGTAATTTTGATATTTGTGCTTTTTTCTGTATCGCTCATATGTCACCCTAGCTTGTCATCAATTTTTACCCATATTTTAGCATAAACTTGAGTAATTTACTCGGATTTTATTGGGGGTGGTTGTTTGGCTTATCAAGGGTCGTCACAATATTTTTTAGCTAAGTCAAAACTTGAATATAGCCATTATGTTTAACCAAAAATCTTTAACCAAAAATAACTTGGCATGGCTGGAAAGTTTAGGCAAGATAGTTAAAAAATATGCTTTACCACCGAACTTTATCACCAAAACGCCATTGGATAGACCGAGAGCGTTATCATTCGCAAGGAGTTTGCGTCATGCCAAATAACACGACTGACACTATCACGGTTACTAAAAACGACGTTACCGAAGATAAAGGGCGTTTTAGCACACCCAAAAATAAAAAAGGTTATCAATATGATTATTTGGTGTTTATCGGACGTTTTCAGCCGTTTCACTTAGGTCATAAATCGGTTGTCGATGAAGCATTAAAGCTTGCTGAAAATGTGATTATGCTCATTGGCTCTGCCAATTTGCCAAGTAGTATCCGCAATAGCTTTAGTGTCGAAGCACGTAGCCAAATGATTTTGGGCGCCTTTGACAACAAAGATGCCAAACGCATCCATTGTGTCGGTTTGGATGATGCCTTATACAATGACACCAAGTGGCTTCAATACGTGCAGCAGTGCGTGAAGTCAGTGACAGGCGATTTAAACGCCAATATTGGTCTGATTGGACATTCAAAAGACAGCTCATCATATTACTTGTCACTTTTTCCAAATTGGCAGTCGGTGGCAGTGCCCAATTTTCATGAGTTGTCTGCTACGCCAATCCGCGAGGGCTTTTTGCTGGGTGCCGATCCGTTAACCGATACGGTACCGCAATCGACAGCCGATGTCATGAAGGCATTTAAAAAAACCGAAGCATATAAACGCTTGCATGAAGAAGCGGGCTTCATTGATAAATACAAAAAACAATGGGAATCAAGCCCCTACCCACCCACCTTTATGACGGTTGATGCGGTGGTCATTCAATCAGGACACATCTTATTGGTTGAACGTCGTAGTATGCCAGGTCAAGGACTATGGGCATTGCCTGGTGGCTTTATTGACCCGAAAGAGACGCTATTTGACGCCTGTATTCGTGAGCTACGTGAAGAGACTCGGTTAAAAGTACCTGAAGCGGTTCTGCGCGGCTCGCGCCATAGTCAACATACCTTTGATGACCCATATCGCTCAGCTCGTGGGCGTACCATCACCCAAGCGTTTTACTTTATGCTCAAAAATGACCCCAAAGGCTTACCGTCGGTGAAAGGTGGTGATGATGCCAAAAAAGCGTTTTGGCTACCCTTGGCTGAATTAAAAGCCGATAAACTGTTTGAAGACCATTATGCCATTATTTGTAAAATGGTCGGTCTCTGATTTTTTCCCGCCAAACTGATAGACGGTTTGGTTTAACCTGCGCAAGCAATCACCAGAGGAGTTCTGTGATGTTTAGTCAAAATTTTGACAATTTTATTTTAAATACCGATAGCTATAAGACGTCGCATTGGCTGCAATATCCGCCAAATACCGAGTACGTATCTAGCTATATTGAAGCGCGTGGCGGCAATAGCAACTTTGAAAATGTGCTATTTTTTGGACTACAAGCTTTTTTAAAACAGTATCTTACCAAACCCATTACCGACGCTGATATAGAAGAAGCCAAAGTGCTACTTGCTGCTCATGGCGTACCGTTTAATGAAGCAGGCTGGCGACAATTAGTCGCCAAACATGGCGGTCTTTTACCACTTCGCATTCAAGCGATACCCGAAGGCATGGTGGTACCAACGGGTCAAGTATTGTGTCAGGTGGTGAATACCGACCCTGAGTTTTACTGGTTGACAAGCTATATCGAAACTGCGCTATTGCGCGCTATTTGGTATCCTAGCACTGTGGCAAGCCTTTCTTATTATTGTAAACAAATCATCAAAGCAGGCTTGGAAAAATCGGCGGATAACTTAAATAATCTACCGTTTAAATTGCATGATTTTGGCGCCCGTGGTGTGTCTAGCCTTGAATCAGCTGCGCTTGGCGCGCTTGCCCACTTGGTAAATTTTTCCGGTACGGATACCTTAAGCGCAATTGTGGCTGCCAATCGTTGGTATGGTATGCAAAATGACATGACGGCTTTTTCCATTCCCGCAGCAGAGCATAGCACCATGACCACTTGGGGTCGTGAGCATGAAGCAGATGCCTATGGCAATATGATTGCCAAATTTGGCGGTGAAGGTAAAACCTTTGCGGTGGTGAGTGATAGCTACGATTTATGGAATGCCATTGATAATATTTGGGGTGGTGAGCTAAAAGAAAAAGTGGCGCAAACAGGCGGCACGTTAGTGATTCGCCCTGATAGTGGCGATCCGATTAAAGTGGTGCGTGAAGCCTTGCAGCGCCTTGCAGCAAAATTTGGCACCACCACCAATTCAAAAGGCTATAAGCTACTGCCAAGCTATGTGCGACTCATCCAAGGGGATGGTATTAATCCCACTAGCATGGGTAAAATAATTGATGCGGTGATTAAAGCAGGCTTTAGTAGTGACAATATTACCTTTGGGATGGGTGGCGGGCTACTGCAACAAGTCAACCGCGATACCTTGAATTTTGCCATGAAGACCAGCAGCGCACGGGTGGACGGTTTTTGGCGAGACGTGTATAAAGACCCAATTACCAGTGTGAGTAAACGCAGCAAACGCGGGCGTTTAGCCTTGGTCAAACATCAGGGTAGTTATATGACGCTGCGTGAAGATGAGCTTGCCGAGCAAAATAATTTGTTGCAAGATGTATTTTTGAACGGTGATTTACTAGTTGATGATACGCTAACCGCGATTCGTCAACGCTCATCGGTAAAATCATAATTGAACTTGTCGCAATCTCAACAGCCGTCTTAATCAGACGGCTTTTTATCTTTAGCGCTAATTAACCCCTGCCATTGCCAAATATTTTTGGTGCAACTGTTCAAGTTTTAAATACAAATCGTCTAAGCTACCGTTGTTATCGACTATGTCATCGGCTTGTCTGAGCCTGTCATGACGCGACAGTTGATTTGCCATGATATTTTGAATACGTTCAGGCGTTTGACCATCACGCTGACTGGCGCGCTCAATCTGCAAGGATTCATGACTATCGACCACCAATACTCGCTCACACAGATTGGCCAGCCCTGCTTCGGAGGCTTCTAGCAGTAAGGGTGCTACCAAAATTACATAGGGCGACTGGGCAGCTCTTAGTAATTCTTTGGCACGGCTGCGAATGGCAGGATGGGTGATTTGTTCCAAATCCATTAACGCTTGCACACTACCAAATACATGCTCTCGCATAGCACGGCGATTAAGCTCACCTGCCTCATCAATCACCCAGTCACCAAATTTGGCGACAATTTTTTTTAGCGTTGGCGAACCTTTGGCAACGACTTCACGTGCCAATACATCGGCATCAATAATAACAATTCCATGCTCAGCAAACCAACGGCTCACTTGTGATTTGCCGCTACCGATGCCACCTGTAAGCCCAACTACCAACATCACAACCCCTCCTTGATTCACGGATAATTGACCCATAAATGACGTCATGACATTTTGCCTAGATACCACGACATTATTGATTGCCCATACAAAAGTGCGATCATGCCAGCAATGGCGATATAGGGTCCAAAAGCAAAAGGTTTACTCTCACCTGAGCGCTTCATCAATATTACACCCACAACCGAGCCGACAAATGCAGATAAAAGCACAATTAACGGTAGCATCAAAGGCCCTAGCCAAGCCCCCAAAGCCGCTAATAATTTAAAATCGCCATGCCCCATCCCGTGCTTGCCCGTAATCAGCAAAAACAGTTGGTAGACAATCCACAAGCATAAAAACCCAAACACATAGCCAAAAATAGCCGCTGTGGGACTGACAAACAAGCCAAAGGCATTGACAAATAAGCCTAATCCCGCTAACGGCAATGTAAATCGGTCAGGCAACAATTGGGTATCAAAATCAATGCCTGTCAAAGCCACTAATGTCCATGTGAGTACCAATCCTGCCAGCGCTTGCCAAGTAACACCAAATTTCATCACCACCAGCACAGACAAAATAGCGGTGATGATTTCTACAAGCGGATAACGATAACTAATGGCGTGATGACACTGACTACATTTTCCTTTTAGCAGTAGCCAGCTAATAACAGGCATATTTTCAAACCAACGTATTGAATGCCCACAATGCGGACAACGAGAAACAGGACGGCTTAAGGTAATGGATTCATGATGGTCAACAATGGTTTCTGGATGAAGCAATAGCTGGCATTCGTTCTTCCACTGCTGCTCCATCATCAAAGGCGTGCGATAAATCACCACATTGAGAAAACTGCCCACGCATAATCCCAATAAAGCTACGATAATCAACGTCAGCCATTGTGACTGTTGTAACAACAAAATAAAATCTGAAAAAATCCCCATCGTATTTAGCCCACCACCGAGCCCATTTGGAAAATTGGTAGATACATGGCAATCACCAGACCCCCTACCAGCACCCCCAAAATAGCCATAATCATCGGTTCCATCAGACTTGTTAACCCATCTACGGCGTTGTCCACTTCGTTTTCATAATAAGTCGCCACTTTATCAAGCATCTCCTCTAGACTACCTGACTCCTCACCAATACCGACCATTTGGATAACCATACTGGGGAAAAGATTGGTAGAACGCATCGAAAACTGCAGCTGTTGACCCGTCGCAACATCACCTTTAATTTTTTGCGTGGCATTATAAAATACCACATTGTTGGTTGCCCCAGCGGTTGAATCTAACGCATCAATCAGCGGCACACCTGCCGCAAAAGTGGTAGACAAGGTGCGGGAAAAACGGGCAACCACCGCTTGATAAGCAATATTGCCAAAGATTGGTAATTTTAAGGTAAGTCGGTCTAAAAAGTCATTAAAGGGCTTGCTACGTTTTTTAGCTTCAGAAAAGCCAACCACAGCGCCTGCAATGCTAAATAGCAATAACCACCACCATTTTTGCATCCACTCCGACATACTGACTACCATTCGGGTAAACGCGGGTAATTCTGCGCCAAATGAATTGAATAAATCAGCAAACACCGGTACCACTTTGACCAGCAAAATAATGGTAACGATAATCGCCACCACGATAACCGCAATCGGGTATTTCAAGGCTTTTTTAATTTTTGCTTTTAGTAGCTCGCTTTTTTCTTTGTACGTTGCGACACGCTCAAGCATAGTTTCAAGCGCACCTGATTGCTCACCTGCCTCTACTAATGAACAAAACAGGTCATCAAAATATCTGGGATGTTTGCGCAGCGCAGCAGCAAAGGTGCTCCCTGATTCCACTTCTGACTTGACACTAAGCACCAACTCTTTCATTGAGGGGTTATCGAGCGCATCTGCAACGATTTCAAACGACTGAGTAAGGGGGACGCCCGCTTTCATCATCGTAGCCAACTGCCGCACAAAGATAGCAATATCGATTGCCTTGATGCTTTTTTTCATTTGAAAAATAGGCTTGGGTTTTTTCTTAATCGTCTTGACTTGGATGCCTTGCTTGCGTAGTTGTGCTTTTGCCAGCTCAATATTGCGGCTGGTGGTTTCGCCTTTGACTTTTTCGCCACGGCGATTGACCCCATCATAGACAAAGTCTAATAACATTTCTGTTTGGACTTTTGCCATACCCTTAACCCCTTACTATCTCAACTAATCTTCAATAAAGACGGATGAAAAACGCACTATTCGCTAGTAACACGATACATCTCTTGGATACTGGTCGTGCCTTGTAGAACCTTTAAAATGCCAGAGCGCCTTAAATCCCTAAACCCTTGCTTTAAGGCAGCGTCTTTAATCTCAATAGCGTTGCCGTCTTCCATAATAATTCGGGCAATCTCTGGTGTTACTTTCATCACTTCATAAATACCAACACGTCCTTTATAGCCATCGCGGCATTCAGCGCAGCCAACAGGCTCATAAATGACATTGCTGGGATCTGCCAAATCTTCTTCCGTAAAGCCCATTTCAAGCAAGCTATTTTTTGGTACATCTGTCGGTTTCTTACAAGCTTTACACAGGCGACGGGCTAAGCGCTGTGCGATTACCAAATTGACCGAGGTGGCGATGTTAAAGGATGCCACCCCCATATTACGTAGACGCGTTAAGGTTTCTGGCGCTGAGTTGGTATGCAAGGTTGACAGTACCATATGCCCTGTTTGGGCAGCTTTGACAGCAATTTCCGCCGTTTCTAAGTCACGAATCTCACCGACCATCACAATATCAGGGTCTTGACGCAAGAATGATTTGAGCGCACTGGCAAATGTCAAGCCAACTTTATTATTCACGTTGACCTGATTGATGCCTTCAAGGTTAATTTCAACGGGATCTTCTGCGGTGGAAATATTGGTCTCAACTGTGTTTAAGATATTAAGCCCCGTATACAAGGATACGGTTTTACCCGAACCAGTAGGACCGGTAATCAATAACATCCCTTGCGGTTTTGCCAGCGCATCCATAAATAGCTGCTTTTGGTCAGGCTCATAGCCCAGTGCATCAATGCCTAGCATCGCTGATGAGGGGTCTAAAATACGCAGTACAATTTTTTCACCAAATAAGGTTGGCAATGAGTTGACACGAAAATCAATCGCCTTATCCTTGGAAATTTTTAACTTGATACGACCATCTTGCGGCACGCGGCGCTCAGAGATGTCCATTTGTGACATGACTTTGAGGCGGGCAGCAATTTTACCCGCTAGCTGCGTCGGTGGATTTGCCATTTTTTGTAACACCCCATCAATACGAAAACGCACGCGATAAGATTTTTCATAGGGTTCAAAGTGTAAGTCCGAGGCGCCCATGGTAATGGCTTTGATGAGCATCCCATTAACGAACTTGACGACAGGGGCTTCATCATTGATATCTAAATGACTGGTGGCACTACTGTCTTCATCGGCGCGGGTTTCATCAAACTCCACCGCATCCATATCATCAAAATCAGCTAAATTAGTGGTAGTAAAGATTTTTTCGATGAGTGCTTTGATTTTGTGGTGTTCGGCAACCACGGTTTCTACCGTAAACCTTGTACCAAACCGCAGCGCGTCTAAAGCATCTACCCGCGTTGGGTCACTCATGGCAACAAATAAGCGACTACCTCGTTGGAAAATCGGCAGAATATTAAATTCGCGAATAATTTTTTCATCAACCGCTTCTTTTGGAATATAGTTGACATTGATGGCATCCAAATCAATGAGTGGGTCGCCAAATTCTCGAGAAATCACCCACGCTACCGCGTCAGCTTGTGCAAGCTTATTATCAACCACATAGGCGATTAAATTTACTTTTTGCTGCTGCGATTCTGCCAATACTTTTTGCATTGCCGCTTCGCTAATTAGTCCTTCATGCACTAATCGCGAGGCAATGCCACCAAAACTAGGAAGGGGTGCCGCCATCGTTTTTCTCGTTTACTCAATATTGATTCAAATGGGCTAATGTTTGGCTAATATTTGTTAGTGTAAACTATTCATTTATATATTAACAAATCATTCTAGACAAATCCGTGAATTAAGCGATAAATAATTTTTTATCGTATTTTATCCCTATGCATTAACCTTCATAAAACTGTTTTATACTTTATTCCCTCTGCAAACATCTCACTTGCGTAACCCAATAATTTATTCGGCAAATCGCGGCAATTGCTTATATAATAGGTACCATTTTACGCCTGATATTTTAAATATTTCTATTTTCATATCTTGATATCTTTAAATGGTGATGCTTTACCTCATGATATGTTAAATAGCGTTACTTATACTTTAAGGTTATCTTGACATTTATACTTTGCAAATTCATAGATAACCACTTACCTCAATTGACAGGGACATTATGAAAGCATCTGATTATGTAGCAAATTGGCAGAATTCTTGGGTGATTGCTAATTGGAAAATGAATCCTAGCACACAGCTGACTGCCACAGCCCTCATGACCGATTTGCAGCAGCAGATACCGGCAGATGCACTGCAAAGCTGTAACGTGGTTGTCGCGCCGAGTTTTATGCATTTATCGACCACACAACAAGCCATCCAACATGGATCATTGAACATCGGACTAGCTGCGCAAAACTTATGTGCACAACACGCCGATAAAGGCGCGTTTACTGGGGAGGTTTCGGGTGCTCAGCTCAAAGACGCTCAGGTAAATTATGTCTTGGTCGGACATTCAGAACGCCGTCAATATTTTAATGAAGATGACACTTGTTTAATCCAAAAAATTCGCAATGCCTTTGCACACGATTTAACCGTTGTTTTTTGTATCGGTGAAACACAAGCCCAGTATGAGCAAAATCAGACCCAAGATGTGCTAGCAGCACAATTAATGGTAGTTAAACAACTAGCCGCCGAATTTGCTAACGCCCAATTTGAAGGCGCTCAAGTGGATAACGCTCAATTGGGTAACTTAGCATCACGATTGATTATTGCTTATGAACCCGTTTGGGCGATTGGTACAGGTAAAATCCCGACGATACAAGAAGTACAAAACATTCATGCCTTTATCAACACCACTTTAACGGACATCGATGCCTCTTTAGCGACCACACCGATATTGTATGGCGGCAGCGTGAAAGCGGATAATGCGGCAGAAATCGCCCAATGCCCAAATGTAAATGGGGTGTTAGTAGGCGGGGCATCACTAGACGCGACGAGCTTTACACAAATTATTCAAGCATTTGCCCAAATTTAAGGTAAAATATCCCCCATTTAAAAATTTTTACTTTTGCCACTGACAGCTTTGTTGTTGGCATCAGTGCTATCAAGTTTTGTAGAGATAAGTATGTATAATGCAATTTTAGTGTTTCATATCATTGTCGCCATTTCAATGATTGGTCTGATTTTGGTTCAACATGGCAAAGGTGCCGATGCGGGTGCTTCATTTGGTGCAGGGGGTTCGGCAACCGTATTTGGTGCGTCTGGCTCTGCCAATTTTTTGACGCGCTTGACGGCGGTTTTAACAGCAATCTTTTTTATCACCAGTATGACACTGGCAGTATTTGCCAAACAGCAATCGCTATCTAGTCGTACCCTTGATACCAGCCTAGCGACTAATACTGCGCCTGCAAGCCCTACACCAACGACGCCTACACCCGCCAAATAAGTCATTAAAAAAAATGTTGCGTTATTGGTAGTTTTGACCTAGAATACAGCGTCTATTTTAGAGTGTTGTTATTTAAAAAATAGCTTGGTTAAAGTAGTTTGGTTTTTTGCGATTGTGGTGGAATTGGTAGACACGCTACCTTGAGGTGGTAGTGCCGCAAGGTGTGAGGGTTCGAGTCCCTCCATTCGCACCAACTAAATTAATTTTAAATAACTGTTGACAAGGTTAATATCTCACTCTATAATACGCTCTCTAAATTGTTGCGGGGTGGAGCAGTCTGGTAGCTCGTCGGGCTCATAACCCGAAGGTCGTTGGTTCAAATCCAGCCCCCGCTACCACTTTTCTAGTAGCATTGCTTTGGTATCATTACTAGAAAAATCAATTTAGACACACTTTTATTGATTTAAAAGCCCACCAATTAGTTTGTGGGTTTTTTTGTATCTATTGGTTTCGAAAAAACTTAAGTTTTGCTAAATTAGCGGTTGCATTTTAGTAATTTGCCAATTTTTAAAATCAGCTTTTAAAATCAACAAAGATGTTAATAATCAACTCTAAAGGATATCATGAAACTATCAACGAAAGTTGCTGAACTGACCCAAATCATTGAGCCAGCAGTAACTGCCTGTGATGTGAGCTTGTGGGGTATTGAGTTTGTACCACAAGGTCGACGCTCTCTTCTTCGTATTTATATTGAAGCCCTACCTGAAGACCGTGCCGAAGGCAAACAAGTCACTATTGAAGACTGTGCTGCGGTCACCCACCAAGTCGGTGGTGTGTTGGACTTGCACGACCCGATTGCAGGCGAGTATCTACTTGAGGTGTCTTCACCCGGTTTGGACCGCGCGTTTTTTTCTGCTGAGCAGCTGCATGACTATGTGGGGCAAACCCTCAGCTTACGATTGATTCATGCGATTGGACAAGGTAGTGATAAGCGCCGTAAAGTAACAGGCGAATTGGTCAATATTGACGAGCACCAGTTGACAGTCAAAACCGAAAACGATCAAGGCAATGACCAACTTTTAGCCATCGAGCTTGATAATATTGATAAAGCCAATTTGGTCTACCAATTTTAGCTTTTAAATTTGGGGTTAATGCCTTTTTTACGCTATGTCTTCTAGCTAACTTTTTTCTAGCTAAAAGCAAGATTTTAAAGAATAAAGTCTAGAATGACTTAAATTATAGGTGATTACATGAATCGAGAAATTTTAACGGTCGTTGAAACCGTCAGTAATGAAAAAGGCTTAAATCCTGAAGATATTTTTGAAGCGATTGAGCAAGCATTGGTGGTATCGACCAAAAAGAAACTTTATAGTGAGCAACCTGAAGTTGCCATTCGCGTCCATATCAATCGCAAAACAGGTGACTATGACACTTACCGTTATTGGACAGTAGTGGCAGATGAAGATCATGAGATGCCTGCCTGTCAGCTAGCGATTAGCGATTTGGATGAAAACGAATGGAAAATCGGCGACATTAAAGAAGAACAAATCGAGTCCATTGAATTTGGTCGTATTGCTGCTACCCAAGCCAAACAAGTCATCATTCAAAAAATCCGTGAAGCTGAACGCTCACTGGTGGCAGATGCGTTTGAACATCGTATCGGCGAGATGATTACCGGTGAAGTCAAAAAACCGGCGCGCGATGGTTACATCATTGATTTGGGCGATAATGTCGAAGCCTATCTACCGCGCGATAAAATGTTGCCGCGTGAGCAGCTACGCATCAAAGGTCGTATCAATGCGATTTTAGAACAAGTCAATCGTGATAACCGTGGTGCCCAGCTGGTATTGTCCCGTACTTCACCACAAATGCTGACAGCACTGATGCAAAAAGAAGTACCAGAGATTGCTGAGCAAATCATTGAAATTCGTGATGTTGCGCGTCAACCTGGCTTACGTGCTAAGATTTCAGTCAAAACCAATGACCATCGTATCGACCCTGTCGGTGCTTGTATTGGTATGCGTGGCACCCGTATCCAAGCCGTGCAACAAGAGCTTGACGGCGAGCGTATTGACGTAGTGGTATGGTCGGATGATCCGGTGCAGTACATTATCAGCGCTTTGGAACCTGCGGATGTTGATCGTATTATTCTTGATGAAGATACCAAAACGGCGGATATCATCTTTGCCACTAACGATCAGTTGGCCCGTGCGATTGGCTCACAAGGTCAAAACGTGCGCCTTGCATCAGAATTAACAGGTTATCGTCTTAACATGATGCTCGAAGACGAGTACAATGCACAACAAGAATCAGAAACCAAAGTGTATCGCGACCTATTCTACACACGTCTTGAAGTCGATGAAGATTTGGCACAAGCCTTGGTGGATATTGGATTTACCTCACTTGAAGAAGTGGCGTATGTCCCTGCTGAGACTTTTTATGACATCGATGGGCTAGATGATGACGCCATCGACGCAATCCAAGAACGTGCCAAAGAAGCGGTGATTGCCGATGAATTGGTCAAACAACAAAATATTAAAGAGCCAAGCCAAGAGCTTCTAAACCTTGAAGGCATGACTCAAGCATGGGCCTACAAGCTTGCCGAACGTGATGTCATCACCGTCGACGACCTTGCCGAACAAGCCATCTTTGATATCCAAGATATCGAAGGTCTTGATGAAAAGACCGCAGGTGAGCTTATTATGAAAGCCCGTGAATCATGGTTTAATTAAAAAAGGTGTATGAATGGCAGATAAAACCGTAAAAGAACTTGCAGCAATGACCACAAAGACCGTTGAAGCAATTAATAATCAACTGGTCAAGGCAGGGCTGTCTGCGCGCGGTGACAATGACATCGTCACCGATAGCGAACAACAAAAACTGGTCAGCTTTTTACAACAAAGTCATGGTCAAAATGACAAACCTCGGATTAGCTTAAAAAGCAAAACTACTTCTACTGCGCGTGTGACAGGCACTTCTGGTAAAGCCAAAAGTGTCAATGTCGAAGTACGCAAAAAAATGGTATTTGATAAGCCAAATCCCAATAAAATTGCTGAAGAACTCGCGTCTCGTGAAGCAGCGAATAAAGACGCTGAAGAAAAAGCGCGTTTGGCAAAAGAAAAAGCAGCCCAAGAACAAGCTGAAAAAGACAAAGCCAAACAAGCCGCTGAAGCCCGTCAGCAAGCTACCCTTGCGGCAATGCGTGCTAACTTAGGTGGCGGTAGTCAAGCTGCCAAAGAGCACACAACCACCAGTGTGGTAGTGAAAAAAGGCAATAAAACCGCTGCAATCGAAGTCAAAAAAGCTGACAAAAAACCTACGCCAAAAAAAGAATCGGATAGTGAACGCAAAGCGCGTGAAGCAGAAGAAGAACGCTTACGTCAAATCGAATCCGAAAATCGCCGTAAAGCCGCTGAAGAAGCTCAGCAGCGTACCCTTGAGCAAATGCGTCAAATGGCAAGTAAATACAGCGAAACTGATACTGAAACTACGATGGTTGTCAAAAAAGATGAACCATTGGCAGAAGGTTTGGTGGGCGCAGCGCTTGAAGATTCATTTGAACAAGAACGCCGTGAAATCAAACGCGGAACCGCAAGCACTGCAAACAAAAACCGTCGTCGTCGCCGTGGTGATGAGGGTGAGCAAGAGATTAAAAACCGTGGTCGCGGCTTAAAATCATCGCAAGCCAATAAACACAAATTTGAAAAACCGGTTGAGAAAATCGTGCATAACGTTGAAATCGGTGAGACCATCGTGGTATCTGAACTTGCCCAAAAAATGGCAATCAAAGTACGCGAAGTCGTCAAAATGTTAATGAAAATGGGCGAGTTGGTCCGTGAAAACGAATCCATCGACCAAGAGACCGCTGCCCTACTTGTTGAAGAAATGGGTCATAACCCCGTGCTTGTGAGTTCAACGCAAGTTGAAGACTCACTACGTGAAGCGGTTGGCGAGAAAAGTAGCAACGTCCAAGCGCGTCCGCCTGTGGTTACCATCATGGGTCACGTTGACCATGGTAAAACGTCCCTGCTCGATAAGATCCGTTCAAGTAAAGTGGCATCAGGCGAGGCAGGTGGTATTACTCAGCATATCGGTGCTTATCATGTGCAGACTGACCAAGGCGTTATTACTTTCTTAGACACCCCAGGTCACGCCGCATTTACCGCGATGCGTTCTCGTGGTGCCAAAGCGACGGATATCGTGGTGTTAGTGGTCGCAGCCGATGACGGTATGATGCCGCAGACGGCTGAAGCGATTGACCATGCGCGTGCCGCAGGTACACCGATTATCGTGGCTATCAACAAGATGGATAAAGACAGCGCCGATCCAGACCGCGTGCTCAACGAACTGACCACCAAACAAGTCGTTCCTGAAGAATGGGGTGGTGACACACCGGTAGTCAAAGTCTCTGCGTTAACAGGTCAAGGTATCGATGAATTGCTTGAAGTGATTAACCTACAAGCAGAAGTGATGGAACTTGAAGTTGCTACTGACGGTGCAGCACAAGGTGTGGTGATTGAATCACGTCTTGAAAAAGGTCGCGGTGCCGTGGTCAGTTTGCTGGTTAAACAAGGTACTTTAAATCAAGGTGACTTGGTACTTGCTGGCGAATATTATGGTCGCGTCCGTGCTATGACCGACGAAAACGGTCAAAAAATCACCTCAGCGGGTCCTTCGATTCCTGTTGAAATCTTAGGTCTGCCTGATACGCCAGCGGCTGGTAGCGAGTTTATGGTGGTTTCAGATGAGAAACGTGCGCGCGAAGTTGCAGAATATCGCACGGTTCGTGAGCGTGAAAAAGTGCTTGAACGTCAAGCCAAATCACGCTTAGAAAACTTGTTTGACCAAATGAGCGATGCCAAACTACCTTCCGTTAATTTGATTCTTAAAACTGACGTTCGAGGTTCATTAGAAGCCTTGTTAACCGCGCTTGATGAATTATCTACCGATGAAGTTAAAGTCAAAGTCATCTCATCGGGTGTCGGTCCAATCACCGAATCGGATGTGGTACTCGCCGAATCAAGTGAAGCGGTGTTATTAGGCTTCAACGTTCGTGCTGATACCGCTGCCAAACGCAAAGCGGATGAAGCAGGCTTAGATATTCGCTACTATAGTGTTATCTATGGCTTAATTGATGATGTGAAAGCAGCAATGAGCGGTTTACTTGCGCCAGAACATCGTGAGCAAATCTTGGGTATCGCAGAAGTACGTGAAGTCTTCCATTCTAGTCGCTTTGGTTATGCAGCCGGTTGTATGGTGACAGAAGGTAATATTATCCGTAATAAGCCAATTCGGGTATTGCGTGATGATCAAGTTATTTTCACTGGTCAATTACAATCATTACGTCGCTTTAAAGAGGATGTTAATGAGGTGCGCGCTGGTATGGAATGTGGTCTAGCGGTAAAAGGTTATGAAGTCAAAGAAGGCGATAAGATTGAAGTCTTCGAAATTCATGAAGTCAAACGTACCTTATAAGTTAAGCTGACAACCTAATACTGCCAGCTTGCTATTAGCAACCTTCCAAGGGGTCTAATTAATCTAGGTTAATTAGACCTTTTTTTACTATAAAAAGGATTACCAATGAATCAACGTTTACAACGTCTTGCCGATCAAATTCAGCGCGACCTAGCGGTTTTGATTCGTGACGAGATTAACGACCCACGCTTGACCGGGTTTGTGACCATTTCTAGTATCAAAATTAGCCCAGATTTGGGTTATGCTGATATTTATGTCACCATCATGGAAAAGTCGATGGATGATGCCATGGCAAAAGATTATCATACCGAAAGCTTAGAAGTGCTGAACAAAGCATCAGGTTTTTTGCGTACTGAGCTCAGTCATTTGCTAAAAACTCGCACTACGCCCCGTCTACGCTTTCACTATGATGAAGTGACAGCTAACGCTAACTATATGATGAACCTCATTTCTAAAGCCGTACAAAGTAGCGAAGGTCAGCCATCAGACGACTGATTCGTTGTAGGCCATGACGAGCCTAGACGAGCCTAGACGAGCCTATTCGTCACTTTGAGCCATTAACAGGGATGTTGAATGCAGTTACTTTGGGGTATCATTAAGTTTATCGTCATTATTCTCTCAAGCCTGTGGGTCGGGGTGTTTGTATGGACGCATCAGCCCTTAGGCAGATATGTCAGTCTGGCCCTGATTAGCGTATGGGTATTTTTTACCCTTACTGTTTTGCTCAGTATCATCAAACCCACCCTATTTTCATCCCTGCTTTCTCATCAGTCTTTATTATTGATTTTTTTTGCGGTGGTGGCGATTGCCATTGCATGCTTTTTTTCGATGTCAGCTAGCAATGAGCGTGATTGGAACCCCGAAGTTGCCCAAATGTTAGACTATCGGCTTGACCGTGATGGCAACACACTCACCATTAGCAATGTTAGAAATTTTGATTGGCAAGATAAAACCCATTTTCAGCCGCGCTGGGAAACTAGGCAATACGACTTGGCGAAACTGCAAACTGTCGATTTTATCGCCTCCTATTGGATGGGCGATGCCATTGCCCATACGCTAGTGAGTTTTGGGTTTAGTGATGGCAAGCAGCTTGCGTTATCCATCGAGATTCGCAAAGAAGTCAATGAACAGTTTAGTACGCTGGGTGGATTTTTTCGCAAGTTTGAATTGGTGATTATCGCTGCCGATGAAAAAGATATTATTTATACCCGTAGTAATATCCGTCATGAAGATGTTTATATTTATCCCATCAACATGCCAAAAGACCATATTCGAGCGCTGCTGCTTGCGTATCTAGCGAAAGCCAAGTCCTTAAAAACGCAGCCAACATGGTATAATTCATTGGTAAATAACTGTACCACGGCAATTTATGAGCTGATTGACGATATCGAACCTTTGCCATTTGATTATCGTATCTTGTTATCAGGCTATATTCCCAGTTATCTGTATGACCAGCAATTGATTGATAACCGCTATAGCTTGCAACAGTGGCAACAACGGGCACACATTAACCCTAAATCAAAGCCGTATTCTGTCAACCACCCTATTAGCGCAGCAGATTACTCGCGGCTGATTCGAACCGACTTTTAGTGAATTGATAAATCCATAACATGATGACCCAACCAAAAACAAAATCCATCGTCTCTGGCGTCTTACTGATTGATAAACCGCAAGGGATGACCTCCCAGCAAGTGGTATCAAAAGTCAAATACTTGCTCAAATCTGATGTGCACGACAGTAAAAAAGCGGGTCATACCGGTACCCTTGACCCAATGGCAACAGGCTTGCTACCGATTTGTTTGGGAGAGGCGACCAAGTTTAGCCATTACCAACTGGATGCCATCAAGTCTTACCAAGCCATTATCAAACTCGGCGAGCAAACCGATACAGGGGATGCTGAAGGTCAGATAATTGCCACTATCCCTGTACCAAATGTGACACAAGCAATGTTACAAAGCGTCACTGAGCAATTTTTGGGTGAGATAATGCAGGTCCCGCCCATGTACTCCGCGCTCAAAAAAGACGGCAAAAAACTGTATGAACTGGCGCGTGAAGGTATTGAGGTGGAGCGAGCAGCACGTCCTCTCATCATTTATGAGCTGTCACTCACTCCCCTATCCGCTCAACAATTGCAATTAACCGTTACTTGCTCCAAAGGAACCTATGTGCGCGTGCTGGCTGAAGATATTGCCAAAGCGCTGGGCACGCTAGGCCATCTAACAGCACTTAGACGGATACGCACGGGTGATTTTGAAATTGCCGATGCCATCCCATTAGCCGATTTTGCAGCGCTCGATGTTGCAGCGCGGTTTGATAAGCTATTAGCGGTGGATGCCTGCGTTCACTCACTACCAAGCTTAGTATTAGACGATAGCCAATCAAAGCGCATCCGGCAAGGTCAACGCTTAAACGTCAAGGCGACCATGTTAACTCAGCAGCTGAACTTAACCGCCAGTCAAACGTTTCGCTTGTTTGACGACCAGCAGCAATTTTTGGGCACGGGACTACTTGAACCCAATGGTCGTTTACAACCGCTGAAGCTGGTCAATTTAAACTAGCCACAGTAATTCAATCAATCTAATTACCTTGCTAAATTTTTACTATCTTCACATAATTTGCTCACAGAGCGGTGTGATGTCACAAAGCGAGTACGTTTTTTATGCATTGATACAAAACGTGACGCTTTGCTAGCAGTTTTTACCCGTCTAGTGATTTATGCTTAATGGTGTTGATTCATTTGCTTCTTTGCTTAGCAAGCTTTGCTAATAAAGACCATACAGCGGTTTATTTAGATAACTTTCTACAATTAATAGAAATATTATTAATAACTGAAGTTACGCAGCCCTTTAAAAAAGCGCTATCATAACAAAAAAAGCAGTCAGCGAGAGTAAACAAATGAACAAAGACATGATAGAACTCTACAGCGACTACCTCATCGCAAGTTTTGGGCAAACCACCGCCACAGGACTTGCCAATCTACTACAAGGGAGCATCTACCATGACAGCATCACCCGCTTTCTAAACAGTGAAACACTCACCGCCAAAGAACAATGGCAACTGATTAAACCCATGCTAAGACAGCATGAAAATGCCACACCCAATGCCATCGGCTATCTCATCTTTGATGACACCATACAGCCCAAACCACACACAAGCGTCGACGACATCAACTGCTGGCACTACGACCACACCCAAAACAAAAATGTTAAAGGCATTAACCTGCTTAACTGTCTGTATCATCGCAAAGATATCGACATACCCTTAAGCTTTGACATCATCACCAAACCCAATGTCTTTACCGATGACAAAGGCAAGGTTAAACGTAAAAGTGATAAAACCAAAAATCAGCGACTGCTTGATATGTTTGATAGCGCAATCAAAAACCAAGTCAAATTCGACTATGTATTAGCCGATTCTTGGTTTTCAGCCAAAGCAACATTCAAACATATTCGTAAAGCCAACAAGCATTTCATCTTTGCGTTAAAGTCAAATCGCTTGGTGGCTTTAACCCCGGATGATAGAGAAAAAGGGAACTTTGTACGTATTGATGAATCTAATCTACCCGATAATACCCCTGTTCACGGCTTTTTAAATGACTATCATGATGAAGTCTTGTTATTACGCCGAGTCTTTACAAACAAGGACGGTTCTACAGGGGTGTTATATCTGGTATGCTCAGATTTGCAATGCGACAAGGATAAATTTATCAACGGCTATCAAAAACGATGGCAGGTTGAAGTGTATCATAAGTCGTTAAAGCAAAATGCCAATTTGGGTAAGTCGCCTGCTCATAGCCAAAGGGCTCGGTTTAATCATATGTTTTTAGCCACGTATGCGGTGTTTAAGCTTGAGTGTTTGAAAATCAAAACCAAGTTAAATCATTTCGCTTTGCGTACGAAGTTACTAATTTCCGCTAATCAGTCGGCTTTTGCCCAGCTTAAGGCTATTAGCGGTGCGTAACTTCAGTTATTAAATAATCAAACTAAAAAGAGGATAACAATATTCATAAAGTTATCCTCTTTTTAACGTAAACTATTAATTAATTTTAGTTTCAATAAACGCAATAAAATCCTCTGCGATATGCGTGCCGCATTGGTCGTCAATCTCACGCACGCAGGTGGGGCTAGTCACGTTAATCTCTGTCACTTTGCCACCAATCACATCGAGTCCGACAAAGTACAAGCCTTTTTGCAGTAGCACAGGCGCCACTTGCTCAGCAACTTGGCGCTCTTGCGCTGACAGTGGCATGGCGACACCACGACCACCTGCAGCTAGATTACCACGCGTTTCGCCTTGGCTTGGGATACGCGCCAAGCAATAATCTACAGGCTTACCACCGACAATTAAAATGCGTTTATCCCCGTCCTTGATTTCAGGCAAGTATTTTTGCGCCATCACAGGCAAGCTTTCAAGCTGGGTTAGCATCTCAAGGGTTGAGCCGATATTAGGGCTATCGGCGGTCAGACGAAAAATGCCCATTCCCCCCATGCCATCAAGCGGTTTGACGATAACATCTTGGTGGGTTTTGATAAAATCACGGATATGGGTTTGTTTGTTGGTGACAATCGTCGGTGTCATCAGCTCAGGGAATTGCGTCGCAAACAGTTTTTCGTTACAGTCACGTACGCTTTCTGGGTTATTGACTACCAATACGCCAGCTCGCTGAGCGTATTCTAGCAAGTACAGGCTATACAAAAACTGCATGTCAAACGGGGGGTCTTTACGCATCAAGATGACGTCAAATGCGCTAGCAGGCTGCGTGGTTTTTTCACCCAGTTCATAAAAATGTGCAGGGTCTTTAAACGTTTTGAGCGATTGGCTATCAATTTGCAATGCGCCATTATCGAGCCACAAATCGTGAATTTGGCAATAATGCGCTGTGTGACCACGATCTGCAATCGCCCATAGCATCGCAAGCGTGGTGTCTTTTTTATAATTAATGGTGTGGATATCGTCCATGACGATCAGAAAATTCAGTGGTTTCATTTATTATCCTTGTTCAATTTTTATCAATTATTCGTTTTGCTATTAAAACATCGATTCGACCGCATTGCCATTGTTATCGTAGCGCATACCGCTGGTCGGTTGTTCATTGGTAAACCAAAAATGGTATTCAGGATTTCCCGCTTGGCTGTAAACAATCGCTTCTTGTACTGCACCTTGGCGGAACAATACTTTTTGTTTGATACGGCTATCGGACAATCGATACGTCACCCAACCATTATATAAACCGTTAACCAAGTCGGTGCGAAGCTGGGTCACAAAGTTTGGGTAGTACACCACCAAAAATTCATCGAAGTAACCGTTCTTCACAAAGGTGGTAAATTGCTCGCCTTCTGGCATTACGCCATTATAAGGACCGTCGGCAATGCCTTGTGGCGCAGCTTGCGGTGATTTTGGCGGCAAGATAAGGCTATTTAACGCATCATAAAACGGCTGTTGGTCAGTTGCCACATTGACAATCGCAGGCGGTTTGCTACCCTCCGCCATCAGTTCATTGATACTACTACAACCTGCAAGCCCAAATAATACTGCCGATAAGGTAAGTGCAGTGCCAACACGCAAAAGGTGTGCCGTTGTTAGTGTGGTGGGCAAGGCTTTTGTCAACATAGCCGTCCTCTTCAATGGTTAATTTAAAAACAATCTATGATTAGCGGGATTGGATGATAGCAACCGCTGATTAAACGCCATATTGCTCGCGGTAGGCTTGCATTTTGGCAAGTTCCTCCTGCGTGCCATTTTTGGCGACATACTCAGTAATGTCATCCATCGTGACCAAGGCAAGTACCGGCACATTGAGGCTTTGCGCCAATTCTTGAATGGCAGATTGTTCGCCTTGACCTTTTTCTTTACGATCTAGCGCAACGATGATTCCCGCGACTTTGGCGTCTGATTTTTCTAGTAGCACAACGACTTCACGCATCGCCGTACCCGCGGTCATCACATCATCAATTACCCAAACCGATTTGCCCTTGAGATCGGCGCCAACCAGCATACCGCCTTCACCGTGGTCTTTGGCTTCTTTGCGGTTGTAGCCCCAATCGGCATTGATTTGGTGATTGTTCCACAGTGCTTGTGCGGTCGCCGCCACAAACGGAATGCCTTTATAGGCTGCCCCAAAAATCACCAACTCGCTACTGTCGGTAGATTGTAGCTGCTTGGCAAGGGCATCGGCATACCCATTTGCCAACACAGACAATAGCTCACCGGTTGATAACAAACCTGCATTAAAAAAATACGGGCTTATACGACCTGATTTTAGGGTAAATTCGCCAAATTTTAATACATTGTTTTTGAGTGCCACCTCAATAAAATACTGAGGAATAAACTGCGTTGCGTGAACGGCTTGGGTTTGAGAGGATTGGGCTTGAGATGCTTGGGTTTGAGATGCTTGGGCTTGAGATAATTGGGTTTGAAATGATTGGGACATACGCGACTCCAAAAAAGAACAAGTTAAAAAATACCATTAGCCGCCTGTGATGGGGTTTTGCGAGCTCATGGTGACAGTACGTTTGCTGATGGCTGTTTGCTTACCCACTTGCCAATCCATGGCAAGGGCAGCAAGTGCAACATGCGTCGGCTCGATATATAAATCGTTATGCCGGGTCAAAAAATGCAATTGGGTGCGATGCGCCTCGATGTATTGATTGATAGCATCAGCCAAGTCTTGCAAGGTGATTTGGGGGTTGAGTGATTTGCGTGATTTGCATTGGCATAGCAAAAATACACAAAGCGCAAGATGGTACATTTGTCCCATCAGATACAGTTTGGTTTCGATATTGAGTAGCGCTTGGTTATAGGTGGCGTCAGACTGTGTGCTGGCGGCATCGTTGGCTTGATGTTCATAGGAATTTTGCAATGTCTGCTTTGGTAAGGATGTGGTAAGCGTATTCATACGCGCTAAATTCGGGTATTGACCCATCACCGCTTTCATCAGTGAAATACTGCTATCATTGACGAGCCTTGGCAACAAAGATAGCGGTAAATGCAATGATGGGTGTTTGCTTTGGCTGCTATTGGCCTGCTGTTGCTGCTGCTGGATAAAGTGCCGCATCTCAATGCTTTGCTCAGATAGTAACTGCTCTAGCATCTCAGATTGATGACTTTGCAGATTTTTTTTAAGGATTTTTGTTGTGTTATCCCTCATTCGGTAGGGCTTGGCAACGTCTTTTACACTAGCGGCGAGATTGTTGTTGCTATCCGCCACTGGCAATGACAGCGGTTTTTGCATATAGACGTCAATGGTATGACGCGCGGGTATGACGCGCTTATCAATCGGGCGACAAGGATCGGGCAAAGCCAATCTTTCTGCCTCTGTCATCACATTGGGATGGCGTAGCTGGTCTTGGTCTTTAATAATTTGGCTTGTTGCGGCTTGGCGCTCGGTGTTGGAATAAGTCATGGCATACACGGCTATAAAATCACTGATAGATAAATGATGAAAAATTTTTGTTGAAACCCACCACCCATCACTCATCGCCTAAAGTCGACAAAATATACTGATAGCCTGACTGCCAATCTGGGTAGTTGAGCCAACTAGCTGGCAAGTTATTGATAATGCGTTTGCCCGTTGTTGGCTCCATACAGGGCAGCGATAAGCTCAAGCCCTGTGCAGTCGCCAAATAGTTTAGCACAGTATAAAGCGGGACTGGCGCCTTATCTGTCGCCAAGTAAACTGGCACGGTTTGACCTGCATTGATGACAGTAACAATGATGCTGACTAAGTCTGTGTCCATAATACGATTAGTCCATGTGTTACTCGGATAATCGCTAGCCCTATTTGCTGACTGCGCTGCTAACTGTTTTGCCATGGTCAGTAAACGTAGTCGTGATTGCCCATAAATCCCACTTGGACGAATGATGATGCTCTTATCTTCAAAGTGCTGCTGCAACAACTGCTCAGTCTGTAAAATCACTTGAGAAGTGGCGCTTGTTGGCACGAACACAGGGGTAGTGATATCAATGACTTCGCCCGCGTTTTGTCCGTAAACGCCTGTCGAAGAAATAAATACCACTCGCTTGAGGTTTGGCAGATGGTCACCCAATCGCACCACATTCTCGGCAATCGCATAATAACTGTCACGGTAACCTTGTAGCGACAAGGTATCTGGACTGACAATGATACAGATTTGGCTAATTTGGCTTGACCATTGACTTAGCTGCGCAACGGCTAACGTGCGCGCGTCACTGGCAACAAAATGTAGATTTTCCTGATATACATGGTCATTATCGGGTGGCAGCTTGGCTGCCATGGGGCTACAGAAAGCCAAATCTGTAGGCATAGAGCGGCTGACACCAATCACGCAGTGCCCCTGCATCGCTAATTGCTTAGCAACTGGTAAACCAATTTTGCCAAGTCCAATCATTAAAATGGTTTGCATCATGCTATGACCTATCGCGAATGGCAATAAAAAAAACTGACTATTTTTAATCGATTTATTTTTAACCGATTTATTTTTAACCGATTTATTGTTGAAAACGCATCGATAAATCAATGGCTTTGATATGCTTCGTCAACGCGCCCATTGAGATAAAATCCACCCCTGTTTCTGCCACTTGACGTAGATTGGTAAGGCTAATATCACCTGAAGCTTCAAGCTGGCAAGGCTTGCCAAGACTAGCAACCAACTCGACCGCTTTTTGGGTATCTTCAATGGTAAAATTATCGAGCATGACGATATCGGCATTGGCAGCGATGGCTTGCTGGAGCTCATCAAAATTTTCTACTTCAACTTCCACTGGCTTATTGGCAATCTGACGCGCCTGACTGACTGCTTGGGCGATACCGCCACACGCCATGATATGGTTTTCTTTTATCAAGAAGGCATCGTATAGCCCGATACGGTGATTATTGCCGCCGCCACACAGCATGGCGTATTTTTGCGCATGGCGTAGCATTGGGATGGTTTTACGCGTGTCTAACAATTTGGTCGGCAGTTCTGCGATAACCGCCACATGGTTTGCAACCACAGTGGCAGTGGATGATAAAGTTTGTAAAAAATTGAGCGCGGTACGTTCACCCGTCAGTAGCGCACGGGTGTTACCGATGAGCGTCACCAAAATTTGATTGGCTGCTACAGCGTCACCGTCTTTGACTGCCCAATCAAGCTGCATATTGGGGTCAAGCTGGCGAAATACTTCATCCACCCATGCCTTACCCGCAACCACCATCGGTTCACGACAAATAATGGTTGCCGTATCGCGCTGTGTGTCAGGTATTAACTGCGCGTTAATATCCCCAGTGGCGATGTCTTCTTGCAGCGCAAGTGCGACTTGTTTGGCGATTTCAATACGTAGTAGTGAGCTGATTTGGGGCGTGGTGGCCGAGGTGTCACTCATGGTTTGGCTAGCAGCAGACATGCAAATAATCCCTTATTGTCGATGGGGTATTTTCGATGAGGTATGTTCGATTGTATTATCGCCTATTCTTTGGGGGCTTGGGTAGTAGTTTGTTGATATAAACGCAGCGCAATCAACGCCAAAGCCGCCACAATCGCGGCAAGTACACCCCACAGTGCCCATGTTTTATAGCGTTCAAACGACGCGTTGGGATTGTTCAATGCCTCGATATTTTGCATTTGTCCCTCGGCGGTATTGCCAAGGCGGGTAAGTTGTTGGTCCGATAGCGTGATATTGGGTTGTTGTAATACGCGCGGCTCGTTGATTACCAGTCGATAAGGCGCTGTGCCTTGCGCCAAAAAATACATCTCATACATGGGCGTTAACAGATTGACCGGCAAATCATCTTGCTGCATTTGACCGTCCAAATGCAGCGACTTGGTCAATGTCGGTTGCCAACTGACCACTGTGTGGTTTTTATCAATTTGGGTAGTGGCTAAGGTTTTATCATTACTTACATTGGCGGTTTTATTGATTTTAGCCAATTGATTGGCTTCTTGTTCGGGTACGCTGATGCGCACTTGCCACAGCTGATTTTCGGGGACAAAAAAACTCACCCCTGTGGTCAACATGGGCTGAGCAAGGCTAAGCCGCCATTGGTTGGCGTCCTCTTTGGTTTTTGAAAAACTGGCGCGGGTCAAGAAGAAACTTGGCTCACTCACCCTGCGATTTAAGCTGGCTGCCTCAAGATTGACAGGCTGATTTGCCACCACTTGCCAATACCGATAATTGGCTTGCTGCGGCTCGATGGCAATCGCATGGCCTGTCGCTATCGGCTGATTGCTGCCGTCAGCTTGCGCTGCTACCATTTGGCTAGATTGGCTAGGTTGGGTAGCCTGGCTAGGGCTAAAGGGGCTGACCACGGTTTGGCTGACCATCTGCCAGCTTTGCAAGTCATCACTGCCATAAATTTGCAGTTGCAGTGGGCGCTTGCTGGGCTGGGCTGCATTTACAGGTAAAAATTTTAGCCAAAGATTGACCGCTTGCTCGGTTGATAAAGTAGGTTCGGTTTTGGCAAAGTTGGGATTGGTTAACCACCAAGTTCTGACTGGACTATTGGTAACGGCGGCGACTGGGTTTGAAGGTAAATTGCTAAGGTCAATGTTAATCGATGGTTGGTTGTCTGGGTTATCAAGCTGTACGGTCAACGCATGGCGTAATTTTTCCACCGCATTGGGGTTATCTGTCTCCACGCTCACTACTTGCAATACTTGATTGACGGATGATTGTTTGCTGACAGGACGAATCGCCATCGGCATAATATGACCTTTGGCATCAATCAAGCGGTAATTTTGTTTATCGCTAATAGTTGCCCCATTTTGCTGCATGATTAAAGCCAACAAACTGGGCGTTAACGATGAAAATTTTACCAGTTGGGCGCTGTTGGGGTTATCCTGTAGGTCTTCGACCGGTAAATCAATGTCGATTACAAAGCTATTTTGCAATGCCTCAAAGCCATAGCTGATACTGTCAGTGTCATGTTTTTGCTCTTGCTCTAAGTTGTCAACGATGGCGGGCGCTACCCTGGTGGTGGTTTTTTGCGAGGCAACAGTGACGGATGCCGTTTGCGTAGGGTTTTGGGCATCTGCTTGCGTGTAAATGATAGCTACTAACAATAGTGGCGAAACTAAAGTCACCGATAAAATACAGGCGCGGTATTTGGCTAATTTAACCTGACAGTGCTTATTGTTTTTCATTTTTACTTCATTGTTAATTCATAGTTACTATAAAATTGATATGACTTTATAAGCTAACCGATTGCGATGGCCACTCACAAAAACCCAGACCAATTAGACTTAACCAAAAAACGGCGTAGCCCGTTTTTGGGTTATCGACATAAAGCCGTCAGTCATAGTTAATCTAAAGAATTTGAAAACCCTAGCATCGCATGGTTAGCATCAGCAGGCAGTATCAACCTTAATTTGTTATGTTAGAAAATAATAAATAGCATTCTAACTCATTGATAGTAATTAGATTTATAATTTGGTTAATATAAAGCTTTGCCCTATAAGGATATTAACAATAGCCATTCAAAACTTCTATACCGTGCTACAAACCACTAACAAGAGAACCGATATTTTGGATAAATTCTAGCCAGATGTTACAATTTAAAGACAATTAGGCAGCAAGTTTTTGTGTATTTAGCTAAGCCTACCTGCTGTAAATACGACAAATAACCGATATTATTCACCATGCTTAGCAGAGGTTTACTTAGCTTTTTTTGGCTGCATTGGGTTTGTCTAGCTTGGGTTTGCCTACTTTGGGGGGTAAAGGTGCAAGATAACCAATCACGAGCATCAATAAGCCTGCCCCAATAAAAGACACCACACGCAGTACCGCACTGGTATTCGACATATCAATCAATACCAACTTGGCAACCACAATAGTCAATAATGCAATACCGGCAAACCATACCAAGCGAATGGCTTTTTTGTTTGCCAAGAACATCAATACCATCGCAATGACGGTCCATAAGATAGTCAGCCCAGTCTGTACCATACTGACTGACCAAGCGCCATGTTCCCACGTCGGTGTGCCCCAAACGCTGGCAAACCCACGCACCAACATACTACTGACCGTCACAAATGCCCCTAAACCGCAAGCCACCAAAACGATAGTACGATAGTTGCTATCAACTTTGAGTGCCACATAAGATTGGTACAGTAAAATGCTGATTAGGGTCAAATCCAGCGGATTGAGCAGCGGTAGATAAACGCCCAATAGCTGACCGTCTAACGAGAAATTGGCAGATAAACTCCAAATAAAGGTCATCGGTACCAAAATATAAGCGCTGTGTTTCAGTAGCGTATCAACTTCTAACCAACCAAGCAAACGAGCCCTCAGCGCCTGAAGTTTTGGCAACAACAACAAACTCATCAGCCCAAACACAGCTAGCACGGTCGGTAAAATAGTCACAATGGCTCGAAGCTCTTGGGCCTGCTGCCAATAGTTAAATGGCACTTGTTGCAGCATCCAAGTTAGCATGGCAATCAGTACCAAAAACCAAACGAGCGCGTCAACGCTTGTATCGAGTCGGTCGCGGTGCCAGCGACTAAGCAGCCACGCCCCTAGCAATTTTGCGATGGCTAAACAGCCGAGCATGGCGAGCAAATAACGCCCCAACCCGCTAAATGCTTTGATGTGATAATCGTTTAGGTCTACAACCGTCTCGACCTTAACATGGGTTAGACAGACTAGCACCCAGCTCATCATCGCAAACGGTAAAATCAAGCGGCTCACCTTACGCATACTGCGCCAAACAAAACGCTGATGCATCAGTTGCCCCACAATTAAAAATACCGCCATAGCCACGGCAAGTTTGATAGTGGTGGTTTTGCCACCGTTGTTCCAAAAGGGGTCAGCGGATAAAATCGCCGACAGATACAGCACAAACCCGACAACCACAAGCGCGGTCGCAACAAAGCTGTGACTGGCATTATCAGCAATTTGTTGAAACCTTTTATGCGTCGTTTTGACTGCCGCAGGTTGAGGTTGAGGCTGGGCTTTAGCTTGGGGTGTGGCTGCCGCGATATTGGCTCTACCGTGACGCAAAATAAAAGCAGACAGCAGCACACATGCTGTCAATACAGTCAGTGGCAAGGTGGATGAGGCCGCCACTATAGACATTTGGTGCGGAACTGACAATTGATCCAGTAGCCCATACCAATGCCGCATGATGGTATCAAAGCCCACCAATAACAGGATACTAAAGCCTTGCAATGCCAACCCAAAATATACCGTCCAGCGTCTTTGGGTACGCGCACCGAGCCACACCAATGCAGCACCCTGCACTGCCCAACCGATACTAATCCATTTGGCTGATAGCGCCAGTGGTATCACCAAAGCCAAAAACCCACAGCCGAGCGCAAGGCTGGCTTCAATGAGCAGCTCAAAGCTGTTATCAAATTGGTTATTGGCTTGTCGGTCGCCTGCGATGCTACGGCGATGATGTTTGAGCAGCCACAATCCTAGACTCAAATAAATAGCTGATAACGCACTGCTAGCAAAGGCAAGATGATAAGGCAAATCATTGAGCAAGCTTGCCATCAGCCCAAACCCCAGTAACGCGGTGCCAAACAACAAGCCTGAATCTATCGATAGAATCGGGCGTTTGGCTACCCCCCTGTTCATTTGTAGCAGCGTTTGGTTATAACTTACGACCTGCTGAGAATATCTAACCGCAATAAACAGATACAGCGCCATGTGCCCAACCAATAACCCGAGCAGTTGCCAGCGTAATGACAGCCAGCCTGCACCTGCACTATTACCACTAAATGCGCGAAATCCCCACACATACGCAAGCCCAAAAGTCACCGCTAGGCTTAGCGCATTGAGCAGTTTCCAAGTGCGATAATGGGCAATCACCGCAACCGCTATATTGAGTAATAAATAATAACTAAATAGCATCACCACACTACCGTCAGGTCGGCTGACCAGTATCGGCGCAAAAAACGCCCCACCGAACGCCAAGACCGCAAGCGGCAGCGCATTTTGCCACACCGAAAACATCACTGTTAACCCTGCCAGTAACGCAAGCACGCCGAAGGTTAAGGTTGATGGCAATAGTCCATACAATTTAAAACTCGCAAACACCGTCAAATAAATCACTGCAAAGCCGACACCTTGCAAAGTCAACCCATAACTGCGTTTTTTGGCAGTGGTGCGATAGCCGATTGTCGTTATCACCAAGCCGCCCAACGCTACCAGCGCCATACGCACGGGCATCGATACCTCAATATATTGGCTGGCAAGTTTGAGTAATAGCACCACGCCCACTAGCAACACCAGTGCCCCGACACGCACCACCAAGTTTTCCCCAAAGAACCATTGGGTGGCACTTGCCCAAAGCGATGTCACAACATTGGTAGCACTTTCATCCTCTTTTAAAGAAGGAGATGATGGCTGTGATACGCTAGGTTGATGCGGTGGGGCTGCGTCATTCACGGACGGCTGTGTTGCCGTTGGCGGCGCTGAACTAGTCGAAGCGTCAAGCGTGTTCGCCATTGGCAAAGAGGCAACTATTGGGAGGGGCGCTGGGAGTGGCACTAGAAGGGGCGCTGAGACAGGAGCTTGACCGATGGGCTGCGTGATAGGGTCATTAATAGGTTCAGTAACAGGCTGATTTTGGCGAATATCGCTTGCCGATTGTTGGGTAGGTGATGACTTTGCCTCGCTGCTTAAGAGATACACGGTTGCCATGACATCAGCGAGTTGTTTTTGCAGGTTGTCGAGCTTGGATTCAAGCCTAGTGATTGCTTTTTGTTGGGCAAAAATTTTATAAAGCGCCCCCACGACTGCCAGTATCAACGCCGCTATAATCGTATCCATCAGATGCTCTACCCTTGTTATCAGCTTAGCGATAGCATACCATTTTTTTGCAAAATTGCTTTTTTTAACTGTGTTTTTCGGTTAAGGTGATGATAAGCCCCATTTTATGCTAAATTAGCCACATGATTGAGTAGCGTTTTACCAACTATTTTAAACACCATTTGGATGATTGGGCGGGGTATGGTTATGTCGGGATTTAGCATTGAGCAGGGTTTGTTAAGCCCATGCGAGTTTGTGGCGTCACCCAATTTTGGTGAGCGCCCCGACCCTAACGATATTCACCTGATTGTGATACATAATATCAGCTTGCCGCCCAGTGAATTTGGTATAAAAGATGACCAAGGCGAGCATTTTGTTCGTGCATTTTTTCAAAATCAGTTAGACCCCAAAGCCCATCCGTATTTTGCAACCATCTATCAGCAGCAGGTCTCCGCGCATTTGTTTATTGAGCGCGATGGCAGCATCACGCAGTTTGTAAGCTTTGATGAGCGTGCTTGGCATGCTGGCAAATCTAGTTATTTGGGCGTACCAAACTGCAATGACTATTCGATTGGGATTGAGCTGGAAGGCGATGATTATAGCGAGTTTGATGACAGGCAATACCAAGCTTTAAGTGGCGTGATTGCCGCGATTTATCAAGCTTATCCCAAAACCGTCAATCATCTAGCCGGTCATAGTGATATCGCACGCGGCCGCAAATCCGACCCTGGTCTGTATTTTGATTGGGTGAGACTAAGAAGCATGATTAATAAATTTTAAGAATTGTTTAATGTCTCACAAACTTGTCAAATCCACCGCAATTGTTAGCTTTTTTACCCTGTTGTCACGCATCTTGGGAATGATACGCGACATGGTATTGATGAGCGTGTTTGGTACGGGCGGCATGATGGATGCGTTTTTGGTGGCATTCAAATTGCCCAATTTTTTGCGGCGGCTGTTTGCTGAAGGCGCTTTTGCCCAAGCTTTTGTCCCTGTACTATCCGATTATCAACACCAAGCCCAAAATAACGACATGACCGATAGCAAAAAAGCCTTGCTCGGCATTCAAATTCTTATCAGTCGGGTGGCTGGTACGTTATTGTTGATTTTATCAGGCTTAACTGCCGTGATAGTCATTTTCGCGCCCGCCGTGATTGCTGTGTTTGCGGTCGGTTATCTGCATGAGCCCAGCAAATTTACAACCGCAGTTGAGCTACTTCGTATCACTTTTCCTTATTTATTATTTATCGCCATGACTGCGTTTGCTAGTAGTATTTTACAAAGCGTGGGGCGGTTTGCTTTGCCTGCCTTTGCACCGGTGATTTTAAATGTGTGTATGATTGTGGGCGCGATTTGGGTAGCGCCGCTGCTTGCCAAGCCAATTTTGGCGGTCGGTTATGCAGTTGCGGTGGCAGGTTTGCTGCAGCTATTGATTCAATTACCGCAACTGCACAGCCATCAGCTGCTGGTGATACCCAAGGTTAGCTTTCGTCATCCTGGCGTGCGACGGATTTTAAAACTCATGCTGCCTGCGCTGTTTGGGGTATCGGTCACCCAAATCAATATGCTGGTCAACACGGTACTGGCTTCAACCATGGTTGATGGCTCGGTCTCTTGGCTGTATACCGCAGAGCGGATGAGCGAGCTGCCGTTAGGGCTGATTGGGGTGGCGATTGGTGCGGTGATTTTGCCCAGTCTATCCAAAAGTATCGCAAGCGACGACCATCAGCAATTTGGACACACCCTAGATTGGGCGACGCGGCTGACGGTGTTGGTCGGCGTGCCTGCATCCATCGCGCTTGGCATGATTAGTAATGTGCTGATGATATCCTTGTTTGAACATGGGGAATTTGTGCGGCAAGATGCCATGATGAGCGGGCTTGCGCTACAGTGCTTGTCGGGTGGGATTTTGGCATTTATGCTGATTAAAATATTTGCACCGGCTTTTTTTGCCCGTCATGACAGTCGCACCCCTGTCAAAATCGGTGTGATTAGCGTGATTGCCAATGTCGTGCTAAGCCTAATACTGGCTGAATTATTTAAACAGTGGCAAATCGCGCCCCATGCCGGGCTAGGACTTGCCAATACACTGGCGTCTTTTATCAATGCGGGGCTGTTATATTTTTATTTACATACCCAAGGTATTTATCGGTTTGGTGCGGCTTGGCGACGATTAGCGGTTATCTTTGCCATGGCAAATGGCGCGATGGGGTTGGCACTTGCCGCTGGTATTCATTATTTCCCAGTTACTGCGCATCAAGGTATTCGTATTGTGGCGCTATTGGCGCTGTGTGTGGCGGGCGCCGTGGTGTATGGCGCAGCGCTACTGGTCGCTGGCTTTAAATTATCAGAACTAAAGCCGCATCATAGCGTTCAATAAACAACGGACAACAAATAAAAAAACGGCTAAATAAAATTTATCTAGCCGCTTTTTTAACTGAAGTTTGTGACTGAGCTTTTTTAGCGCAGCAAAACATTAGTGCATTAACCTATCAATGCATTACAATGTTTTAGCGTTTTACTGAATTTTGGCAATCTTTGTTGTCACAAATTCCATACAGCACCAACGAGTGCCCTGCTAGGGTAAAACCAAAGTCTTTGGCGACTTTTTCTTGTAGCGCTTCGATTTCTTCATTGTGAAATTCAATGATTTTGCCGCATTGGTCGCATACCAAGTGGTCATGGTGCTCATCTTTGGCGATTTCAAACACTGACAAGTTGTTTTCAAAATTGTGACGCTCGACAATCCCCGCTTGTTCAAACTGGGTTAACACCCGGTAAACAGTCGCAAGTCCCACGTCTTCACCGTGCTCCATCAAGGCTTTATACACATCTTCCGCGCTCATGTGATGAGATTCGGACTTTTCTAATAATTCTAAAATTTTCAAACGCGGTAACGTGACTTTCAAACCGGCACGACGCAAATCTTGGTTGGTAAAAGACGACATATAAATCCTCGCACCTATTAGGTGTCGCTTATAAACTGAACATTATGACTATAATAACAAATTCGATAAAATCCCACAGTAAAAAAACGTGACACCACTGGCAAAAGCGCGCGTTGACAGATAACAGGCGAAGGCAGGCTAGAGACAAAGTAGGCTAACCACCAGAACGCCAAATACCAAACCACCGCGGCGTTTTACACCCAAACATTAACTTTATGTAAAATAATTTAAATTTTGCGGTCAATAGGTAGGCAAAAAAACCCAAATCACGTATGATAAGTCGTAAATTTTATCGTTCACCATCTCAAAGCGGTTTGACAAATGACATCTATCACAACACTATCAAAAAAACTGGCAGTCCTGCCTTTGGTTGCCGTAATTAGCAGCGTCAGCGTATTACCAGGTTGCTCATGGTTTAGCGTGTACAAAATCGATATCCCACAAGGCAAGCCGATTCATGCAGACAAATTAAGCCAAGTGCAAGTGGGTATGAATGCCAATCAAGTGCTCTATATACTAGGTAGCCCAACCTTTAGAGACACCCTAAATCCTATGCGTTGGGATTACCTGTACGATTTTACCCCAGGTACTAACGCCAAACGCGCCAATAAGCCCGCGATTCACAACGCCCAACAATACGCCAAAATTTATTTTGACCAAAATGGTATTGTCACCAGCATCGAGCGCCCAGCGGTGACTCAGTAAGTTTGTCTGATTAAAAAAGCCAATCATTGCCGTGATGCTGTGATTGGCTTTTTTTGTGCACTACACAATAATACCGGCTCACACCCTCATCGGTTGGATTTTTTGGACAGTAATTTGCGTTTGTTTTGCGGGTCGATGGTCAAAGGGCGATAGATTTCGATTCTATCGCCTGTGTTGATCGCACTTTGCCAGTCTAATTTATGGGAAAAAACACCGACACTATAGCTAAAAATCTGCGGATACTGCTGTTGCCAACCTGTGGCATTGACTGCATCAATCACGCGGCTATTATCGGCAAGTTGCAGGGTTAACCGCAACTGTGTTTGGCTATCGGGCGCAAAGGCTATATCAACAGTAATCATTTTGCCAGTCCTAGCACCCACCCCACCATCGCCAAAATCACCGCCAATGGCACAATAATACGCACCGCAATGCGCCAAAGGTTATATAAGCCTTCCGAGCTAAAATTCAATGATTTGCGCAAATGGCTGATTTTCATTTGCCAGCCTGCAAATACGGCTAGCCATACCGCCGTGACTAAACTTATCACGATAATCAGCTGATTGAGCCAAGCAGTTGGTACCATGGCTAGCGCAAGACTAAGCACTGCCAATACCACCAATGCCAAAAAATTAAATTGCTGTTGTTGCAAGCGTAGTGACACTTGATGGGTCAAGATATGCAGTAAATAAGCCGCCCCTGCCAGCATTGCCAATGCATTCAGCACTGCCGCCATCGTGCTGTTTGGCGATAAAGTCATGGCAATCAGCGCACCCACTAATAACTGAAAACTCCACACAGGTAACACATAACGACTCGCGGATTCGCGTGCTTGATCTGTCGCCGTATTGCTCATCGTGAGCATTTGGTGGGTGCGCGCATGCCAGTATAATCCCGTACCTGCGCCCACACAGACTAGCGCTAACACTACCGCCCCTGCCCACTCCGTCAAGGACGTCGCTGTCACCTGCCACGCCACAAACCCACCCTGCATGACATTGACAACCAACGCGGCAACGGCAAAACCGACCGCCAACCAACCTGCCAAATGCTTGATAAAACTCAAACCAATCACTATCAGCACCATGATGGCTAACAAGGCAGGCAGAGCAATATTGCTCACCAGCGGATGGATAATCTCGCCACTACTCGCCAGTAAATGCCCCACGACCGCCAGCAGCAGCACAATAGTCAGCCAACCAAACCCGCGCCAAACCGTTGACACGTCAGCTTCACGGGTCAGCATGGGCAAACCGACCAGCGGCGACGTACCACTACGATGCGCCAAACCAATTTCTGCAAACACCAATGGCAACCCGACCAAGGTCATCGCCACCAGCCACAACAACCAAAAATCAATCTGCCCAATGTAGTCACGGCTAAACCAAGTAAAAACCAGCAGCGGCAGCAAGCTTGCTATCAAAATCGGCTGTAAACGATTAAATGGCATGGTGTTGGATTCCTTTGTAGCGGTGGTTTATTGTCACAAAATTATTTGATTCGCTTCGCTAAAGTGATTTTAAGAAAGTGATTTTAAAAAAATGACTGTAAAATTTAACAGTGCAAAACTAAATCGCCGCTATTTTAGCAAACCCACACCGTATGCAAAACCCACCAACGCAAAATCCACACAAACTTATCAAAAATAGTGGTCAAAATAAAAAACCCTGCTTGTCACAGGGCTTACTTTATGGCTTCACATTATTGCTTCATATTAAAAAGCGCGGTTACACGTGCGGTAAAATCGCAGGCATCAAATCATGAAAGGTACGACCTGACGCGGTTTCACCAATGGCATGCATTTTCCACTCACCGTTATGACGATAAATTTTTGCCAAAATCAGCGCGGTATGACTGCCTTGGGCTGACAAATCGTAACGGGCAACTTCACTGTTATTGCTGGCATTCACCAAACGACAAAACGCATTATTAACCGTGGCAAAGGTTTGACCTGTAAAGCTATTGACAGTAAAAATCAAGGCTTGCACATGGTCAGGGATACGAGATAAATTGACATTAATCACTTCGTCATCGCCATCGCCAGCACCGGTGCGGTTATCGCCTGTGTGTTGTATGCTACTGTCTTTTGACTGCAATTGTCCAAACCAAATCGCATCTACCATTTGTTTGTTGGCATCAAGCATGATACACGACGCATCCAAGTCAATGCTACCGCCTGCGCTGCCACCACCGCCGAACAAGCCACCCAAAAATCCACCTGATTTTTGCGGCGCAGCACCGACATCCCAACCCAGACCCATTTTGATTTGGCTGAGTGTACCACCTGCTTCTTTTTCTAGCGAGATTTTTTGACCTTTTGATAAATTCACTGCCATGTTGGTATCCTTATTTTATTTTTTTACTATTCTATCTACGTTTTAAGCGGTGGATAACGGCTTGGCACAAACTGACTATAACAAACCGCCTAAAATACCTTCATTGCCACCGCGTCCACCTGAGTTTGACCCCAGTAAACTTTGAATCCAGCCTTGGTAAGTATCACGGTTACGCGAGCAAATCACTACTTTGCCTTGACCTGAGAACTTTAGCACCATGCCTTCGCCGCTCGTGACTGAATTGATGATATTGCCCAAAAAGCCTTTTTTCTGGCTGGTCGCCATTGACAGGCTATATTGCAGTCGGCTATCCCAGCATACCACGTGACCATTATCAATAATCACATCTTTATCAGGCGTGACATCAATCTCAAACAAAGAACCAAATCCAGATACCACGACCTGACCTTGACCTTGCGTTTGCATGACCATAAAACCACCCGTATCCCCAAATACAGCGCCGCCTAAATTGCGCTGGATATTGGCACGCAAATCAACGCTATGGGTGGCTGCCACAAAGGCACCATCACTGAGTGTATACTGATTGGCGCCGACGTCTAAAATTTGCATATCGCCATCAAGTGTGGGCGCCAGTAAGCAGTCACCCTCACCATTTACCGCTTCAATTTGCTGTTGAAAAATCGACTCGTCATTGGCAAATCGGCGCATCAAAGCTTGCATGATGCCGCCACGCATCTGACCTTTAAGCTCAAGATTTGACTCCATCATGACCATGGCATTGGATTCGCAATAAATCGAATCACCTTTTTTGAGATTACAATGTAAAAATGGCTCAATCGTCCCAATCATACTAAACGTCGCTGCCATAGGTTAATGTATCCTTATAAACTAAGTGGCAAAAATGATGATAAAAGTAGCTAAGTTTGAAAAAGCCCTTAGGCTTAAAAAAGCGCTCAAGCTTAAAAAGCGCTCAGGTTAAAAAAATGGTTATGTTGAAAAAAAGGGGCAAGCCGATGCCACCCCATTGTTAAAAAAATGTTAAAAATTTTAGCAAAAAATCTAAACAGCAACGCCATATGACGCAGCCAATGGCCCTAAACCACCAGCAAAACCTTGTCCAACCGCGCGGAATTTCCACTCGCCATTGTTCTTATAAAGCTCACCAAAAATCATCGCTGTCTCGGTGCTGCTGTCTTCTGACAAATCATAACGAGCCACTTCAGCGCCGCCTTGGGTATTCACAATACGAATATAAGCGTTTGCTACTTGCCCAAAGTTTTGGTTACGCGCTTGACCCTCATAAATCACCGCACAAAATACCACTTTGCTTACATCGGCTGGGACCTTAGACAAATCTACTTTGATGACTTCATCGTCGCCATCGCCTTCACCGGTGCGGTTATCACCCGTATGCTCTACTGAGCCATCGGATGATTTTAGGTTATTAAAGAAAATAAAATCTGCATCTGCCCGTACTTTACCCGATTCATTGACCAAAAACGCGACCGCGTCTAAGTCAAAGGCTTGCCCGTCAGTGGCACGTGGGTTCCAGCCTAGACCAACGGCCATGTTGGTTAAATTCGGTGCTTCCTTTGATAAATTAACATTACCACCTTTGGTTAAGCTAATTGCCATTGTTTTATCCTTTGTAATAAATTTTTGAAGTCAAATAAGAAAATCGATGTCCGTTGTCATGCGCTGCGCCTTTCACGCTCAGACTACAAGTGCCTAGAACAAAAGCGCGCCCAGACTAAAATCGCCCAAAATAAAAGGCTCAAACACCATAAAAAATCGCCTAAAAAAACAAAACGTGAGCCGAAACCCACGTTTTAACTATACCTTTGGTGATAGAATTTGTCCACCATTCGGCTACATTAAGCTGTTATATTTATGTGTCAAAAGCTTAAGGGATATTAAGCTCAAGTCAGCATCCTAAATACCGCTACGGTTACGCATGAGCCCCAGTCTTTTTAGCATCTTTTAGTGTTTAGCCAAGGCTGCTTCGCGCTTACGGTAGCTGATAGAGTTAATCACTGCCCATACGATAAAGGCAATCCCAATCAAACCTGTCACGATTTCTGGCACTTCGATATGCACAGTTGCCAATAGCATGATGACCGCCAACGCGCCAATCGCATAATGCGCACCATGCTCTAGATAAACAAACTCATCGAGCGTGCCTTTTTCTACCAAGAAAATGGTCATGGATCGCACAAACATCGCACCAATGGCAAGCCCAAGCATGATGATAATCACGTCATTGGTAATGGCAAACGCGCCAATCACCCCATCAAAACTAAACGATGCATCGAGTACTTCTAGATACAAGAAACCTGCGATACCGCCTTTGGCAATCGCGCCCGCTACTTCTTTGCCTTCAATCACATCGGGGGTTGATTCATCATCATCACTCGCCCCTTCTAAAAGGCTTGATAACACATTGGTGGCTAGATAAATCAAAATACCAAATACCCCTGCGGTTAACACCACTGATTTTTTGGCGTCTTCCACCCAATATAAGGCGGTCATTAACAGTACCAATGCCACAAACACGCTCATGGCATCGACCTTGCCAAATCGTGCCAATTTACGCTCGAGCCATTCAAACCACATCACTTCTTTTTCATCAAAGATGAAGTTTAAAAAAACGAGCAACAAGAACATCCCACCAAATGCCGCAATCTCTGCATGATGCTCCATCAGTTTGGCAGAGTATTCTTTCGGGTTGTTGAGCGCCATGTTGATGACATCCATCATGCCCATATCGGCAGTCACTGCGACGATGACAATCGGGAATACCAGACGCATACCAAATACCGCGATGAGTATACCCACAGTCAAGAAAATCATTTTCCAAAACTTATCCCAGGTTTTGAGTACCGAGGCATTAACCACGGCATTGTCAAACGACAGTGAAATCTCCATCACTGCCAGAATCAAGGTGATAAATAACGCCGAGAGCATGGCACTGACACCACCATGTGAAAAACCCCACCACGCTGCAATTGCCAGCGCAATCGTGGTAAAGACAATATCAAAATAAAAATGTCTCATAATAATCCTACAAATTGAAAAAATTAACGGCTAATAAAGTCATCTAACGCGTAAGATGATTGGATGTGCCTATCTTACACAACTATTTGTTCAATCATACTACAAATGTGTTACCAAACAATTGATTGCACGCTTAAACCACGCATTATGGCAAATATTCGCCAACTTGGTGCATTTATGGGTACAATAGCCACTTTTAATTTTTTAAACCAAGTGCTAACTGCAAAATATTGCGATTAGCCTGTGTTTAAACCCTGTTTGGAAGCGTCGCGGTATGTTAGAAAACTTTATCACCCTTGTTCTGATTCTTACCCCCTTGGTGGTCGGGTTTTTGCTACCATTACCGCAACGATTCATGCCGCTGGTAGACAAGCTACTGACCAACTTGGTGTTTGTGATTTTAACCTTTATTGGTCTTTCGTTGTCGCAGATTGCTAACTTAGGCGCGCAGATTGGGTTTATTGGCACCAATGTGGCAGTATTGGCGATTTGTACCCTAGGTGCAGGTTTTATCAGTTTGCTGATGTTTGATAGGCTGCATCCTTGGCAACGTACCCTTCCCCATGAGCATAGCCAAGCAGGTTTTAGCATCACCGGAAGCCTCGTTCAGTTGTGCTGTGTGGTGTTGGGTTTTGTACTGGGCAAATTGCTGCCAATATTTTTGCCAATAATGGATTTGCCGATTGATGGCATCATCAAGGGCTTGTTGATTTTACTAATTTTATTGGTGGGTTTTCAGTTGTCGCATTCTGGGATGACGTTACGGCAGGTATTGGTCAACAAACGCGGCGTACAAGCCTGTGTGATTTTTTGTCTTAGTGTGGCAGTCGGTGGTTTACTGTACGCGCTGATAATGCCTGATGTGACATGGACGCAAGGGTTAGCACTATCTTCTGGCTATGGCTGGTATTCGTTGTCGGGGATTATCATGACCGATGCGTATGGCGCAGTTTGGGGAAGTGTGGCATTGCTCAATGATTTGTTACGTGAGTTTATGGCACTACTGTTTATCCCTATGCTGATTGGCAAATACCCAACCACGGCGGTGGGTTTGGGCGGGGTGACTACTATGGATTTTACCTTGCCGGTCATCCAAAGCTCAGGGGGAAATGAAGTGGTACCGCTTGCGATGAGCTTTGGATTTTTGGTCAATATCATCTCACCAGTGTTAATGGTGGTATTTTCAAGTTTTGGCTAATCACACAATCAATACGCGCAAAACTCAACTTGTTGGTCGCCATACGGACTGCGTACTGTCACATAATGCAGACCTTTCATGCGCGTATGAATACGATAGGTATTGTCGTCAATCCATTGACCTCGCAGCACACCCCGTGCATCTCTGATGTGGATACCGTCTTCCATATTGGCGGCTTTCACTTCAAAATCTTGATTTTTTAGCAGATACAGGCTATAAGTTTTAGTTTTACTAAAATCGCCTGAATAACTGGCGCAGTAGCTACCCTTTGGAAAAATAATTTTGGTAGCTGTCGCGGCAGTGGCAGTTTGGGTGGTTGCCGCTACCGATAGCATGGCTATAGCTCCAAATAAGGGGGCTGTAAAACGTCTTTTCATCTCATTCTCCTTGTCTTTGTTTGACTATTTTTTAATATGACAATTTCCTATTGCCGCTTGATTATTATTAACAGATTTTCTAGTCACTTTCATGATAAGTTCAGTAAAAAACATTTGTTTTTTTTGTCAGCACAATAAAAAACCCCGCTCATGTCATCACACAATCGGGGTTTTCATATTCGCTAATACGATTATTTTCGCTAGTAAAATTATTGTGCTAACGCAGGATAATCGGTATAGCCTTCTTGATCGCCACCATAAAAAGTGGCTGGGTTTGGTTGATTAAGTGGCGCATTTTGGTGAAAACGCTCAACCAAATCTGGATTTGCGATATAGCTGCGACCAAAAGCGACCGCATCAATTAAGCCATCACGAATTAGCGTGTCTGCTTTTTCTGCCGTATAGCCACCAGCACCGATAAGCACGCCGTGATAAGTATCACGAATTTGGCGACGGAATTCTGCTGTAAAGGGTTTTCCACCTGCCCAGTCTGGCTCGGAGATATGTAAATAGGCTAGGTTAAAGCTATCAATCAGTTTGATGATTGCTAACGCATCGTCTTCGCTACCGGCATCCACACCATTGAATTGGCCCAGTGGCGAGATACGGATACCCACTTTGTCACTGCCAATCGCGCGAGTGACTGCAGTTAGAATTTCTTTCAAAAAGCGCATACGGTTCTCTAAGCTACCACCGTATTCATCGCTGCGTTGGTTGACGCTCTCATACAAGAATTGATGAATCAAATAGCCGTGTGCGCCGTGGATTTCAATAAAATCCATACCCGCTTCAATCGCATTACGCGCGGCATTGGCAAAGTCATCGACGGTTTGTTTGATTTCTGCGATGGTCATCTCACGCGCTGGCGTGGCAGTCACACGGTATACTTTGCCTTCCTCATCTTTTAACGAGGTGCGTACCGCATCACCCAAATCCACGGCTGATGCTGATACAGGTGGCTGACCTTGTGGGCGCAAGCTATAATGCGATACCAGCCCTGTGTGCCATAGCTGCATAGCGATATGACCGCCTGCTTGATGTACGCTATCAGCAATCATTTTCCAGCCTGCAATTTGCGCAGCACTAAAAATACCTGGCGCACCTGCGTAGCCTTTGGCATCGGCTGAGATATCCGTGGCTTCCGTGATAATCAAACCACTGCTAGCGCGCTGGGTATAATAAGTTGCCATGAGTGGCGTTGGCAAGCCACCAATCCCTTTTTTGCCATCTGGCAAATCAGCACTACGCAGACGGGTCAATGGCGCCATAAAGACGCGGTTTGGCAAGCGCATCGCGCCCACGTTAATCGGTGACAAAAGAGCGGAGTAAGACATACATTCCTCGTGATGGTTAATTCATCTTTCGTTGAGTGATTGGACGCTGCTAGCTTCAAGTCATAACAAACTTGATAAAAAAATTGTTGCAGCATCCTTGTTTATAAGGGTTTTAGACTTATATACGTTGCTAGCAAACGTCGTCACAGCGTAATTTTCACAGGTTAATCTGCTATTAGAAACTTGCGCAAAGACTACCGTTTAGCAAGCATTTGTTTTAAAAAACATTTGTTTTTAAAAAGCATCTGTTTTTAAAAAGCATTTGCGAGTTTTTTAGACAAATTATTGCAATTGCTTTCACTATTTTATTCTATGATAGCTCGGTGTTTGAGCATAACGTTTACTTAATAAGTGCCATGCTGCATTTTTACAAGTGGCAATGTATTAACAATAACAAATTCTTAAGGATCGGCATGAATAATTTCCAATATTACAACCCTGTGCGTATGGTATTTGGCGAAGGTCAAATCAAAGAACTCGCTAATCTTGTCCCTGATAATGCCCGCGTACTTATCACTTTTTGTGATTGATATCCCTTAACCCTTGTTGGCGACATGATGCAGCCAGCGCTGAATCATCACATCGAGCGCTTCAGGCTTATAGGGCTTGGTACAGTAATCTTGCATACCCGCGTTAAGATATACTTCTTTATCCCCATGCATGGCGTGTGCCGTCACGGCAATGATAGGCGGCAACTGATTGAACGATTGTTTGAGCATCTTGGTGGCTTCCACCCCATCCATGATGGGCATTTGATGATCCATCAAAATGATGTGATATTTGCTAGGGTCAGCCTTATAAAAATTGACGGCCTCTAACCCATCTTTGGCTCGGGTGACTTCATAGCCATATTTTTTTAGGCTTTTGACCGCGACCATGGCATTTAGCTCATTGTCTTCTGCTAGCAGAACATGGGCAGGCAGACGTTCTAGCGGTTGTATTGCGGTTTCATCATGACTTTGGTGCCACTGCTGATAGCTGATTTCATCAGTTGCTATCATTGGTAGAGATAGGGTAAAGGTCGAGCCTTTATTTTTTTCACTGGTTACCTTAATCGTGCCGCCCATCCTTTCTGCCAACGCTTTGCACACAGATAGCCCCAGCCCTGTACCACCATATACACGATGGGTAAACTTATCAGCTTGATTATACGCATCAAAAATCACCTCCAACGACTCAGGTTTGATGCCAACGCCCGTATCAATCACATTGAATTTAATTTGATGCTTATCACAGCCTTTCATTGCTTGAATGGTCACTTTACCCTGCTTTGGGGTAAATTTGATGGCGTTATTGACTAGATTCATTAAAATCTGTCGCACCCGCACAGGATCGGTGTTGACATATTTGGGCAAGTTATCAGGGTAATCGAAGGTTAGTGCCACGCTGTTGTCTTTTGCAGCGGCTAAAAAGCATTGATACACGTCTTGGCATAGCTGTGCTAAATCAACCGGGATACTCTCAAAACGTATCTTACCTGATTCTACTTTGGATAAATCCAAAATATCATTGACGATGGTCAGCAGATGCTCATTGGATGTTTTAATCGATTTGATATAGTGTTGCTGCTGCGTATCAAGCGGTGTCTGCTCAAGTAATTCAAGCATGCCCATGATACCATTCATCGGCGTGCGAATTTCATGGCTCATATTGGCCAAAAATGCGGTTTTTACCTCATCGGCGCGCTCAGCTTGGTAACGCTGCTGACGTAATTTTAAGGTATCACTCACCAGCGCTGCCAAATCCGCTAGCACGCGTTGTTGACTGGCATCAAAATCTTGATGCGGCTGGTCGTCAATCACACACAGCGTGCCCAAAGCAAATTCCCTACCTTGACTGTCGTGAACCACGATGGGTGCACCAGCATAAAACCGAATATAAGGATAACCGGTAACCAAAGGGTTGTTTTTAAATCGTGCATCTTGGTGAGTATCGAGCGTGACAAAGGTGTCGTTTTGTGTAATGGTGTAATTGCAAAAAGCAACATCACGGCTGGTTGAGTGCGCTTCTAGCCCAATTCTTGATTTAAAGAACTGGATATCAGCATCCAAAAAAGTGATAGCGACAATCTTAGTCCCAAAAAACGCCTTAGCCAAAGCACTAATACGCTCAAATTCGGCTTCTTTATTTGTTTGGATGATATGGTACTCATCCAATACCGCTAGGCGCTGTTTTTCATTGCTTGCTATAGGATATGATATCATCTCATTAACACCGTCCTACTACGTGATAAAAATTAAACGCTGAGGTTATTTTAACGCTTCAGCCACCAACATCATGCCCACCACTGAGGTCACGGCAACGGCTGACCCATAGCCGCCACAATGCAGACCACCTGCTTGACAGGACTTATCAACAATCGGCGGCTGTGATGAAAATACACAACGAATACCAAATTTTTCTTTCATCGCACGATTGATACCATAATCTTGGCGAAGTCGCTGTCTGACTTTAGCCAGTAGCGGATCTTGGTAAGTATCCTTAAGATCTGCCACCTGAATTTGGGTCGGATCCGTCTTGCCACCTGCGCCGCCTGCCATAATTAATTTTAATTTATTGAATCGGCAATGCAAGGCAAGCGCAAGCTTGGCATTCATATCATCGACACAGTCTAATACCACAAGCTGTTTACCTGATTGTTTAAGCTGTGATTGCAAAGCACGATTAGGTATTAATAATTGTACGTTATCTTTGCTCAAAAAATCGTCAATCAAATGCAATTTAATATGCGGATTGATTTCTTTGATACGTTCTGCCATGGCTTCAATTTTGCTTTTACCAAAATTGCTATCGGTAGCAGGTAATTGTCGATTAACATTGGAAGCTACTAGCACATCCATGTCAATTAATGTCATCTCGCCCACACCTGTACGAGCCAGCCCCTCAGCTGCCCATGAGCCCACCCCGCCCACGCCCACCACATACGCATGCAAATTCTCAAACTTACTAAATTGCGCGGCACCGTACAGTTTTTGGGTGCCGGCAAAACGGCGTTGGTATTGCGCGTCAGTTAATGTCATATCAGGCGTCATCTCAGCTGTCATTGTCATGGTTTATCTTAATCTTGGTCAGGGTTTATGTTAAATTTGTTTGGGATGGGATACTCCCAGCTCACTTGCAGCGCAGCGCAGCTATTTTGCCACAGTTGCTTGGCGAGCCGTGATTGATCTTTTTTTAATAAATCTGATAACGCTGTCAGCACATACGGCAGATTGGCAGGTACATTGCGCCTACCGTGCGTCTCATGACAGGGCAGCGGCGTAAAGTCTGGGCAGTCCGTCTCAATCACAATAGCCTCAAGCCCGACGGTTTTGACAAGCTCTGTAAGGGTATGGCGCAGTTTTTTGGCATTTGGATTGGTCACTTGCCCGGTGATACCGATTTTAAAGCCCAGATTGACCAGCGCTTTGGCTTCTTGGATGCCGCCACTAAAACTATGGGCAATCCCCCCTTGGGTGAATTTTTGTGCTTTTAACATCTTAATCACATCGCCATGTGCGCGGCGAATATGTAGCAGCGCTGGCAGTTGATAGTGTTTTGCCAATTCAAGCTGCTGACCAAAAAAATCTTGCTGCCTAGCGTAATTCTTCGCAGTTTTCATCGGCGCAGTGAAAGTATCAAGCCCAATTTCCCCAATCGCAATGGGTGAATATTGCTCAATATACTGCTCTAGCCGCTGCAAATCGCTGTCTTTATGCTCAGTAATATAAAAAGGATGCAAACCAAAGGCTAAATGCGCCAAAGGTGTGGCTTTGCCTTGCTGCCCATAGCCTTGCATTTGCTGTTGGCACGCCACCATTTGTGCAAAATACTTTGCTAAAAAACCTATCAAAACCAAATGATGAACGCCATTATGCCATGCCAATTGTGATTGGATTTCGCGGTCATGATCGAAGCTATCCACATCAAAATGGGTATGCGTATCAATTAATGGCGAATCAAACGGGAGAGCGTTATCATTTATCATAGTCATATCATTTCAACTACTGTGGTTTGACAATGCCGTTTAACTCGCTGTAAGGCACCGTCAATTGCAGTGCAGCCCATGAACATCATCTATTTAACCTTTATTTGTTATTTGCCCATAACATAAAAATTTTAGCCATTGTTTAAGTTATGGTTATTAGGCTCAGTATTTTTATTGACAGGCTGCTCAACTGTATTTTTAGCGGATAGACTGTTACGGCAATCGGCTACTTTATCAGCCCTTAGACTACTGCGTCTAGGTAGCAACAATAAAGCTGTCGCAGCAACCGTTAGTTTAATCACCCTCGATATGCTCATATCTTTCCTCGCCTTACCTTGGTTTTTAAGCCTTAGTCTTTAACAGTATTGCAGTTTTTAACAGTAATGCCATAAAAAAACCCATCAGTCGATACCGGTTTAATGGCGGACTAATGGGCTGTTTTCAAATGCCGTTAAATAATAACGTGACTTAATAAGTAGGGGATAATTATTAGAATTTTTTACCCAATACTTTAGCAGCCAGCTCTTTACCCATGGTAAATACGGTAGGCTTAGTGGCAGTTGAATCTGCAGCGTCATTGTCATTATCAGCAGGTACAGGGTTATTCGCTTTGCTTCCAGCCTTATTTTCAATGGTTGGCTGGGTTTTGTTACGACCTTTTAACATATAATAAGCGGCACCAAGTACGCCAAGTTTAATAAGGTTTGATTTGTTTACACCATTAGGAAATTGCATAGTATCCTCACGTCTTGTTTTGGTTGTTAGAAAATTTAAATTACTGGTATTAAAAGTAGTAATAACTGCTAATAAATACATTTTAACCAAAATTTAAGCTTTTTACTAAAGTAATTAGGTTACCAATATTTATTATTTGCCATCATTGGGTTATCGTTTGGTAAATTGGGTAAAATCCTTTTACGGTTGAAAATAAGCTGACAGGGTTTGTCAGCTTTTCTGCGGTTATGGTGATGAATGTATCAATGTATCAATGCTCATCACGTTATCAATGCTCACGGGTGGCGCTAAAGGTAATTTCTGGATAACGCTCTTGCATCAATTTAAGATTAACCCGGCTTGGGGCAAGATAGGTCAAATAACCACCGCCATCGACAGATAACTGGTCGTGGGCTTTTTTCTTAAACTTCTCAAACGCCACTTTATCATCACAATGCACCCAGCGTACTGTCGCAATCGACACTGGCTCAAAGGTACATTGCACTTTATATTCTTCAAGCAGCCGATGCGCGACCACTTCGAACTGTAGTACCCCTACCGCGCCCAAAATCAAATCATTGTTGATTTGCGGCATAAATACTTGGGTGGCGCCTTCTTCTGATAGCTGCTGTAGACCTTTTTGCAGTTGTTTGGATTTTAGTGGGTCTTTGAGTACCACACGGCGAAACAATTCTGGCGCAAAGTGGGGAATACCTGTGAAGTTTAAGGTTTCGCCTTCGGTAAAGCTATCGCCAATTTGGATGGTGCCGTGATTATGTAAGCCGATGATATCGCCCGAATACGCTTCTTCTAGCGCTTCGCGGTCACCTGCCAAAAAGGTCAAGGCATCTGAAATGCGTACTTCTTTGCCCAAGCGCACATGTTTCATTTTCATGCCTTTTTCGTACTTGCCTGAACACACCCGCATAAAGGCAATACGGTCACGGTGTTTTGGGTCCATGTTAGCTTGAATTTTAAAGACAAAGCCGGAGAATTTTTCTTCATCGGCTTTGACAGTGCGTTCGACGGTGTCATGGTCTTTAGGCGCTGGGGCGTATTGGGTGAGTACATCAAGCACCATGTTAATGCCAAAGTTACCCAACGCCGTACCAAACAGCACGGGCGTTTGTTTACCGGTCAAAAACTCATCAACATCCCAATCTTCATGTGCCATTTTTGCAAGCTCTAGGCTTTCTTCAAATTCACGGAAGGCAATTTCACCGATTCTCTCGCGGACATCTGGATAGTCATAGCCATCACGGCTCTCAATCTCGACAATCTCAGTACCATGACCTTTTTGATAAAAGTAAGTTTTATCTTCGCTGATGTTGTACACCCCAACAAAATGCTGACCTGTACCAATTGGCCACGTCATCGGCACACATTGGATTTTAAGGACGTTTTCAATTTCATCAAGCAGTGATAACGGATCACGGATTTCGCGGTCAAGCTTGTTAACAAATGAGATAATCGGCGTGTCACGCATCCGACATACTTCCATCAGCTTGATGGTTCGCTCTTCAACCCCTTTTGCCCCATCAATCACCATCAGTGCGCTGTCCACCGCGGTTAAGGTACGATAGGTATCTTCTGAAAAGTCGGCATGACCTGGGGTGTCTAGCAGATTGACCATGTTGTCAGCATAGGGAAACTGCATCACTGAGGTGGTAATCGAGATACCACGCTCTTGCTCCATGCTCATCCAGTCAGATGTCGCGTGTTTGTCGGTTTTGCGTGATTTGACTTCACCTGCGCGCTGAATTGCTTGCCCCCACAGCAGTAATTTTTCGGTCATGGTGGTTTTACCGGCATCGGGGTGCGAGATAATAGCAAAAGTGCGGCGTTTAGCGATTTCAGAATGTAGTGACATAGTGTTTGACTTATTTGACTTAAAAGTAGCGGGGCTTGATAACTGATAAAAGAAAGAATAAAAAAGATGGCATATTGTAGCCGATTTTACGTTTGATTGCGATTTTCATGGGTGATTATTGCGCATCACGCACGCGATTTTGACAAAATTTTGTCATAAATCTAATACTTTAATCACTAAAATTGTGTTAGTTTTAGCTTATCTTTTTTTATCTTGTTAAGATGTTATTTATGACCGCTGAACCCCTTGGCAACAATCCTGAACCCGCACTTGAAAATAAAAACAAAGTTTCGACCAGTGCTCATTTGAGCGATTCTTTTTTGACCAACGATCGGCTACAGTGGTCAGATATGAAAAGTTTTTTGTTAGCGATTAGCAGTGTGATTGTTGTCTGGCTGCCTGTGCTATTGCTCCACCTGACTTTAGTGCTTTTTGCCACCTTAATTACTTATGCGCTGATTCGCGGCATTGCTGGCTGGATTCATCGGCATGTCATTGCCTATATGCATAGCGCCTCGCGTCAGCAGCGTATGGGTAAAGTCGCAGAATGGTTTGCTATTGCCATTTTGGCGACCATAATTTCGCTTACTGTGTATGTATTTGGCGATTGGATTGCTGATAAAGCCAGTGTTGATGTCTTTAATAATCTTATCCGACAGATATTGGACATATTTGATCAGCTTCATACCCTACTACCCGCAAGTATCTCTCAGCATCTACCCATTTCAGTCAGTTCATTTCAAGCTATGCTCATGAGTACTATCAAAAGTCATGCGCCACAACTACAGCTAGTGGGTATTCATACGTTACGCGGGCTTGGTTATGTGCTAGCGGGCGTTGTGATTGGTTGTATTGTGGCACTGCAAGTACCTGTGAATAGCGCAGCGCATAAAACCCCATTTACCCAGCATTTGCGCCAAAAATTTGATGAACTTATCATGGGGTTTAATGATGTATTTTTTGCGCAAGTCAAAATCTCTAGTATCAATACCATCTTAACTTCGGTGTTTTTGCTAGGCATATTACCGCTACTCGGTCATCCGCTACCGATGGCTTGGACCGTTGTGCTTATCACCTTTTGTGCAGGGCTATTCCCTGTCGTTGGTAATTTGGTCTCAAACGTTGTTATCGTCTTGCTTAGCCTGACTCACGGGCTTGGCATCAGCATTTTATCGCTTGTGTGGTTGGTGAGCATTCATAAACTTGAATACTTTTTAAATGCGCAAATCATTGGTCACAAAATCCGAGCCTCTGCTTGGGAATTGTTGTTATTTATTTTGGTGCTTGAAGCGACGTTTGGGTTGGCGGGACTTATCAGTGCGCCAGTAATTTATGCCCAAATCAAACGCATTTTGGCAGATAGGGGCTGGGTTATATAAACGCCCCTACTGGCTACAGGACTCTTTAACAAATAATTTGCCCGATAAATTGAATTTTTAAATCTTATCGCCATTAATAACAGAACACGGCTTTATTGTTACAGTGTTGTATGGTTGAATGATTAAAAATGTGTTTTAAAGTCTATAACTGCCAAATTTTTAATGATTGATGTTACAATTTACATTAACACTTTTTGGCGTATTTTGAGGTTTAACCAAAATTTGAAAGATTTTCACGGTAATGATAGTGAAAAATCCTAGCAATTTTTAATTTCTAGCAATTTTTAATTTATTGTGCCAAAAAAGCGATTTGCCAATCCATTCATTGATTCATAAGGAATTTTAGCGATGTCTACTATCAATAATAACAACGTTGTACATTTTCATTACACCTTAAAAGACGACGAAGGTAACGTCATTGACCAATCACCAGAAGGTCAACCTTTAGCGTATTTACATGGCCATCAAAACATTATCCCTGGTCTTGAATCACAATTAGCGGGCAAATCAGTGGGTGACAAATTTACTGCAAGCATTGAACCTGCAGACGCCTATGGCGAATTTGATGATGCGGCAGTACAAGAAGTCCCACGCGAAAACTTCCAAGGTGTCGAAGATATCCAACCAGGTATGCAGTTCCAATCGCAAACTGAAGACGGTCATGTGATGTTAGTCACTGTGAAAGATGTACAAGAGGACAAAGTGATTGTTGATGCTAACCATCCTTTAGCGGGCAAAAAACTTCATTTCGATGTAGAAGTAGCAAGCATTCGTGATGCATCAGATGAAGAGTTGCAACACGGTCATGTACACGGTGCAGGCGGTCATCACCACTAAGTCACCCTTAAAGCTCAGCAAGCTTAGACAGATTAAATGGAAGGCTATATTTATAGCCTTCTTTTTTTGTGCAAAATTTTATCCTATGAAATAATTTTACGGGATGTAAGAAACGCTTGATATTATTTACAAAATCATTGATTTAGTTACGTTTTTTGATGCTTTACTACAGTTTTTACCACACACCCTGCGCTAAATTTTGGCATACTAGCTGTATACCCAACAAACAACCTAAGAAACAATAAAGACGTATGATTGGGTATATATTTTTAGTTATATAACATTAAACTAATCACAAAAAAGGATACTACTCATGAACGAGAATACAATTAAAGGTCAATGGGAACAAGTTAAAGGCGCTGTAAAAGAAACTTGGGGTGACTTAACTGATGATGAAATCACCCAATTGGAAGGTAATCGCCAAAAGCTATCAGGTAAAATCCAAGAGCGTTATGGCCGCGCCGAAGATGTAGTAGAAAAAGAAATCGACGACTGGTCAACACGTCACAACTATCGTTTCTAGAATAGATTAACCCCTCCTCCAAAGTAAAAAAGCCATATCAGATGATATGGCTTTTTTACCTGCTATCCTAGCATCACTGACCTCATCCTTAAGGTCCTTACTAACTGGTAGTGAATTTCTTGACTTATCCTAAGTCTCACTCCACGTGTTTATCAAGCATCATTCCTTAATACTATGATAAACCATTCCTTTATTGGCAATTCTGTCCCTATCTCAATCCTTGAGAACCATCCCTGTGCCGTTGAATGTATTATTACAAAATTTACCATTCGGTAACAGTGGTACAAACGTCAATGCATGTAAGCTTTTGCTTACACGCATTTTGCCATTAGTTAGGGGCGCTGGTTGTTGGCGGTCTGTGCATCAAGCATGACATTAGCCGCTTCAATCACAAACGCTTCATTTTCAGGCAGCTTTGGACGTTCGGCTTGTTTTAAACGGCTACGGACTTCTAACTCTGCATCTTGCGCAGCTTGGTACGCTGTCCACGTGCTATAGGGGCTTTCCCCATTGGCTTGGCGTCTGGCATTTTCTGCTGCCAACATTTTTGCCTCAATGTTTTTGCGGAAAGTACGGCGGTCATTGATGTCTAATTTGACAGGTTTCTTATCATCTTCCTCATTACGGATTCTGTTGAGTTGGCTTAGATAAGCAAACTGGGCATTGGCTGCTTGACGCTGCTGTGACAAGGCATTGAGCGATTGCAAGGTCTCACGGGAATAGTTGCCCGCAGGTTGGTACGGCGCGGCACGAATGGTATCCCATGCCAATGCGTTTTTCATGCTACGTTCACCAAACTCCATGCCTTCATAGATATTGACTAAGGGCACATCGGGTACCACGCCTTTATTTTGGGTACTGCCGCCCGTGATACGGTAGAACTTGCGCTGGGTTAACGTCGCTGACCCTAAAGCAAGGTTATCAAGCTGAATTTGTGCTGAGCCTTTACCTGTGCTCGTGCTGCCGACAATCAGACCGCGACCATAATCTTGAATCGCTGCGGCAAAAATCTCGCTGGCTGATGCCGAGCCTTGGTTAATGAGTACGGTCATCGGGCCTGTATACAGCTGCTTACCTTTGTCTTCGTCTTCATACACTTGGATATTGCCGCGGTTATCACGAATCTGTACCAGCGGACCTGACTTGATGAACAGGCCAATCATTTTGGCAACTTCATCGAGTGAGCCGCCTGGGTCATCACGCAGGTCTACCACTAAGCCATCGATATTTTGCTGGTTCAAGGCTTTTAACGCCTTTTCCGTATCAATGCTGACGCTACGATAGTCTTCTCCCGCACGGCGGGCTTTATAGTTGAGATAAAAGCTTGGGATTTCTAGCACACCGATTTTTTTGGCTTGCCCGTTTTTATCTTTGACACTAATTACCCGATGATTGACGCCCGACTCTTCTTGCTTAATCACGTCACGTATGAGGGTGACATTACGCGCGCTACTGTCTGGGGTGTTAGGCGCTTTGACGCGCACGGTGACGGATGAACCTTTTTTACCGCGAATGAGGTTCACTACTTCCCGTGTCGAATAACCGACGGTATCGACCATGCCTTTATCTTCAGTGGATACGCCGATGATTAAGTCATTGGGTTTGATTTGACCCGAACGAGCGGCAGGCCCGCCATCAACTAAGCTGATAATACGGGTGTAGTCAGGATTCTTGCGATCAGGCTGAATCGAGACACCAATACCGACCAATTCAAGGGTCGATTGGATTTGCATCTCATTGGCTTGCACGGGGGCAAAGTAATTACTGTGCGGGTCATAGGCTGCCATCGCTGCATTTAACAGGGTTTCAACGATTTGGTCGCTATCGATACGCTGTAGCTGCGCATATTGGCGCTTTAAACGCTGGTCTAGCACTTGGCTTGGTGAGCGCGTTTCGTTTTTGACTAAATCACTGGCGTTGTATTTATCGGCATTTTCTTGCAAAAACTTGTCTTTGTTTTTGTCTTCATCTTGATTGATGGTCATGCCAATGAGCTGGTAGGTCAGCTGTTTGCGCCAAAAATCGCGTTGCTCGGCAACGGTTTTAAACCGTGGCAATTTTTCACGGTTCATAATGACCGTTTCGTTACTCTGTAAGCTCACAGGGGATTTTAAAAAGCTGTCGGCAAAGCTATAATACGCTTTTGAGCGCTCAATAAAGCGCTGATAGATTTCAAAACCTGGTTTTAAATCACCGCGTTTGAGATAATCGGCAAAACTATTGCCATATTTTTGGGTAAATTCATCAATATCGGACTGCAAAAACACGCTATGATTGGGGTCAAGCGCATCAAAATAGTCGCTTAAAATTTGCCTGCCCGTTGCCGCATCCATTCTTTTATCTAGATAATGGCTACGATCCAACAACGCTGCGACTTGCCGTGTCACCTGCCGCTGCTCGTTATTAATCTGTCCGACGCTCGTCGATGCTGCAATTGCGGTTTGGTAACTTTGTCCCAGTATCGCCCCACCCATCAACAGGGCAAATACACTGGCGGTAAGTTGTTTGTATTGCATGACTTTCCTTACTCTATTTAATGAAGCGATAAACAGAAAAAACTGACAGCCCATCTTAGCACTGTCAGTTTTTCCATACCATACAAAACGTGTAAATATTCGACTCAAATCATCTATCAAACCTCACCGTTTGTAGCGGTAACTTATTGTATTAGCCAATCAATTGATTGTCTTTAAACAGTTGGGTTAATTCCTCGGCAGTGAGTAATTGTTTTTCACCGTCTTGGCGATTGACATATTCGTATTTCACCTCGCCTGTTTCACTGATATTTTTCTCTGAGATAACGATACGATGGGGAATGCCAACGAGCTCTAAATCGGCGAATTTTACCCCCGCACGCTCGTCTCGGTCATCAAGTAGCACATCAACACCTTGGGCTTTTAGCTCAGTGTAAAGCGCTTCGGCAAGTTGCATTGCTTTGTCCCCTTTCGCTGGGTCTAGAGCATCTTTCATTTTGCCTTTAATCATCGGTACAATCGCCACAGTGAATGGCGCAAGGCTCTCACCTGTGCTACTGGTTTTCCAAATGATACCATTGTCATCGTGGTTTTGTTCAATGGCGGCGGCGACGATACGGGTCACGCCGATACCATAACAGCCCATCATAGTAATGACAGGTTTGCCCTGCTCGCCCATCACCGCACAGTTGAATGCTTTGGTGTATTTGTCACCCAACTGGAAAATATGACCGACTTCGATACCGCGGCGGATTTGTAAAGTACCTTCTCCATCTGGGCTTGGGTCGCCTGCTACCACGTTGCGGATATCGGCGATTTCGGTGATGGACGCATCACGCTCCCAGTTGACGCCTGTGGTATGAAAATCTGGCTTGTTAGCACCGCTAACAAAATCTGATAACACCGCAGCAGCACGATCTACAATCACTGGCATGTTCAAATCAAACACCCCGATATACCCTTTGTGCAGACCCGCTGCTTGCATCGCCTCTTCGCTCGCCATGGTGAGTGGGGCTTTGACTTGCGCCAATTTTTCGGCTTTGATTTCATTTAGGGTATGATCGCCCCGTAACACTAACGCGACTAAGGTGCTTTTACCTTCTGCGGTAGGTTCGCCTTCGACGATTAAAGTTTTCACCGTCTGTGACAATGGCAAGCCTAAATGCTCAGCCACTTGCTCACAGGTTGGCATATTGGGCGTACTGACATCGGCTTTGTCCTGCGTTGGGGCAGCACGTTCACCGACCGCCACCGCTTCAGCAAGCTCAATATTGGCAGCATAATCTGAGCTATCTGAAAATACGATATCGTCTTCACCACTGCCAGCGAGCACTTGAAACTCATGCGACGCAAATCCACCAATCGAGCCGGTATCGGCTTGCACCGCACGAAAGTCTAACCCAAGACGGGTAAAGATATTATGATAAGCGCGGTACATATCATCATAGGTGCGCTGTAGTGAGGGTTGGTCGATATGAAATGAATAGGCATCTTTCATGATAAATTCACGTGAACGCATCACCCCAAAGCGTGGGCGAATTTCGTCACGAAATTTGGTTTGTATTTGGTAGTAGCTCACAGGGAGCTGTTTATAGCTTTTTAGCAAGTTACGCGCGATGTCGGTTATCACTTCTTCATGCGTTGGACCTAACACAAAGTCGCGTTGGTGACGGTCTTTAAACCGCAGCAATTCAGGGCCATAGGCTTCCCAGCGACCTGATTCTTGCCAAAGCTCGGCCGATTGCACCACAGGCATGAGCAGCTCTTGGCAGTTGATGGCATCCATCTCTTCACGGATGATTTTTTTGACTTTTTGTAAGGTTTTTAGACCCATCGGTAGCCACGTGTAGAGACCCGACGCAGATTTACGAATCATCCCTGCACGGAGCATTAATTGGCTGGAGATGATATCAGCATCACTTGGGGTTTCTTTTAACGTTGCAAAAGTAAATTGACTGGCTCGCATGGCACACCTTGTTTGTACGGCTTGAAATAAGAAAAACGAGAATGGATAGACTATTTGGTAAACCGATTATCTTATTTTATGCCACTGGGTGGCGCAATAGTTTTTTTAATTTTTGCCAAGTCGATGCCGTATTTTTGGACTTAGCATTTTTATAAATTAGGACAATAATTATGACAATTTGGTCATACCCATTGGCTATTTAAACTAGCTACATTGAAATTATGGCAAGTCATAACCATACAAAATAGCATCCACTATTAAATAAACGATTAGGAATGGCTATATGACCCAACTACCCACTTCGTCTTCCACGCCATCACCTGAGGCAAAACCGACTACAAACTTGCCAAAACCGCCCGCACCGGGCAATAAAAAACCGGTTTCTTTTTGGGTGAGTTTATTTTTGCTGGCGGTGATTGCGGTGGCGGGTTGGCTATTTTTGCAGTGGCAACAAGCAAATACGCCTAAAAAAGTTGAGGTTTTAACCCGCGAAGGGGTGGTCACTAAGATTCAAAGCCTCAATCGACTACAAACCGTGGCGTATAATGTCGATACCGTTATCACTAGCCAAAAAGAGGGCAATTGGTACGCCCTGTGGCAAGATGAGCAAAAGGGGTTGTTTGTTGCTCATGGGCGGGTGACCGCGGGCATTGACTTAAATCAACTAAAACCCACTGATGTACAAGTGACCCCAGATGGTAGCCATGTCAGTATTACCTTGCCCGCTGCGCAGATTTTGGATAGTTATTTAGATAACATTGAAGTGTATGATATTCAAACAGGGGTATTTGGCATGGTACAAGCCGACCCGCAAATATTTAACCAAGCGCAAGAGGCTGGCAAAAACCAAGTGCTGACATCGGCTTGCCGCTCTGGTATTTTACAAACTGCCAATGATAATGCCCAAAAGCAAGTGCAATCGTTATTTGCGCTGGCAAATGTACCAGTCACTGTGAAAGTCACCGCGCCTGCTAAAAATTGTGGTTAAACCGATTTTTTGCCTATCAATAACACCAATCCAAGGATAAAAGCGTTTTTTTAGTTTTGTATTGTTTTTGGGGCTGTCAGAATTGGTATGAAAGGCATAAATAATAGATATGTAACCTACCTTAATCATAAGAATGTTGCTAAAATCTCAACTTTAAAACCTGCTAGTTTTAGACGACATTTATTTGCTACTCTCATCAAAAATTGCAATAAATTAACGTATCCATTTCACCAAGGGTTAGGTTAATTTATTGCAAGGATGCTTGATGGCGTTTTAGTTGTGTAAAAGGTCAATTCGCTAGCTGTTGGAGAGTTTACTCAATGAATGTCACGTCTGCCTCAGATCGTCTAAAAAAAGTGATGCGGATTGCTTTGGTTGGCATCAAGCCTGGCGACCAAGTGATGCTAAAAGGGTATCTACGCATCTTGCTGAGACTCGAAGCAGACCTTGAATGGGTATCAGCGAACAATCAGCAAATTGATTTATTTATGGTCAATCATGATTTTCGTCATGCTGAAAGCGTTCAAAAGTTAATTAATAGCAAACCCAATACAGCCACTATTTATACCGCGCGTAGTGAGACGGAAAACGGCTATTTATCGCAAGATTTATTGGTATTGCCGCTCAAAGATTTAGAGCCGCTGAGTGAGTGGTTGTTTTCACAGTTGCCGTTTTTGTCTGGTGTCCCTGTCCGCAATAAGGCATCGACTGCCGCTAAACTCACCGCTGATGTCGCTCACGCTTATCAATCAGCGACAGACACTACAGCCAACCAACGCGTAGCTTCAAATCCGCCTGCTCAAGTTGCCAATCCATTATCTGGTGTTGCGCAGTCTGCGCAAGTTTTAGCTGTTACCATCAGTGATACCCGAATGCCCCTAACCCTCTTGCCAAATCTAGTCAGTCGGTGAATTGGCGCTAGAGGGCGGCATTAACGCATTGGTCTATATGGCACACCTGGGCAGGAACGCTTTAGCTTTATTTGGCCGATGTTATCGCAAAGCGATGGGCATTTTTAAAACCGTTACGCTAGTAAATATTTGGATACAAATATGAATAATTAGTTGTTTCAAATGGACAGCCGTATTAAGCCCAGTGAGCCATTTACTGTGCTATCTAATGAAGAATTGCACGAATTAATCCATACCATAAGTGGCTATGAATAAAGCAGCTAATCGTTTGACAGAGCACGATAAAGCATCTCATTAATGTAGCGTTAGTTTACACGGTAACCGTTCACCATTAACTATTAGCCATGGAAAAGCGCTCAACAGCATTCAGGGCTTTTTTCATGTCCCTCATGTCAACCATATCAAACAATCCATTCTTAACATTTTCTACAGTTCATCCGACTTTTTATACAACTTAAGTTTAATAACTTAAAAATATGCCCGTCAAAAATTGCTATAGATTGCCTCATTACCTTCCATCGATATAATTCATCATTTTGTCATATAACCTCACTAAACTACCGCCACCGACGATGGTGCAATCGATTTTCTAAGCAGGATGACGCAATTTGGGAAATTTAGATCAACCATCGTTTTTATTTTGCGTTAACGGCGGCTTTAAGAGGTTATAAGCTTTTTTACTTGGGCGCTAAGCGATGCAATAGGTCATTTAATTAGCCAATCAATTTGCCAACAGATAAGTGACAATGATGAATTTTTCCAACCTTACCACACGCTTGTTATGCGTATTATTGCTGGTTTTTTTGGTGTTTTTGGCGATGGTGTATTGGATAATTGACCAGCAAGCCAAGCCTGAAGTCGCCAAACTGACTTCTCAGACTATCATTGAAACTGGCAATGAGGCAGTGAATGGTATTTTGTCGCGTGTGAGTCAAATTGATGGCATGGCAGTGACAGCCAGTCGTATGACTGGCAGTTTGCCCAAGAATGCCGATATTATCAACACCAGTGTTGGCAATTTAATGGCAAATATGGATAAAGGCATTGTCGGCGGCGGTGTGTGGTACGACCCTTTGATGTACAAACCTAACGTCGATGAAGCCGCGTTTGTTTGGCAACGCGATATGAAGGGTGTCATGCAGTCTGCCAGCCAATATCAAACCATCAATCCTGGCTATCAAGCACCAAGCAAACTTACCGCAAATCGGGTAGCCGACCAAAAAACCCAACCACAGCTTGCCATGCCCTATTACCGTGATTGGTGGTATGTGCCCGCCGTATATGCCAATCATGACCACTGTGTGTGGAGCCGTGCTTATATTCACCCGACCACCAAACAGCCCGTCATGACCTGTGCCAAGGCGATTTTTAATGCCCAAAACAATGGCTTTGAAGGGGTGGTGAGTTTTGATGTGCTGCTCGGGCGTATGCAGTCGATGGTCAAAGAATGGCAGCGCAAAACAGGCGGTTATGTGTTTTTGGTCGATATGAACAACAACTTTTTGACCTTCCCCAATGAAGCCCAAGTCAAACAAGTGACTGCTACTAACCCGCAAGGCGAGATGATTGATGTTAATAGTTTTGCCAAGAAAAACCCTGATTTTGCCCCCATTGCCAAAAGCTTAGACAACATCAATGACAACATCATCAAACAAGCGCAAAAAATAGACGGTGGTAAATTTGATTTTACGGCCAATACGCTAGTAAGTAGTACCAATCTACAAAAAATCTCCGCCTCAGAAGCACGCATCATTTCAGCCATGCTAATGACCCAAAGCGGGCAAAATGAAAATCTCAACGCCACCCATTTTGTCGAACAAGTAAGCTTAGACAACGATTTATTGCTCAAAACCCCTTCAACCGCGTTTATTTTTGCCATGCCGATGACCAATTGGAAAATGGTCATCGTCAAACCCAATCAAGAACTGATGTTATTTGCCAATCAACTAGGTAAACAGCTGCAATGGTATATGCTATTGGGTTTCTTACCGGTACTGCTATTAAGTGGTTATATTTTCCACCGTATTTTGGCGGTACCGCTGCACCAAGTCGCTCGTAACGTCCGTGAAATCGGTCAGTTGATTGCACAAAAAAAATATCTGTCACTCAGTGATCACAAATTGCCACCGGCAAACATTCAAGAAATTGGCGTGATTACTGACTCGATGAACCAGCTGGTTGATCGGGTGGTCGAGAACGAAGGCGCATTAGCAAAAGTCAATGAACGCTTGGAGCAGCAAGTGGCAGAGCGTACCGAAAACTTACACCAAGCATTAAAAGATTTAAAAGCCTCTCAAGTGCAGTTGGTACAATCAGAGAAAATGGCAACCATCGGTCAAATGGTCGCAGGTGTTGCCCATGAAGTGAACACGCCATTGGGCTATGTGGGTAGTAACTTAGAGTTGATTGATGAAAATATCGTACGCTATGACGAATTGATTGACCATACCCAGCAGCTCAAACATCTGATGCAAGCGTCGCCGACTGATACAGCAACCATCAACCAAACCATTGAACAAACCATTGCTTGCAGTGATGAATTGGTCGCTGATGCGGTGAGTGATGATTTGCATGGATTGGTGGATGACGCCAAATTTGGGGTTAGCCAAATCTCAGAATTGGTCGTCAATTTACGTGATTTTTCTCGTATCGACCAAGCCAAAATCAAAGCCGTCGATATCAACGACTGTATCAAAAACTCCCTAGTCATTGCCCGTAACAATATCAAGCATTTAGAGGTGATAACTGAATTAAATGCTATCGAACCGGTTAGTTGTAACCCATCCCAGATTAACCAAGTGCTGCTAAACTTATTTAATAACGCGGCACAAGCGATGGGGCAAAATCAGCACCCTACATTACACATTACTAGCACAGAAGATGCCGCCAATGTGTATATCAGCGTGGCAGACAACGGTACGGGGATGAGCGCTGAGACCCAAGCCAAGATTTTTGAACCGTTCTTTACCACCAAAGCGGCAGGCGAAGGTACGGGACTGGGTCTTGCCATTTCGACCCAAATCATGGAGCAGCATAACGGCGATATTCATGTGCAATCACAACTTGGCGAAGGCACGACATTTACCATCAGATTGCCTAAAACAGCGATTAGCAGCGAGCAATCACCCAAGCTTTTAATCGCAGAAGAAAGTTAATGCTAATGTTAGATAACCGATAACCGATGGCGGCTGACAGGCAATCTGCTCAGCCATACACGAGCCACACTTGATTGTGGTCGACCTTAATTGTAGTCAACCTTGATTTTAGTCAACATGCATAAGTGACATGACCATGATAACGACCGTAACTAAACCTAAGATTGCCTTTATCGATGATGAAGACCGCATTCTACGCAGCCTAAAAATGCATTTTCGCACCACCCATGATGTGTTTACCACTACCGAGCCCGATGAGCTACTAAGCTATGTGCAAAATAACGAGGTCCAAGTGGTGATTAGCGACCAACGCATGCCAAAAAAACTGGGTGTCGAAGTACTAAAAGATGTCAAAAACGTATCACCCCATACTATCCGCATCTTATTGACCGGCTATGCAGACTTAACTGCGGTAATTGATTCCATCAACGAAGGGGAGATTTTTCGTTATATCACCAAACCTTGGCAGACGGATGAACTTAAAAGTATCGTTAATCAAGCCACCCAAATCGCGCTGCAAACCAAAGATGTATTCAAAGAAAATCTGCATGTCGCTCAGCCAACCATCGCCAAACGCAAAGTGTTGGTTATCGATGACAGTGAAATGGTATATTTACAGATGCAGCAAAAATTCACCCAGTTTGAAACGCACTGGGCAAATTCATTAGAAAAAGCGATTGAGTTACTTGAAAATGACCGTTTTGGCGTGGCAATCACCGATGTGTCCTTGGGTGGCGAGAATATTTCACCCGTAATCTATGCATTAAAACAAAGCTTTCCAGATTTAGCGGTATTGGTACTCACCTCACTCAACGATAGCCACACCTTAATCGACTTGATCAATAAAGGGCAAGTCTATCGCTACCTACCGCGCCCCAGTAATTTGTTGTTACTCGAAATCAGTATTCAGCGCGCTTATGATTATCACCAAACCTTAGTCAATCAACCAAAATTACAAGCACGACATGTCGTTGATGCAGTCACTGAAGTTGAAACCCGTAGTTTTGGTAATAAAGTCAAAAAATTCTTATCACGCTTTGGTATTGGTAAATCGCGCTTTGCCTAGCTTAAAATGCTTTGCCTAGCTTAAAATCTAGTGCGTAAGATAACAGGTTCAAAGCGTCGCTTTTGAGCCGTCTGGGTCAATAAATGCTAGCCATAAAAAAACCGCCCAGAGTCACGACTTAGGCGGTTTTTTGAGCGGTTTTTAATAGCCGATGATTAAGCTGTTTGCTCGTACACTGGGTGTTTAGCGCAAATTGCTTGGACTTTTTCACGCACTTCGCCGATAACGTTTTCGTCACCGCGGCTATCGAGCACATCACAAATCCAGCCAGCCAATTCTCTTACTTCCGCTTCACCAAACCCACGGGTAGTGACTGCGGGCGTACCAATACGCACCCCAGAAGTCACAAACGGTGATTTAGGGTCATTTGGTACCGCGTTTTTGTTGACGGTGATATGGGCATCGCCCAACCATTTATCCGCTTCTTTACCGGTGATTTCTTGTTTGATTAAGCTAATCAGCATTAAGTGATTTTCCGTGCCGCCCGAGACGATGTCATAACCACGTGACATGATGACGTCTGCCATGGCTTTGGCGTTTTTAACCACTTGTTGTTGGTAGGCTTTGAAATCTTCGCTTAACGCTTCTTTAAAACACACAGCTTTACCCGCAATCGCGTGCATCAATGGACCACCTTGGTTGCCAGGGAACACAGCAGAGTTGAGTTTTTTCTCAATCTCTGGGTTGGCTTTTGCCAGGATTAAGCCTGAACGTGGACCGCGTAGGGTTTTGTGGGTAGTGGTAGTAGTAACGTCAGCGATTTGCACAGGGCTTGGATAAACCCCTGCAGCAACCAGTCCTGCTACGTGCGCCATGTCGACCATCAAGTATGCGCCAACGCTGTCTGCGATGTCACGGAATTTTTGCCAATCAACCACTTGGCTATAAGCAGAAAAACCCGCGATAATCATTTTGGGTTGGTGTTCTTTGGCTAGGCGTTCGACTTCATCATAGTCGATGATGCCCGTTTCTTTGTTTAAGCCATATTGTACGGCTTTATAGTTGATACCAGAGAAGTTTACATGCGCACCATGCGTCAAGTGACCGCCATCAGCAAGGCTCATGCCAAGTACCGTATCACCCGCTTTTAATAAGGCTAAAAATACCGCGCTGTTGGCTTGGCTGCCGGCGTGTGGCTGTACGTTAGCGTAGTCTGCGCCAAACAATTCTTTGGCACGGTCAATCGCTAATTGCTCGACCACGTCAACATATTCACAGCCACCGTAATAACGTTTGCCTGGATAGCCTTCAGCGTATTTATTGGTCAATTGGCTACCTTGCGCTTCCATCACCGCTGGTGAACAGTAGTTTTCTGAAGCAATCAGTTCAATATGGTCTTCTTGACGTTTGGCTTCATTGTCCATCGCTTGGGCAAGTTCAGCGTCAAACTGGTGAATAGTCACATTTTTAAACATGGCAATTTCCTTTTAAGTGAGTCAAAAAATGGGCGGATAAAACCGAAAATATGGCTTAGTTTAGCATGGTTTGGTTTTTTTTAGTGAATAATCCAGCCATTTGGCTGAATTTGTCCTATTACTTGTCGTCGGCTAATGACCTGACTGATATTGGTTTGAAAAACTCATTAATACAACGCGCCATCCAAAAAATTTTCATAAAAAAAGACAGTTACCCTAACTGTCTTTTTTTGGCTAACTATTTAAATACTAGCGCACAGCAACCAATGGTTTTTGTACCCAGCCTTCGCCTTTATCGCTACTGACATGAATCATGCCGTTTTCTTCTTCGCCCATAAGACTATTTTCAAATGCCGGTAAAAAAGTCTCACTAATCAAAAAATGCCTGCCCTGCCACTGGTAAAGGGTGGTGCGTCGCCAGCCTTGCGCTGTCACATCAATCCAGCGATTGGTCATCACTGCGCCATGCCGACGAAACAGTATATAGCCAATCGGTGTTGTGCCCAAATTCGCCAGTTTTCGCGCATTACCAATGAGGCTAGCAAACGGAAATACAGACCGCGCCACCACCCACGCCTCTTGATTAGGCTTGCCGAATAATAAGGCTTCGCGTACCCATGCCGATTGGCTCACCCCAAGCGGTAACTGCAATTGGCGCTTTTCGCTCAGGGACAAGGTTTGCCGCCCTTCAAACGTCGGCTGTACGATGAGTTTATGCCGAGATAAAGCTTCAAATTTGGCGGTGAGCGACCCTGTTGACGTCAGCCAAGGGATGAGTTTCGGCGGTATCTGCTGTTTGTGTGCCACGCTCAAATGCGCGAAAGCTAAGTTTAGGTTTAAACCAACATTTATCATTATTTTTTCAAAAACTCATTATCGGGTATTGTGCCTTGCGCGGCACCGTCACCAAAAAATTGGCTTTTATAGGTGTCATTAAAAGGTAACGCGGTCATCGCATCGGCTTGATACGCCAATACAGCGTGCTGTTCGTGTTGACAAAACTGGGCAATGGCAGGGGCAAACACCTTGTCGTAGACACGGTGTAGCGAATGAGTCAACACCGGATAAAAGCCGCGAATCAACTTGTGCTCCCCTTGGGTACCGGGGTCAAAGTAGCGAAGGCCATGCTTGATAGCAAACTCAATGCCTTGGTAATAACACAGCTCAAAATGTAAACAATCATATTCTTCTAGGCAGCCCCAATAGCGACCATATAACGTGCTGATAGCGGCATCGTCATCGAAAAAAAACAAACTACAAGCCACGATATCGCCATGCGCGTTATGCGCTTGAGCGAGCATCAGCTTGTCTGCCATAGTCTGCCCAACCTGCTTAAAAAACGCTAAATTCAAATACGGCTGCCGCCCTCTGACCAGATAGGTCATGGCATAGCATTGATAAAAAACTGCCCAATCCGCCTCGGTGATATCGTCACCGATTTTAACCTGACAACTTAGATTTTGTTTGAGCACCTTTTGGCGTTCAACCTTAATTGACTTGCGTTTTTTGGCAGTTAATGTTGCCAAAAACTCATCAAAATTGGCGCATTTTTTATCCTGTAGATTGCGATTTTGCCATAAAAACTGACAGCTTAGCCGCTCGCAAAGATTGGGCGCATTTTGCAACGCTTGGACATTTTTTGGGGAGAAAAACAGTCCGTGCCAAGTGGATGCTTGATAGCGGCTTGCCAATTCATCAATCGCTTGTAGTAAGGTCTGATACAGTGACGCGGTTAATGACTTGCCTTGTGCCACCCAAATCCGCTCGCCGGTGACGGGGGTAAAGGGGACGCTTGTCACCAATCTTGGATAATAATTTCTACCATAGCGCTCAAAGGCTTCTGCCCAGCTAAAATCGAACACATATTCGCCTTGGTGATGCTTTTTGATAAACACGGGCATCACGGCAATCAGTTGAGCGCTGTCATCGACAATCTGCACATACTGCACCCACCAATCGCTGCGCCCGCCAATCAGCTTTGCATCTATCAGCGCTTGCCAAAAATCAAAGGACATAAAGGGCGTATCAGGCGTCTGCCACTGTGTCTGTGAGCGCCAATCAAACTCAGTAGTAAATTGATAGTGATAGGACATATGTCAGTATTATTGTAGTTGTATGAACGGATTATTATACCTTGTTTTTAGCCAAAAATACGGGCTTATCCTTTTACGCAATCTGGCACAATCTGGCACAATCTGGCACAATTTGGCACAATTTTGCAAAATATGTATGGCGTTGGGCGGTGTGGTTTATAACGGTGACTTTATTGCAATAGCCAAATTGCAATAGCCAGGATTAGCGTTTACACTGAGTAACTTATCTGCTTGATGCACTTTAAGCTTTTTTTTCACTCACTTGTCATCCTCTACCATGCCGACACTGATTTTATTTAACAAACCCTATGGCGTACTTAGCCAATTTCGCAGCGATGACAATAACAACTTTGCGACGCTCAGCGATTATTTTAGCGACAGAAGCTTACGCGTTGCAGGGCGATTAGATGCCACTTCCGAAGGATTACTACTGCTAACCGCTGATGGGCAAGTCAATAAAGCCTTGACCCATCCACCCAAAGCCAATGCAGGCAAACAACAAGGCAAAACCTACTGGATACAAGTGGAAGGCGATGCAAGCGATGCCCAGCTACAGCAACTACAAACAGGGGTGCCACTCAAAGACGGTATCACCTTACCTGCCGAAGTTGTGCGGCTAAGCGAAGCACAAATTGCCGAGCATATTTGGCAAGCGCCGGACAAGATTGCCAAACGCAAAGTCACCACGTGGCTAGCCATCACTATTTTCGAAGGTAAAAATCGTCAAGTGCGTCGCATGGCGGCCCATGTGGGACTGCCCTGTTTGCGGCTGATTCGCATGGCATCAAGTGGCTTTAGCTTGGGGAATTTAGAGGTTGGCGCATCCACACAAATACCGCTATCACCTGCCGATTTAAAGCGACTGGGTGTCCAACCTTTATCCGCGGCAACGACAAAACCACAAGCGCGCAAAAAACCTCGCGTTTTAATGCCTAAATCGCCACAATCAAAGCACCCAACAAGCCGGCGCAGGCAGCCATGAGCAGACAGCCATTAGCCTCGTTAATCAATATGTCAGCGGGTCTAATCGGTTAGAGTTAAATAAGTCAGCTAAATAAGTCGGTTCAATTCAAGTGAGTATATCGTCAAAATCGCTTGCGGTATGAGTTATACTATCTTCGCTTGTGGTCCTCGTCTTAACTTGACTTCCTCCCCTTGCTAAAGCAAGGGGATTCCTTCTACAAGACGGTCAAGCCCGACCGCAAGAATGTTCTTACTGGCATTGATATCTCTATCATGCCGTGTGCCACACGTTGCACAAGTCCATTCTCTTATTCCAAGCGATTTTCTACCTTTCGGACTATTGGCGGTGATTTCACCGCAACACGAACATCGCTGGGTCGTGTATCTCTCATTCACGATTTCAAAACGGCAACCTGCGTTCTCGCATTTGTAGGTCAGTTGTCGTTTCAGTTCAAACCAGCCTGCATCGTAAACCGATTTGGCGAGTTTGCCTTTTTTACTATTAAATTGATTACTCTGAATATCACCGACCACGATTAGCGCATTATCTTTAACTAATTGGGTGGTGAATTTGTGTATCAGGTCTTGCCTTGTGTTTTTGATTTTGGCATGGATAGCCTTGATACGTTTTTTGTTGTTTGAGCGTTGGGCTATAGCTAATTGTTTTGCATATTTTAGCGTTTGCTTGATGGTGAGTTTGTCACCGCTTGAGGTAGTGGCACTGTCTTTAAGCCCTAAGTCAATGCCTACGCTACCCGTTCCGCATTGTGTTTTAGGGTAGTCTTTGACGGTGATACAGGCATACCAACGGTTACGGCTATCTTGGACGATTTCTAGTGTGTTAATTTGATATAGGCTAAGGTTGTAGCTGTCCCATAGGTCAATGATGAGCTTTTGCCCTTTAGCTAAACTAAGCTGTAGGGTTGATTTTAAGCCTTTTTTACCTGTTTGGTGGGTGGCGATGTGTTTAATAGCCGATTGCTTGAATGGTAGCCAGCCTAATGATTTACGTTTTGAATTTGGGTTGTTGGTTCGCCAGTTTAGTTTGGCTTTTTTGAATTGGCGACGCGATTTGGCGTGGGTTTCATTGATGGCTTGGATAGTCTGACTGTGTAAGCCAAGTAGTTCACCACTACCTTTGGTATATTCGTTTAAATCATACGCACTAAAGAATTTGCCAGTACGCTTAAGATGCTCGTAGCTTAACGCATTGACATAGTTCCATACGAAATTAACCAAACCACTTAGGCGGTTAAGCTTTGCTGTGTGTTTATCTCGTATGCGTAGCTTGAGTGTTTTCATGCAAATTATTTTAGCAAAATTTATGCAAGCGTTATAGTGTACAAGTTGCCTTATATCCACCGCCTAAAGTCGGTGGTTTTACGGCAACGGATGATAAAAAGCACCTTATAAAAGGTGCTTTTTTTATCAATTCGCGGATGAAAATATCAGCTAGCTTGACTTGATTAGTTAACTGACTGATTAGTTAACTGACTGTGGTGCAAGGATAATCATCTCTACACGGCGGTTTGGTTCATAGCTTGAGCCAAATTGTGTTGTCGCACCGCGACCAATAGCGCTGATACGGTTACTAGAGATACCACGATTGACTAAGTAATTAGCGACTGCTGATGCACGGCGTTGTGATAACGCTTGGTTTCTATTTGCATCACCTTCCACTGAGGCGTAACCATTTACTTGAATGTTAGTTTGGTTATAGTCACGTAGTGTGGTAGCTACTTTGTCTAACGTATTATAGAAGTTAGGTAGAATAGTAGAATCACCAACGCGGAAAGTTATCGCTTCTGGGATAGACAAGTTAATGTTATTAGTCACTGGGTCACGCGTTACCGTTACGCCAGAACCTGCGGTTTCTGCACGAAGTTTTGCTTCTTGTTGCTGCATGTAGTAACCCACGCCTGCACCTAGTACACCACCGATTGCCGCATCACGACCGGTTTTTTCACCGCCCGTTGCTTTTGAAATACCCGCGCCTGCGGCTGCCCCTAATAGACCCCCCATAAGCGCTTTATTGTCGGTAATGCCTGTTGTTGTCGTACCAGTTGGCGTTGTTGCACAACCTGTTAAGATAACACCTGATGCTAAAGTAGCTGCTAATAATTTAGTACGCATGAGTAATCTCCTTTGAATTCCTCTAGTTATAATTACTTAGTTATAATTGTCACGCACCAACTTGTTGTTTTTATCTCATTTGCCAGATAAACCTGACAACACTCAGTTGCTTTGTGATTGAGCTCATTATGCAATAAACTTTTTCGTTATATGTAATGATTTGTCTTAAGGATGTTGTAGGATGGCATAATTTGTTACAAAATATTTTCAAGTATTCATTATCTATATTATTTATTTTTATATATTAAATGCTTCGTGATTTTGATGAAAACTGTGCTGGATGGTCAATCTATTATCCATAGCTTATTCAATAACTTGTTAATTTTTAAAAAAATTTTTTGACAATTAACTTTACTGGGATGTATAGCGTAGCACCAATAAACCTGCAAGATTTGTGCTTGCCAGTGTATAAAAATTTATTAGTGAACATTTTTGACGTTTGCTAAACTAACACTTATTTTTACAATTAGCGAAGCTAAGTTAATAAAGCTAAGTGAATAAAGCCAAGTATGTTTTTATGTCTCATTTAAATACGCTTTTTCAAGGAAGCTTTGTGGGAGTTAGAGCCAGATATGACAAATAACAATAAACCATCCTTGCTCAAAAACACGTTAAATAAACTGCGTAAAACATCATTACCTTTGGCGCAAAACGCCAGCTTAGCAATGGCGGTAGGGACCATTACCGGCAATTCAGTGCTGTTTAGTCTACCGCTTTGGGCGATGGGCGCGGTAAAAACATTAACGGGTCATACATTGGCCGATAAATCCGTGTTAAAAATAGCCAATCACTGGATCAACACCAACAATCGCTTAATTGAAAATATCCTGCCCGATATTGATTTTCGCGTCAACCTGCCTGATGATTTGTCGGTTGATGGCAAATATATTTTGCTGAGCAATCACCAATCTTGGGTCGACACCACTGTCATCCAATATATCAGTGAAAACCGACTGCCATTAACGCGATTTTTTGCCAAATACGAGCTAATCTATATCCCCATTGTGGGGCAGGCCTTTTATTTTTTAGACTTTCCGATGATGAAACGCTACTCGAAAACAGCGATTGCTAAAAATCCAGCGCTAGAAGACCGCGATATCATCGAAGCCAAACGCGCTTGTCAAAACTTACTCGACAAGCCTTTTACCTTACTTAACTTTATCGAAGGCACGCGGTTTACCGAAAAAAAACGTGATTTGCAACAATCACCGTATCAACATTTGCTAAAACCCAAAGCGGGCGGCATTGCACTTGCATTGGGTGCGTTGGGTGATGATCTAGACGCCGTGCTTGATATGACGATTGTGTATCCTGACGGTGTTCCTAGCTATCAGGATTTGTGGCAAGGTAATATCAAACGCATCGGGGTTGATATTCAAAAAATTGCATTGCCAGATGACTTGCTACAGCGGCTCATGGATGGCAAATACCAACAGGATGAACAAACCAAAAAAGATATGTACCGTTGGCTTAATGACTTGTGGCAACAAAAGGACCAACGTATCCAAGCCATGCTCGATGATTTTACCCGTCATCCCTAGCGACGCCTTACTAGTGACATATCACTAGTGACACTACTAGTTAAAATCTCAGGTAAGCCATGCGATATATGACTTACCTGCCTTGTCCTCACTCACATTTTTTGCGGTATCGACCCCATTTTGAGCAATTTTTTATGCCAACTGCTAATTTAGACCCAAAATCCAGCCCAACGCCAAGCCCGAATATTAACCAACCGCTCACTACCCACCCTGCCAAACCCAGTCGTTGGCAGTTAGCCTACGATATCATCATGATGGTTGCCATTGTGTTGGACTTGCTGCTCATGGGGTTTGACACTTTGATGCTAAGTAGTTTTATGGCAAAAATAGCAAGTTGGCTGGGGTTTGTTGACAGTATCGTCAGTTATCAGCAAGGATGGCACGAGCCGCTCAAAGTGGCAGGGGGTCTGTTTACCATCTTTTTGGTAGCCGAGCTTGTGGTTCGTTGGTTGATTGCCATCGTCCAAAAACGCTATTACCGCTGGTTTTTCTTTCCATTCGTGCATTGGTATGAAGTGTTGGGCTGTGCACCGCAGCTGCGCGCATTGCGACTGCTGCGCGTTGGCGTGATTGGCTATCGGCTGCATGAGCTGGGCTACAAAGTTTTGCCCGCCAGTTGGCTTGCCACTATCAAATTTTATTATCAAATGATTATGGAAGAGATTTCTGATCGGGTGATTTTAACTGCGATTGACAATATCCGCACCGAAATTAGCAACGCCGATGGGCATTTGGTCAAAAACATCATCGACAAGCATCGAGATGACATTCAAAAGGTCATTGTCGAAGTGCTGCAGCAAGAAGCCACACCGTTATTACAATCCACGCCCGACCATCCTGCCATCTTTGCCAAACCTTTGGCAAAACAAGTAGGTCTAGCCATTCAGCAAGCGCTAACCGATACGCCCGAGCTGCATCGCATATTACGCTTGATACCAATTGCAGGTAGTATAATAGAGAACCAAATGCACAGCATCGGGCAACACATTGGGGAAAATCTGACATTAATCTTGACCACCAACCTTACCAAACCGCAAACGCTCACGCTGATGTATGAAGAAATCGCCAAAAGCTTGGTGCAAATTGATGTCACTAGCCCTGCGCTAGAAAAATTAGTTAGCGATATTATTGATGATAGTTTGACGTCACTTGCCAACCAAGTTCGCATTCAACAATGGAAGCACCAAATACGCTGATTCAATCCACCAATTTGGCTGGCAGCTAACGGCTGTGCAACGCTTTTTTTATTGCCCTATTACGGCTTTGGTTGCCAAACAATAAATAGCGCGGTGAATGGTTGTTGTTTTAAATAATACTTGCTAATATGCGGTATGAATCAATTTTGATGTATAAAAAGTTATTATAAAAAGGTTTTTCATGACACAGCCCGCTGCCCTTGACTTGACCCAAGATAGTTCATCACAAAACTTACAAAGCGTACCCAACCTATCAGAGCAGGATTCAGCGCAAAGTCAGCAGCCAGCCAACCCATTACCCACCGACCCTGTAGCCACTAGCGTGAAACTTACGGGCAGGCTACTGAACTTTACCCGCCTAAATATTGAAGGCAATGATATCAAAGTAATTTTGACAAAGATTGCACAAAAGCTAGGTCGTCAACGCCAGTCCAACTTACCGGTGATTGTCAGCTGTCAACAGCCATTAAATTTAGCCCAGCTTTGGGGCGGCTTATGGGTGCTAGGGTTACAGCCGATTGGGTTGGTCACAGGCGCCAATGACACCCAGGCCAATGAGCTTCGCATTGCCATTTTTCCAGCAGATGGGCAACGCATTGACGGCAAAGCAGCAAAAAATGTGGCGACGGGTAGTGAGCGAAAATCAGACAGCACAGCAAATACTCCATCGTCTCAACACATTGCGCAATCCCCTACCCAATCACTCACATCCGACAGTCAAGCAACCAAACGACCCACCCATGCTGCCACTCTCCACCAAACCGCCAATGATATCGTAACCAATGATACCGCAAGCAATGCGACCACAAGCAATAATACCGTAGCTGCACCTGACAAATTTGTCGCCTCACCGCATCACCAATCGCAGCTTGAAGGCGATTTGGTGCATAGTCAAATGTTGCGCTCAGGTCAAAGTATCAACCATGTTGGTGGCGACGTGATTTTGACCAAAGGCATCAATGCCGGCGCGGAAGCCATTACCGATTATAGCCTACACGTGTATGGCAAAGCCGAAGGGCGATTGGTCGCAGGGGCGACGGGCGACACCAATGCCAAAATATTCTGTTTGCGTTTTAACCCGTCACTGGTATCAGTTGCGGGTACTTATTGCCTAAAAGAAAATATTCCTACTGAGTATTTGGATAAAGCGGTACAAGTCAGCTACTTGGATGGACAAGGTTTGGTGTTTGAATTGATGGAATAACAATCACCTAAACAACCACTTATACCACAATCTATGCAAAAATCGTCAATCTCTCGATTAACTTCGAAAAGTTTTTTATGCTAAACTAGTCCAATTAACCAAATTTAGGCTAACTAACATTTAAGTCTTAATTTTTAACGATTTACGTTAATTTATATCCATATTTTTCAAACCAGTTTAGCGTGAATGTGTGTATGGCTTGAATGATTCAATACTGCCTCACTGACACCGTGCTATGAATAGGAGTATGCCAAAGTGGCAAAAATCGTTGTTGTAACTTCAGGAAAAGGCGGGGTAGGTAAAACCACCACCAGTGCCTCTTTCGCTACGGGTCTCGCCGTTCGCGGCTTTAAAACTGTGGTGATTGACTTTGACGTGGGTCTTAGAAACCTTGACCTTATTATGGGCTGTGAAAACCGCATCGTGTATGACTTTGTTGATGTTATCTCAGGGAACGCGCGCCTGTCACAAGCGTTGGTAAAAGACAAACAGCTCAATAACTTGTTTATTTTACCTGCCAGCCAAACGCGTGACAAAGATGCCTTGACCGATGAAGGAGTCGCGGAAGTCATTAATGAGTTAGCCAAACAATTTGACTACATCGTGTGTGACTCGCCCGCTGGTATCGAGCGCGGTGCCCAGCTCGCTATGTACCATGCCGATGAAGCCATCATCGTGACCAACCCAGAAATCTCATCGGTGCGTGACTCAGACCGTATCATTGGTATTTTGCAAAGCCGTACCAAAAAAGTTGAAGAAGGTACAGGCGTGGTACGCGAGCACTTGGTCATCAACCGCTATAACGCTGAGCGTGCTGAGCGCGGTGAAATGATGGACATCAACAGTATCTCTAATGACATCCTAAAAGTGCCACTACTTGGCGTGATTCCTGAAAGCAATAGCGTACTTGAGGCATCAAACCAAGGTGTCCCTGTGGTGCTAGATCAAAATTCAAAAGCCGGTCAAACTTATGATGACATGGTCGCTCGTTTCTTGGGGGAAGAACGTCCCTATCGCCATATCGAGGTGAAGAAGAAAAGCTTCCTACAACGCTGGTTTGGAGGTTAGGCTATGGGATTTTGGAGTAATTTATTTGGCGGTGAGCAAAAGTCAAACAGTGCCAATACTGCCGCAGAGCGCCTAAAGGTCATCGTTGCCAGCGAAAACCGCTTGCACAATCGGTTAACCCCAGAGCGTATCGAAAAAATGAAACGTGAGATTTTGGCCGTGGTCAATACCTACGTGTCAGGTGTCAACATTGATGACGTCAATATTCAACATCACAATGAAGCGAACATGGAAGTATTGGAGATGAATATCAGCTTGCCTGATAGTACACGCCAATAATTCATGTTGCGCTTAATCTAGATTGTTTTTAATCTAGCTTGCTTTTAAAAAATTGTTACTAAAAAGCCCATCATACATGGGCTTTTTTATACTATCAGCTAACTTAGCGCATACGGCGAATCAAATGGTCTTTTTGGATAAATTGGTGATACAGCGCGCCGATGATATGCAAAGCCGTGAACACCAGCAGCAACGTCCACAACAGATTTTTGTGAATTTTTTCTAACGTGCCTGACAAATCACTGTTTTCACTGACAAAGGCTGGGATATCAAACAGCCCAAACATACTCACCCCTTCCCCATCAAACATAACAGAAAACCAGCCCGCCAAAGGCATGGCAAGCAAAATCAAGTACAGTGCCAAATGGGTTAAATGCGATAGTTTATTTTGCCATTTTGGCATCGGTACATCGGCGGGGGCTTTGGTGACAAAACGGTTGATAATACGACCTACTGTCCAAAATAATACACTGAGTCCAAACGCTTTATGCAAATCAAAATAGGTAAAGTCAGTCGCATCTTCATTCAGCTCAATCATTGCCCAAGTTGCAATCAGCAATACCACACTAATCCAATGGAAAATACGTGACGATAGCGACCATTTGTTGATACCGTGTGGGGCAATCGGCTGTGGCGCTTCATTTGCAGGAAATAATGCCATAATGGATTTTACCTTATCATGATTTGTTTTGGGTTATTCTAGCAATGTTTGGGCAAAATAAAAGTAACAGACTGTTGGTAAAATAGCACAAAAGCGGACTGCGTCTAACTATCTAAATCCACCAAGAAATGCGAGAGTTTGTCCAAATCTGCCACCACACATAGCTCACCTGCCAACATGACTGGCTGAGAAATATAAGCGTGCTGTAGGCTGTAATCTGCCAAATTCGGTGCGCGTGAACTCTCGACGAGCGCATCATCTGGCGCGTTTAAGGCGGTTAATAAGTCAGGGTAGTTAGTCGCTAATTCAGCTTGGTAAGTGGCGTCATCAGCGTCTTTGAGATCGGCAATACGCACAGAATGGAAAGTCACTTCCCCGTGGATTTGTAAGGCAAGACGATGGATGTCGGTGACGCTTTCTAACACCACTAAGTGGGTGGGCTGCTCATCTTTTGGCAACAAGTGATACACCGGCACTTCTTGACCGCGCCAAAGATAATTCCAGATGCGCTCATCATAGTTATCAATACTCAAAATCAAGGCTTGCGGCACAATCCAGTCAGGCGAACTGCTAGAAGGAATTCGAGCAATGGTTAATTGACCTGTAGTGATACTTAGGACGCCTACATCTTCATCTTGCTTAAAGTAACGGTTTAACTCGTTTGCCATGGCTTGCTCATTTTAGTGATTAATAAGAAATTTAGCGGTTATCTTAGCCAGTCTATAGCATTAGCCACACAAGGCGATTAGCTGCTCGGCTAACTGCTTAGGGGTGCCAACAAAAGTAACTTGATTGCTTTCAATCATACTTTGTGGCTGGCTGGCACAGGTGCTGCTATCAGGGGTTTGCGCCCAAATAATACTGCCATTTTTTTTGACCGTCGCTGCCATATCACTACCATCATTGCCCATACCAGAGAACACGATAGTGATTAAATTGTTGCCAAACGCTTCGCTGCAATTACGCATGACCTCACTGATTGGCGGTTTGTAACTGCCTTGCCAAGGTTTACGCTGCAAAATTACCCGTCCATTGGAATCACATACCACGCTGTGCTCAATCGGTAAAATCAAACAACGCCCTGACAATAATTTTTGGGTATTGGTCACTATGTCACAGCGCCACTCATTGTGACGATTTAAAATTCTTGGCAAGGTGTTGAGCATATTTTGGTTAAAGTGCTGCGCTAGTAACAGTGATACTGGCAAATCTTCGGGCAAATTATCTAAAAATTCCTTAATGGCGAGCGGTCCGCCCATCGATGCCGCGAGCAATACCACATATTTCCACGGTTTGATTTCACGCTTGGCAGGCTCATAGTGCGCTAGCAAATCGCTACGTTCTAGCATTATGGCGATTTTTCGCTTGAGTTGACGTTGCCATTTGGCATATAACAGACTTTCATTGATATAAGGCGCCGTGACAAAGCCCAGTAGTACGACCTTAGTCAAATTGACATTCAGTTGTTTTTCAATATTTTGAATCACGGCGTAATCGTCTTGGGTATCGACTAGCCACACATCCACTTTTTGCTGAAAATGTTTTTCGGTCAGCTGTGACGCTGCCAAGCATTCCACGATTTCAAACCCCCATGAACGAATAGTATCGCTAAAGGCAAGCCGCTGCTGATTTTCCTCAGCAACGATAAAAAATCGCGGCGGCGTTAAGTGCTTTGACAGCATGAATGATTGTATCCTTTACATGGTCGGCTTAGTCAGTTTTTGCTTGTTGGGTAAAGCGCGCTAAGGTGTCTAACAGCATTTGTTCTTGGAATGGTTTACCCATGTATTCATTTACCCCGATACCAAACGCGCGTTCACGGTGTTTTTCACCGGTACGCGATGTAATCATGACAATAGGGATATGCTTAAGTCGTGGGTTATGGCGAATATGATTGGCGACTTCAAAGCCGTCCATACGTGGCATCTCAATATCCAATACAATGACTTCCGGTAGCATTTCTTGCAGTCTTTCTAGCGCATCAATACCATCCGTTGCCACTTGAGCCTCATAGCCGTTACGTTCCAGTAGGCGCGAGGTGACTTTACGCACGGTTACTGAGTCATCGACAATCAGTACCACGGGTTTGTGCGCTTGTTTGACCGACTTATTGGCTTTTTGCTGCTCGACTTTGGCGATATTGCTGACATTACGCATCAATGCCACCAAGTCAAGAATGAGCATGACCGAACCATCACCCATGATGGTAGCAGCCGAAATGCCATCGATATGCGAGAGCTGACGACCAAGCGGTTTAACGACAACTTCGATACGAGAGCCTGCAATCATATCCACTTGCAGCGCCATGCGCTGACCTAAATCAGTACGAATAATAATCACTGGTACACTGCTTGACTGGTGGGCTAGTGCATCCACCGGGTCGCTACCGTATAAAATCTGATTGAGATAGCGCAGACGATAGGCTTGTCCATCGATAGTGATACTATCGGCATTGGTGGTATAAAAATTAGCAATCGCATCGACATTGACCCGCATCACACGTTCAATTTGCACCAATGGTACAGCAAAGTATTTATCCCCTGCCCTAACCATCAAGGCATCAGACACAGCAACCGTCAATGGTAAACGCATGGTAAAGCGTGAGCCTCTGCCACTTTCAGAATCGACGGTGACTACACCACCTAGCTGCTTGACCTCACTTTGTACTACATCCATACCGACACCACGGCCTGATATTTGTGATACGGATTTGGCGGTGGACAGACCTGCGTTAAAGATATATTGCATGATATCAAGTGTTTTTAGACTGGTATCTTTGGCAGAAATCAAGCCTTGCTCAATCGCTTTTTGGCGTACCGCATTCACATTAATACCGCGCCCATCATCGGTTAAATTGATAACGATTTCACCACCTTCACGTAGCACTTCAAGTGTGATTAAGCCTGTTCTTGATTTGCCACTTTCAATACGTTCTTGCGATTTTTCGATACCATGGTCAACGGCGTTACGTAGCATATGCTCAAGCGGTGAAGTAATACGCTCAAGGATATTACGGTCAATTTCACCTTCATCGTTTAGGATTCGCAGTTCAACAGATTTGCCAAGCTCAGTGGCTGTTTGGCGGACGATCCGTTGCAGACGTGGCGTGATACGCGAGAATGGCACAGTACGTGAGTCCATCAACCCTTCTTGCAAATCAGTCTGGGTGCGTGATAATTGCAGTAGCAAGTTTTCGGTTTCACGGGTTTTATCGAGCATGGTGGTTTTGATGTCTAATAAGTCCGATGCCGACTCCGAGAGCGATTTTGACAGTTGGTTAAGCGCTGAATATTGGTCCATCTCTAACGGGTCAAAGTCACTTTCTAACGCATGCTCATCACCAATTTGTGACAAAATTTGAATCTCAAGCTCGGTTTCCATACGGCGTAGCTGATCTGCTAGACGCTGTACGGTTGTACCCATCTCTTCGATATTGTTCGATAGACTCGATATACCCATCTCGATTCGTGAGCGGTTGATCGCGGACTCACCCGATAGGTTAATCATGCGATCCATGGTACTTGCAGAAATCCTAAGCGTCTCAGCATTAAGGCTCGATTGATCTTGCTCAGATTCAAAGTTACCCGTCATCAGCGGCATGACGCTTAGGTCGCGCTGTTTGACTTCTAACGTGTCTTGCCCGAGACTACTGCGATAGATATCAATTTGTTCAATTTGGCTGGCGAGGTTAGCATTGGGGATTTCTTTTAAGCTATCAGGTTTTCGCGAGAATTGTTGCAGCGCTGCAACCAATGCCACCGGCGTTTGTGGGTTAAATTTATTTTCTAAGACATAAATCGCACTTGCTAACCAGTCATGACACACCGCCAATAGGTTGCCAATCATCCGAGTCGCAGGTTTGCGGCGGCTGCCTAGCTCTTCGTAGATGGTTTCCATTTCGTGCGCCAACGTGGCAATCCCTTCTGCACCGACCATTCTTGCGCCACCTTTGATGGTGTGCAATTCACGTTGCAAGGCTTGTAAGGCTGCAAGATCACTGTTATTACTACGGAATTCTTGTAAATGCTGGCTGCTGCTATCAATCAGCTCTTTGGCTTCTTCAAGATACACTTTTAAGATATCTTCATCAGGCTCTTGACCTTTCCAAGTCTCTAAACGACGCTCTTCAAAGTTATTAATAATTTCTTCGATGTAGAGTGGGTCATTTTTCGCAAGTGCGCTATCACCCTCTTTGGCAGATTGTTTTTGCTCTATCGACTCTTCAGGATTGGCTTCAACAATCAGTGGCACCGCAAATACCAAGTCTCGAATTTGTACTGTGCCAGCGATGACCTCATCAATTTGCTGGGCAAAATCTGTGGCTTCAAAAGAGCGACTAAATTGTCGAACTTGCTTGATCTGTGAGGCAATGGTTTCATGCAGCTTTTGCAGCAATGAAGCAGTATCGGTATCACTGGGTAAAATACCTTTGTCAATGGCGTTATACACTTGCTCACCACGTAGCGCCATCTCGACAATACTCGATACCCCGATTAGCTCTGCACCCCCTTTTAAGATGTGCATATAATTAGCTAGTTCTTTGACAACTTCTAGATTGCTAAGGTTATTGAGCCATTGGTTGTAGTAATTTTGCACATCGGGCTGAATGGTTTGCACTTCATCCAAGAAAATCTGCAACAGTTCATCGTCGGTAGCAACTGGTTGGTACTCGATAGCATCCATCTCGGCTTGGTACTGACTTTTTGCCAATAATTTTCTTAAGGTTTCAATCGCCTCTTCATTGATATTGACGCGCAGTCCTGCTGCAATGGCGTCAAACATATTGATGAGCTGATTGTGTACGCCCATTAAGGCATCATAAATGGCTTCGTTTTTGGCAAACTGCGGATAATCAGCGATTTTTTTATAGGCAAACTGTAAGGTGCTTGGAATGATGAAATAGCTCAAACCGTCAGTCGCTTGCGCAAGCCTTGACGCTTGCTGTTCAAGCTGCTGGGCATAGGCAATAACTTGTTCGCTCTCACCAGCAAACCTAGCCTGTGCTTGCTGATCGGCATCGAGTAAGTCATCAATCCCAAGCGCTATCAGGTCTTTGACCGTCAGTTTTGTGCTTTCATAAGATTCGGTATTGGCATCTGTTAGCCGCTCAATCAAGTCGGCAACAATGTCAGTGTTATCTTCCACCATCGTCACATCATGATGGATTTTATGCTCATCAATGTAGGTTTGCAACAGATCTTTGGCCTCTTGCAAGGTCAATAACTGGCTGGCCGTGAGCGGTATTTCATTATGTAATAAGTCGCCCAGTGCTTGTTCTACCGCGGCGCTTAAGCGATAGACATTGTTGAGTTCAATCAGCGCTGCGCCACCACGCAAGGTATGAAATGCGCGTAATATGGCATCAGGCACATGCGTTGCAGGCTCCCCCAAATGGTGGGTGATAAAGTTATCAATATCGGCCAATAACTCGTCTGCTTCTTCAATAAATACGTCATCAGCGATATCCATTTCACTGATGTCACTAATGCCACTGACATCCTGTAGCGCTTGAGTTTGGGCGGTGGCGTGACTAGATGAAAGCGCCGCATCTGTGTGTGACGCAGTTGGCGAAGCTGCTGCCTGCCCCGCGAAAGCGGATAAGGCTTGATGGTAGCTAAAGCTGTCGCCATGTTTTTTGGCATAGCTATTAGCGACAGCTTGCCAAAATTGAATCACGGCAGGATAGGCTGTACGATTTTGGGCAAAAATCGTGATGAGCCCAGCAAATGCCTCAATGACATCACTAACTAGACGTAAAACCCCTTCATCAACCGCTATGGTATGGTCAAGCACGCGATTGAGCATGTTTTCAATCGACCAAGCAAGCTCTCCTAGCTGATTGGCGCCAACCATGCGACCTGAGCCTTTTAAAGTATGAAAACCTCGGCGAATTTCTTTTAAGGTATCAAAATCATCGGGATTGGCTTGCCAAGCTTGGTTAAGTGGTGCAATTGTCTCAATCACTTCATTGGCTTCTTCGATATAAATTTCTTGAATATCAGGATCGCTGACCGCATCTGTGACCGTCGTTAGCTGCTCATATTCGCGAGCCACCACCTCAGGTAAGGCATGAATATCCCCTGTGGTTGATGGCGCAGTGTCACTCGTAACCTCATTGCCTTGAGCCATATTATCACTGTCTTCAGCTACCTTATCACTGACTGATACAAGATTGTCTAAGCCATTGGTTTCTGGCAGGCCTGTGTTAATTGGCTGCTGCTGTAACAGATTAGTCGCTTGCAACACGGTAACCGCAGGGTCGATACTTGGCGCCCGCTGCTGCTGAAAATCTTCAACCAATATCGGCAGTTTGCGATGGGTATCTTTGATAAAGCCCACTAACGCATCACTAACCGCTAAAGTGCCATCTAGCACACGGTTGAGCATGTTTTCTACTGCCCAACACATCTCACCAATTTGATGAGCGCCGACCATACGACCTGAGCCTTTTAAAGTATGAAAACCTCGGCGGATACCTTTGAGCGCGACTAATTCATGGGTATCCACTTCCCATACGGGAATCTTCTCACCCAACTCAGCGAGGACTTCTTGCGCCTCTTCAATGAAAATATCTCGGATATCTTCATCCATACTATAGTCATCATCTTTGAGGGCTTGCCTTGCAGCCGCTAGTGCTTGCGATTCTTGCACGACAGGCGTTTGCGTGTTAGGCGCTTCTGCAGCAGTAGCTAGCACTTGTGCTGGTGATTTAATATCACTGGCAATACGTTCGCCTTCATCATCGTAAATCACCGTATCTTTGCCAAAGTGCTTGGTGGGTGCTACCACTTCAGCGGCGGTTAATGGCGTTTCGATTAAACGATTAAGCAATAAATTGGCGCGGTTGAGCTGAGTTTGAGTTTGATCCAAAAATTCTTCGTTGACAGACTGATTGGATAAATAATCCAAAAATAGTTCAAAGCGAGCAATCATGTCGGCGATGGCATCACTGGCTTCCCAGCTTAAGACGTGTACCGAATTTTTATGGATACGGCTAAATAGTAAGCGAATTTGTTCGACCAATTCTTTGGGACGTGTTAAGCCCAATGCCCCAAAAACTTGAATAGTGGCAATCAATTCGTCATTAACTGTTAACTTATTTAAATCACGGGTTTGGATATATTGATTAAACGAGCGCTTGATATTTTCAACATGCACGCGCGTTTGCCGCAGCGCTTCATTTTGCGGATTGCTGGCATAGGCAAAATGCTGTAAGCCAATTTGGCTATCAAGGGTTTCAACCGTTGACAACAACTGGCTATAAAAATCTTGTAGCTGGCGTTCTACCTGCCAAGTCAGTGATGACGCCATCAAAGTATCTTGCGTCATTAAGCGCACATCATCGATAATTTGCGCCATTTGGTTTTCATAAAACACCCAACCGCGATTTGCCAAACTATTTTTGACTGATTCAAGCAGCGGCAAAATGGTGAGGGGCTCGTGCACTTGATAAATAATTTTTTCAAGTTTTTCCAATACTTGACTAAATAAATTATCAAGCGTGTCGCTACTATTGATATCCAAGCTTGATAGCAGGGCTTTAGCGTCATGCGATTTGTGGGTTAACGCATTGAGCGCTAATAACACATCAACTGCCAGACGAGACACGGTAATATCAGGGGTGAGAGTCAAATCATGCGTCAGCACCAATGACAGACTGTTTAATAGCGTAGCATAAGCGGTTGGCGCAGGCTGCTCATTGAGGGTTAGGTTATTGCACCACACTGCGACCAACTGCCAAAATTGACGCCAAGCAGGATTGATGGCAGCTTGGGACAAATAGCCAGCAACCTTGGTCAGTATATCTAAATGTTTGCTGTCGTTGGTCTCGTTTTGTAGTAGCTGCAAACTGGTATAACGCCAGACTTTAAGTAAGTCATCGGCTTGGGCACTGTCCCATGAATGTTTGATGTCTGGCGTGGCTAATTGGCTTAAAAATAATAAAGTATTGTCTGCGGCAGCTTGGATGGGCTCATAAGATGACGCTATGCCAAGCAGTTGCTCAAAATAAGCGATTCGGTCATTGACCCAGTCAGTATGAATCTGCTGTTTAGCTTGTACTTGTTCAATGTCAAATTGCAGCAATCTCACCGCATGGCTGATTTGACTAAAATACTGCGGGGATAGAGTTTCTTGCTGAATAGCGATAGTGGTTTTATCAAGCGTTTTTGCCAGTTTTGATAAAGCTGGCTGGTTGGCAAGCGCGAGCGCACCGGTGATTTGGTGCAAATGTTGACCGATTAACTGCCACGCTGGGGGCGCGTTATGTCGTTGTAGCAACTGGTTAAGCTCACTAAATACGTCTTTTAAAACCGGCATCAACCAATCTAAGGCGATCAAATTACGTTGTTTACTCATACCATATTCCTAGGACAACGACTGTCAAAAACGATGACGATTTTTCTCGATTTTAACTTAGCTGTAACGCAGTCGTTTATTAATTTCTTATATCACTTAAAATAACTTACCCGCTGTCTGGCGTCAACTTAGGTTGATAGCTTTTATACCCTTCAATATTGACTTCCCTGATTAGCGCGCAATATTTGCCACTGCCTTGAGCCAATCTGGTGCAACCGTTTTGCAATAGCCATGGATTGTCGGTACGGCAATTTGCTGTAAATCTGGATCACTAAACCCCAGACTTTCACCTGCGCCTAATAACAAAACACCATCATCCGCCAAATAACGGGCTAAATAACGCACGATGTCACGCTGCTCAAATTGCCAAAAATAAATTAACACATTGTTGCAGACAATCAGTTGGCATTGACCTGTCTCTAAAGGAATCGATTGCTTAGCATCGACTAAATTTTTGCTAAAAAAATGCAATTGCGATTTTATTGTAGGGACTGGCGCAAATTTATCCCTGCCAACGTCTTTAAGGTATTGATGATAGACAGCAGGAATAAACGGTTTTTGCGCGTTTTCATACTCGCCAAGGGTCGCATCAATCAATGATTGCTGGTGAAAATCTGAACCAAACACTTGATAAACTTGCATCCCATCCGAGGCATTTTCTAGACATAACGCAATCGTGACAGCTTCCTGCCCTGTCGAACATCCCACACTCCACGCTGTAAAACTACGTTGCTGGTTTTGCGGCTGCAAATGCCAATGCGTTGGCAACTGCTTCAGCAAACGCAAAAGTGGGTAAATGCCGAAAAAACTGGGTTCTAGGAATTAATATATCATCGATTAGCTGATGATAGATAGTAGTATTCTGCACAATTGTCTGTAATAACGCCGTACTGTCAAGCGCATTGCGCCGCATATGCCGCTCAATGATACCTTTTATCCAGTTGTTCTGAGACTTTGGTAGGATAAAACCCACTTGGTGTTCAACATAGTTGAGCCACAGTGACAATGCTTGCTCAGATAGATGGTATTGTTGCATAAACGTTATTTAGTCTTACCTCTACCCCAGTTATTATGGGTGAATAACTTATTATCGGTGCATGACTTGGCGTTAAAAAATCTCAATCAATGATTAAAACAAGCGCGTCCAATACCTCATCCAAGACTCGTAACCTTAGCTACTACTCATAATTTTATCTAACAGTCATAAAAAGAAAGGTGGTTAAAACCACCCTTTACTTTTAGCCAACTGTTGATTACTAAACCTAATTAGCCATTAAGCTTTTGCTAAAGTATCATCTGGCAATTTAAAGCCCGATACTGATTCTTGAAGCGCCGCCGCCATTTCATTAAGCTGACCGATTGAACGAGCGGCTGCCATGGTACCTGAGGTGGTTTGCGAGGTAATATCTTGAATGACGTTCATGGTATTTGAAATATGACCCGCTGAGGCTGCCTGCTGACGCGCCGCATTCGAGATACTTTGAATCAATGATGCCAAGTTGTTAGATACGGTTTGTACTTCTTCAAGCGCCTCACCCGCATCTTTTGCAAGTTTCGCTCCCCGTACAACTTCTGCGGTAGTTGATTCCATTGACATCACGGCTTCGTTCGTATCTGCCTGAATGGTTTTAACCAGTGTTTCAATCTGTTTGGTCGCTGTGGCCGAACGTTCTGCTAGGCGCTGAACCTCGTCAGCAACAACCGCAAAACCACGCCCTGCTTCACCCGCCATCGATGCCTGAATCGCCGCATTCAATGCAAGGATGTTGGTTTGGTCAGCAATGTCATTAATCAGTCCAACAATATCGCCAATCTCTTGCGATGATTCACCGAGACGCTTAATACGTTTTGAGGTTTCTTGAATCTGGTCACGAATGGTATTCATACCATCGATAGTACGTTGTACCACTTCTGCACCGTTATAGGCAATCGCAACCGAACGGTCCGCAACCGCCGCAGATTCGGCGGCATTTGACGATACTTGGTCAATCGACACCGCCATCTCATTAATCGCTGCAGAAGCTCCTGCAATCTCTTGCGCTTGGTTTTCAGAGGCTTCAGCCAGTTCAACTGCCGTTGCCTGTGTTTGGTCAGATGCGCGCGCGACCCGCTCTGCAGTGACGTTAATCGCAGAAACCAGTTGACGCAATTGGTCAATCGCAAAGTTGACCGAGTCTGCAATCGCCCCTGTAAAGTCTTCTGATACTGTCGCGTTCACCGTCAAGTCACCTTCCGCTAAATCGCCTAACTCATCAAGCAAACGCAAAATCGCCCTTTGGTTACGTTCGTTTTCTTCTTGGATTTTGCGAGCACGCTCAGATTCAACTTCCATTTCATGACGTTGACGCAGCGTTTCACGCTCACCTTCTGCCTTCTCTCGATAGGTTTTAGCATTAATCTGGCGAGTCAAAAAGTAAATCGCCCCAATGACGCCTATTACAATCAAAATAGAGGGCAACCAAATCGTCAAAAAACTATTGGCAACACTATTATCTTGACGTACCAAAATCAGCAACTGGTAGAGTTGATAAATAAATGCCAACGCAGCCACGCCACCAAAGATACTTGCCCAAAAAATCCAGTTGGTTGAGCGCCCCCTATCCATACGATAATTACTATTGCCAGGCCCGACCGTGACAGGGGAATTGGTATTGGTACTTAGGGTCGAAGTTTTAGTATCCATGACACGGTAATCCTTCAATTATTTTAATGAGTTAGAAAATTAGGTTATAGCGCTGCTTCTAAATAACGCGTGTCTTCGGCCAATAAGCTTGGCATAAACACATACCAAATCTGCTCATTTTGTTTAAACCCGCCATGCGTATACTGAGCGAGCGGTGAATCGTTCGGCATCTCGATAGGCTGATATTGCCGTTGGCTAAAGGTTTGGATACCCAATATCTCATCAACTTGTAAGCCACTAAAGAGCTTGGGTTGATCAATCACCAAAATCTTTTGATTGGCGGATTGGTAGTTTGAGCTTGCTGGAGGTAAACCTAAAAATTTCGACAAATTGGTAATCGGTAATAACCGTCCCCGCACATTGGCAATCCCGAGCAGCCAAGGTTTTGACAAAGGCACTGAGGTATAGGCAGGCAAAGATAGCACCTCAGCCACATCGCCAAGTGGCGCTACCAAGTGGTGGCCACCGAGCGAAAACGCCACCCCTAACCACTGGGTTTTTTGGTCAAAGTGAGCACTTTTTTGTCGTTTGATACCGCGGTCAGCGAGTCGTAAAAGCTCAATAAAGCCGTTTGAGGACACGAAACCTACTCCATCACGGAACGGATTACAGTGATTAAGGCTTCTTCTGTAATCGGCTTACTTAGATAATCTCGTGCGCCTTGGCGCTTGCCCCATACCCGGTCAGTTTCTTGGTTTTTAGTACTGATGATGACGACAGGGATATGACTGGTTTTTGGGTCACGGGTGAGTTTGCGGGTCGCTTGAAAGCCGTTCATCTCTGGCATGACCACATCCATCAAAATCACGTCTGGGAAAAACTCATTGGCTTTTTGAATGCCATCATCGCCTGTATGCGCTTCAATGACTTCGTACTGATGTCGGGTCAAAATATCCCGAAATTTTGCCATTTCTGATGGTGAATCATCAACTACTAAGATTTTGGCCATAGACTTACCCTTTTACCTGCTGATTGATTATATTAATCGCTTTATATTTTGCTGTTTTTTGTGTCTGTGCTCATGATAGCGCAACTGTTAAACATGCATCGCAAATCTATGCCCGTCTAGGTTGCAATCTGCGCTTTTATGTTAGTTATCTCTAGTTTCATCGTAGCTAGTGATTGTAAACTTTAAGTATTAACAACAGTGGTACTGGCATGTTGTTAATCTTGAGCACAGCGTATTAAGACGCAGGACGATGACGCTCAATGGCGTCAAATAGCTCTTCTTTACTAAATGGTTTGGTCAAGTACTCATCTGAGCCGACAATACGACCGCGCGCTTTATCAAACAAGCCATCTTTTGATGACAGCATAATTACGGGCTTGGCAGCAAAATCTGCGTTGTTTTTGATCAGTGAACAAGTCTGATAGCCATCGAGGCGTGGCATCATGATATCGACAAAAATCAAATCTGGGTTGCTATCCGCAATTTTTGCCAACGCATCAAAGCCATCAACAGCAGTAATCACCTCACAGCCTGCCTTGGCAAGTAACGTCTCTGCGGTACGACGAATGGTTTTTGAATCGTCAATAATCATGACTTTTAGGCCTTCAAAATTTGCATTCATAATATTTTCCTAAGGGTTGTTTCGCTATGATTTTGCTACCCACTGTCCTATAGCGATTGCTCAAAACTTTAAGTCTGGGCGTTGGGGCAGGTATCACATGATGCCATCAACGCTCAAAAGTCACTGGTACAATTTTTGACAATCAAACGAAGCTATTGTAAATAATTTTTATAAGATATAACAAATATTTCACACAGTATAGTTACAAACCAACTGTATGGTGATTATTGTTAAAATACTACCATACTTTTTTGCTGCAAAGTATGCTTAAATCGATGCACTTACCGTTCATTTTTAACATCCTGATGACCATTCAAGTTTGATCTGGTGACTGCTTTGGTAGATTGCCCATAGAGCCATGGTAATATACAGGTATTACCTGATGATAGAAACATGTTGAAATAAGCTTAGAAAAACGCATTGTACTGGTTATTTCTACATCATTTTATATTTTTTTAAGTTGATTGTTTGCGCTGAGGACGTCTCGTTCATGATAACACCGAAGTTTATCACTAAAGTTGTACCATTAAGCCTTGCCGTGGCTAGCGCTGTTATGAGTTTGAGTGGCTGCCAAAAACAGCAAAACGACAGCAAAAGCCCGCTGTCAACCCAGAACACTCAAGTCACCACCGCGTCAGCCACCACGCAAATCGCCAATAACGAGATTCAGCTGTTAGCCGCTGATGTCATCACCGCCAAAGCAGACCGTTTTGAACCGAGTGTCACCGTGACAGGGACGCTGCAGCCTTCAGACCACACAGTGGTGCAATCAACCGTGAATGCGCAAGTGCAGCAAGTGCTCGCTGATGTGGGTAAAACCGTGGCAAAAGGTGAGCCACTGGTACGACTTGATATCAGTGATAGTAAAAACCAACTCGCGCAAGCGCAAGCCGATGTTGCTGCCGCCCAAGCACAAGCTATCGTCGCCAATAAACTTGCTGAGCGTAATAAAATTTTGCTCGAGCAAGGCTTTGTCTCACAAATAGAATATGAGCGTAGTGTGGCAGATAGCATTGCCCAGCGTGAATCCATCAAAGCCAAACAAGCCCAATTAAGTAGTGCACAAAAAATGTTTGGTGATACCACGATTTATGCCCCTACCACGGGGATTGTCAGCAGTCGCAGCGTCAATGTCGGACAGGTAATCACACAGAATCAAGCCTTGATGGAAATCATTGACCCCAATAAACTTGAGTTTGCCGCCAATGTCCCTAGCGAAGCACAAACACAGCTACAACTTGGTCAACAAGTGCCTTTTACTATTAGTAATCAAACCAATCAGTACATCGGACAAATTAGCCGCATTTCGCCCCAAGTCGATGCCGCCACTCGCCAGCTGACGATTTATATCGCGGTTAAACCTTCTCAGCGTAATCGTGGACTTCGACCGGGCATGTATGCCACAGGCAAGCTTAATTATGGGGTTGCACAAGTTGGGGTATTGGTGCCGATGTCAGCGGTAATGCTTGAGTCAAAAGCCTTGGATTCTAACGCCAAAGATACGGCTAAAGGCGCAGCCAATCAATCCAGCGACCAATCCGCCACAAGTTCAACCTTAGAAACAGGCACGATTTTGGTGGTCAGTAAAGACAATGTGATTACCAAACAGCCTATTAAGGTACTCAAACACCTTGACGATACCAGTCAGTATTTAATTACTGGCATCGAGCCCAACACCACAGTGATTGTGGCAAATCTCAATGCCAATGATGTGGGTAAAAAAGTCGTGCTCAAATAGCTTACTGATAGTGTTTCATTCAATCATTTTATATTGTTAAAAATTTTGCTATTAGGAATTTGCTATGTGGCTCACCCGCGTCAGTATCAACAATCCTGTGTTTGCCGCCATGGTCATGCTCGCGCTGATGGTCATTGGCTTACTGGCAACATTTCGCATGAAAGTTGAGGAATTTCCTAATATTGAATTCCCTTTTGTGGTGGTCAATACCGTTTATAGTGGTGCTTCGCCTGAAGTCATCGAGACCGACATTACCAAAAAAATTGAAGACCAAGTCAATACCATCGCCGGTGTCAAAGAAGTGACCTCCGTCACCCAACAAGGCTTGTCACAAGTCATCGTGCAGTTTGATTTGAATATCCCGTCCGATGTTGCCGCGCAAAACGTGCGTGATAAATTGGCACTGGTGACCCCCACCTTTCGGGATGAAGTCACCACGCCTATCGTTGCGCAGTACAATCCTGCCGATGCGCCTGTGGTGTCTGTCACCTTTCGCTCTGACAAAATGTCGCTTCGGGAATTATCCACTTATTTAGACAACACGGTCAAAAAACAGCTACAAACAGTCACAGGGGTGGGTCGGGTCGATATCTTGGGGGTCGGCAGCGTCAAATCCGTGTGCTGCTCAATCCCACCCAAATGAATGCCTATAAAGTCTCAGTCAATCAAATTAGCAATGCGCTACGCTCAGAAAACGTCGAATTACCTGTCGGTACCATCAATAATCAAAACCAAGAAATGGTGATTCAAGTTAACGGGTTGGTCAAAACACCCAATGAGTTTAACCAAATCATTGTCGCCCAAAATCGTTCAAGCACGGGTGCTATCGTGCCTGTTTACCTTTCGCAAGTTGCCCAAGTCGTTGATGGGCAAGCCGAGGCTGAGTCAGCGTCGCTACAAAATGGTCAACCTGCGGTGGCAATGGATATTATCAAAATGTCGGATGCCAATGTAATTGATGTGGTTGATAAAACCCAACAGCGTCTGGCAGAAATCCAAGCGACCCTACCCCCAGGTGTCACCATGACGGTGGTCGCCGATAGCTCCAAAAGTATTCGCGGCTCGTTAAATAATGTGGTACGCACCTTGATTGAAGGGGCGATATTGGCGGTGTTTATTGTTTGGCTGTTTTTGGGCTCGTGGCGTTCGACCATCATCACCGGATTGACGCTGCCCATTTCGCTGCTCGGTACTTTAGCGGCAATTTGGACGTTTGGTTTTTCCATCAACATGATGACCCTGCTGGCGCTGGCATTATGTATCGGACTACTGATTGATGATGCGATTGTGGTGCGGGAAAACATCGTGCGCCATGTGGGTATGGGCAAACATCACCGCCAAGCGGCGCTCGATGGCACCCAAGAAATCGGGCTTGCCGTGCTAGCGACGACGCTGGTGATTGTGGCGGTATTTTTACCCGTGGCTTTTATGGGCGGGATTATCGGACGCTTTTTTTATCAGTTTGGTGTGACCGTTTCCACCGCTGTGTTGCTGTCGTTATTTGTTAGCTTCACCCTTGATCCGATGTTGTCTTCGATTTGGCCAGACCCAGATGCCGTGCACCAACATGACCGACACAATGAACGGGTATCGTTTCGCAAGCGACCGATTGCTTGGCTATTAGCGGGTTTTCAGCGCCTGTTAGATCGGTTGACCAATCTATACAGCCATATTCTTGCGTGGAGTCTACGCCATCGTTTGATAACTGTGCTGATTGCAATTGGCTCGCTGGTTGCCGCGTTTTTTGCCGTGGGGTTGGTGGGCAAAGAGTTTGTCCCGCAAGCGGATATGAATGAAATCAAAGTCAAATTTGAAACGCCTGTCAATGCCAATCTTGACTACACCCAACAAAAAGCAGCACAAGTCAACGCAGTATTACAAAGTTTTCCTGAAGTGACCAATACCTATGCCACGGTGAATGCGCTATCTTATAGCGGTAAAAACCGTGTGCAAGTCAATGTATCATTAGTACCTAAAGATGAGCGCACGCGCGGATTAGATGCCTTAAACCGTGCCATGCGTGAGCAATTGCAGCAGGTAGGCGGTATCAAAGTCACCTCAGTGGCAGCCGCTGACATGGCGGTCAGCGGTGGTCTTAAACCGATTATGATATCCATCAAAGGCAATGACCTAGATGAGCTGCAACGTTTATCCAATGAGTTTATGCAAAAACTCTCGAACGTCAATGGCTTGGTAGATTTGGAAAGCACGCTTAAACAGCCCAAATCAATGGTCAATGTCACCATTAACCGAGAAGCAGCAAATGACGCCGGTCTTTCGATTGGGCAAATCGGACAAGCATTACGACCGCTGCTGGCTGGTGACAATGTGACCACCTTTAAAGATGACAACGGCAATAATATCGATGTCAACGTGCGCTTAAATGACGACAACCGCCAGACCATCTCACAACTACAGTCCATGTACTTGTCATCAAGCCGTATGGATCAAAATGGTCAGCCCATGCTAGTGCCGCTATCGCAAGTGGCGAATTTTAGTGAAACCTTGGGTGCACCGCAAATCAACCGCCGTTCGCTGTTTCGTGAGGTGGTAGTCCAAGCCAACACGGATGGCAGACCGGCAGGTGATATCGGCGCGGATATCACAAAAATCCAAAACGAAATGAAACTGCCACCCGGTTACAGCTTTGCGGTACAAGGCTCTAACAAGGACATGGCAGAATCCATCGGCTACGCGACAACCGCGCTTGGACTGGCAATCGTGTTTATTTATATGTTGTTAGGGTCACAGTTTAATAGCTTTTTATACCCTGTGGCGATTATGGCATCGCTGCCGTTATCGCTAATTGGGGTGTTCTTTGCGTTATTTTTATTTGGCTCTAGTCTTAATATGTTTTCTATCATCGGCATTATCATGCTAATGGGATTGGTGTGTAAAAATGCGATTTTGCTCATTGATTTTATTAAAGAATCTTTATCAAACGGTTTGAGCCGTACAGAAGCCATTATGCTGGCAGGGCAAACGCGCCTGCGCCCCATTTTGATGACTACCGCTGCCATGGTGATGGGGATGATACCGCTGGCACTGGGCATTGGTGAAGGGTCGGAGCAGCAAGCACCAATGGCACACGCTATTATTGGCGGGGTGATTACTTCAACCTTATTGACCTTGATTGTGGTGCCGGTGATTTATACCTATTTAGATGACGGCAAACAGCGGTTTTTTCGGTTATTTGCTAAAAAGAAAACAAAAACCCTTGCAATAGAGCGCCAAGACTCACTTTAAGCAATAATTCATTACAATTTTATACAGTGTAAAGAAACTTAAGAATGAGTAGCCCAGTACAATTTTAAGTTGGGCTATGCATTAATTGGGCTGTGTGGTTGATAGCTGTATGATTAACAGCTAAGAAGTTTTATAAATCTGTGTAACACACTATCATATTGGCACTCTCTTGCTTTATGATAATAGTATCTTGATTGATGATAGAAGCCTGGCTTTGATAAGCAAAAGCAATAATAACAACTGATTTATTTTTAGAGATTTTTTGGAGTTGGTGATGGAAGAAAATAATAGTGGTACTAAAACCGTACTATTGATTGAGGATGATCCAGATTTAGCCGAGTTAATTAGCGAATATTTGGGCATGAATTATTATGAAGTTCAGCATGCGCCAACCGCAACAGAAGGGCTAGAAACACTATTTAACCCTGCAAAATCCATTGATTTGGTGATTTTAGATTTGATGTTGCCGGATATGGATGGTATGCAAGTGTGTCAACGTATTCGTCAGCACAAAGATAGCCGCCTGGCGCAAACGGCGATTATCATGCTCACCGCCAAAGGTGACACCACTGACCGTGTACTGGGTCTTGAGATGGGCGCGGATGATTATGTCTCAAAACCATTTGAACCGCGTGAACTATTGGCGCGTATCCGTGCGGTCATGCGCCGTCACGATCTGCCGCTTCACCAGCAAAAAGAAGATAACTTAGTATTTGGTCGCTTAAAGGTTTATCCAGACAGCCATGAAGTGACGATTGATGATGAGCCGGTGCGTTTGACCACCCACCAGTTTCAATTATTGCATTACTTTGCTACCCACTCGGGTAAAGTACTGAGCCGTGAACAGCTTTGGCATGCAATGCCAAACGATGACAGCAGTGATAACATTGACCGTGCCATTGATGTACATATTTCGCGTCTGCGTGCGCTGATTGAAGACAATCCTCGTCAGCCAAAACGCATTATTACGGTGCGTGGTGTCGGCTATCAGTTTGCCACTGACCAAGTTTAAGATTGTAGGATTGCTTGACAAATTTAACACGCAAAAGGTCATCATCCTTGGTTATTTATGCTAGCAAAGCTATTATAATAGCCAATGATGACCCACGATTTTGGATTCTGTGTGCGACTTAGCGGCATAAAATTTAACAGTGTATTTAGTAAGTTATTTGCCAGCGTTATGCTGGCATTGGTCATTTTTGCTGGGGCAATGGTAGTTTTAAGCCATTTGGTACACGATACTTCTGCCAATACCCGCCACCAAGTCATTGCCAATCAAGTCACCCAGCAGCTAGATCCGTTACTAGCTGAGCTACGTACCGCTCAAGACCAACAAAAAAATCTCGAAACCCGCTATCTACTTGCCCTATTGCGTCGTAGTTTTAATATCTACAGCGATTCACTGAACGCTAAATTTGGTCTATATGATGGCAAAAGTGGCGAAGCGATTATGATCATGCGTGGGCTGCCTGCCACCTTACCGCCAAACCCGCCATTTTTTTCCTCTTTGTTTCCTAGAGATGATCCAAAACACCCGACCGAAATTCAAGTCAATAGCCAATCAGGTTATGTGCTGTTATACCAATCAAAACTTAGTAGCCGCCCTGCTATTTCGCCTGCGATTAATTTATTGACAGGTACTTTGCTACTGCTACTCATCATGTCGGGCATGTTATGGATGATTGCCCGCACCATGACATGGCGTATCAATCAGCTAAGTCGGCAAATCACCCAATTGGGTGATGGTGATTTCTCTGCCCGTGTCACGCCCGTGGGTAACGATGAGATTACCTTGTTGGCACGCGGTTTTAACCAAACCGCCGAGCGTATCGAAACCTTGATGAATGCCAATAAACTGCTGTTAGCCCATGCCTCGCATGAGATTCGCACACCGATTACCCGTATTCGTCTACAAGTTGAAATGATGACCATGCTGGCAAGTCAGTTTGACAAAACCATACAAGATAAAGTACAAAAACGTGCCGATGCCATCAACCGTGATTTGACGGGTCTTAATGATTTGGTGGAAAGTATTTTGCTCGTCAGTCGTATGGATGCCGGTCATGCGATAGAAAAAGTAGAAGACGTCGATTTATATGAGTTAATTAAAAACGAGATTCAGCACTACCCACAAGCTACCTTTACGGGTGGTCACGTTATCATCCAAGGGCAAGCCAAACTTCTCACCCACCTTGTGCGTAATTTGCTCGACAATGCCCATCTTCATGGCATCCCACCTGTGAGCGTACAGCTGTATGCCATTGATGATGCGGGTAATCAACTGGCAATTGATGCCCTACCAACCATCCAAGAGCATACAAAAGATACCCATGCAGAAAAACATAACGATGTTCAAAAAGATAAAGTGGCTTTGCCCGTCCCTATAAAAGATACCACCAGTGACCTTACAGACGGCGATGGCATCACCGTTGACGCTGAAATGTCATCGACGAATAGTCCCGCCGCAACGGTCACAGCAGATAGCGAAGCAATTTCGAGCAAACTGGCTAACAAACCAAAAAATAAATCGTCTATTTTTTCCCGTAAAAAATCTGACATTGTGCACCTGCCAGAATTTCATCAGGTGTGTATTGCGGTTATCGACCAAGGTACAGGCATTCCTGAAGACAAACGCAGCGATATTTTCAGTCCATTTGTACGGCTACAACAAGAGAAAAAAGGCTCAGGGCTCGGGCTATCTTTGGTCGCGCAGATTGTCAAAGCCCATGGCGGTCGTATTATCACCGACACATTGCATGGTCATACCCGCTTTTTGGTCACATTACCTATCACCCAATCGTAATCGCTTTTATCTCTGCTTATAGTTTTGTCACAATTTTTTTCGGTTTTCTCCTCTATTATTCATATAAACCTACCATTCGGCATTTATTTATTCATTAAAGCGACTAAACGCTGACGACGAGCTGTGCTAAAATTACCTTCTTTTAGCCACTGCAAAATTTTTTATTATCATGATTACCATTGATAACGTTACCAAACGCTTCCAAACCCAAGATGGCAACTGGTTTACCGCGGTAGAGCCGACATCGCTCACAATCCAACAAGGCGAGATTTTTGGCTTGATGGGTTATTCTGGCGCAGGCAAATCTACTTTGCTACGCTTGATTAATTTACTTGAACGCCCAGATAGCGGCACTGTTACCATCGATGGCAAGGAACTGACCTCGCTATCCACCCATGATTTGCGCCATGCTCGTCAAAATATCGGGATGATTTTTCAGCAGTTTAATCTGATGGCAAATCGCACGGTGGCACAAAACATTGCCTTTCCCCTAGAAATTGCCGGTTGGGAAAAAACAGCCATCATGCCGCGGGTGATGGAATGTCTTGAAATTGTCGATTTGGTCAATCGCGCCAACCACTATCCCGCCCAGCTCTCTGGCGGTCAAAAACAGCGGGCAGGTATCGCACGCGCCTTAGCACCCAAGCCTCATGTAATGCTCGCCGATGAGCCCACCTCAGCTCTCGACCCTGCGACAACAAAATCGGTGTTAGCCTGTCTCAAGGATATTAATGACAAGTTTAACGTCACTATCGTGATTGTGACCCATGAAATGTCGGTGATTCGCAAGCTGTGTAACCGCGTTGCTCTGCTTGATAAAGGCAGATTGCTAGAAGTCGCTGACGTACATTCGGGGCAAATTCATGCCACCACGCCGATTGGGCAACTGCTAATCAGTGATGATTAACGGCGCACAAACATGGTCGATGACTGGATAATTTTTTAAGTTTTAAATTGAATCGTTGGGTAATTTCATGGCAAATACATTAACTTGGCAAAGCGCGGTTGATAATCTTTTGGGGATGAAGGCAGAAATTTGGCAAGCGTTTTGGGAGACGCTGATTATGGTGGGTATCTCAACGGCTGCGTCAGTTATCTTTGGTACCTTGCTTGGCGTCGCGCTATTTTTGACCAGTAAAAATCAGCTCGCCGACAACAAATCGCTGTATGCAGGACTTGGCAACTTTACCAATATCATGCGTGCTTTTCCGTTTGTGATTTTGATGATTGTGATTATTCCTGTCACTCGCCTCATTGTCGGTACCACCATCGGTCCAATCGCGGCATCGCTTGCTTTGAGTGTCGCAGGTATTTTCTACTTTGCTAGGCTCGTTGAGCAAAATCTGCGTGATGTGCCAAAAGGTATCATCGAAGCGGCGTTATCGATGGGTGCAAGTACAGGGACGATTATTCGTAACGTGTTATTGGTTGAGTCACGCTCAAGTTTGATTTTGAGTATTACTACCTTGATGATTAGTTTACTCTCTTACAGTGCGGCAGCGGGTATGATTGGCGGTGGCGGTCTTGGTGATTTGGCGATTCGTTATGGTTATAACCGCTATCAAAATGACGTGATGATTTTTATGGTGATTTTATTGGTGGTGATGGTGATTATCATCCAATCGGTTGGTAATATTTTGGCGCACCGTTTGGATAAACGTTAATTTTAGCTGATAGCGGTTTAAAAAATTGTTATTGATGGTTTTTCTAAGAATTATGAAAAAATTTCATATCCATAGGTTAACTCTCAATAACATTTTTTTTATGAATATGTTAAGGTAAGCTGATTATTTTGTCCGTTTATTTTTTCTTTTTTGGAGGAAGGTATGAAATTAACGCATTTATCAAGCCATATCGCGCAGCTATTAGCAACTGTAGGGGTGGCAGGGATTGCCCTAGTCGGTTGTAGCAAACCTGAAAGCAAAACCGAAACCACAGCACAAGCCAGCACCACCACAACTACAACCACGACCACCGCAAGCTCAACGACTACCACAGCAGCGGCAAGCACAGGTATCGACCCGAATAAATCTGAAATTGTAATTGGTACTACTGTGGGCGACTTTGGTGACATGGTCAAAAACTCTGTCAAACCGCAGTTAGAAAAACAAGGCTATAAAGTCAGATTGGTTGAATTCTCTGACTATGTGCGCCCAAATAAAGCCTTAGCGGATGGCGATATTGATATCAACGTGTTCCAACACAAACCTTATCTTGATACTTTCAAAAAAGACAACAACCTAGATATCGTTGAAGTCTTCCAAGTACCTACCGCACCGCTTGGCATCTACCCAGGTAAATTAAATGACCTAAAACAAGTCAAAGACGGTACCACCGTGGCTGTACCAAACGATCCAAGCAACTTTGCACGCGCGCTGGTAATGCTCAACGAACTGGGCTGGGTAAAACTTAAAGCCAATATCAACCCACTGACCGCATCAAAAAATGATATCGCAGAAAACCCAAAAAATATCAAATTGGTAGAGCTAGAAGCGGCACAATTACCACGTGCGCGCTCTGACGTTGACTTTGCAGTCATCAATGGTAACTATGCGACCAGCTCAGGTATCAAATTGACTGAAGCGCTGTTCCAAGAACCCAGCTATGCGTATGTCAACTGGTCAGCGATTCGCACCAAAGACAAAGACACACAATGGGTAAAAGACGTGACCAATGCGTATAATTCAGAAGAATTTAAACAATACGCCCACAAAACTTTCCCAGGTTACAAATACCCAGCTATCTGGCGTGAGAACCCTGCGACACCAGCAGCTGCCAGTGCCACCGCCTCTGCTGCCAAATAGTGGCATCATTGGCATAAAAAAAAGAAGCATTCAGCTTCTTTTTTTATGGTCAAAATGCGGTAATTGATTTTAAAATACCCAAATTAACTGAAAATAATCTAAAAATAATAAAGCGCGTTATTCTGTGAATAGTTTATCTTCAATACTGCGACGCATTTTTTGCCCCGCTTTAAAGGTAACAACGCGGCGCGCTGTGACATGAACCATCTCGCCAGTCTTTGGGTTGCGACCTGGACGCTGGCTTTTATCCTTAATCTCAAAGTTACCAAAACCCGATAGCTTGACTTGGTGACCTTTGGTCAACGTGTCTGACAACTCTGAAAAAAAACTCTCCACAAATGCGCGGCTGTCTTGGCGCGTCATGCCCAAATTTTCCATCAAATGATTGATCATTTCTAATTTGGTTAAGGTTTTTCCTTCAACTTGCATATTCATTATCATACCCACCCTACTAAATGTTCCTATTCTAGCGATTCTAGCAAATACAGTCGATAGTTATTTTTACTTTAAAATCAAAGAAAAACATTGTATCGACTGGCATAATTTGCTAGTCCAAGATTACATACGTAGCGTTGCGTGATACTGCTCATGTAGCGCAGCGATGACAGCTTCCATTTGTGCATTGATACGCTCGTCAGAAAGCGTGGCATCGAGGTCTTGCCAGACCAGTGCAAAAGCAAGCGATTGTTGGTTTTCAGGCAAATTACTGCCAGCATATACATCAAACAACCACACATCTTTTAATAGCTCGCCCCCGACTTGTTTGATAGTATCCTTCATTGATTGCATAGCAATCGACTTGTCTACCACCACGGCGATATCACGGCGTACTTGTGGGAATTTACTTGGCGTCATGATGGTCAATGCCTGTTGGTGCATGTCAATGACCATCTGTAAGTTTAGCTGCGCCACCCAAGTGGTCGGCAAATCCAAGGCTTTGGCAATCTGTGGGTGCAACTGACCCAACCAGCCAATCACCTTGCCTTGGTAGTGTACATCGGCACTTTGACCGGGGTGTAAAAACGGCTGCTCGCTACGTTGATAACGGATAGCAGACTGGGCAAACCGTGGAAAAACCGATTCGACGTCATTTTTTAGGTCGTAAAAATCCATCACACGATTGTCATGATGCTGCTCTGGATGAGTGCTGCCGACTGCCACCATCGCCAAAGTGTCAACTTGGTTTAAGCTTGCGATATCACTGCCATCAAAACGCAGACCCGTCTCAAACAGACGCACGCGGTTTTGTTGACGGTTTAAGTTATATTGCACACAAGGCAACAAACTAGACAGCAGGGTACGACGCATGACCGCTAAGTCACTTGAGATTGGATTGGCAAGCGCGAGTGGTGCAGCAAAATGCGCCCCATCAAACAACGCTTCGACTTTGGCATCACTAAAACTAAAACTCACCGCTTCAAAATAACCTTGATTGACCAATGCCATTTTCAGATTGTGCAAATCATTTTGGCGTTTATTGTCAAACAAGTTACTGGTAAACGCCGGCAGTTTGTTGGCAATATTGTTATAGCCATAAATGCGGGCGACTTCTTCAATCAAATCTTCGGGTAAGGCGATATCAAAACGATGACTTGGCGGCGTGGCAACCAGATTTTCGCCTTGTAACTCGGTGCTGATTTGTAGACTATTTAAAATCTCAATGGCTTTGTCAGTGGCAATATCCGCGCCTAATAATTTATTGATACTGACAATCGGTAGCGTCACTGGGGTACGTTTTGGCAGTTCAGCGGTGTTTTCAACTAGCGTGATTTGACCGACCCTAACCTCACTTGAGCCATTGCCAAATGTCGCCAATAGATTGACGGCGCGGTCGAGTGCCAATTTTGGCAATTCAAAATCAACACCCCGCTCAAAACGCTGTGACGCATCGGTATGCAAGCCAAAACGGCGCGCTTTACCTGCAATCGCCAACTGTTTGAAAAATGCACTCTCGATTACCACTCGGGTCGTGCTATCGGTCACTGCAGTGCGAAGTCCACCCATGATTCCCGCTAACGCAATAACCCCTTGTTCATCGGCAATCACCAGCTCGTCACCTTGTAAGGTAATGGTTTGCTCATTTAAAAGCTCAAGGGTTTCGCCTTGTTGGGCATGGCGCACGGTAATTGCGCCCACCAACTTATCGGCATCAAACGCATGCAGCGGCTGACCGAGCTCAAGTAGTACATAATTGGTGACATCCACCAGTAAATTACGTGGCTTGACGCCTGAGGCATTTAGGGCTTGTTTCATCCAATCAGGTGATGGCGTCGTGCCTGTCAGCCCACTGACCAGTTGCGCGTAATAACGTGGGCAGTCGGTGGTCTCTACCCTAACCGCTTGGCTGTCGTTGTCGGTCACAGCTGCGGTGATGTGGTCAAAGGGTAGTTGAAATGTTAAATCATTGAGCACGGCAAGCTCACGGGCGATACCGCGCACACTAAAACAGTCGCCACGGTTTGGGGTGATTGAAATATCTAGCACATGATTGTCTAAGCCAAGATACGCTCGGATATCCATGCCAATCGGTGCGTCTTGTGGCAAAATTAGCAAGCCATCAACACCATCATCACAGTCAATCTCGCTACCACCACACAGCATGCCATGCGACTCTACGCCGCGCAGTTTGCCTTTTTTAATGTTAAAGGGTTCATCCCCTTGCGCAGGCGGCAGTTTGGCGCCCACCAGTGCCACAGGTACACGCACGCCAGCGGCGACATTGGGTGCACCGCAAACGATTTGTAGGGGTGCTTCGCTATGCTCACCGACATTCACTTTGGCAACGCGCAGTTTATCAGCATCGGGGTGTTGGATGACGTCAATCACCTCACCGACCACCACACCACTAAAGTCTTTGGCAACTTTATCCAAGCTATCAAGCTCTAAGCCTGCCATCGTCAGTTGTTCGCCAATTTGCTCAGCGCTTAAGTTTGGGTTTGCCCATTGGCGTAACCAGTTTTCGCTAATTTTCATTGTTTTCCCCTAAGCAAACTGCTTTAAAAATCTGACATCATTTTGATAGAACAAGCGCAAATCATTCACCCCATAATACAGCATGGCAAAGCGCTCAATCCCCATCCCAAATGCAAAACCTTGGTATTTGGTCGGGTCAATACCGCTATCGGACAATACCTTTGGATGCACCATACCGCAGCCCATCACTTCTAGCCACTTGCCCCCACCTGCATAAGTATCGGCAAGGATATCCACTTCCGCAGACGGCTCAGTAAATGGAAAATACGACGGGCGAAAACGCACCGTGAGCTTGCGACCAAAAAACGCCTGCAAAAACTCATGAATCAAGCCTTTTAACTCAGCAAAATTGGTCGATTCACTGACATACAAACCTTCAAGCTGATGAAACATCGGCGAGTGCGTTTGGTCGCTGTCGTTGCGATACACGCGTCCTGGACAGATGATACGAATCGGCAGGTTGCCTTTTTCCATGGTGCGAATTTGCACCGAACTGGTATGGGTACGTAACACATAATTGGCATTAAAATGCTGTTTTTCAAAATAAAAGGTATCGTGCATGGCGCGCGCTGGGTGATGGCTTGGAATATTTAGCGCTTCAAAGTTGTAGTAGTCGCTCTCAACTTCAGGGCCTGTTGCGACTTCAAAACCTGCTTGACGGAAAAACCCTTGCATACGCTCAGCGGTCATGGTGACAGGGTGCAAATTACCCGCTTGTTGTCCACGTGCAGGCAGGGTGATGTCAATGGATTCGCTGGCAAGTTTGGCAGCCAAGGCTTTGGCATCTAAATCGCTTTGCGCTTGTTGTAGGCTGTCATTGATTTGGGTACGTACTTGATGCAGCATACCACCAATGGTCTTTTTGCCGTCGGCATCGAGTCCGCCCAGCTGTTTCGACCAGGTGGTCAAATGGCTTTTTTTGCCGGTTAAAGTCACGCGGATGTTTTGTAGGTCTTGGGGGTTTTGTGCGGTGCTGATTAAGGCTTTGGCATCTTGAACAAATTGGGTAAATTGGTCTTGGGTGATATCGGTTAAATTTTCAGAATATTGGATAAGTTTGTCAGTCGTTATTTCTGTCATGAGCGTTGCAATCTTGGTTATCAATAGTGATAGGCATTTTAACTAAAATATGGCGATAAAAAAAGCCATTAAGCTTGCACTTAATGGCTTTTTGAAAAATTGCTTTAAAACAAATTAAGCAGCCAGTGCTTGTTTTGCTTTTTCTGCCAATGCCGTAAAACCTTGCGCATCATGCATAGCGATGTCTGCTAATACACGGCGGTCGATTTCGATGCTGGCTTTTTTCAGACCGTTAATCATACGGCTGTAGCTTAAGCCATTTAAGCGCGCACCCGCGTTGATACGTGCAATCCATAAACGACGGAATGAACGTTTTTTGTTACGACGGTCACGATACGCATATTGACCAGCTTTGGTAACTGCTTGTACAGCAACACGGAAAACACGAGAACGCGCACCGTAATAACCTTTTGCACGAGCCAATACTTTTTTATGACGGCGATTTGCCTGTACACCACGTTTTACACGAGCCATAATTTACTCCTAAAGTTTTGTAATATCAGTTGATTGAATACCTGTGAACTTATGTTTATCATAAATTATAGGTAAGGACACATACGGTAAACACGTTTCTCATCAGACACGTGTACCAATTTGCATCCACGTAATTGACGGATACGCTTAGGAGATTTTTTGGTCAAAATGTGGCGTTTGAATGCTTGTTTGCGTTTGATACCGTTACCAGTTTTTTTAAAACGCTTGGCAGCACCACGGCGAGTTTTTAATTTCATGATAGCCTCTTGTTCGTTTTTGACAAAGATTAAACATCTTTATCAAGTGAAGTTAACCTGTTTGTCAAAAAATCCTCATCACACTGGATTTTTTGCCTTGAGGTGGGAGGCGGTATTTTATCAAAAATCATTGGTGAATGCACGCAATTGTTAAAACTAATTTTTTCTTTGACATCCATTTTATTCATGCTACTTTAACATTTCTTTACTATAGTAGATTTTTATCCGGTCAGTTTTTATAAGATTTTAAAAAAATCCATGATATCAATCATCTATCATAAATTACTTGGCAAACCTATCATGAGATTACCTTAATTAAGTTAACAACTTAATTTACAAAAACTGGGGCTCAGTTGGCTAAAAGTGATAAGTAAGCCCTATTTTGGACACAGTTTGCGTTAGTTCGTTTAACCTTAAGGTATTTATCGTTCGCAGGCTTTTGTAAAGTTTAACGTGTAATGCTATTTCATCAACATCATGAGGTTACAATTCTTGTCAACGTTAAGCACAAATATTGAAGTTGCCCATTTCGTGTTTGAGACCGTCATGCGCGTGCGCAATACCGAAATTGGATTAGCACAACATTTAACGGTTGAAAATTTGGTGGCATTGCTTACCGAAGCCCGTTTTCGTTTTTTATATTCAAAAAGTATTAAGGAAGTTAATGCTGAGTACCAAGGCTTGGTCATTAATCATATCGAGACCCAAATCCTTGATCGGGCACGGGCGCGTGAAGAACTGTTGTTTGAGGTTGGCGTACAGCATTTAACCGATTTGGGTGGTGATTTTGTGTTTAAAGTCTCGCGGATGTTTGATGGGTCATTGGTGGCGTATGCCAAAATGGGCTTTGTGGCGTATGACTATCGTCAAAGCCAAGAAATCCCGTTATCAGCTGCCATCAAAGAAGCCTTAGATGTGAAACCCTTTGAGATTTAGGGCTTGATGAATTATGATAAATGCCCGCATCGTTTGATGGGTGCTTTTTTTTGGCTAGGGCTTGCATAGTATGATACAGGGCGTGAATATGGATTGGCTAGATACACTAAAATTTGATGACAATGGGCTTATGCCTGCAATCGCTCAAGATTTTCATACAGGGCGCATTTTGATGATGGCATGGATGAATCGCGAGTCATTACGCCTGACTGCCGAAAAAATGCAAGCAGTGTATTGGTCACGCTCTCGCGGTAAATTATGGCACAAAGGCGAAAGCTCTGGGCATTTTCAGCAAGTCCATGAAATCCGCCTAGACTGCGATGCTGATGTGATTGTGCTGTCAGTCACCCAAGTGGGGGGGATTGCTTGCCACACGGGTCGGCAGTCCTGTTTTTATCGTCTGCTTGCCGATGACCACGGACAGCTACAATGGCAAATCACGGATGCAGTCATCAAAGACCCTGATGCGATTTATGGTGACAACGCCAAACCGACTCATAAGCACTCGCCGCTTTCAAGCAATCCAACCCAAACAAGCAATGCGACACAAACCGCTACGACGTCAGCGGATATTTTAACCGCGTTAGATGAAGTATTGATTGGGCGTAAAAATGCCAATCCTAATAGCTCATACGTGGCAAGCTTATACCATAAAGGTATCAACAAAATCTTAGAAAAAGTCGGTGAAGAAGCCACCGAAGCCATTATCGCTGCCAAAGATATCAACATTGCCAACGATACCCCCTATGAAGCCATCGCCGATGATACGGCGGTGAAAGATTTGGTGTATGAAATTGCTGATGTTTGGTTTCACACAATGGTCACATTGGCATGGTTTAATATACCGTCTTGGGCTGTCACCAATGAATTGGCAAGACGTTTTGGCTTATCGGGTATCGACGAAAAAGCCGCACGTCAAATCCCTTAAGTAATAGCCCTTAAGTAATAGCCCTTAAGTGAGCGCCCTTAAGTAAACGCCACTAAACAGTCGATAATTCCTGAGTGTTGCTGGCTAAAAGTGCAAAAAATTCGCCGTGTTTCACACCGTTTTTTGCACAGTTATGTCAACGCAATGGTTATGTGTTACACTGCAAATTCATATGGTCCTCACCCCTATTGTCAAGGTTAATCAAAGGATATTCTCATGGGTAGTTTCTCAATCACACATTGGTTAATTTTACTGGTTGTTGTTGTGGTCATTTTTGGCACCTCAAAACTGAAAAATGCCGGTAAAGATTTGGGTGGTGCCGTTAAAGGCTTTAAAGATGCGGTCAAAGATGAAAACGAACAGCATCTGAACAAAAACCGTGTCCTTGAACACGAAAAAGCTGAACTCAATACCACGCAGACCCAACAAGATAAACATAACGTTTAAACCCTAGTCGTTACTTTTTCTTTGGTTTTTAATCCCTAGCTGCCACGGTTGTTATGTTTGATATAGGTTTCTCCGAAATACTGTTATTTGGGGCGATTGCACTGATTGTGCTGGGCCCTGAAAAACTCCCCCAAGCGGCGCGTACTGCAGGTCAGTGGTATGCCAAATTCCGCCGTACGGTTGCAACACTGCAATCAGAAATTGAAGCTGAGCTTGACCTTGCCGAAACGCGCAAGCAAATGCAGCTTGAGCTGGAAAAAATTCGCCAAGCTGAAGTTGATATGAAACGTGAGATGGAAGCCCTTCGCAGCAGTGTGAGCGAACTACAGCAACATGGCAAAGTGCCTTCGATGCAAGCTCACAATACCCAGTCGGCTGATACAACCCTTAATCTTGGTCATGATACTAACGCAGTTAGCCTACCCACTGAACAAACCAGTCGTGAAGCACCCAGTCATAAACCACCTAGTCATGAAACAACCAATCATTTAGTTGAGCCAACAAATGATAGCACCGCGCTTTCACCAAACAATCCATCTGACGAGTCTTATCTGGTAGAAACCAAAGTAGACGATTATTTGCTGAGTCTAGAGGCTGATGTCGAAGCCGATGAAGTGGCTAAAAACTTACATGAAGCCCTATTCGCTGCCACTGAGCCAATGTATTATCGTTGGTTTTTGCTCAGTGATTATGACCGTGTCAGACGACTTCCCAATCCACCATTTTTACCCAATTATCAAGCCGATCCGCTACTGCACCAGTTGCCAAGTTTGGGTGGAGTTGCCCAGTGATTAAGCTTATCAAAACCAAAAAAACGCCTGAACAATTAGCCATTGAACAAGCTAAAGATGATAAACCATCGCAAGACAACACTTTGGTAGATATGCCCATCACTGAGCATTTGATTGAACTGCGCCGTCATTTGATTCATGGTTTTGCGGCGGTTTTGGTGATTTTTTTGGCATTGGCGGGCTTTTCGCGGGAAATCTACGATATTTTTTCCGCCCCGTTAACGGCGTTGTTACCAGTCAATTCTTCTATGATTGCAACCGATATCACCTCGTCATTTTTGGCACCGATTAAATTGACGCTGTATCTGGCTGTTATCTTGGCGATGCCGTATATTTTGTACCAGATTTGGTCGTTTATCGCACCAGGGCTGTATAAGCATGAAAAACGTATCGCCCTACCCGTGCTATTGTCATCGGTGATTTTGTTTTATCTGGGGATTGCGTTTGCCTATTATGTCGTGCTCAAAAGCGTGCTGGCTTTTTTTATCAAATTCTCCCCCGACAATGTGCTACCGATGACCGATATCGAAAGCTATCTAAATTTTGTGCTCAAGTTGTTTTTGGTGTTTGGGGCAACCTTTGAGATTCCTGTGTTGACGCTGCTACTGGTGCTGGCTGGCGTGGTGACAGTGGATAGCTTGGCGCAAAAACGGCGTTACATCATTGTCGGTTGTTTCGGTATTGCTGCGATTGTCACCCCACCTGATGGCTTATCGATGGTGATGCTAGCGATTCCGATGTGGCTGTTGTTTGAGTTGGGACTGGTGATGGCGCGTTTGCTCATCAAAGAAAAACAGCTGATTCGCCAAGACCAACAAGCCGCACAAGATGCATCATCTTAATCAGCAAACGTGTATAAGTTCAGCAAAAACTGCCAAATTTTGCTAAAATAGCTCACTTTTCTTTTAGCAAATCGCGTATGTCAAATCCCATTAACGCCCAACATCCCACTATCGAGCAGCAGCAGGCTGTCGATATGGCACTCACACGCCAGTCGTTTAAGGTGGTAGCGTATGCAGGCGCAGGCAAAACCACCACGCTTAATCTGATTGGCAATCAGCTGCGCGGTCGCGGGATTTATTTGGCATTTAACAAAGCGATTGCTTCAGAAGCCCAGCGTAAATTCCCCCACCATGTCGACTGTCGCACTTTTCACTCATTGGCATTTCGTCATACCGCTCGCGATATCACCGCAAAGCTGCAGCTACCGCGTTTTTCGCCCAGTCGCCTCGCCTCAGATTTGGGCTTGACCCCTGTGCAAGTCAAACGCCAAATTGAAGGCAAAAGCCAGTTTGTGACCTTAACGCCAGAGCGACAAGCGCGATTTGTCTCCGATGCGGTGAGCACGTTTTGTAGTACCCATGCCAGTTACCCCGCGCCGCGCCATTTGCAGTTTCCTGACTGGTTGGTTGCCAGTGAAGCTGAGCAGCTGCGCGATACCTTATACCCGTATGTAGAGCGGCGCTGGCAGCAGTCGATTGACCCGCGCCACCCTGCGGGGATTGGGCATGATATTTATCTCAAACTCTGGGCGCTATCCAAACCGGTGATTCCTGCGGATTTTATCTTATTTGATGAAGCGCAAGATGCTGACCCCTTGATGATGGGGATTTTGTCCAATCAGCCCAACCAAGTTATCTATGTGGGTGACGCGCATCAGCAAATTTATGAATGGCGCGGCGCTGTCAATGCCATGAAGCGCCTGCCGCTACCACAAACTTTGCTCACCCAATCGTTTCGATTTGGCGACCGAATTGCCGATGTGGCGAATGGGTTTTTAAAAGCGCTACAAGAAGAGGTGCCACTGCGCGGTAATCCTGCGATGGCGTCTACCTTAGGCAAAAGTATGGTGCATGGTCAAAAAGATGCCATTCTTTGCCGTACCAATGCCAGTGCGATGGTCAATCTGTTATCTGGGCTTAAAATGGGACATAAAGTTGCGCTACAAGCTGATACAGAGCGTTTGCTCAAATTTAGTCAATCTGCCGAACGGCTAAAAAAAGGACAAGCGGCTTATGGTGTGCCTGAGCTTGCCTACTTTAATAATTGGCGCGACGTGCAGGATTATAGCGAGACGAGCGAAGGCAGCGATTTAAAAACCCTCGTCAAACTGGTCGATGAACATGGCACCGAGACGCTAAACCAAGCAATCAATAGCTTGACCACACTGGACAAAGCCGACTATATCATCTCTACCGCGCATAAAGCCAAAGGGTTGGAATGGTCACGGGTGCAGATTGACAATGATTTTTATTATGATGTGACTTCTCAGGCGGTAAAAATCTCCCCCGAAGAGTTGCGACTGCTGTATGTCGCCTGTACGCGCGCCAAGGTAAATTTGGATATTTTTAATATTCAAGATTTGATTCACGGACTCAAAGATAAAAAGGTGATTTATGGCTAGTCACTTATCGCAATTTAGCCCCGATTTTACCAAGCCGCAAATCGTCCTTGCGCCGATGGAAGGACTGACCGACCCATTGATGCGGGATATTTTAACCAGTATCGGGCATTACGACTGGACGGTCAGTGAGTTTATTCGCGTCACCCAGCACGTCCTACCCGCGCATGTGTTTTATAAATTTGTACCCGAACTTTTGCATGAGGATAATTTAAAAGGCAAAACTATTCACGGCACGCCAGTACATGTACAGTTATTGGGCAGTGAGCCTGACTTGATGGCGGGTAATGCCATCAGAGCGGTCGAGCTTGGTGCGTTAGCCATTGATATTAACTTTGGTTGCCCTGCTAAAACTGTCAATAGTCACCGCGGTGGCTCGGTGTTGCTCACCGAACCTGAAACCTTGTATCAAATCATCCATGCAGTACGCCAAGCCGTGCCATCGGCTACGCCTGTATCAGCAAAAATCCGACTCGGCTATGAAGATACCTCACTCACCCAAGAAATCGGCGATGCGGTGCAATCAGCCAATGCCAGTTGGCTGACTATCCATGCCCGTACCAAAACCCAAGGCTATAAACCCCCTGCCTATTGGGAGTTAATCGCGCCCCTAACACAGCGGTTAAAATTACCCATTATTGCCAATGGTGAGATTTGGCAGACTGAGCAAGCCATGCGTTGCCGCAAACAAGCCAACACCCCACATATCATGCTCGGACGTGGTGCGGTTACTCGTCCTGATTTGGTCAATCAAATCAAAGCGATGGATAAAGGTGATAGGGCAGAAAATATGGCTTGGCACGCGCTACTTAAGCTACAAATTGCATTTTTGCAAGGACATGCCCGTAGCGACAATATGCTGGTGGGACGTTACAAACAGTGGCTTGGTATGTTGACCCAAGGCTATGAAGAAGCCAGCGAGCTTTGGCAAACGGTCAAAAAGCAAAAACAGCTTGAGACCATTGTTGCGATGTTGCAAGCACAATCCCAAACTGGCGATTGCTCATAGCAAATTAGCTCAATCGTATCGCTAAATAAAACAACATCAGCGGACAAGCTAGGCTAAGCGACCAAATAATTGAGCGAAAAGTTGCCCAATTGGCTATGTACGCCAAGCCATAAATAATCCGTAATATCACATACAACCATGCCAACTGGGTCACCACTGACAGCGGTACAAAAAATAGCAACGCCACAATCACCGCAGCCAAGAATACCGGCAAGGTTTCATAGCTATTTTGCTGCGCGGCATGGGCACGCGCTGCCGCGCCCGTTTGTTTACCCAAAAACTCGCGCGGATTGGCATTGTCTTTGCTTTTAAATCCGCCAAAGACTTTTGCCAATATCGCAAACACCAAGGGCAATAAACTGGCAACCATCATTGCCAGCACCACACTGCTATTGGTGGCAGGGACAGCACTCAAATAGGAAAACATGCCGTTATTCCCTACCCTTTAACCGTTTTATCAGTCATTTCACTAGGGGTTTCATCAATGATTTCGTAGTCATGGGTGATTTTGACACCGCCATTTTCTAGCATACGACTGGCTGAGCAGTATTTTTCTGCCGATAATTCGATGGCTTTTTTAACCTGCGCTTCTTTGATGGCGCTACCTTTGACCACAAAATGCAAATGAATATCAGTAAATACTGCAGGAATCGTGTCGGCACGCTTAGCCGATAACTGACACTCAACGTCGCTCACCGCCTGACGGGCTTTTTGCAGGATACTGACCACATCATAACTGGCACAGCCGCCAAGCCCCATCAAAACCATTTCCATGGGTTTGGCACCCAATTTCTCGGTTGAATCCATGATGATTTTATTGCCATTTTCAGTCACAGCTTCAAAATTAATGTCTTCGTTTTTTAACCAATTTACCGTTGCTTTCATATTGCTCCCAGATGCTTATAATTTTTAAAAAAATATTTTGTATAAAATCAAGGGATATTATGCGCTTTTTATGTCCGTGAAACAATTTATAGCAAATAAACATTACACTTTTGACATAAAAACTGGTTTAATAGTCGGTAATAAAGGCAGTGATTACATTGTCCATGTTTTTTAGCAATAATAATAAAATAAGCGTCTGTTGGTATGAGATGGGTTTATTCCCGATGATTTGATTGACCAAAACTTTAATAATGGTCTGCAAGGATATGCGTAAACCTTGCGACCCAAAAAACTTGATAATGTGATTACCTGCCGATTTTAACCATTAAATTGAAGGTAATCGTCATGATTGATGCAGACGGCTTTCGAGCCAACGTAGGTATCATCTTGGCAAATACACACGGGCAAGTACTGTGGGCAAAACGCGTGGGTCACGATGCTTGGCAGTTTCCACAAGGCGGCATTGATTTTGGTGAAACGCCGCTTGATGCAATGTATCGGGAATTGTGGGAAGAAGTCGGACTGTATCCTCAGCATGTCAAAGTGTTGTCACAAACCCAAAATTGGCTTCGTTATCGGTTGCCAAAACGTTTTGTACGACAAGGACAATATCCTTTGTGTATTGGACAAAAACAAAAATGGTTTTTGCTCCAGCTAGATGAGAACAATGTAGAACATATCCGTTTTGATACGGCAAAACCTGAATTTGACCGCTGGGAATGGGTCAGTTACTGGTATCCACTTAACCAAGTGGTGGCATTTAAACGTAATGTATATCGCCGCGCCTTGTTTGAGTTATCACCGCAGTTGCCACTCAAAAAAGAATTGTTACTACCCAAAAACGTAAAAATTCATTCTTATTAAACCTAAACAAATAAATCCAAAAAAAGCTCACTTCGGTGAGCTTTTTTTGTCGTATTGTTAGGGACTGTCTCGTACTGTCCCATTTTATCCAATAAAAAAACCCTTCGCAGTTGCAAAGGGTTTTTGATAATAAGCGATTAAACTTATTTTTTGTTACGACCTGCAAATGCGCCGAAACGTTTGTTGAAGCTTGCCACACGACCTTCGTTTTGGGTTTTACGTTGTTCGCCGGTGTAGAATGGGTGTGAGGCACTTGAAATATCGAGTGCGACGTATGGGTATTCTTTACCTTCGTATTCGCGAGTTACTTTTGATTTGATAGTCGAGCGAGTTAAAAAGTAAACGTCAGCGTTGGTGTCGTGGAATAAAACTTCTTGATAATCTGGATGGATATCTGGGCGCATGGTTAGGTCTCTAGTCATTATCCTGCCCTTTGGTCTGCAGTTAGTATGCGTGGCACGAATCTTTATTTTGCTAAAAATTCACCCAAACACCCAACCGATTAAAGCCAACACAGGATGGATTGATAAAATTGGAAGCCGAATTTTACTAGATTTGCTTTATGTTTGCAAGTTATTTCCACTGCAGCCATTTTGTAAGGCTTGTATTTTCACCCGCTAACAGCGTCCATTTTTGCGGTTGTTTAACATGCGTGTCGCTCACGGGTGGCACTTCAAGCACGAGCAGCTCATCGCGGCGAAATACATGGCACACGGCAGGGTCTTCACTAATTGTTTGGGTTTTGGCAGTGGCTTTGAGCCATTTTTCGCTCGCCTTTAACCCATCAATTGCCACGATGACGTCATTAGCAGAAATCCCTGCAGCGGCGGCTTGGCTATTTCGCACAACACGTTGCACTTTTAACCCCGTAGGCTCGCTCATATATTTCATGCCCCAAGTAATATCATCGTCTTTTTGTTCAATACTCACACCCTGTTCTGACAACCGTTCAAATAGCGGTAATTCTGTCGTGCCGTCGATATAATTGGCTCTAAAATCTTGCCAAACCTCTTTGGGTAAACATTCATTCATGACGTCATCTAGATTGGCGTCCGTCATACCAAAACGGCGATTATCTTGGGCTTTGGCTTTGTCATAAAAAACTTTTATCACATCAAAAATACGTTTGCCATGGTTTAGCAAAGTCAAGTCTAAACATAACGCCACCAGCGCGCCTTTATTGTAGTAGCTAATCCCGGCGTTGGCGGTGTTCTCATCGCTACGATATAGCTTTATCCACGCATCAAAGCTTGATTCTGCCACGCTTTGCAAGGCGCGTCCGTGGGTTTGATAGTAGCGATTGATTTGTTCAGCAAGTAGCTTTAGATAGCTATGTTGAGAAATAACCCCGCTTTTTTGTAGCATAAAATCATCCACATAACTGGTAAAGCCTTCAAACACCCATAGCAAGGTGGTGTAGGTCTCTTGGTTAAAATTGGCGGTTAAAAAGACTTCGGGACGCACGGTTTTAACCCACCACGCATGAAAATATTCATGGCTACACAAGCCCAAAAAGCGTTGATAACTCTCGCTTGGCTCAGCTTGTTCAAAAAATGTGGGTAGGTCATCTCGTGGGGTAATCAAGCTGGTACTGGCAAGGTGCTCAAGCCCGCCATAGTCGCTTGAAGTTGCTATGGTCATAAACAGATAATCATCAAACGGCGTATCACCGAGCCAATCGACATAGCTTTGACAAATTTTGCTAAGGTCAGTTTCTAGCCGTTCAAGGTCGCTGTGGTGTACACCAGAAATCACAAATCGGTGGGCAATGGTGTTTTCGCCACTTTTTACATCGAACCAAAATTCGTCTTGCTCAGCAATTTCAAATGGGCTGTCGGTGAGTTGCTCGTAGTTGTCGGCAGTTAGCTGATAGATGGTTTGTTCGGCTTGTTGGTGCATTTTTTCCGGTAAGGCAGTGGCTAGGCTGACTTCCACACCGTTTACCTCATAAAAGTCTTGCGGGCAAATGAGTTCGGCTTTAATCGCTTGGTTTTCTTGCCCTTGTACCGCTAAAGCCAGGGAGGTGAAGTTGCCGTACAGGCGAGTTTCATCGACATATGCCCCACGCACGGATAAGTCATAAGCATAGACTTCATAAGTGACGCTAATACGGTCGCCTTGCTTGGCGTGGATTTGCCAGTGGTTTTTATCAAGTTTTTTAAGCCGTTGATTGTTATTGGCGTTGGGGTGATGAATGGTGGCGGTGACAGCCGTAATGTGTTTGCTAAATTCTCGAATCATATAACTGCCCGCAATCCAAGCAGGTAGCCAAACGATTGGGTCGTCATTGTCCGCAGTAAACGTAAGCGTGACATCGACAAGGTGTTCACGGAATTTTTTAAAATCGAACTGGTAATGAATTTGGGACATTTTTTATCAGCTTTTTAGTGATTATATTTAAATATTGAAATAGGGTTACATTTTAGCAGATTGATTTTAGGAATTTGCAACTTTTACGGCTAACACAACCCTATCTCATAGCGAGATGGATTTTTTTGTGGCTTTAATAATTAAAGCTAGAATCGTTACGGTTCAAATAGTTACAGCTTGAATTTTTACAGCTTGAATAATTACAGCTCGCCAAATTTTAATTGCTGATGCCACAGTTGATAATCTGGCATGACTCGTGCCACCTGAGCCCAAAATCGTGCCGAATGATTGGGCTCAATCAGATGACAAAGCTCATGCACCAATACATAATCCGCGCAGTCTGGGGGAAATTGCGCTAGCCAAACGGACAAGCGAATGGTTTTGGCTTGGGTGCTACAACTGCCCCATCGGGTCTTCATGGTGTAAGGCGTGATGCTATTTGCGGATTTACCCACTTTGTCTTGCCAAAACGCTTGGCGGTTTTGGATAAATTGAGTAAGCCAAAATTTATAAATATAGAGTAAAGTTTTGCCAACATCCAATCGCGCCAGCTCGCTTGGTTTTATGTGGTGCTTTAACAATAACTCTCCAAGCACAACCTGTTGCCCTTCAAAATAAACGTTGCTTTCAAGGGTCAAATTTGCCAAGTCTTTAATATCATTGATATAGGCAGGTTTTTTGGGTTTAAGTTGTTTAAGTTTTCGTTGTTTTTGCTGACAATCAATTGCCCATGCAAGGCGATGTTCAAGCGATTGCATCAGCAGGTGTTGTGGCATACACATGGGATAAGACACGCTGAGCAAGCTGGTAAACGGTGCTTCATCAATCGATTTGATACGAAAGTTGATATGTTTGACCCGTTTGCTTTCAATCGCAAGTTTGATACCTTGCTCAGCGTAGGCGGTGAGTACAGTTTGCATAAGTTTTAGCAATTATTGACGCAAGTAATGCTCAAAAATCGCGCCAAAGTCATAATTACGAATGGTCTTTAAACGCTCGCCATAGGCATTTTCTACTTGTGCGACAGTTTGGTTGATGACATCCGGCAAGTTAAGCACCACGTTTTCTGACAGTTCGCGTAGGCTAAACATATTGGTGACGGTATTAAAGGATTTTTCTAGCACCGTTTCTTCATGGGCAATGCGTTTGCATTGCTCGCTAATCGCAGTCAACGCCTTATAGATGTCACGGATTTGCTCGATTTGATTTTTGTCGATATCAATCGAAAACGCCATACCGCCCAAGCTAAATTTTAGCTCAGCATCCATATCCATCGTGCCTGCGGTCTCAATCATGATATTGGCAGGCTGAAAATTGCGGTACGGATAGCGTTTTAGCAGGCGTTTTTTACTGGTCGCCGACTGCCCATCAAGGTGGATAAAGGCGACATTGGTAAAGCAATATTCGTCCATTTTTGACTTAATCACAAAATAAATCCGCTCGTTATCTTCGTGAAAAATATAGTCATCAATATCGGTTTGGTTAAACTGGCTCGGTGGGATGATTTTACCGATGTCACTCAAACCCAATGCATCTGAGGCAAGATTTTTAAACATAGCCACTTCCTGTTTTATCCATAAAAATTGTTAAAAACGCTGTCTGTGCGAAAAACTGTTTTCGATAACATAACACAAATATCACATTGGCAACATAGATGTCATGCTGATTACTGGCTATGATAACGCCATAACACTGATAATAAACAATAAATGAAAATTAAGGAACAAAAATGAAAGCCAAACCAACATATAGCAATTTGAGCGATATTGATGCGGATAGTTTTACTGTGCAATTGGATGATGAATCCTTGTCATCAAGCCATATTGAAGCGGGTGAAAGTGGTCTGACCGCGATTCATCGCCAAAATATTGATGAGCAGCGGATTGATGAATTACTGGTTGAAGACAGCTTTAGCGAAGAGCACTATCCGACCATTGGTGATATCGCTGACCCTGATGCCGCAGATGAAAGTTATAAAGACTGATTTCCTGTACTGAAATTTTTTGTATTTAAAGGTCAAAAAGAAACACCAAAAAGGTTGGTAAGCTACCAACCTTTTTTATTAGCTTGCTGTTAATAAGACTTGCTATTAATGCGCTTAATAATCCGCTTTAATCTCAAGCTTTAACAATAAGTATTAATACCAACCTTGCAGATTTTGTTGCCACGCTTGCACGTGTGGCAATGCCAATGATTCAAACAAGTCAATATGCGCAGCATCCACATTGAGTGCAGGGATATAATGATAATCCCCACCGCCATTGGACTGGAATGTCTCTCGATTTTCGACTGCCAACTCTTCTAACGTCTCTAAGCAATCTGCCGAAAATGCCGGACTTAGCACCTGCACTGACTTGATCCCTTGCTTGCCCCACTCGGTTAAGGTGACATCCGTATAGGGTTTGACCCATTCTTGCTTACCAAAGCGTGATTGAAAACTACATTCCCACTCATGACGCTCAAGCCCCAACACTTGCGCCAAATGCGCTGCCGTACAGCGACAGCGTCTGGCATACGGATCGCCTTTTTGCTCATATGGCTCTGGAATCCCGTGAAAACTCAATAGCAGTTTTTCAGGTTTGCCATGTTCATCTTGGAAGCGTTTGACGCTCTCAGCCAAGGCTTGGATGTATTGCGGATGGGCAAAATAATCTTTGACAAAGCTGATGCTGGGTAAATTACGCTGCTTAAGTCCCCATTTGGCGACGACATCAAACACCGCGCCAGTGGTGGAACCGGAAAACTGTGGATAAGCTGGCAACATTACGATTTGCTCTACTTTTTTGGTAGTTAATGCCGATAGCACATCTGTTAACGCAGGTTTGCCGTAGGTCATGGCAGCATGGACGCTTACTTTGCAAGGCAGTTGATGTTGGTCAAAACGCTGCTGCAACAAGTCCACTTGGGCAAGCGTGATTTTACGCAGTGGGGAATCACCGTCCCACACGCTAGCATAGGCGTGGGCAACCCGTTTGGGGCGACTGCGTAGCACAAACAAGTTTAAGATGATTTGCCAGATAAACTGCGGAATTTCAATCACGCGCGGATCGGACAAAAATTGTTTGAGATAGCGACGCACCGCTGCTTCAGTTGGTGCATCGGGTGTTCCCAAATTCACAAGGACAACGGCAATTTCAGGTGGATTGCTTGGCTTCATAATTTGTCTTTAATCCAAAAAATTATAAAAAAAGTGGGGTTAAGATTAGCATATTTACTAGGGCGCGCGTACTGGATAATCACCTGAAATTGCTCAATTATTGCATTTTTAAGCTATATTTGAATCAATGACAACCTATCCCACCCATGACCAGTAGCGCATCCACTAGGCGGGAATTTTGTTCAGATGATACAGGACTTTTAGCAGGACTTTTACTTTTAAAGGTTGCGTTTTGTGAGGGACTGCTAGCCGATTCACCGTCTGCTTGGTGGCTATGCTGCTTGGGCTGTTGGTGCTGTTGGTTTTGATAGTGGTTTTGGTGGCTGTTTGGATGGCTGAGGGAGTGATTGCTTTGATGATGGCTAATCGTCGTGTCGCTTGTGGCTTTACTAGCATTGACAGCCAAAACCGATGTTGGCTGATGAAACGCCAAATACGTCAATGCCAAAAACCCCGTGAGCGCCAATCCTGTGAGCGCCAATCCCGTAAGCGATAGGAGTGTATAGTGGGGTGATGATGCTAAATTTGGCATTTGAATTCCAAGTTGTGATAACCCATATAAACCCTTACAATAGCTATACTTTTAATGCGTTATCAATCAAAAATTAGTGAGAAAGCGGGTGAGCACACAGCAACACAAACCACATGCCAAGATTTTACCTGAAGCTGAATTGACTGTCCCCAAAAATTTTGACGACGATCATCCTATTAGTTTTGCCAAATCTGGTGGCAAATCTGTGGGTATCGTCACACCGCAAAAAATTCATTTTGATACCCCATTGACACTAGAATGCAATCGCACGCTGCCATTTTTTGATTTAATGGTGGAAACTTATGGCGAGCTCAACGCCGATAAATCCAATGCGATATTGATTTGTCATGCGCTATCGGGCAGTCATCATGCGGCTGGCTATCATAGTAGCGATGATAAAAAAGCCGGCTGGTGGGATACTTTTATCGGTCCTGGCAAAGCGATTGATACCACGCGTTTTTTTGTGGTGTGTCTTAACAACATTGGTAGCTGCTACGGCTCGACCGGTCCAACCAGTACCAACCCAGAAACCGGCAAGCCGTATGGTCCAGATTTTCCCTTAGTCACCATCAAAGACTGGGTAAAAACACAAGTCATGCTCTCTGACTATCTGGGCATTGACATTTGGCATGCCATTGTTGGTGGCTCAATGGGCGGCATGCAAGCCATGCAGTGGTCAATTGACTATCCGGGTCGGCTGAAAAAATGTGTGGTCATTGCCAGCACGCCCAAGCTGTCTGCGCAAAATATTGCCTTTAACGAAGTGGCACGCCAATCGATTTTATCCGATCCTGATTTTTGTGAAGGACGCTATATCGAGCAAGGCAAAATCCCCAAACGCGGCTTGATTTTGGCGCGTATGGTCGGTCATATCACTTATCTCACCGATGAAGCGATGCGGGTGAAATTTGGACGCGATTTGAAAGCCGGCAAGCTGATGTTCAATTACGATGTAGAATTTCAAGTGGAAAGTTATTTACGCTATCAAGGTGAGCAGTTTAGTGAACGTTTTGATGCCAATACCTATTTGCTGATGACCAAAGCACTGGATTATTTTGACCCAGCGCGTGGCGCGATTGAGGATGACAGTATCAATGATAGCTTGAGTGATACCGATGCGCTACGGTTGGCATTGGCAAATACCCAATGTAAGTTTTTAATTATATCCTTTACCACCGATTGGCGGTTTAGCCCAGAGCGCTCGCAAGAAATTGTGGATGCGCTAATTGCCAATGGTAAGCCCGTAAGCTATATCAATATCGATGCCGCCTATGGGCATGATTCGTTTTTGTTTGATATCCCGACCTATCGTCAATCGGTATTTAATTTTTTAACGGCTTAACTTAGATTTAACGAGAATTGAATGAAAATCGACCATCAACTTGCCGAACGCTGGATCAAACCCAATGCCAAAGTCTTAGATTTAGGCTGTGGCAACGGTGATTTACTCGCGCATTTGCAAAACAAATTGGGCGTATTTGGCTATGGTATCGAAATCGACCAAACTAAAATCAATGACTGTATCACCAAAGGCGTTAACGTCATTGAGCAAGACTTAAATGATGGGTTGGCGCGGTTTGCCGACGCAAGCTTTGACACGGTGGTGATGGCGCGCGCCCTACAAGCGGTCAAAGAGCCCGACCAACTACTCCTCGACATGGTACGTGTTGGCAAAGAAGTGATTGTCACTTTCCCTAATTTTGCGCATTGGCAAAACCGTATTCACTTGGGTATCAAAGGTATGATGCCAATGTCTGAAGCCCTGCCGTTTGCTTGGTACAACACGCCCAATATTCACTTGTGTACCTTTAAAGACTTTGAAAAGCTGTGTGATGACAATGACATCCGCATCATCAATCGTTTTGCGGTACAAGAAAGTGAAAAGCCCTACCCTTGGGCATTGGCGCAAATCATCCGCAAAAACCCCAACTTACTTGCCGATGTGGCAATCTATCGTGTTACCAAAAACTAAGCTGTTTTATCGCTGATTCTATGCCTATGAAAATTTGGTCAGCGGATAAATTACCGTCTAATCTAACAATATGTCACAAAAGTAAAGCCCTACACGACACCAAACGTCGCAAGTGTTTGTTTCCCCTGTGAAATATTGTAACAACTGTTTACATTTTCACTTAAATATTTGAAACGCAAAGCAAACAGTGTTAACCTAAAACAATCAAAAGATTGCGTTATCCTATTAAAACATAACGAATGGCTAAATCATTGTAAAATTTAAGATTTTCTGTTAATTCGTTTACCTATTTATTAAGTTTATTTTATCTAAACCTAGGCAAGCTTGCGATGGCTGCAGCTTGATACTCGGAGTTGGTTATGAAATTATTAAAAGTCACCGTATTAACTGCATTTTTAAGCTTATCAGGCGTTGCAAGCGCTGAACTGGTTGCCAATATTCCACTCAATGGCTCACGCTATGACAGCATGGAACCGATGGCATTACTAAGCCAAGCTAAATCTGGCAACCAACAAGCCCAATTCTTCCTAGCCAAACGCTACCAAAAAGGTCTCGGCATTCAGCAAAACTTCCAACAAGCCATCCAGTGGTACACCACCGCCGCCAAACAAGACATTGCACCTGCACAATTAAATCTTGCCATGATGTATATCCGTGGCGAAGGCGTGCAGCCTAATGCTGGGCAAGCGCGTTATTGGTTAGAAAAAGCGGCAAAACTGGGTGATAACCGTGCCAGCTATACCCTAGCCATGCTAGATGAAAAAGAAAAGAAATTGGTCGATGCCTACAAATGGTATGACCTAGCGGCTCGTGACGGCATGCTATCAGACCAAGTACGCACCCGCGCGCAAAGCAAAATCGGTCAATTGGCATTAAACTTGTCATCACAAGATATTGCCACTGCACGTAGCCGTGCGGATTCTTGGTTCCAAAGCAAGTAAATTTAATACAACGAATGTTTGGTTAAGTGTTAACCTAACCATTAAAATCCCTGAGACCCTAGTATTTACTAGGGTTTTTTGTTTTTATGGGTTAAATTAATCAAGATTGCTCGGCGCACATTGATTGTATGAAATCGCGCATTCATGGATTTTTTTGAACAGTTTTATGCGTCAGATACTAGCGCGTTAGCCAAGTAGTTGCCACCCCAGTTTTTGCTACCTTTTTTTGGATATGCCCTATGTCAAGCCCTGCCCTACCGTCAAAAAATCAGCTTTGGCTGTTAGTTGCCGCCGCTGCGGCTATTTTATTGATAACGTCTGGGATTCGCCTATCGCTTGGGTTATTTATCAAACCGATTGATGCTAGCGCGCATATCGGCATTGTGCAAATCAGTTTTGCCTTAGCGGTGACACAGCTGATGTGGGGCGTGTCACAGCCTGTGACAGGGGCACTGGCGGATAAGTTTGGCGCATGGCAGGTACTATTGTTCGGTACCTTGCTACTGGCGATTGGCTGTTTTAGTGTGCCCTATTTTGTCAGTGCCGCTGGTTTGGTGGTCACGCTTGGGATTTTGGTCGCATTTGGGACAGGGGCGGGTAGTTTTTCAGTGCTGATGGGACAAGTGGCGAATCAAACCCCACCCCATATGCGCGGCACTGCATCGGGTATTATTAATGCAGGTAGCTCGTTTGGACAATTTTTATTTGCGCCGATTTTACAAGGGTTAATTGCTCTGCCATTGATAGGTTGGACAGGGGCAATGTATTTTATGGCAGGGACAAGTTTGCTGTGTTTGCCGTTGGCCTATTATCTCACGCACGGTAAAAATGTTGGTAAACATGCGCCTGCCGCTTCGTCGGCGGTTGCTCATGACCAAGTCCACGAAACGCTATCACAAGCCATCCGACGCGCGCTTAGCGATCGTAACTATTGGCTGCTGCATATCGGCTTTTTTACCTGTGGTTTTCATATTGCGTTTTTGGTCACTCATTTGCCGATGGAAGTAACGTTGGCGGGTCTCGGTAGCAATGTTGCCTCTTGGTCGCTCGCGTTGATTGGCTTATCAAATGTGGTCGGCAGTTTGTTTGTCGGCTGGTGTGTGGGTCATTTTCGCAGTAAATATATTTTGTTTTGGATGTATTTGAGCCGTACTATCTTGATTGCGATTTTCTTGATGGCACCCAAAACCGCAACGACTTTTTTTATATTTGCGGTTAGCTTGGGTCTAACTTGGCTTGCCACGGTACCCCCGACTGCGGCAACCGTCGGCAAGTTGTATGGGGTCAAATATTTGGCGACCTTGTTTGGATTGGTGTTATTTAGTCACCAAGTTGGTGGGTTTTTGGGCGCCTACTTGGGGGGAATTGTGGTCGATAAATTTGGTAATTATCAGTATATGTGGTATGCCGATATGGCACTGGCTGCCTTGGCTGCTGTGCTCAATCTACCGATTCAAGAGCCAAAAATAATGAAAGCTACAAGCTAATCTGTTGTTTGACTCTCTCTTTAAAATATTGGCGTGATTTTTCATCCAACCCAAGATAGCGATTTTTGCTTAAGGTTAAAAAATTACTATCTTGGTCAACTCCGATAAATTTTCTACCAAATAAATTGGCAGCAATACCTGTTGTCGATGAGCCTGTAAATGGGTCAAGCACGAGATCATTGGCTTTGGTAGACGCCAAAACAATCCTTGACAACAATCCTAACGGTTTTTGCGTAGGATGTTTGCCAAATTGCTTTTCCCAGCTTGATACCGCAGGCAGACGCCAAACATCTTTCATTTGTTTGTCACCATTGAGCGACTTCATTAATTCATAATCAAAGTAATGCGGAATTTTTGGGTTTTTTCTTGCCCAGATTATCCATTCAGTTGAATAGGTGAAATAGCGACAAGAAAAATTTGGCGGTGGATTGGGTTTTTCCCAAGTTATCATGTTTAAGACTTTAAAATTGAGTTGTGATAATACTCGCCCTAGCGTAAAAATATTGTGGTGGGTTCCACTCATCCAAATCGTGCCATTATCTGCCAACATTCGCTTTGCTTGGCTTAGCCAATCATAAGTAAAAATATAGACTTCATTATCATCACTAAATTTATCCCACTCACCCTTATTGACCGATTGCACTATACCATTTTTAACCGTTAATCCGTCATTGGATAAAAAATAAGGCGGATCAGCAAAAATCATATTGATAGATTTATCATCGATTGTCGGCAAAATGTGTGAGCAATCACCTTGCAGCAGCGTAAAATCTTGTAGTTCTGATTGATAAAAAATCATTCCATCATATCCGCAATAAAGTGCAACATTGACGCGATATCATAACTCCCTTCTAAAAATCCCATATTTTCACAACCATCAGGAATGAAAACCGTCTGGTTTTCTAACCGACTATCCAAGCTAAGCATTCGCAAGGTATTCACAATTTTGCCTTTGATGCCTTCATCCGCTAGCCATTCACAATCATCATTGAACTTGTAAGCAACATGCATGTCAATAATTCCAAAATAACACTTATTGTGTGTGGTTAATTTTAATCAATCAGTGAGAATAACGCAATGGAAAATGACATTTTAATCAAGTTTGGGCAAAAAATTCGCCAACTGCGCAAAGCTAAAAATCTCAGTCAAGAGCAGTTAGCAGAACTGACAGGGTTTCATCGTAACTATATTGGGATGGTCGAACGTGGCGAGCGAAATCCTGCACTAAACAATATTGAGATTTTTGCTAACGCGTTTGATTTGTCGTTAAGTGAATTATTTGATTTTAGGGGAAAAAATGAAACTAATTGATGTATTTGATAAATTGCCAGCCCTTTATCACAAGCCATTTTCACAGCTTAAACTTCAAGAAGATTTAACCAGCTTTACAATTAATAAAGGTAATACGGGTCAATTCTTACAACAGCTTTTAGACATGCCAAACAATAGCGATTTGACCGATTTTGAAGATGGTGAGTTAAAAACCAATAAAGCAGATAGCAACGGCAAACCTAGAGAAACCATGTTTATTACCCAAATCTCTAAAGATTTTGATAGTTTATTTTTTAATGATACTGTAGAAAATCGCTTACTAGCCAAAATAAGTAATTTGCTTTATCTGCCTGTTTGTAAAAACAGTAAAGAGCCTAATGATTGGTATTTTTTACCTGCGTATCACATTAATTGCAAAGAAAATCATGATTTGTTTCAACAATTTCATGATGATTTTGAAACAATAAAAGCAAAAATCTTGCATGATTTGGAAAATTCATCCGACAAATTTATTCATACTTCAAACGGCAAATATATCCAAATTCGCAGTAAAGATGCAAAGAGAGCGAACGGGCAATATAATCCAATATTTTGCACCACGCTTGATCGCCATGTATCCAATAAAAACCATGCATTTTATTTTAAAAAGGAATTTATGCTAGATATTCAAAACGGTACTATCAAAGCCGATAAAATTGTTTAGAGATTAATAGTTCCGTATTAACAACTCATTGACGGCTTGGCGACTGGTTGATTTTGCCCCAATAGCACGATTAGCCGTTACTCGCTCAATATTAAAATCTTGATAGAGTATGTCGAAGAAATCATCATACTCGCTGTGCGTCGTTGGGTCGGAATTACTTAATAAAAACTGATGTCCCAATTTATCAATTTTTTGGCAAAACCCATGTAGCCGACGTTGCTCACTGTCATCAAAAACTTGATGAGAATATGCAGTAAAACTTGCTGTTTCGCTAATCGGGCGATAAGGTGGATCAAGGTAAAACCAGCAAGGTAAGTTGTTTGGTAGCGCTTTAATCGTTTGCTCGTAGTCACCCTGTAAAATCACGACTTTTTGCAACGCGTCAGAGACTGCAAGTAATAATGCTTTATCCAAAAAAACGGGTCTTTTATAACTACCTATTGGCACATTAAACTGATTTTTTTTATTAACTCGATATAGCCCATTAAAACTGGCTTTATTCAAAAATATAAATAAACTGGCTTGCTTCACTGGATCAAGATTTCTTTGATTGAAACTTGCACGTTTAGCATAAAAATAAGGCGTTTTTGCATCTTTATCTAACAACTTATCATAATCTTTTTGCAAGTTATCTAACTCAATCATTAACTGTTGAACATCTGCCTTGATAACCTGATAGACATTTATTAAATCTTCATTAAAGTCATTAATAATAAGTTTTTTTAGATACTTTAAGTTAGATAATGCCCAAAAACTGACCGCACCCCCACCTAGAAATGGCTCAATCATACAGAAATCTTGATTGGCTGTATAATTTGGCAAACGTGCTTGTATATCACCGATGAGTTGTGATTTACCGCCAGCCCATTTTAGAAAAGGTTTAAGTTGAGACATTTTTTAAATTTGAACATCGAATCAAAAAGGAAAGGCATTATAGCACAGCCGATTTTTATCCTTTCAATGAACTTCAATGCAAATTGATGTGTTAAAATTTCGAGCCACCCTGTTACTCATTATAAAAATATGCCGACCATTACCCAACAATCCCCTGCCAAAATCAATTTATTTTTACATATTACCGGTAAACGCCCCGACGGCTATCACAATCTACAAACCGTATTTCGGCTGATAGATTTGTACGATACACTCACTTTTAGCCATACGGATAAAACCATTGGCGACAACTTACCCGTCACCCTGACCAATGCCGAGCACGTCACCGACACCCCTGCCGACAATCTGATTGTTAAAGCGGCCATTGCCTTATTAGCCTTTGCCAAAAATCATCAAATTTTGAGTGACTCGCAAATCGCCCAATTACCGATTGTTGATATTCACCTCGATAAACACATTCCGATGGGGGCAGGCTTGGGCGGGGGTTCGTCTAATTGTGCGACAGCCCTGATGACGCTCAATACCTTATGGCGACTGGGATTGAGAAATGAGCAGCTACGCCTCATTGGCGCAAAACTGGGCGCGGATGTACCGATATTTATTTTTGGCAAAGATGCCATTGCTGAAGGCATTGGTGAGATTTTAACGCCGATTGACTTGCCTGCGCAGCAATTTTTATTGCTAAAACCCGATGCCCATATCAGCACGGCTGAACTTTTCGCCCACCCGCTGCTAAAACGGGATTGCGCAAGCCTTTCTCATGACTATTTAAAAAGCCATTGCCATGCCTTTACCAATGAGTTAACCGATGGCTTTACCAATGTTTTTGAACCTGTGGTATGTGCCTTATCTACAGACGTCAACGCCGCGATGAATGTTTTAATGACGCTTGCCGCCAACACCCACACCACACCGCGCATGACGGGCTCAGGCAGTTGTGTGTTTTTGCCAGTACCCAGCGATTTTGATAAAAATAGCATCAAACACTGGTTACAATCCTCACCTTTTCAGGCGTATTGGGTGCATACGCTGTAACAAAATTTTGGAAAATCAACAATTGCAAAAATTTTGATGTTTATGCCCAAAAAAAGCTTGCAATTTTATGTTTTTTGGTTAAAATATCGCTTCCAATATAGGGGTATCGCCAAGTTGGTAAGGCACCAGGTTTTGATCCTGGCATCCGTTGGTTCGAGTCCAGCTACCCCTGCCATATTCAAAGATGTACAGATTTTTTTGTGCCTCACGTAGTAAAAATTTTGTCATAAAATCTGCGCTGTTCAAGACATTTTACATTGACAAAATTGCCTAAAATCGGTATAGTTCGCACCGTCACAGGGGTATCGCCAAGTTGGTAAGGCACCAGGTTTTGATCCTGGCATTCGTTGGTTCGAGTCCAGCTACCCCTGCCATTTTCTTTACTAACCCATTTTTAGTAGTTGACGTAATGACGTTTTTCTCATCCTAATTGTAAAAGTTAGTTGATGGGTTTTTTTGTTTGATGAAACCGTCGTTGGTCTAGAAAAATAGGACTCGCATATGCCTTATTTGGCAATTTTTACCGGAAATGCCCATCCAGAATTGGCAAAAAATGTCACCAATCACTTACATATTCCGCTAGGACGTGCCGATGTGACGCGTTTTTCGGATGGTGAAGTCGCGGTTGAAATCCAAGAGAATGTACGTGGTAAAGACGTCTTTATCCTACAATCAACTTGCTCACCGACCAATGACAATTTGATGGAAATCATGGTAATGGCAGATGCCTTGCGCCGTGCGAGTGCAGGTCGTATTACGGCAGTGATGCCCTATTTTGGTTATGCGCGTCAAGACCGTCGTCCTCGCTCAGCGCGTGTGCCTATCTCAGCAAAAGTGGTCGCTGATATGCTCAATATTGTGAGCATTGACCGTGTGGTTACCGTGGATTTGCACTCAGACCAGATTCAAGGTTTCTTTGATATTCCTGTAGACAATATTTACGGTACGCCGGTTTTATTTAAAGATTTACGTGAGCAAAAATACGATAACTTGATGGTAGTATCCCCTGACGTGGGCGGTGTGGTGCGTGCCCGTGCAATGGCAAAACAGTTAGGCGATGCCGATATGGCAATTATTGATAAACGCCGCGCCAAAGCCAACGAATCAGAAGTGATGCATATTATCGGTGATGTTAAAGACCGCGATTGCGTGATTATTGATGATATGGTGGATACCGCAGGTACCCTGTGTAAAGCCGCTGCCGCATTAAAAGAACGTGGCGCGCGCCGTGTGGTGGGTTACATCACCCACCCCGTATTGTCAGGTAAAGCAATTCAAACAATTGCAGCGTCAGTGCTTGATGAGCTTGTCGTAACCGATACTATCCCACTGTCAGATGCGGCAAAAAACACGGGCAAAATTCGCCAAGTGACTATTGCCCCTATGCTGGCTGAAGCGCTACGTCGTATCAACAATGAAGAATCATTGAGTGCGATGTTTGACATTATGTAGGTGATTTTAGGCAATGCTAGTCAACATGTAAGATGCGGGCGTATTGGTTATGCCCATGTTGCTATTGTTAACTTGCTATTTGCAAAATAATTGTTAAAGTTTTGCCATTTTTTAAAAAATGGCGCATAACGCATAAATTGGTCGCAAATTTATGCTTTTTTTCACTCGCTAGTCACTTGCCAATCTTTACAAGCAGAGCTTTGTAAGTAAAGGCAAAAAGCCAAGTCATACTGACCAGGCACCCATGACTAGCCTAACCCAAGGAAACTCCCATGAGTAACCAAACTTTTGAATTAAACGCTGTCGTACGTGGCGACGAGTTACAAGGTAAAGGTGCGAGCCGCCGCCTTCGTAAACAAAACCTAGTACCAGCAATCGTGTACGGTGCGGACAAAGAGCCAGCCTCTATTGCCATCCGTTACAATGAGTTGATTAAATCACTGGAAACAGAAAGTTTCTTCTCTCACATTTTGACCATCAACGTAGAAGGTCAAGGTACGGAAGAAGTGGTGATTAAAGCACTACAACGTCATCCAGCCAAAAACACCCCAATGCACGCTGACTTCCAACGTATCGTCCGTGGTCAAGCGATGCACATCACTGTTCCTGTACACTATGTAGGCGCTGAAGATGCACCAGGTCATAAAGCAGGCGGTATCTTTGTATCGAATGCTACGGAACTTGAAATCACTGCCATTCCTTCAAAAATCCCAGAATACTTGACAGTCGATGTCTCTGGCATGAACATAGGCGATTCGATTCACTTGTTAGATATCCAGTTGCCTGAAGGCGTTGCCATTCGTGAGCTTGAAGTGACTGAACCGTTTAACCGTACCGTGGCTACTATGCAAGCGCCAACGGTGGAAGTTGAAGAGCCAATCGAGCCAGAAGCAAATGAAGAAGCTGCCGGTACTCGTGATCCTGAAGGTGACGAAGAAGCACGTAAGCTTCAAGCACAAGATGATACCCATGATGCCCCAAAATCTGATGATGAATAATCATTTGTCATTTGCCGCTTAAGTTGGAATAATCAGCGTGTCAAAACTGAAACTGATTGTCGGACTTGGCAACCCAGGTCAGCAGTATGCCCAAACACGGCATAATGCTGGCTTTTGGTTTGTGGAGCGTATAAGCGAGACGTTTAACATCACCATGACGTTGGATAAAAAATTTCATGGTTTGGTTGGACGTGGCGTAGTGTATGGCATGGATATACGCTTATTGTTACCGCATACTTTTATGAATAAATCAGGGGAAGCGGTGGTGCCGATGGTGAGTTTTTATGGCATCCACAATGACGAACTGCTGATTGTTCATGATGAGCTTGACCTTGATGTGGGTCGTATGCGCTTAAAAACAGGCGGTGGTCATGGCGGTCATAATGGACTGCGTGATATCGTGCCGCATATCGGCGCGGATTTTCACCGTTTACGTTTGGGGATTGGTCATCCAGGACATAAGTCCAAAGTATCGGGTTATGTGCTTGGCAAACCGACCGCTGATGAGCAAATCGCATTTGACAGTATGCTAGATGCTGCCATGCGTACCCTGCCCGACTTGGTGACAGGTGACTTAGCCAAAGCCCAGCAAGCCATCAATAGTTTTAAACTACCCCATGCCTAACGTTAACCAAAGGACAAGATTGATAAATCTTAGGGTTTATCCTTGAACTTTTATTTTCCTTCCATATATTGATTGCAAGATGGATGAATTTCTCACCTGATATTTCAATCATGTTTAACTTTTATCGAGTTGGTTAATAGCCTCTCATGACTAGCCTGCTCACTTTTACCACAATGACGCGCATCGCGTTAACCTGACAAGGTAAGGAACGATCATGTTATTAACCCTATTAAAAGCCAAACTTCACCGTGCGCGTGTGACCCATTGTGAGCTTCACTACGAAGGCTCATGTGGCATTGATAGCGAGTTACTCGACTTGGCGGGCATCCGTGAGAACGAATCAATCGACATTTACAATGTCAACAACGGTAAACGTTTTCGCACCTATGCGATTCGTGCAGAAGCAGGCTCAAAAATGATTTCGCTCAACGGAGCAGCCGCTCACATGGCGGATTTAGGCGATGTGGTAATTATCGCTGCTTACGCGCAAATGGATGAGAAAGAAGCCGACAACCATCATCCACGCTTGGTTTACCTTGATGAAGGTAATATTGTTAAAGACACTGCCAACGTGATTCCTGTGCAAGTCTCTTAACACAGCTTTATCGTCACCACAAATGTGCAAATAAAAAAAGCCGAAATTGATTCGGCTTTTTTTAAAAAATTAAAGGACTTAAAGAAGCAAAGATAGGCAATTATTTTTCTACGCCAGCTTCTTGACCTTTGTATTTGGCGTTTGCGTAATCCCAGTTGACCAGTTTGTCTAGGAAAGTATCAACGTAGTCTGGACGACGATTACGATAATCGATGTAATAAGCATGTTCCCACACGTCACACGTCAATACTGCAACTTGGTTATGCGCTAATGGGGTGTCTGCGTTTGCAGTCTTAATGATTGATAATTGACCACCAATACTGTCAGCCACTAACCATGCCCAACCTGAACCAAATTGGCTTACAGCCGCGTTTTTGAATTCTTCACGGAATTTTGCATACGAACCAAACGCTTCTTCGATTTTGGCTTTTAGATCGCCTGTTGGTTCACCGCCACCATTGGCAGTTAGGCAGTTCCAGTAGAAAGTATGATTCCAAACTTGTGCCGCTTGGTTAAAGATGGTTGCTTTGCTGCTATCACCTGCGGTGGCTTTGATGATTTCATCCAACTCTTTACCTTCAAGACCTGAACCTGGTAGTAGCTCATTTAGTTTGTTAACATACGCTGCATGGTGTTTGTCATGGTGAAATTCTAGGGTTTCTGCACTGATATGTGGCTCAAGCGCATTTTTGGCATATGGTAAATCTGGTAATGTAATGTGTGACATGTTATTTTCCTTTTTCCTTCGCTATTGTTGTGATGACTTTATGATAAAAGTGACCACATGCCATTTTTGTGATAAAAGCTTTGTATTAAAAACGCATATATCAAAACCATATCTAAAATGGCAAGTTGGCTGGGTTTATGTTCTTTAGTTTATGTTATTTAGCTATACTTCATCAAGGGTTAAAACCACTCACTAACTTTACTATCGTGAGCTTTGCTTATTAACCTTGCTATCATTAGCCTTGATAATATCCTCATAACACATGGGTTATTTTGCCATAAAAATTGGCAGAATTTAACCGTTTCTACAGTGGGGATTTATTATCTTGTGGGGTAAAAATCAATGAGTGTATGCTAATAAGCTGATTTTTAACCCGTTACTTGCTATTTGATGATAGCAAATTACTCAAAAAAAACTGTAGTGGTTTGGTATAAGGCTTTTGCAACGTGAGTATTTACAGCGCGAGCCACTGTTAACTATGCTATGATAAGGTCAGGTTTTTTATGCAAAATAAACACAGTGGGTCTGTATGTCAGTTTCTATCCCCAATCAACTATTTCCTACCCGTCAGTTAGTCCTCGCCAGTAATAACCAAGGCAAACTCGCGGAATTTAAGCAATTATTTGAACAAGCCAATCTTGAAATAACCGTCACCCCACAAGGGCAATTGGGCATCGAGGATGCGGTCGAAGATGGGCTGAGCTTTATTGAAAACGCGCTGATTAAAGCCCGTCATGCCAGCCGTATTAGCGGGCTGCCTGCGATTGCGGATGATTCGGGTTTATGTGTACCTATTTTGGGCGGTCGACCCGGAATTTATTCCGCGCGTTTTGCCCAAGATGAAGCCAGCTTTAGCGAGCATAAAGACTTAGCCAATAACCAAAAATTATTGCGGCTTCTTGAACCGCACAGACACACGAATGCGCCGATTATCGGGCAGTTTATTTGCGTGTTGGCACTCGTGCGCCATGCCGAAGACCCGCTACCCATCATTGCACAAGGGATTTGGCAAGGTGAAATCTTGCCCGCTCCGCAAGGTGAACTTGGTTTTGGTTATGATCCGTTATTTTGGGTACCAAGCGTAAAAAAAAGCGCTGCTGAGATGCAAAAGAGCGATAAAAACCGCATCAGTCATCGCGGGCAAGCGATGCAGCAACTGCTAATGCAACTGATGAAGTAAAGTAAAGGTTTGCAACTCTCGCCTATCAATTGCAGATAGACAGGGTGTGACTGCTAAGGTAGTCGACACAGAGATTTTACAGCAACAATTTTTTTACTTTATGTGGCGATTAATTTATACTATACCACTTTCGGTTAATTTTTGCCTTTAGCATGCGTTAACCCACAGATTTTGGATTGCGTATTTTATAGGCTTTTTTCAATCCCCTTAAAAGCCTGATAATTTATCGCTATTTACCCTTATGAGTGGCAACCTCGCTGCTCTTTTTTGATATTTTATGGAAGGTTTTGTTATGTCAAATTCAAATGTGTCAGATTCAACAGTTACTAACTTAGAAGTAACTACCAACAAAAAATCAAACCTTGAAACCCAAATCACGGTTAAAGTACCTGTGTCAACCATTCAAGGTCGCGTGGAAAAACGCATCAACCAAGTGGCAAAAACCGCTAAAATCGACGGTTTTCGTAAAGGTAAAGTGCCTGTATCGCACATTCGCGCCCAATATGGCGCAGGTATTCAACAAGAAGTCATCAACGATGTGATTCGCGATACCGTATTTGATGCGATTCGTCAAGAAAACATCCGCGCTGTGGGTATGCCAAACATTGATGACGTGAAACTTGAAAACGACTTTTTAGTGTATCAAGCAACGGTTGAAGTATTCCCAGAAGTAGAAGTGCAAGGGTTATCAGACATCGAAGTTGAGCGTCAAGTTGCCAACGTGAGTGACGCAGACGTTGACACTATGATTGAAAACCTACAAAAACAACGCCAAACTTACGTTGCCAAAGACGATGCCGCAGCCGAAGGCGACCAAGTCAAGTTTGACTTTGAAGGTTCAATCGATGGTGAAAAATTTGAAGGCGGTAGCGCACAAGACTTTAGCCTAGTATTAGGCAGTGGCCGTATGATTCCAGGCTTTGAAGATGGTATCAAAGGCATGAAAGCAGGCGAAGAAAAAACCATCGACGTGACGTTCCCAGAAGATTACCAAGCCGAAAACCTACAAGGTAAACAAGCACAGTTCAAAATCAACGTCAAATCAGTTGAGCAATCACAATTACCAGAATTAAACGATGAGTTCCTTGAAGCATTTGGGGTAACAGAAGGCGGCTTAGACAAACTTAAAGCAGACGTGCGTAAAAACATGGAGCGTGAAGTAAAAAGCGCTGCCCGTAACCAAGTGAAAGAAGCGGCATTTAACGCCTTACTTGAAAAAAATGAAATCGACGTACCTGCATCGATGCTTGAGCAAGAAATCGATCGCCAACGCAGCATGATGTTAAACCGTTTTGCCCAGCAGTTTGGCGCAGATCCTAAAACTTTTAACAAAGATATGCTACCAAACGAATTATTTAAAGAGCAAGCCCTGCGCGCTGCCCGTCTTGGCATCATTGTATCGAGCCTCATTGAGTCAAACAAACTTGAAGTTGACCAAGAACGTGTGACCCAATACATCAACGAAATGGCAGAAAACTACGAAGATCCAAACGAAGTTATCGACTATTACACCAACAATGCGCAAGAACGTGCCAACATCGAAGCGGTGGTGTTAGAAGACCAAGTGGTCGATCATATCTTGTCTCAAGGTAAAGTAACGGACACTGAAGTATCTTACCAAGAGTTACTGGCTAGCCAACAATAACAAGCGATGATGTAATAATTGGCTTAATCCATTCTTAGGGATTTAAGCTTAGATATTTAAGCTTAGGCATTTAAGAATGGATTTTTAGTCAGCTTAGTAACTTGTTTTTATGCCAATTGCCCTTATAAACGATAAGGGCTTTTGCATATTTAAAAAGGACAATAACATGTTAGAAAAATTCTTGGACTCGCCTTTCGCGACGAGTCAAATCCAAAATACCGTAACCCGTGACCTGTTGTCACCACAAAGTGCTTTAGTACCTATGGTGATCGAACAATCGGCTCGCGGTGAGCGCTCATTTGACATCTATTCTCGCTTATTGCGTGAGCGTGTGGTGTTCTTAGCCGGTCAAGTTGAAGACCACATGGCGAATTTAATTGTCGCCCAGTTGTTGTTCTTAGAAGCGGAAAATCCAGAAAAAGACATTCACTTATACATCAATTCACCCGGTGGCTCTGTGAGTGCGGGTCTTGCGGTGTTTGACACCATGAACTTTATCCAGCCACAAGTGTCAACGATTTGTATGGGCGGTGCTTATAGCATGGGTTCATTCTTACTGGCAGCGGGTGAAAAAGGTAAACGCTATTCCTTAGCCAATGCGCGTGTGATGATTCACCAACCATCAGGTGGGGCACAAGGTCAAGCGACCGATATTGAAATCAATGCGCGTGAAATCCTAAAAATCCGTGAACGCTTGAATAAAATCTTGGCAGAACGTACCGGTCAGCCACTTGAGAAAATCGCCCGTGACGTAGAGCGTGACTATTGGCTAGATGCCCAAGAAGCCAAAGAATACGGTCTGATTGATGAAGTATTAGAAAAACGTCCAAGCATTGCTTAATAGGTTACACAATCACAAAGCAATTAAGACAAGCATAATTTTAGGAGCGTTTTTTTATGTCAAAAAATGACATTGAGCCACACTGCTCGTTTTGTGGTAAAGCCAAACATGAAGTCAAAAAGCTAATTGCAGGTCAAGACGCCAATATCTGTAATGAGTGTATTGAACTGTGCGATGATTTAATCGCCGAATCCAAGTCATCGGGCAGTGATGATAGTGATACTAATGAGCGTGAAAACTGGGCAGCGCGCAAATTGCCAACGCCCAAAGAAATCCGCAGCCACTTAGATGAGTATGTCATCGGTCAAGATAAAGCCAAAAAAACTTTGGCGGTAGCGGTTTACAACCACTACAAACGCTTAAAGGTCAGCGAAAAACTGCGTGAAGATAAAACATTGACGACACTTGGCGCTGAAGATGCGATGGTTGAGCTATCAAAAAGTAATATTTTGCTGATTGGTCCAACGGGCTCTGGCAAAACCTTACTGGCGCAGACCCTTGCCCGCCTACTTGATGTCCCATTTGCGCTCGCCGATGCCACTACCTTGACCGAAGCGGGTTATGTCGGTGAAGATGTGGAAAACATCGTACAAAAACTGTTACAAGCGGCAGAGTTTGATGTCGAGAGAGCGCAAAAAGGCATTATCTATATCGATGAAATTGATAAAATCAGCCGTAAAAGCGAAAACCCTTCGATTACCCGTGATGTGTCGGGTGAAGGCGTACAGCAAGCGCTGTTAAAACTGATTGAAGGTACGGTTGCCAATATTCCACCGCAAGGCGGTCGTAAGCACCCAAACCAAGAGATGATTCAGGTCGATACCAGTAATATCTTGGTGATTTGTGGCGGTGCGTTTGCCGGTCTCGACAATATCATTCAACAGCGTACCGAAAAAACTGGTATCGGTTTTAACGCTGAGGTAAAAGCCAAAGACAGCGGCAAAAAAACCGGTGAATTGTTCAAGCAAGTCGAGCCAGAAGATTTGATTAAATTTGGTCTGATTCCAGAGTTAATTGGTCGTCTGCCTGTGGTGGCGACATTAGAAGAACTGGACGAAGAGGCATTGGTACAAATCTTAACTGAGCCAAAAAATGCGCTGGTCAAACAATACGAATACTTGTTTAAAATGGAAAATGCGACGTTATCATTTACCGATGATGCGCTAGTTGCGATTGCCAAACAAGCGCTAAAGCGTCGTACCGGCGCGCGCGGTTTACGCTCCATTATTGAAAACGCCCTGCTCGATACCATGTATGAACTGCCTTCAATGACACCCGGCAAAACCGTCACAGTCAATGAGGCAGTGATTAATGATAACCAATCGCCAGAGATTGTTTAACTGTTAGTGATTTTAAAAATAGTGAGTTAAAAAACGTGCCTATGTGGCACGTTTTTTTTGTTTAATCTTCAATCAACCAACCCTGTTGTACCGCAATGGCAATTTGCTCGGTTATCCAGTCGTGAATCTCGGGAAAATCCTGTCTGATAAAGGCTTGGGCGGCTTTGACTTGGGATCGTTTGACCTGATGATCTGTCCACGCACCGCCATCTGTCACCATATTGAGCATAAAGGGCAATAGCCTATCTACCACTTTAAGTAGTTTGCTTTCAGCACTATGACCTGTTTCTTGCTCATCCCACAGCGTTAACAATTCTGAAACGGGGTTGCCAGTCATCATCGTCAGTTTTTCTACACCAATGCGCTCATCAACATGCGCCTGCGAGCGTTTATCAGCGTATAAGAACGTGTCCCCCGCCTCGATTTCACCCAAGTCATGAACCAGTGCCAGTTTGAGCAGTTTTTCATGATTGACATCCAGTTTGAAATGCTGCGCGACTGCCCAACACGCCATCGCCAAATGCCATGAATGCTCGGCAGAATTTTCAAGACGTCGTGGCGCGTCTTTAGACAGTTGGGTGGTATAGTTGCGGCGGTTGACTGATTTTAAGGCATCCAATGCCAACAGATAATCAATAAGTGGTTGCATCAAATACCTCTTTATCATGCATGGTCTGAGTCGTATTTACTTGACTAGCGCTGAAATCGTTTTAAACGCGGGGTCTTCTGAGCTACGACACAGCTCAAATAAAATCGCTTCGGTGGTGGTGACGACCGCACCGGCGCGGCGCATACGACGAATCGCAATTTTACGGTCATACAGGTCTCGCGAGCCTACCGCATCGGTGATAATGATAGGCTGCATACCGTTATCGAGTAGATCTAACGCCGTCTGCATGACACAGACATGGGTTTCTGTGCCAAATAAAATCACATTGTTGCGATTTTGCTGGGCGATATGATGCCAAGAGGTTGGCGTATCACAGGCACTAAAGGTTGTTTTTTCAAACACTGGCGTATTTTTTTCAGATAGTAACTGCGTCAACTCTGGTAAGGTAGACCCCAGTCCTTTGGGATATTGCTCATTAACCATAATGGGAATATTGAGCGCTTGTAGACCTTGAATCAAAATCGCTATTTTCTTGAGTAATTTTCGATGTTCGGCAATATGGGGCGCAAGTTTTTCTTGTATATCAATCAGCATGGCTTGGCAGTCATTGCGCTCGATACGATAGGGTTTTGGGATAAATTTTGTTGTCATCTTCAGCTCCTTTGATGATGGTTCAACTTGGGTGGTTACAATCATTCGTATGTCACAAATGCTATACTATAATCTATCAAAAAAACGCCATTAAAAATTCATTACGTCGTCCGCGGTGTCGACCACGGTTAACTGATAATCCAAATGTCCTAAATAACCATAATGTCCTTTTTCACTGAGCTCAGCGACAATGGTGACATCATCACAATGCACCTGATCCATGAGCTTGGTTTGATGACTGGCTTGATTGTCAGTAGGTGTTTTGTTGGACTGATACAGTGATTGGATACGCAGTAATGGGTCATTGAGCGCATAGGTAGCGCCATCGGTGACAAAGGTCAAATATTCACCGACTTTATGCACCTTGCCTTTAAAATGCTGATTGGTCACAACCCCGCTAAATGCAGGGGTGTATAAACGGCGCGCTTTATATTGCTGCTTGGCATATTGCCATGCGCCATAACTGCCTAAGACAGCAGTTACGCCCGTTGCCGCTGTGGCTGTCACACCGACGCCAATGAGTTTCGCGACAACGTGACGTTTTTTAGCTGTATTTTTTTGTTTGCGAGACTGTGCTGAGCGCTTCGATTGTTGTGCTTCAGAGTCAGTCGCTTTGTTATTTTTTTTAAACATGAATGTCACTTTAAATGTCACTTAGATTGTTGTTTTTTGATAAAAAATGCCAGTAATCACTTCAAAAAAAATTGATTAACTTATAGTAAAATGTTTTGGCAACATTTACCGCAACTTTTTGTTAGTATTATTTTTGCCAAATTTGCTTATACTTTGCAAGCAGCTGTTCGGGCGATTCAGGGCGCTCATCGTCTTTGATGATGCAGTCAATCGGACAGACTTTATCGCAGGTTGGCTCATCATAGAACCCGATGCATTCGGTGCACAAGTCAGGATTGATGACGTAGGTCTTTTGTACTTTATTGTCGTAGCTAATGGCTTCATTTGGGCATTCAGGCTCACAAATGTCGCAATTGATACAGTCGGAAGTGATTTTTAATGCCATGTCTTGTAGTCTGTTTTTACCTTTAGCGATTAACGATTGACACCGCACTTAGGCGCCATACATTGTCATCTTGCATCCACAATTCCTGCCTGATACCTCGACAACACCTTAGGTAAAAATCGGCTCACTGACGCTTTTCATGATTAACGCAAATTGCAATACATCATCCTGCATCTCTTTAAACGGATTGGCGATTTGACACACCCAGCCAGAGCCTAAAGCGCCATCAATCGGCTCACCTTGTTTATTCCACATTTCTTTGAGGGGATAGCTCAAATTACCCTGCGGCGTCATGATTTCGATGGTATCACCCACCATTAATTTGTTCTTAATTATTAAGGTTAAGCGTGTTGGGGTAATGTCGCTAATCTCGGCAACAAACTGCTGATGATCGGTTTTTGATGACCCATATTCATAGTTTTGGTAATCACTATGCACGTGGCGACGTAAAAAGCCTTCGGTATAGCCGCGATTGGCGAGCCCATCGAGTGCGGTGATTAAGCCTGTATCAAATGGCTTACCAGCGGCGGCATCATCAATCGCTTGGCGGTACACTTGCGCGGTGCGTGCCACATAATAATGCGACTTGGTACGGCCTTCGATTTTGAGTGAGTGTACGCCCATATGGGTTAGCTCAGGCACTAGCTCAACGGCACGTAAGTCTTTAGAATTCATAATATAAGTGCCATGTTCATCTTCAAACATCGCCATCAATTCGCCTGGGCGACCTTGTTCTTCAATCAGTACCACTTCATCCGATGGCTGCTGTACATAGTCATCGCCCATCACCACATCACCATTTAGATTGATAGTTTGAATGGCATCTTCTTGCGTGGTTTGAGTAGGCACAAAAACTTCGGGGCTATTGATAGGTTGGGTAGTAGATTGTGTAGGCACGATATCGCCCGTTTCGTTTTCTTCTGCTTTATAGGTGTTGTATGACCAGCGACAGGCATTGGTACAAGTGCCTTGGTTGGCATCGCGTTTATTGATATAGCCAGAGAGCAAGCAACGACCCGAATACGCCATACAAAGTGCCCCATGCACAAACACCTCAATTTCCATATCGGGTACTTCAGCGATGATTTGTTCGATTTCTTTGAGTGACAACTCGCGACTCAAAATCACGCGGCTGACGCCCATTTGTTTCCAAAACTTTACCGTTGCCCAGTTCACCGCGTTGGCCTGCACCGATAGGTGAATTACCTGCTCTGGGAAGGCTTCACGCACCATCATAATCATCCCAGCATCTGACATAATCAGCGCATCGGGTTTCATTTCAATCACAGGACGGATGTCTTCGATAAAAGTTTTAAGCTTGGCATTATGCGCTTGGATATTGACCACGACATAAAATTGCTTGCCCAGTGAATGGGCGTAGGCAATCCCTTTGGCAAGATTTTCCTCATCAAAATCATTATTGCGCACCCGTAAGCTATAGCGTGCTTGTCCTGCATAGACGGCATCTGCGCCATAGGCAAACGCATATTGCATATTACGAAAAGTGCCAGCAGGGCATAAAAGTTCAGGCTTACGGGTCATAACTATCCTTACAGCGTGTCATACAATGTGAAATTGTTGATATTATAACAAACTTGCTAATCACGCGGAAAAAAAACTTGAGTAATTTACTCGGAAATCATGTTAAAGCGGTCACAAAATACTCAATGATAAACCTGCACAGACTGCCATGGTAAGCTCAGCGACTTGCTCATCAAATGCGCTTGACCATTCACCTTTTAATACTAAAGGCGGTTGTATCCAGCGCCAACGCAACCCTGTGACGATACTCTCTACCGCGCGTTTGCTACCTGTACCGTCAAGCCCAGCACGGATATAGCACGCCACAGGCAGCCCTTGTTTTTGCTCAAGCACGGGGTAATAAATTCGCTCAAAAAAATCCTTGGTCAACCCCGCCATATAACCGAAATTTTCGGTCGTGCCAATGATAATGGCATCCGCTTTTAACACATCTTCCACTTGGGTTTGTAACGGTGTTTTAGCAATCACAGTGACGTTATCAATATCCGCTAGCTGTGTGGCGGATTTTGCAACTTCTGCTAATCGCTGGGTATTATCTGATGGGGTATGTAATACCAATAGTAAATTTTTCATTTCACGCATATTTTACATCCTAAAATGTCATGGTTACCCAATTTGGGCGAATAAAAAAACCGCAAGGTGATGCGGTTTTCAGTCAGCGGTTTCAGTCAGCGTTCTAATGAGCAGGTGAGTCACGCCCAATATCAAGGACGGTGGATTTTATCGCCCACTTCCCCCATCATACCGCGCACGGTATTTAAGATATCAGCAGGCAATACCACGGTTTTGGCATTCGGTGATTTTGACATATCAGTCATGGCTTTGATGTACTGCTCACCTAGTAGATATAGCAGCGGAATTTCGCGCTCGCCCACCGCTTCGCTAATCAAGCGAATTGATTGCTCACTGCCTCGCGCCAGCACCACTTGCGCTTCGGCATCACGCCGTGAAGCCTCAAGACGTCCATCGGCTTCTGCAATCGCCGCTTGGCGCTGACCATCCGCTTTGGTCACTGTAGCACGGCGTTGACGCTCCGCGGCCGCCTGTTCTTCCATCGCCATTTGCATGGTGGATGATGGGCTAATATCTTGGATTTCCACGGTTTTTAGGGTAATTCCCCAATCTGCAATATCATCAGAAATTGACATTTTTAGCGCGGCTTTGATTTGGTCACGCGAGGATAACGCACTGTCAAAATCCATATCACCAATGATAGAACGCAGTGAGGTTTGTACCAAATTACGAATACCTTGCTCATAATTCTCAATACCATATACGGCGCGCTCTGGATGCACGATATTGATATACGCCACCGCATTGGCGATAATCACGACGTTATCACGGGTGATGACCTCTTGCGATGGAATATCTAGCACTATGTCTTTGGTGGTTACTTTATATGCCACGTTATCGACATAAGGAATGATAAAATTCAACCCAGGCTCTAAGGTCTGATGGTACTTACCCAAACGCTGTACAATCCATTTAAACCCTTGTGGTACGATTTTTACCCCTTTATAAAGGGTAAATAGCACAAAGGCGACCAAAAAAATACCAATACCGCTCAACGCTTCCATGACAATTCCTTTATTGATGCTTATTAATGCTTATTGTTGCTTGGTGGATTCTACAAGCAACTCATTACCGATAACATCCACGACAATGGCTCTATCGCCAACTGCCAGCGGTGCGCTTTGATAGCTACGACACACCCATTCATCCGCCCCAAAAATTGGCACACTAAAACGAATCTTGCCCAATTTATCTGCTTGCGGACTTTGAACAATCATGCCTGTTTCCCCGATGATAACCCCCGAACCCAATCCTGCTGTGGTACGATTTTGCATATACGGCTTGATAAATTTAAAGCCAATGATAGTAAAAATCACCGACAGTATCAGCCATACCATCAGCCAAAAAAACCAGCTAAACGGTAATAGCCATGACAAAGCGGCCACCACAATCGCCGCCACACCAATCGATAAACTCACAAAACTGGTCAAGAATAGTTCAAGAATAATCAGCACTAACCCCAAAATCAGCCAGTGCCAAGGCTCAATTCGCATATCCCCACCTTGATTTTTAGTATACCAAACCCATTATGCAAGATTATGAATTTAAAAACAAATGCCGTCATTTAACCCACCATCTTTATCACATTATGCACTATCATCGGCTATCAACTGCTTGACCGTACAGACCGCTAATTGTGGTTAATGATTGCACAAAGATGCGTTTTTTCCTATAGTGGTCAATGACCCTTTCATCTCTAGAGTCCCAAAAAATACGATGAGCCTTGATGCCCTCAAACTGAGCAACCAGTTATGTTTTCCCATTTATTCACTGTCAAAAAGTATCACTAGCCACTATCGTCCCCTGCTAAAAGCCTTGGATTTGACCTATCCACAGTACCTTGTCATGCTGGTGCTATGGGAAAAAAGTCCACAAACTGTCGGCACATTGGGCGATTTTTTAGACCTTGATACCGGCACCCTGACCCCTTTACTTAAAAGACTTGAAGCCAAAGGCTTTGTGCACCGTGAGCGTGCCACGCAAGACGAACGGGTGGTACAAATATCGCTCACTGCCAAAGGGGATGCGCTAAAAATCCAAGCTGCGTCCATTCCTAGTGCTATGTTGGCTGCCATGCAGTTAGATGACGAAGCACTAGAGCTGCTACAACGAGTGGCGCAAAAACTTTGCCCGACTCATACGGAGGTGTGTACCCACAATCTATCACCCAAAAACCATTAAACAAATTTTCATCTTTAAGCGCTATGTGCCTATATCTTATCTATTATCATGCGTCTTGTTGGGGTATCGTTAAATTTAGCATTTTTAGTCATTTGTTATTAGTTTGTATGCAGCGTGTGAGAATTTGATTACCTTATCTAGGCACTGAAAATTATATTGTGTAAAATATAATTTTTTAAAACTTAAATATTAAAATCTAAATACTGTGGCGAATGTTGTCACGCCGATTTTTTTTATTCATTCACGCAAGTTAAGCATTCAAAATAAGGTACTCTTATGAAAATTTTTTATAAAACTCCAACTGCTACCTCAACAGGCGGCCGCTCAGGTCATGTTGCACTAGAAGATGGTTCACTAGGCTTTGATTTACAAACCCCTGAGCAAAATAGTACAGGCGTCAACCCAGAAAAATTATTTGCCATGGGTTATGCCGCTTGTTTTGACAATGCGTTGACTCATGTGGCACAGCGCATGAAGCTAGAAGGCGTCAGCTCAAAAACCTCAGCAGTGGTTGGGCTTGGTATGAATAGCCAAGGCGGTTATGCGCTTGACATCGATTTGTATATTGAACTTAGCGGCGTCAGCGAAGAACAAGCCAAAGCCTTGGTTGAGACGACGGATAAGGTCTGCCCGTATTCCAATGCCGTGCGTGGTAATGTTGACGTACGCCTTCATACCAAGGTTGTGGCATAATCAATTTAACATAATTGCCATTGCAAGTGGCGTGCTCAACTGTCAAAGACCAATTTGGGCACATTCACCGTTTTGTTGAGCAAGTTGAAAGCCTTTCAAGCGTTCTAACAGCCAATGACAAAATTGGTAACAACGAGCTTTCTATAGCTTTGTTTAAAGGCTCGGACAATAACTTTTATCACTGTACTATTATCATTATAGTTGTATCACTAGATTAGGAATATTTCATGTCACTGATTGAAAATTTACAATGGCGCCATGCCGTCAAAGCCTTTGACCCAAACCAAAGTGTGAGTCAAGAAAATATCGACAAAATCATCGAAGCCGCCCGACTGGCGCCTACCTCATCGGGATTGCAGCCCTTTAAAGTTATTGTGGTCAAAAACCAAGCCATTAAAGCGCAGCTAGTGGCGGGTGCGCTCAATCCTGACTGCATGAAAGAATGTTCTCACGTGCTTGTTTTTGCAGGTTGGCAGGATTATAGCGCCGAAAAAATTGATACCGTATATGACATGACCACAGATGAGCGTGGCTTACCTAGAGGGCGTTTTGATAGCTATACTTCCATGCTCAAAGCAAGTGTGGCCAAAAAAAGCGCAGACGAAAACTTTGAACATATCGCTCGCCAAGCTTACATTGGATTGGGACTTGCGTTGGCACAAGCAGCAGAGCTTAAAGTAGACAGTTGCCCTGCCGAAGGATTTAATCCTAAGCTGATTGACGAGGTATTAGGTTTAGAGAAATTGGGGCTAAAAAGTATCGTAATCATGTACGTGGGTGTTGCAGATCCAGCACGTGATTGGATTGCGCCTATGGCAAAAGTACGCGTAGCCACTGAAGACTTTGTTATTGAATACAATTAATTCATCAGCTAGCAAAAATCTCTAAGAAAAACCCTCTAAATAGCTTATTTAGAGGGTTTTTTATATCTACACTGGGCATGTGATGTTAGTTAAAGCGATTTGTACAGTGATAAGTTTCATGAAGAACGGATTTTTTTAACAATCATAGTTATTGACAGCGAACCGGTAGATTGACAATACCTACCACCGGTACACCATTTTTGGTAAAGGGGTTAAATTTGCCGCTTTTAGCCTGCATTGACAGTTGTCTATCGACTCTGGCATTGCCGGTCGATTTGGCTAAAGTGACGCTGGTTGGATTGCCTTGTTTGTCCACCGTATAGCGAATAGTCGCTGTTAATGCGCCGTTTTCGAGGTCTTCACTATCACAGCTAAAGCTAGGTTGCCGTCGCCAACTTGCTTGCCCTGCCGAAAAGCTTACAGGTGAATTATTTTGAGCTTGCTGGGCTTCTTTATCCTTGTCGGCTTGTTGTTGTTTTGCCTTTTCGGCTTTCGCCCTAGCTTCATCTGCTTGTCTGGCTTTGGCATCAGCTAGCGCTTTTTGACGATCCATTTCTGCTTGTTTGCGCTCACGCTCTTGTTGTTCAATTAATTGGTTTTCCAACGCTTTTTGCCGTGCAAGGACTTGTTGCCGTTCTAATTCTTGTTGTTGTTTTAAGTCTTGCTGTCTGGCAAGTGCTTGTTGGCGCTCAAATTGTTGTTTTTGCGCTTGTTCGGCTCGCTCATTGGCGAGGGCAAGTTGCCTTGCCATGACAATGTTTTGATCAACTTGTGGCGGCTTGACGATAGGATTTACTGCTGGTTTCAACGGTTCCGGTAATGGTTTAACCGGTTGTTCTACAGGTTTTTTAGCAATCGGTTCTTCAACCGTTTTCTCAATAGGCTTGTTGATGGGTTTTGCTATCGGCTTTTCTTTTGGTTTTTCTTCCACTTTTTCTATGGGCTTTTCTTTTGGCTTTTCGACGGGTTTGGGTAGTTGTTTTATCGGTTGTTGCTCGGCTGTTACCGTCATCTCTTTCGGCTTGGTTGGCGCAGGTGGTGGCGCGATAAAGCTAATTTCTAACGGTGGCGTGACGTTGGGCGGTTTGATATTAGGCATTGCCATATTTGCCAAGCTAATCGCTACGATACCGTGTAAGCTCAATACGCCAATCAGTGCCAACGTGCCCGACTTTTTATCGACTATGGCGCTAATATCGTTTGAGAAATGGGCTGGACTAAAGTTAGCGTGACGTTGGATAGGCATAGTTATAGGGCTGTATATTTAGGAAAAGTCTTAACATCGCTGTATTATAGTGTGAATGAGAATCGTTATCAATATCTTAAATGATATTAATTCTTGTTTATAAAAATTAATGATAATTATTATCATCAATGCTATGATTTGCTATTTTAAAACTTTGACCTTGGGCAACTCATGCTAACCACCCAATCGCTTACCGTCATACGCCAACAAAAAACCCTCTTACACAACATCAATGTCACCATTGATAAGGGAAAAATCTATGCCTTAATTGGGCATAATGGTTCGGGCAAATCGACCCTAATTAAAGCTTTGGCAGGGGAAACACCCCCCACTAGCGGACAGATTTTATTACAGGATTTTGCTGACAAATCAATCTTTGATTTACCGCCAAAAACCTTCGCACAGCAAGTCGCCTATTTACCGCAAAAATTGCCTGATGCCAGTCAATTTACCGTTGCCGAACTGGTGATGTTAGGGCGATACCCTTATCAAAAATGGCTACAAAAGCCCACGTCACAAGACCATACTAAGGTGCGTGAAGCAATGGCGCTGACCCAAGTCACGCCGTTTGCCGAGCAATCAGTGGCAACGCTGTCAGGGGGTGAGCGCGCTAGGGCATGGCTTGCCATGTGTATCGCCCAAGATACGCCCTATCTGCTACTTGATGAACCACTTGCCCCGCTCGATATCGTCTATCAAGTTGAAATACTGCGTCTCATTCGTGATTTGGCACGGCACAAAAACAAGGCGATCGTGATTATTATTCATGATATTAATCTTGCGGCACAGTTTTGCGATGAGTTTATTGCGTTAAAAAACGGCATGCTTTGTCATGTTGGTGATGTCGCCAGTACCATGCAACCGCAAGTGCTTGACCAGATTTTTGGTATCAATTTGCATTTATTGAGTCACCCAGTCACCGGTAACAAAGTGGCGGTGGTGTGATGAGAGCTTTTTGCTTGTTGATTGTTTTATTTTTTTTGACAGCGTGCCAGCCTCAGCGGGATTTAAAGCTTGAAGCGCCGCCCGCAGATGCTCACACCGTCAAAGTCATCACCCCTGATTGGGCGGTGGCTTCGACCCTCACCGCCCTAGGCTATCCACCGATTGCCACAGGCGATACTAAAAGCTACCGTGAGTGGGTGGGCACGCCCTCGCTGCCAAGTGATATTATCGATATTGGGGAACGATTCACCCCAAACTTTGAACGGCTTGCCCAACTCACCTCATCTTCTAACAATATTGTGATTATTGATAATGATTTTTATGCTCATCTAAGACCTGCTTACGGCAACACACCCCATAAGTCGGTGAGTTTTATGTCAAAAAACGCGGTAGCGACTTGGCAGGACTATGCTGAACCGACACTTCAGCTGGGTGAAATTATTCATCAGCCGCAACGCGCCCAGCAATTTTTAACGCAGTCAAAAAAACAGCTTGGCGAGCTTGGTGCGACATTTCGCCAAAAGCATCCCCACATCAAAAAAATTGCGGTGGTGCAGTTTGCCGATAGCAATAATTTGCGGATTTATACCAACAATAGCCTGTTTCGACCGACCTTTGAGGTGATGGGGTTAAATTTGATTACCCTTGAAAATCAGATGGGTAAAGGCAATCTTTGGGGATTTAATTCGCTGGCATTGAGTGATTTGGCAAAACTTGATGATGACACCTGTTTGGTGGTGGTTGAGCCGTTTAGCCCTATGCTACGTCAAGAATTAGCCAAAAATTTGCTGTGGCAGCGGCTAGGCTATGGCGCAAGGGCTAACAATAGCCGCTGTATGGCAGTCTTACCGCCGATTTGGCTGTATGGCGGCGTGTCTTCTATGGTGGTATTTGGCGAGCGATTAAATCAGGCTCATTGGTTAGGGGGCAAGGCTCATGGGTAATAAAACTAGGCTACAACATAACCAGCGAGATAACCAGCGAATCACCAAGCCCTTTAATGCTCCTGCCTGTTGGCTTTTTAGTGGCTTATTGTCGCTGGTTTTAATGACCACGGCTTTGGTTGTTAAAACTACTTGGCATGATTCATTGGGGTTATTATTTGCCCGTTCACAGTCGCTAACCTTAGCGCAAATGGTGGCGCAGTTACAAATTTTGCCGACTATGTTAGTGGCGATATTTGCCGGCGGATTACTGGGCGTAGTCAGTGTCTTGCTACAGCAATTGGTCAAAAACACCCTTGCTTCAGATAGTACGCTTGCGGTAGGAACAGGTGCACAATTGGCTTTATTAATTGTGACGCTATTTTTTCCCAGTTTTGGCTTGTATGGTAGCTTTTGGGTGGCATTTGGTGGGGCATTGCTGAGTATGGGCTTGGTGTTTGCGATTGCTGCCAAAAGTCGTATGAATCCTGTGGTGCTCATTTTGGGTGGTTTGGTGGCCAATATTTTGTTTTCTGCTATTTCCTCACTGTTGATGATTTTTTTCTCAGAAAGGGTTATGGGGGTCATGGCATGGGAAAGCGGTAACTTAACCCAAACCAGTTGGCAAAATAGCCAGTTTTTTGTGCTAATAAGCTTAATCTTGCCCGTTATCTTGTTGTTTTTGGTCAAACCTTTAACCATCATGAGCCTTGATGAACGCCAAGCCAAAGCCTTGGGCGTGCCTGTGGCTGCTGTGCGTATGCTGGTAGTAACCCTTGTTGCGGTAGTCACGGCAAGCGTTGTAAGCCGCGTGGGCGTTTTAAGTTTTGTGGGCTTGGCTGCGGCAAGTGTCGTTAATGTAGTAGCGATTCGCCCGATTGGGCAACGCTTAATGGCAGGATTTGCCTTTGGGGCGATGTTGTTATGGCTCACTAATAACATTGTGATGCTACTGTCACCCTGGTTCAAACCATTACTTAATATTACGCTGCCTGTGGGGTCGGTCACAGGGATATTAGGTGCCGGGTTGATTATTTGGTTGGTTATTAGACAAAGTAAACAGCCCATGATTGCCGAACAAAGCCCTAGCCTGTTGGCCGGCAAACGCCGATATTTTGGTGGCGGTTTTTGGGCGGTTGCGGTAGGGTTGTTGCTGCTTTTGACGGTGGGTGTATTACATATTTCCCCTGATGCGATGGGCAGTTTTGGGTGGCATACCGAGGTAAGTTTTATCGAGAATTTTCGCCTGCCGCGTACCTTATCGGCAATGGCAACAGGTCTGATGCTGGCTACCGCAGGGGTGCTATTACAAAACTTGACGCGCAATCCGATGGCAAGTCCTGAAGTGATGGGCATCAGTTCAGGTGCAGCATTGGGGGTGGTATTGGTATTCGTGCTTAGTCCAGTGATAGTAGGCACACTGGGACTGGCAACCGATTCTTTTTGGGCATTGGGATTGCCTTTATTGGGCGGACTGTTAGGTGCGGGTTTGGTGTTACTGTTGATTTTGTGGCTTGCTCGTCGGCTATCCTCAAGCTATTTGTTACTCGTGGGTGTGGCGATTTCTGCATTGATGGGTGGCATTTTAACTTTAATCAAACTGTCAGGCGACCCTCGCTTACAAGCGATGCTCAATTGGCTATCGGGCACAACATATCATGCTTATCCTGTGACGGCGTGGGCATTAATGGTCATTGGTACAGGGTTATTTTTACTCAGTTTTTTGGTACTAAAGCCGCTTAGGGTGATTAGCCTAGATGAAACGATGGCTCGCAGTTTGGGCGTATCAGTAAAACGTAGCGAAATACTGATTTTTAGCCTTGTAGCGGTGTTAAGCACTGTTTCGACACTGGCGGTTGGACCGCTAAGTTTTATTGGATTGATGACGCCGCATTTAGCCAAGACACTGGGGGCGGTGCAGTTACCTCAACAATTAGCCTTATCAGCGCTACTGGGCGCAGGATTGATGTTGATTGCTGATTGGGTGGGACGTTATGCGATTTTTCCCTATGAAATACCTGCGGGCACCATCGCTTCCATCGTAGGCGGCTTATATTTTTTATGGTTGATGAAAGGTATGAAAAATTAAAAACATAACTTCTTTGGTTACGCTATCATTACTTATTGTAAATAGAAATAATAATTGTTATCATTCGCAAAAATGTTTTATCTATTGTCTTTTGAGTGATTGAATATGCGTTTATCCCTATTATCATTAGCCGTGCGTTCGTCTTTGGCAGCGAGTACGATTGGCTTATTATCAACCGCGGCGATGGCAGAAGAAGCAAATACCACGGAGGCTGCCACAGAAACCCTACTCGATGAAATCGTGGTTACTGCAAGTGCGGATGCGTCAAAAACTGGTTTACCGCCCGCCTATCAAGGTGGGCAAGTCGCCACCGGTAGCCGTATCGGTATTTTGGGTAATAAATCGACCATGGAAACGCCTTTTTCGACCACGGCCTATACCAATGACTTTATTCTGAATAAACAAGCGGATTCTGTTGGCGATATCCTAAAAAAAGATTCAACGGTGCGTGTGGCTCGTGGCTTTGGTAACTTTCAAGAAGCTTATCTCATTCGCGGATTTGTCACCAACTCTGACGATACCATGATGAACGGCTTATACGGCATTATGCCTCGTCAATTTATCGCAAGTGAGCTATTTGAGCGGGTCGAAGTACAACGTGGCGCTAGCACCTTCCTAAATGGCATAGCGCCTGGGGGAAGTAATAAAGGGGGCACAGTCAATTTACTGCCAAAGCGTGCCACTCAAACGCCGATTCGTCAAGTCACTATCAGCAGCGAGAATGCCGAAAATGGTAAAATTGCCCTAGACGTGGGACAACGGTTTGGCGCAAATCAAGCGTACGGTGTGCGTGCCAATGTCGCCTATCAAGACGGCGGTACAGCAGTCGATGATGAAAAAGCCAAATTGGGTTTGGTCGGTTTGGGCTTAGATTATCGACAAGACAACATGCGGTTATCGGCAGATTTGGGTTATCAAAATAACGAACTACAAAAAACGCGCACCAATGTCACCTTGTCAGGCTTGACCCGTGTACCCAATGCCGCTGATGCCAAAAGCAACTGGTCGCAACCGTGGAGTTATTCAAATGAAAAAGATGTGTTTGGCACATTACGGGCTGAATATGACCTTAGCCCAAATTTGACTGCGTATGGCGCGTATGGCTTTCGTCATGGCGAAGAAGAGAACTCGCTCGCTAACTTGACGGTCACTAATCTAAATGGCGATGGCACCACCTATCGCTTTGACAATGCCCGTGAGGATGACATTAACACAGGCGAAATCGGTATCCGTGGGAAACTGACCTCAGGCAAAATCAACCATAACTGGGTAGTGTCTGGCAATATCTATAAAGCACAGACAAAAGCACCTTATCAATTTGATTGGCAAAACACGCTGACGACCAATTTATATCACCCAACCTCGTACGCCAAACCCAGCTGGTCAGCGGCGGCGCTAGCAGGTGGCGATATCGACCATCCTACCAAGACAGGCGAAACCACGCTCACCAGTGTGGCATTGGCAGACACCCTAGCCTTTATGGATGATAAACTTCAAGTGACCTTGGGGGCAAGACACCAAACCATTGAAGACGAAAGTTTTAACCCCACCACCCAAGCCAGTAATGGCAAATATAAAGAAAGTAAAACCACGCCTGCGTTTGCCCTATTATATCGCCCTAGCGATGAATGGTCAGTCTTTGCTAACTATATGCAAAGCCTCAGCAAAGGCGAAACTGCCCCACTCACCACCACCATCGATGGCGTAGCAACTGAGCTGACCAATGCAGGTCAAGCCATGTCACCGTACGTCACCAAACAAAGCGAAATCGGCGTGAAATACGACCGCGGCGTTATCGGCGCAGGTCTCACCGTTTTTCAAACCAACAAGCCGCGTTATACTACCGTTGATACTACCTTTGAAGCACATGGCAAAAACCAACATAAGGGCATTGAGCTCAATGTATATGGACAACCCACCGCCAATATGCGAGTGCTAGGCGGCGTGACCTTTCTTGATACCCAACAAAAAGACACCGGCAATGATGCCACTGAAGGTAAGCAAGTTATCGGCGCGGCAAAACACCTGTTGAACCTAGGGCTAGAATATGATTTACCACAACTAGACGGCTTAACCTTAACAGGCGATGTCATCCATACTGGCAAACGTTACGCCAATGATGCCAACACCCTAAAAGTCGATGGCTACACCACTGTGGATTTGGGCGCAAGATATAAAACCCAACTTGCCGGTAAAGCAGTCACGCTCAAAGGGGTGATTGCTAACGTCACCGATAAAGACTACTGGTCATCGGTGGGCGGTTATGAAAATACCGCAGGTGACAACGGTGCAGGCTATCTTACCTTAGGTGAGCCACGCACATTGAAGCTGTCAGCGACCTTTGATTTTTAATTTTACCCATTGTTAACGTTTGCCATCGGATGAAGCTTGCTTTGTCCGATTTTTATTTGAGACTGCCTAAAAAATAAAAGCTAAACAGGAAATACATGTTCCCCACTACCATGCCCCTTATGACCCTTATCTGGCAACAGCACCGCTTTGCCTTTATCAAAGTCATCTTGCTCAATCTGCTTAATGCCTTGGTGAATGTCGCTATTATCGCCTTTATTAACCGTTTTTTAATTGCAGCAGCCGGCACTGATAATCCCCTCTTAGGCAGTTGGCAGATATTAGCGATATTTTTGGTAGCGATTATGGGTTTATTAGCGACAACGTTGATGTCACAGCTTGCCTTGACTAAGTTAGGGCATCGCTTTGTGTTTGAATTACGTTCGCAACTGATAAAACGTATCTTAGACACTTCAATCGCCCAAATCGAAAAAATCGGTAGTGCCAAGCTGTTAGCCAGCTTAACTACCGATGTGCAGTCGATTACCGTGGCGTTTGTACGCTTGCCTGAGCTGGTGCAAGGGGTGATTATTTGCACGGCGACCGCGGTTTATTTGGGGTTTTTATCTCTGCCAATGCTGCTTGTGGTCATGGGATGTATTACGCTGACCATTTTTATCAGCAGTAAACTCGTTGGTCATGTGTATGCCCATTTAGCCACATTACGAGAAATCAATGATGCACTGTATCAAGATTATCAAGCGGTGATTGATGGACGAAAAGAACTTGCCTTAAATCGTGAACGTGCCAACCGTCTATTTACCCATGATTATCAACGCCACGCAAGCGACTATTTCAAGCATATTGTCAAAGCCGATACTTTTCATCTGTCAGCCGTAAGCTGGTCAAATATTATGATGTTTGCCGTAATTGGGGTGATTTATGCCCTAGCCAATATTTATCATTGGGTAGATACCGCCACCGCCACTACGTTTGCCCTCACCGTATTGTTTATCCAGTCGCCTCTACTGATGGCGATTGGGGCATTTCCCACCGTGCAAACGGCTAAAGTTGCCTTGGAAAAAATACAATCATTACAGCTTGCCGACTATAGCCCAAATTTTGATACCCAAATTTTAACCCCAAATTGGCAAGTCATTACTTTTAAAAATATAAATTATCACTATGACAATAGCGCAAATTTTGGCTTAAAGCATATCAACTTTACGTTAAAACGCGGCGAAGTGGTGTTCTTAATTGGCGCCAATGGTAGCGGAAAATCCACACTTGCCAAGCTCATCACAGGGTTATATCAGCCTAAATTTGCGGAAAATTCCGGTATTTTTATCGATAACCAGCCTGTCGCCTCAGAACATTACCCCCATTATCGCCAGTTATTTTCAGCGATTTATAGCGATTTTTATCTGTTTAAAACTGTGATGGGAAGCGCGCAAAATACGCCCAATGCCGAGTTAATCGATAATTGGCTAGATATTTTAGCCATCAAAGAAAAAGTCAGCGTCACCGATAACCAACTTAGCGCCACCGAACTTTCGCAGGGGCAGCGCAAACGCCTTGCCATGCTGCTTGCTGTCGCCGAAGAAAAGTCTATTTTACTGCTTGATGAGTGGGCTGCCGACCAAGACCCTGCCTATCGCCGTGTGTTTTATCACCATATTATTCCCATGTTGCAAAAAATGGGCAAAACGCTGTTTATTATCAGTCATGATGACAGCTATTTTGAAAAGGCGGATAGATTGTTGATGATGAAAAATGGCGAACTCAGCGAGCTGACCGGTTTGCAACGCGAAAAAGCCAGTCTAGATGCCATTACAGTGATTGGTGAGCATTAAGAATCTATACGACCTGCCCTAAAACCTCGTAACAGCTGATTAAATATCATTGCAAATAAGAATGATTATTGTTATTATTTTCATTAATTTTAACATACTGTAAATTTCTGTAATCATTTATTGTGGCGGGGTCACTTATGCGTTTATCTTTTTTGTCAGTAGCAATACGGGCGTCTTTAGCAGTAGGTATCAGCCATGTTTTTGCCAGTCAAGTGCTGGCAGACGTTGCAGCCAATAGCGAAGAAGCACCTGAAACCACATTAGATACCTTGGTCATTCGTAGTGATGCTTACCGCACCACTGCTACCAAGACCGCCCTTGACCCCGAAAAAACCCCCATGAGTTATTCTCGTATCGAGCAAGAGACATTGCAGCAACGCCAAGCAGACAGTGTGGCGAGTGCGCTGCGTTATGAACCAGGTGTCAGTAGCGAAAGTCGTGGCACGGTCAGCGTGTTTGATGAGTACGAAATGCGGGGCTTTAAGAATTTTTCCAACTTTTATGACGGAATGCGGCTGCCGTATGATGGGGCGTGGAATCTGATGCCCCAAGTTGATATCTATGCAACTGAAGCCGTGGAAGTGCTAAAAGGCTCTACTTCTGCGTTATACGGCTTTAACGAACCTGGCGGTATGGTCAATCAAGTCGCCAAAACCCCAAAAAACACCTCTGAACACGAAATCAAACTGCGCTTAGGTACCAATAACCTCAAAGAAATCGGCATTGACAGCACAGGTCCTATTAACGATACCACCAATTATCGCCTGGTGGCATTAGCCCGTGAAAAAGAAGGACAAATGCAAACGACCGAAGAAAAACGGGTATTAATCAATCCTTCTATCGTATGGAAACCTAACAAAAATGTTTCGGTACTTGCCAACATTTATTACCAAGATGACCCACACCAAGTCCCTTCTACGCCGCTACCTGGGGTGGGTACGGTGTATAACGCCAGTTATGGCAAGCTGAAAGCCGACGCCTATGCCGGCGATAAATGGAACGATTTTAGCAAAAAAGTCTTTATGCCGAGTGAAACGATTAACTGGAAAATCAACGACTTTTTAAAGTTTAAACACAGCTTGCGTTATACCGATGCCGATGCTCAACAAAAAAACACCTATCATACCAAAACTGACACAGATTCGCCTTTTATCGATGGTTCGGACAGCATTCTCACCCGTACTGCTTACACCACCGATGAAAAAATGACCAACTGGGCGACGGATAACCAGTTGGCGTATAGCCTGTTTACCAAGAATAGTTCACACAACTTGCTATTGGGTGTGGATTATCAAAAAACAGATAGTACCGCCAAATATGCGGATGCGATTTATAGTGGCGTGCCAACGATTGACCTTGCTGACCCCGACTACGACCAATTTAGTAAGATTGACCTCAATCTCACAGGCTACCAACTCAGCAACGATATCGAACAATCTCAGTTAGGTGTGTATTTACAAGACGAAATACAATGGAAAAAATGGACGGTGGTCGCAGGATTACGCCATGATAACTATAAAAATACCACTATTGCCAAAAGTCCAGGTGTGGCCGACAATACTATTGACTACACCGCCAAACACACATCAGGACGGTTGTCGAGCATGTACCAATTTGACAATGGCTTTGCCCCATATGCCAGCTTTTCGCAATCATTTCAGCCTGTGGTAAGTATGTTTTATAACACAAATGAACCGCTAAAACCCACCACCGCCAACCAAATCGAAGCAGGGGTTAAATACGTTTCGCCCGATAAAGCGACCAAAGCCACCTTTGCCGCCTATGACATCAAGAAAAAGAACGAACCTCTCAATTCTAGCGACTGGCTCACCGTCACCCAAACCGGCGAAATCACCTCAAAAGGCTTTGAAATCTCAGCCGACCATCGCTTTAACAAATGGCTTAATGTCGGGCTAGGCTACGGCTATGTCGATGCCGAAATTACCAAAGACGAATTTCACCCAGAATATGTCGGTAAGATGCCACAACAAGTCGCCAAGCACAAAGCCAGTCTCTGGGCAGGCATCACCCCAAATAACAAGACCATACTCAATCTAGGCGTTCGCTATCAGTCAGGCATGCAAATCAATCAGGCAAATTCTGACACCTTGCCTAGCGTGACCTTAGTGGATGTATCGGGCAGTTACCAAATTTCCCCGACCTTGACTGCAGGGCTAAATGTCAGCAATCTTTTTGACAAAACCTACGTGGGTAGTTGTTATAACCGCAATAATTGCTGGATGGGTGCAGAGCGACAAGCCAGTGTTAGCTTAACAGCGAAGTTTTAATCATATTCATAAATCTAAACAAAGGACTTGTCACCCCACGTCCTTTCCTTATCGCCCTTTAACAAAAATTACATTCTATGCACCCAGAAAATCTGACTTTATTTGATGACCCCGAAATTGCCGACATCATCGATCACATCAACGAAGACCACAGCGATGATATGAAGCACATGGCGTTAGGCTTGCTAAACTTAACCAAGGTTCAGCAAAAAACCTTAAAAAATGCGACCTTGCGCCAAATCTATCAACAAGGCTTGCTGTTGGATTTGCAATTTACGCAAAACGAGCCACACTTAGACAATCAGCTTTTGGCATTTAGTGAGCCGACCCAAACCCTTGAAAAATTCAACGACCAATATGTCGCCTTATTGCAGCGCAGTGACCGCAAACAAGGTAAAAAAACCATTGACATCAAGCAGCGTCAATTTTGCCTGCAAAGCGTGGAAGCGGTTAGTCACCATATGTATCGTTTGACAGTGCAAACAGATAGCGATTTATCCGATTTGCCGGCAGGTTATGCGTTTTTATTTGATGTCAAACTGCCCGACACCGACCTAAAAAAGCACCCCCGCCCCTACCGCTATTATACGCTTCGCAAAGCATGGCAAACTGTGGATGAAAACGGTGAAACGCAAAACCTTGCTTGGATAGATATCTATTGTCATGGAGAAAAAAACGGCGAAATCAGTCTTGGCGAAACTTGGGTAAAATCGTTAAAAATAGGCGATATTTTTACCAGTGAGCGAGAATTCCCCGAAAAAATCGATCATCTCGATGTTAATCAGCCACAGGGACAAAGTCTATTAATCGCTGATGAAACCTCACTGCCGACCGTAGCCAGACTGTTAGAGCAGTGGCAAATGACCGAGCAGACAACACCACCGATTGTACTTGCCTTTTTGCAAAGCCCGCTAGATTTGGCTTATTTAGAAGACGTTTTAGCCCAGTATCCTGCAACGGTGTTGCCAATTGTGGCGAATGATAACCAACTGCCCCATAAGCAGATTTTTACGACCCTACAAGATTTTTTACAACAACATCCTCACAAAATTGACCACATCTGGGGTGGGCTTGAAGCGACAACAACGAAAAAATTGCGTTTGTTATTGGATGAGTTATTACAGTTAAGTCGCGATAATAGCGTACTAAAAGTGTATTGGCGAGCAAGCTAACGGCCACCTCGGAATTGGGCAGACAATCAGATGCATACGTGAGTGCTTAGTCGTAACAATTGGTTGTTTGCAGGGTCGCTTGACTGTAGGCAGCGGCCGGCGAATTTTATGAACCATTAGCTATTCATCATTTTGTCACGCAACCTTTCTATGATATTTCACAAATTTATCAACGCTCTTGTTTGAGCCTAATTTAGTGAGCGATCATGAACTATAAGACCCATCATTATAAAAACCATCATTATAAAAATATCCAAATCAAGCGCATTTGCCTCACCACATCCATGATTGTAGCAAGCATGTCACTTGTTGCTTGTAATAACAATGATAATGATAGTAATGACCCTAAACCCCAGCAAATCGCTACCAATACGAACCTTAACTTTACTATTCTTGAAACGTCAGATTTGCATAACAATGTCATGAGTTATGATTATTACAAGTTGACAGAAGACAAAAGTTTGGGGCTTGAGCGAACCGCAACGCTTATTAATAACGCTCGTAGTGAATCTACCAATAATATCTTGCTAGATAACGGTGATACCATTCAAGGTAGTGCTTTAGGTGACTATCAAGCAACAGTGAACCCTGTCAAATGCGACGAAACACTGGGCATTTATAAAGTTATGAATGACCTAAAGTATGATGCAGGTACGATTGGTAACCATGAATTTAACTATGGGCTGAACTATCTTAATCAAATTACAGGCAGTCAGTTTAATGTTGATGGCATAACCGCAAGTGCCAGTGCTTGTAAAGGACCTGACTTTCCCTTGGTTTTATCCAATGTCATTAGCGCTCGCAATAATCAGCCACTGTTTAAGCCGTATAAAATCATTACCAAAACCTTTACGGCAACCACACCAGATGGTAAGACGGTTACCGTACCGCTAAAAATTGGTATCATTGGCTTTACCACACCCGGTATTATGCAATGGGACAAAAAATGGCTAGACGGTAAAGTCACCACCGCCGGTGCGAAAGAAATGGCAGAAAAATACGTGCCACAAATGAAGAATGAAGGTGCAGATGTCATTGTCGCCTTGTCACATGGTGGTATTGATACCTCACCATACAGCCCAACGATGGAAAACGCCAGTTGGCATCTATCGCAAGTGGCAGGTATTGATGCGATTTTGATGGGACACACACATCAAGTGTTTCCCGATGCTAATAGCAAAGACACCCGCCTAGACCAGGCAGGTATTGATAAAGTTAATGGCTTATTAAACAACGTACCTGCGGTCATGCCAAGTTTTTGGGGCAAAGGGTTAGGGGTCATCAAATTGAATTTAACCTTTGATGGCAAAAAATGGGTCGTCAATAAAAACAATACCAAAGTGGAAGTGCGTACTATCCAAAATGCTGATAAAACTTTTGTAGCAGCTAACCCGCGAGTGGCTCAATTAATTCAGGCAGAACATAATGCCACTATTAATTATGTCAAAACGCCAATCGGTACATCCGATTTCTCAATGACTTCTTACTTTGCTGATGTGGGTGATGTGTCAGCGATTCAAGTGGTCAACCAAGCCCAAGCCAATTATATCAGCGATTATATTAACGCCAATTTGCCACAATATAAAAATATCCCTGTCTTATCAGTAAGTGCCCCATTTAAAAGCGGATTTGCAGGGGGTTCAGATTATACGGATGTCGCGCAAGGCAATATCGCCATTAACAATGCGGCTGATTTATACCTGTATCCAAATACCGTGTTTGCAGTAAAAATACAAGGCAGTGATATCAAAAAATGGCTAGAGAATTCTGCCAAACGCTTTAATCAAATAAACCCAAGCCTTACTACGCCACAAGCGTTAATCAGCACTTTTCCTGGGTACAACTTTGATATGTTTACCTCACCCGATGTGCAATATGAAATTGATGTGACTAAACCTATCGGTAGCCGTATCCAAAACTTAACCTACAAAGGCAAGCCGATTGAAGACAACGCGCCATTTATCATCGCAACCAATAACTATCGTGCATCAGGTCTAAAGGAATACTACAATATCAATAGTACCAATGTAGTTGAATCCCCTGATGCCAATCGTGATGTGCTGATTAACTACATCAAAGTGGCTAAGAATTTATCATTAACCAGTAATGGTAGCAGTCGTAGCTGGCGGTTTGTCAAAGTAAAAACAGCGGGTCCTGTAACCTTTAAATCGAGTGCAAACAAAATTGACTTTGCCCAAAAAGCAGGATTAACCAATATTAGCGTCGTAAATAATGACGATGGTTCAAATAAAGGCTTGGCAGATTATGCGATAGATTTATCAAAATAATCGCTAAGAAACTTGTATTTCATTTATTTTTAAAAGTGTGGTAGTTGCCACACTTTTTTTATCTCATCAAGCATCCAACCGTGCAACGACCAAGCTTTGACATGCCATCCTTCTTACGTTTATACCGGATTTTACGACGATTCTGTTTTGTTATTTGTTTTTCATGAGGGTAGTGCCTCAGGTTTTTAAGTCTCCGATAATACCCTGTATAAAACATCTTAAGAACCCACAAAGCAAAAAAACACCCCCTTTAAACGAATAAAGGGGGTGATTTTGGAATAGGGAGCTGACGATGACCTACTCTCACATGGGCGAACCACACTACCATTGGCGCATTGGAGTTTCACTTCTGAGTTCGGGAAGGGATCAGGTGGTACCTCCAAGCTATTATCGTCAGCAAAGGGGGATAGAGGAATGAGTTGTTTTAGAAGTAAAGTATCAGCTATATCAAGCGAGGTGAACATCATACATTATCATACAAAGCCATTTAGGCGTTGTATAGTCAAGCCAAACGAGCAATTAGTATTGGTTAGCTACACATATCACTATGCTTCCACACCCAACCTATCAACGTCGTAGTCTACAACGGCTCTTTAGGGAAATCTAATCTTAAGGTGGGCTTCCCGCTTAGATGCTTTCAGCGGTTATCCCATCCGAACATAGCTACTCGGCAATGCGACTGGCGTCACAACCGAAACACCAGAGGTTCGTCCACTCTGGTCCTCTCGTACTAGGAGCAGATCCTCTCAAATTTCCAACGCCCACGGTAGATAGGGACCGAACTGTCTCACGACGTTCTAAACCCAGCTCGCGTACCTCTTTAAATGGCGAACAGCCATACCCTTGGGACCTGCTTCAGCCCCAGGATGAGATGAGCCGACATCGAGGTGCCAAACACCGCCGTCGATATGAACTCTTGGGCGGTATCAGCCTGTTATCCCCAGAGTACCTTTTATCCGTTGAGCGATGGCCCTTCCATACAGAACCACCGGATCACTAAGACCTACTTTCGTATCTGCTCGACTTGTGGGTCTCGCAGTTAAGCGCGCTTTTGCCTTTATACTCTTCGAACGATTTCCGACCGTTCTGAGCGCACCTTCGTACTCCTCCGTTACTCTTTAGGAGGAGACCGCCCCAGTCAAACTACCCACCATACATTGTCCTCAGCTCTGTTAAGCTTGAGTTAGAACCCCAACATTACCAGGGTGGTATTTCAAGGATGGCTCCACAGACACTGGCGTGCCTGCTTCAAAGCCTCCCACCTATCCTACACAGGTAAGGTCAAAGTTCAATGTAAAGCTGTAGTAAAGGTTCACGGGGTCTTTCCGTCTAGCCGCGGGTACACAGCATCTTCACTGCGATTTCGATTTCACTGAGTCTCTGCTGGAGACAGCGCCGCCATCATTATGCCATTCGTGCAGGTCGGAACTTACCCGACAAGGAATTTCGCTACCTTAGGACCGTTATAGTTACGGCCGCCGTTTACTGGGGCTTCGATCAAGAGCTTCGCCTTGCGGCTGACCCCATCAATTAACCTTCCAGCACCGGGCAGGCATCACACCCTATACGTCCACTTTCGTGTTTGCAGAGTGCTGTGTTTTTAATAAACAGTTGCAGCGGCCTGGTATCTGCGACTGCCAATAGCTTTGTAGTGCGTGACTACTCACCATCGGCAGCGTACCTTCTCCCGAAGTTACGGTACCATTTTGCCTAGTTCCTTCAGCAGAGTTCTCTCAAGCGCCTTGGTATTCTCTACCTGACCACCTGTGTCGGTTTCGGGTACGATTTGTTTATGACTATCGCTTAGAAGCTTTTCCTGGAAGCAGGGTATTTGCCACTTCGCTGTACAAGTACAGCTTGCTATCAGATCTCATTAATAGTCTAGCGGATTTGCCTACTAAACCTAACTACATCCTTCCACTTGGACAACCATCGCCAAGCTGGCATAACCTTCTCCGTCCCTCCATCGCATCATAAACAAGTATCGGAATATTAACCGATTTCCCATCGACTACGCCTTTCGGCCTCGCCTTAGGGGTCGACTCACCCAGCCCCGATTAACGTTGGACTGGAACCCTTGGTCTTCCGGCGTGCGAGCTTTTCACTCGCATTGTCGTTACTCACGTCAGCATTCGCTCTTGTGATACCTCCAGCATGCTTTACAACACACCTTCACAGGCTTACACAATGCTCCCCTACCACTTAATTGAAACAATTAAATCCGCAGCTTCGGCTCCTAGTTTGAGCCCCGTTACATCTTCCGCGCAGGCCGACTCGACTAGTGAGCTATTACGCTTTCTTTAAAGGATGGCTGCTTCTAAGCCAACCTCCTAGCTGTCTGTGCCTTCCCACATCGTTTCCCACTTAACTAGGAATTTGGGGCCTTAGCTGGCGGTCTGGGTTGTTTCCCTCTTGACGACGGACGTTAGCACCCGCCGTCTGTCTCCCGGATATCACTCATCGGTATTCGGAGTTTGCATCGGTTTGGTAAGTCGGGATGACCCCCTAGCCGAAACAGTGCTCTACCCCCAATGGTGTTCGTCCGAGGCGCTACCTAAATAGCTTTCGGGGAGAACCAGCTATCACCGAGTTTGATTAGCCTTTCACCCCTATCCACAAGTCATCCCCTGGCTTTTCAACGACAGTGGGTTCGGTCCTCCGGTAACTGTTACGTCACTTTCAACCTGCTCATGGATAGATCACTCGGTTTCGGGTCTATACCCTGCAACTAGACGCCCTATTAAGACTCGGTTTCCCTACGGCTCCCCTATTCGGTTAACCTTGCTACAGAATATAAGTCGCTGACCCATTATACAAAAGGTACGCCGTCACCCCGCTACTTAATTATTCTGCCAGTCGCTTGATTAAGGACTGGTAAACTTTGCCATGATGTTTGAGCGTTTGCTCTCTTCTCATTGCTAATTGTTTTGTTTGATATGCTTCATAGTATAGTAGTTGCCATTGCTGGTAACTGGTCGATTTGTTTCCACCACTGTTATGGGCGGCAAATCGTTGTCTTAGGTCTGATGTGTATCCACAATAATGCGAACCATCTTCACCTTTGAGTATATATACGTAGAACATTATCATTCCAAAATAATTAAGTAGCGGGGCTCCGACTGCTTGTATGCACACGGTTTCAGGTTCTATTTCACTCCCCTCACAGGGGTTCTTTTCGCCTTTCCCTCACGGTACTGGTTCACTATCGGTCAGTCAGGAGTATTTAGCCTTGGAGGATGGTCCCCCCATCTTCAGACAGAATTTCTCGTGTTCCGCCCTACTTAATATGCTTCTTATAACCTTTCGAGTACGGGATTATCACCCTCTACGATTGACCTTTCCAAGTCATTCCTCTAAATTATAATCAGTCGGCTCCTCCCCGTTCGCTCGCCGCTACTAGGGGAATCTCTATTGATGTCTTTTCCTCGGGTTACTGAGATGTTTCACTTCTCCCGGTTTGCCCCCCGCTATAAAATATAGCGGGGTACCTGTCTTATGACAAGTGGGTTTCCCCATTCAGATATCGCCGGATCACAGGATATTGCCGCCTCCCCGACGCTTTTCGCAGGCTGTCACGTCTTTCATCGCCTCTGACTGCCAAGGCATCCACCATGTGCACTTCATTACTTGACTATACAACCCTAAATAGCTTCATCTGTTGCCAAATGAGTGACAGCTATTACTTGCTTTGCATCTCGAAATAATTCGAGATTTCAAGCAAGTGCTTACTGCACTTTTCTATTTGAGTTATATTCGTAATGGTAACGATCTTCACCTATGTTTACGCTTGATTCAGTTCTCTTTACTTTTATACCGCACCTGTCTGCTAAAGGCAGCAAGGTGCGGTAAAGGTTAATTATCTTCGTTGGAACTTGATAATTAACCCAGACTCATTTCTCTATGTTGTTATTGAATTATCAGACCTTCGTCAGGTCGTGATTTCTGATAAAACAGATTGAAGTAATCTCTTAATACTTACTAAATTACTCTGTCTGCTTTATAACGTTAAGCTAATTATGGTGGAGCCAAGGAGAGTCGAACTCCTGACCTCCTGCGTGCAAGGCAGGCGCTCTACCAACTGAGCTATGGCCCCGCTACTTAATTACTGTAGCTGGTTAAAGTTTTATGTATCTTTACTCGATTAAGTAACGACTCAATTAAGTAGCGGTACATAGGTTTCGCTAAGTTCGCTTGCGCTTACTAAGCTCATCTAATGGTGGGTCTAATAAGACTTGAACTTATGACCCCTGCCTTATCAAGGCAGTGCTCTAACCAACTGAGCTATAGACCCTGAACGAGGATTAGCAAAGCATCGCTTTGCCCGAGTGCAAGAGAATTTACGAAGTAAATTCTAAAGCCGTAACCCTCGAATTAGCTTATTTATACACAAGAACAACTTGCTGTGAATTCTCACTTAGTGCTTTAGTTAAGGAGGTGATCCAGCCGCAGGTTCCCCTACGGCTACCTTGTTACGACTTCACCCCAGTCATCGACCACACCGTGGTAAGCGCCCTCTTTCGTTAGGCTACCTACTTCTGGTGCAATAGACTCCCATGGTGTGACGGGCGGTGTGTACAAGGCCCGGGAACGTATTCACCGCGGCATTCTGATCCGCGATTACTAGCGATTCCGACTTCATGGAGTCGAGTTGCAGACTCCAATCCGGACTACGATAGGCTTTTTGAGATTAGCATCACATCGCTGTGTAGCAACCCTCTGTACCTACCATTGTAGCACGTGTGTAGCCCTGGTCGTAAGGGCCATGATGACTTGACGTCGTCCCCGCCTTCCTCCAGTTTGTCACTGGCAGTATCCTTAAAGTTCCCGGCTTAACCCGCTGGCAAATAAGGAAAAGGGTTGCGCTCGTTGCGGGACTTAACCCAACATCTCACGACACGAGCTGACGACAGCCATGCAGCACCTGTATGTGAGTTCCCGAAGGCACTCTCTCATCTCTGAGAGATTCTCACTATGTCAAGACCAGGTAAGGTTCTTCGCGTTGCATCGAATTAAACCACATGCTCCACCGCTTGTGCGGGCCCCCGTCAATTCATTTGAGTTTTAACCTTGCGGCCGTACTCCCCAGGCGGTCTACTTATCGCGTTAACTGCGCCACTAAAGTCTCAAGGACCCCAACGGCTAGTAGACATCGTTTACGGCGTGGACTACCAGGGTATCTAATCCTGTTTGCTACCCACGCTTTCGAATCTCAGTGTCAATATTATGCCAGGAAGCTGCCTTCGCCATCGGTATTCCTCCAGATCTCTACGCATTTCACCGCTACACCTGGAATTCTACTTCCCTCTCACATATTCTAGCACCACCAGTATCACATGCAGTTCCCAGGTTAAGCCCGGGGATTTCACATGTGACTTAATGAGCCACCTACACTCGCTTTACGCCCAGTAATTCCGATTAACGCTCGCACCCTCTGTATTACCGCGGCTGCTGGCACAGAGTTAGCCGGTGCTTATTCTGCAGGTAACGTCTAATCTAATGGGTATTAACCATTAGCCTCTCCTCCCTGCTTAAAGTGCTTTACAACCAAAAGGCCTTCTTCACACACGCGGCATGGCTGGATCAGGGTTGCCCCCATTGTCCAATATTCCCCACTGCTGCCTCCCGTAGGAGTCCGGACCGTGTCTCAGTTCCGGTGTGACTGATCATCCTCTCAGACCAGTTACAGATCGTCGCCTTGGTGGGCCTTTACCCCACCAACTAGCTAATCTGATTTAGGCTCATCTAATAGCAAGAGCTTGCGCCCCCTTTCACCCGTAGGTCGTATGCGGTATTAATTCGAGTTTCCCCGAGCTATCCCCCACTACTAGGTAGATTCCTAAATGTTACTCACCCGTCCGCCACTAATCATCTCTAGCAAGCTAGAGAGTCATCGTTCGACTTGCATGTGTTAAGCCTGCCGCCAGCGTTCAATCTGAGCCATGATCAAACTCTTCAGTTTAATCTTTCTATCTATTGTCACCGCGTAGCGGTGTCAATAGATTTAATTTGTTGACTCAATTATTTATACTGTCTTTGCTCAAATAAACTTACGAGTATCTTCACTCTGACAATATAATTAATTAAAGTCTTAATTTTATCGCCCTAAGTGAAAATCCACACAAGTTGTTCTTGTGTTCGTTGTTATTTAGTGCCAACACCATCGTCTGGTTGTTGTTAAGAAGGTCGCTATTTTAACAGATTATTTTGTGTTGTCAATAACTTTTTTCTTTAATTTTTTATGACCGCTCAACTTATATCTGTATTAATTTAAGTTGTTGTTTTTACTACAGTTTACAGCTGTAGTCGCTGCCAGTGAGTGCGTATTATACGCTTTTCTTTTTGCCTGTCAATACCACTACGAAAATTTTTTTGATTTATTTTCAAATTAATTTTTATAGTTAAAGATAAGAATGCTTACACTCATCAATATACTGGTCGCTAGAGTGATTAAGACAATTTTGGCCAGCTCTGGCGCTAGTGCGTTTGAGGGGATATTTTCATCACTATAATGGCGAACCATTTTAAGATGCTTGGCAATCGGTGATACTAGAACAAGTAAGCTTAATAGATAAAAATTTTGTCGCAAGGTCACAAAGGTAATGAGTAAAAAGTAAGCACCCAACAACATAAACCGATATAGGTGGCTCATGCCTTCTTTGCCTAAGGTGGTGGCAAGGGTGTTTTTACCAGCGCCTGTATCTGTGTCAAAATCCCGCATATTGTTAATCATCAATACGCAAGTGCATAGCAGGCCGATCACCACGGCAGCAATAATATCCATCGCACGGATAAATTGTGTTTGTAGGTACACGCCCCCTAATACATTAACTAAGCCAAAGAATAAAAATACCGCTATTTCCCCTTTCGCATTGTACCCATAGGGGTTTTTACCCATAGTATAGGTCACTGCGGCGATAATCGCGATGATGCCCAATGCTAAAAAGGTGAAGAAATCGGTCAGACTGTTAAAGCTCAGCCAAAGTAAGCCAATACCGCAGCCAAAAATAAACAGCCCCCAACTTATGATTAATTTCTTGAGGGTCTTGGGGTTGATTGTCCCTTGGGCAGTCTGTCTGTCGAGTCGATGGGCATCCGTACCCCGTATGCCATCGCCATAGTCGTTGGCTAAATTGGATAAAATCTGTAGTCCTAAGGCAACCCATAGGCTTAGCAAAAAGATTTGCCAATTTTTGGTTTCAAAGCTACCAATCCGCGAGTATGCCAACGCATTGGCTACTATAATGCCAGCTACCGCTAGTGGATAAGTGCGTGGGCGAGTCGCTTGCCAAAATGCTTGTAAAAAATTGACCATCACTCACTCGAAACCTTGTATCACCAATCGCAACATCTAAATGAATTTATCCATTTAGATGCACGTTTACCAATGATGCGGGGTTTATGTTGATTTTTTTAGACCTGCTTGCGCCAACAATGCACCTAAGCTACCGATTTTTTGCGGTTTGTCGGCTGCTTGGTTTTGCGGTTTAGCGGCTTTATCACTACGTTGAGGTTTGCCCGAATGTTTGGCTGATTTACCGCCACGCTCGCTATGGTCTGCATGTTTTTTCGCTGTACCATCCACTGATTGGTTGGTATTTTTTGCTTTGCTGGCGGGTGCTTTTTCAGCAGGTTTGGCTACCATTGGGGTGTCTGACTTCATGCTAAAGCCCACGCGTTTACGCTCTGCATCCACTGAAATCACGCGAACGGTGACGATATCACCTGGTTTGACATGATTTAACGGATCGGCGATAAACTCGTTACCCATCTCTGAGATATGTACCAAGCCATCTTGATGTACGCCAACATCAACAAAACAACCAAAACTTGTCACATTGGTGACCACGCCTTCAAGCGTCATGCCTTCGGTTAAATCGTTGAGGCTATTGACATCATCACGAAACTTTGCTGTTTTAAAGCTCGGTCTTGGATCGTGTGCAGGTTTGGCTAATTCTTGTTTGATGGCAGCGGCTTTCAGCGTTGCTTGCTCGGCATCGTTAACCTCATCGTTTGCGGCAGCGATAAGTGAAGCGGTCAGATTGTTAAGCGCTGACTCGTCGCCTAGCACATCGTTGAGAGTGTTGTCAGTTGAAGCCAGCCATTGTTTGACCATCTCGTAGTTTTCTGGGTGTAACCCTGTCGCATCTAGCGGCTCATCACCGCCACGAATGCGTAAAAAACCTGCCGCCTGTTCAAAAGTTTTGGCACCTAATCTTGGCACGTTTTTGAGCTGTTCACGATTAGCAAAGGCGCCGTGTTCGTTGCGGTAGTTGACAATTTGCTGCGCCACATTGACATTGAGACCTGCGATATAAGACAAAATCGCAGGGCTTGCGGTATTGACGTCTACGCCCACGGCATTCACGCAGTCTTGCGTGACTTTGGTTAAACTATCCGCCAGCTGCGTTTGGTTGACGTCATGCTGATATTGACCCACGCCAATGGCTTTGGGATCGACTTTAACCAGCTCAGACAAGGGATCTTGCAAACGACGGGCAATCGATACCGCCCCACGAATGGATACATCAAGCTCTTGTAATTCTTGCGATGCCAGTTCGCTGGCTGAGTACACAGAAGCACCAGACTCATTGACCACCACAGGCACGGCTTTGATATCGCCGTTTCCTTGAGCGCTGTTTTCTGCCAAAATTTCTTTGATTAAAGCATCTGTCTCACGGCTAGCCGTACCATTACCAATAGCGATTAAATGCACATGGTGATTTTTGAGTAAATCGGCAATGGTTTGTTTGGCTTCATCGACTTTATTGTCTGGGGCAAATGGATACACTGTTGCAATCGCAAAACTACCATCGCTATTTTTGGCAACATGACCTAGGCTATCAACTACCGCCATTTTGACGCCATGACGGATACCGGGATCGACGCCTAGAATCGTTTTTTGACCCGCTGGCGCTGCCATCAATAGATGCTGTAAATTGTTTGCAAACACGTCAATTGCTGCGGATTCAGCCGTTAAGCGTTTTTCTGTGAGCAAACGATGCTCAATATGCGGGCGCCATTTATCCAACCACAGTTTTTTGCCCAGTGACAATAAAAACTGTTGACGCTCACTAGGCTCGGCAGCTGTTAAGTTAAATGCGTGATTAATTTGTTCAATGAATGGTGCATCATCGCCTTCAATGGCAATCGTCAGTACGTTGTCTTGGCGACCGCGTAGCATCGCTAATAATCGATGATTGGGTAGACGCGCCAAGCTTTCAGCGTGGTCAAAATAGTCTTTGTATTTTTCGCCGACTTCCCGCTTTTCTTCGCCCACTAAACGGCTATGAATTTGGGCGATTTTACCAAAGCCGACGCGCAGTTTATCGAGTAGGTCAAGCTGCTGTGTCCACTCATCGATAATAATGGCGCCGATGCCTGATAGCTGTTTTTCTTTATCTTCAAAAATTGACGCTTCGGCTTCGCCGTTTTCATTCTGTACAGGCGCTGGCGCTTGATAATCTGATAATGCTGCGGCTGGGCTTACCGAGTCATTTAAAACCGCCAAGGCAATTGGCTCAAGTCCTGCTTCACGTGCTTGGGTTGCCAATGAGCGGCGGCGCGGACGATACGGCAAATAAATGTCTTCTAATTCAAGTTTGGATGCCGCTTGATTGATGCGTTCACTCAATTCATCGGTCAGCTTATTTTGTGAGGTCAACAGCTCAATGATTTTTTGGCGGCGAATAGCCATATCTCGTTCATAGCTGAGCGATTTTTCCAGACTACGCAACTGTACGTCATCGAGCCCGCCGGTTTGGTCTTTACGATAGCGGGCAATAAACGGAATCGTCGCCCCATCATCATAGAGTTTGACGAATGCCATCATTTGGTTGAGTTTGATACCAAGATTGGCAGCTAATTTTTGATAAATGGCTTGCTGGACTTGCTCAGAGAGTACATCTACCGCTGGATTAGCCGCAATGGCAGTAACGTTTGTAGTCATATTTTTGCCTAACACTTATAAGGATGAACTCATAACTTCAGAGTTCACGCATTATAACAAAACAATACAAAAAGATAATAGGTAAACGCTATTTTAACAAAAATCTTTAGTGAATTTTTACCTTGCCAGTCCTATGGCTGTCGTTAGACTAAAATTTTGCTAAGTAATGACTATAATAAGTGACGATCCTATCAGCTAACGTCGCATTTTTAGCAAAATCACTACAGCAATCGACACATTTTTTTGCTTTAATAACCGCATAACCACGCAAATTTGGCTGAATTATAAGATTGATAATGCTTGCAAGTTGTAACCAATCGTTTCAAAATAACTTTATCAGTCCCTAATAAAAATTTTTATACCCATATATTTTATAGCATTGCCTGTCCTAACTATTAATTATAAGGTTCAGTTCAGCACGCTAATGCAACATATTTAGCGTTTATAAAAAACAATTGGGTATTTATAAAAACTGTGTAGCGAAAACAATGTAGCGAAAACAACATTCGAGTGAAAATAACGTTAGTGATAGGAATATGGGTGATAGGAATATCGACGATAAAAATGAGGAAAATAATCAATGAGTGACGACATCAACCCCACTGTAGAATCTACCCCCAATCAATTAGCCGCCGGCGATATGAATCAGCGCATTTTGGTCGTTGATGATGATGCGCGCCTTCGCACTTTGTTGCAACGTTTCTTAGAAGACGATGGTTATATTGTACGTACTGCGCATGACGGCAACCAAATGGATAAATTGATGCAGCGCGAGTTATTTTCGCTGATTGTGCTGGATTTGATGCTACCTAACGAAGACGGTATCAGTATTTGCCATCGCTTACGCGCAGAAAACTCCGATATTCCAATTATTATGTTGACCGCTAAAGGTTCCGATGCCGACCGTATCGCAGGACTTGAAGCAGGCGCGGATGATTATCTGCCAAAACCCTTTAACCCCAAAGAATTATTGGCACGTATTAAAGCCGTGTTGCGTCGGCAAACGCGTGAATTGCCAGGCGCACCCAGTCAGCAAATGGAAGTGGTCGAATTTGGGTCATGGACATTAGATTTATCAACGCGCACCCTAAAACGTGATGGCAATATCGTGACCTTAACCACGGGTGAATTTAGTGTATTAAAGGCTTTGGTACAACATCCCCGTGAGCCATTAACCCGTGATAAACTGATGAATCTGGCACGCGGCCGTGAATGGGGCGCAATGGAGCGCTCAATTGATGTGCAAGTATCGCGTTTACGCCGCCTTATCGAAGATAACCCTTCGCAAGCGCGCTATATCCAAACCGTTTGGGGCGTGGGCTACGTGTTTGTACCCGATGGCGCAGATAGCTAGACAAGCGCTATTTAACAGAGCGGATTAAAAAAGCCAAGTTAACAGAGTTAAGAAATTGTTATGATAAAACCGTTGATTGTAAATACAGCCTGTCACCTGGTGATGGGCTTTTTAGGTTCTGGAAAAACCAGTTTTATCAATGCCTGTATCGCGCATTTTCAGCACCAAGAAAAGTGGGCGATTTTGGTCAATGAGGCAGGTCAAATCGGTATTGATAAAAAGCTATTGACGGCTAATGCTGACCATGATTTAGCGATTCGCCAAGTATCTGGTGGCTGTATCTGCTGTACGTCGCAATTGCCGCTACAGATTGCGCTTGCTCGCCTGACTTCTGAGTATAGACCTGACCGATTATGGATTGAGCCGACAGGGCTTGCACACCCGCGCGAGCTGATTGAGCAGCTATCTGCACCGCATTGGCAAACTGCGCTGTCGCTAAAATCCGCCATCAGTATCGTCAATGCCCGTCATTGGCAAGATGCCCGTTATCGTGACAATGAAGGCTACCAAGCGCATGTGCGGTTTTGTGATGTGGTGGTGATTAATCGCTTTCATGGGTTGGATGACACCCAAAAAACCCAATTGACTGCATGGGTAAAGGGCTTAAACCCTAAAGCAAAATTGATTTGGCAAGCAGGACAAACGCTGAGCGAAGACAATCTGCAGCAATTACAACAAGCGCTCAAGCAATCAAGCCAAGTGCTTGCCGAGCGTAGCCATTACCAACAAATTAGCTTAACGAGCTTTGCTCAGTCCCACGCTCCCTCCACCACCCAAGCCGACACGACCCCATCGCCAACAGCTACCAACGATGACTTGCCCTTTCGCTATCATGATATACAAAACGGCTATCAAATTATCGGCTGGCGGGTGTCAGCCGACTGGACAATTGATATGACTGTGCTGATGGAATGGCTGTTGGCACTGCCCAATTGGCAACGTATCAAATCGGTGGTTCATATCAAACATACGCATGATGAGCAATGGCAAACCATGAATTTTACCCCTGATTCGCTCGATTTGATTGCCTGTGAGCCACAAACCGATAACCGTATTGAAGTGATTTTTTTGGATAACACTATCGAATTGGATTTTAATAGGCTCGATACTGAGCTGATGATGATGTTTGGGCATATCAGTTAAGCTTACGGTTGGTGGATAGCCGATTTTATTGTCTATTTTTTGACTTTTCGGCTGTTTTTTTCAATGATTATATGACGTTAACATCGGGCGTGATACGGATGATAGTGTCATTTTCAAGATTCTTTTCTTGCATATCAAACCCTGTATGCGTGATGGTGAGCAAGCTACTCACGCGCGTCCCATAGCGACTTCCTAGCAGCTTGTCGAGGCGACGGGCAGGAATAAAGATGGAAGACAATGCCAATTCTGTCTCGATACCTAAGCCTGTATCAGGTAGCTGGGTGATAGACGCTCGTTCACTGTCTTGCAGTATTTCAAATGCCACGTTTTTCCAATTGGCTGTTTGCCAATCCTCATGCCCAGCAAGCAGCGGCAATAATTCTTGTCGTACTCGCCTGCGCAGTTTTTCCGTCTTAAACCATGCCGTATTTGGTTGACCATTGGATAACACGTATAAGCCTTTTGCCAATACCTCGATGCCATGCCCTTTATTATTGAGCAGCACCGCTTGCTGCCGATCGCCGATGACTAGATTAAACCCATCGTAGCAGGGCAAATCAATTTGTCTTGCGAAATCTAGCGGCGGCCACTCACCACTTAAATAATCAACGATTAACTGACCACGGGACGTCGCAAAGACAGGTTTATCTTTGATAATCTCTCGGTAGTTTAAAATCACCCCCCAGCGCCCATGCGCAGGATCGATACCCAACCAAGTGCCCCCTGCTTGCGCATCTTGCCCCGCGATGATTTTTTGTCCATTCGGCAACTGCCATTCATGCAGTGCGCATGTAGGACGCTGCAAAAATTCATCCCGATTGGATAATAATACCAAGGGTTTATCCTCAAACAGCTGCCAAGCCAACGCCACAATGCACATACTTCATTCCTTCTAACTTGTTACCATGCTATCGCCCATTGCACCCTGCATCCGCTCGATTACTCATTCCCTAGCTTAGCAGCCAAAACTTTTTAGCAATCACCAAATCGTCATATTGTTCATTTATGATAAAAAATCTAAAAAACTGCCGTTTTAAACGATTGTTGCCCTTGTGAATGAGCTTATGACGCCAATTAGCATCGTGATTATTACCCTAAACGAAGCCGAACGTATCGGCAATATTTTGCGTGACTTAGCCCAGCAAAGCTACCAAAATTTTGAAGTCATCGTGGTGGATTCCAACAGCGAAGATGACACCTGTCAAATTGCAGCAAGTTTTCGCGATCAGTTGCCCGCGATAAACGTACATAAAATGCCAAAGCGTGGCGTCAGCTTGGGTCGTAATACAGGGGCAAACCTAGCCAAAAATGAACGAATACTGTTCCTAGATGCCGATGTGCGGCTGGATGCAGACTTTTTGCAACAAGCCAGTCAATTATTGGATAAAAAATCCTTGAAAGTAGCCGGCGTGTATATGAATGCTGACCACCTAAAACCTTGGTTTACAGTGGGTTATCAGCTGTTTAATATAGGTATTTTTGCTAGCCAATTTTTATCGCCAACGGCGGTCGGCGCGTGTATTTTTTCCAGTAAATCTGTGCATGAGCAATTGGGTGGGTTTGATGAGTCTATCACCCTGTGTGAAGATTGTGACTATGTCAATCGCGCCAAAAAAATCACCCGCTATCAGATGCTACCGCTCACCTTTCGCTTTGACCCACGCCGCTTGCAGCAAGATGGCTATTTTAATACGGGGTGGAAATACCTGCATGCCAATTTATATCGTTTCTTTGTTGGCGAAATCCGTGATAACAAAATCCGTTACCAGTTTGGACATTATCATACCCAAAAAAAATAGCGTCGGTGTCAACGCTATTTTTTGCAGGATTTTTAGGAGCTTGCCCTATGCTTTATCGCCCTTTAAACTCAGCAGGACGCTTTTGCATAAAGGCGGTAATCCCTTCTTTAAAGTCTTCACTGGTCGCCATTTGCATTTGGTAAATTACCTCTTGGTCTAGCGCGATATCTAGTCCTGCAAATGCCACTTGATTAATCGATTGCTTCATTGCCGCCAGTGCTAGGGTTGGCAAGCTCGTGAGGCGGTCGGTCAGTTTTTTCACTGCCGCATCAAGCGCATCTTGGCTCACCAGCGCAGTCACCAGTCCCAACTCTTCTGCCTTTTGCGCGGTGATTTGCTCACCCAACATCACAAGCTCAGTGGTTTTGGCGGCACCAATCAACTGAGATAACAGATAAATACCACCCCCATCAGGCACTAGCCCGATATTGACAAAGGCTTGTAAAAATTTAGCATTGTCACTGGCGACGCGAAAATCACACGCTAACGCGATATTCATGCCAGCGCCTGCACACGCGCCATTGATACGCGCGATAATCGGCTTGCTGATTTTGCGGATACGGCGCGTAATGTCCGCAATCCCAATGGTCAGACTATGCGACATTTTCAGTAGGTTTTCGCGGTTATCTGCGCCGGATAGCATCTCGCGAATATCACCACCGCTAGAAAATCCCTTACCCGCGCCTGTGATGACAATCACTTTGGCGGCTGTGTCGTATTGTGCGTAATCAAGGGCTTGATAAAGCTCAGATTTCATTACGCTATTGAGCGCATTGAGTGACGCTGGATCATTGAGGGTAATCGTCGCAACACTATCTGCAACATCATACGTGACTTTTTGAAAGGTGGGTTGTTGTGTTTGGGTTGCCGTCATGGGTCATCCTTATACCAAAGAAATAAATGTCAAAAAAAAGATACAATCAACCACTTCATCTTACCGAAATTATTTTTTTTTGGGAAATAAAACGCGACTTGTAAGGTCAACAATCCAAACCCAACCACAAAATTTTTATAATTTTCAAAATTTCTGTATTGACAGAAATATATAAAAAGCTCAAACTAATTAAAAATTGATTGATTTATATCCATTTACTTAAACACAGGGCTAAAAAGTGCAACTCACACCTACCATGGAAAAATTTGTCTTACACTGGGGCGAAATGGGCAATAAATGGGGCGTAAACCGCACCGTTGCCCAGATTCATGCCTTGTTATTTTTGGCAGGCAAGCCGATGAATGCCGAAGAAATCCAAGAGACCTTGGGCGTGGCGCGTTCAAATGTGAGCAATAGTATCAAGGAATTACAGAGCTTAAATCTGGTACAAACGGTACATACGCTCGGTGATAGGCGCGATTATTTCACCACGGGCACGGATGTGTGGGAATTGGCTAAAGTGATTGTCGAAGAACGCTATCGACGAGAGCTTGCGCCGACGGTTGGATTCTTGGCAGATTTAATCAATGAGCCAGAATTTGCCACAGAGAGCAAAGACGTACAGCAACGTATCAAAGACACTCATCAATTTGTCGATACGCTGACGAGTTGGGCGAACGAGATGCTAAAACTTTCGTCCACTACGCTCAATCGTATCCTAAAACTTGGGGCAACGATTCAGAAGTTTTTGAAATGATGGGAAATGCTGGATTGGGACAATGACTGCAACATATCCGACTGGCAAAGTTTTAACCTATTATGCTCTATTTGGCGGTTTAAGTAGTGTAATCGTTGGCAAATTGGTTTTACCAAAAAGCTAAAAATTTTACCCATAAATTTCAGTTTTGACAGAAAAAAGGAAATAAATCATGAAAATACTTATCACAGGCGGTTCAGGATTTTTAGGCACAGCATTAACACAATCGTTAAAAACCCATGGCGTAAAAGGTGACACTGCGTCAGTCACTTGGGTATCTCGTTCTGTAGAAAAAGAGAAAACCAAAAATATCGCAGACGACGTTATTAGCTATGACGATCTTGCCAGCACCGATCAGACGTATGATGTCATCATCAATCTAGCGGGGGCGGGTATTGCCGACAGCCGTTGGACGGATGCACGTAAGCAAGAATTGTTTGATAGCCGACTAAAACCCACACAAGCGGTAATTGACTATATTGAGCGAATCGGCAACAAACCAAAACTATTGATTAGCGGCTCAGCCATCGGTTGGTACGGTATCCAACATGAAAACGACCCAACCGCGCTTGATGAAACCAGCCCCGTGACAAAAACCGACTTCGCTCACGAAATTTGTCAGGCGTGGGAGCAGCTAGCTTTGACTGCCCAAGATACTGCAAAATATGCCGTAACAGACGCTGTGCCAGTTGCGATTGTGCGCACAGGGGTGGTGATTGCGCCTGAGGGGGGTATGGTTGGGCGACTGATTACCCCATTTAAAATGGGCACAGGTGGTAAGCTTGGCAATGGTCAGCAAATCATGAGTTGGATTAGCCGTAGTGATTGGGTGCGTGCGGTGATTTTTATCATTGAACAAAACCTGACTCACACCCTGCCCACTCAGCAAATTTACAATTTGACCAATCCAACGCCTATTAGCAATGCTGCATTTACCGATGCGATGGGCACTTGGTTGCACCGCCCTACCCTGATGACCCTGCCCGCCTTTGTGGTCAAGACCATGTTTGGTGAAATGTCGACGTTACTGTTGGATGGGCAACGCGTTGTGCCTACAGCGTTACTGGATAAAGGTTTTGAATTTAACGACTTGACCGTATTAGATGCCCTAAAAAGCTAATCTTCGGAGACTGTTAATATGATTACCATGTACTATGATGATACCTGCCCTGTCTGCCGTACCGAAGCCTTGCATATGGCAGAGAAAAAACCTGACGCCATTCGCATCGTTCCGATTGATGACGCACGGGACGAACTTGCCAAATTTGGTATTAGCGAAGATGAGGCGATGAGTTATCTGTGTGTGCAAGATAAACAAGGGAACATGCAAAAAGGCATGGATGCTGTACGACTGCTGTACAAAACCGCACAACTGCCGTTTGCAAACGTGTTTGAATGGCCTGTGGTGAAACAAGCCAGCGATATGATTTACCCTATTTTTGCGCGACATCGCAACCGTGTACCCAACTGGATGACACAACTTGCCTATGGTAAAGTCGCAGAAGACTGCAAAGACGGTATGTGTAGAACACGAGGCAAATAAATGCCATTTGGTTTGAATGGCGGTATGTACGCTCAATGATTCATCTATCCTCTACGATTTATCCATCATGGATAGTTTGATAATTTTTACTGGTCATTGGGCGTTACAGTTATGATTAGGTGCAATCATTATTAGATACAATTATTATTAGTCAGGATTATGAGTATCAAGTTATGTCTACTATTAACTTTGGGTGCTTTGATAACGTTGCCACTAATTTTCAACTAACATTCTACAATTTTTTTACAGTTTGAGAAAAAATAGCTAGATTTTTTAACAATTTTCATTTAATAATAGCAACTAATCAGGAAGATGAGATTGTTTGTATCATTTAAGACAATCTATTACGTTTAGCATAGCGGACTTGCTTCACCATATTGTTGTCTACTGTTATTGTCATCCAATCGCTATCTTCCTTGTCGGTTTTGACACTGATTGGTGAATCAATCATCAATGAGTTGTCTTTTCATTCATTTACAAGGAGCGTTACCATGGATGAGGCACAAATTCAGCGCGTCATGAGTCATCCTGAATTCCAAAGCATGGCAAAGAAAAAAACTAGCCTAGGTCTTATTTTTACCATTATCACACTAGTTTTTTGGTTCGGTTATCTGCTACTCGTGGGATTTAACCCAAGCATGTTTGCTAAACCAGTTTCCGCAGGTTCGATGACGCCTGTAGGTTTTTATATTGTCGTAGCTTTCATCATTTTTGTACCACTCATCACTTGGATATATGTCAAAAAAGCAAACGGTGAATTTGACACGATGACTCGTAAAGTCATCGATGATATCAACAGTGGTAAAGTTTAACCACACAGGGATTGTGTTGGGTTTTCGATTTCGGTAGTAAAAATTTGATATCAATTTTGGCATTCATTTTGACACCATGGAGGGTGGCATGTTACAACAACAGTATAATGGCGTGGCTCTAAAAGGCCTTAGCAAGCGTATCGGTAAGCTCTCTACTGCCGCAAGCTTGACGCTAATGGGTCTGATGGCACAGATGCCAGCATGGGCAGCGGGCGCCCTAGAAGGCGAAGTAAAAAAACAACCGCTGAATATCTCAGCCATTATCATGTTCTTGATTTTCGTTTTGGCAACACTCGGTATTACTTACTGGGCGTCAAAACAAAACCGCTAGCGACTTTTATACCGCGGGCGGCGGTATCTCAGGTACCAAAAACGGAATCGCCATTGCCGGCGACTATATGTCAGCGGTAACCTTTGTTAGCGATGTTCTGGCGTGGTTTAACCACTCGTGGTGCGGTAATCGGTGGGTTTGGAGGCTTAGCAGTCGCAGTGTTACTGATTATCTTAGGACCTGCGGTTTGGGTCGATATCATGAAGCACGAATCACCTGCTTTCCCCTACAAAAACGTGGCTTTATTTAGTATGCCTGTGACCTTCATTCTAGCGTGGATCGCCTCTATCACTGACAACTCACCACGCGCGCAGTTAGATAGAAAAGGCTTTGATGCACAGTATGTACGTTCATTAACCGGTATCGGTGCGTCAGGTGCATCTGACCACTAATCCAGTGTTCAATTCCAGTGTTCAATAAAAAATACCGCTTACCATAAGCGGTATTTTTTTATATGGCGGTTTTTATAAAACCTATGAATTTTATCCTTGATGAATCTCAACCAGGTTTTGGCTTGCCGCGGCATCCGCTTGTTTGACATACAATTTTGATTTTGAGCTATAAGGCACTAGCCCTGAAGGTACTACGCCTTTAGCAGATTCGTAATTATGAATGGAGTCATCGAAGAAAATATGCGGGGCAAAGGTTTGCAGTACATGGCGTTTATCCAAGCCACCTAAAAAGAACGCCAAATCCACATTGACGCCCCAATTACGTAATGTCTTAATCGCGCGCAAATCTGCAGGCGCATTGCGCGCGGTCACCAGTGCAATTTGAATCGGTGGATGCTTGATTTTAGCAGGCAGGCGTTTTTGTAGTTTGGAGAGTTTGATTAAAAAATCTGCATACGGGCCTTTGTTCATCGGCACATCACTCATTTTGGCTTCATAATCATGAAACGCTTTGAGTCCTTGCTGGCGCGACAATAGCTCCCCTGCTTCATCAAATAACACGGCATCGCCATCAAATGCAATGCGTAGCTGATTGGTGTCTAGCTCTTTCATATCAATGGGCGGCGCATCCAAAATCGCGCAGGCACACACGCCTGCATCGGTGACTTGCTGGGCATCGTTATGATTGGTGGTCAAAAACAAATCCACCTTAAAATCTGCCACATAATCTGCCACCCCTTCGCCTGAGGTAAATGCCGAGCGACTAATGGGTAGTCCATGACTACGCAGCGCATTTAATACTTGAATACCGGTATCTGGGCTGTTTTTTGACATAATCACCACTTCAACCATGGGTGCAGCGATGCCCTCGCCCTTGTCATCGGCTGCACAATACTGATTGAGATTGAGTAAGGCTTTGATAAGCGGATAACCCGTCCCAGTTTGCAATGGATCATTTTCGCGTTCAATCATATAGCTGCGAAATTTATCAATCGCCGTTTCTGGATCTTGGGCTATCGCTTGTTGAAAAAACCGCTCAGACTCTGATAGGTCAAACAATGCCGTGGCAGAGACCGCCACAATTAATGTATTGGAAAAATCAACTGACATAAAAATGCCCTTAATCAATCGTGTTGTTATGGAGCGTTATGAAGCATAGCACTCACTATTCTGTAGTTATATAAGTTATAAGTTTTGCCACGGGTAATCTAGATTATTCCTGTAACTTGTTCGGGTAAAGACAAACAGCTTAGTGTCAGGACACCCAGTCAAATTAAAGATACACAGTCAAATTGTAGATACCAAGCATTGGCTGTCGTCTATTGCAGTGTTTTTTAAACGCATATCATGAGCCGCCTCATTTTCTGCCATAACTGCAAGCAATTTTATCAGCAAGTTGGTTTCATCACCGCAATTTGCTATAATATCTTGTTTACGCTTTTTGCAAAGCGACGAATTCATGGGATTGTAATGCCTATCGAGACACGGTAAGTCTGGATTGGCAGAGTTTTTCCCTTTTTTTATTCCCATCTCTCACGGTTACATGACCGATAGTAACGGTCATCACTGCCAAAGGACAACAGGAGCAATTATGGTAGCCATTACCTTACCAAACGGCGATATTAAACAATTTGATGGACAAACGTCAGTCATGGAAGTGGCGCAAAGTATCGGCGCAGGGCTTGCCAAAGCTACCGTTGCAGGACGTGTCAACGGCAAATTAGTTGATGCGTGTGACCCGATTACTGAAGACGCCAGCGTTCAAATCATCACGCCAAAAGACGAGGAAGGTGTGGAAATCATTCGCCACTCGACCGCTCACTTACTGGGTCATGCTGTCAAACAGCTGTATCCTGAGGTGAAGATGGTTATCGGTCCTGTGATTGAAGAGGGTTTTTATTATGATATCTACAGCGAGCGCCCGTTTACGCCAGAAGACATGGAAAAAATCGAAGCGCGCATGACGCAATTGATTAACCAAGATTACGATGTTATCAAAAAAATGACACCGCGTGACGAGGTTATCAAAGTATTCCAAGACCGTGGTGAGACTTATAAATTACGTCTTATCGAAGATATGCCGAATGAAACTCAAATGGGTTTATACTATCACCAAGAATATGTCGATATGTGCCGTGGACCACACGTGCCCAATACCCGTTTCTTAAAAGCCTTTAAACTCACCAAAATGAGTGGTGCCTACTGGCGCGGTGATGCCAAGAATGAGCAACTACAACGTATTTACGGTACCGCTTGGGCAGATAAAAAAGATTTAAAAGCCTATATCCAGCGTATCGAAGAAGCGGAAAAACGCGACCATCGTAAAATCGGTAAAGCGCTTGATTTATTTCATATGCAAGAAGAAGCGCCTGGTATGGTGTTTTGGCATCCCAATGGCTGGACGATGTGGCAAGTGCTTGAGCAGTATATGCGAAAAGTACAAAAAGATAACGGCTATCTTGAAATCAAAACCCCGCAAATCGTCGATAGAAGCCTATGGGAAAAATCAGGTCACTGGGAAAATTATGGCGACATGATGTTCACCACCCACAGTGAAAAACGTGACTATGCCATCAAGCCGATGAACTGCCCGTGTCATGTGCAAGTGTTCAATCAAGGGTTAAAATCCTACCGTGACTTGCCATTGCGTCTTGCTGAGTTTGGCTCATGCCACCGTAATGAGCCGTCAGGCTCGCTCCATGGCATCATGCGGGTGCGTGGGTTTACCCAAGATGACGCCCATATTTTTTGTAGTAATGAGCAAATCAAACAAGAAGCCCAAGACTTTATCAAGCTTACCCTTGATGTGTATAAAGACTTTGGTTTTGATGACGTGCAAATGAAACTCTCGACTCGCCCAGAAAAACGGGTCGGTGCTGACGAACTGTGGGACTTGGCAGAAAAAGACTTAGCAGATGCGTTGGATAATGCCGGGCTTGACTGGCAGTATCTGCCAGGTGAAGGCGCATTTTATGGGCCAAAAATCGAATTTAGCCTTAAAGACTGTCTTGGCCGCGTATGGCAATGCGGTACACTGCAGCTTGACTTTAACCTGCCAGAACGACTAGGTGCGGAGTTTGTCAATGAGCAAGGCGAACGTGAGCGCCCTGTAATGCTCCACCGTGCGATTTTGGGTTCATTTGAACGCTTTATCGGTATGCTCATCGAGCATTACGCCGGTTGGATGCCAGTCTGGCTTGCACCGCAGCAAGTCGTGGTGATGAATATTACCGACAACCAAGCGGCAGCCTGTCAAAAAGTCGCCGAACAATTGAATGAAGCCGGACTTCGTGTCATCACCGATTTGCGTAATGAGAAAATTGGCTTTAAAATTAGAGAACGCACCCTTGAACGTATTCCTTATATGATTGTCATGGGTGATAAAGAAGTAGAAAGCAACCAAGTTAACGTGCGTACTCGTGAAGGTGACAACCTTGGCGTGATGAGTATCGATGCCTTTATCGACTTGGTTAACCAAGCGACCGCCCAAAAAGGGCGCGTCAAATCAAAAACAGCGTAGGAGTAAGTATTATTAAGAGTTCAAACCGATTAGACATCAACGAGGAAATTCGTGCCAAAGAGGTACGCTTAGTCAAAGAAGACGGCGAACAAGTTGGTGTTGTGGATATAAAAACGGCTTTGCAGGCCGCCCGTGATGCTGAGTTGGATTTGGTCGAGATAGTACCAGACGCTCAGCCTCCTGTTGCCAAAGTGATGGACTACAGAAAATATCTGTACGACCAAAAACAAAAAGCCAAAGAAGCCAAAAAGAACCAAAAACAAACGCAGCTTAAAGAAATCAAATTGCGTCCTGGTACGGAAGAAGCCGACTATCAAGTCAAACTTCGTAAAATCCGTGAGTTTTTGGAAGACCAAGACAAAGTCAAAGTCACCATTCGCTTCCGTGGTCGTGAGATGGCTCACCAACAAATTGGCTTGCAGCAGCTTGAAAAAGTCATTGCCGATACGACCGACGTTGCCAATGTTGAACAACAACCAAAAGTTGAAGGTCGTCAAATGGGTATGCTACTTGGACCTACCAAGAAAAAATAATCAGCAAACCCTAATCGATAAAAAAACCACATTAACCTATGTGGTTTTTTTATTGGCGTATTGACACATTGATAAAATTTTAAGCTTTTAAATCACTGTATTTTTAAGTCATTGTACTTTTAAGTCATTGTATTCGGGGTGCTTTTGCAGGTAGCTTGCCACGTAAGAGCAGGCTGGCACGACTTTTTTGCCTTGCTTGCGGGCATAGTCTAGCGCGTGCTTGGTGAGCTCCCCTGCAATGCCGCGCCCGCCAATCGCGTCTGGCACAATGGTATGGTCATATACGATGACATCACCATTATCCACATAGCTAATGTAAGCAGTAGTGCCGTCAACGGTGGTTTCAAAGCGTTGTGATTGTTCGTTATGGTGAATCGATAATTGTAAATCCGACATGGTTGTCTCCTTGTGTATTTTTTTGTCTACTATGCTATCTGTGACTTGGTTATTTGTCGCTTGGTTATTTGCCGTTTGATAGTAGCACAACCACTGTCCATGACTTGTAAAAGTTTTTGCCTATTCGGTATGGGGTTTGCAAATGATTTTTCGCTAGGCTTTTACCTTGCCCCACCCTGTTAACAATGCGATAATAAGCGGTTAAATCTTACCATTTTTTCAAAAAAACTGTTCAAAACTCTAGGAAAACCATGGCTCAATATATTTATACCATGAACAAGGTATCAAAAATTGTTCCACCCAAACGGGAAATCCTAAAAGACATCAGCCTGTCTTTTTTCCCCGGTGCAAAAATCGGTGTGCTGGGTCTCAACGGTGCCGGTAAATCAACCTTGCTTAAAATCATGGCAGGAGTGGACACCGAGTATAACGGTGAAGCGCGCGCACAACCCGGTATCAAAATCGGCTATCTAGCGCAAGAACCACAACTTGATCCAGCCAAAGACGTGCGTGGCAACGTCGAAGATGGTGTGCGTGAAGCCCTAGATGCCCTTGCACGCCTTGATGAAATCTACGGCGAATATGCCCTACCCGATGCTGACTTTGACAAATTGGCCGCTGAACAAGGCAAAATGGAAGACATCATCCAAGCGTGGGATGCCCATAACCTCAACAACCAACTAGAAAAAGCCGCCGATGCGCTGCGCCTACCCGCGTGGGATGCCGACGTGAGCAAATTGTCGGGTGGTGAAAAACGCCGCGTTGCCCTATGCCGTCTATTGCTATCAAAACCTGATATGCTGCTACTCGACGAACCGACCAACCACTTGGATGCCGAATCAGTCGCTTGGCTGGAGCATTTCTTAAAAGATTATTCGGGCACCATCGTGGCGATTACCCATGACCGCTATTTCCTTGATAACGTTGCCGAGTGGATTTTGGAGCTTGACCGTGGCTATGGCTACCCGTACCAAGGCAACTACACCGAGTGGCTAGAGCAGAAAAACAAGCGTATCGAGCAAGAGCAAAAACAAGAAGAAGCCTTTGCCAAAGCGCTGAAACAAGAGCTTGAATGGGTGCGTAAAAACCAAAAAGGTCAGCAAGCCAAGTCTAAGTCTCGCTTGCAACGTTTTGAAGAACTCAATTCCAAAGAGTTTCAACAACGTAACGAAACCGCCGAAATTTACATTCCACCAGGACCACGCCTTGGCAACAAAGTCATTGAAGTCAACAACATCAGTAAATCATTTGGTGACCGTTTGCTATACGAAAACCTATCCTTCACTGTGCCACCGATGGCGATTGTGGGGATTATCGGACCCAATGGTGCAGGTAAAACGACCTTGTTCAATATGATTACCGGTAAAGACAAGCCAGACACGGGCACGGTTGAAGTCGGTGAATCGGTAAAAGTGGCGTATGTGGGACAGGTGCGTGATGAGCTAGACGACAAAAAAACTGTGTGGGAAGAAGTCTCCGACGGTCTTGATATGATTACCGTGGGCGAATACACCACGCCTAGCCGTGCCTATATCGGACGCTTTAACTTTAAAGGTCAAGACCAACAAAAACTGGTCGGTAGCCTGTCGGGTGGTGAGCGTAACCGTCTGCAACTTGCCAAAACCTTGAAGCAAGGGGCAAACGTGCTGTTACTCGATGAGCCATCAAACGACCTTGATGTTGAGACTTTGCGCGCGCTTGAAGATGCGGTGGAAGTGTTTCCTGGTACGGTAATGGTGGTGTCGCATGACCGCTGGTTCTTAGACCGTATTGCCACCCATATTTTGGCGTTTGAGGAGGAGGGTCCGATTTGGTTTGATGGTAACTATTCTGAGTTTGAAGCGTATCGCAAAAAACAGTTGGGCGCAGATGCCGAGCCAAAACGCATGAAATATAAAAAGATTGCGAAATAGTTAGCGATTTATGCTTAAAAATTTATGCTATATTAACCCTACTCAAGCGATTTGAGTGGGGTTTTTTAACGCTTATCAATATTGGAAAATATGATGAAAATCAAACAATTACAGTTACAGAATTATGGCAGATTTGAAGATTTGACGATTGACTTTGCTCCGACTGAGGATAGAGCAAGCAATGTCACGGTCATTGTGGGAAATAATGGGGCAGGTAAATCACAAATTTTGCAAGCATTGGCGACTGGGTTAAGTTGGTTTGTTAACGGATTGACGAAGGTGAAAAGTATAAATAATCATTCGGACAAATTTGAATTTGAATGGACATTTGATTGTGAAGGAGTGCATATCCCTAAAAAAATGATAAAAAATAATCAAAGTTTTTCCGAGATAGAACTTTTCTTTAATGACGAAAATAGTAAATTTGGTTCAAGTATTAAGATTGATACGTCAGTTAATAATGGATTAGATATTGCTTCATATGGTCGTGAAATGACTAATTTTGAGGCTCTGTTAGATTTTTATAGGGAAAATATTAAAAACACGAAAAATTTTAATTTACCATTATTAGCTTTTTATAGTGTAGAAAGAAATGTAAGTGTAAGTGAGCTTGAACCAAGCTTAAGCTTTAAGAATCATCAATTTAGTGGTTATCTAAATGCTTTGAATGCTGGTTCAGATTATAGTCAGTTTTTTCAATGGTTTCGAGATAATGAAGATTTAGAGAATGAGATTAACAAAACTAAATACTTAAAAGAACATGATGAATTTTTACGAATTGAAATAAAAATTGAACAATTAGAGGAAATTCAAGAACATATAGATGACATTGATTATTTTCCCAACGATGAAGAAAAGTATAAATACTCTGCAAAAATTGCCCGCCAAATTAAAGAAGAGAAGGAAAAATATAATAATTTACTTATCAGAAATAGCTTTTTAAAAGATACATCAAATCAAATTCAAACTTTACCTTTAAAATTTGTTCGACAAGCTATCGAGGAATTCACGGAATTTAAAAACATCAGAATTCAACGTCAAGACACCCCTACAATGATAATCGAAAAAGACGGTGAAGAACTGGACGTAAACCAACTTTCCCAAGGTGAAAAATCCTTACTTGCCTTAGTAGGCGACATCGCAAGACGATTAGCAATACTTAACCCTAGCCTAGACGACCCACTTCAAGGCGAAGGTGTCGTCATGATTGACGAAGTCGATTTACACCTACACCCAAAATGGCAGCACGACCTAATCGATAAGCTAGTTCGCACCTTCCCCAACGTTCAATTTATCCTAACCACCCATTCGCCACTGATTGTCAGCGATAGCCCAAACATTTTAGTTTACTCTTTGGAAAATGGTAATTTGCACAAAACGAAGAATATCTACGGGGAAGATGCAAATACACTATTGAATAATATATTCGATGTGCCTGTTCGTACCCCCGAAGTTGAAAATGACTTTAATAATATTCGACGAGCGATTAGCAACCAGGAATTTGAAATAGCTGATAATCTTATTAATAGTATTGCAAAGAAAGTAGCATCAGGTAATACAGAATTATTGAAAGTCAAATTGTTATTGGCTCAAGCAAAACTTGCCCAAAAATCAGCGACAAATTTGGGTTAGTTTATGCAGAAGATTGATAAAAAATTACCTATGCCTCCAATAATGGCGGGGTGGATTAAGCGTCACAAAAACCAACCTTGGAATTTAAAAAATGATTTTTCTGAAGGTTATGATGCTATACATCAGCAATTGTACGAGGAACAACTTGGCTTATGTTGCTATTGCTGTAAATCTTTAGTTGATGAAGAAACTAGGGTTGAGCACTTAGATTGTAGGTCAAAATATCCCAAAAAAACTTATGAGTATGATAATCTTTTACTTTCTTGTGCCACTGAAAATCAGTGTGATAAAGCTAAAGAGAACAAAGCGTTACCATTAACTCCCTTGATGAATGAGTGTGATGAAGAAATTAAAATAAATTTTGCAGGAGAACTTGTCGGTAATACACATAGGGCTAAATTAGCAATAGAAATTCTGAATTTAAATCAACGAAAAATTTGTAATAATCGTAGGTTAAAATACGATGAGATCATTATGTTATATCTGCAAAATAAAGAATTCTTAAATCTAACAGAAACATCGACTTTAGAAGAGATTAAACATGAACTCAATTCATTTCTAAATTCTATATATGGTAATACTGAAGAGTTTTATGAAATCATATATATTCTCAAAAAGATAACCCAAATCAAATAAAAAACCAACTCTTAAAGTTGGTTTTTTTCTTCAGATTTAAAAATTAAAACAACACCCGCACCCGAATGGTTTCTGGGATATTTTTAAGCGCTTCAACCGCTTGCGCAGAATCGCCACTACCCACATCCATCACCAGATAGCCCACATCTTCTTCGGTCATCAGGCTTTGGGCAAAGATATTGATATTGGCATCGGCAAAGGATTTGTTAATCTGTGACAACACGCCAGGCACGTTTTTGTGGATATGGAGCAAACGATGCGTGCCTTCTTTTTGTGGCATACTAACATTTGGGAAATTCACAGACGTTGCAGTATCACCCATATCAGAGTAACGCACAAATTTTTCTGCCACTTCAAGACCGATATTGGCTTGGGCTTCTTGGGTGGAGCCACCGATATGCGGTGTCAAAATCACATTGTCAAACGCGCGCAGTGGTGATTCAAATTCTTCATCCGCTGATTTTGGCTCTTTGGGGAACACGTCAATCGCCGCGCCCAAGATATGACCGCTTTGTAAGGCTGCCGCTAGCGCATCAATATCCACACATTTGCCACGCGCCGCATTAATAAGATGCGCGCCTGGCTTCATGGCAGCCAATTCTGTGGCGGTAATCATATTACGCGTACTTGGCAAATCTGGCACATGCAAGGTGACCACATCGGCTTTACCAAGCAGTTCTTCTAGGCTACCCACTTGGGTGGCGTTGCCCAGTGGCAATTTGGTAACCACATCATGATAGATGACTTTCATCCCAAGGCTTTCAGCGAGTACCGATAGCTGAGTACCAATAGAGCCATAACCCACGATACCTAAAGTTTTGCCGCGTACTTCATAGCTGTCTTTGGCAGATTTGTTCCAGCCGCCACGGTGTACCACCGCGTTTTTTTCAGGGATACCGCGCATCAGCATGATGATTTCGGCAAGGACAAGCTCCGCGACAGAGCGGGTGTTAGAATAAGGGGCATTAAAGACAGGGATACCCAGCTCACGGGCAGCTTCCAAGTCCACTTGGTTGGTGCCAATACAAAAACAGCCAATGGCGATGAGCTTTTCGGCTTTTTCTAAAATATCGCGGGTCAAATGGGTGCGAGACCGAATACCGACAAAATGGGCGTCTTTGATTTTTTCGCTAAGCTCTTCGGGGTCTAAGGCGGTTTTGATGTTCTCAACATTGTGATAGCCCGCCTCTGACAGCACTTTAAAGGCATTGTCATGCAAGCCTTCAAGCATCAAAAAGCGGATTTTGTCTTTCTCAAGTGATAGATTTTGTGCCATAACAACCCCTAGTCAGTATTTTTAGTCAATTATCCTATCACACTTGCTGGGTTTTTTGTGGTGAAATTCCAGCAAGATGGCATGATTTTTTTGTCTTATGGGTAAAAAATTCTTCATCAATCGCCAGCGTTTTTGTCAAAATTTATGCCGTTAGTTATGCTATGATAGAGCCTCAAAAACCTTTTCAATCTGTATAAACATATGGGTAAAAGCCACACCATGACTGCTAATCAGACCGCCATCAATACGCTCATTGAACAACTACGCCAGCAAGGATTTGACGAACACCAAATCAAAACCGATGCGGACAGTTTGGGCTTTTGGGGCAAAGATTGGACCAAGCATTTTGAGCCCAATGCCAGCGCCATTGTCTTCCCAAAATCCACCCAGCAAGTGCAAGCCATCGTCAAGCTATGTAATGCGCTAAACATCGTTATTACCCCAAGCGGTGGACGGACGGGTCTATCTGCAGGGGCGGTTGCCGCCAATGGCGAGGTGGTAATTAGCCTTGATAAAATGCACCAAGTATTGGGCTTCTACCCTGCTGACCGTATGGTGGAAGTGGAAGCCGGTATCGTCACCAAAGCGCTGCAAGACTTTGCCCAGCAGCAAGGGTTATACTATCCCGTGGACTTTGCGTCAGCCGGTTCAAGCCAGCTTGGTGGCAATATTGGCACCAATGCCGGTGGTATCAAAGTCATCAAATACGGCATGACCCGCAACTGGATATTAGGTCTTACGGTGGTGACAGGTAAAGGCGATATTTTGCACCTCAATAAGGGCATGATAAAAAATGCCACCGGTTATGACTTGCGTCATTTGTTTATTGGGGCAGAAGGCACCTTAGGCATTGTCACTGAAGTGCAAGTCAAGCTAGAGCGTCAGCCCAAGAACCTAACCGTCATGGTGCTTGGCGTACCAGAGTTTACCAATATCATGCAAATCCTGTCAGCCTTTCAAAGCAAAATGGATTTGACCGCGTTTGAATTTTTTGATGATGTCGCCGTTGATAAATTACTTGCCACAGGTCATGTACAAAAACCCTTTGAAACCGATGCGCCGTTTTATGCGCTACTCGAATTTGAAGCGCCCTACGAGCCGATTATGGACATGGCGATGCAGATTTTTGAAGACTGTATGAGCGAAGGCTGGGTGCTTGATGGGGTGATGAGCCAATCGATTCACCAAGCCCAAGAGTTATGGAAACTGCGCGAGTATATCTCTGAAACCATCTCGGTATTTACCCCGTACAAAAATGACATCTCCGTGCTCATCAGCCGCGTGCCAGAGTTTATCGCGGATATCGATGCCATTGTTAGCCAAAACTATCCGGATTTTCAAGTGTGCTGGTTTGGGCATATTGGCGATGGTAATTTACACTTAAATATTTTAAAGCCAGAGAACCTTAGCAAAGACGAATTTTTTGAAAAATGCCAAGTGGTCAACAAGCACGTGTTTGAAACGGTGCAAAAATACAACGGCTCTATCTCAGCCGAGCATGGCGTGGGGATGACCAAAAAGCCGTATCTTAATTACACCCGTCCTGATGAAGAAATTGATTATTTGCGCGCCATCAAGCAAGTGTTTGACCCCAATGGGATTATGAATCGTGGTAAGATTTTCGACTAGATAACGATTTTCGACTAGATAACATTGTTACAAAAAAGGGATACAAAAAAAAGATACAAAAAAAGACCTTTAACTGAGGTCTTTTTTTTGTCGCTCACGGGGTTAGATTCTATTCACATTCAGCGTGTCTGGCATATTGACAATCGGTTTGAGTAGTTCAATGGCTTCTGCGACAGTATCACAAACGATTAATCGCTGTAAATCTTCTGGCTTCATAAAGCCTTGCTCAGCGGTAAACTGTAGATGTTCAATCAATTTGTCATAAAAACCATTGATATTGAGAATAATCATCGGCTTTTCATGTTGATATAGCTGTCGCCAAGTGGCAATTTCCATGATTTCCTCAAGGGTGCCAAGCCCACCGGGCAAGGTGATAAAGGCACTGGCATACTCTGCCATGATGGCTTTACGGGTATGCATGGTATCGGTCAAATGCAAACGCGTCAGCCCACCATGCGCCACTTCTCGATCCATCATAAATTCAGGAATCACACCCACGGCAATACCGTTTTTTTCAATCACACCATCGGCAACCGCGCCCATACAGCCAATCACCGCACCGCCATATACCAGACCTAACCCCACTTCAACCAACCCCCTACCCAGTTCATGCGCCGATTGGACATAGACAGGGTCATTGCCTTTGCGAGAGCCGCAATACACAGCGACTAAGGGAACATCAATGTCATGAAGTTTGACAATTTGTGCAATATCGCTCACTTCTTTACTAGTAATAATATCTACGGGTGTCATGCTTTTTCCTTTTAATGTGTTGTCATTATAGGTCAATCATCCTACAAATTCGTGAACGCATCCTAGGCGCAGCGTATCTCATTTTGGCTACATTTGGCGCATAGGCATTATAATTGGTGCAGTTGGCGAAAAATAAAGCAATGGCTGTTAAAAAGCCATCAATGAAAGGCTGCACAAGATAGCTTTGATAAGAAAGGCTTGATAATAAAAGTAGGCTATCAAAAGCCATCAAGTAGATATCCTAATAAGTATGATGGGCATTGGCAGCGACGCCATTGCCACTGGCATAGATGTTGGCGAGAAAATATTGGGCTTGCTGTTCGTATTCAGACGTTGGGGTCATACCGCATTCCGCGAAATTCGATAGAACCAAAAGGTTTATATTGCGTCTGTTTATAGCGGCTGATACAACACGCCGACCAACAACACCGTGATATCCTTCGCTGCTGGGGCAATCTGTACCGTCTCAAGTGCTATTGACTGGGCATCATATGTGGTTGCCAAGGTGTCGATTTGGCTTTGTAACTGCTGCCCAATACTGTCTAACTCCTGCTGCAGCTGCTGGCGAATCGCATCAAGCTCTGCGGCACTTTGTTTGTTGGCATTGATATCGCCCACCGAGTTCATGGCGCGTTTGACGTTATTGATATTGGTCTGTGACAACGCCTTACGCCCCATAAACGCGCCTAAGACCGCAGAACCAATACTGACCCCTGCATCAAGCCAGCCTTTGCTCGACTCAGCGGCTTGTTGTTGGTATTTTTCATTGGCGGCTTGTAGTTTTTTGGCTAGCGCGTCTTGTTTTTTAGCAAAGCTATCACGCAGCTGGGCAATGGCGATATCACGCTGTTCATGCAGCGGTACGATGAGCCGATTGCGGAAGGCTTCTTCGCTCTCTGCCACTTCGCTATACAGCTTTAAACTATCGACATACCACAGATTTAACACTTGCTGCTGACGGATGGCTTCTTTCACCGCTTTTTCCCAAGCTTTCCATGATGCCTTGTCGAGCGCTTGGGTAGGCAGTTGTTTGAGCACAGCAGGTTGGTGCGGAGCCGATTGTAACTGCTCAAAGGTCAAATCACTTAAAATCGCTTGATGCCAATCTACCACCAACGGCGGCTCACCAAATGCTGTGGTTAATAATAGCTGCTGCTGACTTTGAGCGCCTGATTTTTTGTCATTAAAAAATACCCGCGCATAGGCAAAGGCAGTAGGCTCATAGAAGGTTTGCCCATCGCCCGCCATGTCTTTGGGTGCATAATACAAGCCCACATCTTTGGGCAAGGCAGGCGGCTGACTTATGGTGCTTGCTAATGGATTGATAGCAGGCGTGGTGGCTTGCGTTTGCGCTGGGTCGCTAGGCGCAGCGGCTTGGCTATTGGCTTTGAGCTGTGCTATGGCTTGTTTGCTAAGTGGTCCTGATAAGTAGTTGAGCGTGAAGCGGGTGCTAAAAATCACAGGGCTGGCGTCATGCACATTGTGCAGCAAAAATTGGCGTTTACCGAGTTTATCAAACCACGCATTGAGCGCCGCTTTGTCCAGTCCACTGCTGCCACTGACAGAGAGCAAGCCATCCATCACCCGTTCACGGTCTTGCGCAGTCTGCAACCGTCCGATAAACCAAGTACCCGCATTGGATAAGGCTTTGTAGTCCAAATCCACTGGGTTTTGGGTCGATAACACAATCCCCAAGCCAAATGCGCGCGCTTGTTTTAGTAGGGTCAATAGCAATACTTTGGTCGGTGGATTGCCAATCGGCGGTAGATAGCCAAACACTTCATCCATGTACAAAATTGCCCGCAAGGTTGAGGTGCCTTGCTGACGGCGCATCCAGCCCAATAAATTGGTGAGTAACAAGGTGACAAAAAACAAGCGTTCGTCATCGGATAGATGCGCAATATTGAGCACACTGGTTTGTGCTTTGCCGTTTTTATCATAAAACAGTGCGCCAGCATCCAGCGGCATGCCTTTAAGCCAGCTGGCAAAACTTGGTGATGCCAAAAGCGTATTGAGCTTCATCGCCAGTGCGCTACGGTCTTTATCCACAAATACTTGTGACAGCGGCAGGATGCCGATTTTGTCAAACGGTGGCGTTTGGATTTGGGTAATCAAATCCACTAAGGTTAAAGTTTGGTTATTGTCCCAGGCATTTTTAAGTAGCTGTGCCAAAAACACATGCCCTGGGGCGAGGTTATCCCCATCGACTTTTAATAGCACCAACAGCGTCGACACTGTCGCATCGATATACTCAGCATAGCTTTCGCTATCATTTTTGATACTATCGGGCGGCGGCACGAGATTGCCAAGTAGCGCAATCGGTAAACCATTCTCGCTACCTGGGGTATAGACACTGACACGATTGGCGGCTTTGAGTGCTTGAACACGCTCCGGGGTTTGAAAACTTTTACTAAGCCCTTGTTGCCAGTTTTCTGCGGTTTGCTTGGCAAACTCTGCCACGCTCATACCCGCTTGATTTGCCATGCCGCTATCAATCCACGGCTCAAAGTCACTGGCTGCCAAATTTGGGAACGTCAATGCTAAATTGCCCAAGTCACCTTTGGGGTCAATAGCAATCACCGGAATATTATCCAGCGCAGCTTCTTCCAGTAAGCTAATCCCCAAACCCGTCTTACCCGAGCCCGTCATCCCGATAATCACCGCATGGGTTGTTAAGTCAGCTGCATCATATAGGGTTGCTTGACCTTGTGTAGGCTCTGGGTACACGTCTTGACCGAGATAAAATTGACCGATACTATCAGGAATATTATTGGTGAGCGTTGGCATGGGATTCCCTCAAAAATTTTATAAGTAATGATTTATCGCCAACATGACGACTGGTCTAATTGTCTAACTGCCTAATTGTCTAATTGTCTAAGAAGCTGAGTGGCGGTATGTCGGTTTCATTATATGTAAAATTTTATCATTTCGCCTAGCAAAATTTGTCGATTCTTTTGTCGAGCCTTCAATCAATTTTTTAGCGCCGCAAAGATAATCCTCAATAATTTTTGATACCAAATTTTGAAGTTTACCCACTTACTCTTGGGTATTAAAAGCTGAGCAATAAAAAAAGCGATGGGTGACATCGCTTTTGGTAGGATTGCATCATCGCAATATGCTAATTAAGTTTAAAACTACTTTATAAAAATCATCTTGTCAGCGATTTCATTGCCGTTTGGGTCATTTTCCAATTGATAATATTGATGTAACAGTTGACCGACATCCGCTAGCAATGCCATCAGGCTTTCCACAGGATGATTGGCTTTAATACCTTCGATAGCCTTGTCGCACATCGCTTGCCACATGGTTGGCATCACATGGCTATTGATGCCTCTATCGGCGACAATCTCCAGACACCGCTCACAGATATTAAGATACACCAACACCCCAGTATTATCCTGCGTATCCCAGACGCGATAATTCCCAAAAACTTCGATCGCTCTGTCTCGGCTGTTTTGTAGCCGTGCTGACGAAATAGGCAAATGATTTTCAATCACTAGCACGACTTCGCCGCGATGCCCTTGCTCAGCTTCGGTAATTGCTTGATTGAGCTGTTGTTGGGCCGTAGGCGTTAACCAGCGATTGTGCAGACTAGGTATAAACGCAACTTGACGCCACCATCTAGCCCAGCTTGGCACAGTAGAAGTCACTGTCGCCATCGGTGAGGTGTAAGCCATGGTTTCTTCGTTGGCACCATTCGTTGCAATTATTGGGTCATTTGTGCTCATGAAAATTCCATAAAAAATAATGAAGTATATAGTTGATGATAAGGGGTAAAGTTAACACAATTTTTTAACTGATGTTTCAATAGCTAGCCGATTACTGACTACTGATTACCAATCGCCACCAGCGCCGCCGCCGCCAAAGCCGCCACCGCCGCCACTAAATCCACCGCCGCCAAAACCGCCACCACCAAATCCACCGCCGCCAAAGCCGCCACCCGGTAGGAAGACAACGCCACCGCCGCCTCTGCCACCGCGACCACCACCGCCACCTCGAAATAGCAAAAATAAAAACACAATAAATGCCACAAACATACTACCCAGTAACCCTGCACCAAAGATTGTACCAAGTGTTACGATGCCACCTGCCGTAGCGATAGAACCAAAAAAACGCCCTAATATACTGGTCAAAATCATACCAGCGACAAAGCCAAAAAATCCTAGGAAGATAAGCGGTATACCGCCCTCTTGATTTGACTGGGCATTGCTATTGGTATTGACTCGATTGGCATCCGCTTGCTTTAAAATAGCAGGATCGGTCGTCAAGCGTTCTTCAATGCGATTAATTCCCGCGATGATACCCCCGGCATAATCGCCTTGTTTAAATCTTGGGGTTATGTCATCGTTAATAATGCGTTTAGCGACGGCATCAGGAATGGTACCTTCAAGACCATAGCCTGTTAAAATATACATTTTACGGTCATTGACAGCAACAACCATCAACAGACCTTGATCGGTGTCTTTTTTGCCCAGTTTCCAGCGGTCAGCAATTTTCATTGAATAGTCAAAAATATCCTCGCCATTGGTGGTGGGTACAATGACCACGGCTGCTTGCGCCAAACCGCGGTCATTAAGACTACGCAGTTTGGTTTCAATCGCCTGTTTATCACTGGCAGATAGAATTTTTGCTTCATCTATGACAGGGTTATTTAGAATTAATTTGTCAGCGGCGACAGGGGCTTGGGTTGATTGCTTGGGTGTCGTGGTCGTCGTAGTCGTTTGGGTATTAGCGGTAGCGGTTGCCTGATTGCTATTTGTCTGATTGCCAGTTCCTTGGGAATTACCTGGTATCGGCAGCGCATCATTGCCTAACGTCTCTTTAATTGCATCATTATTGAATACAGCATCATTGAGCGCTTCATTGCTTTGTGCGGTTTTGGCAATCGCAATCATGTCCTCAACACTATGATCTTGTAATGTAGGCTTAGCGGTAACGGTTGCAGAATTGGCTGTCGCCGTGGCAGTTTCTGCAACGGCAGCCATAGGCATCGCAAGCCCAATGCCCATGGTCAGTGCAGTGAAGGTGCTTAATAGCCACCGCTTGGCTAAAAAACCAGATGACAATTTTTGCGGCTGTTTATGGCAGCGCTGTAAATTGGGCTGTGTCTGTACAATATTCAATGACACCTGTGTTTCCTCAAAGTATGCAATTTTTTTATTATGATGATGTAATCAATTCAACCACTATTTTAAAAAATTAAAAAATCAGTCTCGCAATTTATGCAAATCTTATCCAATGAGCCTGCCACCGACTGATGGCAGACTATTTAAAAAAATCTTCTTAACTATTAACCTTAACCATACAGTGAACACTGGTGAATTAGGGTTTCGCTGTCGCGGTAGCCGAATTATTTACAGGCTGACCACCGGCATTGGCAGTGTTACCACTGTTTTGCACTGGCTGACCGCCTGCATTTGCGGTGTTGGTATTGCTATTGCCAAAATCAACGGTTGGTGCGGTGGAGATTTGCGCCTCATTAGCCACGGTAAAGTTTGGACGGGTATGCATACCAAACACTTTTGCGGTAATATTGGTTGGGAATTGACGTACGGTAGTGTTATAAGTTTGAACATCTTGAATATAACGACCCCGTGCCACGGCAATGCGGTTTTCAGTACCTTCAAGCTGTGCTTGTAACTCTTGGAATTGTTTATCCGCTTTTAGGTCTGGATAGCGCTCCGACACTGCCATCAAGCGCGATAACGCACTGCCCAATTGATCTTGCGCTTGTTGATAGCGTTGGAAAGCCGCTGGGTCATTGAGCACATCAGCACTTACATTGATAGCCGTCGCTTGTGAACGCGCTTGTGTGACCTCGGTTAAGGTCGCTTGTTCGTGCTGGGCATAACGCTCAACAACTTTGACTAAGTTTGGAATCAAGTCAGCACGGCGCTGATACTGGTTGACTACTTCTGACCATGAGGCGTTGATTTGCTCATCTTGCGCTTGCATAGCGTTATAACCACACCCTGTTAAATTGGCAGAACCCACCACTAACGCTGCGGCTAATACGGTGTTTTTTACTGTGGTATTGAATGATTTCATAAGTTTTCCTCAAAAACAAATTAAATAAAGTGATGTCTAGGTTTTTGAAAATTATGAAGCTATGTGTGGCTACTGTAAATTTACGTTTTGTATAGTGCTGTATGGTTTTGTATCAAAACGCAGCCCCATGAAACCGCGCTCACAAATTCTACTCGGCTTGGTTGAAAGATACCCTATCAGCATGCCATAAAAAAAGACCAGCCAAGGCTGATCTTTTTGATTACTTTCATTGTTTGCTAAATAATTATTGCTGTACCGCTTCAACTTGGATATTAAGTTTGACGTCTTTAGCAAAACCCATTTTGACATAAGTATCCATGCCCCATTTGGTGCGGTCAATGGTAGTCTCAAAATCACCACCACATACTTGTGCATTTTTTAGCATTGGGCTGTTGTAGCAATTAAATTTGGTGGCTTTTAGGCTGACTGGGTTGGTTTTGCCCAATAGCGTCAAGTTACCGTCAACTTTCGTTACTTTGCCATTTTTGAAATGGAATTTGGTTGATTTAAAATTAGCCGTCGGGTATTTTTCAGCATCGAAGAAATCACCACTTTTGAGATGTTTATCAAACGCTTCGCTACCCGTATTTAACGAATTAACTGGAATATCAACATTGATGCTGCCCCTACGCTTGGCAGGGTTGTATTCCATGTCACCGGTTAAGCCGTAAAATCCGCCGGTATTGGTGCTCGTACCAAAATGATCAATGGCAAAACGTACATTGGTGTGGTTTGGGTCTAGTTTGTAGCTAGTGCTGTTGCTTGGCTTAACTTTTTCTACTTTGGCGGTTTTAGGCGCTTTTGTGACCGCTGCAGGTTGAGCCACGGTTTCACCAATTTTTTGCGTTTCACCGTTTTGCGAGATGACCAATTCTGCGTTGGCAAATTGTGTGGCTAACAACGCTGCGATAGCGGTAGTGGCTAAAAGTTTGCTATTCATGGGATTTTCCTCGATATATTATAAAAACTGTATGGGCTTACAAAACATTGTTAATGAAACTTAACTTATTCCATGTAGAATTAAGTTATTATAACATATAGTTTTTCCTTGTTATCATGTATTGTTTGTAAATTGTTGCTAGTTTTTGACCGAGCCAAGGTTTTTATCGTGACAGCCTTTATTACCCAGCCTTTATTGCGTTAGTCGGGTTGGATTAGGTCATTAAAAAAGGATAGCTTTTGCCATCCTTTTATAAAAAAATCCACTATGTTAACTTTTATCTTAACTTTTATCTTAAGAATGCCCGGGCATTTCTAAACATCCGCATCCACGCCCCATCATTATCCCACGCTTCAGGTTTCCAACTATGGTTATACGCCATCAAATTACGCTCTGGGTGTGGCATCATCAAGGTCACACGCCCATCGGTGCTACAAATCCCTGTCACCCCTTGCGGTGAGCCATTTGGATTGAGCGGATAATGCTCGGTTGCTGTGCCGAGACTGTCCACATAACGCATCACAATTTGCCCATGTGCGCTCATCCCTGCGATATCGGTATCGCTCAAGGTCGCAAAGCCTTCGCCATGTGCCACCGCAATCGGTAGAATGCTCTCTTGCATGCCTTTTAACAGCACTGACTTGGTACGTTCAATTTTCACATTCACCGTGCGCGCTTCAAACCGTGCCGATTTATTGGCGATAAAACGGGGGAAATTCTCTGCGCCCGGTATCAAATCTTTAAGCTGGCTCATCATCTGACAGCCGTTACACACGCCAAGCGAGAAAGTTTCTGGTCGGGTAAAGAATCGCACAAATTGCATGCGTAATTCATCATGGAACAGCACCGATTTTGCCCAGCCAGCGCCAGCGCCAAGCACATCGCCATAACTAAAGCCGCCGCAAGCCACGAGCCCATCAAAGTCACGCAAGTTGACACGCCCTTTGAGCAAGTCACTCATATGCACATCAACGGCTTCTAGTCCTGCGCGTTTAAAGCCTGCCGCCATTTCTAGCTGACCATTTACGCCTTGCTCACGCAAAATGGCGACTTTGGGCTGTGCGCTGCGGCTATTGATATACGGGGCTTCAATCGCTTGGTTGAGATCATAATTGGCTTGGGCGATTAAGCCTTGATGGGATTTATCACCAATCAAATCAAAGGCCTGTTGTACGCATTCGGGGTTGTCGCGGTTTTTGGCGATATGGTAGCTGACTTTACTCCATTCTTGCTCAAGCTCGCTACGCTCAAAACGTAAATTTTGCGTGGCTGTTTGGATGAGTAAACTGTCTTCATCGGTGCTTTGACCGATTAGGCTTAATAATTCGCTGACGCCTGTTTTTTCTGCTAATTCAAGCAATTCGGCAACCTTATCCGATTTGACTTGAATTACCGCACCGAGTTCTTCGGCGAATAATTGACCGAGTAAATTGTCATCGCTTAATACCAATTTCACGCCTTGGCGACTGGTGAATTGCATCTCGGCAATGGTGGCAAGCAAACCGCCATCCCCAATGTCATGATATGCGGTGATTAAGCCTTGGTTGTTGGCTTGCTGGATAAAGTCAAAAAAGTTGATTAAATCTTGCGGATTATCTAGGTCTGGGCAAGTATCACCCAGTTGGCTTAGGGTTTGGGCAAGGATTGAGCCACCTAAGCGGAACTGACCTTTTGATAAGTCTAAGCGATAAAAAGCGGTTTCGCCAAGCGCCGAGCTGTTTACCAATTCTGGGGTTAAGGTTTTGGTGACATCTTGCACAGGGGCAAAGGCAGTGATAACGAGCGACATGGGTGACACCACAGACTTGTTTGCTTGCTCATCTGACCAATTCGCTCGCATCGACAAGCTGTCTTTACCCACAGGAATGGCAATGCCAAGTGCCGGACAAAGCGCTTCGCCCACGGCATACACCGCATCAAACAACGCTTGGTCTTCTTTGTCCTCACCACAGGCTGCCATCCAGTTCGCCGACAAGGTAATGTCTGATAGCTTGGCGATATTCGCCCCTGCGATATTGGTAATGGCTTCAGCGACCGCAAGGCGCGCAGATGCGGCAGGATTAATCAAAGCAACTGGGGTACGCTCGCCCATACTCATGGCCTCGCCTGTCATCGGTTTGCCATCGACAGGGATGAGAGCAGAAGCAGTAACAGCACAGTCCGCCACTGGGACTTGGTAACGTCCAACATATTGGTCACGTACTACCATACCCGTGATGGAACGATCGCCAATGCTAATTAAGAAAGATTTACTGGCAACCGTTGGGTGACGCAGCACGTCTTTGACCGCTTCCGCCAAATCGACTTTATCAAGATTTAACGCTGTCAAATCTGGCGTGCTACGGCTAAAGCTACGCTGCATTTTTGGCGTGCCACCAAGTAGCACTTGTAGGGGCATATCGACCGGTTGTTGGTCGCCTTTGGTGTTCAGTAACGGGTCATTGACCACCAACTCACGCACGTCAGTCGCTTCACCTAAAATTGCATACGGGCAACGCTCACGCTCACAGATACTATCAAATAGCTCACGGCTTTGTGGACGGATTGCCAATACGTAACGCTCTTGGGCTTCATTTGACCAAATCGCCATTGGCGACATACCATGCTCAAGCGACGGCACTTTACGCAAGTTTAACACCGCCCCAAGTTCGTGGTCATTCACAAGCTCGGGCATGGCGTTTGACAACCCCCCTGCCCCCACGTCATGAATCGACACAATCGGATTGTTATCTTCATCTGGCTGGTTTCCTGCCATTGCCCAGCAGCGGTCAATGACTTCTTGACAGCGGCGTTCCATCTCGGCATTGTCACGTTGCACTGACGCAAAATCCAAGCCTTCATCAAGCTCACCACTATCCACCGAACTTGCCGCGCCACCCCCCAAGCCGATTTGCATGGCAGGACCGCCTAGTACAATCAGCAAATCGCCTTGCTGAATCGGATTTTTTTCCACCAAATTGCGTTTGATATTACCGTAACCACCGGCAATCATAATGGGTTTGTGATAGCCCCGCATTTGGCTGCCATCTTGGTCTTTTGAGGTATCCAATTGGAATGAGCGAAAATAACCGACCAGATTTGGACGACCAAATTCATTAGAAAACGCTGCACTACCAAGCGGTGCTTGGGTCATAATTTCTAATGCAGACGCCATACGCGCTGGTTTGCCGTAGTCAGCCGTGGAGATTTTTCCGCTGTGCTCCCACTTTTCTGGCATATCAGGCAGCTGCAAATGCGACACATGGAATCCTGCCAAGCCTGCTTTGGGTTTACCGCCACGACCTGTCGCGCCTTCGTCACGGATTTCGCCGCCAGAGCCTGTTGCCGCGCCTGCATACGGTGCAATCGCCGTTGGGTGATTGTGAGTTTCGACTTTCATCAAGATATCAATCGGCTCTTGGTGAAAATCGTATGCTAAATGATTGTTGTCGCTGTTTAATAGCGGATAAAAACGCTGTCCTTCATGCCCTTTCACCACCGCGGCATTGTCTTTATAGGCGGATAAAATGTCGTTGGGATTTTGCTCGAAGGTGTTTTTAATCATGCCAAACAAGGATTTTGGCTGTACTTCCCCATCAATCGTCCATTGAGCATTAAAAATCTTGTGACGGCAATGCTCCGAGTTGGCTTGGGCAAACATCATGAGCTCAACATCGGTCGGATTGCGCTTCAGCACATGAACGTAGGCATCCATCAAGTAGTCAATATCTTGGCTCGATAACGCAAAACCAAACTCACGGTTGGCAGATTCTAACGCTTCACGCCCTTTGCCCATCACATCGACATGGTTGAGCGGTGCTGGCTCGTGGTCATCGAATAAGTGATGAGCCTTTGCCAAGTCATAAAATAGGCTTTGGGTCATGCGGTCGTACAACATCATCTCGATATCATGCGGGAGCTTTTCAGGCAAGTTTTCGCCGATGAGCGTATACACCACCAAGCGCTCAACACGCTCAATCGCTATCTCACAATTGTTAAAAATATCCGTCGCTTTACTTGCCCAAGGGCTAATCGTACCAAAACGTGGGCTAACGATGATTTGCAGCGTCTTTATATTCTCATCCTGATTCTCATCCTGATTCTCATCTGGGCTTGCTTGATTGAGCGCGATTTCGTCACCGTGATTGAGCAAATCTAGCGCTTTCTTATAATCGTGTTCTGCCAAATCTTTAGAAAAAATATAAACTTGCTGGCTTTTTAAGTGAGTGATTTTGAGATTGGTTTTTTGGCTAAGGGAATTTAGCAGTTTGGTGGTTTGAAAATCGGTTAAAAATGGGTATCCAGCGATGATAGTCATAGAAAGTTCCGCTTGCTTCGGGAAAAGTTGGGAAAATAACAGAAAAATTTGCGGCTATTATAGCATTAAACCTACGGGCTTATCACTTGCCTTGATGGCGATAGAATGTCATTTCACGATGTGTTTTTTCTAAACAGCATGCCAACTGCGTTACCTTGCGATAACATCGTTAACGGTTTTATACCAATTATTTGCAGCTTTTCGACAGACTTAAATAACAAAAGCCGATATTATCATCCAAGTTAATGACTTTAACCCAGTTTTAACGTAAATTCTTAATCAGTTAGCAATAAATTTTTTAGCATTAAATTTGAGACGTATAATAACCATATAATAACAAGGACATTCTCATGGCAGATCTCACTAAAGCGCAACATATTGAAAATATTAATAAAGTAATTAAAGGCGTCAAATATGCAATGATGACCACCATTACTGCAGACGAAAAACATTTACATGCTTGCCCTATGACCACCAATAAAAATGAATTAGAAAATGGTAAAATTTGGTTCATCGGCGATCGCAAATCAGAAACTATCAAAGACTTGGAAAAAAACCCACAAGTCAACTTATCATATACCTCAAGCGACCAAAAAGACTTTGTGTCTATCAACGGCACGGCTAAACTGGTTAATGACAAAGCCAAACTAGATGAGCTTTGGAGCCCAATTTATGCAGCGTTCTATGAAAAAGGCAAAGAAGATCCTAATGTGCAAGTGATTTGCATTGAATGTAACGGTGCGCAGTATTGGTTAAGCGGTAACACGGTGGTGGATATGTTTAAGATGGTATCAGCGGCTGTCCAAGAAGGGAAAACTGCAGAAAATCTGGGTGAAAACCATTCAGTGACGTTTTAATTATTGGCTTTAAAAAAATATCACCCCGGTTTTTTAACTGGGGTTTTTTATGGTAAATTCTGAGCTAACAATTTTTTAGAATAATCCATTATTTTAACGTCATCAGCTTTTGTTAACGTTATCAGCTTTTTTTAAAGTCATCAATTAGGGCTGTTTTAGATAGGGCCATGCCGCTTTTAGATAAATAAACATTGACCATAACGTCAATACCACTGAAATAACCAATAGTAAATATCCCGTCATTTCAAGTGATTCCCAATTGAGTAGTAATACCGTAATCGCCACCATTTGAAAAGTGGTTTTCATCTTACCCACATATGACACGGCAACGCTGGTACGATTGCCCAGCTCTGCCATCCACTCACGCAGGGCTGAGACGGCAATCTCACGTGAGATAATAACGATCGCTGAAATCGCCATGACAATATCAGGATGCCACTGCACCAAAATAATTAACGCGGCAGCAACCATCAACTTATCCGCCACAGGATCAAGAAACCGCCCAAATGCCGATGTCATATTGAGCTTGCGGGCAAAGTAGCCATCTAACCAATCTGTAACTGCCGCCAAAATAAATACAGCGGTCAACAAAAAGTGGCGTAGTAGGCTATCGCTAAACTGATACATGCCGATGTTGGCAATTGCATTGTCACTAATGGCGCTCTGCCCAATCCCCATCGCAGGCGGCCAATAAGCAATCGCCACAAACAGCGGAATCATTATGATGCGCGCAATGGTCAAGTTGTTGGGCAAGTTAAAAATACTACCCGAAGCAACAGGGGGATGGGCTGTCTCGTCGGTCACTGGCTTATCGGTCATGGGATTTTTCGTTCATTATTGTTTTAGGGCGCGGCGTAACGCTAATTTTAGTTGAAATAATTATAACGGTTCTCAAATTAATGTCATTATTTTTTGCCCATAATGCTAGTTTTTATCATATTTTTCAATAATTAAGCTACTTTACCGTATTGATTTTATGGTATTTTTTACTAAATATGTCATTGTATAAAAAACACTTCAAGAGTAACAGGGTGTAATTAGACAGTCAAAAATTTAGACTTTTATTGATATCATAACGTCCGACAACGAAATAATAACAATAAGACTTATTTCGATATTAGCAAATTTTGCTGTTGTCAGGTTTACTGAAAGTTGATTATTTTCCACCCAATTCATTAATCATAGCGTATCAACTTATGAATTTTTTTATCAATTTTTTATCATATAGTGATTGGATAATTTTGATAAATCGCGTTTATTGTCAAAAATTTCCAGACTTTTAACACTTACTTGTGCTTTTCCTCAGCCCATTGCTCACCTCCTGCAATGGGTTTTTTTTATGGCTTAAGCTTTGAAATTATTGGATGTTGCATGCAATTCATCGCGTTTTTAGGGTGGTGCTAGAGGCAGCGGTTGGGGTCTACCTAATCGTTAAAAATTTGCCAGCATTTTCAGCCCTGCAATGACTAATACCAGAGATAATAATTTGTTGAGCATGGGGTCGGCAAGGCGTTTGCTACCATAAGTTGCGCCAATAAAACCCCCTACACAAACCGCTACAAGCCAGATTGGTAGTTGATTTGGCAGTTTTGCCCCTGTCGATAACACACCAAACAGACCTGAAATTGAATTCACCAAAATAAACCCCGACGCTACGCCTGCAACAACTTTAGGACTTGCCCAACGGTTAAACAATAAAATTGGACTTAAAAACACACCACCGCCCACCCCCGTCAATCCCGAAAGCAACCCTAAAACTGCCCCCACGATTGCCAAAATCCATTTTGACACCTGTTTTAATGGTTGCTCGCTGGTGAGTTTTTTGGCAAAGATAAATGAATAAATAGCCGAAAAAATCAGTACCATCCCAACAATCGGCTTATATAAATGACTGGGTAAATGGGTCATTCCCCCGATAAACGCCATCGGCACCGCGGTAATAGCAAGGGGAATAAAAATTTGCCAAGAAAAATTTTTTGCAGAATAAAAGCGCCAAAACGCAATGATTGACACCAAAATATTAAGACATAGCGCAGTGGGTTTCATCATACTTGGCGCAACGCCGACTAACCCCATCATCGCTAGATAGCCCGATGCGCCCCCATGCCCGACTGATGAATAGAGCAAGGCAGAAATAAAGAACAGCACGCTTAATACGGTAGTTGTCATTGCTTGTTAACCATTACTAGAGTATTAACCATTATTAGAAAGCCACAGACTCTCAGTACTGTCGGCATAAAATTCTTGTTTCCACACAGGGATATCCGCTTTAATCGCATCTAGTAACCAACGACAGGCATCAAACGCAGGATAACGGTGGGCAGCCACTACCCCAACCCACACCGCCATCTCACCAATCGCAAGGTCGCCAACACGGTGTATGGCAATGGCGTTTTCGATGTCAAACTGGGCTTTGGCTTGTTCAATCAGTTTTTTGCCTTGATTAAGTGCCAGTTGCTCGTAGCCGTAGTAAGTGAGTTTGCTAACAGGGCGAGCGTTATTGTGGTTACGTACCCAGCCTTCAAATGTCGCTAACGCCCCACAAGTATCGCTCATTAAGGCGTGTTTAAGCCGTTTATCGTCAATGGCTCGGTCAGTCAATGTAAAGCCGCCAGTAATCACGGTTTGGTAGGCTTGGTCTTCACTGATGCTAATGGTGGATGAGCCTTTATGCAATGCATTCATGGTTTTCTCTATATTTTTTAAAGGGTGTATGCGATATTCAACCGCCCGCTACAGGCGGAATAAAGGCGATGATATCGCCATCTTGAAGCGGCGTTTGCCAGTTGGCAATATGGTGATTGATTGCCACGGCAAGTTTGGTTTGGGCGAGTTTAAAACCGTAGTGTGCGCTTAACGTTTGGTAAAGCTCGGTCAGGTTATCACCGTCAAAGCGGATTGTTTCTTCGTCTTTCCCTGCTTGTTCAGCAAGGCTTGCAAAGTATAAGATGGCTAAATTTTTCTCAGACGCGCTAGGTGTTGGCATAGTCGGATTTGCCCCCTGTTTTGGTGAGTAGCTTGATATCACTGATGGTGATGTCGTGAGATAATGCTTTGGTCATGTCGTAAATCGTTAGGCAAGCTACCGACACAGCGGTTAAGGCTTCCATTTCCACGCCTGTTTTGTGGGTGACTTTGACGGTGGCAGTGACATGAATTGAGCAGTTGTTATCATCATACTCAAAGCCGATTTTTACCCCATCGAGTGGCAGCTGGTGGCAAAGCGGAATCAGCTCGTGGGTGCGTTTGCTTGCCATGACCCCTGCGATATGCGCGGTCTGGGTGATTGAGCCTTTTTTGGTGATGCCGTCGGCAGATTTTATCACTTGGTAACTGTTGCTAGGGAAAATGACTTGCCCTACGGCGGTGGCGCTGCGTTGGGTTATTGTTTTGCCCGATACATCGACCATGGCGATATCGCCGTGTGCGTCTAAATGTGTCAGGTCTAAGGGAGTTAATTGTGTTGTCATGTTTTGGATTTTCACCCCTCAAATGTGGCACAAAATTACATCAACATATACGCTTATCAAGCTGCGCTTGAATGAGTCAATTTTTCTTAAATTTGCCTATTTTATATTTTCAAAAAACCCGCCATCGATTAGCCGCCAATCATCGACAAATTCGCCATGATACCACTGTCGTTTTGCTTGAGTAAATGATGCTCGGGCTTAATCGGCATTAACCTTTGCAAGGCATGAACCAATCCATCGACATCGCCATTTGCCAAAAACGCTCGCACATCATAACTGCCATTATCAAACAAACACAAATGTACTTTGCCTTGGCTACTCACTCGCAGCCGATTACAACTGTCGCAGAACTGCGGGGCGTAAGGCTCAATCAGCCCAATGCCACCGACATAATCGGCATGGCGATATTCAATCGCAGGGCCTGCATCGCTTGCTCGGCGTTGGGATTGCCAACCATTTTCTAGCAAAAAATCTTTGATACGCTGACCACTGCTATGTTGGGCAAAAAACAAAGCTTTATTATCCGAAGTTTGCATAAACTCAATAAAACGGTAAGTGACAGGGCGATTTTTGACAAAACTTAACACGGATTGCAAGTTATCAAAAGCGGTGTCTGCCATCAAAATACCATTAAGTTTTAGCTTAATATCGGTGGTTGCTAGCAATTTATCTATGTCTTTTAGCAGCGTTGGCAATATATCAAAGCCGGTGATTTGTTTAAAAATGGTGGGGTCAAAGCTGTCGATACTGATGTTAAGCTGATTTAGCCCTGCCGTTTGCCAATCGGATAAATGCTTGGCAAGGCGATAGCCATTGGAGCTAACCGCCACTGTTTGGATGCCTTGGGTCTGTTTGGCAAGTTCGATGATGCGCGGTAAATCTTGTCGAATCGATGGCTCACCCCCCGTCAGCCGCACTTTGGTGGTACCTAGTTTGGCAAAGGCTTGTATTAAAACATCGATTTCGGATACAGAAAGCTCGTTGTCAGGGCGTTTACCCGCGTTGGCAGTATAGCCATCGGGCAGACAGTAGTGACAGCGAAAGTTACAAAAATCGGTAATCGACAGGCGTAAATAGCTTAACTGGCGATGGAAATTGTCCACCAAATTTAATGAAGAAGGTTGCGGAGTCATCGTCAGCTAAAATTCCAACTAAACGGCTGCACTGTCACTATTTCGCCTGCTTTTACCCCTGCATTATCTTTGGGTAATACAAGCAAGCAATTGGCGTGGCTAAGCTGTTTTACACGGTGGGAGTCTTGGGCAGATAAAGGAGTGACACTAAAACTGCCGTCTTCATTTTGGCAAAAAATCGCTCGCTGATAATCTTGGCGTCCTGCTCGCTTGTTGATGTCGTGGGTGGTTTTGGCAAACAGTTGCAGCGGTTTTGGGATGTCTGATGGTATCGCGCCCGATAGTTGCCACAGCGCGGGTTGGACAAAATTAAGGCAGCACACCACGGTAGATAGCGGATTGCCGGGTAACCCAAAATACATGACCGTTTTTTTATCTTGCTCAAATTCCCCAAATATAAAAGGTTTACCTGGTTTCATCGCCACTTTGTAATGGTGAATTTTGCCAAGCGCCTGAATGACTTGGGTTAAAAAATCATAATCACCCACCGATACACCCGCCGTAGAAATAATCACATCACATTCGACTATCGCTTGCTGAACAGTGCGGCGAGTGGTTTCAAGGTTGTCAGGGACAATGCCATAATCTTGAATCGCAATCGGCAACTGCTTTAATAACGCTTTTAGCGTGGGCGTGTTGGAATTATAAATTTGGGCAAGCGTTGCCAGCGGCTGCCCCACATCAACCAGCTCATCGCCGGTGGCAATAATGCCAACCGTGAGTATCTGAAATACCTGCACGCTATCCACGCCCAAATTGGCAAGTAAGCTGATATCGGTGGGGTTTAGGCGTTTACCAATTGTTAAAACAGTTTCGCCTGCTTGCACTTCCTCGCCTTGGCGGCGAATATTTGCGCCCACCTTAGCGGTTTGGGTCAAGCGAATGTGATAGGCCTGGGTGTTATCCAAACTGTGCTGAATGTCGCTAAGGTTGGTGTCTTCCTGCATCACCACCGTGTCGCAGTCATTTGGCACCACCGCGCCGGTAAAAATTCGCACGCCTTGATTGGGTCTTAAACGACCGTTAAAAGGTTTACCTGCCCCCGATTCACCGATGATTTCAAGTTGGCTATCGTGGTCAAGATAGCTACTCATAGCAATCGCAAAACCGTCCATGGATGATAGATTTTGGCGGGGAATATCAAAGGATGCCGCAATATCTTGGGCTAAGATGTGGTTTTGCGCCTCCAATAAACCCACTGTTATGATATTTACCTCGCCCAGACGCGACGTTAAATAGTTCTCTAGGCGCTCATTAATCGCTTGTTTTAGTTCATTGACAGAAATCATCATTATCTCAATTAAAATGTTGGGTCGGCGGCAAAAGGTGATAGGCTGTTTTTAGCTGCTCAAATTGTTCTAAGGTATCAATATCTTGGCTTAAATGCGGCAGCGGTATTGGATAAAGCTGATAAACCGTACCGTCGGTGGGCGAAACGATAGCGGTTTGGTGTTGCCATAACGCCCGAAAACCTTTATCGCCTTGCAACTGATGCCCAAATGCTTGCAAAAAACCCCAAGGTAAATTGACGGGAATCCCCCAAATTGGTTGATTGTTATCACCATACTCACTCACAATCAGCTTATGGTCTTTAACATTTTGGCTTAATAGCGTCAAATCATCGAGGGTTACCGCCACTTGGTCAACAGTCAAGAACAAAATTCGCATCGTAGCACTTACTGACTGTTGTTGTAATGTTGTCATTGCATACTGAATCGATTGCGCCATCCCTGTCTGCGGCGTTGGATTATCAACGACTGTGACGGCAAATGGTGCAACTTCGTTGTATAACGCTTTAGATATTGGGTTATCAAATTTTGGCAAAACCACCAACACTTGATGAGGCTGCAATTGGCGTGCCAGTTGAATTTTTTCAGCCAGCAAAGTTTGATGATTTTTTACAATCAGCTGTTTGGCAAAACCAAGACGCTGGCTCAATCCTGCCGCCAAAATCACCACGGTTAAATTGCTAGGCGTGACGCTCATGATATACCTGTTGAATTTGGGCAGTGATAGATAAAGCCACCGCTTCGGGCGTATCCCCACCGAGTGCTAAACCCACAGGATAGAACAAATTAGCAGATTTCACCAGTTGATAACCATCGTCAATCTCACTAAGCAACTGCTCAGTACGATAGGTGGGCCCTAATTGTCCAATAAAGAAAGGCGAATTTTGGGCTTTAAAGGCTTGGCTGAGCCATACTCTATCTTGACTCAGACTATGGGTCATTATCACCACAGCGGTCGGCTGCGGTGACTCAAAAAAAGTCTGCACAGACTCGGCTTGCTCAAGGGCAATCTGCACAAAATTGGCGTGAGCCTGCCCGCGATAACGGGCAATCACATCCAACCGACTATCAATCACCGTCACCTGCCAGCCTTGCAAATTTGCCATGGTCATCAAGGGTAAACAATCTTGCCCCGCCCCAAAAATTAATAACTGTAGTGGCGGTTGTAGCGTTTCTACAAAGAGGCTCAATTGTTGTGCTTGTTTTTGATAAACATGCAGCTTAAAGCGACTCTTACGGCTGGCAGCGACTTGATTAACCAGTTGCCAATCTTGCTGACCCAATTGCGACAACTGTGTCAAAGGCAGATGCTGTCCAACCACAAAGTGATCTGAGTTTGAGGTGATAACTGTAGCCAGAGTTTGTGGCTGTTTTGTCTGTTTTAAGCGCTGAAAACAGGCGAATAATACAGATTGCTCATTCAAAACCAGACGTTCAAATAATACTTGAATGACGCCTTGACAGCCAAGCCCAAAGCCTTCTTGCTCATCACTGTCATCAGCTACCTCATCTTGTGATAATTGGCTATCGGTTGCGGTATGATAGGTTTTGAGCGTTGCCCCAGCTCGCGTTAGCCAAAAGGCTCGCTGAACCAAGTGCTTTTCAAGACAACCGCCACTCACCATGCCTATGGATTGACCATCGGCTAAAATCAACATTCTGGCGCCAGGTTGCCGATAGGCTGACCCTTCGACACTCACCACTGTGGCTAACACCGCTTCACTGTTGGGCGGTAACTGCTCAAGGGTATCAAAAATATCAAACAAGTGGTTCATAGCAAATGACAGTGTAGCCGATTACAGTAAGGGCAACTGGTACAGCAGTTTATCCAAAGTAATGGGATAGTCTCGTACTCTAACGCCTGTGGCATTAAAAATTGCATTGGCAATGGCTGCCCCTGCCCCTGATAATGCCAATTCACCTATGCCTTTGCTGTGGAGCGGATTGGCATAGGGGTCAGTTTCGGGTAACATTATTACCTCTAAGTCAGGCACATCGGCATTCACACACACTTGATACTCGGCTAAATCGTGATTACATAGACGACCGTCACGTTTGTCATGGTGAATTTGCTCCATCAAGGCAGCCCCTATACCAAACACCATACCACCAAAGCACTGCGAGCGCGCTGTTTTTTCATTTAAGATACGCCCTGCGGCAAATGTGCCTAGCATACGGCGAACCCGAATTTCACCCGTTACCCGGTGTACCCCGACTTCAGCGAACTGTGCGCCATAGCCTGCATGACGGTATTCTTTTTTGGTTTTACCAGGTTCGATTTCACCATTAGCTACCAAGCCATGAGGGGCATATTGCTGCAAAAAACTGCTCAGCGGTAACTGGGTATTGACTTGTTCCCAATCGAGTACATTATCTTGGTGGTCTACAGAAACCTCAGAATTAAGGCCTGTTTTTTCTGCTAGTTTATCCAACGTATCGGTTAACGTATGGTTAATTTTTTCGCCAATTTTTTCAGCTAGGCTAGGGTCATGCTCAAATTGTCTATATAGATTGCCTTGTTTAAAGCCAATGCTATCGGCATGCAGCCCCACACTCTGTGCAATCTTTTCTCGTAGCGCTTCACACGCCAGATAAATAGAACTACCAGCGCTTGAAGCTCCCCAGCTACCGCCTGACCCTGCAGCAGGCGGCAAATCGGTATCGCCAAGTTTGACCTCGACGTGGTCAATCGGTAAGCCCAGCATATCGGCAACCACTTGCGAAAAAATAGTATAGCTCCCTGTACCGATATCAGTCATGTCAGTTTCGATACGAGCCATGACCCCAAGCGGTTTGTCAGAGGGCAACAAGCTCACACGGGCTTGCGAGGGTTTTAATTCGTTGCTACGTGCGGCGCACGCCATCCCATAGCCAATCAGCCAATCACCATCAAGGCGACTTGCGGGCGTTTGTGGGCGTTTATCCCACCCAAAGGCTTTTGCCCCTTGCTCCATACACGCCAGCAATTTTCGGGTGCTGTAGGGAATTTTTTTGCTTGGGTCTTCGCTCGGTTCATTGCGTTTTCGCAGTTCGATTGGGCACAGCTTTAATGCATGTGCCAGTTCGTCCATGGCACATTCGAGTGCCAACTGACCCACCGCTTCGCCAGGGGCACGCATAGAGCCTGTTAAGGTAAAATTCATGCGCGCCATTTCGTATTTGATTTGGCGATTGTCACCGCCATATAAAAAGTGGGTAGAGACCGCCACTGGCTCAAAAAACGTTTCTGACGGTAAATTGGTAACAATGCTATTATGAATAATAGTATGGATTTTACCATCTTTATCCGCCCCCAATGCCACCCTTTGTTCGGTGTTGGTGCGTCTCACGGTAGTTTCCATGACTTGCGGTCGGGTCATGTTCACCAGTACGGGGCGTTTTAAGTCTTTAGCCGCAATGGCTGCCATCACCGATTCTGGCGAAATACCCAGTTTTGAGCCAAACCCGCCACCAACATATGGCGATAGCAAACGGACATCGTCTTCGGGCATATCTAAGGCTTTAGCAAGCTGTATTTTGGAAGAGGCAAGCATTTGGTTGGAGGTATGAAGAGTTAGCTTACCCTCAAACCAACGCGCCAACGAACTGTGTGGTTCCATCGGCATGTTACTTTGGCTTGGCGTGGTATAAGTCACATCGACTTTAACCTCTGCTTGCTTAAGCGTTTTTTCAGGTTTGCCAATATCGTCACTTTTATCAGTTACCCAATCAATAAATTGGGTATGCTTTTTTTGCTTGTTAAAGTCAAAATGCCCGTGTTTTTCATCATTTTCATAGTCAATCTGTAACGCCTTCGCGCCTTCTTGAGCCGCTTCTAGGGTTTCTGCGACCACTAAGGCAATCGGCTGTCCATGATAAAAAACCTCGCTTGCGCCTTGCACAGGCGCCATTTTGACACCCCCTTGTTGCGGGTTGCGTAAAAACAGCGGGTCATGAAACACCCCAATCACACCTGCAACTTGTAAGGCGGTATCTTGATGTACTTTTTTTACCTTGCCTTTACCGATGGTTGCACCGACCATGACACCATGACACAAGTCGTCAAATTGGTGCTCAGCAGTATACGTGGCTTTGCCTGCGACTTTTAGGTGTCCTTCGATACGGCTCAGTGGTTTGCCAACGAGTTTGCTATCGGTCGTATCTAGCCGTGACTCGACAGGCTTGTCCATGGTCAGTTTTTTTTCAAGGGGCGATTCGCCAAAAATTTGTGTTAGGCTCATGCACTCACTCCACTACTTAAAGGACTTGATTGATTGGGTTGTTGTAATGCCCGCTGCACAACATGGTGTAAAAGACGCTGTACTAGCACGGTCTTGTACTCGGTTTGTTCATCAGTTTTTGCTTCTTTGAATAGGGTCGCCACCGCAAGCTCAATACTCACGGCATCGCCCGTGCTGCCAATCAGTATTTTTTCAATGTCGGTATTTCGCCATGGCTGACTGCCAATACCGCCAAATGCAAGTCGTACATTGGTGAGTGTGTCATTATCATGCTCAATCACTGCAGCGACGGACACCAAAGCAAAGGCATATGAGGCACGGTCACGCACTTTGTCATAGCTATGCACGCCTTTTAAGGGCGGCGGTAGAATGATATGGGTAATCAAATCACCTAGATTTAAGCAAGTTTCAATATGGGGGGTTTGCTCAGGTAAGCGATAAAATTCAGCAATAGGCACTTGGCGGGTTTGCCCGTCGGCTTGCTGGATAACAATGACGGCATCGAGCAATCGCATTGCCACCGCCATATCTGATGGATGAGTAGCAATACACTGCTCGCTCGTGCCTAAAATTGCCAAATTCTGATGAAGACCTGCTTTTGCCCCGCAGCCAGAATTAGGCTCACGCTTATTACACGGACTATCAGGCTGATAAAAATAGTAACAACGGGTACGCTGTAGTAGATTGCCACCGGTACTGGCTTTGTTACGCAGTTGCGGCGATGCACCCGACAACAAGGCACGGGCAAGCACCGCATAATCTTGACGAATGACAGGGTGAGCCGCTAATTCACTGTTACTGACCATAGCACCGATTTTTAACCCACCTTCTGGCGTGGCTTCGATTGTGTTAAGGGGCAAACGTGAAATATCAATCAGCTGCGTCGGCTGTTCGATTTCGAGTTTCATCAAGTCAAGTAAATTGGTACCCCCAGCGATAAAAAACGGACGCTGCGCCTCAACTAAATGCCCTTCAGCTAAAGTGGCTATTTTGATTGCGTCATCTACCGAGTTGGCGCGCTGATAATCAAACGTTTTCATAGCGACACTCCTGTAGCCTGAGTAGCTGCTGTCTGGGTGGTTACCTTATCTGTCTCTGCCGAAAAACCAGTTTCTTGTAATACTTGTTTGATAGCTCGCACGATGTTGGGATATGCCGAGCAGCGACAAATATTGCCACTCATACGCTCAGAGATTTCCTTATCTAATTGTTGCTTAAATTGTGCTGTATCGTTTGATAAAGGCTGCATCAAATCCGCCGACACATGACTTGCCCAGTTTTGGCGGAGCTCTTCAATCATCGCTTTGGTCGAGCAAATTTGTCCAGGGGTACAATAACCACATTGAAAGGCGTCATGTTCCAAAAACGCTTGTTGAATCGGGTCAAGCGCTTCAGGTGAGCCAATGCCTTCAATGGTTTCGATGCTATCGCCCTCATGCATGACCGCTAGGGTCAGACAGCTGTTGACCCGCTGACCATTAATCAGCATGGTACATGCGCCACACTGACCGTGGTCACAGCCTTTTTTGCTGCCTGTCAAGCCAAGATGGTTGCGACAGACATCCAGCACCGTGGTGCGTACATCTAGATTCGTCAACGTGTGTTGTTGCTGATTGATAGTAAGTGTTAAGGATTGTGGCATAAAGTTGCTTCTCGTCTAGTTGTTATGGGTTTATTTTAAGTGTGTTATCTAGGATTGACGCATGTTATTAAAATAGTTTCTAAAAATTCGCTACGTCTTGCCTACGCAAGGACGCTGGTAACATTACAAGGGTCTGTTATTTTTGCGTATGTAGCCATCCCGTTTTTTTGGCAATTTTTTTGGCAGTTTCTTTTGGTAATTTTTTTACTAGTTCTTTTGCCAGTCTATTTTGCTAGGTAATTGATTATATTTTTTTAATCAGCTTTTGTATGTTTATTCGTGTAAAGCTCTCAATACTAAGCAGTATTTAGCTTTTATAAAATTTTGATGGTGTAAGCTTGGATATTATTGGGCGTGCTGACACTTGGCTATTTTGTATCAAATAATTCATTAACATGGTATTAACTAGGTAATTTTTTTATCATTATCGTGACTGAAATTGTGACTGCAGAGTTTTATAAACTGCTTGGACTATCAACGATTGTCAGACTTTTCATACTTACTTGTGGTGTTGTGCCGCTCATTACTCACCTTGCTCACCTTGCTCACCGCTTGCCATGATTTTTTGCCTCTGTCATCGCAAAATACGCCGCTGTGTTATCACTTTGGAGGATTCATGCGATTTTTTGCAAAAAAGACTGTATTTTTCACAAAAAAAGGGTATCATGCCCCATAAATTTTCAACGTTATATTGTTAGGTCTTGGGTGCAGTGTCATGGCATTTTGGGGTTTTGCGGTATAACGTTTTTGTTTTGGTGTCAGTCATCCTGACTGATATGTTATTCACAAATACGAGAAAGATAGCCAAAAAACTAACCTTTTCGCCCGTTATCTGAGATGGTAATCCGATATGAGCCAAACGCATTTACACGTAGCAACCCCTGTACATCCAATTTCTCATGCCACTAACGAATATTACTTAACTCGTCAAAGCACGATGGAATCTAATGTTCGTAGTTATCCCCGCAAACTACCGCTAGCTATAGCTAAAGCCCAAGGTATTTGGGTCACCGATGTTGAAGGCAATGATTACCTTGATTGCCTAGCCGGTGCTGGCACATTAGCCTTGGGTCACAATCACCCAGCCGTCAAACAAGCCTTATATGATGTGTTAGAAAGTGGTCTGCCACTGCACACCCTAGATATCACCACCCCTGTTAAAGATGCATTTACCGAATCCTTGCTGTCTTTTTTTCCAAAAGATTTTGTATTGCAATTTTGCGGTCCGACCGGTGCTGACGGTACAGAAGCGGCGATTAAATTAGCAAAAACTTATACAGGGCGTGACAACGTTATCGCATTTAGCGGTGGTTATCACGGTATGACCCATGGCGCGCTTGCCATGACCGGCAATTTGTCTGCCAAAGAGAAAGTTGGCAATTTGATGCCAGGGGTACAGTTTATGCCCTATCCGCATGAATACCGCTGCCCACTTGGTCTAGGGGGTGAAGCGGGCGTGGATGCGCTGACTTACTACTTTGAAAACTTTATTGAAGATGTTGAAAGCGGCGTGGTCAAACCTGCAGCGGTCATCCTAGAAGCAATTCAAGGGGAAGGCGGTGTCGTGCCTGCGCCCAAAAAATGGCTACAAAAAATCCGTGAAGTGACCGCCAAGCATGATATCGTATTGATTTTGGATGAAGTGCAAGCTGGTTTTGCGCGCTCAGGCAAAATGTTTGCCTTCGAACATGCCGACATCGTGCCTGACGTGGTGGTGATGAGTAAAGCGGTCGGGGGTGGTTTGCCACTATGCGTACTTGCCATCAACAAAAAATTCGACGCATGGGCGCCAGCCGGTCACACCGGTACTTTCCGTGGCAATCAGCTTGCAATGGCGGCATCGATTCAAGTATTGGCTGAAATCCGCAGCAAAAACTTGGCAGAAAATGCGCGTATCCGCGGTGAATTCTTGCGCGATGAACTCAAAAAAATCGCCCAAGAATTTCCTTGTATCGGTAACGTGCGCGGTCGCGGCTTGATGACGGGTATTGAGATTGTCGATGAGCGTAAACCTGCTGACCGTATCGGCTCGTATCCTGCTGACATTGACATGGCGAATGCGATTCAAAGAGCGTGTTTTGACAACAAGTTACTGCTGGAAAAAGGCGGTCGTGGCGGTACAGTGATTCGCTTGCTTTGCCCGATTAACATCACTGCTGATGAATGTGATGCGGTGCTTGAACGCTTTAAAAAGGCAGTGGCTGAAGCCGTGCAAAAAGTACGTGGGTAATTGATTATTGCCTATTAAGACGGTAAAGTTACTGACGTGGCTTTGCCGTTTTTATTATCTGTTTATTTTATTTTGAGTAAAATATGGAAACCAATATCGCCAAGACCGAACGCCTGATTCGAGAAATCAATCGGATTCATGGTGAGTATTCGCAAGATTATTTCGAAACAGGCAAGGTACCAAAAATCAATCTATCACATACGCTCAAAACCGTCCCTATTGAGCCTATCTTGTCATATCGGCTTAATTTGCATGAAGCGATTAATGATTATTTGGCATTTGCCGATACCCAAAATATCGATTTTTTTTACCGTGTTAAAACGGCTGAAAGTATCTATGACAAAGTCAATCGCTATTTGGCACGACAAAACCAGTACCCAGTCAATAATATCTTAAATGATATTTTTGGTGCTCGGGTAATTTTGCCATCGGCTGATGTGACAGATATTATGGAAAAACTGGATGATTGGAAAACAGATTACAGTCTAAAAAATTGGTATTTACGTGATATCGACGGGTATATCGGTGTGCATGTGTACTTTAAAAATGCGAGCAATTTTTATTATCCGTGGGAATTGCAAATTTGGGATAAAAACGATGCCAAAGCCAATATTGTAAATCATCAACTGTATAAGCGTAATTTTGTAAAATAAATTAACCATTTGCTCATATCACTCTGTTTAATGACAATTTATAGTTAACTCTATCTTAAAGAATGCAAGGACTTATCATGTCAAACTTATCACAGCATCGCCAAGCGTTATTTTGTAATGACAGCCAATCCATTGCCGATTACCAAAAAAATATGAACACTGCCGTGCAAGCCGTCACCGATTGGCTCAAAAATGACAAAATGTACACCGGCGGTAGTATCAAGCAGCTGCGCGCTGAGATTGCCTTTCAGCCATCAAAAGAAGGACTTGGCTTGGAAGACGCATTAAAACGTTCAGTCGAATTATTCCTTAATAAAAGCTTAAAGGTGCATCACCCACATTCGCTTGCTCACTTGCACTGCCCAACGATGGTCACAAGCCAAATCGCTGAAGTGCTGATTAATGCCACCAACCAATCGATGGACTCTTGGGACCAAAGCCCAGCAGGGTCACTGATGGAAGTGCAACTGATTGATTGGCTACGTCAAAAAGTCGGTTTTGGTAGCGGACAAGCGGGCGTATTCACCTCAGGTGGCACCCAATCCAACTTGATGGGCGTGTTACTCGCCCGTGATTGGTGTATCGCCAACAACTATAAGAATGACGATGGGTCAGAATGGTCAGTACAGCGTGACGGTATCCCAGCCGATGCCATGCAAAAAGTGAAAGTCATCTGCTCAGAAAACGCGCATTTTAGCGTGCAAAAAAACATGGCAATGATGGGCATGGGTTTTCAATCGGTGGTCACTGTGCCAGTCAATGACCAAGCGCAGATGGATGTTGCCGCACTTGAACACACCATGGCGCAACTGAAGTCCGAAGGTAAAATCATCGCCTGTGTGGTCGCTACTGCAGGCACTACCGACGCAGGCGCGATTGACCCAATCCCTGCGATTCGTAAGCTTACCCATGAGTACGGTGCATGGCTGCATATTGATGCCGCTTGGGGCGGTGCGCTGATTTTATCGAATAACTACCGCGATAAACTTGCAGGCATTGAGCAAGCCGATTCTATCACCCTCGACTTCCACAAACATTACTTCCAAAGCATCTCTTGCGGGGCATTTTTGCTCAAAGATGAAGCCAACTATCGCTTCATGCATTACGAAGCTGAGTATTTAAACTCTGCGTATGACGAGGAACATGGCGTACCCAACCTAGTTTCTAAGTCGCTACAAACCACGCGCCGTTTTGATGCGCTAAAATTATGGCTCACAGTGGAAGCCTTGGGCGAAGAATTATACGGCTCGATGATTGACCATGGCGTTGATTTGACCCGCGAAGTCGCTGATTACATCAAAGCGACTGATGGGCTTGAATTGTTGGTAGAGCCACAGTTTGCCTCCGTGCTATTTCGCGTGGTGCCCAAAGACTACCCGGTCGAGTTGCTTGATAGCTTAAACCAAAATGTCGCCGATGAGCTATTTGCCAAAGGTGAAGCCAATATCGGCGTGACGCGCGTCAGTTACCAAAAGCAAGGGGATGCTAACCAAGATGTGCAATCGCTTAAAATGACCACGTTAAGCCCCATCGCCACGCTTGACAATGTCAAAGCATTATTGGCGCAAGTGTTGGCACAAGCCGATGACATCAAAGACGCTATTATCACAGGGGATTATCAGCCTGCGATTGATTGATAAGCACAAAAAAACCGATTCCTTGGCGAATCGGTTTTTTTATTGTAGCACTAACACTGACTGTAATTGACCGTCACATCCAGCGTCGGAATCAGATTTGACTGGGCGGCAAAATCCTCGTCTAGGACATTGATAGCAAGCCCGCCCATTGCGGTTTCTTTATATTTTGACATCATATCTCTGCCTGTCTCTTTCATGGTTTTGATGGCTTTATCAAGCGATACCACATGCTGCCCATTGCCTTTAAGCGCAAGCCTTGAGGCATTAATCGCTTTTACTGCCGCCATGGCATTGCGTTCAATACAAGGTACTTGCACCAACCCTGCAATCGGGTCACACGTCATGCCAAGATGATGTTCGATGCCAATTTCGGCAGCGTTGGCACATTGCGCAGGACTACCACCAAGCACATAGGTTAACCCTGCCGCAGCCATTGCACATGCCGAGCCGACCTCCCCTTGACAGCCCACTTCTGCACCTGAAATACTGGCGTTTTCTTTGATAATGATGCCTATCGCCGCGGCGGTTAGCAGAAAATCATGCAAACCTTGCAGCGTATAACTTGGACAAAAATCTCGATAATAATGCATAACCGCAGGTATCACGCCTGCCGCACCATTGGTGGGTGCGGTGACTACACGTCCGCCACTGGCATTTTCTTCATTAACTGCCAACGCATATAGATTCACCCAATCCATCACGGCAAGGGCATCATTAAACGCTTTTCGGCTATCGGCAGCGGATAACTGCTGATAAATCGCCTTGGCACGGCGCTGTACTTGTAAGCCCCCTGGCAAAATACCATCGTGGCGACAACCATCATTGACACAGTCTTGCATGACTTGCCAAATGTCGTTAAGTCCACCCAGCAGCTCATCTTCACTCAAGTTAGCCAGTTCATTGGCTCGAACGACTTGGGCGATTGACAGTTGATTGTGTTGGCAAATTTGTAATAATTCTTTGGCGTTGTTAAACGGATAAGGTACTAATTTTTTGACGCTTTCAATCACCGGTTCTTTTGCTTGCGCTTCTTGCTCGGTCTGCACGAACCCGCCGCCGATTGAATAATACGTATTTTGGTAAACAATTTCATTGCCTGTAAAAGCAGTGATAGTCAAAGCATTGGGATGATGGGGCAGCGATACCCTACCATTTAGGATTAAATCTTTGTCAGCAACAAAGTTAATCTCATGCTGCTGATTTAGACATAGCGTGCTTTGCGCTTGGATATCGGCAATTTTTTGTGAAATAGCGGCGACATCCGTCGTCTGTGGTTGCTCTCCCATCAAACCTAGCATCACCGCTATATCACTACCGTGCCCTTTACCGGTCGCACCGAGCGAACCAAACAGCTCGACTTGCACCCTATCCACCTGCATCAATAGCTGCTGCTGTGATAATGCGCTAACGAACAGATTCGCCGCTTTCATCGGTCCGACGGTATGCGAACTTGAAGGTCCAATCCCAATCTTAAATAAATCAAAAATACTGATCACTGATAAATCCTATATGCCAATCAGTTGAAAAATTCAATTATGTTGTATTCATTGTGCTAGATAACCACGGATTGCCCATCTGTGTCAATGTGCTATCGAAAAGTTTATCAAATGATAGATGATAGATGCTCGCTACACGCATCGCAAATTTGGCAACTAACCACCTGTTTGACTTCCTCCCCTTGCTAAAGCAAGGGGATTCCTTCTACAAGACGGTCAAGCCCGACCGCAAGAATGTTCTTACTGGCATTAATATCTCTATCATGCCATGTGCCACACGAAGCACATATCCATTCTCTTATTCTAAGCGATTTTCTACCTTTCGGACTATTGGCGGTGATTTCACCGCAACACGAACATCGCTGGGTCGTGTATCTCTCATTCACGATTTCAAAACGGCAACCTGCGTTCTCGCATTTGTAGGTCAGTTGTCGTTTCAGTTCAAACCAACCTGCATCGTAAACCGATTTGGCGAGTTTGCCTTTTTTACTATTAAATTGATTACTCTGAATATCACCGACCACGATTAGGGCATTGTCTTTGACTAATTGGGTGGTGAATTTATGTATCAGGTCTTGGCGTGTGTTTTTGATTTTGGCATGGATAGCCTTGACACGCTGTTTGTTTTTAGCTCGTTGAGCAATGGCTAAATCTTTGGCATAGTTGAGCGTTTGTTTCATTTGTAGTTTGTCACCGCTCGAGCTGGTAGCACTATCTTTAAGCCCCAAATCTATGCCAACGCTACCTGTTCCACAAGTAGTTTTAGGGTATTCTTTGACGGTGATACAGGCATACCAACGGTTACGGCTGTCTTGGACTAGCTCGCAAGTGTTGATTTGATATAACGATAGATTGTAGCTATCCCATAGATCAATGATTAGCTTTTGTCCTTTGGCTAAAGATAGCTGCAAGGTAGATTTTAAGCCCTTTTTACCTGTTTGGTAGGTAGCGATGTGTTTGATGGCAGATTGTTTAAATGGTAGCCAGCCTAATGATTTACGTTTTGAATTTGGGTTGTTGGTTCGCCATGATAATTTAGCTTTTTTGAATTGTTTTCTAGCTTTGGCGTGGGTTTCATTGATGGCTTGAATGGTTTGCGAGTGTAACCCCAGTAATTCACCGCTACCTTTGGTGTAGTCGTTTAAATCATACGCACTAAAGAACTTGCCAGTACGCTTAAGATGCTCATAGCTTAACGCATTAACGTAGTTCCATACGAAATTCACCGAACCGCTTAGGCGATTTAGTTGGTCTTTATGTTTATCTCGTATGCGTAGCTTGAGTGTTTTCATGCAAATTATTTTAGCAAAATTTATGCAAGCGTTATAGTGTACAAGTTGCCTTATATCCACCGCCTAAAGGCGGTGGATATAAGGCAACGGATGATAAACGCATGAGGAAGAAAATAACCGTTGGCAAGGATTAATCTGCTAACGATTCACTTTCTTTACTCGCTAATAAAAGTAGCAGCAATAAACAAACCAAGAAAATCATCATGAGTGCCATGAGATACACGTTGACATACGCCAGTGGCACGCCCATTTGGTTCAGCATCACAGAGGCATTCATTCCCGAGGTGCTAGGCAACACCCAGCGCAAATACTGCAGTGGCTCAGGCAGCATTTGATACGGCCATGAAATCCCGGATACAAACAGCATCGGCATTGAACTTGCGACCAAGATTTGCATCGCCCGTTCTCGCGCCCCAAACCACACCCCAAGCAGACAGCCCAGCGCCGTTACCGCGGGGAAAAACAGGGCAAGCAGTACCAGTGAACCCGTGAGATTTTGGTTACGGATATAGTCATTGCTCGAAAACACCCAGCCATAATAAAAACAGCCGAGCACAAAACCAAAACACGCTAAGCCCAATATTCGCGCAAGCCACGTTTTCATCGAAGCGCGGTGCATGTCTTGCTCTGCCCAAGTACCCACTAGCATTGCTGTGCCCATCAAAAACATCTGCTGCAGAATCAATATCGCAACCGCAGGGACAATGTAGCTGCCATAGCCTTCGGTCCGGTTGTATAAGGGATTAATCGTCAGCGCAACCGGGGAAATATTGTTTTTGGCAACCGTGATATCTTGCCCGATGGCAACATTTTTTTGTACTTTCGCCCCTGCGGACACGGTGCCGATGACTTCTAAAAACCCCGTTTGTACTTGTTTGTTGAGCAAAAAATAGTTACCGTTGGCAAGGATACTCACCTTGGCAGGTTGTCCTGTGGTCACTTTTTGATACAGCCCTGAGGGTATCACCATGTAGCCTGCAATTTTGCCTTGCCACATCAGCTGCTTGGCACTGTTTTCATCGTTTACAATAGTACTTTGGATGCGCGGATTGGCTTGGGCGTAGCGGATAATGGTCTGCGATAGACTTGAATGGTCATAATCCACCACTGCCACAGGGACATGACGCACCACTTCTTTTGAATACGGCCACGGATAAAAAAAGCCATAAATAACCGGGGCAATCAGTAGCATACTAAGCACCCCTTTGTCTTGAAACACGCTGCGCCATACATGCAAAACTTGCAGCAAAAAACCGCGCTCCCAAATGTTGGCAGAGTTGCCAGAGTGGCTTACGCCGACTTTGCCGGGGGTTCTCTGGGTGGGCATCAGCGTTGCCCCCATTTTTCAGGCTTCAGCAAGGCCTTTTTGGTCAACAACGCGGCTAGCAACAAGGTAATCATGACGGCAATAAAAAATCCGATAAAGCTGCTATAGGCAAACGATGGCGGTGCGCCCATTTGTAATTGGGTGGTTTGCAAGTTGAGATAATGGGTTAGTGGTAGGGCATTTGCCCAACGCTGTGCGGCAGGACTCATCGCCAAAAATGGAAACGTCACCCCTGAAAAAGCAAATGACGGGGCGGAGATAAATCCGGTAAATGACAAGCCTTGACGATACGAAAACGTGCCGACCGTGACAATCACCCCAAGCCAGAACGACACCATCATAAACATTAAAAATATCAGATAAGTAATCGCCACGGATGCCAAACGAATGGGGAAAATTTGCATCACCAACGTTAATGCCACCGCTGCCCAAAGCGTATACGCAAACATCGCCCAAATTAGTTTGCCATTGAGCCCTGCGATAATTAGCGATAGTTTGGGTTTTTCGTGCCCCAGTGTCACAGGATGGCTATAGTTAAAGGGGCGGTTAAAGGCGTGGTTACTGGCATGGCTACTGGCAAATTTGGGGTATTTTAGCGACTGATACCACTCACCTAGCGTCTTGTCGACCAGCTCTCGCCCGACAGTTGACGCCCCAATCACCATCGACAAAATATGTAGTAAGGCTGGTACCACAGTGACTGCCAAAAATTGCTGATAATTATTGGCGGTATTAAACAGTGCCACACTTTGCGATTGTATCGGTGCATAACTGGTTTTAGTTAGGGTGACATCTTCGCCAATGGCGACTCGCCGCTGCATCTCTGCCCCTGCCGAAAAGGTTGTGACTGCTGTCTGTACCGCTTTTTGTATCATACCTGAATGCGTGCCATACTGGGCATTGACATTGAGTAGCAAGCGCGAGGTTTTGCCAGCCAGTAGATTGGTTGAAAAATTCTCTGGGATTTCAACCACCGCCATGACATCGGTAGTCTCGATGGCTTGCTGAGCCGCAGCGGCACTATGAAGACTTTTAACCACCGCAACCTCAGGCGTCGCATCAATATAGCGGATAATCGTCGCAGATTGCGCGGAGTGGTCATTGTCTATGACCGCAATCGGTATCCCGACTGCCATGCCTTTGCTAAAAATCCACCAGACCAAAAATATCAATACGATGGGCATCCAAAACATCAACGAAAAATCCCAGCGATTTTGCACCAAAAAATCCCATTCACGGCGCGCACTGTGCCAAAACGCCGCAAAGAATTGCACAAAGCCTGAGCGGTTATCAAACTGCGCATGACGCTCATGGTCACTAGCACCAACACTGTCACTGTCACTGGCATTTGACACAGCGGACGATGTCGGTGACGCTTTAGAGCCCTTGTTTGATGCCAGTTTTGATGTCAGTTTTGATGTCAGTTTTGATATCATGGTTGACTTCATTGTGTTTGGGTTGGCTGACGGCTTGCCGGTATATCAACCAATACGGTCATGCCCTGTCTTAGGCGTGTATCTGACTGGCTCGGGCGCGCGCGAATCTCAAAGGTACGCATATCAAAGCCGTCTTTGCTGTTGGTCGGGCGCCACGTGGCAAAATCTGATAGCACGGAACTTGCGTACACTTTAAACACTTGGCGGTAAGGCTGATTGTTGACCGATAACGCAGGAACCGTACCGCTAAATTCACTACCGACTGCAAAATGATTTAGATTGTTTTCGGTAACGTTAAGCACGACCCATTGGTCTTTGGGATCGACAATGGTCATCAGTGGTACGCCCTGTCCCACCACTTGACCTGGTTTGACAATCACGTTGTCCACGATACCGGCAATCGGGCTTTTAAGATTGGCTTCTTCTTTGGCCACCATTGCTTCTTTAAGCTTGGCTTCTACTTGGCTGACTTGCGCTTGGGCGGCGGTTTTATCTTCACTACGCGCGCCTGTTTTGGCTAACTCATATTGGGCTTTGGCGATTTTGGCTTTATCGACATTGGCGACATAGTTGGTATAGGCTTCGTCACGTTTTTGCCGTGACATCAAGCCTTCTGCTGCGAGTCGGTTGATACGTTCGTAGGTGACTTTGGCAAGGTCAGCCGCGGATTGGGCAACATCGTACTGGTATTTTGCCATTTCAATCTCTTGCGGTCTTGCGCCATTGTTGGCTTTGTCCAGCTGGCTTTGGGCTAATTCTTTGGCTGCTTGTGCTTCTTCGACCTTGGCATTGATTTCTGGGCTATCCATATCAATCAGGCGGGTGCCGACGCTAATTTCATCGCCTTCTTTGACATAAATATTGGCAATACGACCGGCAACTTTGGCAGCGACAGGCGTTTGCTCCACTTCCATATGCCCTTGGATGGTCACAGGCGCGCTGCGCGTCTCGCGCTTATCTTTGATTAGCCCCCATGCGACCAGTCCAATCAGCCCAAGGATAATCAAAGCTATAATGATGGTGCGGATTTTACTGGGTTTTTTGGTAGGCGCCGCGTAACGGCTATCCGTCGCAGCGGCTGCCAGGCTATCCTCTGCGTGCGGCTCATCGGCAGCTTGGGCGTTCATCGCTGCATTAGCATTATCCGCAGCGCTGTCCAAAGTGTTGTCTTTAGCGTTGTCTTTAGCGTTGTCCATCGCATTGTCTGGTGTTGGGTTTTGTGGATCAGCCATACGGTAAGCCTACTGGTGAAATAAAGACACGGGTTAAAATAATTGATTAGTTTTTACGATGTTCAAAATAAATCGCGGGTAGCTTGACGTCCGCTGCCTGCATATAACGGTTAAACTCTAGTGGCGTACCGCAGCTTTGCATCAAGTCTGCCATTGCCTGCACATAATCATTTGCCGCTTTGGCCTGCTCGGTTTTGGCTTTTTCCAAATTGGCTTCGGCTTGCATCACTTCTACGGCCGTGTTGACGCCTTCTTTAAAGCCGAGCTGACGAAAGCGTAGCATCTCACTGGCAAGTTCAATATTGGTATTTAAGGCAATAAAATTATCGCGTGCATTGTTGACTGTTTGCCAATTTTTTTCTACCAACAACATAATATTATCATTGACATCGACTTGGCTAAATTCGGCTTGGTGCAGCTTGGCAAGGCTAGATTGGGTACTGGTACGGCGATCTACCCCACCCCACAATTTCCAGTTGGCAGACACCCCGGCAATCCAATTTGGGTCAGCGTCGATTTCAGAGCGACCAAAGACGGTAACATTGGGTTTATAGGCGGATTCACTAAATTCATGCAGCGCTTTGGCTTGGTTGTACTTGGCGGCCACCTTATCAAAACCTGGGTGATGCATTTTAGCCTGCTGCTGAAAATAACTCAGTGGCGGCAACGGCTTGGTGGATACAAATAAAGGCGATGTTGGTTTGATAAAATACGGCGTGCGCAGTAACCGCTGTAGCGCGGTCATGGCAAGCTCAGCATCGTTCAGCGCTTTGCTATTTTCGTATTCAGCATCGGCTAAGGCTTTTTTGGCTTCCAAACGCTCGACTTTTGAAATCAGCCCCACATCGAGTGCGCGCTGTGCGGCATGGTCGGTGGCACGAATCGCATTGAGTGCATCGGCGCGTAGATAAGCTGCCATGATGGCAAGCTGGGTTTGAAAATAGCGTTTGGTAAGCGTGGTGTATTGTTCATCCAGTGACAAATCAGCATCGGCACGGCTTTCATCGGTCATACCATTGAGCAAACTGGTCACTGCTTCGGTTTTGTGTCCGTTATAAGCAGACCATAGCACCGTAATATTGGCTGATGTGTTGTTCTTGCCGATATTGACAGGGATGCTATTGGGAATCGGGTCGGTGATTAAGCCACCGATATCTGCAGGCGTGGTAGGCAGTGGCAAGGTGATGGGCAAACTGCCACTATTGTTATTGACTGCATTGTCAATGGGATTGGCTAGGTTGTTTTTAATGCCCGTGGTATCTATATTGTCATCCACATGTACATGCGTAGCACTGGCACCCAGATACACAATCGGTTTGTTTAAGCCTTTGGTTGACTCAGCTCGCAGCTCATTACTCACGATTGCCGCATTGTCAGCCGCGACTTTGGGTGATACTTTAACTAGGTACTGCTGCGCTTGTGCCAGTGTCAAATTACTGGGCACATCCAAGCCATAACTTGGCGGATAAGGCACCCCATTATTGATAGTAGGATCGTAGCTGAGCCCAGCTGCTTTACCACCTTTAACTTCATTGGCGCGGGACGCGGTTTTTTTCGATGGCGTGTCGGCTGATGGTGCGTCCGTGGCAGGGCTAGCATTGAGCACAGGCTCAGGGTTGGGCGGGGTATTGATTATCGGCGTAAACTCTGCGGTGTCGCCACTGGTACTGGGCTGCAATCTGCTAGTGGGCTCTATGGTTGGCGCTACTGGCGTGGTTTTAGCCGATGTTTTAACAGAATTTTTAGCCGATGTTGTAGCTGATGTTTTAACAGGCGGCTTGTTAGCATTTTTGGTGGGGGTACTGGTCGTTTTGGTGGTTTTTGTTGTAGTTTTTGTCGGGGTGGTTTTGGTAGTGCTGGGTTTGGTGACCGTGGTCGCAGCCGTCGCATCCAAAGATAAGGACAAATTCAACGAAACCATTGCCACCGTAAACGCCGACAGGGTAAGCACGCGTGATAGTGGCTGCAGATGATGGCTTACTGGGTAAGTCGATGGTTTGATGGATTGATGTAATTTCATACGACTCGCTAATAACTTGCCTATGGCTTTGCCGCAACATAACAACCCCGCAAGCCGTCAATGACCCTAGTAATTGATGCGGTCGCCGTTATGATGCCCGTATTACCAAAAAACTGTCTTGCTAAATAATGTCTTATTAAAAAACTGTCTTATTAAATACTAATGAAATAACAAAGTGAGCACTAACTGTCAGTTTGAATATTAACCAAATTATGAGATTGTAAAAAGAAAAAAATGACCCGTCAATCTACACTTGTCATATTAACAATATTGTAGTTTTTTTAAAAATATGGCTCATTAAGCCTCACATCATTACTGTTTATTTTTATTTAACAAAGTAAAAATATTTCTCAATCCAAGTAGTCACACAAATCAAACAAGTTAGCTTACCGCTGTCATTTAAGGATGCTAAAATTCTTAAAAAACCCTCATTGTTTTTGGTGCAGTTACTTTTACCAAATAAGTACCGCACTTAGCTACAATCCCAATTTAAAAAATAGTGAAATCGCTGAAGACCTTCGACTAAGTAATCCAGTTAAACTTATACCTTAATGATGAATCAACTCGCTCAAATCCCCCTTGCCCAACGTGTCCGCCCAAAATCGCTTGACGAGGTGATCGGACAAACCCACTTGCTCGGTGCCAATGCACCGATTCGCCGTATTGTTGAGCAAGGTTACTTGCCATCGATTATTTTGCATGGGGAAGCAGGCATTGGCAAAACCACCCTAGCCATGCTATTAGCCGATGCGGTGGGTCGTCCTTTTCGCCCGCTCTCGGCTATCAATGCAGGGGTCAAAGAGCTGCGTGAAGTACTGGCAAAAGATGACGGTTTGTTTGGCGAGCCGCCGGTAGTATTTGTCGATGAGATTCATCGGTTTAACAAAGCCCAGCAAGACGCACTCCTCGGCGCGGTTGAGTCAGGGGATATTACTTTAATCGGTGCGACCACCGAAAACCCCTCGTTTAGTGTCAACAATGCGCTATTGTCCCGTTGCCAAGTATATCGGCTCAACCCCTTGAGCGAAGATGAAATCAGCCAAGTACTACAACGTGCCATTGACGATGATGCAGTTTTTAAACAACTTAAAATTGAAATACAATCAAGCCAAGCGATTTTTGCGCTATCGCAAGGCGATGCGCGTAAGGCGTTAAATTTACTTGAACTCGCCATTCAATCAAGCCCCAATTTTAAGCAAGGCAGTCAGTCACCGATTGTGGTGACTGATGACAATGTCATCGCGGTCGCAGGTGCAAGCCTGGTACGCTACGACAAATCGGGTGATGGCCATTATGACCTAGTGTCAGCGATGATTAAGTCAGTCCGCGGCAGTGACCCTGATGCGGCACTGTATTGGATGGCGCGGATGCTGACAGCGGGCGAAGACCCTGCCTTTATTGCGCGGCGGTTGGTGATTTTGGCAAGTGAAGATATCGGACTTGCCAATCCCAATGCGTTACTACTTGCCGATACCGCCCTGCGAAGTGTGCAGAGCATCGGTATGCCTGAAGCGCGAATTATTTTGGGGCAAGCGGTGGTGTATTTGGCGACATCGCCGAAGTCCAATTCTAGTTATCAGGCCATCAATAAAGCGATGCGACTGGCAGAAAATGACCAATCGCCTGTACCGCTACATTTGCGTAATGGCGTCACCAAGCTGATGCGCGCCGAAGGTTATGGTGCCAATTATGTCTATCCGCATGACTACCCCAACCATTACCACCCACAGCAGTATCTGCCTGATAATTTACTGGGCACGCGGTTGTTTGACTTTGCTGATAATGCCAAAGAACAGCAAACCTATGCCTTTATACAGTGGTTAAAGGGCAGTGGTTAAAAAGCAGTGGCTAAACGGCAATCACTGAAGAGCGATGATTAAAGCGCGGCGGCTAAAAAACCCCTCAAAGCAGACAACGGATGATTTAGCGCAGCCAAATGAACCCTATTCTGTAATACCCAGTATATCACCAGCAATAAAAACACCAATAAAAACCCAAGCTGAATCCACAAAAAATAGCGATGCTTAAAGCCCAATCGGCGCAGCGTGGCATGGCTATAACTGCCCTTATCAAAGTTGGTATGTTGATGCCTTTGCCATTTGCCCGAACGATAATAGTTTTCTACATCCGCAAGCAACCTTGGTACACTGGCGCTATCAAATTGCGCAGTTTCAAAATAGTCTAGCAGGGGGCTGATATCATCGACATCATCCATATCATTGACGCTATCTAAATTGATGCAGTGCATTTTCCAGTGCCCAAACAGCGCATTGGGCGCCTGTCCCTGTCCAATAACGTGAATATTTTTGTGTCTTTTATCGGCTTTGATTTTGTTAAATAGTTGGGTGATAGTGCACTCACTACCTTCCATATATTGTAGAAATTTGCCTTGCTTGAGAAATAGTACGCTATTGACATTTGCCTGGGTGTTGCGCGCGACTGACTGACGATAGATATCAGGCAACGTCATCGTATGCAAACTTGCTTGTAAGGTAATTTTGCTCGTGTAGATAAGATAAAAGACTGACATCACAGTATCCTTAGATAAATAAATCGGTTAGACGTCTATGACTTTTTAATAGCGTTTTCTTCAAACGTATTAAGAATGTAATTTTTATTAATCATTAAGTAATAATATACCAGTTTTTTTTAATTTTTGCTCAAAAATTATACAAAATCACCAATTTTTGTTAGTTTTTTAAACTAATTTATCCGCATGTTTTATCTGCGTGCGCTACCAGCGCATATGGTTATCAATATTTCGCTGCTTAGACTCACTGAGTTGATGCTATAATAGCGACCTAATAAAAAATGGGCGCCCATAATAGCTTTACCCAGTCTGATGAGGTGATTGTTAAGGTTGGTTTGGACAATAGTTTGAACAATACTAGCTGATAGCGCTTATTTTCTTTCCCTATTTGTTAATCAGTTTTTTAATCAATGTTATTTTAATAAATCGCTAACAAAGGCACTTTTATGGCATTTAATACAACGGCAGAAATTATCGATGACATCCGTGCAGGCAAAATGGTCGTTTTGATGGATGATGAAGACCGTGAAAACGAAGGCGACTTGGTGATGGCAGCCACCCATGTACGCCCAGAAGATATTAACTTTATGATTACCCATGCGCGTGGCTTGGTGTGTTTGACCATCACCGCTGACCGCAGTGAACAGCTCAATTTACCGCTCATGTCGGATAAAAATGGCGCTAAATTTAGCACCAACTTCACGGTATCGATTGAAGCGGCAGAAGGGGTCACCACAGGTATCTCAGCAGCGGATCGCGCCAGAACCATCCAAACAGCAGTGTCATCGACTGCCAAACCAGAAGACATCGTACAACCGGGACATGTATTCCCAATCGTGGCACAAAATGGCGGTGTGCTACACCGTGCCGGTCATACTGAAGCGGGCTGTGACCTAACACGCTTGGCAGGACTTGAACCTGCGGCAGTGATTTGTGAAATTATCAAAGAAGATGGCGAAATGGCGCGCCGTGATGACCTAGAGATTTTTGCCAAAGAACATGGCTTAAAAATCGGCACCATCGCCGATTTGATTAATTACCGTATTGCCAATGAGCAAACGGTAGAAATGGTTGCGACCTATCCGATGCAAACTGAGTTTGGTGAGTTTACAGCTTATCGTTTTAAAGAAAAAAATTCCGAGGATACCCATTTGGCACTGGTCAAGGGCAACCCACAAGAAGGCGTGAGCACTGTGCGGGTGCATAGCTTCCAGCCATTGCGCGATTTATTCACTGTGCAGCTACCCAACAGCGGTAAGAGTAACTGGGATATCCATGCCTCACTCAAAGAAATTAGCCAATCAGAGCGTGGCGTGTTTGTCTGGATTGGGCATCAGCAAGCGATTGATATGGGCGAAGCGCTCGATAACTTTGTCGCTGACAAACCCAACTCACCGCTTAAACACCAACCTTACCGCAGCATTGGGGTTGGCTCACAGATTTTACGTTATCTGGGCGTGCGTGATATGCGTTTGCTGTCATCACCGCTTAAATTCAACGCGTTATCAGGATTTGACCTAAACTTGGTGGAAACCGTTGCCAACCCCGACCACAAAGCGTGATTCTTGAGATAGCCATTTATCAGACCAAAAAGCCACAAGCATTGCAGCTTGTGGCTTTTTTTAACAAGTTTATTAACAATGAAATTTAGTAACAGTTAAACCGTATGACTTTCTAACTCGGTAAGTTGTTGGCGCTGACCATCAGAAATCGGTTGTTTGTTTTTGCCGGTTTGGTCAAAAAATACAATGACGGACGATGCGGTGGCGACGACTTTTTGCTGGGCCGTGCTAAAGTAAACATAGTCATGAGTTAGACTGGTATTGCCTATTTTTTTGGCACGAATGCCAATCCACAGCACATCGGGGAAAGTGACCGAATTTAAATACTGGCAAGATGACGAAGCAATCACGGTATGGGTTTGTAAGTTAAACATATCGACTTGTTCAAGGTAGTGGATACGCGCGCGCTGGGCATAGTCGTAATACACCACGTTATTGACGTGCTTGAACGCATCCATATCACCCCATTCCACTTTTTGCTCATAGATAACAGCAAAGCCTTTTAATGGGTGATTGTCTTGTTGGGCGATGTCCTGGCGAGTGGCATCACTCATTGGGGGATTGGACATATTTTTCTCTCTCATACGGTTACTGTTTAAAACAAGGTAAAAATTATTGAATCACTAGCGCAGTCGCATTAGCCCTTGCTGCTGGGTTGTGGCGACCAATTTGCCATTTTGCCAAAATTGACCGTGGTTTAGGCTTTTTGACTGTGACGTGGTATCGCACCACATGTTGTAGAGTAACCAATCATTCATATCAAATGGGCGGTGAAAATGCATACTGTGGTCGATACTTGCTGCTTGCAAGCCTTTAGTCATAAAGCTAATCCCGTGTGGCATCAGCCCCGTGCCAATCAAATAAAAATCAGAAGAAAATGCGAGCAGTGCTTGTTGCACTTGAATTGACTGTTTACCCAGCTGCGGAATACGCAGCCAATTAGCTTGGCTAGGTTCCATGATTTTTGGATGAATGGGGTCACGCGGCTGTATCGGTTTGATTTCGATATGACGATGGCGCATAAAGCGAGCTTTTAGGGCATCGGGGATTTTGCCTACCACTTGGTCTTTAAGCTGTTGCTCGGTCAGCAGCGTGTCCGGACTTGGAAAATTCGGCATGGTTTCTTGGTACTCAAGCCCTTCTTCAAACGGTGAAAAAGACGCCATCATAGTAAAAATTATGCTCGGTTGGTTATCGTCATCATATTGGCGTGCTGTTACTTGACGTGAAGCAAGGCTACGACCATCACGTAATTTCTCGACTTGGTAATATACAGGCTTATTGATATCGCCACCGCGCAAAAAATAGCCATGAAATGAGTGGCAAGGTTTAAAATGCTCCACAGTATGGCTGGCTGCCATCAATGCTTGTCCCAGTACTTGCCCACCAAAAATACGCGCGCCGACATAATCGTGGCTTTGCCCAATAAATACATTGTCTTGATACGGCACGAGGGTTAAGGTTTCTAATAACTGCGTGACTAATTGTTGCCAAATCGCTTGCTGCTCAAGCTGCTGCGTTACGGCTGTTACCGGCACCTGTGGTTGGTGAGTGATATCAATGGTATGGGTACGGTGCATATCTGGTTGGTTTGACATAGACACTCTTATGATTAACGTTATTTTTGGGTAGATAAAATGGATTAAAGTCACTCATTATACAAGAATTTTTGCGTGATAAGGTTTAGAAATTCATCAATCTATGGCATGATAAGACATATTTTAAACCTTGTATTTATCTTTAAAAAACTTACGAAAAAACTCACGCAATCACTAGGCATACTATGAATCACGTAGGGAAAAATTCAGGCACTACCGAAGCGAACAACAAAGGTACCCATCCTGCTGCGACCCCGCTATTAAAAAATCTATACCGACAAGTCTCTGGCAAACTCTTGGGGCTCGCCGTCAAACCCAAACTTATCGGCGACATCCCCAATATTAGCCAAGCTAGCACCGATGTTAGCGATGATAAGCTAGCGCCAGCAGGCGATAGCGGCACCTCAAGCCAGCGACTCACCTTTTATGTGCTCAAAGAATATTCTCGTAGCAACAGTATTTTAATTGACCTAGAAACCAAACAATACAACCTACCCCCTGCCCTAGCCAATGTCATCGATCGGGCGCATGGTATTGATGAAAATACCGCAATGATTTTTTTGCATCACCATAAAACAGAAAAACTGTCTGATAACAACCCTGTATTCTCACCTCGCCTATTACGTTTGATTGAAGCCGTCGAGCGATACCCAACGCTAAAAATTGATTTTATCCCTGTCACTATCTTGTGGGGTCGCGCGCCAGAAAAAGAAGATTCGCTGTTTAACCTCCTCACGGCTGATGAATGGCAAGTACCCAGCATCAGCAAACAGCTATTTAATATCGGGGTCAAAGGGCGAGATACCTATGTGCAGTTTCACTCACCCAAAGATTTGCGTGCCATCATCGAAGATGAGATTGGCAAAAACCCTGCGCTGCAATCAGATAGCCTGATATCCACTGATGCTGCTAGTAACGACCGCCAGCATTTACACACCGTCGCTGCACAGGTACAGCAGCGTTTAGAAGGTTATCTGGATAAACAACAAGAAGCCATCTTGGGACCTGACTTATCAGACCGTCGCAACGTGGTCGATAAAATTCTGTATACCCCTGCCATTCAGCACGCCATCAATATCGATAGCAAAGAAAACTCGCGTGAACTCGCCAAAAGCCGCAAACTCGCTCGTAGTTATTTAAATGAGATAGCCAGTGATTACTCGTATGCAACCGTGCGCTTTTTTGACCGCTTTTTGACCTGGCTATGGACACAGTTGTATGACGGGGTTGAAGTGGCGCACTTTGAGCGGGTACGCGAACTGGCATCCGACTATGAAATCATCTATGTGCCTTGCCACCGCAGTCACATGGACTATCTGTTGCTGTCATACGTGATTTATAAACGTGGGTTACGGGTGCCCTACGTTGCTGCAGGCGAGAACCTAAACATCCCCGTGCTAGGTCAAATATTACGCAATGGCGGTGCTTTCTTTATGCGTCGCAGTTTTAAAGGCAATCCGCTTTACTCTGCGGTGTTTCGTGAATACGTGCATAGTATGCTGATACGCAACACGCCGATTGAGTACTTCATCGAAGGCGGCCGCTCGCGCTCAGGTCGCTTGTTACCGCCCAAAAAAGGAATGTTAGCGATGACGGTACAAAGCCATCTACGCCAAGCGGGCAAACCGATTGTCTTTATCCCGACCTACATCGGTTATGAACGTATTATGGAAGGCGGCACTTATATAGGCGAGCTTAAAGGTAAGCCCAAAGAATCTGAGTCGCTACTCGGTCTGTTAAAAGCCAGCCGAAAAATCGAGCGTATCTTTGGTCATGTGCACGTCAGTTTTGGTCAGCCGCTGTATCTAGCTGATTTTATGAAAAAATTTGACGTTGCCCCAAACACCCTACCCAAAGACCGTACCGATAGTGATATGCCTGCCAATGTCACTCACATGATTGACAATTTGAGCATCAAAATCATGCAGCGTATCAACAGCTCTGCGGTGCTTAACCCAGTCAATTTGCTAGCTTTGGTGTTGCTTGATACGCCCCATGGCGCACTTGATGAGCAAAGCTGTCGTGAACAGTTGGCGCTGTATCAACGTATCGCCGAAAAAATCCCGTATGATGATGATGTGTCCATCACCCAGCAAAGCCCAGAAGCCATTATTAACTATGGCGTCAAGCTTAAACTCATCGAGCGCACCCCACATGTACTCGGTGACTTGATTCGTATTGCGGACGGTCAAGCGCCGCTACTGAGCTATTTTCGCAACAATATTTTGCATATTTATATCATCGCGTCACTGTGCGCATCATTGATACAGCGTAATGGTACCATGAGCCTAAACACCATTGAGCGGGTGGTGGGTATCATGTATCCCTTCTTGCAAGCAGAGTTGTTTTTGAAATACCCACTGCGCACCCTAAATGACACTTTGCGTGAGCATATCGACACTTTGGTCGAAGAAAACATCATCGTGGACAAAGGGGTGAATGCGGACGGTCATCGTATGCTGACCACGCCAGAGCCGAATACCCGTAGCTATCAGCAGTTGACAGTACTTGCCAACTCAGTTGAGCAGAGTCTAGAGCGCTACTTTATGGTACTTGCGCTGCTGAGTCAGCAAGGCTCAGGCAAACTCACCAAAGAGCAAGTGATTGATTTGGGTCATCTGCTCGGTCAGCGTCTATCGGTGCTATATGAAGATGATATGCCAGATTTCTTTGACCGTGCCTTGTTTACTAGCTTTATGGATGCGCTAGAGCGTCTTGGTTATATTACGGTGTCGGCCAGCGGGGTGATTGAGTTTGATGCGCGCATTCATACTATGGCAAAAAGCGCGCGATTTATCCTTAATATGGACGTGATGCATATCTTACAGCAAATTTCACAACTGACTGATGAGGAAATCAAACGCACCTTGACTGAACTGCAAAACAAAAAACAACGCAAATTTAGTCGTAAAAAAGCTTAATTCTACCGAACAATAAAAAACCGTGTTGCGATAACACGGTTTTTTTTGCCTGCAAATCAGCCTAGCGGCGCTGCTCGACAATCAGTGAATCAATGCGGCTATTTTGTAGTTGACGCTGGGCTTGTGCCGCCATCTCTGGGCTACTCATCGGGCGCGAGATAACTTGATAGACGGTTTGGTCATTGTTTAAGCGTTTTTTGACGATTTGGGCATCCACCCCTGCCATTAGCACTTCAGCACGGCGTTTATCGGCATCATCGGCATTATCAAAACTATTGATTTGCAAGATATAAGTCCGCGTAGGCTCTTCATTGCCAATGACAATGGCATCGGCACTGCTTGTGTCATCGGAAGTACTGCTAGTGTCTACCGTGCTATTGTTGGCTGAAGTGCGTGGTTTGGTACCGTTATCATCAGACAACAAAGGATTATCGACCACGCTGACATTCGCAGATTTTGGCGCACTGGCGCTGTCAGCTTGGGTCAACACCACATCAGGCTGCGCCGAGACTGGCTGGCTGGCAGCGGCCTCGTCGGGGACAGCACTAACCTGTTGTTCTTTGAGCAAGTCATAGAACTCGTAGTTATTGGTTTTGGGTTTGTCTTGCACCTTTGGCTGCACCATCGGCGCTTCATCGCTGCTCGTGGTTTTGCCTTGGTTAAATGGATTCCACAAATAAACAAACAGACCAATCCCCACGGTCAATATCATGCCCACCAACATGGCAGCAAAAAACGACATCGTGCTTGGCGCTTTACGCGGGGTCGCTCCTTTGGGTCTTGCCATCATCATCTCCTACGACATGGGATACGGTAATACTACAGCGTTTTTAGCGTATCTTAATCATATCACATACTGGTTGGTGCCGTTAATCCAAGCAAAATTAAGCCATTTTGAATCACTTGGCGTACCGATTTTGATAACCGCAGACGTGCTTGCATCAAGTCCAGCTCATCTTGGGTCGGGGTTTCGCCATCTTTGGGCAAGATACGGTTGTCGTTGTACCAACCGTGGAACAAGCTTGCCAAATCTTTGAGGTAATTGGTCAATAAATGCGGCTCATAATTAACGGCAGCACGGCGTAGCACTTCAGGGTAAGAAGCCAGTAAGCTCAATAAATCCGTTTCAACAGGTTGGGTCAACAGATGCTGGTGGGCTTTGCCGGCTTTGTCATCGACTTTGATACCGCGCTCTTCAGTACGCTCAAGCACACGGCAAATACGCGCATGGGCATATTGAATATAATACACCGCATTATCTTTGGTATGCGATTTGGCAAGCTCTAAGTCAAAGTCAATGTGCTGCTCAGGCTTGCGCGCGACATAATAAAAGCGCGCGGCATCATTGCCGACTTCTTGACGCAGTTCACGTAAGGTCACAAACTGACCTGAGCGTGATGACATCTGGATTTGCTCTGTACCGCGCCATAGGGTGACAAACTGCACCAAAATCACATCCATACGCTGGGCATCGTAGCCCATCGCCGTCAATGCCGCTTTCACCCGTTTGATGTAGCCGTGGTGGTCTGAGCCCCATACATCAATAATTTTGTCATAGCCGCGGTCAAGCTTGTCTTTGTGGTAGGCGATATCCGAGGCAAAATAAGTAAATTGACCATTGGCACGGCGGACAACACGGTCTTTTTCATCGCCAAATTCGGTGGATTTAAACCACAAATTACCGTCTTTTTGGTATAAAAACCCTCGCTGCTCTAATAATTCCAAAGCAGGCACAATGGCATCTTGGATGGATTTTTCGCTAAACCATTGGTCAAAATGGACATTAAAATCCGCCAAATCATCTTGGATATCTGCCAAGATGGTACTAAGTGCAGCTTCATGAAAAATCTGATAATTATCGCCCAAATTGGCTTTGGCATTGGCAATCAGTCCGTCAATATGGGCTTCTTTATCACCTGAGACACATACTTTTTCGCCGTTGGCATCGATTTGGTACTGGGCATCGGCAGGTACATTGAGCAGCATATGTTCCCAGGCGGTTTTTAGGCTATCGCCATGCTGTTTTTTGATGGGTTTGGCAATATCTTTGACATAATCGCCTTGGTAGGCATTGGTGGGGAATACAATTGGCTCACCGCACAGCTCAAGGTAGCGCAAATAGGTACTGGTTGCCAAAATATCCATCTGACGACCCGCATCATTGACATAATACTCCCGCCCGACTTGGTAGCCAACCGCCTCTAGTAAATTGGCCACGCTCATGCCAAACGCAGCGCCGCGACCATGCCCCACGTGCAGGCTTGAGGTTGGATTGGCAGAGACAAACTCAACTTGGATTTTTTGACCGGCAAATTCTTCGGATGTACCAAAGTCGCCTTTCTGCTCCATAATGGTGTCTAAGATAGCAAAACGCGCGTTATCATCTAAGAAAAAGTTAATAAACCCCGGTCCTGCGATCTCAACTTTGCTAATCATGTCCGAGGCAGGCAACATCGCCACGATGGTTTGCGCCAGTTCACGTGGGTTTTTCTTGGCAGTCTTGGCAGCTATCATCGCAAGGTTACTGGCAAAATCGCCGTGCGCTTGGTCTTTAGTGCGGCTGATGGTGCTGTTATCAACCCAATCGATTGGCAAAATTTGCTGTTGTTTTAGTGATTCCACCACTAATGCTAAGGCTTGCGAAATGACGGGTTGTTGTTCTGACATGGAAATTCTCTTTGTTGGCTCACAGGTTTTGTTGCAGGGTTGATAGCTAAAAAAGCACGATAAATCAATGAATCACCATCAATTTGACGCTATCACTCGCTCATAATCAATGGGCATGGATTTTGGCGTTCAATATACCAATTTTTGATGATTTTTTCATTATAATCCTGTCAAAAGATACATGCTATTACAAGGAAACGCGGTTTTTTGGCGTATAATACGGGCTAAAATTTTGTAATATCTGATGACAATCATAGGATAATAACATGTTTGTTTTAGTCTCTAGTGAGTTAATCACCAAACTTGGCATGTATGTGCTGCTGCCTATCTTTATCGCGTTTTTATTTTTTATCATGTACGATATTTCAAAGAAAAACAATGCCGGCAAACAAGGCACATTTTGGATTTTTTTGGCACTGGGCGGTGGTTTTTTTGGTTTTCTTATCAAAATGGTCTTGGAGTGGTACTTTAGTAGGACACTTTAAACTCCCCTACGCTAAACTTTACTAGCCTAAAACGCCATTACCCCAAACTGCATTACCCTTGTTACTTGTTCATCTACCGTTACGGTCGTTTGGCTATCATCACCGCACGGGTCGGGCGCTGATAGCCCTCGATGGTTTTGCTGCTATCCTTGGGGTCAAGAAAATCGCTTAAAGATTGATAATCCATCCAGTCGGTTTTGCGTTGTTCATCCGTCGATGTCACATCCACATCGACACAGCGCACCGCCACAAAGCCTACTTTGTACAGCCATAGCGACAGTGCCGCAACTGACGGGATAAAATACACGTTATTCATCTGTGCATAACGCTCACTTGGTACTAGCACGGATGTCGCATCCCCTTCAATCACCAAGGTTTCTAGTACCAATTCTCCGCCTTTTGCTAACTGATGGTATAATTGCTCAAGATGCTCAAACGGTGACGCGCGGTGATACAGCACGCCCATACTAAACACGGTATGAAACAGCCCTGCTTGCCCGCTAGTCAAGCTAGGATTGGGCAAGGCTTCAAGCGGTACGGGTACATAGTGCACCCTGTTGCGTCCAAAATCGTTACGGTCAGCGTCTCTGACGAAATGCCGAATCGCCATAAACTGGTGATAAAACAGGCAGGATGGGTCAATCACAATCACCGTGCTTGCCCCTGCGCCCGCCATACGCCAGCCGTGATAACCAGAACCGCCACCCACGTCTAGCACGCGTTTGCCGTGAAGTGGGCTGATATGCGGCAACACCCTATCCCATTTCCAATCACTGCGCCATTCGGTATCAATATGGATTTGCAGGTCATCTCGACCCAGTAAGAAACCGCCTTTGCGCCACGGCATCAGACGTTTGAGTAGTGCATGAGTTTGCTTGTATTCACTGTCTTGCCAATCAAATGCTGCGGTGATACAGGGTTGATTCAACGCTACTTGCGCGTTGCCAACCACGGGCAAGCGCTCAATGAGCGATTGATAAAATGGCGCATGGGCGTAGCGTGATTTGTCTTTGATGGTAGCCAGCCAGTTGGGCAACCGGGCAAGCCATTCATTGGCAACTGGGTATTTTTCCGCCAATTGCAGCAAGGTAAGATAGACGTCGGTTTCGGCAGTTTTGATGGTAGCATTCATGATTGACTCTTTTAGGATTGACAGGTCTTCATTGTTTAACGGCAATCATCACTTAAACGCAATAATCGACGCGAAGTTTAAAAACTGAAACCACGTCAAATGGCGGTCAAACCCCACCGTTGCTAGACGCTGATGATGAAAATCGAGGGTATCGGTGATAAGCACATTCTCTAGCGCATTGCGTTTACCACTGATTTCCATCTCGCTATAGCCATTGGCGCGTTTAAAATCATAATACCGCTCAACGCGCCAGGCATCGTCCGCTTCATCGAGCAAATGGGTTTTTTCGGTCAAAATCAAAATACCGCCTTCAACCAACGCATCATAACAGCGTTTGAGTAACAGCTCGCGCTTGTCAGGGGATAAAAACTGCAAGGTTAAATTAAGCACAATCATATCGCACCGCTCAAACGCCACCTCACACACATCAGCGCAAATCAGCTCGATATCATGTTCAGGATAATGCTGCATTAGTACACTTTGCGCTTTGGCAATCATTGGCTCTGAGATATCAATGGCTTTGATTTGCAAATCTTGCGGCGCAAACTCGCCTGCGAGCGCAAAACTCACCGCCCCGAGTGAACAGCCCAAATCATAGACGCGGCTGACTTTATTGCCGTCGCTATTGGTTTGGCGAAACTGACAATGGCGTTTGGCAAAAATCGGCAACATGGCGAGCATCTGCCCATACCCAGGCACACTACGGCGAATCATATCGGGAAAACAAGCCACCACTTGCTCATCAAAGCTAAACCGCGCATGGGTATCTAGCGGCGTGGTAAATAACGTATCGAGGGGTGGTTTGGCTTGGGGCTGACTCATGCGGCTGACTCACTATGGCTGATTGAGCGTTACTAAGGCTTATTATCGCTGACAGTTTTATCATCGCTTCAACAATGAAACGCTTAAGAAACGCTTAAACTGCCAGGTTTTTAGATAGCGGAAACTTGGTTTACATTGCCTAACTTGAATGACCAGTAAACTTTGCTATTCTAACATTTTCACCCGTTTTACTTTTAATAATTTATTTTAACCCTTATATCAAACCAATGAAATAACCATAAAAAGGTACTATTATGCAAACGATTATTTTAGGTGGTGGCTGTTTTTGGTGTACCGAATCCGTATTTAGCCATGTCAAAGGTGTGATCGATGTCACCTCAGGCTATATGGGCGGTGATGAAGTAACCGCCAATTACAAAGCCGTCTGTGGCGGCGATACCGGTCATATCGAAGTGATTAAAGTCGATTTTGATGAGACCATTATTCCGCTTGAGACGGTATTAGATATTTTCTTTGCCACCCATGATCCAACGACACAAGACCGTCAAGGTAATGATGTCGGCAGACAATATGCCTCTGTGGTGTTTTACACCGATGAAGCGCAGCAAAAACCGACCATTGACCGTGTGATTGGTAAGCTTCGCGATGAGCAGGGCATCAAGGTGGTGACCGAAGTGCATCCTGCTGCGCAGTTTTTCCCTGCCGAAGACTACCACCAAGATTATTACGCCAACAACCCGACCCAAAGCTATTGCAACTTTGTGATTCCGCCCAAGCTTGCCAAGCTTAAACAATATTTTAGCGGTTTTATGATTGAACAATAACGCGTATTGTTATTTTATTGATACTTTGTTAATACCTTAGTGATACTTATTAATCCTTTCAAAATTGGGCTTTACCGCGTTAATGCCCAATTTTTTTGCGTTCAATAATTAAACTTACCACAACCGTGCAAAAATTAACGCGTTATCACCCAATGTGAAAAAATGTAATTAAATGCATTTACTCCTTTCACTAAGCAAGCTTTTTTTATACCCTTGACCTAGTCAAAATTCATCCCGTTTGTTGATGTTTTTATCTGCCACTATTCAAGGTTTTTTATGCGTTTACTTCCGATTTTTATGGCGCTGGCAGGCGTGGCGATGATTAGCCAAGCCAATGCCGCACCGACACCGCCTAATCTTAGCAATGCCCAGTTTCAACAGTGTTTATCCAATCTCAAAAACAGCAGCACCTTTCGCGGTGTAGCCAGCACCTTAGAACAATATCGCCCAAGTGAGCCTGACCCTAGTGTGATTGTCTCACTCAACTATCAACCTGAGTTTCAAAAAGAAGTGTGGGACTATCTCTCAGGTCTGGTCGATGAAGAACGTGTGCAAGACGGTATCAATGCCAAAAACCAACTGCAAAGCACGCTAAGCCGCATCGAGCAGCGCTATGGCGTGAAAGGGACGGATGTACTTGGCGTCTGGGGGGTAGAGTCGAACTTTGGTAAGCAGCTGGGTAAAAAAGACTTAATCCAGTCGTTAGCGACCTTGTCTTGCTTTGACCGTCGTCAGTCGTACTTTCGCACGGAATACGCCAATGCGCTGCGTATCTTGCAAAATGGTGATATCCGCCGTGATGATATGACTGGCTCATGGGCAGGGGCGTTTGGGCAAACCCAGTTTATGCCAAGTACCTTTTTACGCTTGGCGCAAGATTTTGATGGTGATGGACGTAAAGATTTGGTCAACAGCCAAGCTGATGCGCTCGCGTCAACGGCCAATTTCTTGGATAAAGCAGGTTATCGCACCGGCGAACCTTGGGGGTTTGAGGTCAAGTTGCCTGCAGGGTTTTGGGCAGATAGCAACCGCAAAGCCAAAAAACCGATGAGCTACTGGCGCAGTCAAGGTCTGACCCTTGCCAATGGTCAGCCGCTACCCTCTAGCCTTGATAGTGCAGGATTGCTATTACCTGCGGGCATTAAAGGTCCTGCGTTTTTAGTGGGTAAAAACTTCGATGCGTTTTATAGTTACAATGCGTCAGAGAACTACGCGCTAGCGATTGCGCATTTGTCCGATATGATTAGCCAAAACCGTACTAGCAATGTCGGCTTTGTCACACCTTGGCCCACAGATGATGCCGGTATTAGTCGCCGTCAAGCCCGTGAAATCCAGCAAGCACTGCTTAATCGTGGGTATGATATTGGTCAAGTCGATGGCATGATTGGCGATAAAACGCGCTATGCCATTCAAGATTTTCAGCGTCAGCAAGGTGTCAACCCTGATGGTCGGGCGGGTATGAAACTCTACCGTATGCTAATGACTCAGCCAGGCAATGGTCAGTATCCAGCCCAATACCCGACCCAAACGCCCGTTCGATACCAGTCTGTACCGAATTCAACCGTTACTGCCAGTCCGACTAAAGTGGTACGCGATGCCAATGGTCGCACGAGTTACTATCGTATCGATAATGGGCAAGGTGGGGTGACAACGCCTCAGTGATTTAAACGTTAGGCATTGAAACCTTAAATGATTTAACCCTGAGGTATTTAAGACTTAGTCATTTAAAATGTTCATCAATTTTTTATCCCCAAACAAAAAACCCTTAATGTCACCATTAAGGGTTTTTTGTTGATAGTGACACGGTTTTGTTAATATCCGCGCATTGTACAACCTTATACAATAGGTGGCGGGGTGGGCTCTTCACCATCATCCATTTGGATTGGTTTGACTTCGCCTTTTGAATTGCTGCCCCAATTGTCCTCTTCGTCTTCATCCCATTTTTTGAAGTTATCGCGTGGGTTGATGCCACGGCGTTTCATGTCTTCGACTTGCTCTTCAAGGGTGCGAAACTGCTGCGCTTCGTGCATGGTGTCTTCAAGTTGGTTGATTTTGTTTTCAAGCTCGTCTGCTTGTTGGGTCACATGATTGCTCATAATTTTATCCTCTTTTATCCTCTTTTATCATCAATGTTATCGTTATGAGATTATCATAACACAAACAAATGTGACGCTAGTTAGCAGGTCTGTATAATATTATCATGACATGAGTAAATCATGGCTTGGTGAAAGCTGATATAAAATTTGGGTAAAATACTGAGATAAAACACTAAAAATGCGTGTTAAAAACGACAGATTAAGCTTGTACAATAATGTTAATCTGCCACAGCTCGCGGATACTTCGCTCTTCTTTGACGGAGACCAACCATTGTTTTTTCACCAGTTGGCTTTTGATCCATTGATAATCGATATTGCTGATTTGACAGCGAGAGACGGCATGGATTTTGGGTGAGATTTTGAGCGCTTCTGCCATCGCCGCATCTTTGAGGGCATCATTAATTTGGGTCAACATCATATTACTGGTAAACGGCTGCGGTAATGCTTGTAGCATTTGCACAATATTGCCCAAGCTAAAGGTATAAGCTGCGCTGATTTCTTGCAAGTTGCCGCCTTCAAACGCGTGTGCGGTGTAATTGACCAATAACCCTTCATTGAGCGCTTTTGGCGTGACTTGGGTAGGTCTGGCTTCAAGTTCAGGCGGCTTTTGATCGCGCTCTAGACTACTGGCAGTTAAGGCGGGTTGCACACTATTACGGATATGAAATCGATCCGAGACAAACACCGACTTTAAATCACTACTAGCGCCTGTCGGTAGCGTCCTTAATGGATGGGTGTCTTTGACCCAACCTGATCGCGGAAACTTGTCTTTGATTTCCTCAAGCATTCGCACACAGTCTGGCACGCCATCATGGGTCTGATCGAAGTAAATTGCCCGCGAACCTTGCTCTTTAATCACCAAATTAAACAGATCCAACCGTTGACGTAATAGCTCATGTTGGCTTGGTTGGGTATTGACCAACGCAATCATCGGCACCCGTTTTGAAGACGCATAGATATAAGATAAGTGCAGATAACTGACACCTGATAGGCTTAAATGACCGTAATCATTGCCCAAAATAAAAATCATATAATCACATTGGTCGATTTGTTGGCGGCTGTATTCAACAAAATTGGTATGGGTCGCAAGCAAATCCCAAGTCAAAAAATAATCTGTCGATAGCGCATACTCTAGCGCGTTCTCTAAGTTGACATTTTCATTTCTCACCAAAGAGATATGAATATGATAACGTTTCTTTTGAGACATGCTATCTTCTCCATAACGCTCTAATGAACGCAATTAATTAAAAAAGTAAAGGGTTAAAAGCTGAATCGTTAAAAGTTAAATCGTTAAAAGCTAAAAGGGTAAAAGCCATGCCGACTAACCAACAAGCTCAATTCACTGCACGATGTTGAGTCACACACAAGGTAAAAAAATCAATCCCCAACTCTGGCAAAAACCGCTGCAACAAACGCGTTGCCGCCTGCTCAGTAGTGGGTAAGTTGGCGGTGGCATAAAACTGTAATCGCGGTCGCTCTTTATGAGAGGCAAGCTGATTGGCTTGCTCAAGCAAATCATATACGCGTTTGGCAATGGCATCGCCCGAATCAATCAATGCCACTTTACGCATAGCTTGGCGGGTCATCAGCTCGTCGATAAGCTGTGCCAAATAGGCTTTAAAAAAAGGAAAATGGGTACAGCCCAGTACCAATTGGTCTACTTTTTTATCCTGTAACTCACTTAGCAAGTGATCTAAATCAGTCACGGCTGGGTGATGGTTTGGCATACCCAATTCCACCCAAGGCACTAGACTGTTAAAGCTATATTTGTGGACAGTCACTTGCTGCGGTTTGGCGACTTGTTCAATAACTTCATTGAGTAAATACCCGTGCAAGGTCGCTGGGGTTGCCAACACCGCGACTTGCTTGGTCATCGACTGCATCACTGCAGGTTTTAATGCAGGGACTAAACCGACAATCGGTACTTGAGGATACCGCCGCCTTGCCGCCTGTAATCCATGCGCAGAGGCACTATTGCAAGCTATCACAATGAGCTTACAGCCTTGCGAGTGTAGCCATGCCACTGCCTGCAGCGTAAGTTCACGAATCTCTGCTTCACTGCGTGAGCCATAGGGTACATGCAGGGTATCGGCAAGATAGATATAACGTTCAAATGGCAAGCGTCGCTGCAAATGGGTCAATACCGACAATCCGCCCAACCCAGAATCAAATACGCCTATCGGCGCGCTTGCTAATTCTACCATAGCCTACTCAGTCCAACTCGCAGGGTGTTGCTATTTTAAACCGCAAAATAATCGCCTACCCATAAAATAGACCACTATCTTATACCAATTTTTAGGTACTCACTACAAAAAAAATGCGGGGCCGAATTTGACAGCCCATTCGTCACTTTACTTGCTCAAAACTTATCAACAGTTTGGTTAACGCTGAGACTTATGCGCTCATGGTCAAGGTAAAAGTGCTATCACCACTGTGCAAAATCAATGACGTCCCCTCTTCACCCTCTACCAACTCACCCAACTTAATCAAATGGTAAAACACATTGCGATGAATGAGTCCGTATAATGCTGAGTCACCATTTTGGCGAACCAATAAATAAGGCTGGCTGGCTTGTTTTTGCTGTAAACCAGCATCTTGCTGGGTAGCATGGGTAAATGGCAGACCCAAACGGATCGGATGCTGCTCATCAGCAATCACCACATCGCCTTGCGTGGTGGTGAACTGCAACACCGGTTTGCTAGTATCGCCAAATTGCTGGCTAATGACGTCCACTTGATTCACTAGCAGTGGCGCGTCTTCTACTTGGATTTGCCATTTTTCCACAGGGGTTTTTAAAAAATACCGAACCTGGTGGTTGTCATCAACCTCTGACCACAACACTTTGGCAAACAGATCAATGAGTAGCGGACGGGTGATTTGACTGCCTTCATGCCACCACTCGCCATTGGCTTTGACCACCATATCCATCGCACCGCTGAGTTTGGGTTGCCATTTTTCAAGCGGTGGAATTTGGCGTGTCGCATGATTTGCGGTTGCTAGCGCTTGCGAAGTGACCGATTGCTCGATTTGTTGGCTTAGCTCGCTTATATCAAAGCTAGTATCAAAATTAACATCAAAACTCGGTTTAGACGCTACAGTATCATTATTAGTCATTTTATAGCTCGTATTATGGTAGTTTTTATTTAGATTAGTATTTAGCGTATTGTATGGGTTTATGAATGCCATGATGCGCTGTGTTGACATCACTTTGTGGTACATAGTAGTCAATTCAACGCTGGGTTTCAAATAGTCGCTGTTAGTACCTGTGTCGATTTATTGTATATAAAAGTGATAGCTCGCATAATATAAGCCAGATTAGATACGATAAATTAAGCCCGGCAGTCATTTTCTGCTGCAAAATTATTAGGTGGTTAAACAGTTAATCTATTATACTAAGTAGTATTTTTTCTGAATTCATATAACGAATCATTATATGTTAAAATCAAGAAAACCATTGATAACATTGCCAGCCTGTGCCAGCAATTATTTGATGAACTGATAATCAAAGGCTAACCTTCCCAATCACTAGCCTTGCAAAAATCATCGTGATGTAACTTATGTGTATTGTCAGGTATAAGCTGAAGAACCGCATGGTTTAACCTAATGCGCACAAGTTTAAGTAAGTTGTCATCACTGAATTTTATTTTTCTAAGGAGTTTGTATGCAAGACATCGAACGCGAGCAAATGGAGTTTGACGTAGTTATCGTGGGTGGCGGACCTTCAGGTCTATCTGCGGCAATTCGTCTACGTCAACTTGCCATTGCTGCTGGCAATCCTGATTTTAGCGTGTGTATCGTTGAAAAAGGGTCAGAATTTGGTGCCCATATCTTATCAGGTGCGGTCATGGAGCCTAATGCACTGACTGAACTGATTCCTGATTGGAAAGAAAAAGGTGCGCCCGTTCGCGTGCAAACCAAAGGTGACCGCGTCTACATGCTCAAAAATGAGACCAAATACCGCGAATTGCCAGAAAAAATCGTCCCAAGCTTGATGCACAACCATGGCAATTACATTATCTCATTGGGTAACCTTGTACGTTGGTTAGCCACCCAAGCCGAAGAGCTTGAAGTGATGATGTTCCCAGGTTTTTCTGCCGCTGAAATTCTCTACAACGAAGATGGTTCTGTTCGTGGCGTATTGACGGGTGACATGGGCGTCAATGCCGAAGGTCAACCAAAACCAGGCTATGAGCCAGGCTATGAGCTACTGGCAAAATATACCATTTTTGCTGAAGGTTGCCGTGGTCACTTAGGTAAACGCTTAATCAGCCGTTTTAATCTATCAGAAGGCAAAGACCCACAGCACTACGGGATTGGCTTAAAAGAGCTTTGGGAAATTGACCCTGCCAAACACCAAGAAGGCATGGTGCTGCACGGTTCAGGTTGGCCGCTTAGCGATACGCATAGTAACGGTGGTTGGTGGTTATACTTTGATGAAAACAACCAAGTGTCATTTGGTATGGTGATTGACTTGTCTTATCACAACCCTTACCTATCGCCATTTGATGAGTTACAACGTCTAAAAACCCACCCGCTCATTCGCAATATTTTAGAAGGCGGTAAACGCTTATCTTACGGTGCGCGTGCCTTGACCAAAGGCGGTTTAAACTCATTACCAAAACTGTATTTTGCCGGCGGTGTATTAGTGGGTGACGATGCAGGTTTCCTAAACCCAGCAAAAATCAAAGGGACTCATACCGCCATCAAATCAGGTATGTTAGCCGCTGAAGCCGTGTATGAAGCGATTGCTGCCGGTCGTCAGCATGACGAAGTGCCAACTTATGAGCAAAAATTCAAAGCCTCCTGGCTCTACAACGACATGTACCAAGCGCGTAACTTCGCAAATGCGATGCACCGCATGGGTATCTGGATGGGCGGTGCGTTCAACTTCCTAGAGCAAAATATATTTAAGGGTAAAATGCCACTGACTATTCGTGACACAATGCCAGACTACTATGTGCTTGAGCGCGCAGACCACGCTTATATCCCTGAGTATCCAAAGCCCGATGGTAAGCTGACCTTTGATAAATTATCTTCCGTGTTTATCTCCAATACCAACCACGCTGAAGATCAACCGTGTCACCTAAAATTAACCGATCCAGAGGTGCCAATTAAGCGTAACCTCAAAATCTTTGCTGAGCCAGCACAGCGTTATTGCCCAGCAGGGGTATATGAAGTGGTACAAAGTGACAGCGGCGCAAAATTTGTAATCAACTCACAAAACTGTGTGCACTGTAAAACTTGTGATATCAAAGACCCCTCACAAAATATCACGTGGGTCACGCCAGAAGGCGGTGGTGGTCCAAACTACCCAAATATGTAATGATTTATCAAAAAAAGCCGCTAACGTTAGCGGTTTTTTTATTGGGTTTTGTCAAAGTTGTTTAAACCAAATAATGGCACTTTAGCAAGTTCTGCGACGTTGATTACAAAAAACGGTGACGATTAACGCAGATTGGCTCTGACTGGGTATCTTTAAGCAAATTGTGAATTAGCGACTGCTGGTCAGCTAGCTGGTTTGACATGATGTTTTCATTAGCAAATGGCGATAAAGTGGTGACTAAATAGGTGTCTTGTGACTTACAAAACTGGCGTTATAACTAGGAAACATTGGCTGACTAAGGTGACAACCGTATGACGATTGAATGAACAATTTACGGCAAATTTTAGCCAATAAAAAAGCTAACCGAAGTCAGCTTTTATGCAGTCAAAAATCTATGCAATAAAACATACAGGCAATCAAACTAGGCTTAAAACCTAGTCGCTTATCAAGACTACTAGTTAGATACCTGCAGCCGCTTTAAATGCAGCTTCATCAAAGTCGTCACCATGGGTCACAACGATGGTACCATTAGGGTTAATGTTGACAAATTTGACCCCTTTGATGTCTTCGGTTTTTTTGATGATTTCATCAGCAGCGGCTTGGTCTGCGATAGGTAAATCGTATTTGGTTTGTGGCATAACAGATATCCTTTATATTGATAACAAAATATTGATAACTCTATATTAATAACAGTGATATTGCGCAATGAATAAAAAAATTAATTAAAACCAATCGTTAGGACATTGTTAATTAATCAATAAGTGCATAGGGTATAACATAACAAAAATTTGCGGATGTGAATAGGCGCTTTATCTGTAAAAATAGCGCTCTATCAGAATTCAAGCGCCTACTACGCGCTATCACGCGTTAATGTATTTAATGGCATCGGGTGTCCAATGACTGATATATTGCTGCACCTGTGATTTGCGATTTTCATCAGCAATTAGGTACTTAGCAATCGCTTGCGCCACGATTAGCAAGCTTTCATCTCTAGCTAGGTCACTGACATAGTAGCTATCAAATCCCGTCTGCCGTTTACCCAAAAGCTCCCCTGCACCGCGCAGTTCCAAGTCTTTTTGCGCAATCACAAAGCCATCATTGCTATCTCGCAACACATTGAGCCGCTCGATACCCGTTTCTGACAATGGCGTTTGATAAAGCAATACGCAAAAGCTTTTTTGGGTGCCACGCCCCACGCGTCCGCGTAGCTGGTGCAATTGCGACAACCCTAATCGCTCAGCATTTTCAATCACCATCAGCGAGGCATTGGGCACATCGACCCCGACTTCAATCACGGTGGTAGCCACCAGCAAAGCAGTTTTACCCGCTTTAAAATCCGCCATGACCGCTTGTTTGTCATTCGGTTTCATTTTGCCATGCACCAAGCCAATGTTGAGATTGAGCCTGTCATTCAAATCGGCATAGGTCGCTTCAGCGGCTTGCGCATCAAGCACGGTAGACTCTTCGACCAGTGGGCACACCCAGTAAGCTTGTTTGCCTTGCTCGCAGTTGGCAGCGATACGCTCAATCACTTCATCGCGTCGGTCACGGCTTATGGTGACGGTGGTGATAGGGGTGCGGTTGGGCGGCAATTCATCAATAATAGACGTATCCATATCACCAAATGCACTCATGGCAAGGGTACGCGGTATGGGTGTGGCTGTCATAATCAGCTGATGCGGTGTGGTATGCGCCAAGCCTTTATCTACTAGCGCCATTCGCTGCTCCACCCCAAAACGGTGCTGCTCATCGATAATCACCAAGCCCAACTTGGCAAAATTGACATGCTCTTGAAATAGCGCATGCGTACCGACCACGATTTGCACCTCGTTGTCTTGTACTTGTTGCAAGGCTTTTTCACGCGCTTTGGCTGTTTGCTTACCCACCAGCCAACCCACACCGATGCCAAGCGGTTCAAACCAGTTTTTAAAGTTATTAAGATGTTGCTCCGCCAAAATCTCTGTCGGTGCCATCACCGCCACTTGCCAGCCGCTATCAAGCGCATAGCATGCCGCCAAAGCTGCCACCAAGGTTTTGCCTGCGCCAACATCGCCTTGCACAAGTCGCAGCATGGGTACTGAGGTTGACAAATCTTTGACGATTTCCGCCACTACCCGATTTTGGGCATGGGTCGGGGTAAAAGGTAAATTGGCTAACAGCCGATTGGCAAGCGCGCTTGTGGCATCGCAGCGCGGTGCTTTGTGCTGATAAAGTTGTTGTTTGCGGTACAGTAGACTCAGCTGGTGCGCCAGCATTTCTTCGATAATGAGCCGCTGACAGGTCGGATGGCTGCGATTTTTTAACGCCTCTAACACCAAAATTTGCTTATTCAAATCGGTATAAATCGGTGGCTGATGGATAAAGCTAATGGCTTCTAGCAAGCTAAATGCCTCAAATGGATTGTGGCTACCTGCCAGTAACGGAAACTGTTGGCTCAGCGCGCTTTGTACGATTTGCCACTCAGCATCACTAATAGTAGCCATCACAGGATTGGCTTGTTTAACCGTTTGCAGCGCAAGTCGAATCAAGCTACGCAGTTTATTTTGGTGCAAGTTTTTGACCGTTGGATAAACAGGTATCAGCCCTGTATTGGTCAGGGGTTGATGTCCAGTAATAATTTCATATTCAGGGTGGCTGATTTGGGTGCCATACTTACTGATACTGATTTCACCAAAGACACGCAAGGTATTGCCCACTGCCATGGTTTCGGTCAGTCCACGATAGACTTTGAAAAAGCGTAATGTTGTTTGCGCTGTCCTATCTTGCAATGTCACGCTGAGGCCCATCTTTTTGTTTTCGACGCGGACAACGGTGCCTTGTAGCAATGCCGATTGTCCATCGACGACATCACACATGTTGACCAGTCGGCTGCGATCTTCATAATCACGCGGCAAATGTAGCAACAAATCAAACACGCGCTCAATACCTAGTTGGTCAAGCTGTTCAGCGATTTTGCTACCCACGCCAGCGAGCGCGGTGACAGGGAGGTTAAAGATGTCAGTATTGGGTTGAATCATGGGGTTGGTCATGCGGTTCGTCATGCCTTAGACAGCTTGTTTTTATTGATTTTATTTTAATGAAACAGGTGATTTATTATGGCATTTTTTAACAGCATTTACAGGGTTTTGTTTTTAATATAGCCTGATTGCAAAGCGAGGTTGCTAGGTACAAAAAAAACCTGCTAAAAGTAGGTTCTGCTATGCTTGTCTTCTAAACATACCTATGCTTATCTCCTAAACATCATAGGCAGAATTTTCACTACAAAATAGCGCAGATTGCTTTTTAAAATTTATGCTATATACTTAGTATATATAGCATAAAAAGGATAATTTATGACCCAAGCTAGCGTATTTTTTAACAACCGCACCCAAGCTGTGCGCTTACCTGCGGATATGCGATTTGCTGATGACATCAAACATGTTCATATACGCAAAGTCGGTAACGAACGTATTTTAACCCCTATCACTAACGTATGGGATAGCTTTTTTATTGCTAAAGACCCCGTCAGCGATGACTTTATGGCACAGCGTGGCAACGCCCCTATCAGCCAACGCGAAAGCTTTGACTAACGACTAGGAAGCGATGTATGCTGACCTTTATGCTAGACACCAATATCGCCATCCACGTCATCAAACAACGTCCGATTGCGGCTTTAAATAAATTCAACCAATATGCCGCTAGAATTTGTGTCAGTAGTATCACAGTAGCGGAATTGTATTTTGGCGCGGAAAACAGCCAAAATCTGGCTAAAAACTTGGCACAAGTGGATGATTTTTTATCACGTTTGGTTATCCTTGATTATGATAGCCAAGCGGGAAGTCATTACGGCAATATTTATGCTGACTTGACTAAAAAAGGTAACGTCATTAGCGAAAATGACATGCATATCGCAGGTCATGCCCGTAGCCGCGGCTTAATTTTGGTGACCAATAATCTAAGAGAGTTTGAGCGTGTCGAAGGATTACGGTTAGATAACTGGGTGTCATAAATCATGAAAAAATTATTCACTTACCTGCTATTAACTTTCGCAGTCACCGCCTGCACCAAAACGCCAGTGATACCCACCCAACCTATTAAACCACCCGTTCAACCATCAGTAAAACCCAAAATCGCCCTTGTATTAGGCGGGGGCGGTGCCAAAGGTTTTGCTCATGTCGGCGTCATCAAGGTACTGGAAAAAAATGGCATCACCCCCGACTTAATCGTCGGTACCAGTAGCGGCAGTCTAGTCGGTAGTTTATACGCCAGTGGCAAGTCCGCTAGCGAACTTGAAGACATCGCGACCCATGTTAGCAATAATGAATTACTCGATTATAGCTGGAGCAAACAAGGATTTATCGAAGGCATCAAACTACAAAACTGGGTAAATACCCAAGTCGATAATCGACCGATTGAAAAACTCCCCATCCGTTTTGCCAGTGTCGCCACCGATTTAACCACCAAGCAAAAAGCCGTCTTTGATAAAGGCAATACCGGTCTTGCGGTGCGTGCATCCAGTAGCGTGTACGGTGTTTTTGTACCGCCACGTATCAACAATAAACGCTATGGCGATGGCGGTTTGACAAGCCTTGTGCCTGTGCAAACTGCCAAACAAATGGGCGCAGATATTATCATCGCGGTAGATGTCTCAAGCCCGCCAAAAAATAGTCATCCGCAGGATTTTTGGGCGCTACTGGATAAGACATTTGCCGTCATCCCCCATCAAGCAAATGCTGCTGAAATCAAATGGGCGGACGTGGTGATACGCCCGGCCGTTGGTGATATTGGCACGACCAATACCATAGCTAGAGAAGCGACGATAAAAGCAGGGGAAATTGCAACCTTAGCAAAGCTCAGCGATATCGAGCAAAAAATCGGCAAGTTTCAAAAATTGTAAATAAAAAAACCGCTCATTCAATTGAGCGGTTTTATGCGTTGAGCCCTTCTAGGCATTGAGCGCTTATTATTTTACTTTTAAACGATACTTTACCATCGCCACTTCATTAAGACCCAAACCTGGTACATCCCACTGTATGGCTTTATAGTAAGCCATCGGTAGGTTCTGTAGCACGCCATTCATATTGGTTTTTAGTGGCATATATTGAAAATTGGCACCGTCCATACTACCAAACGCGCGGGTTGGCTCTACATCGCTCGTGCTCACTAATTCCATATTGGCGGGAATGTTCATGGTCACTTTCATGTTGCGGATACGGTCGGGGCTGTTATTGGTTAAGTAGCCGCGATACTCTACGATGTTGCCAGATGCAAGGCGCGTTTGTGCATTGACGGGGCTTAACACTTCTTGACCTTGTGGATCCTGACCAACCACAGAGGCTAAAATGCGGGTTTGAATTTGACTAGCAACTGGCGCTGAGATAGGTGCAGCTTGATTATTATCAACAGGGTCTAATGCCACCGTTGGTAGCACAGCCATTGCGGTGGCTGATGCCCCAAGTGAGGCGGTCATTAGCGCGAATACTGAAAGCTTTTGCATGAATATTCTCCATTAAATCATGATTTTCAAATGTTCAAAATTGTTGTGTCAGCGGCTGCTAGCGTATTCTGTTTTTTTGGCAGGTTGGCCTACACCGCTGATTGGGTGGTCAAATAGGTTAATGCTCGACTATAGATTAGCATAACAAACTTTACAATTTAACTCACTAGCAAGTTGAAAGTTGCGGGATGAATTTACTAAATACAAACAGCGCAGCCAAAATCAGTAAGATTAGCTATTGTATTTTGTAAGGTTTATTGATAGCCTTATCGTTAGTCTCTGAGCGATGCGTCGCAATCACGCTGTTAAACTTACATGTATGTTTAATTACATGTATGTTTAATTAAAAGAGACAAAAACTTTATCGTATGCTGTTTGTACGTCTACTTTTTTTATCATATCTACTATTATCATGCCAACTTCAACCGACACTTCAGCAAGTTTTACCAATGGCAATGCACCGCTTGCCGATGGCGAAACGATGACTGATAATAACCCTATACTTGCCTATCACGCTATGATTGATTTACCCAATACTGCCCAACAAAATGCCGCTGCCACAACCCCTGCTTATGTTACCCCGCCTTATGTATTATGGTTTCGTAACTTTGCGCCCTATATCAACACCCATCGTGGCAAGACCTTTGTCATTATGTTCAATGGCGAAGCGGTCAATCACGACAACTTTAGCCATTTGATTCATGATTTTGCGCTGCTGCATAGTCTTGGCATTAAGCTCGTACTCGTCCACGGTGCGCGTCCGCAAATTGATGCCAATCTTGCCGAGAACCATATCGAAACACCGATGGTAGATGACGTGCGCATCACTACAAAAGAAGCCATGCCGTACATCCTAAAAGCCGTTGGCTCAATTCGCCTGCAAATTGAAGCGCAGCTATCGATGGGACTTGCCAATTCGCCGATGTATGGCTCTCGTATTCATGCCATCTCAGGCAACTTCGTCACCGCCCGCCCTTATGGCATCCGTAATGGCATCGATTACCAATTTACTGGGGAAGTGCGCGCGATTGATGCCGAAGCCATACACAACAATTTAATCCATGATCATGTGGTGATTTTGGGTAGTATGGGCTATTCTGCGACAGGCGAAGTATTTAACCTGCTGGCTGAAGATGTGGCGCTACAAGCGGCGATTAGCCTAAAAGCGGATAAATTAATTTTCTTGGGTGAGCAAACAGGTATCTATAAAGATGGCACTCACCTGCTTAAAGAAATGATTCCGCATGAAGTGACACGCTTCTTACGAGATGTTCCTGAAAACTCAGAAATCGCGCGTTTCTTACGGGCAGCCAGCGATGCCTGTCAATACGGCATCCACCGTACCCATATTATCTCCTATGCCAAAGATGGCGCACTGCTTGAAGAGTTATTTACCCGTGATGGCTCAGGGACGCTAATCTCCCATGACCCGTATGAAGAAATTCGCCGTGCCGATATCGACGATGTGGTAGGTTTGATTGAACTGCTAGAGCCACTCGAAGAACAAGGTATTTTGGTCCGTCGTTCGCGTGAGCGTTTAGAGAGCGATATCGAAAACTTTAGCGTGATTGAGCGTGATGGCATGGTGCTAGGCTGCGCGGCTTTATACCCACTCAATGACCAAGCCGCGGAAGTGGCTTGTGTGGCTGTCCATCCCGATTATCGCAATGGTAGCCGTGGCGCAGATTTGATAGCATTCTTAGAGCAACAAGCGCGTAGCCGTGGCATCCATGAATTGTATGTCTTGACTACTCGCACCGCGCATTGGTTTGTCGAGCATGGGTTTATGGAAGTCCCTGCTGAATCGCTACCGGCTGACCGCTATGCCTTTTATGACAATACCCGCAACTCTAAAGTATTAAAAAAGGTGCTTTAAAGGTACGCTTTTCAAGCCCTCATATAAAAAACGCTCAATAGGAATATGAGCGTTTTTTTATAGCCAACTGGGGAAAACTTTAAGATGGGAGAAAACTTAAAGTTTGACGGGTTGGGTCACGGGTGGATTGACTTGTAGCAGCTCAATATCAAAAATCAACACGCTATTGGGTTCGATATCGGCATTGCCTGCTTCGCCATACCCCAAATTAGCGGGAACAAACAGACGGTATTTACCCCCTTCTTTCATCAACTGTAGCCCTTCTGTCCAACCTTTAATCACTTGGTTGAGTGGGAAAGTCACAGGTTCGCCACGTTTATAAGAGCTGTCAAAAATCGTACCGTCAATCAAGCGACCTTCGTAGTGGACTTTGACCTTGTCCGTTGCTTTAGGCGATTTGCCTCTCCCTTGTGTTAGCACTTGGTATTGTAGACCCGACGCGGTAGTCTTCACGCCTGATTTTTTGCCGTTTTGTAGTAAGAACTGTTTACCTTCTGCCGCATTGCTCGCTGCTAATGCTTGTACTTCTTTGGCATAGGCGATTTCTTTGTTTTTTTGATAGTCTAGCAATACTTTTTGCATTTGTTTTTTGTCAAGATTGGGCGACTGCGCTGAGTATGCATCTCGAAATCCCTGAAAAAACGCATCCAGATTTAAGTCATCAATACTGTCTTTGTTGCTCTCACCCATCAGATAGCCAAAACTATAGCCGACTTGTGCCAATGCTGGGCTAGTTGCCGTCACTGTTGATTTTGGTACATAAACAGAGGACGCAACTTTTGTTGCGTTAGTGCTAGCCGGTGCGGCATTTGCACTGATTGACGTAACCGCTAACAGCATGCCAGTAGCGATGCCAGTCACTAAATTTACTTTTTTATATGCTAAAATCATTGGGATGTTCCTTTGCCATCGTGCCGATGAGTAGGGCGAGCGAATTCGATAGTTGCGCTTGCCCAGCTGATTGAGACCACCTATCTGACGCCAACCCCACCTATTTAGCAGATTGGGCAGGTTGAGAAGCTGACTGCATGGATTCAATTTGTTGTTGTAGTTGAGCTTGGATATCTGCTGCGGCAGGCTGTGCAGCATCAGCCGGTGGATTGACTTTTAGCAAATCAACATCAAAGATGAGCACACTATTTGGCTCAATACCACCTTGGGGAGCGCCTTGCTCACCGTAAGCGAGTTTTGATGGAATGTAGAAGCGATATTTGCCGCCTTCTTTCATCAATTGTAAGCCTTCAGTCCACCCTGGGATAACTTGGTTAAGCGGGAACACCGCAGGCTCGCCGCCATGCTGTGCGGTGCTATCAAATACTTTACCGTCTAATAATTTACCTTCGTATTGTACGGCTACGATATCTGTGGCTTTTGGCTGTGCGCCGGTACCTTCTTTGAGCACTTCATACTGCAAGCCAGACGCGGTCGTTTTGACACCCGCTTTTTTAGCATTTTGCGCTAAGAAAGCTTCACCTTTGGCTTGGTTGTCTTGAAGGCGTTTTTGGATTTGATTTTGCTCATAGGTTTGTACCGCTTTAATCATTTCTTCACGGGACATGGTCGATTCTTTACCATTAAAACCGTCATTGATACCTTGATTGATATCAGCAGGATTGAGGTCTTTGGCGTCTTTTTTGATGTTTTGACCCATCATATAACCTAGGCTATAACCTACCTTTGCCACTTCACTACTTTGGGCATTGATAGCGGATGAATTACCCGCCAACTGACGGCTACCGATGGCGGCTACTTGTGGGTCGTTGCCAAAACTTTTGATAAAAACGGGTGATAATGCCAAAGCACCTAACACAACTGCTGCCAATACGGGAACTGTATTATTGCTCATAAAATTTCCTATCTGATATGTCCAATTAAGGTCTAATAACGACTAAAAAATCGTCTCAAAATTGTAGCTATCATAGCAGAAATAGTTTGCAAAACCTATGACATCGTGAGGTGACCGTATGGCCAAACAAAAAATTGGGCAATAGTAAAACTATGTTTACATTAATACAATTTTCTTAACAATTTAGGGGTAAAAAGGGTTGAAACGCAACTTTTTTACACTGTCATCTTGTTGAGCTTCAATGCTACAGTAACATTTGCAAACACTTGAAAGTTATTTGTAGCACTTTATTTAATTAAACATACACACAACAATGATAATTATAAGCACGACATTGGCTTAGCTAGACCGAGGATAGACAAACAATAGTATGGAGTAGCATATAGCTGGTAATTTTCGAGTATTTAAAAACTTTTATCAACCACATCAATAATATAACCAAATTGTAGGAGGCACAATGGACAATTTTTTCATTAATTATAACCAAACTCTTGGTTCATCCATGATGACCATGATTGGCGCACTGATTATTTTTATTCTTGGTTGGATTATCGCCAGTATTGTCGGTTCGGTGGTGCATAAATTATTAGAAAAACTGAGCATCAATCAAAAAATGAATGCGTCAACGGGTAAAACCTATGATTTGGCGCATTTATTATCACGTATTGTTTTTTGGTTTGTCTTTATCATTGGTATTTCTGCGGCATTAAGTTTCTTAAAACTTGACGCTATCTCAGTGCCGTTTGCCAATATGGTCAATATCGTGTTGTTATTTATTCCAAATCTAATTGCTGCAGGCTTACTTGCGCTACTAGGTTGGGTACTGGCGACTGTGGTGCGCTCTGCGCTGTCAAACGTGCTTAACCGCACGTCAGTTGATGAAAAACTATCAAGCGAAGCAGGCGTACCGCACATGAGCGAGAGCATTGCTAACTTGGCTTATTGGTTTATTTTGCTCATGTTCTTGCCAATGGTATTGCAGCAATTGGGCGTAACGGGTCTGTTAGCCCCGATTAATGGCATGATTACCAAAGCGTTATCTTACATCCCTAACTTAATCGGCGCGGGTGTGATTATTTTTGTCGGTTTTGTTATTGCCAAAATTTTACGTGGTATCGTCACTAATATTGTCACAAGCTTAAACGTGCAAAACTTAGCAGGCAAGGCGGGTATCGGCAACCAAACCCAAATCGCCAATATCGCAGGTACGCTGGTGTATCTCATCGTACTCATTACCGCGATTATCATGGGTCTTAATGTACTGGATATCCAAGCGATTTCTGGTCCTGCGACCAATATGCTGAACGAAATCATGCTAGCGATTCCAAATATCATCATGGCCATATTGATTTTAGGTGTAGCGTATTTTGTGTCAAAAATGATTGCCGATATCGTCAAAAACCTACTTGATAACTCAGGCGTCAATGTATTACCAAGCAAGTTAGGCTTGCAAAATGTGTTAGGTACTGCCAAAGTCTCTGACGTGGCAGGCTTTTTGATTGTGTTCTTTGTGATGTTATTTGCCACCATCGAAGCGGCTCGCAGCCTTGGCTTTACTTATATTGGAAATTTAATCAACGTCTTCATCCAGTTTGGCGCGCAAGTCATCCTAGGTGCAATTATCCTTGCTGTGGGTTTTTGGCTTGCCAATTTACTGGCGAGTGCGGTACAACGCTCACAAAATGGTACGGCATTTTTAGCCAACCTTGTGCGTGTTCTCATCATGGGTGTGGTGCTTGCGATGGGCTTACGTGCGATGGGTATTGCTGACTCGATTGTCAATATGGCATTTGGCTTGACTTTAGGCGCAGTCGCGGTTGCGTTTGCCCTAGCCTTTGGTCTTGGTGGTCGTGAAGCTGCCGCCCGTTTTTTAAAAAACATCCAAGATAAGGCGGAAGGTCAACGCTCAGGCTTGACAAATATGATGAATACGCCTGTGAAAGAGCCTACTAAATTGACAGGGTTTGAAACAGATGTTGCGACTCAGTACGCACCTACACAAACAGGTAGCATTGAGCGTCCAATTGACTCAGGCAATGCATCGGGGATTGACAACAATCAAGCAACCACTGTCGATACCACCACGTCATTGCATACCGCACTTAACAATTTGGCTGAAAGCATCGATACCGATAAAACGACCCAAACACAGCAAGCGATTATTCAACCTACCAGCACCTTTAGTAGCGATGATTTAAAACCTAAATCATAGTTGTTTAGTGTACAGCCACGCTGAAAAAAATGCCCTGATAAGTAATCAGGGTATTTTATTAACGGTGTAAATCTTGTAGTGGCTGTGACATTTTTTCAAAATGCTTACCCAAAACGCCGCGATAGTTTTCTAAAATTTTCGGTAAATCGGCATCATAGTCGCCCGTTGGGTAAAACAAAGGCATAAAGCGGATTTGCTTGGTTTTATAGTCCATTGCAATCGGCAAAATTGGTACGCCTGCGCCTACGGCAATATGATAAAACCCTGTTTTCCATTTTTCGGTATAACTACGTGTCCCTTCAGGTGCCAACCCTAACCAAAGTTGATCTCGTTGGTTAAACTGCTCCAAAGTCGCCTGCAAAGTCGAGCCTTTTTTGTGACGGTCAATCGAAATCATACCGCCCCATTTTAAGAAAGACCCGATGAGGGGGATACGAAACAGCTCTTTTTTGCCCATCAATTTAAAATCAATGCCAACTGATAAAATGCCCATCACCGCATTCCAGCCATCTTCGTTTGACGTGTGCGGGGCAGCGAGCATGACCAGCTGTTTGACATTGGGCACCTCGCCCACAAGTTGCCAACCGCGCATTTTTAAGTATTTTGCGGCAAGTTTGGCAATGTTTGGGTCATCGCGGCGCGGCACATTTGAGCCAAATTGGCTGGGATCTAATGGCGTTTGGTTGATATCCATGTAGGGTCTCTTTGATTTAATAATTTAATTTGAGTTTACATTAGTGCACTAAAATTAGCAAATTTGTTGATTGGCGGAGTTTATAACAAACTTTTGGGCTGCAGGATAATGATAGTTGCGCCCAACAGTATCACCAAACCGCCAATGCTGTCCCAGTGCGTTAAAGAAACGCCATCGACAAATTTTAGCCATACCAAAGCCGTCGTGATATATATGCCACCATATGCGGCATACACTCGCCCTGTCGCGGTGGGATGAAGGGTCAGTAGCCATACGAACAGGGCAAGCGTGATGGTCATAGGTACAATGAGCCAAAGCGGTTTATGCTGTTTGAGCATCAGATAGCCAAGATAGCAACTGACAATCTCGGCAATGGCGGTGATAAAGAATAAAAGCAGGGTAATCAACAATTTAGTCATATTCGCGGATTTGCCTTATATTAAGCAGCAGGGGAAAGTTGATAAATCGTATCACGAGCGTCATTTGCCTTTGAAAAGTCTACAGCGTCATAGGATTTATCTACGTGATAATGTGCAAACGTAGCTGATAGCCATGCACTTACAAAAGTACGCGCTAGCAGTGTAGGCTTAACGTCAATCATTTTTGCCTAGCCATTAAACCCCAATTTCTGCCAAGTCGCCTTTTTGCTCAAGCCATGTTTTACGGTCGCTGGCGCGTTTTTTGGCAAGCAGCATATCCATCATGCTATCGGTTGCAATTGGGTCATCAAGGTCTAGCTGCACCAAACGTCGCGTATCAGGATTCATCGTGGTTTCACGTAGCTGTTCGGCACTCATCTCGCCCAAGCCTTTAAAACGGGTAATTTGCGGCTTTTTGTTTTTTGCCACTTTTTTCAAGATTTGCTCAAGTTCGTCATTATCAAGGGCGTACTCCACCTCTTTGCCAATATCAATGCGGTATAGCGGTGGCATTGCAACGTACAGATGCCCTGCATCAACCACCGCTTTAAAATGTTTGACAAACAGCGCACACAGCAACGTGGCAATATGCAGTCCATCCGAATCGGCATCCGCCAAAATACAGATTTTATCATAACGCAGTTCGCTCAAGTCGTCCGAATCAGGATCAACGCCAATGGCAATGGCAATATTGTGGATTTCTTCACTGGCAAGCACCGTATCGGGCGACACTTCCCACGTGTTCAAAATCTTGCCTCGCAGGGGCATAATCGCTTGAAAATGTCTATCACGTGCCTGTTTTGCTGAGCCACCTGCCGAATCCCCTTCCACCAAAAACAGCTCTGCGCCATCTCGCAAATCACCGCGACAATCCGCCAATTTGCCTGGCAATGCGGGTCCTTGGGTGATTTTTTTACGCTCAACTTTTTTGGCAGATTTTAGCCGTTTGCCCGCTTTATTAATGGCAAGTTCAGCGATTTGTTTGGCAATCTCTGAGTTTTGATTGAGCCACAAGCTAAAGCCATCTTTAGCAAAGGCTTGCACCACGCCCGCTGCTTCTCGGCTCGATAAGCGCTCTTTGGTCTGTCCGCTAAATTGCGGTTCGGAGAATTTTAGCGATAAAATATAATTGACCCCATCCCACACGTCTTCGGGAGCGAGTTTGACGTTGCGCGGCAGTAGATTGTGCAGTTCACAAAATTCTTTTAACGCGTCAGTAATACCTGTGCGTAGTCCATTGACGTGGGTGCCACCTTGAGCCGTAGGAATCAAGTTAACGTAGCTTTCTTGCACAGGCGTACCTCCCTCGCTAAGCCAACAAATGGCAAAGCTTAACCCTGCTCGTTCGCCTTTTTTGGCGTCGTAATTAAACACGAATGGCTGTTCTGGGAGGGTGATTTCTTCGACCAGTTGCTCGGTGAGATATTGCGATAGCCCATCGGTAAATTGCCAAACGTCTTTGTCACCGTCAATTTCATTGATAAAAGTAATGGTCAGCCCTGCCGATAACACGGCTTTGGCTTTAAGATGATGTTTGAGTTGTTTGATGTTAAATTTTGGTGAGTCAAAGTATGTTTCATTGACCCAAAACCGCACGAGTGTCCCACGTTTTTTCTTGTTAGAAGACGGGGCAACCGCCAGCGGAGCAACCGCATTGCCATCGGCAAATTGCATGGTAAATTCTTCGCCATTTCGCCACACAGTGACATCGACTTTGTGCGACAAGGCATTAACGACTGAAATCCCCACGCCATGCAGACCGCCTGAGACTTGGTAGTTGTCGGTAGAAAATTTACCGCCTGCGTGTAGGCGTGTCAAAATCAGCTCAATGCCCGATTGGTTAAATTCGGGGTGAATGTCGGTGGGCATGCCGCGTCCGTCATCTTCGACTGACAGCGAGCCGTCGGTGTGTAGAATGACAGTAATGTTTTTGGCGTGACCTGCAAGGGCTTCGTCCACCGAGTTGTCGATGACTTCTTGGGCAAGATGGTTGGGGCGTGTGGTGTCAGTGTACATGCCGGGGCGGCGGCGTACCGGGTCAAGACCTTCTAATACTTCGAGGGATGTGGATGTGTAACTACTCATAACAACCTTAATTTTTTAAAATTTTCAATGATTCATACTAAATAGTAGATATAGCTAGTGGTATGAGATAAACCCATTTTCAAGGCTAAAGCCTGACCTTTCGAGCAAATTTTTACTTAATCAGCGGCAAGCCAAACAAGAACAGTATGATTTGCGGTAATTTGGTTTCAAAATCACTCATACGATGGTCGCCACCCTCTTCCACGATGATATGGCTTTGGGCATTGCTTTTTTCCAAAGCGCTTTGACTAAAATAATTGACCGCATCTTGGAAATTAAGCAGCTCATCGCCTTTTTTCAAAATTACCAATAAATTTTGCGGATTGAGCGGTTGTTCGGGGCGATTTGCTACCAGCCACTCAATATCTTTTTTGCTAATGTGCCAACCATCGGGGGTGACGTGACCGATATAATCATCGGGTAAACCGTCAAAATCTTCCCCAAAAAAACGCTTGAGACTTGTGCCACTGTGCACACTTGGATTGAGCAATACCGTTTTTTTACCTGTCAAATTTGCCAAAATGTTGCCATAAAACCCACCGAGCGAACTACCGACCAAACCTGTATTCGGGTCGTTGGCAATAATTTGTTGGATTAAAGCAATTGACTCATTGGGTGAACGATTCAAATCGGGCGCAACAACCTTGATTTGTGGGAAATTTTTGGCACAAAAATCTTTGAGTTTTTGCGCTTTTTCGGCGTTTGGATTGCTATCAAGTCCGTGAATATACACAATTTGCATGGCTTTATCTCAAATTTTTAATTATAGTAAATCATCATATCGACTGTTGTTGGTTTGGCTAACATTTAATCTTAGCATTGCTTGGCTAAAATAGCCATGATGCGAGGTTTCAACACGTTAAAATTTGTCGTGTTAATTAGCTAGCCGTGTTTGGTGGTACGTTTTTGCCTGTGTTATTTGATTTTCCGCCCAGTTAACCCTATCTCTGCATAGGTGGATTACTCGTCCATTTGTATGGCGTAGTCAGGAGTTATCACCGCGATGGAGCAGCAAGAGCTATTTGAGATTGCCAGTCCTTGTATTCAAGTCTGCGAGCTAGATAAACAGGGGTATTGTAAAGGCTGTTTGCGCAATCGCACTGAGCGTGACCTTTGGCTTATGATGAATGACTCACAAAAGCGGCAAGTACTTAAGTTATTGACTATCCGGCGACTCAAACGACTGCGTGCCGAGCGTTTGGCGCACCAAACCCCTACTGCGCGAGATGATGAGATAAATTTGACATTGTTTGCAGATAATGAAAATAATGTTGGCGACTAATTGATTAAATGATTGTAATGTCTACTAAAAAAAATTAGGTTGAATGCATGAATAGTTCTTGGTTTAAGCAGGTTTGGCGACTTGCATTAACAGCGATTACGGTATTGATTTTTTTTATGGCAATTCGCGCGCTTTATCGTTTGACCAAAACTGTGCACTATCAAGACGTTCTAGACGCTATCGCGCATATTCCTACCTTCCATCTTTTTATCGCCGCCATCGTGGTGGCTTTTGGTTATTTAGTACTCACCCTTTATGATTTTATTGCGCTCCGCCAACTCGGCAAAAAACTTGATTACCGCCATGTCGCCCTCACCTCTTTTACCGCTTATGCCATTAGCCACACCATTGGGCTCAATCTTGTGACCGCAAGTGGTATCCGTTATCGTAACTATCGCCGTTTTAATCTGACTCATAATGAAATTGCCAATATCGTCTGGATGGTGTCGATGGCATTTACCTTTGGTATTACCACGTTGATTGGGGCGTCTTTGACTAGCCATCCTGAGATTACCATTCAACTATTATCTGAACTGGATAAATCCCTTGGCATCTTTGAGCATACTTTTTATGTACGGGTGCTTGGCATCATCATGTTAAGCGTTATTGCAGCGATTATTGTATATGCTGGCAAGCAAGGCAAACACGTGGTGATTCGGGGTTGGCGTTTTGACTTACCGCCCGCCAAAATTGTGCTGCAACAGATTGCGATTGCCATTTTAGATTTAAGTACCGTGGCGTTGGTACTGTACTTACTATTGCCGCCTTCTGAGCATATTAGCTATTGGGCGACCTTTTCTGCGTTTATTCAATCAATGGCAATCGGTATTTTAAGTCATGTCCCTGGGGGATTGGGCGTATTTGAAGTGGTCATGATTACGGCTTTGCCCAAAGTCGATCGGACGCAGATGCTGGCGGTGCTATTGATTTTTAGATTACTGTATTACATCATGCCATTTTTGGTTGCCTTACTGGCATTGCTGGCATATGAGGCAAAGCTATATCTGAGTGAAAATTCTAACAAAAAAAAATAACCTTTTACATTGTTAACACTTTGCATCAAACAAACGTGTTTTCATATAGTAAAAGGTTATTTTAAGTGTGTTTGGTACGATCATACCAAATTAAATAGACCCGTCAAATCGACCTATCGTATTACCATTTAGTATCAAAACTTTAGTAGCTAAACTTTTCGGCTAATAAAGGCGATAATAAATAAAATCACCGCTACTGCCAAGAACACATATGCCAAGTTTGCCGATAAACCTGCGACACCACCAAAACCTAAGAAACTCGCAATGAGTGCGATTACCGCAAAAATAATAGCCCAACGAAACATGATAATTCTCCTTTTTTTAGTATTTTTAATGTCCTGCTTTTGTACTTTGACACTTTTAGAAATTTTGCATTTTAGTTATTAAAGCATATTGACCTATGCTTTAACACATGACTGCATATTAGAATGATTCTATCTTGTTGTAACGAGCAATTTTGTAAGGTTTGTGGCATTCTCATAGCCGTTATATAAAAAAGTGCAAAAAAAAGCCCTACAAGGTTGATATCGTTGACGCTTCTAGTAAGCATTAGTAAGTTTTGCAAGGTTTTGTTAATAACTTCTGCTAACTGGTCTTTTACTTATACCATAAAATTTACCCCAAAATAAAATTTGATGGCGTTTCATTGACAATTTCACTGATTGTTAACGCTACCGGATAACTTCTTTGATGGCGTTAGGATTTATTTACGTATTCTCAACATTTTGCCTGCAATCCTTACATTGTTGCGTCGGATGATTGTTCTATAATGACATCTAGGCGTTTAGTACTCCCTTAAAGCATTTTCTTGATAATTGATAATACGGTCATATTTGGGGAATGATACTAACCACCTAATATAACTATAGAAAACAAGCTAATCATCAACCTATCAATCAACAATGAGGAAAAAATTATGAAAAAATTAGCCACAACGCTTACTGCATTAGTCATAGCAACAGGTCTTACGGTCAGTGCCCAAGCAGCGACTAAAGTAACAACTACGACCAAATCGACTACCACACACAAAAACGTCGCATCGGCAAAAGCAAAACCGCAAAAATCCACAAAAGCCTCAAAAAATACTCACAGTACCAAAGCTTCAGCCAAGGCTAAAAAAGGCAGCAAAGCAACGCCAAGAACCAGCGAAATAAACATTGATATCCCAGCTGACCTAAAAATCGACGAAAGCACTAACAAATCTGTTGCGCCAAGAGCACCTATGAATGCTCAACCCAATCCTGTAGTTGTGGTCCCTGTAGTAAAAGTTATCCCAAAAGGGCCTGCGGTTCAAGCAGTCACCGTTAAACCTATTGACGACAATACAGCGATTGCCTCAACAACAACGGCTGTACCCGTTGATGTACAAATCGTACCTGTTGTAGTAAACCCATAATCGCTAATTGTTAAACGATTTTTATAAAAAAAGATGCCTACGTGGCATCTTTTTTTTTGTGGATTATTAGCTAATTAGTCTATTGATTATTTGGACAATAAAAAAGACACGCTTGATACCCTTTTTTATTGTTCCTTTTTTATCGTTATATGACTCAAAATCTTTAGCAACTTTTAGCGGTGATAAGCAGCATATTTGGGATCTGCTGCCGCGGTGAATAACACGTCCGTTGATGAGTTGAGTGCTGTCTCAACCGAGTCTTGTACTACCCCAATAATAAAGCCAATCGCGACTACCTGCATGGCAATGGTGTCAGGAATATTAAAGAAACTACAGGCCAATGGTATCAATAGCAATGACCCCCCTGCAACACCTGATGCCCCCGCCGCAGCTAAGGTAGACACCACCGCTAACAATAGCGCAGACCCGAAGTCCACATGAATACCTAACGTATGTGCCGCTGCCAATGTCATGACATTGATGGTAATCGCCGCCCCTGCCATATTAATGGTGGCACCTAACGGAATAGTGATTGAATAAGTATCCTCATGCAAACCCAACTTATGCGCAAGGTTTAGATTCACAGGAATATTGGCAGCTGAACTACGAGTAAAGAAGGCGGTGATGCCACTTTCTTTAAGGCAGGTAAACACCAATGGATAAGGATTTTTGCGGGTTTTGACAAATACAATTAATGGGTTTACAACTAAAGCGATAAACACCATAGAGCCGACCAACACTGCTAACAAACGGGCATAACTTAATAACACCGACAGACCCGTTTCAGCGATGGTTTGTGTCACCAAGCCAAACACGCCCAATGGCGCAAACCAAATCACCCATTTGACCACGCTTGAGACCGCTTCCGCCAAATCGTTAATCATTTGCTTGGTATTGTCTGAGGCATGGCGCAAGGCAAAACCCAAAATCGCCGCCCAAGATAGCACGCCCATGTAGTTGGCATTGACGATCGATTTGATAGGATTTTCCACCATGTTGGTCAAGAGTACTTTTATCACTTCTGCTAAGGATGACGGTGGCGTCTGACTGACTTCACCGGCTTTTAAAATCAATTCGGTTGGGAATAAAAAGCTTGCTACTACCGCCGTCAAAGCTGCCAAGAACGTACCTGCCATATACAGCACCAAGGTTGAGCGGACATTGACCTGAGTGCCTGATTTATGCTGACTGATAGCGGCAATGATTAAGATAAACACCAACAACGGTGCAATCGCTTTTAACGCACCGACAAACAACGCACCCAAAATTGAGATGGTTTGCGCCACACTCATGGATAAACCGCCGATGATAGTCGGATTGGCTAATGAACCGACTAAGATACCGAGTATCAGCCCTATCACAATCAAAGGCACCAACCCCACGCGCTGATACGCTTGGATAAGCTTTAACATAATAACCTCTTAATATTTCACCGCAAAAATGGCTGCTATATTAACATTTTTTAACAATTTGCATAATTTATTTTTAAAATCGTCAACTTAAAGCTATCAAAGTATTGGGTAAAGAGGTTAGCGGATTTGAAAAACTTGGATGGCAGGTGCGCTGTTGGTTGCTAGTGATTGTAATTGTGCTTGATAAACGCGGTATTTTTGACGACCACTTTCAACCTGTTCGGGGGCAGCGTCGATAACTTCTAGCAGGCGGCTAGCTTGGGTATCTACAATTGCTTCGTTGGTGAGATTGATGACGACGCCATCAAATAAGGTGACAAGTTCGATATTATCGGTAAGTACCACACTGGCAGGGAGTTTTTGGTGATAAAAGGCATCAAGTTGCTGGATAATTTGGTGGGGAATAAACGCCACATCACTCAATGACCATAGTCGGTCATCAAGTGGGGGTAATAGCTCGGATGCTGCCACTACGATAATGCTATCATCGCTTTTGGCTAGCACGGTTGAAATCAGCTGGCAGACAAACGCCAGCTGTTTTTTTTGCGGGGACAAAATATAAAAACTAATTTGCGAGGCCATCATTAGGGGTCAGCGTCCTATCACCTAGACTGCATCTTGGGCAGCTTGGCGATAAAGATAATGCATCAATAACGGTACTGGACGACCTGTTGCGGTTGGCTCTTTACCCGACTGCCATGCCGTCCCTGCGATATCCAAGTGCGCCCAAGGGATATCTTCAACAAACTTGGATAAAAAACACGCCGCTGTGACTGACCCTGCCGGCATACCGCCAATGTTTTGCATATCTGCCATGTTGGATTTAAGCTGCTCTTGGTAGTCATCATCCAGTGGCATGTGCCAAACACGGTCATACGCTGATTCGCTAGCTTGTTCAAGCTCAAAAATCACATCTTCATTGTTACTGTATAAACCTGAGCGCACATAACCCAGCGCCACGATACACGCCCCCGTCAAGGTTGCCATGTCAATAATCACTTTTGGCTGATAGCGCTGCACATATACCAAGGTGTCGCATAGTACCAAACGACCTTCGGCATCCGTATTGAGGATTTCCACGGTTTTACCATTCATGGCGGTGACGATATCGCCAGGGCGAGTCGCTGTTCCTGATGGCATATTCTCCGCACAAGCGAGTGCGCCAACGACTTGTAGCGGTAGACGCGCTTCACATAGCGCTTTAATCATGCCCATGACTGCCGCTGCACCGCCCATGTCGTATTTCATCTCACCCATACCCAAACCTGGTTTGAGTGAAATACCACCACTGTCAAAGGTGATGCCTTTACCCACGAGTACAATCGGTTGCTCTAGGCTTGATTTTTTGCCTTTGGTTTTGCTGTTTTTGTCTTTTTTGGCGGCTTTGCCATTGTACTCAAGTAATACTAGCTTAGCTTCATGCGCTGAGCCGCGAGCGACTGCCAAAAAGCAGTTCATCCCTAATTGCTGCATGTCTTTTTCACCCAGTACTTTGACCGTCAATAGCTCTGGGTATTGATTTGCCAAGCTTTGTGCTTGCTCTGCAAGATAGGCAGGGAAACATACATTTGGTGGCTGATTTGCCAAATCTTTGGTGAGTGATTGACCTTGCGCAGTCGCGTGCTGCAGCTGTAGCAGGGTGTCAAACGCAGGTTGGTTGTCTGCGCTGACCAATAAGGTCACGTCTTTTAGCGTCGGTTTATCCGCTTTTTGCGATTTATAAATATCAAAGGTGTAGCTTTGATTTAACAGGGCTAATGCCAACTGACCAAAACTCACCTCATCCATACTATCGCCTAAACTAATCACCGCAGATTTGGTAAGACTGCTTAAACTTGCATAAATTGCTTTGGCAATTTTTTGCAGGCTACCGCCGTTTAATTTGTCTTGACTCCCCACGCCAACCAACAATAAACCCGTATTGTTGTCTGTGCCATAACTGATTGCGGTGTCGGCAAGCTTACCCTTAAAACGACTCGCTTCAATCAAACGACTGACAGCGGTTTGTAGTTCGCTCGTTAGTTGCCCCATAGTTTGGCTATTGTCATCTACCAATACCACGTGATAGCTGTTCTTGACCGGTTTTTTAAGCACGGTCGCTAGTGTCAATGTCAAACTCATTTAAGCTCCTTAATTATTGTCATCAAGAAATAACTATTATCATAGCATACCTATTATCGTATTTGGGTTATAGCATTGGGTTATCACTGGGCGATGGGATAGCAGGCGTCATTGCGTAGGGTAAAATGCAGTTGTGAAAAGTCTTTGTAAAAAGTGGCTTTGATAAAGCGGCTATAAAAAGTGCTGGTGAAAAGCCATTGTGAAATGTTACCTTACAGTATTCATATTCATAATCTCTCGGCAACGCGCTAAAATAGCCGATTAACAGATGCGCCGAATGGTATGATGTCGTACAATATTGGCATTTACTTCCCTAGCTGTTTGAATTGATTAATCTTTGAGTAATATTAGGTGGTTACTTGTGATATTACGACGCTATATGACGCAACAAGTCGCCGCTAATACTGCGATTGTGCTGTTATTTCTGATGGCGCTGATGCTCGGCGGTCGTTTAATCCGCTATTTTGGTATCGCTGCAGAAGGCAGGCTGGATGTGGGTTTGCTATTTACTATTATTGGCTATAACATTCCAACCTTTCTTGAGCTGATTTTACCGCTGTCATTTTTTATCGCACTGATGCTCGTGCTCGGTCGTATGTACGTGGATCAGGAGATGAGCGTCCTGTTTGCCAGTGGTATCAGTCGCGGCCGTTTAACGCGTTTGATGATTCCGCTCATTGCTGGGTTATTTGTATTTCAGATGGGGATTAGTCTTTGGGCAAAACCATGGGGACTGTCTAACAGTAAGCAGATTTGGCAAACCCAGTCGCTCGGTAGTTTGCTCGATTTAGTGCGTCCAAAAACCTTTATCAGCAGTGGTAACTATCACCTGTATGTCGATGAGTTTGATAAAGAAAAACGTGAACTCAAAAACCTATACGTGGTGCAGCAGCAAACCGATAAAAGCGGCAAAATCGCCAAAAACGATGTTATCATCACCGCCACGCGCGCCTATCAAGTACCCAGTAAAGACACAGATAGCTCAATGCAGCTGGATTTGTTTCAGGGTCGTCGCTATGAGCTTGGCACCAACAACGCCAAATACAACCAAGCCAGTTTTGAAAAATATCGCATTACCCTAGAAAAACCTGCCAGCGAAACAATTACCGAAACCAATGTCGAAACCCAAACCACTGCCAAACTGCTCGCCCATACCCAAAAACCCGAAGTCAAAGCCGAGCTTGGCTATCGCTTTACCATGCCGTGGCTGATTATCATTGCGGCGATGCTTGCTACCCCGCTTGCACAAGTACGCCCCCGTCAAGGACGCTGGCTTCGTCTGTTACCTTCAGTGCTCATATTTGCTAGCTGTGCGATTAGTATCATTTCGCTACGCACTGCCATTGGTAAAGAGCGCATTAGTGAGTACGCGTATATTTGGCTAATCGTTGGTTTTATCGCATTTGCATTGTTGTTAAATTGGCAAAGCCGCGTGGTACATCGTGTCCGCTATCGTCGCCAAAGTCGTCAGTTGTCCGCAGGCGGTCAGCCATGATTTTATCTCGTTACGTTAAAAAACAAGCGCTTTTTGCCATGACAGGGGCTATCATTGGTCTTTGGCTACTTAAAGTCGTCTTTGATTATCTGGCAGAGTTGCAGGATCTCAATGACCATTACAATTATTTAGATGCCTTGCGTTTTATTGCCTATAGTGCACCCCGTGATTTACTCGACTATATGCCATTTGGCACACTATTAGGCGCAGTGGTAGGGCTAGGCTTGCTTGCCAACACCAGTGAGCTTACGGTGATTCAAGCAGCAGGCATCAGCCGCTTTAAAATAGTCGGTTGGGTGATGCAACCAGCGATTATTTTTGTCATTATCCGTTTGTTGCTTGGGCAGTATGTAGTGCCAACTAGCAATCAGTTAGCGCACCAAGTCAAGCATGACAAACCTTTGCTATCAAGTGCCATCAACGGTTATTGGGACAAACAGGCCAACCGCATCATCAATATTGACCATGCCAATACCAAAGGCGAGCTCAAAAATATCAAAGTTTGGCAGCTAGACGACACTGCCCATATCCAACAAGTGCTGCAGGCCGATACCGGCAGCTTTGTCAGCCAAAATACCGCCGATAAGACATCGGGCTGGCAGCTGCAACAAGTCAAACAATTGACCATCGCCGCCGATGGACACAGTCAGTTGACTACCATCCCGACTATGACGCTGCAGTTACCCATTGAGCCGTCAGCGATTTATCTGTTAACACGCAGCCCTGATAACATGTCAGTGACCGAATTATGGCAGCACCAACAGCTCTTAGCCAAAGACAAACGCCGCTCGCTTGAGCATGAAGTTGCCTTTTGGAAAAAGCTATTGTCGCCTTTTGCCATGCTATCGCTAGTGTTGGTTGCTTGTTCATTTGTATTTGGCTCCTTGCGTAACCAAAGTTTGGGCTATCGCATTGTGATTGCTCTACTCTTTGGCTTGGTATTTAGGTATCTGCAAGATTTGGTCGGGTTTGTCAGTTTAAGCACGGGATTTTCACCGTTTTTTATGGTGTTATTACCGATTATTGCCAGTGCCGCGCTTGGCGTGTATTTAATTAAACATAAAAACTGATATGTCTGCTAATTTATTGACTGACCCGCGTGTCGAAGCCCATCCATTTGGTAACTTCTTTTTTGCGGATACCAAAGTCTTGATGATGGGTACCATGCCGCCCACGCCTGACAAATGGTGCATGGCATTTCATTACCCCAATTTTTATAATGATATGTGGCGTATCATGGGCAAGGTGTTTTTTGATGATATCGATTATTTTCGAGTCGGTGACGAAAAACGCTTTGATGCCGAAAAAATCAAAGCATTTTTACAGGCTTATAACATCGGTGAGTGTCCTTCAGTCACTCACGTCATCCGCGAAAAAGGCAATGCGGCTGATGAACATTTAACCGTGGTTGCTACAGTTGATTTGGGTAAAGTTTTGGCACAGCTTGAGCAAGTCAAGTGGATATATACCACCGGTGGCAAAGCCACAGAAGTGCTGATAGCGCTGGTGAACCAAAGTATCATTGACCCTGCGTCACCCTATTTCAATCCCAGCCAAACACCCTATAAACTACCAAAAACCAATCAGTTTCTTGAAGTTAACGCTTTTGGGCGAGCATTTGGTATTTATCGGTTGCCATCGACCTCGCGCGCTTACCCGCAAAGCTTGGAGAAAAAAGTAGCCGCTTATCGCGCGTTTTTTACCTTGGCTGGGATATTGCCCGCACTCGGCAGTTAGCATAATCAGCAGCTAGCAAATGATAAGCAAGTTGCCATGACACAATTGATATAGTCACTGTGCTTGCCCTATTTTATACTCGTTGCCTAAGACTGATAATCAATGCTGACAGTCATCATTTCAAAACACACCGTATAAAATCAACGCATGGGAGCCGATGCATGTCCAACCCCGCACCATCAATTCTGCTTATCATCGCAATTATCAGCATGATTGGTTGTGAGCAATCTGATTCTCAGCAGCCAACACCCCCAACGGCTGCCAGCGCGAGCTCGCCCCTAGAATTTGATGATAAACCATTGCCCCAAGTATTAGACACACAGGCAATCAATAACAACATGCTCACCGTCAGTCAACTGGCACAAGGTTATGTGATGCCCGCCTCGAGCACCATCAATGACTATCAAGAAGCGTATTTTACTGTCATCAAGCAGCCAAGCATCGATGCGGCTGCAGCCAGTGACCCAAACACCCTCAATCAATTTGACTATATACCCATCTCACCGGATATGATTTTTGTCAAAACCATGCTGAGTCATTTTGATGAAATCATCGCGCTTGCCAATATTGAGCAGCGATACGGCAAAAATCCTGAACTGCTAGACTTAGCCCGAGACATTATCAGCTCACGCCAAAATGAATCACAAATATTACAGAATTGGCTTGCCATGCAACTGATTCAAAACACCGCTGACCCTAATCAGCCGATGGCAGATAGTGTGGCAGCCCAGCAAGAAATCGATAGCATTATCGATGATATGCAGCAAGAAATGGTGGACACGGTCATGACTAAAAATGCCGACCAAGCGTTTGCCCAAACCGTGCTGATTCATCATAAAGGCGCGATTGCGTTCTCACAAGTGGTTGCCAAATATGGTAACGATGACAAAGTGCGTAGCCTTACCAATACCCTAATCGATACTCAACAAGCCGAAATACAACTTCTACAAAATTGGCTCCGTAACCACGGTTTTGCCCAATAATCGGTTGCTGTAGCAAATAAAAAGGGCGGATTATCACAGTATAACCCGCCCTTTTTTAACATTAAACTCACCTAATTGATGTTGGCTAACTTGATGTTTGTTAGCTGTCATCCACATCATGAATCATTCGCGTGAGCATGATTTGCCGCTGTAACTGCCGAAGCGGTCTTAGCTCGTCAAGCAGCGATAGTATCAAGCCAATCGCTTGCGGACTGGCATCAAAATCACGGCGTAGGCGTGAGGCAAGGCGCACTGTGGTCAATTGTGTGCTATTAAAATAGGGCTGGCTATCGATAGCAGGCGTTTCAGCATAAATAATATCTTCATCCATCAGCGCTAATATCCAGCTTTTATCCCAACTACTCGCCATAATCAAATCATCTAAGGTTAACCGTAATGATAAATCCGTATGGGTGGTTTGAGCCATGTTACACTCCTGTTGTGTCTCTATAGTTATGTTTGTTGCCTGTTTGTCATTTTTTTTATTGTACTGCCTATTTTTTTTGCTTAGTTATCAATAAAGCTTAATTATCAATAGATTAGCGCTTTGGGACAAACGAGGGAAATGCCGATTTGAACGCTTCATACGCTTGGATATCTGCGTCTGTATTAATTTTTGGCAACACGATATTTAAACTTAAATACAAATCACCGGGTTCTTTGGCTGGGATACCTTTACCTTTAAGGCGCAGATTGGTACCGGTGCGGCTATTTTTTGGTACATTGACATTGACCTTGCCAGCAGGCGTGTTGACCGTGATTTGACCGCCCATAGCTGCTTCCCAAGGCGCAACGTCTACCGTTTGGAACACGTCTTTGCCTTCTACACGGATGTTGTCTGGGTGATTAAATTTAATTTTTAGGTACAAATCGCCATTATCACCGCCATACGGGCTTGGACTGCCTTGTTTTGCCAAGCGAATTTGTTGTCCTTCGGCAATACCTTTGGGAATTTTGACTTCAATGGTCTTGGTTTGATAATCCAGCCCTGTCGCGGTTCGTACCGGTAAATTTAGGCTAATTTTACGGGTATCGCCTTCATAAGTAGCTTTTAAATCAATTGATAACTCGGCATGCTGATCGTCGCCTTTGCTCGAGCGTTGCGACTGTCTGCCACCAAATCCGTCTGCGAACCCGCCCCCAAATGTCGAGAAAATATCATCAAATCTAAAGCCACCCGCGCCTTGCGACTGACGACCGCCTGCCCCACCGCCAAACTGGCGGAGGATTTCATCCAAATCCGCTTGGCTCATATTGGCATTAAAGCCCTGACCGCCGCCCATGCCGCCCCCCATACCGCCAAAGCCTTGACCCATATAAGGATTGTCGAGCATCAGGTCGTATTGGGCGCGTTTTTCAGCGTCTTTGAGCGTTTCATAGGCGTTATTGATTTCACCCATTTTGGCGTCGGCATCGGGTGAGTCGTTGATATCAGGGTGATATTGTCGTACCAGTTTGCGATAGGCTTTTTTAATATCTGCTTCACTGGCTTTTTTATCGACGCCTAAAATGTCATAATAGTTTTTTTCTGCCATTATTATTGTCCTTACAATTTTGCGAATAATGTTATTCGCGCAGCAATGTGATGATATTAATATAATGGCTATTTTGGCATTTTTCAAAGCTTCTTTGGTAATTAAAGATAGATTAGCGCCAAGTGATATCAGCGCTTAATCGCAGTTTTGGGCTTTTTTTGACAACAGGATAACAGATGACAAAGGTTGCATTGTTAGATTATGGCATGGGTAATTTACATTCGGCGGGTAAAGCCTTGACGGCAGTGGGCGCTGATGTGTCGATCACGCGCGACCCGGCAGTGATTGCGGCGGCGGACAAAATCGTCTTCCCTGGCGTAGGGGCAATGCGCGACTGCATGGCAGAGATGCAGGCAGCAGGAATCGCTGATGCTGTCAAAACGGCTGTATTTAATAAGCCTGTAATGGCGATTTGTGTAGGGATGCAGGCGTTGTTTGAGCGCTCAGAAGAAAATGACGGGGTAGACTGTCTAGGGGTACTGGGCGGTGACGTCAAACGCTTTGATGATCATTGGCTAGATGACAAAAACGAACGCATTAAAGTGCCGCATATGGGTTGGAATACTACTACCCATATGGATTTGGCGCATCCGCTATGGCAAGGGATTGAAGATAATACCCATTTTTATTTTGTGCACAGTTTTTATTGTGTGCCGTCTGATACCTCGATTGTGGCGGCAACCTGTGATTATGGTGTCGAGTTTTGTGCCAGCGTGATTAAAGATAATTTGTTTGCGACCCAGTTCCATCCCGAAAAAAGCCATACCGCAGGGTTGCAGCTATTGAAGAATTTTGTGGAGTGGAAGATTTAGTTGTTAACAAAAACAGTAAAAGGGCGCGATGTGCGCCTTTTTTATTGCTTGTTTTTATTGCTTGGCATAAACCGCTCTCACCACTTCCCCAATCGTGGCAATCCCTTTTTTCAGCGTCTCATCATCTTGGGCGATGCTTAGGCGAATGCACTCATGGGCGTGTTTAAAGTTGTCAGTATCCACGCCAACAAAGAAATGCTCGCTAGGGATAATCAATGTGCCTTTAGCTTTTAATCGCGCATACAATTCCACCGTGGTTATCGGCAAATCTTTAAACCACACCCACAAGAAAATCGCACCTTCAGGCTTGTGGATTTTCATCACATTGTTATAGGGGCTTGGTAAGTCGCCCAGTTCTTGTTTTAGCAGCTGCACCGCTAATTTGGCTTGTCCTTGATAAAACGGACGAATATGATTGTCTGACAAATCTTTTAGCCGGTCATCTTGTAGCAGTGGCGTAGCAATCGCCGCACCAAAACGGGTCGGCGCTAGATTGACAATGGCGTTTAGGCTACTAATCGCTTTGACCACCTGCGGATTGGCGACCACAATCCCTGTACGCACCCCAGGCAAACCGATTTTTGATAAGCTAAAGCACAAAATAATTTGCTCATTCCAATTGAGCGTGGCTTGGCTATAGATGATATTGGGGAACGGCATCCCATACGCATTGTCAATAATCAGGGGGATATCAAAGCGCTTGGCAATCGCTTCAAGGCGCGCCATTTCGTCATCAGTCAGCACGTTGCCTGTTGGGTTGGTCGGGCGTGAGCAGCAAATTGCCCCGATTTCGCCGTTGTGCAATTCAGCCAAATTCTCTAGGGTGTCAAAATCGACTCGGTATTTAAAAAAGCCGTCTTCACCTTGATGTTGCACAAATTCAATGCTGGGTAGCACTGCGATAAAATGCTGCCCATCCACATGAGCATCGGCATAACCCACGTACTCTGGGGCAAGGGGTAATAGAATTTTTTTATCTATGCTGCCTTGTTTAGTATCGTCAAACTGCCCACCAAACAAGTTAAATAAATAAAAAAATGCGTTTTGTGAGCCATTGGTCAGGGCGATATTGTCTGTGGTAAGTCCCCAATCATAATGGCGATTAAAAAAATCTACCAATGCTGCAATAAACTTGGCATCGCCCTGCGGCGTTGAGTAGTTTCCGATATTTTCGATGGCCATTGAACCCATATCACCTTCGGCTAGGCTTTTAAACACCGACCAATAGGTTTGGTTAACTTTATCAATGCGTGCTGGATTGCCACCGCCGAGCATATTAATCGGTTGCTCGCTGTTAAGCGCGTTGCCCAAATCATCCATTAACTGCAAAATACCGCTGTTTTTGGTAAACTTTTCACCAAATTTTGAAAACTGCATGATTGCCCCTTTAATTTTGTCAAGCTATCTGCGTATTATAACAGCATGCCAGTGCCGTTGCCCGTTTTGACTCAGCTATACAGCCACCATCAGGATACCCCAGCATGAAACCGCATTTACCCAAACTCAAAGGCTATAGCCACACTTGGCAAACCACCTTGATGGTGATGTTGATGGTGCTGGTGAGCGTGGCGTTGTCGCTGTGGTTTTTTTGGCGCAGTCTGTATTTACCCGAGCTACAAAACCATGCGACGTATCTTGCCCATCAGCTGTTAATGATTGATAAAGCGGATAAAGATTTTAAAAACAATCCCGAGCTTAAAAACTGGATTATTAATGCCTCGCATATTAACGTGATTACTGACCCACAACAGATACCTTCTTTTCAAGAAAAAACCTTGGTGGATTATTTCACTAAGCGGATGGCAACACAGATGGAAACCGTGATGCAGCGTCCTGTATCGGTCAATTTTAAATTCAAACCCGTACCGATTTTGTATATTCAAGACAGTGCGCATCCGGATGTTTGGCTGCAAGAGCCTGTCAAGTTTTATGCCAAATATAGCCCAACGTCGATTTATTTTTTCTTATTGGGGATTCCGCTTGCCACGTTGCTGACTATTTTGTTTTTGGTCAGACAATTAAATCGCCCGCTCAAACGCCTACAAAAAGTGGCAATTGACTACATCACCCTTGGGCACGCCAACAATTTGGCGACCAATGAAGGCTCAACAGAGATTCGTCAGGTGAATTTGGCATTTAACCGACTGTTTCATAACCTGATCCAAACCCAAAAAGAACGCAATATTATGCTCGCTGGTATTTCCCATGATTTGCGCACGCCACTGACGCGGATGCGACTCACAGCTGAGATGTTACCCGATGAGTTTTTGCGGGAAGGGCTAGTGTATGACATTGAGGACATGGACGCGATTTTGGAGCAGTTTATTTCATTTATGAAAGATGGCTCAGATGAAGCAGTACGATTGACCAACCTGCGCCCTATCATTAACGAGATTGTGGTGCAGTTTGCCCCCACCCCATTTATTATCGATATCCAAGACGATCTGCCCAGTGTGCCATTGCGACCCTTATCCATCAAGCGTCTGATCGTTAATTTGGTCAATAATGCTTGTCGCTATGGTCAGCCGCCCATTCATATTGAAATCAGCATTGATGATGAGCTACAGCCTACTGAGCAAGTGGTCACCGATGAAAATCTAACACCAGAGATAACCTCTAGACAAAAATACTTAACCATCAAAGTTAGCGATGAAGGGCAAGGCGTTGCCGAAGATCAGCTTGAGCGGATTATGCAGCCGTTTGAGCGGGGCGAAACGGCACGTACCACGCAAGGAAGTGGACTTGGGCTTGCGATTGTAAGCCGCATTACTCACCTACACAATGGTAGCGTCATCGCTCGTAATCAGCCCAATGGCGGCGGTCTAGTAGTAGTGGTGAACATTCCGATTATAGAATGAATGATTATAGAGTAAAGATGACATACCGATTGGTTGCTTAATAGGTTAGGCTAACCATGATTCCTTAGTAACTTTGGTTTTGATAGCTTTGGTTTTGATAGCTTTGGTTTTGGTAGCCATTTTTACTTTTTAGTACCAATCATGGGGGGTAATTCACTTGACACATTGGTGGCTGTGACAGGGTGAACCAATGCTGCGCGCGCCTGTGAGACGGACTGGCTTTCATTAGGTTTGCGCAAAAAACTATAATAACCGAAAACCGCCATGTTGAGTACCACCAAGGCTAAAAATAGGTAACGCATGCCATCCTCGCTTGTGATGATTTCGCTCATCGGTTAATTGATGGGCGCAAGTTTCGCTAAACCATTGCATAACTCACTAAAATTTAGCCCAGTCTGAACAAATTTGCAAGCGTTACGGGTAACGAGCTTATGACCCTTGCGCTTGCGTGTATTTTTTCTCGCTACTTTTTTGGGTAATTTCATCGGCCTCAATACTTGAAGCTAGCTGGCTTTTCGGCCACTTCATAATAAATCGCGCCCCACCCAAGGTCGGGCTTTCATCCACTGACATACGACCATTAAACCAAAACGCAATTCGAGACACGATTGATAAGCCCAGACCATAGCCGCCCGAGGCACGGGTACGACTATCATCCAAACGCGCAAACGGGATAAAGACTTTTTCACGGTCTTTTTCTGCAATACCCTGGCCATCATCTTCCACACTGATAAAGGCTTCATTTTTTTCTAGGCCTGCTGAGATGATAATGGTGCTTTCAGCATAACGGGTGGCATTACCTGCCAAGTTTTGCAAAACACGGTGTAAATAGCGTCTATCGGCTTGTGCAAATACACCTTTTTGCACGTTGCCCACTTTGACAGTGACAGGTTTACCAAGCGCATTGGTCTCACGGGCAATCTGCGAAACGAGTTCTTGCAAATCGACATCTTCCCAGTCCATTTTAGGTGAGCCTTCTTCAAGCTTGGCATAGGTCAAAATTTCATCAATCAAGCCATTGAGCGATTCGATATCTTGGTCGATATAATCACGCTGACTCATCCGATCCTCATAATCATCCGTATCAGCCAGCATATCCACGGCAAAGCGGATACGTGCTACTGGGGTGCGCAGCTCATGGGATACGGCACGGGTCAACTCGCGCTGGGATTCAATCAAACGGCGGATGTGCTCAGTCATACTATTAAAGGTTGCAGCTAGATGGGCAATTTCATCTTCGCCCACGACTTTTACTTTGGTATTGAGCTTACCTTCGCGCACTTTGGTGATACCGCTTTGAATCAGCTGCAATTTACGCTCTAATGGGAAAATCAGCGCATACACCCCTAGGCTAATCAAGAACATACTAATGAGCGTGATACTAATAATCAGATTAAGCGGAAACCAGTTAAATAGCGGAATGGGTCCCAAATCCACTACGATATCTTGAAGTTCAGTCGGTGCTAATACCCGAATCGATGAATTCTCTACACTGGTATTGTCACGGAACATAATCACAATATCTTTGCGATACAGGCGCGCTTTTTGGTCGGTATCAAGCTGCAGTTTATTAATGGATTGTAAGGTGAGCTTAAAAGGGAAAAATTTTTGAATTTGTTGCAAGCGTTGCTGTTTTTCTGCCAAAGTACGATAGTGAGACAAATCATCGAGCAGCAACACGCCTACCCCTTTGATTTGTTGCTCACTAAGTTTATTAAAACTTGCATGCAAGACGTTATCTTCACCCGAGATTTTATAATAAATATCAGCCGTATTGGTATCGCTATTAAAACGTACTACCGCTTGTTGTTTATTGAGTCGATTGATTTCGCTGGTTCTAAAGTCCGCTTTTGAGATCGGTTCGATATTAAACTTGGTGTCAAATAAAGTACTGACATCAGAGAGCCAAAAATTACGCTCTTTGGCAGTGACTTGCCGCGATAAGCCTGAATCAATGAGATAAAATGCTGCTGATGCCATATCCTCACGATAACTCTGTACCCGCTCTGCATTGATAGTGGTGATAAGCAGTTGGGCAAAAAATGCAACCAACAAACAGATAAATAACAGACCTGCATAAATTCGCAGAAAAATAGACTGGTTTAAGGAGGATAATAGCGGCATAAAAATCTAGGGTAAAGGGCTATAGATAATAGCCGTATTATTACCTAGCAAAATTAATATTACAATGTAAAATTCATGAAAAACGTTGAGGCGACTGTCTAGTAACGTAGGAAATTGTTGTCCAAAACCTTTCAATCGCTAGGTAGCAAAGAGCAAAGTTACCAGTGATAGCGATAAAAAAAGCCAGCTTGATGCTGACTTTTTTATCGATACTGTGTTTATCAATACTATGTTAGTTTTCTTTGACAAACAGATAACCTTTACTGCGAACCGTTTTGATACGTTTTGGGTTTTCTGGATCATCACCAATTTTTGGACGGATACGAGAAATACGTACATCAATCGAGCGGTCTTGACCATCATACTCGATACCACGCAGACGTTCAAAAATATCTTCACGCGATAAGATACGACCTGCATTTGATGCCAACAGCCACAATAAATCATATTCTGCACTGGTAAAGTCAACAAGCTCATCATTCAAAGTAACCGAACGACCGCCGTTATCAATAACCAAATCGCCAAATTCAAGACGCTGTGGCACTTCATCAGTTGGCGCGGTATCAGAGCGGCGCAATAGCGCACGGATACGCGCTAATAACACACGCGGTTGAACCGGTTTTGCCACATAGTCATCCGCACCCATTTCTAGACCTAATACTTGGTCCATATCTTCAGTACGCGCGGTTAGCATTAAGATAGGGTTATGAAAATGGGGTCGCACTTCACGGCAGACCGTCAAACCATCACTACCTGGCAGCATCACATCAAGCACCACCATATCAGGCTGCTCAGCCACAATACGACGAATCGCACGGTTGCCGTCAGTTTCAATTGCCACATCTAGACCATTTTTACGCAAATAATCTTGGGTCAAAGTGGCAAGACGCTCATCATCCTCTACAATCAATACGCGGGGTATCAACTCTTCTTCTGACATAATTTCCTCCAAAAAAATTTATACATACTCTTAATACTTATATCAGAATATATCTTTATTTATCCACCAGCAATAAGTAATAAAAGTTTACGCATTACCTGTACTACTACAATATAATTGAATTAATTTAGCGAAAAAATAGCCAATTTAATATTGTTAAAACGTAACTAAACATAAAAAAGTATAAATACCACATATAACAAGATGCAAAACCATACGATATAAGGTTGTCTGTTTGGTAACTGATAAATATTTTTTTGCCAGTTGTGAGTTAAAAGGTACCAGTTGTGAGTTAAAAAGTAATTATCAAATTCTCAAGTAACCATTTTCTCAATTAACCATTTTTAAATACGAATTTTTAAGGACCCATAAAAAAACAGTGGTCATAGCCACTGTCTTTAAACACGTCCACATCAAAATTAGGCACGGTTTTTGAATTTCTGTAAGGTTTGCAATTGTGCCAAAGATTCTGCCAATGCTGCCAAAGCCGCAGAGGTGTCGATATCGGCATTTTGATTTTGCAAGGTTTGTTCTGCATGACGACGTGCTTCCAAAATTTTGGCTTCATCTAAGTCATTCGCACGTACTGCCGTATCTGCCAATACCGTCACTAAATGCGGTTGTACTTCTAAAACGCCACCTGATACATACACCATTTCATCATTGCCATTGCTAGTTTTGATCTGCATGGTACCTGGTTTTAATAGCGTAATAAAAGGAATATGTCCTGGCAAAATACCGACTTCACCTTCTACACCAGTAGCAATTAACATACTAATCTCACCAGAGTAGATAGTTTCTTTCGCACTGACGACATTACATTGTAAAGTTGCCACAGTTCTCTCCTATGGTATTGCAAAATTAGGTTGATAAAACCCTGTTAATACAGTTTAAATTAACAGGGTTTGATTGAGAAATTAGCCGCGTAGTTTTTCTGCTGCAGCAACCACTTCTTCAATACCACCTTTCATGTAGAATGCTTGTTCTGGCAAGTCATCATACTCACCATTTAAGATTGCTTTAAAACTTTGAATAGTTTCACGGATTGGTACGTATTTACCTGGTGAGCCGGTGAATACCTCTGCAACGTGGAAAGGTTGTGACAAGAAACGTTGGATTTTACGTGCACGGTAAACCACTAATTTATCATCTTCTGATAATTCGTCCATACCCAAAATCGCAATAATGTCTTTCAACTCTTTAAAGCGTTGTAATACTTCTTGAACGCCACGAGCAACAGCATAGTGCTCTTCACCAATGACCAGTGGGTCTAACTGACGCGACGTTGAGTCGAGTGGGTCAACCGCTGGGTAAATACCTTGTGAGGCAATATCACGGCTCAATACCACTGTTGCGTCTAAGTGAGCAAAGGTTGTCGCGGGTGATGGGTCAGTCAAGTCATCGGCAGGAACGTATACTGCTTGTACCGAGGTAATAGAGCCTGATTGGGTTGAAGTAATACGTTCTTGTAGTACACCCATCTCTTCTGCAAGCGTTGGCTGATACCCTACTGCAGATGGCATACGACCTAATAATGCTGATACTTCGGTACCCGCTAGCGTGTAACGATAAATATTGTCAACGAACAATAATACGTCACGACCTTTACCGTTTTCATCTTTTTCGTCACGGAAGTATTCTGCCATGGTTAAACCTGTCAGGGCAACACGTAAACGGTTTCCTGGTGGCTCATTCATCTGACCATACACCATCGCAACTTTATCAAGTACGTTTGAGTCTTTCATCTCGTGGTAGAAGTCATTACCTTCACGAGTACGCTCACCTACACCAGCAAATACCGATAAACCTGAGTGTGCTTTTGCGATGTTATTGATAAGTTCCATCATGTTAACGGTTTTACCAACACCCGCGCCACCGAACAGACCGACTTTACCACCTTTAGCAAATGGGCATAGTAAGTCAATTACTTTAATACCGGTTTCTAAAAGTTCAGTAGAGTTTGATTGTTCATCATAGCTTGGCGCTTCACGGTGAATCGCCCAAGTGTTACTATGCTCTACCGGACCTGCCTCATCGATTGGGTGTCCTAAAACGTCCATGATACGACCTAGTGTACCTTTACCCACAGGTACAGAGATTGGTGCGCCAGTGTTGCTAACTGGTAGACCACGTTTTAGACCTTCAGTAGAACCCATGGCAATAGTACGTACGATACCATCACCCAATTGTTGTTGTACTTCTAATGTAGTTTCTGTGCCTTCAACTTTTAAGGCATCATAAATTCTTGGTACGCTTTGACGGTCAAATTCAACGTCAATAACCGCGCCAATAATCTGTACAATACGACCGCTACTCATTACGCTCTCCTTGAATGTAGGTCAATTATGAAACAGCAGCAGCACCGCCAACGATTTCCGAAATTTCTCGGGTAATCGCCGCTTGACGCAGCTTGTTGTAAACCAATTGTAATTCGTTAATTAAGTTACCTGCGTTATCCGTTGCTGCTTTCATAGCAACCATACGTGCAGACTGTTCAGAAGCAATATTTTCTACCACACCTTGATAGACGATTGATTCAACATAACGTCCCATCAAACCATCAAGCAGCTCTTTGGTAGTTGGCTCATAGATGTAGTCCCAGCTGTATTCACGATTTTCCATGGTTTCATCAACCAAAGACTCAGCCGCAATCGGTAATAAGCGTTGCACACTAGGATTTTGGGTCATGGCATTAACAAATTCATTATATACCAGGTAAATTTCATCAATTTCGCCACGATTATACGCATCAAGCATCACTTGAACTGGCACACTAAGTTGCTCAAAGCTTGGGTTGTCACCATAGTGAGTTTCCGCAGCGATCACCGTACCACCGAATGTTTTAAAGAAGCTCACGCCTTTTTGACCAATCACCGCAAAACGCGTTTCAACCGATTGGCTTTTTTGTTGTTTAACGTGCTGCATCAATTTTTTGAATAAGTTGATATTCAAACCACCTGCAAGACCACGGTCAGAACTGACTACAATATAGCCAACACGATTAACCGCACGAGATACTAGGTAAGGATGTTTGTAGTCTGGTGAAGCTTTAACTAGATGAGAAACCACTCGACGCATGCTATCGGCATAAGGACGACCTAGTTGCATACGTTCTTGGGCACGTCGCATCTTACTCGCTGCAACCATTTGCATGGCGCGAGTAATTTTCTGGGTACTTTTAATACTAGCAACTTTTGCTCGAATTTCTTTTAAACTTGCCATAAATAATCCATACAGCCATGTTTAGTTTCAGTCCACGCCCATTGATATAACATGGACGAAATTTGGAAAAATGAACAAAGTAATCATAACCCCTTTGTTCATTTGTTCTATGACAATGCAGTTCTAAAATTTCACTAAATCTTAGAATGAATGATTTTGCTTATAGTTTTCAATCGCTGATTTGAACTGGTTTGCGATATCATCATTATAGTCGGCAGTGTTATCAATGTCTGCCATAAAATCACCATGTTGGTCACGTAGGTAACGTAACAAACCTGCTTCAAATGCACCCACTTTGTTGACGGGAACATCAGCTAGATAGCCTTCGTTAGAGGCATAAATTACCGCAGCTTGTTCAGCGATGCTCATTGGTGCGTATTGATTTTGCTTCATCAATTCAGTCACACGTTGACCATGGTCAAGCTGTTTACGGGTCGCGTCATCTAAGTCAGAAGCAAACTGTGCAAACGCTGCCAATTCACGATACTGTGCCAATGCGGTACGGATACCACCTGACAATTTTTTGATGATTTTAGTTTGCGCGGCACCACCCACACGAGAAACTGAAATACCCGCATTCACCGCTGGACGGATACCTGAGTTGAATAAACTTGACTCTAGGAAGATCTGACCATCAGTGATTGAAATCACGTTGGTTGGTACGAATGCTGATACGTCACCCGCTTGGGTTTCGATAATTGGCAAGGCAGTTAACGAACCTGTTTTACCTGTTACAGCACCGTTGGTGAATTTTTCTACATACTCAGCATTCACGCGTGAAGCGCGCTCTAATAGGCGTGAGTGAAGATAGAATACGTCACCTGGGTAAGCTTCACGTCCTGGTGGACGACGTAATAGCAATGAAATTTGACGATAGGCTACGGCTTGTTTTGATAAGTCATCATAAATGATAAGCGCATCTTCACCGCGGTCACGGAAGTATTCACCCATAGTACAACCAGAGTATGGCGCGATGTACTGTAGCGCTGCTGGTTCAGAAGCCGATGCAACCACAACCGTTGTATAAGCTAGTGCGCCTGTTTCTTCTAGTTTACGTACCACGTTTGCGATGGTTGAGCGTTTTTGACCAACGGCTACATATACACATTTAATGCCCGAGTGTTTTTGCGCAATGATCGCATCGATTGCCATGGCTGTTTTACCAGTTTGGCGGTCACCAATGATAAGCTCACGTTGACCACGTCCGATTGGAATCATGGTATCAACAGCTTTATAACCTGTCATTACTGGCTCATCAACTGATTGACGGTCGATAACGCCTGGGGCGATTTTTTCAACTTTATCCGTTAACTTGGCGTTAATTGGGCCTTTACCATCGATAGGATTACCCAGTGCATCTACCACACGACCTAAAAGCTCGGGTCCAACTGGTACTTCTAAAATACGACCAGTACAGTAAGCTTTTTGTCCTTCTTGGAGATTCAAGTATTCACCTAGAACAACCGCGCCGACTGAGTCTTGTTCAAGGTTTAGCGCCATACCATATACGCCACCTTCAAACTCAATCATTTCGCCGTACATGGCATCTTCAAGACCATGAATCTGTACGATACCGTCAGATACCATGACAATAGTGCCTTCGTTCTTTGCTGTGGCACCCGCAGTCAGGTCTTGAATTCGCTGCTTAATCAGATTACTGATTTCCGCTGGATTCAATTGTTGCATTGCACTGTTCCTTAAATTTTACTGACTAGAATCAATTTTGTTGAAATTTATGCCGTCAGCTGTGTTTTTAACTGTTTTAATTTGCCACGTACAGAGTCATCGATTACTTTGTCACCGACCTTAATCGTCACACCTGCAATCAGGGCAGGGTCTACACTGACATGTAGTACGACCTTCGCGCCTAGGGAGGTAGCAAGTCGGTGTTCAATGAGTTGCTCTTGCACTTGCGTTAATGGATATGCCGATGTGACATACGCATGAACTTCTTTTGCATCAGCGGCTTTTAATAAACCAAAACGCTCATTGATACTGGGTAATAATGCCAAACGATCTTGCTCTGCAAGTTGCGTCAAAAAATTAACAAAAGCATTGGAATCTGCTTGTGCCCCACCCTCAATAGCGGTGCTTAGAGTTTTAAACACGGTATTGCTATCTTCAGGTGAAATTTGGTTATAAAGGTCTTTTAAAGTAGCGACTTTAGCTTGTGCAGCAACTGCTGGATTATTGATATAATCGGCAAATGCTTTATCACTAACGATGGCACTCATCACGTTTAAGTAATCTTGCCACTCATTGATAGCGTGATGCTCTTTAGCATAATCAAATGCTGCTTTTGCATAGGGTCTTGCTAAGGTTGATAAATCAGCCATCATATCCTCACTGTACGGTTGCTACTTATAACTTGGCTGCCAATTGGTTTAACATATTGGCATGAGTTTCTGGATTGACCTTTTCTTGTAAGATTTTTTCGGCACCGAGTACGGCAAGTTCTGCAACCTGCGCGCGTAAACTTTCACGGGCTTTATTAATTTCTTGATCAATTGCTTCACGCGCTTGTTGACGAATACGTTCGCCTTCCACTTGTGCTTGCACTCTGGCCTCTTCAATCATTTGATTGGCGCTTTTGTTCGCTTGCTCAATGAGTGAAGCGGCTTTTGCTTTTGCTGCGATAAGCTCTTGCTCTGCAACTTGTGATGCAGTTGCTAAGTCTGCTTTGGCTTTTTCGGCAGCATTTAGGCCATCTGCGATTTTACGTTGGCGATCCGAAATAGCAGCAACCAAAGGCGGCCACACAAACTTCATGCAAAACATCACGAAGATGGCGAATGCAATCGATTGTCCAATTAGGGTTGCATTGATATTCACTTAGAATCCCTCGTTAATTAAGTTTCTTCAATCCTTGTCCACATAAAATGATGTGGACATTGTACTGATAGTGTACCTATTAACCTGCTAAAGGATTTGCGAATAACAATAACATAGCAATACCCACACCGATCATTGGCACGGCGTCAAGAAGACCTGCTACGATAAACATACGAGTTTGTAGTTGTGAACCTAGTTCTGGTTGACGAGCAACGCTCTCTAAGAATTTACCACCCAAGATGGCAAAACCGATACCTGTGGCTAATGCACCTAGACCAATAAGTAGAGCAACGGCTAATACTGTCATGCTTGCTAGTTCTGGATTCATCGAAATATCCTCATGGTTAAAAATTAATGGTCAGTTTGACTTGCAAGGCTCAGATAAATGATAGTCAACATCATAAAGATAAACGCCTGCAAAGTGATTACTAAAATGTGGAAGATAGCCCACGGTACTGATAATAAAAATTGGAGATAAAATGGCATTAAAGCAATCAATACGAAAATCAACTCACCTGCATACATGTTGCCAAAAAGTCGTAAGCCAAGTGAGATAGGTTTTGCGATTAGAGTTACAAACTCTAGGATAAAGTTCACTGGAATCAATAAGATTTTAGCGATTGGGTTTTTTGCGCTAAATGGATGAAGGGTTAATTCACCAATAAAACCGCCAAAACCTTTTTCTTTAATACTATAAAAAATAATCAGTGCAAATACTGAGAACGACATACCAAGCGTCACATTTGGGTCAGTACTTGGTACGACTTTCATGTAAACATGGTGTGGGTTATGTCCTAGTAGACCACCAATTTTTTGTGCAATGACAGGCAAATAATCAACTGGCAGAAGATCCATGAAGTTCATCAAGAAAATCCACACAAAAATAGTCAGTGCTAATGGCGCAATAACTTTTGATGTGCCATGATAAGTATCACGAACGTTACTATCAACAAACTCCACAATCATTTCAATAAAAGCTTGCATTTTGCCGGGTACACCCGAGGTCGCTCTTTTTGCTACCGTATAAAAAATGGCACAAAAAAGAACCCCTAAACCAATCGACCACAGCATTGAGTCTAAATGAATCGCATTGAAACCCATTTCAGAAGCTTGCTGTTTGGTTTCGGCAACTATCCAACCTTCTGTTGGGTGATTACCAAAAGTCCAGTTGGTCAAGTGGTGATTGATATACTCATTTGAAGTAATTTCTGCGTTTGCTTCTGCCATAATCTTAACTTCTTTTTTATATTGAGCCGATAATAGAGGGAGTTAGCGTCAGATATTTTGTCTAATCACAAAAATTTGTAACTTAACACTATAATCGTATCTAACTGAGCTGATGATACTCAATGAGAAGTGCAAACATGACGTCAAAGGCACATCGAGGCGTTTAAGCAATCTGCTTAACTAAGGTGATGAACCGTGAATAAACGGATTGTTTATCAACGTAATAATATAGGCTATCGACCTACTGTGTTTTGCTTGACTCAAATAAGTGGGTCATCAGTAAAACATATATGCAATTGCTTGAAAACTAATTCTTTTTAGCCAATTAGCGCTGAGCAATCGCACCTTTAAAAAATTTTCACTATATTAATTCAACTGTTACCTTTTTGTAAAGGATTAAATAGATTTATTTGTGATTTAGTTTAGGTTATTTCTGTTATTACCAAATAATTGTAAATAGCCTTTTTTTACCAAGGATTTCGGTAAGTGATAATGAGGTAACTCATTTGCAAAATTAAGTAGCCCGCGAATACCGCAATGGCGTTTAGCGGTTTTAATAGCAGAAAAATCAGTGCAAACCCAACAATGGTCAACAGCCACTTTACCATATGCGCTTGGTAAAAACGATGAACAATTTGACGACGCTGCTGATAGCCCGATTTGCTCAGGGAAATTTTAGCAAAGATGATTTGACTCACCCACCCTAGCACACTACCTGCTAGCAGATTTTTACTCACCATATACTGGCTATTGCCTTGCCAAACATCCCATGCAATCCCGATGGCGACCAGCCCAAGTATCAGCCACGACTGCTTGTTGATGGATTGTTGGATAGACTGTGGGTCAAATGGCTTGGCAGGTTTTGACATAGCAAAATAAGGGCTGGCTGATTGTGGGCAGGAATGATGAAAGTAGTATAGCAGAATCTTGATTAAAAATTTGGCTAAAGGTTGTTTTATCTATGCTGATGTTAATCGCCAGTCATTATAAATAATATGCTATTAGACTTGCTATATTGTTGGATATTTTTAAAGCCGAACCACTAATTTCTCAGACAAATTATGCGGTTTTCATGCTAAAGTAAGTTGATAGTTATTGATGATTTTATGTGATATGACCCAACGTTTTATTCAATCAACTGAAAATTCTATTCAATCAGCCAATAGTCAATCAACCAATAGTTACGACGCAAATTGTCGCCACCTATCTATGTCCATGTGTATGCCACAAATGACGGTCGAGCAGATTGAATCACAGATTGCTCAGATAAAACAAGATTGCCAAGCGCAAGGTTTACGTTTTACTGCGCTGCGAGAGCAAGTGTATCGTTTGATTTTACTTGCCGCCCATCCCATTGGGGCGTATGAATTATTGGATTTGCTGCAATCAGCGAGCGAAAAAGTCGTCGCACCGCCAACTGTATATCGTAGTTTGGAGTTTTTGCTCAGGCATGGCTTGGTTCACCAATTAAATTCTAGCAAGGCATTTTTTGCTTGCTCTCAGCCCACCGATCGCCATGTTGCCGCTTTTTTGGTCTGTCGATGCTGTGGCGAGGTACAAGAGTTTAGCCACCCATCTATCCAGACCATGCTAACTGAGGTTGAGCAGTCAACCAATTTTGCCACTCAGTCAAGCATTATTGAGCTTTCAGGTGTTTGTCAGCGCTGCCAATAGTCACCTTTTTTTATCGAATGCTTAGAATCAGACTCTGCCAACAATTATTTTGCTATTGTGTTTGTCAATTATGCGCATTTGTGATATAAAACATGGCTTATTTGATTGACTTAAGTCAATTAACCGTTGTTTGATAAAGTTGTACTGATACGATTACCGTCATTATTCTAAGGATAACTGAGTGACGTTACTGCCAAGTTCGATATCACAACACCATGCTGATTATTTTTCAATCATTGAATTAAGTGATCTGCATCTCTTTGATGACCCTAATAAGTTAATGAATGGTGTTAATACCGCAGACACATTTGCGTCGGTATTATCCTTGGTCCGACAACAGCGCGATAATGTTGATTTGTTGGTACTGACGGGGGATTTATGCCATGAACCTACCCCACAGAATTATGACCGTTTATTTGCAACCTTAAACGACGTCGACATTCCTTTTATAGCCATCCCAGGCAATCATGATGTGACCCTAGAGCTGGATAGTCATTTACCCTTTACCCAGCGCCGTCATTTGCCTGTCAAAGCAGATACTCGCCTGCAAAACTGCTATAGTATTGACACCGATTATTGGGACTTACTGTTATTAGACTCCTCTTGTGAGGGGCACAGTCATGGCAAGATTGACGAGCAGTCATTGCGGTGGCTGGCGCAACAGTTGGCAAACGCCAATCGCCCTTGTGTAATTTTTTGTCATCATCCGATGGTGTTAATCGATTCAGCATGGCTTGATGAGTACACCCTAATCAATGCGGACCGTTTTTGGGAGGTCGTAATGCCGTATCTAGACCGCATTAAAGCGATATTTGTCGGTCATATTCACCAAGAAATGCATAAGATTAATTATGGGATATCGGTATTTGGCTGCCCATCGACTAGCATACAGTTTAAACCCTTGTGTAAAGATTATACCATTGACGAAATTGCGCCTGGTTTACGTTGGATAAATTTATATAACAATGGGTTACTTGCAACTGGTATCAAAAGAACAGATACTATCTGACTAATTTTTCATGTTTGTTGAACTTATGTTCATAAATTTAATGTCGTGAAAGTTTGGTTAGCTTGTTTATTAAGGTTTTAGCGTTTATTTTAGTTTGATTTCATATACTGGCGAATTGCAGTGTTTAAAGCGTGAATAACGCGATGTCATTGCCTTAAGTGCTGAACTCGTAATGAAATTGTAAACTTAAAATTGTATCACTATCGGTTTTTAAAGGAATTAGCTATGGCATCTGCCCAAAATGAACGTGAATTAAGCTTTACCCCATATCAGCCAGCGGCTGAAGAAGAATATATGAATGACGCACAGCTTGCGCATTTTAGAAAAATTTTATTAGATTGGAAAGAGCAGTTAATTAGCGAAGCTGAATCAACCAAATCTTATATTCAAGATGAATCAACGGCGATGCCTGATATTAATGACCGCGCCACCCAAGAAGAAGAGTTTGCGTTGGCACTGCGCACGCGTGACCGTGAGCGTAAACTGATTCGCAAGATTGATAAATCGATTGCTGAGATTGACAGTGGTGATTACGGTTTTTGTGAGACTTGTGGTGTAGAAATTGGTTTGCGTCGTTTAGAAGCCCGTCCAACCGCGACCCAATGTATCGACTGCAAAACCTTATCAGAGATTAAAGAAAAACAAGCATGGGGTCATGCTTAATTTATCAACCTCTCCTGTTATTGGACGCTTTGCTCCCTCTCCGACGGGAGCTTTGCATTTGGGGTCACTGGTGACGGCGATTGCCAGTTACTGTATCGCCAAGCAAGCAAAAGGCAAGTGGCTAGTACGCATTGAAGATACCGATACTGAGCGCTGTCATCCAAAATTTAGCGATTTGATTTTAGCAGATTTGGATCGATTGGGTTTGCACTGGGATGGTAACATTCGCTACCAGTCACAACACCTAAACACGTATCACGCGTTATTAGATGAGCAACTAAAAGCAGTAAGTTATGGCTGTGATTGCAGTCGTAAATTCCTGCAAACTTATCAACTCGCCCACCCCAACACCCAATACCCTTATCCCAGAATCTGTGCCCATAAACGGCTATCACGCGATCATGCCATTCGCTTAGTGATGCCAGATAACCCAATGCTTTTTTTTGATCAGCTGCAAGGGGTGATTTTGGGCAATCCGCAACGAGAACAGGGTGATATTGTGGTCAGAAGGCGGCGCATTGAACCGTCTTTTTCAAAGGCTCAAACAGCCAGCAAAGGCATGATTAATTATATGCTTGCGGTAGTAATTGATGACGCGCTTCAAAGCGTCAATCAAATCGTGCGTGGTCTGGATATATTACCATTGACGATACCGCAAATGGTGATTGCGGATTATTTAAATTTTTCCCCTCACCAGCATTACTACCACTTACCCATTTTGGTGAATGCACAAGGGCAAAAACTGTCTAAACAAACGCTTGCTGAGCCGATTCAATCCTACCCTGCACCACAACTTATCAAAACAGCACTGCAATTATTACAACAGCCGCCGATTGATATGGATAAACCAACCACGATGCTCGAGCAGGCGGTTTGCCAATGGAATCATACGCCGCTGCAAGGCAAACAGCGTATAAAAGTCGATAGCTTACAAAATCTTTTGGCAACCCATTAATAATAACGACATTGATTGGCAGGAATCGTTGGGCTTTCTTTGATAATTCGCATCAACAATCCGACGATAATCAGATTAACCACCATAGAAGAACCACCATAGCTAAAAAATGGCATGGTCAACCCTTTGGTAGGTAGCATCCCCATGGTCATGCCGGCATTAACAAAAATTTGCCCAAAAAATAAAATCCCAACCCCAAACGCAAAATAGCTTAAGCGTGTTTGGTGCCGTGCTAGCGCTTGGTAGCTAATGCGCATAACCGTGGTGACCAAAATAATTTGTAACACCAGTAAAAACGACACACCCACTAAGCCTAACTCTTCACCGGTAATGGCTAGTAAAAAGTCGGTATGCGCCTCCGGTAAATGGGAGAGTTTTTGGATACTTTCCCCATAGCCGACACCAAACCATTCACCGCGGGCAAAGGCTACAATACTGCGACCTAGCTGATAGTCACTATTTTTTAAGTCATCAAACGGATCTAAAAATGAGGTTACCCGTTTTAGTCGGTAACTTGCCCCCATAATCGCCATGGTGCCTGCCAAAAACATGGCACCCATGATGATAAAAAACTGGCGCATGGGTAAGCCACCGACAAAAATCATCGCCGCAATACAGGTCGCAATAATCACCACCGAGCCGAAGTCAGGCTGCAACATGATAAATAATATCAGCCCCATGGCTATCAGTGTTAGCCGCAAAAAGCCTTTCCAATGGTTGCGAATTTCTTCTGATCGGCGCACCAGATAATCTGAGGTGTACAAAATCATCAACAATTTTGCCAGTTCAGAGGGCTGAAAATTGATACCACCCAGTTCAATCCAGCGTTTACTGCCGTTAATCACTGACCCACCGATTAGCGTATAAATAATCAGTAAAAGACAAGCCAGCAGCGCATACATAATAAAATCTAAGCGAAACGTCTTGCGAAGCGGGATAAAATATACCAGTAAACCAAGAACTGCACCGATTGCCATGTACGCCAATTGGTGATAAAAAAAGTAAAAATCACCCAGTTTTTTGGTTTGTGCAAAAGGTATTGATGCGGACGCCACCATCAACAGACTAAATACCATGATGGTTGCTACCGTGGTCAATAGCACCGAATTGATGGGCGGAATCCACTGGCGGCTTTTCTTAGCAGAAACGCTGTTAGCTGAGAGGGATGAAGAAAGTGACGAAGAAGTCGAATGGGGCGCGGGCATAACACAACCTAAATATTAAAAATACACTAGCGAATGATTATTGGGGTTTGACTAAGCGTTGAAAAACTTGTCCACGTTCCACATAGCCACTAAACTGATCAAAACTTGCACAAGCAGGTGATAGCAGTAATACACCTAACGCGGGGAATGTTGGCTGGTCTTGCCAAGCTTGATTGACCGCTTGTTCCAAGGTTTGGCATTTGGTTAACACAATCCCTGCAGGATTGTGAGCATCTAACCCCGCTGATGCCAAATCAGCCGCGATTTTATCGGCATCTTCACCAATAAAGTACACCACTTGCGCATAATCCATCAGGGGTTTTGCCAGTTCAGCAAAGTTTTGACCTTTGCCTTGCCCGCCCAAAATCACAGCGAGTTTTTTGCCTTTGGGCGCATATACTTTACCTAGCCCCAAAATTGCCGCGATGGTCGAGCCAATGTTAGTGCCTTTGGAGTCGTCAAAACAATCGAGCTGATGGGTGGTTGTGATAAATTCACAGCGATGTGGCAGCCCGACAAAGTTTTTCAATGTTGTCAACATACTCTCTAACGGCAGACCCGCCAACTCGCCAATTGCTAAGGCTGACAGCGCATTCACCAAATTATGTTCACCTTTGATCGGCACGTCTTTTTCATTGAGTAAGCGCTCACGACCCCGGGCTAACCAGATTTCACCATCGCTATCTTTTATCAATCCGTACTGATTCATATCCGGTGCGTTACTACCAAAGGTAAGGGTGGGCATATCATCGGCTACCAACGGGCGACTAAGCAAGTCCTCGCGGTTGACCACAATGGATTGCACGCCTTGGAAGATTCGGTGTTTGGCTTGGTGATAGCCAAGCATATTGCCATGGCGATCTAGATGGTCAGGCGACATGTTAAGCACAGTGGCTACTTTAGCGGCCAAATTGGTGGTGGTCTGTAGTTGAAAACTGGATAACTCAAGCACCGCCATCTGTATGGGCTCAAGTAACAAATCAAGCGCGGGCGTTCCCAAGTTACCACCGACACCGACTTTAACCCCCGCATTTTTGACCATCTCGCCAACCAGTGTGGTGACAGTGCTTTTGGCATTAGAGCCGGTAATTGCAATAATCGGAATATCTCGCTGTTTAGCTACCTCATGGAACAATTGAATATCACTGACAATCGCGATTTTTCTCGCACGTGCGCCATCAAACACCGGCAAATAAGGGTCGATACCAGGACTGATGATAATGCGATCTGCCACTGACAACAGCTCGCCATCTAGTGCCCCAAACTTGGTCACTATATTGGTTGGCAAATGCTCGGCAAGTTTGGGCAGACCTGCATCAGTGACAGCTACTGGGTAACCAAGCGCGTGTAAATAGTTGACTGCCGACAAGCCTGATTTGCCAAGTCCAACCACCACTTGTAATCCATTGCCACGTTGAATCATGCTTGATGCTGATGGCATGCTTTGGTTGGTTGAAGCAGGTGAAACGGGTGATTGGGTGGCAGAGAGTTGGCTCACGAGAATTCCTTGTAACACTTAAACTTGTAACACTTAAATAAAGGTACCGCTAACTAAGGCAATAACCATACTTGCCGCATAAGCTAAAAAACGTTTTCTATCATACCATTTTATGACAAAAAGTTTTGCGATTAAATGTGAGTTTTCATGTTTTGTAGTGGCAGCAATAAAAGACGGTTTAAATGCTATGATTTTTGTGATGCGGATATACTTTTATCTATATTACCCAACAAATTCAACGATTTTAGGAAGTATAATGCACTTTTTTAGTGCAATATTTTTGTTTTTATCGCTAATTATTAAAATAATTCTAAAATTTATCTACAAAATCGTTAATGGCACCCAAATAACCTTTTTGGTGCAATAGCTGATTTAAATTAGAGGAATTTTTATTTTTTCGCTATAATAAAATTACGCTTTCTGTGTGATGGTCGCATTGAAACCACAAAAAAGTTTTTGCTTTATTTTCAATAGGTTGTATTTTTTACCCCCTTAAAAATAGGACGTTTATGAAAGTTGGCATAGCTTTTGAATTATCGAAACTACCATTTTCAACTCGCTATACAAATGCTGTTTAGGGTAACTGCTATTAAGCCACTGCAGCAAATAGTAACTAACCCAACCATAAGCGGCACTTAAAAGGAAATTATTATGAAATTAATTACGGCTATCTTAAAACCGTTCAAACTAGATGATGTACGTGAGTCACTCTCTGAGATTGGTGTTCAAGGTATCACTGTTACCGAAGTCAAAGGTTTTGGTCGTCAAAAAGGTCATACTGAATTGTACCGCGGCGCTGAGTATGTGGTTGATTTCCTGCCCAAAGTTAAGTTAGAAATTGCAGTGACTGACGAAATGGTTGATGCAGCGATTGAAGCTATCACTCGCGTGGCTAGCACGGGCAAAATCGGTGATGGCAAAATCTTTGTATCACCATTAGAACAAGTGATTCGTATCCGTACGGGTGAAACGGGCGCTAATGCTATCTAACACTATCATGACTGTCGTTGCCGCAGCGCTTGTTAAACTTTAAAGTTGACCATCCTTTAAACATTAACGAAGACCTATCAAGCAGCTTAACGACTATCTCAAATAATTTTAAGGGGGTTACGATGAATGCCGTCATTACAAGGGCAGCTTTTGCCAAATTTTCACAGCCACTAGTATCTACCAAATCAATTTTATCATTATTGTTGTTATCTCCATTGGTGGCTCATGCTGCTGACACGCCTACGCTAAATGCAGGCGACACGGCTTGGGTATTAATTTCTACTGCATTAGTGCTCCTAATGACTATTCCAGGGTTGGCGTTGTTTTACTCAGGTATGGTGCGCAAAAAGAATATTTTAGGGACGATGGCACACAGCTATGGTGCCACGGCGTTAGTATCTATCATTTGGATTGTGTTGGGTTATTCGCTGGCGTTTGGTAGTAGCGATTTTAATCAATTTATTGGCGGTTTTGATAATGCCCTGTTATCTAATATTGGGTTAGGTGATTTAACCGGTACCGTACCCACCCTGTTATTTGTCACTTTTCAAATGACCTTTGCCATTATCACTGTGGCAATCTTAGCAGGCTCGATTGCTGAACGTATTAAATTTAGTAGCTTCATGGTGTTTACTGCCCTTTGGGTATTATTGGTGTATGCACCGATTTGTCACTGGGTTTGGGGCGGCGGCTGGTTGATGGCAGATGGTGCGCTAGACTTTGCAGGCGGTACGGTCGTGCACATTAATGCAGGTGTAGCAGGTATTGTGTTGGCGGCGGTTTTAGGTAAACGTAATGGCTATAACCGTGATCCAATGGCACCTTCAAACTTGGCTTTAACCTTAATTGGTACGGGTTTGATTTGGGTAGGTTGGTTTGGCTTTAATGGCGGGAGTGCGTTGGCGGCAAATGCATTGGCAGGTAATGCCCTACTCGTCACGCAAGTAGCGGCAGCGGCAGGGGCATTGACTTGGTTTGCCATCGAAAAATTAGTCCGTGGTAAAGCCTCTGTATTAGGCGGTGCATCAGGTGCAGTAGCAGGTCTAGTCGGTATCACCCCAGCGGCAGGTTTTGTGACGGTAGCAGGCGCATTAGCGATTGGCATTATCACCTCATTGGTTTGCTTTTATGCAGTCAACTATCTCAAACGTCTATTAAAAATCGATGATAGCTTGGACGCGTTTGGATTGCATGGCGTTGGTGGCATCGTCGGTGCCATATTGACAGGTGTCTTTGTGAGTCCTGCTATCACTGGCAAACCACTGGCTTTATCAACTATGGGTCAAGTGTGGGTGCAATTAGAAGGCGTGTTTGCGGTTATCATCTACTGCGCGATTGTGACTTTCCTTATTGCCAAAGTGATTCAATTAACCATGGGCTTACGTGTCACTGATGAAGATGAGTACACTGGGCTTGACTTAGCCGTTCATGGTGAACGTATTGAATAATTCATAAAATATAGTAAAAGGGGGTAAATACGATATTTACCCTTTTTAAAATTTTAATTGTAGACTTAAAACTGTAGACAATAAAAAAGCCAAAGTAGTGACTTTGGCTCTTTAAATAAATATTTCATTATTTACGAGTTAACACTTCAGAACCCTTCAGGGTTTTTAGGGTTAATTTGTTACCACTTAACGTGATGTCCGCATTTACTGCTGGCAAGAAGCCCCAACGAGGATCTTTAGCTTTACCCACATATTTACCATCGCCCGCTGGTTTTGCATTCATGATAACAGATTTACCAACATAGGTTTTTGCTTTTTCAGTTTGACCAGAAGTGACCACACCATTAAAACCAGCGCCTGATTGCGAGATAGTAACAACCGCTTTTGGATTACCGTCTTCCGTTAATTGCCAGTTACCAACAATTGGGTCAGCTGCCATTGCAGCAACACTTAAAGTAGAAAGAGCAACACCAACGCTGATTGATTTAAGAGAAATTTTCATAACAGTTCCTTCTGTAGCGCACTGCAAAAAAGTAAGGGAAGTGAGATGCAGTACCATTAACAATCATTATAGCCAAAATGGTTTTGAGGTAAAGATATTTTTTAATACGCAAAAGTTACTAATAGTTTTCTACATCCTTACAGGGCAAAATTTCTCGTTTTTTTATAATTAAGTATTTGATTTTTAAATGATTATTTTTTGAAAAAATCCCAAAAGCGTAAACTGACTAATCAGTCATTTGTGTATAATTACCATTTTTAGGATTTAAATAGGCTGATTATCCATTCAAAAATGGTCAAGACTAAATTAACTAAGACTAATAAAATTTGCTGGTTATCAGGTTCTGATTTTGGCGTGTTTTTGTTTTTTGTAGCGCTCGAATAGTCATCGATAGGCAGCGTCATTGCCGTTTTTTGTACCTTTCCTGACAAGCCTGGCATGGCATCTACACCTATTCTTACCGCCAATTCATCCAGACTAATGACTTCCACGCGCTGACTATCATCATTAGGGACAAAATAAACCCCTGCTTGTTGTAGACTTGGAATATAAATTGCCTTATACAGATGACTGGGTACTAATATATTGTTATTAATTTTCTTAACTCGATTACTGATAAAAGCCACCCCTGTCACCACATAGATACGGTTGTGTTTGATCGCTAAATAACGGGTACGGGACTCAATGTCTCGCCAAGTGCTACGATTATTGACAGGATTTTGCGGTACAATGTTGGCGAGGCTAAAACTGTCATATTGTGATTCAAGCGTACTCATATCTGCATTCGGCGCTAGATGTCCACGATCATAAGGTACGTTACGATAATCAGTTAAGTAGCCTTTAACCCGATTAGGCAGCTGACTTTCCTCGTGAAAATTATCAACCCTAGATAGTTCACTCGCTTTTTCAATACGCGCTCGCGTCAAATACTCCGCTGACCACAAAGCGGTTTTACTGAGTGACGAATACCCCACAGCAAAGCCATTTAGACATAGATAATAAATCTCAAGTGGTTGATTCGAGAGTGGCTGTGGACTTTGTTGGTTAGCATAGGTATTGCCACATTGATTGAGGTGCTGTTTACGATAATCTAAAGAGGTGCTTGAATGTGCCCATAAGGGCAATAAGGATAAAGCTATCACTACTAGCATCTGTGACAGTGATTTGTGGGAAAAACGCTGATGACAACTCATACGCTCTAACTTACCAACTCTAGCCATCGATGAAAATTGATTAATTATACATGACATTTGGCATTATTTTGGGTAAAATAGGCGTCCGTTTTGCGATTACCTATATTTTGGAATTGCAACTCGATTGGAAACGTGGCTGAGTGGTCGAAAGCGCACGCCTGGAAAGTGTGTATACGTTAATAGCGTATCGAGGGTTCGAATCCCTCCGTTTCCGCCAAATAAATAAAAAGCTAGCTTATTATTAAGCTAGCTTTTTTGTTGCGGGGTTGATGAGTTATGCTAAATCACGCACATTAGGCTCACGATCCCATTCACGCGATTTGGCCTTCTCAATAAAGGTATCTATTTCCTTTAAAGCCACCACACTGGCATCTTTCTCAATGTGCTGAGGAATTAGAATAAATTCATCGGTCGCACCGCAATAAGCAATCGCTTTTAGATGGGCGTGCGCGTCTTTAAACCACGCAATCGCCTCGCTCATTTTGGCTAATTTTTTCGCTTGCTCCGGCATAATGATACTAACGATTGCATCAAACAATACAGAAGGTGAACCCGCCAATTGACCGTCAGCCGCAATGGTTTCACCATTGTTTAAGGTAATACTAATTTTTGGCGCTACTACAAACGGTACTGCCTTTGCTGCTGTAATCGCTGCTTTATATTTTTCAAGCATTTCTGCATTTGAATCATCGGCAACTAAAATAGCGACTTTACGACCTTCAAGCGTTGGTTTAGCTTTGCCAATCAACTGTAAAGCTGGCGACAATGGCAAATCTTGCACTGGAACCGTGGGCTCAATCGGTTTTGGCACGGATTTCATCCCTAACCCATCGGCAACGCGTTTGCCCAATGTTTCATCAACCGTTAACAGCTGCGCAACCATGCGTTCACGGATATAGGGCGTCTCAACTTTTGAAAGTTCAAAAACAATTGATGAAGCAATATGCGCCTGCTCAATAGGTGTTTGACTACGATAGAACATACGTGGCTGACTATAAAAGTCTGCAAAACTTTCAGAACGGATACGACCTTTAACTGTATCATTGCCTTGGCTTAAATCCTCAGCAAATGATTTAAAGCCTACTGCGGGATTTTCACGCGGTTTTTCTGGCTCTAAACTTTGTGGTTCATAAGCAACGCGCCCTTTCGGAATTTGCATCTGCATATGACCATCACGCTGCATATTATGGAATGGACATTTTGGTGCATTAATTGGCAACTGCGCAAAATTTGGTGAACCTAAACGCGACAGCTGGGTATCAAGGTAACTAAATAAACGACCTTGTAATAATGGGTCATTACTAAAGTCGATACCTGGTACGATGTTTGCTGGACAAAAAGCCACTTGCTCTGTCTCAGCAAAGAAGTTATCGGGATAACGGTTTAATACCATCTTACCAACTATTTTGAGTGGTACCAACTCTTCTGGAATAAGCTTGGTAGCATCTAGATGGTCAAAAGGGAATTCATCCGCTTGTTCTTGGGTGAACAACTGAACAGCAAAATCCCAAATAACCTCATCACCTTGTTGTAATGCTTCAAATAAGTCACGACGATGATAGTCTGGATCAGCACCGGCAACTTTCACTGCTTCATCCCACACATGTGATTGAAGCTGCAAACGTGGACGCCAGTGATAACGGAAGAACACACTTTCACCTCGGGCATTAATAAAGCGATAACTATGGATACCAAAGCCTTCAATCATACGCAAACTGCGTGGAATGCCGCGATCACTCATTGCCCACAAGTAATTGTGCAATGTTTCTGGACTCAATGAAATAAAATCATAAAAAGTATCGTGCGCTGAGGCAGCTTGTGGAAAACCACGATCCGGTTCCATCTTGACAGCATGAACCAAATCTGGAAACTTAATAGCATCTTGAATAAAGAATACTGGGGTATTATTACCCACCAAATCCCAGTTTCCCTCTTTAGTATAAATTTTGACAGCAAAACCGCGAATATCACGCGGTGTATCAATTGATCCTGCGCCACCCGCTACCGTCGAAAAACGGGTAAATAAAGGTGTTTGCTCACCTACCTCAGTAAGCACTTTAGCAGTAGTATATTGCTCTAATGACTCAGTCAACTCGAAATAACCATGCGCCGCACTACCTCGCGCATGCACAATACGCTCTGGAATACGTTCATGGTCAAAATGGGTAATTTTCTCACGTAAAATAAAATCTTCTAGCAATGCAGGACCACGGCGACCCGCTTTTAGCGAATTCTGATTGTCTGCAATAACAATCCCTTGCTGCGTGGTTAAATTGGTTGAATTATTATCAGCTTGTTGGTGAGTTTCACCACCATTGCCTTGCTGAATATTCATATCTGGCTCTGGCTTAACGGGCTTATGTGTCATTTTTTTATCCTAAACTTTTAATTATATTTGTAATTTCTTAGCAAATATCAAATGTTTACCTAAGGTTGGAAAAGGATCGACATTGATATAATCAGTATATAGAATTCAAAAATTTACAGTGTGAAAATGCGTAAAGCTATGTAGCAAATAAGATATTAACGCAAGATAACTAAAGATAACTAAAAATAATTAAAATAACATGATAACCAAATATAAAAAATCTTGATAGACTACAAAGCAACCCCCCCTTACTGATGTAAGGGGGGTGGTTTTGGGATAGGGAGCTGACGATGACCTACTCTCACATGGGCGAACCACACTACCATTGGCGCATTGGAGTTTCACTTCTGAGTTCGGGAAGGGATCAGGTGGGACCTCCAAGCTATTATCGTCAGCAAAGGGGGATAGAGAAATGAGTTGTTTTAGAAGTAAAGTATGAGCTATATCAAGCGAGGTGAATATCGTTATTACCTACAAAGCCATTTAGGCGTTGTATAGTCAAGCCAAACGAGCAATTAGTATTGGTTAGCTACACATATCACTATGCTTCCACACCCAACCTATCAACGTCGTAGTCTACAACGGCTCTTTAGGGAAATCTAATCTTAAGGTGGGCTTCCCGCTTAGATGCTTTCAGCGGTTATCCCATCCGAACATAGCTACTCGGCAATGCGACTGGCGTCACAACCGAAACACCAGAGGTTCGTCCACTCTGGTCCTCTCGTACTAGGAGCAGATCCTCTCAAATTTCCAACGCCCACGGTAGATAGGGACCGAACTGTCTCACGACGTTCTAAACCCAGCTCGCGTACCTCTTTAAATGGCGAACAGCCATACCCTTGGGACCTGCTTCAGCCCCAGGATGAGATGAGCCGACATCGAGGTGCCAAACACCGCCGTCGATATGAACTCTTGGGCGGTATCAGCCTGTTATCCCCAGAGTACCTTTTATCCGTTGAGCGATGGCCCTTCCATACAGAACCACCGGATCACTAAGACCTACTTTCGTATCTGCTCGACTTGTGGGTCTCGCAGTTAAGCGCGCTTTTGCCTTTATACTCTTCGAACGATTTCCGACCGTTCTGAGCGCACCTTCGTACTCCTCCGTTACTCTTTAGGAGGAGACCGCCCCAGTCAAACTACCCACCATACATTGTCCTCAGCTCTGTTAAGCTTGAGTTAGAACCCCAACATTACCAGGGTGGTATTTCAAGGATGGCTCCACAGACACTGGCGTGCCTGCTTCAAAGCCTCCCACCTATCCTACACAGGTAAGGTCAAAGTTCAATGTAAAGCTGTAGTAAAGGTTCACGGGGTCTTTCCGTCTAGCCGCGGGTACACAGCATCTTCACTGCGATTTCGATTTCACTGAGTCTCTGCTGGAGACAGCGCCGCCATCATTATGCCATTCGTGCAGGTCGGAACTTACCCGACAAGGAATTTCGCTACCTTAGGACCGTTATAGTTACGGCCGCCGTTTACTGGGGCTTCGATCAAGAGCTTCGCCTTGCGGCTGACCCCATCAATTAACCTTCCAGCACCGGGCAGGCATCACACCCTATACGTCCACTTTCGTGTTTGCAGAGTGCTGTGTTTTTAATAAACAGTTGCAGCGGCCTGGTATCTGCGACTGCCAATAGCTTTGTAGTGCGTGACTACTCACCATCGGCAGCGTACCTTCTCCCGAAGTTACGGTACCATTTTGCCTAGTTCCTTCAGCAGAGTTCTCTCAAGCGCCTTGGTATTCTCTACCTGACCACCTGTGTCGGTTTCGGGTACGATTTGTTTATGACTATCGCTTAGAAGCTTTTCCTGGAAGCAGGGTATTTGCCACTTCGCTGTACAAGTACAGCTTGCTATCAGATCTCATTAATAGTCTAGCGGATTTGCCTACTAAACCTAACTACATCCTTCCACTTGGACAACCATCGCCAAGCTGGCATAACCTTCTCCGTCCCTCCATCGCATCATAAACAAGTATCGGAATATTAACCGATTTCCCATCGACTACGCCTTTCGGCCTCGCCTTAGGGGTCGACTCACCCAGCCCCGATTAACGTTGGACTGGAACCCTTGGTCTTCCGGCGTGCGAGCTTTTCACTCGCATTGTCGTTACTCACGTCAGCATTCGCTCTTGTGATACCTCCAGCATGCTTTACAACACACCTTCACAGGCTTACACAATGCTCCCCTACCACTTAATTGAAACAATTAAATCCGCAGCTTCGGCTCCTAGTTTGAGCCCCGTTACATCTTCCGCGCAGGCCGACTCGACTAGTGAGCTATTACGCTTTCTTTAAAGGATGGCTGCTTCTAAGCCAACCTCCTAGCTGTCTGTGCCTTCCCACATCGTTTCCCACTTAACTAGGAATTTGGGGCCTTAGCTGGCGGTCTGGGTTGTTTCCCTCTTGACGACGGACGTTAGCACCCGCCGTCTGTCTCCCGGATATCACTCATCGGTATTCGGAGTTTGCATCGGTTTGGTAAGTCGGGATGACCCCCTAGCCGAAACAGTGCTCTACCCCCAATGGTGTTCGTCCGAGGCGCTACCTAAATAGCTTTCGGGGAGAACCAGCTATCACCGAGTTTGATTAGCCTTTCACCCCTATCCACAAGTCATCCCCTGGCTTTTCAACGACAGTGGGTTCGGTCCTCCGGTAACTGTTACGTCACTTTCAACCTGCTCATGGATAGATCACTCGGTTTCGGGTCTATACCCTGCAACTAGACGCCCTATTAAGACTCGGTTTCCCTACGGCTCCCCTATTCGGTTAACCTTGCTACAGAATATAAGTCGCTGACCCATTATACAAAAGGTACGCCGTCACCCCGCTACTTAATTATTCTGCCAGTCGCTTGATTAAGGACTGGTAAACTTTGCCATGATGTTTGAGCGTTTGCTCTCTTCTCATTGCTAATTGTTTTGTTTGATATGCTTCATAGTATAGTAGTTGCCATTGCTGGTAACTGGTCGATTTGTTTCCACCACTGTTATGGGCGGCAAATCGTTGTCTTAGGTCTGATGTGTATCCACAATAATGCGAACCATCTTCACCTTTGAGTATATATACGTAGAACATTATCATTCCAAAATAATTAAGTAGCGGGGCTCCGACTGCTTGTATGCACACGGTTTCAGGTTCTATTTCACTCCCCTCACAGGGGTTCTTTTCGCCTTTCCCTCACGGTACTGGTTCACTATCGGTCAGTCAGGAGTATTTAGCCTTGGAGGATGGTCCCCCCATCTTCAGACAGAATTTCTCGTGTTCCGCCCTACTTAATATGCTTCTTATAACCTTTCGAGTACGGGATTATCACCCTCTACGATTGACCTTTCCAAGTCATTCCTCTAAATTATAATCAGTCGGCTCCTCCCCGTTCGCTCGCCGCTACTAGGGGAATCTCTATTGATGTCTTTTCCTCGGGTTACTGAGATGTTTCACTTCTCCCGGTTTGCCCCCCGCTATAAAATATAGCGGGGTACCTGTCTTATGACAAGTGGGTTTCCCCATTCAGATATCGCCGGATCACAGGATATTGCCGCCTCCCCGACGCTTTTCGCAGGCTGTCACGTCTTTCATCGCCTCTGACTGCCAAGGCATCCACCATGTGCACTTCATTACTTGACTATACAACCCTAAATAGCTTCATCTGTTGCCAAATGAGTGACAGCTATTACTTGCTTTGCATCTCGAAATAATTCGAGATTTCAAGCAAGTGCTTACTGCACTTTTCTATTTGAGTTATATTCGTAATGGTAACGATCTTCACCTATGTTTACGCTTGATTCAGTTCTCTTTACTTTTATACCGCACCTGTCTGCTAAAGGCAGCAAGGTGCGGTAAAGGTTAATTATCTTCGTTGGAACTTGATAATTAACCCAGACTCATTTCTCTATGTTGTTATTGAATTATCAGACCTTCGTCAGGTCGTGATTTCTGATAAAACAGATTGAAGTAATCTCTTAATACTTACTAAATTACTCTGTCTGCTTTATAACGTTAAGCTAATTATGGTGGAGCCAAGGAGAGTCGAACTCCTGACCTCCTGCGTGCAAGGCAGGCGCTCTACCAACTGAGCTATGGCCCCGCTACTTAATTACTGTAGCTGGTTAAAGTTTTATGTATCTTTACTCGATTAAGTAACGACTCAATTAAGTAGCGGTACATAGGTTTCGCTAAGTTCGCTTGCGCTTACTAAGCTCATCTAATGGTGGGTCTAATAAGACTTGAACTTATGACCCCTGCCTTATCAAGGCAGTGCTCTAACCAACTGAGCTATAGACCCTGAACGAGGATTAGCAAAGCATCGCTTTGCCCGAGTGCAAGAGAATTTACGAAGTAAATTCTAAAGCCGTAACCCTCGAATTAGCTTATTTATACACAAGAACAACTTGCTGTGAATTCTCACTTAGTGCTTTAGTTAAGGAGGTGATCCAGCCGCAGGTTCCCCTACGGCTACCTTGTTACGACTTCACCCCAGTCATCGACCACACCGTGGTAAGCGCCCTCTTTCGTTAGGCTACCTACTTCTGGTGCAATAGACTCCCATGGTGTGACGGGCGGTGTGTACAAGGCCCGGGAACGTATTCACCGCGGCATTCTGATCCGCGATTACTAGCGATTCCGACTTCATGGAGTCGAGTTGCAGACTCCAATCCGGACTACGATAGGCTTTTTGAGATTAGCATCACATCGCTGTGTAGCAACCCTCTGTACCTACCATTGTAGCACGTGTGTAGCCCTGGTCGTAAGGGCCATGATGACTTGACGTCGTCCCCGCCTTCCTCCAGTTTGTCACTGGCAGTATCCTTAAAGTTCCCGGCTTAACCCGCTGGCAAATAAGGAAAAGGGTTGCGCTCGTTGCGGGACTTAACCCAACATCTCACGACACGAGCTGACGACAGCCATGCAGCACCTGTATGTGAGTTCCCGAAGGCACTCTCTCATCTCTGAGAGATTCTCACTATGTCAAGACCAGGTAAGGTTCTTCGCGTTGCATCGAATTAAACCACATGCTCCACCGCTTGTGCGGGCCCCCGTCAATTCATTTGAGTTTTAACCTTGCGGCCGTACTCCCCAGGCGGTCTACTTATCGCGTTAACTGCGCCACTAAAGTCTCAAGGACCCCAACGGCTAGTAGACATCGTTTACGGCGTGGACTACCAGGGTATCTAATCCTGTTTGCTACCCACGCTTTCGAATCTCAGTGTCAATATTATGCCAGGAAGCTGCCTTCGCCATCGGTATTCCTCCAGATCTCTACGCATTTCACCGCTACACCTGGAATTCTACTTCCCTCTCACATATTCTAGCACCACCAGTATCACATGCAGTTCCCAGGTTAAGCCCGGGGATTTCACATGTGACTTAATGAGCCACCTACACTCGCTTTACGCCCAGTAATTCCGATTAACGCTCGCACCCTCTGTATTACCGCGGCTGCTGGCACAGAGTTAGCCGGTGCTTATTCTGCAGGTAACGTCTAATCTAATGGGTATTAACCATTAGCCTCTCCTCCCTGCTTAAAGTGCTTTACAACCAAAAGGCCTTCTTCACACACGCGGCATGGCTGGATCAGGGTTGCCCCCATTGTCCAATATTCCCCACTGCTGCCTCCCGTAGGAGTCCGGACCGTGTCTCAGTTCCGGTGTGACTGATCATCCTCTCAGACCAGTTACAGATCGTCGCCTTGGTGGGCCTTTACCCCACCAACTAGCTAATCTGATTTAGGCTCATCTAATAGCAAGAGCTTGCGCCCCCTTTCACCCGTAGGTCGTATGCGGTATTAATTCGAGTTTCCCCGAGCTATCCCCCACTACTAGGTAGATTCCTAAATGTTACTCACCCGTCCGCCACTAATCATCTCTAGCAAGCTAGAGAGTCATCGTTCGACTTGCATGTGTTAAGCCTGCCGCCAGCGTTCAATCTGAGCCATGATCAAACTCTTCAGTTTAATCTTTCTATCTATTGTCACCGCGTAGCGGTGTCAATAGATTTAATTTGTTGACTCAATTATTTATACTGTCTTTGCTCAAATAAACTTACGAGTATCTTCACTCTGACAATATAATTAATTAAAGTCTTAATTTTATCGCCCTAAGTGAAAATCCACACAAGTTGTTCTTGTGTTCGTTGTTATTTAGTGTACCAAAGATATCGTCTATCATTTGGTGAGTTTGATATTGTAATACGCTTTGGTTTACTCTGTCAAGCTTTATTTTAATTCTTTCTAAGCTTCGTAACTTGTTTACTTATTTGTAAACTCTTTGTCGCTCAGTGGTGGCGTATTATACGTGAATTGGAATGGGTGTCAACACCTTTTTTAAAAATTTTCAAATAAAATAAAAAATACCGCCGTAAGGCGGTATTTTATTGATGATTTAACCGGTTAAATGATTATTTGTTGTCATCTTTTACTTCGGTGAATTCTGCATCGACAACCCCATCATCTTGCTGGGTTTGTTGTGGCTGTGCATCACCTGCTCCTGCAGTCGCGCCTGCATCAGCGTAAATTTTTTGACTAACCGGTAAGAAGGCATTGTCTAGGGCTTCAAGTTTTGACTTGATGTCATCTAGATTATCTTCTTTTACCGCCAATTCTAGCGCTTTGATAGCTTCTTCTACTGCGGCTTTGTCGCTATCGGTCACTTTGTCAGCGGCATCTTTCATGGCTTTTTGTACGCCATGAATACGGCCATCTGCTTCGTTACGTACTTGCGCAAGTTCAGCAAATTTGGCATCTTCAGCGGCATGGGCTTCAGCATCACGAATCATTTGCTCAATTTCAGCATCTGATAGACCAGAGTCGGCTTTGATTTGGATACTTTGTGCTTTACCAGTCCCTTTGTCTTTAGCTGAGATATTCATGATGCCATCAGCGTTGATGTCAAAGGTAACTTCAATTTGCGGTACGCCACGCGGTGCTGGTGGAATATCGGTCAAATCGAAACGTCCAAGCAATTTGTTTTGTGCGGCAATTTTACGCTCACCTTGGTACACCTGAATAGTTACCGCAGGTTGGTTGTCATCCGCTGTAGAAAACACTTGTGATTTCTTGGTTGGAATCATGGTGTTTTTCTCAATGATTGGTGTTAACACGCCGCCCATGGTTTCGATACCTAGCGTTAACGGTGTTACATCAAGCAGTAGTACGTCAGTTTTATCGCCCGACAGTACCGCACCTTGAATTGCTGCACCTATCGCTACGGCTTCGTCAGGGTTCACATCTTTACGTGGCTCTTTGCCAAAAAATTCTTGGACACGTTGTTGTACCAGTGGCATACGGCTTTGACCACCTACCAAGATAACGTCATCAATATCAGACGCTTTTAAGCCGGCGTCACTCAGTGCGATTTTACAAGGCTCAATGGTACGGTTGACCAGCGCTTCAGTTAAACTTTCTAACTTGGCACGGGTTACGTTTACCACTAAGTGTTTTGGACCTGTCGCATCTGCCGTGATGTACGGTAAATTAATATCCGTGCTTTGTGAGCTAGAAAGTTCGATTTTAGCTTTCTCTGCCGCTTCTTTTAGGCGCTGCATTGCTAGCGGGTCACCTTTTAGGTTCACACCGTTTTCTTTTTTGAATTCTTCAACCAAGTAGTCGATTAAGGCTAAGTCAAAGTCTTCACCACCTAAGAAGGTGTCACCATTGGTTGAAAGTACTTCAAATTGCTGCTCGCCATCAACGTCTGCGATTTCAATGATTGAAATATCGAATGTACCACCACCTAAGTCATAAACCGCAATCTTACGGTCTGGCCCGCCTTTTTTGTCCAAACCGTAGGCTAAAGCTGCCGCTGTAGGTTCGTTGATAATACGTTTGACATCAAGACCTGCGATTTTACCTGCGTCTTTAGTGGCTTGACGTTGGCTGTCATTAAAATAAGCAGGTACCGTTACTACCGCTTCAGTGACGTTTTCACCTAGATAATCTTCTGCAGTTTTTTTCATTTTTTTCAAAATTTCAGCAGAGATTTGTGGTGGTGCTAATTTTTTACCGTTGACTTCAACCCAAGCGTCGCCATTGTCAGCTTTGACAATTTTATATGGCACCATGGCGATGTCTTTTTGCACGACTTTGTCTTCAAACTTGCGACCAATCAAACGCTTGATAGCAAATAAGGTATTTTGTGGGTTGGTTACCGCTTGGCGTTTGGCTGCTTGACCCACTAAGATTTCGCCGTCCTCTTTATAAGCAACGATTGATGGGGTGGTACGTGCGCCTTCAGCATTTTCGATGACTTTAACTTTGTCACCTTCCATCACTGCAACACATGAGTTGGTTGTACCTAAGTCAATACCAATAATTTTAGCCATAATTAAATTCTCCAATTTTTATTTTGATAATAAGTGGTGATGAGCACCACGTTGTCTTGTATTTTTATATAGGTTTACCGAGGGTTTTTTTCAAGCAGTTAGCAAAATTTTTTTGCTACATTTGTTACCAATCGGTCAATCCATTATTTACTGCTTGCTTCCTGGCTACCTACGCGAACCATGGCTGGGCGCAATAAACGCTCATGTAGCGTATAACCTTTTTGTAGTACTTGACCGACTTGGTTGGCGCTTGCTTCTGGATCGATACCCACGGCTTCATGCAGGTCGGCATTGAATGTTTCGCCTTGTGGATTGACCACTTTAACGCCGTATTTTTCTAGCACCGCAATCAGCGATTTGTGAGTAAGTTTGACGCCTTCAAACACAGGATCATTGTCGGATTGGCTATTTTCAATCGCACGTTCAAGGTTATCAACCGTGTCTAATAGGTCTTTGGCAAATTTTTCTAAGGCAAATTTTTTGGTTTTTTCGGTTTCTTGCTCCATGCGGTTACGCGCATTGTAGGCTTCAGCGTTGGCACGGGCCTGGGCTTCTTTGGCTTCTTTGATTTGACCTTCAAGCTCGGCAATGCGATTTTGGTAAGTAGTCAAATCTACTTGACTGTCAATAATTTTTGGTTCGCTAGTTGGCTCAGATTCGCTTATTGCTTCGCCTAATACATTTGACGTGGCATCAGTTTGGTTATGCGGTTGCGTATTTTGGTTATTATCAGCTGAATTCATCAATCATCACTCCTATTATCAAAGTAATCGTCACCAGGGTAACAGTTACACGTTAAAACGGTTAAAGTTATTATCTTTGATAGTGGTGAATCTCTTTGATTTCAAGAGTAAGTCGCATTATTTTCGGGTCAAAATGGTGTTTTTACTATGAAATCCACATTAAATTTGCGTATTTATGACATGAGAAGATAAAAATTGCTAAAAACAAGGTGTTAAGCGCGTACTTGTTGGTGGGTTAGTGCATCAAAAATTTGGCTAGGTCGAACAAATCCAAGGGTGTCGCCGAGTAAATAACCGATGGCATCACCGAAGTAATGATAAGCAGCCGCAAAATCAGTAGCAGGTGTTAAACCCGATAGGTTACAACTTGTGGATACCAAAAATCCAAACGGGTTATTGTTGTCTACGTGGGCAATGTGATTACATAGTTTGGCAATCATCGGATGGCTAATCACCCGTATGGCTAAGCTATCTCGCCCACCTGTGACCCATTCGGGGATTTTGCCTTGCAATGATGCAGGAATCGGTAACAACCAAGTGGTGGCTTGTGCATCGCTAGACTGCCAACTTGCCGCAATGGTGTTGACTACCTGCTGTGGTAACGGCTGTAAAAATGGCTGAATATGCGCAATATCGCCTGTGATAACAATCATGCCTTTTTCGATTGGACGTTGTTTAACCGCTAAAATCTGTTTCACTGCTGTTTCGTTAAACGGGTCACAGCCGATTCCCCACACCGCTTCGGTTGGATAAGCGAGCAGATTGCCGGCTTGTAAAAATTGCTGAACTGCATCGAGCTGGGTGTCATTAAATTGCATTATATACCTCGATTATTTGGTATTTTTTTTGCTTATCGCTTATCAAAATTAAGGGCGGCAGCGCATGTATAGACCACCGCGCTGCATCACCAGTCCCATGAGTTCAAGCTCAATCAGCCAGCCCATAAGTGTCGCAATATCCGTGCCGGTCTTATCGACCAAGCTGTCTAAATCTTGCCCGACCCAATCGAGTTGATTAAGTAGTGTCTGCAAATGTGGCGCCACATCCATCGCCAATGGCGCTTGGAGCGGCTGGGTGTTTGATGCTGATTCGGACGGTAATTGAGGGCTACTGATGACTGCCTGTACAACTATCGGCGCTGTTTCAACCTCAGTGGCTTTGACAAGCGGCGATTTAAAAATTGATAAATCTTCCAAAATTTGTGAGGGATGATCGATCAAGGTCGCACCCTCACGAATCAATTGGTGGCAACCTTTGGCGTTGAGGTTATCAATATGACTAGGAATAGCAAAGACTTGTTTGCCTTGTTCATTGGCTTCTCTGGCAGTGATGAGCGAGCCGCTTTTGGCAGCGGCTTCTACAACCAAAGTTGCCAAACTTAGCCCAGCGACGAGCCGATTGCGCCTTGGAAAATGGTAACGATTGCTCGGCATATCAGGCAATAATTCACTAATGACGCAGCCACCTGACGCAATAATATGGGCTTTAAGGCTGGCGTGATTTTTTGGGTAACAATGTTTAATACCATTGCCCAGTACCGCAATAGTACCACCTTGTGTGCCAGTCATTTGTAGACTTAACGCACCTAAATGCGCTTGTTTGTCAATGCCTTCTGCCATGCCACTGGTGACCCATAAGCCTTCGTGCGCCAAATATTGCGCCATATCAAAGGCGATTTTTTCAGCATGTGGACTTGGTTTGCGGCTACCAACAATCGCCAATTGTGGTTGGCTTAATGCAGATAAATTGCCTTGATAAAATAACAAAGGCGGTGGGTCATAGATGTTTTTTAACTGCGTGGGATATAAAGGGTCATTATCAAACACAACCCCATACTGCCCTTGTGATAGCTCTAATAGCGTATCATGCAAAAATTGGCTGGTTCGACTGGCGCTGATAAACTCAGCAAAGCGTTTGTGATGATTATCATGCAAGCCCAGTGCTTGCCAGTCTGCTAGCTTAGCTTGAATGGCTTGTTCAGCGCTACCAAAACGCGCTACAAGCTTGTTATAAACAGGCACCGATAAGTTCACTAAATGCCATAACAATAAGGCAGCCTGCTGCGCTGGGTTTAGGTTAGGCTGATAATCCTGCATCACGTATATTCCTTGGGCAAGTATAGGGCTTATGAATGTTTGCTAGTATAAATTTTTCTCACGATAAAAACTTTAAAGACAGCAAAGCCAGTCAAAGTGACTGGCTTTTGAACAATCGCTTACCAATCAAGCATCAGCAAGGGCAAGCAAGCAAAGGTAAGCAAAAGCGTTAGTTGCCGACCGCAGGCAATAAAAAATCTTGCTCATGAATCGGTGATTCTGCATCAAGTACATAAGCGTAGCTTATATCGTTAAATGCTTTAAATACCATCACATGACCGATTTGCTCACTTGGCAAGCGTACTGCCCCACCTTTTACGGGTGAATAGCCATCCAAGACTAAAGCGCCTTTTTGATAAACCGTCAACACATCGCCTGGCTCAGCGCCTTGGCTGGTACCCAAATTAATGGCAATCACCCCATCTCGACCCGCACTACTAATGGAATTTAAAATACGAATCACGCGACCGCCACGAGTAACGCTGGCAGGTTTTGGATAAAAAGCGGGTGGCAAGTACTGACCGACTTCGACAAATACACGGTCACCTTCGCGCACTTCTTGACCATACGATTTTTTAAGCTCGATACTAGAAACACCGTTTGATGCTACGCTAGTGACGATACCTGCGGCAACTTGGGTGACTTCAAGACCGATGACTTTACGGGTCACTGGGTCAACATACGGTTCGCCCTCACGGTACACGCCATAGCGTTGTCCCACAATGAGTGGCACGCCTTTGGCATAAATTTTGTTACCGACACCTGTAATAATATTTTTATCTTTTGAAGCAAGCACATAGGGGGTAGTTTTAAAGTCATCAGGCGATACGATGATATTGCGCTCAAGCCATGTTTCAATGGCAGTCAAAGGAATCGCAGCGATACTACCTGCAGCACTTACCACTGTGGTTGTGGTGACTGGCGCGTTCATGGCTTTTTCAATGCCTGCACAGCCTTCACCCGTATCTACACCGACCAATTTTTGCCCTTTAATCACACATAAGATAATCACATCTTTTGGATAAATCAGATGCGGATTACGAATATGCTTATTGGTCGCCCAGATTTCTTTCCAGCGCCACGGACTTTCTAAGAATTTGCCGGAGATATCCCAAAGCGTATCACCTTTTTTTACCACGTAACGGTTGGGAGCATCGGCTTTGATACGAGGCGGCGGGTTGTTAGCAGCAGCCACTGAAGTCACTGTCATACCTAAGGTTGCCAACAAAGCGAAGGATAATTTTTTCATTGTCGTGGTGTTATAGTTTGTCATAGCCTAATGCTCAAGGTTAACCGCTTAACGCTTTAAAATGGCATACGCTTTACCATTACTTATAAAAATCATAGCCAAATGTTGTGTTATGTGTCGCAAAATCACCCATAATTTGCACTATGTAAATTTTGGTTAGCATAGCATAAAATAATTGGGGCTTGATAAATTTTCTCTTTAAATGGTTTTTTTAAATAATTGGTTTTTGGTGGATTTTAATCATTCAATCATTATCATTATCATTGATCATTATCATTGATTATTTGCTATTGTGAAGCGATTGGTTTGCACCTATATATAAGTTCTCTGCACACGACAAAAAATCAGCACCAACCAATTTTCATGGGTTTGGGGGTTAAAAAACTGACCAACTGTCGAAATACGGCTTTATCATTGTTCAACAACACCAAACGCAAGCCCTCAATCAACAAATCCAAGCCTAATGCAAATAAACTGGCCTGAGGGCGACCGTTTGACTTGGGCTTACGTTTTAATGGTCTTTGCTTATCATGATGAATACCGACATGATAAGCCCAACAAAACGCTAAAGCATTGACTGCCACTAACTTACTCACCCTATCCATCTTAGTCAAATGCGTCTCTTCAAGATTAAAACCACGACCTTTAAGACAAGCAAATAAACTCTCAATCTCCCAACGCTTGGCATAAATTGTCATCGCATCAAGGGTTTGTAGCTGATTGGTTGCTACAATCACTAAACCATGGTCTTTATCACGTTTGGCAAATACTCGGACAGCACAGCCATCGACTATCAATATCCGTCCATGTCGATAGGTTTCTTTGTGGGAGACATGACGCAATAAGTCTTTAATCTGTACCAGTTTGCCGTGATGGTTCACAACTTTGCTGTTTTTCTTAATACGGATGGCAAAGGGTATGTGATGCGCTGTTAGCCAGTTAAACCATAACTCACCAACAAATTCTCTGTCTGCCAGTATCATCTCAATATTGTCTTTACCAAACTGCTTGATAAAGCGTTCAATGAGTTCGGCTCGCTCAAGGTGGTTTGTGTTACCCCGTTTGTCTAGCATGTCCCAGTACAGTGGTATGGCAATGCCCTTATAGACCACCCCTAGCATAAATATGTTGATGTTGCTTTTCCCCCATTTCCAGTTGGTGCGGTCAATGGTAAGGGTGACTTTGCTAAGTCCAAATAGCCGATATATCAATATGGCTAATTGGTCATAGTCGATGACAGCACTGGCGATAAATCGCTGTAGCCTGCGGTAGTGACTGTCCGTCTTGCCACTATTAGGTAGGTGCCTTGCTATTTTTTTTTAGATTACTGCTTTGGGCGGTAATCAGGGCGATTATCATGAGGCTTAAACAGGTAATTCTTGCCTTGTTCATTGTAAGATTTTGCGTTAATATTTCACTGAGTCTGTTAAGGTTTGGCATAATGGTGGTTCGTGAGAAAAATTGTTATTATGCCATTGCTTTAACAGACTTTTTCGTTTTTTTGTCGTGTGCTGAGATATAAGTTATAGTAGCCAAACTTTAGCGTTTGCGTTACCCTATGCCAATTTTTTTAGATAATTTTTGCTTTATTAACAGTTGACCGATTATGACTTTACGTACCATTTTAAATTACCCAGACCCAAGGCTTCGTACCCTTGCCAAGCCTGTCACCCACTTTGATGATGAGCTAAAAACCTTGATTGATGATATGTTTGAAACCATGTATGCCGCCAAAGGTATTGGCCTTGCGGCGACACAAGTGGATGAGCACATTCAATTGGTGGTGATGGACTTATCTGAAGATGGCAGCCAGCCTCGGGTGTTTATCAACCCTGTTATCACCCCATTAGCCGATGAGTTATATAGCTACGAAGAAGGGTGTTTGTCTGTGCCAGAATATTATGACAAAGTCGATAGACCCAAACATGTCAGAATTGAGGCACTCGACGCGCAGGGCAACCCGTTTGTTGAAGAAGCACAAGGCCTACTTGCCGTATGTATCCAACATGAAATTGACCACTTAAATGGTAAAGTTTTTGTGGATTATTTATCCAAGCTCAAACAAGACCGTGCGCGTGATAAAGTGCGTAAAGTTATCAAACAACGTGAAAAAGATGCTGAACATAAAAGACTGTGATTTTTAACTGTAAGGGAAAACCATGACCACTCGCCCATCGCGTATCGCCACTGTCACACGAAATACCGCCGAAACCCAAATCACCGTGTCTATCAACCTTGACGGCACTGGTCAAGGCAGTATTGACACGGGCGTGCCATTTCTTGACCATATGCTTGACCAAATCAAACGACATGGCTTAATTGACATGGATATCACCTGTAACGGCGACACCCACATTGACGACCATCATAGCGTCGAAGATGTCGGTATCACGCTAGGTCAAGCCTTCAAACAAGCGATTGGCGATAAAAAAGGCATCGTGCGTTATGGGCATTTTTATGCGCCACTCGATGAAAGCCTTAGCCGTGCGGTAGTGGATATTTCAGGTCGTCCTGGACTGCACATGGATATCCCGTTTACCCGTGCGATGATTGGTGGGTTTGATGTGGATTTGTTCAGTGAATTTTTCTATGGCTTTGTCAATCATGCCATGATAACTATCCATTTGGATAACTTAAAAGGCAAAAACAGCCATCACCAAATTGAAAGTATCTTTAAAGCCTTTGCTCGTGCGCTGCGCATGGCGGTGGAATACGATGAAAGGGCGTTAGATAGATTGCCAAGCACCAAAGAAAGCCTTTGATAGCAACCTGTAAAAATAAAAGCCCTGTTTGAAACAAGGGCTTTTTTTATGCCAGTTTTTTTGTACTAATTTTTGCGTGCTAATTTTTGCGTGTTAGTCTTTAAAATTATTAAATTGCAGTGGCACACCAAATTGTTTTTCTTTCAAAAACGCCATCGCTTGCTGTAGCGTGTCTTTTTTCTTATCATTGACTCGTACTTTATCGCCTTGAATCGCTGCCGATACTTTCAAATCCGACTCTTTTAATGCCTTACTGATTTTTTTGGCAGTATCGCCATCAAGTCCATCTTTAAGATTGACCACCTTTTTCATTTGTTTGCCCGAGCCTTGATTATCCTGTGGGTCAAGCGACTGCAAATCTACCCCACGTTTTATCATGTTTTTCTCAAGCATGGCATACACGTTTTCCATCTGCAACTCATTGTCTGCGGTGATGGTGATTTTTTTGTCTTTCTCATTGAGTTCGACTTTAATATCACTACCCTTAAAATCAAACCGGGTGGCAATCTCTTTTTCGGTATTTTGTACGGCATGTTTAACTTCAAATAACTGTAATTCTGAAACCACGTCAAATGATGGCATGAGGTTTTCCTTATCAAATTTGTTGAATAAAATCTAAAAAATCTGCCCTATGATAACTGATTTTGTCGATTTTTAACAATTGACTAGCTGTTTTTACCCAAGTTAATCATATAAAATAAATCATAAACTATATAATGATTTAAAATACTGATTAAAATGATTAACTTTTTAATAACGCTGATTACAGTTTTTTACCTTATTTGTTTGTATAATGAGTAAGCAAATAGGTCATTTACTAAAAAATGTAGTATAACAATTTACCATAATAAGGAGTAGGACATGGCGTTTATCGATATGACTGGCAAACAAGTGCCAAGCGTGACTTTTCATACCCAGCAGCAAGGCAAATGGGTGGATGTTACCACGGATGAATTATTCAAAGGAAAAAAAGTCGTATTGTTCGCCTTACCAGGGGCATTTACACCAACGTGTTCATCACTGCATTTACCCCGCTACAATGAATTGGCAACTGAATTTGCCAAACTAGGCGTTGATGACATCGTGTGTGTCTCGGTCAATGATACCTTTGTTATGAATGCTTGGGCAAAAGACCAAGACTGTAGCAATGTGACCATGATTCCAGATGGTAACGGTGAGTTTGCTGAAGCGATGGGACGCTTAATTGATGACTCAGCAATTGGGTTTGGCAAACGTTCGTGGCGTTATTCGATGCTGGTCGATGATGGTAAAATCGTCAAAATCTTTGATGAACCCCAAGACAGCGGTAGTGATGACCCGTATGAAGTATCAGATGCTGATACCATGATTAAATACATTGACCCAAACTGGCAAGATAAACCCTCTGTCTCAATTTTTACCAAGCCTGGTTGCCCACATTGTGCCAAAGCCAAAGAAACGTTAACCCAAAAAGCCTTCCAGTTTGAAGAAATTGTACTTGGTAAAGACGCTACTATTACCTCAGTGCGAGCCATTACTGGTCGTGAAACCACCCCACAGGTGTTTATCGGTGGCAAACACATCGGTGGTAATGATGACTTACAAAAATATTTTGCTGATGCAAAATAATGTTTGATTAAATAAAAAAAGACAGTCTAGGCTGTCTTTTTTATTGGCTAGTTAAAATTATTTTCGATATCTTCAAGCGCCATCATCAAATTCATCACCTGCTCTTCGACTGCTTCAATGTCACTTTTTAATGCCGTCTGCTCATCGAGCAACGTTAACAAATCCGCTTTTCGGCTATCATCATACAGACCTGCATCACCCAGCTTTTCTTCAATCTCACCCAGCTGCGCCATGAATTTTTCTAGTTGCTTTTCCTCGTTTTCGATTTTTTTACGGATAGGCGCGGTGAGTTTACGCTGTTCAGCGGATTTTTTGCGTTGTTCTTCTTTGGATAACGCATTGGGCACGTTAGGTGTTTCACGTGAAACATCTGTTTTATAGTCCGCTAATTTTTTGTCTTCGAGCTTTTTATTATCGCTCGCTTGTTTGGCTTGCTGTTTGCGGGTCTGTGATAACCACTGACTATAATAAGCGATGTCATTGTCAAAGATGTTACATTGCCCGTCATGCACCAAATATAGCTCATCGCAAACATTGGCTATCATTTCTCGGTCATGTGACACCAGAATGACCGCCCCTTCAAATTCTTGCAACGCCATACTCAATGCTTGCCGCATCTCCAAATCTAGGTGGTTGGTCGGCTCGTCTAATACCAAAACATTGGGACGCTGCCATACGATGAGCGCAAGGGTGAGTCTTGCCCGCTCACCGCCAGAGAATAACTTGCTTTGGGTATCAATGCGCTCACCGCGAAAGTCAAAACTCCCTAAAAACGCGCGTAAATCAGCGTCTGAGGTTTTGCCTGCGAGACGCTGCAGCATCAACATGGGGGATGCTTCGCCATCAAGGCTATCCATTTGGTGTTGGTTAAAATACCCTAGTACCAAACTATCTGCGGCTTTACGCGTCCCAGACAAGATAGGCAACTCACCCACCAAGCCTTTAATGACCGTTGATTTGCCTGCGCCATTCATCCCTAGCAGCCCGATGCGGCTGTCAGGGGTAATTTGTAGGCGAATGTTCTCGATGAGTGCTACACCGTTGTAACCTACACTGGCATTATCTAGCACCAATAATGGCGATGTTAATTGCACAGGGGATTTGAAACGAAACTGAAACGGATTATCCGCCATGATAGGCGCTAGCTCGGTCATCCGTTCCAGCTGTTTGACACGGGCTTGCGCTTGTTTGGCTTTGGAGGCTTTGGCTTTAAAACGGCGGATAAAATCTTCAAGGTGGGCACGGGTTTCTTGCTGTTTTTCAAACTGTTGCTGCTGCTGGGCTAAGCGTTCACTACGGGTACGCACAAAGGTGCTATAATTGCCTGTATAAAGGGTCATTTGTTGGTTTTCAATATGCAAGATATTGCTCACCACATTATCCAAAAACGCTTGGTCATGCGAAATCATGAGTAGCGTGCCGTCATAGGCTTTGAGCCATTCTTCAAGCCACAAGATGGCATCCAAATCCAAGTGATTGGTCGGTTCATCAAGGAGCAATAAATCCGCTCGGCTCATTAAGGTTTTGGCAAGGTTTAGGCGCATACGCCAGCCGCCTGAAAAACTACTCACAGGTTGGCTTTCTTGGGCGACATTAAACCCAAGTCCTGTCATGATTTGGGAGGCTTTTGCAGGGGTACTGTAGCCATGGATATCATCAAAGCGCGTGTGCACATGGGCAAGCTCATCTTCTGACAAGCTATCCGGGTGGTTAATCTTATCTTGCAGCTCAAAGTATTCTTTGTCACCACTCAATACAAAATCTATCGCCGACTGGTCAGTGCTTTCAATCTCTTGCGCCATATGACCGATTTGCCAACTGTTGGGAACCGATAGACTGCCTGTGTCGAGCGCCAATTCACCTTCGCCTTTTTGGTTCAATAGCGTCGCAAAAAAACTGGATTTACCTGTGCCATTGTTGCCTGTTAACCCGATTTTCCAACCTGGATGGATTTGCAAATTAACATCTTTAAATAATACCCGCCCATCACGGCGAATACTGGCATCTTTTAGTTCTATCATAATCGGCTCAAAACTCAAAAAAATTGACTAAAATTAAATGGGAAAATTCTTGATAGTATAAAGCAAGCACCCCATAATAAGAAAAAAGTTTTTATAAGGAATACCCCGATGAGCGATACCGTAACTGATAGTATGGTTGATGGCGTGACTTTAACCGATAATGCTGCCAAAAAAGTGCGTAACCTACGTGATTCAGAAGGCAATAACGACTTGATGCTGCGAGTATATGTGACGGGTGGTGGCTGTTCGGGTTTTTCGTATGGTTTTAATTTTGAAGAAAACTTGGGCGATGATGATGCTACCTTTAGCAACGATGACGTAGCATTGGTCGTGGATAGTTTGAGCTACCAATATCTACATGGCTCAACCATTGATTATGTGGAAGGCCTGGAAGGCTCGCGTTTTACCGTCAACAATCCAAACGCCACCACAACTTGTGGTTGTGGTTCGTCATTTTCTATCTAGCTTTACTGGCTAATTTTACTGGGTTTCTTTACCTAGTTTGTTTGCATAATTAAAAGGCTTTAGTTTAAATTTTGGCTTAAATATATTTAGCAACTGTTAAGTTTAGCCTTTTAATTTTCGTTTAGCCTGTATTTGTTACCTTTGAACAAAATCATCTACATTTTTTCAGCGTTTATCAGATTTGATTTGTGTCATTAGCCTTTATCGGTAATAATGCTTCCATCAACAGCGTGCTGACACTTAACTGTGTTATCATCAAGTATCCTAATATAGGTTGATATTAATTTATTCTTGTGAATTACTTAATGTTAAATGTTTTAATGTTAAATGTTTTAATGATTTAAGTTTGTTAGCTAAGCAATTATTAATAAGCAATCTTTATTATTAGTTTAATAACACCAAGGAGGCTAAATTATCTTTAGACTCACTCAATAACATCGACGGTTTCATTGCAGCTGCATTGGTTGACAGCGAATCAGGTCTAGCACTTGCTACAACGGGTAATGGTATCGACCTTGAAGTTGCAGCAGCGGGTAACACTGAAGTAGTACGTGCAAAACGTAAAACTTCTAAAGCATTAGGTCTTAACGACAAGATCGAAGACATCCTAATCACATTAAGTAAACAATATCACTTAATCCGTCCACTAGTCCGTAACGAAAACCTATTTTTGTACCTAGTACTTGATCGCCAAAAATCAAACTTAGCCATGGCGCGTCATGAATTAAAAGGGTTTGAGACTGAATTAGATTTCTCTTAATGCCTTGTTGTTGATTAAAAGTTTTAGGTAAAAATTACCGCTTAATCAAATAATAGGATAGTTTTTATCATACCCACGGTATTTACTGTGGGTTTTTTACGTTTGGCGATTATCGCAATTGGTAATTTCGTCATCACGATATTTTGATAGTGTTTGTATAAATTTGGTGGCATAATTTCACACAATTAACAATAATTCTAGGATAACTATGACCCAAGCGCCTCAAACTTGTACTTCTTTGCAGCTACCTACTTGGCTGACCGCTGAAAACATTCATGGCATGCTACGGGGTATCGAAAAAGAAGGCTTACGTATGAGCTCTGAGGGATATATCGCCACTACCCCACACCCGGCAAAGCTTGGCTCAAAACTCACTCACCCTTTTATCACTACTGACTACGCCGAAAGCTTGTTAGAGCTAATTACTGAGCCAAAACCCACGGTGAAAGAAGCGCTTGATATGCTGCGTGATTTGCATATTGTGGTACAAAATGCTTTGACCGATGACGAGCTGTTTTGGCCGATGTCGATGCCTTGTATGATTTCGGGCGATGAAGATATTTTGCTGGCCGACTATGGCACCTCAAACTTAGGTAGATTAAAAACCCTATATCGTCATGGTCTAGGCATTCGCTATGGTCGCCGTATGCAGACCATTGCTGGACTGCATTATAATTTATCATTTGGTGATAATTTATTCACCGCTTGGCAACAGCAGATAGGTGATACCCAGTCATTAACTGAATTTAAAAATGAAAAATACTTGGGTCTGATTCGTAACTTTAAGCGTCTAAGTGGTATGGTGCTGTACTTGGTGGGTGCAAGTCCTGCCGTGTGCGCGTGTTTTTTAAAGGGTCGCGAGCATCCGCTAAAGCCAATGAACGCATCAACTTACTATTTACCCAATGCTACCTCTCTGCGTATGGGCAAACTGGGTTATCAAAATAGTGTACAAGATGATTTAGATATCTGCTACAATAGTCTCGATGAATATGTCGCAGGTTTGCGTAATGCCATCCACACGCCGCATCCTAATTTTACCGCGTTGGGACTCGATGATGACAATGGCTATCCCATTCAAATCAATGACCATATTTTGCAGATTGAAAACGAGTACTATAGCCCGATTCGACCCAAACAAATTACCCAACCTGGTGAAAGCCCCAGTGATGCGTTAGCTAAGCGCGGTATCGCTTATGTGGAACTCCGAGCGATTGACTTAGATCCGTACAGCGAAATCGGTATCAGCTTAAATACCGCCTGTTTTATGGAAATTTTGGCATTGTACTGCCTATTGCTGGACAGTCCTGACTTATTGCCCGATGAAGATGCCCTACTTGCTCAAAACCAAGAAAAAATTGTCAATCAAGGGCGCGAGCCAAATTTAATGATTGATACACTAGTAGGGCAAGTCGCATTTAAAGACTGGCTAGTACAGCATTTGCTCGGTATGCGTAAGCTATCAGAACTCATGGATGTCACCTATGGTAGCAATGATTACCGCAACGCGTGGCAAGCGATGATGGCAAAAGCGCAAAATCCAGACAACACCTTATCAGCGCAAGTGCTAGCCGATACCGAACGCTTTGATAGTAGCTGGCAGTTTGGTAAGTCACTGGCGCAAATGCATGCCAATCGTTTAAGACATCAAGGATTGGTCCCTGAGCAAATGACTTACTTCGAGCAGCTTGCCAAAGACTCTGTGCGTGAGCAAGCCGATATCGAGCAGAATGACACACAAGATTTTTATACGTATGTGGGTCAATTTCGCTAGTTAGCAGGTGCTAGTTATCAGGTATTGTTGCGCTGATTATTTTGTAGGGTTAAATTTCTAAAATTCTAAGCGCTATTGTTTGGCTTATTCTTTTTCACTAAATTGTTTGATGGTTTTTTTATGCGTGATGCTTCATTGACCCACAGCTTGTTAAGTTATCGGGGACTGGCAGGACTATTGACGTTAGCCAGCATTATTGGCATGAGTTTCGCCTATTTTTATTTGCAAGGGGTGGTAAAATTAGACCCGTGTCCGCTGTGCATCTTTCAGCGAATGGGTTTGATTGTGATGGGGATTTTTGCGTTTATCGCCTTTTTGCTCAATCCAAAACAAGCTTGGGCAAAGATTTTGTTGATGTTTGGCGCACTGCTTGGCATTTTGTGGTCAATTGCTGTGGCGATTCGCCATGTCTGGATTCAACACCTGCCACCTGACCAAGTCCCCTCATGTGGTCCTGGATTAGACTATTGGATGGATACGTTGCCGATTGCCCAAGTGTTAAAAGAAGTATTTAAAGGTTCTGGCGAGTGCGCGGTGATTGATTGGACGTTTTTAGGCTTTAGTATTCCAGAATTATCATTGGGATTTTTTAGCATTTTATTGGTAATGATTATTTTGGCGATACGTCAAAGCAATGCTCGATAACGCTATCGGTCGTGGTTTAAACCCATAAAAAAGGCGATAATCAATCGCCTTTTTTATTAGCTTTTTTAGTCGCTTTATTCCCATTCAATGGTCGCTGGTGGCTTACTTGAGATATCGTAGGTCACACGTGATACTTCTTTGATTTCATTCATGATGCGATTAGACACGGTTTCAATCAAATCATACGGTAAATGGGCAAAACGTGCTGTCATAAAATCGATGGTTTCAACCGCCCGTAATGCAATCACCCACGCATAGCGGCGACCATCACCGACCACGCCCACTGATTTTACCGGTTGAAATACCGCAAACGCTTGTGCGGTTTTCTCATACCACCCAGATTTTTCCAACTCTTGCATAAAGATGGCATCGGCTTGCCGCAAAATATCGGCATATTCTTTTTTCACTTCACCCAAGATACGCACGCCTAGCCCTGGACCTGGGAAAGGATGACGATAAATCATTTTTTCAGGTAGCCCTAATGTCACGCCGAGCTTACGCACTTCATCTTTAAACAAATCACGTAAGGGTTCAATGAGTTTGAACTGCAAATCGTCTGGCAAGCCACCGACATTGTGGTGAGATTTGATTACATGCGCTTTGCCTTGGTGACTTTTTGCCGATTCAATGACATCGGGGTAAATGGTACCTTGTGCCAAGAATTGAATGCCTTTGCCCTCACCCGACAGTTCACGTGCGGTATCCGCAAACACATCGATGAAGGTTTTGCCAATGATTTTACGTTTGGCTTCTGGATCGCTAACGCCAGCCAATGCGGTCAAAAAACGTTCTTCAGCATCCACGCGAATGACTTTAACGCCCATGTTTTCAGCAAAGATTTGCATCACTTGGTCGCCTTCATGGAGCCGTAACAAACCATTATCAACAAACACACAGGTTAGCTGCTCGCCAATCGCTTTGTGAAGCAGTGCGGCTACCACCGAGCTATCTACGCCGCCCGAAAGCCCCAGCAACACTTGCTCATCGCCAATTTGTTGTTTTAACTGCGCGACACGCATCTCAACGATATTGTCCGGTGTCCAGGCATTGGCACAGCCACAGATTTGGTGCACAAATCGGCTAATCAATGCTTCACCTTGCAAAGTATGGGTCACTTCTGGATGAAACTGCACTCCGTAATAATGCTTGCTTTCATTTGCCATTGCAGCAATTGGACAGCTTGGGGTTATCGCAGTCACTTCAAAGCCTGCAGGTAACTCAACAACTTTGTCGCCATGACTCATCCAAACGTGTAATTTGTTGGGCTCATCTTCAATGCCTTTAAAAAAGCTATCTTGAGCGGTTTTTTCAATGGTAGCAGCGCCAAACTCTTGGTGACTACTGGCTTCGATTTTGCCACCAAACCGATCTGCCATCGCCTGCATACCATAGCAAATGCCTAGTACAGGCACATTGATATCAAATACGGCGTCATTAATTTTTGGGCTATTTTCTGCATACACGCTCTCTGGACCGCCCGATAAAATAACCCCTTTTGCACCAAAGTCGTGAATGCGCTGTGCGTCAATATCGTATGGGTACATTTCACAAAATACCCCTGCTTCACGCACGCGGCGCGCAATCAGTTGACTGTACTGTGAACCATAATCCAATACCAAGATACGGTCTTGTTTGATTGAGTTGTTGGATGTTGACATACGAGCCTCTTTAAATTTGGATAAATAGCTTAATTGAACTGATGCTAACAGGTTTCAAAAATTTATGGGTATTCTACCAATTAACGGCTTTATTTGCTGATTTTTATGGAGTGGAAAATAGCTACATAACTGTTGTAAGTAAAAATTTTCCCTAAAAAATTTCTATCATAAACAGTCTTTACTTGGTTTTTTTTGTATCCCTTTCACCAATTGCTTATCTTTGTTACACAAACCTCATCTAATAAGCTTTATGTTTACCAAACTCTACGAAAAAGACTGATCATAATACTATACAGCAAATACAAAAATTTATTATTATGAAACGGTAATAACCGAAAACGGATTGATGAAAAAATTGATTTTAATTTATGCATTTTAAGTTAACGTCACGTTTAATCGTTTTTCGACAATAAAAATAACAGCCATATTAAAATTTTTTTCTAAACACTCGTATGGCTTGGATAAAAAAACTTCAAATGAGGATACCATCATGGTAGATAATATTAATGATTCAGACTTAAACCGCGACCCTATCACTGGTGAACCAGGCTCACACCCAATCGGTACCGCAGTAGGCGGTATGGGTGGTGCTGCTGCAGGTGCAGCTATCGGCGCTATTGGTGGTCCATTGGGTATGTTAATTGGCGGCGCAATTGGTGCAATCGCTGGTGGTGCTGCAGGTCACGCCGCAGGTGAAGCGATTGACCCAACTATTGAAGATACTTATTGGAACGATACCTATACACAAACAACCTATTATAGAGATGGTTATGATTATACCACTGACTATCAACCAGCTTATGCCGTCGGCTATGCAAACCGCGCAAAATACCCAGCTGGCACAACGTTTGACAGTGTAGAATCGGACCTTGAACGTAGCTGGCAGGAAGTAAAAGGTAGTTCACGTCTTGCATGGCAAGATGCCAAAGAAGCTATTCGTGATGGTTGGGATAGAACAGATGCTCGTATTTCTGGTCAAGAATATTCACCACGTCTTCGTACGGTGGATGGCTATGCAGAAGGTGAAGAAAAAGCTCATCCTGTTGCTACTGGTACAGGTGCATTAGGTGGTGCTGCAGCTGGTGCAGCCGTTGGTTCAGTAGCCGGTCCTGTTGGTACCTTAGTGGGTGGCGCTATCGGCGCAGTAGCAGGTAGTGCTGCAGGTTATGAAGTCGGTGAAGCAGTCAACCCTACCACCGCTGAAGATGCTTACGAAAAACCTCACCCAGTTGCCAGTGGTTCTGGGGCACTAGGTGGCGCCGCAGCCGGTGCAGCCGTTGGTTCAGTAGCGGGTCCTGTCGGTACCTTAGTGGGTGGCGCGATTGGCGCTGTAGCTGGCGGGGCAGCAGGTCATGAAGTCGGTGAAGCAGTCAATCCAACTGAAGCAGGCGAACAGCGTAAAGAAGCTAACCCTGTTGCCAGTGGTACAGGTATGGCTGCCGGTGCCGCGACAGGCGCAGCGATTGGTGCGGTAGGTGGGCCAGTAGGTTCAGTGGTGGGTGGTGCAATTGGTGCTGTAGCAGGCGCAGCCACAGGTAACGCGGTAGCAAATACGCTTGAAGGTAATACAGAAGAAGATACCTACTGGCGCAATAACTACAATACCACGACTTACTATAGCCAAGGTTATGATTACGATACTGACTATCGCTCGGCGTATGATTATGGTTATCGTGCACGTCATCATTTTAATACAGCTAATGAGTTTGAAAGTGTTGAAAATGACTTACGCAATGATTGGGAACAATTCAAAGGTAATTCACGTTTGACTTGGGACCAAGCTCGCCTAGCAGCACGTGATGCATGGTATCGTATTAAGCGTTAATCTTTCGATTAAGTTAGCTTAAAATGAAAAAGACTTTCATTAATTTGAAAGTCTTTTTTATTTGAACTGTTAAAATCAAAGCTAAAAAAGCTGGTCTATTAAATTACCATTTTGATGCCAATACCGATTAATACTAGCCCACCAAAAATTTCAGCTTTACTCTCTAGCCACGTGCCTGATTGCTTGCCCATAAATACGCCTATAAAGCTAAAAATGCCTGTTACCACGGCAATTACTGCACAGGATACATAAGGATTGACTGGGATTAAATTTAAGGTAAATCCGGCTGCCATTGCATCAATACTGGTTGCAATCGCTAAAGTAGTCATGGTTTTATGGGTGATGACAACATTGGCATCATTGGCGATATCTAAAGCAATATTGTGCGGGGTGGAATCTTGTGATGCAGCATCTTCATCATCGCCAGATAAGGCTTCATACAGCATTTTTCCACCAAGCCCCACCAAAATAACGCACGCTATCCAAGGCGCCCAATTTGCGATAAATCCTAAGAACCTGTTCACGATTAAAAAATATGCTAGGATAAGCTACATAATCAATTAATAACCGAATCAATCACCATGAGAAAAGCCTATCCAAGCGACATTAGCCGAAAACAATTTGAGCACATACTACCTATTTTAGAAAGTGCAAGGAAGAAGACCAAACCAAGAACGGTTGACCTTTACGACGTATTTTGTGGGTTATTGTATGTACTAAGAACAGGTTGCCAATGGCGACAGCTGCCCCATGACTTTCCCAAATGGCGCACCGTCCACGCCTACTTTCAGAAATGGAGCGAGCTTGATGAAGAAGGCAACAGCATTCTTCATCAAGCCTTAAAAAAAATTGGTCAAAAAAGCGCGAAAGAAGGACAAACGCAAGGGTAAAACCAGTTTTATCATCATCGATGCTCAAAGCGTTAAGAACACAGATACCGCTAAGTACAAAGGCTATGACGCAGGAAAGAAAGTATCAGGGATTAAGCGCCATATTGCAGTAGACAGCCAAGGCTTGCCGCATGCTATCTGTATTACCACTGCCAATATCACCGACCGTGAGGGTGCTACAACGTTACTTCGTCAACATGCTAAACGATTAAGCCGCGTAAAAAATGTGATGGTTGATGGCGGTTATCGAGGTGAGCCATTTGCTAATAGTGTTAAATCTATTTTAGGCGAAACCGTTACCACAGAAGTTGCCAAAAGAGATGAATTGCACACGTTTAAAGTCATACCAAAGCGATGTGTTGTAGAACGTTCGTTTGCTTGGCTTGAGAAAAATAGACGCTTATGGAAAAACTGTGAGCGTCATTTAAATTCGAGCCTTCAATTTACCAATCTTGCTTTCATCGCTTTGTTATTGAAAAGATTGTGAACAGGTTCTTAAAGAGATTTGGACCGAGTGGGAGGACTATCTAAATGATTGAACTATATTTTGAGACTGACCCCACTAAATTACCTAATATGTCAAGTAATGTATTACCAGTCCGGATGTTTGGCAAATCTGCACTGGAAGGTATGTACAACAGTATTGGCGGAGCTGCTTTACAAGAATTCAGAAGATTACAAGAACAGCCTGACGAAACAGCTTTTGACTTAATGATGTTATCGTTAGCAGTTACTGCCGCTGATACTTTCGTTGAACGAAACACCAGAGCAGAAGATGCTTGGTGTCGTCAATTTAAGGTTCATCTACCTTTACTAGAACCAGATTTGTGGCAACAACAAAGATCATTACTTCAAGAAACTTTACATTTTCTCAGCGGTGACTTATGGGATTTTGAATTTAGTCAAAGTGATTTTCAAATACCAAGTAAGATAACGCATCGACGAGCTCGAAAAATACACATCGATAATCATGACTCGGTTTGTTTATTCTCTGGCGGTCTCGATAGTATGATTGGAGCCATAGATTTAACACAACAAGGGAAAAAACCTGTACTAGTCAGCCATGCTTATCCAAAAGATAGGGAAAAACAGGATGATGTTTATAACAAACTTCGCCTTACTAATGCTAAATTTCAAGTCGTCGCAAACCCAAGAAAAGTAAAAGAAATCCCAGTCGATGTACAAATGAGAACACGGAGTTTTAACTTTATTGCATTTGGAGCATTGATTGCTACTGCGTTATCAAAAAACCACTATAATAATCAAACCGTTAACCTTTATATCCCAGAAAATGGGCTTATTTCGATCAATCCACCATTAACAGCTCGACGAATTGGTTCATTGAGTACAAGAACGACTCATCCCTTTTTTTTAGGAAAGCTGAACGAATTGTTCATCAATATTGGTTTACCTGTTAAGCTATTGAATCCTTACCAGTTTAAAACAAAGGGTGAGATGATAGTAGACTGCCAAAATCAGGCTTTACTGAAAAAGGTTGCCGTTGATACAGTTTCCTGTGGTAAATGGAAACGCTCAGGTATTCAATGCGGCAGATGTGTGCCATGCTTGATTAGGCGAGCTTCTTTTAATGCAGCCACTTATAATGATAATACACCATACCAATTCCCAGTTTTAAACCATGTCATCAAAAACCCCAATAATAGAGACGATTTGATGTCTATGATTGTCGCTATTCAGAGTTTAGAAAATGCTTCGAATAAAAATATTTGGGTGGCAAGGTCGGGTTCATTACCATTTGAGAAAACTGAACGTCAGAGCATTATAGATACTGTTTTAAGGGGAATGGGTGAAGTGAAAAATTATTTACAAACTCAAAATTTGGATGTAACTGTCTAATGTACCCATTGATTGATCTGCATTGCCATTTGGATTTATATGAAAATCCGCATAAAGTCGCTTCTTTATGCGATGCTTCAAGTTATATTCTATCAGTCACGACAACACCTAAAGCATGGTTCGGTACAAAGGAACTTGCAGAAAACCATCAAAGAATTCAAACAGCTCTTGGTTTGCATCCACAGATAGCTCACGAACGAAGTGATGAACTAGATTTATTTGACCTATTAGTGGACGACACAAAATATATAGGTGAAATAGGATTAGATGGCTCGCGCTCACTAAAACAATTTCAATCGATTCAACAGAAAGTTTTTGAGCATATTGTTATACAATCGAATAAGTCTACTCCTAAAATTTTAACCATTCATAGTCTTCAGGCTGTGGATAGCGTACTTGACTGTTTAAAAAATCATTTTTCAAATGGCGTACCTGTTCTACACTGGTACACAGGAAATGAAATTCAATTAAACAGAGCGATAGCTAATGGCTGTTGGTTTTCAGTAAATCAAAGGATGCTCTCAACCAACAAAGGAAAACAGCTCGTCAGCAGAATTCCCAAAAACTGCATTATCACTGAAACGGATGGCCCATTTGTTAAGAGTAAAAATCAGCCAATTTTGCCTGGCGAAGTTATGCCAGTAATCAATAGTTTATCTAAGCTTTGGAATGAACCAAGAGAGCAAGTTATTGCTAGAGTTTTCGAGAATTTTAAAAACCTTATAAGGCAAGTGACTTGGTGAACAACAATAAATCCCAAAAAATATTTTTAATTTTACCATTTATGTAGAAATACTTCAAAAATCGTTAAAAAGGGTGTCCAACTTTCGGGGTTCAGATCAAAATAAGTGGGCACTATCTCGTATTTTTTAGAATGGTGGTAGATGGGATGGTCGGATGCTTACACTGATTGTGATGTCTTACTTCTATGCAAAAAATGAACAAGAAAATATTTTGGCAAGTGAGCTTCAAAAGCTAAAAGGATAACTGATGAAAACGAATTTTCCTAAAGACTTCGATGTTGAAGCAGCGGTTCAAGCGATTATTGATGATGAACCTGATTTGATAGCAGAGCGAGACAATTTGATTGAAGCATTAAACCAAACCAAAGCAGGTATCTTTGCACGTACGACAGAAATATCAGATACGGCTCAAGTCCGCCATAAAGCGGGTTTGTCGCAAAGTCAATTTGCCAAAGCCTTAGGTATTTCTGTCAATACGTTAAAATCTTGGGAGCAAGGTCAGCGTAAACCGAGTGGCTCAGCGCAAGTCTTACTTAAATTATTAGGCAAAAAACCTGAGTTAATTGATGAGATTGCTCATTTTGCATAGTACTTGAGCCCTTCTATTAAACACCTTTTAGTGAGTGTAATCGAAAGTTTCTTATAAGCTCTGTTTAAAGATGTGTTGAACGCTGATTTATAGATAGGTTAATTTACAAAAATAGGCATAAACTTAAGAAAATAAGAAACTCTATGAAAACATCTGTTTTCCGTAGGCTAGTTCTATTATCACGCGAATCTATAATGGTATAATACTCGACAAAATTCCTTAGCGTGCAATATGACCCGAATTCTCAGATAACCCCTGGTTAAAGTGTGGCTTGTTTTTTTACACTCTACCTTATTCGATATCAGCAAAGAATTAGGGAAATATAGTCACAGAAACATAAAAGTGATACAAGGCAGGCGAACGAAACTGTACAAATAGTACTGTGAGTGAGCCTAACGCCGTAGCACTTTCTGTCTTCGAAGACTATAGCAGTCTAGCCGCTTTCGGATAAGCCAAGGCCACGTTTGTGAGTGCATTTATATCTACCCTTTGACCCAAAATTTTGTTTCTAGACATTAAGTTAGTTATAAATGGCAGATTAGGTATGAGACCATTATCGTTTATCCCAGTCTAGAACTTTTGAAATCTACGTCTTTTATAATACTCGTTTTTATTGTTCAAACGATGCTAACTATAACATTGCCATATATAAGCGATACAATATTTTACTTTTAATTCTTATTATGATTGATATAATCAAATTTTAGCTTAAATATGAAAAATAAATTCTATATTTTGCTATATTTAGAAATATATTTTCTTATTATTTTTTGTTTTTGATATTTATTTTTTATTTAATTTTAAAATGGGAGTTACACATGAATAACATCAATTTAAAAGAAACTTTTAAAACATTGCGTGGGCAAACAGGTAATCCAGCGGTTAGCGTATTTATTCCGACCCACCGTACTTTCCCAGACAATGAGCAAGACGCAATTGCCCTAAAAAACCAACTTAAAATCGTCGAAGAACGTGTCACCAATGAATACGACAAGCGTGTTGCTGCAAGTGTGATGGAAAAAATCCATGCCCAAACCGATGAGCTTGACCATAACTATAACTTAGATACGCTGGCTGTGTTTGCCACGCCTGAATCTGCTCAAGTGGTGCGTTTGCCCTTTGATGCCGCTGAGCGAGTCATCATTGGTGAAAAGTTTGCGACCCGTGACCTCATGCGTAACTTATCAGAAGGGGTTGGCTATTATGTGTTGGTAGTTACGCCTGAAAAAGCCCGTCTGATTGAAGGCGTGAATAATCGTCTGGTTGAAGAAATTAAAGGCGGTAGCGAACGTCAACAAACAATGAGCGAGTTGACCTTCCCTATTAACAACTCAACGCTACCCAACAACAGTAAAGCAGACCGTACAGGCTCATCAGACGATGATATGTACTTAAAAGAGTTCTTTAACCGTGTTGATAAAAGCTTGCAAGAGCTTTATAACAAATCACCACTACCTGTGATTTTGGTGGGTGATAGCCACAATATGGGGTTTTATGAAAAAGTGTGCGACCGCCCTGATATGATTATTGGTAAAGTCGATAATTTAACATATTTAAACGACAGCAAGCCAGAGGACATTATTGCTGGCGTTCAAGACATCGTTGAGCAAAAGCGTCAGACTCGCTATGAAACTGCCAAAGGCGACCTTGAAAAAGCTCGTAATGAAAAGATGGTGCGTACTGATTTGCAACAAATTTATCGCTCGGCGTTTGAAGGCAATGCGGTAACGCTATTGGTTCGTCAAGGTCATAGTGTGCCTGCGAAGATTGATGAGAAAGCACAGACCCTACAAGTCCAAGATGATGCTACTGCTGAGGGTGTAACCGATGATGCGGTTAGTGAAATCATTGAATTGGTTAGCCATAACGGTGGTGAGGTGGTATTTGTACCCACTGAGCAAATGGATGAAAAGGAGCCGATTGCGTTGATTACTCGTTACTAATTACTAAATCGTTTACAATGAAGGGTAGGACAATGGTCTTACCCCTTTTTTTATTGAGTAAAATAGATGAATAATACGCATTTGGTCGCTCAATGGCTACAGCGACAGATTAAAGATAGTTCAGCAGTTGGGTTAATGCTGGGTTTTTTTTGTCTATATGTGTCCTATGTACCAATGTTGTTGCCACGGGTCTGGTGGTTGCAGGCAATCAGTGGTGGCATTAACGCTATCGTTGGTTATGCGTTTGGAATGCTGTTGGGTCTTATAGGGTATTGGTTACAGCGTTTATTAAAAAACTCCAATCATCAATCAGCTATCAACCACCTAAATATCTTACCAATAATGACGATGGTATTAGGATTTTTAGGCGCGATTGGTTTTGCTTTTTATCATTACCAGATTACTGCCAAGATTGCCCAACAGGTCCAGATAACACCGCCGTCATTACTTAGTGTCAGTGGGTCAATGCTCTTAAGTCTATTGATTTGGGGGTTGGTCGTGTTTATCGCTCGCTTGATAAAGCAATTGGTGTTGATGGGGGTAGAACGTGGCTTTCCACAGTTTTCTACTACCACAAAAATGAGTATGAAAGCAGGGGCTTTTTTACTACTGATTGTCGGATTGGTTACGTTAAGTCGAGATTATATCTGGCACAAAGTTGTCGAGAAAGTCGCCTATAGTGCCATGCAGCTTGATACCTCTGAACCCGATACCCTATCAGCCCCATTCTCACGGTATAAATCAGGGTTTGATAGTGGGCAAACGGGGCATAGTAATAAAGAAAAACCTGCCCAACAGTGGCAGGAGTTGGGGCATTTTGGACAACGCTTTGTCTCGCTTGGGGCGTCGCAGAAGGATATTAGCTTGCTGACAGGATTGCCTGCCAAAGAGCCGATTCGGGTATTCGTTGGTTTGAATCGTCAAGAACCTGATAAAGCGTTGTTAGAAAAAATGGTGCAGACCGCCCTTGATGAGATGGATAGAACGCAGGCGTTTACCCGCCGCTATATCGTGATACAAGGGGCTACAGGACGGGGCTGGATTGAAGAGTACAGCAGTCAGGCGGTTGAGTATTTGACCCAAGGCGATGTGGCAACGGTGGCGATTCAATACTCGTATTTACCCAGTCAATTTTCGTTTTTGTTGAATGGTGAGCTTGCCACGTTTGCCAATAGCGAGTTGATAAATGCCGTCAAACAACGTCTTGAGCAAATGCCGATTGATAAACGCCCTAAATTACTGCTTGCAGGAGAGTCGTTAGGGGCGTATGCCAGTCAATCGCTTTTTAACAATTATGATGATGTCATTAATCGTATTGATGGGGCGGTGTGGGTGGGAACGCCAAGATTTAGCCCACTATGGCAACAACTGGTGGCGAATCGGAATAAAGGTTCGACGGAAGTCTTACCCATTATTCATGGCGGACAACATGTGCGATTTATGGATAATCCTGCCTCATTAAAACAACTGACAAATGATTGGCAGTCACCACGAATTGTATTTTTGCAGTATGCGACAGACCCTATCGTGTGGTGGTCGTCCAAGATGCTATGGCAAGCACCTGACTGGATGGCAGAACCCAAGGGTCGAGGGGTTAGTCATTTACCTAGATGGTTGCCTGTGTTAAGTTTTTGGGAATTATCTCTGGATATGCCAGCGTCTAACCAAACGCCTGCAGGATTTGGTCATATTTATGAAGATGATATCGTGTATGCGTGGGCGGCGGTACTCGATAATTCACAAGTTGACCCTAAGCAAGTGGCAGAAAGAATTGAACAGCGAATAGCATTCACAAAAGAGAATAAATAGCTATTTTTATATTAGGAGGGTCTATGAGTAATTTTCAGCAAACGCTTAAGCGGTTTTTTGCGATGGATGCAGCGGCTGGTATTGTTTTAGCCATCGCTGCACTACTGGCAATGATTGTTGCCAATTCGCCATTGCAAGAAAGCTATGAGCATTTATTGCATTTTCCGATTGCGATAAGTTTTGGTGATTTCGTGGTGAAACACCATTTGCTTCATTGGATTAATGATGGGTTAATGGCAGTGTTTTTCTTTTTAGTGGGGCTTGAGCTTAAACGTGAAATGATGGTAGGGGAATTGTCCAACCCACGCAACATCATTTTACCTGCACTCGCTGCCATGGGCGGCATGGTGTTTCCTGCCTTAATTTATTTGATGTTTAACTACCAAAACCCTGATTTTGCTAAGGGTTGGGCGATTCCTGCGGCCACGGATATCGCCTTTGCGTTGGGGGTATTAACCTTACTGGGTAGCCGAGTGCCGCTGTCGCTTAAAGTGTTTTTAACCTCAATTGCGATTTTCGATGATATTGGGGCGATTTTAATCATTGCTTTGTTTTATTCCAGTGGGTTAAACCTAGCCGCCTTAGGGGTTGCCGCTTTAACGCTTGCAGTATTGTTTATCATGAATCGTTTTAATGTCACTCGTATTTCTGCGTATGTCATTATTGGATTGGTGTTATGGGTGGCGATGCTTGAATCGGGTATTCATGCCACGATTGCTGGGGTATTGCTGGCGATGTTTATCCCAATGACTGATTCGGCAAACCCTAAAATCTCACCGTTAAAAGAACTTGAGCATGATTTGCATCATACAGTGAGCTTTTTGATTTTGCCCGTATTTGCCTTTGCCAATGCAGGGATCCATTTTGGGGGAGCGGAAGGAGGCTTTATGGCGTCACTCACCCACCCTGTGTCATTGGGCATTATCATGGGATTGCTAGTCGGTAAAATGCTGGGTGTGATGTTATTTAGTTGGCTTGGGGTTAAGCTAAAGCTCGCCAATCTGCCACAAGGCATGAACTGGGGTCAAGTAATTGGTGTCGCTGCCCTATGTGGCATTGGATTTACCATGAGTTTATTTATCGGGAGCTTGGCGTTCGCAGGATTGGAGATTAAACCGTTTGATGAGCGATTAGGGATTGTCATGGGTTCAGTTTTAGCAGGCATTATCGGTTATTTTTATCTGAATAAGACATTGCCAAAACAAGCCTAGCCTTTAACTATCCTATACCTAAAATGCGTTTTTATCATTGATAGCGGTAAAAACGCATTTTTTAATTGAATAGCAAAGTGAGTTTTTTATGTTGATTGCGATTGTGGCATTTTTAGTGGGGCTAGCTATACTGGTGTGGAGTGCCAACGTGTTTATTGATGGGGCAACGGATTTGGCCGTCAAGTTGATGCGTTAAAAGAAATCGGCTGTGAGCGAATTTTTGAAGACAAAGCATCAGGCAGTAATTCCCAACGTAAAGGATTGGATGATTGTCTAAACTATTTGCGAAAAGGCGATGTGCTTGTTGTTTTGGATTTGGATAGGTTAGGGCGGTTAGCCAGTGAGCTTATTAAACTCATCGATGAACTGGCTGAAAAAGACATTGGCTTTAAAGCGATTAATTCACCGATGGATACCACAACCCCTGCAGGTCGAGCCTTTTTGCAGATTCAAGCTGCTTTTGCGGAGATGGAGCGTAATATTATCCACCAGCGGGTAAAAGAGGGGATTGCGGCTGCTAGGGCTCGGGGGCGTAAAGGCGGCAGACCTAGAATCATGACTGCTGAGAAACTGCGATATGCCCAGCATCTGATGCAAGACCAAACCAAAAGCATTCCTGCGATTTGCAGGGAGCTTGGTGATATTCCCAGCAGTACGCTGTACCACTATGTGACGGCGAAAGGGGAGTTGAAGAAGGCAGGGGTGGATTTAATAAGCAAACTCGATTAATTTCAAAATTTTGGGAAGTTTCAATTTTTCAGGATTCTAAAATCGATTGTTAACTAGTAGATTTAGTATTATAATGCAATGTATCATATATTAAAGGTTTACTATGTATACGGTCGTCGAAACAGAAAGCTTTAAAGTTGAGATTGCTCAATTGTTAGATTTGGATGATCGATTGGCTTTTTTTACTTACCTTTCACAAAATCCATTAAAAGGTGATGTGATTCAACATGGCAAAGGATTACGCAAAATTCGTTGGGCAACCAGTGGTAAAGGTAAGTCAGGTGGGGTTCGAGTTATCTACTACAATATGCTGGATGATGGACTGATAGTTTGTCTAGCTGTGTATGCGAAAAATGAAAAAGAAAACATTTCTGCCAAAGAATTAAAATCTTTGAAAAATGAAAAGCAAGGAAACCAATCATGAAACGTGTCAAATTTTCTGATTTAGATATTGCCAATATTGTTGAAGCGGTGATTAAAGATGACCCTGATGCGGTTGTTATTAAAGACAGTTTAGCCAAATCACTTTCTCAATTACGAGAAGGACGGTATGCACCCGTATCGGAAGTCAGCCAAGTTCGTCAAAAGACAGGCTTGTCGCAAAGTCAATTTGCCAAGTCATTGGGGATTTCAGTCAATACTTTAAAGTCTTGGGAGCAAGGTCAGCGTAAACCGAGCGGTTCAGCTCAAGTCTTGCTTAAGTTATTGGGCAAAAAACCTGAGTTAATTGATGAGATTGCTCATTTGGCATAGTACTTGAGCCATTCTAGTAACTACCCTTCTTTGAGTGTAATTGAAATTTTCTCATAGGGTCTATTTACATATTTATTAGATACTGATTTGTAGACAGGTTAATTTACAAAAATAGAGGCGATTTGCCTCTGTTTTTTCGCCTAAATGGAAGTGTCCAAAAAACCAACGTTTTTTAGACACCTTGACCTTTATCAATTTTAAAAATACTCGACTAAATTCCTTAACGTACTATTTTCTCCGAATTCTGGGGTAACCCCATTATAATCTCTTATCGGTTGTCTAGCTTTATTATGCCACTACATAGCCATCGTCGTCTAATACGATGTCGTCTTTGACTTTTTCCCATACGAGCTTGGGTTTTAGTTTGTCATGACGTAGGTATCGATTGATGCGGTCATGACTAATTGATTCAGGATGATGTTCTGCGTAGTTGGTAAGGGTGTAATTGGTTTGGCTTACCAGTAAATATTGACAGTAGTCTAATCTAAGCGGGTGATAGCTTTTTTCTTCATCTCTTTATGCTACTATATTTTTATCCGCTTTCGCAAAATTTTATGCTTTTTGCGTAAGTCCTAATTATAAATGCCAAGCATAAGGTTTTGGCATTTACTCATTTAGTGATTTCAAAGTTACAGATTAACCAGTGATTTTAGCGTTACCCGTCACGTTTGAGCTGAAACCAACTTATCAATAGAGATTATCATGTCAAATAAATATTCTATTAAATTTTCAATCCTCGTCAGCTTATCAGCGTTATCTTTGGTCGCTTGTGGCAATCAAGTCGCGAAAAATAGTCAAACAGATACCATCGCCTCAACGCCTCAAACAACTCAGCAGCGTCAGGCGATAACCACCATTCCTAACGTTCAAACTCAAATCTCAGATACATTGAAAAACAATACGTTAACGGTACATCGCGACCCGAACTGTGGCTGTTGTCATAGTTGGATTGAGCATGCTAAATCCTACGGTGTGATGATTGTTGACAAAGTCACCAGTAATGAGGCAGTTACAGCGATCAAAGCGCAGCATCAATTACCAACGTCAATGTACTCTTGCCATACCATCATAAGCCAAGACGGTTATGTGTTTGAGGGTCATGTGCCGGTCAAGTATATGGATAAGTTCCTACAAAACCCGCCCAAAGACGCTATTGGTCTAGCCACACCGGGTATGCCAATGGGTAGTCCAGGCATGGAAATGGGTGATCAATTCAGTCCTTATACTATTATGCTGATAAAAAAAGACGGTAGTACCGCGCCTTATGCTAGTATTAAACAAGCAAACGAACAATATTGAAGATATTAGCCAGTACAGCGCTAGGTAACACTGATTGGGTCACGTCCGGCTATAGGACGTGGCTCTCATATAATATTACAGCAGATTGAGTAAGTTATTTAGTTAATCATCATAAGCAGTTACCCCACATTCTGCTAATGTGAGAAAGGCGGGGTGGTCGGATACTTATTTTAATCCAAATTCTATGCTGATGCCTAATTTATCAGGCCACATCAAAGAAAGCTAAATCAAAGGCTTTAAAGTGATTTTCCAGCTTTTTAGGAAAGTTACAACTTCGCCTAAATGCTCGCCTTACTCGATGTCTGATAGTGCAATTATTACCTTCAATGCCTTTTGCAGTCTTTGTATTTATAGTTTCGCTTACCATAGCTTTTGAAACCATTTTTCTTTATATTGTCACTTAGACAGGCTGGGCATTTGATGTATAGTGTCATTTGCATTTCACTATTTATCAATTTCTCAGCCTGTTTTTTCCAGCCTAGTTTTTGAACCACCACCCGGATATAAATGTAGCTATGAATAAAACAACTTTTAAAATATCAAAGATGGACTGCCCTTCGGAGGAAAACCTAATCCGAATGAAATTAGAGGGCCACTCGAATATTGAACATCTTGAGTTCGACATTCCTAACCGTCAATTAACTGTGTTTCATCATGACAATATAGAAGGGATAGAGACTGCTATTCATGACCTAAAATTAGGAGACATCTTACTCTCGACCGAAACCATTGACCCCTCTGATCCCAACAATAATTTTAAAGTTGATGCTGACTCTAGTCACAAAAAAGATGCTGAGCAAAGAAAGCTACTATGGATAGTGCTGGTCATTAACTTTGCTTTCTTTATTATTGAAATGAGCACGGGACTGATTTCTCGTTCGATGGGGTTGGTCGCCGACAGCTTAGATATGTTAGCAGATAGCTTTGTGTATGGAATTAGCTTATTTGCGGTCGGTGGAACGGTCATTAAGAAAAAACGGATTGCTAGAATTGCCGGATATTTTCAAATTACGCTGGCGATTCTTGGTTTTTTAGAAGTACTAAGACGTTTCTTTGGCAATGAGCAGTTACCTGACTTTTCTACCATGATAGTCATATCGATTCTTGCGCTAATTGCAAACTCGATTTGCCTCTATTTACTACAAAAATCGAAAAGCAAAGAAGAAGCCCATATGCAAGCCAGTACGATTTTCACTTCAAACGATGTGATTATCAATTTAGGGGTAATTGTTGCAGGGATTTTGGTTAATTGGTTACACTCTAGTACGCCTGATTTGATTATTGGTAGCATCGTATTTGCTTTAGTTATTCAGGGCGCCTTTAGAATATTGAAGTTGAGTAAGTAGCCAAGCCTAATAACTGAAGCAAATAGCTCAAGTAAGTAGTGAACCGTCCCGGGATTGTCGGAGACCCAAAACTCTGAGACAATACCCTTATGAAAACCAAACAATACTCAACTGAAATTAAGACTCGAGCCGTCGAATTACTCATCGAATCACAAAAAGATTATCCCTCACTCTGGGCAGCCATACAAGCCATTGCTCCGAAGTTTGGCTGTACCCCTGAAACCCTTCGTTCATGGCATCAAAAGCACCTAGCAAAGCAAAATCCCATCACTGTTACCACCGAAAGCCAAGCCGCCCGCATTGCCGAGTTAGAACCTGTTCACAATCTTTTCAATAACAAAGCGATGAAAGCAAGATTGGTAAATTGAAGGCTCGAATTTAAATGACGCTCACAGTTTTTCCATAAGCGTCTATTTTTCTCAAGCCAAGCAAACGAACGTTCTACAACACATCGCTTTGGTATGACTTTAAACGTGTGCAATTCATCTCTTTTGGCAACTTCTGTGGTAACGGTTTCGCCTAAAATAGATTTAACACTATTAGCAAATGGCTCACCTCGATAACCGCCATCAACCATCACATTTTTTACGCGGCTTAATCGTTTAGCATGTTGACGAAGTAACGTTGTAGCACCCTCACGGTCGGTGATATTGGCAGTGGTAATACAGATAGCATGCGGCAAGCCTTGGCTGTCTACTGCAATATGGCGCTTAATCCCTGATACTTTCTTTCCTGCGTCATAGCCTTTGTACTTAGCGGTATCTGTGTTCTTAACGCTTTGAGCATCGATGATGATAAAACTGGTTTTACCCTTGCGTTTGTCCTTCTTTCGCGCTTTTTTGACCAATTTTTTTTAAGGCTTGATGAAGAATGCTGTTGCCTTCTTCATCAAGCTCGCTCCATTTCTGAAAGTAGGCGTGGACGGTGCGCCATTTGGGAAAGTCATGGGGCAGCTGTCGCCATTGGCAACCTGTTCTTAGTACATACAATAACCCACAAAATACGTCGTAAAGGTCAACCGTTCTTGGTTTGGTCTTCTTCCTTGCACTTTCTAAAATAGGTAGTATGTGCTCAAATTGTTTTCGGCTAATGTCGCTTGGATAGGCTTTTCTCATGGTGATTGATTCGGTTATTAATTGATTATGTAGCTTATCCTAGCATATTTTTTAATCGTGAACAGGTTCTAAGATTGAACGTCCACCGAGATAACCAATCAAAGGCATCAAACCTTGAAACACGCCAAAATATACGCCTGCCATGACCGCAATTTTGGTCGTATCTTGGCGGTGTTTGGCACCGAGTCCAATCGCTACAGCAAAGGCATCCATCGATAAGGCTATCGCTAGCAGTAATAAGGCAATCATGTGATATCTCTTCTAAAAATTCAAGCTGAAATAAAACCACCTTATTACAACATAAGGTGGTTTCCATTGTATTAAAACACGACCCTAAAATTGGGTTAAATATCCAAGTTGGTCACTGTTAACGCATTCTCCTCAATAAAGGCACGACGCGGTTCTACATCATCCCCCATCAGACACGAGAACAAATGATCAGCAGCAATCGCATCTTCAATGGTGACTTTTAGCATATGGCGATTTTCTGGATCCATCGTGGTTTCCCATAATTGATCAGCGTTCATCTCGCCCAACCCTTTATAACGCTGAATCGCTAAACCACGGCGCGCATCACTCATAATAAATTGCCATAGATAACCCATGTCTTTGATCGGCAGTTTTTTATCGCCTTTAGCGACATAAGCGGTATCTGATAACATGTCTTTCCATTGGCTGGTTAAGCGATGCAAACGGCTATACTCACCTGAACCAATAAATGCGGTATCTAATAAGTACGCGTGTGGCAACTGATGGATAAAAATCGTCACGCGCGGTAGATAATAGGTTTTTTGATGATCGCCTTCTTGTTTGCTAAAGGACTCTAATTCAATTTGTGGGTCTAATCCGTCTGCCGTCACTGCTAGATTCTGCGCTAACGCTTCTACCCAATTTCGCATTTGCGCTTCATCTTCAATCATCGGTATGCTAAGTTTGCTGGTGATTGCCAACGCATCCAATACGGCGCTTGGATATTTGATTTGCAAACGGTTTTTGATGGTCTGAGTTTGGTTATAATCATTGAGCAAGGTTTCTAGCGCTTGACCTGTGACCGCAGGCGTACCTTCACTCAAATGCAACTGGGTATCATCAATGGTTGACGACAATAAATAGGCCTTTAACGCTTCATCATCTTTGACATACAATTCTTGGCGACCTTTTTTCACTTTATACAGCGGTGGCTGCGCAATATAAATATGACCACGTTCTAATAGCTCTGGGGTTTGACGGAAAAAGAACGTCAGGAGCAAGGTGCGAATATGTGAACCATCCACGTCCGCATCGGTCATGATGATAATTTTGTGATAGCGTAATTTGTCAGGATTGTACTCATCAGGCCCGATGCCTGTACCCAATGCGGTAATCAAGGTACCCACTTCTTGCGACGATAGCATCTTATCAAAACGCGCACGTTCTACGTTTAGAATTTTACCTTTCAGCGGTAAAATCGCCTGCATCTTACGGTTACGCCCTTGTTTCGCAGAACCGCCTGCCGAGTCCCCTTCCACAATGTACAGCTCTGACATCGCAGGGTCTTTTTCTTGGCAATCAGCAAGTTTGCCGGGCAGACCTGCGATATCAAGTGTCGTTTTACGGCGAGTCATTTCACGAGCTTTACGCGCAGCTTCTCGAGCACGGGCGGCATCGATGATTTTACCAGCAATCCCTTTGGCCGCATTGGGATTTTCAAGCAAGTAAGCGCTAAACTTATCGTGCATGGCTGATTCAACCGCTGGTTTGACTTCACTCGATACCAGTTTGTCTTTGGTTTGGCTTGAGAATTTTGGGTCAGGTACTTTGACAGAAATAATCGCCGTTAGACCTTCCCGCGCATCGTCACCTGTTACCGCAACTTTTTCTTTTTTCATCAAGTTTTCGCTATCCATATAGCTATTTAGGCAGCGTGTTAATGCCGAACGAAAACCAGAAAGGTGGGTACCACCATCTTTTTGCGGGATATTGTTGGTAAAGCATAATACTTTTTCGTTGTAGCTATCTGTCCATTGCAATGCCACTTCGACGCTGATACCGTCATTTTCTTCACTGGTAAAATGAAACACCTCATTTAGCCCAGTTTTGCCCGCATTGATGTAATGAACGAATTCAGATAGACCGCCAACGTGTTCAAACTCATGGCGTTTGTCATCGCGCTCATCCGTCAATACGATGCGTACACCCGAGTTTAAAAACGACAATTCGCGTAAGCGCTTGGCGAGAATTTCAAAATCAAAAATCGTCCCTGTAAAAATATCATCGCTTGGATAAAAGCGCACTTGTGTGCCTGTCTGATGGGTGGCTTCAAGCTGCTCGATAGGGGCTACGGGCTCACCATCGGCATACGTTTGGCTATAGTGGTAACCGTCACGCCAGATATCGAGCACCAGTTTTTTTGATAACGCATTAACCACTGACACACCGACACCGTGCAAACCACCTGAGACTTTATAACTGTTGTCGTCAAATTTACCGCCCGCATGCAGTACTGTCATGATAACCTGCGCGGCTGACACCCCTTCTTCTGGGTGAATATCGACAGGAATACCGCGTCCATTGTCTTTGACACTGACCGATTCATCTTCGTGGATGATGATATCAATTTGATCACAGTGACCCGCCAAGGCTTCATCAATGGCGTTATCTACCACTTCAAACACCATATGATGCAAACCTGTGCCATCGTCGGTATCGCCAATGTACATACCAGGGCGTACACGCACGGCTTCTAAGCCACGAAGTACGCGGATACTGTCAGAACCATAGGCTTTATTTTCTTGATGACTTGATTGGGTAATAGATTGTTGTGTCTGATCGGCTACATTCGCAGATGTATCAGTCATGATGACTCCATAAGTTTTGCATGGCAAAAACGTCAGAACATACTCGATTTTATGGTCAAAATCGTTGATTTTTTTCTTAGTTTTTTGGCGAAAAATAAAGGGTTTATTGTAGCAAATTTTAGGGGAAAAGTCACTGAATATCCCGGCTTGTAAGAGGCAAAATAGTGATTTGGCTGAGCTAGAAAAACGGGAGTTTAAGTTACATCAGTTTGAAAAAATACTTAAGCATTTAAACTTAGTTACCTAAAAATGTTATTGGTTTTTATCTTTCATTTTGAATAGCTTGTGTTTTAAGCGGTAATTGTCTAATACTTCCCTGTTCCACGTGAAACAGTTTTATATTATCCTGCCAAATCTTTTGAATAGTCTCGACGATATCTTGGGTGAGACTGGTGATAAACAGCTGTGAATTCACTTGTTTTAAGCCAGTTAATAACAACATAAGCGCGTCATTGTCCAATTCCGCTGTGATATCATCTACTAATACCAAGGGTACTTTATCGACCTGGTTGAGTAACGGCAACTGGGATAAGCGAAGCGCCATGACCAATAATTTTTTTTCACCCCGTGACAGCATATCGGTGGCAAGCAATGTCTGCTTGTGTTTATGCCCTGCTGCATCAGTATGCACTAAATCTAGCACAACATTGATATCAGCCCGATGGCATCCCATACGCGTATAGCCAAGCTCAATGTCAGACGCCAAACGATTGGCTAAGGTAATGGCTAACCCAGCTTCAGTATCAAACCCCGGTGTATAACGCAATCGTAATTTTTCGGCATACTGGGGTAAAAACTTTTGCACTTGCGCCAAAAAATGGGGCTGCCATTGTTCAATGATGTGGGCCCTTGCTTGGTGGATTTTTTCTGCATGTTGGCTTAGCTGGTAGTCCCAAGCGGAGAGTTCTTGCTGTTGCAGGCTGGTTAATGAGACGTTGCCAACATTTTGCTTTAATAAGCTATTGCGCTGTTTTAGTAGACGCTGATAAGACAGCCAATTGGGATGAAATGATTGTTCCACGTGAAACCCTAACCAATCTAGCATTTCACGCCTTGCTTGACTACCGTCCTCTAGCTGTGCAAGGCTCACAGGCTCAAGCAATAGGGTCGGTAGCAGCTGCGCTAGTGGGCTTTGGGTGACAAGCGACTGCCCATTGAGTCGCAATTGCGTGGTAGCGTCTTGGGATTTGGCAATAGCGACCGTTTGCTCATGATTGAGCCTAGCAAAAACCGTCGTATCGCTAAAACCATGCTCAATATAATGCCTCGGTTGATGATGGCGAAAACTTTTGCCGCGCGATAATAAATAGATGCTTTCTAACAGCGATGTTTTTCCGCTGCCATTTTGACCCAAGAACACATTACAACTGGTAGGTTGTAATTCAATCGTGTGAAGATTGCGAAAATGATGAATAGCCAATTCAATAATTTGCATGATTTATCTAATTAACTACTCATCACTGGATTGAAAAAAATATGCCCGCTGACTAAATACGCATTGGCATAACCACAAATTCGTGTTTGCTGTCATTGACTTGTTGTACCAATACCGAAGCATTGGCTTGGCTCATATTAAAGTCAATTTCGCCTTGCAGTACATTCAGCACATCTAGCAAATAAGCCACGTTGAATGATATCTCTAATGGCTCACCTTGATACTTAACCTCAAGCTGCTCACTGGCTTCATCTTGCTCAGCGTTGCTAGCACGTACCATCAAATTGTTATCGCCTGAAAAATCAAAAATCACGCCACGCGATTTCTCGTTACTCAAAATAGCCACGCGGCGAAGCACGTTCGCCAGCTGCTCTTGGCTGATACGGGCAATTTTGTTGGTTAATGATGGCATAACGCGGCGATAATCGGGGAACTTACCATCAATCAAGCGGGCGGTAAAAGCCACCATGATGGCATTTTTTAGCTGACCTGTGCTATCGACTTCCCCAAAAGGGAGTAAAACTTGTAAAAATTCACGACCGACATTGAGGGTGATTTTATTATCTTGATTCGGTAGCATGCGTTTAAGCTCTGCTAACAAACGTTGTAATTCAAGTACGGCTTTTCTTGGTAAAATTGCAGCCAGTGCCACGCTATCATCACACGCTATCACTGTACGAGCCAATGCCAAGCGATGACCATCGGTTGATACCGTCGCCAATTGACGCTCTTTGACTTCAAACAGCATACCGGTGAGATAATACCGCACGTCTTGCACGGCCATCGCAAAATGCGTTTTATCGAGCAAATCGACTAGGTCTTCACGGCCCAATTGGATAGGCGTGACTTGCTCTGGCTCACCCAATAGGGGAAAGTCTTGGGCAGGTAAAGTGCTGAGTTTAAAACGACTACTACCGCACACAATTAAACACTGATTGTCGTTACCTACACTGATAGATACGGGTAAACCGTCGGGTAATAATTTTACGATATCTTTGAATTTGTTGGCAGGAACGGTGATCTCACCTGGTTGTTTGCACGCCGATGCTGGCAAATTGAGGGTGGCTTGTAATTCAAGCTCCAAATCTGACGCTACCATGACCAATTGAGAGTCGGTTAACGCCAATTTCATATTCCCCAGAATTACCATGTTATGGCGTTTGTCAGCGGCTTTTGAAATTAAATTAATCGCTTGTAGTAACAAATCGCGAGAGATTACTAATTGCATGGCACCGCCTCAAATCAAAATGAATGGTTGTAACAAATGGAAAAATTAAGACTTATTATACGGGGTAATTGACTAAAAATCTTTTTAATCGAGTTAACAAAATACTAAGTCTGTAACATTAATTTTAATGAGCGATAATCCTTGTCAAACATCAAATCGCTGACACAAAGTTCTTGTACTTTCTCACAGGCGTGCATGACCGTAGTATGGTCGCGACCACCAAATGACTGCCCAATTTCTGTAAAGCTGTTATTGGTTAGTTCACGAGCTAAACTCATAGCCACCTGACGCGGACGAGCGATATGACGTAAACGCTTTTTACCCATCAGGTCTTTGACCGATATATCATAAAACTCAGCAACGACTTTACGAATATTATCCATACTGACCGCTTGTACACGAATGGCAATCAAATCTTTTAACGCCATTTGTACCAATTCTAAATGGATAGGCTGATTGAGCAGACGGGAAATGGCTAAAACTTTGTTCAGCGCACCTTCTAACTCTCGCACATTGGCGATGATATGCTGAGCAATAAAAATAGCGCACTCTTTTGGCAAATTCACCTCTTGCGCTTTGGATTTTTTTTGCAAAATTTGAATACGGGTTTCTAGCTCTGGCGGCTCTAGCGCTACTGCTACCCCCCAAGCCAAACGTGACTTTAAACGTTCGTCAAAATCAGTCAGTGCGCTCGGGTGTTTATCAGATGCCAAAATCACTTGTTTATTTTTGCTCATAAAATCATTGAGCAATAGCAAAAACTGCTCGCTACTTTTTTGCTTGCCCGCAATCACATGAATATCATCAATAATCAATAAATCGGCTTTTTTTATTTTATCTTTAAACTCATCGATTTTTTGTTTTCTTAATGAATTCACCAGCTGGTTAACAAATTTATCGGACGTGAAGTAATAAAAACTTTTGCCTTGCTTTAAAATCTCGTGGGCAATTGCTTGCATCAAATGGGTTTTTCCCAAACCTGTCGCGCCATAAATAAACAGCGGATTATTTTTTGATTGACCCAAATTGTTGGCAGTCTCTCGGCAAATACTGTAAGCGATTTGATTGGATTTTGCGGTTACAAATTGGTCAAACGTAAAATGCGGATCGATATACTGAAAGGAGCGTTGCTGCTCATTTTTTACTAGCGTCACTTTTTGCTCACCAAACTCTTGTGTACCAACAGCATCAGTGATTGCGTTACCTTTATCAATTTGAATCTGCACATGAATCGGTAGGGTTGGTTCAAGCTGGTGTAAAATCGTTTGAATTTGATTTAAATGATTTTTTTCAACATAGCTGGCGAAGTACTGGTTAGGTACATTGACGACCATCGTGTTGTCATGCATTGAGGCGGATAATGGGCGAATCCACATGGTAAAAATATTATCAGGTACTTGATATTTTAATTCGTCAACGCACTTAAGCCATAATGCATCAGCCATAACTTCACTTTCCTAATTCAAGCATCTTCAAAGTTGGTGTAATGTATCATACAACAGCGATTTTACAAATAAATTATTGTGGATAACAATGTGGATATAATTGTTGATAAGTTAAAATTGGGAGTTACCAACAAACTATCAACTATTTATATACAGGTTTATCAACATCATAAATAATTGTTTTTGTTTTTATTTTATTAGATATCCACTGAAATCGATGTGCTTAATAATAATAATAATACTTATTTAATATATAATAATAAAAAAAATTTTTGTGGATAACTTTTTGTCACCTTGTATTTGTCATACAAAAATGTTATTTTAGAGAAGCAAAATAATTGACTGTAGTAATAATTTTAAGAAAGAAATTAATCGGTAAGCTTAGTTATCCTTGACCTATTGGTTAAAATTAAGGATAATACGAGATTAACTGTTTTGAAATTTTGTATTTTAACCGCTATCGGTTAAATGTCACGTAAATTTAGCCAAGGTGAATCGCATGAAACGCACTTTCCAACCAAGCGTAATCAAACGCAAACGTACTCACGGTTTCCGTGCTCGTATGGCTACCAAAAATGGCCGTCAAGTTTTAGCTCGTCGTCGTGCTAAAGGCCGTCATCGTTTAACGGTGTAATGTCTATTTTGTTAACTTGATTTAATAATCTTGATTTAATAATAATGTTGATATTAAAACAGGTTATAGTAAAAAGCGATATACTTCTTATATCGCTTTTTTTATTGTTGTACTAATCGTTACGCTAGAAGTCGGTTCGTAACTATGATTAGCATACTCCCCTACTCTATTATTTCAGCCTATTTTACCCTATCTATAAAATCTTTATAGCTTTAGCTTTTATTTTAATGGTGCTTTGGTATGGATTTGGACTTATCCTCATGACTGCAGACAAACCTTTTAAATTTGATAAATCACAGCGGTTGCTAACGCCCAAAGATTTTAAAGCGATGTCGGGCCGTCATACCAAAACCGGTGAAGATCAGTCACAGCATGTTGTGATGTTTAAAATTCATCAGCCTAATTTGTTGTTCTTTGTCAAATTGGTTTTAGCCGATACCCGAAAACAAGCTGCAGTAAATCGGTTGGGTCTTGCGATCACTAAAAAGAAAGTTAAACGTGCCCATGAGCGTAATCGTATTAAGCGATTAACGCGAGAGTATTTTCGGCTGCATCAGCACCAGCTAAATGCTCAAGTTGATATTTTATTAACTATCAAGCAGTTTTCCGATGACATGCCAAATGAAGCAATTGCGCAGCAATTAGCAATGGGCTTTAATTTAATCAATGATAAGATTAGAAAGTTGAAGCGGCGTTAATTTTAGCTGAAGTTCGTGATATCTTTACTCAAATGAAGGTGATAAAAAATCTAGGTTTAATCCATGGATAAATTATTAGCAAAGTTTTTGCTGTGTATGATTATATTTTATCAGCGTTTGATTAGCCCATGGTTGGCACCTCGTTGCCGGTTCTATCCAACGTGCTCTAGTTATGGTTTAGAGGCGGTAAGATTACATGGGGGGTACCGGGGTGGATTATTAACAGCCAAGCGTATCGCGCGCTGTCATCCTTGGGGTGGGCATGGGATTGATTTTGTCCCTAAGCCATTATATCGCTACCGCTATCATTATATTGACACACGCCCGTCTTACTTTTTGGTATATGCTTATCACTATCATTAATTGATGTGGCTAAGTAAATTATAAAAACTTGTTGCGAGTCTCAAATAGCTTAATCGAGTCAACTATTTATAGAATATCTTTTTTAACTTTTTTTTAGTAGAATGTCTTCTATTTTTTAATTATTTTTCCTTTATTAGCAACTAGTGATTTCAAGTCATATCATTAGATAGGATAGCTATATATGCAAAAAATTTTACGGACATTGATTATTATCGCAATGTTGATTACGGGTTATTTGCTGATTCTGGCATGGCGGGATGATTATACCAATGTAAATAAACCCGTGGCGACAACCCCAACAACCACAGCCGTCAGTAGCAATGATGTGCCAGTGGCGGGGGCTTCAAGTACGCCAACGGGCGATATTCCCACGGCAACAGCAACCACGCCAACTGCTGCTACTACCCAGCAAACGGGCGCACAGCTCATTAGCGTGATGACGGATAAATACGATATTCGTATTAATCCAGTCGGTGGCGATGTAGTATATGCGGCGCTTCGAGAGCAGACTCAAACATTAGATAGCAACCAGCCATTTGTACTTCTTCAAGAAGATAGTAATCGCGTATATGTGGCTCAGTCAGGGTTGATTGGCGCCAATGGTATTGATAATAGCAATGGTCGTGCGACTTTTACCGCACCTAGTAACCAATTTGTCATGCAGCCCAATCAAGCCGAATTGGTCGTTCCTTTAACTTATCAAAAAGATGGTGTAACCGTCATCAAATCGTATAAGTTTACCAAAGGTCAATATCCTATCAACGTTAGCTATAACATCACCAATAACGGCACGCAGCCTTGGCAAGGACAAAAGTATGCGCAGTTAAAACGTGATAATAGTGAAGACCCGGGTAAAGGTGACAAAGGCGCAATTAGCCTATCGACTTACCTAGGTGGCGCATGGGGTACACCAGAGCAGCCTTACAACAAACTCAAGTTTGGTGATTTCAATGAGGGTTTAAAAGCCAGCAGTGATAAAGGCTGGATTGGCATAGTACAGCATTATTTTGTCACCGCTTGGATACCAAAGAATTACACAGCAAATTTTTATAGCCGTGAAGCTGGCAAATATCACATCATCGGGTTTACCAGTAACCCTGTGTCAGTAGCCCCCAACAAGCAAGTAACCTTAACGTCTGTCTTGTATGCAGGTCCAAAAATTCAAAGCAACTTAAAACCTTTGGCAGAAGGATTAGATAAAACTGTTGATTACGGTATTTTATGGCCGATTTCAAAAGTGCTATTTTGGATTTTGGATAATTTGCATAAAGTGTTGGGCAACTGGGGCTGGTCAATTATTGTACTCACTTTATTGGTTAAAATCGCGTTAATGCCAATCGCCAACAAAAGCTATCACTCGATGGCAAAAATGCGCGCAGTGGCACCACGATTGCAAGCCTTAAAAGAAGAATATGGTGATGACCGTATGCGTATGTCACAAGAGATGATGCGCATCTACAAAGAAGAAAAAGTCAACCCAATGGCAGGTTGTTTACCGGTATTACTGCAAATGCCGATTTTCTTGGCGTTGTATTGGGTACTGGTTGAATCGGTTCAATTACGCCATGCCCCTTGGATTGGTTGGATTCGTGACTTATCATCCATGGATCCATTGTTTATCTTGCCACTGATTATGGGCGCGGCGATGTTTTTCCAGCAGATGCTAAACCCACAGCCGCAAGATCCTATGCAAGCCCGTGTGCTGAAGTTTATGCCGATTATTTTCACCGTGTTTATGCTATTCTTCCCAGCGGGTCTAGTGCTTTATTGGACGGTCAACAACTTGTTTAGTATGGCGCAGCAATACTTTATCAATAAAAAAGTTGAGCGTGAGCAAGCGGCAAAAGAGGCAGCACGTAACGTGGTTTAAATCCATTAAACAATTTAATACTTTAACCGCCCTTTAAACAACTGTTTAAAGGGTTTTTTATTGGCAAAAAATAATCATGTTGTAATCAGTGAGCGGATGTTAAAATATCAGTATTGAGTCCATGCTGACTACCCGAAATGTTAGATTGTAAAAAACTATGTTAAATAACTCTCAGACAGCGCTTACTTCAACCATTGCCGCCATTGCAACACCAATGGGTCGTGGCGGGGTTGGTGTGATACGCCTATCAGGTCCAAACAGTTACCAAATTGCCTTGGCGTTAACCGGTCGTCAAGCTTTCAAACCGCGATTTGCCCATTTTTGCCGATTTTATGATAATGATGATACGGTGATTGATGAGGGATTGGTGTTGTATTTCCCTGCCCCCCATTCTTTTACAGGTGAAGATGTGATTGAGTTGCAAGGTCACGGTGGTATGATTTTGCAGCAGCAGCTTTTGACCCGTGTGTTTGAATTGGGTGCAAATCAAGCGGTAGCGGGCGAGTTTTCGGCGCGGGCTTTTGATAATGATAAACTTGATTTGGTACAAGCAGAAGCGATTGCTGATGCCATTGATGCCACCAGTGTGGCTGCCGCAAAAAGTGCCATGCGCTCATTGACCGGTGAGTTTTCACAAAAAATTAATGCGCTGCTTGAGCAGTTAATTCAGCTACGATTGTATGTTGAAGCCGCTATTGATTTCCCCGATGAAGAAGGGGTTGATTTTTTGGCAGATGAACATATCGCCAAGCAATTACGCCAAGTTTCTGAGCAACTAAACACTGTGTTAGCCACTGCCAAACAAGGGCAGCTGCTGCGCGATGGTGTCTCAGTTGTGATTGCCGGGCGACCCAATGCGGGAAAATCTAGCTTGCTCAATCGCTTAGCAGGGCAAGAGCGTGCAATTGTGACCGATATTGCCGGGACAACCCGCGATATTTTGCAAGAAACCATTGTGTTAAACGGTCTAACGCTAAATTTGACCGATACCGCGGGGCTGCGTCAGACTGATGATATTGTGGAACAGGCGGGCATTGAGCGAGCACGACAAGCCATCACCCAAGCTGATTTACTGCTTATGGTGTATGATGCGCACCGTGAGCATGAGCCGTTACGATTAGCGACCGAATTATTTGGCAGTTTACCCAATGCCAATTCAATATTAATGATTGCCAATAAAATTGATTTATCCGACAATCACCAAAATTTGCCCAAGCAATTTTCATCACAAGAGCAGATTTATCACCCCGTCTATGTGTCTTGTAAATATGGTACAGGCCTTGAGGAATTGGTCAATCAAATCTGTGATAAAGTCGGTTTTCATCCCCCTGAAAACAGCTTGATTGCACGAACCCGCCATCTTGATGCGCTGCGCCGTACCCAAATGGCGCTGCATGAAGCCGATGAGCAACTGCATTTATTTCATGCCGGTGAATTGGTGGCGGAAAGCCTACGCCAAGCACAGCTTAGCCTCAATGAAATCACCGGTGAATTTACCGCCGATGATTTATTGGGCAAGATTTTTGGCAGTTTTTGTATTGGTAAATAAATTAAAAGGTTTAAACTTAGCTAGGAAATCGCATGCACTGTCCATTTTGTAATGCTGAAGATACCAAAGTCATTGATTCAAGACTCGCGGCAGAAGGTGCGCAGGTACGCCGTCGTCGTCAGTGTACCGCGTGCCAAGAGCGATTTACCACCTTTGAAATTATCGAAGCGGTCATGCCTCGTATCATCAAATCCAATGGTCGTATCGAGCCGTATGATGGGCAAAAACTGCGTCGCTCAGTGCAGCTACCATTACAAAAACGTCCAATATCGACTGACAACATTGAAGCCATGATTAGCCGGATTGAAAAACAGCTCAGGCAGCTCGGTGAGCGTGAGGTGCCCAGTAAAATTTTAGGTGAAATCGTCATGAAAGAGCTGAGCCAAATTGACGATGTTGCCTACGTTCGATTTGCTAGCGTGTATCGAGATTTTCAAGATATTGAAGCGTTTAAACACATGGTGTCAAACCTCACCACGGACGCCAATAAACAAGAAATCAATCAACGTATCGAAGATTTGACTCACCCACACAAGCTCAAACATCTACAATCCTAAGTTTTATTATGACGGCAAATTTATCATCCGCTGAGCGCTATCAGCACCAATACTACATGTCACGCGCCATTGAGCTGGCTAAAAAAGGACGTTTCACCACCCGTCCCAATCCTAATGTCGGCTGCGTCATTGTCAAAGATAATCAAATCATCGGCGAAGGTTTTCACTATCTAGCAGGACAACCCCACGCCGAAGTGTTTGCCCTTCGACAAGCGTATGAGCATGATGCTAAGCATTTGCAAGGGGCAACAGCATATGTCACGCTTGAGCCTTGTAGCCATCATGGACGTACCCCGCCCTGTGCTGATGCGCTAATCAAAGCGGGTATCAGCCGTGTGGTGATTGCTGTTGTCGATCCTAATCCTAAAGTCGATGGGGGCGGTATTGCCAAACTGCAGCAGGCGGGTATCGAAGTCATTACTGGCATTTGTGAGCAAGCGGCTTATCAATTAAATGAAGGGTTTTTTAAAGTCATGCGTGGCGGCTTGCCTTTTGTGCGCTTAAAGATAGCGACAAGTTTGGATGGACGCACCGCGATGGCAAATGGCGAGTCAAAATGGATAACCAGCGACCAATCACGCGAGGATGTACAGCGTTTACGAGCGCAGGCAGGGGCAATTATCACGGGTAGCGAAACAATCCTGCAAGACCATCCTGCGCTAAATATCCGTAGTCAGCAATTAGGGGTAAATTTAGACGATATACCACAGCCGTTATTGATAGTGCTAGACCGTCGTCAACGCATCCAAATGACGGATGCATGGTATCAAAGTCAAATCAACAAGCGTCCCGTTTTGCTTATCCAAGATGCAGCTATGAGCTTAACTCAAATACTCACCACTTTAAAAGACAATTACCAAATTAACGATGTGCTAGTTGAAGCAGGGGCAACAGTCGCTGCTAGTTTTTTACAACAAGGTCTGGTAGATGAGTTAGTCGTGTATCAAGCGCCATGCTTTTTGGGTAACAGTGCTAAGCCCATGATTAACTTTAATGCACAGCATATCCACCAACAAATTATCGCTACACTAGTTTCACATGAAACAATGGGCAATGATATCAAACTAACCTATCGTTTTGATAAGTAAATCCACACAATCGGTTAGGTAAATCTTGCACAAAAAAATAGTCAAACTGTTATATTTTTTTGCTTTTTAAAACTTATCCACATTGTTAGCTAAATTTAATGAAAGCGTTAGAAGTGGATTTTCTTTGTGGATAACTGTTTCACATGAAACAATGATTAGAGTCAAATTTTACTGTAATGCTAGACTATAAGCGGTGTTTCACATGAAACATGGCACAAAACACCTGTAGTCTATCACAATTATGATCAGTGGATAAGTAGATAAATGAGGTGATAAGTAGTCTACGATGGTAAGTTATCCACTAAAAGCTACCTCTATCATTTTAAAGTTTTGAACGCTTGACGCCCAATTAAAATTAGAATTGAGTCATGATTATAATTTAATTATTCTAAATAATATTTTATGTTTGTGATAGTTGTAAAAGTGCATTAAAATGCATTGATATCAACAATAAATAGGATAAAAAATGTTCACAGGTATTATTGAAGCCACGGGAAAAATCGTTGCCATTACGCCAACACAGGGTGATATACGCTTAAAAGTTCAATCTGACTATTTGGACTTTGCTGATGTCAAATTGGGTGACTCGATTGCAAGTAACGGGATTTGTCTCACTGTTGTAGAGCAAGGTAAAGACTGGTACGCCGTTGATGTTTCACGTGAAACACTCAATAAAACAGCGATGCAACAATGGCAAGTTGGCGATGTATTAAACCTTGAAAAAGCCATGCTGCCTACTACACGATTTGGCGGCCACATTGTCACCGGTCATGTTGATACCACGGGTACAGTTAAACTGATAAAAAATGATTCGCGCTCAATTTACATAGAGATTGAGATTCCAAGCGAGTTTACCAAATATGTCGCTACCAAGGGTTCTGTAACAGTCGATGGTATTAGCCTGACCAGTAATTTGGTGGAAGGTAATGTGATTAGTTTAAATATCATCCCGCATACGGCGCAGGTCACCAACATAAGCAGACATTGGAAAGTGGCAACAAAAGTCAACATCGAGGTGGATGTGGTAGCCAGATATTTAGAAAAACTTCTTATGTCAACACCAGACAACATGTCAAATTCTAATCATGAAGGCATTACATTAAGCTTCCTACAACAAAATGGGTTTAGCAAATAGAGCGCAACTGCTTTATAATGATGGACAAAGAACCACCAACCAATTTACTTTTAAAACTCGACCCTCATAACGTTTTACTTCAAACAAAAAAAGACCAAGTTAACCTGGTCTTTTTTATTGTCTCAGACCATGTAATGATTGATGGCTTCGATGAGTTTTTGCTTGTTGATGGGTTTGGTCAAAAAACTGTCCATGCCCGCTTCTAAACAGATATTTCTATCATCATCAGAATCATTGGCGGTTAAGGCAACAATCGGCACACTATCTTTATTGAGGCGAATAATACGCGTCGCTTCAATACCATCTAGAATTGGCATGCGACAGTCCATCAACACAAGTCCGATTTGCTGACGATTTTCACTGAGTAACTTAACTGCTTGCTCGCCATCGGATGCTACAAGATAGCGATAACCCAAGGCTTCCAAATGCTTTTTGGCAATTTTTTGATTAACCGGGTTGTCTTCTGCTATTAATATCAATTTTTGACCAGAGTGATGCGCATCGTTTGGGCTCTCAAGATTGGTGTGGCCCTCATCAACCACTTGAATTGGTCCATCCAATAACAGATTAGGGTTATTAACGGGGGGCGTTGCGGATGCTACGTTAACGCTAGAATTAGAGGGGCTGGGGTACTGCTGCAAAAATTGCTTAAATGCCAGTTGTACGGGCAGATGGGTATTGGTTTTTTCTTTTTTGATTTTTAACTCATATAGATGATTCACCTCAGCAATCAACAGGCTTAAAGACGTAGGTTTTTGCAAATACCCATCAAATTGTAATTGCAGCTCGGGTGGCAGAGTTTTAGGTGATTCAATACTTAAAATAATTTTAATCGCATCAGCATAAAAATCAATATTATCTAATAAATGGTTGTTGGCTTTGAGTGCTGCATCATCAATCACAAAGACCGGCATCAAGCCTTGCAAATCAAGGTTATTAATCGTATCGATAACGGCTTCATCCATAGCTGTAAAGATATGGTGCGATAACTCCACATAATTTAGCACTTTATTCACTCGCTCAAAGATAGAAAATGGCGAGATAATAATCAGTGTTATCCTTAAATTACCAGTTTTATATTGGTAAACAGACTGCAGACTAAACTTTGGAATCGGTAAAAATAGTTGGAATTCACTGCCTTGACCAAATTGACTTTCTAAATGAATAAACCCGCCCAATAAATGTGAAAAACTATTGGAAATAGCTAAACCAAGTCCTGTACCGCCAAACTGCCGACTAATAGAATCATTGGCTTGTTCAAAGTAGGAAAATAACTTTCGTTGGTCTTTTTCTGTAATACCTAAACCGGTATCTTTTACTGATATTTTTAACCAATCTTCGCTGACAGTCATATTTTGGCTGGTTTTAGCCGCGATTAATGGGTGACGGCTATCGGTTTTATCAACCGTGATAGCCACGTAGCCCTCTTTGGTAAATTTTACCGCATTGGTCAATAAGTTTAAAATAATTTGGCGTAATTTACCTTCATCACAATCAATAAAACGTGGGGTAAGGGGATCTACAAAAATATACAGACTAATTTTTTGACGTCGGGCATTACCAAGCATCAGTTCAGTGGTCTGGCGCAGTAATTTCAAGAGATCAATAGACGTGACATTGGTTTGTAGCCTGCCTGCGTCTAATTTGGCCACATCAAGCATATCATTGAGCAGTTGAATCATGGTCTGGCTAGATTGCTGCAAGGTTGCGATGGTTTCTTGTTGCTCGCTATTAAACTGCGCTTTATCTTCAGCAAGTAAATCTATCATGCCAACTAAACCACTGAGTGGAGTACGCAATTCATGCCCCACTACCGCCCACATTTTATTAAAACTGGTTAATTTATCGGCAGTAAATTTATCTTCGACCCACGCTTTTTGCAGTTTATCGTGATAATCGGTGGTATCCTCTAAGCCACAGCTATAACCTTGTAGTTGACCAAAACGGTTATAATACGGGGTAATGCGTAAATCAAAATACAGATTTCGCTGTAGATTGGTCACGGGTAAAGTTGCATAAGTCTGAATATTCTCGAGCGAACTTAGTAGCTGCTGCGTGGTTTTATTGGCACCGGTGATAAAGTCACTAAGAATATACATCGACCCCTGTTGAAACGGGGTATTAAACACTTGCGAAAATTTATGGTTAAAGTACACAATCCGACCATTTCTGCTCATGATAAATAGCAAAATTGGTGAAGTATCAATCAAAATATTTTGTCGATAAGTTAACTGGCGAACCTTATCATAATATTGCCCCATCTTATAAGCATATCGGTTAAATAGCTGAGCTAAATAAAGCGTTTCAGGGTGGTTACGAAACTCATGAAGCTTGGCAGGCTGATAACCTTTACTAATTTGCAATTGCAAATTTTGGGCATAATCGAGAAATTTATACCAAACCTCGTAACTCTTTCGCAGCTGAATCATCACATATAAAAATAGGCAAAGCCCTAGTAGCAGTGGCAGCAAATAGATAGGGTTGGCAAAATTACGCCAAAACGGGAAGTATTGTACTTTAACGTATAAGCGGTAACCCGCTGCCAGATTCTGCCAAACTTCAAAACCACGAGCATCATAAAATATTTTATTGCTTTGTTTGGCAGATAGCGTCCAATTGGGTAAGGCGTCAGAGAAATCATTATGGTTGTTTTTGACAACGGTAGTATCACCCGTTGGCTCAAAGACAATCAACTGATAATTTTTGATTGCTTCATGTTGGTCTAAATTAACCTGACGCCAATCGTGCTCACCGTGGGTAATTTTATGATTGAGTTTATCAACCAATTCAACGAGGTAGCTTTTGCCAAGCTGCTGTTGCTGCTGCAACGCATAAAGCCAAAGCAGTCCATAACCTGCCACTATTAGTATCAGCTCGATAGCCACTAAGGTTATGATGAGTCGCCGAGCTGCTGGGCGATTGTAGAGAGAAAACTGGTTTGACACAGCGTGATATACCCAATAAAGAAAACAGTCAATGAAGGTAAAAGAAAAAAACCCATCATCACAATGCTAGATTTAAGTATTGTGCCAATTCATATTATAATAACAGAAATTTATTGTACTTAAGATGAAATTTATCATGTCTCAAACCCCGCTTAGGGTCGTATTTGCTGGTACGCCCGAATTTGCTAAAGTCGCCTTACAAGCACTAATCAGTCACCAAAAAACCCTTAATATCGACATTGTGGCGGTCTATACACAACCTGACCGCAAATCGGGTCGTGGGCAAAAAATTAGCGCATCGCCAGTCAAAGCCCTTGCCTTAGCAAATAATATTGCGGTGGAACAACCCGAAAGTTTTAGCTTAAAATCAGCCGATGGGATTGTTTCACGTGAAACACTTAAACGCTATCGACCCGATGTTATGGTGGTAGCTGCGTACGGATTGATTTTGCCGCTTGGTGTGCTGCATACCCCAAAATTTGGCTGTATCAATATTCATGGCTCATTATTGCCACGCTGGCGCGGTGCAGCGCCCATTCAGCGTGCGATTTTGGCAGGTGACGACACCACAGGCATTACCATCATGCAAATGGCGCAGGGACTCGATACGGGCGATATGCTGTATAAAATAGAATGCCCAATCACTGACACAGATACCACCCAACTATTGCATGATAAGTTAGCCAAATTAGGCGGTGAAGCCATTGTCACGGTGTTGTCTGATTTAAAAAACTATCAACAAAACGCGCAAAAACAAGACGACGCTTTGGCTAATTATGCCGAGAAAATCACCACGGCAGAGGGTGAAATTAACTGGCAAAATGATGCTATCAGTATTCAACGCCAAATCCGTGCGTTAAATGCCTTTACCTATCTTGATGAACATAAAGACCCCAACAGCCGTATCAAAATAATAAAAGCCGCGCCCATCAAACTCGACCAACAAACCCATGAACCTGCAGGTAAAATCGTCAGTGTGGGTCGTAATGCAATTTTGGTCGCCTGTGGCAAAAACGCGAGCAACCACCAACATCAGGGTGTACAACATCTGATTAATATCACCCAAATGCAGTGGCCAGGTGGTAAGCCGTTAACCGCTGAGCAAATTGCCAATGGAGATAAACTCAACGATGGTGATATTTTTCACTCATAACCAATTAGGCACATCATGACCCAATTACATTCTCAGCTTAACACGCGCGCTAAAGTTGTCGCCACCCTTGAGCGTATCCAACAAGGTGAGTCATTATCTAGCTTGCTTGACCCACTACTCAACCAAGTGAGCGAAAAAGACAAAGGCTTTGCCCATGAATTATTGCTTGGCACACTGCGTCAATGGTGGGCACTCGCTCGTATTGGTGAAAGCTTGATTGAGCATGAAGTTACTGACAAAGGCGTATGGGCAGCACTCAATATCGGACTGTACCAACTGCTGTATATGGACACGCCAGATTACGCGGCAATTGGTGAAACGGTCGAAGCAGTCAAACAACTGGATAAAGGTTACGGTGCTGGACTTATCAATGCCATACTGCGAAAGGTGCAAAAAAACCCTGCCAAATTTGCCAAAAAAATTGAGAAAAATCACAGTCTACCCAATTGGCTTGCCAAACAGCTCAAACAGGATTGGGGTGAATACTATGCCGAGCTTGGACAAGCGCTTCGCCAACCTGCGCCCATATTCTTACGCGTCAATCGCAAATTTTGTAGTGTAGAGGATTATGCCGATATATTAACCCAACAAGGCATCGGGTTTGCCCTAGTATCAATTGGCTTTGAGAAGGTGCAAACCATTCAACTCACTGACGCTATAAGAATCACCGATTTGCCTAAATTTGCCGAAGGATGGGTCAGTGTGCAAGACAGACACGCCCAGCTATCAGCACATATTTTGGCAAGCCTCGCCTTGGATAAATCTTTGACGGTACTAGATGCTTGCACTGCACCTGGGGGTAAACTGGCGCATTTATTGGAGCTTGATGAGTCAAAAACGTTTCACGTGAAACATCAAAATATCGCCCATGTAATCGCTTTGGACAACGATGAAAAACGTTTACAACGGGTCAGTCAAAACCTTGAGCGTTTGCAGTTAAACCAAGAAAATGTACAATTGGTATGTGATGATGCCACAACGTTTCAAGCCGATACCCAATTTGATGTGATAGTGCTTGACGCACCTTGTACCGCAACGGGGGTGATTCGCCGCCATCCTGATATCGCACTGCTACGCACCGAACAAGATGTGGGGCAAACTGCCGCGTTACAAGCCCGTATTTTAGCCAACTGTTGGCATAATTTAGCCACTAACGGTTATCTACTCTACATCACTTGCTCGATGTTAAAAGCAGAGAATGAAAACCAACTACAAGCGTTTTTAGCCACACACAAAGCGGCGCAAATCGTGGATTTTAGCCTTAATTTACCTAACCAAATCAAACAGAACATCGGTTATCAATGCTTGCCGCTTCATCAAAACGATGGCGATGGCTTTTATTATGCCTTACTGCAAAAACGTGGCTAAAAAATTGGCATTCATCGCAATGCTAGGTTTGTGCTAAACTGCATCAAATTGATTAAATGGAAGAAAAAATGAACTATATCAGCACCCGTGGCAAAACAGCCCCTATGCAATTTAGTGATGTGTTACTGATGGGACTTGCCCCAGATGGCGGCTTAATGCTACCTGAAGAATACCCACAGATTGATGAAGCAACCCTCACCCAATGGCGCACTTTAAGCTACCCTGAGCTTGCCTTTGAAATCATGCAATTATTTGCCACCGATATCCCAAAAGACGATTTAAAAACACTGATTGATAAAACTTATACTGTACAAGCATTTGGCAATCCTGATATTACCCCTGTTCGTACACTCAAAGATGGCATCAAAATCATCGAGTTATCAAACGGTCCCACACTGGCATTTAAAGACATCGCTATGCAGTTTTTGGGCAATGCTTTTGAATATGTGTTAAAGAAAAAAAATGAGCGTTTGACCATTATCGGTGCCACATCAGGTGATACAGGCTCAGCGGCTGAGTATGCGCTGCGCGGCAAAGACAATATCGAAGTGTTCATGATGTCACCGCATGGCAAAATGAGTGAATTCCAGCGCGCACAAATGTATAGCCTCGATGACAAAAATATCCATAACATTGCCATCAAAGGTATGTTTGATGACTGCCAAGATATCGTAAAAGCCCTGCAGCAAGATGCTGAGTTTAAAGCCAAATACAGCCTTGGGACTGTCAACTCCATTAACTGGGGTCGTATCCTCGCGCAAATCGTCTACTATTTTAAAGGTTATTTTGCCAGCACCACCGACAACAGCCAAAAGGTGAGTTTCTGCGTCCCATCGGGTAACTTTGGTAATATCTGCGCGGGACATATTGCCCGTGAAATGGGATTACCCATCGACCGTTTAATCGTTGCCACCAACGAAAACGACGTTCTGCATGACTTTTTTACGACTGGCAAATATAGCCCCCGTACTGCCGACAAGACTTATGTGACATCAAGCCCATCGATGGATATTTCAAAAGCGTCGAATTTTGAGCGTTTTGTGTACCTGCTCGCTGAGAAAAATGGCGAAAAAATCCATACGCTTTGGCAGGATGTCAACGCAGGCAAAGGCTTTGATATGTCGGATTTGATGGCGAACATCAATGGCAAATATGGCTTTGTATCGGGAAAATCAACACATGCCGACCGTATCGCCACGATAAAACAAGTGTATGCCGAAGACAATCAGTTAATTGACCCGCATACCGCTGATGGGATAAAAGTGGCTCGTGAAGTACGCAAAGAAGGTGAGGTGATTGTCTGCGCTGAAACCGCCTTGCCAGCCAAATTTGCCGAGACCATCACCGAAGCTGTCGGTCAACTTGACATTCCCCGCCCCAAGCATACCGATAACATCGAAAGCTTGGCGCAGTATGTGACTGTGCTTGATAATGATGCAAATTTGGTGCGTGCGCAAATTGAACAGTTTGTGGTAGCCAAATAATGGCTATCTAATAGATTGGCTAATAAATTGACTCAAATAAAAGCCTTTTAATTTGCCAGTTAAAAGGCTTTTTTGCATTATTGTTCTTTTTTGCCTTACTGTTTATGGAAAAATTTGCGCAGTATCGCTTTGACTTCATTTGTCTTTAGACGGTTACTAAAGTGAATGTTTTCTTGTTGGATACGCGCTAGGATTTCTGTGGCATTACGCATCAAGTCTTTGGTTTGTCGTACCGATGGCACCGATTTTTTGGCAAGTATTTCTGCTTTTTGGCGCGCCGTGCTTAGTACCTCATCGCTACTAGCAAAAGCTTGGTTGGCTAAGCCCAATTCGACTGCCTGTTTGCCTGTGATTTTTTCACCCATCACAAACACCTCAAAGGCACGCTGATAACCAATTTTTTGCGTCAGCAAAAGGGTCGAACCTGCTTCTGGCACCAAAGATAAATCCACAAATGGGGCTAATAATTTAGCGCTTTCTACGATATACACCAAATCACAATGAAGTAGTAGCGTCAAGCCAATGCCAACGCCTGAGCCTGTCACCGCTGCCACGATGGGTTTGGGATAATCACCCAAAAACTGCACGAAATCTAACGCGTTAAGCTTGGCATCGTCATTTTCTGCTTTGTTTAAAAAATCGACAAGATCATTGCCTGCGGTAAAAAAATCCCCCGTTGACGTAAATAAAATCACTTGAATATTATCGTCACTTTTTGCCTGCTCCATCGCGGTTTGTACGGCTTGGTACATGGCATTGGTTAGGGCATTTTTTTTATCGGCACGATTAAATTGGATTTCTAAAACGCCATTTTGCGTGTGAAAATTGACAAGTTGTTCCATGAAAATGTTTACCTTAGTATCTCATCAGTGTCTAGTAGGGGTTTAGCGCTAAAAACCAAGTCAACAATATAGCATCATTCTAAGCGGAGATTCTAAAATTAGTGAGACAATGACGGCAAAAAAATGAAACTGAAAAAAAATTAAGCCCAAAATACCAAGCGCTAGATGCCAAGTGTTAGATACCGTGCGTTCAGAAAATTTTAGCCAATAAAAAAGGCATTTAAATTAAATGCCTTTTTTTAATTGATATTTTAAATTGATTGCTTAATTAATTAATACAGCATTAACCAATACGGCGTTTACCCGTGGCTAGCTCATAAATGAATAGCACAATAATGGCACCAATCACTGAAAAGATTAAACCGGTAAAACCACCACTGGCATCCACACCTAGCATACCTGCTAAGAAACCGCCCACTAATGCACCAATAATACCCAGTACAATGGTAAGAATCCAACCCATTGCGTCCGCACCTGGCTTGATAGCACGCGCGATAACACCAACGATAAGACCCATGATAATCATATAAATAAAGCTCATTTTAACACTCCTAATTTTTTAACTTGTCTACTTGTTAACTTATTTTGTTGCCTAATCGATTGGCAGGCGTTACAGGGCTAAATTGTTATATTTATGGTTTTAACTAATAACTGCCTCTCTGATGACTGTTATTTTATACATAAGCTATCAGAAGTTAAAATGTTGGTTTGTTAATTATGTAAGTTCTCTTTGAAGTATTAAGAGAATTTTTTATTTAATGTAATGCTATGTCAGTAGAGACGATTAAATGTAAGTTCCGTTATCTGGATTCGATTTCTTGATAAAGTGCATCGTATTGCTGGGTGAGTTTATGTTTGGGGTCCAAATAAATCAGCGGCAAACTTTGATGATGAGATTGTTTCATGATAATTGAAGGGCTAAGTTTGGTGTCATACACAGGATAGCCTTCATTGACCAACGTTTGTACCACTTCTTTGGGTAAATTGGCACGTGGGTCAAACTGATTGACGATAATGCCTTCAATTAACAAGTCACTATTATGGTCCTGGCGCGTCTCTAAGATATTTTGCACCAAGGTCTGCAGCGCGCGTTTGGAGAAAATATCACAATCAAACGGAACGATGACACGATCAGCTGCGATCAATGCCGACAAAGTAAAAAAGTTAAACGCCGGTGGTGTATCAATGTACACCCGATCAAACTGCTGACTTAAAAGGTTTAAGCCGTCTTTTAACTTATAAATTTTATGTTTGCTTTCAAGGGGCTGCAAAATATCGGCAAGCATGGGACTGGCTGGAATCAGTGATAAATTATCAAATCGGGTGGTGTGAATACAGTGCTCCAACCCTTGATTACGACTACCCGTCATACCGCCAAACGGAAATGCAAACATCATCGGCATGGGGCTGGACGTCGCTTGCAGGGTTTGCGAAAAGAAATTTTCAATATTGGGTTCTGTGATATGCGCGGGATGAATGTCTGTGGCCGCATCGCCGACGATATATTGGGTAGCGTTGCACTGTGGATCAAGGTCGATGAGTAAGGTACGCAAACCTTGATGGGCGCTCATCGCGGCAAGATTGACAGCAATGCTGGATTTACCAACACCGCCTTTTTGATTAAAAATGACTCGGGTAAGCATTGTGTAACCTAATATTTGTACAAGTAATCATGAGTATGCTAAAAAATCACGATTTTTGCTAGCAAATTTACAAGGTTAAAACAGTTAGGCTTGCTGTAGTGCCTTTACTAGTCGACCATGAATGCCTTCAAAGCCGCCATTTGACATCACAATCACCGCATCGTCATCGCCAATGTGCGCTGCAATATGCTTAATAATCGCATCGGTTGATGTCATCACTTGTTGGTTGGCAGCATTGCCAATTGCATCGACGACAGACCAATCTAGATTGGCAGGTTGATACCAAATGACTTGGTCGGCGATACTCGCTGATGGCGCAAGCAAACCTTGGTGGGTACCCAGTTTCATGGTATTTGAACGCGGTTCAATCACTGCCCAGATTTTACGGTTTGGGTTATCCGCAAAACGTTTTTTGGCACCGTCAAGCGTGGTTTCAATGGCGGTTGGGTGGTGGGCAAAGTCGTCATAAACTTCTATATGCTTGCCGTTGTCATCAATTGTGCCGACCAGCTCCATACGGCGTTTGATACCAGCAAAATTGGATAAGGCTTCACAGGCTTGTGCAACCGATACGCCAACATTGTAGGCTGCCGCAATTGCCACTAAACCATTATTGACGCTATGTAGCCCGCTCATCTGCCAATTGACTTGTTCTTTGTGACCATCAAACATGACTTCGTATTGGCTGCCATCTTGTTTCACTAGCTTGGCTTGCCAATCCGCTTGGGGATTAGTGCTAGCAATCGCTGTCCGCCAAATCGGTGTCCAGCAGCCTTTTTTAAGGGTTTCTTCCAAGCTTTCGGTATCTGCTGGCATGATGATTTTGCCATTTGACGGTATCATGCGTACCATGTGATGGAACTGGGTTTGGATGGCGGCAAGGTTAGGGAAGATATCGGCGTGGTCGTATTCAAGGTTGTTTAAAATTGCGGTGGTTGGGCGATAGTGAACAAACTTAGAGCGTTTATCAAAAAAAGCACTGTCATACTCATCCGCTTCGATGACAAAGTAACCTTCATGATCCGCAGTTTTATCACTACCCAAATAACTACTGTGGGCAAACGCTTTTTTTAGGCGTTCATCTTGGGTATCAACAAGTGGCACGCCACCAATCAAAAAGCCGGCATCAATGCCTGCATAGTGTAAAATCCACGCCAGCATCGTGGTAGTGGTGGTTTTGCCATGCGTGCCTGCCACGGCTAATACATGACGGTATTGCAATACCTGCTCTGCCAAAAACTGCGGACCTGAGGTATAAGCAATACGCTCATTGAGCATATATTCAACCGCTTCGATGCCGCGCTTCATGGCATTGCCGACAATCACCAAATCAGGGGCAGGTTGTAAATGACTAGCGGCATACCCTTGCATAATCTCAACACCCGCATTTTCAAGCTGGGTGGACATTGGTGGATAGACATTGGCGTCTGAGCCTGTCACGGTATGTCCAAGGTCACGCGCAAGCAGCGCCAACGAACCCATGAAGGTACCACAAATACCAAGAATATGAATGTGCATAAGTTTGCCTTAGGTCAAATACGCATTAGCGGCTAATCAAAGCCGCTAAACCTTGCTAAAAATTAACAATTTTAAAGGACAAATCACGCTTTGTCAGCTATTAAATCCAGTTGCAGGTTAACTTGCTCACCAACACCCATGTCTAGTTTTTGTCAACCCACCGTGCCAAAACCGTGCCAAAGAGGTACAGAAAAATAGTTTTACAAATTACTATGACAGTGCTAAGTTACTATAAATTCACCAAAATAGTGTTTTTGCACTATTTTTATGAAGTTAAAGAATTGAGGAGTGGTATGAAAAGTAGTGAGTTATTAAGCATTTTAAAGCAGTGTCATAGCAATGAGCCAGAGTTTATCCAAGCGGTCGAAGAATTCTGGGAAGATATCGCAGCGGTTTATGACCAATCCACTGTTTATCAACACCTTAATCTATTTGACCGCTTAACCAACCCTGACCGTGTTATTCAATTTCGTATCAACTGGGAAGATGACCAAGGCAATGTTCAAGTCAACCGCGGTTGGCGTGTGCAATTTAACAATGCATTATGGCCTTACAAAGGCGGTATCCGTTTTCATCCCAGTGTGAATCTTTCGGTACTAAAATTTTTAGGGTTTGAACAAATCTTTAAAAACGCATTGACCGGTCTGCCCATGGGTGGGGGTAAAGGCGGTTCAGACTTTGACCCAAAAGGTAAATCAGACGCCGAAATCCGTCGATTTTGCTATGCCTTTATGCGGGAATTAGCGCCCTATATTGGTGCAGATATAGACGTACCGGCGGGTGATATCGGTGTCGGTAGCCGCGAAATTAATTATATGTTCGCCATGTATAAGACGCTTAATCGTGAGTTTACCGGGGTATTAACCGGTAAGACGGTGGGACAAGGTGGTAGCTTGATTCGTACCGAGGCAACGGGGTTTGGTCTGGTTTATTTTTTACAAAATATGCTAGAAGCCCATCATGACGGCTTGATGGCTAAGACTGTCCTGGTCTCAGGTGCGGGCAATGTATCGCTACATGCGGCACAAAAATGTATTGAGCTTGGCGCGCAGGTAGTGACATTATCAGACTCAAAAGGCACCTTGTATCTCAAGCATGGCTTTAGCTTAGAGCAAATTGAAGCGCTCAAAACTTATAAAGCGCAAGATAAACGTTTAAAAGACTTCGTCGGCACCAGTGATGACGCAGAATGGATCGAGGGTAGCCGCCCATGGCATATCAAAGCCGATATTGCCCTACCTTGCGCCACCCAAAACGAAATCAATGGGCACGATGCGCAAAATCTGGTCAATCATGGCGTGAAATACGTGGCAGAAGGTGCCAACATGCCCAGTGATGCCGATGCCATCGCCATCTTCCAAAGTAATGGCGTCATCTATGCGCCGGGAAAAGCCTCGAATGCCGGTGGGGTCGCGGTATCAGGTCTTGAGATGTCACAAAACTCGGTACGTCAATACGCAACCTTTGCGGTGCTTGATGAGCAATTAAAAACCATCATGAAAAATATCCATGACGATTGTTTTAACCATGGCAAACAAGCGGATGGGAGCATTGATTATAAAAAAGGCGCTAATCTAGCAGGTTTTAACAAGATTGCTAAAGCCATGGTGAATTACGGCATTTTTTGACTTCCTCCCCTTGCTAAAGCAAGGGGATTCCTGCTCCCAGACGGCCAAGCCCGACCGCAAGAATGTTCCGACTGGCATTAATATCTCTATCATGCCATGTGCCACACATTGCACAAGTCCATTCTCTTATTCGCAAGCCTGCTCTACCTTTCGGACTATTGCGGTCAATTTGACCGCAACACGAACATCGCTGGGTCGTGTATCTCTCATTCACGATTTCAAAACGGCAACCTGCGTTCTCGCATTTGTAGGTCAGTTGTCGTTTCAGTTCAAACCAGCCTGCATCGTAAACCGATTTGGCGAGTTTGCCTTTTTTACTGTTAAATTGGGTGGTTTTCACATCACCGACCACGATTAGGGCATTGTCTTTGACTAATTGGGTGGTGAATTTATGGATGAGGTCTTGGCGTGTATTTTTGATTTTGGCATGGATCGCTTTGACACGTTGTTTGTTTTTAGCTCGTTGAGCAATGGCTAAATCTTTGGCATATTTGAGCGTTTGCTTGATGGTGAGTTTGTCACCGCTTGAGGTAGTGGCACTGTCTTTAAGCCCTAAGTCAATGCCTACACTGCCTGTACCGCATTGTGTCTTGGGGTAGTCTTTGACGGTGATACAGGCATACCAACGGTTACGGCTGTCTTGGACGACCTCAAGGGTGTTAATTTGATATAGGCTAAGGTTGTAGCTGTCCCATAGGTCAATGACTAGTTTTTGTCCTTTGGCTAGGCTTAGTTGCAAGGTGGATTTTAAGCCCTTTTTGCCTGTTTGGTGCGTGGCAATATGCTTAATGGCAGATTGTTTAAAGGGTAGCCAGCCTAATGATTTACGTTTTGATGTTGGGTTGTTGGTTCGCCATGATAACTTAGCTTTTTTGAATTGTTTTCTAGCTTTGGCATGGGTTTCATTGATGGCTTGAATGGTTTGCGAGTGTAAGCCAAGTAGTTCACCGCTACCTTTGGTGTAGTCGTTTAGGTCGTAAGCACTAAAGAACTTGCCAGTACGCTTAAGATGCTCATAGCTTAACGCATTAACGTAGTTCCATACGAAATTCACCGAACCGCTTAGGCGATTTAGTTGGTCTTTATGTTTATCTCGTATGCGTAGCTTGAGTGTTTTCATGCAAATTATTTTAGCAAAATTTATGCAAGCGTTATAGTGTACAAGTTGCCTTATATCCACCGCCTAAAGGCGGTGGTTTTACGGCAACGGCTGATAAAAAGCTCCGTCATTGTGATGGCGTTTTTTATTGAAGCAATAGCAATCAGTCAGCACAAGCCTGAAAAAATTTAAAGGTGGTGCTAGGCAGCCAATTCAAATTGAGTTTTTTGTTTTGTAATTGCACAAAGCCTACATGTCCACCATGCTGGCTATACAGTAAGCGCACACAAGGTGACACATCGGCTTGGGTGGCAAGAATGCCCAAAAATGGGTCGTCTTTGGCAGTGATAATCAGCGTGGGTTTAGTGATGTTTTTGAGTACAGGTAGGGCCGAGGCTTGAATGTAATAATTCGCCCCTGTGCCAAAACCATGGCGCGGCGCGGTATATAACTCATCAAACTCGTCAATCATCTTGATATTTTTTAATGCGTTGATTAGTGCTGGCTCATCCACCTTTTTGAAGGCTTTTTGCAATAAAGGATTGAGCAAATAAGGCGTATACACGCGTTTGGCGACAAAACGATGCATGGCTTTTGCCGAAGTCGTCAAATCGACGGGCGCAGAAATCACCACCGCTGCTTCACAGGCAGCTGCATCGCCTTGCTCGCCCAGATAACGCGCCAGCATATTGGCGCCGAGCGACACGCCACTGGCTACAATTCGGCTATAACCGTACTGAGTTTTTAGCAGGTTAAACATATGCACCGCTTCGGCAGTATCACCCGCGTTATAGTCCAATTCTGAGGTATTATCCACCCCGCCGCAGCCGCGAAAATGGACGATAACCGCATCATACCCCAATCGGTGCGCTTGGTGGGCAAAGGCAATGGCATAATGGCTGTCGCTACTGCCTTCAAGCCCATGAAACATCACCGCCAATGGCTTATCGAGGTTTGGCTGATTGTCGATATTGGCAAACACAAAGTCATAAGCCACTTGGGTAGTGCCGGTACGGTCAGGGTGAAGGTGTCGCTGATAGTTAGGTTTTGGCAGTTTGATAAACTTGGGTAAAATGGTTTGAACGTGGGGGTTGGCTAAAAAAAACGGGGTGCGAAATGGCGTTAGTGGTAGTTGGTGAATATTCATAATATACCTAGTGATTGTTATGATTTTTGACTATTTTACGGCTTTTTGACAGTTTTTTCATGGCGACTTGTGAGCTAAGTTTGGGGTGTTTTATAGGTTTTTTTGAGGACAATTTGTTTTTTTGAGAAAAATTTTGCTAGGCTATCACTTTCACGCTGCTACTGTGGTTATTGGCTTTTGGTTATTCACTGGCTGTTACATTCCCATAAAAGCCGATTTTTTCGCTGAGTGCTTGAACCGATTTTTGTGCAAGCTCCACTGTCAAAACGACATTTTTACCATAATCAACCTGCAAAATCGTGGCATTAAAGCCGTCTAATGTATGTCTGACAAAGGACTCATTGGCAAAATCGGTTTCAATTATTATCACGCTTAACGGCACAAACGCGTGCAAATTCATGTTATCAACCACGGCTTGCGCGGTGCTACTATAGGCACGTGTCAGCCCGCCTGCACCAAGTTTGATACCGCCAAAGTAACGCACCACAATGACCACGCAGTTACCAATGCCCTTGTGTTGTAACACGTTTAAAATCGGCTTGCCTGCTGTACCACTGGGCTCACCATCATCATCAAAACCTGCCGAGGTGGTGTTGCGCGGGTCGCCAATAATATAGCCATAGCAGACATGGCGTGCATCGGGATACTGGCTGCGTAATTGTTCCACGTGAAACATTAAAAGCTCGCGGCTATCAATGGGATAGCCAAAGCCCAAAAATTGGCTTTTTTTAATCTCAAGTGTGGCAGTACATGGGTCGCTAAGCGTGTAATAGGTCATGGTTAATCTATGTTACAATAAACAAAACAAGCACTAGGATAACAAAAAAATGCGTTTAGACAAATTTTTAAGCAAAGCCACCGAGCTATCGCGTAAAGACTGCAAAAAAATCTTGCACGCAGGCGAAGTCACTGTCAATGGCGAGGTGGTCAAAGATGCAAGCCTACATATCGATGAAGTGGATGACGATATCGAATGGGCGGGTGAGCCGTTATCGGTTGCGATGGGCAATCGCTACTTGCTGCTATATAAGCCAGAAGGCTTTGAGTGCACCCTAAAGCCAAAAGAGTGGCCGATTGTCACAGACTTGATTGATGTACCCCAGCTAGGTAGTTTGCGGATTGCGGGGCGACTCGATGTCGATACCACAGGTGCGCTGCTGCTTAGCGATGATGGTGGCTTTTTGCACCGCGTCACCAGCCCCAAACATCATGTGGCAAAAGTGTATGAGTTGACGCTTGCCGAGCCAATGACTGAAGCACAACAGGCATTTGCTATCCAAGAATTGGCAAAAGGCATCATGCTTAAGGATGAGTACGATAAAACCAAACCCGCTGAGTTAAGTTTTTCTGATGCTACCCATGCCAAGCTGGTACTCACGGAAGGCAAATATCACCAAGTCAAACGCATGATGGGCTACTTTGGCAATAAAGTCATTGAATTACACCGTGCCAGCATCGGTAACATTACCTTAGCAGGATTAGAAAAAGGCGAAAGCCGGTTTTTGACCGCTGAAGAAATTGACCAGTTTTAAGCATTTAGCGGCAGCGTCACACCCACGATTTTCCAATAAATAAGCCCTTGGCGCTGCAAGCGGAGCATTAACGGATAGCCACGCACCTGTCCGGTGACTTCAAAACAGTTAACACCACAATAGTGTGTGGTCGGTTGGGTCTGCGACGTTGCTGTGGTGGCATTGGGATTGGGCGATTGCAGTTGTTGTTTAATTTTTTGATTAAGCTCAGCTGAATTGCGTGCCAAAATCAAGTCTTTGATATCAATCTTATCCATCGCTACTGCCACCAAGCCCCCCAGCAGTTTGACATTTGTTTTGAGCAGCTCGCTGGTCGCTTGTCCTGTCAGCGCATACTGTACGCCCTCTGGCGTAACGGTATTATCGACGGCTTGATTGACCATTTTGTTTACTAGGTCATCAGGATTTAATTCGATATTGAGCATCTGCAAAACAGGGGATTTTGCCACATGATTGGCTTTTTCCACCAATACAGGTCTTAGCTGCGATTTGACACTTTGCTGCAATTGCGTAAATTCAATCGCTGCACTGATGGTGTCTGCTTGTTGTGCATCATAGGCTTTTTTCAGTTGGTACACTGCCCAATAAGGGGAGGCAAATACCCATGCGACGACAATCAGTGCGAGGATGATTAGCAAAGATAATAGTTTTTTCATAAATCACTATCAGGGTTAGAGTTTGCTAATTAGTTTAAAACAACGGGCTAGGCTATTGCGTATTTTTCTTGCAAAAAAAGCAAAATATTTTTGCGCTGATTGCCGATTATTTGCTTGATTATTTAACAAAAATCGCCACTATATTGCATATTTTTAAATTTTAGTCTTTCACAGGTTTGGCAGCTGCTAAACGTTGCTACCGGTCGAACCCACTCTTCCGTACTGTCAAAACTATGCTGCCAAAGGAGTTACTATGTCAAAACGCGATTTTTATGAAGTATTAGGGGTAGATAAAACCGCTAATGAACAAGAAATCAAAATAGCCTACCGCAAACTTGCGATGAAATACCATCCAGACCGTAACCCTGATGACCCTGCCGCCGAAGAAAAATTCAAAGAAGCCTCGATGGCATACGAAGTGCTCAGTGATGACAGCAAACGTTCAGCGTATGACCGTATGGGGCATGCCGCGTTTGAGAATGGCATGGGCGGTGGCGGCTTTGGTGGTGGAAACTTCCAAGACATTTTTGGCGATATTTTTGGCGGCATGGGCGGCGGTCGTGGTGGCAGCGCAGGCGGATTCCAAGACATTTTTGGCGACATCTTTGGGGGTCGCACAGGGGGTGGACGTAGCAGACGCGGCTCAGATTTACGCTATATGCTCGATTTGACGCTTGAAGAAGCGGTGCAAGGGACAAAAAAAGAAATTACCTTTACCGCACCTGCCCCTTGTGAAACTTGTGATGGTAAGGGCGCCAAAGATAGCAGCGATATCGTGACCTGCGCAACTTGTGGTGGTGCGGGTGTGGTACGTATGCAGCAAGGCTTTTTTGCTGTGCAACAGACTTGCCCCAACTGTGGCGGCTCAGGTAAACAAATCAAAAATCCTTGCAATGACTGTCATGGCTCGGGTGTTAAAGAAAAATCACGCACCCTTGAAGTCACCATTCCTGCCGGTATCGACAATGGCGATCGGGTACGTTTAACGGGCGAAGGTGAAGCGATTACAGGCGGTGAAAGCGGCGACTTGTATGTTGAAATCCGTGTGGCACAGCACCCTATTTTTACCCGTGAAGGCGCTGACTTATACATGGATGTGCCAATCAGCTTTGCAGATGCAGCCTTAGGTCGTGAGGTGGAAGTGCCAACGCTTGAAGGACGTATCAATTTACGCATTCCTGAAGGCACCCAAAGCCACAAAGTATTCCGTATCAAAGGCAAAGGCGTTACCCCCGTGCGCACGACGATGAAAGGTGACTTGTTATGCCGTGTGGTGGTGGAGACACCGACCAACCTTAACAACGAACAAAAAGACCTACTTCGTCAGCTACAATCCTCCATGGGTGATCATCAGCAATCACCACAGAAAAAATCTTTCTTTGATAAACTCAAAGAAGATGTCAAAGACTTGTTTGACTAAGTTTTATTGGTTTATAGTGTTTTATAGAAGTTTCACGTGAAACATCGAACCCTTGTAATGATTGCAAGGGTTTTTTTTGGCACAAGCCAGTATTGAGTTACGCTAGGATTCAGCGAGACAAGCTGTTATGATTTGAACTTAGAAATTTATGCAAGAAAATCAGGCTAGAAAATCAAATTAGAAAGTTACACTAGGTAATTGGGCTAGATAAAGGATAAGCAAATGGTAAAAATTGGGGTCATAGGCGCAGGTGGGCGCATGGGACGTATGCTGATTCAAGCGGTGGCACAAAACCCACAAACTACCCTTGCAGGGGCGATAGAGCGTCAAGGCTCAAGCTTGTTGGGCGTGGATGCGGGCGAGCTAGTTAATCTCGACAAAACTAATGTCGCTTTGGTTGATGACTTGGCAGGGGTCATTCATGATATTGATGTGCTCATAGATTTTAGCTTGCCTGAGTCGACTGCCAAAAACTTACAACTTTGTGCTGACAAAGGCGTCAATATGGTCATTGGGACAACAGGCCTAAACGATGAACAAAACGCTATCTTAAAACAGGCAAGTGAAAAAATCGCCATCGTATATGCAGGTAATTATTCAACTGGGGTGAATTTAACCCTTAAACTGCTTGAAATGGCTGCCAAAGCATTTGGTGACAGCGCCGATGTCGAAATCATCGAAGCCCACCATAAACACAAAATTGATGCGCCATCGGGCACTGCTTATATGATGGCTGAAGCAGTTGCCAAAGGACGCGGTCAAAACCTAAAAGACGTGGCAATTTATGGCCGAGAAGGTCAAACTGGGGCACGCAAAGCAGGCGAGATTGGTATCCATGCCATTCGCGGTGGCGAGATTGTCGGCGACCATACAGTGATGTTTATCGCCGATGGCGAGATAGTTGAAATCACCCATAAAGCCCGTGAGCGCATGACCTTTGCCGCAGGGGCGGTGCGTGCTGCGGTGTGGGTCAATGAGCAGCAAACAGGACAGTTTGATATGCAAGATGTGCTTGGACTGAAAGACTAAATTAACGCATATGGGTTCGATGCTTACTAGATAAGGCTAATGTATTGAAGGAAACAATAATGGGCGAAACAGCAAATATCACCAAATTACCCCCATTTGGTGATTTACTAAATTCAGGGATTCAAACGCTAAAGAATCTTAGTGGGCGTAGCAGTATTAGTCAAAACTTATTTTTTCGTGAGTTTGATAAGGTTGCTCAATTAAGTGACGATCAAAAAAGTATTAGCTACTTAAGCCAATTTGACATTCAAAATGAATATGAGGAAGGGACACCTTGTTACGAGCCACTGACTAATTTGATATTAATGTGCTTATCTGCCATGGGTGTTATCAAAGAGAACTGTTTTAGTTTGCAGCCAAATATTGGTAAAGAGTTTGCAAGCTTAATTACCTTTGATGAAAAAGTAACCATAAAAAATCTCGTTAGGATAGATCCACTTGGCAAGATATTTTTTTGGTTAGCCAATGAAAATTTTTCACAATATCTTATGAAAGGTATCCCAAATAATGATTATATCGCAAACTTAAAACGCTTTGATGAAAAGTCTTTTCAAGATCTTAAAAAAGTTAATCAAGTGGCATATGGCAAACGTGGTGACCCATTGATTAACTATTTTATCAATGAGACAACGCGCCGCACGTCATTATTTATGAATAACTATCAAGATGCCATGGTCAGCGATGGCAATGTAAAAGTTACCCCAGATATGATATTGACCCAACTTGATAATTTAACACCATTACAATTTGAATGGTTTTGCGTGAAATTGGTAGAGCGTTCACTAGAGAATGAAAGTCCAGAAAGTAACTTAAGTTCGCACCATACAGGAAAAGCCAATGACGGCGGTATTGACGGTATGATTACTCAAATATTTTCTAATGAAGAACGGCATACGTACTATATTCAAGCAAAACTTTACTCCCAAGGTAATAATATTTCAAATCGCGAATTAAGAAACTTTGTGGGCGGCTATCCACCGCAGAAAGACAGCCATCATGGTATTTTTATTACCACAACTAGCTTTACCAAACCCGCGCTCGATTATTTTGAAAACCTTGAGTCGCATATAGTTAAAACTGTAATATAATAAGCATTTTAAACCAATACCACCATGCCCAAAATATACAACCAAGACTTACGAGACAGAGCCGTCAACCACTGGCAAAAGACAGGCAACAAAAGCAAAACAGCTAGGTTGTTTGAAATCAACCGCAACACCCTTGATGACTGGATAAAGCTCTATCAAGAACAAGGGAATACCAAGCCAAAACCCTTTGCACCTGTTGGCGTAAAACACATTATCACTGACCTAGTCGCCTTTGAGGACTATGTTAAATCACAAGAATTTGACACCGCAAAACAGCTTAGAGAACAATACTTAAAAGACCATCCCGATGTTGGTATTTCCTATAACGCCTTTTTACAAACCTTACGTCGAATCAAATGGAGTTTTAAAAAAAGACCCCGCTGTTTAAGCAAGCCGACCCCATAAAGCAAATTGGGTTTACACTGATGCTAGGTTTACTGCTTTTAACCTTAAGTATCACGGCTGACAACATACTGTTTATGGATGAAACAGGATTTTATCAAAGGCAATATTACACCCGCAGTTGGTCGCCTATTGGCAAGCCTTGTTATGCCAAAATCGATGCCAATAAAGGCAAACGCTTAAACTTAATAGGGGCGATGCGATTAAATGACTTTAAACTCATCGCACCTGTTACCTTTGAAGGTGGTTGTAAACGAGTGACGGTTGAAAATTGGCTACACACGTTGGGGCAATCTTTGCCAAAAGATGATAAGGGAAATTATCCAAAACGTGTATTGGTGTTGGATAATGCCAGATTTCATCATGGTGGCGATTTAAAGCAAATTGCGGAACTTTATAATATTGAACTGACGTACTTACCGCCTTATTCACCTGAACTCAATCCAATTGAGCAGTTGTGGGCAGTCATCAAGCAAAAGGTTCGTTTAACGCTAAGCAAGTTTGATACGCTTAAGGATTGTGTTGAAAGTTGCTTGGTATAATTCGGTTTTAACTATAGTTTAATCTTGATTGACCAAATGGCACTAATTGAGCTGATGATGGAGCATGAAGTGGGGTTAAAGCAAGTAGATTCTAAGCCAAAGCTTGTACTGGACAATGATTTTTTTGAAAAAATTAAGCGGTATTAAAAAAATAAGGTAGATTAACTACCCTATTTTTTACCAAAAAATTTAAACTTCTTTATATAACTGCTTACCTTCTTCAATAAATTTTTGCTTCATCTGCTCCATGCCTAGGCGGACTTCATCGGCAGACGCTTCACCGACTTGCCCGACCAATTCAGTATCCACCTGCTTGATAGCGTGGCTGGCATCCGATAACTCACCTGTATCAGGGGTGATGTCTTGCCCAAGCTGTGGTTTATTAAACTCAAGCCCTGCTGCATAATCCCGCACGTTTTGGGTGATTTTCATCGAGCAGAATTTTGGACCACACATCGAGCAAAAATGCGCTGATTTATGCGCTTCTTTTGGCAAGGTTTCATCATGGAATTCACGAGCCGTGTCCGGGTCTAGGCTGAGATTAAACTGGTCGTCCCAGCGAAACTCAAAACGCGCTTTTGACAAGGCATTATCCCGCGCTTGGGCACCTGGGTGTCCTTTTGCCAAATCCGCTGCATGTGCGGCGATTTTGTAAGTGATGATACCGTCTTTGACATCCTTTTTATTCGGCAGACCTAAATGCTCTTTTGGCGTCACATAACACAGCATGGCAGTGCCGTACCAACCAATCATCGCCGCACCAATGGCGGATGTGATATGGTCGTAGCCTGGCGCGATATCCGTCGTCAAAGGTCCAAGTGTGTAAAAAGGCGCTTCTTTACAGACTTCAAGCTGTAAGTCCATGTTTTCTTTGATACGGTTCATGGCAACATGCCCTGGACCTTCAATCATAACCTGTACGTCATGTTGCCATGCCACTTGGGTCAGCTCGCCCAAGGTTTTGAGCTCACCAAACTGCGCATCATCGTTGGCGTCTTGTAGGCAACCCGGGCGCAAACCGTCACCCAGACTAAACGCCACGTCGTAGGCTTTCATAATCTCGCAAATGTCTTCAAAGTGGGTATAAAGAAAATTCTCTTTATGATGGGCAAGGCACCACTGCGCCATAATCGAGCCGCCGCGTGACACGATACCCGTCAAACGATTGGCGGTCACCGGTACGTAGCGCAGCAGTACACCCGCGTGAATGGTAAAATAATCGACGCCTTGCTCGGCTTGTTCAATCAAGGTGTCTTTAAAGATGTCCCATGTCAAATCTTCGGCAACGCCATCCACTTTTTCTAGGGCTTGATAAATCGGTACGGTACCGATGGGCACGGGGGAGTTACGGATAATCCATTCACGGGTTTCATGGATATGCTTACCGGTTGACAAGTCCATGATGGTGTCCGCGCCCCAACGGGTAGCCCAGGTCATTTTGGCAACTTCTTCATCAATGCTGGAGCCCAGGGCTGAATTACCGATATTGGCATTGATTTTGACCAAAAAATTGCGCCCAATAATCATCGGTTCTGATTCGGGGTGGTTGATGTTATTGGGAATAATCGCCCGTCCTGCGGCGACTTCGGCACGTACAAATTCTGGAGTGATAATTTTGGGGGTATTGGCACCAAAGTTGTTACCAGCGTGCTGGCGCAAATCTGTCAGGTCATGCTGTTTTTGGGTTTCACGGATGGCGATGTATTCCATCTCTGGGGTGATGATGCCTTGTTTGGCGTAGTGCATTTGGGTGACGTTTTTGCCATTGAGCGCTCGTCTTGGCTTGTCGATATGCCCAAAGCGCAGGTTAGCCGTGGCGATGTCATTGGCACGCTCATTGCCGTATTGGCTTGAGAGTTTGGCAAGCTGCTCGGTGTCGCCGCGCGCTTCTATCCAAGCTTGACGCAGTTTTGGTAAGCCTTTAGTCAGGTCAATTTCGACATTGGGGTCGGTATACACCCCTGAGGTGTCATACACATAAAACGGTGGATTTTTTTCGCCTTCTGCCTTGCCAAAACCGCCCACCGGGGTATCGGTCAAGGTGATTTCCCGCATCGGCACTTGGATGTCAGGGCGTGAGCCTTGGATGTAGACTTTGCGAGATGCCGGCAAGGCGCGCGTCAAATCACGCGCTTCTTCTTCAAAGCGGTCGTCGGTAGGGTCACGGTGGGCAGGGGTCTTGTGGGTAACGTTGGTAAGTTGGTTCATAGCGAGTCCATGTTATGTTATGAAGTGATGGTTTGCTGGACTCGGGCGAAGATAGGTGAGTGTGACTGTTTCTAAAAAAACTGATTCTAGAAAAATATTGGTCTAACTAACCTAATAGACGACTTCCCTACAACGGTATTAACCGTGTCAGGTTCGACGGGTATGTCTCAGCCGTTGGTATGTCACCCAACTGCACCCCGAGTCAATACCTCCATATTAACAAAAACTCACAGGTTTACCTAATAGATTTTTAGCCATTTTGTGACGATGATTTACTCAACTAAATTACTGATTTTTTTGACAACTATCGGTATGATAGAGGCTCCTTGGTTGTTGAAAATGTTGTAATTATTGATATGGAATGTATCGGTTTGTGGAATCGTAAAGCGACTGGCGCCCGATGGCGGTTAGGGGCGATGGCAGTGTCATTGATAGGGTCGATGTCCCTCAGTCCAGCCGTGATGGCAAAGGATTTGTGGGAATTGTATAGTGCAGCCCAGCGCACCAACGGCAATTGGGCAGGGCAGCAATATGACTATTTGGCAACGCAAAAAAATGTGCAGCTAGCGTTTGGCGATATGCTGCCGCAAGTGGGACTACAAGGCAGTGTCAAACATAACCAGTTTTATCCCAAAGATGATAACATCCCAGACACGGGCAATAGCGTAAGCCAAATTGGTATCGGACTGCGCCAAGCCTTGTTTCGTGCTGATAAATGGGCAAATTATGAAAAAGCCGTGCTCGCCAGTCAAGCCAATGACATCCAGCTATTACAGCAGCACCAACAACTCATCGAGCAAATCAGCAAAGCCTATCTCAATGTATTGCGCGCCGAAGCGATGACAGATAGCCTTAATGCCGAGTTCACCGCACTCAAAGCACAAAATGACATGATGCAAGCGAGGCTCGCGCAAGGGGTAGCGGCGCGGGTAGATACCGAAGAGAGCCGTGCAAGGCTTGAAAGCGTCAGCGCCTCTATTGCCAATAATGATGTGGCAATCGTAAATGCCAAACAGCAGTTATCACTGCTTACCGGTCAACCAATCAATCAGCTTGACAGTATCAAATTACCGCCTGATTTGAATCTTGTGGCAAGTCAAAGTATCGACAACTGGATGCAGCAGTCACAAAATAATAATCTCGATATTCAGCTAGCACAAACCCAAGTGGCGATTGCTAACAAACAAGTCGATTATCTCAAAGCCAATATCTACCCCCGTGTCGATTTGGTAGGCAATGTGGGTTGGCAAGACTATAGCCATAATAACCAAAGCGCTATTGATGGCACCAATTATAGCTTTGGGGTGGAAGTGGATTTCCCGTTTTATACCGGTGGGCGGACGCGGGCAGGCGTAGAGCAAGGCACTCTTCAAGCGCAAGCGGCAAAAAGTCGCCTCGCCTATGTGTACCAAGCCGCGATGACTCAGACTAGCCAAGCGTATCTAAATTTGGTCGCACAGCGTGCCACAATTAAAGCCCAGCAAACTGCCGTGGAAGCCAATCGCCGCGTCGCCCAAGCGTCAAAAACAGGCTATGACTTGGGGGTGCGCTCGATGGTAGATACACTACTGGCAGAGCGTCAATATCATGTTGCCAAACGCGATTTGATTAATGCGTATTTTGATTATTTAAATGCCTACATTGACCTACAAAAAGCTGCGGGCAATCTGACCGATGACACGGTCAAAGTGCTAGATAATCAGCTGATATAATGCTCTTTTTTGGCAAAATTTTGAGCTGAAAAACCCCACCAATCGGCAGGGTTAATTTGCGTAGTACAGTTAAACAGATGACTATTTGACTTTAGTCCACTCTTTACGAACAGCGGCTTTAGTGGCTGCTGGTAGTGGTACGTAGTCAAGAGAAGTAGCCATTGCGTCACCATTGTTGAATGACCAATCAAAGAATTTTAACACTTCTTTCGCTTTAGCACCGCCAGCACGTGGTACAAGGATGAACGTCGCTGCAGAGATTGGCCATGCGTTGGCTGCTGGCATGTTGGTGATGGTTACTGCAAAACCTGGGTATTTTGCCCAGTCGATGTTTGACGCTGCAGCAAAGGTTGTGTTGTCTGGCATCACAAATTTACCGGCGCGGTTTTGAAGTTGGGTATAAGCTAAACGGTTTTGTTTTGCATAAGCGTACTCAACATAGCCGATTGAGTTGGCAACACGTTGTACATTACTTGATACGCCTTCGTTACCTTTACCACCCACGCTTGCTGCAGCATTGGGCCATTTAACGGTTTTGTCTGCGCCTACTTTTGATTTCCAATCGCTTGATACTTGGCTTAAGTAAGTTGTAAAGACGTGCGTGGTACCTGAACCGTCTGAACGGTTAACCGTGGTGATTTTAGCAGAGGGTAGGGCAACGCCTGGGTTTAATGCTTGGATACGTGCATCGTTCCAAGTAGTGATTTTGCCCATATAGATATCAGCAAGGACTGGACCAGATAGTTTTAATTGACCTGGTTTGACGCCAGCGATGTTAACCACAGGTACAACACCACCAATGACTGTGGGGAATTGGATTAAGCCGCTGGCATTTAGCTCTGCTGGGCTCATTGGCGCATCAGTGGCACCAAAATCAACCGTTTTTGCTTGGATTTGTTTGATACCGCCAGAAGAACCGATACCTTGGTAGTTTACTTGGTTGCCTGTTGCTTTTTGATACGCGCCTGCCCATTTTGAGTAAACAGGTTGTGGGAAGGTTGCACCAGCGCCTGTGATGTTGACAGCATTGGCTTGTACGCCTACAGCAGCGAATGCCACACTGACGATTAAATGTGATAGTTTCATAATGATTCCTTGATGGACAAATGAGATGATTGTCAGGGAAGATGGTAACTTAGCTTGGGAGTCGCCAACCAATATGTCGCGTTTTAAATCACCCAAAGCTGAAAAATTGTTGCCATGTTAATGTAACAAAATGTCAAATCTATTACGGTTATGTTAAAGTTTGATGACATTGAAATGTTTGTTAGGTTTTTTGCTCGGTTTATATGATGCAATATCAGCGAATAGGCGCGCTATTTTTCATCATTTTGTCGCAATTTTTAGTTATAGTAGGTTTTCTTTAACGTCTTTTTTAATCACAATTTTGCACAGTCCATGAGTCACAATCCATGAGTTAGGAAGGGAAATATGAATTTAATTGGTGAGCATTTATCAAAAAGTTATGACCAAGATTTACAAAACTTGGTGAATTTGTTTTTAAAAATGGGTGGCATGGCAGAAGCCAATCTCACCAAAGCAATTGAATCTTTGGTAAAAAGTGATGTGGCGCTTGCCGAAGATGTCATTGATGGTGACAAAGAAATCAACTTTACTGAGCAGCAGCTTGATGATTCGGTGGTCAAAGTATTGGCACGTCGTCAACCTGCTGCTACCGACTTACGCCTAATCATGGCAGTGAGCAAATGCAGTGCTGACATTGAGCGTATTGGTGATGAAGCCAAAAAAATCGCCAAGATGGCGCGCCGTGCCACCCGTGAAGGTCAATCACCGATTGGGTATCATGAAGCGCATCAAATGGGTAATTTTGTGCAGATAATGCTAAAAAATGCGCTAGAAGCTTTTGCCAAGTTTGATGCAACAGGCGCTTACCAAGTGATAGAGCAGGATAGTGAAATTGATGCGATGTACAAATCCGCGTCACGCGCGATGATGACCTACATCATGGAAGATGGTCGCTATGTAGCAAAAGTCATTGATATTTTATGGGTGCTGCGTTCGATAGAGCGTGTTGGTGCGCATGCGCGTAATATCGCTGAGCAATTGATTTTTTGTATTACCGGTGAAGATGTGCGTTATCAAAAACTGGGTGCCAAAAAGGACAGCGCGCTGAATCCCGAAGCTAGCAATGAAATCGCTGATGCCTCACTAGATTATCAACCGAGTAATGGCGAAAACTAACGTTTTTTAGTCAAACCTGCTCTTAGGCGGAATTGGTTGTCAGGGTTAGGTTATTTTAATGGACGGTTGCATGGTATTTTTAAGTGATTCTGCTACACTGTAGCCTATTAATTTTTGGTGAAAAAACGATAGGAAACACCATGTCTAGCGAATCACTTAATAGCCCAATCCCCCCATCCACTGGGGAAAATATCACCCAAAAATCGTTACTTATTTTTGACTTGGACGGTACGTTGATTGATAGCGTGCCAGATTTGGCTGACGCCGTCAATGCGATGTTAACCGCGCTTGGCAAAGCCAACTTTAGCGAAGATGTCATCCGCAACTGGGTGGGCAATGGCGGCAAAGTATTGGTGCAACGTGCCTTATCAGGCTCACAAACCATTGACCCCAATCTCACGGAAGATGATACCAATCAGGCGCTTGCTCTATTCTTTGACTACTACCATCAAAACACCTGTGTCAGAACCCAGCCCTATGCAGGGGTGGGCGAAGGGTTGCGTCAGCTTAAAGAGCAAGGCTATACCCTCGCTATTGCCACCAATAAACCCATTGATTTTGTTCCTGCGATTGTCGAAAAATTGGGTTGGCAAGCCCTTTTTGCCTATATTTTGGGTGGCGATAGTTTGCCTGCCAAAAAACCTGACCCGATGCCGCTACTGCACGTCTGTGACAAACTGGGCTTTAGCATCGCTCAAAGCTATATGATTGGTGATTCCAAAAACGATATTTTGGCAGGGCAAAACGCGGGCATGGATACGCTTGGGTTGTCGTATGGCTATAATTATGGGCAGGATATTCGCGATTATCATCCGACCCAAACCTTTGATGACTTTGCCACGCTGACCGAGTTTTTGAGTCATGCACGAGTTTAACTATCATCTCAACTTTGACACGCTGAATTTTCGCGAGCATCCAGCGTTGTATCGGGTGGGGCGCGGTGAGCAAGGGGTGTTATTGGTAGAGCCATATAAATCCGAGATTTTGCCGCATTGGCGATTTGCTACGCCAGAACTTGCGCGTGAGAGCGGCGATACCATCTATGCGATGTTTTTGGACTACCTTGCTCAAGGGGATTTTGTCGGTGCTGATATGGCGCGTAAATTTATCCAAATGGGTTATACGCGCTCGCGTCGTTATGCCAATCACAAAGGGGGTAAAAAATATGACGGCGCTGTCCCTGACGCTAAAAAAGGACAAAGTGGCGCGCATGGGCGTGAGCAATTGCCGCAGCAATCACAACAGCTTGAATCCGCGCAAATCAAAGCCCAATCCGCGCAAATTTTTAAGCAAAAATGGGATGAATGCCGCGCCAATGCGGATTATAAAGCGCTAAAAAAACAGTTTGAAGCCAAATACGTCAACGACACCCAATACGATAACCTGCCGCCCACATTTTTTCGCGAGCATCCGTTTTTATAGGTTGGCTGTATCTTGCTGTATGGTGAGTTAGCACGAAAATTAGGCATTCGTTAATTGACTACGATAACTGAGTGCCTCTGTCAGATGCGCGGTTTGGATAGCTTCACTGCCTGCCAAGTCTGCAATCGTGCGGGCGACGCGAAGGACGCGATGATAGCCGCGAGCGGACAGATTCAGCCGACTTTGTGCCATTGCCAAAATACGACTTTCTGCATCGCCAAGCAGCGCAAATTGGTCAAGTTCACTGGGGGAGAGTTCATTATTGGCTTTGCCCTGTCTGGCTTGCTGACGCTGATAGGCTTGTATCACCCGCTCACGCACTGCCGCAGAAGACTCACCCTTCTGTGCTGACTGCAAATCACTGGCAGGCAGGGCAGGCACGGTAATATGCAAATCAATACGGTCCAGCAAAGGTCCTGATAGCTTTTCTTGATAGCGTTTGATTTGCTCAGGTCGACACTGGCAGCGACCTGATTTATCCCCATAGTAGCCACAGGGGCAGGGATTCATCGCTGCTACTAGCTGAAAATTGGCGGGAAATCGCACTTGAGAGTTGGCACGGCTGATGACAATTTCTTTGTTCTCGATGGGCTGTCTGAGTACCTCAAGTACCTTGCGATCAAACTCTGGAATCTCATCCAAAAATAACACCCCCCGATTGGCGAGCGTGATTTCACCAGGTTTGGGGGATGAGCCGCCGCCCACGAGCGCCACTGCTGAGGTGGTATGATGGACTTGGCGAAAAGGGCGTGTGCCGTAGTCATAATCACTGTTGGCAATCGAGTAAATACTGGCAACTTCGAGCGCTTCATGGTCATTAAGCGGTGGCAAAATGGTGGGTAGGCGAGATGCCATCAAGGTTTTGCCTGTCCCCGGTGAACCACAAAACAATAGTGAATGACCACCGGCGGCGGCAATTTCGAGCGCACGACGTGCTTGGTGTTGTCCTTTGACATCGGCTAAATCAAGCATGTAATTGGCTGATTGGTAAGATGTCTTATGCTCGGCTTCGCTGAGTGGTTGCTCATTCATCAAGTGTTGGCACACGGCTTTGAGGGTATCGGCTTGCAACACCTTCACGCCATCGACTTTGACCGCTTCATCGGCATTGTCTTTGGGAACAATCAAGATGCGCCGGTCTACCTTGAGTGCCCGTGATACTGCCAACGCCCCAGCAATGCCTCGTAAATCGCCATTGAGCGCCAATTCGCCAATAAATTCGTACTGCGCAAGCACGGTTTCATCAATTTGCCCGCTGGCTGCCAAGATGCCTATGGCAATCGGCAAATCAAGCCGTGCGCCATCTTTGGGTAAATCCGCGGGCGCAAGGTTGATGGTCAAACGACGATTGGGAAATTGAAAACCCGAGTTGATAATGGCAGAGCGCACCCTATCTTTACTCTCGCGTACCGCGGCTTCAGGTAAGCCGACCATGGTGACTGCGGGCAATCCTTGCGATAAATGTACTTCAACCATCACGCTTGGCGCATTTAAACCTACCACCGAGCGCGTATAGACTTGAGCAAACGACATTTTTAAAATCCTTTTTCAACCACTTGGCGGCTACCTTGACACAAGACAGGCAGTTTTTTATGGCAGCAATTAGACAATTTTTGATAAAAAACGGCTAAATCATAGCATAATTCATCTATTTTCTCATCATCGGCTATCTTTGATGACTATGGTATAATCACAACCAATATTCCGAGAATTTTACGCTACACGCTATACGAGACTATTATGACAGACCAAACTCGCCCTTTATCTGACAGCGAACTGCCCACTTTTGACCGCCCTGTCGAAATCATCGAAAATCCGTATGCCAATGCCAATCGTAACTACACCACCCAAACCCATTTGTTTAATGAAGCTATCATCAATAAATACAACCGCTCAGGTCCCCGTTATACCTCGTACCCAACCGCGCTAGAATTTGTCCCGATTGCTGACGGTATGGAAGCCCGCGTTTTGGCAGAAAAAGACCCACGGGTGCCAGTGTCCTTGTATTTTCACATTCCGTTTTGTCGCCACCTGTGCTATTACTGCGGCTGCAATAAAATCATCACCAAGAAAAACAGTGATTCAGGCGATTATCTTGAGTACTTATTTTCAGAAATTCGGCATAAACGCAGCTTGATGCAAGGCGACCCTATCGTCGAACAAGTGCATTTTGGCGGCGGCACACCCACCTTTTTGACCGATGATGAACTGGTCAAATTGTGGAACTTTTTGCAAACCCAATTTACTTTTAGCGATAAACCTACCGCTGATTATTCGATTGAAATTGACCCACGAGAATTGCGCCCGACCACGCTTGAGATATTGCGTGGACTTGGGTTTAATCGGGTGAGTTTTGGTGTGCAGGATTTGCAAGAAAAAGTACAAATTGCCGTCAATCGCGTGCAGTCAGAAGAAATGATTCAAGGGGTGATGACGGAAGCTCGCCGCCTTGGGTTTCATTCTATCAATATTGACTTGATTTACGGGTTGCCGCACCAAACGGTGGATAGCATGCGCAATACGGTTGAGCGCATCATCGATATATCGCCAGACCGTCTATCTGTTTTTAACTATGCCCATTTGCCCGAGCGATTTAAAGGTCAGCGTCAGATTAATGAAGCGGATTTGCCAAGCCCTGCCGACAAATTGACCATGCTCGGTAATACCATCCATGCGCTGACTGACGCAGGCTATCAATATATCGGCATTGACCACTTTGCCAAGCCTGATGATGAGCTGGCGATTGCCCAACGTGAGGGCAAATTGCACCGCAATTTTCAAGGCTATACCACACATGGCAATTGTGATTTACTGGGATTTGGGGTGTCGTCAATTAGCCAGATTGGTCTTCATATTTTGCAAAATCCAACGGATTTGAATGATTACCAAAATCTCATCAATGCGGGAAAATTGCCTGCAGTGAAGGTGATTTCTGCGCGCTTACCTGACTTGCTGCGCCGTTATGTGATTATGAATCTGCTATGCCATGATTATATTGATTTTAAGGATGTGAATGCGCGCTTTAGTATTGACCCGATGACCTATTTTATTGATGAAATCCGCCAACTGGGCGAGATGCAAGCGGATAAACTCGTTGATATGGATGCCAAAGGCATTCGGGTGCTACCAAAAGGGCGACTTTTGGGACGCAATGTAGCGATGGTGTTTGATACTTATTTGGCGAGTAAAGAAGGCAATCGTTTTAGTAAGGTGATTTAAAAGGATTTTAAAATGTTTTCAAAGTTAAAAATGGTTGGTTTAACGATGGTTTTTGGCTTGTTTGGTTGTCAGCAAAATACGCCTATAGAAAAAGCTGAAATGCCGCCAGCTTCCACACCAAAACCTGTTGAAATAGGTAAAGAAATTCCCGCTTCAAGAGTAGCGACTTTTGTACGCCCCAAACCAAAACCCAATGAAATTCCTACTTGTATGACAGCCGCATTAAGTGGTCGTTTAAAAGTACAAGGTAGTTGTTTGGTAATAGCGAACGGAAACGATTATACCCAACCTATTTTTGAAAAGAGTTCCATAAATTGGGATGAAGCCAGTAAAACACTTACTTTTGAAGGTAAAAAGTATAAGGAAGGCGATGAAATTCGTCTTGGAGGCGGTGGTTTACCGACTGATGAAACTTATCCAAAAAAAATGAGTATGGGTATACCTGACTGCCCAAACTCTCATTTATTTCTTGTTTGTTGATAACAGATTTAAGGAATAAAATTGCAAATCACTAATCCAAGCCCAACGATTGCCCAAGCCGTTCACCATCAAAGATGATTTTGAGATGACCGAAGAAGAATTTATCAATCTATGAAAAAGCCGTCAAAAAAACTAAAGCCCATTTTCATCGTTGATACGCATATTTTACTATGGCTTGTTTTTAGTCCGCCGCCAAATTCAGCACGTATCAGCCATTTGGCTTAACCCTTCTTTAATTTTTGGAATAAACATGCACCAAATCCCCACCGACTTACTCAAAAAATCTGCCTACTGGCGCGAAGACATTCAGTTCAGCCAAGATGTGCTTGGCAAGCCGTTTCACTTTACCAGCACTTGGGGAATTTTCTCGCCTGAAAAACTTGACGAGGGTAGCCTTATGCTGCTTGACTATATCGAGTTCAAAGACGATGACCACTCAATCGACCTAGGCTGTGGCTATGGCGTACTGGGTATGACTGCCGCCCGTGAATGCCCGAACGGACAGCATTTGCTCATCGACAAAGACTTTGTGGCGGTGGAATATGCCAAACTTAACTGCCAAAAAAATCATTTAGATAACGCCCAAGTTCAGCTATCCAATGGCTTTCGTGATGTTGAAAAAGATAAAAAATTTAGCCTAGTGATGAGTAACTTACCTGCCAAAGCCAGTAAAGAACAGCATTATCTGTATTTGCTCGATGCCTACAATGCGATGGAAAGTGGCGCACGGTTCTATGTGGTGACTATCAACGGCTTGCGAGACTTTATGAAACGCTCATTTACCGAAGTGTTTGGTAATTCGGATAAAATCAAACAAGGCAAAACCTATACCATCACCATGGCGGTCAAAGACTAACGCCCTTTGGCTAAATTCTCACCGTTTGGTTTTTTGATTTACTGTAGGCTCGTAACCGGATGTACAGGGTCTTGGTGACGGTGGCAACCACCTCATTTTGGTCGTCAACCACCTGTACCTCATAGTTGCGGAACACCGCTTTACCATCTTTTGCTAAGGCTTTTATGGTATCGATTTCGGTGTCATCAAGGTGAAAATCGGCAAACACATCGCTTTTGCCCGCTTTAACAAAATCAATGCTCGCCGACTTATCCCATACCACGTACTCATTGCCCAAGGCTTGCATCAACAAAATCATCAAAAATGGGTCGGTCATCGAATACAAACTGCCCCCAAACTGGGTGCCGACGATGTTTTGATTGAGTTTGTTTAACGGTAAATGCACGCGAATATGGTGGTTGGTGAAATCAAGGCTTTCAACACGGATACCCGCCCCAAAATATGGCGGATAAAAGTTAAAAAACTGCTTTAACAGCTTGGGGTTATTAAACGGATTAAGGTAGTCTTTGGCTTGGGATTGAAAGGTTTGGCTTAGCTTAGATAGCTTAGATAACTTGGGTAGCTTAGATAGCTTGGATAAATTGGATAGCTTAGATAACATGGCAGACTCGTTTTTAACATGAAAAAAAGTAGTGGACAACACGCCATTGGCAAGACAACAATGCTATTGTATGATGGATACCACTGATAGCAAAGCATGACAAATTAATGGCAAAAGGTAAAGTAAAAAATAACGAAGATGCAGCATTCTGGGAGGCGATTTTGGCGGAAAAAGCGCCATCGCCACCGTGTGAATTGTGTGGACGTGATGAAGTTGAATTAACCCAGCATCATCTGATTCCCAAATCCCGCCACGACAAAGCCCGTACCAAACGCGAATTTAGCCGTGATGAAATGAAAAACGACATCGCCATGCTGTGTCCTGCTTGTCATGCGCAGGTGCATGAAGTGTTTAGCAACCAAGAATTATCCAGCTACTACCATACGGTTGAGCGGCTAAAAGAACAGACCGAGATGCAAAAATTCATTAACTGGATCAAAAAACGCCCGGCTGGACAAACCATTCGGGTCAAAAGTGGCAAAGATTTTTAGTGAATGGATTTTTAGCAGATAGCAGCTAATTGTGCAAGTCTTTTTATGGTGACCATTATACCTTGCCTGCAACTAGGACATAAGCTAGGACATAAGCAAGGATATCGCATAATGACTTGTTAGGCGTGTAGTCAATAAAAAAGAGGGTTTTATATCTGGCTGTCGCTGTTAAAGTTTACGCTTACTTGCATTGAAAAGTGATTGAATTAACTTAATATAGTATAAAAATCGTGAAATAGTAAACAAGCAATGCCAAAAAACAAAACGCCCAGTATCGACCCTGCAACCATTGAAATTGCTGCAGCGACTGCCGACCGCAAAGCGCGATTGGATCACTTGATTAAGCGCCTGCCCAACTTGCCAGGCGTGTACAAAATGCTGGGCAAAAATGGCGACATCATCTATGTGGGCAAAGCCAAATCGCTCAAAAGCCGCGTCAACAGCTACTTTGCCAAAACCATCGACCACCCCAAAACGCGGGCGCTGGTGCAACGTATCGACAACATCGAAACCATCATAACCCGCTCTGAGACCGAAGCGCTGCTGCTTGAGCAAAACCTCATCAAGCTGCATCGACCGCCCTACAATGTGCTACTGCGTGATGATAAATCCTATCTGTACGTGTTTATCTCAGCGGATAAACCTTATCCAAGACTTGCCTATGGGCGCGGCAAAGGGCAACACCAAAAAGGCAGATTTTTTGGACCTTTTCCTTCGGCACATGCCGCCAAACAGACCTTATTAATGATGCAAAAAATGTTCATGGTACGCCAATGCACCAATGCATTTTTTGCCCAGCGTCAGCGACCTTGCCTAGAGTACCAAATCAAACGCTGTAAAGCGCCGTGTGTCGGGCTGGTATCGCCCGAAGAGTATGCCGATGACGTCAACAACACCATTCGATTTTTAAAAGGGGAAGGCACGGATTTGCAAGTCAAATTGGTGGGTAAAATGGAGCAGGCGGCTGAAGACATGAACTTTGAGCAAGCCGCCTTGTATCGCGACCAACTCTCGATGCTACGCGAAGTACAAGCCAAACAAGCGGTATATACGGTCAAAGGTGAAGCCGATATCATCGCCATCGCCAGTCAAGCGGGCATTACCTGTGTGCATGTCATGAATGTGCGTAATGGGCAGGTTTTGGGTGGCAACAATTATTTTCCTGATGTGGATAGTGAAAACGACATAGCGGATAACTTGTCTGAGTTTGTCAGCTCGTTTTATTTTCAAGTCAGTGATGATTTGCCCGAAGAGCTGATTATAAGCCATGAGTTGCCCGACCAAACCGCGATGACAGAAGCCTTAACTGAAACCTTTGGCAAAAAGGTGACGATAAAAACCAAAGTTCGTGAGCAGCGGAGCGAATGGCTCACCCTTGCCCAAATGAATGCCAACAACGCCCTGCAAACCAAATTGGGCGATTATTTGGAAGTTAAATCTCGCTTTAACGCGCTCAATGCGGTATTAAAAGAGGCGCTGCAAGGCAAATCGCTCGATCGTATCGAATGTTTTGATATCTCCCATACCATGGGTGAAGCCACCATCGCCAGCTGTGTGGTCGCTGACCAAGGCGGGCTACGCAAACGCGACTATCGCCAATATGCCATTCATGGCATCACGGGCGGTGACGACTATGCCGCCATGAAGCAAGTATTAAACCGCCGCTATAGCAAACAGCCGCTGCCAGATTTATTGCTGATTGATGGCGGTAAGGGGCAGCTTAATATGGCAAAAGATGTACTGAGCGAGCTGGGGATTTTAACCCAAACCTTGCTCGTCGGGGTGGCAAAAGGCGAAGGTCGCAAGGCTGGGCTTGAGGTACTGCATTTTATTGACCGTGAGCCACTCGATTTGCCGGCTGATAGCAAAGCACTGCATTTGATTATGCATATCCGTGATGAAGCGCACCGCTTTGCCATTACCGCACACCGCAAAAAACGCGATAAACGCCGCTCAAGCTCGGTGCTAGAAGCCATCCCTGGGTTGGGAGAAAAACGCCGCCGAGAGTTGCTCAATCATTTTGGCGGCTTGCAGCAGCTGCTTGGCGCATCACAAGATGAAATTGGGCAAGTAAATGGCATTGGTAAGGTAATGGCCAATACCATTTATAAAGTGTTGCATGGCTGATATTAAATTTTTAGCCGTTTTGGCTGAAATGGGTAGTTAACAATGATAATGACATGGCATTGTAACAATGGCAGAAATTTTTTTTAAATCAAGCGCAGCTTCGGATAGCGATACCTGCATGCACTGTGGCGCATGTTGCGCTAACTATCGGGTGTCTTTTTATTGGGCAGAAGGCGAGACACTCGGTATCCCCGAGCAGATGACGGTCAAAGTCAATGATTTTTATACCTGTATGAAAGGTACCGAAACAAAGCCGGTCAGATGTATTGCATTAGCGGGCGAAGTTGGTAACTCGGTGGCTTGCCAAATCTATGATAAACGTTCAAGCACCTGCCAATCGGTACAAGTCGGTGACGAGCAATGTATCAAAGCCCGTCATCATTATGAGTTATCTAACGATATCTTTAGTCAAGTGCCTGTTTAATGGCTTTGTGATAAACGAACAGTCAGCTGTTTTTCCACTTCGGTTTTGAGCCATTGATTCAAATCCTCATTCATCAGCGTCATTGATTCGAGCAAATAGTTGTCGATATAGCCTTGCAGCTGTTTGACGATATCTTGTTTGATTTGTTCAATAGCGGGCGTGGTGGCGATAGATGGGTTGGCAATATCAACAAGTGGGTCAGTAACGCGCGTTTCATGGGTCATCAAGGCCGCTGTTGGGTCATCAGCTAACGGCTCAGCAATTTTATCAGTGTTATCAGCGGTATCAGTGTGATCAATGGCATAGACCATCTCACTGCGATGGCGCTCAATCGTGACATCGCTAGTTGCGGTATCCTTGGACTGCGCTTGTTCATCTAGCTGGTGATTTGCACCCTCAATTGAGCCAGTTGATAGTTGCGTCGCTAGTTTTGCAGGATTGCTTTGTTTTGCGAGATGCGCTTGTTTGGCAATGGCGCGTTCTTGCTCCAGTAGCGCAATGGCTGCATCATCTTGTGCTTGGCGTTCGCGTTGTAGACGTGCTTCTTGCGCTTGACGTTCTTGCTCGTTTTCTTGTGTTAACTGTATTTGTTCAAGACGTTGTTGTTCAAGCTGTTCTGCTTCACGCCTTTCTTGTTTTAAACGCTCAGCTTCAAGTCGTTGTTGCTCAAGGCGCTCTTTTTCCAAACGCTCTAGTTCCAGCCTGTGTTGTTCCAATCTTTCTTGTTCTAAGCGTTGTTGTTCAAGCTCGCGTTCCCGTGCTTGCGCTTGTAATTTTTCTTGATGGTCACGCTCGATAGCCAGTAATTCCTCGACTTTATCATGCAGATTAGGCACGCTAAACTCATACCCATCAAGATCGGTATCGGGGTAAAGCAAGGTAACGATATCATCGAGTTCTTGAATAATGGCGTGTTTGACAGGGGTAGGGGTGGCAAGCCAGCGCTTTGAAAATTGATGGGAGAAGGCAAATCCTGACATGAAAGGTGTCCAGCGTTAAGGATGAAATAGGATAGCTTCATTTAACGAAAAAACGGCTACAATTTCAATAGCCGTTTTCAAAATTCACACCGTTAAAGTGCCAATGAAAGGGTCAATGTTATCATCACATTAATTGCTATTTATCGTCACTGCCATTTGGCAAACAGCAGCGAGCCGTTGGTACCCCCAAACCCAAAGCTGTTAGAAATCGCATGGGTTAAGCCGTCGACTTTACGGGCTGTATGCGGCACATAGTCAAGCTTGCACTCAGGGTCTTGATGATCCAAATTGATGGTCGGTGGCAATATTTGTTGTTGCAGCGCCTTAACGGTGAAAATCGCTTCGATACCCCCTGCAGCGCCCAGTAGATGACCGGTCATCGATTTGGTGGAACTTACCACCATGTTCTCACCAAAGATACCCGCAATCGCGCGGCTCTCTGCCACATCACCCGCTGGGGTACTGGTGCCATGGGTATTGATGTAGCCAACGTCACTGGGGGCAATGCCAGCATCACTCAAGGCGTGACGCATCGCCATAGCGGCACCTTCACCATTTTCCGGTGGCGCAGTGATATGACTGGCATCATCACTCATGCCAAAGCCGACAAACTCTGCCAAAATCGTCGCACCGCGCGCTTTGGCATGGGCAAGGCTTTCCATCACCAGCACGCCTGCACCATCACCCAGCACAAAACCATCACGGTCTTTGTCAAATGGACGACTGGCTTTGGTCGGTGCATCGTTGCGCGTTGATAACGCTTGCATTGCTGAAAACCCACCAATACCCAGCTGGCTTGAAGCTTTTTCACAGCCCCCCGCTACAATCACATCGACATCGCCATACGCAATCAATCGTGCCGCCAAGCCAATCGCATGAGTCGCTGTGGTACAAGCGGTAGAAGTAGCAAGATTTAACCCTTTAATCCCATGACGAATCGCCACTTGCCCAGCTGCCATATTCACAATGGCTGAGGGCACAAAAAACGGCGAGATTTTACGCGGACCTTCGCTATGAAGCTTTACCGCTGTGTCTTCAATGGTGGTGATACCGCCAATCCCTGAGCCGATAATCACCCCGATACGGTTGGGGTCAACCTGCTGTACAGGCGCGGCTTGCAACTCACTGATAAAGCCTGCTTGCTTCAAGGCTTGTGCTGCTGCGGCAACACCATATTGCACAAAGGTGTCATACCGACGCGCGTCTTTGGCGTTCATGTACAAGCCGATATCAAACCCATCCACTGTGCCGGCGATTTGTGCGCGGTAGTCAGTGGCGTCAAAATGGCTAATGGCTTTGATACCGCTTTCGCCATTAATGAGCCGTTGCCAAGTGCTCTCTACATCGAGTCCTAGCGGGGTAATGGCTCCCATGCCTGTGATAACAATACGCTCATGATCAGGGCGTTCGTCGTAGCGGGGCTTTTTTTGGCTAAATTTTGTGATCATTTTATGCTCGAATTTTTGAATAACATTTTATGAAAGTTTAGCAAAAATAGTGTACGAGTGTAAACACAATAACTTTAACGTCTTTAGGTTGATTGTATATAATATCTGATAAATTAAACAATGTTTTTAAGGGTTATAAATGCCACAATTTAGCGATTTTATGGTGTATGTGGACGAAAGTGGCGACCATAGCTTAACGTCTATTGATAAGAGTTATCCAATTTTCGCTCTCGCTTTCTGTGTGTTTTATAAATCGCATTACTTAAATAAAGTTGTACCCAAAGTCCAACGTTTAAAGTTTGATACTTTTGGACATGATTTCGTGGTTTTACATGAGCATGAAATTCGAAAAGAAAAAGGCGATTTCAATATTTTTAAATCAGCTGAAGAAAAGCGTCAATTTTTAGAAAAGTTGAATCAAATCATGAGTGAAAGTAACTTTATTTTAATCGCTCATGTAATTGAAAAGCATAAAATTAAAGCTGAGCAAATCAAAGAATTACACGCTTATCACTATTCCCTAAAGCATTGTATCGAAACACTTTATGAATTGATGATTGAAAAATCTCAACAGGATAAAATCACGTTTGTGGCAGTAGAGAGTCGTGGTGCAAAAGAAGATAACGAATTAGAGTTGGAATTTTTGCGAATTTGCAATGGTGAAAATCGTTTTAAAATCCCTTTGCCTTTCAAGGTCAAAGTCGTTTCAAAAATGACTAACTCTTTGGGTTTACAATTGGTGGATTTGGTAGCTCGCCCGATTGGTCGTTATGTGTATCAACCAGATCAAGCTAATCGTGCATTTGAAATTTTGAAAGCAAAATTTTATTGTAAAGGTGGGCGAAACCAAGTTGGCAGAGAATTTGACCAAGTGGGGTTAAAGCATTTTCCATAAGTAGAGAGATAGTAAACTAAAAACCCATACTCCTAAAAAGCGAAAAGTCCCGATGAATCCACCGAGACTATAACGCCGACTGGGCACCCCCAATCCATTTATAGCTAAAACTATAACATAATTATCGCTTTAAAACAATTGATTTAACTTTCAAATTAAAACCAATTGTTCTAGAAACACACCTGCCCAAGCACCACTTTTTTACTTGCCCCGGTGACACTCGGCAAGTTACTCGGTACGTTCAAAATCGTCTGCTGAGCCAGCCACGCAAACGCTACGGCTTCGACCCACAACGGCGACAACCCAATTTTGTCGGTGGTTTGTATGGTCCAAGTGGCTAAATTATCTTGTAAGCGGCTGATTAAATAGGCATTTAACGCCCCACCACCACAGACAAACAACTCGCCTTGCGCACCATCAGTGACGGACACAATGGCATCGCTGACGGATTTAGCGGTAAGCTCTACCAACGTCGCTTGCACATCGGCAGGTGAATACGCCAAAGTGGGGAATTGCTGACCCAATTGTTCTAGCATAGCGTCAAGCCAAGCCAAATTAAACTCCTCTCGCCCAGTGCTTTTTGGGAATGGCTTGGCAAAAAATGGGTGGGTCAAAAGCAAATTTAATAACGGTTCAAGCACTTGCCCCGATTTTCCCCAATCGCCATTGTGATCATAAGTTTGTTGGGTATGACGCTGGCACCAACCATCAATGAGCAAATTTGCCACCCCTGTATCAAATCCAATCACCTCATCGCTGCCATCAAGTACCGTGATATTGGCGATACCGCCTAAATTTAAAATCACTTTTGGCATAACTTTATCGGCATGATAAGGCGGCGCAGCAAACATGGCTTGGTGAAACGCAGGCACGAGTGGCGCGCCTTGCCCACCCACTGCCATATCACGGCGGCGAAAATCGCTCACCACCGCAATAGCAGTGCGCTCAGCGAGTACATTCGGGTCAAGCAGTTGCAAGCTAAATGACCACTGTGGGCGATGACGCACGGTTTGCCCATGACAACCAATCGCGGTTACTTCATCAGGGGTCACCTGCGCTTTCTCGAGCAATTGATTGACCAAATTTGCGGCAAATTCAGCATAAAACACACTCGCCCAACCAAATACGTCAAGTTCGCTCTCGAACGCCAAATTGTCATCAGCGATGAGTTGTGCTACCCCGTTTGGTTGAGTGAGCGCTAACAACACGGCGCGTAAATCATCAGGAAACGGCTCGCTCACCGTCGCCAAAATTTCGACAGGCTCATCATTGTCTTCATCAATCTCATAAAACTGGCACAGCACCGCATCGAGTCCGTCAAGGCTGGTGCCACCCATCATGCCAATCACATACGGCGAGTCGGCAAGCGGGTTTTCTTTGGTCGTCATCATATCATCCATGATGTCGGTAAAATGGCTAAAAAATCCTTCATCAAAAGACAGGTTGGCAGGTAGTCCAGTCGGCAACGTTTGGCTCATAATTATTCTCGTTCGGGCTGTCAAAGTAGAGAGTGCCTTGATTATAGCATACTAAAAGCCTGCCTTATTTTATCTGCAAATTTGCTATAATGGCTAAACTTCACTTTTTTTCAGCCGTTTTAACCCGCGCTTTTTTCGAGGTAAGCATGACCGATTCTACTCATAGATTTTTAGCACCAGAAGAACAACTCAAACTCATCCAACGTGGTACGCACGAAATTATTTCGCAAGACGATTTAATTAAAAAACTTCAAGAAAACCGCCCACTGCGAGTCAAAGCAGGGTTTGACCCGACCGCACCCGATTTGCACTTGGGTCATACGGTTTTAATCAATAAACTCAAGCATTTTCAGGATTTGGGACACCAAGTGTTGTTTTTGATTGGGGATTACACCGCTCGCATTGGAGACCCAACGGGTAAAAATACCACTCGTCCGCCGTTGTCTGAAGAAAAAATCCTGGAGAATGCCCAAACTTATAAAGAGCAAGTATTTAAAATCCTTGACCCCGCCAAAACCCAAGTAATGTTTAACTCCGATTGGTTTAGCAAAATGTCGGCAGGTGACATGATTGGTTTGGCAAGCCAGCAAACCGTGTCTCGTATGCTCGAGCGCGATGACTTCTCAAAACGCTATCACAGCCAAACGCCGATTTCGATTCACGAATTTTTGTACCCACTGGTGCAAGGTTATGACTCAGTCGCCATGCAGGCCGATGTTGAGCTAGGTGGTACTGACCAAACCTTTAACCTACTCATGGGTCGCACCTTGCAATCTCGCTATGGTCAAGTGCCACAAGTCTGTATCACCGTGCCGATTTTGGAAGGCTTAGACGGCGTACAAAAAATGAGCAAATCGCTTGGCAATTACATCGGCATTTATGACAGCGCAGGCTCCATGTACCAAAAAATCTTGTCCATGCCAGACACTTTGATTGCGCGTTATTTTGAGCTACTTAGCTTCAAACCTATGGATGAAGTCGAAGCCTTGCTAAAAGACATCGAAAACGGGCGCAATCCGCAAGAAGTCAAACGTATTTTGGCACTAGAGCTGATTGAGCGTTTCCATGACAAAGAAGCCGCCGAAAACGCGCACAAATCAGCGGGCAATCGCTTGGTAGAAGGTGAGTTGCCATTGGATTTGCCAGAGGTGACGATTAGCCTTGATGGGCAAGCGCAGTTATTTATCACCCAAGTGTTAAACCAAGCCAATTTGGTGAAAAACTCGGCGCAAGCGAAAGACTTTTTGAAAAACCAATCGGTGAAAGTGGATGGGCAGGTGGTGGATGCAGGATTTGCCCTCACTGCAGGACAAACGGTGGTGATTCAAGCCGGCAAAAAAGCCTATGCCAAAGTGACGATTTCCTAAAGTCTATTGCTTAACCAATGGTTTTATTTTAAAATGTAGTGACAATATCACTACATTTTTTTGCTTTTTATAGAGGTCAGTAGCTATGACACAATCAACTATGTATCAATTTCGACTTGATGCCAATGAAAAGCGCCAAGCCTTTGAAGTGTTTGACGAACTGGGTATTAAGCCTGCGCAAGCGATTCGTCTATTTTTACGTCAAGTTACGGCAACAAAGTCTATTCCGTTTGACGTCGCAATTCCTAACGCCACCACGCAACGTGCAATGCAAGACGTTGAAGCCATGATTGCAGACAAGCAAGCCCGATTTAGCAGTAATAAGGAATTGTTTGATGCCCTCGAAAAAGCCGATTAATTCAAAACGCACGAATTTACCCAGAGCCTCAGATTTTACCAAAGATTTTTTGAATGATTGGCAAAGGCTAGTTAAAACAGGGCGTTATGACATGGTCAGGCTCAAAGAAGTCATGTTGTTATTAATTGCCAATAATGAGCCGTTAGGGGCAGAGTGGAAAGACCATGAACTAAAAGGAAATTGGGCAGGATTTCGAGAGTTACATGTGGGTGGCGATTTTTTATTAATCTACAAAATTCAAACCATCACAAAATTTGAGACAGTTTATTTTACTCGTGCAGGAACACATAGCGAACTATTTGAATAAAAAGGAATTTAAAAATGAAAGCCATCTTCCTCGACCGAGCGACTTTTTCCGCTGATTTAGCATTAACACCCCCACACGGACTGAGCGACTATCAAGTCTATGCGCAAACGCCCAATGACCCCAAAATCATTATTGAGCGTTGCCAAGACGCGGATATTGTCATCACCAATAAAGTTGAGCTTACCGCCGAAATTATCGCGCAGCTCCCAAAGCTCAAACTCATCCAACTGACCGCCACAGGGATGAACAACGTCGATAAAGACGCTTGTGACAAACACGGCATTACTGTTAAAAACGTCGCAGGCTATGCGGTCAAAAGCGTCCCCGAACATACCTTTATGCTGATACTCTCAGCCATGCGAGCGGCTCGCCACTATCATCATGAAGTAGTCAAGGGTGACTGGCAAAAAGATGGTCGCTTTTGTCTGCTAGACACGCCACTCATTGACCTTGAAGGCAAAACGCTGGGCATTATTGGCTATGGCACAATTGGCAAACGGGTTGGGGAAATTGCCAAAGTTTTTGGTATGACGGTATTGATAGCCGAACACCAAAACAAACCGCCAAGAAATAGCGACTATAGCGCGTTTGATGATGTCCTTGCTCAGTCCGATGTCATTACCTTGCATTGTCCATTGACGGAGCAAACGCAGCATTTAGTGAATGCCAATAGCATTGCCAAGATGACAAAAAAACCATTGATTATCAATGTCGCGCGCGGTGGCGTGGTCGATAGTCAGGCGGTGGCTGATGCCGTTACACAAGGTAAATTATTAGGCTATGGGGCAGATGTGTTTGAACATGAACCAATTAAAGACAACGACCCATTACTCACACTTAAAGACCACCCAAGAGTGATTTTTACCCCCCATAATGCGTGGGGCAGCGTCAATGCCCAGCTTAACCTATGGGATATATTGTGTCAGCAAGTGCAAGAGTTTACCCAACTATCCCATAAGGGAAAATAACGGACAATAAATATGACAAGTAAACTGCAATTTCAGGACCTAACTATTGGCACTGGTAAAACTGCCGAGCGTGGGGCACTGATTACCGCGCATTACACAGGCTATTTGCCAGATGGCACGGTATTTGACTCATCGCATCACCGCGGGCAACCCTTTGAAGCTGTGATTGGCACAGGGCGGGTGATTAAAGGTTGGGACGTGGGCGTTTTGGGTGGCGAATACGCCCAAAAAATCGGCTATCAAGCCCAAGTTGAAAACCCTGCCAATCTCATAGCCATGCAAGTTGGTGGCAAGCGCAAACTCATTGTGCCAAGTCACTTGGCGTATGGTGAGCGCCAAATCGGAAAAATCCCGCCAAATTCAGACTTAACCTTTGAAATTGAATTATTGGATGTCAAAACTCGTGATTGAGATTACATTGGGTATTTATCAGCACTACAAAGGCAATCTGTATCAAGTGCTGCACATCGCCAAACATAGCGAAACTGAAGAGGCATTGGTCGTCTACCGTGCGCTCTACCAAGCGTATGGGGTGTGGGTGCGACCGCTTGTGATGTTTGCCGAAACGGTGGAAGTCAATGGCGAAGCTGTGCAAAGATTTAAGCTGATAAAACCGCTAGACAGTTAAGTTTGGCGGTAATGGATAGGGGTCAATGATATAAAAATAACCGACAACAAAAAACCCCAAACTAATAAGCTTGGGGTTAATCGATTTATACCTAAGACAAATGATGGTGGCGTGGGGCAGGATCGAACTGCCGACACACGGATTTTCAATCCGTTGCTCTACCGACTGAGCTACCGCGCCATGTTTGTCAGCATCAGTATTTGAGCGGCTATTAAACTAAAAATCGCCAAAGGTGTCAAGCACTATTTTAAACTTTTTGCAAAAAGTTGCTAGTAACTGGCAAAATACCCATTCATATCAATTCGTACATGGCTAAAATACGATGAATGGCGCCGCAGCCGGGTACAAACTTGGTATTGCCTTTTTTGCGCTCAATGTCGGTGACTTGTTTGACGAATTTTGGGGCAAGACCGCGCCCGCGATTGGCGGGATGCAGCACAATATACTGTAACAATCGGCTAGACTCGATGCCTTCATTAAAGCAGCCCATCGCGGCAATCGGTTTTTCATTGAACATCCCCAAATACAGGATATCACCCTTGGCGAAGGCCTTTTCAAAAAACGCCACAGCATCACGACCTGTAGCAAACTCAGGCGAGCTATCGTACAATTTTTCCACCCGCAATTTGAGTTCAGGATCGTCAATGCTATTGTTTTCAAAGTTATTGATGGCAACGGATTCTAATGGCATAAAGCCCTCCTTTTTAATTAGCGCACGTTTTAATTAGCGCATGTTGATTTAGTATAAAATAGTCACTAGGATACCAACAAACTTATAATTGTTATTCCGTGTTTTTTGCTAAAAATAAAAGCTGTCAATGCTTTGGTAAGGCGTTGGGCAGCATGTTGGTAAGGCGTGATGGCTTTTTTGGGTTAACCAAATCTTGGATACACTCTGTGAAATGATAAAGTGTTTTTCAAAACAACCTGCTCGATGCCGTCCACTAACGGAGGGCGAAAAAGCCATCTCGGTTAGCGTATTTGGTGATACGTTACAGCTTGATAGTATACGCCTAAAAACCGCATGGTGGGTGCTCAAAGGCTATGCGGTCAGTCCCAATGGTCATGTGTATTTTCATCCAGCAGATTTTTGTGATGATTTTAGTCAGCAAAATGTCTATCTGCGCGCGTGGCTGGTGCATGAATTGACCCATGTTTGGCAAATCCAACAAGGCATTAAGGTGTTTCGCCGCGCCCTGCTCAATCGGCGCTATAGCTACGAGCTGCAAGCCAATAAGCCATTTGGCCGTTATGGCATAGAGCAGCAAGCGCGTATGGTGGAAGATTATTATCGAAAACGTGAGCTCAAACAGGATTATGAGCCATTACTCGCCTTTATTCCGTTTGCCAGTTTACAGCCTGCCACCGCCTAGCGTTATCAACTCTCTGTGTCGCTGTCACTACCTCATGTTTGTCGCGATTGCGGTAGTTTTTTTGGTATAATTGCTTGATGGATGGGTGTCTTAAGGTTCAGTTAAGCTAAATCTGTATGATAGCCTCATCCTAAATTTGGTTATTATATAATGGCTATTTTTTGGTGCATTTAGATAAGGTGAGTAATCGTATGTCAGTGAATAACTCTCGATGGTTAGCATGGCGTCAGCAAGGTATTAATGCTTATGTGATGATGGGTATTGTCGCGCTATTTTTGACCCTAACCGCCAATATTACTTTCTTTGATAAAGCCACGGAAGTCTATCCGTTTGCCCAGCATATTGGGTTTATAGGCTCATTGCCGTTGGTGCTATTCGGTGTCATGCTACTGGTTATTGTGCTGCTCAGCTATCGTTACACCCTTAAAGCGGTATTGATTTTTTTGCTATTGACCGCGGCAGTCACGGCGTATTTTACTGATACTTATGGCACTGTCTATGATGTCAATATGCTACAAAACGCGCTACAAACCGATAAAGCAGAAAGCGCCGATTTGTTTAACGTCAATTTTATCTTACGCATTTTATTGCTTGGGGTATTGCCTAGTGTGTGGGTGGCGTGGCAAAAGGTCACATTTCCCCCCATCAAGCGCAGCATATTGCAGCGCGGCTTGACGTATTTGGTCAGCCTCGGTTTGGTAGTGTTACCGATTTTGGCAATGAGTAAAAATTACGCCAGTTTTTTCCGTGAACATAAACAGCTTCGTAGCTATACCAATCCTGCAACCCCTGTATATGCACTGGGTAAACTTGCCAGTATACAGCTCAAACAAGCACAAGCTCCCAAAACCCAAATCATGCATGCCACCGATGCGGTGCAGGTGAGTAATCCTACCACCCGTAAGCCAAAACTGGTGGTATTTGTAGTTGGAGAAACCGCGCGCGGCGACCATGTGCAGCTAAATGGGTATAACCGAACTACCTTCCCGCAGATGGCAGCGACGGCTGGGGTAACTAATTTTAACCAAGTCATCGCCTGCGGTACCTCAACCGCTTATTCGGTGCCTTGTATGTTTAGTTATGTCGGCATGAAAGACTACGATGTGGATACCGCCAACTACCAAGAAAACGTACTTGATACCTTACATCGCCTAAAGGTTAATATCTTGTGGCGTGATAACAACTCAAGCTCAAAAGGCGTCACTAATCGTTTGCCCGCGGCGGATTTTGTCGATTATAAAACTGCGCGCAACAATACGATGTGTAATACCAACCCCTATGGCGAGTGCCGCGATGTGGGTATGCTAGTAGGCTTAGATGACTACGTCAAACAACAAGCTAACCAAAATACGCTTAACCAGGATACCCTAATTGTGCTGCACCAAATGGGTAATCACGGACCTGCGTATTTTAAACGATATGATAAGCAATTTGAAAAATTCACCCCAGTCTGCCAAAGCAATGAACTTGCCAAATGCGACCCACAAAGCGTGATTAATGCCTTTGACAATGCGCTACTTGCCACCGATGACTTTTTGGCAAAAACGGTGAACTGGTTAGACAAATATGACAGCACCCACCAAGTAGCGATGCTGTATGTCAGTGACCACGGTGAAAGTCTGGGCGAAAACGGCATCTATTTACATGGTATGCCTTATAAAATCGCGCCTAAAGCGCAAAAACACGTCGCATCGATGTTTTGGGCAGGTAAACACTCAGGCATTCAAGCAGTGCCATCTAATACTGAGCTCACCCATGATGCCATTACCCCAACCTTGTTAAAACTGTTTGATGTGCGTGCGCAAACCGTACAAGGCAAACCTTTATTTATCAAGTAAAGTTATCCAGTAAAGCCATTTGGGTAATTAGAGCCATTTAAGTAATGTTAGACATAAAAAGTGCGTCCAACTCCAGCGACGGCAAGATAGATGGTTCAAAATAGATGATTATACAGACCGCTAAATTAAAAAATTTTGCCAGTAGGCAGACCGTGCTCGGACTGGTACTGGCCATCATCTTTACGCTAACGCTGGAGCACAGTGCCATCGATGTAGCCATCAGCCAGTACTTTTATTCCCCCATAGATGGCTGGCTGCTTGCCAAAGAATCACTACTCCCTAACTTAATTTTTTATACCATTCCCAAAAGACTATTAATTGCGTTTGAAGTCTATATGGCAATCGCATGGCTACAACGCTACTTATTACAACGCCGTTCATTGAGTCACTGGCTTGCCAAGCGACAGGCATGGTTTAAGCCTTTTAGCCCACTATCACTGACTGAAATGGGCTATCTTTTAGTCGGGATGGTGTTGGTACCTTTGATTATCGCATCGCTTAAAGGGGTGACTCATGTGGTGTGTCCCAATCACTTGCAAATTTTTGGCGGTGAGTATCCGTATCTCACGATACTAGAAAACATCCAAGCCGGAACCCCCTCAAAATGCTTCCCTGCGGCGCATGCCAGTGCTGGGTTCGCCCTGTATGCTTGGGCGTTTATCCCAAGTCTTTGGCACAAGCGCTGGCACATCGCAGCGATGGTGACGGTGATAGCTTGGCTAATGGGTGGGTATAAAATGTTGATAGGTGACCATTTTTTCAGTCATACGCTGGTATCTATGAGCTTGGCATGGGGGATTTGCGCGGCAGTGGCATGGGCTTGGTGTCGATTTTATGCCAAACCTGCGTCCGCAAAAAGTTCGAAGCGCTGGTTTATGGTATAAAGGTATAAAAAAGCGTTGAGGAACACCCCACGCTTTTTTTGGGTTTCATGGCTAGTTTAAGCGATTGATGGTCATCACCACTTTATAGCCACCCGGATGACTGGCAGTTAAGCGAGAAGGCAGTTTATCGTTACTGTTGCTATAGCTAAAAGTGGCTGTCCAATCGCCATTTTGGGCATTCACTAGGCGATTAGTGCTGTCTTTTTTATCATTGGCATCACTGGGTGCTGGCTGACCTTGAATCCAGTAAGGCAGCTGTGAGATGGGCGCTTGCCAACCGGTTGCACGTAATAGCAGTTCTTCAGGGGTAGCGGCATTGATAGTGCCTTTTTCGTTGGTTAACGTCGCAGATTGACCATTGTAGCTGATTTTGGTTTGACCCGCATTCATCGCACCGGCAATCTCAATGGCAAAGTTTTGACCTTGCTGTGTCCAAATATAAAACGCACTGCCTGCCTGCTGCGGCGTGGTCATGCCAATTTTACCATTGATGGTAAATTGCGCGCTTGGTAGCGTACTTGCAGCCGCTTGCTCAGTAGATGTGGTCGATGGCGCCGTGGTTGTTTGGGTATTGACCACAGGGGTTGTCATCACTGTGGCGACAGGCTTGGCTAGGATTGGCTTAGTTGTTGCCTGTACTGACTGACAGCCTGTTAACAGCATACTACTGATGCCCAAACAGGCAATACTTAACCCCGTGACTTTGCTGGTGACCGCTGGTAATAAATGCATAATATCCTCAAATGTTAATCAAATTTGTTAATCAAGTTTTCATCAAATGTTAACTGGTTCCGCTCAAGTATAATGGTTTAAAAAACTGATGGGTAAACTATAAATAGCCATTGTTAAGCCTGTTTTGCTTAACTGCTCAAATTGGTGAAAAAGCGGTTGTTATTTATCTCTCGTTTTCCTGCTATTTACCTGTCATCTATCTGCTTTACAACCTTCATTGCTCGCTAGTCGTCATGCTTAGAGACGATTTTAGACAGCGCTATTGTAGATTTTTGGGTTGATAACCGAGTTCATGGACCAAGATTTGGTTGATGCGAGCCGCTTCTTTTTGGTTGCCCAAATTTAAGTAGGCTTGTTGCAGCAGCAGGCCGCTAATCACATCGGGTACGATATCAAAATTATCCGATAACAGACTAATGACGGTGGCGTTATTAGCCTGATGCAGCGCTTGTTGCGACAGTATTTGACGCGCCCTTAAACCGACTTCTTTATCATTAATTAATGCCGTCAGTAGGGCGGTCACTTCTTCATTATTTTGTTTTAAATTGACCAAGGTTTGCGCATATTCGAGTTGATAATCCACGTTTGTGGGCGCAAGGCGAATCAACTCTTTTAACAGTTGCAGTTTACTGGCGTCATCATCATCGGGCAGTAACAGTACCTTGGCAAATAAGATATCGGTATTATTGGGTAAACTGGTTTGTGCGCTATTAAGCAAGGCTAACGCTTGCGCGGTTTGGTTGTTTTTTTGCAAAATATTGGCTTGCATGATGTAGCTTTGCGGCGCGAAACTGTCAAATTGCTCCCGTAATTTGATGCTACTGGCAATCGCTTCATCAAAACGACTTTGCGAGATTAACAAATCAATCTGTTGCTGTCTGGCTTTGAGCACCAAGTCAGGTTGCATCACTTTGCCATAGTAGCCAATCGCATCATTGAGTAGGTTCTGGCGTTCGGCACTGACAGCCAAATAATAATTGGCTTGGTCCTTAAAGTTGGGGCTGGCAATCAACGCTTTGAGTAAGCGATCTGCCGCGGCGTATTTTTTCAAATCAATACCCACCAAAGCGGCCAGCAGTTTGATTTCTTCATCTGCTAAAAACTGCCGATTAGCCGTGGCATTGAGCTGTTGCCAGACCTGCGCGCTTTTGCCTTGCTTTAGCATATAGCGAATTTGATAGACAAATAGCGCTTTATTGTCAGGGACGGTTTTACGCGCTTGCGCAATAAACGCAATCACTTGATTACTGGGCGATAAGGCTTGCAGGATATCTGCTTTTAACGTCAAAAAAGCCGGGCTTTTTGGGTTGGTTTTAAGCGCCCGATTAATCGCCACTAACGCGGCTTTGGGCTGTTGAAACTGTAGCAGCAGACCTGCTTTCATGACCAGTAGTGAAGGGTTGTTTTTGATGTCTAATCGATTGAGCGTAGCAAGCAATTCAGCTTGGTCACGGGTTTCCGTGGGATAAATCCCAATCAAAATCTGACTTAAATCAGCGTCAGGATCGTACTGCAAAATTTGATTGAGCTTTTCACCGGCTAATTCATACTCGTGCGCTTTGAGTGCCAAATGGGTCACATAAAAAATCGCCGGCACATGGTCAGGGTTTTGCTGTTGCCACGCATTGGCAAAAGCGAGTGACAACTGTGGCGGTTCATTTTGTAAAGATAAACCCAGTGCGCGTTCAAATACCGGGGCCGCATCCGCCAAAAAAGACTGCTGCTTATAGGTCGCTAACGCCTGATCTATACGACCGCGATCTGCGGCAAACTCTGCCATCAAAATCGCATACAGGCTGGGCTGGCTAACAGACTGATTCACAGACTGACTAGCAGATGCAAAATTTGCCTCCGCACTAAAAACTGCTGGGCTAAACAATAAGCTCGCCAACGTGAGTGTAGTCGCGACTACATTTTTGCCTAAAGCGGTAAAATTAAATACATCAAGCGGCTTTAAGTTAGATTTCAGATTGGGCTTTAGCTTGACAAAAAGTTGGTGCGGTGTTGATAACTGCATCGGTAAATCAATCGATAAACAATAAGGATTGACATATTTCGACGCAAAAAAGCGTGGATTGAGGGGACAACCACGCACAGCGCAACAAGCCGATGAAATAACCGCTGGAAACAACTTTCGCATTTAGCTCGCTTGGACAGTAACGTACCTAAAAATTACAGTCAGTATTACAATCAGTGACAAGTAAGATGTAACAAAATGTTCATGATAAAATTGAATTATACGGCTTCAACTGGTCGAACTATGTAGAATTATGGTTAAATCGTATGAGTAAATAGCAACCAAACGAGCAGATGTGGCAGAATTAAGTAAAAAAATATGATGATAGCTCGAATGACTGTTCAAAATGCTAGGCATGCTAGATAAGGTAATGCTTTAAATTGTAATGCTTTAAAGCCTGGCTAAAGAATTTTACTGAATCAAAAAAGCAGGATGTTTTTCATTTTTTATTAGCAATGGTATAATAATCCACTTTTCTACTTTACTTTTATTAAGTGGTTATTATTAAGTTGCTTTAAGTTTGTTTATATTGCCACTTTTCCCCCTGTGTTATCAAGCATGACAAACGTCGATAGACTGATATAGGCTAGATGTCGCTTAGCTAGCACACTTAGCTAGCAAACTTGGGTTCACAAAAATCGGCTTTGATAAACGCGGTCATTTTTAAGGTCATTACGTTATATGCAGCTTCTGGTTATTGGGTTAAATCATAAAACAGCGCCAGTTGCCATGCGTGAGCAATTGGCGTTTGCTGCTGAAGATTTGCCGATTGCCCTAGATTCGCTCAAAGTGATCACCCAAGGCGCGGTGATTTTATCGACCTGCAACCGCACTGAAATCTATGCCCTAGCCCCTGAAGGACAGGCCCTTACTAGCACGATGTCACAAGTGATTGAATGGCTAGCGGCTTTTAAAAACACGCCTATGCAAAAAATCGCGCCACACCTGTATCAATATCAAAATAACCATGCACTGCTACATTGGGTACGGGTAGCGTCTGGGCTAGACTCGATGATTTTGGGCGAGCCGCAGATTTTGGGACAAATCAAACAGGCGGTGCGCCAATCCCGTGCCAAAGAAGCTATCTCGAGTAAGCTTAGCTGGGTGATTCAGCAGGTATTTGCCGCCGCCAAACAAGTGCGTAACGAAACGCGGGTAGGCTCACAAGCGGTATCGTTAGGCTTTGCCGCGGCCAAATTGGTGACCCAAATTTTTCAAAAACCTAGCAACAACACTTTGCTGGTGGTCGCGGCAGGTGAGATGAATCGGCTGGTTGCGACCAATATTGCAGGTTTAGGTGTCGGCAAAGTCATCATCTGTAATCGTAGCCTTAAGCGTGCCGCGCTGCTTGCCTCTGAGCTTGAAACGATTGTGCCGCAGATTGAGATTACCCCGCTTGATCAATTACCCAGCGTGTTGCCGCAAGCGGATATTGTAACCAGCTGTAGCGGTAGCTTATATACCTTGATTGATAAAACCATGGTGAAACAGGCGTTAAAACAGCGCCGTCATCAGCCCATGTTAATGATTGATTTAGCAGTCCCTCGCGATATTGACCCTACCGTCAGTGAGCTAGATGATGTTTATTTATACTCAATCGATGACTTACAACATGTGATTGCAGGCAATCTTGAACAGCGTCGCCAAGCTGCCGTAGAAGCAGAATTATTGGTGAGCCAAATCGTGGTGGCGATTGAGCGCAAATACTTGGTGCGCCAAGTGGGTCAGGATATTCAGCAGTACCGTGAGCAAGCCAAACACCATGCGGATATGATTTTAAGCCAATCCTTACAGCAGCTTGCCGATGGTCATGCAGCCGAAGCCGTGTTAACCGAACTGACCCGTAAACTCACCCAAACGTTAACCCATGCACCGTCCAAACTATTGCGAGAAACGGCTAGCGAACAGCCCGTAGAAACCGTCAATTTTGTGGCACAACAGCTGACCCATGCCTTTCGCAAAGACAAATGCCCCTATCTCACCCATAACAACACCCTGCTTGATGACGAGCCAGCGTCACCATCTTTTGACAATCAATAATTTTCCTATCGCTGAGCTTTTAAGCCCAAGTTTTTAAGCCTAAGTTTTCGCTACAAGCGGCGGCTAGCTTTTTTGCATCAAATTTGTAATACTGAAAATTGCTCTGCTAACTCTGATAACAATGGCGTTGATTAGGATTTGCTATGTTTACTTGCCCACCGATACTACCGTATTTTACCCCACTGCCTCAGCTTACCCTGCAAGGCGAAGCCAATCTTGGCATACCCGCTTGGTTAGCCGCAGTGGAAGCGGACTTGGATAAGGCGCTGGCATCTGGCACACCGATTCGCCAAGTCGTCATGGGGCGCTGCTGTGCAATTGATAGCATGATGGCAGCCTTGTTTGAGTTGTATGAGCTCGATCAAACCGATTTGACGCTGTTTGCCACAGGGGGGTATGGGCGTGGGGAATTGCATCCTTTTTCGGATGTGGATTTATTGCTGTTAAGTCCAAACCCGATTGATGAGGCCTTGAATCAAAAAATTTCCCCGTTCGTCGCGAGGCTCTGGGATATTGGGATTGATCCTGCTTTGGTGGTGCGCTCTGTTGAAGAATGCGATGAGGCTTGTCACGATGATATCACGGTCGCAACAAGTCTGTTAGAAGCACGAATTTTGGCGGGCAACGTTGCCCAAGCTGGATTGCCGATGCAGCTACTTAATAAAAACTGGTCACAAACCAAGTTTTATGAGGCCAAAATGGCAGAAGCCAAAGCGCGCTATCTTAAACATAATTCGACAGAATATAACCTAGAGCCTGACCTGAAAAACGCGCCAGGGGGCTTGCGAGATATTCATACGGTCGGCTGGATTAGTAAGCGCTATTTTCGCGTGACAAACTTGTTTGGACTGGTGCAGCAAGAGTTTATTACCGAAAAAGAATTTGATGAGCTGCAAGAAGCGGAAGATTTTTTGTGGTTGATTCGCCATCATCTGCACAAAATTGCCAAACGCAATGAAAACCGTGTTTTATTTGACTATCAGCGCCTGATTGCTGAGCGCATCGGTTACCGTGACAATTCGCATCCCAATGCCGCAGTCGAGCAGTTTATGCGCGATTATTACCGCTATGCCATGTCAAACTCAACATTGTCTGAAATGCTCACCCAGCACTACTATGAAACGTTGATTGAGGCGCGCTTACCCGATGAACAGCGCCCGGTGAGTAAGGTGATTAATGAGCGCTTCAAATTGGTCGGTGATCGCATTGCGGTAACCCATACGCGAGTGTTTGCCCAGCATCCGACCGCAATTTTAGAAATGTTTTTATTGATGGGTCAGCAAAATATTCGCCATATCCGTACCCGCACACTACGGATTTTGAAAATCGCCGCGCGCGGCATTGATGAGCATTTTCGCAATGATCCCGTCAATAAAGCCCTGTTTATGGACAATCTCAAAGAGCAAAATCTGCTATTTTGGCGACTGCGAGTCATGAAGCGTTATGGCGTGCTAGGTAGTTATCTGCCTGCTTTTGGGCAAATTATTGGGCTCATGCAATATGACTTATTCCACCGTTATACGGTAGATGCCCATATTTTGATGCTCATACGTATGTTGCACCGCTTTACCGATGACAATTATGTTGATACTTATCCGCTTGTCAGTGGTATCTACCGCCGTATTGACCGTAAAGAGATGCTGGTGTTGGCAGCGATTTTCCATGATATCGCCAAAGGTCGGGGCGGTGATCACAGTGAACTTGGCAAGCAAGATGCCATCAAGTTTTGCTTGTCACATGGTTTAAGCCAAGCCGATGCCGAGCTTGTCGGCTGGTTGGTGTCTCAGCATTTATTGATGTCGATGACCGCGCAGAAAAAAGACATCTCTGACCCCGAAGTTGTCGCAGAATTCGCCGATAAAGTCGGGAATGTGACTTATTTGAATTATTTGTATGTGCTCACCGTTGCCGATATGAATGCCACCAACCCGCAGCTTTGGAACAGTTGGCGCGCAACCTTGATGCGTCAACTATATACCCAAACCCGCCGTATTCTGCGGGCTGATATTGATGCGCCGATGAACCGCCAAGACATGATTGCCAGTAACAAGCAAAGCGCCCGTGATTTGCTAGCGGGTGATAATGGCTTGGCTGCCATTGAAAGCCTGTGGGATGGGCTAGGGGAGGAGTATTTTTTGCGTGAAGTCCCAAGCGATATTGTTTGGCATTCCAAAGCTATCATGGCACATGATGAGGCACAAAAACAACGCACAGAGAGCGAGCAACCTGAGCCGCTGATTATTTTGCGTGAACATCGCGAGTTGGCACTCGATGCCGTGCAAGTGTTTATCTACACCCATGACCAATCCAATTTATTTGCGGTGACCATGACGGTGTTTGACCAAATGGATTTGGACGTGCTCGATGCGCGCGTCATCACCGCCTCACGAGATTTTGCCCTAGATTCTTACGTACTGCTTGATAGACATGGCACGCTGCTTACCGATACCGAACGCCAAACTGAGCTTGTTGAGCGTCTAAAACAAGCCTTTACTAGTCCAACGCTGCCTGAGGTGGCGCAGCGACGCATGCCTAGACAGCTCAAGCATTTTCATGTGCCGACCAAAGTGTCTTTTAGTTTTAACCCGCAATCCAACCAGCATATGATGATTTTGGAAACCCTTGACCAGCCAGCCTTGCTTGCGCGTGTTGGGCAGGTGTTTTTGGCGCATGATATTGAAGTGCATTTTGCCCGCATTACCACATTGGGTGAGCGCGCCGAAGATATGTTCTTTATCACTGGCCATGAAGACAAACCGCTATCGGATGAGCGCCTCGAAAAACTCAAACAGGCATTGGTAGAAACGCTGAATGTCAGTTAACTTGTCAGTGGAAAAAGTCACCTGCAAGCAAGCCCAATCGTAAGTCTAAGCGCAAGCGCAATTATAAGCTCTGGGGTCTGATTACTTTTGGGTGCGCGCCAAATACACCATTAAGCAAACCATGGCAATGAGCGCGATACCTGCCCCCACATAACCCACCATCGCCAGTCCTAGGCTTGCAATCACCCATCCACCGACGAACGCGCCGCCGCCGATACCGATGTTATAAATCCCCGAAAAAATTGACATCGCCACATCAGTGGCATTCGGCGCAAGCTGCAATACTCGCAGCTGCAAAGCAAGGCTAATCGCCGTAATTGCCAACCCCCACAGCATTGCTAGGGCAAGCCATAAGGTTGGCACATGAGGCAGCCAGACCGATGCCAGTAACGAAAACAGCAGCGTTGCCATCGCGCTAATCAAAAACGCCCGTGGAAAACGGTCATAAAAGTGCCCAAATAGCCAGCTCGCTAGCAACCCTGCCACCCCAAAACCCAGCAAAATCACCGTGGCAAATTGCTGACTAAACTGACTAATCGTCAGCATATAAGGCTCAATATAACTATACGCCGTAAAGTGTGCCGTCACACATAGCACAGTGAGTGTATAGACAGTGAGCAAGGGGATATTGTTAAAGATACTGGGTAAACTTGCGGCTGAGCCGACATCTTTGCTCGGCAGTTTTGGCAAAATCCACCACACCATAATCATTGCCAAGAGCGCAGCCACGCCAATCGTACCAAACGTCATCCGCCACCCAAGCCACTGCCCAATCATCCGACCCAATGGCAGCCCAAGCACCGTCGCCAGCGCACTACCCATTGACAGTAGCCCCAAGGCTTTGGTTTGACGATCTTTGGGCGCAACACGCACCACAAGGCTTGCGGTAATTGACCAAAACACCGCATGCGCCAGCGCAATCAATGCCCGCCCAGCCAACAGCATGGCAAAACTTTGCGCCATCACCGATACCGCATGCCCCCCGATAAAGATAACAAATAATGCTATCAATAGCTTACGCCGTTCAATACGGGCAGTGACAAGCATGGCAGGGAGCGACAAAATAGCCACAATCCAAGCATAGATAGTGATCATATGCCCCACCGTTTCTACCGGCATGGCAAAGCTATGACCAATGTCAGAGAGCAGCGCAATTGGCACAAATTCGGTAGTATTAAAAATAAATGCCGAAATCGCCATGACAATCACGCGCCATTGGCGAATTTGGTTGGGATAGTTGGGATTGGACTGGATGTGTTGACGTAACTGGTGAAAATGACTCATTGCGGACAGGATGGCTAAGGCTGATGGCATACCTTAGCGGCTCACTGTATAAAATAAAAGCAATTTTACGTTATTTTATGATGAAAATAGCTTTGACAGTAAAAAATCGACTCATAGGCTAGCGCCATAACCCAATGTGTAGCGGATAAATCAATCATACAGTCATCCGCTATACCCACTAGCCAATCCACATAGGGATAAGGGGTTAGAAAAATGGCAATCAGTCCGACTATTTACCCTTGGACAAAATCGCCACTTGGCGGATATAAGTGTGTAAATCAGCCACGCTCTCTTTCATCAATTCATCATCTTGGGTGTATTCGGCATACGCAATCCAAATCAGTAGCTGCTTGATGGTGTTGAATTCACTGTCAAAAAAAGTTTTGGTAAATTGTTTTAAGGTATTGTCATCTTGCAAATTTAGGCGGGTTTGCCAACTTTCAATTTTGGCTTGTTGCTCAGGGCTAAAGGTATGGCGAAATAAAAATTCGACAATCGCATGCGGTTCTTCTTCAGCCAGCAATTTGCCCAAACGCTTGATGTGACGTTTACGTGCTTCATGGCTGGTGATATCGGCAAGCTGCAGCAAGTCATCCAAAAAAAACTCACTGGCAGGCAGCGCCTTCATTTGTTTTTTTGACAAATTGGCAAGCGGCTCAGCCAGTCGCTGTAGGCGCTCATGGGCTTTTTTTAGTTCGGTACGGCTAACCGCCATATCCATTTGGTCAAAATTAATCATTTATCAATCTCAAAGTTATCAATCATCAGTAAAAAGTTGATTCAAAACGTGCTACCAGCGGTTTTTTTCACGGTGTTTGAGACGTACCACCATCTCTTTGGGTAGCGACTGGGTCAGTGACTCACCCAACTTTTCTGCGATATACACAGAGCGGTGTTTGCCCCCAGTACAGCCGATAGCGATGGTCACGGTATGGCGATTGTTGTGCAAAAAAGGCGGTAACCATTTTTTAAAAAAAGCGATAATATCATTCGCCATGTCATCTACTTCGCTGTAGTCAGCAAAAAATGCTTTGACCCCATCATCTAGCCCTGTCTGGTTGCGCAGTTCAATCTTCCAATGCGGGTTTGGTAGGGTGCGCACATCAAAGATAAAATCAGCATCAATCGGTGCCCCATATTTAAACCCAAAGGATAAAATATTGACGGTTACCGCATTATCCACGCCCAAGTGATCGCGGATGACTTCTTTGAGTTGGTGGATATTAAGCAGGCTGGTGTCAATTTTGATATCAGCGCGAATAGCAATGGGCTCTAAGATATCGATTTCTTTTTTGATGGCATTGGGTAGATTGCCCGACACCGCCATTAACGGATGGACACGGCGCGTGGCGTCAAATCGTGCCACCAGGACGCTTTCTTGGGCAGTCACATACAGTATTTTAATCGCCGGTTTGCTATAAGTCTCTATAAGCTTATGATAGACCTCGGCAAACCGCGATAAGTCCGCTTGTGGCGAGCGTACATCGATACCAATAGCGATTTTATAAATTTGGCTGTCATGTACAAGTTTATCAATGGCGCTAGGGACTAGCGAGAGTGGCAAATTATCAATGGGATAATAGCCAAAGTCTTCCATAATATTGAGAACCGATGTCTTACCCGAGCCTGAACGTCCTGAAACAATGATAACTTGTAGCGTTGACATAGTTAATCCTTCACAGATGCGGTGGTAGGTTGTCGATTAAAATCGCTAGCCGATGGCTGATTCATTTCCTGATTCATTTCCCGACTAAACTCTAGGTTATCTAAAAGCCGTGTTTTCTTGCCCAAAAAAGCAGCGGTCAAAATTACCAAGTCTTTATCAGTGGGTTTCGGCGGTTGCAACAAGCGATTTTTAACTGCCAAATAATCCACTTTAAAGCCTGAATCAGCCACCGTCACGCGATTTAACTTATCGATTGCGCTGGCAATAATCTGGTCAAAATCGGCAAAATTGGCAGTTTTTAACTCACTGGCAAGCTGTTGCAAGCTTTTTTGCAAGGTGGGGGCAAGTTGGCGTTCTGCTTCGCTTAGGTATTGATTGCGAGACGATAATGCCAACCCGTCATCAGCCCGCACGATATCCACCCCGACAATCTCAATCGGGAAATTGAGCTCAGCGACCAACTGGCGGATAATGGCAAGCTGTTGATAGTCTTTTTTGCCAAAAATAGCGATGTCAGGTTGGACGATATTAAACAGTTTGCTCACCACCAAGCCGACACCATCAAAGTGGGTGGGGCGAGTGTTGGCACACAAGATTCTGCTAATATCGCCTGACAGCACTTGCACGTTGTTAGGGTAGGTCGGGTACATTTCTTCCACGCTTGGGGCAAACACAAAATTTGCTCCTGCCTCGGTAAGTTTTGCCACATCGGCCTCTAGCGTGCGTGGGTAGGTATCAAAGTCTTCACCCACACCAAATTGGGTTGGGTTAACAAACACACTGACCACCACGATATCGGCAAGTTCTTTGGCTTTTTTGACGAGGGTCACGTGACCGCTGTGCAAATTACCCATCGTGGGGACCAGCGCTATCTTTGGCGCGGCCGCTTGATGGCGTAAAGGTTTTAAGGTGTCACGTAATGCGCTGATGGTATGAAATACTTGCATTTTTTTGCCTTTATGATCACTAAAAACTATGGGCTGGCGTTGGGAACGTACGGTCTTTGACCGCTTTATGATAGGCTTTAAACGCTCCGGTGATATCTTTGGTTTCGTTATGCTCGTCGGTCAAAAAGTCTTTGACAAACTTGGCAGGTTTACGGGTATATACCCCAAGCATATCGTGCATGACCAGCACTTGACCATCACACTCCACGCCTGCGCCAATACCAATCACTGGCACGGGGAAAGTGTCACGCACTTTTTTGGCAAGCTCAGCAGGGACGCATTCGAGCAGTAAAATGGCGGCGCCTGCTTCTACCACTGCTTGACAGTCAGCCATAAGTTTTTCTGCTTGGGCATCGGTTTTGCCTTGTACTTTGTAGCCACCAAACACATTCACGGATTGCGGCGTCAAGCCTAGATGCACACAGGTCGGCACGCCGTTGTTGGCAAGCACCGACACGATTTCGGCAAGCTCGGCACCGCCTTCGATTTTGACCACATGCGCACCGGCTTGCATCACCGCTTGGCTGGCATCGAGTGCGCGCTCAAGCGTGGCAACGCTCATAAAAGGTAAATCACATAAAATCAGTGCATGACTGTTGGCACGAGCCACGTTTTGGGTATGATACACCATGTCTGCGATGGTCACCGGCAAGGTTGAGGTTTGTCCTTGTACCACCATGCCAAGGCTATCGCCAATCAAAATCGTATCAATCGCTGCAACTTGCATAGCTGCTGCAAAACTGGCGTCATAACATGTCAAACACGAGAACGTCTCGCCATTGGCTTTGAGTTTGTTTAAGGTGGACAAAGTCACAGGTAATTTAGGCTTGGTCGTCGCTGCGGCAGATGTTGACTCAGTTGTTGAATCAGGGTTAGATTCTAGGTTGCTAACGTAGCTCATGCGGTTTCCTTTAAAAAAGCAAGGTTAAAAGAATCAAGGGTAAAAGAAGTAAAGCTAAAAGAAGCAAGGGCAAAAGAAACAGGCAAAAACAAGAAAAACAAAAAACGTTACTTTATCAATGGTTTAATTTTTTGCGATTTCAAATCCATCGCACCAATAATTTGTTAATTTTTATAAAAATCCATGCTAACTGATATGGGTTAAACTACGGTCAATTTTTCCAAGCCCTGCCACTGTTGACTGGTCGGTAAGTCTGCCAATTTTTGCCCATTTACCATAAGGGTCGGGTCAAGCTCTAGCATCGGAATCAGCACAAAATTACGCGCAAATAAACCCTCATGTGGCACGGTTAAACGTGCATGGTTGATTGTGTCATCGCCATACAACAGTACATCGACATCCAAACTACGTTCACCCCAGTGGCGCAAACGTGTGCGCTTGGCAGCGCTCTCCAAACTTTGGCAAAAATCCAATAAGGCTAAGGGCGCCAAATCGGTATCAACTTTTACCACGGCATTAAAAAAATCGGGCTGGTCGGTGACCCCAAAGGCTTTGGATTGATACAGTGATGATGCTGTAACATTGGCAAAGTGCGGTGATGCGTAAAACGCCACAATAGCATTGGCAATATGCTGCTTTGGCGTACCAAGCGCGTTTGCGATATTGCCACCCAAACCGATATAGCACGTAATCATGGTTGATGACCGTCGATTTTGACCGCGCGTTTGCGGGTGCGTTTTGGCGCTACCGGTGCCTCGTCCTTCGTCACCGCTTCTGCTGAGATTTTGCTATCAGCAACCGCTTTTTTACGCGTTCGTGGCGCTCGCTTTGGCTTTGGCTGTACCACGCCATTGTCAATCATTGATTCATTGGGTGCCGAGTGCTTGACGGTGTCAGTGTCAGTGCGAATGTCAGTACCAATATCAGTATTGGCATGAGTATGAGTCACCGCCTGATTGTCGGTGCTTTGTCTGACGGGCGTTGGGCTGACAGGTTCGCCACGCAAATCAATAGCAGATGTTGTGATATCCGCTTGCTGGCGTTGCTCCAAAATCGACCAGTTTGAGCTGGGGGTGCGTCGCGCACGTTTGGCAGGTACACTGGCTGCCGATAAATAGGCTTTGTCGCGTTTGCGTGAGCGACTTAGTTGTGAATTATTTGGGTGTGAATCATTTGGGTGTGAACTATTTGGGTGTGAACTATTTGGGCGTGCACTTGTCTCAGCATAAGCTGATACCGAATCAGGAACTATCGGCTGGTAAGGGTGGTCATGGTTTTTTGGCGCTATGATTGGCGCTACGATAAGTGACTTAGCGGGTGCTGAGTTGGTGTGGCTGGCAAGCGATAACTGCTGCAGCTGGGCTTTTTCAAGTTGCTGCTGCTGTGTTAGTTTGTGCGCTTTGCTAGATAGCGCGGTATCTTGCAGCAGTTCATGCTCGATTTGGCTATTTGCTGCCAATAGCAAACCACGTCGTTCGCGGCGGCGCTTTCCATGACTCAAATCGCTACCCATGTCTGCCTCATTATCACGCACCGCATCGCTAGTTTGGTAAGCAACACTGTCGTCCTCAAAACTGGTTTGATTGACAATATTCGCAAAGCGCAAACGCACCGATTCAAGGTCAAACTCATCAATCGCTTGTTGCTGCTGTTTGGCACCTAGGGTTTGAAACCACGCCCACCAATGTCCCATGCCGTTGGTGCTTTCATCATCAAGCGTAATGGGCACGCCATGCTGTTTGGCAAGCGCTTGGTTTTTGGCTTCCACTTGCTCACGCATCATCAAAAAGTCATAGGCAGCCCGAAAACGTGGGTTTTCAAACAGCTTTTGCAGATTTTTTTTGCGCGGCTGGGCAAGTCTTGGCTGCATGAGCCAAATATCTTTAATAAATTGCTCGGCAAACTTGGGCATGGCCGTGTGCTGGCGCTGCTTATCCAACACTTTATTGGCGGCTTGGTTTTGCGCGTCGCTAAACGGTGTGTTCTTTTTAAACTTATCCAATAAATACAGATAGTTTTCCCACAAAATAGTCGCATAAAAGAACGCAGGGTTAATGCTTTTACCACTGCTTATGCGCCTATCGGTATTGATGGTGACTTGGTTGAGTAGCGGTGTTACAGTTGTCGGTGGATAAAACAACAACTGGGAAAACGCACCATAATCAAATAGCAGTGGTAACATCGGCACCAAATAGCCGCCTGTGAACATTTTTTGCGTTTCATCGTACAAACGGTGAGGGGATACTTGCGCCAATAATGCCCAGTTTTGCGCGTTGAATTGTTGGTTTAATGCATTGTCAAAATCAAACTGCAATTTTGCTTTAAAACGCAGCGCACGTAGCAGACGTACAGGGTCTTCTTCCACCCGTTTTTGGGTGTCGCCGAGCAGACGAATGGTGCGGTTTTCAATATCGTTGAGACCCCCACAAAAATCATAAACGATGTCGTCAAATGGCTGATAGTACAGGGCATTGATACTAAAATCGCGGCGCACCACATCTTGATAGATATCACCCCACACATTGTCACGCATAATCATGCCGTCTTCGGTGAGATGATTGTTGTCCTTAGGCGGCGCGCGAAAGGTGGCAACTTCAATCATATCGCGACCAGAATACACATGACACAGCTGAAAACGCCGTCCGATGATGCGGCAGCGTTTGCCAAATACTTCTTTGATTTGGTTGGGGGTGGCGTTGGTCACAGCATCAAAGTCTTTGGGCTTTAAGCCTAACAAGGCATCACGCACCCCACCACCGACGATATAGGCTTCAAAACCCGCCTGCGTCAGTGTGCTAATCACTTCTTTGATGGAGTTGGGTAAATCAGCTTTATTTAAGCCCAGTTTTTTGGCATCCCGGCGAGCCGACTGTCTATCTAAAACATAATCGGTTGCGGTATTGCCAGCAGCGGTTGCCGTACTAGGTGATTTGCGAGTTTTTTTTGCCATGTATAGTAACCAAAATCCATGAAAACGGCAGAAATTTATTAGCGGTTAGTGTACCAAATTTCTGCCTAACTAGGGATATTAATTCACGGTTACAAAAAATCCAGTGAACAAAAAATATTGTCTACTGAGTGATTATTTGTAGGACGTTAGCGCTACAGGATGAGATGGTTTGCTTTCTAGTACACAGTGTATAAAGCATGAGAATAGGCTTGTGATGATTGCCCATGCTTTATTGAGCTATCACTATTGGGTGATAATGCGGTGGCGATTTTTATCGACAGTCGCTTTGCCGATACCTTTGACGTTGGCTAGGTCATCCGCTGTGGCAAACGGCGCTATCATTTGCCGGTATAAAATAATTTGTTGGGCTTTTTTGGCGCCGATACCATCAAGCTGTGTAAGCTGTGCTTCACTGGCTGTATTGATATTAATCACTTTGGGTGAATTGGCAAGGACATTTGCAGAGGGTTTTGTGGTGCCACCGTTAGTCCCAGTCAAATTTGTCACTGCCAAAAAAGCCTGCTCGGGCGTCATGGTTGGGGTACAAATTGGTTGGGCATAAGCAATGCCACAGTAAACTACAAAAGCATTGGTAAGCAAAACGTTTTTTAACCATCGGCTAATCATTATTGAAACCTAAATCTTCTTGTATTGCTTTTTTGGTTTTTGCCAAGAATGGGGCTTGAGAAATAAACACAATAGACCACTGAAATGCGCCTTTTTGATTATATTCTTCCGCAATATAGTGATACTGATAATAACGCAAACTAAATGCCACGCTTAACCATATCATTAACATGGCAATAAAATACATTGGGTTTGGGGTTTTTCCCTTAAAATACTGATAAAAAATCAAAGCAGCCAATGCAAACAAGCTGAAAAACCAAAATACCGCCCCAATCCCCCAAACAACTATTTTCCCACTTGACATATAATGGACTTGGTATGATTGAGAAAAACTAAATCCGCTTAACACTAACATAAATAAAGCTAATGATACCATCAAAAAATTTGCGTGATTTGTTTGAGTGAGTATTTTGATAAATAGAAACAGAAATATAAAATTGGCATATATGGCTAATATTCCATAGTAACCTTTTATAAGGGCGAAAGGTGAGTAGATTGTCCCAAAAAGAACAACCGCAATTCCAGGCAAAATGCCCCCGCTCATAGTAGAAAAATCGATAGCGGGTAGTAGCAGTGAAAGCGAATAAGTCGCACCAATGAAGAATAGTAATAGGCTATACCTTTTTCCATTAGTGTTCAGATTTAATAATAGTGGCTTTAAGTCATTAAGGTTTGTCATGTTTTTCCTTTAACTTTGCCAAATCCCACAAGTTATCCATTTCTGCTAAGCTAGCAGTTTCAGGGGTTTTACCCATTTTAGCGAGCTCATCTTCAATAAAGCCAAAACGAGAGCGAAATTTATGCACGGTGGTCAAAGTTGCTTTTTCGCTATCAATGCCCAGTTTGCGGGCAATGTTGACTAGGGCAAAAAAACAATCCCCCAGTTCTTTTTCTAGCAGCGCTTTTTGCTCAGGCGTCGGTTTTTGACCATCGATTGGTAAGATTTCTTTGAGCTCTGCCACTTCTTCATCCAATTTGTCCACCGCACCCGACACCACATCCCAATCAAAACCGACTTTATTGGCAGTTTTTTGTAGTTCTTGCGCTTGCATTAGCGCTGAGCCTGCCTTGACCGCATCAAGGGTGCGGCGATGTTTTACCAGTTTACCCCGTTTGGCTTTTTCGGCATTTTCCAAGGCTTTGATTTCATCCCAGCGTTTTTTGACATCTTCATCGGTTTTTAGATTTTCTTTGTCGAACACATGCGGGTGACGGCGAATGAGTTTTTGTTGTAAGGTGAAAATCACCTCGCTGATATCAAACTGCTGCTGCTCTTGGTATAAACAAGCGTGAAAAACCACTTGTAACAGCACATCGCCAAGCTCACCCTTGATGTCGTCAATGTCGCCTGATTGTATGGCTTCGACGAGCTCATAGGTTTCTTCTAGGGCGTAGGGAATGAGGCTGTCGTTGGTTTGTTTTTTATCCCAAGGGCAGTCTTGGCGCAGTCGTGCCATTAAGGCAATGAGGTCAGCAAAATTGGAAGTCGGTTGCATCGTTATCTCTGAAGGGTGATTGATGGTAAATGGTGAAAAATTCACAATATAATTGACCTAGCTATTTTAGCGCATTTGACATGGCAATCTAAGCCTATTGGTAAGTATTTGCCTTGACAGTCTAGATGCCTAAAATACAGAGGCTTGAAATACAAATACCTAAAACACAAATACCTAAAACACAGGGGCTGCAAAATAATCGTTGTCATTGCTATGCCATTTTGTCAAACTATAGTGATATTGGCACAAACTTACCTAATTTAAAAATATAAGAAATATCAAGGCTGAAAATACGCGACGGTGTCGCTAATTTTTGCTGCGATTTGTAAGGTTTCATCACCCATGATTACAACCATCTTTGTCATTGGGGCAGGCTATGTCGGTCTGTCCAATGCTGTCTTATTAGCCCAGCCTAAACTTGCTAACCAAGTCACCTTGGTCGATATCGATGCCCAAAAAATTGCCCAATTACAACAGCAAAAGTCGCCGATTGACGATGCATTGATTGCGCAGTTCTTGGCAACCCAGTCACTGAATTTAGCGGCGCAGTTGGTGAGTGAGGCGGATTTTTCAACCGCAGATTTGGTGATTATTGCCACACCGACCAATTACGATGTCGCCACGGGCAAATTCGATACCTCATCGGTGGAAGCCAGTATCCAAACCGTACGCGCTCACAACGCACAAGTGCCGATTGTGATCAAATCGACTGTGCCGATTGGATTTACCCGTGACATGCAGGCAAAATTTGATACGCGTATTTTGTTTATGCCGGAGTTTTTGCGGGAAGGCAAAGCGTTATATGACAACCTGCATCCGTCACGTATTATCGTTGGCTGTGATATAAACCATGTGCCAGCGCTGCAAGATGTTTGCCACCAATTAATCACCCAATACCAAACTGCCAGCGAACAAACTGACACGCTAAGCCAAACATCACGCCAAACACCAAGCCAAATCATGCCGCCCACCGAGGCAGAGGCGGTCAAACTATTTGCCAATAGCTACCTTGCCACACGCATTGCATTTTTTAACGAGTTAGATAGCTTTGCCGAAAGCATGGGGCTTGATAGTGAGTCGATTATCACTGGTGTCAGCTTAGACCCGCGGATTGGCATGCATTACAACAACCCATCATTTGGGTATGGTGGCTATTGTCTACCCAAAGATACCCAACAGCTTAAAGCCAATTATGCAGGGATTCCTGCCAATGTGATTCATGCGGTGGTGGATGCCAACAATACCCGCAAACGCTTTATCGCGCGTCAAATTATCGCCAAGCAGCCTAATACCGTGGGGGTGTACCGATTGAGCATGAAAAAAGATGCCGATAACTTTAGAGACTCTGCGATTTTGGACATTATTGAACTGCTCAAACAACATGCCATTGATGTACAAATCTATGAGCCCAGTCTGTCGTCATCGCAGTTTATGGATTGTCCTGTAGTCAATGATTTAGCAAGTTTTTTGGAAACCAGCGACGTGATTGTCGCAAACCGATTACATCCCGAATTAGCGCACGTCGAGGCAAAAGTGTATAGCCGCGATGTGTTTGGTGATAGTTGATTATTGCTAGTAAATAACTGCTAGTAAATAATTGATTGTGAATAATTAACAGTTAATTGAATGACATTCTTAATTCTTAATCCCATGAGCCACGTATATGAATGATTTTTCTCCCATCACAATTTCGTCTTTTAAAGCCTATGACATCCGCGGTGAACTCGGTAAAAACCTTGACGAGGACATCGCCTACCGCATCGGACGTGCTTTCGCCCAATTTTTAAGTGAACCGCTATCAAATCAGCAAAAACCAGCGATTGTAATTGGCTGTGACATTCGCCCCAGTAGTGAAGCCCTGAAAAAAGCCACCATACAAGGCATACTAGATGCGGGCATCGATGTGATTGATTTGGGCATGACAGGCACTGAAGAGGTGTATTTTGCCACCAGCCATTATGGCGCGATTGGCGGTATTGAAGTGACCGCCAGTCACAACCCCATCAATTATAACGGGCTAAAATTGGTGCGTGAACAGTCCAAACCCATTAGCGCGGACACCGGCTTGGCAGACATTCAACAAATCGCAGAAAAAGGCGCGTTCAAAGCGGCAGCCAGTAAAGGCGAGTATCAGTTAAAAGCAGACAAAACCGCCTATATCGACCATCTGATAAGCTATATTGACGTCAACGCGTTACGGCCTTTGACAGTGGTCGTCAACTGTGGCAACGGTAGTGCCGCGCCAACGATTGATTTGCTTGAGCAGCGTCTACAAGCTGCCAACGCGCCTATTAATTTTATCAAAATCAATCATGCGCCCGATGGCAGTTTTCCCAATGGTATTCCCAATCCCATGATTATTGCCAACCGTAAAGTGACAGCAGACAAGCTATTGGCGGAGAAAGCGGACTTAGCGATTGCGTTTGATGGCGATTTTGACCGCTGTTTTTTCTTTGATGAAAACGCTCGATTCTTGGAAGGCACCTATGTAGTGGGGGTGCTTGCCAAAGCTTTCTTGGATAAAAATCCTACCGAGGCGATTGTGTATGACCCGCGCAATATCTTAAATACCGAAAGCGTCATCGCGGCGGCCGGTGGCAAAGCGACCATCAGTAAGTCAGGGCATTCTTTTATCAAACAAGTCATGCGTGAAAACAACGCAGTGTATGGCGGTGAGATGTCTGCGCATCATTATTTTCGCGATTTTAACTACTGCGATAGTGGCATGATTCCTTGGTTATTGGTGATTGAGCTGTTATCAAAATCAGGCAAAACAGAAGCGCCAAAAAAACTGTCGCAACTGGTGGATGAGATGATTGCCGCGTTCCCAATCTCAGGTGAGATTAACTTTAAATTAGACGGTATCACTGCGCCCGCGGTGTTGGCAAAACTTGAAGATAATTACCAACAATTTGATAGCCAAACGGCGACCCTTGATAAACTCGATGGCTTGTCAGTCAATTTTCCACGCTGGCGCTTTAACGTCCGCGCTTCTAACACCGAGCCACTGATTCGTCTCAATGTCGAAGCCAGCGGTGATAAAACGCTATTGGATGAAAAAACCAAACAGCTAAAAAACTGGATTGTGGCACAAGGCGGTACGCCAGCCGACCACTAGGTTTTATTAACTACCATAAAAAAAGCCGCTCCTATAAAACAAGCCGTTTCAATGCTAATTCATTGAAACGGCTTTTTTACTATTTAAGCTAAACCATCTAGGCTAAAACCATTAAGCCTTAGCAAATGGCTGGCGGATTATTTACCGCCACGCTCAGCACGGGCTTTATTGATAAGATAGTTAACCACTTGTGGCACTTTACCATCCGCACCCTCAACAACGTATTTGCCATCAACGACAACCGCAGGTACCCCTGATAGTTGGAAGCGCTGCGCCGCATCTTTTGAACGTGCGATACGGGTATTTACTGCAAAAGAATTGTACAAGCTGTTAAATTTATTGATATCCACGCCTTTTGATGCGTACCATTGACCGATAGAGGCTTGGTCAAACAATTTTTGGCGGTCTTTTTGAATCGCGTCAAACATCGCTTGGTGGGTTTTACCTTGATAACCTAACAACTGTGCGGCATAAAAACCGCGCGCATTTTGTTCCCACACAGGGTTCATCGCAGCTGGCGTCTGCATAAACACCACATCAGCTGGCAATTTTTTTGCCCACTGTGCCATGTAAGGTTCTAATGTATAGCAGTGTGGGCAACCATACCAAAAAAATTCGCGAACAATGATTTTATTGCCTTCAATTTTCTCTGGGTTTGCCAGCACCTTATAGTCTTGACCCGCTACAAAATCTGCAGCTTGGGTTGATAAACTGGTCAAGCCGATAGCGGCGGCGATTGCGGTCATTGCTAATTTTTTCATGGTTGCCTCATTAACAGTCAAATCATAGGGTCTAGCACGGCTCATATCTTATAGTATCTTATAGAAAATCGCTTGCTAGCAGGGCTCAAAATACGAAAATACCTGCGCGTTATACTATCATAAATTAAGGAGCTGCCTAAGTGTAATACTTTGTAAACTAAAAAAAACTACACTGGTGAAAAAAATAAGCAATATGTTAATTAAATTTTCTAAATTACAAAGTATATTTTTTTAAGTTTAATTTATCAGTCGTACTTAAAGTTGGACAGTTATGGGTTTATGCAGCAATAAGCTATTTTACCCCACAAATTTATCCTACAATTTTACGCTATCAATCCGCCACATAAATTCTACAGCGCATGGGCTAAAAACTGTTAGAATAAGGCTATTTTTGATGGCAATTGTGGTTAGCAAGCAACTGTATTTCAAAAAACGCGATAACATGCTATTAAAGTAAGAAGTATCGCTATTAAAGTAAGAAGTATCGAATTAAAAAAATAGCGAAGTAAAAATCAAACGGAACTATCATCATGACACAACCGAACCTACAGCAAAACGTCGACTTACAAGAAGTACAAAAATTTACCGACCTTGCCAATGAATGGTGGGACAAAACAGGCGCGTTTGCCACCTTGCACCAAATCAATCCGCTACGCTTAAACTGGATTGAACAGCAAACCATCGCCCGCCAGCAATCAGGCTTAACAGGCAAAAAAGTGTTAGATGTCGGCTGTGGTGGTGGTATTTTGTCGCATAGCATGGCAGTGCGCGGCGCCACGGTGACGGGTATTGATTTGGGAGAAGCCAATATCAAGGCAGCACAAATCCATGCTACGCAGACCAACCAAGCGATTGATTTTGCTTGTGTTGCTGTAGAAGATTTTGCCAAAGCGCACGCTGGTGAGTTTGATGTGGTGACGTGTATGGAAATGCTCGAGCACGTGCCAGACCCGCAGTCCATTATCAATGCTTGTTTTACCCTGCTCAAACCCAATGGCGTATTGGTACTATCGACCATCAATCGCAACCCAAAATCCTACCTGTTTGCGGTGATTGGCGCTGAATATATCTTGCGCTTGTTGCCACGCGGCACACATGATTATGAAAAATTCATCACCCCAGCCGAGCTAGATCGCTTTGCCCAGCGTGCAGGCTGCAAACGTCAAGATTTAATTGGTTTACATTACAATCCACTTATCAAGCACTATTGGCTGGCACAAAATGTTGACGTTAACTACATGATGGCGGTATATAAGCCTCAGTAGTTGGCTTTACTTAAATATTAATCGTTGATTTGAGCAAAAAATGACTGAAAAATGCCAAGCCGTATTGTTTGACCTTGATGGTACCTTGATTGATACGGCACCTGATTTTATTCGGATTATTAAGGTGATGTGCGCCAAACACCAGCACCCAGCGCCCAGTGATACCGCCATTCGTGAGCAAGTTTCTGCAGGCGCCAGAGCGATGGTCAAGCTGATGTTTGGCGAGCTTGCCAATGTGACTGAGGATGACCCAACCTTGTTGGCTTATCGGCAAGAGTTTTTGGACACCTATGAGGCCGATATCTGTGTCGATAGTCGCTTGTTTGATGGGCTTGATTCGCTGCTAAAAAACTTGGAATCACGTGGTATTGTATGGGGCATTGTCACCAATAAGCCGCGTTATTTGGCGGAAAATTTGTTAGACAAGCTGCAGCTAACTGAGCGCTGTGCGGTTCTGGTATGCCCTGATGATGTCAAACACACCAAACCTGACCCAGAGCCCATGTATTTGGCAGTCGCGCGGTTGAACGAACAACTCGGGCGTCAGCTACAGCCTGAAAATTGTGTGTATGTCGGTGACCATATCCGTGACATTCAAGCGGGCAATGCGGCGAATATGCGCACGATTTTGGCAGCTTATGGCTACATTCCCCCTGAAGACCAAGCGGATTTGGGCAGTTGGGGTGCAGATAACATAATCCATAGCGTCGCTGAATTGACCGCTTTGCTGGGCGATTGGACGGATGCTTTAGCGGACACTTAAACAAGCAACTAGGCGCTTGATGCATAGACAAGGTGTTAACAATTTGCCCGATTTTTAGGGAATTTTTTAGCGAGCTTTTGAGAAAAATTTTGAGGAAACTATGACTTTAGCAACCCATGATGATATCCGTAACTTTATCCCACCTGCCGATTGTCTAAAAGGTAAAAATATTTTGGTCACAGGGGCAGGTGATGGCATCGGTAAAGCAGCCGCGCTAAGCTATGCAAAATATGGCGCGACCGTGCTACTACTCGGCAAAACCGCGAGCAAGCTTGAAGCTGTATATGACCTAATTGAAGCAGAAGGCGGTGCACAGCCTGCCATGTTACTGATGAATCTAGAGAGCGCCAGCTACACAGAAATGCAGCAATTGGCGATTTTGATTGAGCGTGAAGTCGGGCATTTAGACGGTGTTTTACACAATGCAGGGTTGCTCGGTGTATTAACCCCACTTGAGATGTATGACCCGATTATTTTTGAGCAAGTGATGAAAGTCAATTTTAATGCCACCTTTACCCTTACCCAAGCTTTGCTACCACTACTCAAATCTGCGCAAAGTGGCTCAGTGGTGTTTACCTCTAGCAGTGTAGGCAGCCGTCCACGCGCATTTTGGGGGGCGTATGCGCTGTCAAAATTGGCGGTAGAGGGGATGAGCGATATTTTCACCCAAGAAACCCAAAAAACCACCACCCTGCGCTTTAACTGCATCAATCCCGGTGCCACGCGTACCCAAATGAGGGCTGCTGCCTATCCGAGCGAAAACCCCAACACCTTGCTTGCGCCCGAAGACTTGATGAGTGCGTATGTTGCCTTGATGAGTGATGAGGCGGCAGGTATCAAAGGTCAGGTAATTGATTTACAGCCACAATAAAATGGCGCGATGATGGCTTTAATACGCTATTGAAATTTGACAAAATCACTACCATATTATAATTAACCTATTAAAATATAAGGAAAAATATGGCAAGTGGTTGGGCTGCAGATGGCGCAGAAAACGAGCAAATCGAAGCGACTATTAATGATGCGATTGCACGGGCAAAACGCGCATTGCCACAGGGTGAGAGTCTAACTCATTGCGAGGAGTGCGATGCCCCAATCCCCGAAGCACGGCGTCTTGCGATGCCAGGGGTGCACTTGTGCGTGCGCTGTCAACAATCGCTAGAACAGCATCAGCAAAAAGTCGAGCTATTTAATCGCCGTGGTAGTAAGGATAGCCAGTTGCGCTAAGCGTATTGGCTAATGCTACAGTTCATAACAATTACAGCTTATAAAAATTTTTCAAGCGGCAGGTGCGATAGCATCCATACTAGGGTACGCTGCCAAGGCTTGGTTTGTGGCTCTTCATCATACGTGACGGTTTGACCGTTCTCGAGCGTTGACCACTGAATGTTGTCATCTTTGAGCGACAAGGTGTAGCTAGTTGTTGGCAAGGCTTGCAAAAATTCATTGCGGATTTTGTTGGCAAGTACAGGGTGGGCGATGGCAACGCCAAGTTCGGTATTGGTCAATGCTGAACGTGGATCAAAGTTGAATGAGCCGATATACACCTTTTCACCATCGCTTTCAAACGTTTTGGCATGCAAGCTGGTTGCAGAGCTTCCCGTCAAATATGAATCACGCAGATTGTCTTTAATGGCATTGGGCTTGAGCTCATATAGCTTGACCCCAGCTTTGAGTAAGTCTTTGCGGTGTTTGGCATAGCCAGAATGCACAAGCTTGACATCGGTGGCGCTCATGGCATTGGTCAAAATATTCACCGCTACGCCTTTTTTTGCAAGGTTGATAAAGTAGTCTTTGCCTTGCTCCGTGGGTACAAAATACGCAGAGATTAAATTGAGTTCACGGCTGATTTTGCCTAAGCTTTGGTTGATGTCTAACCCTTGGGTATTGGCTTTGCTGCCCAGTTTGTCGGGATTGTCCGTCAATAGCTGCACGCTTGCCCAGTAGAGCGGCAATTTTTGTTGTTTGATTTGATTGACAAAGTCGATTGCCACCAAGCGCTTTAGATAGTCGTTTTTCAGCTTTAGCACAGGGTCGAGTTGTTGCGACGCAGGTTTATCGGCTTTTTGGGTTTTTGGAATAAACACTTGGTTTAGGGCGGATGCCTCAGGTTTTTTGACCAAATCGGTGATAGGAAAAGCCAGTTTATGGTTCCAATATTGGTCAAACGCTTGTGACATCTGCGGCACAATATGCCCAACCATCAGCACATCTAGGTCAGAAAATACCATCTCTTGGTTTAAAGAAAAATACTCATCTCCGATATTGCGCCCGCCTGTGATGGTGATTTGGCTATCAGCGGTGATGGATTTATTGTGCATACGATGATTGAGCCGCTCAAAATCGCCCACAAACCCTAGCCAGCGCCACGAGCGAAAACGGTTGGGGTTCATCAATCTTACTTCAATATTGGGGTGTTCATTAAGTACCCACAGCGTTGGGTCGAGACCACGAGTATTGTTATCATCTATCAATAATCGCACGCGCACACCGCGCTCTGCCGCTTCTTTGATGGCTTGAAACATTAGATTGCCAGTGATATCGTTATTCCAAATATAATACTGCACATCTAGCGTTTTTTCTGCGGTACTAATGAGCAGCATACGTGCGGCAAACGCATCCATGCCATCTGGCAAGGGATAAACGCCCGTTTTTTGTGGATTGCTTTTAACCAGCTCTGCGATGCCATCAGCCATGCTTTGCGAGCCAAATTGGCGAAAACGGCTGGAGGGCTCATCCGGTGGCATATCCGTTGCCACCGTTTTTTGATGGTCTTTGGTAATGACAGCGGTTTGATAGGTGCTGGATTTACCCGTGTTGGCAGGCAGGCGACCCCACCAGGCGATAAAAAACAAAATCGCCATACATACCAAAAACAGGCTGGCTAAAAAAATAAGACGACGTTTGAACAGGGGTCTTAGCATGATGGCACTCACCAGGGTCAATTAAGCCATGGGTTAAATTAGTTAAATTGACGCCCAATAAATTTGACGGTTTCATCCTTGGCTTTTTTGACGGCAAGTTTGCGGTTTTTTCCCAGTAGTAATTTGATTTGCCACAGTTTTTCTTGATACAAGGTTGTTGCAGGCGTGTGATACATGGCATTGATGATGCGTTTGCTCGCCAAGACGGCATCGGGGGAGCAATTGCTTAATTCTGCGACCAAATCCTTCGCAACTGCCATCGGTGTATCGCTTAGATAGCTGACCACACCGTAGTCAAAGGCTTGCTGCCCATCAAAAATCCGTGCCGTCATCGCTAATTCCTTGACGATATCGGCGCGTAGCACCCCCATCGCAGACTGGGTCAGTCCCATATCCGGTACCAGTCCCCATTTGGCTTCCATAATGGCAAATTGGCAATCCGCTGTGGCGATACGAATATCGGTCGCCAGTGCCAACTGTAGCCCTGCGCCAAGGCAATGTCCATGCAATACACTGATGACGGGCATCGGCAGTTCTCGCCACACAAGGCACACTTTTTGAAATTTACTTTGAAAGGGTTTGATAAGCTCCCAAGCGACCTGTTTTAGATTTTTTGGGTTGTTTAAATCCGCCAAATCAATGCCGGTAGAAAAGCTTTTACCTTCACCTGCCAAAATCACCGCCCGCACGTCCGTCCATGTGGTGAGCAGGTGGGCTAAATCAATGAGTTTATCCATCAACGCAAAACTTAACGCATTGCGCTTGTCAATCCGTGTCAGCCAAACAATGACGCTATCATCACCGCTAAGTTCCAACCGCACATCGGGTGCAAGGTTATCGTTTGCCGCTTTGATACGCTGCGCTAAAGATGAAGCAGTAGCACGCTGAGAAAATGGCAAAAACCCTACACCCGGCAATATTTTTGATACCGACAAAACCGACATACGCATCCTTAAAATTTGACCAACCCAATCCACTTAAAAAAATGTTGCAAGAACGCAATGGTTTGCAATCATTAATCTCACTTTACTGATTTTGTTGATTGGGCACAAGAGGCGATATCGGACGATACGTTTAAGAAAGGTAACGTGGAATAGCAAGTATGCCAAACCTAGGCGGTATTGTGGTGATGGGCATCAAATCATCTTCCAAGTCATATCGTTTTCTTTGAGCTGGGCATATTTGAGTGCAGGGAATTGACTCAAATCAGCCTGTGCCAAGTTATCGAGCGCTTGTAGCATTTGCTCATAATAAGGCGCCAAAATGGCAAATTGCGCAGGCGAGCTATTGTTGATATTTAGCAAGCACTTGTCTTCAAGATTTTGGCTGGCTTGGCGTAGCTGTGGTACGCCCGTATAACGACTCGCGCCTAAAATGCGATGCGCGACGTGGGACAAGGCTTGCCTGTCGTGGCGCTGCCAAGCCTGCTGTAAGTCACTTTTTTCCTGCTCAATTGATTCAATCAGCAGGGTAATCAAGTTGGCTGCCAAATCAGGCTTACCTGCTACCCGCATCACCGCATCATCCCAATCAATAACAGCAAGACTTGCTAGTGACTCAGCGCTATGCTGGCTGCTGACCGATGGTAGGCTTGGCAGATTAGTGTTGTCATCGGTGGTAGTCGCTGAGGCGGCTAATGGCGTATGAGCAAATACGCCACTCTCTTTGGGGGTTGCAGGTGCAGTACGCGGGTTATTTGCCCCAGACGCTATCGGCCGCGCCGAGATGGGTGAGTTGATAGCAGATTTGTCAGAAGCCACATCAGCGGTTGAGTCAAAAGTCACATCAGCGGACACGGAGGTGCTGTGTTTACCCAACCAGCGTTGCAGGATTTGCAATAACTGGGCTTGACTGATTGGTTTGCCCACATAGTCATCAATCCCAGATGCCAATAATTTATCGCGTTCATCCGATAGACTATGCGCGGTCAGGGCAATAATCGGAATATGTTGATGTCCTGCTTGCGTTTCAACCTTACGGATTTGGATGGCGGCTTCACTGCCTGACATTCTTGGCATTTGAATGTCCATAAAGATCAAATCCACGGCGGTATCGCTTTGTGACTGGTGGGTGGTGATGTATTCAATGGCATCAAACCCACTGTTGACCGTCACCACATTAATGCTTAGTTCAGCCAATAACGCTTCTAGTACCAACAAATTGGGCAGATGGTCATCCACGGCAAGCACAGTAAAGCCATGCCACTGCGGCAGTGTGGGCTCTTGGCTGCTGGCAGAATTGCTATCGAGCAGCTGATAAAGCTGGCGACGATCGAGCGGCTGATACAAGGCTTGGGCTTGGTAACGCGACAACAATTCTGGCTCAAGATTGACTTGATAGCCAAATAGTAGCAATTTACCGGCATAATGTAAGCGTACTTGTTTGAGCAGCGACGTGGTATCCTCAGTGGTGCCATTGTCCACGATGACCCAATCCCAATGATTGCCTGTTTCTTTGAGCGATTCAAGTAGGCTGGCTAGCGTACTTGCGGTAGTAATGGCAATCGGCAATTCACGCAGCGAGCCTTTTAACACCTGTAAGCTTGCAAGATGGTCAATCCAAACCAAAATATTTACCGCAGTAGTGGTATCAGCCGCCACATAACCGGCATCGCTTTTTGGCGCGACAATGGCGGGTAACTGCCAAATGGGGTCATGGATAAGCAGCCGCTGCTGTTCTTGGTTACTGATGCTCATCGGCAAAGTAAACCAAAAGGTCGTGCCTTTGATTTTGTGCGATTGGCTTGCATCACCCGCTTGCTCAGTGGCGTTGTCATAAAAACCAATATTGCCGCCCATCAGATAGGTGAGCTGTTTTGAAATCACCAACCCCAACCCCGTACCGCCGTACTGGCGAGTAATCGACGGATCGCCTTGCGAAAAACTTTGGAACAGCACTTTTTGATGCTCAGGCGAAATCCCGCGCCCTGTGTCTTGCACACTGATATGAATTAAATCATCGATGTCCTCATCCAGACTGACCCGCACAATGACCTCGCCATCATCGGTAAATTTGATGGCGTTGTTAACAAGATTGGTCAACACTTGCTTGGTGCGTAACGCATCCCCCACCAGATAATGCGGCACATCGTCATAGAAGAACACCGCCAGGCGCAAGTCTTTCTCTGCCGCGAGTGGCGATAACATATCCACCACATCGTAGATACTGGCATACAGGTCAAATTCATGACTATCCAGTACCAATTTACCGGCTTCAATCTTAGAAAAATCAAGCACGTCATTGACCAGTGCTAATAGGTGCGCTGAAGACTTACGAATCGTTTGCACGTACAAGTCTTGCTCGGCGTTTAAGCCGCCATGACGGGATAATAGGTTGATAAACCCATCAATACTGTTAAGTGGGGTGCGTAATTCATGACTGATATTGGCTAAAAATGCCGATTTGGTTTGACTGGCTGAAACCGCGGCATCACGCGCATTGCGAATTGAGATGTTTTGCATTTCCATCTCGTCAAAAGCCAATCGCAAATCATCTTCGGTCTGTTCGGCGTGATTTTTGAGTTCTTGGAAACTTTTATGCAGACGTCTTAAGGTCTTGACCAAGTCCTGTTGCAGTTGGTTGATTTCACCGCTGGCGTTGATGGTCATCGGTTTATACAGGTTATTGGCGTTGGTGCGCTGCAAATGTAACCGCATCTCATAAATCGGCGCAATCCAACGTCTGGCATATATGTGGGTGGTTAATAGCAGCAGCAAAATGGTAAAAAGTCCGGTAATCGCTAACGCCAACATCACTTGATAGCGAGCCACTTGTAGCGGCTCATTATCAATATTGACAATAAGCCACAAGGTCGGTAGTGGGGCGGTGGCATTGGCGGGCGGGCTTAGTACCAATTTTCGACCAAATAAGCTACTACCTTTGCTATTAAACAGGCTGTTGGATTGGGTGTTGAGCTGCGTTAGCAAATAAGTTTGCTGCGTATTGCTTTGCGCTTCAAGGTGGCGTCCCAAAAAAGGCAATAAGCGCGGATTGGGCTGTTGCGACAAATCACCAAAACTGACCAACACTTTATTTTGTTCGTTGACAATCGCTACGCCTTGCAAGTGCTTGTCGTTGATGGCATTTTGTAAGGCAAATTTCACATTGGCTTGTAGCGCCGCCAATTCTTTGGGCGACAGCTCAGCTTTATTTGCGCTGTGTTTGTTTATGCTATCTTTATTTAAGCCATCTTTACTTGAGCCATCGTCATTTGAGCGATTATTGCTATTAGGCTGAGTGCTAGTTGTCGATAGCGCTTGGTTGATTTTAATCAGATTCGTCTGCATAGAAGCGGCGACAGGCTGCAGCGTCACCAGCAAATTATCGGCGGTTGATTGCTGAATGGCACGCGCAGCACGGCTAGTATCCGATAACACCAAAAAACCACCCGTCAACGCGAGTGCGCTAATCGGCAAAAACACCAACAGTATCAACTGTCCATAAGCGGTGGAAAAATCCAAGTGAAATCGTTTGCTCACATTGCTAGCCTTGCATCAGCCTAATTTAGGCATCAGATTTTTTATCAGGGTTTTGGGGTATAGCGTTTCATTTTATAGGATTTTAGCCAATTTTGCTTGCGCGGCTAGGGTTTTTGTCGCAAGTAAATTTTTGACAAGTCTATACCCTAGCAAAAAATCGAGATAAAATCAGATGGGATAGCGGTTGAAAAATGACTTGCACAATAATCATGATTCGCCACTGACGGGTGATACGAATTTTGCTAAACTACGCGCGCAATCAAAAAAATTACTGTTAAAAAAACTAATCAACGCTAGCTAATCTATAAGCTATACTAAATTTCGTCTACTCAAAACTCGTATTATCAAAACTTCATGGCCAAAAACTAAGGTTGTCTTATGACCCACAATAATTTCATCACTGAAACCAGCACGCTCAATGACTGCATTGGACATACGCCACTGGTCAAGCTGGCGCGATTTGCACCGCAAACCGACCAAGGTACAGCCACCCTGCTTGCCAAACTTGAAGGCAACAATCCAGCGGGCTCAGTGAAAGACCGCCCTGCCTATAACATGTTTTATCAAGCGCAACTACGTGGCACTATCAAGCCAGGCGACACCATCATTGAGGCCACCAGTGGCAATACAGGCATCGCCCTTGCCATGGTCGCGGCAATGCGCGGCTATGCCATGACGCTGATTATGCCTAGCAACTCTACCCAAGAGCGTAAAGACGCGATGGCAGCGTATGGGGCGACATTGATTGAAGTCGATAACATGGAGTCAGCACGCGACCTTGCCCAGCAAATGCAGGCAGAAGGCAAAGGCATCGTACTTGACCAGTTTAACAACCCTGACAACAAACAAGCGCATTATCTGACCACAGGTCCTGAGATTTGGCAGCAAACAAATGGCACGATTACCCATTTTATTAGCTCAATGGGGACCACAGGCACCATCATGGGGGCGTCCAAATACCTAAAAGAACAAAACCCAAACGTGCAAATTATCGGTTTACAGCCCGCTGAAGGCGCTAATATCGCAGGGATTCGACGTTGGGAACCAGCGTACCTACCCAAAATTTTTGAGCCAAGTTTGGTGGATAGGGTGATGGACATCGAGCAGCACGATGCGGAAGTGTTTATGCGTAAGCTTGCCCGTGAAGAAGGGATTTTTGCGGGGGTATCATCAGGTGGTGCGGCGTGGGCAGCGTACCAAATCGCTCAAGAACACCCAGAGGCGGTGATTGCATTTATCGTCTGTGACCGTGGCGATCGTTATCTATCAACAGGGTTGTTTGGTGTTAAAGATGACGCTTAATACCTAATAACATAAAGCAGAAATTAACAAGGAGGTATTATGGCTACGCCAGCGCCGATTTTAGTATTTGATATCGAAACCATACCCGATGTTGCCACAGGCAAGCGGCTATACCCTGAGTTGGCTGGGTTATCGGATAACGATGCCATGACCAAGCTTATGGCACTGCGTGAGCAAGATGTTGGGCATCCTTTTATGCCACTGCCTTTGCACCAAATCGCTTGTCTTTCGGTGTTGTGGGTGGCGGGTGGCAAAATGACCCTCAAATCGCTGTCGCTGGCTGACCATAGCGAAGCGCAAATAATTCAAACCTTTTTTAATGCTATTGAAAAAAATCCGTTGTTGGTGAGCTGGAATGGCAAGGGCTTTGATATACCGGTTATGGTGTATCGGGCGTTGCAGCATGGCTTGACTGCGCCCAAGCTGTTTAGCCAAACCGGTGAGATGAGATACAACAACTATATCAACCGCTATCATGACCGTCACACCGATTTGATGGTGAAACTTGCCATGAATAGCACGTCGCAAAAACTCGATGTCGTCGCATCCTTATGCGGCTTTGCAGGCAAGCAAGCGTTGGACGGCTATGATGTGGTGCCTATGGTGCAAGCAGAGGCATGGGATAAGCTCACCACTTATTGTGAAAGTGATGTGCTCAATACTTGGCTGATTTTTTTGCGCTACCAACGACTGACGGGACAATTTTCAGCTGAGCAAAGCGAGCAATGGGAATCTACCACCCGAGACCATCTGCAATCGTTCACCAATCAAGACAATAGCCTGCGCCATGATAAATTTTTGCAAGCGTGGCAACCTGCTAGCAATTTAGCAGCTGACCAGCATGTCACTCATGTCACTGATATCGCCATCACCCAGCCATCATCTGATACCCCAACCACCCAAGTAGAATCACCATGAATACGATTTTTCCACCCGGCCAAGTGGTGGCACTGCCCATCCATCAATCTGAGCAAACCTTTCCTGTCCGCCGCGTGTATTGCGTGGGGCGCAACTATGCCGACCACGCCCGAGAGATGGGTAGTGACCCTGACCGTGAACCGCCATTTTTCTTTTGTAAAGCCGGTGACAGCGAGTCGATTATTGCGGTTCGACCCGATAGCGTTGCCCAATTGCCTTATCCGACTAAAACGCAAGCGCTACATTATGAAGTAGAATTGGTGGTTGCGATTGGCAAAGCGGGTGCCAATGTGAGTGTAGCACAGGCTCATAACTTGATTTTTGGCTATGCCGTGGGGCTCGACATGACGCGCCGTGACTTGCAAAACGAAATGAAAAAATCGGGTCGTCCGTGGGAGATTGGCAAGGCGTTTGATTATTCGGCACCCATTGGCGAAATTTATCCCGTTGCTAGCGTTGCTGAGATACAACAAGCAAATATTTCATTGGCGGTGAATGGGGAGCCCAAACAACAAGGCAATATCAATCAGTTGATTTGGAATGTGGCAGAGACCATTGCCAATTTATCCGAGTTTTTTGAGCTCAAAGCAGGGGATTTGATTTTTACAGGCACGCCAGCGGGCGTGGGTGCGGTGGTGAAAGGCGATACCATACTGGCGCAAATTGACGGACTGGGTAACATTGAATTGCTGGTTGTGTAAAACGGGTGGTGTAAAAGATGAAAAAAGGCGCTATTGATAGCGCCTTAATTATTAAGATGATGAATTTTATTGTGACGTTTGTTATAGCACTTTTTCAATCTGAAAACCCATGTTTTGCATGAGTTCTGCTTTATCAAACGGTGCAAGGCTTGCGCGTGTGTAAGGCTTGTCTTTAAGATAAGTTCTTGTCACCCGCTGTAAGTCTTCCAAAGTTACCGCCAAGATTTTGGCACGCATCGCTTGTTGCCAGTCTTTGCCGCGACCATGCAACTCGGCAAACAGCGCCTTGACCGCTTCACCCGCAGGACTTGCGGGCTTATCCATGCCTGCCATCAATCCTAAAATCGCTTCTTCAATCCAAGCATCGGTTTTTTCGCCTGTGGTCTGCGCGAGTAACCAATCAATACTACCCAAGAAGTCATCAAACGTGGCTTGGTCACGCGGGTCACGGTAGCTATAAAACTTGAAAGAGCAAGCATTGCTATCATAGCTCGCGCCGCCGCCATACGCCCCGCCTTGCTCACGAATGGTACGATGCAGATAGTTGTTGCGTAGCACACTTGAGAGCACCATCAAGGCAGGGGCATCGGGATGGTTGGTCGGTACGGCATCAAAGACAAGCGCATGATGAAATACATTGGTTTGCGCAAGCCACGCGATATCGCTACCGTCAGTGGTAATGGGCGATTCGATTAAAGTAGCGGTAGGCTCTTCAACAGGCGTTTGCCAGCTCTCACTAATCGCTTGCTGCAGCGTCGGTAATACCTCTGCTTCGGCGATGATAAGTGCTTGTTTTGGCAGGGCTTTGATGTAGCTGTGTAAATTGGCTAAGCGCTCTCCGAGCTTTTGCCACGCACTGCTATCTTGCTCTGCTTGCTGCAAAAATTCAGTTAAGCTATTTAATGCAGGCAAACCACCGCGTACATATTCAAGACGGGCGATTTTACTGGTGTTACGGCTCGCTGTTTGCATGGCATACGCATGACCTGCATTGGCAAGGCGCGATTGCCAGCCCATTTGTTTTTGGGTCAGTAGCTCTTCCATTCGCGCATATTCAGTAAAAATAGTGTCGTTGAGTACTTCTTTAACCAGCTCAATCGCTTCAAATTTACGTGACAATGAACGGGTAGCGAACACCAAGAAGCTATCCATTTTTTCGGGGTTGTCAGGTGACGTGCGCTGGCTGATTCTGACAGTCACACCGCTTGAATGGCGTGCTTGCCGCGCTTGAAATGCCAAGGCATCGTGTTTGCGCGTGCCTACTTCACTAATCAAGCTCAGATAGGTTGGTAAATCTGGGTGATTGATGAGCGCTTCATGACCTTCTAGGGGTATAATCACTTGATAATAGTACAGACCATTGGTGCCTGCTTCATATTCATACAACGTACTTGGCACACCACTTAAAGTGATATCGCGTTTTGTACCTGTTTTAAATTGAATTTGGGCAGGAATATCCGCCAATCCCACTTTGGGTAGCAAATCCACATCATCAGGCGTAGCTTGGCGCTCGGCAAGGGCTTTGGCTTGGGCGATGAGCGCATTACGCGTGTCATCGGTCAGTGCCGCTTCGATGGTGTCAAGTTTGGCTTGCTCATCCTTAGCTTGTTGCTCAGATTTACTGGCATCAGGGATGAGTGTCAAGCGCACGCGGTGCGGATTGTCGAGCAAAAATTTGCGAATCAAATCGGCGATAAAATCCGGGTTTTTTACTTGCTCACGTAGCCAGTTTAGGTTTTCATCGATGTCCCACACATGCATGGGGTCGCCGTCGTGGATAGCAGTACTAAAGCCTTCTAGCATCAAATTTAGACCATATGGCATACTATCGCCACCGATATGACGTTGGTCGATTTCGATTTGGTGCAAAATGGTTTCAATCGCTTCACTGTCCACAGGCTGGTCCGCCACTTGTTTGAGTAAGTCCAAAATCCCTTGCTCAATAGCATCGCCATGCTCAGGCTCAGAGCCACGGACACCCGCATAAAACACCATCTGATAATGGCTGTCATCCAAGCCCAGTAGCGGCGTTGGGGCAGATGCCAGCGGATGGCTATCGAGATATGCCCGCAGCGGCGAACCTGCATGTTCAACCAATACGCCTTCAAGTAATCGCATAGCCAGGCGCTGTTTGCCGTCTAAAATCGATGGTAATAACCATGCCATGACGTGATGGGTTTGTTTGGGTTTCACCGTATCGACACTGTAAGTGTCCGTCACGCTGATTGGCGCGGTCAATGGTTTTTCGAGTCGTGAGGCGTGTTTTTGCCCTTTAGCAAACGCTTTGCCTGCCACCGCCAATGCATCCTCGTGGATACGGGCTTGGGTCTCTGCCACAGGGATATTGCCAAAGCTCATCACCACCGCATTGCTTGGGTGATAGTGACTTTGATGAAATTTGACCAAATCAGCATGAGTCAGCTCAGTAATAGCAGCAGGCTCACCGCCAGAATTGTAGTGATAAGTGGTTGTGGGGAATAAATGACGCGCCAGCGTGTGATACAACTGGTCAATCTCGCCACTCATCGCGCCTTTCATTTCATTAAACACAATGCCTTTATACTGCGGTTTGCCATCATCATCAAGCTCCACACGAATCCCTTCTTGGGCAAAATCGAGCGGATTTAAACTTGGGAAAAATGTCGCATCTAAATACACCGACAACAAGTTAAAATAATCTTGACGGTTTTGGGTGGCAAACGGATACGCCGTCCAATCTGCCGCGGTAAACGCATTCATAAACGTATTGAGCGAGCGCTTAATCATGCTAAAAAACGGGTCGCGCACGGGATATTTTTCAGAGCCACATAGACTGGTATGCTCCAAAATATGCGCTTCACCGCGGTCCGTCATCGGCTGGGTGCGAAAGCCAATCATAAAGGCATTTTCATCACTCGGGTGGGCTAGGTGATAATGAATCAACCCCGTGGCGTTATGTTCACTCACCAGCACATCAAGCGATAACGCATCGATGCGCTCATGAGAGCGTAGGGTAAAAGCAGGGTGCAGGGTCAAATCTAAAGTAGTGTCGTGAGAAGTTGCGGGCATGAAGTTACCTGTTATGAATAATAATACTTGTCAAAATTTATCGCTGACAATGAATCGTGAAATAGACGGAAAGTATAGCAGTTTTGTCGGATTTATTTTTGAGAAATGGGGGTCAAAATCGTTTTATTAAAGAGAAAATGACTTATTGTTATCAAGTAAAGTTTCAATTTTTACAGTAAAATGCTGCTACGGATTTGGACAATAAAGTCTGCTATGATAAACCAGCCTTAGAATAAAAATGGAAAAATCATGCGAAAGCCCATGTTTCAACTATTTGCAAACTATAATCAAAACTTGAATCAAGCAATGATTCAAGCGATGAAACAACTTGATACCGATAGTTTACTTAAAAATCAGCACGCATTTTTTGGCTCAATTTTAGGTACCATGAATCATTTGATGGTAGGGGATTTAATTTGGTTAAATCGTTTCAACCAGTTCTTTAATTTTAAAAGTTTACAGATTTTAGCCAATTTTCCAAAGCCGACTGCTTTAGATACGTTATTGTTTGACAACTTAACAGCCTATGCAGCTGCAAGAACTGAGCTTGACAATATCATTATAGCTTTGGTGGAAGAAGTGACTGAAAGCCAATTGCAACAGCCAATGATTTATCACAATACCAAAGGACAGACATTTAACCGAGAATTTGGTTTGTTACTCAGTCACTTTTTTAATCACCAAACACACCATCGTGGGCAAACCACAACGCTATTATCTCAACAAGGTGTTGACATTGGTATGACAGATTTTTTAATAGTCATGCCTAATGAACCATCAAGTACATAAAAAAACACCCTAACCAATTTATCTCAAAAAGGAAAAACCACATGGCAAAAATCGTCGCCATCGGCAATGCGTTAGTTGACAGTGAATTTGTCGTCACCGATGCACAGCTTCACGCCACAGGATTGACCAAAGGTAACATGACCCTAGCCAGTCACAGTGAGCAAGCTGATCTCATCGCCTCGCTCACCACGCAAAACATCACCGCGACCAAACAAGCCGGCGGTGGCTCGGCTGCCAACAGTATCTATGCTGCCGCAAGCCTTGGCAGCGATACTTTTTACGCTTGCCGAGTGGGTAAAGACGATGCAGGGCGTTTTTATTTGGCGGATTTAAATGCCGCGGGTATCAAGACATCTACCAAGTCATTCGCTGATGGTACCACAGGTAGCTGTATGGTGATGGTGACCCCAGATGGTGAGCGCACCATGCAAACGCATTTGGGCACTTCAGCAGAAATCAGCGAAACCGATATTGAGTTTGATGCGCTCAATGATGCTGATTGGTTGTACCTTGAAGGTTATCTTGCCATGTCACCCTCGGTACAACAGGCGATTGCTCAGCTAAAACAACAAGCCAAAGACAACGGGGCTAAAATCGCGGTCAGTTTTGCCGACCCTGCCGTGGTCAAGTTTGGTCGTGAAGGACTTGATGCCATGCTAGAGGGTGGCGTGGATGCGGTGTTTTGTAACTGTGATGAAGCGCAGCTATTTACCAACCAAAGCAGTCATTCGCAAGCGGCAACAGCGTTATTGTCAGTCGCCAATATGGCAGTGGTGACCAATGGCGCAGCAGGGTCAATCATTGCAGTGCGAGACGATGTTTCACGTGAAACAAAATTGATTGATGTGGCATCGCTAGCCGTTGATCAAGTGCTAGATACCAATGGCGCAGGGGATAATTTTGCGGGCAGTTTTTTATACGCGCTATCGCACGGTCATGCGTTGGCAGATTGTGGCAAATTAGCCAGTAGCGTCGCAAGCCAAATCATTCAGCAGTTCGGACCCCGTCTCAAACCGGCGCAATACCAAGCGATTTTACAATCAACCTTAACATAGCGCACGGCTAATAAGCCGGATTTTGACAACCTATTTTGACAATCTAATAAAAAAGCCCTAGTTTTAGCTAGGGCTTTTGCTGAAAAACCTAATCAATTAGGCGGTTTCGTTGAACAGCTCACGACCAATCAGCATACGCCGTACTTCGCTAGTACCTGCGCCAATCTCATATAGCTTGGCATCACGCCAAATACGACCCAGTGGGTACTCGTTGGTATAGCCATTGCCGCCAAAGATTTGGATACCTTCTCCTGCCATCCAAGTGGCTTTTTCCGCTGTCCACAAAATCACGCTGGCGCAGTCTTTGCGTACTTGGCGCACATGGTCTGAGCCTAGCATATCTAAGTTTTTGCCCACGGTGTAAAGAAAGCTGCGCCCTGCCTGTAAAGTGGTATACATGTCCGCCACTTTACCTTGAATTAATTGAAATTCACCGATGGCTTGACCAAATTGCTTGCGGTCGTGGATGTAGGGAATGACGTTGTCCATCACCGCTTGCATCAGCCCGATGGGACCTGCGGCAAGTACCGCACGCTCGTAGTCCAAGCCACTCATCAATACTTTAACGCCGTTGTTAAGACCGCCCAAAATGTTGTCGCTTGGCACTTCGACATTGTCAAACACCATCTCGCCTGTGTGACTGCCGCGCATACCGAGTTTGTCGAGTTTTTGCGCGGTATAAAAGCCTTTCATGCCTTTTTCTACCAAAAACGCGGTGATGCCTTTTGCCCCAAGCTCTGGGTTGGTTTTGGCATACACTACCATCACATCGGCATCCGGTCCATTGGTAATCCACATTTTTGAGCCATTTAGTACATATACGCCACCTTTGTCTTCGGCGCGTAGTTTCATGCTGGTCACGTCTGATCCTGCACCGGGCTCACTCATGGCTAAGGCACCAATGAATTCACCGCTAATGAGTTTTGGCAAGTATTTTTGTTTTTGGGCGTCTGTACCGTTGCGTTTGATTTGGTTGATACATAAGTTGGAGTGTGCGCCATAGCTTAGCGCCACTGAGCCTGATGCGCGGCTGATTTCTTCCATGGCGACCATGTGCGCCACATAGCCCATGTCCACGCCGCCGTAAGTTTCGGGTACGGTGATACCGTGTAGCCCAAGCTCGCCCATTTTTTGCCACAAGTCCATTGGGAATTGGTCGGTGCGGTCAAGCTCGGCAGCGCGTGGGGCGATTTCGGCATCGGCAAAGGCTTTGACGGTTTCGCGTAGGGCGTTGATGTCATCGCCAAGTTGGTAATCGAGTCCTAGGTTCATAGTCATTCCTTGTTTATTAACTGACTGTTAAAGATTTACGTTTATTTAAAATCGCTGTTGCCACCTTTGAGCCATCTTGCCTGCCCAAAAACGCGCTGATTTTTTGTCCGACATCGACCAGTTTGTCGAGGTCAATGCCCGTTTCAATACCCATGCCATGTAGCAGATATACCACATCTTCGGTGGCAACACTGCCGGTTGCGCCTTTGGCATACGGACAGCCGCCAAGCCCTGCCACCGAGGTATCAAACTGCCATACCCCCATTTGTAATGCCGCTAAGGTATTGCTAAGAGCTTGACCATAGGTGTCATGAAAATGCCCAGAAATATTGTCAATATCAATATAACGCAAGGCAGCATCCAACGCTTTTTGCACCTTGATAGGCGTGCCCACGCCGATGGTGTCAGCAATGCCAATATGCTGAGCGCCAATGGCAACGAGTTTTTCTGTCACATAGGCGACTTTATCGGGTGAAATATCGCCTTCATACGGGCAGCCCACGGTACAAGAGATGACACCGCGCACCTTGATGCCATGCGCTTTAGCGGCGTCAGCCACGGGGGCAAAACGCTCGATACTCTCAGCGATGCTACAGTTGATATTTTTTTGGCTAAAGGCTTCACTCGCTGAGCCAAAAATCACCACTTCATAATTGGCAAATTGGTCACGGTGGGCAAGGGCGGCATCAAAGCCTTTCATATTAGGCGTGAGTACCGAATAGACCACGTCATCGCGTTTAACAATGCCATTTAATACGGTATCATTGTCCGCCATTTGTGGTACCCACTTTGGCGACACAAAACTGGTGGCTTCAAGCTTGCGCACCCCTGCATCAATCAAGCCATTAATCAACTCGATTTTGACGTCGCTTGGCACGGTTTGTTTTTCGTTTTGTAGTCCGTCTCTTGCGCCCACGTCGATGATTTTGACAAAATTTGGGTAATTCATGATTGGCTGCCCGTATCAAGTTTTAACAGTTCATCGCCATCGGATACCAAATCACCTGCTTTGAACAGTAACTCTGCCACCGTACCATCAGCCGGGGCATTGATGGTATGCTCAATTTTCATCGCTTCAATCACTGCCAAGGCTTGACCTTTTTTCACTTCATCGCCCACATTGACCCGAAACGCCACCACTTGACCTGGCATGGGCGATTTTAGGCTGCCGCCATCTTGGGCTTCCTCACCCACATGCGCCATGCTATCCACCAAGGTAATAGTATCGCTGGCATGATTTGAGAACACATATACTTGCTCATGTTGTCGCCATGCCTGCATCTGTTGGCGCTTACCGGCTGTTTCTCCGTCACTTAGCCATAGCGTAAAAGTATCATCGACAGTGGGCAAATAACGAACATCGCCTTGATAGATGGGCGTGACAACGTCCGCGCCTTGTTTTTCGGTTTTGGCAATGGTGTTAATCGTTAGATGAAATGCTTGTTCCTTGGCTTGCTCGTTAAGTTGGCTGATAACCGCACGCAATGGCTTATCGTGATACACCAACTCAAACGGACGCGCATACTGGCTATACGCGCGCCATGCGTCAGTTTTGCTAAATGGGTCGTGGTTTTGGGTTTGCGCTTCTTGGGCAAGCTCGTTGACAATCGCGGTGGCTACCAGCCAAGGTAGTTCACCACGCAGCTGACCAAACAGTACGTCTTTTTCACGTTCAATCAATGCGGTATCAAGATTGGCATGTTTGAACGAATCTGATTGCACCACGTGACGCAAAAACGCCACGTTGTTAGGCAGACCGACAATACGGGTTTCTGCCAAGGCTTGGTCTAGCTTGGCAAGCGCTTGCTCACGGGTTGGTGCATGGACGATGAGTTTGGCAATCATCGAGTCATAGTAAGGACTGATGACATCGCCTTCGCGTACACCATCATCTATACGCACATCTGACACCCTAAACTCGCTGTGAGTTGGCGTGCGGTAAACGTTTAGCGTACCTGTGGCGGGCAAGAAATTGTTGTCTGGGTTTTCAGCATTGATACGTGCTTCAATCGCATGACCGTTGATGGTCAAGTCTGCTTGTTGTTTTGGCAACGGCTCGCCGCTGGCAACACGCAGTTGCCACTCGACCAGGTCAGTACCGGTAATGGCTTCAGTGACGGGATGCTCAACTTGCAGGCGCGTGTTCATTTCCATAAAGTAGAAATTCATGCCGCCAAATTTATCTTCGGGCGAACACTCACGTTGCTCTACGATAAATTCAACCGTACCCGCCCCCACATAATTGACCGCTTTTGCCGCCGCGATCGCTGCCGCGCCCATCGCTTCACGCATTGCCACGCTGACACCGGGGGCAGGGGCTTCTTCGAGCACTTTTTGGTGGCGGCGCTGTACCGAACAATCACGCTCAAATAAATACACATAGTTGCCGTGGCTGTCGCCAAAGACTTGAATTTCAATATGACGCGGACGCAGGGCGTATTTTTCAATCAATACGCTATCATTGCCAAAGCTGCTAATGGCTTCACGTTGACATGAGCCCAAGGCGTCAATAAAGTCTTCGGTTTTTTCAACTAACCGCATGCCTTTGCCGCCACCACCAGAGCTGGCTTTGATTAGCACAGGGTAGCCAATTTTGTCGGCCTCGCTATGCAAAAACTCAGGGTCTTGGTTGGTGCCATGATACCCTGGAATGAGTGGTACATTGGCAGCTTCCATCAAGCGTTTGGACTCGGCTTTCAGACCCATGGCGGTGATGGCAGACGCAGGGGGACCGATAAACACCAAACCCGCATCCACGCACGCTTGGGCAAATTCGTCGTTTTCACTCAAAAACCCGTAGCCTGGGTGAATCGCTTGTGCGCCTGTCTGCTTGGCAGCCTCCAAAATGCGCTCCCAACGCAGGTAGCTGTCTTTGGGCGCAGAGCCGCCTATATAAACGGCTTCATCACACACGGCTACGTGCTTGGCAAAGCGGTCAGCATCTGAATATACCGCAACGGTACGCACGCCCAGTTTTTTGGCGGTGGCTGCCACGCGGCAAGCAATCTCACCACGGTTGGCTATTAAGATTTTTGAAAACATAATCGTCCCTTTTTATTTTTTCAACACCGCATCACCGCGGATCTAACTTGGTATTCTGATATAATTTAACTTATAAAACCTAGCTTTTTACCCCAGTCATTTGGGCTCAGTTATTTTAGCCCAGTTATTTTGGCTCAGTCATTCAAGCCAGCTTGGTTGACGTTTTTGCAAGAATGACTGTACGCCTTCTTTACCCTCGGCGGATGCACGAATATCGGCAATGCCTGCAACAGTATCTTTGATTAACTGCTCGTTAATCTCGGCATATGCCACATCTTGCACCAGTTTTTTACACACCTTGACAGCATTTGGGCTGGCGTTAACCAAGTGTTTGACCAAATTATCAAGGCTTTGTGTAAACTCTTCTTCATCCACTCGCTCATGGATAAAACCGATTTTTTTGGCTTCTTTGGCATCAAATACTTCAGCGGTTAAGAAGTACCGATGCGCGGCTCTTGCACCCATCGCACGAATCACATACGGGCTAATGGTCGCAGGAATCAAGCCAAGTTTGACTTCACTTAAGCAAAAATTGGCGTTTTTGACGCTAATGGCGATATCACAAGCCGCAACCAGACCCATACCACCGGCATACACATCGCCTTGAATGGCAGCGACGGTGGGTTTTGGGCAGTGATAGATGGTCGCTAGCATTTGCGCAAGCTTGCCAGCATCTGCCAAGTTTTCATCGTGGCTATAATCCGCCATCGCGCGCATCCAGTTTAGGTCTGCCCCGGCACAGAAGGCTTTGCCATTGGCAGTCAATACCACCGCACGCACCTCGTCTTGCTCAGCGCAAAATTGAAACACATCGGTCAGTTCTTGGATGACATCGTCATTAAAGGCATTGCGTTTGTCTGGGCGGTTGAGGGTAATGGTCGCTACGTGCTGGTCAATGTCTAACAGTAGGCTGTCATAAGTTGGTAATTTCATCGTGTTTTTCCTTTTTTTTGTTGGGTAATGTGGGAGTATTTTTGATGCTTGCTCAATTAAGATAGAACAAATAACCAAGACTTCCGATTTTACACGCTGAAAATTACATTCTAAATACACCAAAGGTGGTGTCTTCAATCGGTGCGTTGTAGGCCGCACTTAATCCGAGTGCCAATACTTGACGGGTATCGGCTGGGTCAATCACGCCATCATCCCACAGTCTAGCCGAGGCATAATACGGATGACCTTGCTCATCAAATTGCTGACGTACTGGCGCTTTGAACGCTTCTTCGTCCTCGCTTGACCAGTGCTCACCTTTAGCATGGTATTGGCTGCGTTTGACCGTTGCTAATACCGACGCGGCTTGCTCGCCACCCATCACCGAGATACGTGCATTAGGCCACATCCACAAGAAACGTGGACTATACGCACGACCACACATACCGTAGTTACCCGCGCCGAATGAGCCGCCGACAATCACGGTAAACTTCGGCACTTTGGCATTGGCAACTGCCATGACCATTTTGGCACCATGACGGGCAATCCCTTCATTTTCGTATTTGCGCCCCACCATAAAGCCTGTGATATTTTGCAGAAACACCAGCGGAATTTTACGTTTGCAGCATAGCTCGATAAAATGGGTGGCTTTTTGCGCTGATTCGCTAAATAAAATACCGTTGTTAGCGATAATACCCACTGGCATACCTTCAATATGGGCAAAACCACACACCAGCGTCGTGCCAAAGCGTGCTTTAAACTCATCAAACTCACTGCCATCGACAATGCGAGCGATAATTTCGCGGATATCAAAGGGCTTACGGGTGTCAGTTGGGATGATACCGTACAATTCTTTGGCGTCGTATTTGGGTGGACGCGGGGTTTTTTGCGCGGTAGCGTGGTGGATGGGTGTTTTTTGTTGGTTTAAATTACCGATGATGTTGCGCGCTAGTGATAACGCGTGTAAATCGTTCTGGGCAAGGTGGTCAACCACGCCTGACAGACGGGTATGCACATCGCCACCGCCTAAGTCTTCGGCGGTCACTTCTTCACCTGTGGCAGCTTTGACCAGCGGCGGACCACCCAAAAAAATCGTCCCTTGATCTTTGACGATAATCGACTCGTCACTCATGGCGGGCACATAGGCACCACCTGCAGTACAGCTACCCATGACAACGGCGATTTGGGGTATGCCTTCGGCGCTCATATTGGCTTGGTTAAAAAAGATACGACCAAAGTGGTCTTTATCTGGGAATACTTCATCTTGGTTGGGTAAGTTTGCGCCGCCAGAGTCCACCAAATAGATACATGGCAAGCGGTTTTCTCGCGCGATTTCTTGCGCCCGTAAATGTTTTTTGACCGTCATCGGGTAGTAAGTGCCGCCTTTGACGGTGGCATCGTTACACACAATCATACAGTCAATACCAGCGACACGACCAATGCCAGCAATCACCCCTGCGGCAGGGATATCGGCATCATACATGCCGTACGCTGCCATCGGTGAGACTTCTAAAAATGGCGTACCAGCATCTAGCAAGCGCTCGACACGTTCACGTGGCAATAGCTTACCCCGAGCCACATGTTTGGCGCGTGCAGACTTAGAGCCGCCCTGAGCAATGACCGCAAGTTTGGCTTTGAGGTCATCAACGATAGTTTGCATGGCAGCGGCATTGGCTTGAAACTCCGCGCCATTTGGGCTTAATTTACTTTGGATAACCGTCATTGTAAATCCTAATTCTGTCAAAGGGTGCAGCTAAATTGCTATCAGATGCCCCCTGTATTTATGTTAAGTTTTTGATGAAGTTGAAAATTTAGAGTCCCAATTCTTGTGTCATGGCTTCCACGATTTTGAACTTTTGAATTTTACCCGTGACGGTCATTGGGAACTCGTCGACAAACTTCATATAAGTCGGTACTTTATAGTGTGCGATGTGATCTTTACAAAAATCACGGATGTCTTGTTCGGTTAAGTTGCTGTCTTTTTTGGGGATAATCCAAGCGGCAAGGACTTCACCAAATTTCTTGTCGGGTACGCCCACGATTTGGACGTCACGGATTTTTGGGTGGCGATATAGGTAGTTTTCGATTTCAACAGGGTAAATGTTTTCACCACCGCGAATCACCATGTCTTTACTACGTCCGACGATTTTGACGTAGCCTTCTTCATCCATGGTTGCCAAGTCACCGGTATACATCCAGCCATCGACAATGGCTTCCGCCGTTTTATTGGTGTCATTCCAATAGCCGAGCATGATTGAGTAACCTTTGGTACACAGCTCACCTGTCTCACCGATGCCAAGCGTTTCACCTGTTTCTGGGTTGACGATTTTGACTTCTAGGTTAGGCTGTACCAGACCTACGGTTGAGACTTGTTTTTCAAGTGGCGTGTGCTGGTTGGTTTGACAGGATACCGGCGATGTTTCAGTCATGCCATAGGCAATGGTGACTTCTTTCATGTGCATTTGGTCAATCACGCGGCGCATGACCTCAATCGGACAACTTGAGCCTGCCATGATGCCGGTACGCAAAGTCGATAAGTCATAATTGGCAAAGTCTGGGTGGTCAAGCTCGGCGATAAACATGGTCGGTACCCCATGCAGACCTGTGCATTGTTCTTTTTGCACGGTTTCAAGTACGGTGATGGGGTCAAAGCCATCATTGGGATACACAATGGTGCCACCGTGGGTCAAGATAGCAAGGTTGCCCAGTACCATGCCAAAACAGTGGTAGAGCGGTACGGGGATACACAAACGGTCATCGGCAGTGAGGTTCATGGCTTCACCGATGAAATAACCGTTGTTTAAAATATTGCGGTGGGTAAGCGTCGCGCCTTTGGGCGTGCCTGTGGTGCCACTGGTAAATTGGATATTGATGGGGTTATTGGGGTTGAGCTTTTTGGCACGTTCCGCCACTGCCGGATCATCGGCATCGCCTTCAGCAATCCATGCTGAGAATTTTTGCATATAGCTAAAATCCTCAGTGGACTCTGGGCTATCAATCCAGATGACCCGTTTGAGATTGGGTAATTGCACGAGCTCTAAATTGTGGTAACTTTGGTGACGCGCTTCAGGGGCAAGCTCTTGAAGCATCACGGCATAGTCGCTAGATCTGAAGTGACGCATCAATACCAGCACTTGGCAGTCGACTTTGTTAATGGCGTATTCAAGCTCGAAGATACGATAAGCGGGGTTGATGTTGACCAGTATGATACCGGCTTTGGCAGTCGCCAATTGCATGATGACCCATTCAACATTGTTGTGTGACCAAATACCCACGCGATCACCTTTTTGCAGACCCATACGAATCATGCTGCTGGCTAGCTGATTGACTTTACGCTGTAGCTGGCGGTAGGTGAGACGAATGTTTTGATGAGCAGAAATTAAGGCGTCTTTATCGGGGTGTTGTTCCACCATCTGATCGAAAAAATCACCAATGGTCAATTCTATCAGTGGTGTGACCGGTCCTTTATCATAGCTTTGGGTGAGTGGGGCGTTGGCAGACTTCGCACCCATTACGATGCGTGGCAGGGTTAGCACGTCTTTGGTCATGGTAGCATCCTTACTATCGTGTCTTTTTATCGTGTTTTTTTAGCGTGTTTTTCTATCGTTTTTTTGGGGTGTTTACTAAAGGTATTGACGAAAGCTAGGGAAAACCTCGTGCTTACCTGAGTAAAAAATTTTACCCACTGATTAATACCCAAGTATTCCTTGACTTAAAGTATTGTTATAACACTTGTTTTAATGCATTTTTTTAAAATTTTTACCGTGTTTAACCATCAATATGTGACATATTAATCAATAAATTATGAACTTGTCAATCTAAAACGAGACAATCTTTATCGAAATAAAAATTATCTTTAGGCTAAAAAAATATTCAATAAATATTCCATAAATACTCAATGACACTTACTAGCGCTAACCTAGCCGATGATTTGGCTGACCATAAAAAAACCCATCTCACTATGTCTCACTATGAAAGATGGGTTCTATACTCAACAGGGAAAAATGGGATAAATTATTTTTCGCTATAGAGTTTGATGCCGGTAGCAAAGGGGCATTGTTTTAGGCGAGCGGCTTGTAGCATCGCATCACGTTGTCCCATAGCAATCGATAGATTATGACGGTTGCCGCCATTGATTGAGCCTAAACCGACACTCACGGTAGGATAAATACCATGGCGATTGCCCGATACACCAATCCCAATGCCTGAAGCCTGCAAACCGGTGCGCTGGTTGGCATTGGCATCAATGTATTGATTGACGCGCGTGTACTCATTGGCAAGCGCAACACAGTCATAGCTTTGGTAATTGTTGGCGGATACGTATTCAGGGGTAGGCGTGGTCATACACCCTGTCAAACCTGCCGTAGTGGCAGTCGCTAAAAGTATTGAGATAGCTAATTTTTTCATCATCCTACTCCCTTATCCTAATTGCTTTAGCCTTAAAATAGGTTGAGCGGTTTCACAAATGCCAACGTCAAAATACCCATATAGGCAATAAAAGCAATCAACATACCTATTTTGGCTTGATTGGGCGTAGTGGTCTGGCGCGTGGCTTTGACAGTCGCTGATATGGCAACAATGAGTAACACTATCTTGGCAATCAACCAATGCGGTACTATACCTGCGCCAAATAATGGCATCGCTGTCACCGCGCCTGTCAAAATCACCAAGGCATACATCACGTGGGCGCCGATTTTGGCAGATTTTGGCAAGCCTTGTCCTTTTGGTGCGGTAAATACCAACACAGCTTGCCACAAGAATAAGGCAATTAAAATCAATGCCATCAGCATATGTGCGTGTTTCATACATCAACCTTTTTTATCATAATATAGCGTAAATTAACGCAACGGGTCTGTGGGTTTAGCTTATTTTGACACTCTTTTTTATCATGTTACTTTTATCATGTTACCCTGCGTTTTGTCCCGCGCAATTGGGACTTTCGGGAGATTGCCCAATCGCTTGCCATTCTGCTTGTGTATAAGCATGAATTGAAAACGCGTGAATTTGCCCACCGCCTTGTGACAGTAACGCATGGATAAGTCCATACACCAACTGATGACGCTGTATCAAGCGTTTGCCTGCAAATGCCTCACTGACAATGGTCAGTTTAAAATGGGTTTCTTTGCCTTCAAAATAGCCAGCATGGCGCATCGACTCGTTTTCTAGCTGATAGACACTGGGCTGTAACGTTTGCAAACGCGCCGTCACGGCATCGGCAATCGGGGTAGCAAGTTGACTCATGTCGTCCTCGGTTCACTGATTTTATTCATCAAAAATGGGTAGCCAATGACAAACCTAATTGGTCACCACTTACCGCTTTTTAGCCATTTTAGCACAGTTTTAAGGTAGCCTAATCTATCAAATTGGTGCGACTGGCAAAAATAATCTTGTGTTAATACCGCTCAAATTTTCTCTATGTTTGATGACTCACTAGCTGCTATGATTCACTTAGACCAATATAGCAAGGATAAAATCCCGGCGGCAATTAACGGACCGACCGCCACCCCGCGAAACAATACCACCCCTGCTACTGTGCCAATCATCAGCCCAGTGACCACATTGGGGTCAACTTTCATTAAATTCACCCCTCTTGCGCCCAGCCAAGTCACCAGCAATCCCACGGCGATGGCCAATAATGAGCGCCAACTAGCAAAAGAGGTCATCAAGGCTTTGCTACTGACTTGCTCGGAGGCGATGGGCGCAATGACGGCAATGGTGAGCAGCAAAATACCCAAGTTGAGTCCATATTGCTGGATATAAGAAAAGATAGGTTGGTTGTGGGGTAAAAATTTGATGATAATCAGCGCAGTCGCACTGACCCAAATCGTGGGATTGTGCACAAAAACACCGCAGCCCAAAATGACGAACAAGACTAGCAAATTAATATCAAGCTGATTCATGAATTTACCCTATAACTTTGACCAAACGCTTATTATGCCACTGACAAAGCCACTGTGCTGTTGAGATAGTTAAAAAACTTCAATCAATTGTTTTTTTTGACAACTTGTTAGGCTTGCTAGATAAATTGATGGGTAGGTAAATTGTTGGGTAAATTGATGGACAATGGATAAGTGGATAAGTAACTTTTTAATCAACCCCATATTTTACCCACTAAATTTGCTCACTAAAAAAGCCAATATCAACTGAATATTGGCTTATAAAATACAAAGTTAAAATTAACGGTAACGGCTTTGTTGGTACAATGGCATCACACGTGGCAATAATGATTGAATGGTGGCGATACGTGTTGAGCTCACCGGGTGAGTACTTAAAAACTGAGGTGGCTCGCCGCGACCACTCGCACTCTGCATTTTACGCCATAGGCTAATTGCTGCATTAGGGTCGTAACCTGCCCGTGCCATCAACTCTAGCCCCATCAAATCAGCTTCCGTTTCTTGGGTACGGCTATGGGGACGTGAAATACCCAAATCCCCAGCTAAGCCTGCTAATTGTGTCTGACCTTGAGATAATCCTAAGACACTCGCGGCAATACCAATCCCTGTCTGGGTCGCCACCTCACGCGATAGACGCTCACGGGTATGCTCACGTAATGCATGCGCCATCTCATGACCCATAATGGCAGCAATCTCAGCATCGGTTAGACTCAAACGATCGATAATCCCTGAGTAAAAGACAATTTTACCGCCGGGGAATACGTGCGCATTAAGCTCATTACTTTTAATGACATGCACTTCCCACGGCCATTGTCTTGCATCGCTGCGATAGGCACCTGTCTGTGCAATCAAACGCTGAGAAATTTTCTGTAAACGTGCCAACTGTGCCGGATTGGTATCAAGCAGACCTTTGGCACGGGCAGCGGCAATTTCTTGTTGAAAAGCTTGATTAGAAAGTTGTTGCACTTGTTGGTCGGATACTACCAACAACTGATTACGGTCAACGCCAATCGCCCCCGTATCAGTAGTGGTTGAGCAACCGGTGGCACCTACTGCAATGACCGATGCCGCCAAACTTGACATCATGAGTTTTTTTGAAATTTTCATCTTATCGTTATCTCCAAATACAGCAAAAAGGACCAAGAAAGTAGGAAGATTAAACGCATTATAGCGAAGTCATTAAAAAACTATTTGCTGAGATTTGCAGTAATTGCGTAACGATAGATACGTAGTGTGTTTCAGAGTGTGATAAAACAAGCTAATAACTATGGATAGAAAGGAAAAAATTAATAGAGAATAGACAGATAAAAAAGCTACTTTGCAATAAAAAAATAGTTAAAATTAAAAAAACGTATTTTTTTAAATTTTTTTTACAAAAACGCTTGACGCGGTGTCAAAAATCCTTATAATACGCATCCACAACAACGCAACAAACATTCAAAATTGCTAGTTGACTACCTAATGCGGGAATAGCTCAGTTGGTAGAGCACGACCTTGCCAAGGTCGGGGTCGCGAGTTCGAATCTCGTTTCCCGCTCCAAATTCAAGAAAGCCTAACTTAATAGTTAGGCTTTTTTATTGTCTACAAATCCGCCAGTATCAAGGCTTTCAATCTTTGTGCCCCTTTTTTTACTAAAAATGCTTTGTTAATTTAACTAATCAATTTTTTGCAAATTTTTAGACCGTGACCAAAACGTGACCATTTTGTGACCACGCTTTTTTTACAAATTTTTAAACTGACCCCGACCGTGAAATCAGGGTTTCAAATGAATTTAATAATAATTTAAGTTAATCTAAGTTTTGAATTTGTTCGATAGCAAACAAAGTTTGTTTAAATGTTTGGGTTTTGCCGTAATAAGAAAACTAAAAATTTTATAAACAATCACTGTCTTAATTTTTTCTTTCAAAATTTGTAAGCATTTGCAATATCACCCTTCTGCCACTTCTATCCACACTACTTACAATGCCTTCCGCTTCCATTCTATCGATTAACCGAGCAGCACGGTTATAGCCGATACTAAATTTGCGCTGAATACTCGATGCTGAAACCTTACCACCTTCTCGGATAAACCTTACCACTTCATCATATAGTGGATCTGGTTGAGATGGGTCATAAAACCGCATGGGTATTTCCTGCATATACGATTCAATCAGTTCATTAATTTCCTGCGACTGAGTCACCACATAATTTTGCCTTTCATCGAGTTGCCATTTTTCACAAGCTTGATTGATTTCAAATTGTGTTGCAAAAATAGGTTGTAGATATTTTGATTCATCACTACCAGAAGGTAAAAATAGCATATCCTCACTGGTTAGCAGTTCTGCACCCGAACTATCTAAAATGGTTTGTGAATCAGATTTAGTATTAACTTCAAAGCTTAGCCGAGTTGGGATATTGGCTCTTATTAATTCTGTAATCACATCCACAGAAGGATAATTAGTTGATAAAATCAAATGAATTCCCGCTGCACAGGCTTTCTGCGCAATGTTGATTATCATTTTTTCATTCAATAATGTACCATCTAGCATCAGCTCTTTTAACTCACTGACGATGACCACAATTCTTGGTAAGGGTTGAAATAGGGCTGAAATCTGCTCAAAATCAATAATGGGATTACCAACCACTCGGTAACGAGCTATTAATTTGCTAAGTTCGTTAGTTTCTTCCATCTTTTGATTGAAGTCCACCAAGTTTCTTGTTTTGGTTAGACTAATTAATCGATAACGACGTTCCATTTCTAACTGACACCAAGCCAAATTTTGAGCGGCATTTTTCCTATCATTAATTGGGGCTATCAGATGTGGTAAGTTTTGATAATCCGTAAACACGGGTTTTTCACTATCAATGAGCATAAGTCTAACGTGCTCAGGGCTATATTGCATCAATATACTCACCATTAAGGTGTGCAACATTTTAGTAATCGTCTCTTTTGAGCGGCCCGCCATTAATAGATGTGGCGCTTTAGTAAGGTTTAAATAAGTTGCCTGTTTTGGGTATTGATACCCCATGAATAAATGAATAGCTTTGTTATCAATTGCAGATTGCTTACTTGCTAGTAGCGACAGTAAGTTGATAGCCAACGGCTCTTCAGCTAACGATAATTGATTTTGCAATTGTGTCGGCAATACCTTTGGTCTAGTATCATCAGACCAAAAAGCGAATGTCGCAATATCACAGCGATTATCCTTAGCTGTAAATGAAATACCATAAAAAATACTGCTTTGCTCTGCGATAAATATTTCCATCGGCTTACTAATTTTTTCTTGGTTACCAAAGTCAAAGTTGTCAGTTGCACTAATATGCATAATAAGTGCTTCATATTTTGGTGATAAATCTGCTACAACCTGAAATTTATTAGCATACCTAGATAAATCATTGAAATTATCATTGGTAGTGCGATAAGAAATAAACCTTGCGGTATTAGTATTTTCAAAACAAATCAAAAAATCATTTTTATCAATGCGTATAAAATTATCATCGCTGGTTACATGGTTGATTGTTGGCACCAAAATATCAACATCATCAGGTTCACACCACATAATTTTGTCAGCGACCTTTACACTGTCGTCACTCATATCATCTTTATTAGTTACGATACCAACTAATAATTCAGCACCGACTTGTTGTTTAAAATCTAGTAATTTTTCGCTATCAAAGTGGGCATTTACAGTAAAAAAAGCAAAATGTGCTTCAACGCCGTTAAAGTTACTATCTTGTTGGTATAAGATGGCAGTCACAGGTAGGTCAGTCTTTGGGTAATAGTTAGTCATTAAGTTGTCCATGATTGATAATCCTGTAGTCGCTATGACAATGATAAATCATTTATTTAAGTACCCAGCTATGGATAAGATCGTATTCTTCTTGTTCACAGCTAAAGCGTTTTGATATGACGCGGCTTGTCTTGCCAATCGCAGGCAAACTGTAATCCCAGAACTCAACTTCAAAAATGGCAAATCCTTCATCATCTAAGGCAATTAAAGTAAGACAAAACTTATCATCGCCATAGCCATATCCTTCATTTCTTTCAATTGGCTCTTCAAAGACCACGTTACATTTGAGACCTAACTGATAGCCATCAAATTTTTCAGGGTGCATGGGGAATTCTTTCCATTCGACATCGGTAATAGTAAATCGTTTCATATTTATATCCAGTAGCCATTAATATTGGAAAAGTATAACAATGATATTGGACATCAGATGTCCGATTGGTTGGTTATAATCGCTCATGATGTTTAAAAAGCTTTTTAAAGTTATTTAAATGTCATTAAATTTTTGGATCGTTATGCTATGATTTTCTTAAACTGGCGTCCAATTAATGGATTGAGACAATTTATGAAATCACAGATAGAAAGACTATTCGCCTTGTATCAAGCGTTGCCTAGGATAGAGTCTCAAGCAAAAACTTTAATCGAATTAGCAAAGCATGAAAATGTCATACAAGCTTACGAGTTGCAAGGTGAACCTAATGACTCCCAAAGGTGCCAAATACAGCGTGATTTGGATAGTCTGAGCGATGCATTAAAACAAGCATTAAAATCAGAAATAGATAAAAAGCCAAAAAAGTATTATTTACCGGCGTCAGCGAATATGGATACAACTGATAGCAGCACAGCAATGCTATTGTTATTGGCAGAAAGTTTTCTTAAAAAAGTTGCGCCAAAAGATTTGCTTGAAAATGCTAAATGGTTGTTTGATGGTGCTAATAATCAATTAGAAGCAAGCAAAAAAGTCAAAAACTGGCGAAAGCGTATTTACTTCAAACCACTTCAAGATGAGTTTAAAGGTATTAAGCCAGAAGATGAATTAACGATCTATCAAGCATTACAGCAAGATGAACCATTGAAAATTATTTATCACAGCCAACAGCATGATGAAGAGCGAGAATATCGAGCTTATCCTGTCAAGATTGTGATTGAGCCACATTGCCGTTTACTGATACTTGAAAATCCGACACATGGAGACACGATGACTTTTTTATTCCATCGGATTAAACACGCGGAAATTATCAAAAATTTCAATGAGTTCCCAGATAGAGTAAGGTTAAATTTAGATAAGATCGAAAAGGAATTACCTAAGCATACAGAATCAATGTTTAGTCGTCAGCCATTAGATTTAAAATTGCATATAGCAGAGCATGAGAGATATCTGATTGAAGATGCACCTGTCTTCGCTAATTATGAAAAATCACAGGTTTCTATTGAAGATGAGGAAGTTGAATTTAGCATATCAAAAGTATTTGTTTCATACTCAGTGCTTAATTATTTGATTGCGCATGCAGATTTAATTTATGTGGCTGAGCCTGAAGAGTTGCGAGACCGAGTGGTTGAGCAGTTAGAAAGTGGGCTTTATAGGTATGGAAATTATGAGAAAGATGAGATTTTAAATATTGTTTAATCTTTTTCAGAATTTTAATTTAGAATTAAAATATGAACACAAGTAGATAACTAAGGAGATAGGAATGACAATGCTTTTTTGTAATATTGGTTGGATGGAAAAATATGACGGATTGCATCTAGGTGATGAAATAAAGAATGGCGGCAGTTTTATAACTGAAAACGAAAGGGGGTTCGAGATATGTAACTTTAGTCAAAGCTCAGATGGTAGGGTTTTTGGCTATGTTCAACCTACTGCCGGAAGTAAAACAGTAAATTTAGAAAGAATTAAAGAAAATGTGAACACCGATTATATTGATGGAGTTACTGTAGTCTGGGTAGCTAACAGAGATGGATTAGGTACAGTTATTGTGGGATGGTATAACAATGCTAGGGTCTATCGTTATTTTCAAGAATTCAAAGGAGAATCAGATCAACATACCTATAGTCAATCCTAAATTATAGTAAGCACCGTTTGCCCTGAGCTTGTCTAAGGGTAACGGTCGTTATGGTTCGACAGGCCTACCACGAACGACCATGTTCGATATAATTCAGTTTTCACTATATAATGAAATCGATGGATATTATATAACAGCCAAATATGAAGACGCTCATCTTCTTGAGGTAGATGAAAGAGTATTCAAATTACCAAGAGGTGAAAAAGGAGGTATTGGTCAAAGTAATATTTGGTATGCTGATCAACCTCTAGGTCAAGAGTTTAAACAGACTGTTAAAAAATATATTTCACAAACTAAGGATGAATTAGATAATAAACCTAAGATTAGAAAAAATATTGATACAATTGCCAAATTAAAAGTGGAAGAAATTGCAATAAACCTAGTATGTGCTTATTATAGAAATCTAGGATATATGGTTGAAAGTGTTGAAAAGGATAATTTAGGATATGACTTAATTGCTACTAATAAGAAAATTAATTTATTAATCGAAGTTAAAGGACTTTCTGGTACTACTAAACAGATAGGCTTATCACCTAATGAATATAATTATTTTCAGTTAAAGAATGAAAATTATCGACTCATAATTATAAATAATGCTTTAGTTGAACCAATTATGACTATTTGTCGTTTTAGTAAAGAGGTTGATAACTGGATAGTTGAAGGTAATAATGATTATAATCTAGATATTATTCCAAAAACTGCAGCAATTATCTCAATTAATTAAATTTAATTAATTAATAGCTCTAAATTTTAAAAAAAACTAAATTAGACTCATGTGGTTCTAATTTAGTTATCTTTTAATGCTAGCTGCTTCAACGCATAGCGTATGATACCACTATGCGTCTGCCCATATTTATCCGCCAGTGCCACCAATAAGTTATACTCATACTCATTTAAAGGCAAGGTATGTGACTTAAATTTTCGGGGCGCTTTGGGGTCTAGGTTTGGCGTTTCATCAGCTGAATTAGCAGTTACGCCATTGACAAAATCATCTTCCGTCAAGGTGGGTGCTTGGGTACGACGTTTAATCATAATGCCAACTCCTTCATCAATTCACTAAACTCAGTAATGGCTTTCGCGTTAGTTGCCTCTATCACGCCTTTACCCTCTGCAAGTACATCGCGGTAAATTTTACGCTCGTGAATAATGGTCGTTAATGGGTTTAACAGCGGAAAATCACTCAAGTATTCCTTGGCTTGAACGACTTCTTTATTTGCCCGGTTGGTCGGTGCTAAGGTTAATAGCCCAAAACACTGCAATTGCTCGTTAAAGCTAAGTGCCTGATCAATCACTTCGGTTAAATGGGGTAGGGTGTCTAAATCCAGCTGCGATGGTTTAAACGGCACAATTAATTTATTAGCCACTAACATCGCGGTGCGTAGCTCTTTACTGTCATGTCCTGCCACATCGACCACGACATACGCATAGCGCTGATTTAAATCTTTAAGGGTACTTTTGATATCACCATATCGCTGGATACAGTGTACCTTTGCTAGACTAGTTTCATCCCGATCTCGGACCCAATTGGCGGAGCTTTGTTGTGGATCAGCATCCACCAAAACCACATCTTTGCCAAGGTTTGCTAAGCTACAAGCAATGTTAATGGCGATGGTGGATTTGCCACAGCCACCTTTTTGACTACCTAACAAAATAATCATAATGACCCTAATTTACTATCAATTTAGAACTAAATGATAACTTATTCAATGGTTAACTAGTTTTTTATTAGTATTGATTATAGTGCATTCATAATTGAAGTCAATCAGGCGTATTTGGTAGTTTTTCTCATGTAGTAGAAATTAAATAAGAAAGGCACAGGTAAGCTTTTTCATATATTTTGTTGATTATAAAATGTATCAAAATACAGACTATATCGAATAAAGAAACCTAGAATATATTTTTCCAACTTTACGGTTATAATCAGATTAACCTTTTTATTCGACTCGTAATATGACCAGACTATCTACTATGCTTTGTGCGATGACCTTTCAAGGCAATGCCAGCAACGGCTTGCAGCAAGATGCATTTTTCTTTGTCGATGATTATTACCAAGAAGCGCTTGGTATTACACCTGTGCGTCAATGTGATGATGCGTTTTGTGTTGCGGTATCCGATGGTGTAGCAGAATCTAATCTATCGCAATATGCTAGCCTTAAGACAGTTAAAACAGTCAAACAACTGTGGCAAAACTACTTAGACAATTCAAATCAATCGCCGGTTATGGATATCTCAAAGATTTATGAAAAAGTCGCAACCCTACCAAAACGCTTTTATGGCGCATCCGCGACGCTTGCCTTAGTCTATCGAACGTTTGCAAAGGACAACCAGTCCAATTCATCTGTGGTTATCAAACATATTGGTGATAGTCGTGTCTATCATTTTTCAGCTATGACAAAAACATGGCGATGTATCACTCGTGATCATAATTTGCTGAATCAAATAGTAGATGAGCAAGCCGCAGCAGAAAATCGCCAAGCCGACTTTGGCAAATACAACCAAGAGGGCATGGCAAGCCCGCTTTACGCATTAACCGATTGTTTGATTGCCGATAGTGATTTAGACAACAATCCAATGCCTGCTTATGACAGTCAAACGTTGGCGGTGTCATCTGACGATTGCTTGGTTGTTTGTACCGATGGCGTACATGACTTAGTGCCATGTGAAGAATGGCAAAATATCGATAAGCATACCGATTTACAAGCATGGCTTAAACAGTTACGTAAGCAGATTTATGCCGCTAAAGGTCGTGCTTATGATAACGCAACAGCAATTTTAGTAAGGTTTGATAAGCATTAAAGCGAAAAGGCGTGTGTGAAATGGAAAATAATTTGTCAGTACTTGATAGTGACATTGTAAAAGTCGATAAATATGAACCACATAAAATTGCCAATGGCAAAAATGAAGTCACTTTTTTTGTGGCAAGTGATAAGGTTGATTTGGCGGATTTGCAACGCTATCGGATACAGGCGCAAACGGATTATTTGATTGCGATTAATGGCACTGGTAAAGATTTGGCGTGCTTGAAACTAGCGGACAATGTAATTACTTGTTTACCCCATGAAATAGAAATTGTTATGTTCGCTTTTAAGTCATTGGTTCTTAATGATAGTTTTATGGGTTTTGAATGGAATGACATAAGGTCAGCCATTCACAAGAGAAAGCATGTCCAATTCATTCAAGGTTTTGCCACTGATAAAAATTATGTGGCAAACGCTTGTGATAAGCTAATAGCAAAATTACCTACCATAAAAAGTGATTTTTTCTTAAAAGCTGTCATGGTTAGTACGTTTGCTGACGATAGCTTTGGTTTTGACCAAATGGCGTGTATTACCGAACGCCTTCAAGAAAATTTAAACATTGATCCAGCTAATATATTTTATCAATTGTATTGGTTTGAGGAATTTGATTATTGGCAAAAAGAGGAACAGGGTTGCTGCATCTGTATGTTTTTGGTTTATGCCGATAAAGAAGATGATATTGAGCCAGTTACTATAGAACAGAATATACCAAAGAAAACACTTGAAACAACGCAAATAGCAGGTAATCCAATTCGTGAGTATCTTAAACGACAACAACATAATAAAAAATCATAATCAGTGTGAAAATCATTAAAAGTTATAAATCAAACAAGGGGGTAATATGCTCGAATATCTGAAATTTGCTTCATTTACTAAAGAAAACAATGGCAAGAAATGGGAACACAAATTATATGAGCCTAACAAATTAGCGGATAGTTTCAATCTCATCACCTACTTCATTGCCAATGACGATGTTGATGCCGAACAAGTCCAGCAATATCGAGAAGCCACAAAAACTGAAGTTCTTATTGCTCTAAATACCACTGGTAAGAGTTACGACTGCTTAAAAATTGCAAACAGCATTATTTATTGTGACTCAGATGAAATAGAGTTGGCAATTTATGGTCTGTCTTTTATGAATGCATATGGTAATTTTATCGGTATAGACTGGTATGACGTAAAAATGGCACTTTCATATGGAAAAAATATTCAATTTCTACATAGTTCTGCAACTGGTGAAGATTATATAGCGGTTGCTTGCAAACAACTGTTAAAAAAATTTAAGGCTTACACTTCTAACTATACGTTAAAAGCTGTATTGGTTAACACTTTTACAGATATTGGTTTCAATTTTGACCAACAAGAATTTATTAATAATCAAGTGCAAGAAAATATTGATGTCGATGAGGTTGATATTTTTTATCAAGTTAATTTTTTTGAGGAATTTGATTCTTGGAAACAGGGTGAGCAAGGTTGTTGTATTTGTATGTTCCTAGTTTATTCGGATGAAGAAAATGATATTGAATCAGTCAATATAGAACAGAATATGCCAAAGCAGCCAACTAAGCCAACTGAAGGGACCGGTAATTCAATTAAAGAATATCTCAGACGACAATGGTAAAGGAATAAAAATGGATAATAAAAGCAAATTAATTGATTTTGCCGAACACCTTAAACAAGCTGATGGCTTACTCATCACCGCAGGCGCAGGGATGGGCGTGGATTCAGGTTTACCTGACTTTCGGGGCGATCAAGGCTTTTGGAAAGCCTATCCACCGCTCAAGCATCTGGGCAAAAGCTTTGTCGATATGGCGACGCCAGAACTGTTCCACACCGATCCAAAATTGGCTTGGGGGTTTTATGGTCTCAGGCTCAATGCATATCGAGCGGTAGAACCGCATCAAGGTTTTCATCTACTTAAAAAATGGTCAGAAACATTACTCAATCTTAAAAACGGCTCATTTGTGTTTACCAGTAATGTCGATGGTGAGTTCCAAAAGGTCGGATTTGACGATGATAAGGTTTTTGAATGTCACGGCTCAATTCATTGGCTACAATGCTTAGATAATTGTATCCGTGATATCTGGTCAGCAGATAATTATACACCTATGGTTGATGAAGAATACTGCCAATTAACCAATGAATTTCCAAGCTGTCCACACTGCGGCGGAATCGCTCGTCCCAATATTTTGATGTTTGATGACTGGAAATGGCAAGAACAACATCAATCACCCAAAGAATATCAACTTGAACAATGGCTGTTTAATGTCAAAAAATTGGCGATTATCGAACTGGGAGCAGGGACAGCCATTCCTACGGTTCGTAAGTTTGGGGAAAGATTAGTATGTTACCCGATTAATGAATCGGTGAGTTTTTTGCGTGTCAATTTGCGAGAACCGCAAGTGCCTGAGAAGGATAATTGTTTTGGGGTGGATTTGGGGGCGTTGGCTGCTTTAGTGAACTTAGGAGTTATTTTAAAATCTGATATATAGACAAAATTTTAATGATAAAATTCGATATTCCATTTTAAAGAGGTAATTATCAAAATGCAACCTTTGACTAATATTCATAAAATGATTATGGGTAATAAAATCTTGGTTCCTAATTATCAGAGAGCCTATTCTTGGGATATCAGTAAAAAGAAGGAGGAAAAAAAACAGGTTGAAACATTTTTAATTGACTTGGAAGAATATAGTAGGAGTAGTCGTAATACGTCTTACTATTTTGGTCATTTTCTCTTCAAGAGTTTGGAAAATGACAAATACCACATTATCGATGGACAACAACGATTAACAACAATCATTATATTCCTCTCTGCTCTATTTAAGCGGTTAAAAGAAATTAGACAATTAAATGAATCTGAGCTTGAATTAATAGAAGATATACTTATTCGTCGTGATAAAGCACATTTTAGTACTGTCGCATATGACGATTTCTTTTTTAAATCCTATATTATTAAGCAAAGTGAGCTTTACAGAGAGTCTTTAACAACGGCATCTAGTAAGAGGCTAGCCGATGCTTTCGATTATTTTAATAAATGCTTGGAATATAAAGATGAATTATATATCACTAACATGATTGAAGTGGTAACAAATGCAAAATGCACAACTCACGAAGTTTCTAATGAAGCTGAAGCAATTCAGATGTTTATTTTTCAAAATAATAGAGGTAAGAAACCGTCAAACTTAGAAATTATCAAAGCCATGTTTATGTATCATATCCACCTGTATTCTAAAAAAGATGAAGTTGAGATAATTTTAGAAGATATGCAGGAGAGATTTACTAATATTTACACTAAGATATCTAACATTGAAAATTACGTTGATGAAGATGATGTATTAAATTATACGATGAGAGTGCATTTTAACTCTATATGGGAGGATGGTAGCTTAAAAAGGTTTAACGAAATTTTAGGTAAAGGGTGCTCAGTAGACTTTATCAAAAGTTTTACAGAGTCTCTTAGTATGAGCTTCGAATATTTATCAGCATTTTTTCATCAAGATCAAAAGAACAATCTGAAGTTTCATTCATTAATCACGCTTGGAGGTATTGGTATAGCATTACCTTTCGTCATTAAAGCTTATAAATTTAATATTAGTATACAAGATAAAGAAAAACTATTTGAAGCATTAGAGTCTATTATGTTACGAGATAAGCTTATAGGTACTCGTGCAGATATACGTTCAAGGATAAGTTATGTGTATGAGAATTTTACAGTTGAAAAGCCTAGTATCGATTTAATCATTGAACAAATTGATTATTTAAAAAATGTTAAGCGTAAAGAAGATTGGTGGTCATCATATTGGAATGATGAAAATCTTGATGAAGCACTAAATGGTAATATTCATCGTTCAATAGCTAAATTTTTGCTATGGAAGTATGAAGTGGAACTAAGTAAGCTAGGCAAATCAGGATATAAAATTAGTAGATTTGATGATATTGAGTTCCCCCATTTAGAACATATAGCCCCCATTACTGAACCTAACACAAAACCACATGGGTATAATGAGTATTCTGAAGAATTTATCAACCAATACTTAAATTGTATCGGCAACTATTTATTAATATCGCAATCTCATAACTGTAGTATTAGCAATAGTATTTTTGAAGATAAACTTGCAGATTATAAGTATTTAAATCAACAAGTTGAAATCAGAGATTTTATTGATAATGGTAAGCTTTGGGATATTGAGGCAATTAATAAAAGAAAAAATAAAATCATAAACATGTTGAAGAATAAAATTTAGTAGTCAAGCTATTAAGATTTTAGCAACTGAAAATATATATGCTCTAATATTCATTGTATCCATAACTTACACTATTGGCGACGTATACGGCTGTAACTAACAGCTCATCGTCTTGCTATCTGCTCTAAATATCTAATCCGATGACACGCTGATTTTCTTAGGCGATGTCATCGATAGGGGAGCAGATAGTAAAGGCGTGCTTGATACTATCATGCAATATCAGATTCTTTGTCATGTTATTTTGATAAAGGGCAACCACGAAGAAATGATGCTAGGTGCAGTTTACGAGCGAGAATATCTCAAATACTGGCTAAAATTTGGTGGTATCGAAACCCTACAATCTTTTGGCGTAACCTTTGGCGTAACCATTGATTTGCAAGGGCTACTGCAAATTCCTTATGTTTACTACAAACTGTTAAAAACGAGTCTGCCTTATTACCAAACAGATGATTTTATCTTTACCCATGCCACACCCTTGCCACACACACCTACCAATGGACAAACAAACCGATGACAGTTTACGCTGGCGATTTATTCCGCACGATGGACAAGAAGATCACATCTCAGGCAAAACCATCATTTGCGGACATTCAGCACAAAAAAACGGCAAAGTTTACCATCAAAATGGCTTAATTTGTGTCGATACCTTCGCACATGGCGGTGGTTATCTGACAGCGATTGAAGTTAGTCAAATGAGGATTTATCAAGTCGATTTAAATGGCAATGTGCAACATTTTGATTTAGCCAAACTTTAGCATTTTAGGAAAAATAATGCCTAGTATCATGGAAAAAAACCGTGGCGAACGCTTAATTCTGCTATATCAGAATTTACCCAAAGGCGAAAAAAATGCCAAAACCTTAAGCGAGCTTCTAGCCATTTTTAACCCTATAGGCGAAAAAGCACAGAGCCGAGCCAAACTGCTAGAAAAAGACTTAATTTCTTTATATTTACTGTTTGGCGATAACTCAATTTGCCGCATTCCAAAATGGACGAATGAAAGTATCGCAGGCAAAACGCCAAAATATTACCTTCACCCCAACTTTACCTTAGACAGCTTTGACAACGAAAACCTATTCTTTTGGGAAATGCTCGATAAATTTACTGCCAACTATTTACCGAAGGATATTCACAACACCCTAACTGCCAAGATTGCGAATGTAAAAAATCATCAGAATCTGCAATATCACATTAGTCAGCTTGGGCAATGGAAAAACCACCTATTTACGATACCAAGTTTATTGCAAGCGCCTAAATACGATGACGCTATTATCAATAAGATTCATCAAGCCATTATCGATGGCAAAAAATTAGAAATCCGTTATCTAGCAAAATGGGCAAATGAGCCTGTTACGCGGTGGGTTTATCCCAGAGGATTGATATTTATCGATAATATGATTTACCTAACTGCTTTTTACAAAGTAGAGGAGAGTATATCGACGGCTGAAAAAGTCTATTTAGATGCTAACCGCAATTACGCCATCATACGCATCCAATCCGTACAGATTTTAGAAGAGCCAATACCCAATTGGGTGAATGATTTAAGTTTGGAAGAATTAAGTCGAAAAGGCGTGCTTGAAACCCATTTAACGCAGCGAGGAAAGCCAATTATATTAAGGCTTAAAATTAATCATATTGCTGCCCAACATCTGACCGAGCGGCCGTTGTCAAACGATCAAACTTTAGAAAAGATGGATGAAAAAAACTTACTACTTACAGCGACCGTAATGAATACCGTAAGGCTTGAAGATTGGCTAATCAGTATGTCGCATATGTCAGAAGTCATTGAGCCTGTTAAGCTTAGAGAAATAATTATTGATAGATTAACGGATGGACTGAATCAATACACCAAATAAAATTATCAAATAGTAGCTTTAGATTAAAATTAAAACAATGTCAAATTAGTGATAATTAAAAACCAAATTAGAACTAATTTTATGTTAAGGATTTAAGATTAACATGCTTTTTTATGTCATTTATAAGTATTATCCATAACTACCCAATTTAATCGTAAAGCCAACAAAACCTTGGCGAAAAAGCTGCTATTCCTAAAGCAATCTACGTGATCGATGAACTATCCTTAATCGTGGTAGTTAAAGTATTTAAACCTACATTAAAACGTCAAGTGAGTGTGATGGCTGTCAATAAGTTATTGCAACAACATCATATCGACCCTACCGTCAGCAGCAAAGATGATTCTACTTATGGGTTTATTGTTTTGGTAAAACTAAACCAAAATATGTCACGGCAACAACAAGCTGAAAAAGTGTTGGATCAATTGACTATTCATTGGCAATGGGCTGAATAAATTGCTAAATAATAAAAGCAACAGCCTGACTAGGCGATGGCACAAGATAAGCGGCAGTATGCGTAGGCTTATTTCACCGCATAGGATAAAAAGTGTTCAACGATACCCCAATTTAAGTACTAATCCAAATGGCCGGAAAATCTGATTAATCGTATTGACACTATAATTGCCATTGTCATTTTCCACGTCAGAAATCGTTTTACGAGAGAACTTGACCAATGTTGCAAACGCATCTTGTTTAACCCCTAGTATATCAATACGGAGTTTCTTTAGCAGTTCACCTTGGGTCAATTCACCTTGCATAAATTGCTCAATCACTTGGTCTCGGGCCTGCGTGCGACTTAATCCTTGTAAATCGGGTGCGGCATCAGACGCCCGCTGACGATTTAGTAAGTTATTCATAGCAATCCCCAGTCTTGTAAGCGTTTTGGCAAATAATCAAACGCAATCGCTGGATGCAATAAGATTTTTTCACTGACGCCTCGTTGTTGCAATCGATTCGGTAAATCGACCAATTTCTCGGCAGTTTGCTTAAGTTCTTCAAGTAAAATTGAAGGCTCTATCAAATCTGACAAGCTCTCACAGATGGCGATAAAGTTATAACGACCTTGAAAAAGCATACCAATTATCGGTTAGGTAATGCTTAAAGCTGTAATCACCAAGATAAGCGATTTCAATCAAGTTATACTCGTCAAAAGTGAGTTCAGCAATGTCCTGCCATTGTTGATCTAAAAAACCCTGGAAGGTTAGAGAGTGTTTCATAGAGAATTTAATGAGTGATATATTACTTATTATAAGAATATTCACTCGTTTATGAAAGATATAGGTTACATAATATTTATCACACAAACTTCTCAAACAACCCTAGCAGCTCATCTTCACTCAGCTTGATATCGCCCTCATGGTCAGTGCTTAGGATAGATTGAGCTAGTTCGGCTTTATTTTTTTGCATATCTAAGATTTTCTCTTCAATGCTTTGGTTGGTGATGAGTTTATACACAAACACAGGTTTGTCTTGCCCAATCCGCCATGCCCTATCAGAGGCTTGGTCTTCGGCGGCAGGGTTCCACCAAGGGTCATAATGAATCACCGTGTCAGCGGTGGTCAAGTTTAGTCCCACGCCGCCCGCTTTTAGGCTAATCAAAAACACAGGCACTTGCCCCGATTGGAATGCCTCAATCGCCTCACTACGTTTTTTGGTTTGCCCGGTTAGCTTGCTAAAGCCGATGTTTTCACTCTGCAGTCGCTGCTCGATTAGGGCAAGCATACTGGTAAATTGAGAAAATATCAGAACTTTCCGTCCCTCAGCCACCATATCGGTGACGGTTTCTATCAGATAATCGAGTTTGGCAGAGTGCATGGCTTTGGATTTGACCGCGCTTTTACCCTTCGGCAAGCTATCTAAATTTAACAAGCTAGGATGACAACAGACTTGACGTAATTTGAGCAAGGCATCTAAAATCTGAATTTGACTGCGTTTAAAACCTTGCTGGGCGATGATTTGTTTGATACTGTCTTGCATGGTGGCTCGCACCGCTTCATACAGCTTGGACTGCTCGTCATTCATGTCAATATTGACTTCGATGGTGGTTTTGGGCGGTAGTTCTTTCGCAACGTCGGTTTTTAAACGTCGAAGCATGAAGGGTTTGATTCTATTGACCAGTCGTTCCCGTTTTCGGTTATCGCCTTTTTTCTCAATCGGATGGCGGTAGTGTTTGTTAAACACGTCTTGACTGCCCAAAAACCCTGGCATCAGAAAATAAAACAGTGACCACAGTTCGCCTAGATGATTTTCCATCGGCGTGCCTGTCAAACACAGACGATGTTTGGCGGTGAGTGAGCGTAGCACTTGCGCCGATTTACTGTGGGGATTTTTGATGTTTTGCGCTTCATCAAGAATGATTTGGTGGAATTGGTGAGTTTTCAACAGCTCTTTATCTCGCACCACGAGCGGATAGGTAGTGAGGACGATGTCATGCTGTTTGATTTTGTCAAAATCATCATGGCGATTTGCCCCATGCAGTAGCAAAACCGACAACTCTGGGGTGAATTTTTCGGTTTCTTTTTGCCAGTTGTGCATGAGCGACGTGGGTGCAACGATGAGTACAGGTCGCTCGGTCAAATGCCCTGCTTGTTTTTCCATGAGGATATGAGCCAGCGTTTGGGCGGTTTTGCCCAGCCCCATGTCATCAGCTAATATACCGCCATGTTCAGTCTGTGCCAAAAACTGCAGCCAAGCCAAGCCTTGCTGCTGATAGGGTCGTAATTCCCCAATAAATCCTTGTGGCGTAGGTAAATTTGACTGATAGCCTGCTTTAAGCTTTTCGCTAAAAGTTTTAAGTTTTTCTGGCATTTGCCATGCCATGCCAAGCGTGTGTTCAAGGTCAACTAACTGCTGAGCGTCATACCTATCAATTTTTCGCTCGTTTTGTGATAACAGATGGGTTAAATTTTGCAAAATTGGCAAAATATCTTTAAAAGCCACTGCCAATGCAGGACGACCTTGTCCGACATTGATGGCAAATAGATGGTCTTTGTCAAACAGTTGCTCGATATTTTTATGCATCAGATAAGGATATTGCTCAAGCAAATACGCCACGATATTGAGTAAATCATATCGATGCCCTTCGCTATCACTGATTGTTGCTCCGATTTCAAACCAATGATTGCCATCATCGCCGTTTTCGCCTGTCAAAGGTTCGACAAGCAATTCTAGGTTTTGGGAAAGGTCAGCGTTAATTGGGCTATCGGCTAAATGCTCGACTTGCCAGCCGATTTCATGGAATTTATCGATGGGTAATAAAGTACTTAAGGCTTGATTGTGCTCAATGGTGGCTTGATGTCGGCTGACAGTTGAGCCGATTTTGAGCCATTCAAAGGTGTTACATTGTTTTTTTAACCCCCGTATGGCTTTGTTTTCCGCTTTAATATCTCGGTATTGCTGATAGCGTTTACCATTTTTTTGGGTAGTAAAAAATGGGATTTCAGCGTCCATTCGGGCAGGGATTTCACCGGTTTCATAGGCAAAGCTAAGCTCGGCTTTGACATATTGTTTGTCTATCCATTGCTGTTGCCAGTAGTCTCGTCGCATATTGTAGGGCAATTGCTGCGTATCAATATGACCAAAGCGAATGATTGGCTGTGGCGTCCCATAGATTTTTTCAATCGGTTGCAGGTTTTTAGGTTTGGGCAGTTTTTGCGTCATTTGATGACTGGATAAAACCTCTGCTACGTCATTTGCCATGGCTTTGGGAATCACAGGCATGGTCAGCAATCGGTACAAGACGTCATTGGGCATATCGCCAATCGCCTCGCTATTGACCAAGCCGATTTTGCCGTTGGCGTGATGGATATAGGTCAAAGGCTTAGTCAATAGGATATCAAGATTTTCGGTTTGCCCAAACCCATGGCGATATTGGTTGCTATCAAGCAAACTAAATTGCAGTTTTTCGCCGTATTGGGTGGGCTCTTGCCATTCAATGGTCAGCGTTAAAATCTCATCAGTCCAAGTGATAGGGTGAAATTGCGCTGCTCGCCAATCCTTATCCCAGTGGGCTTTATCATACAAAATTTTATCGTTGATAAGCTGCTGTAATAAGTTTAGCGGGAGGTCGTTCGCTATCATACTATGCTGCGCAAAAGCGGCACGGTCTTGGTCTTTGACATGGTCATAAATTTGAGTAAATAAGGCTTTTGTCGTAATAGGAATTGAATAGCTGTAGTAAACATTGCTGTACTGTGTATAGGTTTTAGCTTCACGGATTTCGCCTGATTTGATACGGCGAACTTTGATAAGCTCAAGCTGTAATTGACCAAATTTATGTTCAATTAGATAGACAAAGGGCGAGGGCTCGCTAGTGGCGCTGGGGTTTTTTTGGGTTTTAGCCAATTCTTTTAAATTTTGGTTTAAATTTTTAAGCCAAAGTTTGGCTTCGTCATGTTGTTTGCTATTATGAACATTTGGGCTGTTAAAATTATTAATAGGCGATGCATTTAAACGTTTGGCTAATGTATCGGTGATATCTTGATACTCTATTGGATTATCAAACTGAGCAATCTTCTGCATTAACTCTTGCATAAATTCTTGATTCTGAACCAAAAACTTCTTCATTGGGTCGTTTTTTTCGTCTTCTTGGTCTCGAAAAAGCCGTGCCAAAGCTGCCCCATGCTTACAAAAACTGCCGACAGGGCAGGTACAATCACTTTGGGTGATACGCTGACTGGCTTTGTGATAGGCAATTTGGGTATGGTATTTTTTCGTGCCTTTAATATCGGCTTGTAATTGAGTGGTTTGAGCCGTTTCGGTTCGCTCAAGGCTTTCAAGGTTGATTCTGCTGACATATTCAAGGCTACGACTGATAGTCTGGCTATTAAATTTATGCAGTAAATTGGCGAGGGTGGTGATAGATTTTGACATAAGACTGAATATTTTTAGATGTAAATAAATAGGCAAGCGTTTTTAATTAAAGTAATGGTAGAAAGCACTCGACATTTAACCTTTATTAGCTATCATGCCACTAAGAATACTTGCCACCGGGTAAATTAACTGCAAAGAAACACTTTCAAGCTTAACAAAGCCTTCATGTTGATAATACACTCAATGGCTATATGTACGTCGAATTTCTTTAGATTATATTTATTCTAACATTTTTCATTTGTAAAATGTTAGAATAAATATATAATACATTTGTAAAAAGTAAATTTAAGAATTAGAGTTCGTTATGCAGCGTCATATTTTAGCAAAATTAAAAACTTGGTATGAAAAATCCACTCGCAAACCTCTGGTGATTCAAGGTGCTAGACAAGTCGGAAAAACTTGGCTAATGAAGCATTTTGGCGAGCAACATTTTGCTAAAGTTGCTTATATCAATTTTGATAATAACGAACGTATGAAAGTCCTTTTTGAAGGTGACTTTGATGTCCATCGTTTGTTGCTAGGCTTACAGATTGAGTCAGGTGTTGACATTGAGCCAGAAAATACGTTACTCATTTTTGATGAAATTCAAGAAGTACCGAAAGCCTTATCATCGCTCAAATATTTTTATGAGAATATGCCTCAGATGTCAATTCTGTCGGCAGGGTCATTGCTGGGGATCGCAATTCATCAAGGTTTGTCCTTTCCTGTGGGAAAAGTGGAGTTCTTAGCCCTTTATCCGATGGATTTCATTGAGTTTTTATGGGCGATGGGTGATGATAAATTGGTAAAACTGCTACAAAGCCAAGATTGGGGATTAATCACCGCTATGAAGAGCAAATATATTGAGCGTTTACGACAGTATTATTTTGTTGGTGGTATGCCTGAAGCGGTAAAAACCTTTGTTGACGGCCAAAATTTTGAGGCAGTAAGATATGTGCAAAATAATTTACTACTCGCTTATGAGTATGATTTTTCCAAGCATATTCAGGATAATAGCATCATCTCTAAAGTGCGAGCCGTATGGCAAAGCTTACCTGAGCAGCTTGCTAAGGAAAACAAAAAGTTTGTCGCCACTCAAGCACAGTCTGGGGCAAGATTAAAGGACTTCGAATCCGCTATTCAATGGTTAGTAGCGAGTGGATTGGTCCATCAAATCTTTAGAATTACCAAGCCGAATCTGCCATTAGGTGGCTATCAAGACAATGTGTTTAAACTATATTTTGTGGATGTGGGATTATTGACTGCTAAAACAGGGTTGGATGTCAGTGTTTTATTAGCGGGTAATCGGCTATTTACTGAATTTAAAGGGGCATTGACGGAACAGTATGTGTTGCAGCAGTTATTAGTGAGCGGTTTAGAGCCTATCTTTTATTGGGGCCTTGAACGTGCGGTAGCAGAAGTAGATTTTGTAGTACAACATAGTAGTCAAATCATACCAATAGAGGTGAAAGCAGAAGAAAACCTTAAGGCTAAAAGTTTGCGGTCGTATTATGATAAGTTTAAACCTGATAAAGTCTTTAGAACCTCAATGTCAGATTATCGTAAACAAGATTGGCTAGTTAATCTGCCATTATACGCTTTGGCAAATTTTAGGTCGCTAGAATAACACATATAGACGATGTGTTAGAAAGCTTTACTAATGATTCTGCTTTTATCCATAAATCAGGTTCGAAATCAAGCCGGTGCTTAAAATAGCTTTTTTTTTCAACTTCTACACATGAGGTTAAAATACAACCTAAAACAAATACTTTAGCATTATTTTAGAACTAAAAAGAAACTATGTTAGAACTACTATGAAACTTGAATTATTTTTCTTTTAATTACCGCTTTAAATAAATTATTTTGCCTATCATTGATAAGCTCAATATCTGGATAAGCCTTATAAGCTCGCAAAATGCCACTACCTAATCCTCGATAAGGCAATAACTTACTGGCAAAAGATGCCAAAATTGGGTTTCTAATATTTGAATTCCCCATCTTAATATTTTTAATGGTCAAATTATTGGGCAGGCGGCCAGGGCTAATAATTTCAATCCTATCACTAAAGATAATTAACCGTATTGGGGCAGAGACAAAGTAATCACGGTGGATTAGGGCATTGGCTATCAATTCCTCAAAAACAATCTTTGGAATTTCAGGTTCGCCAATTGAATTAAAACCTTGATCGTTTTGCAGATAACGGATGTTCATCATACAAAAACTTAGGGCTTGAGCAAACATCTCTGACAATTTGCCTGTAATATCTCGACTATCGATGTATTGCTCATCGGTGATATCAGTACCATAAAATGCGACTGCCTTAATCAAAAAAACAGGTAGTTTGGTTTGCGGTTTTTTAGCAAACAATAAAGCACCCGCATAATTTAAAACTGGTTCATTCGATGAATGAGTAACTCTCATCAAATTCATATTCTCCAAAAGCTGACTTGGCGTTAGCGATTGTTCATCAAGGCTCTCACTATATTCATTTTCAAAAAACTGAGAAAAAGTGGTCATATCGATATCTTTAATCGATGAAAAGGCAACGGGTAACTCATCGGCATGAATCAATGCCGTTTGCTGAAAAATACGCTGTAATTCTTCTCTTGCAGTCACCTTGCGTTTATCTGAACCACTTTTTACATAAACATGCAAGTTTTTATCCATATAAGGCTTGCTAATCCCTTCAGGGATCTGAACGAGCATTACCATCCCTTCTGGAAGATTAAAATTTTGTGTCGTTGGGGCAATGGGTGGTCGCATATGCTCGGTACTGGCATTCGAAACCAATTGATTGATACGGCCAATATCTTCAGCATTCAAACCTGCGATAGAACCATCATCATTTACCCCAATAATTATGTATCCACCATGACTATTACTAAATGCAACCATTTCTTGAGCTAAGGCATCAGAACGGGTCACGTTGGATTTAAATTGATGTTGGCTATCTTCACCCAACGCAATTAGGTTTAACAAGTTAGCAGTTTGCATGAAATCTTCTCATTCGAATTAAAAGCATCATATATTTTATATTGTATCAATTAAAAAATAGGGGTGTGATATTTTTTCAATGAGTAAAATATATGTAATTATCTTTACATATATTATTAAATAATTTTAATATTATGATGAATATTGTACGATAAATTATTCAAAAATTTTAAAAAAATCCAAAAAAATGCTAAAATAGTCATGGCAAAAAATGGCTCATCTAATGTGACAAATTTCAGAGTTTGAAACAGTAAACTGATATCAACTGACTTTAAATGACATCGTAAAAAAATCCCTGAAACCATTGCGGTTGCAGGGATTTTAGGTTAACGTCATTTAAGGTAATAAGGCGGATTTTTCGTGCCCCAAGTTTGCCAAGGTCGGGGTTGTATTTTTGTTTTAACTGCATCGTGCCATGGTTATCTTCTTTTCTTCCATTTGGTTTGTGTAGGTGGGGGTGACAACTATTGTGACAGAGGGAGGTTATGTCAACCATGTTAACCAAAACCAAGCTAACCCTATTAGCCGTTGCTACAGCTAGCTTGCTAGCCGGCTGTAATAATGATAATAATTCTAATGTGTCTTTTGATAACTCAACTCCTAATACAAGTTATGAAAACTTACTTACCACCTTCAAAAATGGCACTGCGCTGCCAAGCAAAGTATTACTGACCACCAAAGACGCAGATGGCAAAACCGTCAACGTCTATCAAGGCGGCTATGGTTCAGACGCATTTGTTAATCCTGCGAATCCAACGCAGTTTTATGCCTTAACTGACCGTGGACCCAATGCTGATGTGGTGAATGGCGACCCTAATCTGGATAAAGGGGAAGGCAAAGCTTTCCCTGTGCCTAGTTATACGCCTAATCTTGGCTTGTTCCAACTTGGCAATGACGGCAAAATCAGCTTAGTTAAAGTGATAGAGTTTAAACGCCCAGACGGTACCACCAAAGTCACTGGTTTGCCCAACCCAGTCAATGGGGCAACCAAAGAAGTCGCTTACATACAAAATACTACAGATACTGCCTTTGACCGCTTAATGTTGGTCGACCAAACCAAGCCTTATGATGCTCTTACTAATCCCACCAAAACTGACCCGTATGGCTTTGACCCAGAAGGTTTAGCAGTGATGAAAGATGGGACCTTTTGGGTGAGTGACGAGTATGGCCCACACATCGTTCACTTTGATGCCAATGGTCGAGAGATTGCCCGTATCAATGCCTTTGATACCGGTGAAGGTGCGAGTACTTATAAAGTAAATGGTAAGCTGATTACCCTACCGGCGGAATTTAAAAAACGCCGAGCCAATCGCGGTATGGAGGGCTTAACAGTTACCCCAGATCAAAAATATCTGGTTGGTATCATGCAATCAGCTCTATATAACCCTGATAAAACCACCAAAAAATCGACCATGACCCGTATTGTGCGTATCGAATTGGCAACGGGTAATATCGAGCAATTTATTTACCAACAACAAAACACTGCTACCGACTCTAACTCAGGCATTGTCGCCATTGATAAAGACACATTTTATGTCATTGAGCGCGATGGTGAACTGCCACAGTTTAATGCCGCAGCGATTAAAAAAGTATATAAAATTGGCCTAGCGAGTGCGACAAATTTAGAATCAATCACCAATACTACCGACATCGTGCAAGATGTAAACCTTGGCTTAATGGTCGGTGGCAAAACCTTGGAGCAGTTGACCCTCACTGCCGATGGTTGGAATGTGCTTGCTAGTAAAGGCATTCGCCCAGTGAGTAAAACCGAGTATCTCGATGCGGTGATGAAGCTAAACTACCCGCATGATAAGCTTGAAGGTTTGCTCCTATTCCCGAATGGTACATTGGGGCTGATCAATGATGACGACTTTGGCATCGCTGCGCAAGTCAAAGACAGCAAAGACTTTATCACGCCAAAATACATCGACAAAGCCAACAGCGATATTGACAGCGATCGCTTGTATATCTACCGTCCCTAAAATTCTGCTCTTGATTGAAAAGGGCTTGGCATAAATTAGTGTGCCAAGCCTTTTTTAAATGTCACATTACCTGATGAATCCAATAGTAAAACGAATCCAAAAAAGTCCCCATCTCTTGCAACACTTTGATGGTTGCTTTGCCAATTAAGAGCAAAAACTTGAAATAGGCTAAAACATCATGATCATTAACCAATGTACGATGTGTTTTATCATCACTGAATTGGGCTGTTTTTTTGTGGGCTTACCTTTATCATTTGGGCGAATCATACTGAGGCTAAACCCGCTATAAATCGGCTTTTGGATAATCTCTCCTTTGAAGTCAGCAAATTTTTCATTAAATTTTTTGATAGCGTGTCCTGTTTCTTTTTTATCAATCGGCATGGTAAAAGATTTTTCACCTGTTACTTCATCAATGACTGTGGTCGGTGTATATTTACAAATATTGATACGCCAATACTCGCTTGGGAGTATTTTTAATGCCGTTTCAAGATAGCCATAGAACTGCTTGGTTTGTTTGAATGGAAACCGAATTTCTGGTTTTGAAGGTATGGTTTTTTCATAAAAAATTTGTACAAATTCAGCCAATTCACGTTTACCTGCTTTGGACTGGCACAATTTTTCAATATTATCAAAGCAAAGGTTTGCTAGGGCAACCTCTTGGTGATAGTGCAATGGCGTTGGCGTAATGATCGGGTGGGATGATATTTGCTGCCGCTTTTGACTGACAAATTTATAATTGGATGAGCCATCTTCATTGGTAATCAGTTTTAGGGCATTTTGATAAATTAGCATCGCGTCGTTAAAGTCAATATTAAGTTGACAGGCACTCGATAAATCCATACCCGATTCGATATCCCTCAGCATTTTCTCAATGACCAGACGTTTGTATTGACCAAAAATCGAAGATGATGGCGGATCTTGTAATGTTGTTGGAAGAGGCGTATCAACAGCATCCAATTTTATTGCTTGCTTGGCACTAGACTGTAATTTTTGCGTTGAAAGTGCATTGTTCATAAAGCTGCGAATATGCCAAAGATTAACGACTTCATTATCAAAATCTACTGCGTCCTTGTGATATTGGTTAAAGCTACGCCTTGCTTTACCTGATAATTTGATGATAGTGGCTAATGGTAATTGAATTTTGGCTTTTGACAGTTGATGATGGGCGATAATATCCGCGGTATGAACGTAAGAACTAAACGTGGTGTTCAAATCGGCGTGCCCGGCAAAATCTTCCAATACTTGCCAAAAATTTGGGCTGACTGTCCTTTTTGAACCCAATGCAGCATGTCGAATGGCTTGTACCTGTTCACGGCTATAATCGGTAAAATACTCAATAACACTATAATCACAGCGTAATATCAACGCCATATTTGAAATGGCATTGTGACGAAAGCTGTGCATACTGATGTCATGATAGCTATCAGTTAAGCTTGGATCGGTTAAAATTTGACGAAATGGTGATTCTACACTGTTTCTATCGATAGGTTGAGCATGGTGTGGTAGAGTAAATAAATACTGGGCATTCTGTTGTAATTTCTGATGAAAATAATTTGTGAATGCAGTCAGTTCAGTAGGCTGCAACAGCACATTGAGCATAAAACGGCGGGTGGCGTCATCGGATTTTAAATCGCGTTGTGCATGTGGTCTTAAGACAATATTGTAATCAATAAACCCCTGATTATCATACTCAATATCTGAAAGCCTAATTGATAGCACTTCCATAAATCGCATCCCTGTACGATACAATAGAATCAGTATCAGTTTTAGCACATCTCTTAACTTATCATTAATAGACGGATGGTTCTCTAGTTGCGTGAGCATATGCTGATATAGCGCGACAGGAATTAGACAACTATTAACGACTAAGGGATCTTTTTCACCGTTTAATCTAAGATAGGGTGCGTTAAACTCCCTGACGAGTACGTCGTGCAATGAGGCAAGCACAGTTCGGGTATAACCTATTTTTAAGGTGTTTTTTGTGCTTATAATCTTGTCATAAATAAATTTATATTCAAAATCTTGCCAACCAATAAAATCTGCATCACGCGTTTCTGCCAAAAAATCGTTGCCAATTTCTGATAAATAGCGTCGTAAGGTGCTCGGTTTATTACCTCTTTTAGTTAAATCTATGAGCCATCTTACCAAGCGTTGTTGACTAGGTAATAACGGGCTATTAGCGTAAAACCGCTCCAATTGACTTAGAATTTGACTTTTCTGACCATTTAAAATGTTGCGAATGACTTTAACAATATCATCCTTAAAATTGTCTTCTAGGCTATGTATTTTAGTGCTGCTGTTTGAGGTTATAAGCTGATCAATCGCTATAGCCCGCTCGTTGCTATTGATGGCTAATGAAGCTTTGGTACGTGCATCGATTTTTATGGGGCTAAAATAGCGCAGCATTTGCTCAAAGGTGATAGCAGTATGGCGTTGACGACCTACAAGGGTTTCAACCATTTGCTGGTCAATCTTCACGTTGGGTAGGGTTTGCCAAAAGATATTGATATGAGTTAGGAAACGGGAATTTGCGAAGTTATCGGCGTTAAACTTCTCTCCAACCAACTCGCTCAGTCTGCGAATACATTCTGCATAACTGGGAAATCTGCTGCTTTCAACAAAACGAGTATTTAAATACACTAGCCAGAGCCGACTGACATCATTTAAAAATACCCATCTTGAATAATATAACTGAACCTCATCAGGATTGTCTTTATCTAACCTTACAATACGATTGGCATATTCGGTTGATGTTAAATCAATCGGTAGTAGTAGCTGCTCTTTACCGACATGATAAATGGTTATTTTGTCTTTTAATGCTTGATATACCGCCTTTATGATCACCGCTTCGTTATAACCGCCAAAGACGATCTGGGAAAACAATAACCAAGTCACACTATCGAGTAGGGTAAAGTTATCCTTAACTTGCCAAATTTGTAGGGCATTATTAACGATTTGCTCGGCCGTTTCCAAATATAAAAAATTGTCTAGGTCATTGGTATTAGCGGGACGTTTCGGTATGTCGGCTATCACAGGCGTTGGAAACGGTTTTAGATTTGCCTTACTACGTTGTTTATTGATATTGTTAAAAAACTTTAAGCGGTGAGCCATTGCTGCAGGTATTTGAGTAGCTTTAAGCTGCTCATTGAATTGTTTTAAAATTCTCTCATACAATTTATCAATAAGTTCATCAGTGACTTGAATTCTATAGCCTTCGGTACGCTCAACTTTCAAGTCATCTAGAAAGTTGTGCCATTCACTTTCGCAAATTTCTTGGCTAACCTTCATCGCGTGTCTATTGTCAATTTTTCGAGCGCTTTTAAGCGCTTGTTGTCGACGTTCATAACCAAATAAATCAGAATTGGGCATGCGTTGGTTTCCCACGTGTTTTTCAGCAATTGTGCGATTATGGATGATAAGAAATGCGTTTATTTTCGACCAGTAAATCTATCAAATGTTGGTGTAAAAACAATTTTTCTCGCCCAGCATCTACTTCTTGTAACACACCAAGCTCAACTAGCTTAACTAGATAATTGCTGGCGGTTTGTCGTTTGGCGATTTGCTTATTTACAACTGTACCAATACGAATATACGGCTGTTCAAATATGGCATCGACAAGCTCTCGAGAATAAACATTGGGCGCTTTCGCTTTGATGTATTCACTGGTATCTACATGTAGCAACCGGATCGCCTCTATCTTGTGAATGGTCCATTCACACGTCTCTATAATGCCTTTAAGGATATATAAGACCCAGCTTATCCAGTCTTGGTCTTTGGTCACACCAAGTAGTAAGCGGTAATAGTCTTCTTTGGTTTGAATGATATAATGGCTTAAATACAAAATCGGTAAGTTAAGCAAGTTTTCGTGCATCAAATACAGCATATTAAGGATTCGCCCTGTACGTCCATTGCCGTCAGTAAAGGGGTGAATTGCTTCAAACTGATAATGAGCTATTGCCATTTTGATAAGCGGATCAAGCTCATCATGGTAGTGTAGAAACTGCTCCCAATTGGCGAGTTTTTCTCGAATTACTGTTTCACCTACAGGTGGTGTGTAGATAGTTTCACCCGTTACGCTATTAGTTAACGAGGTACCTGTGATCGAGCGAATATCAAGGTTGACACCTTTGATGGTTCGGCAGACTTCGATGGCTGTTTGGGTGCTAAAAGGTCGCTCTTTGATCGATGTGATGCCTTGATATAAAGCATTACGATAACGCAAAGCCTCTTTTGTTGCATTATTGGCATTCTGAGATTGTTCAGCGTAGCGAAATAGCTCATCTGTGGTCGTGACAATGTTCTCAATCTCACTACTATCTTTGGCTTCGAGTAGTGGAATAATATGAATCAGAATGCTGTCATTGGGTATCAGCATACTGGCTTGTTTAAGTTCGGCAAGTTTGGCTCGGGCTTCGATACATTGCTTTAATACCGCTTTGGTTTCAACGTCGATATTTGGGGGCAAATTTGGTAACTGGTTATAAGGTTGATTTGCTTGCCAAGTGTCCGTATTATTTAACGTAGATGATGAAGCATTCATGTCGATTTTACACCTTAATTTGTACATATCAGCTTGATATGTCGATAGTATAAACATATCAGAATGGATATGTCGATTTTCATGCTAAAAATCGACATATCGTATTTTAGTGTCGATCCTATCGACATGAAAACTGCTTATGTCGATTTCCTGATAGAATTTCGACATATATTCGAGTGTTATTGCTGATGGAGATGGTCTATTACCTAAATTCAACTAAACTCGCTTACCACATACCTTAATTCTTCCAATGAGCTATCACGCAATCTGCTGTAATTGGAGTTTTCGAGCTAAATCATCGTAGACATGCCGAACCGCGATGATATCGCCTACACTCATTGATGAATGTTTTTGCCATGTTTCTTGTCCAAACATCTCATGCGCGAATATGGCCGAAATGATGGCTTCATCAACTTGCTGCTCTAGCAAAAATCGTTGTCCAACATGGCGTGTCCAATCTGCTTTAAACTTAAAATGCTCTGCTAATTGTTTTTGAATAATGCCAGGTCGCATACTTTCCATGTTGCCCTTAGTATCTAACCAATTAATTAAAGGACGTTTAGATTGTAGAATTTGCTCAATCTGTTTAGCTAATGCAGGATTTAATCGTCCAAACTTGGCAGAAAATTCTGACAAAAATTCTAAGTAATCTTGTATTGCTTTAACCAGAAAATCACAGATTGGTACTAAACGTTGGGCATTGGTGGTGGCACGTTCTTCTTTGTCTTGAATCCAAGCGATTTTTCGGCTTAGATTAAATTGCTTCAAAAAGCCAGGTGCACCTTCCACCGCACGAACAGAAGTTAGAATTAGCGACACATGCCAGAGCCATAAGCTATAAGCATTAAACTTATCAATGTAATGCGTCTGGGTAATAAGCTGTTTGTGTAAATGCTCAAAGAAGCGTCTTACCAATAAATATTCAGGCGTATTTTGGCTACCGATACGAAAATCAGCATCTGGCTTAGTGCTGAAATAACTTAAATCTAAACAACTACGTTGATTCAGCAGTGCAATCGCTTGTTGATAAACCTCGAAAATTTGTATTTGTTTAAGAGAGGTATACGATAGGTCAGCACGTTTGCGAGCATTTCTGCCTGTAATAATACTAGCAATCTGTGTGGTCGTAATTTTATAAATAAGCAAGGTATAAAGTGACTTTTCGATACGGGCTAAGCTCAGGTATGGTAGATCCAATTCGTGACGTAAATCACCAATGACCGATTCAATCCATTGTGCCATCGGCTCACCTTTATATGCCAAAAAACTCGCTAACTCAGGAGGTAGCGGTAATTTTATTGATGACAAGCGATTTGCTAGAACATTCTCAATACCTACCTGCCGAATACGCAATGGGGTAATATCAAGCTTTATAAAAAAATCAAATTGTTGAGTTCGATTACTAACATCAACAATTTTTTTCTCATTATTATTAATATCGACGGATAACTGTTGTATCGAATAACCGGTGTGTAACGAAAGCAGTAAATAAGCCACAGCGCGCTTTTTATCTCTCTTGATGTCTGCTTGATGAAAATATTGCCACAGCTTACTACAGACATTTTGTATCACGAAAGGCGGTAAATGACGAATGTTGATCAGACTAAATAGCTCATTGCGGTTAGCATGGGAAACTTTCGCCTTGGTTCGAAGCTGAATTTGTTTTGGGGAGAATTTTTCGGTTGCTTTTAGGCTACGTTGCTCAAGAACGACGTAAGTAGGCAAATTATTATCAAGACGCTCGCGCAACGCATCAATATCATTCTGCGTTGATTCAATCTCTCTAACCTCTACCAATTTATCGGTATCATCATCAATATCATTGACAGCCAACGTTTGGGTATAGCTCTCGTCAATTTTTGGTTTTGCTCGGCTCTTTCTACCTTGAGCCTTTCGAGTAATGGGTTGGCGATGATGATAAGCGAATTCAAGCGTACGATAAATTGACTGTAGTTTTGATAAATTTGGGTGATTAGCGTTTTCAAAAATTTGTAGTTGTTGATGAACATTTCGATAGGTTCGTTCCAGTGTATCTGCCTGCCAAGTGGTATAACAACTTTGCCAAAGCGATTGATAACTAGACTTGGGTGTAAGCCACTTTCTTGCTTCAACGCTGGTTTCGCTAATACGCCGAGTCAACTTGTTATTAGCAAAATATAGTAAAAGGTGGCAAAGCTTAGATATCCATTGCCACTCCAATGATGGATTTTTTATATCAAATGGTGTGAGAACATAGCTACTAGCAAGAAATGCTTTAACTTCATAACTCTCCTTCGTAGTTTTGCCTTTGTAACTTTCAAAAATCTCTTTTAACTGTTTAGGTTCCAATATGACATTCGATTTATCCGTAATATCAAAACCGACAAATGAAGAATCAGTAATAGATGTAACCGTCAGAAAAAAGTCTCGTAACGACTGCACATACTCGTCATCGTGCTTTGGCAATAGGACAGCAATTAATTTATCAATATCCATCTAGAGCCTCTTGAATTAATTGGGAAAATAATGGAAAAGTATATTGCCGATGCTCTCGTTGTAACTTGGCTTGATAATCATAATGATGACGTTCTAACTGCAAATCAGCTAAAATTTTTTCAATTGTCATATTGCCCCCAAATAGTTCTTCAGCAATTTTTTTTGGCATATATTGCTTAAGCTCATTAAAAATTTTGGGATTGATAGGCTTAAGTGCATAAAAATCAGCTTTTAAAGATGCCCAAGCCCTTCTTTCAATGTCGATATTTGACAAACGAAGTGGTCTAATTGTTACATTGGTGTCATCATTGACTAGTACCACTTCAGCAAAGTTATCAAAAAAATAAAATCTGTCATCATCTTTTATCACGTCAAATATCAAGGGCTTATGCGAATTTTGGTGAGCAGAAGGAGTAGGGAAGTTTTCACAGTAAATTTGAAAGGCTTTAACTACCGAAGGATGGACAACAAAATTTTCAGTCGTTACAGACAGAGTTTTGGTGGTGATTCTGTGAGTTATTTTTGATGTGTTTTTTGCCATTTATCTGTCTCAGCTAGAAACCCAACTTTCATTTAGATGACTTCAAATCCAACTTCTAAGCTTTTTTCATCAAACTCAACGCCAATCTCATAAATTTTCTTACCCAACCCTTGATACTTTTGGGCATACTTTTTATCTTGAATTTGAGCAAGTGCTGACCCTTTATCACTAGACTGACGAATCACTTTAAACTCAAAAATATACACACGGTCAGCAAAAAACACCGTCATATCCATACGACCGTTGTTGGTAGGCTCTTCGACATTAATATGCAAACCAATACTGGCAAAATACGCATAAAAAACGCTTGCCCAATAGCCTTCAAAATGGGCGATATCGTTATTGCTATGCCAATTATAGGGAATGCCTGCAAAAAAACTTTGAATGGTGACAAACATTCCTGCCAAATCATCATCCACAAGATTTTGATACAATTGACTTTGAATACGGATGATTTGAGGAGCTTGTGTCGGTAGGAACTTATAGATAACTGCTTGATTGAAGCTTTGTTGCACTTCAATATTAGGAAATTTGAACGTATAACGCACGCCAAAGGGTAGCTGTAAAACCTTATCAACCGTCAAATAGCCTGTTTGAAACATCAGAGCAATTGGACTGATATTACCTACTTCAAACTGTGATAAGACTTGCTCGCTGCTATCAATCCCTTGTAAGCTAGTAATATCAATATGTTTATGTAATAACATATCCATCAAAAATGTTGGTGAACCCGTTTCAAACCAATAAGCCTTGAACATTTTTCTGCTATTAGACAAGAACAACAAAATATCATAAGGGTTGTAAACGGATTCGCCTGTCCAGTTATAACCGTTATACCAATGTTTGACCTTGGCTAAATCAATACCTTCAAGTTCAGGAGCAAACACGGTTTCAAGCTCAGACTGGGTATAACCGCATAATCCAGAAAATTCTTCTAATAAGGTAATATCCGTTAAATTGTTTAACCCTGAGAATAGGTTAATTTTGCTAAATCTTGATACGCCCGTCAGCATACTAAATCTAATATAACTATCGCTTGCTTTAATTGACCCATAAAAGTCACGCAAAATATCTCTGACTAAAACGGCTTGCCCTTCATCAGTAATATTATCTAATATCGGCTTGTCATACTCATCAATCAGTACCACCACTTGACTTTGATACTGTTCAGCAATTCTTTTTAACAAATAGCCAAACCGACCACTATAAGTCTCATAAATTCGCTCAATCCCAAACTCACGCTCGATTTCACTAATTTGCTCATGCAGTATTTTGGTTAAATACTCGTAATTAAGACTGGTATTAAGTCCAAAGTCGATACGAATAATAGGATAAGTTTTCTGCCAATTCCAATGATTCTCGGCATATAGCCCTTTAAACAAGGTTTTATTGCCTGAAAAAAGTTCAGCAATCGTATCAAGTGTTAAGCTTTTACCGAATCGACGGGGGCGAGATAAGAATACAAATTTTTCTTTGAGTAGTTCAATAATGTAGGATGTTTTATCAACATAATAGTAATTACCCTTGCGTATATCAGCAAAAGTTTGTATTCCTTTTGGAAATAGCTTCTTCATAGTGAACTCAATATGATTAAAGACAAGTACAATTATTTTAGCATTACTTAATCAATTTAAAGCATCCATATAACTTTATAATTTTTTATTATATTTAAAAAATTAATTTATAGTATATTACCAATTATTTATTATATTAAGTAAATTTAATATTAAATATAAATAAATAAAAAGATTTAAGATTTTTTTAGAAATAGGGTGGGGCAGATATAGGTCGGTGTCACTTTTGATTTTATACAGCAAAATTAACGTGACCGAAAACTATCTAATATACCTAAATATACACTAAAATTTTGAAATAATAAAGACAATAAAAAAGCTGAAGCCCTTTTAAATGAAAGGATTCAGCTTAATGTAAATTTAAGTATTTTAGGTGTACGTCATTGCCAAGGTCGGGGTTTCGCCATATTGCGTCTGTGTATCAAGAAAACTCACCAGAACGTATCTATTTTTTAATGCTCTATCATATCTTTAAGGATTTTTTGCAAGAGATTAATGAAGATGTATTACCCAATGACTTAACGGGGTTTCAACAAACACTAATTTGGAAAAAACTGTTTAATTTCCAAAAAGATGCGGCAAAGGGTATTATCAACAAATTAGAAACTTATAACGGCTGTATTCTCGCGGATAGTGTCGGCTTGGGTAAAACTTTTACCGCTCTGGCTGTCATCAAATATTATGAACTACGCAATAAAAGCGTATTGGTGCTTTGCCCCAAAAAACTGGCTGAAAACTGGACAAATTATAATAGCAATGTGGTAACCAATTTATTTGCTAAAGATAGATTTAGTTATGATGTTCTATACCACACGGATTTATCCCGCACACGTGGCGAGACACTAGGTATTGATTTGTCACGAGTCAATTGGGGGAATTATGACCTTGTTGTGATTGATGAGTCGCATAATTTTCGCAATCGAGAGTTTTTTAAGGATAAGCAAACCCGTTATGACCGTTTGATGAATCAAGTGATTCGTCAAGGGGTCAAAACAAAAGTATTGATGTTATCTGCTACCCCTGTGAATAATCGTTTTAATGATTTAAAAAATCAGCTAGCACTTGCCTATGAGGGCGAGAGTCAAAATATCGATAGCAAACTCGATACTGAACGTGATATTGAGACGATTTTTCGCAGGGCTCAAGCCAGTTTTAATGTCTGGGCAAAACTCTCACCACAAGAGCGTACGACATCTGCCATTCTCAATCTACTCGATTTTGATTTTTTTAAGTTATTGGATAGTGTTACGATTGCCCGCTCACGCAAACATATCCAAAGTTTTTATGACACAAAGGACATCGGACAGTTTCCACAAAGGCTTAAGCCATTATCGTTTAGAACCCACATTTCAACTGACGAACAAGCCGTTTCGCTCAATCAGCTTTATCAAGATTTATCGCTGATTCGTATGGCGGTGTACGCTCCTGTCGGTTATATTTTGGATAGTAAGCTTGCCAAGTATGAAGCCATCTTTGATACGCAAACGCAAGGTGGTGGACGTTTTCGCCAAGCCGACCGTGAGAAGAGTCTGCAAGCATTAATGACAGTCAATCTACTCAAACGGTTAGAAAGCTCGATTCATGCCTTTCGACTGACTTTGACTGTATTACAATCCAATATTAACAACGTGCTATCGCAAATCGATGATTATAAAAAACGTAAAATAAATGATGAAGTCAGTATTTCCCCAGACATTGGCTATGACGAAGATGAAAACGGTGAAAATCTTCATCCAGAAGATTTAATCGGCTCAAAACTCAAAATTCATCTTGAAGACATGGATTTGTTACGTTGGCAAACAGACTTAAACACTGATTTGGCAGTGATTGATGGTATTTTACGCTCAATTAGCTCTATCAATGAACAAGCCGATGCCAAACTTCAACATTTAGTCCAACATATCACCCAAAAGGTTGAAAACCCGATTAATACCGATAATCGTAAAATGATTATTTTTACCGCCTTTGCCGATACAGCAGACTATTTATACCAATATCTTGCCCCTTTGATGCTCGAAAAATTTGCTATCAATACTGCATTGGTCACAGGTAGTCATACCAAATCTACGATTAAGACTATGCCCAATAGCCGACAAGGTTATGATATGCAAGGGTTATTGACGTTATTTTCCCCGATTTCAAAACAAAAAAACGCCATTTTTCCTGATGAGCCACGTCAAATTGATTTACTCATCGCCACTGATAGTATTTCCGAAGGACAAAATTTGCAAGACTGTGATTATTTGGTTAATTACGATATCCATTGGAATCCTGTGCGTATTATTCAGCGTTTTGGACGGATTGACCGTATTGGTTCGCCAAATAGCGTGATACAACTGGCAAATTATTGGCCAGATATCAGTCTAGATGAGTACATCAATTTGCGTGAGCGTGTCGAAAATCGTATGGTGATTGTGGATATGACCAGTACAGGTGATGACAATATTCTATCCGCCAAAGCCAATGACATTGCTTATCGTCGTGAGCAACTACAAAAACTGCAAAATGAAGTACTAGACCTAGAAGATGCTAATACGGGGGTCGCAATTACCGACCTTGGACTCAATGATTTTCGTATGGATTTGCTAGGTTATCTTGAACAAAATCCTGATATTAAGCGTTTGCCCAAAGGCCTGCATGCTGTCGTGCCTGCTCGTCCACAAGATAACCTGCCCGCTGGCGTGATTTTTGTACTTGAAGCAAGGCAACGACTTGGCAAAGAAGTATCCAGTCATCTGACCGCCAATCGGTTATATCCCTACTTTTTGGTATATGTCAGCGAGGATGGCGAAATCATCAGCGACTATACCCAGTCAAAACAGCTACTCGACAAAGCACGCCTTGCTTGTCGTCATTTGGACAAACCATTACCATCCGCTTATGAATTGTTTAACCAGCGTACCGATGATGGGCGAGATATGCACCAATATTCGGCACTACTGGATAAAGCAGTCGCCAGTATCCAAACCGTCAAAGCCGAAAAAGACATTGATAGTTTATTCTCAGGGATGACGACCAGTGCATTGGTTGATGATGTATCAGGCGTGAATGATTTTGAGTTAATTGGGTTTATCGCATTGATTGATGGGTGTGGTACACCATGATGCTGTATCACTATCCTATGACCGCAAGTGTTGATAAAATTATCCCAAAAAATAAGTTTTACCAACAAGGCAGTGCCAACCACCGTATAGAACGCTTGTTTGTGGAGCAAGTAGAGAGTATTCGCTGGGCATATAAACTCTCGCCACAGACTATCAATCTATCCGATAGCGACACGGTTAGAGAAATTCAAATATTTAGTATTATTAGTCGTGTTGAAAGCATTGATAATGAAGTCTTACAGTTTATTGATAAGCTGATACCATCACCGATTATCTTTGAGATTGTCTTTGAGGATAAAATCAAAGTTATCGCAACTTATAAGCGTCAAAGCCAGGCGGATAGCCAAAAAGTCGTCTTAGGCAAATACTATGCCACGGATTGGCAAGACCCAACACAACGTGAAGATTTACCGATTGTGTTTGGAATTGCGGATTTGTATGAATACTTTATTGAGCGATTATTACTCGCTACAAATGAAGCGTCGCCAAATGTCGTTTTGATACCAAATATAGAAACTAATTTGTCTAAAACGACTCGAAAAATTGATAGTATTGAAGAAAAAATTGCCCATGCCGAAAAAGTCGCATTGCTTACCAAACAAATCAACGAGTTACAAAAACGGATTTATAAAGAAAAACAGTTTAATCGGCAAGTGGAGATGAATTTGCAATTGCAAATGCTACAAAAACAGTTAAACGAATTATTAAAATAATGTTGGAAAATTCATGAGTATTAGTCAGATTATTCAGCAAATTACAGAAAATAACCTTTCAGAACTTCAAGAAAGTGTCGATATTGAATGTAAGCTTGCTGGTGGAAGAGATGGTAAAGGAGAATTACCTAATAGTTTTTGGGATAGCTATAGTGCGTTTGCCAATACCAATGGCGGTGTGATTATACTTGGCGTTAAGGAAATTAAGAAAAATAACACGTTTGAAGTAGCAGGTATTGAACGAGTTCATCAAATCAAAGATGATATTTTTAAGACAGTCAATAACAAGAATAAAGTGAGCTACAACCTACTCACAGATAGCAATATTTTTGAATGGGATATTCAAGGCAAGACGGTCTTGTTAGTCTCTGTTCCTAGGGCAACTCGTAAGCAACAACCCATATTTTTAGATGGCAATCCCTTTGGTAATACCTTTATTCGACAGCATGAGGGTGATTTTAGATTACCTGATGAACAAGTCAAACGGTTAATTGCTGAACAGGTTAAAGATAGCCTAGATAGTGATATTTTGCCCAATTTTTCGTTGTCAGATTTAGATTTAACGTCCCTACAAGCTTATCGGCAACGTTATACTAACTTTAACCCTACGTCACCTTGGAATGATGACGATAACCAGAGTTTTTTGACTAAAATAGGTGGTTATGGCAAAAATCGTGAGACAGGGGAACAAGGACTAACAAAAGCTGGGCTACTGATGTTCGGACATCAAGAAGCTATTTATGAGATTTTTCCAGAGTATATGTTAGATTACCAAGAGCGAGAATCTGATGATGATACAGTTCGCTGGATAGATAGAATCGTACCCGATGGGAATTGGAGTGGTAATCTATTCGATTTTTATCGTAAAGTATCAGCTAAACTTCCCCAAGACCTTAAAATCCCTTTTAAGTTAAAAAATGGTGAACGGCAGGATGATACCCCCATTCATAAAGCTATCCGTGAAGCCTTGGTAAATTCATTGGTTCACGCAGACTATAGTGACCGTGCATCAGTCAAGATTGTAAAATACACCAATCACTTCTATTTTCGTAACCCTGGTCTAATGCGTGTGCCTATTGAGATATCATTGCAAGGTGGTGAGTCAGATTGCCGTAATCGCAACTTGCATAAGATGTTCCGATTTATTAATGCAGGCGAGCAGGCAGGTTCGGGGATTCCGCAGATTTTAGCAGGTTGGCGAGCTTGTCATTGGCAATTGCCATCTTTGTATGAGAAACGAGAGCCTAATTATCAGACGGTGCTTGAATTGAGCATGAATGACTTGTTTCCAAACGATGTCATGCAATATTTAGAAAATGAATATGGCAAAGCGTTTTTAGCTCTTAGCACTGATGAACAGGCTATCTTAGCAACTATCTATCTTGAGAATGAAGCCAATCATCAACGCCTAAAAACATTATTACCCAATCATCCTGCTGATATCACCAAGATGTTACAGCACCTTGTAAAGCAAGGTATGCTGGTATCGACAGGCGGACGATGGGCGGTTTATAGCTTGGCGAGTGATAATAGCCTAGCAGGTAACGACCAAAGCTTGGCAGGTGCAAGCACTGGTCTTAACGAGCCAAGCTACCCTAATAATGAGCCGAGCTACCCTAATAACGAGCCGAGCTACCCTAATAATAACCAAAGCTTGACAGATAAGAATGCTGGCTTAACAGGTAAAAGTCTAAGAATTAAAACCATACTAGAGTTATGTTTGGAAAAACCCTTATCTTCTGGAGAGATTGCCCGTCGTTTGGGTCTTAATCTTCAAGGGTTGAGAAATCGGTATTTGGCTGATTTGGTTAAGAATGAATACTTAGCTTATACTTATCCCGATAACCCTAAAGATAGACGACAGACGTATATAACAACTGATAAAGGCAAAACATTTATTCGTTCATAATACAAAGTTCACAATATTTTCAATGTACAGTGTAATGTGAAGTCAAATAGAAAAATGTACAGTGTAATGTGTACAGTGTAATTGAATACACATCTAACTATTATCAAAAGAGGAAAAAATCATGCCATCGTCAAACCTAAAAATGCACACCCCAAATCTAGTCGATAGCAATATCGAGCGTATCGCCGAGCTATTCCCCAACTGTATCACCGAAAAGCCAAAAACCGATGAACAAGGCAATGTGTTAAAAGATGCCAGCGGGCAAGCTATTCTTGAGCGTGGCATTGATTTTGAATTACTTAAGCAAGAGCTGTCGCATTCGGTGATTGATGGGTCGCAAGAGCGTTATCGCCTTGACTGGGTGGGCAAGCGTGAGGCGATTGTGACGGCAAATAGCCCGATTGCCAAGACGTTACGCCCTTGTCGTGCGGAGAGTGTGGATTTTGATACGACGGGGAATTTGTTTATCGAGGGGGATAATCTTGAGGCGTTGAAGTTGTTGCAAGAAAGTTACTTGGGCAAGGTAAAGATGATTTATATTGACCCGCCGTACAATACGGGCAATGATTTTATTTATAACGATGATTTTGCGGCGGATACGGCTGCGTTTTTTGAGCGGTCGGGGCAGGTGGATGCAGATGGCAATCGCTTGGTGGCGAATACGGAGCGTAATGGGCGGTTTCATAGTGATTGGTTGTCGATGATGTATAGTCGGTTGAAATTGGCGCGTAATCTACTGTCGGATGATGGCATGATTTTTATTTCAATTGATGAAAATGAAGTTCAAAATTTGAGAAAAGTTTGTGATGAGGTTTTTGGTCAATACAATTTCATTAATATGTTTATTTGGCAAAAAAACAGCAGTGGGAAAACAGTCAGTAAACAATTTCCAATAAATGTTGAATATGTTTTTTTCTACGCAAAAAATTTGCTAAAACATAGTTTTAATACAGTTTATAAGCCATTATCAGAAACTACAATCAAAATGTATAACAAAGATGATAATGATGGTAGAGGCAAATATCGTTTATATCCGTTACAAAAAACTGGTGGGGCTGGACCAGAAACGACCTATGATTACATAGATAATAATGGAAGAGTATGGAAATGCCCTAAAAAAGGGTGGCGTATGAATAAAGATAAATTAAAACTCTTAGAAAATGATGGGCGACTAGATTTTGGAAAAAATACACTATCAGAAAAAGCTTATTGGATTGAGAGAGAAAGTGAAGGAAAGATTGCTGATACTTTATGGAATGATTTAGATGAGGGAAATGTTGGTACAGCTGAAGTTTATAAATTGTTTGAATTCGTTGCTTTTGATTATCCTAAACCAGTAGGACTAATATCGAGAATTTTAAGCGTAGGCTTAGGAAAAAATGACTTAGTTTTAGATTTTTTCGCAGGGTCATCAACAACCGCCCATGCGGTGATGCAGCTTAACGCTGAAGACGGTGGCAACCGCAAATTTATCATGGTACAAATCCCAGAGGCAACGGATTCAAAATCCGAAGCGTTTAAAGCAGGCTATCCCACCATCGCCGAAATATCCAAAGAACGCATCCGCCGAGCAGGGGCAAAAATCAAAGCCGACAATGCCGACAAGGAAGGTATCAACGAGCTAGACACAGGCTTTCGCGTACTCAAAATCGACACCACCAACATGAACGACATCTACTACCGCCCCCAAGACTACAGCCAAGACCTACTACACCAACTCGAAAACAACATCAAAGAAGACCGCACCGACGAAGACCTACTATTCCAGTTTATGCTAGACACAGGCGTGCCGTTATCCTTGCCTATCGAACGCACAGCCATTGGCGGACACACCATCTACCAAGTGGGCGGTAACTCACTGATTGCCAGCCTAGACTACATCGACGCAAATATGGTCAATGACATCGCCGCACTCAATCCACTCAAATTCATCACCAGCGAACGCGCCATCGCCACCGACAGCGACAAAACCAACATCAAAGAACGCTTTAAACAACTATCACCGCATACCGATGTACGCTTTATCTAAGGGAAAAAGGAGAAAAACATGAAAATTACCTTTAAACCCTTAGCCTACCAACTCGATGCCGTGCAAGCCGTCGTCGATGTGTTCCGTGGACAACAGCAGCTTATCGGGCAAACCCGCTATACACTCGATAGGGGCATACAGCCAACCCCCAAACGCGTGACACAACAGGCAGGGCTAGATTTTGGCGAAACTGATATATTGCAAAATTCTGCCTTACAAACCTATGATATGTTAGACGATGAAAATATCGGCTTTGCCAATACGCCGTTATTTGACTTGAATGAAATTCTTAAAAACATCCAAACGGTGCAAGCCAATAGACAATTACCAAAATCCACCGAGCTTGTCACAGCTGACAACAAAAAAGGCGACAGCCTGACCCAAAGCCCGCTCAATCTCAACATCGAAATGGAAACAGGTACAGGCAAAACCTACACCTATTTACGCACCATATTTGAGATGAACAAACAATACGGCTGGTCAAAATTTATCATCGTCGTGCCCAGTATCGCCATTCGTGAAGGCGTGAACAAAAGCATTAGCATGATGGCGGATGACCTACTGGCAGAATATGGCAAAAAACCAAGAGCCTTTATCTACGACTCCAAAGCCTTGCACCACCTAGAGAGCTTTAGCTCAGATGGCGGTATCAACATCATGATTATTAATGTGCAAGCCTTTAACACCATCAAAGAAGGGGCGAACAACGAAGCATCACGCAAAATCTACGCCAGCCTAGACGAATTCGGCTCTCGCCGTCCCATTGACGTGATACGCCGTAACCGTCCTATTATCATCCTAGATGAACCGCAAAAAATGGGCGCGGACAAGACCTTACAAAGCCTTGCCAACTTTAACCCGTTATTTATCCTACGCTATTCCGCCACCCACAAGCGTGACTATAACCTAGTGTATCGCCTTGACGCACTGGATGCCTACAACCAAAAACTGGTCAAAAAAATCACCGTTAAAGGCATTGAAGTCAAAGGCTTGACGGGCACAAATGGCTATCTGTACTTACAAGACGTGGTTGTCTCAAGCAAAGCGCCCGTTGCACGGCTAGAGCTAGAAATCAAATCGACCAAAGGCGAGTTTCGCCGTGAAATCCGCAACGTCATAAAAGACGATAATCTGTTTGTTATCTCAAAAGAAGCCGAGCAATACAAAGACCGCTACACCGTCACCAATATCAAAGCGGACAGTATCGAATTTGCCAATGGTATTGTGCTACACATCGGGCAAGGTAATGTGGACGATAAAGACTTACGCCGTATCCAAATCCGAGAAACCATCCGCTCACATTTGGACATCGAACAGCGGTTATTTCATAAGGGCATTAAAGTCCTAAGTCTATTTTTTATCGATGAAGTCGCCAAATACCGCCAGTACGACATGGACGGCAATGCGATGAATGGCGAATATGCTGATATCTTCGAACAGACTTACAGCGAAGAAGTAGGCAAACGCATTGATTTAAACCTAACAAATGACCCATACCAGGACTATCTTAAAGCCATCACTGCTCAAGGTACGCATAACGGCTATTTTAGCCTTGATAAAAAACGCCACATGGTCGATCCCAATGTCAAAAGCGTTAAAGACGAAGAACTGGGCGAAAAAGTGCTGGTCGCTGATGATATCGATGCCTATGATTTGATTTTGAAGGATAAAGAATCGTTATTGGCATTCCCCGAACCGCTGGATAGTGATGAACAAATCGCCCGCAAGAATGTGCGGTTTATCTTCTCTCACTCTGCCTTGCGTGAAGGCTGGGACAATCCCAATGTCTTTGTCATCTGTACGCTCAAGCACTCGGATAACGTCATCTCTCGCCGTCAAGAAGTGGGACGTGGCTTGCGACTTGCAGTCGATAGACATGGCACACGCATGGACAGTGGCTATCTACCACTTGGTGAAGTACATCGGCTCAATAACCTAACCGTGATTACCAATGAAAGCTATGCTGAATTTGTCGGTAATCTACAAAAAGAGATGCTCGAAAATCTTGCAACTCGCCCGAGCAAAGCAAATCCACAGTACTTTACGGGTAAAACCTTGGTGAGTGAGTTAGGCGGACAGATGACGGTGGATGCTGGTACCGCCAATCAGATATATAAATATCTCGTTAAAAACAATTATCTCGACGATGACGATAATTTGTTGGCGAAATTTCACGACGACAAAGACAATGACCAATTACCACAACTGCCAGAAGAGTTACAACCCTTTGCCAGTGCGATTCATAAGCTCATCGGTAACGTAGTCAATCCAGACGCTCTTAAGGGTATGTTCAATAATGGCAATAAACCCAAAAATACCATCAACCCAGAAAATCTAAACCGTAAAGAATTCCAAGCCCTATGGCGACGCATTAACCAAAAATCTATTTATCAAATTGGGCTTGATAGCGACAAATTGATAGCCGAAAGTATCAGCGAGATTGATAAGGTCAGCCGTGAGCGTAACAACAACTTTGTCCAGTCATTGACTTATACCGTCAAAAAATCTGAGCAAAAAGATAGCCTAGATTACGACACACTCAGACAAGGTGACAGCTTTGGGCAAGTGCAGTCTAACCGTGAACAGTACAGCGTCAATGTGCAAACGCCGATTCGCTATGACCTTATCGGGCAAGTGGCAAGCCGTACTAATCTCACACGTCGTACCGTCGTTGCTGTATTGAGTAAAATAAACTCAGCGGTCTTTTCACAGTTTAAACACAACCCCGAAGCCTTTATCAGCGAAGTCAGCCGTATCATCAACGAGCAACAAGCCAAGCTGATTGTACAAAACATCGTCTATGAACTTACCCAGGAGCGATACGACAGTAACGATATCTTTGTGAGTAATATTCCGCTATCAGACAACGCAACCAAAGCCAACCGCCATGTTTGGGAGTATGTGGAAACAGACTCGGATGTTGAACGCAAATTCTTGGCAGAATTGGAACAACATGTTAATGAAGTCATAGTGTATGCCAAACTGCCCAAGAACTTTGTAATCCCCACGCCATTTGGTGGTTATAACCCTGACTGGGCGATTGCCTTTAATCAAGACAAGATTCGTCATGTCTATTTTGTCGCAGAGACCAAAGGCTCTACCAGCGAAATAGACTTGCGAGAGAGCGAAAAACAAAAAATCGCCAGTGCCAAAGCGTTTTTTGCCAAACTGCAACAGATACAAGGTAACAATAGCGAACTTGAGCAAGCGGATACATTGGCGGAAGTTGAAAAAATGCCAGTTAGCTATGAAGTGGTAGATAGTTTCGATAGCTTAATGCAAATCGTAGGGATGAAATAGGTGTAAGACACCATTGTAATGTGGGTTAGCCGTCTTTGGGGCCTAACTCACCTTTCCCTTAAATTGTATGATTCATAGACATCATTTCAATATAATCAGAGACTATGAACAAAGAAATTCAACAAAGACTCGGATGGATTAAATTATTTGAAGACACGAATGATGCTGGTCTAGTTTGTCGTAGATGTGGTATTTCAAGACCAACGTTACGCAAGTGGTGGAAGCGATACTCTGAACAAGGTATTGAGGGTTTGGCAAGCCAAAGTAAGCGTCCGCTTAAATCACCTAATACCAAAGTTAATCAACACATTGAAGATTTATTATTACAAATGCGGTCTAGTAGAAATCTCGGAGCTAGACGTTTGCAAACGGAACTAATGAGGCTTCATCAAATATCCTTATCTTTGGCGACGATTCATAAAGTATTAACCAATCACCAAGTCAAACCGATTAAGAAATTTCGTCGTAAGGCAGATTACCTACGGTATGAACGCCCACTACCAGGAGATAGAGTCCAAATGGATACCTGTAAAATAGCATCTGGGCTTTATCAATACACCTCAATTGATGACTGTACTAGATATCGGGTACTTAGGCTCTATAACCGCCGTACGGCAGCCAATACGCTGGATTTTTTAGATTGTGTGATTGAGGAAATGCCATTTCCCATTCAAAGAGTACAAACCGATCGTGGACTTGAATTCTTTGCTGAAAAGGTTCAGAAGAAAATGATGGAGTATGGCATCAAATTTAGACCCAATAAACCAGGTTCGCCACATCTCAATGGTAAAGTTGAGCGTTCTCAAAAGACTGATAAAACTGAATTCTATGCAACCGTAGATATCACGTCCGAAAACCTTCAGGACCAATTGGCTGAATGGCAGCATTACTATAATTGGCTAAGACCACATTCAGCTTTGAAGGGAAAAACACCCATGGAGAGGTATTTTGAATTAAGCGAGGAAACGCCTTTTTCTGATGAGGTGCAAAACCAATATAACCCATCAGATGAACGTATTCAAAATGCCAATTATAAAGTGGATTTAGAGATGGCCAAATTGAAACGATCTCTATGAATCATACAAGCAAACTTGGTTCAACCATCCACGACATCCAAAAAAACTATCAGCGACACCGCTCTAGCGAGCCACGCCAAAATCCGCCATTCCGATTTGATTGCAGAAATTCGCCAAATTTTTCGCAAAAAATATGACAAAAAAAGGGTAGGGGTGGAGCGATTGACTCAGCAACATAAATTGGCACTACATATCGAAGATTTAACCCGTTTGCTGACCACCTTTGACCATATCAGCGAACAGATTCTTATTGAATGGATAATTTCGCTGTTGTCTGGCACGAAACCCATTTTGACAGCGTCTGCTGAAAAATATCTCTCTGCCATCGGCTATGACTGGCTGTATTACACGCTTGGCGAAGATTTACTTAATTGGGATGTGGAAGATTTTGAAACCGTGTATGAGCAAATTTTGGATTTTAAACGCCTTGAATTGGGCAATGAAGCGATACACTATCCTGCGGGGCGGTTACAGCAGTTGCATCAGTTTGCTCATCAAAAATTTGGTATCGTAAAAGTCGATATTCCCGAAGCCAGTGCTGATAAAAAAGTGCGAGCGGAATGGATTTCGCCAACGCTGTATCACGCCATTTTGCAACAACTACGCCAATGCGTCGATTCGCTCGAAGCGGATATGTTGGTATCACTGTTTATCCTGCTGATGCGGACGGGAATGCGTAAACTTGAACTGCTAGGGCTAAGATACAGCGATATTGAAAACATTGAGCAAGGTCAGCCAGCCATCATCGTTCGCCCCAATCAACATCGTCGCCTAAAAACTGATGTCAGTATCCGTCGTATTCCGCTGAATGTGGTATTACTACCTGCCGAGCTGACGTTTGTGCTGGAATATCTACAGTCAAATCGGAGCAATAACAGACACCAGTTGGTTTTTACCTTATCTAGTAGTCATGAGCGACTGCCAAATACCTTGCCCAACCGCTTATTGGATGAAATTTTACAGCGTATTGACCCAAGAGCCACGCATCATACGATTCATGGCTTTCGGCATACTGCGATTAGCAATTTTAGCTTACTGCTCAATGCTGATAGCCAGTTGGCAAGTGCTTTAACAGGCTTTAGCCAGTCGCACATTATGGATATTCGAATGACGCTATTAGGAACGGATGGCTTTAACCAGTTCGGTTGGTATCTGGTGGCGGGTTTGGCAGGGCATTTATCACCTGAACGGGGGCTAGAGTATTACAATCACTTTGCGGTCTTGACAGCGACTTTTGAGCTTACCAAAGCCAATCCGATTTTTTCAAGGCAGTTAATTACCCATTTAACAGGGCGTAGTACACAGAATTTTAATGATAACAACGTGCAGGTGGTGAATAACGAGATTACGTTATTGGCACTCAGAAAAATGCTGTACCGACACGCCTTGTCAATCAAGCACAGCCCACCTTTGAACCAATTAACCTTTGGTCATACGGCAATTACCGATAGTTTAAGCGATAGCCCCACGGACGTGAAGGAACTGTTCCGACGGTATGGTATCAATAAATTGATAACGCTTCTGAGTGATTTAGAACAGGGGTTAAGCGATACCGAGATTAGCCAAAAGCTCCATATCCCCGAGCAAGCTGTCCAAACTTTTTATGAGCGAGCCAAAGCCATTGCCCGTATTCATACCACCACCACATCGATGAGTAAAAAAACTGCCACAGACGAGACCCTAACTTACCCACTAACGGTTTCTCGTTTTGTGCAAAACCCAAATAAGCTATTGCCGTTACTGCTGTCATATGATATTGAGCGAAGAATGTTGCATGAAATGCTAAAAAACGCCACCAAGTTTAGAAAATCTTACCCGCAAGACTGGCAATGGTTTATTACACTTACCACAAGCAAAATCACCATCAACCATGCCACAATTTCATTCAAAAAAACACCGACAGCATTAGATGACTTTCAACGTTTTATCGCTGTAGCCGAACAGATTTTTACCCTTAAATGGTGTCTGTATGCGTCCGAAAGTCCTTTAAACAGTCTAGACCAGCCTAAAGACTTAATGTTTAAACTTGATAAAAATAAGCCAACGATTTATTTTGGGATTAAAGTGCCTAATCCTAACTACGCTAACTTCCAAGAAGCCAACACAACAGCTAGGGCAGAATCGCCGCCACAACAAACTGCTAACAGGAGTAAGGGTAAACGACCGTATAAATTTAAGTTTTCTGCCTTGCTACGGTTTTTCACCTATATGGTGCTACTGCAAGATGACAGTAACTTTAGCATTGAGACTATCATTGATATGGGGAAAAAATGAGTTGGAAATTAACGTTCAATCGTAAAACTACCAAATCACCCATAGCTCAAATAACAATTGGCTCGCTTTGATGTATTGACAAGGGTTGCGATATTTTGCAGTTCGCTTAACTGCTTACCGCCGTCATCAAGGGTATTACCGCCGTCATTTTGACCCACGTCTGATTATCAAGCTGGTTAAATCCGAAAGTCAGTTGGTAGATGTTGCCAATGTTCAATTAGCAGTTGCTTTTGGGTTTCAACGATAGGTAAATTATTTAGCGTATCTCGCCATGTCGCTCTTGCAATGGCTATCACGTCCTTGAGTTCGGATTGAACCACCCGCCAAGGAATATCCGCTTTTTTTGCCCAATATTCAAAATCAGAAAACTCTATCTGATACCAGTTTTTTGACTTGCCAAGATTTAACGCTAAACTGGTTTCGCTAGAGATATAGGCTTTGGTAAACACAATATCATACGCAGGTGATAGCCTTAAACCAAAACCATCAGGATAAATCACACTCCAATTTTTGAGATGAGCATCGCCATTGCCTAATAAAATGTTCACCAGTAATCGTCTTGCCATCTGCTTGACATCTGCAATCCCATTGTCGCTATATTGATAAAGGATTTTGGCGATTTGCTGATAATTACCGCCTTGGTATTTTTCATGGGCATATTTACCAAGAACTTGAGCAAAATCTTCACTATGAATACGTTGAATGTTAACATCATCAATCGTGCTACCACGGTCAAATCGCCGAATGGCATAGGCATAAGGTTCACTGGGTAAATTGAGAATGGGCAAATTATCTAGCTTGTCTAAACGCACCAATTCGATATCGGGAATATCAACGCCTACCATTTGAGCCAATGTCATCATGCTATATTCATTTTCGGCAACGCTTTGATGCACCACAGACGGTGTTTTAATAATCCAGTCCCCTAAATCCGAATCTTTATTAGGATTTGGCAGAGTAAAACGTCCACTTTGGTGTTTCATGGAAAGTTTCATTTGCACACCCGCTAATGAAAAATGCGGGTAGTGTGGTGGCAACGTAACAGTCGTAGCATGACCAATATTGGCAGAATCAAAAATATAGCTAGGCACGGCATCAGGTTCAACACTTTCGGCTACCAACGCCCCAGGCAAATCATGACCTAAATAAGACAATAACTCAAATTCATTATCCTGATGAATTTTTAAACCTTGTGCCAACAGCAATCTTAAAGACCCTTCTGGCAATAAATTGGAAAGTAGCGGATTCAGCCTTTGGCGATTCACCCATTGTTCAGACAAGCGTTTATTCGCATAAGGAAAATCGGGGCGATTGGTTAAACTAAGCGTAGGGCGATTGTCGTCCATGACAAATTCTTGTGCAAAGGTTAGCACATTTTTGCCATTGTCAAAACCCGCCAAATAACCCACCAAACGACCGTGCAAAGTTAATTTCAGTACTCGAACTTTCATGCTTCCATATCCTCTAATAAGCCTTGCCATGGGTTATCAATTAAGCGTTGAATGTCATCTTTTATCGCTTTGTCTTCATTTAAAATAGCCAAAACCTGTCTTTTCTTTTCATTAGGGATAAGCATAAGTTCAGAATTTAAACCTTTAGCGATTAACGCTAGCGTATCAAGGCGGGGATTACCTTTCGATTCAATCTGCTGATACTGTTGTCGTGACACACCAATTCGCATCTGCATATCTTTTTGTTTAAGCTTTAGAGCGATTCGACGTTGTTTGATTTGCTCAAGTAAATTCATTAGCGGATATCCTTGCTATGCTTTTCATTGCAATATATTAATTTTTTATTTTCTTACAAGCAATATATATGTTTCCTAAAAAATTAAAAGAAATTTATATATTGCTTTTAACCTAGAACTGTTACGTGAAAATATCTAAATTGAATTATAAAATTTTTTAAATTAGAAACCTAAAGCGAAAAAATATAATTAATTATTATTTAATAATAGAATAAATATAAAATTGAATAAGACCATTTTTTCATTCAGAAATTCTAAAATATATCGAATTTAAGAGAAAAAAGTCGGAGTAAAAATTGGCTCATTTTTTGTGCCATAAATCAGAGTTAATTGGAGAAAAATGACGTTAAATTACCTTAAATTCAATTGCAAATAATTTTCTTCATCTATTGAAAAGACACAGGTTATAGAATAATATAACTTAAGGTCATTTAATAGAAATTTGCTCCACAGAATTGCCAAGGTCGGGGTCGCGAGTTCGAATCTCGTTTCCCGCTCCAAATTCAAGAAAGCCTAACTTAATAGTTAGGCTTTTTTATTGTCTATAAATCCGCCTGTATCAAGGCTTTCAAGCTTTGTGCCCCTTTTTTTACTAAAAATGCTTTGTTAATTTAACTAATCAATTTTTTGCAAAATTTTAGACCGTGACCAAAACGTGACCATTTTGTGACCACGCATTTTTTACCATTTTTTAAAGTGACCCCGACCGTAAATCTGGATATGTAATGAAATTTAATATTTTTTTAAGTAAATCTAAGTCGCACATATTTGTTGAATAGAACAAAAATCCAATACGAATACGCCTTTAAAAGTGATTTATCAATCTAACATCTTAAGAATATAATTAGACAACATCTATATAGTTTGCTAGCCTAAACCAATGCTTATTAGCCAATTTCCTTTACTATGACCATCAATAACTTGCTTGACGAACTAAACCCTGCCCAGCGCAAAGCTGCCACCACCGATAGCCAAAATACATTGGTACTAGCCGGGGCAGGCAGTGGTAAGACCAAGACTATTGTGGCTCGTGCGGCATATTTGATTGATAAAGGTGTGGTAGCCAATGAAATCCAAATCGTCACCTTTACCCGCCGCGCTGCTAGCGAGATTGTCACCCGTGTCGAAAGTCACTTAGGATTGCAAGCAGAAGGGCTGCGCGCGTCCACCTTCCATACCTTTTGTCTAAGTATTTTGCGCAGATATCCCAAGGTCTTTGACTTAAAGGGCTTTAACGTTATCGACCGTGATGATCAAATTATGATGTTCAAACTGCTACGGGGTAAGTTCGAAGATAAACGTGCCAAAGAGGCAGCGGCTAAGGCTAATCAAACATCGACAGGTAAAACCATTACCTTTCAACGTAAAAAAGCCGCTCAAACCATTAGCGAAATATTACCTAAGCCCAAAGAGCTTGTTGACTTATATTCTTACTCGCGTAATACCCAAATCTCACTCAAAGACGCGTTATACAAGCAACTGCCAGATTTTCAGCCTGCTTATGATGAAATCAAAGCAGTCATGAAAGGTTATGAAGCGCAAAAGCGAGAACGTCATTATCTCGATTACGATGATATCTTGGAATATGTTGCACGCTATTTAAATGCCGATGATTGGCTCCTTGAACGAGTCACTGAAAACACCAAGTATCTGCTCGTCGATGAAATGCAGGATACCAATCCGCTGCAGTGGTTACTGCTGCAACCCTTTATTGGACGCACGCAGTTGTTTTGTGTGGGGGATGATGCCCAGTCGATTTATGGCTTTCGCGGGGCAGACTTTGAAAATATTCATAGTTTCAAAGAAAGAGTACCCGATGCCGAAGTGCTAACACTGGATTTAAATTACCGCTCTACCCAAGAAATTCTAGATTTATCCAACTGGCTACTTGATCGAAGTGAACTTGATTATAAAAAACGGCTTACCGCACATCGCGGTGAAGGGATTAAACCGGTACTGCATAGTTTTGGTAATGAGTTTGATGAAGCGCGATTTATCGTCAGTGACTTAAAAAAACGTTATGACAAAGGGGCACCGTGGCATCATCATATGATTTTGCTGCGCTCAGCGTTTTCAGGTCGACAAGTGGAAAGCGCACTCATTGCTGCAAATATCCCGTATGTGTTTATCGGTGGTACCAAATTACTGGAAGCGGCGCATGTTAAAGATTTAATCAGTATGCTACGAGTGACGGTTAATTATCTAGATGAACTCGCTTGGATTCGTTTTTTAACGCTTTGGGATGGCATCGGCGATGCTGGGGCAGGGAAGCTAGTAAATGAGTTTTTAACCTTACCAGACTTGAATGCTTGCATTGATGTGCTTGATAAGAAAAGCAAAGTACCCAAACCTGCTATTGAAGCACTTAAGGAGCTTGCTAAGCTACAGGAACTGCCAGAGAAAAGCATTGATATCGCCTTTGATGCGTTGAGTGATCAATTGCAAAAGAACTATGAGAAAAAAGACTGGGACAGCCGTGCCAGAGATTTTGATTTAATTAAACAACTTGCCATGCGTCACAATACCTTGGCAGACTTTATTGAAGCGTATGTGTTAGATCCGATCTCGCACAGCGAAGTCAATAAGCAAGACAACAATGACTTGGTCACACTGATTACCATTCATTCTGCCAAAGGCGCTGAGCGTGAAGTCTGCTATATCGTTAATGCATCAGTGGGACAATATCCGCATCTGCGCGCCCAAGACAGCTTTGAAGAAGTGGAAGAAGAACGCCGTGTGCTGTATGTGGCGATGACGCGGGCAAAAGATGAACTGATTATCACACGGCAAAACTTAAATACCTGGGCGACGAGCCGGGTTGATGGGCAAAATCGGACGATTGAAAGTTATTTTTTGAGTGAAGTACCGACTAATTTGTTGCCAAATTATAGTGGCTTTAATTCATTTGGTGGTTTTAGAGCTGATAATTCGTTTCATCAACCGCTGAAGAAAAAGCCCAAAATCGGTATTGATTTTGATGATTAAGATTTTTTAAGCCTTTTAACAAATCCAGATATGCCGTTCTAAGGATTAACTTTACTCTTACTACAACAAGTATTTTAACCAATAATTGTTTATAATTAGATTTAAAATTAATGAAATGGAAGTTAGCTTATGAATGTCAAATTTGCGTTATTCGCAGGATTGTTGTTAAGCGTGCAAGCATTTACTTTAGATAATACAGCCAATCAAACAAAGCCTACCAATGATGTGCCAACCCAAGCCGATATTCAGCGCCTATTTGATGAGGAAGTCAAAGCCATCAATCGCAATATGATTATCAATAACCCGATGTACTCAGGTGATTATCATACTGATATGCTCACACAGCAAATATTAGGCTCGATGCAGTATAAAGCTAAAATCAACAAAGCCGTGTGTCAGCCTACTGATAAGCCAAATACCTACGACTGCTTAGTGCATACCATGTCAAATGTGATGGGTTATCAAAGCGTTAATAAAAGCGCAATCACCGTCAAACGCATTGGCGGTGAATTGGTCTTGGTTAAATAAAGCTAGGGCAGAATTTTTCAAACGATTGGTCATTTAAAAAACTATTTCGTATTTAGCATTTATCAGCAAGTTGGTTTGTTAACTATTCTGCATTAATTTTTGTCGAATTAATGGTGAAATATTTTGTACCAATTGCTGATATTCATCATCTACTTTGACTTGACCAAAGGTCGGACTACTAGCCAAAATACTTGGAATTGCCAGGTGATTTAGCGGGGTGTCATCTTTAAAATGGTCAAGTTTTGGTAAATCTTCTAGATAACTGACCACGTCATCTAAGGTCAACAATTTGCCGTGTAAATCAAACCCAACATTTAAAATACGGCCACCAATATCCGCCATACGATCATGAATATGACCATGCAGATGATAGTAGCCTTTGTGACAACCATCCCATTCAGCAATCGGATAATGAAACAATACTAAAGTTCTACCGAGTTCTTTAAGTTGCAGTTTTAGATAACTTTGAGCCGAATATAGCAATGGATGACCATCGTGCTTTGATGTGGTCAAAAACTTGTCTAGGTGGTCTTGAATAATATCATCGTGGTTACCAAAAATTAAATGATGACGACCGTTTAGCTGCGATAATACCTTGTTGATGTGTTGTAGGTTGTGTGAAAACGTCAAATCACCCAAGTTATATACGTCATCATCTACGCCCACGGTATCGTTCCACATCTCAATCATGTATTGATCAAGCGTATCAATGTCGCCCTGATAGCTAGGCTGGGGGCGAGTGTGAGGACAAAATTTTGCAATATTTCGATGTGAAAAATGCAAATCTGAAGTAAAAAAAATGTTACTCATTTTGCGTTCTCTTTATTCTAATTTTTCTAAAAATTGTTGGACAAAAGCGATTTTCTGTAATTCATCAAGCTGATTAAACGTATCTTGATGTGCTTTGATATGATCAATCAGTGGATAATATTCTTCATCCACTTGCTGCTTACTTAATTTACTGCCCAAATTTTTTTCTTGGCTACGTCCAAAAAATTTCGACACCAGATAATAAGGTGACTTTAATTTAAATAATAAATCTTGCGTTTGGCTATCAAACACCATAAAACCTTCGTGTTTAACGGTTTTTAATAGGGTTTTTAACTCACCAAAACGGACGTTTTTTAGCGTAGTAGGGCGTTTTAAACCAAACTTTTTACCAATTTCATCCAACTGCTGCTCACTAAATAAGTTGCCTGTTGCTACATCCCTTATACCAATAAGTGTTTCACCAAAGGCTTCAGGAATAATATGAATGTCACTTGGGTCAGTAATCTCAAATAAAAAGGTATGATTAGCAAACTGTTTAAATACAGGTTCATATTTCGTGCAATGCTCACGCGTCATGAGCGCAAAACTGCTATCAAGTGATCCAGTAGTCGAATATAGCACTTGTCGATCAAAGCTAGCACCAGTACTTGGGTGATTATCATCGAGTTCAACATAAGTGCATACACCCAAAAATCCGTTTACCTTAACCACGGCGTCGACCAATCGATCGTCACTCATCGCAATGGGATAGGGACTATTTTTAGCAATACGTTCAGAATAGTTAAATACCTTGTTAAATGGTCGCACAATAATACGGTTATGCTTATCAATCACAAGTCCGCGCATTTCTAACAAGGCATTATCAAAGCCGTTTTCGTAAAATACCTTACGCGCGTATTTTAAAACGAACAGATCTGGATAGTTTTTACTTTGTTTTTTGACGAAATTTTTGCGTGCAAAGGTCAAATAGTCATCGGTGACAAACGTCTGTTGTACCTCGTCAAATGGCAATTTACCCTGACTAAATACATGCATTTTGTTAACTAACTGCTGAGTTAACGCATCAATTGGCTTAATGGCAGGAACATGGATTTCATCACGTAATTTGCTGTTATTCAAATTGATATAAGCCGTCAACACATCTGCTTGTTTGACGTTATGCGTGTTTTCAAAAAAATTGTGTAAACGGTAAATTTCAACCTCAAAGCCAAACTTTTTCGCCATCTTAATCAAATGGATACAAGCTGAACCTTTTTGATTCGTGTTTGAATTGACAATTAATATATCTTGGTTAGGGTGCTGTTGCCCTTGCTTAAGCATATTTTTAAATGTCGCAAGATTTTGACGTTGGGCTTTATCCACCAAATCACCTGACCAACAATACATACCATTTTCATCAGTGAGTAATAGGTCATTTTCTAAATGGACGATGGTTGCATTGGGATACGCTTGAGCAAATTTGCCTTGCTGCTGTCTGGCAAACGTGGTTTTCCCAGAGCCTTGATGGCCACGGATTAAAATAAATTTTTGCATAACTAGCCCCTTATTCATTGCATCTTTATAACTGCGGTTAAACAATGAAAATTAAGATTGAAAAATGCAAAATTTAGACAAAATAAAGACATGGACTAGAACATAAAGGCTAGTCAATACGTGATTTGGTCAAATTTTACATGTACAAACCGAACAATTTTGTGAGAAAAATTGTGGTTTTGGCGGGGTCGTAGCTCAGGGTTGTTACGCTATCACGCTTTTATAGCGAACAAATGTAGGATCACTATTAACAAAAGTAGATAAAGTTTTTGTTAATTTCTAGATTTTAGTTTAGTTGGTTCTTCATTGTCAAGTTAATCGTATCTCTATTGATTTAAAACAAGGAACTTATGTTGTGCTTAAATCATTGTAACTTACCAAAACATAGAGCTTGACACGTTAGAAGTGTCTTACATTATGCAGGATAAATATAGATAACAGTATGACAGCACAGAAAAAACCATATTACGCATATGTGTATCTTTTCAATAAAAAAAGGACTGACTTTCAGTCCTTTTTTTATTATTAAAGTTAATGGCTAATTAAAGACCCATCGCAGGATCAGTAATACCGTGTTCACCCGTCTCAACATGTCCAGCAAAACGGCGTAACCAGTTGGCATCTTCTTTTATTGTCACCTCAAAATCATACCAACGGCCGCTATCTGTTAAATCCCAATGCACTTGTTGTTCTTTACCTGCGGCAATCATAACTTGCATTGCTTTAGTGCTGTCAAAATACGCTTTTGGGGTGATGATAAAGGTCAGCGCGGTTGCAGATTGATTCATGATATCAACATAGACATTGCCATTGGCAACATCGTAGCAGACACGGATTTCTGCTTTGTTTTTGCTTAAAGTATTGCCAACAAAATGACGGTGATAACCATTATTGGACAATACCCATAGGTCATACAACCCATCGGTATTGACCGACCAAGTATCATTTAACTGTTTACCTGCTTCCACTGCATAACGGCGTGGGATACGGTTCAAATCCAATTTGTTATACACATGAAACACGCAGCCTGCTGTGCCTGTATTGGCAAATACTAAGCCCACGTTTTGACTATCCACATGTGCCGTGGTGTGCAATCGATATGGCAAAGCGCGAGAAGGTTGATAACCGGTGGCTTGTTTGGGCATCACTTGATTGGCAGGGACACTAATTTGTGGCAATTTTTCTTGATTGCTACGCAACGTGTCGGCATCCTGACGGGTCTTTTTACCAGCCAACATTGGTAGTACTTCGTTGTTTGGTTCTTTAAAGTTAAAAGCAGAGGTCAAATCACCAAGCATGGCACGGCGATAAGGTGAAATGTTGGTTTCTTTTACCCCAAAACGTGCCTCTAAAAACTGTAAAACGGATGTATCCCCCACTGTCAGAATAGTTGTCACCCCCACCTAAACAACCCAAATGGGGGAAAAGGAGACAACCATGGCACAATACAGTGCAGAACGCAAACAAGCAATATTAAACAAACTGCTATCGCCTGAACTAATTAGCATAGCGCAATTAGCCCGAGACGAACACATCGCCGAACAAACCCTATATAATTGGCGAAACCGAGCCAAACAACAAGGGAAAGCCGTGCCGACCAACGATAAAACCAAAGACTTAAGCCCTGAGACCAAGCTCACCATCATTATTGACACTGCCAAGCTTAACGAAACTGAGCTTGCCGAATACTGTCGCAGCAAAGGGCTCTACCCTGAACAAATCGCCCAATGGAAAACACAGACCCTCACAGGCTTTAGCACAAGCGAACAACAAACCCGCCTAAATCGAAAACAGCAGCAAGCCGACCAAAAACAAATCAAACAACTCAAACAAGAAATCAAACGCAAAGACAAAGCGCTTGCGGAGGCAGCTGCCATACTGATCTTGCGAAAAAAGCTCAATGCCCTATGGGGGGAGGACGAGGACGAATGACCACTCTTGCACAGCGGCAACAACTCATTACCCTCATTGACCAAGCTACCGACAAAGGCGCAAGACTTCACATCGCCTGCAGCGAGGTTAGCATTAGTAAACGCACCTATCGACGCTGGAAGGCGGACAAAGACAACACAGGGGATAAGCGCCCCATCGCTGTTAGACCTGCCCCGAGTAATAAACTAAGTGACATAGAACGCCAAGCCATCCTTGATGCCTGTAATGAACCCCGCTTTGCCAGTCTACCGCCGAGCCAAATCGTTCCCACCCTACTTGATGAAGGCATTTATCATGCCTCAGAATCAAGCTTTTACCGTGTTTTAAAGGCGCACAACCAACTTCAGCCTCGAGGACGTGCCAAAGCCCCTAATCCTCGTAAACCGCCAGATACGTTTATTGCCACCAAGCCTTGCCAAGTGTTTTGTTGGGATATCACTTATTTACCAAGTACGGTACGTGGACAGTTTTATTATCTGTATATGATTGAGGATGTCTATAGCCGTAAGATTGTAGGTTTCGAGGTGTATGACAGGGAAGCGGGTGATTTAGCTGCTAAACTACTAGAACGTACCCTGCTTAATGAGAAAGCGATTGGGACAGGGGTGATACTGCATTCGGATAATGGGGCGCCGATGAAGTCGCAAACCCTGCGAATGAAAGCCTATGAGCTTGGGGTGTTAACCTCTTATAGCCGTCCTCGGGTGAGTAATGATAATCCGTTTGCCGAGTCGGTGTTTCGTACCGTTAAATACGCACCAAGTTTCCCTGAGTATGGCTTTGATAGTTTAGACAATGCTCGTGTGTGGGTGATTGATTTTGTTAGTTGGTATAATAATGAGCATAAGCATAGTGGGTTAAATTTCGTGACGCCAAACGAGCGTCATACGCTTAAAGATGGCGATATTCTAGCAAGACGTGAGTCGGTGCTTGTGATGGCAAAGCAGGAAAATCCTGCTCGCTGGAATGGTAGAGCGGTGAGAAATTGTTCGCCTGTTGAGCCAACAGCCCTTAATCCTGTGCGTTTATCTACACGGGTTAATGCCACTGAGGTTTTAGTCGCTTGATTTAAATATGGGTGACAACTATGTTGACAAACACCGCTCTCCTTCGTAGTTTTGCCTTTGTAACTTTCAAAAATCTCTTTTAACTGTTTAGGTTCCAATATGACATTCGATTTATCCGTAATATCAAAACCGACAAATGAAGAATCAGTAATAGATGTAAGCGTCAGAAAAAAGTCTCGTAACGACTGCACATACTCGTCATCGTGCTTTGGCAATAGGACAGCAATTAATTTATCAATATCCATCTAGAGCCTCTTGAATTAATTGGGAAAATAATGGAAAAGTATATTGCCGATGCTCTCGTTGTAACTTGGCTTGATAATCATAATGATGACGTTCTAACTGCAAATCAGCTAAAATTTTTTCAATTGTCATATTGCCCCCAAATAGTTCTTCAGCAATTTTTTTTGGCATATATTGCTTAAGCTCATTAAAAATTTTGGGATTGATAGGCTTAAGTGCATAAAAATCAGCTTTTAAAGATGCCCAAGCCCTTCTTTCAATGTCGATATTTGACAAACGAAGTGGTCTAATTGTTACATTGGTGTCATCATTGACTAGTACCACTTCAGCAAAGTTATCAAAAAAATAAAATCTGTCATCATCTTTTATCACGTCAAATATCAAGGGCTTATGCGAATTTTGGTGAGCAGAAGGAGTAGGGAAGTTTTCACAGTAAATTTGAAAGGCTTTAACTACCGAAGGATGGACAACAAAATTTTCAGTCGTTACAGACAGAGTTTTGGTGGTGATTCTGTGAGTTATTTTTGATGTGTTTTTTGCCATTTCCCTATCTCCCCATCTCGTTTAAATTATTTCACTACTGCTTTACCTAGTGTAGTAAGACGGTATTGTTGGTTAGGGCTATTGGGCTTATCGGGGATGGTCATTTCAATCAACCCTGCTGTTAGGGCGGGATTAAGGTATACTTTTCTAAAGTTTCGGCTGTCCTTTAAACCTAACAAGTCCATCCATTCTTGACGAGTTATCACCTGATTGTCGTAGTTATTTAAGCTTGTCAGTAGTTTTATAGCTTGGGGGTAGCTTGGGGGGTAGCTTGGGGGGTAAATGTATTTTGCTCAATCACGCTTTCATCTAGCATTGCTTTTTGATGAATGGGTAATTTTACTAAGAAATAGGTGCGTTCATCATCCGTCTCAAAAGTTGGCATAGGCGAACCATTCTTTTTCATGGCTCGTAAAATTTTGGGAACACCTGTTGAGCGACCTTCGGTTAAGTCCAACTCCTTTAAGAATTCACCAATACGTCGATTACGATAACGCCTTGTTACAGCACGTCCTGCTTGCAAGTCATCAAGCCTAATAGAACGGTCTGCACCTGGATAGCTTAATATGATGATTTCATCAGGATAAATGCGGATTTCGATGGGATTGCGTTCTTCATAAGAGCGGTGATATACCGCATTGACCACTGCTTCTTCAATCGCAATGAATATCATCATATTTTTTTAGAAACTTAAAAATGAATTAAGTAAGAACCTGTTTACAATTCTATGAAACATACCCATCAATACATATCATAAAAACTTGTCAAACAACCCTAGCAGCTCATCTTCACTCAGCTTGATATCGCCCTCATGGTCGGTGCTTAGGATAGATTGAGCAAGTTCGGCTTTATTTTTTTGCATATCTAAGATTTTCTCTTCAATGCTTTGGTTGGTGATGAGTTTATACACAAACACAGGTTTGTCTTGCCCAATCCGCCATGCCCTATCAGAGGCTTGGTCTTCGGCGGCAGGGTTCCACCAAGGGTCATAATGAATCACCGTGTCAGCGGTGGTCAAGTTTAGTCCCACGCCGCCCGCTTTTAGGCTAATCAAAAACACAGGCACTTGCCCCGATTGGAATGCCTCAATCGCCTCACTACGTTTTTTGGTTTGCCCGGTTAGCTTGCTAAAGCCGATGTTTTCACTCTGCAGTCGCTGCTCGATTAGGGCAAGCATACTGGTAAATTGAGAAAATATCAGAACTTTCCGTCCCTCAGCCACCATATCGGTGACGGTTTCTATCAGATAATCGAGTTTGGCAGAGTGCATGGCTTTGGATTTGACCGCGCTTTTACCCTTCGGCAAGCTATCTAAATTTAACAAGCTAGGATGACAACAGACTTGACGTAATTTGAGCAAGGCATCTAAAATCTGAATTTGACTGCGTTTAAAACCTTGCTGGGCGATGATTTGTTTGATACTGTCTTGCATGGTGGCTCGCACCGCTTCATACAGCTTGGACTGCTCGTCATTCATGTCAATATTGACTTCGATGGTGGTTTTGGGCGGTAGTTCTTTCGCAACGTCGGTTTTTAAACGTCGAAGCATGAAGGGTTTGATTCTATTGACCAGTCGTTCCCGTTTTCGGTTATCGCCTTTTTTCTCAATCGGATGGCGGTAGTGTTTGTTAAACACGTCTTGACTGCCCAAAAACCCTGGCATCAGAAAATAAAACAGTGACCACAGTTCGCCTAGATGATTTTCCATCGGCGTGCCTGTCAAACACAGACGATGTTTGGCGGTGAGTGAGCGTAGCACTTGCGCCGATTTACTGTGGGGATTTTTGATGTTTTGCGCTTCATCAAGAATGATTTGGTGGAATTGGTGAGTTTTCAACAGCTCTTTATCTCGCACCACGAGCGGATAGGTAGTGAGGACGATGTCATGCTGTTTGATTTTGTCAAAATCATCATGGCGATTTGCCCCATGCAGTAGCAAAACCGACAACTCTGGGGTGAATTTTTCGGTTTCTTTTTGCCAGTTGTGCATGAGCGACGTGGGTGCAACGATGAGTACAGGTCGCTCGGTCAAATGCCCTGCTTGTTTTTCCATGAGGATATGAGCCAGCGTTTGGGCGGTTTTGCCCAGCCCCATGTCATCAGCTAATATACCGCCATGTTCAGTCTGTGCCAAAAACTGCAACCAAGCTAAACCTTGCTGTTGATAGGGTCTAAGTTCACCATGAAAGCCTTGAGGCGTAGGTAAATTTGACTGATAGCCTGCTTTAAGTTTTTCGCTAAAAGTTTTAAGTTTTTCTGGCATTTGCCATGCCATACCCAGGGTATGCTCAAGGTCAACTAACTGCTGAGCGTCATACCTATCAATTTTTCGCTCATGTTGTGATAACAGATGGGTTAAATTTTGCAAAATTGGCAAAATATCTTTAAAAGCCACTGCCAATGCGGGGCGACCATTGCCCACGTTAATGGCGAATAGATGGTCTTTGTCAAACAGTTGCTCGATATTTTTATGCATCAGATAAGGATATTGCTCTAGCAAGTATGCCACGATATTCAGTAAATCGTACCGGTGCCCATCGCTATCACTGATTGTTGCTCCGACTTCAAACCAATGATTGCCATCATCACCGTTTTCGCCTGTCAAAGGCTCAACAAGCAATTCTAGGTTTTGGGAAAGGTCAGCGTTAATTGGGCTATCGGCTAAATGCTCGACCTGCCAGCCGATATCACGGAATTTATCGATGGGTAATAAGGTACTTAAGGCTTGATTGTGCTCAATGGTGGCTTGATGTCGGCTGACACTTGAGCCGATTTTGAGCCATTCAAAGGTGTTACATTGTTTTTTTAACCCCCGTATGGCTTTGTTTTCCGCTTTAATATCTCGGTATTGTTGATAACGTTTACCATTTTTTTGGGTAGTAAAAAATGGGATTTCAGCGTCCATTCGGGCAGGGATTTCACCGGTTTCATAGGTAAAGCTAAGCTCGGCTTTGACATATTGTTTGTCTATCCATTGCTGTTGCCAGTAGTCTCGTCGCATATTGTAGGGCAATTGCTGCGTATCAATATGACCAAAGCGAATGATAGGCTGTGGCGTCCCATAGATTTTTTCAATCGGTTGCAGATTTTTAGGTTTGGGTAGTTTGTGCGTTATTTGATGGCTGGATAAAACCTCTGCTACGTCATTTGCCATGGCTTTGGGAATCACAGGCATAGTCAGCAATCGATATAATACGTCATTTGGCATATCACCGATTGTCTCCGCATTGACCCAGCCGATTTGGCTTTTTACTCGGTTTATAAAGGTCAAAGGTTGGGTAAATAGCACATCAAAATTTTCGGTTTGCCCAAAACCATAACGATGTTGTTCGCTGTCTAATAAGCCAAACTCAAGTTTTTCACCCTGTTGTTGTCTATTTTGTTGCCACTGGATTTCTAGGGTTAAAACATCATCCGTCCAAGTGATAGGGTGAAACTGCGCTTCTCGCCAATCCTTATCCCAGTGGGCTTTATCATACAAAATTTTATCGTTGATAAGCTGCTGTAATAAGTTTAGCGGGAGGTCGTTCGCTATCATACTATGCTGCGCAAAAGCGGCACGGTCTTGAGCTTTGACATGGTCATAAATTTGAGTAAATAAGGCTTTGGTAGTAATAGGAATTGAGTAGCTGTAATAAAGATTGCTGTACTGTGTATAGGTTTTAGCCTCACGGATTTCGCCTGATTTGATACGGCGAACTTTGATAAGCTCAAGCTGTAATTGACCAAATTTATGTTCAATTAGATAGACAAAGGGCGAGGGCTCGCTAGTGGCGCTGGGGTTTTTTTGGGTTTTAGCCAATTGCTTCAAGTCTTGCCGTAAGTTTTTGAGCCAAAGACTGGCTTCATCATGGCGTTTGCTAACAGTAAGATGGTTAGAGTTGGGTGCGTTGAAGCTATTGGTTAACGCCTCTTTTAGGGCGTGATAATCCGATGAATTGGGCAGTTCAGTGATTTGTTGTAGTAACTCTTGGATAAATTGCTGATCGCTGGATAGTCGCTTGCCACCAGCATCGCGGGTTTGCTTTTCTTGCGCTTGTAATAAACGTGCCAAAGCTGCACCGTGCTTGCAAAAACTGCCGACAGGGCAGGTACAATCACTTTGGATGATACGCTGGCTTGCTTTGTGATAGGCAATTTGGGTATGGTACTTTTTGGTGCCTTTAATGTCCGCTTGCAGTTGCGTGGTTTGGGCGGTTTCGCTGCGCTGAAGGCTGCCTAGGTCAATTTTACTGACATACTCAAGACTACGACTGATAGTCTGGCTATTAAATTTATGCAGTAAATTGGCGAGGGTGGTGATAGATTTTGGCATGGGCATACAGTTTTTTCGCGGTCAATCACCGCATGAAATTTTTAATGATAGGGCTTAGACAAGGGCATAGATTTTTGTGTCAATCTGCCTCGTTATAGTAACATAAAAGCATGGCATAAAAAAAAGCATGACATAAAAAGCGCTCACCCGCTTGAAATACTGCGCATAGTTGCCGTTAGTTGTGTGAGTGGTTACGCTGGCTGTGGTGATTAGTGCCATGGCTTTATTATTGCTACCGATGACCTATCAAACCTATGCCAAAGCCTTCACCATGCCTGCCATCACTTGGTTGTGGGTGATGGGGCTCAGTCTAGTGGGTACCGTGATTCCGTTTTTCTTGTATATGTCAGCCCTGCATAAACTCCCTGCGACCAAAGCCTCAGTATTCACCGTGTTTGAGCCGTTTACCGCGATTGTATTGTCGATCGTATTACTGCACCAATCGCTCAATGGCATGCAGTACTCAGGGATGGTATTAATCCTTTTAGCCACCCTCCTAAATTCTATCAAACTGCCCTTGCAGCGTCATCGACAACTCACAGAAGTCGATACTCAAGTCTAATAACAGCCCAAACCGCCTAAACATCCTTGATTTGGGCTTCACTATATTGGTATCAAGGCTCACTGCACCAATGTGGCACAGCCCTTGCATTCTATAAAACCATATATTTTTTATATAGTTAGATAGATATGGCTTGGCACTCAGTCCTTACCTTAGCTTTTGACGCCCAACATGCGGGTGAGCATGCTCGCACCAATTTGGTACAACGCCACCACCAAGGCGCCTTGCGGGTACAAAAAGCCTTGTATCCTGAAAGCGGTGAACAGCAAGGTATTTGTCATGTCATCATGCTGTATCCGCCTGCTGGCATCGCCTTAGGCGATAAACTCGATATTGACATTGGCGTAAAACATCACGCCCACGCTGTGATTACCACGCCCGGGGCAAATAAATGGTACGGCAATTTACCAAGTTACACCGCTAACAAGCAAACCGATGATAGCCCATCAGCCAGAAAAACCCAAGAAACCAAAAAAAACCAAGAAACTCAAGAGAATTCAAATAGTTATGCTGTTCAAAATGTCACGGTTTATCTACAAGATGACAGCCGTTTTGAATGGCTACCGCAAGAAAACTGTTTTTATAACGCAAGTTTTGCCCATGCCACCAATCAGTTTTTTATCAGCCCAGCTGCCAGTGTTATCGCTTGGGAAATTAACCTGTTAGGGCGAGAGTATCATGGCGAGCGCTACAGTACAGGCGAGATGCGGTTATCAAACCTATTTTGGCGCGTGGATGAGCAGCCCAAATTGCTGCTTGCTGATACCTTACATCACTGTGCCGAACACGATTGGTTTGGCTCAGCCGTGGGTCTCAATAACCATAGCGTCTTTGCGAGCTTATGGGTTGTGCCAAGCGTTGATGCGCAAAAACAGCTGATTGAATGGGTCAAGCAATTACGCTTATTTATCGACCACCATAGCTTGCCTGTCTCTTGCACCCAAACAGGCGAGGTGATGATTATTCGCTATTTGGGGGATGATGTCCGCCAATGTTTTGACAGTTTTGGTGCAGTTCGTGGTGAGATTCGCACTTTAATGTGGCAACAAGACAGTCATTTGCCCCGAATTTGGGCAACCTAATGGCAGTGAAGGTCTAATTTTTAACACTGAAAAAATAATTGGAGTAACCCATGCATTTAACCCCCGCCGAAAAAGATAAATTACTCATTTTTACCGCAGGACTGGTTGCCGAGCGCCGCAAACAACGTGGCTTAAAACTTAACTATCCAGAAGCAATAGCCTATATCAGTATGTTGGTGCTCGAAGGCGCAAGAGAGGGCAAAACAGTGGCACAGTTGATGGGCGAAGGCACCACGTGGCTTAGGGTTGAGGATGTGATGGATGGTATCGCCGAGATGATTGACGATGTGCAAGTGGAAGCCACCTTTCCAGATGGTACCAAACTGGTGACCATTCACCAACCGATTGTGTAATTTAAACAGTATAAGGGGTAAACCATGAAAGTTGGCGAATATAAGCTAAAAGACCAAGCCATTATCCTGAATGAAGGGCGCGCCGTCCAAACTATTTTGGTCAAAAATACCGGCGACAGACCGATTCAAATCGGCTCTCACTACCATTTTGCCGAAGCCAATGACGCACTGGCGTTTGACCGTGACAAGGCGCTTGGGTTTCGCTTAAATATCTTATCGGGTACAGCAGTGCGTTTTGAGCCCGGGCAAGCGCGAACAGTTGAACTGGTCGAGTTTGGTGGCAACAAGGCGATTTTTGGGTTTGCTGGGCGGGTGATGGGGCAAGCCACCGCATCTGTGGATACTGCAAGTTTACCAAAATCACAAAAAACCGTACCCCGCCAAATGTATGCCGAGCATTTTGGCTTAACCGTGGGCGATAAACTGCGTCTTGCTGATACCGAGCTGTGGCTCGAAGTGGAAAAAGACTTTACCAGCTATGGTGAAGAGGTCAAATTTGGTGGTGGCAAAGTGATTCGTGATGGCATGGGGCAAGGGCAGCGCCCGTTTGCTGAGGTGGCTGACACCGTGATTACCAACGCGCTTATCTTGGATTATACCGGGATTTATAAAGCCGATGTGGCGATAAAAGACAGCCGAATTTGGGCGATTGGCAAGGCGGGCAACCCCGATATTCAGCCCAATGTCACCATTGCTATTGGCGCAAGCACTGAGATTATTGCAGGTGAAGGCAAAATTTTGACCGCGGGCGGGATTGATACGCATATTCACTTTATCGCGCCACAGCAGGCGGAAGTTGCGTTGATGTCTGGGGTGACCACCATGATTGGCGGTGGTTCAGGGCCTGCGCAAGGTACACTTGCCACCACCTGCACCAACGGCAAATACCATATCGAAACCATGCTCAAAGCCCTTGATGATATGCCCATGAACATTGGGCTACTGGGCAAAGGCAATGTCAGCTTGCCGCAGCCGATTATCGAGCAAATCGAAGCGGGCGTGGTCGGGCTAAAACTGCATGAAGACTGGGGCACCACGCCGCAAGCGATTGATAACTGCTTGAGCGTTGCCGAAGAGTATGATGTGCAAGTGGCGATTCACACCGATACGCTCAACGAAAGTGGCTATCTAGAAAGCACGCTAAATGCCTTTAAAGACCGCTGTATTCACACCTTTCACACCGAAGGCGCAGGCGGCGGGCACGCCCCTGATATTTTGCGGGCGATTGGCGAGCCGCATGTGTTGCCGTCTTCGACCAACCCCACGCGTCCGTTTACCATCAACACCATTGATGAGCATCTCGACATGCTGATGGTCTGTCACCATTTGAGCCCTGCGATTGCCGAAGATATCGCCTTTGCTGAGAGCCGTATCCGCCAAGAAACCATCGCCGCTGAAGATATTTTGCACGATTTGGGGGCAATCTCGATGATGAGTAGCGACTCGCAAGCGATGGGACGGGTGGGCGAGGTAATTATCCGCACTTGGCAAACGGCGGATAAAATGAAGCGCCAACGTGGATTTTTAGCACCTGATACAGTGAGCCAAAATGCGTCTAATATTGGGCTTCATGACATCGACCCAGTGACAGAAGATACAGTGACCGAAGATACAGTGACAGAAAATGACAATTTTCGCATTAAACGCTATATCGCCAAATACACCATCAATCCCGCTATTACCCACGGTATTGCTGAGGAAGTCGGTTCGGTAGAAGTCGGTAAATGGGCGGATTTGGTGCTATGGTCGCCCAAATTCTTTGGGGTAAAACCTGACACGATTTTAAAAGGTGGTAGCATCGCCGCTTACCCGATGGGCGATATCAATGCCTCCATCCCAACCCCGCAGCCGGTGCATTATCGTCCGATGTTCGCAAGCCTTGGTAAAGCCACCCACCAAACCAGTATCACCTTTGTATCCAAAATCGCCTTTGACAACAATATCCAACATAAGCTCGGTTTGCAAAAAGTGATTCGACCCGTGCAGGGTATTCGTAACATTCGCAAAAAAGATATGCGGTTTAATAGCTATTGCCCCGAGATGTCGATCAACCCAGAAACCTATGAAGTACGTGCCGATGGTCAGCTTCTCACTTGCGAGCCGTCGGCTGTGTTGCCAATGGCACAGCGTTATTTTTTATTTTAAAAGGCTACCAATGAAAATTTTTACCCAACGTCTCGAACAACCAACCGCTGAACAAACAGCGATATTGGCAACGCAACAACAAAACGGACAGTATTTACAACTCGATTTTGACACACGCCAGCGGTCACGCTTTCGTGCGAACCTGCAAAATGGTGAAGCCATTGGCATAGATTTGCCCCGTACTGGCACGTTAAAAGATGGTGATGTGGTACAAAATGCGTCAGGCGACATGATACAAATTTTTGCCAAACCGCAAACCCTCACCAAAGTCACCGCCGACAATGCCTTCGAACTGATGCGCGGAGCCTATCATTTGGGCAATCGTCATGTACCACTGATGCTCGTTGAGCAGGGTCAAGCGCAGTATGCCTTGTACTTTGAGCCCGATTATGTGCTTGCCGATATGCTGGTGAAGTTAGGCTTAACCGTGAGCGAAGTGGAACACGCTTTTGAACCAGAAACAGGGGCGTATGGGCATGGCGGGCATTCACAGGGGCATGATAATCGGTTAAGCCATGCCGACACGCAAAGCACAATCGTCGGCGATTTAACCAAAGCCACGTTTTTTTCATGAAAACGATGACAACAACGTCGCACCTTACGCAGAAGGCGCCGCCCCAACAATTGCTTAAGCTGATGATGCTGGCGTCGAGCAATTTGCCGATTGGTAGTTATACCTATTCCCAAGGCGTGGAGTCTGCCATTGAGCAAGGCTTTATCCATGATGAAGCCAGTAGTTTGGCGTTTTTGCAAGCGTATCAACAAGAGGTCTTACTCAATTTTGAATTGCCGCTGATGGCAAGTATGATGCAGCTATCAGCGCAAAAAAATCACCACAACTTGGTGGATAGTCTAGCCAATTTTTATGGGGCAAGCCGTGATAGCCATGAATTTTTATTAGAGAGTCAACAATTGGCGCAGGCATTTTGTGCTTGGCTCGATGGCGTGCTCGACCTTGCGATGCCACAAGATTGGATAGCGCAAGGCTATTTACCGTTATTCGCTCGCTTGGCGTATTTTTGGCAACTGCCGATAGCCGATAGCTTGACGACTTATGCGTTTGCTCAAATGGAAAATCTGACCTTAGCGATTGTCAAAACCTTGCCGCTGGGACAAATGGCAGGGCAGCGTATTATTTGGCAATTGGGGCAAGCGATGGATGAACCGATTGCCAAGCTTTGCCAAACGCAAGCCAGCAAAGTCAAAACGGCATTGACAGCCATCCATCATCGGCAAGCGGTTGTGGCTAAGCTACAAAACATTGCGCCACAATTTTTACAAGCACAGCAGCATGCCCAAACATTACTGATTTTAATCAAACACTTGCAACTATCAGCGTCTGTACCGTCGTTGGCAGAATTATCCTGTCATCATGAACAACAATACAGTCGTCTGTTTCGTTCCTAAAACCCCTGTTCCTAAACCCCTGTCTTTAATATCACTCACAAGGAAATCCCATGACTGGCTTTACCCAAAAAGAACCAACCCAACAGCCTCGCTTATCCCCGTTACGCCTTGGCATTGGCGGGCCTGTTGGCTCTGGCAAAACCGCTTTGACCTTGAGTCTGTGTCGCCGTCTCAAAGACGTGTACAACATGGCGGTGATTACCAACGATATTTATACCAAAGAAGATTCGGAGTTTTTGACCCGCCACGATGCCATGCCCGCTGAGCGGATTATCGGCGTGGAAACGGGCGGCTGTCCACACACAGCGATTCGTGAAGATGCATCGATTAATCTTAATGCCGTGGCTACCTTGCAAAATCGCTTTGACGGTCTTGAGCTGATTATCATTGAGTCGGGCGGTGATAACTTGGCGGCGACCTTTAGCCCAGAGTTGTCGGATTTGACTATTTATGTGATTGATGTGAGTGCAGGCGACAAAATCCCCCGCAAAGGTGGTCCCGGGATTACCAAATCAGATTTGCTGATTATCAATAAAACTGACCTTGCGCCACTCGTGGGCGCGGATTTGTCGATTATGGACAAAGACGCCAAAAAAATGCGCGGCGATAAGCCGTTTGTGTTTAGCAACATGAAAACTCAAGACGGTTTGGATGACATTATCAAATTTATCCAACAACAGGGCATGCTAAGAGCGCTAGAGATTCCGTCACAGCCTGTCCAACATTTACCCAGCTCAAGCGAAAATATGTAAAAAATGCGATAAAATCAAGGAGACCTAATGAAAACTTTAAACCAAAAAACAACCCAAAAAACAACCCACAAAACGATGTTGGCAGCCGCGCTTTTTAGCCTTTCAAGTGTGGCAGTGGCGCATGTCGGTCATGGTTTAACCCATCATGCAGGTGCAAGTTCGGTAGATTTAATGGCTGCTATCACCGCAGGGCTCATGCATCCTATCTCAGGTCTTGACCACGTGGTGCTTGCAGTTGGCATGGGCATGGTGTTTGCCCGTCAGCAAAAACTGGGTTTAGGCTTATTGGTGACAAGCTTACTGTTAGGCTTTGCTTTGGTGCAACTATCTCATGTGGCGATTGGCTCATCGATTATTGAAGGTGCGATTTTGCTATCGGTGGTGTTGACAGCGGTCGCAGTTTTGGCGCAGCGCACCAAGATAGCACAAGCCAATCAAAAAAGCTTTTCACTTATGATGGCAATGAGCTTATTTGGTTTGACGTTATTTCATGGGATGGCGCATGCCGTGGAGATGCCAGTCAGTAGCGTGAGTCAAGGCTTTGGCTTAGGCATGATAACCGCGATGTCCGCCTTGTTTGCTGTGGGTGCAGGGGTGATGAATTGGGTAAAATCACAATCCCATGCCCATCCCAAGCTGTCTTGGCTACCTTCAATCATGGCGGCATTGGGCATGGCACTGGTATTGGCTAACTAGTGATTAACTAGGGGTTAACAACATTTTTGATAAAAAGTGCAAGCTGTCTGGCTTGCACTTTTTTTATGCAACAAATTGGGTAATGTCGCAAAGACACTGACGATAAAGCGTAATTTGGCGTCAATCAATACTAGAGCAATGCTAGGTGAGTGCTAGAGCAATGCCAAATAAATGCTAGATGAATGGTAATAGTGCAAAAAACCATTGCCATTCATCAGATTGGTGAAATCGCTAAGGTTGCCAAAGTTTACCCATTTTTTACCAAGGAGCAGCATTTAGCCAATGGGTGATTATTTAAAATAAATTTTTTTAATCTTATTAACTTAAAATTTTGATTTAATTGATAAAATTTTCAAAAATAGCTTTTAACAGGCAGATTGGCACACTAATTGAATTGTCACTATAGTCAGTTAAGACAACCAGCAACCGATAGCCAAAGCCTATCCGTTACGCCCTACCTTAAAACGGCAATCCATCTATTTTAGGAGTGACACATGTTAGACAAAAAAACCACCGAGCTAACCACGACTGAGCGTCAATTAAGCCGTCGTGCATTTGGCAGATCCTTGGTTGCCCTAGCGGTAACGGGCAGTATGATGTTGACAGGTTGTTCAAAACCGCAATCATCAAGTGACGCCAAACCAGCCAGTGGCACGTCAACCACTGCTGCCACCGGTAGTGCACCTGCCCCTAGCAATGGCGATACCATCAAAGTGGGTATCTTGCATTCACTCTCAGGTACTATGGCAATCTCTGAAACATCGCTCAAAAACACCGCATTGATGGCGATTGACGAAATCAATGCCAAAGGTGGGGTGATGGGCAAAAAACTTGAGCCTGTGGTTGTTGACCCTGCCTCAGACTGGCCATTGTTCGCCGAAAAAGCGCGCCAGCTACTAACACAAGACAAAGTCGCGGTTATTTTTGGCTGCTGGACATCGGTTTCTCGTAAGTCTGTGTTGCCTGTGGTTGAAGAATTAAACGGCTTATTGTTCTACCCTGTGCAGTACGAAGGACAAGAGCAGTCCAAAAACATCTTTTATACCGGCGCCGCGCCCAACCAACAAGCCATTCCTGCGGTCGAGTACTTGATGTCACCAGAAGGCGGCGGTGCCAAACGCTTTGTGCTATTGGGTACTGACTATGTGTACCCCCGTACCACCAATAAGATTTTACGGGCGTTCTTAAAGTCTAAAGGCGTGGCAGATAGCGACATTATGGAAGAATATACCCCATTTGGCTTTAACAATTACCAAACCATCGTGGGTAATATCAAAAAATTCTCAGCGGGTAAAAAGACCGCCGTTATCTCCACCATCAATGGCGACTCAAACGTCCCCTTCTACCGTGAGCTTGGTAACCAAGGCATCAAAGCGGCGGATATTCCTGTGATGGCGTTCTCTGTGGGCGAAGAAGAACTTCGCGGTATCGACACCACCCCATTAGTCGGACACTTGGCAGCATGGAACTACTTTCAATCGCTCAAAAACCCTGTAAACATCAAGTTTGTGAACGCTTATAAAAAATACGCCATTGACCACAAACTGCCAAATGCCGATAAAGTAGTGACCAATGACCCCATGGAAGCCACCTATGTGGGTATCAATATGTGGAAACAAGCGGTTGAAAAAGCGGGCTCCACCGATGTGGATAAAGTCCGTGCTGCCATGGCAGGTCAAAGCTTTGCCGCGCCATCGGGCTACACGCTAACCATGGATGCCGAAAATCACCACTTACACAAACCTGTGATGATTGGGCAAATCCGTGCCGATGGTCAGTTTGATGTGGTTTACAAAACCAAAGATACCATTAGAGCTGAACCTTGGAGTCCTTATATCCCAAAATAAGTATCCCAAAATAAGTATCCCAAAATAAGTATCCCAAAATAAGCCTTTCCAATAAGCTTGAATGAAGTTAACAATCGATGTTGTAACAGCCATACCGCGCATCAATACCCCAGCTGGTATGGCTTATTTTTTTGCCAAAATTTTACGATTTCACCTTTTATTGATTTAAACATTGATCCGTCACACCACCAAACAGATGGACTAATCATAAAGACTAATCATACAAACTAAGGAGCGACCATCATGCTCAATGGTAATCATTCTCTCGGGCAGTTTTTGCAAAAAAGTAAAAAAATTGTGCTCGGCATGTCGCTAGCGACCACGATGGGCATTGCGTTGCCAAGCGTGAGTAATGCACAGGCAAGTACCGCTTCGGCAACTACGATGCCCAGTGCAGCAGCCACAGCAGCCCCAACTACCGCAGCCACCAGCACGGCAGCCACAAGCACGACAGCCAGCGCAGGCGATGATATTCAAAAATTCGTAGCCGCCGATTTTGCAGGGCGTCAAGCCATGCTCAACAACTGGACAGGCACCAGCCAATCCTATGACAAGCTGGTCGAGCTGATTAACAAAGACGAGCTGTACCGTGATGATGCCGGTAATGTCTATACCCTAGAAAATACCGACCAACTCTACAGTTATCCTGCGCATACTTTGGTAAGCAATTGGCCAAGCGACCTAAACCAAGTCACACTCAATAACGCGCTGCGTTCGGCGTTGACCTTAGGGCAAACCAAAGCCAAACTCAAATCCGACGATGCCAGCGAGCGCCTTAAAGCGGTGGATATCCTAGCCGACAATATCGCCACACTCGATAAAAAAACCGTTGCCGATATTTATGCCAATGAAAAAGACAGTACGGTAAAAGCAGCATTGGCGCAACTGCAAGCGCGTATGGATTTGCAATCGGGAGATGAGATGACCCAGATTGCGGCATTAAAAACCTTGGCGTCTAGTAACAGTCCCGACGTGTTAGCCGATATCGAAGCGATGGCAAAACAAACTAATCATTCACCCGAGCTCAAACAAGCCTTACAAACAACCCAAGACAAAGTCAAATCGCGTATCAAAGCCAGTGAGTGGGCAGGACACGTGTTTTCTGGCTTAAGCACTGCCAGTATTTTGTTGTTGGCGGCATTGGGACTTGCCATTACTTACGGTCTATTGGGTGTCATTAACATGGCGCATGGTGAGCTCATTATGATTGGTGCCTATACCACCTATGTGGTGCAAAGTTTTTTTAAAAGCCATTTGGCAGGCTATGTCGATTGGTACATCCTTGCCGCGATTCCGCTGGCGTTTTTGGTGAGCGCCGTCATTGGCATGATTATCGAGCGGGTGGTGATACGTCCGCTGTATGGCAGACAGCTAGAAACCTTGCTTGCCACGTTTGGGGTGAGTTTGATTCTGATGCAGTTAGTTCGCATGATTTTTGGGGCACAAAACGTCGAAGTCTCCAATATTTCATGGCTAAGCGGTGCTGTCGCCTTGACCCCAAGCTTGATGCTGCCATACAACCGTATTGCCATTATCGGTTTTACTATTATCATATTGTTATTATTGGTGTTTTTACTCAAATACACCCGCTTTGGTCTGTTTGTACGTGCTGTGACCCAAAACCGGCAAATGGCGCGCGCGGTGGGTATTCGCTCGGCGCGTGTCGATATGTTGGCGTTTGGGCTTGGCTCTGGCTTGGCAGGTTTGGCAGGCTGTGCTTTGGCGCAAGTGGGCAACGTCAGTCCTGATTTGGGGCAAAACTATATCATCGATGCGTTCTTGGTAGTAGTGGTCGGCGGTGTCGGTCAAATTTGGGGGGCAGTACTGGCAGCCCTAGGTCTAGGCGTGAGTGGCACGGTGCTTGAGATTGGCATGGGTGCGGTGATTGCCAAAATCATTTTGTTGGTGCTGGTGGTGCTATTTATCCAAAAACGCCCACAAGGTCTATTTGCCCTTAAAGGTCGCTTTGTCGAGTAATCATTAGAGAGTGAAAGAATGCGTATTTTACAATTATTTGCAGATAAACCAGTGAGTCGCTTGGCAATTATGGGCTGTTTTGCGGTATTGATGGTGTTGCCTTGGTTGCACTTGCTGCCTGCCGATTCGGCGCTGCATTTATCCGCTTATTGGGTCACTTTGATTGGCAAAATCATGTGTCTGGCGATGGTAGCTTTGGCACTGGACTTGGTATGGGGATATGCGGGGATTTTGAGCCTTGGGCATGGCTTGTATTTTGCCCTTGGCGGCTATGCGATGGGTATGTATCTGATGCGCCAAGCATCAGGCAACAGCTTGCCGGAGTTTATGCGGTTTTTGAGCTGGGATAAAATGCCTTGGTTTTGGGCAGGGACAGACAACTTTGCTTGGGCGATGATATTGGTGGTGCTGGTGCCGGCAGTGGTGGCTTTTATATTTGGGTTTTTTGCCTTTCGCTCAAAAATCAAAGACGTGTATTTCTCAATTATCACCCAAGCCATGGTGTTTGCCGCATCACTGTTATTTTTCCGTAACGAAACTGGGTTTGGCGGTAACAACGGTTTTACCGGGTTTAAAACCATCTTGGGCATGGACATTGCTGCTCCCATGACGCGCACCTTGCTATGTTTTGCCACAGCATTGGTGCTGATGCTTGCCTACTTGGGCTTGCGTTATTTGATGCACAAGCCGTATGGTCGCGTACTGGGCGCCGTGCGTGATAGCGAAAACCGTTTGCAATACCTTGGCTACCGTACCCTTTGGTACAAGCTATCTGCGTGGGTGTTATCGGCGATTATCGCAGGGATTGCTGGCGCGTTGTATGTACCACAAGTGGGCATTATCAACCCCAGTGAGATGAACCCTGTCAACTCGATTGAAATGGCGGTCTGGGTTGCCACAGGTGGACGCGGCACGCTGATTGGGGCGATATTGGGCGCAGGTGTGGTCAATGCGGTGAAAACTTACTTTACCGTGGCGTATCCCGAAGCTTGGCTATTGATTTTGGGCGGCTTGTTTGTGGTCGTCACCTTGTTTTTACCCAAAGGCATTATTGGTCTATTGGACAACATCACGCATGGCAAAAAAACGGCCAAGCCAAGCGTAAAAAATATGGAAACAAACATTGAAACAAACATGGAAGCAAAAAAAGAATCTTAGGCGGCATGGGCTTCAGGGGCGGCACGCCTGCAACCCAGTAGTTAGTTTGATGATACCCGATGACTAATACCCCATAAACACCCCATTAATAACACATCAAAGAGTCTGTTATGAATACAAACGATAATAATATCAATGACTTTGCTGAGAGTAACTACGGACGGCTAAAGTCACCAGAAGCGGATTTTAGCAAAGGCATTGCCCTATATATGGAAGATGTCAGCGTGTGGTTTGATAAATTCCGCGCCTTAAACAACTTATCCTTGTACATCAAAGAAGGCGAGCTGCGTTGTATCATCGGACCTAATGGTGCGGGTAAAACCACGCTAATGGACGTGATTACCGGCAAAACTCGCCCCACTAAAGGGTCAGTGTATTTTGGACAAACCCACAATCTTGCCAGCATGACCACTGAGCAAATTGCCGAAGCTGGCATTGGGCGAAAATTTCAAAAACCCACGGTGTTTGAAAATTTTACCGTCATGGAGAACTTACTGCTTGCCGCACCCAAAGACAAGCGGGTCAAAAAAAGCCTGTTTAGCAAGCTTGACCCAGATGCCCAAAATGCCCTTGACCAGACTTTAGCCACGATTCGCTTGGGTGAGTTTGTCAATAAACCTGCAGGATTGTTGTCGCACGGGCAAAAACAATGGCTGGAGATTGGGATGCTACTGATGCAGCGCCCCAAGCTGATTTTGCTCGATGAGCCAGTGGCAGGCATGACCGATGCCGAAACCGAACGCACCGCCGAGCTATGTTTGGAGCTCAAAAAAGACCATACCTTGGTGGTGGTTGAGCATGACATGAGCTTTATTGACACCATCAGTGAGCAAGTGACGGTATTGGCGCAAGGGGCGATTTTGGCACAAGGGACGCTTGCCGAAGTACAAGCCAACGACGATGTCATCGAAAAATATCTAGGGCGATAGGGGATAGCGATGTTAGAAGTAAACACAATCAATCAATATTATGGCGGTAGTCATATTTTGCGCGATGTCAGTTTGACCGCGCCTGTGGGTGAGTGTTCTGTGGTACTCGGTCGCAATGGCGTGGGTAAAACCACACTGTTAAAGTGCCTGATGGGGGTTTTACCGATTAAATCGGGTCAAATTTTGCTAGATGGCAAGGACATCAGCAAATTATCGCCCGAAAACCGTGTGCGCGCAGGCATGGCGTATGTGCCACAAGGGCGAGATATTTTCTCAACCTTAACCGTAGAAGAAAATATCTTGATTGGCATGGCAAAGTTTAAAGGCAGCAAAGCCAAAAAAGTCCCAAGCCATTTGTACGAGATTTTTCCCGTGCTCAATGAGATGAGCCAGCGCCGCGGCGGTGACTTGTCAGGCGGTCAACAACAACAATTAGCGATAGCCAGGGCATTGGCATCTGAGCCACAGGTGCTGATTTTGGACGAGCCGACTGAAGGGATTCAGCCATCGATTATCAAAGATATCGGGCGGGTGATTCGTCGCTTGGCTAACCAAGGCGATATGGCGATTATTTTGGTCGAGCAGTTTTATGACTTTGCTGAAGAACTTGCCGACAACTATACGGTAATGGCACGGGGGCAAGTCATCGCCCAAGGCAAGGGCAGTGATATGCCAGAAAAAGGCATCAGGGAGTTAGTGGCAATTTAGTAAATAGCCAACGATGCGAGTGTTAGCTTTTAGCCAGATGGCTGTCATCTGGCTAAAAATTTGCTGATAAAAATTGATTGATTAAAAAGTGTGATTACGCTGCATTAACCTTCACATTACTTTGGACTAATCACTTTGGACTCGTCATGGCTTCAGGTTTGACCCACTCATCAAATTGGGTGTCAGTCAATAAACCTAACTCAACGGCAACTTGTTTTAAGGTTTTATTTTCTTTATAAGCAGTTTTGGCAATTTTTGCTGCATTTTCATAGCCGACATGGCGATTGAGCGCGGTGACTAACATCAATGAGTTGTGCAAGAAATAATCAATTTTTTCTGTCACAGGCTCGATGCCTACCGCGCAATGGTCATTGAAGCTGTCACAAGTATCGGCCAGTAAGCGAATCGATTGCAGTAGGTTGTAGCCAATGACTGGCATAAACACATTGAGTTCAAAATTACCCGACGCGCCCGCCATATTGATGGTGACATCGTTACCCATCACTTGCGCGACGACCATCGTCATGGCTTCAGACTGGGTCGGATTGACTTTACCTGGCATGATGGATGAGCCTGGCTCATTTTCAGGGATTTTAAGCTCGCCAATCCCACATCTAGGACCTGAAGCCAACCAGCGCACATCATTGGCAATTTTATTAAGGCTTGCCGCCAAGGTTTTTAGGGCACCTGAGGCAAAAACTTCAGCGTCTCTGGCCGCTAACGCTTCAAATTTATTGGGCGCGGTGACAAACGGAATTTGTGTTAAATCCGCTAAGGTCTGTGCGACAGTCTGCGCATAGTCAGGATGCGCATTGAGTCCTGTACCGACTGCAGTACCGCCTAAAGGCAGTTCATACAGACCTTGTAGCGCGGCATCTAGACGAATGAGCGCATGATCTAACTGACTGACATAGCCGCTAAACTCTTGTCCTAGCGTCAAAGGGGTGGCGTCTTGCAAATGGGTACGTCCGATTTTTACAATGCTAGCAAACTGCTCAGCTTTGCTTGCTAAGGTGTCACGCAGTTTTTGCACCGCAGGGATAAGCAGATAGACAATCTGACGCGCCGCCGCTACTCGAATCGCGGTGGGAAAGCTGTCATTGGTAGATTGGGCATGATTGACATCGTCATTGGGATGAATCGGCTGATAACTACCTTTGCCTTGACCGACAAGTTCATTGGCGCGGTTGGCAATCACTTCATTCATATTCATGTTTGACTGGGTGCCAGAGCCTGTCTGCCAAACTACTAAAGGAAATTGGTCACGCAGTGCCCCGTTGATGATTTCATCGGCGGCCTGCACGATAAGGTCACGTTTATCATCACTGATACGCCCTAATTTGGCATTGGTGATGGCGGCGGCTTTTTTGACCAGTGCCATGGCTTCAATCAGCGGCTGTGGTAAGGTTTCGCCACCGATTTTAAAGTTATTGCGGCTACGCTCGGTTTGCGCGCCCCAGTAGGCATCTATAGGGACGTTGACAGCGCCCATGGTGTCTTTTTCGCTGCGAAATTGCTGGGTATCGGTTTGGTTGTCGGTTGTCATTATTGTTCTCTTTTTTAGTGAATTTTTTGATTCTGTCATTATCAAAGCGGCTGGTTATCGCCACCTATGCACCAAAGCACATATGCCCCAAAGCACATATGCCCCAAAGTACAAGGTAAAGTTTAACAGAGTTATTGACCTTGACTTCCTCCCCTTGCTAAAGCAAGGGGATTCCTTCTACAAGACGGTCAAGCCCGACCGCAAGAATGTTCTTACTGGCATTGATATCTCTATCATGCCATGTGCCACACGAAGCACATATCCATTCTCTTATTCGCAAGCCTGCTCTACCTTTCGGACTATTGGCGGTGATTTCACCGCAACACGAACATCGCTGGGTCGTGTATCTCTCATTCACGATTTCAAAACGGCAACCTGCGTTCTCGCATTTGTAGGTCAGTTGTCGTTTCAGTTCAAACCAGCCTGCATCGTAAACCGATTTGGCGAGTTTGCCTTTTTTACTATTAAATTGATTACTCTGAATATCACCGACCACGATTAGGGCATTATCTTTAACTAATTGGGTGGTGAATTTATGTATCAGGTCTTGGCGTGTGTTTTTGATTTTGGCATGGATAGCCTTGATACGTTTTTTGTTGTTTGAGCGTTGGGCTATAGCTAATTGTTTTGCATATTTTAGCGTTTGCTTAATGGTTAGCTTGTCACCGTTTGAGGCGGTGGCACTGTCTTTAAGTCCTAAGTCAATACCTACACTACCTGTACCGCATGATTGTTTGGGATAGTCTTTGACGGTGATACAGGCATACCAACGGTTACGGCTGTCTTGGACTAGCTCGCAAGTGTTGATTTGATATAACGATAGATTGTAGCTGTCCCATAGGTCAATGACTAGCTTTTGCCCTTTGGCTAGGCTAAGTTGTAAGGTGGATTTTAGACCCTTTTTACCTGTGGCATGGGTGGCGATGTGTTTAATGGCGGATTGTTTAAAGGGTAGCCAGCCTAATGATTTACGTTTTGAATTTGGGTTGTTGGTTCGCCAGTTTAGTTTGGCTTTTTTGAATTGGCGACGCGATTTGGCGTGGGTTTCATTGATGGCTTGGATAGTCTGACTGTGTAAGCCTAGCAGTTCACCACTACCTTTGGTATATTCGTTTAAATCATACGCACTAAAGAATTTGCCAGTACGCTTAAGATGCTCGTAGCTTAACGCATTGACATAGTTCCATACGAAATTAACCAAACCACTTAGGCGGTTAAGCTTTGCTGTGTGTTTATCTCGTATGCATAGCTTGAGTGTTTTCATGCAAATTATTTTAGCAAAATTTATGCAAGCGTTATAGTGTACAAGTTGCCTTATATCCACCGCCTAAAGTCGGTGGTTTTACGGCAACGGATGATAAAAGTTTGACAATATGTGTCGTTTGTTATCTTTGTTAAAGTAAGCGGTAAAATGACGGCTGATACCGAAAGATAGCAAGCCAAATCTGATAACTACCAAAAGTGATGGCTAAATGTGATGGCTACCCAATCTATTGGTTAAGAGGCGCTTTTTTTCCAACCGGGTAAATGATAATTAAACGCCAGCGCGGCAATACGTAGCCCTGTGGTGGTGACGGTACTGATGAACATAATCACCCAAGCGGCAAGCGAGCTGTAAACTGCCAAAATCGCATACACCCAGCCGCCAACCAACGCACACATGGCATACGGACGATGGTCAAAAAACGCGGTGGGCATCTCACCACAGGCGATATCACGCATCACCCCGCCAAATACCCCAGTGATAATCCCCATGATGACTGATACCGCCATCGGCATACCGCTTGCCAGTGACGCTTGTACCCCAGAGGCGACAAACAAGCCCAACCCTAACGCATCTGCCAATTGAATCGCCGCAGGCGTGATACGAAACGGGCGGCGGCTATTGACTAGCATCACCACAATACAAAGCGCAAACACCAGCCATAACATCAGCTCTTGGGACACCCAAAAAAATGGTCGCCGCTCTAGCAAAATATCACGCAGCGTACCACCCCCATACGCCGATAAAAATCCCAGCACCGCCACCCCAAACATATCCATACGTTTGCGCACGCCTGCTAAGATACCTGACAAGGCAAAAGCAATGGTGCCGATGACTTCTACGGCGATTCTGAGTGATTCACCCCAAGGTGCCAAATCAGTTAGCTGCATAGCATAACAACCAAACAATCATAAAAAATCACATGATAGCATACCAGAGGCGCGGTATAACCAGAAGCGCGGGATAACCAAAAACGCGGTATAAAACGCGGTATAAATGGACACGGGATGACACAGTGAAGAACCTGCTAGATGGTTTGACGTGGGTTTGTTTTTAACTGTGTGACAGTGGCTATTGCCAATAGCTCAGCGGTGAGTCTTCAAGTTCATTCAGAATTTTTCTCAGCCCATCTGACCAGTGTTGGCGGATGTTGGCAAAGTATTCATCGTTTTCATCAATGCGATACCCTTGTGGCATCTGTAGGCTGTCATTGTGATAGACCAACACATCAATGGGCATACCGACGGATAGGTTGGAGCGGATGGTTGAATCAAAAGAAATCAGAATGGCTCGCATCGCTGATTTGAGCGATGAATGATAATTCATGGAACGGTCTAAAATAGGCTTGCCATATTTACTTTCACCTAACTGGAAAAAAGGCGTATCGGTTGTTGCTCTGATGCAATTGCCTTCAGGGTAGATAAAATAAATTTCCGGGGATTGCCCCTTGATTTGCCCACCCAAGATAAAACTGCTTCTAAACTTGGTATCCGTTTCTTGTGCGATGGTTTGGGCATGGATGGTGGTTTCTCGCAAGCACTCACCCACCAATTGCGCGGCATCAAACAGGGTAGGGACAGTATGCAAGTTGCGCTCTTGCGCAAGTTTGATGGCGTTATCTAATTTGGTAAATACCGCTTGTGACGTCGCCAAGTTCCCCGCGGTCTGTAGCACCAAAAACCGCTCGCCTTCAATGCCGTATTGATACATTTTGCGAAACATCGATATTTGGTCGACGCCCGCATTGGTGCGAGTATCACTGGCGAAAATCATCCCGTCTTTGAGTCGGATACCCACACAATAGGTCATGGTTGTTCCTTTTTAGCAAATACTGGTTTAGCAAATATTGGTGAATCAATAGTGGCAAATTACTGCTGCGCTGCAAACTGCGCGTTAAGCTGCGGTATGTATTGGGGGCTTGTAGATACCATGACTTGACTATAAAGTCGCTCGTCACCGCCCCCTGTGCGCACCCCGCGCACGGGCGCCGCATCGGCATAGTCACGCCCAAAGGCGATGTAAACATGGCAATTGGGGGTAAAATGTTGGTTAGAGATATCAAAGGTGTACCAATTACCCGCAAGCAGAACTTCTGCCCATGCATGGCTTGCCATATGCGCTTGGGTCGCTTCATAAATATAACCCGATACATAGCGCGCTGCAATGCCTTTATCCCGTAGCAGCGCCAAAAATACATGGGTATGGTCTTGGCACACCCCAGCCGCCATCGCAAACGCTTGCTCTGCTGTGGTGCCGACATGGGTCACGCTTTTGGTATAGGGCATTTTATTGAGCAAGTCTTTTGCCAATGATTTGAGGATAGCTAACTGCGCATCAATGTCCTCACTTTGCAAAAACTGCTCAAGCGCGTCATGGGCAAATTCACGCATGGCTTCGGAGCATTGGGTCAGCTTGGTGGGTACGGCAAAAATCTGATACGGCACTTGCTGATTGTCAGGGATAAATAAAGTATCAGCGTTAATTTCTACTTCACCAAAGGCTTGAATTTGCAAGTTGTTGTGCGGTTCGTGACGGCTTAGGGTGAGCCATTGGTTGCCAAAGCCGTCCGTTTGCATTTGTGCAACCTTAGGCAGCATCACTTGCCAGTTATGAATGGTTTGGTGTGGCAGTGTCATCGGCGTCATGCGGATGTATTGCACACTGCGTAAGGCAAGTTGTTCATAAAAATAATTGGTTTGGTGGCTAATTATAAGTCTCATTGTGCTCTCACTAACTGCTTATTTTTGTCAAAATGATGATAGTCATCTAATAGTTTTGGCTTATACACCTTGCTGTAAAATATTTGAAAACGCGCCCGATAGTGACTGAAAATCTTTGGGTTGATTAGACTTTAACAGTTGATTGACCAATCGATCTAGCTCACGCCAGCGGGTGTTTTCTGGCAAGGTATTAACAACTTCTTTAAGTTTTTGCACGCACTCACGGCAATCTTTTTTCATCAATATATGACAGTCGAGCGATTCAAAACATTGTCCGAGCTGCCAAAACGTGACCACAATCGGGTTTTCTTGCTGCATCGACGCATTGCAGGCATAGAGCTGTAGGCTGGCAGCGCGGTAGGCTCCCGTATTGGCTAACCGTTTGATGAGGTTATAAAGTTCAGCCGTATCCTTACCAATAACGCCTTTGACGTCTTGGACATTTTGCTCGATAAAGCCAATGGTTTCGGGCACCTTTTTGTTGGCAAGGTAGTCATACAAGGCATCGGCATCGGCTGAAATCGGCAAGCCAAGATTGTGCACGATTGCATCGACGTCTGTTTGGCTGCACTGGTCATTTGACAGCCGTGTAATGATTTGTTCATAGTAGCGTAAGCGCTCACTGTATCGACCTAGCCACACTAAGTAGCTCGCTGTTGATAACAGCAAAATTAAGCGATTATGGTTGATATTTTCATACGCCAATAAAGTCGATGATTGTGATTTTCGTTCATGGTTGGTTTGAATGGTGCCCAAATGAGCGGTGCCTTGTTTGCCGCTGAGTTTGCCATTGACGGTATCGACCACCCAAGTGTCTTTTACCCCACCGCCTTGGGATGAGTTGACCACCAATGAGCCTTCGGTCATTGCCACTCGCGTCAATCCGCCTGGCACAATATCTACCGTACCGTCACCATGTGACAACACAAAAGGACGCAAATCAATATGGCGCGGTGCGATGCCGCTTGCGACCGCGGTTGGGTTGGTGGACAAGCTAATAGTCGGCTGGGCGATAAACCCTGCTGGGTTGTCTAGTAAGCGTTTGCGGTAAGCGGCAATTTGCTCTTTGCTTGACGTCGGTCCTATCAACATCCCATAACCTCCCGAGCCCTGCGTTTCTTTAATCACCAACTCTGGCATATGGTCGAGCACATATGCCAACTCATCGGCATCACTGCATTGATAGGTTTGCACATTGGGTAAAATCGGTTTTTCACCCAAATAATACTCAATTATCTTGGGTACAAATGGATAAAGGCTTTTATCGTCAGCAATGCCTGTGCCTGGGGCGTTGGTTATCACCACATTGCCTGCGCGATACGCACTCATCAGCCCTGACACCCCCAAGATTGAATCGGGTAAAAACGCCAACGGATCCAAAAATGGGTCGTCAATACGGCGATAAATCACATCCACTTGTACCTTGCCGCGCACCCCTTGGATGTAGACATGGTTGTTTTCTACAATCAAATCATAGCCATGCACCAAGGGCACATTCATCTCACGCGCCAAAAAAGCATGCTCATAATAGGCACTGTTAAAACGTCCTGGGGTGAGTACCACGATTTGTGGGTCGTATTTGTTGGTGGTGCTTGATAGACACGCCTTTAACCGTTTTGGATAGTCCGCCACCGGCAACACCGATTGAGATTGGTAGAGTTTGCTTAGTAGGGTTTGCGACACATTGCGGCTCTCGAGCATATAAGAGACGCCAGAAGGCGTGCGTAAGTTGTCCTCGAGTACACAATATTGTCCGTGCTGGTCGCGAATCAAATCAATGCCGCTAATATGGGCATAGACGGGTTTATCCAAGTTGATACCCAGCATCCACGGCTCGTAGCCACTGTTTTTAAACACAAACTCGCTTGGCACAATGCCTTCTTTGACAATCGTTTGTTCGTGATAGATATCATGGATAAATTGATTGAGCGCACGAATACGTTGTTGGCATCCTTTTTCCATCACTTGCCATTCTTGAATATCGATGATGCGCGGGATGATATCGAAGGGTATCATGCGCTCAATGTTGCTGGCATCGCTATATACAGTGAAGGTCACACCGCGGCGATAAAAAATATCCGATGCTTGGTTATTCAAACTGATTAACGTGTCTGAATTCATCTCTTGAAGCCAAGCACCTACCTGTTGTGCCGAGTGTCTATATTGCCCATCGGCGAGTTGCAGTTCATCAAATGCTTTGGCAATTGGCATTATTGGCTCCTTATTCATGACGAAAGATGAAATAGTTTTTGCCTCACGATGGCACACATTTTCTTGATAAATTATTCTATAGACAAGCTATTAGATGATTTATCAATTAATTCATCAAGTTTCATGCCAAAAAAACAAAGTGAAAGGCAGTTAAATAGTTGAAAAATAGATTAAAAATCGCTCAATTTTGCACCAAAATTAATCGAATTATTGAAGTTGGTGCAGTGTAAAACAAAAAATCTATGCCATACGCGCATAAAAATCATGACATGAACCAAATTGATGCAAGAGAAATAGTTTGGTGAAAAATTAAACCAATGTTTTTCTACTAAATTGTTGTTATATGAAAAAATTTTTTTATTAAAAATTATTGCAATACATCATCAGATAATGCGCATACTAATAGCAATAGTCAATATCTAACTTGTACAATGTGCGTTTTAACAGCCAACAGATTGAGCCGCAAGCCAAAACCTTTAAATACTGGCTAATAGATCAGCTAAAAGCCAATGATAAAACGATGTTTGATTGGCAGACGCATAGCTTTGCTCGCCAAAATCACCCAACGCCCGAGCATTTATTGCCTGTATTTTTTGCGCGGGGCGCAGGGGATGTGATGTCGGTGGTGCATGAAAGCTTCGCTCACTACAATCTGGGTATGGATATTTATCGGTTTGATTACTGGATAAAAAAAGGCGAATTAAACGCAGTAAATTTGCCTTATCATCAATCTATCGCAAAAATGTATCGCACAAGCTTGGTAAGGCTTCATAAGAATGTCTTTTGCATTGCTGATTATTTTAGTACTTTTACCCAATATTGTAGCGGTTGGCTAAGCTCCAAAAAAAGCCTCAAAAAAAGCCATTATCCTAGAATAATGGCTTTTTTATGGCGATAAAAAAATTTTGATAACTACCGCTTAGGATTAAGTTGAAAATTGTTTACCTGTATGTAAAGGATTGTAGCTAGCCGTCAGCAACCCTGCTATCAATCCTCAATATCTGCTAAAATAACACAGATAATTTTAAACTACTGATAATCAATTATGGGTTTATTTCGTTTTTTTGAAAATCGTCTGGAAGTCTATCCAGAAGACAATTACAACCTACCAACGGATAATTTTTTGAAGTTTCTGTGGGCGTGTACCAAGGGTCTGCGCGGTTGGATTTTTGCCTTCATGTTCTTGACAGGCTTGATAGGCGTGTATGAGTCGCTACTGTACAAGTGGATTGGCGATATCGTCAATTGGCTGGGTGCCTATACGCCCGCTCATCTGTGGGCAGAAAAAGGCGATAGTTTGCTAATGATGGCGGCCGTGTTGGTGGTCAGCCCGATTTTGGTGGGCTTAAGCTCGCTGATTCATTTTCAAACCTTGCAAGGCGTGTTCCCGATGCAGATGCGCTGGCGTTTTCACCGTCAAATGCTCGGTCAATCCATGGAGTTTTATCAAGACGAGTTTTCCGGGCGGGTGTCTGCCAAGGTGATGCAAACCGCGCTTGCGGTGCGCGATACCATTATGACCATTGCCGATATGCTGGTGTATGTATTGGTGTATTTTGTCAGTAGTGGCATTATCTTATTTAACCTGGACAGTTGGTTACTTATCCCATTTTTGTTATGGATGGTGATGTTCTTTGCCACTGTGGCGTATTTTATCCCCAAGCTTAAAAACTCTGCCAGTCGCCAAGCCGATGCGCGTGCCTTGATGACAGGGCGGATTACGGACGCGTATGCCAATATCACGACGGTAAAATTATTTAGCCACTCTCGCCGTGAGCTGACCTATGCCAAAGATGCGATGAGCCAGTTTTTGGGTACGGTGCATGAGCAAATGCGCTGGGTATCCCGCCTTGAGCTGGTTAATCATTTGATTAATGTGGTGTTGGTCGGTACTACGGTAGCCCTCGGCTTGTACCTATGGTATTACAACGGCCTGAGCGTAGGGGCGATTGCGGCAGCGACTGCGATGGCGATGCGTCTTAACGGCTTGACCCACTGGATAATGTGGCAAACGGCGGCATTGTTTGAGAATATCGGTACCGTGCAGGACGGCATGAAAACCTTGTCAAAACCGCATACCGTGGTAGATAAGCCGAATGCTAGGGATTTAATCATCACGCAAGGCGAAATCAACTTTAGCCATGTCGATTTTAATTATGGTCGCAGTGGCAATAAAACCAATGATGCCGATGCCAAGCAAAAACTACTCGATGATTTTAACCTTGAGATTAAAGCAGGTGAAAAAATCGGTCTAGTGGGACGCTCTGGGGCAGGTAAATCAACCTTGGTGAATTTGCTACTACGTTTTTATGATGTCGATGGTGGCGCGATTTTGATTGATAATCAAAATATCAGCGATGTCACCCAAGAGAGCTTACGCCAACAAATCGGCATGGTCACTCAAGATACCTCATTACTGCACCGCACCGTGCGAGAAAATATTGCCTATGGTCGCCCAGATGCCACCGATGAAGAAATCATCAGCGCCGCCAAACAAGCGCATGCGTGGGAGTTTATCCAACATTTAAGTGACGCCAAAGGCAATGTCGGCTTGGATACCCAAGTCGGTGAGCGAGGGGTCAAGCTCTCGGGCGGACAACGCCAGCGCATTGCCATCGCCCGTGTGATGCTCAAAAATGCCCCGATTCTACTGCTGGATGAAGCGACCTCGGCACTCGATAGCGAAGTGGAATACGCCATCACTGACAGCCTTAACGATATGATGGCAGGCAAGACGGTGATTGCAATTGCCCACCGATTATCGACGATTGCGTCGATGGATAGATTGGTGGTGATGGATAGAGGGCAAATCGTCGAGCAAGGTAGCCATGCCCAGCTCTTAGCTCAAAATGGCGTGTATGCCAAATTATGGGCAAGACAAAGTGGCGGTTTTCTTGGCGAAGATGATTAAATAAAGGCAGTGCTAACTTACGCTAGATTTGATACCACCCAACGGCAAGCGTGAATGCTAAGCCACAAAAGGCTTAGTCATAACTTTTCACTGGGTCTTATAACCAAGTAATCAAGTCACCTTTTAGTCACTAAAAAGTGGCTAAAAAAGTGATTAATTAGGACAATTGGCATGGAAGAACAACGCATCAATCTAAACGGCAAAAACGCCAAATATTATAACATCAAAAACCCCACCGCCAGCCAGACTGCCCATTTTTACGGCGGTAACGGCTTTGCTTTAGGGGTGTATGAGCCACTCTTAAGAGACTTAGCGCAACATCTTAACATCACTGCGCTGACCATGCGGGGCGAATGGTACGATAAACCGACCGAAAACGCGCTGACGCGGGAACAAGACGCCGATATCTTGATTGAGTTCTTGCAAGCCACCCTAGCAGAGCGAGACGGCAAGCCCGTCATCGGTATCGGGCATTCACAAGGGGCAACAGCCGCCACTATCGCAGCCGCCAAACGCCCAGATTTGTTTAGCGCGCTTTATTTGCTTGAGCCTGTTACCTTTACCAACCAGCAAGGCAAGCTTTACAGCCTAGTGCCACGCGTGGTGAAAATGACCCGAGAACCCTTTAAAAGTACCCAAGTCAAACAAGCCGACTGGCACAGTGTGGATGCGTATTATCAGTTTCTTCGCCGTCATAAAGCGTACAAACGTATCAGCGATGAACACCTTTTAACCTATGCTAAAAATAGTCTAGAGGCAGGTGAGCAGGGTAAACTCACGTTACGTTTTTCACCCAAGCAAGAACTCGCCAATTATTTTGGTACACCGCTGATTATGAAGCCGTTACAACAGCTTATTGCCGACAACAAAGTGCCTGTGCAGTTAATCATCGGTAAGCCGTCGATGTTTATCAGTCAGCAAGTGCGCCAAATGTGGGATAAATTCGTGCCCAATGAGCAAATGACGGTGCTCAATGACTATGGACATTTACTGCCACTTGAAGCACCAGAATTATGCGCCAAGCTCATTTTTCAAAAACTGAATTTGACCAGCTAACATGAGTTTATTTGCCGCCAATCCCAATGAGAATTTATTACCCTACGATGGCATTGTCAATGATTTTGGGCAGGTTTTTGAAGACTCCGCTGATGAGCCCAATGCGCTTTATCGGCATTTTTTAACGCAGCTACCTTGGCAGCATGACGTTGTCACAATTTTTGGCAAAACCCATGTCACCCACCGCCAAATCGTGTGGATGAGTGAAAACGATTATCACTATTCTGGACAACGTAAGACGGCAACGCCTTGGACAGCAGATGTTTGGGCATTAAAACAGCACATACAATTGCTACTGGCTGAGCAACATATAACCGCAAATTTTAACGCCTGTTTGTTTAATTATTACCCCACAGGCGATGATGGTATGGGCTACCATGCCGATAATGAAAGCGAACTGGGCAATGAGCCTATTATCGCGTCTGTTTCATTAGGGGTAACCCGTAAATTTGTATTCAAGCACCGCATCACCAAGGAAAAAATCGAGATTCCCTTGCAAAATGGACAGCTCATTGTCATGCGCGGACAAACCCAGCGCCATTGGTTACACAGCTTGCCTAAAACCAAAAAAGTAACGGAAGGTAGAATTAATCTGACCTTCCGTCATATAGCGAATTAAATATCATTTAGCTATCGAGTAGCGCCTGCTAGCTATCAAGAAGCACCTGCGCCGCGGCAATATCGAGAGTACCTTCATAAATGGCACGCCCTGTAATAATACCTTCAAGATAATCACTGTATGGTTTTAGATTTTCGATGTCTTGTAAATCCGTCACCCCACCCGAGGCAATCACCGGAATACCGCCTTCTTTTGCCAAGTTGACCGTTTGCTCGACATTGACGCCTTGCATCATACCATCACGCGCAATATCAGTATAGACGATAGAAGATACACCTGCATCGGCAAAGCGTTTTGCCAAATCCACCGCTTTGACATCGGTCACATTTGCCCAGCCATGCGTCGCTACCATGCCATCTTTGGCATCAATACCCACAATGATATGACCGGCAAATTCCTGACACGCTTGTTCAACAAATTCAGGTTGTTCGACTGCTTTGGTACCGATAATAATATAGGTCAAGCCTGCTTCTAAATAATGACGGATGGTGTCAAGGCTACGGATACCGCCACCAAGTTGAATGGGTAAATTTGGGTAGGCTTTGGCAATCGCGGTGACGACGTCTTTATGCACCGGCACGCCATCGAAAGCACCATTTAAATCCACCAAATGCAGGCGTCGAGCGCCTTCTTTTACCCAGCGGCTTGCCATTGCGACAGGGTCGTCACTAAATACGGTATCGTCTTCCATACGCCCTTGTTTTAGGCGCACACATTTGCCGTCTTTGAGGTCAATGGCAGGGATAATTAAAGTTGGCGTAGTTGATAACGTCGTCATGGGGTTGTCCTGTTGTCAGTTGGCGCAAATTGAGCTAGGGCGGTCAAAATGCGTGTCGCTAGAATTTGGCGATAATTTTACCGTATAATGCCAACTAAGGTTAAGATATTTTGCATCTGCGTATCAGCATACCAGGGGTCGTGATAATGTTATACGTGGTGATAGCAGGGGTTTTTATCAGCCGTTGCCGTAAAACCACCGACTTTAGGTGGTGGATATAAGGCAACTCATACACTATAACGCTTGCATAAATTTTGCTAAAATAATTTGCATGAAAACACTCAAGCTACGCATACGAGACAAACATAATGATAAACTCAACCGCCTAAGCGGTTCGGTCAATTTCGTATGGAACTACGTCAATGACTTGAGTTACAAACACCTAAAAAAGACTGGTAAATTCTTTAGTGCTTACGACCTAAACGAATACACCAAAGGTAGCGGTGAGTTACTTGGTTTACACTCGCAAACCATTCAAGCCATCAACGAAACCCACGCCAAAGCTAGAAAACTATTCAAAAAAGCTAAGTTATCATGGCGAACCAACAACCCAAATTCAAAACGTAAATCATTAGGCTGGCTACCCTTTAAACAATCCGCCATCAAACACATTGCTACCCACCAAACAGGCAAAAAGGGCTTAAAATCCACCTTACAGCTTAGTTTAGCCAAAGGACAAAAACTAGTCATTGACCTATGGGACAGCTACAACCTTAGCCTATATCAAATTAACACACTAGAAATCGTCCAAGACAGCCGTAACCGTTGGTATGCCTGTATCACCGTCAAAGACTACCCCAAGACACAATGCGGAACGGGTAGCGTAGGCATTGACTTAGGGCTTAAAGACAGTGCCACTACCTCAAGCGGTGACAAACTCACCATCAAGCAAACGCTCAAATATGCCAAAGATTTAGCCACCGCCCAACGTGCCAAAAACAAACAGCGTGTCAAAGCGATCCATGCCAAAATCAAAAACACACGCCAAGACTTAATCCATAAATTTACCACCCAATTAGTCAAAGACAATGCCCTAATCGTGGTCGGTGATATTCAGAGTAATCAATTTAATAGTAAAAAAGGCAAACTCGCCAAATCGGTTTACGATGCAGGCTGGTTTGAACTGAAACGACAACTGACCTACAAATGCGAGAACGCAGGTTGCCGTTTTGAAATCGTGAATGAGAGATACACGACCCAGCGATGTTCGTGTTGCGGTGAAATCACCGCCAATAGTCCGAAAGGTAGAAAATCGCTTGGAATAAGAGAATGGATATGTGCTTCGTGTGGCACATGGCATGATAGAGATATCAATGCCAGTCGGAACATTCTTGCGGTTGGGCTTAACCGTCTTGCAGAAGGAATCCCCTTGCTTTAGCAAGGGGAGGAAGTCAAAGTAGGGTACATGGCGATTGCCTTTGAGCATAACATATTAACCACCACCATTGTGATGGTATCACTGGTGTCAAAAATCATCAATGACCAAAAAATGCGATGGTATTTTGCAGGTCTTATTATGATCGCCGCCAATACAGGCGGCGCTTGGTCACCTGTGGGTGATGACGTAGCTTTAATGTGATTAAACTTGCGCTAAATATAAAAAGTCAAAATTTAGCCCAAAAAGCTATTGATTTTGATAAAAATATGCTAAACTACTGCCCTTTTTGGTGTACCTAAACTTTGCTAAAACTGTATTTATACCGTTTTTTCAATTGTTTGGGTCTTTTAGGCTCTAACCACTGAACTAGATTCAATTGATTGCATTCACAGAGAGAACATTATGGTAGTTATCCGTTTACAACGCGGTGGTGCGAAAAAACGCCCATTTTATCAAATCGTGGTAACCGACTCACGCAATGCCCGTGACGGTCGTTACATCGAAAACATCGGGTTTTTTAACCCACTAGCGCAAGGTCAAGAAGTGCCATTACGCATCAACGCTGACGCTTACCAAGCATGGATCAACAAAGGTGCCCAACCTTCTGACCGTGTTGCCGCTTTATTTAAAGCAGCTAGCAAAGCACAAGCAACGGCTTAATTTTTTATAAAAATTAAGTAGAGCGGACTTTAATATGGCAAAACAACCGACAGACTTGCATACCAATGAGGCTAACGCATCGCTGTTTAAAATCGGTGAGCTAAAAAAGCCTTATGGCATTCATGGCTGGCTATGGGTATTTAGCTTTACTGAAGACCGTGAAGCGATATTTCATATGCAGCCTTGGGTCATCAATACTGCCATGGGTCAAAAGACCTTAACGGTAAAAAACTGGCGACAACAAGGTAAAGGCTACGTGGTACAACTTAACGAAGTGCCCGACCGCAATATCGCAGAAACCATGTTTGGCGTGAGCCTTTGGGCAGAAAAAAACAATCTGTCTGAGCTTGCAGAAGACGAATATTATTGGTCAGATTTGATTGGTTTGACGGTGATTAGCCAGTCAGAAAATGTCATTTTAGGACGAGTAAAAGAGCTGTTTGAAACAGGGGCGCATGCCATTATGGTAGTCGAGCCGACTGCTGATAGTGTGGATGGTGAAGAACGATTGATTCCTTGGCACAAACAGACCATTGGCGAGGTAAATTTAGCCAAGCAAACCCTGATGGTTGATTGGGGCAGTGATTATTAAACAGTGATTATTAAACATTGATAACTAGCATTGATGATTAATCGTTGCGTGTTCGTCCTTGATGGGTGCTTAGCATTTATTCGATGGGAGTTGTCAATCAACAAGGCGTTGTTAATGCCAAGCTAAAGTGAGTGTAGCGTATGTTTTTTGCGGTGATAACCATTTTGCCCGAAATGTTTGCTAGTATTACTGATTTTGGCATCACTGGGCGGGCGCTAGCTCGCAAGCAAGCGGAAATCTTGCTGATTAACCCAAGAGACTTTACCACAGACAATTATCGGCGTATCGATGAGCGTCCGTTTGGTGGAGGGCCTGGTATGGTAATGATGGCAGAGCCGTTACAAAAAGCCATCGACTACGCCAAAACGCAAGCCAATGCGCGCGGTAAAACCTGTCCTGTGGTGTATTTGTCGCCACAAGGCAAGACATTGAGCGAAAGTGGGGTGCTTGATTTTTGCCAATATGACGGCTTGATTTTGTTATGCGGTCGTTATGAAGGCATCGATGAAAGACTACTGAGTCAGTATGTCGATATCGAATGCTCAATTGGTGATTATGTGCTCACAGGGGGCGAATTGCCCGCGATGGTATTGATGGATAGTGTGATACGCCGATTGCCCAATGTGATGGGCGATGATTTATCGGCGCAGCAAGACTCCTTTGTGGATGGCTTGCTCGATTGTCCACAATATACCAAACCGACTGAATTTCAAGGGATGAAAGTGCCTGACGTGCTGTTGTCAGGGCATCATGCCAATATCGCCAAGTGGCGATTTATTCAGCAGACAACACGCACCCAGCTAAGACGTCCTGATTTGTGGCAGGCATTTGTGCCAACCAAACAGCAACAAAAATGGCTGACAGAAGCAGCGCAATCTGCTAAAGACAGCAACCCAGATTCATCCACTTGACGGATGCCTAATCGTGTCGATTGCTATCAAGACACATAAAATTAGCGGGGAGTATGCGCATTTGCTGACATCAACTAACTTTAGTCAGCTTAGCCTCTGTCCCCAGTGAGAGGAGAAAATCTCATGAGTAACAAACATCCTTTGGTTCAACAAATCGAAAATAGCCAGCTTAAGCAAGACGTACCAAGTTTTGGTCCTGGTGACACTGTTGTCGTACAAGTAAAAGTGCGTGAAGGCGACCGTGAGCGTCTACAAGCATTTGAAGGTGTTGTTATCGCTAAACGTAACCGCGGCTTAAACTCTGCGTTTACCGTACGTAAAATCTCTAGCGGTGTAGGTGTTGAACGTGCGTTCCAAACCCATTCACCACAAATTGCAAAAATTGAAGTAAAACGTCGTGGTGATGTACGCCGTGCCAAACTTTACTACCTACGTGAACGTTCTGGTAAATCAGCACGTATCCGTGAAAAACTGTCAGTGCGTAAAGAAGAAGCGCAAGCTTAAGTCTTTAACTGCGTTATTTATTATTTGCCTAAATGGGTTAAACTTTGATTGTCATGGTTTAATCAACACCAAAAAAGCAAAAACCCCAAATAAATCTATTTGGGGTTTTTTGTTGTTAGCGATTATTTACTTTTGCGCTGTCCAGCCTTTTGGGCGTTCGTAATCTTCATTATCCAAAAATTTATTGCGCTGCTCGGTAATAAATTTTTTGGCTTCTGGGTCAATCATGCTTAAGTGATTTTCATTGATGAGCATGGTTTGGTGCTCTAACCATTCGTTCCACGCTTTGGCAGACACGGTGTTTTGCAGTTCTTCACCCAGCTTGTTAGGAAACGGCGGTTTTGGCATTTTGGGTAGCTTTTGTTTGTATTTACGGCACATGACCATGTGGTCAGCGGGGTTATAAGTTTCCATTTTTTATCCTGTTAATAGTTGCTAGTCTAAGTTGCTAGTCTAAGTCGCTTGCATCGGCGTAAATCCAAGCAGTAGCGCCACTGTCAAAATGACCTTCTACTCGTGCGTAGGCATCGACTTCGTAGCGGTCGGCTTGGGCAAGCTCATCATCGGTAATGTCAAAAATCACACCTGCCACTTTGTCGGTTGGATTATTGGTTTTAAGTAGTATCGGATGAAAACGTTTGCCACTTGTGGCGAGCACATCTTCATCGGTGATTTCGATTTCACCCAACTGGTAGCCAATAAGTTGGTCTTTATTACCCACCAGTGTACGCCCAAAGGTAGCAAGCTGTACATTTTCTTGTTGTAATGTGCCATACGAGAATAGTTTTGGCATATTAATGACCTAATTGTTCGATACGCTCACGCCCACGCTCAATCGCCATTTTGACTTGATTAGGCGCTGTACCGCCGATGTGGTTACGGGCATTGAGCGAGCCTTCAAGGGTCAGATATTCAAATACGTCCTCACCAATCAAGTCGCTAAAGCTTTGAAGCTCATCGAGTGATAATTCACTCAAATCTACGCCTTTTTGCACACCTAACGCTACTGCTTTACCCACTACTTCATGCGCGTCGCGGAAGGCTAAGCCTTTACGGACTAAATAATCCGCTAAATCGGTGGCGGTCGCATACCCTTTCATGGTCGCGGCACGCATATTTTCTTTGTTTGGAATCAAGTTTGGTAGCATATCAGCAAAGGCAAGTAAGGAGCCGGTTAAAGTATCTACCACGTCAAATAGCGGCTCTTTATCTTCTTGGTTGTCTTTGTTGTAAGCCAGCGGTTGGTTTTTCATCAAGGTCAATAGGGTAATCATATCACCAAACACGCGGGCAGCTTTACCTCGTACCAGCTCTGGCACATCGGGATTTTTCTTCTGTGGCATAATCGATGAGCCTGTGCAAAAACGATCCGGGACGACCACAAACCCAAATTGCGCTGACATCCACAAGATGATTTCTTCACTCATACGCGACAAGTGCATCATTAACAGGCTTGCGCTACTGGCAAATTCAATGGCAAAATCACGGTCGGATACGGCATCCAGCGAGTTTTGGCAAATCCCTTCAAAACCCAAAAGCTCGGCAGTAAATTCCCGCTCAATCGGATAAGTCGTACCTGCCAGCGCTGCGGCGCCTAGGGGCATTTGGTTGATACGTTTTCGACCATCAATCAAGCGCTCGCTATCACGCATTAGCATCTCAAACCATGCCATCACATGATGACCAAAACTGACAGGCTGCGCGGTCTGCAGATGGGTAAAGCCTGGCATGATAGTGTCGGTATGCTGGCTTGCCAAATCCAGTAAGCCCGTTTGTAGACGTTTTAGTAATCCTAAAATAATATCGGTTTGGTCACGCAGATATAAACGGATATCGGTCGCGACTTGGTCATTACGGCTACGTCCCGTATGCAGTTTTTTGCCGACATCGCCAATAATAGCGGTCAAACGAGACTCCACATTCATGTGCACGTCTTCAAGCGCCACCGACCACACAAATTTGCCATCGGCGATTTCTTGTTTGATTTGGGTCAAACCGCCAACGATTTGGTCTTTGTCTGCCTCGGTGATAATCCCCGCTTTGGCAAGCATGGTGGCATGAGCAATCGAGCCTGCGATGTCTTGATTGGCAAAACGTTGGTCAAATCCGACAGACGCGGTAAATTCAGCGACAAAACTGTCAGTGGCTTCGCTAAAACGTCCACCCCACATACTAGATGTGCTAGAATCAGCGGAAATTTGATTGCTCATAATACGTCCATTTTTTGTGTAAGTGTGAAAGGAATAAAGACAATGAGATTGCTAGAGCTGCTAATTCCCTCTGCAAAATCTAGGGCTAGTATAGCAAAAACTGAGGATACCTCACAAATTTCACTCAAGCGGATTAAAGAGCCGCTCACCAGCACTTTTTTCCTGCCCAATCTGAGCGAAAAACAGACCATTAAACTATGGGCAAGCTATATCGCGTTTTTTTCACTGGTTTCGATTTTAACCTATTTAACTTTTACTAATGATATCAGTTTGATTATCCGCCATAGCATTGAAACGGTGGTCATTACTATCTTAACTGTGACGGGTGAAATGGTTTTTGTGGCGAATTCTGCCAAAAAATTCAAAGAATTTAATTGGCGTTCAAAACAAATTACCGCCTATCTGCTATCGACTTCGTTTATTATCGTGCCGGTACTGAGCTTGCTAGGTCGGTTGATTTTATTCTTTACGCTCGGCTATGAAGTCAGTTTAAATGCGCTGATATTAGAAACCATTGCGAATACTTTGTTTACTTTTTTGATGATAGCGGTGCTGCTCACTTATTTTGAGATACAGTATCAAAATATTCGCCGCGCTGAACTGCGTACCCAACAAAAACTCATCGAGCAAAACGAGCAGTTAAAGGCGCGTATCACCCCGCATTTTTTCTTTAATCTACTCAATACTATGCAATATCTGATAGAAACCGATGCGTATGAAGCCGAGAGAATGATTTGTCATATCTCGAATCTGTATCGGGTGAGCTTTGATGAAACGCGTGAGATTGCGCTACTTGATGAGATGGAGCTATGCGAAAGCTATTTGAGCATCGAAAAATACCGTTTTGATAAAAAGCTGAAAGTAACTTGGCATTTGCCCGATGAAGATTTGCTCTATGACATGGTAATTACCTCATTATCGCTACAAATAGTGATTGAAAAACTGATCGTACTGATTGTTGAAAACAGCACCGACCCCATTCACATTATTATTAGTATCGATTGGCAAAACGATGTTGCCAAAATTGATATCGAAATTGAGCTACCGGCAACAACGTATCAGCTGATTTGTCAAGATATTCGCCAAAAACTGCAGTTTAATAGCCAAGTGGCAATTTTACGTCAGTACTTTGGTCATGAAGCCAGTATTCACTTTGAATTATCTGGTCAATTGTTAATCACTCAAATTCGCTACCCCCTTAAGGATGTCGCAGCTTTTTAGCCCATTTATTTTGTTAGTCGGAATTGGCATAAAAAAGTCACCAATCTGACGCGGCATTTCACATTTTATCTAACAAACTATGGTATATTAATTTGCGTCTACTTAAAACAATGCGTTTATTAGTTTATCTAATCAGTTAAGCGCTATTTTATAAGGGTTTGATTGCTCACAAAGAGGTTGTGTTGGATTTGGCATAAGATTTTGAAGTACGTAAGATTTGTAGGGTTAAAGGCATGTGTTTTTGACCTCAAAGGAGCAAAGGAGTAAACAGTGAGAATTGTGATCTGTGACGATGAGCCACTAGCCCGAGAGAGGTTGGCACGTATCGTAAGAGAAGAGGGACATGAGGTAATTGCCCTGGCAGCCACAGGTATTGAGGCCATTGCAAAAGTCAAAGAAACCGCACCCGATGTAATTTTGTTAGACATTCGGATGCCAGGAATGGATGGTATCCGCTGCGCCCAAGAGCTCAATGAGCTTAATAATGCGCCCGCCATTATTTTTGTGACCGCGTACGACCATTATGCGATTGCCGCATTCAAAGCACATGCGATTGGCTATTTGCTAAAGCCTGCCAACAAAGAAGAGTTGTTACAGGTACTATCAAGAGCGTCATTGCTTAGTAATGCACAGCTCAATGAAATCAGTCGATTAGAAGACCCGTTAGCACAGTCCAATCGTCAGCATATTGCAGCGCGTACCCATCGCGGGGTGGAGCTGATTGCGCTGCAAGATATCTATTACTTTACAGCGGACCAAAAATACGTGCAAATCCGTCATAAAGGTGGCACGGTTTTAATTGATGAAACCCTCAAAGAGCTTGAACAAGAATTTGGGGATGCGTTCTTTCGTATACATCGCAATGCGTTAATCAATCTTAACTACCTAGAAATGCTTGAAGCGATTGACCAAGGTCAGTACCAAGTTCGTTTCAAAGGTTTGCCTGACCAGCTTGCCATCAGCCGCCGTCATTTACCATTACTACGGGATAAAATCCAATCAATGTAGCGTAGGCTTTCGTATGTTTGCGTCTACTTCAATGAGTCGTAAGAGTAATTAGCCTGACATTTTGCTATACTGTTGCCTAACTCGCTGAATCACTGACAGATACCCATCTGACAAATGCCTAGCTTAGAGAGTTAGGCATTTTTATCGAATGCTAAAAAAGACACTGCTATGACTACGTTAACGACTTTAAATATCGCCACTCGCCAAAGCCCGCTTGCCTTATGGCAAGCCGAACACATCCAAGCGCGTTTGCAAGCGCTGTACCCAAGCCTGACCGTCAATCTAGTACCGATGGTCACCAAAGGCGATAAAATCCTAGATACCCCGCTAGCCAAAATCGGCGGCAAAGGCTTATTTGTCAAAGAGCTTGAGCAAGCCTTGTATGAAAAACGTGCTGATATCGCCGTGCATTCGCTCAAAGACGTACCCATGGTGCTCCCTGAAGGTCTGACGCTTGGCGCATATTGTGAGCGTGAGCAGCCAACCGATGCCTTTATATCAAATCACTATGAGAGTATAGATGCGTTGCCACAAGGGGCTAAACTTGGTACATCAAGTTTACGCCGTCAATGCCAAATTCAGCAATATCGTCCTGACTTAGAGATTATCAGCCTACGCGGCAATGTAGGCACGCGCCTATCCAAGCTAGATGCAGGTGAATATGATGCCATTATTTTGGCAACCAGTGGCTTGACGCGTTTGGGGCTTACCGATCGTATTCGCCATGAACTTGATACGCATATCAGTCTGCCAGCGGTCGGACAAGGTGCGCTCGCCATTGAATGCCGAAGTGATGATGCCGATGTGCTTGCACTACTAAAACCACTCAATGACGAGCCAAGCCGTCTATGCGTGATGGCAGAACGCGCCATGAATCGTCATTTGCAGGGTGGTTGCCAAGTGCCGATTGCAGGCTTTGCTACCATTCAAGATGGACAAATTTATTTACAGGGTCGGGTCGGCAGTGTAGATGGTAAAACCTTGTTAAAAGCAGAGCATCATAACGCGTTAGTTGATGACGCACGGGAGTCTGAGCAAATTGCCGAAGCCGTGGGCGTGGTGGTGGCTGAAGCGCTCATTGCACAAGGTGCGGACAAAATCTTGGCACAGATTTATCAAGACGGCTGATATTGAGATCCTCCTACCCATGCAATTTATCAATACCAGACCTGATCAGCGAGCCAAGCCGCTAAGTCTATTTTTGCGTCAGCATGGCGTTAAAGTGATTGACCTGCCGCTGTTGACGTTGGTAGAAAAGCCGATGACAGTGGCAGAGCAGGCAGGTTTACAATCGATTGACCGTTATCAAGTGGTGGTGCTAGTCAGCGAAGCGGCAGTAAAGTATGGCTTAGCGAGGCTTGCTACCTTAGTCAAGCTAACGGAATTGTCCAAAAAGATTACATGGGTGGCGGTGGGTGACAAAACCGCAAATTACTTTAACCAAACCTGGCAGCAGCTCACAGAGTTGCCACCACCTACCATTATTTTTCCTGATGAAAAACGCGCGCAAAACAATGAAGGGCTATTGAATTTGCCGGTAATCCAATCGCTTGGTAAAGGCGATTACTTGCAGGTATGGCGCGGCATCGGCGGGCGAGAACTATTGGCGGATACATTGGCGGCAAAAGGTGTGCAAGTACATTTGCTAAACTTGTACCAACGGGTTTTACCAAGCGCAACTACCCAAGCATTTGCGGTTTGGCAGCAAACGCAGAGCCACAACCAACCCATCGTTGTACTCATCTCAAGTTTGACCGCCTGGCAAAACTGGCAACAACTAACAGCAAACACTCAAATGGCTGCCAGCTGTTATTATTTGGTATTGCAGTCGCGTATTGCAGAGCAAATGTTATTACAGCAGGCCAATCTTAACATAACTATTATCCCTGACTTAATGCCTGCGACAATTTTACAAGCTTTAACCACTCACCAATAGCTGCATGGCTTTCGGTTTGGCTAAGCTGTTTTGCGCTGAATCATCTACCCATGACAGCGTTTGCAGCGCTTGTTGCAGAGTTTGCGTCAGCCGCATACCCTGGTCAATCGTCAGCGTCATAATGAGCGGGGTCAAAAACCAATGAAAATGGGTAAGGCTATGTTTGACAGTATCAGGGCTATCTAAATTAACCTGCTGGATATTTAGCAGTTGCTCGGCTTGTAAGAACGCAAAAATAATCTGCTCAGCGGTGTTATATTCGGCTTCAAATGTTGACTCTTGCTGCCAGGTTGCCAGTAGCGGCGCCTCTGTGTTTTTTGCCCCCTGTTGTTTTTTGACAAAGGCCAATGGTAAACACCACAGTCCACCCCAAATCCCAGTGTCAGGACGTTGTAGCCACAAGGTTTTGTCATCGCAAACCAGCTTTAACGCTAGCGAAAACTTAGAGGGATTGGGTGATTTTTTGCTTTTTACCGGATAAAAACTTTGCTTGCCTTGGGCATTTGCCACGCAGTCGGCTTGCACGGGACACAGTAGGCAGGCAGGTTTGGCTTTGGTGCATAGCGTCGCACCCATATCCATCATCGCTTGCGCATAGTGCCCGCTATCACGGTTCGGTGTTAGGCGCTCGGCGAGTTGCCAAAGCGCTTTGGTTGTGGCAGTTTTGGTGATATCGCCGTCAATGCCAGCCCAACGGGTCAGCACACGTTTGACATTACCATCGCAAATCACCCCTCTGTCACCGCCATATTGGTCAGCTCTGACACCCATCGCCACAATCGCGCCTGCCGTAGATTGACCCACCCCTGAAATCTGCTCCCAGTGGGCAACCGTTTGCGGAAATTTGCCAGTTTGCTCGATGATATCCACCAGCTGCTTGGCAGCTTTATGCAGGTTGCGGGCACGCGCATAGTAACCCAGTCCTGCCCAGTGCTCAGCGACTTGCTCCCAAGATGCGTTTGCCAAATCCTGCACGGTGGGAAAACTTGCCATAAATCGCTCAAAATAAGGAATTACCGTCGCCACTTGGGTCTGCTGTAGCATAACCTCAGATAACCACACCGGATAGGGGTCTGGCGTGTCAAGCTGATGCCGCTGCCACGGTAAATCATGACGCCCGCTATGGTCAAACCAGGTCAAAATACGCGGTGCAAAACTATCAAGCTGCGCTTTGGTATGCGCTTCGGTATGTGTTTCGGTATGCGCTTTGGTATAATTGTGGCTTAAGTGCTGATTGGGACTTGGCATCGTTGAGTGGCTGGTGTTCGGATGTGCGTTCAAAATTCACCATCGGGTTACTATCGTGATAGCTATATAAGACTTTCTGGTTAGTATTCAATAGTGACTGACAACAGACTTAACAAAGCTGCACTCAAACTAGGACATAGGCATAAAAAAAGCAATATCGTCATGGATATTGCTTTTGCTGTTAGGATGCAACGGCTATATGTTATACAAGATTGTCTTGCATAAACGCAATCATTTCATCCCAGCTGGCTTTTGCCGCATCGGCATCATAGCCTAAGTCCACGCCATTTTCTTCGGCGCGTTTGTCAGCATTAGGATTGGTAAAGCCGTGTTTGGCACCTTCGTACACATCGACTGTGTACTCTACATCGGCGTTGTCCAACTCTTTTTTTAGCCCTTCAATGGCATCCATTGACACCATGCTATCGGCTTCACCATGTGCCACCAACACTTTGGCGGTGAATTTGCCTTTTTGTGCCGGTTGTTTTGGGTCAGGGTTGCCGTGGAAAGTCGCCACTGCTTTGAGTGGGAAGCCTTCACGCGCCATGTCTAAGACGATTTTACCGCCAAAGCAAAAACCAATCGCACCCAGACGGTTTTTGTCAACCGCTTCGAGGTCGGTAAAGTCATCCATAATGAGTTTACAGCGCGCCATCAACATGTCTTGGTCAGCGAGCATTTGGCTCATCCATTCATTGGCTTGGGCGGCATCTGTGGTCAGTTTACCTTCGCCATACACATCCATGGCGACGGCAGCAAAACCCGCTTCGGCTAAACGCTCAGTGGCTTTTTGTGGGTGCGCGGCGGCGCCCCACCATTCAGGCGCCACCAAAATCGCTGGGGCAGGGTTGTCATGGCTAGCTGATTCTGGTAGACAGACATAGCTTTTGAGCTCCACGCCATCGCTGGTGGTAGATTCGAGTTGTAAAATTTGAATTGGCATCATGCATCCTTATGTTACGGTAAATGATATGATTGATTGCTATTGTTATAAAAAGCTGGCGTTATAAAAACGCTGGATTCATACGTTACTTTATACGCTACTCAGAGCGTGGCAAGTCAGTGCAACGGTTAATACAGGCATTACTGTATACTGAAAGCACCGCATTTTCCGTTATAATACTGTCACTGTTTTACACAAGCCAAAAGTTGAAAAAATAATGAGCCAATCTGTTACCTTACGCCCGCAATTTTGGGAGCGATTTTCGTTAGAACAATTGACCCAAGCTGAATGGGAAGCCTTGTGCGATGGTTGTGGGGCGTGTTGTTTGATTAAATTTAAAGACGATGACACCGATGAAGTTGAATACAGTGATGTCGCCTGTCGACTGCTTGATTGTGCCACAGGGGCTTGCCAGCATTACCCAACAAGGCGCGACTATGTGCCCGACTGCATCAGCCTAACCATCGATAACATAGGCGAGATGTACTGGCTACCGGCAAGCTGCGCCTACAAACGCTTGTATTACGGACAACCCCTACCAAGCTGGCATTTATTACTTACTCAAGATGCCGCCTTGACACAAGCCATGATGCGCCAAAAAAATATCAGCGTGGCGGGACGCTGTCAGTCTGAAACAGAAGTCTCTGAGCTAGAGCAAGAACAACGGGTAATCCATTGGATTCGCCAATAGCGCGCTTGGTTATGCGAGGCTTTACTAGTAATGAACAAGCTGATGGGTGAGTAAAATCAGCCAAAAATACAATAAAATTAAGAAAAATACCATTGCAATCATCATGGGGTTAAGGTAAGGTAAAAAAATCTTTCGCCATATGAGGGTCTCGTCGGCTATGTCAGACGACAATTCGAGTTCACACCTGTCAAACAAACCACAAGGCAGTAGCTGGTCACGCGGTCTGAAACGCTGGCTATCTACCGCCCCTGAAACCCGTGATGAACTAGTCAAATTGGTACATGATTCGCGTCGATTTTTGGCGCCCGACACCGTCGATATGTTAGAGGGCGTGCTAGATTTACCCGCTATTCAAGTGCGAGAAATCATGACCCCTGTCAGCCACGTTGCAGGCATCATCCAGCACCAAAACTTGCAAGATATCATGTCGCTCTATATGGAAACCGCCCACTCGCGTTATCCTGTATTTATCGATGACAACAAAGACACAGTGATGGGTATCTTACTTGCCAAAGATTTGATTCCGTTTTTGGTCGCCAAGGCGCAAGGTCAAAACATTGACCATTTCAATCTTGAGGCAATTGTACGTCAGCCAATTTATATCAGTGAAACTGCGCGTTCTGACAACCTGCTGCGTCTATTTCAAAAAAATCAAATTCATATGGCAATCGTCATCGATGAGTTTGGGGTGGCATCAGGCGTGGTGACGATGGAAGACTTACTCGAAGAAATTGTCGGTGATATCATCGATGAGCATGACGACATCGAAGAAGATACCGATATCAATCATATAGTGCCTGTGCCAAACCAGCCTGACACATGGATTGTGCAATCCATCACCTCAGTCTCAGACTGTAATGAACAGCTAGGTACCCATTTTGATAGTGAGGATGTCACTAGTATGGGTGGACTGGTCATGCAAGAGCTTGGCGAAGTCAATGAGGTATTGGGTCAAACCGTCTTTATTGACGATTGTCGTTTGACGGTATTGTCAGCAGATGGTCGATTTATCCAAGAAATTGAACTGGTTAAAGGGTATAATCAGCTCGACGATTAGTCCAATTACTTATGTTTGCAAAACCGTTTAACCCTAAAGGCAATACTCGCCAATGCGTCTTACTACCCAGTCCCTAAAAAAGCAACTTTCTGTACAATCTCATCACGAGAGTACCAAATCTGCAAATACCAAACAGCCCCTGTTACCCAAACTGGTGCTGGCTTGGCTTGCAGGTGCGGCATTTGTCTTCGCGTTAGCGCCTTACGATTTTTGGCTAGTGGCACTGTTATCGCCACTGGTGCTGTATTGGCTGTTATTGCCCACAATGTCAAATTGGCGGGCGTTTTGGCTCGGTGAAATGTATGGCATGGGATTGTGGAGCGTGGGCGCGTTTTGGTTGTTTACCTCGATTCATACCTATGGTGATACCCCTACCTTGTTAGCCTTGCTGATGATTGGTTTTGTTGGCTTGGGGATGGGATTGTTTCATGGCGCCTTAGCGGTCATTTTTAACCGCTTCGTGGCGAAACAGCCGCTAAGCTTTGCGTCATTATGGGTGGTACAAGAGTGGTTAAAGACCTGGCTATTTACAGGTTTTCCTTGGCTATTTGTGGGCTATGCTTATACGGCGCAGCCTTGGCTGACCAGCCTTGCCCCAATTTTTGGGGTGTTGGCGCTAAGCTTTGTATCGGTGTTCGTCTCAGCCAGTCTGGTGGAAGCGGCGCGAAAAAAATACCGTTATTTAATCCCATCGTCTGTGATGTTACTGGCAAGCGTTGCGCTGTGGCTTATTGCCCCGCAATGGACGACCCCCAAAGGCACGCCAAATCTGAAAGTCTCCTTAGTACAAGGCAATATTCCGCAGGACTTAAAATGGCTGCAAGAATACCAAATCCAAACACTGGGTATCTATGCAGGCTTGAGTAAAACAGAATGGGGTCAGGACATTATCTTATGGCCAGAGTCGTCAATTCCGATGTTTCAAACCGACGCCATGCCCTTTATCAGCCAAATTGCTGCCCAAGCCCGCGAAAGCAATAGCGCATGGCTCACCGGTATTCCGTATGTGGATGTCAATGAATACGACCCAAAGGTTGATAAATACGAGCCATTTTACAACAGTGTGATTGCTTTGGGCGCCGATGCCAAAGGCTTATACAAGAAACAAAATTTGGTACCCGTGGGCGAATATATCCCGTTTGAAGGAATGTTAGATTGGGCATTGCCAAACTTGATGAGCGGTACCATGAGTTTTCGCAGTGGTTCTGCGCACCAAGCGCCCTTGCAAGTCAAAAACCACCCAGTTGGCGTGGCGATTTGTTATGAAGTCGCCTATCCTGATACCACCCGCCGCAATGCCAAAAATACCGACTTTTTATTGACCGTATCCAATGATGCCTGGTTTGGCACATCGGCAGGTCCATTACAGCATCTACAAATGGTGCAAATGCGCTCGATTGAAACCGGTCGCTGGTTTATGCGCGCGACCAATACAGGCGTGACCGCCATTATCAATGATAAAGGCAATATTGTTGCCAAAGCGCCAGCCTTTGAACGCACGGTGCTACGGGGTGAAATTCAATCGCGCGTTGGCAATACGCCATTTATGCGCTGGGGTAGTTATCCTATCTTGGCACTGGCAGCGCTATTGCTACTGATTAGTTGGCTGATTCGTAAAACACGTTAAAAACCTTAGATACAGTAAGGTTTTGTCACCCATTGCAAAAATTTAGTATATAATGGTTACAAAGTTCCGTATAATAGTTAAAAATTAGACTTGAATTCATTTAGATTCAACAACTCTTGCCCCAATGATTTACAGTGAGGTTTACGATGGCTCATCATGAAGTCGTGGAAAACAATGTCAAAAAAGAACTTAGTTACGCTTTAATTGGCATTTTAGCGTTTCTAGGCTTGGTTTTATTAATCCTTATTTCAGCAATTGTTCGCCCCGCTGGTAACCATGTCGACGTTGCAAAACTCAATGCTGAAGTGGAAGCCAAAGCTGCTGCATCTGCTGCTGCCGCTGCCAAACCAGCAGGTTCGACGCCTGCGGCAACCTCACCTGCGGCGGGTGAAACCACCACCGCCACTGCCAATGCAGACACCGCAACAGGTCCAAATGCCACGGTTGCCAGCCCAGATAATGCCTCGATGACGCCATCTTCTGCACCAACGGCTACTGCAAAAACATCGACCATTGAAGCGCGTAATGCCTCAACGGCTGAAGCCAAAGCAGAGATTAAAGCCAAAACAGGTGAAACCCCAAATATCGCACCACCTGTTGCCTCAGCGGTCAAATCTCAAGAACAATCAAAATAAAACATCAATATCTAAATAAAAAACCACAGATACATAAAAAAACCACGTTAGATAACGTGGTTTTTTTGTGCGCTAAGTCGCCATTGTCAAGCTTAAGCTTTTTGGTAAGTGACAAACTGATAACTCAACCCGCTTTGCTCATCCGTGAATTTTTCACTTTCTGATGTTTTAACAAAATCACTGGTAATCTCTGGATAAAACGCCGCTGCGTTGTCAATCACGGTATCGACCTGGGTTATTTCTAAGCGATCACTAAACAGTAGGGCTTGTTGAAAAACTTTTTCACCACCAATCACCCAAATCGTTTGCAAACCTTTACCATGCGCGAGCGATGAGGCTTGGGTCAGTGCGTCATCTAGGTTGTGCATCACAATGACGGCATCATCATCCACTTGGTAATCCAAATTGGTGGTAATCACAAAATTGGTACGGTTGGGCAAGGGTTTTGCGCCCATGGATTCAAAGGTCTTGCGACCCATAATCACGATACCGCCATTGGTATGTTTTTTAAAATGTTTCAAGTCCTCAGAGATGTGCCAAGGTAATTGATTGTCTTTGCCAATGGCGCGGTTTTGGCTCATCGCCACGATTTGGGCGACTTCCACATTAGAATAACTCATGATTTATCCTTATTGTTGTGAGTTTTGGTATTGGGCTGCAAGCTTATACAGAGACTTCAGCCTTAATTGTGGCATGGCTTTGATAATTTTTAATTTTTATATCGTTAAAATCAAAGGCAAAAATGTCAGTAATGTCAGGGTTGAGCCAAAGCTCGGGTAGGGCAAACGGCTCACGACTAAGCTGCTCATGCACTTGCTGTAAATGATTGTTATAGATATGACAATCGCCGCCCGTCCACACAAACTCACCGACGCCAAGCCCCGTCACATGGGCTATCATATGGGTTAGCAAGGCATAGCTGGCGATGTTAAAAGGTACACCCAAAAACAAATCCGCCGAGCGTTGGTACAACTGACAAGATAATTTGCCATCGGCGACAAAAAACTGAAACAGGGTATGACAAGGGGGCAAGGCCACTTCGTTGGCCTCCAAAGGATTCCAACCAGAGACAATCAAACGGCGCGAGTTTGGGTTGTTTTTGATTTCATTGACCACCCAACTGATTTGGTCAAAACCATCTGCATGGTAGCTGCCGTCCGCTTTTTTGCTTGCCCCGAAGTTGCGCCACTGGTGTCCGTATACCGCGCCAAGTTCGCCTTCAGGCTTGCCAAAGCGAGCTGTTTGCTCGGCGGTTGCCCATTCATTCCAAATGCGTACCCCATTGTCCTGCAAGTATTGGACATGGGTATCACCTTTTAAAAACCAAAGCAGCTCATAAATCACGCTTTTGGTATGGATTTTTTTGGTGGTGAGTAGTGGAAAACCTTCATTCAAATCAAACCGCATCTGCGCGCCAAAATAGCTGATGGTACCCGTGCCCGTACGGTCGCCTTTTTGTATGCCGTTATCTAGCACCAGTTTAAGTAAATCCAAATAGGCTTGTTCATTTTTTGACGTAATCATGGGTGATGAGTTCCTTGGTTAGTTTTCTTTGTTAGTCCACATTCTTTTGATGGCCCCAATCATAGATTTGGTTTTTATACGCCCAAATCAATAAAACCAAACCACCGATAATCATCGGTAGGCTTAACATTTGCCCTTTTGTCATCCACCCTAATAAAATAAAACCTTGGTCAGCATCAGGTTGGCGGAAGAATTCGGTAATAAAACGTGCAATACCGTAGCCCATCACGAATAAGCCACTAACCGCCATACGCGGACGCGGCCGGCTGGCAAACCACCAAACCAAAACAAACAGTACCACCCCTTCAGTAAAAGCCTGATACAGCTGTGACGGATGGCGGGGAAGTAACAAATAATTGTTGCCATCAATCATAAAGGTTTGCGCAAGGCTTTGCAGGGCAGGGGTTTGTTTGAGCAGTTCATTGTCTTCATTGACCGCTTGCGGGAACAGCATCAGCCAGTTGTAACCCCCGTCAGACACCCGACCCCACAATTCGCCATTGATAAAATTGCCAATACGCCCGAACAGCAGTCCGGTTGGCACGCAGGGAATAATAAAATCTAGCACATTCCAAATGTTCTTTTGATATTTGCGGGCAAAAAATAGCATTGCGATGGCGACACCCAAAAATCCCCCATGAAACGACATGCCGCCTTGGTTGATTTTGAACAAATACATCGGATTGGCTAAAAATTCGCTTAATTGATAAAACAGCACATAGCCGATACGACCGCCTAGAATCACGCCCATCGCCCCGTAAAATACCAGGTCAGCGACCATGTCGGCATTCCAGTCTGGGCGTGACTTAGTGCGATACCAAGCCAACGCATAAGCGGCAGCAAAAGCCAGTAAATACATCAGCCCATACCAGTGGGCTTGAACAGGTCCCAAATTCAGAGCGACAGGATCCCATTGCGGGTGAGTTAAAATTAGTGGAAACATGGCAATTTAGTCATTATCGAAAATGCCAATATCATAGCAGTTTTGGCTAGTTTGGGCTAGCTTGGGCTTGGGCTATTTTTTGCTGTGCCCTTTTAGTTATTACCAGCGGCTATCATTCTCACAAGGCTCGCCATTACAGGCGCATTTCAATGCCTTGCTGTGCCATAAACTGCTTGGCTTCCCCCACGGTATATTCGCCAAAATGGAAAATACTCGCCGCTAGTACCGCATCAACACCGCCTTGCAGCACCCCATCTGCCAAGTGTTGCAGATTGCCGACCCCACCTGAGGCAATCACTGGCACATTTACGCTATCTGTAATGCGCTTCATCAAGGCGATATCATAGCCGTTTTTGGTACCATCTGAGTCCATCGAGGTCACAAGCAGTTCACCCGCCCCAAAATCTGCCATTTTGACCGCCCATGCCACCGCATCAATGCCAGTCGCTTTGCGTCCCCCATGGGTAAAGATTTCCCATTGATTGTCAGCCACTTTTTTGGCATCAATCGCTACCACGATACACTGACTGCCAAAACGCGCTGCCGCTTCACCGACAAATTCAGGGTTAAAAATCGCCGCTGAATTAATCGATACTTTATCCGCGCCCGCGTTTAGCAAGTGACGAATGTCATCGACTTTACGAACCCCGCCGCCCACAGTCAGCGGTACAAATACGGTTTCTGCCATGCGTTCAACCGTGTGATAGGTGGTGTCGCGTCCATGATGGGTAGCGGTGATGTCCAAAAAAGTGATTTCATCCGCGCCTTGTTCGTTGTAGCGCTGCGCCACTTCAACAGGGTCGCCCGCGTCTTTGATGTCGACAAATTGCACACCTTTGACCACCCGACCATTGTCAACATCAAGGCAAGGGATAATTCGTTTTGCTAACATATTCGATTTCCTTCTATAATAGCCGTAAGTTTATCAAATTTACTTTGCCATTACCGCAGTTTTATCGGTGTGCTGCGCTTCAAGGATGCCTTATGTCTGTATATACCCAGTTGACTGACCAACAATTTAGTGATTTTTGCCAACAATTTGGCGTGGATTTTGCCAAAGCCATACCTATCACACAGGGTATCAAAAACAGTAATTGGTTTATTGAAACAACCACGGACAAAGCCGGCGAGCCGTCTTATGTATTTACCTTGTTTGAAGAACGCAAACCGCATGAAATTCAAAAAATGGCGATTATCCTAAACCGCCTAAAAGACCAGCTACCCGTAGCCGCCCCGCTAGCCGCCAAAAACGGCGAGTTTTTGCTGTATTTTGACAACAAAGCCATTGTGGTGTCACCAAAACTCTCGGGCGGTCACCCGAAAGCAATCACGCCTGATATGTGCCGTCAAATGGGCGAGGCTTTAGCCGTTCTTCACCAAACCTTGCAAACCTTGACCCCTGCACAAAACTATGGCGTTGAGTTATATCCTTGGCATTTGGTGCGTGACCGTGAAACCAAGTTTATGCCAAGCGATGAAGCCAAACTGATGAATGATATTTGGCAAGCCTACGAAACGGTAGCAAGCAAAAATTTGCCAACAGGCTTATGTCATCTGGACATGTTTGCCGATAACACGCTGTGGGATTTTAGTGATGAAACTCAGCCAACACTCACAGGTTTGCTTGATTTTACCGAAGTCAGTGTTGAGCATTTTGTGATGGATGTGGCGATTACCATTAATGATTTTTGCACCACTTGGGGTAACGCCAATGATGGCGAAGCGGTGAATTTTGATGACGCCAAGATGCAAGCGTTTTTACAAGGGTACGAGAGTAAACGCGCTTTGAGCGATGATGAGAAAAAGGCATTGCCGATTATGCTTGCCATGGCGGGCGTGACGTTTTGGCTGCTGCGTTTGAATGTGATTTATTATAACCGTCAGCAAGGTCGCACGGGCGATAATATTATGGTGAAAAATCCTGATTTAATGAAACGCCTAGCCAGCTTTCATTGGGCGAGCGTGAAATAAGGATATTCAATGTTTCTTGTGTATGTGGATGAAAGCGGTGATACTGGCTTGGTAAATAGTCCATCGAATTATTTTTGTTTAAGTGCTATCGTAGTTCATGAAAGTCATTGGCAAACCACGTTAAATTCAGTGATTGGCTTTAGAAAAGAACTGAGAGCAAGCTATGGTTTTAAATTACGAGAAGAAATTCACTGTTCTCATTTTATTCACAAACCTGGTGATTTTCAGAGAATTCCTAAGTCTTTACGGCTCAGGCTGTTACGAGATGTTATTGATTTTCAAGCAAGTTTACTTAATTATCAAATTGTGAACGTGGTGGTAAACAAAAAGAATAAATCTTTAAATAGCGATATTTTTAGCCTTGCTTGGCAAACGCTTATTCAGCGTATCGAAAATACACTTTATCATCACAATTTTATTGGTTCAAACAATGCAACTGATTCAGCTTTGTTATTTGTTGATAAAACTGATGAGATAAAATTAAGAAATTTAACCCGACGAATGAGAAGATATAATCCTGTTCCAAATAGCTTTAACTTGGGCTCAGGCTATCGTATGATGCCCACACAATGGGTAATAGAAGATGCAATTCATCGTGATTCTGCACATTCTTATTTTATTCAATTAGCCGATGTTAATGCTTATTTCTTGGGGCAGAAATTTTTTACTAATCAATATGTTAAAAAGAAAGGTGGTAGAAATTATCTTGATAGACTAATGCCAGTTTTATTAAAACAAGCAAGTAAAAGTCATCCGTTAGGCATAGTTATACGTTAAAAAGAAAAGGGTTCAGCTTTCGCCGAACCCGATGAGTCCTACTGTAGGGTCTAGCCCTAGGTCAGACTACCTATTAATAATAGCATTTTTATGATTGATTTCAATTTAATTTTACCAAAATATACATAATTCTCGGAATAGTAAAGATGAATGATACTAACAACTGGCAGAAACTTGCCGAATACCCGACCAACTTATTGGCAGAAACCCACGCCATCTATTTACAAAACAACGGCATTAACGTACAGACCCAACTCGTTGATTTGATGGGATTGAACACAGGCGGTGTGCTATGGGTTGCCCCTGAAGATGTTGAGCAAGCCAAAGCTTTACTCGATAATATCGATGACACTTCGCAACTAGCGGATGACGACTTGGTAGACCATAACGACTCAGCAAAATTGCAGTAGAAAGGAAGCCAATCACCATGTGCCAACTTCTGGGTATGAATTGCAACACACCCACTGATATTCATTTTAGCTTTGCGGGGTTTCGCAAGCGGGGCGGGCAGACCGATATCCATACCGATGGGTTTGGTATCGTGTTTTTTGAAAAAAATCCCGACCCATCGCAGGGTAATGGCAAAGCTGGGATACGTCAATTTCACGATGACAAGCCAAGTTTCTGCTCACCGGTGGCGGATTTAGTCAATAGTTATCCGATTAAGGCGATGAATGTGATTTGCCATATTCGCAAAGCCACGCAAGGCACAAATTGCTTGGCTAATACCCACCCCTTTGTCCGTGAGGTATGGGGCGAGGAATGGGCGTTTGCGCATAATGGGCAGCTGCAGATGGATTTTATGGACCAGCTAAGCCCTGTGCCCACCCACTATCAGCCCGTAGGTACAACCGATTCGGAGATGGCATTTTGTTATCTGCTCAATCGACTCAAATCACAGTTTAGTGAGCCACCCAGCAACGAGGTGTTATTCCAGTTTTTGACCACGATTTGTCGTGAGTTATCGGCGTTGGGCTTGTTTAATTGTCTCATTAGCAATGGCGATTGGCAGCTAGCCTATGCAGGCAGCTTGCTGTTTTTTATCACCCGTAAAGCGCCATTTGGTGAGGCGAAACTCGCTGACAGTGAGCTGGCGATTGATTTTAGCGAGGTGACCTCGCAGACCGACAAAGTGACCTTGATTACTACCATTCCTTTGACTTACAACGAACACTGGCAACAGCTTTATGTGGATGAATGTTTGATGTTTCGGGATGGCGATATTTTATTTAAAGATACCCCTGATAATCCGACCCGCTTAACCATTGAAGAAGGCATTGCCATCGCCCGCAAAGTGGGGGCGAGCTTATAATATGATAAAAGTCGCTTATTCTGATATTTTTAAATATGACGTTCCTGAGCGTCACCGTTTCCCTATGCAAAAATATCCGATGATTGCGGCGCGGTTATTGGCGGAGGGTACATTGACCCAAGCCAATTTTTTTGCCCCGCAGCGATTGAGCGAAGACGAAATTCTCACCACACATACACAAAGGTACTGGCAGCACCTAAAACAGCAAACATTGCCCGCCAAAGACGCGCGCGCCATCGGCTTTGAGATGACGCCAAGGCTCGTTGAGCGGGAACGTGTGATTGCCCATGGCACTTATGAATGTGCGTTATTTGCCAAACAATTCGGTGTCGCGCTCAATATCGCAGGCGGTACCCACCATGCGTTTGCCGATCATGGCGAAGGGTTTTGCGTGTTTAACGATGTGGCGGTGGCGAGTAATTTATTGTTGGCACGTGGACAGGCGACCCAAATTCTGACTGTGGATTTGGACGTGCATCAAGGCAACGGTACAGCGCATTTGATGGCAAATGAACCCCGGGTATTCACCTTTAGCATGCATGGCGCAAAAAACTATCCGTTTCGCAAGCAAGCATCTGATTTAGATATTGATTTGCCAAACGAGACAGGCGATGAAGCGTATTTAGCAATATTAATGGAGACGCTGCCTAGACTTATTGCAAAAGTGAAACCCGATATGCTGTTTTACCAGTCCGCTGTGGATGTGCTCGCCACCGATAAGCTCGGTAAACTTGCGCTCACCCGTGACGGCTGTGCCAAGCGTGATGCGTTTGTATTTAGCCAAGCCAAAGCCCATGGAATCCCAGTGGCGGTGGTGATGGGTGGCGGCTACTCAGAAAACATCGACGATGTGGTGGAAGCCCATTGCAATACCTTTCGCATGGCAAAAAGGCTGTATGAGTGAGTGTTAAGAGATAAAAAAAGCCCTGTTTCACAGAGCTTTTAAATTCACAGAGCTTTTAAAATAAACCGTTGTTCTGCTAATCAATGCGCTAATGCATACGCTGATAATTAGGCTAATACTTTCTCAAGCGCTTGCTTAAAACGGCTGACTGTACCGTCGACATCTGTTAATTTATCTAACCCAAATAGCCCCAAACGAAAGGTTTTAAAGCTGTCAGGTTCGCCAACTTTCAATGGCACGCCACCTGCAATTTGTAAGCCTTGGGCTGCAAATGCTGCACCTTTGTGCATATCATCCCGGTCAGTATAAACCACAATCACACCTGGCGCTTGGTAGCCTGCAGCTGCGACGCTGATAATATGATGTTGATTGAGGACGGATAGTATTTTTTCACCCAATTCAAATTGGGCGCTTTTGAGTTTATCAAGTCCAATCGCTTCGGCTTCTTTGACAGTATCGCGGAATTTGGTCAGCCCATCGGTTGGCATCGTCGCATGATACGCATGACCGCCATTTTCATAAGCGCGCATGATAGTGAGCCACTGTTTGAGATCTAATCCAAAACTGGTCGATTCGGTGGCTTCCACTTTGGCAACGGCTTGTTCATTCATCATTACTAGCCCCGCACATGGCGTGCTTGACCAGCCTTTTTGTGGCGCAGAGATGAGCACATCAATGCCCAACGCTTTCATATCAAGCCACACACAGCCTGACGCGATACAGTCAATGACCAGTAAACCACCGACACTATGCACCGCATCGGCAAGTTGTTTGATGTAGTCATCAGGCAGCATCAAGCCTGCCGCGGTTTCGACATGCGGGGCAAATACTACCGCAGGTTTTTTAGATTGAATTTCAGCGACAGCCGTCTCGATTGCCACTGGCTCAAACTGCTGTTGTTGCCCCATTGAATCGCTGTTGTCACCGATGTGTGCGGTCAGGACAGTCACGTCATCCGTGATACGACCTTTTTCAAGGATTTGCGTCCAGCGAAAACTAAAAAAACCGTTGCGGATGATAAGCACTGTTTGGTCAGTGGCAAGCTGGCGCGCAACCGCTTCCATACCGTAAGTCCCTGTACCGGGCACGATTGCCACCGCATCAGCGTTGTACACGTTTTTTAAACTTGTGGACAAATCATTCATCACGGTTTGGAATTTTTTGGACATGTGATTGAGCGAGCGGTCGGTATAGACCACAGAGTATTCTAATAAACCGTCTGGATCAATATCTTGGCGTAGGGCAGGCATGGGACTCTCCTTTAATATCGTTGTCTTTCTCGCAAAATCGCAAATAAAATTAGTCTAGCAAAAAAGCCCTTTTAAAAACCAAAAATATTGTAGAGCGGTTGTTACATTTTTGGTTATCAATAGCGCAGTGATTAAGCCAAAAACTGTCCACAGCAGCGTTTGTATTTCTCACCACTGCCGCAGGGGCAAGGCTGCTTTTGGGTCACAGGCATGACCACTGTCGGATCCAAAAAGTACCAACGGCTGGTGCCATGGGTGGGAATATTCACAAAGGTGGATAGCTCATGATGGACGCCTTTGCTGCTGTCTAAAACCGCTAAATCCAAACCCGCTGCATGAGGCAAGTTGACGTATGTATCATGTTAATGAATGTTCGGTAGGTTGATGGCGGTAGGCAAGATATTTTTCTTTAAAATAAGCCAACTAATGGGGTCTTGTAGCGTCTGCCAAAATAGTTTAAACGGCGGGGCAAACACAATCAGGGCAGCCAACACGGCATATAAACCCAAATACCAGCCTACTTGATCGAATTTAAACACTTTAAACGCGGTACCAAAAGATTTTTTGACACTCAGCCCTAACAGGTTGACGCTAAACATCTCATCTAACAGCAGATGAACAATGGCGCCAAACATCAAAAATAGCCCCAAAAACCAACTAATAACAGCGCCTTGCTTAAACCCATAAAAGCTGGCGTACACGAGGGTCATCGCCATAATCCCCAGATAGGGAATCGAGTGCACGATACCGCGATGCACCGTCAATTTGCTATATAAATTAAACACACCGTAGCGCATCAGCAAATAAGAGGCTAACCACAATCCTGCCAATGCCACCAACGAAAACTGCCCGACACACAAGATAACAATAAAAAATGCCGTCAGCAGCGATACGACATTAAATCCTACGGTCGCGGGTACCGAGTGGTCCAAATCAATATCGGGCAGCAAGCCACCAATGGTACCAGCCACCACACACATCAAATATTCAGGCGCGGTCAGCATCCCTGCCTTATAAATCACCAAGCCAGTGACGCCACTTGCGACAAAAGCGACACTTATGTGGGTGTTAAAATTTGCCATAGTCTTCGCCCAGTTTCCCAATAGCTTAAAATCAGCGAGTCAAAACTCAAGTGGTAAAATCCCGAGTGGTAAAATCCCGAGTGGTAAAATTTAGTGGTTTAAATTAAGTAGCTTAAATTAAGTAGCTTAAATTAAGTAGCTTAAATTAAGTAGCTAGAATCAAATACCAAAACAAAAAAGCCATCGTCCGTTAGACAATGGCTTTTTTAAAATAAGTGGCGTCCCCACGGGGATTCGAACCCCGGTTACCGCCGTGAAAGGGCGATGTCCTAGGCCTCTAGACGATGGGGACGCAATCGCACGAGGTGCTCTAAGCAGGCTTAATAGTGGTGGAGCTAAGCGGAGTCGAACCGCTGACCCCTTGCATGCCATGCAAGTGCTCTACCAACTGAGCTATAGCCCCATTTTTGGGAATTATTTAGACTGCTTTGCCTAAGAGTGCGCGTATTTTATTGAAAACTGATTTTGCTGTCAAGATGATTTTTGCCTAAAAACACAAAATTTTTACCCATTCTTGCTATAATGATGCGTTCTTTATGTTGCCTTCATATAACGACTGTAGATTAGGGCGTGTCCCTAATTCGGAACAAAGTATTTTTAATGGCCTAAAAATGCCTAAATCTGGCAAAACTGCGTTAAATTGTTTGACAATATTCCAATATTATCTGCACAATTTGCCTTGTTTTGCTGGCGATTTAGTCTATTTTTAGCCTCATTATCCAAATAGGGACACGCCCTAGTTATATTTTGTTGTTTTGTCTAAAATTATAAGGATAGCCCATGTGGTTGGTTGATTTTATTTTGCATATCGGTGAGCATTTACAAGAACTGGTCAACAACTATGGCAATTGGATTTATGCGATTTTGTTTGCCATTGTGTTTTGCGAGACGGGTCTGGTGGTGTTACCATTTTTGCCCGGGGATTCGATGTTGTTTGCGGCAGGCACCATTGCCGCAGTGGGCGATATGAATATCTTTGTGCTAATTGGTTTATTGATTGTGGCGGCAGTATTGGGTGATTTTGTCAATTTTGAGATTGGCAAACACTTTGGGCAAAAGTTATTTTCCAATCCCAATTCCAAGATTTTTAAGCAAAGCTATTTGCAACAAACCCACGATTATTATGAAAAATACGGCGGACGCACCATTATTATTGCCCGTTTTATTCCCATTGTACGCACGTTTGCGCCGTTTGTAGGCGGGATGGGTAACATGAATTATGCCCAGTTTGCTCGCTACAATATCGTTGGCGCGGTATTATGGGTCGTATCTTTTACCACGCTAGGCTATTTTTTTGGTCAATTACCCTTTGTCAAAGAACATTTTTCGTGGATTATGATTGCCATTATTGTGTTTTCGGTGGTACCAATGATTGTCGAAATCATTCGCCATCGCAAGGATAAATAATTGAATTAGTCTTCAAAAATAACGCTAACTGCCAAAGTCAATCTGGCATTTAGCGTTGCCTTCCAAATTTATATTTTATCAGCCATCTATCATCGCTAGGATTCAATTTATAAAAATTCGATAGTCGGCTATAATAGCCGCTAATTTGAAATTTTGGTAAAATTGAGAAATCCATGTCACAAGTCCGCACCCGTATTGCCCCAAGCCCCACAGGCTTTCCCCACGTTGGCACCGCCTATATCGCACTATTTAACCTTGCCTTTGCCAAAGCAAATGGCGGCGATTTTATCCTACGCATTGAAGACACCGACCAAACGCGCTCCACCGCGCAATCTGAAAAAATGATTTTGGACGCGCTGCGCTGGGTCGGTCTTGACTGGTCAGAAGGTCCAGACGTCGGCGGTCCACATGCACCGTACCGCCAAAGCGAACGCAAAGACATCTACAAACAATACGCCGAAGAACTGTTGGACAAAGGTCATGCATTTCGCTGTTTTGCCACAGCCGAAGAGTTAGATCAAATGCGAGCCGAACAAATGGCGCGGGGTGAAACGCCAAAATATGACGGTCGCTATGCGAACCTTTCCCGTGAACAATCGGACAAGCTCGCCGCCGCAGGCAAACCATTCGTCATTCGTATGCGTGTGCCAGACGAGGGTGTATGTAAATTTGACGATATGCTACGTGGGGAGGTCGAGATTCCTTGGTCACAAGTGGATATGCAAGTGCTACTCAAAACCGACGGTCTACCAACCTACCATTTGGCAAACGTGGTCGATGACCATTTGATGCAGATTACCCACGTCATCCGTGGCGAAGAGTGGATTAACTCTGCCCCAAAACATCAATTATTGTATAAATATTTTGGTTGGGATATGCCCGTACTCTGTCATATGCCACTGCTCAGAAACCCCGACAAATCCAAACTATCGAAACGCAAAAATCCCACCTCAATCACTTATTACCGTGATGCAGGTGTATTACCAGAAGCCTTGCTCAACTATTTGGGACGGATGGGCTACTCCATGCCAAATGAAGCGGAAAAATTCACCTTGGATGAAATGATTGCCAGTTTTGACATTAAACGGGTGTCATTGGGCGGTCCGATTTTTGACGTGGAAAAACTCACTTGGCTCAATGGCGAATGGTTGCGTTCACTGTCACCCGAAGCCTTAAAAACCAAAATTCTTGATTGGGCCAATGACAGCGACAAACTCACCGCGATTGCCAAAGCCATTCAGCCACGCATTAACTTGTTGTCGGATGCGGTGAACTGGTCGGGCTTTTATTTCCAAAACTTGCCAACCATTAGTGAGGTGGACTTTGAGCATAAAGTATTATCCACTGAGCAAACCGTGGAGATTCTACAACTTGCGCAATGGCAGTTAGAAACCCTGCCTGTATGGACGGAGGAGAATATCCAAGCGGTATTGTCTGGTTTGGCAGGGGAGATGGGCATTAAATTGCGTGATTTTATGTCGCCATTTTTTATTGCCATCGCAGGTAGCAAGTCAAGCACGCCTGTGATGAATTCAATGTATTTGATTGGAGCGGATATGACATTGCAGCGCCTGCGTCATGCCATTGAGGTATTGGGCGGTGTCAGTAAGAAAAAAGCCAAAGAATTGGAAAAACGTCATAAAGCATTGCCAAGCTTTTTGACTCCATAAGCTTAATTGTTTTGTATAAAAGTCCGTCGCTGTGGCGGATTTTTTATTTTAGTGCGAGTAACTCAGGGTCATGCTAAATAACATGAATAAACCTAACAAAGATGGTATCATACCTAGCAAAATCAGCTTCTAATTTTTACAATTTAAAGGTAATCATCATGGCAAATCTTCAAAACGAACTCGCCCAAGTACAGCATATCAGCGGTGAATTACACACCAATGCCCACGCCAAAATCGGTATGGTGGTAGGACGCTTTAACAGCTTTGTGGTAGAAAGTTTGGTCAGCGGCGCGATTGATACCTTACTGCGTCATGGTATCGCAGGTAGCAATATTACTGTCGTGCGTGTACCGGGTGCTTGGGAAATTCCACTGGCGGTTGCCCGTATGGCACAAACCGATAAATTTGACGCTATCATCGGTTTAGGCGCGGTGATTCGTGGTAGCACGCCGCACTTTGATTTTGTCGCTGGTGAATCTGCCAAAGGCTTGGGCGCGATTGGGTTGGATTATGACGTGCCTGTTATTAATGCAATTTTGACCACAGACAGCATCGAACAAGCCATTGAGCGCTCTGGTACCAAAGCAGGAAACAAAGGCTCAGAAGCAGCCATGGTCGCGCTTGAGATGATTAACGTGTTGGGTCAAATTGACGCACAAATGGCTGGTGAATAAGGTAGCAATATGACTGACAATTCAACCCACACCACACCAGAACAGGCGAGTCAAGACAACGCCATCAATTATAAAACCAGCCTGACCGCGATTCGTAAAGCACGCCGTTTTGTGGTGCAAGGGTTATATGAATGGCTGTTGACAGGCAACCCATCGCACGAAATCGAAGCGCATACCCGCAGTGAGAATGCCATGCACACGGTACATTTGGGCTATTATCACGAGCTGCTGAGCAAAATCATTGAGCAAAGCGATGACTTAATCGCCTATATCGACAGCCTACTTGATCGCCCTTGGACACGTCTAGATAAAGTGGAGCAAGCGGTACTGCTTGTCGGTGCCTATGAAATGAAGCAGCACTTGGAAGTGCCTTACAAAGTAGTGATTGATGAAGCGATTCAGCTCAATACCCATTTTGGCTCATCAGATGGTTATAAAATGATTCACGTGGTGATGGATAAAATCGCCAAAGAGGTGCGTATGCCTGAAGTAGAAGCAGATGCCAAAAAAGCCAAAACAGAGGATGCGCCGCAGCCGCCATCGCAAGCGACCACTGAAGAAGAAAAATAATACCGTAAAGGGCGTACTCGCTACGCCCTTTTATGCTCGATACGGATGGCTAAGATGTCCGAATTTTCTTTGATTTATCAACATTTTCAACACTGTACACGCAAAAATCCCTTGACCCAAGTGGGTATTGGGGATGATTGCGCAATAAGCAGCATGCCGAGTGATTGCGAACTGGTGAGCTGTATTGACACGCTGGTTGCAGGTCGGCATTTTCCCTTATCAACATCCGCTTATGCCATCGGCTATAAATCGGTCGCGGTCAATTTATCCGATTTGGCAGCGATGGGTGCGACACCCTATGCGATATTGCTGAGTATTAGCTTGCCCGCTAAGCTTGCACATGATGACTGGCTCAAACCATTCGCCCAAGGCATCGCGGACATTTGCAACCGATTTGATGTCGAGCTCATCGGTGGCGATACCACCCAATCTAACACCTTAACCATCTCTGTCACTGCACTGGGTTTTGTGCCATCTGGGCAAGCTATTACCAGACGTGGCGCAAAAGTCGGTGATATCATCTGTGTGAGCGGTGAGATTGGCTCAGCAAGTTTTGCGTTACAGCAGATTTTACACGCTGAAAAATCTGAGCGGCACAATATCGCTTTACAACCAATCGCTTTACAACAAATCGCTTTACAGCCGGCACTCGATTTACCTGTTCCGCAAGTTGAGCTCGGGCAAAAATTACGTGGGTTTGCCCATAGCATGATTGATATTTCAGACGGGCTAGGGCAGGATTTGGGTCATATCCTAACCGCATCACAGGTGGGCGCGGTGGTCGATTTAGCCAGCATTCCAACGCACCCACGATTACAAGCTTTGCCAAATACTGATAAGTGGCAACATCAGCTCAATGGCGGCGATGATTATCAGCTGTGCTTTACCATGAGTGAGCAAAATTTTGTCAAATTTAATCAACAGTTTTCGGATAAAATTTTTGCCATTGGCAAAATTGTCACAGAAAACGGCTTGAGGCTGACTTATAATAACCAACCAATTGAATTTTCAATCACTGGCTATCAGCATTTTTAGCCAAAGAACTTCTTATGACTCAACTGCATAAACCCGACGTCCGTAAAGCCAATGTTTGCCCGCCTTGTCCGCCAACCGCGAGCGTTTGGGAAAAGCTGATTTATTGGCTCGGTATCGGCTTAGGCTCAGGATTGCCAAAGCGCGCTGCTGGGACGTGGGGCACGGTGGGTGGACTGGTGGTTGCCATTCCGATGTTGTGGCTTGGCTTTTGGGGGTTTTTGGCGGTGACGGTGGTGGGCGCTCTAGTCGGTAGTTATATCTGTGGCAAAACATCGGATTTGATGGGTGTACACGATGACCCGCATATCGTTTGGGATGAATGGGTCGGGATGTGGGTGTCACTCTTGCCAATTTTATGGCTGCATTTCTATGATGATGCTTTATTGCAAGGTCATCAGTTAAGTTTACTGCTACTATACTTTGCTGCATTTGTCGCGTTTCGTTTTTTTGATATTTTAAAACCCTTTCCGATTAAATGGGTGGATAAAAATGTGAGCGGCGGTTTTGGTATTTTGATTGATGACATTTTGGCGGGGCTGATGGCGGGGGTTGTGCTAATAGTTTTTGTAAGTGTACTCGTTACTTATGTTTAATCTGTTGTATCATTAAAATTAATTTAAAAAAGAATAAGGAATTCCCATGACCAACTTAACCATCATCATCATGGCAGCAGGCAAAGGCACTCGCATGAAATCGAGCAAGCCAAAAGTACTACAACCGCTGGCAGGCAAGCCTTTGCTACATCACGTACTCGCCACTGCCAAACAATTGGGTAGCCAAAAAAATATCATTATCTATGGTTTTGAAGGTCAGCAAGTCAAAGATGCCTTTGCCGATGAACAAATTGATTGGGTCGAGCAAGCTGAGCAATTGGGCACGGGTCACGCGGTGCAAATGACTTTGCCAGTGTTGCCTACGGATGGGAAAAGCTTGATTTTATCAGGGGATGTGCCACTTATTGGCGTCGATACCTTGCAGAAATTGACAAATACAGAGAGCCGTTTTGCCATGCTGACCATAAACTTAGCCAACCCATTTGGCTTGGGGCGTATTGTGCGTGACAACAACCAAGTAATCGCCATTGTTGAAGAAAAAGATGCCAACGATGAGCAAAGAAAAATCACTGAAATCAATAGCGGTGTGTACTGTGTCGCCAATGATATTTTACATCGATATCTCAATAACTTGACCAATAACAATGCCCAAGGCGAATACTACCTGACTGATATCGTCAAAATGGCGGTGGATGACGGCATCGAAATCGCCACCGTATCGCCGACCCATCAGTTTGAAATCGAAGGCGTGAATGACCGTCTGCAGTTGGCAAATCTAGAGCGTACTTGGCAAACGCATCAAGCCCAAGCGCTGATGCAACAAGGGGTACATTTGATTGACCCAAGCCGTTTTGATTTACGCGGTTCGCTCAAAGTTGGCAAAGATGTGCAAATTGATATTAATGTCATCATTGAAGGTGATTGTGAGATAGGTGATAACGTCAAAATCGGCGCAGGTTGTATTATCAAAAACAGCAAAATCGCCAGTGGCACTGTGGTGCAACCTTATAGTCTATTTGACAATGCGGTAGTAGGCGCAGACAACCAAATCGGACCATTTGCCCGTCTGCGCCCCAATGCGGTCACTGACAAAGAGGTGCATATCGGTAACTTTGTGGAGCTTAAAAACACCCAAATGGCAAGCGGCGCCAAAGCCAATCATTTGGCGTATTTGGGTGATGCCACCATTGGACAAAAGACCAATATCGGCGCAGGCACGATCACTGCCAATTATGATGGCGTCAATAAGTTTAAAACCGAAATCGGTGATGAAGTTAGAATTGGCTCAAATGCGGTGCTGATTGCCCCTGTGACCATTGGTGACCGCGCCACCATTGGGGCAGGCAGTGCCATCAGTAAAGCCTGCCCTGCTGAAAAACTGTCCATCGCCCGTGGCAAACAAGTCACGATTGAGGGTTGGCAACGTCCTGAAAAAAAATCTTGATATTTGAACTTTTGCCTAAATTTAACAGATTCTTGCTTAATACGATAAACTTGCTTTATACGATAAAGCCGTTTGGTTAAGCAAAAATAAAACAATCTAACGACTGTGTAAACGGGGGGATTGTTTTTCACAGCAGTCAAATTTGATTGCTCACACCAAAAACTGGATACTAAGGAACAGTTATGTGCGGTATCGTTGGCGCCATTCGTGCGCAAGACAATGTGGTAGATTTTTTAACCGATGGCTTAAAACGCCTAGAGTATCGGGGTTATGATTCATCGGGTATTGCAGTGCAAACCGATGAAGGACTCAAACGCGTGCGCCGAGTGGGGCGTGTTGCCTTGATGGAAGCCGCTGCCAAAGAGCGCGGCGTGTATGGTCACACCGGTATCGGTCACACACGCTGGGCCACCCACGGCGGCGTCACTGAGCCAAATGCCCATCCGCATATCTCGGGTGATTTGATTTCGGTGGTACATAACGGCATCATCGAAAACTTTGAAGCCGAGCGCGCTCGCCTTCAGCAAAATGGCTATCATTTTGAGTCACAAACCGACACTGAGGTCATCGCCCATGCGGTGCACCAACACTATGTACAAAACGGCGGTGATTTATTCAATGCAGTACAAGCGGCGACTCAGCAATTTCATGGCGCGTATGCGATTGCTGTGATTGCCAACGATATGCCACAAAACATGGTGGTGGCGCGTATGGGCTGTCCATTACTCATTGGCTTAGGTGAGCATGAAACCTTTATCGCATCGGATGTCTCAGCAGTTGTCGCCTTTACCCGTCAAATCATGTATCTTGAAGATGGTGATATTGCCCAGTTGACCGCAGATGGCGTGGCACAAATGATTGACAAACAAGGCAATCCAGCGACCCGCAAAGCCACTACTTCGCAAGTGTCCTTAGCGTCTCTTGAACTAGGGGCTTATAGCCACTTTATGCAAAAAGAAATCTACGAGCAGCCAAAAGCAGTGTCAGATACCGCCGAAATCTTTTTGGATGCCGGGTTTATCGCCAACAACTTTGGTGAAAATGCTGAAGCCGTTTTCAATGATATCGACAGTATTAAGATTCTTGCCTGTGGCACGTCGTATTATGCTGCATCGACCGCCAAATATTGGTTGGAAAGTATTGCCAAAATTGCCACCGATGTCGAAATCGCTAGCGAATACCGTTATCGTGAGGTGATTGCCAATCCAAAACAATTGATTATCACCATCTCGCAATCAGGGGAAACGCTAGATACCATGGAAGCGCTAAAATACGCACAAGCCATGGGCCACAAACATAGTCTATCCATCTGTAACGTGATGGAATCCGCCTTGCCTCGTGCCAGTGAGCTGGTAGTCTACACCCGAGCCGGTGCGGAGATTGGGGTCGCCTCAACCAAAGCCTTTACCACTCAGTTAGTGGCTTTATTTGGTTTGGCGGTGACACTCGGTCGTGTGCGGGGCTATGTGGATGACACTAAACTGGTCGAATACACCAATGCGCTGCGCAGCTTGCCCAATGATATTCAATATGCGCTCAATCTTGAGCCACAGATTAGCAGCTGGTCAAGCAAATTTGCTGATAAGCCAAGCGCGCTGTTTTTGGGACGTGGTATTCATTACCCGATTGCATTAGAAGGCGCATTGAAGCTCAAAGAAATCACCTACATTCATGCAGAAGCCTATCCCGCTGGCGAGTTAAAACACGGTCCACTGGCATTGGTTGATGAAAACATGCCTGTGGTGGTGATAGCGCCAAATGACAGCCTACTCGACAAAGTCAAAGCCAATATGCAAGAAGTCTCAGCGCGTGGCGGTGAGTTGTTTGTCTTTACCGATCTTGACAGTGATTTTTCTGATAGTGAAGGCGTACACGTGATTCGCACCCCACGTCATATTGGCGTGTTGTCGCCCATTGTACACACCATTCCTGTCCAGTTGTTGTCTTACCATGTTGCGCTTGCCAAAGGCACAGATGTTGATAAACCCCGTAATTTGGCCAAAAGCGTCACGGTGGAATAAGCTAAGCTGACACAAAAAACCGCTAACGATTAGCGGTTTTTTTGTGGACAAAGTATTAAGAAGGGTCATCATCATAGGTATAGTAGCTATTTGCGGTTTCATCAAAGCTGTCGATACGCTCAGGGTAGTTGCCTTCATTAAAGCGCTTTTCGCTGTGCGCATGGGCGTGACGCACATCGTGATTGTAAGCAATTAACGCCTCGTTATTTGCCAAAAAGCTATCAGGATTTGCCATGACCCACATTTGGTTAAAAACATCTGAGCGCGCCGATAAATTCAGTAACACGCCAGGTTCGGTAAAATAATAAAACTTGGATAATAGCTTAATCTGCCCATTTTCCAGCCGTCTGGCAATATGATACGCTTGTAAATCTTTTGGGTGTTTTAAACCCACCGCACCGACAATCGCTGCCAATGATTTAAGCGTGTTTTTATGAAAATTATAGACCCGCTGCGCCTTATCAGGAATATGTAATGCCCGCTGACGGTAGGGGTCTTGGGTGGCAACCCCAGTTGGGCATTTGTTGGTGTGGCAGGCACGTGATTGGATACAGCCTACCGCAAACATAAAGCCACGCGCGGAGTTACACCAATCTGCACCCAGCGCTAGCATGCGCGCGATATCAAAGGCAGAGATGATTTTACCACTGACACCGATTTTGATTTTATCACGCACCCCCGCACCCACCAGTGTATTGTGTACAAGCAAAAAACCATCGAGTAGCGGCATGCCAACATTATCCATAAACTCAACAGGCGCAGCCCCTGTACCGCCTTCTGCACCATCAACCACGATAAAATCAGGGTAATTATCTGCTTCAATCATGGCTTTGACAATCGCCATAAACTGCCAAGGCTGTCCGACACACAGCTTAAAACCAACCGGCTTGCCCCCTGACAGTTCACGCAGCTGTTGCCAAAACTGCACCATCTCACGCGGGGTGGTAAAGGCTGAGTGGCTGGCTGGAGAAACGCAGTCTACATCCATCAGCACATCACGGGTTTCGGCAATTTCTAGGGTGATTTTTTCTTTGGGCAACACCCCGCCTTTACCAGGTTTTGCCCCTTGCGACAGCTTGATTTCAATCATTTTGACTTGCTCAAGGCGCGAGCGTTCAGCGAATTTTTCGCCGCTAAACGTGCCATCGTGATTACGGCATCCAAAATACCCGGTACCCAGCTCCCAAATCAAATCGCCGCCATGTTTCTTATGGTACGGACTAATCGCACCTTCACCTGTATCATGAGCAAATCCACCGAGTTTTGCGCCCTGATTGAGCGCTTCGATTGCCGCGGCTGACAGGCTGCCAAAACTCATGGCAGAGATATTAAACACCGACATCGAGTAGGGCTGTAGGCATCGTTCACTGCCCACCATAATACGAAAATTGGTTTCTTTGAGGGGATAGCTAAGGGTGGATTGTAAAAACCATTCTTTGCCAGACTGGTATAAATTTTCTAAGGTACCAAAAGCATTGGTATCACTGACGTTTTTGGCACGTTGATAAGCAAGCGCACGCTGCTGGCGCGAAAACGGCACGGCGGCTTGGTCATCTTCAATCAAATACTGGCGCAGTTCAGGTCGGAATTCTTCCAATAGGTAACGAATATGTCCCGAAATTGGGTAGTTACGCAAGACGGCATGGTGTACTTGCATCAAATCATAAATGCCCACCACAAAGCCCACCAGACCAATCACTATCAGCCACCATTTGAGTAGCACAATACCCAAAGCAAGGATAGCAAAGGCAATGGCAAACACGCTGTAGCGAAACACAACGCCTTGCAAATAGGGCTCTTTATGGGTAGGGGTTACCGTAATATCAGTGCGCTTGTTAACCATGATAATCTTCCTTATCAGATAGGATCGCGGGCAAAATAATCATCGCAAATTTGTTATTTTAAATAATGGAGAGGGTAATGCGATGGCAAAATGAAAATGGTCAATCACTTGTCAGCCGTGTGGTGTGACAAGTGATTGTGTGCGTGCTTAAGCTTGAAGGGCAGCGGCGTGGTGCGCAAAATGGTCAGCGATAAAACTACTGATAAAATAGTAGCTATGGTCATAACCGTCCTGCATACGCAGCGTCATCGGATAATTGGCATCTTTGGCAGCTTGCGAAAAGAGCTCAGGTTTGAGCTGCTCAGCCAAAAACTCATCCCCGCTACCTTGGTCAATCAATAGTGGTAATTTTTTGCTATGCGCTGACTGCTTCATCAACGCTAAGCTATCGTAATTTGCCCAGGTGCTTCGGTCATCACCTAGATAAGCGCTAAAGGCTTTTTGTCCCCAAGGCACTTGTGACGGTGCAACGATGGGTGAAAAAGCCGACACGCTGGCATAGCGCTGGGGATTGCGCAGGGCAATCATCAGCGCACCGTGTCCACCCATACTATGACCAAAAATACTGCGCTGGTCACTGGCAGGGAAGTGCTGTTCGATGAGATTAGGCAACTCATCGACGATATAATCATACATCTGAAAATGCGTTGCCCAAGGCGCTTGGGTGGCATTGACATAAAAGCCTGCCCCTTGCCCCAAGTCATAAGCGCTGTCATCAGGCACATCGTTACCGCTTATATCGACACCCCTAGGACTGGTATCGGGTGCCACCACAATCACGTTGTGACGACTGGCATACTCAGCAAACCCAGATTTTTGAATAAAGTTTTGCTCAGTACACGTCAGCCCTGATAGCCAATACAACACCGCACATCTTTGAGCTGTGGTTTCAGTGGTTTCAGTGGCTTCATTGACGATGGCTTTGGGTGGCAAATAGATGGCAAATTTCATCTCCGTGTGTGTGGTCACACTGGTATGCTGCCACACTTGTAGGTCACCACCGTGCAATTTATGCGATTCAACTTTTTTCATGGTGAATTTCCCATTCTGTTTAATGCTAAGTTCGGTAATGTTTTAGTAATGCAACACTGAACGAATGGACTTACCTTTATGCATCAAATCAAATGCGGTATTGACATCTTCAAGGCCCATAGTATGGGTGACAAAAGGTGCCAGTTGGATATCGCCGTGCATGGCTTGCTCCACCATACCTGGCAGTTGTGAGCGACCTTTCACCCCACCAAATGCAGAGCCTAACCAGCGGCGACCTGTCACTAGTTGGAACGGACGAGTGGAAATCTCTTGACCTGCAGCTGCGACACCAATAATCACGCTTTGACCCCAGCCACGATGCGCGCATTCAAGTGCCGAGCGCATGACATTGACGTTACCGATACATTCAAAACTGTGATCCACACCCCAACCTGTCATCTCAACAATCACTTGTTGAATGGGTTGGTCATAATCTTTTGGATTAACAAAATCAGTCGCGCCAAACTCACGGGCTAACTCAAATTTGTCGGGATTGGTGTCAACCGCAATAATACGGCCTGCTTTGGCAAGTTTGGCACCTTGAATCACAGCAAGCCCAATACCGCCAAGCCCAAACACCGCGACGCTATCGCCTTCTTGTACTTTAGCGGTGTTTTTTACCGCACCTAGTCCTGTGGTCACGCCGCAACCTAATAGACAGACCTGCTCAGGATTGGCTTCAGGATTGATTTTGGCAAGCGACACCTCAGCAACGACAGTATATTCACTAAATGTTGAACAGCCCATATAGTGATAAATTGGCTGACCTTGATAGCTAAAACGGGTGGTACCATCAGGCATCACCCCTTTACCTTGGGTAGCACGCACCGCGATGCATAGGTTGGTTTTGTCACTTTTACAAAATAGACATTCACCACATTCAGCCGTATATAGCGGAATGACGTGATCACCAGGTTGTACACTGGTTACCCCTTCACCGACTGCCATCACAATACCTGCGCCTTCATGACCCAAAACCGCTGGAAAAACCCCCTCAGGGTCATCGCCACTTAAGGTGAATGCGTCTGTGTGGCAAACGCCCGTATGGGTAATTTTGACGAGTACTTCACCTTTACGCGGTGGTTCAACGTCGATTTCGACGATTTGTAATGGTTCTCCCGCAGCGAAAGCTACCGCAGCACGCGATTTGATGGGTTTGCTAAAATCTAATGGCGCTGTGGCCGCAGTCATATCAGTCATCGGTTTATCCTTGTTATATTGGTTTTATTAAAAATGCCTTTGGTCGGCATTATGACATAACCAATTATCGCATGATTAAGCTTAAAATTGTAAGCAATTGGGTTTAATTAAATCATCATTAAAATTAAAAATTTGAATTGGATTTTTAAAAATATTTAACAATTGAAAAACCATGAAAAAACGCCTGTAACTACAGACGTTTTTTTAAATCTGGGCAGCGATTAAGCAGGTTGTTTATCGGCTTTAACCACATTGATGAGGTTATCAACCACCTCTGGTTCTGCCAAGGTTGAAGTATCACCCAAACCTTCAAATTCATGCGCGGCAAGTTTACGCAGGATACGGCGCATGATTTTACCGGAGCGCGTTTTTGGTAAGGCTTCGACCAGGTAGAGCGAGTCTAAGTTGGCGATTGGACCAATCTCACCACGGACATGACGGTTGATTTCACCTTTGAGCATCTCGCTTGGCTCTTCGCCTGATTTTAAGATGACGTAAGCAGCAACGCCTTGACCTTTAAGCTCATGCGGCATACCCACAATAGCTGCTTCAGCGACTGAAGGGTGCGATACTAACGCACTTTCAATCTCTGCTGTACCTAGGCGATGCCCAGAGACGTTTAAGACATCATCCACACGACCTGTAATCCAATAATGACCGTCTTCATCGCGCAGGGCACCGTCACCTGTGAAGTAAGCGCCGGGATAGGTGCTAAAGTAAGTTTCTAAGAAGCGTTTATGGTCTCCCCAAATGGTACGCATTTGACCTGGCCAACTGTCTTTGATGATTAAGTTGCCTTCGGCGGCGCCCGTTAATTCAGTACCTTCGGCATCGACAATCGCTGGCTTGATGCCATACAGCGGATTCATCGCGGCGCCTGGTTTGAGATCAACCGTATTGGGGATTGGGGCCATCAAAATACCGCCGGTTTCAGTTTGCCACCAAGTATCAACAATCGGACAACGACCTTCGCCCACCACCTTATAATACCAGTTCCAAGCTTCAGGATTGATAGGTTCACCCACCGAGCCTAATAGACGTAAGCTGGAACGGTTTGATTTACGAACGTAATCATCACCTTCTTTCATCATCGCGCGAATGGCGGTTGGCGCAGTATACAAGATGGTAACGTCATGCTTATCAACGATATGACCGATACGCGCCCAATCTGGGTACTGCGGCACCCCTTCAAACATCACGGTCGTTGTGCCGTTGGCAAGCGGTCCATACACCACATAGGTGTGACCTGTGACCCAGCCCACATCCGCGGTACACCAAAATACGTCATTGTCTTTGATATCAAACACGTCACGGAAGGTGGATAGCGCATAGGTCAAATAACCACCGGTGGTGTGTACCACGCCTTTAGGCTTGCCAGTTGAGCCTGAAGTGTAAAGCAAAAATAGCGGGTCTTCGGCATTCATTGGCTCTGGTGGACAGTCTTCAGAGGCGTTGTCGATTAAGTTGTGATACCAAATGTCGCGGCGTCCGCTCATTGGGATGGATTCACCGGTACGGTACACCACAATGACATTTTCAACACATTCGGTACCGTCCTGGTCTAGCGCACGATCCACATTTTGTTTAAGCGGCGTATGTTTACCACCACGCACAGATTCATCAGCGGTAATGACAATTTTTGATTGGCTATCGATGATACGGCTGGCTAGACTGTCTGCTGAAAACCCGCCAAATACCAATGAGTGAACCGCGCCAATCCGCGCACAAGCCAGCATCGCAACCGCCGCTTCAGGAATCATCGGCAAATAAATGGTGACGCGGTCGCCTTTTTTGACGCCTTTACGACGCAGTGCGCTACCAAGGCGGCATACTTCTGAATGTAGCTCTTTGTATGAGATGATTTTGTGAAGTGAGGGGTGATCGCCTTCCCAAATAATCGCAGGCTTGTAAGGGTTTTCAGCCACATGACGGTCAAGACAGTTGACCGATAGATTAAGCTCACCATCTTCAAACCATTTAATGCTAAAATTCTTTAGGTCATAATTGACGTTTTTGATTTTGGTGGGTTTTTTTATCCAATCAATCCATTCAGCGCGTTTTGCCCAAAACGCTTCATTGTTTTCGATAGATTCTTGATAGGTCTCGGCGTATTTTTGGGGAGTGGTGTTGGCTTTAGCGGCAAATTCAGCGCTATGAGGGTAGCTCTTCATAAAACATTCCTTGTTATGACAGGTGGGTGGGGTAATACGCTAACTGGCTACGAACTGACAAACGGCTCAAATAGGTAGCGGGCTTAACTTAAAAAACAACATTTTCACCTTGATAAACTAACATTGACAAGCTGGCAGTAACACGGGCTATCAACAGAGCCATGAAACGAGCCATCAATAAACGTCCGCTCACTATGAAAATGCAATACAATCTAATCCTTGATTTTAGAGTGCCTTTTCCTTAGTTTGGCAAAAAATCACAAATTTTGCAATGTTACTCAAGATATTTTAGGGATATTTTTTCAGATCTTGGGCAAAAATCTTGATTCTAAGCGGATTCCACTTTCGTCTTTTACGTAATAAATAGCGGTTATTATGCAGCAACAACATACTTCACCAAATACTTCATCAAAGATTGACACGGCTCAAAATCACGCTGGGTCAACCAGCGCACCGTCCGCTTTTGCATATGATGTCATCATCATCGGAGCAGGGGCATCAGGGCTATTTTGTGCATTGACAGCGGGCAAGCGCGGACGGCGGGTACTCGTAATAGATCATGCCAATAAAGCGGGCAAGAAAATCCTTATGAGTGGCGGTGGGCGCTGTAATTTTACCAACTATGACATTGAGCCCAAGCATTATTTAAGTAGCAATCCGCACTTTTGCAAATCAGCATTGTCACGCTATTTAAATTGGGATTTTATTGGCATGGTTAGCCAGTATCAGATTCCCTATCATGAGCGTGAGCATGGACAACTGTTTTGTGATAACTCTGCCAATGATATTTTGCAAATGCTGCTGACCCAATGCCGCGCCAATCAAGTAACCATTCAATTAAAAACCGCCATCCAGCAAATCCAAGCGTTACCCGATAATACGGGGTTTGTTTTAACGGTCAATCAACCAGCTAGTCAACAGCCTCATCAACAGGCTAATCAACAAGCCAATCAAAAAAGTAGCGAGCAAATCTTAACTTGTCAATCCTTGGTAGTCGCCACAGGCGGGCTGTCAATTCCGACCATGGGTGCGACAGGCTTTGGTTACCAAGTAGCGCAGCAATTTGGGCATACCATTGTGCCAACATCGGCAGGACTCGTACCCTTTACCTTTACCGATAAGATTGGCGATGCGATTAAATCGTTATCGGGGGTTAGTTTTGAGGTCATTGCGTTTAACGAGCGTATCAGTTTTAGGTTGCCCGTGCTATTTACCCATCGCGGTTTATCCGGGCCTGCGATGTTACAGCTATCGAATTATTGGCACGTGGGCGAGCCGATTTTTATCAATTTATTCCCAAGCCTTGATATGGCAGCATTTTTAGCTGAGCAAAAAAAACAGCACCCAAAACAGCTGATCAGAACCGTACTAAATGACCACATAGGCGCGGCGGCGCTACCTAAAAAAGTGGTGGCTACTTTGCAAAGTCTATTGTGGCAAGACATGGCTGAGACTGAGCTTGCCAATATCAAAGACGAGAAGTTAGCGCAGCTCGGTGAGCAGCTCAATGCTTGGCGTTTGACGCCATCAGGCACTGAAGGTTATCGTACAGCTGAAGTCACCCGTGGTGGCGTTGCTACTGATAAAGTTTCTTCAAAAACCATGCAAAGTCAGTTACAACCGAATTTGTATTTTATCGGCGAGGTGCTCGATGTTACTGGTTGGCTAGGTGGCTACAATTTTCAGTGGGCTTGGGCAAGCGGGTTTGTGGCTGGCGAAGTGGTTTAAGTATAAAGTGGTTTAGCTATAAAATGGTTTAGGTTTGAAGTGGGTTAGTTATTGATAAACCTAAAAAAACGGTTAAAAAAAGGCATCAGCAAAATGCCTTTTTTATTTTAACCCATTTATTTTAACCCATTTATTTTAACGCATTTATTTTAATCAAGTTTGGTGGGTGTTTAGTGTTGGCGCGCAACCGGTTGTTGCAGTGCTTGAGGTAACTCAAGAATGGTCAGATTACTGGCGGCAATATCATCGGGACGCCCGACGACCAAGGCTTCAAAACCTGTGTCAGTGGCAATGCTATTGACCACATCCACGTTGCCAATTTTTTCACCTGCATTAGGTACATCACCGGTACCTGCTACGCGGTGGAGCCAAGCTTTTGGGCTGGCTTTAAAATATAACCGCGCAATGATTTCTTGACCTAAATAACAGCCTTTATCATAGTCCACTCCGCCTTGTTGGTGTAGACGCAACTCTTGGGGTTGCCACAAGCCTGCGGTGGCTTTGACAATCCAGTAATTGCCTGTAGCGATACTTGCTTTTTGCCATGCTTTGCGATTAGCGTCGGTGTCAGTGCCATTGTCTGACTCGCTAAAACTAGGTACCCCATTGTCAACAACCGCAAAAATATCACGTGGGGCTGATAGGGTGAGTTTTGAGAACGCCGCATATTTTTTGATATGCTTGGCAAACTCATCGGCACAGTCTTGGCTGATGACGATTTGGTAAGCGTCATCCGCTATTTTTCTAATCCAAATACCCAACGCAACGCGCCCTTTGAGATTACTAATCGCGGTCGCTTGGAATTGATCGCTGAGTTTGGTGACGTTGCAGGTTACTTGTCCTTGCAAGAATTTTTGGGCATCGGCACCGGTTATATCAAAGACGACGAAATCTGTCATGGTGGCTCTCTTTTTATTGGCTAAAAAAATTATAATCAAAGTTTTGCACAATTGGGCTCGGACTGCAATCATGCTTTATTAGGTTCTGCTTGACTAAATGCTGTTACTAGGTCATCTGTCAGCGGGTTTGTCTGTGCTAGCTGATTACTATTATTGAGGTGACTTATCGCGTACAATACACTACCTGACGACTATTAAATTTTTTTTCAGATAATTGAGCGTGTGCTATGAGTTTACCTGCCTGTCCCCCATGCCCCAAGTGTAAAGAAAATTATACGTACCAAGATGGCGATTTATTGATTTGCCCGATATGTGGCTTTGAAGCACAGCAGCAGGCATGGCAAGCGGGCGAAACCGAAGCAGCCAGCGAACAAATTATTAAAGATGCCGTCGGCAATGTGTTACAAGATGGGGATAGTGTGACGGTTATTAAAGACTTAAAAGTCAAAGGCGCAAGCACGCCCATTAAAGTTGGCACCAAAGTCAAATCCATTCGCCTGCTCCATGATGCGCCCGATGATCATGATATTGATTGTAAAATTGACGGTTTTGGCGCGATGAAACTCAAATCCAGCATCGTCAAAAAAGCTTAGTTTGGGGAGGGTTTGGGCTTTGTTTGGGGCTTTGGGTATGCAACAGATAGTGACACCCAAAGCTTATCTTTTTTTATGACCCCCCAAAAGCTGTCACAATAAATTCAGTAGGTGATTATAGAAAAATACGTTACAATAAGGCTATTTTTCTACAAATTTAATCATATACTTTTTTGTTAGTAGGTAATTGTGACCGCCTTATCTCATATTCGTAATTTTTCTATTATTGCCCATATCGACCACGGTAAATCCACGCTTGCCGACCGCATTATCCAAATGTGTGGGGGTCTACAAGCACGTGAAATGCAGGCGCAAGTACTTGACTCGATGGATATTGAGCGCGAGCGCGGTATTACCATTAAAGCCCAATCTGTCACGCTGTATTATAACCACCCAAACGGTGACAAATACCAGTTTAACTTTATTGATACCCCAGGGCACGTCGATTTTTCGTATGAAGTGTCGCGTTCACTGGCAGCTTGCGAAGGCGCTTTGCTGGTGGTTGATGCCGCGCAAGGCGTAGAAGCGCAGTCGGTTGCCAACTGTTATACCGCGATAGAGCAGGGGCTTGAAGTATTACCGGTACTCAACAAAATTGACTTACCGCAAGTCGATCCTGAACGGGTGATTCAAGAAATCGAAGACATTATCGGGATTGAAGCGATGGATGCACCGCGCGTGTCTGCCAAGACAGGGGTAGGGGTGGATGATTTGCTACAAGCGATTGTTGAACGTATTCCCGCGCCTGAAGGCGACCGTGATGCCCCTTTGCAAGCGTTAATTATTGACTCATGGTTTGACAATTATCTTGGGGTTGTGTCACTGGTACGTGTGCGTCAAGGCACGCTCAAAAAAGACGATAAAATCCATATCAAATCGACCAAAGGCACCCATATTGTGACGTCAATTGGGGTATTTACCCCAAAATCGTTTGAGACCAATATCTTAGAAGCCGGCGAAGTGGGGTTTGTGATTGCCGGTATCAAAGACATTGGCGGTGCGCCTGTGGGTGATACCATTACCCTTGCCAAAACCCCAGATGTCGATAGCATACCAGGGTTTAAAAAGGTCAAGCCGCAAGTCTATGCCGGTATGTTCCCTGTCGATTCGAGTGACTTTGAGGCGTTTCGTGAAGCGCTACAAAAACTGCAAGTCAATGACGCTGCGTTGTTTTTTGAGCCTGATACCTCTGATGCACTTGGGTTTGGTTTTCGCTGTGGTTTCTTGGGGATGCTGCATATGGAAATCATCCAAGAACGTCTTGAGCGTGAATACGATTTAGATTTGATTACCACGGCACCGACCGTTATCTACGAAATCAAAAAACGGAGTGGTGAGATTATCCAAATCGATAACCCATCAAAAATGCCTGACCCAGGTCTGATTGATGAGTTTCGTGAGCCGATTGCGCGCTGTCACATTCTGGTACCACCCGATTATCTGGGTAACGTGATGACATTATGTATCGAGCGTCGTGGTATCCAAGTTGATATGAAGTTTATGGGGCAGCAAGTGCAGTTGACCTTTGATATTCCGATGGGCGAAGTGGTCATGGACTTTTTTGACCGTCTAAAATCAGTGTCACGTGGCTTTGCGTCACTTGATTACGGTTTTGAGCGCTTTCAAACAGATAAACTGGTGCGGGTGGATGTGCTGATTAATGGCGAAAAAGTTGATGCGCTGGCGATGATTTGTCATGCTGAGCAAGCGCGCTATCGCGGTAATCAGCTGGTTGAAAAAATGAAAGAATTGATTCCGCGCCAAATGTTTGATGTGGCAATTCAAGCGGCAATTGGTAGCCAAATCATTGCCCGCAGCACTGTCAAAGCCATGCGTAAAGACGTACTTGCCAAATGTTATGGCGGTGACGTGTCACGTAAGAAAAAACTACTGTCAAAGCAAAAAGAAGGTAAAAAACGCATGAAGCAAGTGGGACGTGTTGAGATTCCACAAGAAGCGTTTTTGGCGGTATTAAAAGTGGATAACCAGTCGTAGAGGCAAGTATGGATTTTGATTTTAATTTGATTCTTGTCCCTGCGACCTTGATTTTGGGCGCTATTTGGCTACTGGATAAATTGGTGCTAAAGCAAAAGCAAAGCAAAGGATTGGAGAAATCGACTGCGCCGGTGCGATGGGCGTATGATTTTTTCCCGATTTTAGCCATCGTCTTGGTGGTGCGCTCGTTTTTGATTGAGCCATTTAATATTCCATCATCGTCCATGGTGCCCACCTTATATACGGGCGATTTTATTGCGGTCAATAAATACGCGTATGGTATCCGTTTGCCACTGGTCAATACCAAGGTGCTTGATTTGGGCGCGCCACAGCATGGTGATGTCGTTGTGTTTCGATTTCCATTAAATCCAAAGCAATATTATATCAAGCGGGTGATTGGCGTGGGTGGGGATACGGTGAGCTTTAACAACGGGCAGTTAAGCGTCAATGGCAAAGCGATTCCGACCACGCCAGCAAACTTTACCCCTGACCCTAAGATGACAGCGCAGCTCTATCCGCCAGGTAAAACTGAGACCGGTGAGGTTGTGACAGCTGAGCAAGCAGCGCAACTGGGCAATCAAGAAGAACAAACAGCCCGGTATTTGCAAGAATCTCCCAGTAGTAATCATCAACATTTGGTGCGCTATTTGGGTGACAAAAATTGGTTTCAATATGCCAGCTTTTTGCAGCAAGTCTCACCTCAATTGATGGCGAGCCAAGGTCAACAATGGCAACTAACAGTGCCTAAAGGACACTATTTTGTGATGGGCGATAACCGTGATCGCAGTGCTGATAGTCGTTTTTGGGGGTTTGTACCTGATGAGAACCTAGCGGGTAAAGCCGTGTATGTGTGGACGCACAAAGCCAGTGGGCTCAGTCTACCCACCTTTAATCGCAATGGCGCAATACACTAACCGCTTACTTTAAAAAATTGCATCTCAAAGCCTTTATTACTGAGAATATTGAATTAACTAAAGCTTACATTAACCTATCTTGAGCGATGGTCAAAGGAGAATACGGCATGAACCTACCAAGTCATCAGCGCGGCGCCAGCGTCACGGGTATCGTGATTATGATTGTACTCATCGTCGTGTGTGCCAAACTCGTTTTATCCATTATCCCTGCCCAAGTCGGTCACTACCAACTCAAAAAATCGTTGGCATTGCAACTTAAAAAGTCCAATGACAATAAAGAGAGCGTCAAAGAGTTTTTAGGTAATGTCAATTCTCAATGGCATATCAACGGTGTTAGCCAAAAGGCAGAGGACGTCGTGGAAGTGGTGGATAATACGCCAGGTGCGATGTCAGTAAAACTAAAATACGATGAAGCAAACAACTTTTTTGGTAACGTCGATATCGTCAATCGCTTTGAAGATACCATTAGCGCAGAAGATGCCAAAGTCGCCAAGCAATAGTTATTAGTTATTGAACTTGTAGCCCCAATCTTAAGTAAATGCTAGCCATGTGATAATTTAAATGGCGAATACTTTTCTAACAATTTGAAGCAGATGAATTTACCAATCACTATTCCCACCTTTAATCTCAAAAAACTACCGCCACAAGTGCGTCAATTAACCGCGCTGTTTTATGAAATGGGTTATCAGTTCGATAATGTGAATTTACCCATTATGGCACTCATGCATCGCTCATTTGATAGCGAACACAATTATGAGCGATTAGAGTTCTTGGGAGATGCATTGCTCGGTGTGATCATCGCAGAAGCCTTATTTTTGCGCTATCCCGATTATAATGAAGGTCGGCTCAGTCGCTTACGTGCATCGCTTGTGCGCGAAGAAACCTTGGTGATTATTGCAAAGCAGCTCAATTTGTCGGATTATTTGATTTTAGGGGTGGGCGAGCGTAAAGGCGGGGGTCGTCAGCGCGCCTCAATCTTGGCAGATAGCGTTGAAGCTTTGATTGGCGCCATTTATCTTGATAGTCAAAATTTTGATACGGTTAAGGCTTGTGTGCTGGCATGGTTTGAAGATTTGTTCGAAAAAGTGAAAGAACAAAAAGTGCTAAAAGATGCCAAAAGCCGTTTACAAGAGCTGTTGCAAGCACACCAACTTGCGCTGCCACGCTATGAGGTGGTCGAAACCATTGGCAATGCCCCCAATCAAATTTTTGTGGTCAGCTGCCAAGTCGACATTGTTTTTGACAATAAAACCGCCAAACCCATAGCCCCAACCCAAGCGTTAGTCACAGCACAAGGGGAAAGTCGCCGTATTGCCGAGCAGCGCTGTGCCGAAGCCATGCTGACTAAAATCAGTGATTTGTTGCCCCCGCTGCGCTAATTTGCCGACCTGCTATAGCGTCAACACCCAAATTTGATGAAATGCTTACTGAAATTTGCTCAAAACTCTTCTACAATAATTTGTACCCTTTAAACCAATGTTGAGATCCCACTTTATGTCTAACCAAGCAGACGCTACCCAACAAACAACCACTGACCCAGCTGCCAACAATCCATCAGCGGACAACAACCATGATGTTATCAGTCAATTTTTTAGTGGGCAAAGTGAATTAGCGCCCGCGCGTGCGGTGGATTTTCGCACGGGGTATGTAGCCATTGTCGGACGTCCAAACGTGGGTAAATCAACATTGATGAACCATGTGTTGGGTCAAAAATTGTCCATTACCTCGCGAAAGCCCCAAACCACCCGCCATCGCATTATGGGGATTTTGACCAACGAGCAACTACAAGCAATTTTTGTTGATACCCCAGGTATTCATAGCCGCGAAGTGCGCGCTATCAATGAGCGTATGAATAAAGCCGCAACCTCGGCTTTGGCAGATGTTGATGCGGTATTGTTTGTGATTGATAGCCTAAAATGGGTGGAAGATGATGAGCTGGTGTTTGCCAAAGTGCAAAATTTGGGTGTCCCTGTGATTGCAGTGATTAATAAAAGTGACACCATTAAGGACGAAGCTCAGCTGTTTGCGCTACTACAAAAACTGCATGACACCCAAGTATTCAGCGATATTGTGCCCGTATCTGCATTACGTGCGCATAACTTAGATGAGCTAGTACGAGTCATCGGTAAGCATTTACCGATTGCAGCGCCCATCTATGATGCAGAGCAAGTCACTGACCGTTCAGAACGCTTTTTAGCCAGTGAAATCATTCGTGAAAAAGTGATGCGGGCATCGGGCGATGAGATTCCTTACGATTTAACCGTACAAATCGATACCTTCAAGGATGAGCCTGCGCATCAAGACCCAAAAACAGGCAAATGGCGTAAAGCCGTGACCTTTATCGATGCCACGATTTTTGTCGAGCGTCAAGGTCAAAAGGTGATTGTCATCGGTGATAAAGGCGAAAAAATCAAACAAATCGGCATCGAAGCGCGCCAAGACATGGAAAAAATGTTTGATAAAAAAGTGATGCTAACGCTGTGGGTCAAAGTCAAAAAAGGCTGGTCAGATGATGAGCGTGCGCTAACGAGTTTGGGCTACTAGGCTATAAGCTACTATGCGCAATCAACTGCTAACAGGTTATATTTTGCACCAAAAACCGTATGGTGAAAGCCGTAGTTTGGTTTACCTGTTTAGTGAAGAATGGGGCGTAGTACATGGTATCGGTAAAAAAAACTTACCGCTATTTGTCCCCATACAATTTTTTGGCAATGGTAAAAACAGCCTAAAAACCTTTAGTCAAAGCCAAATTTTGCAAAATCACATTACGCTCACAGGACAAAGCCTGTATGCAGGCATGTATCTCAATGAGATTTTGCAAAAGCTATTGCCTGTCGAAGAGCCGTTTGCTGAGATATGGCAAGCGTATCAGCAGTGCGTTGCAAACATGGCAACGCTGTTTGTCGAGCCAGCGCAATCGCCACATGACATGACCCGTTTAAAGTGGCATTTAAGGCGCTTTGAAAATGTATTGTTTGAACAATTAGGCTATGGGTTCGATTTTGCTAAAGATGCGCTAGGGGATTTAATAGCCCCGTCGCAGCGTTATCAATACCAGCTACAGCAGGGATTTATGCCAGTTTTACCCTTGGATAAACCTGACATGTCATTAACAGGTGAGCAGCTGCTAATTTGGTATCAATGTTTGCTAGATGAAACGCGCTTTAACCAAATGATGCAACAAGATTTTGATTTAGCCAAACAATTGGTCAATAGCATCAGTGCCATGCACCGACATTTGATGGATAATTTACTCAATTATCAAACCTTGCAAAGCCGAGAACTTTGGCAGCAGCTTACCCAATATCAATAAGCTTACCTACTATCAATCATAGACAAAATAGGGCATATCATGACCAGCAATCAACCCTTACTCGGTGTCAATATCGACCACATTGCAACCCTGCGTCAAGCGCGCGGTGTGGCGTATCCCGATCCTGTGGCAGGGGCGTTAATTTGTGAGCAGGCAGGGGCGGATGGTATCACGCTGCATTTGCGTGAAGATCGTCGTCACATTCAAGATGATGATGTTTATCGGCTTGCCAAAGTCATAACCACGCGTATGAACCTTGAAATGGCGGTGACTGACGAGATGGTTGCAATAGCCTGTGATGTTAAGCCAGCTTGGGTGTGCTTTGTCCCTGAAAAACGCCAAGAACTGACCACCGAAGGCGGGCTTGATGTGATTGGCAATCAGCAAAAAATAGCCCGCGCGATTCAACAGTTACATCAAGTCGGCACTCAAGTATCATTATTCATTGATCCAGAGTTGGCGCAAATTGATAAAAGCATTGCGCTTGGGGCAGATGCCATTGAACTACACACAGGCGCCTATGCGGATTATTGGTTGCAACAAGATCAAGTTAAAATTAGCGATGAAATCACCCGTATCAAAACAGCCGTGACTCATGCCCACCAGGCAAAAGCAAGCTTACTGGTCAATGCGGGGCATGGTCTTACCCGTGACAACGTTGCACCCATTGCTAGTATAGCTGGCATCCATGAACTAAACATCGGTCATGCCATTATTGCAGACAGTGTGTTTATGGGACTTAGCCAAGCGGTTGGCGCAATGAGAAAAGCATTTACCGCAAAAGCCTAGCTGTTAGGGGCAGTTAAACTGTTCAACTGAGTAGGGCTTATATTTAATAATGCCTGTTTTACTAAAACTTACCCTTAGTCGATTATCGACCTTACCATCTAAAGGGCAGTATTGAATATTGCCCATATAACCAATGGGTCTAGCGTTTTCTGGCTTAAAAATAATGTAGTTATTATTCAGCGAGATATTTGCCGTAAGCACACCCCAGGATAAATCTAACGTAAGCTTATGATTGAGTTTGTCTACCGCTGCCTCATAGCTGTTATTGTTATTTTTATCGATAAAGCTAATTAGCTGATGACCGCCAGTTTTCACGCAAGCCAAGCTATCACTAGCGACACAGGCGACGACAGGGTTTTGATAAATTAGCGCCTCTTGTTTTGCCCTGCTTAAAAAATTCATTAAACTTGAAGCAACGTTTTTTGCTTCCATTTGCTTTAAACTGTTAATAATAGTAATCGAAGCCATCGCCACAATGATGGATAAAACAGCCAAAACAACGACTGTTTCAATCAAAGTAAATCCCTGTCTTTTTATTGAGAACACGTTGGTTTTTGCATTATTCATTCTATTAAAGCTACCAGTTAAGTGATGATGGGATAACACAATAAACGACTTTAGTTCATTATTATATAGAGTTTAAAAGAATTAACAAACAAATATTGAACTATAAGGTAAGGCTGGTGGCTAAAAAGTGAATGAAAGCGACTAAACGACTGAAGTTATCAGGGAATGGAATGTCTATTCTACATAGTAAGGTTTTCACAGGCTAAGATGGGTTTAAATGTTCAAATACCTATTGTTACTGGTTCTAAAACATTATTAAGAAAAAAATGTTGTGACTGTAACGTAAATGTCTCCTTTATTTAGTAAGTGAATGTGACTAGAATGTATCATTTAGTGACAGTATGAATTTAAGATATGGTAAATTTAAATAGACTGTATTAAAATCCTTCTCAAGATAAGTGTATAGTTTTGATGTGTAATATCGAATCATGATAGTTGTTGAATTCTTAGTATCGAGCGTTATTAATAAGCTCAGCTACTAAAAAATAAAAAGATAACATATTGTGATATTCGTGTAATATTGTGTAGCAATGTAAAAAAAAGAGTTGTAAACACAATTTTTAGGCGTTAAGCTATATTTAACAAGTTCATAAATGGCATGTGTTTTGATGTGTTATTTTGTGAATTAACTGTCATGTTATTTTAATTTAAAATGAGCCAATCCTTTGGAGGACTTCTATGAAGCTAAATAAAATCGCTCTAGCAGTTGTTGCTGCAGCTGTTATGCCAGTAGCCGCTAACGCAGGCGTTACTGTTACACCTTTACTACTAGGTTATCATTATGTAGACGGTATCAGCAAAACTGAAGATAAACAAGGTGAGCAATTCGCAGGTACTCATCAACGTAACGACTTGTACACTGGTGCAGGTATCGGTATCGAATTGACACCTACTATCGCACTTGAATTAGAGTACGGTGAAACTGATTCTGACGCATTAAATGGCAACGGCGATAAAGTTAACGGACATAAGTTTGAACAAAAATCATACTCAGGTAACTTTACTATCGGTACTGAAACCTTTAGTGGCTACACTAACAGCCCATTTAAGCCATATGTGTTAATCGGTGCAGGTCAATCAAAAACCTCAATGGCATTTGATGATGGCAGCAAAGCAACTTCTAAAGACACAATTGGTAACTTAGGTCTTGGTGCTTACTACCGTATCAATGATGCATTAAGCTTACGTGGTGAAGGTCGTGCGATTTATAACTTCGATCACGGTTGGTGGGAAGGTCTAGCGTTAGCAGGTCTTAACGTGGTTCTAGGTGGTCACTTGGCACCAGCAGCACCAGTAGTTGAGCCTACCCCTGTTGAACCATTCATTGTGACTGATGGTGATGACGACCAAGATGGCGTACCAAATAGCGTTGACAAATGCCCAGGCACGCCATTAAATGTTGTTGTAGATGCTGATGGTTGCCCAATTGAAATCGCAATTGACGATGCGTTGCGTATGGAATTACGTGTATTCTTTGACAATGACAAAACTGTCATCAAAGATCAGTACAAACCAGAAATCCAAAAAGTTGCTGAAAAAATGCATGAATATCCAAATTCAACAGCTTTAATTGAAGGTCACGCTTCAAAAACTGGTCCTTCTGCGCGTTACAACCAACGTTTGTCTGAAGCACGTGCAAATGCGGTTAAATCAATGTTAGTTAACCAGTTTGGTGTTGCACCACAACGTATTAGCACAGTGGGTTACGGTTATGACCGCCCAATCGCAGACAATAACACTGCGGAAGGTCGTGCAATGAACCGCCGTGTATATGCTATCATCACTGGTAACAAATCTGGCACAACTGTTCAAACTAAAGACATGAACGTACAATAATTAGTTATTAAATAAAAAAAGCTACCCTCGTTGGTAGCTTTTTTTATTTTTATCCTCCGTTGCCGTAAAACCACCGACTTTAGGCGGTGGATATAAGGCAACTCCGAAACTATGCTTATACACAGAAATTCACTAAATGTGTTAAACTAACCCCATGAAAACACTCAAGCTACGCATACGAGATAAACATATAGCAAAGCTTAACCATCTAAGCGGTGCAGTTAATTTCGTATGGAACTATGTGAATGACTTGAGTTACAAGCATCTGCAAAAGACTGGTAAATTCTTTTCAGCTTATGATTTGAACGAATACACCAAAGGTAGCGGTGAATTACTAGGCTTGCATAGTCAGACTATTCAGGCAATCAATGAAACCCATGCCAAAGCTAGAAAACAATTCAAAAAAGCTAAATTGTCATGGCGAACCAACAACCCAACATCAAAGCGTAAAAGCTTGGGTTGGCTACCATTCAAACAATCGGCTATTAAGCACATTACCACGCACCAAACAGGCAAAAAGGGCTTAAAATCCACCTTACAGCTTAGTTTAGCCAAAGGACAAAAACTAGTCATTGACCTATGGGACAGCTACAACCTTAGCCTATATCAAATTAACACACTAGAAATCGTCCAAGACAGCCGTAACCGTTGGTATGCCTGTATCACCGTCAAAGACTACCCCAAACAATCATGCGGTACAGGTAGCATTGGCGTTGACTTAGGTTTAAAAGACAGTGCCACCGCCTCAAATGGCGACAAACTACAAATCAAGCAAACGCTCAAATATGCCAAAGCGTTAGCCACCGCCCAACGTGCCAAAAACAAACAGCGTGTCAAGGCAATCCATGCCAAAATCAAAAACACACGCCAAGACCTAATCCACAAATTCACCACCCAATTAGTCAAAGACAATGCCCTAATCGTGGTAGGTGATGTTAGAACTACCCAATTTAACAGTAAAAAAGGCAAACTAGCCAAATCGGTTTACGATGCAGGCTGGTTTGAACTCAAACGACAACTGACCTATAAGTGCGAGAACGCAGGTTGTCGTTTTGAAATCGTGAATGAGAAATACACTACCCAAACTTGCTCGTGCTGTGGCGATATGTCCAGTAGCTTGAGCGGTAGAGCAGGTTTGCGAATAAGAGAATGGACTTGTGCAACGTGTGGCACACGGCATGATAGAGATATTAACGCCAGTCGGAACATTCTTGCGGTTGGGCTTAACCGTCTTGCAGAAGGAATCCCCGAACGATAGGGAGGGGAGGAAGTCAATATCAGCTATAAACTCAACTTAGATAAATTTAATCTATTTTTAACGATAAGATGTTATACTACCGCGTGTTTTAATTTCCCTTCCTAGCCGAATTTTCAAGAGCTATTTTTTTATGTCAGATTCAATCAAAAATCTTCGCAATATTGCGATTATTGCCCACGTTGACCATGGTAAAACTACTCTAGTCGATAAACTGTTACAACAATCAGGTACTTTTGGTGAGCGTGCCGCAGAAGTTGAACGCGTCATGGACTCTAACGCATTAGAGCAAGAGCGTGGTATTACCATTTTAGCCAAAAACACGGCGATCAAATGGACCAATCCTAAAGACGGCGTTGAATACCGTATTAACATCGTCGACACCCCCGGTCACGCCGACTTCGGTGGTGAAGTTGAACGCGTGATGTCGATGGTTGACTGTGTGTTGTTATTAGTTGATGCCGTTGATGGTCCTATGCCACAAACCCGTTTTGTGACCTCAAAAGCATTTGCCCGTGGCTTAAAGCCAATCGTGGTGATTAATAAAATTGACAAACCAAGCGCACGTCCAGACTGGGTCATGGATCAGGTGTTTGATTTGTTTGATAATTTGGGTGCGACAGATGAGCAGCTAGATTTTCCCATCGTTTATACCTCTGCCATGAATGGTATTGCAGGGTTATCGCCTGACGAGCTTGCAGAAGATATGCAGCCATTGTTTGAAACCATCGTTAATGTTGTTGAGCCACCACAGGTGGATACGGACGGTCCATTCCGTATGCAGATTTCAAGCCTTGATTATGATAACTTCAAAGGTTTGATTGGTATTGGTCGTATTCAGCGTGGCTCGGTTAAAACCAATACGCCTGTAACGATTGTTGATAAAGAAGGTAATAAACGTAACGGCCGTATCCTACAAATCATGGGTTACCATGGTCTTGAACGTATCGAAGTACCTATGGCGCAGGCAGGTGATATCGTCTGTATCACGGGTATCGATGCGTTAAATATTTCTGATACTATCTGTGATCCACAAAACGTAGAAGCCTTACCACCGCTAAGTGTCGATGAGCCAACCGTATCGATGACTTTCCAAGTGAACAACTCACCGTTTGCGGGTAAAGAAGGTAAATTCGTGACGTCGCGCAATATTCGTGAACGCCTAGAACGTGAGTTAATTCATAACGTGGCACTTCGCGTAGAAGATACCGACAGTCCTGATAAATTTAAAGTCTCAGGTCGTGGGGAACTTCATTTATCTGTATTGATTGAGAATATGCGCCGTGAAGGTTTTGAGCTCGGTGTGTCACGTCCAGAAGTAATTGTTCGTGAAATCGATGGTGAGAAACAAGAACCCTTTGAAAATGTGATTTTTGACGTTGAAGAACAGCACCAAGGCGCGGTAATGGAGCAAATGGGCTACCGTAAAGGCGAATTGACCAATATGGAAGTTGACGGCAAAGGTCGTATCCGTATTGAAGCGATAGTACCGTCACGTGGTTTGATTGGTTTTCGCTCTGAGTTCTTAACCATTACCTCAGGTACCGGTATCATGACTTCAAGTTTCTCACATTATGGTCCTGTCAAAACAGGCGATGTGGCAAAACGCCAAAATGGGGTGTTGATTTCTATGGTGAATGGTACGGTATTGGGATATGCGCTATTTAACCTTCAAGAACGCGGTCGTATGTTTGTATCACCACAAACTGAAGTATATGAAGGCATGATTGTTGGTCAAAACTCACGTAGCGATGACATGGTAGTCAATCCAACCAAAGCAAAACAGTTGACGAACGTGCGCGCCAGTGGTACCGATGATGCGATTATTTTAACGCCGCCAATCATTTTTACCCTTGAACAAGCGCTTGAATTTATTGAAGATGATGAGCTGGTTGAAGTGACACCAAAATCAATTCGTCTACGCAAAAAATACTTGACTGAGAATGAACGTAAACGTAACGGTCGTAAATAATAGCAGATTTAAGCTATAAAATTTTGAAAAAGCCTAACATTTATTTACAAAAAGCTTGTACCTGTTACAAGCTTTTTTAATTTAATCTACACGCTTGCAAAGCAAAGGTTTGAAATTTTACACAATTCCTTATGATAATAAGGGTTTTTTAGTCAACGATTGTAGCAATTATTTTTAAATTAGGAGAAGTTATATGAGTATGATGTCAGAATTTAAGGAGTTTGCCCTCAAAGGTAACGTGATGGATTTGGCAGTGGGTGTCATCATCGGTGGCGCATTTGGTAAAATTACGACGTCATTGGTAGAAGATATTATTATGCCGATTATCTCTGCGATTATGGGCGGCAAAATCGACTTTACCAATATGTTTATGGTGTTAGGTGATGTACCTGCAGGCACCGCCATGACGTATGATGCGCTCAAAAAAGCGGGCGTGCCTGTGTTTGCATATGGTAATTTTATCACCATCTTAATCAACTTTATTATTTTGGCATTTATTATCTTTATGTTGGTGAAAGCTATGAACCGCCTACGCCGTCAAAGCGAAGCGCAAGAAGCGGCTGCACCAGAACCATCAGAAGAAGTACTATTGCTCCGTGAAATCAGCAGTAAATTAAGCAAATAACGGTTTGTAAAAAAGCTGATAGATTAAAATTTCAGCCCATGTTATTTATAAATGAAAAAAAGCCTCCATGATAACTGGGGGCTTTTTATTGATTGCTAGTCAATCTACCTTTTTTATCTATACATATTCATCAGCTAACGACAGTAAGGCAAGTTATGACAAAGCAGGTAATCGTGCTTGGTGCAGGGGTGGTGGGTGTCACCACTGCTTGGCAGCTACGACAAGCAGGGTTTGAGGTAACGGTAATCGAGCGTGAAAGCAGCGCTGCATTGTCAACATCGTTTGCCAATGGTGGGCAAATATCTGTATCACATGCCACGCCTTGGGCAAATCCTGATACACCCTATAAAGCGCTAAAATGGTTATTTCGAGAAGATGCGCCATTGTTGTTTCGCTGGCGTCGGTTGTTGGGTTTGCCGGGCAACGCGGGACAAGATACAGCCCCTGATATGGCGCTGTGGCGATGGGGTTGGCAGTTTTTGCAGCAGTGCAATGCGAAAAGTGCCGATGCTAATTTGGTGCAGATGGTCAATTTAGGATTATACTCTCGGCAGATACTGGGGGAAGTCAGGGCGCAAACAGGCATTGATTACGACTGTCTAACACGCGGTATTATGCATTTTTATACCGATCATGCTGAGTTTCAAGCAGCGATAGCACCCACTAAACGGATGCAGCAATTGGGCTGTGATCGGCAAGTGATTAGTGTGCATAAAGCGATAGAATTAGAGCCTGCGTTAACTGGTATTGGCAAAGAATTGGTTGGGGCGACTTATACCGCACTTGATGAATCAGGGGATGCCCAAAAATTCACCCACCGCTTGGCAGCACTTTGTCAACAGCAAGGGGTAACATTTTTATTTAATACTGCGATCAAACGACTTGTTTATCATAACCAACACATTGCCGGTGTGGAAGTAATCTCCGTTGATAGCAAAGATAATGCGGCTTTGCCAGCGCAGTCACAGATACTGTCCGCCGATGCGTATGTACTGGCGTTAGGGAGTTATAGTCCTGCTTTAGTCAAAGCATTGGGTATCAATCTACCCATCTATCCTGCCAAAGGCTATTCAGCCACGTACCCCGTGTTGCGACCCGATGAGACACCTTATGTAAGCTTGATTGATGATGAGTTTAAGCTGGTGTACTCGCGTTTAGGCGATCGCTTGCGAGTAGCAGGAACGGCTGAATTTAACGGGTTTAACCTTGAGCTTAATCCCGTTCGTTGCCAAGCGATTACGCGGCGGGTGAGAGCGGTGTTTGGGGATGCGGTAGATTTGACCCAGCCAAATTATTGGACAGGGCTGCGACCGATGACACCGTCAAATGTGCCGATTATCGGTCGCGCGGTCAATCGTCAAGGACGTATTGATAATTTGTATCTCAACACCGGACATGGTACTTTGGGCTGGACGCACTCGAACGGCTCAGCAAAAGCGATTGCTGATATCATGCAAGGGCGTCAGCCACAAGTAAATTTTAACTTTGTGGGCTTGCAGGATTAAGGGATTGGGTTGGGATACTGGCAGATTTTGGAAAGGTGACAGTGAAGGTCGAGCCTTTGCCAACTGTGGAGGTGATATCCAAGGTGGCATGGTGCTGATACAAGACATGCTTGACAATTGCTAGCCCCAAACCGGTACCCCCTGTGTCACGGCTTCGACCCGTGTCCACGCGATAAAAACGCTCGGTTAAGCGCTGAATATGGCGCTGCTCGATGCCAATGCCATTGTCGGTCACGCTAAAACATACCCCCGCGTCACACTCATACCAACTAATACTAATCTCACCACCTTTTGGGGTGTATTTCATGGCATTGGTAATCAGGTTACTGAGCGCACTTCGCAGATAATCTTCATAACCCAAAATATGTAACGTGCTGTCGATGTGCAAATGAATCATATGGTCGTATGATTTGTTGTACATCTGTGCATCGTCAAACAATTGCATTAGCATTTTAGGAATATCAATGTCTTTTGGCTCAGTGGGTTTTTCATCGTTCTCTAAGCGAGATAATAACAATAAGTCATTGATGATGTTATTCATGCGCTGACTTTGCTGCATCATCTGAGTAAACGCGCGAGCAATACGCGGATCTAAATCAGGCTGTTCACTCAAAGTCTCCACATACCCCATGATGACGGTAAGCGGCGTGCGAAGTTCATGCGAAACATTTGCCACAAAGTCTTTTCGCATCTGTTCTAAGTGCTGAAAACGGGTGACATCATAAATCAGCAGTAATTTTTCTTGCCCAAATTTGGTAATCTTGCACTGCACATAGCGCTCGATATTAGAGGGGCTGTGGATACGCACGCCATCGGGATAGTCTTCAATGTGGTGATAATATTGATGAAAAAGCGGGTTGCGAATAATGGTCAACACATTGCGACCTTGGTCGGGCGCTTTAAAATGAAAAAGCCGCTCGGCAGAGTTGTTCCACCATTCGATACAGTCGTTTTTATCAATCAGCATAATCGAGTCTTGCAATGCGCTTAGCGAGTCGCGCACTTTTTGCACCAGAGAAACGGTTTGCTGATGTGCCAATTTCTCTTGGCGATTGACTTGGTAGATATTACTGGCGATGACATTAAGGTTGGGCTCAAATGCAGGCGGTAGCTCATCGGGATTTTTGTTATACCATGCTTTAAAGCGTTGTATCGACCATAAAAAATATAGCTGATAGAGGCACAGCCCTATCGCCAGTCCCCAACCCCAAAACCCTAATAGCCCGCCAATCAACAGCCCGGCAACCCCAGCTGTCACGACGGGTGAAATGCTCGCCCACATATTAATTTTTCTAGCATCCATTGAGAAAGCTTACTATAACGAAGTTGGGATAAGTTGGCAAAAATTTCAATGCAATTAGGGCGTGTCCCTAATTCGGAACAAAGTATTTTTAATGGCCTAAAAATGCCTAAATCTGGCAAAACTGCGTTAAATTGTTTGACAATATTCCAATATTATCTGCACAATTTGCCTTGTTTTGCTGGCGATTTAGTCTATTTTTAGTCTCATTATCCAAATAGGGACACGCCCTAATCAGGCTATTGTTAGTCGATTTTATTAGAAAAGCGATAGCCTGTGCCACGTACAGTTTGGATATAGTCGGCAAACCCAAATGGCTCAAGCACTTTACGCAGGCGGCGGATATGCACGTCAATGGTACGATCTTCGACATACACATTGCCACCCCACACTTGATCGAGTAGCTGGGTGCGGGTATAAGCGCGCTCAGGATGACTCATAAAGAAAGCAAGTAGCCGATACTCTGTCGGTCCGATATCCACCGCTTTGTTATTGGCACTCACGCGCTGACTGGCAGGGTCAAGCGACAAGCCGCCTACGTCAATGGGTTTTTCGCCTGACAATGCGCTACTACGGCGCAATACCGCTTTGATACGGGAAACCAGTTCACGGGTGGAAAACGGCTTGGTGATATAGTCATCTGCCCCAGCGTCAAGTCCTTGGACTTTGTTGTCCTCTTCGCCTTTGGCGGTGAGCATGATGATAGGAATTTCAGAGAGCATTTCATCTTTCTTTAGGCGGCGGCATAAATCAATGCCTGATAGCCCATTGGGTAACATCCAATCTAATAAGATGAGGTTGGGGCGATGATCGACCGCCAAATGATGGGCTTGAGAGACTTCTGAGGCTTGCAAACAATCAAATCCTGCCATCTCTAATGTGGTCACGATCATTTCTCGAATGGCAGGCTCATCTTCCACCACCAAAATAGTTTCATTTTTCATAAATTTCTCAAGCGATAAAATAGGCAACTGTTTACCAAAATAATTTTATGACAACAATATTACAATGCCCATATTACAACTTCAGAATATGACAGAAAAATGACAACGATAAGTTTTTAGGGCTTTTATTTGTGGTGTTGTAAAAAATTCGGCGTTTCACTCAATTTTTGGTACTTAACACAGGTCGCATCACAGTTCAAAAATAAAATTTATCGGACCATCATTGCAACTGCTGACTTGCATATCTGCGCCAAATTCGCCTGTTTGCACGGCTGCATATTGCGTCTTGGCATACGCTACTATCTCGGCAAACAAAGCGTTGGCAGTATCGGGCGCCATCGCAGGCTTAAAATCAGGACGTCTACCCGATTGGGTATTGGCAAGGAGGGTAAACTGCGACACTAACAGTAAGCCGCCATTAACCTGTTGCACGTTTTTATCCATTTTGCCTAGCTCATTTTCAAATACGCGATAGGTGAGGATTTTATCAATCATTTTTTGCCCCATCGCAAGCGTATCATCATGCCCAAGTCCAAGGTAGACAAGTGCGCCATGGGCAATCTCGCCGACGATTTGTTGTGGGTGAGGCGCTTGGTTGACTGCTACTTTGGCAAATTTCACCCGTTGTAGTACTGCTTTCATGATTTTTCCTATCCGTCAGTTTGAGCGTAAGCGGCTTTACTTAAAAGCTAGCTTGTCGCTTAACTCGTAGCCCAGTGTTTAATATACCGTGATTCTAAGGGGGATTTTGATTATAATAAGCCAACTTTAAAATGCCAATCTCGAGTAACTTATGACCTTGTTTACCACATTACAATCGCTTGTCCCACAACAAAAAATCAGTGAAATCGCAGGTCGTCTTGCCCAAAGCCGTCATCCGATGGTGAAAAAAACCTTTATTCGTACCTTTGCTTCGGTGTATGGCATCAAGCTAGAGGAATATGCGCGCGGTAGTTTTTCTCAGTATGACAGTTTTAATGATTTTTTTACCCGTGAGCTCAAAGACGGCGCGCGCAAGATTGATGATGACCCAGATGCGCTTATCTGTCCTGCAGATGGCATGATATCGCAATTGGGGCAAATCGATAAAGACCAAATCCTGCAAGCCAAAGGCAAATCGTATGAAGTTGGGCAATTGCTCGCGGATTATGAACTTGGTAAAGCCATGCAAGAGGGGAGTTTTGTCACCGTGTATTTGGCACCGACCAATTATCACCGCGTGCATATGCCGTTTGACGGTACCTTGGTAGAGACCATCTATGTGCCAGGACAGCTATTTTCGGTCAATAACGAGACCGCTGAAAACATTACCGATTTGTTCGCCCGTAACGAGCGCTGCGTGTGTGTGTTTGATACTGAGTTTGGTAAAGCTTGCGTTGTGCTAGTCGGGGCGATGATTGTAGCAGGGATTGAAACAGTTGCCACAGGCAAAATCAAACGTAGCGATCGCGTGCAGCGTCAAACTCATCAGATGACATTGAAAAAAGGCGATGAGCTTGGGCGGTTTTATTTGGGCTCAACGGTGATTGTGGTATTACCAAAGTCAGCGGGCATTGCTTGGGACGCAGGTCTTTCTAATTCAGTGCCGGTGACAATGGGTCAACGTCTGGGTACTTTTTTGCAGTAAGCTGCCAAGGTATAGGTTAAAAAGGTAGCACAGGCTGCCTTTTTTATGGGGTGTTTTAGCCAATTTGCATAGGTTGATTGCTCACATAAACTAAACGATAACGAAAAATATTTTAGTAAAATTTGTTTATAATAGCCGACTTATGATTTTTGCCTGCTTTTTTATTTAGACGCGCTTTTTTATTTAAACTGATCACTATGAACCTACCACCAACACCGCACCCTAAGCCATCGCACGAGTTAGACTATCCAACCGTTTGGATTATGATTTTGGGGTTGATTATTGCTATCGGTCCGCTGTCGATTGATATGTATTTGCCGGCTTTGCCCAGTATGGCACAAGATTTTGGCGTGGCAACAGCTTTTATGTCCAATTCGGTGCCTGCCTATTTTGTGGGATTGGTGGTCGGGCAGTTGTTTTATGGTCCGATTTCGGATCGGATTGGGCGCATCAAGCCCTTGTATGTGGGCATGGTACTGTATGTGATTGCTTCGGTGATGTGCGCCACCACCACCAATGAATACGTGCTGTTTGTCTCACGAACGCTGCAGGCATTAGGCGCGTGTGTGGGAACGGTGGTGTCGCGAGCGATGATTCGTGACCGCTTGCATCCCAAGCAAATGGCAAAGGCATTTTCGCTGATGGTTCTAGTGATGGGGATTGCGCCGATTTTGGCACCAAGCTTGGGGTCGTTGTTGTTAAAAGTCGCCAGTTGGCGGGTGATTTTTTGGTTTTTGGCGGGGTTTGGTGTTTTAAATATCGTGCTGATCCGGCTGTTTTTGCATGAAACTTTGACCGATGAGTTTCGCAACAACCGTCCGATGAATGACGTGCTCAGTCAATACTGGGATTTGCTCAAAGACACCCAGTTTAATTATCCTGCGATTGGCGCAGGGCTGCTGATGGGTTCGATGTTTGTGTATATCAGCGCCGCACCTGAGCTAATTATGGAAGGGTATGGGGTCACGCCGCAGCATTTTAGCTGGATTTTTGGCATGAATGCGGCAGGTTTTATTGGGTTGACACAGGTCAACCAATGGCTGGTGAACCGTTATCGTCTAGTCAGTTTGCTGCGATTTGGGGCGGTAATACAAGTAATTGCAGCAGGGTGTTTGATGCTGCTAGGCTTAGTCTTTGGCACGCAAGCTTGGCTGCCGTTGGTGCTCGCCAGTATTTTTTGTTGTATTGCAGGGTTAGGACTCACTCAGCCCAATTCAGGTGCCATTGCTTTGGCATTTCAAAAACGCCGCGCTGGCATGGCGAGTGCCTTGCAAGGCTCACTCAACTTTGTCGTCGGTATTTTTGGCGGATTAGTATTAAATATCCTGCCCTTTAATCCGGTCGCCAAGCTAGGTATTACCATGTTTATATTGATGACTATCGGCGCATTTTTGGTATTTCAAATCGACAAAAATCTCGATGTGGCGGATGTGGACTAAGGATTAATCAAACCGATACACATCCATACCCAAACTAAAATGGGCAAAACTTTCATGCACGATGCTCATCTTTGAGCCTGCGCCCGCCGCAAAAAATAACGGCAATAAATGCTCAGGGGTGGGGTGATTGTGACGAGCAAATGGATGTGACCGCCAATCTAAAGCCGTTGGCATATGTTGTTTGAGTTGATGAATCAACCAATATTTAAATTCACGTGCCTCAGCATCCACCTCAGCACTATCAAACTGTACCTGCGCCAAATTATGGGTGACACTGCCAGAGCCGATGAGTAATACTTGCTCTGCCCGCAGCGGCGCCAATAAAGCCCCCAGCTGAAAACACGCATAACTATCAAAATGCTGCGGCAGCGAAAGCTGCACAATCGGCACATCTGCCTGCGGATACAAATGCACCAGTGGCGACCATACCCCATGGTCAAAAGGACGCAGTCGATTGACCGACGTGCTAACGCCCAAAGCCTGCAACTGCTGTGCCAGCTGCTCGGCAATCAGGCTATCGCCTTTGACAGGATAATCGATTGTATACAGTGCTTTTTGAAAGCCGCTAAAATCATGCCAAGTAGCGGGCGCCGCATTGCCATTGATTTCTAGATGCTGGCTTTGCCAATGCGCAGAGATGATGATAATCAAGCGCGGTTTTGGCAGATTTTGCCCAAATTTATTCAGCGCTTGGGTAGTACGGTTATTTTCGATAGCAATCGTCGGCGCCCCATGTGAGATAAACAAACTGGGCAAGGTATAAAGCGGGTACGGTGTTTGGGGTAAAAATGGCTGCAGGCTGATTGGTTGTTTTTCGGTTTTTTCCATCAATTTTCTTAAAGTTGCAGTGATAAATAGAAATGATAACGAATGAATAAGGATTAACTAAAAAGGATTAATAGTAAATAAGGGAAAAATTCGCAAAAACAAGCCATGTCAGTGATTTCATACATAATCAGATATAACAGGTTAACAAAAAAAACTTAAAAATAATCACCGCGATGATACGGATGATGATGGATAATGGTCATAGCGCGGTACAGCTGCTCCATCAGTAGCACACGCACGAGTGGATGCGGCAAGGTGAGATTGGACAGCGACCATTTGAATGTCGCATGGGCTAATACCTCTTTTGAAATGCCATCAGCACCCCCAATCACAAACGCCATATCGTCACCCAACTGCATGGCTTCGCCAACTTTAGCCGCTAAATCTTCGGTTGATAGATTCTTACCGCGGACGTCTAGGCAAATCAGCTGCTCGCGTTTGCCTGCTGAATTCTTGGCTTGGTGCGCTTGCAGAATTAGCCCGCCTTCGGTGATGGCATATTTTTCAAGTTCGGCAGGTGAGGGGTTTTTGGCACGTTTGCAGGCGGGGATTTCGACGATTTCGGTGCTGAGCATGGGCTGAATACGTTTATAATAGTCGTCAAATCCCGTCTGCACCCAAGCTGGCATTTTTTGTCCAACGGCTAAAATTCTTGCTTTCATGGATTCCCCTCTGTTATTTTTTGACCAATCTATATCGCTCTATGTCGCTGTGGTGATTTACCGTTAGCCATTGAACACTCGCTATCGAAGCCAACTATATTTTCGCTATCGAAGCCAGCTATATTAAAGCTTAATTCCAGCTATATTAAAGCTTAAAACGAACCATTTAAAAACCCACCATTTAAAAACGCTTGCAACGCACCCATATACAATGCGATAAAGCCTAAAAACCCAAGCTGAGCTAAAGCCTGAACTAAAACTAAGCTTAGCAACAAAATTTTAACATGATTTTATCGCTGTGATGGATAATACTTCCCCTAGCATTTAACGAAAATGATAAAATAATTTGACTGACAAAGTTTAAAAGTTTAAATGATAAAAAAAGACGACAACAATATGAAAAATTGGCAAGACCCCAATGCCGCTGCTGAAGCAGCCAACTATGACAACCCGATTCCAAGCCGCGTACTGATTTTGCAAACCCTAGTTGAGCGCGGACAAGCTACCCAACACGAGCTTGCGACGATTTTTGATTTAGATGACGACGAGTACGACGCACTGGGCAACCGTTTAAAAGCCATGCTGCGTGATGGACAATTAAGCCGTGATGCCGACGGGGGCAATCCTTACATTTATCGCCCATTGACTGACAATGATGCCGTGACTGGCGTGGTCGCTGCCCATGCCAAAGGCTTTGGCTTTGTCGTGCTTGACGATATGCCGGATTTATTTTTGAATGAAACTGAAATGCGCTGGGTATTTCATGGCGATAAAGTAAAAGCCATCGCCACTAGCACCGATAACCGTGGTCGTATGATGGGTCGTGTGTTGTCGGTGGTGTCCCATGCCCAGCTACAATATATCGGTAAACTTGCAAAAGATGACGATGGTTACTTTGTAGAACTCATTAGCCCAAACAATCATCAACCGATTACGGTGACCGAAGAAAACGTCGAAGCGCTACAACTCAAAATTGGCGACCCCGTCAAAGTCGATATCATTGACTATCCCACCCAACATGAATACGCGACGGGGAAAATTACTGAAAGCTTGGTCGATGATAACGAGCGTGAATTGATTATCAAAACCACGTTGCTAAATTACGATATTCCCCATGAGTTTAGCCCAAACGTCATGCAGCAAGTCGATGCGTATAAAGAGCCGACACAAAAAGACTATCAAGACCGTATCGATTTACGTACGTTGCCGCTAGTCACCATTGATGGCGAAGACTCGCGCGACTTCGATGATGCCGTCTATGCCGAAAAACGTCGCGGCGGTGGCTATCGCTTGGTGGTCGCGATTGCCGATGTCAGTCATTATGTGACTGCCAACTCAGTACTTGACCAAGAAGCCTATGAGCGTGGTACGTCAGTGTACTTCCCGCATTTTGTGGTGCCGATGCTCCCTGAAAAACTCTCCAACGGTCTTTGCTCTTTAAACCCAGGTGTTGACCGCTTGTGTATGGTAGCTGACATCATACTATCGCGTAGCGGCAACGTGACCAGCTATGAGTTTTATCCAAGCGTGATGCACTCTCAAGCGCGATTGACTTATAACCAAGTCAATGATTATTTTGCCCAAGTTCAAGGGGAAACGCCCAAAGCCGAAGTGCCTATCACTATCACCGGTAATAAAGCGGTCAAAAAATCAATTGATGTACTGTATGATTTGTACAAAGTGCTATTGGTCAAACGCGAACAGCGCCATGCGATGGAATTTGAAACCCAAGAGACTTATATCAAGTTTGATGAAGCAGGCAAAATTAGCGCCATTGTGCCGCGGACGCGTGGTGAATCGCATAAGCTCATCGAAGAGATGATGCTACTTGCCAATACCTGCGCGGCTGAATTTTCGCTCAAGCATGAATTGCCGGTTTTGTATCGCAATCATGATACCCCAGAGGCAGAAAAAGCCGCTCGCGTCAGTGACTTTGTGAAGCATTTTGGTTTGTCATTTCCTGAAGAAAACCCGACACAGGCAGATTATCAGCGTATCATTGAAGCGACACGCGAGCGCCCTGATGCGATTAGTATCCATAGTGTGCTACTGCGCTCCATGCAGCAAGCCAACTATGCACCGACCAATATCGGACACTTTGGGCTGGCGTATGAGGCATACAGCCACTTTACCTCACCGATTCGCCGTTATCCCGACTTGATGCTACACCGTGCCATCAAAGCCAAAGTGACTGGCAAAAAGGCACCACTGCCAGATTGGTCGCTAGAAGATGCGGCTGAACACACCTCAATGACAGAGCGCCGTGCCGATGAAGCCAGCCGTTTTGTTGAGCAGTGGCTCAAAGCCCATTATATGAAAGACCATATCGGTGAAGCGTTTGATGCGGTGGTTACCACAGTGACCAATTTTGGCTTATTTGTGACCCTCACCGATTTATTCATTGATGGCTTGATTCATATCTCGCATTTGGGCGAAGATTACTTTGTATATGATGACAAGGCGCAGCAGTTATTCGGTGAAAAATCAGGACTGGTGTTTGGACTCGGTGATAAAGTCCGTGTCAAAGTCGCTGCCGTCAATATGGAGACCCAGCAGATTGATTTTGATTTGGTGGCACAGCTGGAAAAATCGTCATTTAATAATCGCGGTAAAGGCAAAAGTCGCGGTCAATTGCAAGCGGTCTCTAATTCTAAGGCTCAATCCAATCCCAATGCGCCATCTAATCCTAAACCTCAATCCAAGCCAAATGAGAGCGTCAGGAAAGCAAAAAGCGCTAAAAATAAAAGTAACGCGCGCAACAAATCTCGCTAATGAAAAAAAAGGGCAATACAATTTGCCCTTTTTTATCGTTGAGACAAATACCTGCTAAAACAAAAAACGTTTTTGACTACTTAATCTTAGCCATTTGATGCTAGCGACTTAATATTAGCCACTTGCTGCCCTTTAACCAGTGTTGCGTGGCGGTACTAGCAGCTAATACGCCAAGTTATTATTGCGTGGTTTTTTCTGCGCTTGCCAAATTGTTGGATGAGGTTTGCGCGGCTTGATTCAAATCTGTTGTTGCCTTATCAAGCACTTGTTTGGGCTGCTCGCCAATCGATGACGTATCGTTTGGTGCTATGGCTAAGGGCGCAGAGGCGGCACTACTATTGGCTTCATTAGATGCAATGATTTGCTGGGTACGATGTGATGATATTAGGTTAAAAATGGCGAGTGCGGTGATGCCTAATATTGCAAAAATAATGAGTAATTTTGGTTGCATGAGGATTTCCAGTATAGCGTCAATTTGGCTAACCGACGTGTAAAGCCTGACGTCTAAAGTCTGTGGTTTAAAACGTCAAATCGGGTTTTGCTAGGACAAAAATTGACAGTCATGTCTATAAAAATTGGTATGCTACCTTTATGCAAAAATCATGCAAAAATCATGCAAATTTAATCTGTTAATGTTTAATCGGGCAGCAGACTGACTTCGGCACTAACCGGCAAATGGTCAGAGAGATTTGACCAAGGTTGTCCCTTATGCACCCAAGCACGGTGTACTTGTAGGTTGCGCACATAGATACGGTCAAGGCTTAATACTGGAAGCTTGGCAGGGAAGGTGGGTAGTAATTTGCCATGGTGGGTCAGCACAGCTTCTTGTAAATTAAGGTCACAGCCAAGCTTTTGACAGGATAATTTTTTCCAGTCATTGAAATCGCCTGCCAATATAAGCGGCGTGGATTGGTCGATTTCGTTATTGATATACTGGCTTATCACCTCATATTGTTTTTCACGGTCATTTTCCCTTAAGTTTAGATGCGCACAAAGCACGATAATGGGCGTGTGCCAGCCTATGGGCTGAATTTCGCAGTGCAACACACCACGCTGCTCAAGGCGGCTCACTGTGATATTGACATTGTGTTTGGGGTCGAGCGGATGGCGACTTAGTACCGCATTGCCATGATGACCGTGGTTATATTCGACGTTTTTGCCATAGCTGTTTTCAAGCTGTAGATACTCGCCAAACCATTCATGTTGGGACTGGTCAGGAAATTCATTGTATTTCACCACGCGTTTGAGATTTTGACCTTGGACTTCCTGCAAACAAATAATATCAGATTGCACTTGGTTAAGGGCAGCGGCGATGCCTTCCATTTTGACAAAACGATTGAGGGGTGACATGCCTTTATGGATGTTATAACTGGTGATGATTAGGCTGTTTTTTGGTTGTTTGGCGCCTGCTACTTCGTTTGATGCTACTGGGTTAGGTGTTATTTTTTTAGGTGTTAGTGAGCGCATAATAAAATCACAGTGATAGACATGGCATTATTTTAACGTGAAATTGTGCCGCTGGCTTGTTTTGACAAAAAATTGTCACAATATAGTGGTTGTCGACATTTATGTCGCAAACGCATGTAGTAAACCTATGTAGTAAAATGGGGTAGCTTTGCAAAGCATTGCGGTTTTTATGCTAAAATTTTGGGCAATGACGACTTTTACTTTGAATCATTAACGAGCGATAAAAAATTGGAAAACAGTATGACCAACGATGTAGAAAATCCGACAAAAAATTTGCACCTTGTTGAATTTAATCAATTAGCGCTTGAGCGACTCAAGACGGCAATCGATGAGGCGTTGGCGAATGGACATGCGTTTTTGGCTATGCTCGATGATGAAGCTGGGCTCGATAACCTCGATAACAAAGCTGGGCAAGCCAATAGTCAAGTTAACGATACAAAACTCAGCAGCCAGCAAGCGCTCAATGATATCATCGCCTTTGACCATGTGAATTTGGCATTGGACCGCAGTTGGGGCTTGCTATCGCACTTAAATAGCGTGATCAGTGATGAGCCAATCCGTGCGCTGCATCATGCATTACTGCCTGCACTTTCTGCTTACGGCACGGCGGTTGGTCAAAATCTCCCGCTATATCAACGCTATCAGCGTGTGGTGAGCGATCAGTCATTTTTTGAGCGTTTAGAGCCTGCGAGACAACGCTCGTTGACCTTGGCGCTACAAAGTTTTGAGTTATCCGGTGTGGGTTTGGCTGAGGCGCAAAAACAGCAATTTGCCACCCTTGCCAGCGAGTTATCTACGCTATCGGCTAAATTCTCCGATAATGTGCTCGATGCCACCCAAAGCTACTTTTTACCGTTAAGCGAATCGCAACTGGCAGGACTGCCTGAATCTGCGCTTGCCATGCTTGCAGATGCGGGCAGGCGATACACAGAAAAATTCCCCGAGCAAGTATTGGCAACGCCTTATGTCGCGACACTTGATATCCCAGTCTATCTTGCGGTGATGACCTATGCCGATGACCGCGAGTTACGCGAAACCTTGTATCGTGCGTATGTCACCCGTGCCTCTGAACTGTCAGCGCAGCCAGAATTTAACAATGCCGATATCATGGCGGATATCATGGCAAAACGCGCACAAAAAGCCCAGTTATTGGGCTATGACAATTTTGCTGAGTTATCGCTTGCCACCAAAATGGCGGACAATGTCGACACTGTAGAGCAGTTTTTACGGGATTTGGCAGACAAAGCACGACCCTTTGCCATGCAAGATTTAAAACAACTGCAAGTTGAAGGGTTGGCGTTTGGCATCGGTGATGAGGGCGATGAGGTGCGACCTTGGGATACGGCGTATCTGGCAGAAAAGGTTAAACAACGTCAATTTAATCTATCGCAAGAACAAGTGCGTCCGTACTTCCCAGTGCCGACGGTCATCGTAGGCTTATTTGAGATTGTGCAAAAACTGTATGGCATTCAGATTGAAGATAAAACTGCAAGCACGCAGCGCTGGCATGATGACGTGCGTTTTTATCAAGTTTTTAATGAACATCAGCAGCTTATCGGTGGTTTTTATTTTGATTTATATGCCCGTCCTGGCAAACGCGGTGGCGCATGGATGAGTGGCTTTCAAGCGCGTTATCAACACGATGATAGCGGTTATCAGCAGTTACCTGTTTGTTTTATGGTGGCAAATTTTAGCCCTGCGCCAACGGGTACGCAGCGTGGCAAACCCAGCTTATTAACCCATGATGAAGTGTTAACCCTTTTTCATGAGTTTGGACATGGGTTGCACCATCTGCTCACTGAAGTGAATGTTGGCGATGTGGCAGGCGTGAATGGCGTCGAGTGGGATGCAGTTGAGCTACCCAGTCAGTTTATGGAAAACTGGGCATGGCACCCTGAAGGCATTGCATTAATCAGCCGTCATGTCGATACGGGCGAAACGTTGCCAGAGCGCATGTTACAAAGTATGCTTGCTGCCAAAAATTTCCAAAGCGGCATGCAAACCCTGCGCCAGCTAGAGTTTGCGCTATTTGATTTGTTATTGCATGCCAAAACCCCAGCACCCGACTATCCCCAGTTATTGGCGTTACTCGATAGCGTGCGTGCCGATGTGTCGATTATGCCGACCGCCAGCTACAACCGTTTTGCCAATGGTTTTAGCCACATTTTCGCAGGGGGCTATGCGGCAGGATATTATTCTTACAAATGGGCAGAACTGTTGTCAGCCGATGCGTTTAGCAAGTTTGAAGAAACCAGTATTTTTGATAAAAACGCTGGCAAATCCTTCCGCGATAACATTTTAGCCAAAGGCGGTAGCCAATCTGCAAAAGCCAACTTTGAGGCATTTCGCGGTCGTGAAGCCCGTATTGATGCGCTGTTACGCCACTCGGGATTTTTAACCAGTAGCTATGATGAACTGCTGAGCGATGACACCGATAACGCCAACACCCAAGCTTGGTAACACGGTTGTCAAAATACAGGCTAGTAAAAAGAAGACACTATGAGATATCAATCCAATCGCCCCAAACGTCAATTTTTGGCGGGGGTGGCATGCCCAAGCTGTAAAGCACTGGATAAAGTTGTTCAAATTCAGCTATATCAGCCCGAGTATGATGAGTATATCGAGTGTACGGCGTGTGGCTATAGCGAGCGTCGCCCAACACCCGATGATATCATCGACATTCAGCAATCCAATCATCAGGAAACTGTTCATTATGGCGACGATGGCGCGGGTATTGTTAGGTTTAAATAAGCCAAGTTTAAGCGGTTTGGGTAAATTTTGGCAAGGTTAACGAGTTTAAGCGTCCCTGATACAATTAGGGTGGTCAAATTATGGCGTTCAAAGTAGGTTTTTGTGCCAAAAGTTGTTATTTTTGATTGCGGTTTGTTATAGTAACAAGCAAACGAATGTACACCATCATTTTCATGCCAGCTTGGCATATACATCGCTAGCATGAAATCGTACAGACATCTGACCCGCCCGACATGGATAGGGATATTGACCCAACATGAAATTATTTAGCCTAAAAAAAAACAATGACTCTATAGCCCCGACTAGCAAAGATGTCAATCCATCATCACAGCTGGCTGAAAATCCAACGACAGGGGTGTCAGATAATGCGTTGCAGCTTGATACAACTCAGGCGCCGATGCAAGCGACTAACTACCCAGACACATCCCCAAAAACGACAGCAATCACAAATGCGTTTTCGCTAGATACCATTGATTTAAACCAGTTGGAAGATGAACTGCTTCATGGTAAAACGGACTATACGGCAGATAACACAAAAGCGGCTGATACCCTCGCACCCAAAAAGCTGAGTTTTGATGATTTTGATTTGGATAAGCTACCCAGTGATGTTGAACCCAACACCACTGTGACTATCGAAGACACTGCCAATACAGCGACAGTGTCACAGCCCGTACCGTCACAGACAACCGATAACGCGCCACCACAGCCCATCGCACCACAAAGCAGTAATGAAAATAGTGATGAAAGTAATGATAAAAAAATTATCGAGACTATCGAGGCTATTGAGACTGCGCCACCCGTTGTGCTAACCAAAACAAAACCCGAAAGTAAAGCGGTTATCGCCAAGACGTCAAACCCATTTTTAAAAATGCCAAGTCAACCACTAACGAAACGGACGTTAAAAAAACGCAATCAACTTGGGTTGCTAGTGGGTGCAGGGTTGGCACTGGCTGCTTTGGCATGGTTTTTTATGGGGCAGTCAAGCGAGCCCAACAAATCCACCGCGCAATCACAGAAACAGACACAGACGCAGACCCAAGCACACGCAATACCCAAAACTACAGCGCCTATAGTAAAACCACAAGCTAGCGCTAGCTTACCTGCCGCGTCAACCGTCGCAGCGGAGGCAACCACTAGCTCAGCCCATGCGACCACAGCGCTACCTGCAATCACGCCAGAAGAAATTCTTGCACCGACACTGCCTGAAGATCCGGCGATTGCCAAAGAAGAGCTGAGCCGATTGTCAGAGCAAAGCGCGCAGCTAAAAGAGCAAGAAACCATGATGCAAGACCAGCTGCGTATGATGAATGAGCTTAGTAGTAAAAAAGAAGAGCGTATCCAGCTGCTAGAACAGCAAGTTGCACAGCTTGAGCAGCAAAAAGCCGCCAACAAATAACCACCCACAAATAACTGGCAGGTTAACTAGTGCTGACCCAAGTCGATAAAAAAACCTTGTTTCAAGACCGCTATCAAGCGCTCATTATGCCCGTCCCGGTGTCAGGTATTTTTCGTCATCGCGCCTTACTTAAGTACCAATCGCTATATCCTGAGCATTACACCGTTTACAAGCAAGCCTGTGAGCGTTCGCAGCTGTTACTCGGTGATGTGTTACAGTTTAACCCGCAGCGTGATTTGGCGGGTATGGCAGTCGGTGGGGCGTTGTCAAAGCCACAGTTCATCGTGGATATGGCAATCACAGAATTTGCCGAAAATCTACCGCATGTTGAGTATATGGTGTCAGCGTTACAAAAGTTAGAAAAAGTTGTGTTTGATTGGGGACGGTATCAAGGTATTCGCCGTGTGGCAATATTGGCAAGTGATGAACTCATTTTGCCAAAGGACAAAATTTTTGATGAAGATATTTTGCCACTGTTTGAAAAATACCTTCAGCCTGTGAGTAGTTTGAATGTGATGGTTTATCGTTAACGCTATTGTTTTAAATAGTTTTCAATGGTTAAGATTTTATCGAGGGCTACTCAGCCATCCATCGGCATATTGCAAGTAGTAAATTGCCAGCGTGCTCAAAACCTTCTTATTATCGGGCATTTTTTCTAAATCCTATAATAATGGTTTCATAGCGTTTGCCAAAATTTATTCCAAAAAAACCGCTTTACCTTACGATAAAGCGGTTTTCATTTTTTGACAATTAAACTTTAATAAAGTTATTCAACCGCTGGCGTTTCAGTATCAGCAGATTCAGTTGACGCGATGGTTTGATCCACGCCTTTCATGGTAAGTTTAATGCGACCACGGTTGTCGATGTCTTGTACCAGTACATTCACCATTTGACCTTCTTTTAGTACATCATTCACATTCTCGATACGCGCATCAGAGATTTGTGAGATATGCACCAGACCGTCAGTATTAGGTAATACATTGACAAACGCACCAAACTCAACAATACGAGCCACTTTACCTGTATAAGTCTTACCGACTTCTACTTCTGCCGTAATCGCCTCGATTTTAGCAATCGCGGCTTTGGTCGCGGCTTTGTTTTCACCAAAGATACGAATGGTACCATTGTCATCAATATCAATCACTGCGCCTGTTTCTTCAGTCAGTTGGCGAATGGTTGCACCACCTTTACCAATCACGTCACGAATTTTTTCAGGGTCGATATCAATCACCGCAAAGTTTGGTGCGTGGGCGTTGATTTCTTTACGACTGGTTGAAATCACTTCATTCATTGCATTTAAAATATGGATACGACCCGCATGCGCTTGATGTAGGGCTTTTTCCATAATCTCTGGGGTGATACCTTCAATTTTGATATCCATTTGTAGTGCAGTCACGCCATTGGCAGAACCTGCGACTTTAAAGTCCATATCGCCTAGGTGGTCTTCATCACCCAAGATGTCAGACAGCACGGCAAAACGCTCGCCTTCTTTAACCAGACCCATAGCGATACCAGCAACCGGCGCTTTGAGTGGTACGCCGGCATCCATTAACGCCAGTGATGCGCCACAGACAGATGCCATTGATGATGAACCATTGGATTCGGTGATTTCAGATACAACACGAATCACGTATGGGAAACGGTCACTATCTGGCAGCATGGCTTGTAGACCGCGGCGTGCTAGGCGACCATGACCGATTTCACGGCGTTTTGGACCGCTGTCACGACCCGTTTCGCCCACTGAGTAACTTGGGAAGTTATAATGCAGCATGAAGTGGTCTTGTTTGGTGCCCGCAAGGGTGTCAATCATGTTCACATCACGGCTGTTGCCAAGCGTGGTGGTAACGAGCGCTTGTGTTTCACCGCGGGTAAATAGCGCTGAACCATGCGTGTAAGGCAATAAGCCAACTTGGATGTCTAAGGCACGAACCGTTTGCAAGTCACGACCATCGATACGGGGTTTGCCAGACAAAATATTGTCACGGACCGTACGGTATTTTAGGGTCTCAAATAGCTCTTTGATTTGTGCCACGTTGTCGGCATAGCCTTCAGCTTCCGCATCACCGGCTAAGGCTTCAATGGCTTGGTTTTTGATTTCATCAAGGCGAGTATAACGGTTGGCTTTTTCGCTGATGGTATACGCTTCTGAAATCGCTGCAGCAAATTGATTTTGTAGGGTAGTTTGCAAAGCTTCGTTGACGGCAGGGGCAACGAATTGGTTTTTTTGTACGCCAACTTCTTTGGCAAATTCATTGATGGCATCAATCACGACTTGTTGCTGGGCGTGACCGTATAGTACCGCGCCAAGCATTTGGTCTTCTGATAATTCTTTGGCTTCAGATTCGACCATCAATACCGCAGACGACGTACCCGCGACCACCAAATCGAGCGAACTTTGTTTTAGCGCTTCATGGTTTGGGTTTAGCACATATTCATCGTTGATAAAACCGACACGTGCCGCACCAATCGGGCCATTAAATGGCGCTGGCGAAATTGCCAATGCCGCTGAAGTACCAATCATCGCTGCGATATCAGCATATTGTGTTTTGTCTGACGAAATCACCGTGGCGGTCACTTGGATTTCGTTGAAGTAGCCTTCTGGGAATAATGGACGAATCGGGCGGTCAATGAGGCGTGAAGTCAAGGTTTCCATCTCAGATGGGCGACCTTCACGTTTGCCATAGCCACCTGGGATTTTACCAGCAGCGTACATTTTTTCTTGGTAGTTGACGGTCAATGGAAAAAAGTTTTGACCTGCTTGCGCTTCGTCTTTTACCACAACAGCAACTAGCACAGAGACGCCGCCCATGTGGACGACGACTGAATTAGCTTGGCGTGCGATACGACCGGTTTCTAAGGTAACTTGTTGATTACCATATTGGAATTCTTTAGTAATAATATTAAACATAATGCGGTTTTATCCTTTGTATGATGAAATAGGGCGATTTAAGTTTTAGTAATAGCCCCTAACGTTTGTGTTCTTTTCAAAAAATACAAACGTTAGAAGCAATCTACCAATTCGCTTAATAGCAGCCTTAAATCAGCCTAAGTTAAAAAATACTTTAAAAAAAGTGAGTGTTAACTGCGATTGTGCAGGCACAATGCGTTGCCTATTCTACCTAGTTTTGTGGCGAATCACCACCTTTTAACTGCGCTTTAACCACTAATAGCCAACGATGGGCAATGACTAAGCTAATAGGTAGGGTAAAAGTGAAAAAAATTGGCTAAAAATATTGAACCCATAAAAAAGCGGCTACCCAAAAGCAGCCGCTGATTGAATAAAGCTCATAATGCGCCGATAGATTAGCGACGTAAGCCTAATTCACTAATCAATGCAGTATAACGGTCTGCATCTTTACGTTTTAAGTAATCAAGTAAAGTACGGCGTGAGTTAACCATACGAATCAAACCACGGCGGCTGTGATGGTCAGCTTTGTGTGCTTTAAAGTGTGGTTGTAAGTCATTGATACGCGCTGTTAATAATGCCACTTGAACTTCTGGAGAACCTGTGTCATTTTCAGCGCGTTGAAATTTTGCGATTACGTCTGCGCGGTCTTGGTTAGTCAACATAATATTTTCCTAGCTTTTTTAGCATAAAATGAGAAGCCTAATCGTCTATCAGTCGAGTCGATTAGTGTAAAAAAATCAGGATAACCACGCTTCTCAGTAGTTAACCGTCAAAAAGGAGCATTATTTTAGCAAATATTGCCCAAGAAAAAAACCCTAATTTGCATTAGGGTGTTGAATTTATTAAGGCTTTCAATAGATTCAAGCTTTCAATTTACTGGTTGCCCGTAGGCTGTTTGGGTGTTTCGCTATGAAGACGGTCAAGCTGCTCTTGTGGCGCGGTGGTGAGTTTATCAGCAGTCACTTCATCCGCCTCATTAGGCGTAGTATAGTTAAAACTGTAATATAGTGAATCCTAAATTATAACAAGCACCATTTGCCCTGAGCTTGTCGAAGGGTGGCGGTCGTTATGGTTCGACCAACTCACCACGAGCGACCTTGTTCACTATAATTCAGTTTTTACTATAATACCGTTGGTATGGCGAAATGTGTTAATTCTGAAGGATTTAATCAGACTGTCATTTAACGTTCAATAATTTGTCACATAATCTTGCTACGCTGTTTCCATAATTTTATAAGTGTGTCTAACAGCTTACTAACTTATTTCATGAATTTATCAATTATTAGCCTGAGGTATCGCCATGACCCAACATAACCATTTTGATCATGACTTCGTAGAAGACTCTAACACATCAAAAAATCCAGAATTTAGCCAAATTGTTGCCAAACGTATGAGCCGTCGCACCATGTTGAAAGGTGGTACAGGTCTGACTGCAGCAGCGTTTTTTGGCACATTGCCGCTCGTAGGCTGTGGTAGCGACAATGACAATGACAATGATGTACCTTCAAATGGCGCTACACCAGCCGTTCCTGCTACTGGCGATTTAAAAACACCAAAGCAATTGAACTTCACTGCTGTGGCTCATTATACAGGTAATGAGATGATGGTTGCTGACGGCTACAATGCTGAACCCATCTTACATGTTGGTACGCCACTGATTACAAGTAGCGATGTACCTGAGTGGAAAGACAATCGCGAAAATGTACCAGAATCATTCCAATTCCGTATGGGTGATAACCATGATGGTATGTGGTTCTTTGGTAAAAATGGCAATAACTACTCAGCAAAAGCGTCAGATAATGCTCTATTGGTTATCAATCATGAATACACCAATCAATCGCTAAATCCTAACATCACAGTACTTCCTGATTACGTGGCACAAACAGGGGTAACTGGTATTTATGCTAAAACACGCCCTGCTAGCAATGTTCGCCGTGAGTGCTATGCCCATGGTGTAAGTGTTGTTGAAATGAAGCGCCGCGCTAATGGTATCGGCTATGAAATGGTTAAAGATTCAAAATTCAATAAACGCTATACCAGTGCCTCAGAAATTAAAATTTCGGGTCCAGCTGCTGGTTCAGATATGTTAAAAACCAAATATGACTCAACAGGTACCAAAACCCGCGGTATCAACAACCAATGTGGTGCAGGTCTTTCACCTTGGGGTACTTATTTAACCACCGAAGAGAACTTCATAAACGTCTTTGCCCGTGGTGCGGATAAAGCAATCATTGGGGATAAAGCAGACTATGCGATGGGTCGTTATGGTCTAAAAGAAAACGGTATAGGCGGTGGCTATCTATGGCATACTCCGCCTAAATCTGATGAAAAATTTATGGATGAATTTGCCCGTTGGAACAGTACAGCCACAGGCGCAAGCGCATTAGATGACTATCGTAATGCTTTTAACACCTTTGGTTATATCGTTGAAATCGATCCATTTAAACCAAATAGTAATGCAGTCAAACGCACTGCATTAGGTCGTTTTGCGCATGAAAACTGTGCGTATGCGCCCGTTGAAGAAGGCAAACCAGTTGTGATGTATATGGGTGACGATGCGCGTGGCGAATATATCTATAAATTTGTCTCAGACGCAAAATGGTCAAACGTTGATATCGGTGGTGGTCTAAAAGCAGGGGATAAATACTTAGATAAAGGTACTTTGTACGTTGCAGTATTTAAAGATGATGGTACAGGTGAATGGAAAGCGCTAACGCACGGTCAAGGTGCATTAACCAATGCCAATGCAAAATATGCCTTTGCTGACCAAGCCGATGTTTTAATCAATGCGCGCTTAGCGGGCGATGCATTGGGGGCAACCAAAATGGACCGTCCAGAATGGGTATCAGTAAGCCCAGTAACGGGTGAAGTGTATGTGACACTGACCAATAACTCAAACCGTACACCTACAAAACATGGCATGAATGCTGCTAACCCACGTAACTACGCTGGCGATAAGGGTAATCGCAACGGTCATATCATTCGCTGGGCAGAAAAAAATAACGACCATACAGCTACCAGCTTTAACTGGGATATCTACCTATTTGCAGCGCCAAATGATTTAACCGCAGAAAATCTGTCTGGTTTAAACGCCAATAACGATTTGTCTTCTCCAGATGGTCTATACTTCGACCCACGTGGCGTATTGTGGATTCAAACCGATGACGGTGCTTACACTAGCAGAACCAACTGTATGCTACTAGCTGCGTTGCCTGGTAAAGTCAATGATGGTAAAGAAGTAACCACATCTGCAGGTATTAAAACTCGCGTCGGTATGCAAGCCAATGAGCAAAACATCAAACGTTTCTTTGTCGGTCCAAAAGGTTGTGAAGTAACGGGTATCACCTTAACGCCAGACTTTAAAACGCTCTTCATCAATATCCAACATCCAGGCGAAGATGTTGATGGTGTGACTTGGGGTGCTATTGCGGGCGGTACTACACCGCGTTCAGCGACGGTGATGATTACCAAAAAAGACGGCGGTGTGATTTTAGGTGAGTCATTAAAATAAGCTCAACACGCAACAAAGTTGTCAAAAACCCTTGAATAGTGATTCAAGGGTTTTTTTATAAAATAACCTTTTATCTTTTAAAGGTATAAAAAAAATGCTATGATTTTGCCATTTTTATGGTGATTGTTTTTCCAAATAATCGGTCTTTTATGATGGGATAATCCCAATGAATATATCGATTGAATAAGGATTTTGTAATGAGTGAGCCAACGATGCAAAAACCGCGCGTGCTGATGATGGCAGCAGGCACGGGTGGGCATGTGTTTCCCGCGATTGCGGTGGCTCAAGCGTTACAACAATCAGGTGCCCAAGTACATTGGCTCGGCACCCTAGTCGGTATGGAAAATGAGTTGCTACAACATTACGACTTTACCTACCATGCCATCAATATGCAGGGATTACGCGGTAACGGTATCAAACGCTTATTTAAAGCCCCGTCAACCTTACTTAAAGCAACATTAGCGGCTATCAAAATCATCAAAACCAATAAAATCGACATCGTGGTAGGGTTTGGTGCTTACTGACAAGTACAGGCTCAAAGCTACTGTCGCGGTCTCTTGGGGTGGAGATCTCAAGCTCGCCTGTGTCGCTACGGACTCTCTTTTTAGTGTGCCCATTGCGCTTATTAGGCCTGTCTGCCTTTTCATGCTTGGGGTAGCCGAGATGCTCTTCCATTTCTGCTTCTAGGGCAGTGTCGATGAAGGACTGCATGAGCTGCTTTTGAAAGTCTTTGATGTCATCGAAGCTTTTCATGCTGCTGGCCATTTGCTCAGCCAGTTTCTTGATGTCAGATTGGTTAGTCATTGCTTATTCTCCTGTTAGTGGATTATAAGCAGTTACACAAAGTTTGGGAAACTCTCATCATGGAAATTGCCTTTTGAGTTTGAAGCAATGTACAATGATAAGATTAACCCGTTAGGTCAGGTGGCCTAACTTAAATAAAAAGTCTCCGACAAACCCGGTACGGTTCACTATCTATTGTTATTCTTACCTGAAATTGATGTGAGCTTATAGAGACAAGGTAAATTTGCAAAAGTGCCGGCTATTCAGTGTTCATTGAATGTTTAATTTAATTTATTAAGCTTGACCTTGGAGTGGCTCTAAGCCTTATACTTGGTACAAATTTTTCGATTGTTATGATGATGCGTTCTACTACATGGATTACAGTCTTGGTTGGATTGTTCATGTTCCAAAGCTTTTGGAATGTGGCGGCGGCCTTTTGTGTCCATGAACAACAGCCTCAATCACAGCAGAGTTATCATTTTGGTCATCACCAAAATACCTTGTGTGCCAGCGATAGTCGTCAACACGATCATAATGGACAGTCAGAAAACATAAAAACATTCAGTAGCGATTTAGAAATCGGTGAAGATCATCAAGATCATCTACCATCGATGATGCATGTGATTGTACAAAATGAAAAAGTAGATGTGTTTCATCCAAGCTCTGAAGTTAAAGTGAATCCACAATTTCATTGGAAAAACAGCTATCAGGCTCCTGACCTGTTTCAACAAAGCCCACCTCCCGAATTTTCCCCGCTCATGGTGGGGTAGCCTAAAACATTCCCACCACTTTTATTATTTAAATTTAAATAAGTGGGAAAAATCATGTCTTCACAATCAATTATACTCTTGCGTCATAGCTTGGTTGCTTGTATATGTGCAGCGGCTATGCAATATAGCTATGCTGAAAACGTTACCAGCTTTGAATCCGCTTTAGCAAAAGTACAAAGTTACCAGACTCAAGACAAGCCGTGGCAACAAGTTCAGCAAATATCTGAATTGAATATTCAGCAAAGTCGGTTATGGCAGAATCCAAGTATAAGTTTAGAACAGTCTGGCTTTGGCTCAGGTCAAGAACAGGAATTCAATGTTGGCGTTAGTCAACCTCTAGATCTATTTGGTCAGCGTAAGCTGAACCGGGTGATTGCCAATACCTCGAATCAACAAATCCAATTGCAACAGCAATTATGGAAGGCACAAAGCCAACTGATTGTTAAATTTGCATGGTCGCAATTTGCACTTGCTGAGGTTGAGCAGTCTGTTTATTCAGTACTGTTAAAAACAAGTAAAGCCAATCTGGACAGTGCCCAGAAACGCTATCAGGCAGGCAGTATTGCCCTGGTTGATTTTGAGCGTGCCCAAATTGAAGCGCTAGAAATCCAACGACTTTATGAGCAAGCGATGCTGAATAAACAAGCTGCCGGTCGTCAGCTGTCTAATTTGTGGGGGGGAGAAACATCTTCACATCTTCAATTGAATAAAACCGCTATCCCTTGGCCAGAGCAAAGTCTCCAAACTGTGCAACGGTATATTGCTGAAGGGTGGCTAGAAAAATTCTATGCCTTGAACATTCAGCAATCGGATCATCAAATTGAAAATTTAAGAATTCAGGCACGTCCCAATCCGACTTTAAATGTAGGCATGAGACGTAGCAAAACCCCTAATAAAAGCAACGATACGACTTTAGCAATCGGCGTGGCTATTCCACTGAATATTTTCAATCGCCAGCAATATGCGATCCCGATGGTCCAGCAACAGCAAATATTGCTGAACCAACAGCAGCAGCGTGAGCTGAAGCAACAAATACTCGATATTGCCAACAGCATGCATCAGCTCAAAGGTTTACGTAGCCAGTTCGATGCCACAACAGCACAAGTTACTTTGGCGACCAAAGTTCAGAGCCGTACTTTACAAGGGTTTCAGGCAGGGAAACTGTCCATTACCGACGTTCAGCAAGCAACCACCCAACTGCAGAATCTTCGATTGGGTCAATTACAAATTCTACGTCAAGCTTGGCAAACTGCCCTAGCAGCTGAGGCACTCAGTATTGGCACAAGTTATGAAGAAATTAGCCGTTCGGATGCCTATACACAACTGAATAAAAAGGCAGTCGAAGCATCGCAAAATTTAATCAATGGGGGAGCACGATAAAATGAACGCCAAGCAAAACGGAAAAATATCCCAGTCTCTCATGATTGTAGTTTTGATTCTGATTACGGTCTTGGTCAGTCTGGCTATTTGGTTAAGTTCAAAAAAAACTGAATCTGAGGGGCGTGGTTATGATGAGGGAAATGCCGAACATTCTGATGAAGATAGTTCTGAAGAAGGACATGCTGAAGAAGGCGAAATACAACTGACCAGCCAACAAATGGTTGAACAAGGTTTAAAAGTTGCTGTTGCATCCACAGGATTGGTTGAAAAGCTGACAACCCTGCCAGGTAAATTGGTGGTGAATACCGATCAACAAGCGCAGATATCGCCTAATTTTAGTGGTTATGTCGAGCAGGTCAATGTGGCTTTAGGACAGAGCGTGCAAAAAGGACAAACGCTGGCTGTACTAATCCTGCCTGAACTGATCGACCAACAGGCAAATCTGCGTATGGCACAGGTGAATCTGGATTTGGCCCGTAAAGATTACCAGCGCGAACAGCAACTCTGGTCACAGGGGATTTCTGCCAAACAGGATTACCAGCGTGCCGAAAATGCCTACCGTCAAGCGCAGATTACTGTCCAGTCCTCACAAGCACGTTTAAATGCATTAGGTGCAAGTGGCAATAACAATGGGCGTTTTCTGATTAAAGCACCGATCTCTGGGGTGATCAGTAAAAAAGATATTGTGGTCGGTGAAAATGTCCAACTGGCGGATCAGCTTTTTGTGATTGAAAATCTAAAAGACCTTTGGTTGGAATTTAATCTACCAAATACCTCAAATATTCACCTTCAAGCAGGGCAAATTTTAAACTTTAAAACCAATGGTTCTGATCAAAATTACCAAGCAAAAGTACAAACGCTGAATCCACAGGCAGATTTACAAACTGGACGTTTACAAGTGCGTGCCAAAGTCACCACACAAGCGGATGTACTGCGTCCAAATGTTTTGGTAAATGTTTTTGTGACTGATGCACAAGCAAAAACAGCGTTAAGAGTCCAGAAAAAAGCCTTACAGCAGGTTGAAGGAAAACCTGTGGTATTTGTGATTGAGTCTGAAGAAAAGGGACTGGTTCATCTTAAAGCACAGCCAATAGAAGTGGGCGTGAGCAGTCAGGATGGGCAATGGCTAGAAGTCATTTCTGGATTAACTGAAGGGCAGAAATACATTGCGGATGGCAGTTTTCTATTAAAGTCTGAATTAGAAAAAGACGAGGCAGGCCATGGACATTAATTCTGATCTGCCAAAACCAGAAGGTTTATTCGAACGAATCATTCAGTTTTCCATACAAAATGCGATTTGGGTGTTGCTCTTTGCCTGTACCTGGATTGCAGTGGGTATTTATAGTTATCAGAAGTTGCCGATTGATGCTGTTCCTGACATTACCAATACCCAAGTACAGATCAATACCCAAGCCAAGGGTTTTACTGCGCTTGAAGTCGAACAGCGGATTACCTATCCCATTGAAAATGCCATGGCTGGCATTCCGGATCTGGAGCTTACCCGTTCCATATCCCGTTATGGACTCTCTCAAGTCACCATTGTCTTTAAAGATGGGACTGATATTTATTGGGCCCGTCAGCAGATTAACCAACGGATACAGGAGGCGCAATCTGAGTTGCCTGCACAAATCGCACCGACGATGTCCCCCGTTTCTACGGGTCTCGGTGAGATTTATCAATGGGTACTGAAGGCAGATCCGAATGCGAAAAAGCCGGATGGAACTGCATATACGCCGATGGATTTGCGTGAGATTCAGGACTGGATTGTGCGTCCTCAACTGCAACGTGTTAAGGGAGTTGCAGAGGTCAACAGTATTGGTGGTTTTGAAAAAACCTATGTGGTCTCTCCCGATTTAAACCGGATGCAGCAACTGAATATCTCATTAGAACAACTGCAACAGGCTTTAGCGCAAAATAATGAGAACCGAGGTGCAGGTTATATTGAAGACAATGGTCAGCAACTGACGGTACGTGTACCGGGTGCATTCAATGGGCTTTCTGATATTGAGAACACCATGCTGGGTAGCCCAAATGGCAGCCCAATTCGGGTTGGTGATATTGCGCAAGTCTCTATTGGGCATGATTTAAGAACCGGTGGGGCAACCTATAACGGCAAAGAAACCGTTTTAGGGGTTGCCATGATGGCGATGGGTGGAAATAGCCGGACTGTTTCTAAAGCTGTGGATGCCAAGCTTCAAGATATTCAGAATAGTTTGCCTAAAGGGGTAGTGATTGAAACGGTGTACGACCGTACTACCTTGGTTGAGAAGGCGATTAAAACCGTTCAGAAAAACTTGGTAGAGGGAGCAATCCTGGTCATCATCATTCTGTTCCTGTTTTTAGGGAATATCCGTGCTGCCTTGATTACTGCCTGTGTCATTCCACTCTCTATGCTGTTTACCTTAACCGGGATGGCACAGAAAAATATCAGTGCCAATCTGATGAGTTTAGGTGCACTCGATTTCGGCATCATTGTCGATGGTGCTGTGGTGATTGTCGAAAACTGTATCCGGCGTTTAGCCCATACACAGCAACTGTTAAAACGACCTCTCACACAAAGTGAACGCTTTAAGGAAGTTTTTCTGGCTGCCCGCCAAGCACGTCGTCCTCTTATTTTTGGTCAGCTTATTATTTTGGTGGTGTATTTGCCGATTTTTGCTTTAAGTGGTGTGGAAGCAAAAATGTTCCATCCGATGGCATTGACAGTGGTACTCGCCCTTGTTGCAGCCATTATTTTATCGATCACCTTTGTGCCTGCTGCTGTGGCATTGTGGGTCAAAGGCGATATTCAAGAAAAAGAAAGTCGTTGGATGTTATGGCTAAAAGCTAAATATCAGCAAACTCTTGATATTTCGTATCAATACAAAGCAGTTGTGCTGACTTTTGCACTGTGTGTATTAGTGATTACGGGATTTATCAGTACCAAACTCGGCAGTGAATTTGCACCACAGCTCAGTGAAGGAGACTTTGCGGTACAACAGTTACGTTCACCAAGTACAGGCTTAGAAGAGTCTTTACGTATTCAGAAGAATACTGAAAAACTTCTTTTAAAGAGTTTCCCTGAAATTAAGGCAGTATTTGCCAGAACGGGTACAGCCGAGGTTGCAACAGATGTCATGCCACCCAATATTTCAGATGGCTATATCATGTTAAAGCCTCGTTCAGAATGGCCAAATCCTAAAGAAAGTTTAGATGAATTACGTGGCCGTATGGTGACGTATTTAGCCACGATTCCAGGCAATAATAGTGAATTTTCACAACCGATTGAACTCCGATTTAATGAATTGATCTCAGGTGTGCGTAGTGATGTTGGTGTGAAAATCTTCGGTGATGATATGAATGTCCTCAATACTGAGGCGACTAAAATCTCCAAAATCATTCAGCAAATATCGGGTAGCAGTGCCGTGAAAGTTGAGCAGACCTCAGGTTTGCCATTACTGAATGTCGAGGTAAATAAAACTTTGGCTGCACAATATGGTTTGAGTGTGCGTTCAATTCAAGACCTTGTGGCAACCAGTATTGGTGGACAAAGCGTGGGAGAGATTTTAGAAGGCGATCGTCGTTTTGATTTTGTTATCCGTCTTGGAGAGCAAGACCGTAGTGTCGCATCTGTTTCCCAGTTACCTATTCAGCTTCCAAATGGTGGCAGTATTTTATTGTCGGATGTCGCGCAAGTCTCGACCATTGAAGGAATCAACCAAGTCAGTCGAGAAAATGGTAAACGCCGAGTTGTGGTTACAACGAATGTTGAAGGGCGTGATTTAGGGTCTTTTGTTTCTGATGTACAGACACAGCTCAAAGCATACACTTTGCCAAGTGGTTATTGGATAGAATATGGCGGTCAGTTTGAAAATTTGGCTTCAGCCAAAGCACGGATGCAAATCGTGATTCCACTGGCTTTAATCACTATCTTTATTTTACTGATGGCGGTCTTTCACAATGTCAAAGAAAGTCTATTGGTCTTTACCGGGGTACCCTTTGCCTTGACCGGTGGTGTGCTGTTCCTTTGGCTAAGGGATATTCCATTATCGATGTCAGCTGGAATTGGCTTTATTGCCTTATCTGGTGTTGCAGTCCTCAATGGACTGGTAATGCTGACCTTTATTAAGGAATTAAGGGACAAATATCCAGTGCATAAAGCCGTGTGGCAAGGGGCTATTTTGCGCTTAAGACCAGTGTTGATGACAGCTTGTGTGGCTTCACTGGGTTTTGTACCAATGGCGCTGGCAACCGGAACAGGGGCTGAGGTTCAACGGCCACTGGCAACCGTAGTGATTGGCGGGATTATCTCTTCAACATTACTAACTTTGGTGCTGTTACCCGTGCTTTATCGTTGGATAAATGAAAAAAAAGTTTCTTAATCCAATAGATTAGTCGATTTACAGCAGAGATATTGGCTGTTATCCAATATCTCTGCTCATCATAAATAGAATAAGGAAAATATTTTATGTCAGAACATCATGATCATAGCCATGCGGTTGTTACTGAAGAAAATAGTAAGAAGTTAATGGTTGCCTTAGGTTTAACGACTACTTTTTTAATAGTAGAAGTTGTCGCTGCTTTTATTACCCAAAGTTTGGCTTTGTTATCTGATGCAGCTCATATGTTTACTGATGCAGCCGCTTTAGCTATTGCTCTTGCCGCTATCAAAATTGGTAAAAAAGCCGCAGATGATAAAAGAACTTTTGGCTATCAGCGATTTGAAATTTTAGCGGCTCTGTTTAATGCGGTGATGCTTTTTGTGGTAGCAATATATATTGTATATGAAGCTTATCAACGTTTTACGAATCCTGCTGAAATTCAAAGTGTTGGAATGATGATTGTCGCGGTCAGTGGTTTGGTCATAAATTTGATTTCACTGAAAATCCTTTCTGCTAGTGCTGAAGGAAGTCTAAATATAAAAGGTGCATATTTAGAAGTTCTTAGTGATGCTCTAGGATCGATAGGCGTGATTATCGGAGGAATAGTTATTTATTTTACCCAGTGGATGTGGGTTGATACCGTAATCGCTGTGTTAATTGGCTTCTGGGTCTTACCTCGAACTTGGATTTTATTAAAACAAAGTATTAATATTCTGCTTGAAGGAGTTCCTGATGAGATTGATATTGAGTCGTTAAGAAATGATTTATTGAAGCTAGAGGGCGTTGAAGGGATTCATCAGTTGAAAGTCTGGGCTATATCCTCAAGAAATATTCATTTAACTGCTCATTTGGTTGCTCCGAATAGCAATACAGATCAACTCTATCAAAAGGCCTTAGAAGTTCTAAAACATAATCATAATATTACTGAAATTACGTTACAAATAGAAAATACGAAATGTAAGGCAGAGAGTTTCCCAAACTTTGTGTAACTGCTTATAATCGACTAACAGGAGAATAAGCAATGACTAACCAATCTGACATCAAGAAACTGGCTGAGCAAATGGCCAGCAGCATGAAAAGCTTCGATGACATCAAAGACTTTCAAAAGCAGCTCATGCAGTCCTTCATCGACACTGCCCTAGAAGCAGAAATGGAAGAGCATCTCGGCTACCCCAAGCATGAAAAGGCAGACAGGCCTAATAAGCGCAATGGGCACACTAAAAAGAGAGTCCGTAGCGACACAGGCGAGCTTGAGATCTCCACCCCAAGAGACCGCGACAGTAGCTTTGAGCCTGTACTTGTCAGTAAGCACCAAACCCGTATTTCAGGTCTTGATGACAAAATCATCAGCTTTTACGCCAAAGGTCAAACCACTACTGAGATTGTCGAAACCATCAAGGACATCTACGACGTCGACATCTCAAGCAGCTTGGTTTCCAGAGTCACTGACAACATCTTGGATGACATCACCGCTTGGCAGAACCGGCCACTGAGCAGCGTCTATCCTAACATATTTTTTAATCGTGAACAGGTTCTTAGATAAAGGTACTTTGTACGTTGCAGTATTTAAAGATGATGGTACAGGTGAATGGAAACCATTAACGTTTGGTACAGGCGCATTAACTGCGTCTTATGCAAAATACGCGTTTGCTAACCAAGCTGATGTGTTGGTACATGCTCGTATTGCGGGTGACGCACTAGGTGCAACTAGAATGGATCGTCCAGAATGGGTATCAGTAAGCCCAGTAACGGGTGAAGTTTATGTCACATTAACCAACAATTCTAATCGTGGCGTTTCATATCCGGTAGATGCAGCTAACCCACGTAACTATGCTACCAACAAGGGTAACCGTAACGGACATATCATTCGTTGGGCTGAAAAAGGTAACGACCATACAGCTACCAGCTTTAACTGGGATATCTACCTATTTGCAGCGCCAAATGATTTAACCGCAGAAAATCTGTCTGGTTTAAATGCCAATAACGATTTGTCTTCTCCAGATGGTCTATACTTCGACCCACGTGGCGTATTGTGGATTCAAACCGATGACGGTGCTTACACTAGCAGAACCAACTGTATGCTACTAGCTGCGTTGCCTGGTAAAGTCAATGATGGTAAAGAAGTAACCACATCAGCGGGTATCAAAACTCGCGTCGGTATGCAAGCCAATGAGCAAAACATCAAACGTTTCTTTGTCGGTCCAAAAGGTTGTGAAGTAACGGGTATCACCTTAACGCCAGACTTTAAAACACTCTTCATCAATATCCAACATCCAGGCGAAGATCAACCAGGGGTCACATGGGGCGCAATTGCTGGTGGTACTACACCACGTTCAGCGACGGTGATGATTACCAAAAAAGACGGCGGTGTGATTTTAGGTGAGTCATTAAAATAAGTTAAACACGCAACAAAGTTATCAAAAACCCTTGAACAGTGATTCAAGGGTTTTTTTATAAAATAACCTTTTATCTTTTAAAGGTATAAAAAGAATGCTATGATTTTGCCATTTTTATGGTGATTGTTTTTCCAAATAATCGGTCTTTTATGATGGGATAATCCCAATGAATATATCGATTGAATAAGGATTTTGTAATGAGTGAGCCAACGATGCAAAAACCGCGCGTGCTGATGATGGCAGCAGGCACGGGTGGGCATGTGTTTCCCGCGATTGCGGTGGCTCAAGCGTTACAACAATCAGGCGCCCAAGTGCATTGGCTCGGCACCCTAGTCGGTATGGAAAATGAGTTGCTACAACATTACGACTTTACCTACCATGCCATCAATATGCAGGGATTGCGCGGTAACGGTATCAAACGCTTATTTAAAGCCCCGTCAACCTTACTTAAAGCAACATTAGCGGCTATCAAAATCATCAAAACCAATAAAATCGACATCGTGGTAGGGTTTGGTGGTTATGTGACCGCACCTGGTGGATTGGCCGCCAAATTTTGTAAAATACCAATTTTGATTCATGAACAAAATGCCATCGCAGGCATGAGTAATAACTATCTATCTAAGCTTGCTAATCAAGTGTTAGAAGCCTTCCCAAACACCTTCACCGAACTACCTTCTAATAAAGTAATGACAGTGGGCAACCCCGTACGTGAGGCTATCGTACAAGTACCGCCACCAAAAGCCCGTATCGATGTCAATGATACCAGTCCTTTAAAGCTATTGGTCATTGGCGGTTCTCTGGGTGCTCAGGCACTAAATAACCATATCGCGCCCACGCTAAAAAAATTAGAAAGTATGCCAGATGCCAAGCCGTGGCAAGTGCGCCATCAATGTGGCAAAAACAACCAAGAGGCTACCCAAGCGGTATATCGCGAAGCACAACTCCAATCAACCCAATATGAGATTTTGCCATTTGTCAAAGATATGGCAGCAGCATACAGCTGGGCAGATGTGATAGTCTGCCGTGCTGGGGCGCTCACGGTCACAGAAGTTGCCACGGTTGGATTGCCTGCGGTATTTGTGCCGCTGCCCCATGCGGTCGATGATCACCAAACGGCCAATGCCAAAACCCTATCAGAACATGGCGCCGCGTTTTTAATGCCGCAAAAAGCGTTAACGGCAGAGAGTTTAAGTGCTATTTTAGCCAAGCTCGACCGTCATCAAATTTTAGCGATGGCAGAAAAAGCGCGTGAATTTGCCAAACCCAATGCCACACAGCTGGCTGCCGATGCCATTTTATCCCAGTTAAAACCCTAATTATTTTTTACAACTTATAAGTCATTTATCATTGAGCCTGTCTATGTCAAAATCAGCCAAAACTGCCACTGCCCAATCCACCGAAAAACCTGAAAAAACCAACAGTGTCACCAAAAAAATTACCAAGCGCGTGGTCGAAATTCCAGAGATGCGCCGTATTCGCCACGTGCATTTTGTCGGTATTGGTGGGGCAGGGATGTGCGGTATTGCCGAAGTTGTCCATAATCATGGCTATATGGTTAGCGGTTCAGACATCAAACAAAGCCCAGTGACCGACCGTTTGACACAAATGGGCATTCAAGTGTTTATCGGGCATGATTCCAAAAACATCAGTGAAGCCGATGTGGTCGTGGTGTCATCAGCCATTGATCATACCAATCCAGAAATCCAAGCCGCCTTGTCAGGACGTATTCCTGTGGTACGCCGCGCCGATATGCTAGGTGAGCTGATGCGTTACCGTCATGGTATTGCAGTAGCGGGTGCGCATGGCAAAACTACCACCACGAGTCTGCTTACCATGATTTTAACCGAAGCGGGTTTGGATCCTACTTATGTGATTGGTGGTAAACTTAACGCCTCAGGCAAAAACGCGTCATTAGGTCAAAGCCGTTATTTGGTGGCGGAAGCGGATGAGTCAGATGCATCATTTTTATCGCTGCGTCCGATGGCAGCGATTGTCACCAATATCGACCAAGACCATATGGAAACCTATGGCGGCAGTTTTGACAAACTAAAATCCGCGTATGTGCAGTTTTTACAGAATATGCCGTTTTATGGGTTGGCAGTATTGTGCGGTGATGACAAAGAGTTATACGGACTGATTGATAAAATCGCACGTCCTGTGTTGACTTATGGGTTAGAAAAACATAACGATGTGCAAGCCATTGATGTGGTGGCAGATGGCACCAAAACCCATTTTACCGTACTGCGTAAAGACCGTGAGCCACTGCCGATTACTTTGAACATTCCTGGTATTCATAATGTCTATAACGCTTTAGCGGCTATCACCATCTCCACCGATGAAGGTGTCAGTGATGAAGCCATTTGTCAAGCGGTCAAAAAATTTGCCGGCGTGGGCAGACGTTTTGAAAACAATGGTAACTACCCTGTCAAAGATGGCGCAGGCGATGTGTTATTGATTGACGACTATGGTCACCACCCAACCGAAGTGGCAATGACTATCAAAGCGGCTCGCCAAAGCTATCCCGATCGCCGCTTGGTGATGATTTTCCAGCCTCACCGTTTTACCCGTACCCGTGATTGCTTCGATGATTTTGTGGACGTGTTGTCACAAGTCGATGTGTTGATGCTACTCGATGTGTATAGCGCAGGTGAAGCCATGATTGAAGGCGCGGACAGTCGCAGTCTTGCCCGTACCATCCGCACCCGCGGACAAGTTGAGCCGATTATGCTGAACATCAATGACATGGATCAAATCCGTCAGGTGCTAGGTAGTATGTTAAAAGCCAATGATTTGCTGATTACCCAAGGGGCGGGTAATGTGGGTCAACTCTGTCTAGATTTGGCAAAAAACAACTTATTTCTAGCGGACAAATAACCGTTTGATTGAACAACCGCTTGATTGAAAAACCGCTTGATTGAACAACCATGCGGTAAGCGGTTAAAAGGCTTAAGGTATTGAAAAGCTGTTGTAGCTTGCCCATGCTGCCAGCAGGCGATTATTTTATGAGTGTGCTAAAATTACTAAGCCATAGCCAAACCATAGCTAAGTCATAGCCAAGCGATAGTTTAAAAATTTGGGTGAAATAATTGTAGCAATGAATTCGGTTAACAAAAGATTAGGAATCAATATGTCAGAGCTTATCGATGTCAAACAATTTGGTAAAGTGGCGGTTGTCTGTGGCGGCTGGAGTGCCGAGCGTGAAGTATCGCTGACCAGTGGTCAAGCTGTGCTTGATGCGCTACTCACTAAAGGCGTGGATGCCCATCACTTTGACCCCAAAGAAACAGATATCTCAAAACTGCGCGACTATGACCGCGTATTTAATGTGCTGCATGGCACTTTTGGCGAAGATGGCAGCCTGCAAGGGGTGCTAGACGGTTTTAATATTCCGTATACCGGTTGTGGCGTATTAGCCTCTGCAATTGCCATGGATAAGTTTCGCAACCGGCTAGTTTGGCAAGCGTTAGATTTACCAAACGTACCTTATGTCGTGCTTGATGACAATACCGATTTTACTGCTATCGAACAGCAGCTAGGTTTACCGCTGTTTGTCAAACCCGCCGCTGAAGGCAGTAGTGTCGGCGTATTTAAAATTAAACAAGCGGGCGAGCTTGCCAAGACCTACCCACAGCTCAAACAATACCACGGCGCTATTCTGGCAGAAAAAGCCATCACAGGCGGTGAGTATGCTTGCTCTATCCTCGGTGATGAGGTACTGCCCAGTATTCGCATCATCCCAACGACCGAGTTTTATGACTACGAAGCCAAATACAATCGTGATGATACCGTCTACCAATGCCCATCAGATTTGAGTGAGGCGCAAGAACACACCATGCAGCAAATCGCAAGAAAAGCGTTTGCCGCCCTTGGGGGCAAAGGTTGGTCACGTGTGGATTTTTTACGAGATGACGAAGGCACGCTATATCTGCTTGAACTCAATACGGTGCCCGGGATGACCAGTCATAGTCTGGTGCCGATGGCAGCAAAAGCGCGTGGCATGGATTTTGCGACGCTATGCGTGCGTATCTTAGAACAAACGTTGAGCGACTAAGTCGTTTTCGTTTATATTTGTTTACAAAAAAAGTACTTGAATTGTCTAGAAGCGTATTATCTATTTACCATTCATTTCATTGAATTTGCTATGATATGCTTCTTGGCATAAATCCTTGTAATATTTTTAGTTATTTTGATTTTTGTTGTTGAGATTTTAGTAATTAATAATTTTAGACCGAGTTATGATTGGTCAATATGGCAAATTCATTTGTGGCAACTGCTTCCCTAGATACTACGCTCCCCACTCGCTTTCATCAGCTACTGCCAAAGTTGTTAATGCTTGGCGTTGTGTTATTGTTGCTGATATTAGCGGCTTTGGCGATTAATGTGTTCAACAAATTACCCAATGCAGCGATTAGTTTGCAGCATAAAGGGTTAAATACCCAGCAAACCCTGCAGCTTCAGCAACTATTGGGCGAAAAAGCCGACACAAATCTGCTCAAAGCTGATTTGCAAAGCTATCTAGCAAAACTTGAGACGGTAGATTGGGTAGGGCAAGTCGATGTGCGCCGCGATTGGCAACAAGGTATTGTGGTCAATGTAGTACCGCGCCAAGCCGTTGCCAAGTTTGGTAGTGAACGTTTAGTCGATGCCAATGGTACGGTATTTAAGCCTGCCGATAGCAATGACTTAAATAACGCCAGCTTGATGCAGCTACAAGGCGATAGCCAAAATGCCGTTGTCATGATGCAGCAAATCAAGCAAGTTAGTGATTGGTTTATGCCACTGGGTATGAAAATTGAAGAAGTCATCGTAACGCCCAGAATGGCATGGCTATTTCGCTTTGATAACGGACTTCGGGTACTGGTTGATAATGACAATACGTCAGAAAAACTGTACCGACTGAGCATCATGTTACAAAATCAGCTTAAACCACAGCTCAAAACGCTGCAAACGGTGGATTTACGCTATAAAAATGGCATGGCAATTACCAAACGACCTGTGATACAGCAAGCTGGTGATACAGCTGCCGTCAATAAATCGGCTGATACTAAACCGGTGACCGATGCCAACTCAACAACCGATTCGAAAACTAACGCCTTAAAAACCACCGCCAACCCCAGCCATTAGGTGAAACATAATTTTGTAGTGTTCTATGAAAAAGCCAGATCTGATCGTCGTCGTCCACCTAAGTGCTACCGCTATTCATACTGTGATTGGTCAAATCCACAGTGCGCAAGATATTCGTATTATCGGTCTATCTACCGTCAAAAACCATGATTTCGCCCAAGGCACCATTCGCCACCGCGAACGTCTAAAATCTGCCATCAAACAATCTATTCAAAACGCTGAAGACATGGCAAATTGCCGCGTAAACAGTGTTTGGCTTAGTTTTTCTACCCCAGATTTACAAAGCGTCAATAGTGTGGGCGAAGTCAAAATCAAACACGATATCGTACAAGCCAAAGACGTGGTCGCCGCGCTAACCCAAGCCAAAAATAAACATCTTACAGATGATTTGTATTTGATGCATTATGCCCAGCAAGGTATTGCGTTAGATGGCAATGCTGAGATGATTGATGATGCGATTGGCATGCAAGCAAATGACTTGATGGTGCTGTATCATCTGATGATGATGCCGGTCAAAGGTCGCCAAAATTTACAGCAACTGCTGCAAGAATGTGATGTCAGTATCGACCAAATGCTATTTGATGCTGTATCTACCGCCGAATACGGTTTATTACCTGAAGAAAAATACCATGGCGTATGTCTGATTGATATTGGCGCATCGACGACCAGTATTTGTGTTTACCGTGAAGATAAGCTGATTTATACCCATTGTTTTGCCGAGGGCGGTCATCACGCAACACTGGATATCTCTATGCTGCTAGATGTCACCATTGCTGAAGCAGAGAATATGAAAAAATCCCAAGCCAATGTCGATCGCCATGGGATTGATTCAAGCCAATTTTTTACCATCAAGCGTTCACAGCATGACGATGAAAAAACCATTAATATGCTTGAACTCCTTGAAGTCACTGAAGCCCGCTATATCAGTATTTTAGGTCATATTAAAAAAGAGCTGGATAAAGAAGGACTAAGTGAGTTTTTACAACAAGGCTATGTCATCACGGGCGGTGGTGCTGAAATGCGCGGATTATTGCCACTAGCCAAAAAAATCTTTGCCAATAAAGTAAACAAGGTCAATCAACACCCAGCGATTTCTGCCTATACCCAATATGGCGATGATGACAAGCTTCGCACCATTGCGGCAATGATTGGTGAGCGTAAATACCAAACCGCGTTTGGCACACTGTTATATAGTCAAAGTGAGGCGTTTCATCATAGCGAGAAAAGCTCACCTGACTCGTTGCAAGTTAAGCCCATGCGAGAAAAACTCAAAACTTTGAATAAATTTTTTGGTAAATTTTTCTAAAAAAGAGATGTTTAGTATTTTAAGAGTGCTCATGTTATGATTGACTCTAAAATCCACTAATTGTGTAATGATTTAATTGATATTTAATTTAATATGTTTGCTATTTATGCTGCTCAAGCCCACTTGACAGCATACGGAGATTTTTAATTATGGAAGCGAAGTTTAGTATTGTACAAGATCACACTGATACATTTGCCGATTCAGCCCGTTTAACCGTTATCGGTGTCGGTGGTGGCGGTGGCAATGCCGTTGAAACCATGGTACAAAATGGTGTAAAAGGCATTACCTTTGTCTGTGCCAATACCGATAGACAAGCGCTTGACCGCCTGTCAGCGCCCAATAAAATCCAGCTCGGTATCAAAAATAACAACCGTGGCTTGGGCGCAGGTGCTAATCCAGAAGTAGGGCGTGAAGCGGCAGAAAGCGATGAAGAACAAATTCGCCAATTGTTAGAAAATTCTGATATGGTATTTATTACCGCGGGTATGGGCGGTGGCACAGGTACAGGCGCTGCGCCAGTCATCGCCAGACTAGCCAAAGAGATGGGCGTCTTGACCGTTGCCGTAGTGACCATGCCATTTACCTTTGAAGGTGGTAGACGTAATAAAGTGGCTAGGGAAGGTATTGAGCAGCTTTCTAACTTTGTGGACTCCATCATCACTATCCCCAACGATAAATTGATGACAGTGTATGGCAAAATCTCTATGAAAGATGCCTTTAAAAAAGCCGATGAAGTCTTACTTCAAGCGGTGCAAGGTATCTCTAACATGATTTCAAAAGATGGTTTTATTAACATCGACTTTAACGATATTCGCACGGCAATGACCTCACGGGGTCATGCGATGATGGGTATCGGGAAAGGCAGTGGTGAAGACCGTGCCGAAATTGCCGCTGAAAAAGCCATCAAAAGCCCATTGCTTGACAACTTATTACTTAAAAATGCCAAAGGTCTATTGGTCAACGTGGTGGCTAGCTCAGATTTCAATTTTGAAGAGCAAGAACGCATCACCCAAAAAGTGCATAGCTTGGTAGATATTGACGAAGCCAACATCTTCTACGGCGTGGTATTTGATGAAGACATGGGCGATGAAATCCAAGTAACCGTGGTGGCAACGGGTCTTACGCTAGATAATACCCCAAAGCACCCAGCTAGAGATTTTGTCTCAGATGCCTCTAGCACCCACAAAGTGGAAGCAGGTACGCATGAACCTGCGTATGCGGCACGCCGTGATATACCACAATCCATCCCTACACCTCAGCCACCTGTACAGCAAACTATCGAGCCTGCGCCAGCACCGCAATCATCACAGCCACAACGCACAGGCAACAGTATTCAAGACTATCTACGTCGCCAGCAAAATCGCTAAGATACTGTATGATTTTTTAAAAGCCCCACAGCTTAATCGTTGTGGGGTTTTTTTATCACTGTAGCCAATCGTAAAGGTCGATAAAATCAATCAAGCATCACTATGATGTGGAAAGGGACAATGGTAGAATAGCCAAATGTAACAAATTATATCAACCTAGCTTTGGCTAAGGATGAGTGCAATCTACTAGGGGGCATTATGCAGCAGCGTACTATTCAACAACCCATCAATCTTGAAGGCATCGGCTTACATAGCGGTAACCCTGTACACCTGCGCTTTTCTCCTGCACCCATTGACTATGGGATTCAGTTTTTACGTAGCGATGTGGCACAGGCAAAGCCCATTCCCGCTATCTATCATGCAGTAACCGATACCATGATGTCCTCAAATCTCACCAATGAATTAGGTCAGCGCATTGGGACAGTCGAGCATTTGATGAGTGCAATCGCTGCGCTTCAAATTGATAATTTACAAATCGAAGTGTCAGCGCCTGAAATCCCAATTATGGATGGTAGTGCCATCGAATTTGTGCAAGTATTGCAACAAGCGGGTATTGCCGAGCAAACGTCTGCCAAACGCTATATTCAGGTGTTGCAACCGATTGAGGTTCGCGTGGAGGATAAAGTCGCAGGATTTCGTCCCTACGATGGATTTGTGTTAGATTTCCAAATTGACTTTAATCACCCTGCGTTTGATGGCTCACATCAAAAGTTTAAATTGGATTTTAATGAAGGCAATTTTATCGAGCATATTGCCAAAGCGCGCACATTCGGCTTTTTAAAAGATATTGAGTACCTAAAAAGCAATAACTTAGGGCTGGGGGGGAGTATGCAGAATGCCATTGTTTTAGATGATAGCGGCGTACTTAATCCTGAAGGGTTACGTTTTGACGATGAATTTGTGCGCCATAAAGTACTAGATGCGATTGGTGACTTATACCTTGCCGGGCACCAGATTTTGGGCGAGTTTTATGCGTATAAGTCAGGGCATGCGCTCAATAATAAATTGTTACACTCTTTATTTAGTGATGAAAATAACTATAAAGTTGTAACAAAAAATGACAATGTTAACTAGATTTATTTAACTTTATTAATTTTATTGTGTATTTTTACTAATGAAAAAATTTTACAGATGGCTTGATTAGTAACATTTTTTTATCAAGAAGTTATCATTTTATTACACTAATTAAACCCAACCATCCAATTTTATCATTTCATTTTTGGATATCTTTTTTTAGCCATTGGCTACTATAAGCGCAGTAAAAATAAAAAAAAAGATATCTTTACTCTCCTATTAATTGTAAATTTTTTTCTAGTTTTTTACTTTCACTTGCACAAGCCATTAATCTATTGATAAATCTTGCGATATCAGCAACATAATTTACATAAAGTTACATTGTAAATTGGCTTCTTTAGTCTTTTATCAGTCTTTGTAACGCCGTTCTAAGCGGCTCGTTATCCGTGACAAGGTCACATAGCTGTGTTATATTTCGCTTCGTAGATTCGCTTAGCTCACACTTCTTTACATTGCTAACATTGTGATTACACTGTAAATTTGGCATTTGCGAGTCATAACTAGCTTTGACAATCACCACGCGAAAACGTAACTGATTAAATTGATGAAAATTGTTATCGAACGCTTGCAGGGTGGAAAGTAGGTGCTGCTGGTTGTAATTGAGGTGATTGGCAAGGGTATGACTATTTGTACTAACCACAAGTCTAAACGATTCACAAGCAATCACTTGTAAGCTTGCTAAGACTTCCTCAGTCAATACGTTTTGCCAAGCGCTGCGAACATCGTCCGTCAACTGCTGTAATTGCTGCAGTTTTTTTTGAAACGGTAATTGATAGTTGGCAAGACGCTCAGTGCGAGAAGCAAGATGGTTGGTTGGTTTTTTCATAGTCAATGCGCAGTGTGGTGGGTAGTTAAGCGACAAAAATTTTGATTTAGTCTTAGTGTTAGGTCTTAGTGTAGGTGATTTCAAGACCAAATTATAGTGAATTAAATCTTGCCAATGCGCGGTAGTAGCGTTCACATGACATTGGCACAGGGTTTAATAGCATAAGGTTTAACAAAGGATAAAAGATGAAATTAGCTCTAATCGCATTGCCAGTTGTTGCTTTAACCACAATGAGTGTTGCACAAGCTCAAATTCTATCGATTACCAATGCCGGTAAAACCAGTCAAGTTATTGTCCGTGAAGATGATGGTGAAGATTATTATCTGCCTTCAGACGCCGTCAATGCCGCTATCAAAAATCTAAGCCAGCAAACCCAGCAAAAAGAAGACCGCCTCGCAAGTTTAGCACAAAAGCTATCGACTCAGCCAACCACCATTATCAACATGCCGGCAATGGGCAGCTATGCAGGTAATGGCATGTTGACCGTACGTCCGATTGCTTCATCTGCGCGTATGAGTTCAGTTTTTGGCTATCGTATCCACCCTGTCACTGGTAAATCACAGTTTCATAAAGGCATGGATTTTGCTGCTCCCATCGGCACCCCTATTTATGCCACCGGTAATGGTGTGGTAACTTTCTCAGGTTGGGGTACAGGGTATGGTCGTTATGTTGAAGTAGATCATGGCAACGGTACTGTCACGCGTTACGCACATACCTCTGCAAACTATGTTAACGTTGGCGATACGGTGTATGCAAACCAGCAAATCGCGGCAGTAGGCAACACGGGTCGTTCAACAGGCGCCCACCTACATTATGAAGTGCGCCAAAATGGTCAAGCCATCAATCCACAAACTTACTTAGCAATGGCGCCAGCGCGTTAATCGTGACACTATCTCGGTATAAAAAAACTGGCTTATATGCCAGTTTTTTATTTTTCGCTGTGCTATGGTTTAAAATCATCCTAATTTAGCTGTTTATCCAGTGTGCCTTGTTATGAAAGTCCGCTGGCTGTGCATGCTGTATGGCCCAATAACTCATTTCATTGACGGTTGGAGCTGAGTTGTCTGCTAAGCCACTGTCAGACGGTTGCTGAATCACACGCGTTGGATTTAGCGCATAATTACCATTTGCACCAACCAGCTTGTCCAATGCTGATTTGGCAAATGTCATACCGACACGAAAAGTACCAACGCTAAACGCATATTGCTGCTGTACCGCTCGTACATGGGTAAGGAGCATTGGACTTGCAGAACACCAAAACACAAGCGCAAGCTCGCTATCTTGTGTAACGGCTTGGCTAAAAAAATTGATATCCTCACCATAAGTCAGCGCTTTGATAGGCAAGCGCCGAGGGGGTAATGCATTCGGTGTCCGATAACTGTCAAAATAATAAAGATTAAACTCACCATTGGTCGCCAAATTGACCTCAAGATACGGGCTATCCGCTTGGCTATCTTTGGCAATAAAACACTCAAAACAATCTGCTTGCCATAAATAATCTTGGCGCATCACGCGTTGAAGTGCCAATGGGCTAAATGTCGGAAAATTTGCCCATAGACCAGCTTGTAGAGCGGTTTGACTATCATCAATCTTAGGATGGGTAGCATCAAATAAGAGCGTTAAAAATTTACTATCAGCGACCACATGGACTAAGAGCTGGTAGTCCAGTATTGCCGATACGGTAAGTGGCTCAACCGTGCTCGTCAGTGCAAATGTCTCACCCTGTAACGCGTCCATTGTAGCCTTAGCCAAAACGTACCAAGTTTGATAACTTAGGATTGGCGTCCAGATTGCGACGTAATAATAATACCATACGCCCGATACTGGTGACCAAAATCGCATCAGTGGCTTCCGCAATCGCATTTGCTACAGCGTCACGATCTGCTTTGCTACCGGCTGGGATTTTTACTTTAATCAGCTCATGATCGCTCAGTGCGCGCCCAATTTCTTCAATAACGGTTGGGGTAACGCCTTGACCTCCAATCATTACCACCGGGTTCAGCTGGTGACCGATGCCTTTTAAATGTTTGATATCAGCATTTGATAAGCTTGAATTTGTCATAACTGTCAATTGACCTATAAAAAAATTAGCTAGCATTATACCATATTAATCATTTTGCCTAATAAATTATGGGCAATACATAGGCAAAAACACATAGGCAAAAACGCTGCCATGACTTATCAATCTGCAAAAATCATTGGATTAAAAAAATCAATAGCCAATCCATGAGTTAATGCAAGCTAACTTGGTGAAATATGCTAAAATAACAGTCTTAACCCTTGAGATTGTCAAAATTTACCGATGGTCATTGTAGGATGGCTTTGGGTTTTTTAGCCGAATCCCAAGTGAAGAATGTTTAAACTATAAAGGGTAGCTTGTAGAGAATTATGGCAACGCGTATTACCAACAAAAAATTGTCCAAAAGTAGCCGTGCGTGGATGAAAGAGCACATTGACGACCACTATGTCAAACTTGCCCAGCGCGATGGCTATCGGGCAAGAGCGGCTTACAAATTGCTAGAAATCAACGAAAAACTGCAGCTGATTAAAAAAGGCATGACGGTGGTCGATTTGGGTTCTGCCCCAGGCAGCTGGTCGCAAGTTGCGGGTAAACTAGTCGGTGACACTGGCAAACTTATCGCCTCAGACATCTTGCCGATGGATACGCTAGAGAATGTGACCTTTATCCAAGGTGATTTTCGTGAGCAAGCAGTGTTTGACAACATCATGGCAGAAGTCGCCGATAAAAAAGTGGAAGTGGTGCTATCTGATATGGCGCCTAATACCTCAGGGTTTTCTGCAGTCGATCAGCCACGAATGATTTATTTGTGTGAGCTTGCCATGGACTTTGCCGAGCAAGTGCTCCCTGAAGGTGGCACCTTAGTGATTAAGGTATTCCAAGGCGAAGGCTCTGATGCTTTACGAAAAAATATGCAGCAGCGTTTTAGTAAAGTGCGCAGTATCAAGCCTGCAGCGTCACGCGCGCGCTCAAAAGAAATGTATTGGATTGCCACCAAATAAGGTAATTTGCTTTAGTCTATCCATGAAGTTAACTGGATAAAAATTGGTAATATGTTTTTACTAGAAAATAACAGAGAATTCGCTTGATAATGTTAAGGTAAATCCATATATCATGCTATATTGAAAGATTAATATAACGTCTATTTTTGGTGAAAAATCTATCTATCTTTGGTAAACATTTTGATTTAACCCCACTTTTTAATCAACCCCCTAACGCGAAGGATGAAAAACAACGTGAGCGACATGGTAAAAAATACCTTATTGTGGTTAGTTGTGATAGGGGTATTAGTGCTAGTCTTTAGCAATTTTGATACCCGCAATGAACCTGATAAGCTCAATTACTCCCAATTTGTCACTGCGGTGGCAACTGACCAGGTCAAAAGTGTCAAAATTGACGGTGAGCAAATTTCTGGCGAAAAGAAAAACGGCTCAACTTTTGAGACAGTGCGTCCTGCGGTCACTGACACTGAGCTAATGCCAAAGCTTATCAAGCATAATGTTGAAGTTCAAGGCGCCACCCCTGAACGTCAAGGTGTGATGATGCAATTACTGATTGCAAGCTTCCCAGTGCTATTGATTATTGGTTTGTTCTTGTTCATCATGCGTAATATGAGCGGCGGTGGTGCAGGTGGTGGTCGCGGCATGGGTCCGATGAGTTTTGGTAAATCTAAAGCCAAAATGCTATCAGAAGACCAAATCAAAGTGACATTTGCAGATGTGGCAGGGTGTGATGAAGCCAAGCAAGAAGTAACAGAAATTGTCGACTTCTTACGTGACCCAGAAAAATTTACCAAACTTGGCGCGACTATTCCACGTGGTGTGTTGATGGTAGGCCCGCCAGGGACAGGTAAAACCTTGCTTGCCAAAGCGATTGCAGGTGAAGCGAAAGTACCATTCTTCTCAATTTCAGGTTCTGACTTTGTTGAGATGTTTGTGGGTGTCGGTGCAAGCCGTGTGCGTGATATGTTTGAACAAGCCAAGAAAAATGCCCCTTGTATCATCTTTATTGACGAGATTGATGCTGTCGGTCGTCATCGTGGTGCGGGTATGGGCGGTGGTCATGACGAACGTGAACAAACTTTGAACCAGTTATTGGTTGAGATGGATGGTTTTGAAGGCAATGACGGGGTAATCGTGATTGCTGCAACCAACCGAGTCGATGTACTCGATAAAGCATTGTTGCGCCCAGGTCGTTTCGATCGTCAAGTACAAGTTGGCTTGCCTGATATCAAAGGCCGTGAGCAAATTCTTCGTGTACACATGAAAAAATTGCCCTCAACAATTGGCGTCGATATTCGTTCATTGGCGCGTGGTACCCCAGGTTTTAGTGGTGCACAATTAGCGAATTTGGTGAACGAGGCGGCACTATTTGCTGCACGTAACAATAAAGCGTCAGTTGATATGAACGACTTTGAAGAAGCCAAAGACAAGCTTTATATGGGTCCAGAACGTAAATCGATGGTACTGCGTGAAGAAGAGCGTCGTGCAACGGCATATCATGAAGCAGGGCATGCCTTAGTAGCTGAAATGCTACCGGGTACCGATCCTGTCCATAAGGTCACTATTATGCCGCGTGGTTGGGCATTAGGTGTTACTTGGCAATTGCCAGAGCATGATCAGACCAGCGTTTATAAGTCAAAAATGCTAAATGATATTGCGATTTTGTTTGGTGGTCGTATCGCCGAAGAAGTGTTTATCAATCAGCAATCGACTGGCGCGTCAAATGATTTTGAACGTGCTACTAAAATGGCACGTGCCATGGTTACCAAATACGGTATGTCAGATGCCATGGGTGTGATGGTGTATGAAGAAGATGAAAACCAAGGTTACTTTGGTGCCTCATCTCGCACTATTTCAGAAGCGACCCAGCAGAAAGTGGACGACGAAGTTCGTCGTATCCTAGAAGCGCAGTATGATATCGCACGTGCATTAATTGAAGGTAATGCGGACAAAATGCATGCCATGGTCGACGCGTTAATGAAATGGGAAACTATCGACCGTGACCAATTGCAAGATATTATGGCAGGTATTCCACCACGCGAGCCTAAAGTTTATCAAGAGCCTGTTAGAGTAAATTTCGATAAACCAAGCAACCCACCGTCAAGTGGGTCGGGCTTAACCCCGCCGCCGTTACCTGCAATGTAAATTATCCATGATATGAGTTACTCAAAAACCGCTACCAACTTGATAGCGGTTTTTTTGTTTTTCACTTAAAATAGTAAAAAATTTTAGCAATCATTGTGGACATCATGCAGTTACAGCCCATTCCCAACTTTGCCATTCATTATCATAATCAAACGCTCGATTTATCTAATCCCCATATCATGGGTATTTTAAATGTCACCCCAGATTCATTTTCTGATGGTGGTCGATATAATCATATCGACCAAGGCTTGCGTCATACCGAGCAGATGATCAAAGACGGGGCGACGATTATCGATGTGGGTGGTGAATCTACTCGCCCAAATGCCAGCCCTGTGAGTGAGCAAGAAGAAGTTGACCGCGTCATCAAAGTGGTTGAAGCGATTAATCATAACTTTGGTGAGCAAGTGTGGGTGTCGGTCGATACCAGTAGCCCGACCGTGATGACACTCGCCAGTCAAGTCGGCGCCAAAATTTGGAATGATGTACGAGCCTTGACGCGCCCCGATGCCATTGCTACCGCTGCCAAACTCGATATCCCTGTCATGCTCATGCACATGCGCGGTGAGCCAACGACCATGAATCAGCTAGATAATTATCAAGATTTATATACCGATGTTATTAGCGAGTTACAGCAGCGCATTGATGAGGTTATGGAGGGTGGGGTCAGACGTGACAATCTTATCATTGACCCAGGGTTTGGCTTTGCCAAAAACGCCCAGCAAAATCTGGCATGGCTGAATGAATTTTATCGGTTGCATACGTTTAACTTACCTGTCATGGTGGCATTATCCCGTAAACGCTTTGTTGGGGAAGTCCTCAAGTCAGCCAATCTACCCCATGACCCTACCGATAGAGATGTTGCTAGTATGGTTGCAGGGCTATTTGCTGTGCAGCAAGGGGCGTGTATCTTGCGCACCCATAATGTAGCAGCGACTAAAGCAGGGCTTGCGATGTGGCAAGCGACGCAACAGGCAAAAGCTTAATAACAGGTAAAAAAATACATGAATTTAACGCGCAACGACAAGGATTTATCATGAGTGACAATCAGCCAGAACCTACATTAGAGCAGCGCAAAGTCATCTATCGTGCCAGACGCGGTCTAAAAGAACTCGATTATTATTTTGACCCGTATGTGAGAGCGCACTATCTACAAGCCGACTCACGAGAGCAGCAAATTTTTGCAGAATTGGTGAAAGAAGAAGATCCTGATTTGCTGGATTGGTTTTTACACAATCATCCGACCAAGCCAGAATTTGCTGATTTGATAGCCAAGCTCAAATCATTAAAAGCTTCTTCTTAATTGATTTAGATGAACGAGCGCTACTTGTCGCGTCATAACACCGCATTTATTGATATTGATGCCACGCTCAAACCCAGTGTGGATAAAAAACTGCTTTGGGGGGCTTGTTTATGGGTGGTTGTTGGCATTTTGGCACTCGTACCTTTGGCGCTTACCTATAAACTTTTACTAGGTATGGTCGCTATAGCCAGTCTTTGGTTCGGGCAAGTCTCTAGTTGTCACTTATTGGCTATTTCATCGTTACACGCCAAACCGCAAAGTAACAATCAAACCTTACCTTATGACAACTTTGATTTTTTAACTTGGCAAATCCAGTGGGTACGTGGGGTTGTCAAAGTACCTAAACAGGGTAAGCAAGCGGTTTGGCAGGCGAGCTTGAAGGGCATCGCTGATATGGGGTGCCTAATGATTTTAACGTTTGGGTTGATAGAATCAGTGCCAGCTAAAATCAGTGTAACCATTTGGCAAGATCAAGTGGATAGCGATACCTGGCGGCAATTTAAGGTGCTAGCGAACACAGTAGGGCGATAACAAAAATGGTATATAAGTTATGTTCAATGTTGCTACAATTAAATCAACCAAGTGTTGAAGCGACTGCGCATTTTAGTTTGAACTTAAGCGCAATTGGCATGCGTCAGCGCGGTATCATTGGTGATATACAACAATCATTGAAAAAGATAAAAGGGAATGACCATGGGTCTATTAACAAGTCTAGTAACACAAGTGGCGCAAAGTGCCATTCAAAGCAAAATGGGCCAAAGCAAAATGGGCGGTCAAAGCCAAGCCGATATGGGCGGCCTAGGCAATATTTTTGGTAATGTTTTAGGCGGCGGGGTGCAGCAGCCACAAATGCAGTCAAATGGTTTTGGATTGGATGATATCATCGGTATGGCGATGAACCAAAACCAAGGTATGTCGCAAATGTCTCAGGGTGGCGTGCTAGGACAAGTGCTAGGTAGCGTGCTAGGTAGTGGCATGGGCGGTGGTCTAGGTAGTGGCATGGGCAATAACGTGGGTATGAACCAATTTCCACAAAGTCAAAGTGGCTTTGGTGGTAAAGGTATGTTAATGGCGGCTTTATTGCCAATCGCGTTGATGTTTATCCAGCGAAATGGCGGTCTATCAGGCGCTTTTAATAAAATCCAAAATATGGGATTTGGTCATCAAGCCAATTCCTGGATGAGTGCGGACCAATCAAACCAACCGCTGGATCCCAATGATATCAATCAGCTATTTGATAATGATGAGTTGGCGCAAGTTGCAGCACAAACGGGCGTGGATCAAAGTGAAGTACGTCAAGGTATGGCGGAGCTTTTACCACAGTTATTTGATAGCTTGACGCCAAATGGCGACACCCGAACCGAACCTGAAGCCAATGACGAAATCAGCCAAATTTTATCGCAACTTTCACAATTTAAGCGCTAAGAGCGATTAAAAGTGAATTTAAATAGCATGACTACGAACCGCCATTTCAATTGAACTGGCGGTTTATTTACGATTATAAAATCTTGATGATAGGGCGATGATTTGCTCTTAGCCAATAATCATGAAATACCCAAAATAACTTACGATAATTGATAGGTAATTGGTTATGATAAAGATAAATATTATGATGAGAATGGATAGCGATATGTGCTGGTGTGGAACGATTAGTTATACATCTATTCACGAATTTAATTTCCAGCCATTTTAATGTTTGTTTGTGATTGCCAGATACGATTATTAGGCTAACTGGGTTTAACTCACAATAAAATGGGTCATGTGCATTACGGTAAAAAAGCGTTAATCGTTGTTCTTTTATTTCTCGATAGATACCAAAAATAAGTAAAAATATAAGGAAAATTAATGATATAAAAAATATAGTCTCTGTGTCTGGAATAAAAATTGCCACAGCAAACATCAGCGAAAAGATGACTATCATCACAGTAAGGATGATAACATTAAACGTGATAAAAGAGCGTTTTAACGTAATTTTGATGATAGGTAAATCATCACGATTTTTGGCGGTTTTAATCGTTGTTAAAATTTCAGTCAAGTCTTTGCTATTTTTACCAATATTAATCAAAATTTAAAATCCGTCAAATCGACTTGTTTACCCGTCCAAAGTGCAAAACTTAATGCCCCTTGATTGACCAGCATTCCTAAGCCATCCGAGGTTTTGGCATTTTTCGCCTTAAAAAAGTCCAAAAACGCCGAGGGTTTGCCATACATCATGTCATAGGCAAAATCGACCGTCATATCCTTGGCAAACGGCAATGTGTCACCGCTTAGACCTATCGACGTTGCATTGATAATCACCTCAATATCGTTGGGCAAATCCGTCAAACTTGAAAAGGTGAGCCTATCGGTATCAAATAATCGGGTTAAATTCTTTGCCTTTTCTACTGTGCGATTGGCAATATGCAGCGATTTTACTTGCGCATCTAGCAACGGCAAAATCGCGCCACGAGTCGCCCCACCTGCCCCCAAAATAGCAACGTTTGCGTCTTTTAATCTGACGCCTTGCGACAATAAATCCGCCACCAAACCGCGACCATCGGTATTGTCGCCATACAGCTTGCCGTCTTTGATGGCAAGGGTATTGACTGCACCCGCCAAGCGCGCGTATTCAGATAGCTCACCGCGCTGCTGGCACAGCGCAAATGCCATCTCTTTAAAAGGTACGGTCACATTTGCCCCTGTGCCACCGCCTGCAAAAAATGCTTCGATGACAGCGGTAAAGCTGTCGACATCGTTGGGACAATATTGGCGTTGGTAAGACAAAGTGATGCCCGTTTGTTGGGCAAAGGCTTGGTGCAAATCAGGCGATTTGCTATGGGCAATCGGATTGCCGATTACCATGCAGTGATAACGGACATTTGAATCAGGAATTGATGACATGGGAAAACCTATAATACGATGAGTAAAATTACCAATTCCCCTCACTTTACAATAACTGTGGCTACTATATCAATGCTGGGTTTTGATTGGCTAGGTTTTGATTGGGTGGGTGTAAAGCGCAGCATTTCATCGATTTGGCTAAAAATAACAACAAAAGCGTACTGTTAACCGCCACCAATGCCTTGTTACAATGCGCTATTCACACCAACCCGTTATACAATACACAATGAAGCTAATTGCCCGCAAAACGCTTTTTTTACCGCGTCAAAACCGCTCAGAACATCCGATAAACGTTACCCAAAAAGGCGCGACCCAAAAAGGTACTACCCAAAAAGGTACTACCCAAAAAGGTACTACCCAAAAAGACGTTACCCAAAAAGGCGCTAGCCAAAATAAACCCACTTGGCCAAACAATCTTGGCTGGGGATGGCTTATCTTAGCACTCACCTTAACTGGCTGTGATAAGGTCAAACAAATCGCCTCACAACGCAATGCCAGTGTGACCGCTAGCACTACCGCATCGACCACAGCCGCCAATCCGTCTATCAACCCTACCTCGCAGCCAACGCCTGTGGTCTATCCCATCAATGATTGGCAGCAACAAACGCTGGCAAACAAAGTCAGTATCCACGATACTGAAGCTATGATGTTACTGTTAGGTCAACCCATCACCATTGATACGCAAAGTTTGGACTATCGAAGCAACTTGGCGAGCAAATATAGTTTTGCCAAAACCGGTGAGCCGTATTTTAATTTGCTTGATTCGCCTATGTATATCGAGTTACAGTGGTATTATGCCAGTGCCCATGACAATGCCAGCGTTAAAAACACCAGCATCCAGCATGCCAAAACAGCGTTTCAGCTGACCCAACATTGGTTTGGGCAAGACGGCTCAGACATTGTTGCCCACATGGTGCAAGGACAGCCGATTAAAAATGCGAACTACCACGGAATTTTGGTAGAATTAGCACGCTGTGACAATTATCATTGTGATTTGGTGGTCAGAAAACCCACTGTCACCGCCAAAACCGCTAAAAAAAGCGGCTGATTGCTGCGGCTTTCACTGTCATACGGTCAACTATCAATTTAATCAAGTAGCCAAATAACCATGTGGTATTCATTCTCTGACGCTCAGTATGCCAAGCAAACGCCAATCACCGCTATCGATATTGATTCACGGGTCATAGCGTATGGCGATGGGTTTTTTACCACCATGGCGGTAGTTGCAGGACAAATCAATTGGCTGAGTTACCATTTAGATAGAATCGACGAGAGTGTCCATGCGTTACAACTTAATTTAACCAACGCGGACTTAGACGCCTTCAATTTAGACTCAGTCAATTTAGACGCAGCCAATTTAGAATCCCCCAATCACACTATCCGCGCATACTTTAATAGCCAGTTAGGCAGTTTCGCTAAAACCCTCAATCACGGTATGCTCAAGCTAATAGTCTGCCGAAAAAACCAACCTATCAAAGGCTATGGATTTTGTAACTGTCAATTTGACGCTTTTATTAAGCTTATGCCCACGGATAAGCCATTAGCACAGCAAGCCAATCAAGTCATCATCCAACCTGCCGCTAGCGCCATCTGTCTTACGCAGCAAATTGCTTGTTTACCAAAACCCTTGGTAGGACTTAAGCTACTAAATGCCCAAGATAAAGTGATGGCAAGTCACGAGCTGTGGCAGCACCAAACTCAAGATGCGCAAATGATTGATGGGCTGGTACAAGATGTGATGGGGCATTGGGTAGAAGGTACCTTTTGCAATGTGTTTTATCAGCTTAATCATGAAAACGTGTGGTACACACCGCCCATCAACCGCTCAGGGGTCAAAGGGGTAATGCGGCAGGTGTTATTGGCTAAGTTTGCCAAGTACAATAGGGCACATGAGGAGCGATATTTAGCCAGCGAGGAGTTAGCCAATATCACAAGCTTGTTTTTTTGCAATGCGGTACGCGGGATTTTGCCGATTCAAGCATTGATACTACCCGATGGGCAGTCGAAGGTGCTTGATTTGACCTCAATCCATACGCAAAAATTAACTTAAATCCTGTTGCTAGTAACTAAAAAAAATTGCTATTTTTGTCATTAATTGTTAAATTCTCGCTTATTGAGTCAATATAAGCCTTCTCTATGAACGACCCATCTAATAACAACCTGTCTAGTACCCCAGGCGGTTCTGAGCATCATCCTACTCAGCCCAGTGACGCCCCTCACGCCGCAGATATTCCAGATTCCCAATTGCAGGACAATCATAGCAAAGATAAGGGTATCGATGGCGAGGATATCGCGGATAAGGATGACGAAGACCCGCATAGCAAAAACGTCAATGGCAATGATGCTTGTCTGATTAATCGTTCAACGCGAGAATTCAATGACAACATCACCGGTAGAAACAAAAAAAATAAATACCGTCTATTGGGGCTGCTCGGGTTTATTGTATTGGTGCTGGGTTGGTTGTTATTTGCTTGGTATAACACGCTATATGGCACTATCACCCAACCAAAGCAGATGGTGACCATCAATAAAGGCCAAACCTACTATGCGCTGGTAGACGACTGGGATAAAAAGAAAAAACTGTTCGTCGCGCCACTTGCCAAACTATATATCAAAATGACGGTGGATAAACCGCTTCATCCAGGGGTCTATCAACTGCCTGAGAATCCAAGTTTTGCCAATTATTTAGCCATGCTACAACAAGGTGAGAAAGTCGCTTTTATTAAAGTGCAAATCATTGAAGGTAAAACAGCCAAAGATTTATATCAACATTTGACGGACAATAAAGGGATTAAAAACGAAGTTATCCATGGTAGCAAAGTTGACGTTGACAAACTTGGGCTCAATATCCCTGCTGACTATCACCCGAATGGCAACCTTGAAGGTTGGTTCTCACCGGATACCTATTATTTTAATGAAGGCAGTAGTGATAAAAAAGTGCTAACGGATTTATTTAACCGTCAACACACAGCATTGATGGAAAACTGGAACAATCGCCAAGCCAATCTGCCGTACAAGACACCGTATGAAGCGCTGATTATGGCATCAATTATTGAAAAAGAAACCAGTGTCGAAAGCGAGCGGGGTGAAGTGGCAGGCGTGTTCGTCAATCGTCTAAAGAGAAATATGCGCCTACAAACCGACCCTACCGTGATTTATGGCATGGGCGATCGTTACGATGGCAATATTCGCAAATCTGACCTTGAAGAAAAAACCGCTTACAACACCTACCAAATTGACGGCTTACCACCAACACCGATTGCCTTACCAAGTATTGCATCGATTAAAGCGGCACTTAACCCAAATCAAACCGATTCGCTATATTTTGTGGCAACAGGCAATGGCGGTCATAAATTTACCAGTAATTTAGAAGACCATAACCAAGCAGTGCAAGACTATTTGCGGGTGATGCGTGAAAAACGCGCCAGCCAAAACAGCCAATCAGGTCAGTAAAAAACGATACCCATGCAAACAGCTGCGAAAGCCCCTATTAGCGAACAATTTATCTCATTTGAAGGTACCGAAGGGGTGGGTAAATCCACCTTGATTGCCAATGTGGCAGCGCATTTGACCGCGCAAGGCATCGACTTTATCCAGACCCGAGAACCTGGCGGCAGTCCGTTTGCTGAGCAGTTACGCGCCATGTTACTTGACCCAGCAACGACCATGACAGAGGACAGTGAACTTTTATTGATGTTTGCGGCGCGTGCCGATCATGTGGCGCAAGTGATTTTGCCCGCGCTCGCTCAGGGTAAATGGGTGCTGTGTGACCGCTTTAGCGATTCCACTATTGCCTATCAAGGGTTTGGGCGCAAACAGGGCGATAGGGCAGAACTTAGCAAAATTGAATTACTGATTCATCAGTTTGTGGCAAAAATGCCAGATATGACCATTTGGCTAGATTTACCGGTCACAGAAGGGATGAGCCGTGCCAAAAATCGCGGCAAACTAGACCGCTTTGAGCAAAATCAGCTAGCGTTTTTTGAGCGGGTGCATCAAGGATTTGCTTATCAAGCACAGCAAGAACCGCAGCGTGTCAAACGCATTGATGCGCAGGGTACACCTGATGAAGTATTGGCAAAAGTGCTAACGCAGCTGGGTATTTAATGTTGTTATTTAGTGTTATTACTTAGTATCATAAAGCTTTTAGAATTATTATAAAAAAAGGGGATGATAAACATCTCCCTTTTTATCAGCCGTTGCCGTAAAACCACCGACTTTAGGCGGTGGATATAAGGCAACTCATACACTATAACGCTTGCATAAATTTTGCTAAAATAATTTGCATGAAAACACTCAAGCTACGCATACGAGACAAACATACTGATAAACTCAACCGCCTAAGCGGTTTGGTTAATTTCGTATGGAATTATGTCAATGACTTGAGTTACAAACACCTAAAAAAGACTGGTAAATTCTTTAGTGCTTACGACCTAAACGACTACACCAAAGGTAGCGGTGAACTGCTAGGCTTACACAGTCAGACTATCCAAGCCATCAATGAAACCCACGCCAAATCGCGTCGCCAATTCAAAAAAGCCAAACTAAACTGGCGAACCAACAACCCAAGCTCTAAGCGTAAATCGCTCGGTTGGCTACCGTTTAAACAATCTGCCATTAAGCATATTGCCACGCACCAAACAGGCAAAAAGGGCTTAAAATCCACCTTACAGCTTAGTTTAGCCAAAGGACAAAAACTAGTCATTGACCTATGGGACAGCTACAACCTTAGCCTATATCAAATTAACACACTAGAAATCGTCCAAGACAGCCGTAACCGTTGGTATGCCTGTATCACAGTCAAAGACTATCCCAAGACACAATGCGGAACAGGTAGTGTAGGCATTGACTTAGGACTTAAAGACAGTGCTACCGCCTCAAACGGTGACAAGCTAACCATTAAGCAAACGCTAAAATATGCAAAACAATTAGCTATAGCCCAACGCTCAAACAACAAAAAACGTATCAAGGCTATCCATGCCAAAATCAAAAACACAAGGCAAGACCTGATACACAAATTCACCACCCAATTAGTCAAAGACAATGCCCTAATCGTGGTCGGTGATGTGAAAACCACCCAATTTAACAGTAAAAAAGGCAAACTAGCCAAAAGCGTCTATGATGCAGGTTGGTTTGAACTCAAGCGACAACTGAACTACAAATGCGAGAACGCAGGTTGCCGTTTTGAAATCGTGAATGAGAGATACACGACCCAGCGATGTTCGTGTTGCGGTGAAATCACCGCCAATAGTCCGAAAGGTAGAAAATCGCTTGGAATAAGAGAATGGATATGTGCTTCGTGTGGCACATGGCATGATAGAGATATCAATGCCAGTAACAACATTCTTGCGGTCGGGCTTGACCGTCTTGTAGAAGGAATCCCCGAACGATAGGGAGGGGAGGAAGTCAATTAACCCATACTATGGCATAGATGGGGTTAAAATCACATCTGCCGCCACTGGCAAAGTTTGTGGAAAGTCTTTGTTGTAATGCAGTCCGCGCGATTCGTGGCGAAGTAGCGCCGAGCGCACAATCAGCTCAGAGACTAGCAGCAAATTACGCAATTCAATCAGATTTTTACTGACCACAAAGTTGGCGTAGTAATCATTGACTTCTTGTTTTAACAACAAAATGCGGTTGAGTGCGCGATGCAGGCGTTTGTCTGAGCGCACAATACCAACGTAGTGCCACATGCTTTGGCGCAGCTCATCCCAGTTTTGTAGCACGATGACTTCTTCGTCAGGGTCAGTCACATCTTGGCTGTCCCAGTCAGGGATAGTAGGAATGGGGGGAACGCGATTTTCTGCAAATGCAGCGGCAATATGCCGCGCTGCACTCATCCCGTACACAAAACATTCTAACAGCGAGTTACTCGCCATGCGATTGGCGCCATGCAGACCGGTAAAGGACGTTTCGCCCATGGCATATAGATTAAGCACGTCGGTTTGGGCATTTTCATTGACCATCACCCCACCACAGGTGTAGTGAGCGGCGGGTACCACGGGGATTTTATCTTGGGTCATGTCAATGCCCAGCTCTAGTAGCCGCTCATATAACATAGGGAAATGACCTTTAATAAACGCTGGGTCTCTATGAGTAATATCTAACCAAACATGACGTATTCCCAAACGCTTCATCTCAAAATCGATGGTGCGAGCCACGATGTCACGCGGTGCCAGCTCACCCCGTTCATCGAAGCGAAGCATAAAGCGCTCACCTTCTGGATGTTCTTTGGTTGCTGGCAGGCGCAGGTAGGCACCTTCACCGCGCATGGCTTCGGTGATTAAAAACGAACGCGCTTCTGGATGATATAGACAAGTAGGATGGAACTGATTAAATTCCAAATTCGCAACGCGGCAACCTGCGCGCCATGCCATCGCGATACCATCGCCCGTGGCAATATCTGGGTTAGATGTATACAAATACGCTTTTGATGCCCCGCCGCATGCTAAGGCGATAAAGGGCGCGGTAAAGGTAATGACTTGATTGGTGGCCAAATCAAGGGCGTACAGCCCCACGGCACGATTGGGCTCGCTAATCGGACTGTAGTTGTGTTTGCTAAGTTTGTTGGTGGTGATGACATCAATGGCAGCGACATACTCAAACAGTTTGACATTCGGACATTGTTTGACACGTTTGACTAACGTGGTAGAAATGGCCACCCCAGTGGCATCTGCCGCATGGATGATACGACGTTTGGTATGACCACCTTCACGGGTCAGGTGCAAGGTTTCGTTCTCATCCAAGGTAAACTTGACACCTTGTTTGAGCAAAAACTCCACCGCTTCTCGGCTATGCTCTACCGTAAAACGTACCGCATCTTCATGGCAAAGACCTGCCCCTGCAATCAAGGTATCATCGACATGCTCATCAACCGAGTCATCATCCGATAGTACTGCTGCCACGCCGCCTTGGGCATAAAAAGTGCTGGCTTCGGTGAGCTTGTCTTTTGCCAAAACCGCAATCGATAGATGGCTTGGCAAGGATAAAGCTAACGATAAACCTGCACCGCCACTGCCAACAATTACCACATCAAACGCGTGGCGATGGTTAGCCTGTGCTTGCGGCTGGAGAGTTTCTTTGATAGGGGAGTTTGACACATTAACGCTTGCTGTCATAAGGCTGACGTCCTTCAAATTAATGAGTTAAAGAGCCAAAAAATCTAAGCAAGCGCTGAGCAAATTGGGTCACCGTGCTACATTTAAAAGGCTGTGTTTAAAAGGCTATTTTAAAAGCTATGGTTAAAAGGCTATGGTTAAAAAGCCATGGGAAAATAAGCTATCATATCAGCTTTTATAAATGATGGCGGATTTTTTCTATGGTTTGTTTTTTAAGTAGCTAGCCCATCTAAATAGCCCATGGTTAAGGCTAAACAGGGTACGACGTATGCAAACGCGCTCGTCTTTGTTTTGCCGTCGCTGACAGACAATGGGGGAAAATGCAAAGTCAGGCGTTTTTTAAAGCAATTTAATACAAAAAACTCGCCTAGCTGTTAATCCATTTTTTGCGATATGATGATAGTTTAAATTGTCATATTCATCATTGCCATTTATAATGGGCGCTTTTTTTATACGTATTTGTCATGCAAATTATTGATTATTCAGTAAATTTAGGTAACGCTTGATATGGGTGGTAGCATGATTGGCAGTTGGCTAGGTCATCTTGGAGCGCTCATTGCCATTTTGGTAATCCTATGGTCGTGCCTAAAAACCGTGCAACTCAAAGCGCGAACAGATAACCTGCAAATCCTACTGCAACTGGTCAGCTTTTACGCGCGCTATTGGTTTGTTTGGTTGTTAGTGTGGGCAAACGTGCAGCTGCTGTATGACAACCAAATCATCTACTGGCTGCTTATCGCGTTATCGCTGTTGTATATCTATATGAGCTGGGTTGAGCCCAATCGGCTGCGCGTTTCGCGTTTTTCAATTAATTTGACCGTACCTGCGACCTATCAGTCCGCGACCGATATTTCATTGGTTGCGTCATCATCACAATCTATTAAGCGACAACCTATCAAACGACAAGCTGCAAAAATTGCGGTGCTGAGTGATATCCACATCGGTATATTTTCTAACCCCCATCAGTTAGCGCGTTTGGTAAAATGCCTTAACCGCTTGGATGTTGATGCGGTGCTGATTTTGGGTGATTGGTTATATCAAGCGACAACTTTGGATGCCCACCTAAGCCCATTTAAAACGCTAAACAAGCCTTGCTATACCGTCCTTAGCGATGCCGATACCCAGCAGGTTGTCGATGATGCGCAAAATAGCGAATCTGCTAGCAATATGCAGTTAATGAACATTTTACCAACCTTCGGTATTCAATTATTGCCTGAGCAAGGCTTGCGCATTGCCGGGATAAAAATCATAGGCATTCATAATGGCAGTACAATGGATTTACCGCGCGTGATTGAACAGCAGCGCAGCGCGGGGCAGCCATTAGTCATTGCCACCCATGATATCAAGCAGTTAGAAGCCAATCCACGAACCTTAAGTGACGCCAACAACGATACGTTGGTGATTGCGGGGCAAACGCATGGGGGGCAGGTCAATATACCTGTATTGACACCGCTGATGGTCAGAGCATTGACAGGCAATAAACTGGCGGCAGGGTTACGTCAACCCGATATACCCAAACAATCCGACTATCATCCCAAAGCACTCAATGCGGCTAACAAACCCAGCAAACGCTACCAAGTATGGGTGAATACTGGGATTGGCATGACAGGGTTGCCGTTTCGTTTTAATTGTCCCCCTACCATTGATGTGCTAACCATCCAAGTTCAAACGGCTAATACTTAACCAATCCCATTAAACAATCCGACTAATCAGGGTAAACCAGTCATTGCCTTATTATCAGGTTAAGTGGGGTCTATAACCTGATTTGCTACAGCGGTGCAGAAACTTGCGTTTGCTATCAAAGCGCTTAAACTTCGCCCCAAATGTATGCTACACTAGACAAAAATTTTCAAAAAATTGTCGCAGCTGTTACATATTCTACTTAAGGTTTTGTCCAAGGTATTGTTATGACCCCCATTTTAGATAAACTACAAGGCTCTATGGTCGCGCTTATTACACCTATGCATAGCAATGGTGACGTCGATTGGCAATCATTGGCAAATCTCATTGATTGGCAAATCGAGCAAGGTACGGACGTACTGGTATCGGTTGGTACGACCGGTGAATCCGCAACCTTATCGATGCAAGAGCATGTGGACGTCATTGAATTTACCATGAAGCAAGTGGGTGGTCGTATTCCCGTCATCGCGGGTACGGGCGCTAACAATACAGTTGAAGCCATTGAATTGACCCAGCACGCCAAACAAGCGGGGGCTGATGCCGCGCTGCTCGTGGTGCCCTACTACAATAAACCGACCCAAGAAGGGCTATACTTACACTATAAAGCCATTGCTGAAGCCGTGGACATTCCCCAAGTGCTATACAACGTACCCGGGCGCACTGTTGTTGATATGCAGCAAGCAACGGTCGAGCGCTTAGCGGACATCGAAAATATCATCGCAATTAAAGATGCGACCGGTGACGTGGCGCGTGGTGCCAAACTGATTGAAGCAGTAAAAGGTCGTATGAGCGTATTGTCAGGAGATGATGAAAGCGCGCTTGCGCTGATGCGTCATGGGGCAAAAGGCAATATTTCAGTGACCGCCAATGTCGCGCCAAAAATCATGAGCCAAATTTTTGGCTTGGCTCTCAAAGGTGATTTCGACCAAGCCGAAGCATTAAACCAAAAAATAGCCCATTTACACCAAGATTTATTTATCGAGTCAAGTCCCATTCCTGCAAAATATGCCTTATACAAAATGGGTCATATCGAGCAAGGTATCCGTTTACCATTAACTTGGCTTACCCCAGAACACCAACAAGTGATGGATGAAGCACTTGCCAAAGCAGGTTTACTATGAAAAAAACACGCAGCGCTAACCACAATCGATTCAACGCCCAGCTAGCCCTAGCTATCATTGCCTCTGCTAGCATTGCTATGACAGGCTGTACTACTTTTAAACGTAAAGTTGGCGACAATTCTTTGGACTATACCAAAACCAAAAAACTTGAACCCATCCAATTACCGGCAGATGCACAAACGCTGCCTTTTACGCCAGTTTATGCCGTGCCGCAATCAGGCGAAAATACGTTAAAAATCACAAAAGAAGGCAGTAAGCGTTTTGAGCTACCGCGTCCGATTAGTACCGTAAAATAAAGAGTGGCTGACAGCATTCATGATAGTTGGCAGCTTGTGTTGCTAACCGCGTATCAGCCAATCAATGCAACTGTCATAAATTAACTACACTGAGCCAACCTTAGCCAATCTTAAACAGCCATTTGGGAATTACCATGCAAAAACTCGATTTACTTTATAAAGGCAAAGCAAAATCCGTCTTCGAAACTGACAATCCAGATTACCTGATTTTAGAATTTCGTGATGATACCTCTGCATTCAACGGCGAGCGTATCGAACAGTTAGCGCGTAAAGGCAAAGTCAATAACCGCTTTAATGCCTTTATCATGCAAAAACTCAGCGAAGCCGGCATCGAAACCCATTTTGAACAGCAATTATCGGATGAAGAAGTGCTGGTCAAACGCCTAACAATGATTCCCGTCGAGTGTGTGGTACGTAACTATGCGGCAGGCAGCCTAGTACGTCGCTTAGGCTTACAAGAAGGTCAAGCGTTGACGCCACCTACCTTTGAATTGTTCTATAAAGATGACGGTCTGGGCGACCCGATGGTAAATGATTCGTTAGCGGTATCACTCGGCTGGGCAACGCAAGCACAACTGGATGAAATGAAAGCCTTAACCTTTAAAGTCAATGACGTGTTATCAAAAATGTTTGATGACGGGGGTTTGATGTTGGTGGATTTCAAACTAGAATTTGGGGTATTCAAAGACCGTATCGTACTGGGCGATGAGTTCTCGCCCGACGGTTGCCGTGTCTGGGACAAACAAACCAAGAAAAAACTGGATAAAGACCGTTTCCGTCAAAGCCTAGGTGATGTGGTCGAAGGTTATGAAGAAGTTGCTAAGCGTATTGGCGTGTCTTTGGTTGATGAGTCAGGTGGTTGATGAGTCAGGTCGATAAATCGGACGCATTCATCAAGCTAGCTAAGCGCTACAGCGAATCTAATTAAGTCCAATTAAGTTTGGATGACATGTGAAATAGATAAACATCTAAAACTGGGGCTTGCTCCAGTTTTGTGTTTTTAGGCTTAAATTTAGGTTTTTAGCGATAAAAATTACCCACAAGTAAGGTTATCAAAACAAGTGCTCGAGAAGACTCACTTATTTGAGTTAATTTTATGACGCCTAATCATGGGTGTTGTATGACTGAGTCTATCAATCGCCCAATCCCAAGACAGTCATCACCCCATCGAGTCCTGCGACCGTTACCGCATAATTCGCTTGGTCGCGCACAATCGGTTTGGCACGATAGGCTATACCGATATCAGCTAGCCCTAGCATTGGCAAGTCATTAGCGCCATCGCCGACAGCGACAGTCTCTGACAGCTTAATGCCTAGACGCTGTGCCACGGCTTGCAAAATTTCGGCTTTACGCTTGCCATCTACAATCGCTGAGGTGATTTCACCTGTCACTAGATTATCGACGATATCTAGGTCATTGGCATAACTTTCATCCATCCCTAAGCTGTTTTTCACGTATTCGGCAAAATAGTTAAAGCCGCCTGAGACCAATACCACATAGTAACCATGATTTTTCAATGCGCTAATCAAGCGTTTTGCCCCTGGGCTAAAGGTAATGTGATTGGCAATAATGTCTTCGAGCACCTCACTTGATAACCCTTTAAGCAAAGTCACACGGCGAGTAAAGCTTTCGGCAAAATCAATTTCCCCACGCATGGCAGATTCGGTGATCGTATCGACTTGCTCACCAATCCCGGCTTTTTTTGCCAATTCCACAATCACTTCTTGCTCAATCAACGTCGAATCCATATCAAACAACGCCAGTTTATGCGGGCGTACCAATGTCGCAAGGGGCATGACATTGATATCTACGTGATAGAGGTTGTTGGTGGCGATTTGTTTGATCCGTTGCGGTAAGTCGTTGATATCGCTATCTGATTCCAGCGTCACAATCCAGCGAATCGTCGTCACAGGGCTGGTTTGCTCAGCTTGGGCGAGCGTGTCATTGGCTTGCCAATCAAGCTCATTGACTAGGGTGTCTTGATGTAAGAGGCGAATGGCAGGGTGAAGGCTTGCAAGGGTTTCGCTGACTTGGCTCAATAGCCCCAATTCAAACTTGGCAGCGCTTAGGGTAATCGCGTAACTATGGGGGAAATGCTGATTAAGTTGATACAAAAAATTCGTCGTCATGGTAGTTTACCCCTTGTATGCCAAAAAAATAAACATGATAATGTAGCATTTAATCGCTCCTAAAGAAAGTTTAATCTACCCATGAATCATCTAGCCCCCCGTCAAGGCAAATTCGCTATTGTGCTACTTATTAGTTTTTGTTTACATTTTTTGATGCTGACTTTTAGTAGTGAAAAATCCCAATACGAGCAGCGTACCCAAAAGGGTGAAAAAATTGTTGAACAGTTAGCCAAAGAAGCCATGGTGGGCATCACCAGCCAAGATAGAATTAGCCTGAGCGTCTTGGCAAACCGCTACCAAGTTGATCAGGAAGTCGCCAAGCTTGTCATCAGCGACCAAAATAATCAGCCGTTGGTGCAAACGGGACAAGCGCAAAACGACGTGGGGCAGGTGATTGACAAGCCCATTATCCAAAATAACCAAGTCCTCGGTCGCGCCACCATCACCATGAAAGCGGTCTCCAAAGGTGAGATTGTCAGTAGTCAATGGTTGTTTGTATTAGGGTCAGCAATTTTGCATGGGTTTTTATGGTTGATTTATGGCTATATGGCGCGTCCAACGCAGGAACAGCTTGCGCAATTGGGTGAAAAAGTCCAGCAGCATATCGCGCTTGCGCGTGGTAGCCTAGCACCTAGCAACAGGGTATTGACAGCCGATGGTGAATTACAGTTAGATGAAGACACCTTGTACAATAAAGCAGAAGATAGCAGCGCCACCGCGCAACCTGCCGCCACTGGCAAAACCATCAATGATTTTTTAAATCGAGAAAAATCAAAATCCGCTAAAGACGACCCCCAAACCCAGCCTACAGCCACTGATGCGACTGACAATCTGGCTCAAGAAAATACAGTAGACAGCCAAAAACAGCCTGAAATTGAATTACAAATTCATTTTTATGACCAGTATCATCTGCTAAAACGGGTGGCACCTGAAGTTGCAAAACCGTACTTTCAATTATGTAATCAGCTATTGATGCGCGCATCAAACAGTTTGTTTAATTCCTCAAACAATGTGTTAAATCGCTATATCAAAGACGTGTATATCAAAGACAACTCGCATTTTAATGCCAATGGCGCAGTCATTCATCTAGCAGGTAAAGCCGAGCAATTGCCACTGGCAGCGGTGCTGTTGTCAAAATTGTTGATTATCCTCAACCAAGTGGTATACGAAAAACACCGTGAGCTATCGCGTTTTGCCTTGCCATTAACCATCGGTACCAGTATCAGTCATCAATTCGATGACGTACAAAAACTGATGGCAAACCACGCCAAAGAAGATGGTTTATTGCTCCTGTATCCGCTGGATTTACTTAAAACGTTAGATGGTAAAGTGCAGTTTAAAAACCTGCAACATCCGACCACTATCACAGAGCGTGAGATGGTTTGGTACAACGGTTTATCAGAATCCTTGATGACCGAACTCATTGCCAAACGCGATGATATTTTGACCGCCACAGAAAAATAAACGAATCATGGCTATTTTTTCTTTCGCCACTTGACTTGACCGACAAAACCCATTATAAGGCTTTATGAAATTGCAAATTTATCGAATCGACCAGCGAAAGGAGCAATAAATGGCTGATCCAGATATTGATGATAGCTTTGAAGATGACAATTTTGATGATGACGATGACGCGCGACTCGTGGATGACGACGCATCGGGTCGAAGTCGGGCAAGTAGTCTTGAAAAACGTCGTTTGATTGACAATTTATTGGAAGAAAAGCGTCTAGAGCGCTCACTCAAAGACAGCTTTGATGACGATCTTGATGACTTAGACGATGACGACGATTTTGATGATGATGAGTTGTAAGTCAAGCAAAAGGTTAATACAGTCGGTATTAACCTTTCTTTTTTCAATCCGCTTTTTTGATAGAATACTAGGATAACTACCATGGATTTTGATGATTTAATCGATTTTTTAGACAGTGATGACAACGAATTTGGGCTATCGAGTATCGCCACACACGGCTTTTTAACTGCCTCTATTGTCGGCAAACCTTTAGACAATTGGCAAACCTATCTTTTTGAAGGGCATGAAAAACAAGTCAAGCCAGAGGTGTTATCAGCCATTGAACAGTGGCGTGATGAGCTGCAAGCCATGCTGCAAGATGAGCGTGAAATTGAGCTGCCTTTTGATGTCGACGAAACTGACTATCTCGATATTGAAAACTCAGAAATCAGCGAATGGTCAGTGGGCTTTGTTGATGCCATGTATGCCAGCGATGACGAAGAAGATGATTGGTTTGATGATGACGACAGCGAAGAAGATGTGGCAATGCTGACGTTACCGATGATTTTGTTTAGTGGCATTGATGAAGACCAACCGGATATGCAAGAGCTACTCAAAGACCCAGAAACCATGAGCCAAATGGCACAAGCCATAGAAAAAAACATCGTTGAGCTGTTCTTACTCTTTCATACCAATGATTAATGGTAGTCACAAAAAAGGGCAATCGCATCGATTGCCCTTTTTTTATTTACCGCATTATTTTTGCTCTAGTTGCGGTACGTCTGAGCCATGGGCATTGGATAACAAACCCGATTGGCTATATAACGCCAATTTAGCCCGGGTATCTGAAATATCTAGATTGCGCATGGTGAGCTGACCGATACGGTCCATTGGCGTGAACGCCGCATCTTCAACTTTTTCCATCGATAGGCGTTCTGGTTGGTAGGTCAAGTTGTCAGATTTAGTATTTAAGATGGTATAGTCATTACCGCGGCGTAGCTCGATGGTGACTTCACCCGTGATAGCTTTGGCGACCCAGCGCTGGGCGGTTTCACGAAGCATCAAGGCTTGTGAGTCAAACCAGCGACCTTGGTACAACAAGCGACCTAGGCGTAAACCATTGATACGGTACTGCTCGATGGTGTCTTCGTTATGAATCCCAGTGACCAAACGCTCATAGGCAATGTGCAACAGCGCCATAGCAGGGGCTTCATAGATACCGCGTGATTTGGCTTCGATGATACGGTTTTCAATTTGGTCACTCATACCAAGACCATGACGACCCCCGATTTCGTTGGCTTTTAAAATCAAATCCACTGGGCTATCAAAGGTTTCGTCATTGATTGCCACAGGCATGCCTTGTTCAAAGCGTACTGTCACTGTTTCTTTGTCGATTTTGACATTTTCATCCCAAAATGCCACACCCATAATCGGCTCAACGATGTGCATGCTGGCATCCAAAAACTCCAAGTCTTTGGCTTCATGCGTCGCGCCTAGCATATTTGAGTCGGTTGAGTAGGCTTTTTCTTTGGACATTTTGTAGTCAAAGCCATTGTCGATTAAGAACTGTGACATCTCGCTACGACCGCCCAATTCATCAATGAAGGTTTGGTCAAGCCACGGTTTATAGATTTTAAGGGCAGGATTGGTGAGTAAACCGTAACGGTAAAAACGCTCAATATCATTGCCTTTATAAGTTGAGCCATCGCCCCAAACGTTGACATCATCTTCTTTCATGGCGGTGACTAGCATGGTGCCTGTGACCGCACGACCCAGTGGCGTGGTGTTAAAGTAGGGCATACCACCGGTGCTGACATGAAACGCACCGCATTGAATTGCAGCAATACCTTCAAGCGCCAATTGCAAACGGCAATCAATCAAACGCGCTTTGACCGCACCGTATTGGTCGGCTTTTTTGGGAATGGCGTTGTAATCTTCTTCGTCAGGTTGACCTAAGTTCGCGGTATAAGCGTATGGCAGCGCGCCTTTTTGCTTCATCCAAAGTAGCGCAGCTGAGGTGTCAAGTCCGCCAGAAAACGCGATACCGACTTTTTGTCCGACGGGGACAGATTGTAAAATGGTGGCGTTGTTAGTTGCGCTGTTGTTCGCATTCATGCTCATAAGCTTTCCTATCCAATTCTCAAAAAATAATCTGTAAAATCAACCTATCGAATTATTGTAACATTTTTGTCAACGTGTTTTTCGCCATTTTTTGACAATTACCCATAATTTGTCACAATAAAAAAGCCAATCATTTGATTGGCTTTATCGGCTAAATAGCGGTTATTGGTACAAGACTTCTACGATTTCGTATTCGACTTCACCGCTTGGGGTTTGGATTTTGGCTTCATCGCCTTCTGATTTGCCAATCAGACCGCGCGCGATGGGTGAGTTGATGGAGATTTTATTGGCTTTAAAATCCGCTTCGTCATCACCCACAATTTTATAGCGTTTTTGCTCTTCGGTATCGAGATTTTCAATCACTACCGTGACGCCAAACACCACGCGACCTTCTTGCGGTAGTTTGAGTGGATCAATGACTTCAGCGCCGCCCAATTTGGCTTCAATATCGCGAATACGGGCTTCACAAAATCCTTGCTGCTCACGGGCAGCATGGTACTCGGCATTTTCTTTTAAATCGCCATGTTCGCGCGCTTCGGCAATCGCTGCGGTAATACGTGGACGGTCAACGGTTTTGAGCTGTTTGAGCTCTTCTTCTAAAGCCGCGTGACCTTGAGGCGTCATTGGATAACGTTGCATAGGGGATTCCTTTTGTCACAAATAGGGATTCAAACGGCAAGATTGCCAAAGTAACAAGTCACAAAAAATGGTCATCAACGCTCGTGATTAACCACTATCTATTTTGTATAGATGAAAAAAACCATGCTAGACAGGGCTACTGCCTAACAAGGTTCTAGTAAAAAATTTGCTGTGCTGTGTTAATCACCACAATAACGGTATTTTACTTGATAACGGCTTGTGATGCAAAACATTCACTCAATTGACTGCATGAGCCTGACATTACCAAGCTGAGCTGATGGTAACACCCACGGCTTTATTTTCATACCAAGGTAAAATAGTCGCATTGTCAAACGGTTGCGTCATCACCAAACCACTGACGACACCCAGCGCACAGCCAGCAACCACATCACGGGTATGGTGTTTGTCGGCATCCACACGTGACCAGCCCACATAGGCGGCAGGAATCATTGCCATCGAGCCATAGCGCCAGCCATAGCGTTGACCGATGAAAGTCGCGCCCGCGCAAGAATCACTAGCATGCCCTGACGGAAATGAGTAATCTTCGCCATTGGGACGTTCGCCCCACGCGGTGTCATTGGTGGCGTATTTGAGCGCATAGGTAGCTGCCAAATTGGTCGCCATGGTTTTGCCTAATTGATAGACGCCTTCTTGGTCATGTTTGGCAAGTGCCATGCCTAAGCCTGCTACTGGGATAGCAATATGCAATATATCGCCCGCTTTTTCGCTATCGCTTTTGGCATATACCGTTGTCGTTGGCGCTAATACAGCAGCGAGCAGTATGATGTTAAAGGTCTTAGAAGGTTGTCTCATGGCATTCACACCCTGATTGTAGTTAGTGGTCAAAACATTGATAAACGTGGCTATACTTAGGGCAAACCCAGTCTACGCCCTAAACCTTAGGATTATCTTAGCCCATAAAAAAATACTGACAGCGCTGGCTATCAGTATTTTAGACTAGCGGTGGTTATCCCTGTGTATGTAGCGCTTGGAGCTTATACACATCAAATGGCAGTTGCACTTTATACGCTTGGGTAACTGCCGCCGCGGCATTTAAGGTGGTCACATTAAATACTTTATGCTGTAAGGCTGAGCGGCGAATCGAGAATGAGTCTTCATGCGCTTGTTTGCCTTCAGTGGTATTGACCACAATCGCAATCTCACCGTTTTTGATGGCATCGACGATATGTGGGCGACCTTCATTGACTTTATTGATGCGCTCACAGGCGATACCTGCTTCGGTCAAGATTTTTTGTGTACCTGAGGTTGCCACAAGTTTAAAGCCATAGTCGGCAAATTGTTTTGCCACTGGTACCAAATTGGCTTTGTCGCTTTCACGCACCGATAAGAACACTTTTTTAACTTCATTCTCCACTGGCAAACCGGGCAATCTATCATTACTGCCAATGATGGCTTTGTAGTAAGCCTCACCAAAGGTCTGACCCACGCCCATGACTTCACCCGTTGATTTCATTTCAGGACTTAAAATGGGGTCAACGCCTGGGAATTTGGCAAAAGGGAAAACCGCTTCTTTGACCGCAAAAAAGGTTGGAATCACCTCAGTGGTAAAGTTTTGTTCCACCAAGCTTTTGCCAGCCATACAACGCGCAGCGACTTGTGCAAGTGAAGTGCCGATGCATTTTGATACGAAAGGCACCGTACGTGAGGCACGCGGATTGACTTCAAGGATATAAACCACACCATCTTTGACCGCGTATTGCACGTTCATCAAGCCCACCACACCCAGCTCTTTTGCCATCGCCACGGTTTGTTCGCGCATCACATCGCAAATCTCTTGGCTAAGTGAATACGGGGGGATTGAACAGGCTGAATCGCCTGAATGCACGCCCGCTTGTTCGATGTGCTGCATGATACCGCCAATCACCACATTGGTGCCGTCGGAGATACAATCCACGTCCACTTCAATCGCATCATCCAAGAAGCGGTCAAGTAACACAGGGGCTTCATTGGACGCTTGTACAGCTTCACGCAAATAACGACGCAGTTCGTTTTCGTTGTAGACGATTTCCATGGCGCGACCGCCCAACACGTAAGAGGGACGGACAACTAAGGGATAGCCCACTTGCGTCGCTTTGACGATACCGTCTTCGGTACTGGTCGCCAAGGCATTGGGCGGCTGAGTAAAGCCCAATTGTTGAATCATGTGTTGGAAACGTTCACGGTCTTCTGCACGGTCAATCGCATCTGGGCTGGTACCAATGATATGCACACCCGCAGCTTCCAGTGCGCGCGCTAATTTTAATGGCGTTTGTCCACCGTACTGTACAATCACGCCTTCAGGTTTTTCGATGCGCACGATTTCAAGCACATCTTCTAAGGTAATAGGCTCAAAGTACAGACGGTCAGAGGTGTCATAGTCAGTTGAAACCGTTTCGGGGTTACAGTTGACCATGATGGTCTCATAACCATCTTCACGCATTGCCAAGGCGGCATGCACACAGCAATAGTCAAATTCAATACCTTGACCAATGCGGTTGGGACCACCGCCGATGACCATGATTTTTTTGTTGTTGGTTGGATTGGCTTCACATTCGTCATCATAGCTTGAATACATGTAAGCGGTCGAAGTCGAAAACTCCGCGGCACAGGTATCCACGCGTTTGTACACAGGATACACGCCCAAATCCCAACGTTTTTTACGCAGTTGTTTTTGTGAAATACCCAGAAGCGTTGCCAAGCGTAAATCTGATAACCCTTTACGTTTGAATTGACGCAAGTTGTCGTGGGTCAAACCGCCAAAGCCAGTTTCTTTCACCAATTTTTCCGTTTTGACGATGTCTTCAATTTGCACTAAAAACCAAGGGTCAATGCGAGTAAACTCAAATACTTCATCTACGCTCATGCCAAAACGGAAGGCATCAGCAATGTAGAAAATACGGTCAGGTGTGGGGGTTTTTAACTTAACTTTTAAGGTACTGCGAATGGTATCGTCGTCTTGATTGAAATCAAGATACTCATCAAAACCATTCACCCCAATCTCAAGACCGCGTAACGCTTTTTGCATCGACTCTTGGAAGTTACGACCAATCGCCATCACTTCACCCACCGATTTCATTTGGGTAGATAAGGTGCTGTCAGCTTGGGGGAATTTTTCAAAGTTAAAGCGCGGTACTTTGGTCACCACATAGTCAATGGCAGGCTCAAAGCTAGCTGGAGTCAAGCCGCCTGTAATGTCATTGCTAAGTTCATCGAGGGTGTAACCGACCGCAAGTTTTGCTGCGATTTTGGCAATCGGGAACCCCGTGGCTTTAGATGCCAAGGCAGATGAACGGCTGACACGTGGGTTCATCTCGATGACCACCATACGACCGGTTTTTGGGTCAATACCAAATTGTACGTTTGAACCACCGGTTTCCACGCCAATTTCACGCAGCACCGCCAATGATGCATTACGCATGATTTGGTATTCTTTATCCGTCAAAGTCTGAGCAGGTGCCACAGTGATAGAGTCGCCAGTGTGGACACCCATAGGGTCAAAGTTTTCAATCGAACAGACGATGATGCAGTTGTCTTTTTTGTCACGGACAACTTCCATCTCGTACTCTTTCCAACCGATTAGGCTTTCGTCAATCAATAGTTGGTGAGTGGGCGATAAGTCAAAACCACGCTCACAAATCTCGACAAATTCGTCACGGTTGTAAGCGATACCACCACCCGAACCCCCCATGGTAAACGACGGGCGAATGATGCAGGGAAAGCCGACTTTGGCTTGAATGGCGAAGGCTTGTTCCATGGTTTCGGCCACTTCGGCGCGTGGGCACTCTAAGCCGATTTTTTTCATTGCTTTATCAAATAAATTGCGGTCTTCGGCTTTTTCGATGGCGTCTTTGGTCGCGCCAATTAGCTCACAGCCATATTTGGCGAGTACGCCATGCTTGTCCAAGTCTAACGCACAGTTGAGCGCGGTTTGTCCGCCCATGGTTGGCAAGATGGCATCGGGGCGTTCTTTGTCGATGATACGCTCTACTGTTTGCCAGGTGATAGGCTCGATATAGGTGGCATCTGCCATGACGGGGTCAGTCATGATGGTGGCGGGATTTGAGTTAACCAGAATGACGCGGTAGCCTTCTTCACGTAAGGCTTTACAGGCTTGTGCGCCTGAATAGTCAAATTCACAGGCTTGTCCGATGACAATAGGACCTGCGCCAATGATAAGAATGGATTTGATGTCGGTACGTTTTGGCATTGCTTTACACCCTTTTTAACTGCATTACTTAAAATTTAAAATAAAAAACTGAGTACTAACTGATGTTTTAAAACCCTAATTTTAAAAAAAGCGCGATTAACGCACTTTTTATTATAAATAAAATTCACCTTTGCCCACTTTGATGACATTGCCACCCACAAAAATGTTTTGCTCGTTATCGACATTGAGCGTCAAGCGGTTGGGTCTGCCCATGTCATCGCCTTGGTGAATGGCTTTGCTTATCGGATAGTGGTTTTGGTTAATAAAATACGCCCCCAAATTGGCACATGCCGAACCTGTGCCGCTATCTTCTACCAAGCTATTATTTTGCTCAAAAAACATCCGCGAATGGATAGCCTCACCATCATCTAACCAATAATAAATAGATGGCTCTTCGGTGGTTTTAAAGGGATTATCAATGTTCAACTCACGAAGTTTTGCCATGTCAATTTGCACATTGGCTAGCGCTTGGCGATTGGTTAGTTCAACCAAGATTTGTTGTGTGCCGCTATTGATAAAATAAGCATGACCTACAAAATCGTCCGTATTTATACCGCTTAACGCTGCCAAACTAGCCTTATCAGCATTAATTTGCTTAGCCTGATAACCCTGAATTTTGATTTGTATACGGCTATTACTGGTAAAAATTTCTACTGCCTTGGCTTGTGTATTAACCACAAATTGACTGGGCAAGTCATTAAGACTTTTTAAAATAAATCCCGAGCCAAGCGTTGGATGTCCTGCCAGTGGCATTTCATAATTTGGGGTAAAAATACGTAAATTGGCGACGGCTTTTGTACCATGTAAATCAGTTGGCGCAAATATAAACACCGTTTCACTCAAGTTAAACTGCTGAGCAATCGACTGCATTTGCTCATCATTTAGCCCATCGGCATGGGGAAATACGGCAAGCGGATTACCACCAAAATGGGTTTCGGCAAAGACATTAACCAGGTGAAAAGGGTATTGTTGCATTTACGCTTTCGCCTGTGCCATCATAGCTGCGAATTTATCAAATAGTGGCGCACAGTCATGGGGTCCTGGGCTTGCCTCTGGATGTCCTTGGAAACTAAACGCAGGCTTATCGGTCAGCTCAATGCCTTGATTTGAGCCATCAAACAATGAGCGATGCGTCACTTTCACATTGCTTGGCAGGGTGGCTTCATCCACCGCAAAACCGTGGTTTTGTGAAGTAATCATCACCGTACCTGCTTCAATATCTTGCACAGGGTGGTTGGCACCATGATGACCAAATTTCATCTTCAAGGTTTGCGCGCCGCTAGCGAGTGCCAATAGCTGATGACCTAGACAAATACCAAACAGCGGAATATCGGTTTGCGTAATGATGTGTTTAATCGCATCAATGGCGTAAGTACAAGGTTCAGGGTCACCAGGACCATTGGATAAGAAAATACCATCTGGGTTGTGTTTGAGTACCTCGCTGATAGGCGTTTGGGCTGGCACAACGGTGACATGACAGCCGCGGTCAACGAGCATGCGCAAGATGTTGGTTTTGATACCAAAGTCATACGCCACGATGTTAAATTTTTGCTCGATGTCAGTGCCCAATTCTTTAAAGCGACCACAAGTTGGGCTCACTTCTGGACTTACTAATTGCCATGAGCCTTGCGTCCACGTAAAACCTGCTTGGTCACAGCAGACTTTCGCCAAATCCATGCCTTTGATACCGGCAAAGCTTTTGGCAAGTTCGATTGCTTTGGCTTCATCGAGCTGACCGTCGCTATCGGCGGTCATGATACAACCGTTTTGTGCGCCTTTTTCACGTAGTAGGCGAGTAAGTTTTCGGGTGTCGATATCAGCGATGGCGACGGTGTTATGGTTAATCAGATACTCGCTTAGTGATTGGCTTGAGCGAAAGTTACTGGTTACCATGGTCAAATCACGGATAATCAGTCCATTTGCCCACACTTTATGAATGCGACCTGACTCTGTGTCTTCATCGTTGGTGCCAGTGTTACCGATATGCGGGTAAGTTAAGGTGACGATTTGCTGGGCGTAGCTTGGGTCGGTTAAGATTTCTTGGTAACCTGTCATCGCGGTATTAAACACGACTTCACCAACGGTGTGTCCGCTAGCACCGATACTGCGACCATAAAAAACCGTACCATCTGCCAATGCCAAAATTGCTTTTGCGTAATTCGTGTTCACCTAGTGCCTCCGCTCGTATCCTGTGTTCTACCCATGTGTGCGACGGTAAATTATGCCTAGTCAATGCACATACCGTAAAAAGTATCGCCCACAAAAAAGCGAGAAGACATTGATTTTAAAGAAAATAGCTAACTGGTTTTAATGTATTACCAGTCTGTGCCATTAACTTTATCATGCCAACTCGCTAAGGTTTGATTTTGCCTATTTTAACAGAACATCACAAAAAAAGGTAGCCAAAATTTTTGTCGAAATACAGTCTAAAAACTACGTAAACTTGGTTGAAACAAACCGACCACAAACCAAATCGTTTCAATAATCCAAATGATCAGTACATACAAGCGGATTTGCTCGGCTGTCCAATCTAGCGAAAACCAGCCAATTAGCCACCACGATTGCCAACCTTCTAGCCATTTTGCACCATTTCCCAGCAGCACCCAACCATAAAACATACTGCTAAGCAAAAACAGCAACCACCACTGCAGCACTGGCATTTTGCTTATTCCTTTAACATTTGCTTTATGGATTTTACCCAATTGGCGCCACAAAGCGCGTAAGGATTTGTGCTAAACTGGTAAAAAATTCTGATAAGGTGCGCTTTAACCGCCCTTTAAAAAAGAGAACACGCATGAATATTCTTACCCCCCAAACTGTGGTGATTATCGGCGGCGGCAATGTGGGTTTATCCTTTGCGCTACTGCTTGCCGACAAAGGCATCTCAAGTACGTTACTAGAAAAAGCCAACTATCCGACCATCAGCCCTGATGATGACTTAGACCGCGCGCAATTTGACAGCCGTAACATCGCACTATCACGCCGTACGGTACAAATTTATCGTGGTATCACCTTTAATGGCAAAGCGCTATGGGATGATTTACAAAGCCATGCCTGCCGCATCGATGAAGTTAGTATCAGTGAAGAAGGTAGTTTTGGTAAAGCGACGCTCAACAAAGAAGCCGAAGGGGTGGAAAGTTTTGGGCAGGTAATGGAAAACGCATGGCTTGGCAAAAAATTACTGCTCGCCGTACAAAACAATCCGCTGATAACCTTGCTAGACGGTGCCACCTTGACCGATATACAACAGACGGCAACCGATGTCACCATTCGCTTTGACCAAGCTCACCAAGCTTGCCAAACCTTAACGGCTGATGTATTGGTGGCTTGTGATGGTCAAAACTCGCCAAGCCGTCAACTACTGGGCATTGGCGCAACTGCGCACGATTATCACCAAGTAGCTGTCGTGGGCGTGGTCATGACGGATAAACCCCACCATCATCAAGCGATTGAACGCTTTAATAAAATGGGCGCAGTTGCTGTGTTGCCTTTGGTTGATGCGTTTGATATCGGTCAAGGGGATGGACGACAAGCCCAGCAAGGCTATCGCCGCTCTGTGGTATGGGTGTGCCCAAAAGGCGAAGAACAGCGCTATTTGGAGGACGACCAATACTTTCTTGATACCATTCAACAAGCCTTTGGCAGCTTAGCAGGCAAGTTTGTCAAAGCGGGTAAACGGGGCGCGTATCCACTGGTGAAAATATTGGCAGATAGTCAAGTCAAAGGTCGCTGCGTCATCATGGGCAATGCCGCCCACACCTTGCACCCTGTGGCAGGACAAGGCTTTAATTTATGTATGCGCGATGCTGATACGCTTGCCAAGATGCTGGCACAGCAAGTGATGCGCGGCGAAGATATCGGCGATAGTCGCATGCTACAAACTTATGCCAAACGCCGTAAAGCCGACCAAAAACGGGTAGAAATTTTCTGCGATACGGTGGTATATGGCTTTATGCACCAAAATCCCTTGCTCAAAATCGCGCGTAATGTCGGACTCATTGCCTTTGATAAAGTGCCATTTGTGAAGCCAGCTGTGGCTACCTTTGCGATGGGGCTGAAATCATGAAAAACACTACATTAATCATCGGCGGTGGTGTTGTTGGCGCGACATTGGCGTTAAAACTTGCCCAAGCGCGCCATCCTGTCACCTTAATCGATGCTCGACCAAAACTTTTAGCAGCGGATTGGCGCGACAAACTCACCCAGCGTGATGCTCGTGTCTATGCCTTAAGCGTCGCCAGTATCAACCTACTCAAAGAGATCGGTGCATGGCAGCGTATCGAACAAAGCAAACGCAAAGCCGACTATACCCAAATGCAGGTATGGCAAACCAATGGCGTGGGGGAGCTAAATTTTGGTGATGCTCAAACACCGCAATTATTGGGCAGTATGGTTGAGCCCTTTATCATCGAAAAAGCGCTGTATGACGGTTTTGACAATGAGAGCCTTGTCCATCAGGGTCAATCCTATTTGCGCCATATTGCAGGGCATAAGGTCACTGATATTGCTTGGCAAGGTGAAGATTTGGGGTATCAAGTTAGCTTAGATAATGGCACCACGTATCAAGGTAAGCTGTTAATCGGGGCTGACGGCCGCGGCTCTATGGTACGCCAAGCGGCAGGGATTGGGTTAGATACTTTGGCGTATCAGCAAACGGCAATCTGCTGCGCCATCAAAACCGAGCAGCCACACAAGGCGACAGCCAGACAAGTGTTTTTGCCGACAGGGCCTTTGGCACTTTTACCGCTGGCAGATGTGACGGCTGACGATCAGGCAAATCCTCAACATTGGCAATCGGTGGTATGGACATTGCCGACCAATGCGGCACTTGATTTACTCACGCTGCCACCAAAAGAGCTTGCCAAAGAACTCGCCTTTGCCAGTGGCTATGCCTTAGGGGATATCACTGAGATTGAATCAATCGCCAGTTTCCCACTGGGTGCCCAACATGCCAAAAATTATGTCAAAGCTAACTTAGCGTTGATTGGCGATGCCGCGCATGGGGTGCATCCTTTGGCGGGACAAGGCTTAAACTTGGGTATGCTCGATATCATCGCCTTGAGCGATATTTTGCAAAAAGATTATCAGCGGTCAGGCAACAAGCTATGGGCAAGTTTTGCCACCTTACAGCATTATGAGCGTCAACGCTACGCTAATAACGCTATGATGATGCACAGTTTTTCTGGGATAAACTGGATTTTTGGTACACAGTTGCGTCCGATTCAGCAGCTACGCAGTGAAGGCGTGAGCATGGTTAGCAGAATTAAACCCTTGATGAAATTTTTTACCCAAAAAGCCAGTGGCATCTAAAAATTTTTAACAGCAAAAAAAAATCCTCGATAAGCTATCGAGGATTTTTAATGATGAATCAACCGTAAAAGGTGATTTATTTCGCCGGGCTTGCAACCGTCGTAACAGTTGTGGTACCGGTTGCAGGAATTGCATTGTCATCCACAATGTATGCATCAACACGGCGACCTTCTTGGTCTTTACCCTCAGCACCTGTCGTGTCTTGTGGTTTGATCAATTCAAGTTGTGATTGCGGCACACCATTAGCTATCAAGAATAATCTAACCGCTTGGGCACGCTCTTTTGCTAACTTTTCATTGGCAGCAGCATTACCTGTGCTGTCGGTATAACCACTGATACCGATTTTTTTGCCTTGTTTAGCTGCTTCAAGGATATCATTGGCTTTTTCTTTGGCATTACCAGCGACTTGTGCTTCACCTGTAGCGAAGTAGAAGCTTAGGCGACCATTTTCAAATACCACTGAAGGCTCAGTGGTAGAGATAATTGTCGCTGCTATTGTCTCAGTGGTCGCCATTGGCATGCTTGCTACCGCCATGTCAGTGGTTGATGCTACAGGCATTGCCATGCTATTTGTGGCACTTGCCGCAGAGACTTCAGTTGTGGTAGTGGTTGTCGTTGTTGAAGCAGTAGTAGAAGCCACAACTGGCGTCGCGACTGGCTCAGTTTTGTTACATGATTTCAATAATGCCCAAGCGAGTGCACCTAAAATCAACAAACCAATGATTGGCAATAACATTTTCATCAAGCCGCCTTCATCGCGTTTAGGCGTAGCAACCAGATGCTCCTCTGTACGAGTGGTCGTTTGGACAGTAGGGGTGGTGGCTGCATGCACAGGCGACAAATTCAACATGGTTAAAATGCCCGCTGGGATAAATGCATATGCCCAAGCAGGAATCACAGAAGCCACAGACGCAATATTGTTTGATAAGAAAGTATTGAGTGGTGTTGTACCTGCAAGTGAGCGTAATTCACGCAGTACCAGCGGCGCGGCACGGCTTACCAATGAACTAGTCTCTTGCTCTGGTACACTGTAATGACGTGAGAGCTGTTGCACTAGCTCTGTACGGTGGGTGGTATCTGGTAGTACACGGTCAAAAAAGCCGTGATCATCATCAGCGATGGTAGCATTAGCAAAGCTGTTAGAGACGTTACCGTCAGCAAGACGGGCAACCAAGATGGCGTATAATTTTTCTAATAAAGATGAGCGGTTGGCGTCATTTGCATTATTTAAAACAACGGGTGTTACTGTACGGGTTAAATGTTCAATGATATTCATAATTCAAGCCTCAACAAAATGAAGGGTTATCAACCACCATAAAACCAATGTATTATTTTTATATCCAGCACACTAGCCAATAATTCTATTATATGTTTTCAAAAATTATTATTTATGGTTGTTGGGTGTGTTATTGCATTGCTATTTAATTTATGCTTAACAATACTGAGAAAAACTGCCGCAAAACAACAGATTTTGTTAAGTCTTTTGCAGTATTACTCAAATATAGCTAATAAATTAAAGCAAAATCGGCTCGCCTTCAGTTATGTTAAGGTAACTATTGCGTAAATATTGTGTTAAAAATTCAAATCGTCCCCATTTTGGGTAAACTTGGGTAAAGGTGTGTTACTCAAATTTGAAGGGTTTGTCATTAGCTTCATGCTACAAAGTTAGCGTTATACTTCAAGGCAGCTTTAGGTATCATCTATATCAATAAATTCACATTTGGCTTATTGAGATAATCCGCTATCTTTATCATAATCCTACTTATCATTATTTATTGCTATTTTGAGGTGTTATGTCACTTTTTTCTAACCATACTTTATTTATCATTATTATTACGGTAGTTGTCAGTTTATTAGCTTGGCAATCACCCCAACTGATGCAAAGGTTAATTTTTTATCCGCCTGCGGTGCAGCGAGGACAAGTCGATCGCTTTGTCACCCATGGTTTTATCCATGCCGATGGGATGCACTTGTTTTTTAATATGTTTACTTTGTATTCGTTTGGACAAGCGGTACAGGGTTTTTTCATGTCCAAACTCGGCAGTCTAGGGTTTGTGCTGTTTTATCTTGCCGCTTTGGTGGTGGCGATTATGCCAACCTATCTAAAACAAAAAAACAATCCTCGCTATAGCAGCCTAGGGGCATCGGGGGCTGTTTCAGCAGTAATTTTTAGCTATATTTTGATGAATCCTTGGTCGACATTATTGCTGTTTGTGATTCCTGTACCTGCGATTGTGTTCGCGGTGGCGTATGTGGCGTATAGTGTGTGGGCAGATGGGCAAGGTCGCGGCAGTATCAATCATTCGGCACATTTGGTGGGTGGTATTTTTGGTATGTTAACCACGATTGCCATTGAGCCCGGTATTGTGGCGCATTTTTTTAACCAATTAATGCATCCTAGATTTTTAGGCTTTGGTGGCTAACATTGAATGGCTAAAAATAGGGGCTAAAAATTGCGTGGCAGGTTGCCCAGTCACAGGTTGGCTAGTTACAAGTTGCCTAGTTACAGGTTGCCCAGTTAACAGTCGCTTAGCTAGTTAACGCTAAAGTCGTAAAAAGCAGTAAAAGGTAAAAAACATGATTTATGATGTGATTGGGGATGTACATGGTCAGGCAGATAAGCTCATTGGGCTACTGACGCAGTTGGGCTATCAATATGATGGTCAGTGTTTTCAAGCGCCCGCTAATCACCAAGCGATTTTTATCGGCGACTTGATTGATAGGGGCAGTCAACAGCTGCAAACCTTATCTATCGTCTTTGCGATGATTGACCAAGGGCAAGCGCTCGCGGTGATGGGTAATCACGAGTATAATGCGTTAGCTTACGCCACACCCGATGCCCGTGATGCAAGCCAATATTTACGACAACATACTGATAAAAACACCTCGCAGCATCAAGCGTTCCTTGATGAAATAGGGTTTGGCAGTGAGTTACACCAGTTTTGGCTCAAGCGGTTTTATGAATTGCCACTGTGGCTAGCGTTGGATGATGCGTGTTTTGTGCATGCTTGTTGGGACAGTGATGCGATGGCGATTTTAAAACCGCTGTTAACAACCGGCAATCGCTTGACGCCCGTTGCGCTACAAAAAACCAGTGAGGAAGGTACGCCACCTTTTGAGGCACTGGAAAGAGTGCTAAAAGGTGTGGAAGCGACGCTACCTGAAGGCATTCATCTAGTCGATAAAGAAGGTCATCAACGTAAAAATGTACGGGTACAGTGGTGGCAGCCTAATTTGTCGTTTCAGCCGATTCACCAGATCGCGCGCGCCAGTCAAGAGGATTTAATTCATATCCCTAAAAACACGCTGAGCACTGAGATTTTGTTTGGGCTTGACCATGACAAACCTATTTTTGTCGGGCATTATTGGCTCAATGGTACGCCTGAGCTGCTTAGTCATCAAGTGGTCTGTGTGGATTATTCTGCTGCCAAAGATGGGTTTTTGACGGCTTACCAATTTGACACCGATCATCCGGCTTTGACCTCAGCGAATTTTATTCAATATCAGCATTAACCCAAGGCTAAACGGGTGTAACATAAATTAAAATATTTGTTTAAAGCTTACGGCTAAAAATGATAGCCAGTGAGCAAACAATTAAGATGAGTTGGGTATGATTCGACGTCCGATTGAGCCGCTAAAGATGCTGTTTGTGGTGCAAGGCTCGTACTTTAAACGGCTGATTGTGCCACAAGTTTTGTTGTTTATTTTCTCTTTTGTCATCTATTTTTATCAAACCCATATCGCCACCGAGCCTGTACCGCTCAATCCTTCGGTGTTTGCGATACTCGGTATCTCACTTGCGATTTTCCACGGGTTTTGTAATAACGCAGCGTATGATAGGTTTTGGGAAGGGCGCAAGCTGTGGGGCACGCTGGTTTGGCTAAGTCGCAACATCGCCCGTCAAGTGATGACACTGCCCAATGTCAGTATGGCGGAAAAACAAGCCTTTATCCGCCATCAAATCGCTTTTGTCCACAGTCTACGCCAACAGCTGCGGAGTGAGGATAATACAGCAAACCTGCAGCGGCTATTAACAGTTGAAGAACAGCAAGCCGTGGTTGGGCAAAACTTTATTGCGTTACGCTTGACCCAAATCATGGGGCAGATGCTCGCCAACTGGCAAGCCGAGCAAAAAATCGATGTTTGGCAATGGCAAAGCTTGGATAACACCTTGGGTGAAATTGCCCATATCCAAGCGGGCTGTGAACGCATTAATAACACACCGATTCCGTATGCCTATTTTGTGCTGCTGCATCGCACTGTGTATCTGTATTGCTTTATGCTGCCATTTGGACTGGGCAATGCGATTGGCTGGGTAACGCCATTTGTAGTCAGTTTTGTCGGCTACACCTTTATGGCGCTCAATGAAATCGTCGATGAAATCAGCGAGCCGTTTGGTACGGGGGAAAACGAATTGCCCCTAGGGATGATGTGCGATACGATTGAGACGCAGCTGGCCATGCTTAGTCATCAACAATTTGCCCCTGAGCAAAAGCCGCGAGTACCCGCCAATGTGGTGATATAGTTGCCGCATAGATTTTGATTTTCAAGGGTAAAAAATCATGCTATATTAAGTTTTAACCGTGCATTTCATGCACGTTTTTTTATTTTAAGTCCGTCAATTTTTTGGCAAAAGGAATTTTCCATGTCAGCAAGTCAGCCAAACGCCCAAACACACCAGCTACCACCTCCCATCCCATCGCCACAAGGTCAAGTCAAAGTCGGTATCATCATGGGTAGTCAATCTGACTGGGAAACCATGCAAAACGCCGCGCAAATGTTAGCGGATTTTGGGGTGCCCTTTGAGTGTGAAGTGGTATCGGCACATCGCACCCCTGATAGATTGTTTGACTATGCCAAAACTGCCAAAGCTCGCGGCCTGTCTGTGATTATCGCAGGGGCAGGCGGCGCGGCGCATCTGCCCGGGATGTGTGCGTCTCAGACGGATTTGCCTGTACTTGGTGTGCCTGTCAAGTCCTCCATCCTAAGCGGTTGGGACAGTTTGCTATCCATCGTGCAAATGCCCAAAGGGGTGGCGGTGGGTACGCTTGCCATCGGGGCAGCGGGTGCGGCAAATGCAGGGCTACTGGCAGCGCAAATTTTGGCGATTGGTGATAGCACGCTTGCGCAAAAAATCACTGATTTTCGCGCCAAACAAACCCAAACAATTTTGGATAATCCGATACCTGGGGTGATGTGATAATGAGCGATGAAAACCGCATTTGCCAAGCTGTTACAAGTCTATGAAATAGATTATCAAACTATTGCTGACTGCTGGCAAAACATAGTCACTCACTACCAGCAGCCTCACCGCCATTATCACACGCTTCACCATATTCAGGCGTTATTAGAACAGTTTGACGGGATAAAAGATCAGCTAAAGCAACCTGAAAGCGTGCTATTGGCGATTTTTTACCATGATGTCATCTATCAAACCCAAGGCAAACCAGCGATGAGCAACGAACGCCAAAGCGCGGCTTATTTTATCGCCGAATTGGGCGGTTTTTTGCCAATAGACTTGCAAAACCGGGTTGTTGAATTGATTATCGCCACCGAAAAACATGAACTTGCCGACACGAACGACAGCGATATGGCGTATTTTTTGGATATGGATTTGCGTATTTTGGGGCAGACTGGCTTGGTTTATCAAGCCTATTGCCAAAAAATTCGCCTTGAATATCAACACGTTGCCAAGGTCTTGTACAATTTTTCTCGTAAAAAAGCCTTAAAAAGGTTTTTGGATAGAAAGCGGCTGTATTTTACCCAACAATTTTCTACACAGTATGAGCAGCAAGCAAGGCAGAATATTAAGAGCGAAATCAAGACATTAACGATATTTTAATTTTTACCATTTTGAAGCAAGGCTTAATCAGTTGGGTTAAGCCTTTTTTTATCACCAAACATTTATAAAACTGCCTAGTTACGGTAAAATCCGTTAATTACCTTTTTGACATTCCTTTCTTTTTTATTGTAAAAGTTGACCATCTATGAGCACGCAACATCAAATCGCCCAAGCCTTAACGTCTTTAGAAAACGCTTACAACCCAAGCGACGTCGAAAACGGCATGTACCAAGTGTGGGAAGACAAAGGCTACTTTCAGCCAAGCTATGATAAACAACAATCGTTTTCTATTGCGCTGCCACCGCCGAATATCACAGGCTCATTGCACATGGGGCATGGCTTTAACAATGCCATCATGGACACGCTCACCCGATATCACCGAATGCTGGGCGAAAATACCCTCTGGCAACCAGGTACCGACCACGCCGGGATTGCCACGCAAATGGTCGTTGAGCGTCAATTGAACGCACAAGGCATCAAACGCCATGATTTGGGTCGTGAAAAATTCCTTGAAAAGATTTGGGAGTGGAAAGCCGAGAGTGGTGGCAACATCACCCGCCAAATCCGCCGTCTAGGTAGCTCGGTGGACTGGAGCCGTGAGCGTTTTACCATGGATGATGGCTTGTCCAATGCCGTCAAAGAAGTGTTCGTGCGTCTGTACGAAGATGGACTGATTTATCGCGGTAAACGTCTAGTCAACTGGGATGTTAAATTACAAACAGCTTTATCAGATTTGGAAGTTGAAAAAACTGATGAGAAAGGATTTTTATGGCATTTTAGATATTATTTTTCTAATGAAAATGCTAAAACTAAAGATGGGAAAAACTATCTTGTTGTAGCAACTACAAGACCAGAAACAATGTTTGGTGACATTGCAGTTGCTGTTAATCCTAAAGATGAAAGATATAGTGATTTAATTGGGCAAACATTAAAGTTACCAATTACAGGAAGATTAATTCCAGTTATTGCCGATGACTATGTGGAATCAGACTTTGGAACAGGTTGTGTAAAAATTACTCCTGCTCATGATTTTAATGATTATGAGGTTTGGAAACGTCATAAAGATTCTGGCGTATTTATTATTAGAGAAAATGAACTTGCAGATGATGGCTTGATTAATATCTTTGATAGTTATGCAAACTTATTGTCTAATCCGATGTTTGATTTAGAACAATCAAGTCAAAGAAATAGTCAATCGCATAGACCTGATGAATTTGAATCCAAAGAAATAAATGGGGTAAAAACTAATTTTACTCAACATGGATATAATGGTTATGACTGTATTGCAGAAGAATACAGGGGATTATATCGGTTCGATGCAAGAAAAAAATTAGTTGAGCAAGCTGAAAAAGAAGGGTGGCTTGATAAAGTTGAAGATTATACTATCAAAGCTCATAGAGGTGACCGCAGTGGTGAAATCGTTGAGCCGTGGCTCACTGACCAATGGTATGTGTCCATCGAAAAACTGGCAAAACCTGCCATCGAGGCGGTGGAAGACGGGCGCACCGAGTTCGTCCCTGCCCAATATAAAAATATGTATATGGCGTGGATGCGCGATATCCAAGACTGGTGTATCAGCCGTCAGCTTTGGTGGGGACACCGTATCCCTGCGTGGTACGATGACGAGGGCAATATCTACGTCGGGCGTGATGAAGCGGAAGTCCGCCAAAAATACCACCTTGCTGATAGCCTAGCGCTGCGCCAAGATAGTGATGTACTAGACACTTGGTTTAGCTCGGCATTGTGGACGTTTAGCACCCTGGATTGGACAGGTGAGCTAAACTTTGACGACTACAGCCAAGCACTCAAAACCTTCCACCCAACCAGCGTGTTGGTCACAGGTTTTGATATCATTTTCTTCTGGGTTGCCCGTATGATGATGATGACCCTATACTTTATCAAAGACAAAGACGGCAACCCGCAAGTGCCGTTTAAGACGGTGTATGTGCATGGCTTGGTGCGTGATGGACAAGGGCAAAAAATGTCCAAATCCAAAGGCAACGTACTTGACCCGATTGACCTGATTGACGGCATTGATTTAGAAACCCTAGTCGCCAAACGCACCACAGGTCTCATGAACCCCAAAGACGCGCAAAAAATTGAAAAAGCCACGCGCAAAGAATTTGCCGACGGTATCCCTGCGTTTGGCACGGACGCGCTGCGCTTTACTTTTACCTCCTTGGCAAGTACGGGACGTGACATCAATTTTGACCTCAAGCGCATTGAAGGCAATCGCAATTTTTGTAACAAGATTTGGAACGCCACCCGTTTTGTGCTGATGAACTGTGTCGATAAAGACGGCAATGCGTTAAACATCGACAAAACCGCCAATACCGCACTGTGGGAATTGCCAGAGCAATGGATTATAAGCCGTCTAAACTCCACAGTAAAAGCCATCCATGAGCACATGAGCCAGTACCGTTTTGACTTGGTGAGCCAAGATATCTATGAGTTTATCTGGAATGAATACTGCGACTGGTATGTCGAGCTTGCCAAATCGAGCCTAAACGATGAATCGGTGAGTGCCGAGCGTAAAGCCCAAATCCGCTATGTGCTGCTCAACTGCCTTGAAGTCGCCATGCGCTTTAGTCACCCGATTATGCCGTATATTACTGAGAGCATTTGGCAGACCATTGCCCCTATCATCGATAAAAAAGCGACTGACAGTATCATGACTGCTGCTTTCCCAACAGCGGATGACAGCCTAATCAGCCTACAGACTGAGCATGACATGACGTGGCTACAAGCGCTGATTGGGGCGATTCGTAACATCCGCGGTGAGATGAAGCTTGGCAATGCGGTGCGTCTGCCTGTGCTACTTGATAACATCAGCGATGAGGAAACCGCGCGCCTAAGCCGTATTGAAAATCAGTTTAAATCGCTTGCCAAAGTCGATACGCTGACTATTGTGAATGCGGGTGACGGCGCTGATAAAGAGTTACCGTTGTCGTCATCAAGTATGGTCGGGCAGTTAAAAGTGCTCGTGCCGATGAAAGGCTTGATTGACCCAACGGCAGAGCTTAATCGCCTTGCCAAAGCGCAAGAAAAACTTACCAAACAAGCTGAAAGTCTGCGTGGCAAGTTGTCCAATGAGAGTTTTGTAAGCAAAGCTCCTGCCAATGTGGTGGAAAGCGAAAAAGCGAAACTTGCTGAGATGGATACACAACTGGCGGAAATGCATAAGCAAATTGAGCAGTTAAACAGTCTGTAATGAATATGTTTACTTGATTTTAAAAAACTTGAGAAATTCAATATTTTTTATTGAATTTCTCATTATTTTAATAATTTTGTCAATTATGAATTGAACTAATCAAGAATTGAAGTTATAATTATTCAAACTCTAGTTCTTGAGCTTCTTATTTAGGTAAGCGGCGTTTGAAGGAACTAGGGTTTTTTTTTGGGGATTTTATGGCTAAATATCAGTTATTTGCAGATGAGGCATGGACGCATAACTCACCACCACTATGTCGTTATCATTATTTTTTCGGCGGTATTTTCGGTACTGAAAGTGCTATGGATAGGCTTGATTATGAGCTAAAATTGATAGTTAAAAAGCATAATGTAAAAAGTGAAATTAAATGGAACAAGGTTTCACCAAATCATATGGATTGTTATAAGGAATTGGTAGATTGTCTCGTAGATAATATTCTATCGGATAAAATAAAATATCGTCAAATGTTTAAAGATAGGTCTTATCATTATGATAATCCTGAAAACTATAGCGAATTGGATATGCAATTTAGATTGTATTATCAATTTCTCAAAAATTCATTTGGCTTTCAATTTCTTCCTGTTAATGGTCAAAGTGAGATTTTGCTAAGACTAGACGGGCATTCTAGTCAAAAGCACAAGGATGAATTAGACAAATTTGTTCTTGACCTTCCACGTTTATGGGGAAGAAATGATATTACTTTTAGAGTTACTTATATAGAAAGTGACAAGTTTATACGCTTACAGGTCTGTGATTTGTTAATGGGTGCAGCGGGTTATAAAGGTAATAAAATTCATCATAGAAGAGAAAATAACAAACGTGGAATGACAAAAAAGCAAAAATTAAAAATTGAGCTAGCAGACTACATTTATAATAAATTACGAAAGATTAATGAAATTGATAGAGGTTCTAAAGCGTTTAATTGGTTTGAATCAACAGGCTTAAATGCAAATACGGAAAACAGGTTTCATCATAAAATGAGAATTTGGAAGTTCATTCCCAATTCATATCGCAAGAATAAAGGGTGGGAAAACGATAATTTAACTAAAGAAGGTTATTTCGTTAAAGATATATTTGAAACTGAAGTGTTACAAGGAAATGAAGAAGGTTAATGAATGATTAATCAAGAAATCTTAAATGCCGTTGTCCAAGAGATTAAATCGACACCAGCAGATGAGTTAGAAAAACGACTTCAACAGTCAGAACATTCTGCTTTCGCTCAATCAATTAATGAACTTTCGGCATTTTCACGCTCAACTCCAACCGCTAAAAAGCCAAAACGTTTAGCTTTGCTTACCTTTTCGGTATATTGAGCAGAAGCGTTAAATCGTCGAAATAGAGTAAAGCACCGTTTAAGTTTTAGTAGATAATTTGTAACCTAATAAAAAACCCACAAAATCTGTGGGTTTTCTTTTACCTACCTAAATTTAAAAAATTACGTTAAAATCAATTATTAAAAAATCACTTTTCCATAGGATATCTAGGTAAAAAAAGGTGAAAAATGATAAATCAATCCTTACATTTTGAAATCACAGGCAATGACGCAACTCGACTCATTCAAGCCTGCCAACAGCTTGGCATACAACCTGCCCAAGCCTTTCAACACTTTGTCGCCCAACTATCCGCCAACGCCGACAAAGAACCAACGACAACCGAGCCTACCACCGAGCAAATCCGAGCCAAAAAACTCGCTCGTGCAGGCGGACTTGCCCAATACGCCAATCCAGACTTAATCCCACTCGAAGACCAAGCCGTCACAATGGCACTCAAGGCAAAGTATGGTACTCATTGATACGAATATCTTACTTAGATTCATCTTGCAAGATCATGCCGAACTCAGCAAAAAGGCTAACCAAATAATTGCTGATAATAGGGTTACCTGTCTAAATGCGGTGGTTTATGAAGCCATTCACGTATTGCAAAATGTCTATGGCATAGACCGTTTAATCGTAGCGAATGAAATCCAATCGCTATTTATCGATGACATTATCGAAAGCGATGATAAAGCCTTATCAATCAAGGCATTAAACGTATTTAAAGAAACCAAGATGGATTTTATGGATTGTTTATTAATCGCGTATGACATACTTTATCAACATCAAATTTTCTCATTTGATAAAAAGGTTAATAACTACCTAAAACGACATTATCAAAATTAAAAACCCACAAAATCTGTGGGTTTTCTTTTAAGCTTAAAAAATCAATGCGCCTCATCCCAATTATCGCCAATACCCACTTCTACCACGAGCGGCACCGCAAAATCCACATCCCAGCCTTTTTTCTTAGCGGTTTTTGACAACACATCTTGCATGGCGTTCTTTATAAGTTTAGCGATTTCATCGACTTTATTTTCATCCGCTTCAAACACCAGCTCATCATGCACCTGTAGTAGCATTTTGGCATGGTCTTGGGGCAATACCTCATTCACCGCAATCATGGCAAGTTTGATGATATCAGCAGCACTGCCTTGTAGTGGCGCATTAATCGCCGCGCGTTCTGCCGCTTGGCGCACGCCGCGGTTGGGGTGCTGCATATCGGGGGTGAATAGCTTACGCCCCAAAATCGTGGTGATATAGCCTTGATTTTGGGCAGCGGTGCGGGTGGCTTGCATATAAGCACGTACTGTAGGGTAGCGGGTGAAGTACAGCTTGATATAGTCTTGCGCTTGCTGGCGAGTAAAGCCCAACTGCTTGGCAAGCCCAAATTCACTCATGCCGTAGAGTAGCCCAAAATTCACCGCTTTGGCTTGGCGGCGTTCTTCACTCGTCACCTCATCAAACGCCTTGCCCAAAATCTCAGCGGCGGTGGCGCGGTGAATATCATGCCCTTCTTGAAACGCGCGGATGAGCACAGGGTCATTGGCAAAGTGTGCCATCAGCCGAAGCTCGATTTGCGAATAGTCTGCCGATAGCACTTTGCGACCTTTGGGGGCAATAAACGCGCCACGAATGAGCCGCCCAGTATCGGTGCGAATCGGGATATTTTGCAAATTCGGCTCAGTCGATGACAACCGTCCTGTGGTTGTCAACGCTTGATGATAACTGGTATGCACACGGTCGTTGCTGTCTGCCACGTTTGCCAACGCGTCGGTATAGGTGCTTTTAAGCTTAGACAGACTGCGATGCTCAAGCACGGTTTCAATTAGCGGATGGTCGATGGTGGCAAGCACCGCTTCGCTAGTGGAGTATTGCCCTGTTTTGGTTTTTTTACCACCTGTAATGCCTAAGCGGTCAAACAGCACTTCACCCAACTGCTTTGGACTGGCAAGGTTAAAGGTTTCGCCGGCTTGCGCAAAGGCGACTGTTTCAAGTGCTTGGATTTTTTCATCAAAGCGCGCGGATAGTTCCCCCAAAAACGCTTTATTGAGCAAAATCCCGTCATGCTCCATTTGGCACAGGATTTGGGCAACGGGGATTTCTAGTTCATGGAGCAGCTTGGCGTTGTTCGGTTCGGCGTTGAGTTTTTCGCTAAACAGTTCAAATAGCTGATAGGTGATATCGGCGTCTTCACAGGCGTAGTCACTTGCCACGGTTAAAGGGACTTTGTCAAAGGTGATTTGCTTAGCGCCTTTGCCTGCCACATCTTCAAAGGTGATGGTTTGGGTATGTAGATAGTGGCGTGCCAAATCGTCCATACCGTGACGGGTGGCAACGGCATTAATCACATAGCTGGCAAGCATGGTGTCCATCGCCCAGTTTTTTGGCTCGTTGATTAAGTTGATATCGTAATTTGCCAAAATATGCGCGTCGTATTTTAAGTGCTGACCGATTTTGCCGATTTGTGGATTTTGTAAAATCGGTTTTAACTGCGCTAAAACGTCCTCACGGGCAAGTTGTTCAATCCGATTGCCCATCTCATCAACGTGGGCAACAGGTACATAATAGGCTTCATGCGACTCCAGCGCAAACGACAAGCCGACAAGCTCGGCATGTTGCCAATTCACATCGGTGGTTTCGGTATCAATGACAAAATGCTTTGATGCGTCAAGGCGTTGGATTAATTTATCAAAATCGGCTTGGGTGGTGACAGTGTGCCACTGCTTGTTGGCAGTATTTTTGCTATCTTGGCTAGTTTTAATCGCTTCCACCATTGGGTTGTGGATAGCATTTTGAGCAGGCTCAGCGGCTTTAAAATTACCGTTATTGGACGGGTGAAACGGATGATTGAGCGATGCTATTTCACTTTTAAATTCCAGTTCGGTAAAAATTGCGCGTTTTTCTGCTATGTTAAAACTTGGGTCAGTCGGTAGCCGCAACGTCTCCCAATCAGGCACGATATCAAGGTCGGTGATAATGGTCGCCAAGCGTTTATCCAGCGCAATGCTGTCGGTGCTTTGCAAAAAGGTTTGTTGCTGCTTGCCTTTTAACTGATCGACATTGGCAAGGATATTGTCAATGCTGTCGTATTGCTCAAGCAGTTTTTGCGCGGTTTTGGCGCCGATGCCTGCGACACCTTTGATACCATCCGATGCGTCGCCCATGAGGGTGAGATAGTCGATGATTTGACGAGGCTCGACGCCAAATTTTTCTTTGACCCCTGCGATGTCATAGCGTTTGTCATCAAAGCTGTTTTCCACGATGATGCAGGGATTGACCAGTTGGCACATATCTTTGTCGCCTGTGGAGATGATGACATGATGACCTTCTAAGCAAGCACGATGGGCGAGTGTGCCGATGATGTCGTCAGCTTCTACGCCTTCAATGGTGAGAAGCGGTATGCCCATCGCTTGTATCATCTTGTGAATGTAAGGGATTTGCTCGGCAAGTTCGGCGGGCATTTCTGGGCGGTCGCCTTTATAAATGGGGGAAAGCTTGTGGCGAAAGGTGGGCGCTTTGGTATCAAACGCCACCGCCATGTGGGTTGGGCGGTATTTTTCCATCAGTTTTTTGAGGGCGTTGAGCGTGCCGCGGATGGAGTTGGTGTGCAAGCCTTGGGTGGTTTGCATGGTGACAGGCAAGGCGTGAAAATTGCGGAACATATAATACGAGCCGTCCACCAAGATAAACGGCGGCTTATCAGTGTTGATGTGATCGGTATCAAGTAGGGCAGTTGCAGTCATAGGATTACTTATCTTTATGTTGTTAAAATATGCTGTCAAAATACAGGCTAGTATCAAAATATAAGACAGTGTCAAAATACAGAAAAAATTTTATTATCCGCGTATTATACTGGCTTTTTACGGCTAATCGTTAAGCATTTCAAATTCATCGATTAGCAGAAGGTGGATAGATTTTGACGGATGCAAATCCGGTGTATGCTAAGCAAGTGCGAAGTTTGGCGGGTTGTCATGGCGGCAACTTTGCAAAAATTCCACCAATAGCCGATAGCCAATGTGCTACAATTTTTTAGCAATTTTTAGGCACAACCAATTTTAGGCACAACCAATTTCTATGCATAAGCAATTTTTAGGCATAAAAGGGAACTTTATGGGCAATACCTATTACACACTGCTTGACCGCACGATAACCGATGATATCACTACATCAAACTACCGCTGCAATATCCACTGCCAAGGCGCATGGAATGACAACGAACAACACATGGCGGCGGCGACAGGACTGTTGGCTTACGAGCTTGAACAATTCAAACCGCGCAGTGATATGCGTATCGGACGCATCAGTCTGGATATTTTTGGGCTGATTCATTTTGGCGATGTTAGCGTGACCACCCACATCATCCGCCCGGGTCGCACTATCGAACTGGTCGAAACCACAATGGCAGCCAATGGCAAAACCTGTATCGTTGCCCGCGCGTGGCGTATGCAAACCAGCGATACATCAGAGATTGCTGGGCTTGAAGATGAGCGAATCGGTCATCCAGAAAGCTACCCGAACTGGGACGGTATGAAGCATTGGGGCGGTGGCTATATTGACAGTATTTATCTCAAAGCCGACCCCGATAACCGCCAAGGCGATGGCATCGTGTGGATCAATACCGATATCGACATGGTCGAAGAAAACGGTCAAGCAAAGCCCACATCTGACTTTGTGCATTTGATGGGTATGGTCGATACCGCCAATGGCGTGGTACCTCGTATTCACCAACCCAATACCATTGAATGGTTTTTCCCCAATTTAGATTTGCAAATCCATCTGCACCGTATGCCTGTTGGGCGTTGGTTAGGACTTGAGACCGTGCAACAATTTGGGGGCGATGGCGTGGGTCTGACCAGTAGCGTGCTGCATGACGCACACGGCGCCTTTGGTCGTAGCGAGCAAATTTTAACCATTCGAAAAGCCTAAAAAACTATCAGGATAACCAATCATGGAAGATAACAACACACCAACTGAACACTCGGTCAACGACGCCGAATTTTGGCAAAAACGCTATGACGATGGCTACACTGGGTGGGATATCGGTCAAGTGTCGCCACCCCTGCAAGCCTATATCAAGCATTTACTCGACAACGGCGTGAGTAAATCAGCGCAGATTTTAATCCCTGGGGCGGGCAATGCTTATGAGGCAGGCTATCTTCATGAACAAGGTTTTAGCCATGTTTATGTGGTAGATTTTGCTAGGCTGCCTTTGGATAATTTTGCCAAGCGCTATCCCAGTTTTCCCAAAACGCACCTGCTACTAGCGGATTTTTTTGGCTTAGACCCTGCGCAGTATCAGTTTGATTATATTATTGAGCAGACGTTTTTTTGCGCGATTGACCCCAGTAGACGCAGCGATTATGCCAAGCAAATGCAAAAGCTCCTCAAACCTACCGGTAAATTGGTGGGCTTGTTGCTAGATAAGCATTTTGAAAGCAATCCACCATTTGGTGGCGATAAGCAAGAATATGAAACATTATTTCAGCAGTTTTTCACCATTGATACACTGGCGCCTTGCTATAATTCACTTAAGCCCAGACAGGGTAGCGAATTATTTTTTATCCTGAGCCAAAAGAAGATACAGAACGCAGATATCCCCTAAGCGTTAAACTACTAATCGTTAAACTAATAATCATTAAACTAATACTCATTACCTTACCATTTTTTTGGCGATGAAGCAGGTGGGAAAGAAGCAGTGTTTTGAAGCGCGGGAAATTAATGGCTTTGAGCGCATCTTGACCTGAGCGCACGCCACTGCCCAAGAAAATCCGCAGCTAGTGGCGTGGCGTTGATGATAAAAAATCTGCCAAGACATAATGAATTAAATTTTTAATATTATGCCAATAATCTATATTGGCTTGTCAGCTTAACGCCATAACATCCATGATGGAAAAAGGATAATATAACGTCTTGGTAGCGGTAACTAGCACAGGTATTTTATCAGCAAATTTCAGCATCTCTTGTTCTGGCAGCTCGGCAATATCAATCGACTGCCAGCGTATATCGGCAACGGCTTGTGCTTGACGCAATAAGCTTTCAGCGATTTCACACAGATGACAGCCGACTGTGCCATATAATCGCCAAATAGTCGGGTCAGCCATCATGTGATTATACGGATTTGTGATGTTTTGCGCATTGAGGTCGGACATATTCTGCCTTAGCATATAGCCAAAAATGCCATAATACGTTATATTTTTAGCTTAAGCCATCGCTGCTTTTGCCCCCGCCGCTAGGAATACATCGTGCCTAAATCCAAACCAACTACCAAAAAACCTGTTACCAAAATGTCGATAAAGCCCAAACCTGTCAACACAGCTTTACCACCCACCAACCGCGGTATCGGGTTTGGCGGCTGGTTCAAGCGTATTTTACTCATAGTCATTGCCTGCTTTGTTGCGTTTCATGTAATAGTTGCCGCCTTATTGGTTGTCTGGAAAACCCAGCCTATCAATAACAGTATGTTCATGATACTGTATCGCTTGAGCAATTTTGCCCCTGTCAGTCAGACGTGGGTGGATGATAATCAAATTTCGGTGAATGTAAAACGGGCGGCGATTGCCAGCGAAGATGCCAACTTTGTCAATCATGCTGGCTTTGATTTGCAAGGCATTGAGAACGCGATTAAGAAAAATGAAAAAGCGGGCGCTATCAGCGCGGGCGGCTCAACCATTAGCCAACAGCTTGCCAAGAATTTATTTTTATACCCCAATCGCTCATATTTTCGCAAAGGCGAGGAAGCGTTAATTACCTTGATGATTGAAAACATGTGGACCAAAGAGCGGATTTTGCTTGCTTATCTCAATGTCGCAGAGTTTGGTAAAGGCGTGTATGGTATTGAAGCAGCCGCTCAGCACTACTACCATAAGTCGGCAGCACATTTGACCAAGCGACAAGCCGCATCTTTGATTGCCATGCTACCTAATCCCAAATATTTTGAAGACCACCGTAACGACCGCCGCCTGCTTAACAAAACCCAAATTATTTTACGGCGCATGGGTGCGGCAGATTTGCCCGACACGGAATAGTCAAGAAACTCATGTATCATTACACGCTTATCATTACATTGTTAACTTTACACTGTTAAAAATGCTTGACCACAAAAGGACTGTACTATGCCAAACACTGCCAATCAAGATAAACCCAGCGAAGAGCCTGTATCACCAATCAATCCGATACTAGGCTTTAACAGCATTTGCTACCCAAACGTGTTTGAATCCCAACAAAACGATAGCGAGCTGTACTTTAATCGTGAATTGTCACTGTTACAGTTTCATCAGCGGGTACTCGCCCAAGCCACCAATCCTCGTCACCCACTGCTTGAACGACTGTTTTTCTTGATTATTTTTTCATCCAATTTAGATGAATTCTTTGAAATCCGTGTCGCAGGCTTGATGCAAAAAGTACAAATGGGCGATGTGGTGAGCAGTATCGATGGTATGCGCCCCAGTAAGGTTTTGTCATATATCTCTGAAATCGCCCATCATGCGGTGGATGAACAATACCGTATTTTGAACGATGAAATTCTGCCTGCACTGGCGGAGCAAGACATTCGCTACCTAAAACGTGATGAGTTGACCCCAGAGCAAGCCGCCTGGGTAAAAAAATACTTTGCCGAGCAAGTCGCGCCGGTGCTGACGCCGATTAGTATTGACCCTGCACATCCTTTTCCTAGGTTGGTGAATAAAAGCTTGAATTTTATGGTGGGTTTAGAGGGCAAAGATGGCTTTGGTCGCGATATTAACATGGCGATTGTCCCTGCACCTCGAAGCTTACCGCGGGTTATTCGCTTACCCAATGAACTGACAGGCGGAAAAGAACATCACATCATGCTCACCGCAGTGATTCACGGGCATATCGAAGAATTATTTCCTGGCATGACGGTCACTGGCTGCCACCAATTTCGTTTGACCCGTAACGCCGATTTAGATTTATCCGATGATGTCGAAGACTTGGCGAAAGCGTTGGAAGGTGAGTTGGAGAATCGCCGATTTGGTGCCAAAGTGCGCTTAGAAGTGACCACCCATTGCCCACAGACGATGGTGGATTATCTGCTTGAAGAGTTTGGTTTAAGCCAAGAGCAACTATACCGTGTCAATGGTCCTGTCAATTTGACGCGTTTGTTGTTTGATTTTAAAATCCCAAATTTGCGTTATCAGCCGTTTAATCATGCCATTCCCAAAGCGTTTCGCCGTGATAGCTTGGATAAAAATGAAAACGTGTTCCATGTCATTCGTAAGCAAGATGTATTGCTGCATCATCCGTTTCATTCGTTTTCACCTGTGGTCAATATTTTGCGCCAAGCCGCCAATGACCCCCGTGTATTAGCCATCAAACAGACCCTTTATCGCTCGGGGACAAATTCTGAAATTGTCCAAGCGCTGGCCGAAGCTGCCCGTAAAGGCAAAGAAGTCACCGCTGTGATTGAATTACGTGCGCGCTTTGATGAAAAATCCAACATCGAAGTAGCAAACTTTCTGCAGCAGGCTGGGGCAGTGGTGGTGTATGGCATCGTAGGCTACAAGACCCACGCCAAGATGATGCTGATTGTGCGCCGTGAGGAAGACAAAATCCGCCGCTATGTGCATTTGGGCACAGGCAACTACCATGCGGGCAATGCCAAAGCCTATACCGACTATGGTTTATTTACCGCCAATGAAGCCATCACCGAAGATGTGCATAAAATATTTAACGAACTCACAGGCATGGGCAAGCCAGCCAAAGTGCAAAAACTACTGCATGCCCCTTTCACCTTGCATGACAGACTCATGGGCTTTATTGACAACGAAATTGCCCATGCCAAAGCAGGCAAAGAGGCGCACATCATTATCAAGGTCAATGCGATGACCGAAAAACTACTGATTGACAAGCTATATGAAGCATCGCAAGCAGGCGTTAAAATCAATCTGATTATCCGGTCGATGTGTTGTATTCGTCCGCAATTACCCGGCGTATCTGACAACATCACCGTGCGCTCTATCGTTGGGCGTTTTTTGGAGCACACCCGCGTGTATTATTTTGCCAATGGGCATCAAAATCCCAATGCTAATGGCAAACGTACTTACCGTTTATATTGCGCCAGTGCAGACTGGATGGAACGCAATTTGTTTAGCCGTGTTGAAGTGGCTTTCCCCATTGAAGACCCCATCGTCTTTAAACGCATTATGGAAGATTTGCACAATTACCTAAAAGACAATGTCAATGCATGGGAGCTTGATGCCAAAGGCGCATGGCGAGCGATTACCCCTGGTGAAGGTGAAGCAGCATTCTCGGCACAAGATTATTTATTGACCAAAATCACCAGAAAAAGCTAATGTTGCTAGTGATAGGTTTTGAGTCAATTACACCGCTATCTAAACAAGATGGCGGTTTTTTTTTGATGAATGCGCTGACTTACACCCAGCGTTCAAAATTTACCGAATAGTAATAAATCCGCCAAAATTTCACACAGCTAAACACTTATCACATAGTGATAACAGCTTGTTACGCGAACACTTATCACAAACTGCCTTTATTTGCTACTATCTTATAAAAGCAAAAGTATGAAAGCGATTGAATTGGCTATTTTTTACATAAATTTAATCGCGCTCTATTTAAAAGTCTTTGATTAAAACCTTAGACTTGAATTGATACTAAAAAATCATAAGGAAAATTACCATGTCACAGAATCAAGCACAAAACCAAGCACAAAATCAATCAAGCAACCAAACCGAAATTCAAAAAGCAACAGAAAATGTGAATCCCAGTCAATTATCAGAAAACTTGGACAAACAAAATAGTGTGAAAGGTGAGCCACAAGACTTAGACAAAAGTGAAAACACCCCTTTTATTGACGAGTCATTGCGTACCGACAATCATTAAAATTTAAATTGTTAAATTTTTAAATACTAAGCTTTTAGGGCGTGTCCCTATTTGGATAATGAGGCTAAAAATAGACTAAATCGCCAGCAAAACAAGGCAAATTGTGCAGATAATATTGGAATATTGTCAAACAATTTAACGCAGTTTTGCCAGATTTAGGCATTTTTAGGCCATTAAAAATACTTTGTTCCGAATTAGGGACACGCCCTAATCATTAAATTTTGATTGACTAATTTATACAGCTCAACCTACAAAAATAATAACTTATTGAGCGATAACAATGAATTAAAGGAAGAAAAAAATGCAAAATCAAAATAATGTAGAAATTGTAGACCCAAAAACGGGTGTTGCCGTGACCCCGCAAACCGTTATAGTAGAAGACAGTGTCACCCACCAATCGGGTGATGGTATCACCACAGGCATGTCCCCCTCAATGGAAACACCCGATATTTTTGATAATACCCCACAAGCGGTGGTGAAAGTTCAATCCGCACAAGACGTGGCGAATGGCGAATTATCGGATGAGAATGTGGCACGTATTTCTGAGGAAGAGGCGCAGAAATTACAGCAAACTGCCGAAGCTAACCTTAATGCAGAAAATTCACTTCATACGTTATCAGACGGTAGCGTAGATATCGACCGAGATCACTAATTTTCGATATCATTAAGTTAAGTTTAAGCATTGTATTGGGTTGATACCAAAAAAGGAATGACCATGAATTCACCAGAAGCACAAACCAAACACGTTAATTTAGGCGACAAATCTGCCGAGTTCGTCGATCGTCGTAACCAACCGGGACAAGCGTTCGATGATAATGTCAATGAACATACCATTGGCGGGGACGTGGTTGGTAATGAACAGCTAAAAAGCGACACCATTAATGAGCGCAATCTTTATACTACCCCGGAAAATGCCCAAAAACGCACTATAAATCCTGATGGCTCTATTCCAAGCGTTGGTAGTGAGTGAGAGTAAGTGGCAGTAAGTCAGTTTAAGGATTAAATTGTAATAGCTAACCATAACAGCTAACCATCCATCCCCATTTGATGGTTAGCTTTTTTTATCCTTACAGTCTACAAAAACCTCACGCAATCCAACTCGGTATACCACTATGAAAGCGTAATTCATCATCGGGTTCATTGATGAGCTGCGCCTCTACTTGACGAAAAAACACCACCCGCGCATCAATCGGCTCGTCACTGATACTTTGCGCCAATGCCAAATAATCTTCAAAATGGCGACTTTCTGATTTTAGCAAATAGCGATAATATTTTGCCAAACGCTCATCCTCAATCACTTGTGACAGTGCCCAAAAACGTTCACACGATCGGGCTTCGATGAAAGCACCAATAATTAACGTGTCTATCATCGCTTGCGGCTCGTAAGTGCGTTTATGTTTGAGCATACCTGCAGCGTAGCGACCTGCAGCAATATGTTGCCACGCTTGTCCACGCTCTGCCATCAATCCTATTACTTGCTCATAATGGAGCATTTCTTCGCGAATCAGCTGAGCAAGCTTTAATTGCAGCTCGGTATGCGACATATAGCGAAAAATCAAATTCATCGCGGTGCCTGCGGCTTTTTTTTCACAATTGGCATGATCTTGGATGATAGTCGGCAAATCTGCCATCGCAGCTTTGAGCCACTTATCCGACGTCGTACTACCCAAAAACGCCAAAACAGGGGTGATATCAATGGGCTTTGGCTGATAGACAGAGTTATCATTATCCAAGTCGATGACGGCTAATTCATCAAAACTGCTGTCCGTTTGTACTGTGGTATTGATAAGAGCGGAATTTGACAAGGGATTACTCACTTATTGACACGTTAATAAAGTGATATTTTACCAAAAATCAGCGATAAAACCCTTAGCACAAAAATTTATATATAACGATTATTTAAAAAATAAATAGTTTTTATTTCTTTATTTTTATAAATGATATTCGTATAATCAAATGTGAATTTTTTGCTATTTTAGGTCAAAACATAAGGAAAAATGCCATGTCAGAACGCGTTCAAAAGGGTAGTCTAGCGATTGATACACAGCTTTATAACTTCATTGCCAATGAAGTTACGCCAGTCGTGGGCATCGATAACGAAAAATATTGGCAAGAATTTGAAAAAATTGTCCAAACATTCCAACCCCGTAATAAAGCATTGTTGGCAAAACGTGACGAGATTCAAACCCAAATCGATGACTGGCATGACAAAAACCCCGCTAGCAACGGTCAAATCGACAAAGCCGCTTATACCCAATTTTTAAAAGACATCAACTACATCGTCCCAGAAGGCGATGACTTTTTGGTTGAGACCCAAAACGTGGATGACGAAATCGCCCATATCGCAGGCCCACAGTTGGTGGTACCTGTACGCAATGCCCGTTATGCGCTAAACGCAGCAAATGCGCGTTGGGGCAGCTTGTATGATGCGCTATATGGTACCGATGTCATCGATGAAACCAATGGTGCAGAAAAAGGCAAAGGCTACAACCCTGTTCGTGGTGCCGAAGTCGTAAAATACGCCAAAAACTTCTTGGATAGCAACTTTGCCTTAGCAGAGGGCAAATATGCTGACGTCACCGGTTTTAAGGTTGAAGACGGTAAATTAGTGATACGCCAAGGTGACAAAACTACCTCACTAGCCCAGTCAGAAAAATTCGCGGGTTTTTTAGGTGATGCGGCCAATCCAACGGGTATTTTACTGAAAAACAACGGCCTACATGCCGAAATCCAAATCGACCCATCAAGCCATGTGGGTAAAGATGACCCTGCAGGCATCAAAGATGTCTTGATGGAAGCCGCGGTTACCACCATTCAAGACTGTGAAGACTCAGTCGCTGCCGTTGACGCCGAAGAGAAAGTAGAAGTATATCGCAACTGGTTTGGGTTGATGAAAGGCGACCTGAAAGACAGCTTTGAAAAAAATGGCAAACAAACCACTCGTACCATGAACCCCGACCGTGAATACACCGCGCCAGATGGTGGCAAAATCACCTTGCACGGCCGTTCAGTGATGCTGATTCGTAACGTCGGTCACTTGATGACCAACCCCGCGATTTTAGTCGATTTTGAAGGTAAGCAAGAAGAAATTTATGAAGGTATCATGGATGCGCTAATCACACCACTGTGTAGCCTGCCAGATATCTTGGGTAAAAACAGCTTAAGCAATTCACGTACAGGTTCAATGTATATCGTAAAACCAAAAATGCATGGCCCTGAAGAAGTACAATTTACAGTTGACTTGTTTGCCGCGGTTGAAAAAGCGTTAGACCTACCCGAGAATACCTTAAAAGTCGGTATCATGGATGAAGAGCGCCGCACGACCGTTAACTTAAAAGAATGTATCCGCGTTGCCAAAGACCGCGTTATCTTTATTAACACAGGCTTTATGGATCGTACCGGTGATGAGATGCACACCAGTATGAAAGCCGGTCCCTTTGTCCGTAAAAACGACATGAAAAATACCGATTGGCTCAATGCTTATGAGCGTTGGAACGTAGACATGGGCGTCAAATTGGGCTTACCTGGTAAAGCGCAAATAGGTAAAGGTATGTGGGCAAAACCTGACAACATGAAAGAAATGGTTGCCACCAAGTCCAATCATCCAAAATCAGGCGCGACTTGTGCCTGGGTACCATCACCAACAGGCGCGACGCTTCACGCCATGCACTACCATGAAACCAACGTCATGGACGTGTTAGATAATATCAAAGACCGCGAGCCTGCCAAGCTAGATGACATTTTGACCGTGCCACTTGCTACGGATACCAACTGGACAGATGAGCAAAAAACTGCCGAGCTTGAAAATAACATTCAAGGTATCTTAGGATATGTAGCGCGCTGGGTCGACCAAGGGGTTGGCTGTTCTAAGGTACTAGATATTGACGACGTTGCCTTGATGGAAGACCGCGCTACCTTACGTATTTCAAGTCAGCACGTCGCCAACTGGTTAGAGCACGGTATTGTCACGCCTGAGCAAGTCGATGATGTGTTAAAGCGTATGGCAAAAATGGTCGATGAGCAAAGCAAAGACGATCCAGCCTATATCCCAATGGCAAATGACTACAATACCTATGCGTATAACGCTGCTCGTGATTTGATTTTCAAAGGCAATGTACAGCCAAATGGCTATACTGAACCATTACTACATCAAGCACGACTAAACTTAAAAGCAAAATAAGTTTTTTATTTAGCCAAGATATTAACATCATAAAAACCATCAGATTTGTAACTGGTGGTTTTTTTATGGCATAGAAATATTGCAAAATGTTTCAGAATGAATTACTCTAATTTCACAATTAAATTTAGATTCTGTTAACTGTTTCATTGTTTTGTAACAAATTGTTGGCAAAATCTATCTATACAAAAGAATTGCTACGCATCTGTGTAGTTTCACCTAGGATACTGTGGAGAAATCCTTATGAAAAAAATCGCAATCGCTTCAGCCATCGCTCTAGCTTCAATCACTGCTGCCCATGCTGCGCCAACTGTATATGGTAAAGCATTTTTGACTTTGGATTATATGAGCACTGACTACGAAGCATCAAACAAGTCAGATGAAGATACATTTAAACTTACCTCTAATCAATCACGTATCGGTTTTAAAGGTGACGACGATTTAACTGACACCACTAAACTTATTTATCAATTAGAATATCAAATCAACCCTGATGACGATAGCCAACAGTTTAAATCACGTAATACTTATGTAGGTTTAGCCCACAACACTTTAGGTACTGTACTAGCGGGACGCCATGATACCCCATTGAGACTTGCACAAAACAAAGTTGACGTATTTAATGATACTTTATTTGATATGGCAAATGCAGGGGTTTCAGGTGAAAATCGTGCTAACAATACGTTAGCCTATCAATCACCTGCCATTGTTGGTATGCCAGTGAGTTTTATGGCAGCTACTGCTTTATCTGAAACTGATACAGATGGTGACGTTCTAGTAACCGCTAAGACTGAGGCTGTTAAAAATGCTGACGGTACAATTAAAACTCCTGAAAAACCTGCAGTCTACCGCGATAGAAAAGTAAAAGATAATGGCTATTCATTGTCATTAGCCTATGACCAAAATGGAATTTATTTAGGTGGTGCCTATGATAAAGACATGGGTGCTAATAATGTAAATACTGGCGTGATTGATAATACGTGGCGTTTGGTTGCTGGTCTAGATATGGGTAAAATGAATATGGTTCCTGGCTTAACTTTAGGTGCTCTATACCAACAAAGCCAATACTACGATAACTATAGCATCGTTAACAACAACCGCGTTAACAAAGCCAGTGAAGATGAAAAATCTTGGCTTATTAGTGGTAAATATAAAATCACTGATACCCCTTGGGCAGTTAAAGCACAGTATGTTAATACCACTGACGAAAAAGGCGTAAAAGATGCTGATGTAAATGAAATCGCAGTTGGTGGAGAATATGCATTCAACAAAGCCACAACCGGTCACATCTATGCAGGGCAAATCAGCCGTGACAATAACAAAGATGACTTGATTGTAGGTACAGGTATTGAATACAAGTTCTAATATATCTAACTTTTAGATTGCTGTAAAAGCTAACTAATTATTTAGTTAGCTTTTTTATTTTCATTAACGCTAAAAAATTAATTAAAAAAAATATGATTTAATACTAGAAAGAATATTATGTCACTAAGATTAAAAATAAACTTACAATCACGTAAAAATTAAAAAAACTATTGCAAAATATTTCAGAATTGATATTCTATAAGGGAGAAGTATGAATTTAGTAACAAAAATGATGGTAATGTAATTTATTGCTAGGATTGTTGCTAGATTTATACAATTAATAGTTGACGCTATTAATATAGTGAAAACTGAATTATATCGAACAGGGTCGTTCGTGGTAGGCCTGTCGAACCATAACGACCGTTACCCTTAGACAAGCTCAGGGCAAACGGTGCTTACTATAATTTAGGATTGAATATAGTAATCAAAGTAATAGTTTTCTTGCTTTGGTTATTCGGAGAGATAGTGGTGCTGACAAGTCACCAGTTATCTATAATTTGTTTTTACTGATAGAGGGACCTATGAAAAAATTACTTTTAGCCACAGCCGTCGCTACACTTTCAGTTTCTGCTGCCCATGCTGCGCCAACTGTTTATGGTAAAGTATTTTTGACAGCTGACTACACTGATACGAATTACGATGATAACTACCGTGCCAGTGCTACTGCAACTTCAGCACCTAATGACGAAAGTACAGTCAAACTAAACTCAAACGCATCACGTATTGGGTTTAAAGGTAGCGAGGAGTTAACTGACACCACTAAACTTATTTACCAATTAGAATATCAAATCAACCCTGATGACGATAGCCAACAGTTTAGATCACGTGATACTTATATCGGCTTAGCCCACAACACTTTAGGTACTTTAATTGCGGGTCGTCATGACACCCCATTTAAATTGGCTAAAGGCAATGCCGACGTATTCAATGCTAATGCTGATACTTTGAGTATTTATAATCCCGGTCCACGTGGGTATACCAACCTAGGTGAATACCGTGCTAACAATATGGTGGCTTATAAATCACCGACCATTGTTGGTATGCCAGTGACTTTTACAGCGGCTGTTAGCTTGTCTGAAGTTGATAAAGATACTGACAGTCCTGCTACCGAAAAAGATGAAGGTGCGAACGGTTATTCTGCTTCATTGGTTTATGATCAAAATGGTGTTTATTTAGCCGCAGGTTATGACAATAACATGGGTGTTGAAGATTCAGCATGGCGTCTAGCAGGCACCTTCGATATGGGTAAAATGAATATGGTTCAAGGTTTAACCCTTGGTGCACTATATCAACAAGCTGATGTTTATGGCTATTCTGATGATTCTGAATCTTGGTTGATTTCAGGTAAATACAAAATCGCTAATACACCTTGGACTGCAAAAGCCCAATATATCGACACTGATTTTGGTGACAATGATAGCTCAGAAGTTGCTGTAGGTGGCGAGTATGCCTTCAATAAAGCGACCACGGGTCACATCTATGCTGGACAAGTTAAAGCAGATAACTTCAAAGATGTAACTATCGTTGGTACAGGTATTGAATACAAGTTCTAATATATCTAACTTTTAGATTGCTGTAAAAGCTAACTAATTATTTAGTTAGCTTTTTTATTGGAAGAATGACGTTCGCTATTATCTTGACAAAAATCAACAATTATCAATTTGATTAAAAATAAATCACAATTGATATAAAAAGTGTAAAAACTATTGCAAAATATTTCAAAATTGTTATCCTAGTATTTAGAAGTATGATTTTAGTAATTAGTAAGAATAAATTGTAAATATATTCAAACTTTATTGCTAGATTTATACAATTAATAGTTGACGCTATTAATAGTAACCAAAGTAATAGTTTTCTTGCTTTGGTTATTCGGAGAGGTAGTGGTGCTGACAAGTCACCAGTTATCTAAAATTTGTTTTTACTGATAGAGATGACCTATGAAAAAATTACTTTTAGCCACAGCCGTCGCTGCACTTTCAGTTTCTGCTGCCCATGCTGCTCCAACAGTTTACGGTAACGTTCTATTAACTACTGACTATGTTGATGGTAACTTAACAGTAAAGAAAGATGGTAATAAATTAATCGATGAAGATTATAGTACCACTCAACTAAATTCTACAGGTTCAAGTAATCTTACAGGTTCACGTATCGGTTTTAAAGGTGCGGAAGCATTAACAGCCAATACTGATGTAGTTTACCAATTAGAATATGGTATTGATGTTGATGCGGACCAAGGTCGAAACTTCCGTTCACGCGATACTTATATTGGTCTATCAAACAAACAATATGGTACTTTAGTTGCTGGTCGTTTGTCTGCAATCGATGATAATATCAATTACGCAGGTCAAACTGTAAGTCTATATGACACCTATAGCACAGGTTTCAGCGTCGAAGCTGCTGATGAAGAAACAGCAGATATTTTAGGTGTTGACGAAGGCGAGACAGTAAAATTAGGCTTGGCATTTTGGGACGGTAATCGCGCTAACAATTCCCTTGCTTACTTCTCTCCATCATACAATGGTCTTCAGTTCATGGGCATGTATGTTATGGAAGAAAAAAATTCAACTGATTTATGGACTGAATCAGAAGCATTCGGTGCAGGCTTAAAATATGAGCCAACTAACCAACCTTTCCGTGCAGGTGCTACTTATATCAAATCTAGCGACTTCAGCACTGCGCGCGTAAGTGGCGCATTTGATGTAAATGCTGCTACTACATTAGGCGCACTATATCAAGTTACAGATTTAGATGAAGATAAAAATGAGAACTTATTTACTCTAAGCGGCTCATACGCAATTCCTGCTACAAAATGGAAAGCTTACGCACAAGGCGATATAGTAAAAAACATTAGTGGTCTTGATGGCTTAGATGGTTCACGTTTTGTAGTTGGTGGTAAATATGGTTTTAATGCTGCAACAACTGGTCACCTATATACTGGTTACAGCAAAATTGAAGCTAGCGAAGATGGTTTTGATCTAGATGCAAGTGGTTTTGGTCTAGGTGCAGGTTTAGAATACAAATTCTAATATTTACTAGAATTTGCTATCAAAAAATCCACTCAGCGATGAGTGGATTTTTTTATGAGTGAGCGATTTATTGATAAAAATAATTTTTTGCTAAACCTAGGCATTTTCGAGTAAAATTCTTTTTTACCAACGAGCGAAATAGATAACATGACAAAATTCATCTTTGTAACTGGCGGTGTCGTTTCTTCACTTGGCAAAGGTATCACCGCTGCATCGGTAGCCGCGATTCTTGAGGCACGTGGTCTGAAAGTCACCATGACCAAAATGGACCCTTATATCAATATTGATCCAGGTACAATGAGCCCGTTTCAGCATGGTGAAGTGTTTGTTACCGAAGATGGCGCAGAGACTGACCTTGATTTGGGCTATTACGAGCGTTTTTTGCGCCACTCAAAAATGACGCAACGTAATAACTTTACCAGCGGGCGTATTTATTCGGCAGTGATTGAGAAAGAACGTCGCGGAGATTATTTGGGTGGCACGGTACAGGTCATTCCGCATATTACCGATGAAATCAAAGCGCGTATCCGTGCCAGTGGCGAAGGCTACGATATTGCCATGATTGAAATCGGTGGTACTGTCGGTGATATTGAAAGCTTGCCATTCATGGAAGCGGTGCGTCAAATGCAAGTTGAACTTGGTCGCAACAATGCGATGCTGATGCATTTAACCCTCGTGCCTTATATCGCGAGTGCAGGCGAGAGCAAAACCAAACCAACACAGCACTCAGTCAAAGAATTACGCAGCATTGGCTTGCAACCTGATGTGTTAATTTGCCGTAGTGAACACGCGATTAGCGATGATAATCGCCTAAAAATTGCATCGTTTACCAATGTTGAGCAACGTGCCGTTATTCTTTGCCCAGATGCCAAATCCATTTATCAAATTCCAAGTATCCTACATGCCCAGCATTTAGATGATTTGATTTGTGAGCGCTTTGGGTTAGATACCCCAGAGGCGGACTTAAGTGATTGGCACCAGTTTACCCAAGCGTTGTTAAATACCCAAGAAACTGTAACTGTGGCAATGGTGGGTAAATACGTCGAATTGCCTGATGCTTATAAGTCAATCAATGAAGCCTTGCTACATGCGGGCGTGGCAAACAATGTCAAAGTCAATATTGACTATGTCGATGCCGAAAAACTTGAAAACGATGACAGCCTGTTTGAGCATATTAAAGCTGCCGATGCTGTGCTCGTCCCTGGTGGATTCGGTGAGCGCGGCACCCTGGGTAAAATGAAAGCGATTCGCTATGCCCGCGAAAACAATGTGCCTTATTTAGGGATTTGTTTGGGAATGCAATTAGCCGTCATTGAGTTTGCGCGCAATGTATTGGGTTTAGATGCCAACTCAACGGAGTTTGATAAAAAAACCAAAGCGCCATTGATTGGTTTGATTACAGAATGGTTTGATGAAAAAGGTGAACTACAATTACGTAGTGACGCCTCAGATTTGGGTGGTACCATGCGTCTGGGCGCCCAAAAAGCCGAGCTTGTGGAAGACAGCAAACTGCGCCAAATCTATGGCAGTCCTGTGATTACTGAGCGCCATCGTCACCGCTATGAAATGAATGGTCGCTATATCGAACAGCTGGAAAATGCTGGTATGAAAATTTCTGGTTATTCAGCCAAACAGCATTTGGTTGAGTCAGTAGAGATTGCCAATCACCCTTGGTATGTCGCGGTACAATTTCATCCAGAATTTACCAGCCAACCACGCGGTGGTCATCCATTGTTCAATAGCTTTGTTGCAGCCGCTAAACAAACCAAAAAATAGTATTTATGATGCACAAAAAACCATCTGTTACAGGTGGTTTTTTTTTAGCCAGCTTCGTATCTAGCCAATTATGCTATAGTGACAATCAATAAAAACTTTGACAACATACTGAGAGCCCTATGACCACTAACTTACCGACACCGCAATCTCACATTCAGCTCAATGATATCAGCATCGGCAATGATCAACCGTTTGTGCTGTTTGGCGGCATGAATGTACTAGAAAGCAAAGATTTGGCATTTGAAATTGCTGAAAGCTATATTGAAATCTGTAAACGCTTAAATATCGGCTATGTGTTTAAGGCAAGTTTTGATAAAGCCAATCGCTCAAGCTTGTACTCGTTTCGCGGTCCAGGTCTGGAAAAAGGTATCGAATGGCTACACGATATCAAAAAAACCTTCAATGTGCCCATTATCACTGACGTACACGAACCGTACCAAGCTGAGCCTGTGGCAGCCGTGGCGGATATTATCCAGTTGCCCGCGTTTTTGAGTCGCCAAACTGACTTGGTAGCAGCGATGGCAAAAACCGGTGCGATTATTAATGTCAAAAAAGCACAGTTTTTGGCACCCCATGAGATGAAGCATATCATCAATAAATGCCTTGAAGCCGGTAATGATAAAATCATTTTGTGCGAGCGTGGCAGTGCGTTTGGTTATAACAATCTCGTTGTCGATATGCTTGGTTTTGACACCATGAAAAAACTGCAGGTTCCCGTGTTTTTTGATGTGACCCATAGCTTGCAGCAGCCGGGTGCAAGAGCAGACAGTGCAGGCGGTCGCCGAGAACAGATTACCACGTTAGCACGCGCTGGCATGGCAACAGGATTGGCAGGGTTATTTTTGGAAGCGCATCCAAATCCTGATGTTGCCAAATGCGATGGTCCTTGTGCGCTGCGGCTGAGCCAGCTTGAGCCGTTCTTAGCCCAGTTAAAACAGCTTGATACCTTAGTCAAAGGGTTTGAGGTGTTAGATACCCACTAATTTTTACTCGACCTTTTAACACAAATTTGCAACGCCTCGTTATTAAAATGTTATCAATCGATAACGAGGCTTTTTTTGGCTACGTTATAGTGCTAGGTTATAGAACTAGAACAATATTTTATAACCCACAGCATAAATACAGGAATAACCATGGCAATTCAAACAGTCGCGTACGATTTAAAAGGCATTCATGACCCTGCAGGCTATGAGGAAGTCATGAAAGCTTTAACCACCATCGGCGGGGTGCAGGCAGTACATCTTGAGCCTGAAAATCATCGCGTGATTGTCAGCTTTGATGATACACAGACGTCAGTTTTTGCCTTCAAAGCTGCGCTGACCAATGTGGACTATATCACCGAGCCGTTCCCGATTGAAGCACCTGCCAACCCTGCCAACAATCGCACTTTAGCGGGTGATTTGGCAAAAGATGGTAGACTTTCCTAAATCGCTTGTTCAGTGGCTACGCTCGATGTGGCAAGCGTGCTTGGTCACTGAACCATCTTGTACGCCATCTTGTAAGCCCTCTAGAATACTACAGGTAGGCGAGCCATCTCCCAAACAACTATCATGCCATCCTTGCAGGGTGGTTTTCATTGATTGTAACCGCTGTATTTTATCGCTTAGTTCATCGATGTGATTGCGGGTTAATGCTTTGACTTGGGCATTGCTACGCTGCTTGTTGTCTTGTAGAGCCAATAACGCTTCAATTTGCGCTAACGAAAATCCCACATCACGGGCATGTTTGATAAATTTTAGACGCTGTAATTGGGTATCGCTAAAGACACGGTAACCACTGTCCGTGCGCTGGATGGTCTGTAATAAACCGAGTTTTTCGTACTCACGAATTTGTCTAGGTGATAACTCAGTCAATTTAGCGACTTCATTAATATTCATTTTTTGCTTGACCTTGACCTAATGTTAAGGTTTATAGTAATACCACAGTGTGATAAATCAATATTTTTTTTTAAAGAACGTAAAAAAGGAGCGTAGTATGACAACCCAAACCATCACCTTAAATATCCAAGGCATGACTTGTGGCGGCTGCGTCAAAAGCGTAACCAATGCCCTCAATCAAGTGGCAGGGGTGCAATCTGTCGATGTCAGCCTTGATCATAACAACGCAACCATCAGCTTTGATGACAGCCAAGTACAACAAAGCACGCTTAAAGAAGCGATTGAAGACGCTGGCTTTGACGTAGTATAACGACGCCACGCAAAGACAATGTACAAGACAGACACTATCATGACTACCCAATCGATACACGCGTCAGACAACGCCCATACCGAGCAAATCATTCTTGATATCGATGGCATGACTTGTCAAGCCTGTGCCAGCCGCATCGAAAAAGTGCTCAATAAAAAGCCTGCGATAGTGCAAGCCAATGTCAACTATGCCAATGAAGTGGCGCAGGTGCAGTTTGATGCCTCACAAACCAACGCCGAGCAGATTGTAGAATGGGTGAAAAAGACAGGCTATGAGGCAAAAGTACAGCCGCAGAACGCGCTATTTGCGCATGAAGCCCATGAGCAGAAAGTGCCCTACAACTTGATTGCGGTTTGGATTTGCTTGCTGCCTTTTTTGATTGGTATGGCAGGCATGATGATGGGCAGCCACGCGCTGATGCCGCCGCTGTGGCTACAATTTGTGTTGGCAACTATCGTACAGTTTGGCTTGGCGATACCGTTTTATAAAAGTGCGTGGGCGAGTATCAAAGGCGGTCTTGCCAATATGGACGTGCTGGTAGTGCTTGGCACACTGACAATTTGGGCGTATTCGACCTATAGTTGGTTGAGCTATCTGCAAACCACAGCCCAAATGGGACATGATGGGATGGCGCATAGTATGCCCCATGTGTATTTTGAAGCCAGCGTGATGGTGATTGCCTTTGTCAAAATGGGCAAGTACCTAGAAGCCCTTACCAAAAAACATAGCCTAAATAGCATCAATTTGCTATTAGCGCTCACCCCTGAGCAAGTGGAAGTTAAAAACCCCAATCCACAAAGCCAAGATGAGCAGTGGCAAACCCTGCCCCTTGAGCAAGTCACGGCCGGTCAAATTTTACGTGCTAAAGCAGGTACTCGCATTGCCACGGATGGCATCGTCACCGCTGGCGAAGGCTGGTGTGATGAAAGCCATTTGACGGGTGAATCAGTGCCCCTGTCTAAACATATTGGCAGTACGGTGCTGGCAGGTGCCATGGTAGAAAACGGCAGCTTTGAATACCAAGTCACCGCCAAAGGTAGCCAAACACGGCTTGGCGATATGATACAAGCGCTCAACGACGCCCAAGGCAGTAAAGCCCATATCGCCCGTATCGCCGATAAAGTCGCGGGGATTTTTGTGCCGGTGGTGGTTGCCATCGCTTTGTTGACTTTTTTTGCCAATTATTGGTTCTTAGGCGCGTTTGACACGGCACTCATGCGCGCGGTGGCGGTGCTCGTGATTGCTTGCCCCTGTGCATTGGGACTGGCGACGCCGGCAGCCATCATGGCGGGCATGGGTGTGGCAGCACGCTCAGGGGTTTGGTTTAAAGATGCGCAAGCCTTAGAAGCGGCAGGTGCAATTGATACGGTAGTATTCGATAAGACAGGCACCATCACCCAAGGTAAACCCCAATTATCTGCATCGTACCTGATAGATGACAATCTAAAGCTGTTTAACTTAGATAAAGCAGCTCTGCTGCAGCTCGTTGCCAGTGTCGAACGTCATGCGAACCACCCGCTTGCGACCACGCTAGTGAAGTATGCCAAATCCTACACTAAGCAAACTGATACGCCTCAAAGTCCAGCAGCATTTACCATAAGCCATGTAGAGACAGTGCTCGGGCAGGGGATACAGGCACAGGTAGCCACGATTGGGCGGGTGAAAATCGGCACGCCAAGTTTTGCCAATCTTCAGTTACCTGCAGCGATTATCCAAGCCAATCCTGTTTGGCAGATTGCCAGTCAAGTGGCGGTAAGTATCAATGACACCCCTGTGGCAGCCTTTGCGCTAGCCGATGAGCTCAAACCAGACAGTGTTAAGGTGATTGCGTCGCTGCAAGCCCATCATCTAGATGTGATAGTGATGAGTGGTGACAAGCAGTCGGTAGTTGACTTTATCGCCCAACAAGTCAAAGCAAACCAAGCCTTTGGTGAGCTGTCACCCCGTGATAAAGCGCAAAAAATTGATAGCCTACAACAACAAGGTAAAAAAGTAGCAATGGTGGGCGATGGGGTGAATGATGCCCCCGCGATGGCAACAGCGACCGTAAGTTTTGCGGTAGAAGGCGCAACCGATATTGCCAAGCATAGCGCCACGGCAAGGCTGATGGGCGAGTCGCTCAAACATGTCGATTATGCGGTCACAATTGCCCGCGCAACCCTGCGTAATATCAAGCAAAACCTATTTTTTGCGTTTATCTATAACTGTCTTGGTATACCGTTAGCAGCATTTGGGCTACTCAATCCGATGATTGCGGCAGCGGCGATGGCGCTGAGCTCGATTTCTGTACTACTCAATGCCTTGCGACTCACCCGCATGAAGGTTATTTCCTAACGGCTTATGGTTATTTTGACAACCTATTGAGGCTGATTTTACTTGGCTAAGTATGACTATGCATGACCTATAGGCGATAGTGATAAGCTGCTAAAACCTGTTAAAATATGCTATGATAAACCCACCCCATTTGTATTTTAACAATCCCATTGTTGATTGTGACAGCCAAGGAAAATACCATGTACGCTGAAGAAACCACCACCAATAACCAAATCAAAGATATCATTGCCCGCGAAATTTTGGACTCACGCGGCAACCCAACCATTGAAGCCGATGTGATTTTAGCGGATGGTACTATCGGTCGTGCAGCAGCACCATCGGGGGCATCGACAGGTTCACGTGAAGCGCTTGAGCTGCGTGATGGTGACGCATCACGCTATCTCGGTAAAGGGGTCAAAAAAGCCGTTGCCAACGTCAACAGTGAAATTCGTTCATCGCTGGTTGATATGGACGTATCCAAACAACAAGACATTGACAACAAATTATTAGCGCTTGATGGCACAGAAAACAAAGAAAAATTGGGCGCCAATGCGACTTTAGCAGTATCTTTAGCAGTAGCCCGTGCCGCCGCACAATCACAAAAACTGCCACTTCATCAGTACATTGCCAACCTACGTGGGCAAACATCACTATCGATGCCGGTGCCGATGATGAACATCCTAAACGGCGGTGCCCACGCGGACAACACCGTTGATATCCAAGAGTTTATGATTGAGCCTGTTAATTTTACCAGCTTTAGTGAAGCGTTGCGTGCGGGTACAGAAGTGTTCCACAGCCTAAAATCTGTGCTAAAAAAACAAGGCTTGAACACCGCGGTCGGTGATGAAGGCGGTTTTGCACCAAACTTACGCTCAAACGAAGAAGCGATTACTGTCATCATGCAAGCCATTGAGCAAGCAGGGTATACCGCAGGTAAAGACATTTACTTAGCGCTTGATTGTGCCGCATCAGAGTTCTACCATAAAAATGAGCAAGGGAACGGTCAATACGTACTTGAAGGCGAAGGCAATAAAGCCTTTAGTTCAGAAGGTTTTGCGGATTATTTAGCAGGTCTTGTGAGCCAATACCCAATTATCTCGATTGAAGATGGTCTAGATGAAAGCGATTGGGACGGCTGGGCGTACTTAACCCAAAAATTGGGCGACAAAGTACAGCTCGTGGGTGACGATTTGTTTGTGACCAACCCAAAAATCCTACAAGAAGGTATCGACAAACACATTGCCAATGCGATTTTGATTAAATTTAACCAAATCGGCACGTTATCAGAAACCTTAGACGCCATTTATCTAGCGAAGAAAAATGGCTATGCCACCGTCATCTCACACCGCTCAGGTGAGACTGAAGACAGCACCATCGCCGACTTAGCCGTGGGGACGGCTGCAGGTCAAATCAAAACAGGCTCACTGTGCCGTTCTGACCGTGTTGCCAAATACAACCAACTACTTCGTATCGAGCAGATGGTCACCGCAAGCTACCACGGTGCTGACGAGTTTATCGGTTTACGCAACCCAAAAGCCTAACTTTAAAAGCTTAAATATTAAAGCTTGATAAAGCATTGAAGTGATAAAAACCTTAACCCATGACATTGAATTTGCTACAATGCGTGGGGTAAGGTTTTTTTATGCCAAAAGTTTTTATTATTGAGTGCTGTCATGATTTATTTGCGTCAACTGTTTATGATTATTTTTGCGGTGATTGTGTTGGTATGTCTACAATACCAGTATTGGTTTGGCACCAATGGTCGTGGCGATTTGGCAGCGTTAAATAAACAAATCAGCGAACAGCAATCTATCAATAGTGATCAGCAAAAAGCCAATGAAGTATTGCTTGCCGATGTCAAAGACTTAAAAAACGGACTTGAAGCGGTGGAAGAACACGCTCGCTCTGATTTAGGTTTAATCAAACAAGGCGAAACCTTTGTGCAAATGTCGACCGCTAGCAGTGTGTACAGTACCGATGTCATCGCACCAACGGTCCACAACACCGCCACCCCTCAACCATAAAAGCATACAAACTACCAAAGTTATATTTGTCTCAATTTTTACTATCAACTGTTTACTTTACTGTTAAAAAGACGCCATGTCAGAGCTTAACGCGATAGCCACCAATTTATCTAACAACCTTACGATTGACACCGTGGTCGTCGCTGCAGGGGTTGGCAAACGCTTTGGTAGTCAAATGCCAAAACAGTACACCCATATTGGCAGTCAGACGGTGCTACAACACAGCATAGCGGCGCTAAGCAAAGTCCAGCAGCTAAACAATTGCTATTTGGTAATTTCTGAAGAAGATACGATTGCCAAAACCCTTAACTTTAGCATGCCAATCGAATGGGTGATAGGTGGCAAAGAGCGAATGAATTCGGTGTTTAACGCCGTGCAAACGATTTGGCAACAATATCAAAATCCGTTGAGTAATAAGACCTTCAATGACCACGCCTTCAATGACAAAGCCTTCAGTGATAAGGATAGTCATCATGCGTATGATAATCATTGGGTGCTGATTCATGATGCTGCGCGTCCTTGTGTCAATCCAAGCGATATAGAAAAATTGATCACGCAGACCACGCAGCAATTTTTGCAACAGTCGCCTCAACAGTCACAGCAACAGCAAGAGTCGGCGGGTGGCTTATTAGCAGTACCGGTGCGCGATACGGTCAAACAAATCATCCATGCACAAGACCAAGTGTTGTCACAAGAAACGCTTGATCGCAGTCAGTTGTGGCTAGCACAAACCCCGCAGATTTTTCCATTGGCAACACTGTATGATTATCTGACCCAAGCCATTAAGCAAACGATTGCGTTTACCGATGAAGCCAGTTTATTTGAGCATTTTGGCAAACAGCCGTTATTGGTGGAAGGCAGTCATAGCAATATCAAACTGACTTTTCCAGAGGATTTGCAGTTTGCGCAGGTGTATTTGGCAAAACCTTAGCAAAAATGGCTTGGTAACAAATTGAGGTTACAGCTAAAAAGCGCATAAGAAAAGAAGTGCATAACAAAAAAAGCGCACGAGCAAAAAAAGGCAAAGAGAATTTATAAAGCTACAAAAACAAAAAAGCCATACTAAATTAGCATGGCTTTTTAACTGTATTTTTTAGCGTTAACACTAAAAAAATTGGCGTCCCCACGGGGATTCGAACCCCGGTTACCGCCGTGAAAGGGCGATGTCCTAGGCCTCTAGACGATGGGGACACTAGCACGCTTAAGCTTATAGCGTGACCTCGACCGCTTTCACCGTTAATGTCGAAGTGGAGCGTATAATATATATTTTTATTTTTGCCGTCAACTGTTTTTTATGTATTTTTTTATATTTTTAACAATTAGCCCATCATACGTTGACCCATGATACTTGGTAAAGCGGCATGAAAAGCGCATTAGCCAACTAATGCGCTTAATTACAGTGTTTTCTAAAAAGTGTTGTCTAAAAATTTCACACCGTGCTTATGAGTGATTTTTCTGATGCGACTTAGGTGTTGTATGAGCACGCGTCGTATGAGATTGCGGCGGCAGCTTAGCGGCTTTATTTTTTAAGTGATAGCGAATCCAAAAATGGGTTACGATGCTAATCACAATCGATAAACTGATAAAACCTAAAATGGTCATCCAGATTTGACTATCTACTTGCATACTTGATCCTTGTGAGACAATCTAAGTTAACGCTGATTATCGATGCGCTGGCTATCAATACTTTGATTAGCTCCCATTGTTTGATTACGAATCGCATCATCGCGCTGTTTTTTCTTGAGTCGGAACGTTAGCCATAAATATGTTAATATGCCTAAGATTACGGCAGCAATCATATACATAATAATAGTAGTCCAAATACTGTTATCTACGCCCATGAAAGAGTCCTTTTTATTATTGTTAGCATTAGTGTAACAGGTTTTAACAGCTATTTTACGTCATTCACGTAATGATGTGTGGTAGCGATGTTACTGGCTATTTTCAAACACTGTAATAAGCGTCTACAAAAGTACTTTTTTTCACTTTTTCATATTTTTACGTTAAGATAATTGTCTAAAAAACGCTTTGGCAACTGACACGGTTGCAGCAAGGAAAATAATTATGAAAGTAGTCATCAGTGACGGCATCGAATACGCCCTAAATCTTAATTATCGTACCATCGATATTGAATCGACCGACTATACCAATATTGCAGCAATTGTGGTCACGATGACAGACTTGCCTCGTGTGTATCAAGATATTGAAGATTTGGGGTTTGCTATTCCGATATTTGTGGCGATTGAATATGGTGATGTAGTGCCTGATGAATGGCTACCCAATGTGTATGGTGTGCTAGAGCTGGCAGATGATCAAAAGTTTTATAACGGACAATTGGTCAATGCGGCGGCGGCGGATTACATCGCCACGCTCGATCCGCCTTTTTTCCAAGCCTTGATGGACTACACCGACTATGGCAATGCGGCGTTTGACTGTCCTGGGCACCAAGGCGGACAGTTTTTTCGTAAGCATCCTTCGGGCAGACGCTTTTATTTATACTTTGGGGAAACGCTGTTTCGTGCCGATTCCTGTAATGCCGATGTCCGTCTTGGCGATTTGCTAATTCATGAAGGCCCAGCGTTTGAGGCACAAGCGCATGCGGCGAAAGTGTTTAATGCGGATAAAACCTACTTTGTGCTCAACGGTACCTCCTCTTCCAATAAAATCGCGATTGGTGCGTTAGTGGCGCATGGTGATTTGGTGCTGTTTGACCGTAACAATCACAAATCTGTGTACCAAGGTGCCTTAACCATGGCAGGTGGTACGCCTGTGTATTTAGAGACCGACCGCAATGCGTATGGTTTGATTGGCGGCATTCCTGCCCATTGTTTTGAGGAAGCCGAAATCCGTGAGCGTATTCGTGAGGTTGCGCCCGATAAAGCGGATGATGCCCGCCCATTTCGCTTGGCGGTAATTCAGCTGGGCACGTATGATGGCACTATCTATAACGCCCGCCAAGTGGTGGATCGCATCGGGCATCTGTGTGACTATATTTTGTTTGACAGTGCATGGGTGGGTTATGAGCAGTTTATCCCGATGATGCGTGATTGCTCGCCATTGCTACTTGAGCTGGGTGAAAATGATCCAGGAATTTTGGTGACCCAATCGGTACACAAGCAACAAGCGGGCTTTTCTCAAGCCTCACAAATCCATAAAAAAGATAACCATATCAGTGGGCAAGCCCGTTATGTCAATCATAAACGCTTTAACAACTCTTTTATGATGCACGTATCGACTTCGCCGTTTTACCCGTTGTTTGCCTCACTTGATGTCAATGCCAAAATGCATGAAGGTAAAGCCGGTCAGCGCATGTGGCATGAGTGTGTCATCGGCGGTATCGAAGCACGTAAAATGCTGCTAGACACTTGTACCATGATTTTGCCGTTTGTTCCGCCGACAGTAGATGGGCAAGCTTGGCAAAACTACGATACCGAAACCATTGCCCATGATATTCGTTTCTTCCGCTTTGAGGCAGGGGCGCGTTGGCATGATTTTCAGCATTATGCCGATGACCAATACTTTATTGACCCCTGTAAATTGCTACTGACCACGCCCGGTATTGATATGCAGACCGGTGAGTATGAAGCGACAGGGATTCCTGCCGCAATTTTGGCGCATTATCTGCGTGAAAGCTCAGTCATTCCAGAAAAAGCCGATTTAAACTCGATTTTATTCTTACTGACGCCTGCCGAAACCTTGGCAAAATTCCAGCACTTGGTCGCCCGTATCGTCCGTTTTGAAAAGCACATCCGCGAAAATAGCCCCGTCACCCAAGTGTTGCCGACACTGGCTAAGGCATACCCGCAGTACCGCAAACTGACCATCAATGAACTGTGCCAACTGATGCATAACTTCTATGCCAAGCATCAGCTGAACAAACGACAAAAACAAATGTTTGAGCGCGAACATCGCCCCAAGGTTGCTATAAGCGCGTTTGATGCCCATAACGCCTTTATCCGTAATGATGTCGAGCTGGTATCGCTGCATGACATCAAAGGCAGAATCGCCATGGAAGGGGCGCTACCGTATCCACCAGGAGTGTACTGTATTGTACCTGGCGAAGTGTGGGATGGGGCGGTGCTCGACTACTTCTTGGCACTGCAAGAAGGGGTTAATCGCTTGCCAGGCTTTGAGCCAGAAGTGCAGGGCGTGTACTGGGAGTATGACGACCAAGGTAAAAAGGTTGCCTATGCTTATGTGTTAAAACAGTCTCACTAAATTTGATTGACGGTTTTTGATTCATAGGCTTTCTCGGTGAAGTCTATATTTGGCGCGTTTGCAGCAGTAACCAATGGCGCAAAAATTGGTCTGTGTAGGTGGGTGCGATGTTATCTAATTAAATGATAATCATTATTATTTACATTCTCAATCTATTATTGGATAATGACGGCTCAATTTTTTAAGAGGCAGTCAAACAATGACAATGAAAGATTTGCGTATCTACATGAGGCTTGGGCACCGCTATGTTGGATTCTTTATGGTTGGCATTATGCTGGTCTATTCGCTAAGTGGCATGTTGCTGGTATTTCGCGACACTGATTTTTTAAAATCTTCAAAAACTGTCAAGCAAGTCGTGGCAACCAATCTTGATGAGAAAAATTTAGCCAAAACCCTAAAAATGAAAAACATCGATTTTAGGGAGCAGCAGGGTGATATACAGCTTTTTAAAGACGGACAGTACAATGTTAAAACCGGTGAGGTGACTTATACCAGCAAAAAGCTGCCTGTGGTATTAGATAAAATGGTGAATTTTCATAAAGCCCCGTCAAAGGGCAGTATGGGCGGATTGAATACATTATTTGGGTTGTCGTTACTATTTTTTGTGCTATCGAGTTTGTTTTTATTCACCCCAAGTTCCAAAATCTTTAAACGTGGTTTGGCGTTTGTTGCCGTTGGGGTGGTGTTGTCGGTGATTTTGTTGATGTTGTAAATTATCCTAACAAAAAGTTTTTCAGCAGCGTTTTGGCGCCTTCGGTGGCGAAGGATTCTGGGTGATATTGCACCCCTTGAATCGGATAGTCACGGTGGCGAATACCCATGATTTCATCGCCTGCTAGGCTGGCATCTTTGAGGTTTTTATCACTATGTTGCTCACTAGATACCAGGCTGGTCACTACCAAACACTCGGGGAGTGAGGCGGCATCGACCATCAGTGAATGATAACGCATGATGTCAAGCTGCTGTGGCAAACCTTGATACACGCCTTGACCATCATGACGAATCGGTGACGTTTTGCCATGCATGGGCACATTGGCGCGCACCACTTGACCACCAAAAAAATGCGCAATGCCTTGCATGCCAAGACACACGCCTAGCAGCGGTGTGGTTTTGCCAAGCTCAGTAATGACGTCACCACACACACCAAAATAAGCAGGGTCATCGGGCGAACCTGGACCAGGCGAGATGATAATGCGGTCAGGATTCATGGCTTGGATATCCGCTAAGCTAATCTCATTATTGCGTTTGACAACCACGTTAAAAGGTTGATTGTCTGCGGCTAAAATCTCACCAATATATTGGTATAAGTTAAAGGTAAAAGAATCGTAGTTATCAATAATTAACACTTGCATAGTCAACTCTAAAAATAGGTTTGGCGGTAGTTCTAAATGTTTAAAATACTGCTATATATCTTGCTATCATGCCAATCTATCATCACTCTTGTCTGTCTTAAGCTATCGTTATGATTAAAAACTAGCTTACGACACTGGCGCAAAATTGGACAGTACAACTTTCATCGCAGACAGTTTTCGCACAATTTCTTCATACTCATCTTCAGGATTGGAGTCATACACATTGCCACCGCAAGTTTGCGCATACGCTTTTTCGCCATTGATAAACAGCGAGCGAATCGGAATAGCAAAAATACAATCCCCATTAAAACAAAACTGACCGAGTGCGCCACCGTAAGCGCCGCGGCCATCGGGCTCTAGTGTATTTATAATTTTCATTGCTTCAATTTTGGGTGCGCCTGATAGCGTACCTGCGGGAAAATTACTGGCAAGCGCGGTGAACATATCATGATTAGGGTCAAGAATACCGACGATTTCACTGGAGATGTGCTGGACATGTGAAAAGCGCTTGATATCCATTAAGTTACGCACTTTTACCGTCCCAAAGCGTGCCACCCGCCCGATATCATTACGATGTAAGTCCACCAACATATTATGTTCGGCGATTTCTTTGCGGTCATTGAGCAAGGCGCGCGCTAATTGGCGATCTTCGGTCTCATCCTTGCCGCGCTTGGTGGTGCCCGCCAGTGGGAAGGTCTCCATCTCACCATTGCGCAATCGGAACAACAACTCAGGCGATGCGCCGATGATTTTTTGGGCGCCAAATTTGACATAGTACATATGCGGTGACGGGTTGACTTCGCGCAGTTTACTATAAATTGGCATAGTATCGCCTTGGATGCGATAATGCGACTTGAAACCCACTTCACACTGGAAAATCAGCCCAGCTTTAATGTCTTCTTTGACTTTCATCACCGCTGCCGCATGTTGCTCGCGGTTCATCCCATCGCCCAAGTGCTCAGCAGTCGGCTGCGTATAGTCAGGCGAAATAGCATTCAATAATGACTTGATTTCGTCAATACGATTGCTTTGGTGGTCGGTATCGTAATAATAATAAAAAATTTCACCGGTCATCTTATCAAGGCTTAACCCATCTAAGTACACCCCGAATTTGAACGGCTCGAAATCATCACTGGTTTGAATATTCAGGGTCGGCTCAAAAAAATTGACACTATCAAATCCCAAAAAACCGACCAATCCGCCGGTATGGCTACGTGAAATCACATGCTGTGGGGTGATTTCGCGCAGTAGTTGGTAAGGATTGTCACAGGTATAATCCGTGCTTTCCCCCGTGCGATTGTTGGTGATAGTCAAAGTATGGCGGTCTTTTGCCAACACTGTCATCGCAGGGTCAAAGCCGATGGCATGATGACGTGAAATATAGCTTTCTTCGCCCAACGATTCCAGTAAAAAACAAGTAGCGTATTTGGCTTCGATGCGTTTAAAGAGTTCAAAAAAATCAATGTCTTGTGCAAGTTTAATCAGGCTTGGTTTGCTGGCAAGGGCGATTTTGGGCGGTTTGGCGTGTGTAGTCATCATGGTGTCTTAAATTTATAGTGTCCTAAATTTACATTATCTTAAATTTATAGCGGCTTAAATTTACCCTATCTTAAATTTTAATCAATGTTTCAGTGTTCTAGTATGATGATACATTGTAATCAGATTAACCCCTGCTTGCAACTCTTTTATGGCATGCCAGTTATTTTCTCACGGATTTTCATCGCCCTTCTAATCACCCCAAAGTATGCTACTGTGATGGGCTTATTTGCGCTTGAAGCCATTATCACAAATTTATAGGTTCAAATGACTCAGATTTGGCAATAATTGGTTGATATCGTGTTGACCATATGCTTTGGCGCCCCGTGATACGGTTGCGATGCCCACCCCCAAGCGCTCCGCAATTTCGCGTTGTGGTAGCGCTTGCTGAAACAAGGCAAAAATTTGAATACGATTGGCGATTTCTTTTTGTTCTTTTTCAGTCAGTAGCGCTGCCAAAATTTCGCGGATAAAGTCACTATCATCGGTTTGGCTCAGTAGCTCAACCAAATAATCATAGGCGGGTAGGAATGATGGCGAAGTGTGCGGCATAGTAGGTTTTTTTTGAGTAAGAGATAACAAGTAAAGCATTTCAGTGTTCTAGTATAGTGATACATTTTACGAAGTTTAGCAAGTGAACTCAATCGATTTTTATCCCTTTAGAAAACTGAAGAAGTGCGATAACTGGTTACGTTTGATTACAAAAGCGCAAATAACTGTATATTTAATCAAAGCTTAGTCGACACAAAGTCGCTTTAGCGAGGTTATAGAATGTGGTTATAATAAAATTGCTTAGTTAAAAATCTAACTGAGTTTATTAATTATGAACAATGACTATCAATCATAATTTTTATAACCGCGCCGTTGTCTTTGTTTATTGTGTAGCAGCCTTAATGGGCAATTAAGAATGGGCAGTTAAGGTCAATGTCAAAAGGTAGCAGCGCGGTTTAAAGAGTTAGCTAACGCTAATGTTATTCAATACTAATCTTATGCAAAATAGGGCACTTCATTATGACAAACAACGCTAAGAACAACAGTGAATTTTTGAAAAATATGGCTTTTAAAAAGGTCGATCACCAACCACAGCGGGCGGATTATCAATCTAATCAACCTGGCAGTTCGATGCCTTTTAGCGATGCCCGTGGTAACTATCAGCGTAATATCGGTTTTGATACCGGGCGTTTTAAAGACAGTAAAGTCTATATCGTCGGCGGCGGTATTGGCGGGTTGGCAGCGGCGTATTATTTTATCCGAGATGCCCATATCCCAGGCGAGAACATTACCTTTTTAGAAGAATTAGCGGTGCAAGGCGGCTCACTTGATGGCGCTGGTAATGCCAAAGACGGTTATATCATGCGCGGCGGTCGTGAGATGATTACCACCTACGAGAATTTTTGGGATATGTTCCAAGATATACCTGCGCTAGAGCTACCAGATCCTTATTCAGTGCTTGATGAATACCGCCTGATCAATGACAATGACCCCAACTATTCTAAAGCACGGTTGATTCATAACAAAGGCGACATCAAAGATTTTCACAAGTTTAATCTCAACAAAGCCGACCAACTTGCCATCGTCCGTTTATTACTAAAAAATCAAGATGAACTCGATAATCTCACCATTGAAGATTACTTTAGCCAGAGTTTTTTGGACAGTAATTTTTGGACGCTATGGCGTAGTATGTTTGCTTTTGAAAATTGGCACAGCTTACTTGAGTGCAAGCTTTACATGCACCGGTTTTTGGAAGCCTTAGATGGCATCAAAGATATGTCGACCCTGTTATTTGCCAAATACAACCAATACGACAGCTTTGTGGTACCTGCGCAAAAATTTTTAATCAATAAAGGCGTCAAACTACAAAGTGACACGTTAGTGACAGCGGTTGATTTTGAGCAGCAAGGCGACAAAAAAATCGTTAAAGGGCTGACAACCACCCAACAAGGTCAACAAGTCCATATCCCTGTACGGGACAATGATTTTGTGATTATTACCACAGGGTCAATGACGGAAGATACGCGCTATGGCACCAGTGACACTGCGCCTGATATCCATCTAACTGATGATGAAATGGGAAAAACGAAAGGCTGGGTACTATGGAATGACCTTGCCAAACAATCCGCTGTGTTTGGTCGTCCAGAGAAATTTAACCGTCATGTACCCAAATCTGCCTGGATGTCAGCAACCTTAACTTGCAAAGACTCGGCGTTTTTACGCAAAATCAGCGAAAAATATTCTGTCAATCCGCCGCTATCAGGCAAAACAGTCACAGGCGGTATTGTTACCATCACTGATTCCAACTGGCTTATGAGCTTTACTATCAACCGCCAACCGCAATTTCCTGACCAACCCAAAGACGTGGTGGTGATATGGGTGTATGGGCTGTTGATGGACAAAAAAGGCAACTATGTGCCAAAAACCATGCCAGAATGTACCGGGCATGAAATTGTGACGGAGCTACTATACCACCTAGATTTGCTCGAGCAAAAAGATGATATTTTAGCCAACACCATCGCCAACACCGCCTATATGCCGTATATCACTTCGATGTTTATGCCACGTGCCAAAGGTGACCGTCCACAAATCGTACCCGAAGGCTGCACCAATTTAGGTCTCATCGGTCAATTTGTTGAGACTAACAACGATGTGGTGTTCACGGTTGAAACTTCGGTACGCTCGGCGCGGGTCGCGGTGTACACGCTAACAGATTGTAATAAGCAAGTGCCTGATATCGTGCCAACCCAATACGATATTCGCAACATGCTCCGCTCTGCCAGTACACTCAACGATGACCAAGGCTTCATCGGCGAAGGTATACTACGCCGAGTGCTCGCCAATACCTATTATGAGCACATCTTGCCACCCGTCGCCAAAAAAGCGCCCAAAGACAGCTCGTTGATGCAGACCCTTGCCGAGCAATTTGAAGTAGTCAAAGCCTTTTGGCATAAAGAAGGGCAAAAAGATGAGCAAAAAGCGCAGGATAAAAAATAAGCTTTGATAAACATTTGTCATTAAAATGCAAAATCCTCCTGCCGTCAGGGGGATTTTTTATCAGCAAAATTTCCTTTGCGCCTAAAAACCCTATTTCGTAAAACGGTGGTTTCAAGTATATTAAAGGTAAAGTCACACATCATAAGGAATAAGTGATGAAACTATATACCATGAATTTCCCCCCAAATCCTCGCAAGGTCGACTTATTGTTAAAAGTCAAAGAACTTGATATCAATGATATTCATAATTTACAAGTCATCAACGTGGATATTGGCAAAAATGAGCAAAACTCACCGGAGTTTTTGGCGGTCAATCCACTGGGACTGTTGCCTGTATTAGTGCTTGATGATGGCACTGTGCTTAACGATTCACATGCCATTTGTGAGTATCTGGATAGTCGACTTGCAGGCAATGGTAAGCAAGTGATGGGCTCAGACCCTATACAGCGCGCCAAAATTACCGCGATGTCACGCAATGCGGAGTTTCACGTGCTGTATAACATGATGCTGGCTTTCCAGCATGGGCATCCATCTCGCGCGTCGGTGGGCAACCAAGTGCCTGGTATGGCAGAAGAGAGCATCAACCGCGTCAAAAAAGCATTGCCGTACTTTGACGAGCTATTATCGAGTCACAAATACTTGCTCGGTGATCGACTCACCTTCGCTGATATCGTGTTGTATGTTGGCTTGGATTTTGGGCGAGTGATGAAGTTTAATCCCAAAGATGCCAGTGTGGTGGGTGACCATGTGGCACGTTTTTATGCGCAAATGAGTGAGCGTTTTGGTAAAAAATAACGGTTGTTGATATAAAAAAGGGCAAGGTAAATGCCCTTTTTTTATCTGTAGTGGTTATTCATTGCTTTTATCCACCGTGTCTATTTACTGCTTTTATGCCTAGGTTGTGTTGAACATTTAATATACAAAAGGACATAATGAGGAAATTTTGATAAAAAAATAGCGAAACAGTAAACTTTAAGCTCTGACCCAAAAAGAAGACTGTTCGCTATGCCTCGTCTTATGCTAAATAATCAACACTGGAAGAAGCTAAAACCCATTCTACAAGAAATTGGCATCTATGACTATGCTAATTTAAGAAAGACCGTAGAAGGGATCTTATATAAAATGCGAACAGGCATACCGTGGCGGGACTTACCCAGATATTTTGGAAAGACCAACACAATATTTAAAGCCTTTAACCGATGGTCACAAAGTAATAAGCTCATCAAATTGTTTGAAAAGATGATTAACTTTCCAGACATGGAGTGGCTGTTTATCGATGCAACTTATATTAAAGCTCATCAGCACAGTAGTAGTGGTGACATGAAAGAGCAAGGCATTGATAAAAGTGTCGCAGGTAATACCAGTAAAATTCATTTGGCGGTTGATGCACATGGCAATCCCATTCGTTTCATCATTACCGATGGCGTAACCCACGATGTTAAAGCAGCACCTGACTTGATTGATACGTTAGATTTAAGTGATGTTGTGGTACTTGCTGCTGATAAAGGCTATGACTCTCAGTGCTTTCGTGAGAAAGTTGAAGAGAGTCAAACCATAGCTAATATTCCAAGAAAGCGTAACACTAAACTATCAAATGAACATATGGATTGGCATTTATACAAGTCTCGTCATTTGGTTGAAAATGCTTTTTGCCGTATTAAGCATTATCGGGGTATTGCGACAAGGTATGAGAAGCTTAAACGCAATTATGAGAATTTGGTCGCTCTAGCCTTTGCTTATCATTGGCTGAAGCTTTGAATGTTCAACAGAACCTAGTTTTTTTCAATAGCGCTAGGGTTGTCATCCTGACTGATTGTTAGCCATTAATGCACTGATGCCCTCATATAGGGTGTCATTGACCGGGGTGTCAATGCCATGCTTATCACCCAATTCACGAATCGTCCCTGCAAACAGATCAAGCTCACAGCGTCGCCCTGCTTTTAAATCCTGCCGCATCGATGGCATGCCTTTGGGATCCAGCGCATCCATAATCGCCAGCCATTTTTTGAAATCTTCCTCAGTTAAGGTTACGCCTTCAGCGTGTGCCACTGCCATCACTTCACGCATGGCGGCTTTGAACATTTCACGCGCTTCACCCGCTTGTTGCACGGTATCAAAGGTGCCTTGATACAATGCCACGGTTTGATTGACGCCGGTATTTAACATCAATTTGCCCCACAGCTGGCGCGGCATGTCATCGCTCACTGAATGCGGGAAATTGACTTGATTAAAGAGGGCATCGACTTGTTGCACGCGTGCGCGTTCAGCGTTATCAGTTGTCATCGCGCCAATGACCAATTGTCCATGATCGCGATAAATCAGTTGGCTAGCATTTTCCCCATTTTTTTCATGCGGCTCATTTTTCATGGCATCCATTTGCTGCGCCACACAATACACAATGCGCTCGTCACCAAAGGCGTTTGCCAATACTTTTTCGCTGGCGATACCGTTTAGGGCAGAAACAATCAGCGTATTGGCGCCAAGTTGACTTTTGATGAGCGGTAATACCTCATGTAACTGATAAAATTTGGTACACACCATCACCAAATCGGCAGGACTTAGGTTTGAATGAGGGCTTTCATTTGGTGTGACATAGTTGAGTGTTAATGGCTCGCCATTCACCAATAAACCTTGCTGTTGGTAGCGGTTGACACGGTCAGTATCGGCGACGATACGCAAGTTCTCAAAAGGCATGTTTGGGGCTAATATACTGGCAAATAACGCCCCTAATGAGCCAAATCCAACAATGGCAATAATCGGTGAATCGTTCATCTTTTTTCCTGTTATTTTGCGACATTGATTAGAGTTGTGATAAAGTTTAGCAGATTTTTGCACGTATTTTAAAAAAGGAATCACAATGAAATTATTAAAAATGGCTGTGTTCATGGGTTGTTTATGGGCTGCCTATGAAAAATAAGCAACAAACTTTGCAAGAGCTAATGCCAGCGTTTGAGCAAAAGTTAGAAAAAATAGTTCAGCCTAATCAAAAAACCACCAAAAAAGCTAATAGCAAAATTGGTAAAAAATAATGACATTACCAAACATCGATAACGCGTCATTTTCATTAAAAGGCGCATATTTTGTCACAGGTACCGACACAGAAATCGGTAAAACCACCACCACCGCGCAACTGGTCAAGAATATAGCTCAGCAAGGCAAAAGTGTATATGCTATCAAGCCCGTTACGGCAGGCATGGAAACCGATGACAACGGTCAAACATATAGCGATGATGCAAGGCGCATCAATCAATTTGCCAATGTCAAACCACCGCTGTCTGTCATTGCGCCTATCCAGCTAGCGACGCCTTGCTCACCGCATATCGCCGCGCAGCTTGATAACGTGACACTCACCAAAACCCAATTAGTCGATACCATCCATAAGTCCATCGCAGCCTATCCTGCCGATGTGATTTTGGTTGAAGGGGCAGGCGGCTGGTTTACCCCTATTAATGAGCAAGAAACGCTTGCTGATGTGGCAGCCGCGCTCAAATGCCCTGTCATCCTGGTCGTCGGTATCAAGCTTGGCAGCCTTAATCACGCCATGCTAACCCTACAAGCAATTTGGCAAGCAGGGCTAAAAGTCGCTTTGGTTGTTTTTAACCAATTACAGACCGACACGCCTTTTGTCGATGCGCAAATTGACTGGTTAAGTCAGCAAATTTTACGCAAGTATCCTGGGCATCAAAACAAGCCACCCTTGATGGTCAAACAAGGCGTTTTAACCCATTAAATTTTTATCCAATCACATTGCATTTTGGCATAAGTTATGGTATAAATAGCGGCTTTAAATTTACTAGCGATTTTTTGACGCTTGCTTAAAATGGTTTTGATTGACGCAAGTCAAGTGACTAGCCGTGAGTAGCTAATTTTAAGTGCGCCGCCAAAAGATTAATTATTGATTCAAACTGAGATACTCAACACTAGAATCGTTGAAACCCTAGCTTTTTTTAGCTTCAATGATATGCGAGATGTGCGAGTATCAGTTGTGACAGGCATGAGCAGCCCTCATGCACACCGATTAGGAGTAAGCCATGTCTCGAGTATGCCAAGTGACTGGAAAACGCCCAGCGGTAGGTAACAATGTTTCTCACGCAAACAACAAAACCCGCCGTCGTTTTCTACCAAATCTACACACCCATCGTTTTTGGGTAGAGAGCGAAAACCGCTTTGTTAAGCTTCGCTTGACTACCAAAGGTATGCGTATCATTGATAAAGTTGGTATTGACCAAGTTTTAACTGATATGCGTGCTCGTGGCGAAAAAATCTAATTTTTGCCTTTTCATATTCTTAGGGAGCAATTGCGATGCGTGATAAAATCAAATTAGTTTCAACTGCAGGTACGGGTTATTTTTACACCACGACCAAAAATAAACGTACCATGCCAAACAAAATGGAAATCAAAAAATTTGATCCAGTGGTACGTCAACATGTTGTATTCAAAGAAGCTAAAATCAAATAATTGACTGACACAGTCTATTTGACGCGCTATTTGATAAAAAAGTGGGTAACTCAGGTTAACCCACTTTTTTATGTCCAAAAGTTTTATGTGCAAAAATTATAAAATCGCTAAAAAATTGGCAGAAAATATCAATTGTTCCTAATCGCTACCGCGATGGATGGTAAGACGAGTGGCAAGGCATCTTGGCAGCTAAAACAGCCGAAACGGTCTACGTTATTTGTGCAGTTGGTGGCTACTTAAGGTATGGGCATCGCTAGTAGCACTGGCGGCAGTCGATGGCGCTATCACAACCGCAGGTAAGGGTTTAAGACTGTTTTCAAATTCTGGCAATATCGCTTTAATAGCATCACCCATCACCAATTGTGGCTCAGACGGTTCAAACCCCATCATTTTTTCCCGTTCAGCAATGCGTTTACTGGCGGCTTCAAACGCAGGTTGAAAACGGCGAAGCTTGGGTAAGCTTTCAGCAAAAAATGCTTGTCCAAAGTAAGTATATTCGGCTTCATTAGAACAGCCAAACGATGATTTGTTCGCCGCTGAGGCAGTAATCACAAGTGTCTCTGGCGATTTTAACTCATTGATAAATGAGCCAGAATAACAGGCTGATATCACAATGACGCGCCATTTAATGCCAGATTTATCCAATGATTGGCGTAGCCATTTGGCATCGACATTATCGAGCGCTAGCGGTGGGTTGGACATCTCAATCACCTTATCACCCCCATGCGAGGTCAAGGTCAAAAATAGCACGTCTTCATTGACATCCATTTTTTTGGCGATACTTTGCAAAGCGCGTTCAATACTGGTTTTACTAGCAATCGGTAGCGCAGACAGGGTATTGGCGTTGTTAATGAGTTCTACCGAGCGTCCTGCTGTGCCAAATTGATGGTCAAAGTAATCTTTGGTCAGCTCAATTTCTGACCGGAAAACATCTTGCTCGCCATGACCTGCGACACCCATAAAGTACCAATCATGTATAGCCGGGCGTTGCGGCTGCACGTTATTTAGCATATCAGCCAGAAGCTCAGGCTGCGCATAAAATGCCGCTTCAGTGACCACGGGTTCGACGGGGTCAGATTGAAAAATCGGCTCAGATTGCACGTTTTTTTGCCACACACTGAGTACGGCAAACGCACCCAGCATAATCAGGACACGCTCAATCCATGACCAGCGTAATTGATTGCCAAAAATCCACAGCAGCGATAATGACTGCCAGACAAACGCCAATACAAACACAATACCAATCGTATCAAACGTCCATTCAGGTAGCCAGCCCAAGTCTGATATAAACTGAATCAAGCTTTGCACTAGCATCATAAAGGTGTCAGCACACAGCCACAAAATCGCCGGCACAAAAATCAGCATGGCATTAAAATGCCGTTTGGCAAGAATCAATCCCGCCACCAACATCACCATCGGCCACACCAAATAACTAATCAGCCCTTGTGGATTAAAATGGGTGGCATCTTCAGCAACGAGCCACGAAAACAGCAAATTACTCGCCAGTGCCGTCAATCCAAACAACAAAAACTGCCATACGGTGGGCTTGACCCAATAAAACGCGCGTTTTGAACCTATTAGCATGTGACCCGTGGCACGGATATTGGCGATGACGTTATGAGAGAAACGTTTGAGCGGGGTTAAATCAAGATCGGTAAGAGAAGTTGGCAAAATATCCACACTGTTGAAAGGCTGATTCTAAATCGGTAGGAGAGTAGCCATAAAATGATAATACAAAATAGCGATGGGGTGTTAACAACTTTATCAATCATTCGTGTTTAGAATCTTAACTATCAACGTCAGCAAAACATACGCCTAAAAAATTAATTTATCTAAAATAGTGAATAAATGAATAAAATTTTCTATTAATGTAGAATTATGAAATTATTTATCATAAAAATAGGTTATATGATATAATAAAATATATGGTATGATGGTATTATAGGCTATTTTACTGGGTTTAAATGTGGTATGTTTCATAAATAAAAAATGGTATCAAAAAGAGTTTTAGACGGATGATAGTATTTAACCAATTTAAAAAATTTTTGGCACACGATATGGCGGCGGGTATCGTGTTGGCGTTTGCCGCTGTATTGGCGATGGTGGTAGCAAACTCTCCGATGAGTGACATATACGAGCACTTTTTGCATCTGGCTATTTCGATAAAAATCGGCTCATTTAGTATTGACTATCATTTATTACATTGGATCAACGATGGCTTGATGGTGGTGTTTTTCTTTTTAGTAGGGCTTGAGCTCAAGCGCGAAATGCTAGTGGGCGAACTATCAGACGTCAAAAAAGTCGTCTTGCCTGCGATTGCTGCGGTCGGTGGTATGATGGTACCTGCGATTTTTTATGCCGCATTTAATTATCAGCATGCAGATTTGATGAAAGGTTGGGCGATTCCGGCGGCGACAGATATCGCGTTTGCCTTAGGTGTGCTGACTTTACTGGGCAATCGCGTGCCCGCCGCGCTCAAAGTATTTTTGGCATCGATTGCTATTTTTGATGATATTGGTGCGATTATCATTATTGCGTTATTTTACTCATCGGGGCTGTCCATGGCGGCACTGGCTTGGGTGGGGGTATGTTTGGTGATATTGTGGCTCATGAATCGCTTTAACGTCACGCGCACCACCGCTTATATAATGATTGGCGTTTTGCTTTGGGCAGCGATGCTCAAGTCGGGCATACATGCGACGCTTGCCGGTGTGCTGCTTGCGCTATTTATCCCAATGACAGACAACAAGCACCCTGAGCATTCACCGCTTGAATCGATTGAACATGATTTGCAAGACACAGTCAGTTTTATTATTTTACCGATTTTTGCGTTTGCCAATGCGGGCATTTATCTCGGTGGTACGGGGATATCCTCGCTGTTTCACACAGTACCGCTTGGCATTGCCCTGGGGCTGCTACTGGGCAAGCCGATTGGGGTGATGTTATTTAGTTGGCTTGGCGTCAAGTTTGGGTTAGCCAGCTTGCCTAGCAATGTTGATTGGCGGCAAGTATTTGGTGTGGCGATTTTATGTGGCATTGGCTTTACCATGAGTTTGTTTATTGGTGGGCTTGCCTTTGCAGGGCTTGAAGTCAAGCCATTTGACGAGCGGCTCGGCATTATTTTAGGCTCATTACTCGCAGGTATATTGGGGTATTTTTACCTGAAGAAAGTCTTACCAACCCAAGCACTGACACAGCAAGTGAGTAACCCTGATGACCATACCTATATTCGCTAAACTATTTACCCAAGGGCATTGTAACGATAAATAAAATGTACAAATGATAGCAACGAATATTGCTATCATTTTTTTATCCCAATAATTTTGTGGTCAATGATAAGGAAAACACCATGCTAACTAACAAGATAAAGGGTAAAAAAGCCGCATGGTTGGGCGGGGGTGTGGCAATAATTGGTGTATTGGCAAGTTGCGCCGGCGTGGCGTACCAATCGCTGCAAAATGGTAAATTAAGCGATATCAAAGAAAGCATTGAGAGTGTGCCCAAAAAAACGGTGACCCTAAAAGGCACATTTACCCAAAGCTTAGAGCAATCTGAATTTAATGACGGTACCACCAAATACCATGTATTTGACCCAAACAACCTGTTAGCCGAGTATGCCAAAGCGCAAGGTCAAACGGGCGTGTCGATTAGTTTACCTGTCTGTATTGAAGGGCGAGTGACTGAAAAAGGACGTTACGGACATTTAGGAAAATATCCGTATGAGCTGTGGGTGGATAAAATTTGCCAATCCTAGACCAGTCCTAGATAAGCAGCTTGCCTAACCATCCTTCATTGACGATCGGGATCAATTTCAACCAAATCAATGGGCTGGGTATGCAGCGAACCGTCTTGAATCGCGGTTTGGAGCGGATACTTGATGCGATCTTCGGCGATGATTTGTCGCGACACATGTTGAATCAACTGACGTAACCAACGATGCGCAGGGTGATGCTGTAATAGTGGCGACCATGCCATCGTCAATTCAAACTCTGGAATAAAAAATGGCGGCTCTTTAATCACGATATCATCATTATTCGCCTGCATGCGCGCCACCCGAGTCGGCAGCGTAGCAATTAAATCTTTATTAGCGGTGAGCATCGCAGGCATCTGATAATGACGGGTAAAGACACTGATTTGACGTTTCTGACCGAGGCGTTGCAGCGCCGCATCAATCGAGCCAAGTCCGCCAGATTTTTCGGGATTCACCCCAAAACCTACACCCATCCCTGTTTTAGAGACCCAAACGTGCTGAGCTTTAAGATAATTTTTTAGGTTAAAGCGATTGACATACGGACTATCAGCCGACAACAAACAACTAAAAGTATCACGCCAAATCAGCACTTGGTGAAAGCTTTGCGGTACCTCGTTAAAACGATTAATCGCCAAATCAACCCGACCTTGTTCCATATCTCGATAGGAGACATCTGAAGGCGTTAAGAAGTCCAAAATCACGTTTGGGGCTTCACTGCGCAGCGCTTTAACTAGCCTAGGCACCAGTGTCGCTTCGGCATAATCTGACGTCATAATCCGAAACACACGACTTGAGGTATAAGGACGAAACTCAGTACGCGGCTCTAATAGCTGGGTCAAATCCGCTAACAATTCGCGTACGCGCGGCTGTAATTCAAGCGCCCGCTCCGTCGGCGTCATGCCTTCAGATGAGCGAATCAACAAGGGATCATTAAACAACTTACGCAAACGACGTAAAATATTACTCATGGCGGGCTGGGTAATGCCGAGTTGCTCAGAGGCTCTGGTGACGTTTTTTTCTCGAAGTAACACATCAAGATGCACCAAAAGGTTCAAATCCACACGTTGTAAATCCATAAATTATTGTTTGTCTAGTTAAAAGTTAAGAAAAAAAGGCTAAAAGAGAAAGTTTTAACAGGGCTAAAACCTAGCAATAAAACTTAAGTTATTGATTATATTATACTATATTTTAGATAAATACTAAAGATACGAATCATTAAATAGCTAAATTATGAATTAAAGGGTATAGTGCATTCATTCCATTATTTAAGCCAACTTAAAGCTTTATTAGTGCCAAAATAGAATTCTTAATTTTAACAGACTATTTAATATCACTGTAAGAAATATCACGTATTTTGTTAAAAAAATTGTTAGGCTATTTGGCTATTTCGCTTGTTTCTTAAACATTATTTCTATTTTCGGTGTTTAACGCTCACTAAATATTGGCTTATTTAAGACTTTTGCTATTATCACAACACAACAATCATCCTAAGTTTTTTTATCCCACCGTCCTCAACAGGAGACTGCTATGTCAACTTACGTTTCAGCGATTGACCATATCCGCGAACTAAAAGCCAAATATGGTAACTGGAAAAACATCAGCGAAAATGATGCTGCGCGTTTGGTTACCCAAAACCGTTTTAAAACAGGTTTAGAAATCGCTCAATACACTGCCGACATCATGCGTCGTGATATGGCAGCTTATGATGCTGACAAATCAAAATACACCCAGTCTCTTGGTGCATGGCATGGCTTTATCGGTCAACAAACCATGTATGCAGTAAAAAAATACTTCGGTACTACTGAACGTAAATATATCTACCTTTCAGGTTGGATGGTTGCTGCGCTTCGCTCAGAATTTGGTCCACTACCTGACCAATCTATGCACGAAAAAACCGCTGTGCCAAAATTAATCGAAGAAATCTACACTTTCTTACGTCAAGCGGATGAAAAAGTGTTAAACGATTACTTCCGTGAATTAAAAGCGGCGCAAGAAGCAGGTCAAGACACTAAAGCCATCTTAGACAAAATCAACAATTTTGAATCACACGTCGTGCCAATCATCGCTGACATCGACGCAGGTTTTGGTAACGAAGAAGCGACTTACTTACTCACCAAAAAAATGATCCAAGCAGGTGCTTGTGCTATCCAAGTTGAAAACCAAGTATCAGATGCTAAACAATGTGGTCACCAAGATGGTAAAGTTACCGTACCACACGAAGACTTCATCTCAAAACTCAACGCGATTCGTTATGCGTTCTTAGAGCTTGGCATTGACAACGGTATCATCGTTGCCCGTACTGACTCTGAAGGTGCGTCATTAACGCAAAAACTTCCTGTGTCACGTGAGCCAGGCGACCTTGCTTCACAATACTTAGATTTCTTAGAAGTTGAAGAAGTAACTTTAGAAAATGCAAACGAGTACGATGTGCTATTAAAACGTGATGGCAAATTGGTTCGCCCAACTCGTATGCCAAACGGCTTGTACTCATTCCGCGAAGGCACCAATATCGACCGCGTGGTACTTGACTGTGTGACTGCCCTTGAAAACGGTGCCGATCTACTATGGATTGAAACACCAACGCCAGACGTCGCGCACATCAAATCAATGACTGACCGTATCACTGCGCAAGTGCCAGATGCTAAGCTTGTTTACAACAACAGCCCATCATTCAACTGGACGCTTAACTTCCGTAAACAAGTCATCGCAAAATGGGAAAAAGAAGGCAAAGACATTTCAGCTTATGACAAAGCAAACTTAATGTCTGCTGACTACGACAACACTGAGTTGAATACCGCGGCTGATGAACTAGCGCGTACCTTCCAAGCTGACGCGTCACGTGAAGCCTGTGTATTCCACCATTTGATTACCCTACCTACTTTCCACACGGCGGCATTAAGTACGCACCAGTTGGCAAAAGGTTACTTCGGTGATAAAGGTATGTTAGCTTACGTTGAAGAAGTACAACGTAAAGAAATCCGCGAAGGCATTGCTGCGGTTAAGCACCAAGCCATGGCAGGTTCTGACATTGGTGATGATCACAAAGAAATCTTCTCAGGTGAGATGGCACTTAAAGCGGGCGGCGCCAAAAACACTGCCAACCAATTTGGTCACTAATCTATCATAGATTGATTGAGTAAAAAAAACACCTCACGGCATGTGGGGTGTTTTTTTATGTTTATCATCCGTTGCCGTAAAACCACCGACTTTAGGCGGTGGATATAAGGCAACTTGTACACTATAACGCTTGCATAAATTTTGCTAAAATAATTTGCATGAAAACACTCAAGCTACGCATACGAGATAAACACACAGCAAAGCTTAACCGCCTAAGCGGTTTAGTGAATTTCGTATGGAACTATGTCAATGCGTTAAGCTACGAGCATCTTAAGCGTACTGGCAAATTCTTTAGTGCGTATGAATTAAACGAATATACCAAAGGTAGTGGTGAACTGCTAGGCTTACACAGTCAGACTATCCAAGCCATCAATGAAACCCACGCCAAATCGCGTCGCCAATTCAAAAAAGCCAAACTAAACTGGCGAACCAACAACCCAAGCTCTAAGCGTAAATCGCTCGGTTGGCTACCGTTTAAACAATCTGCCATTAAGCATATTGCCACGCACCAAACAGGCAAAAAGGGCTTAAAATCCACCTTACAGCTTAGTTTAGCCAAAGGACAAAAACTAGTCATTGACCTATGGGACAGCTACAACCTTAGCCTATATCAAATTAACACACTAGAAATCGTCCAAGACAGCCGTAACCGTTGGTATGCCTGTATCACAGTCAAAGACTATCCCAAGACACAATGCGGAACAGGTAGTGTAGGCATTGACTTAGGACTTAAAGACAGTGCTACCGCCTCAAACGGTGACAAGCTAACCATTAAGCAAACGCTAAAATATGCAAAACAATTAGCTATAGCCCAACGCTCAAACAACAAAAAACGTATCAAGGCTATCCATGCCAAAATCAAAAACACAAGGCAAGACCTAATCCACAAATTCACCACCCAATTAGTCAAAGACAATGCCCTAATCGTGGTCGGTGATGTGAAAACCACCCAATTTAACAGTAAAAAAGGCAAACTAGCCAAATCGGTTTACGATGCAGGTTGGTTTGAACTCAAGCGACAACTGAACTACAAATGCGAGAACGCAGGTTGCCGTTTTGAAATCGTGAATGAGAGATACACGACCCAGCGATGTTCGTGTTGCGGTGAAATCACCGCCAATAGTCCGAAAGGTAGAAAATCGCTTGGAATAAGAGAATGGATATGTGCTTCGTGTGGCACATGGCATGATAGAGATATCAATGCCAGTAAGAACATTCTTGCGGTCGGGCTTGACCGTCTTGTAGAAGGAATCCCCTTGCTTTAGCAAGGGGAGGAAGTCAAGAGCCGATAAAATTAAATGGTCTGCATAATTTCTTGATAGCGAAGTTGGAATTTTTTGATAAAATCAATGGTGGTCTGAATACCCATAAACAAAATAATATACGGGTTTAAACTATTTTCGTTCGACAGCTCAACCGCTTTATCACTTGGATATTCGCTGATAAGTAACATGTCTTGCTGGCGCTGGGCTTGGATATCCGCAAGCTGCTTTTCAAAATTCGGCTCTGCCAAAATATAGCTGCTAGAGTCATAGGATTTGATATCACTTAAATATTGAATACAAATCGACTCCAAATCTGCCCAGCGATAAGTTTCGGTTTCACGCACCAAATTCTCAATACTATTGACCAATTCATCCAAGGCTTGATAATAGTACCAAATCAACGGCTTGCGCGGGTCATCGGTCAAGCGTGCCGAGGCATTAAATAAGTGCTGTAAATTAGTAAATGCTAGCGTTTCGGGAATAGGCTCATGAATACCAATAAGCTGCTGAGGGACTTTGGCGTCAGGGGTATCGGGCAAATCAGGCGAGCCGTTTAAATGGGCACGACCCTCACCGTCAGATTGCGCCACTGGGGTTTGCTCTGATTCTATGCCCAGTAGTTGATTAACGCGGTTTAGATAAGTATTCATGTTAAGCGTAATCAAACTATCATGACTGTGCAGGCGCGCGAAGGCATAAGAGATTTCTTTTCTTGATTCATAGGCGTCCATCAGATTGCTCATGTTTTCTTCACGCTGATAAGTAATCGCATTTAAAAACAAACCTGCGGACACCACCCCAATGGTCGCTTCAATCATCACAAACGCCCGCGTAAAGGTATTGGTTGGGGTAATATCGCCAAACCCTGTGGTAGTCACCGTGATGGTACTAAAATACATGGCTTCCAAAAATCCCACGTCTTCATGGTTAAACTGCATATTTGGTAAGGTGCTATACAAAAAGCCAAATAGCGGAATCAGCGTCAAATAGATAGTACCATACACAGCAGGCGGCAACGAAAAAATATCATCGCGCACGATAGGTTTGGCAAGCTTATTGAGGGTAAAGGTTTGAGGGGTGTTACGGGTTGATATGATTGGTTTAGTGGGCTTTTGCGCAAGTGGTTTCATAAGCTGCCTGATTTTTTTTGCTTTAGGCTAGCATACCCACTCAAAAAGAAACATAGTATTGTAGTAACCCCTGATGGACGACAGGATAAAAGGCTCAAAGCAAAAATGCCACTATTGGGATACAAAGTTGGGATAAAAATGAAAAAAGCCAACTTACTTGTTATCGGATAAAAGAAAGCTAGGCAGATAAGGGATGAATGCCCATTTATGGGGTTGAATGATGCCAAACATATCAATAACGCTGCTATTCATCGTTGCAATAGTGTTGAATTAGGGTTGCAATCAATACAACCCTAGTAAACCTAGCAAAAAAGTGACTGGCACTATCAATCAGCTAGATTAACTTCCGATGCTTGATGGGAAGTCTAAAAATATGGGAAGTCTAAAAATAATCAGTGTAACCTTAGTGCTGACCCAGCAAATCCTTTTTCATCTCAAGTGATATGGGATTATCGCCTAGCCAAGCACGAAGAATAGCTTGGTCAAAGCCTTCTTCTTTGATATAAGGAAGATCGCCAACCTCATCATAATTTAAGCGAACGCCATGCTCTGGCGAAAACTCAATCGTAAACATTGCCCCTTCTTTGATGGTGTTGGTTTTGAACAACTCACCAAACACGTCATCAATCACTGAGGCAATTTTTTGATATTCTTCTGCGCTACTATTCGCTCTGATACCCTCTTTAAAGGCGTTTTCCAGTAACGAGCCTTTGATATTGCGGCGAGATACCATGCGCAATTGTTTGGCATAACGTGAAGTAATGGCTGTTTCGGCATCTTCAGTCATTTCACCCAAGTATAGAGCAATATCATAGATACCAATCATAAATTTACTGCGAATGCTCATACCATTTCGCACGCAGATTTGACCATCTAGTTTTAGGGTAGGGGGAAATAGGGTTTCAAGATCGTTGGTTTTTCCTTTAAATAAAATCATCCTAGCATCCTTATCGTTCCTTGACGTTTTTTTGTCCCTGGATAATGTCGCAATATCCTTATCTCGGTTCATTGTGTAAATATTAGGCCAACATGTAAAGTATTATCAATGAACAGCAAGTCACAGAGTGATGAGCGGTTAAAAAAAGGGTTAGACGACAATGTACTAACCCTCACCGCTAACCTTATGCCTGTAACAGACTTATACTTGTAACAAACTTAGGCTTGCAACATCGGTTTTAAGAATCGCCCTGTATGCGAGCGCGCGTTTTGCGCTACCTCCTCTGGCGTGCCCTCGGCAATAATCTCACCACCACCCGAACCGCCTTCAGGACCCAAATCGACAATCCAGTCGGCTGTCTTAATCACATCGAGATTATGCTCAATCACCACCACGGTATTGCCGCGGTCGCGTAGCGTATGCAAGATGTCTAGGAGCTTGGCGATATCATGGAAATGCAAACCTGTCGTCGGCTCATCGAGCACATACAAGGTCTGACCGGTATCACGTTTGGACAGCTCTTTGGCAAGTTTCACCCGTTGCGCCTCACCACCCGATAAGGTTGGTGCAGACTGACCCAAACGAATATAACCCAAGCCGACTTCTTGTAGGGCTTGCAAACGGCGGTAAATTGCCGGAATCGCCTCAAAAAATTCTGCCGCATCCTCCACCGTCATATTGAGCACGTCATTGATATTTTTGCCCTTATAGGTGATTTCAAGGGTTTCACGGTTGTAGCGTTTGCCTTGACACGCATCGCAAGGCACATACATATCAGGCAAAAAGTGCATCTCAACCTTAATCAAGCCATCGCCTTGGCAGGTTTCACAGCGACCGCCTTTCACGTTAAAGCTAAATCGCCCTGCTTGATAGCCACGAGCCTTGGACTCAGGCACTTGGGCGAATAGGTCACGAATCGGACTAAATACGCCCGTGTAAGTCGCAGGATTGGAGCGTGGGGTACGCCCAATCGGGCTTTGGTCGATATCGACGACTTTATCTAAATGTTCTAGCCCAGTGATACTGTCAAACGCTTCGGCAACATGCGTGGTGGCGTTATTGAGCTGCGTGGTCGCTAGTGGCAATAAGGTGCGATTGATTAAGGTCGATTTACCCGAACCCGACACGCCTGTGATGGCGGTAAACACACCAATCGGCAAGTTTAAGGTCACGTTTTTAAGGTTATTACCTTTTGCCCCTGTCAAGGTCAGCATCAAAGGTTTGGCTTCGACTTTACCTTTTTTGGCTTTTTCTTTTTTCTCGCTTTCCGCTTTTTTCGCTTGGTTTTTGGTTAAGGGAATGGCGGAGTCTTGCATTTTTTCATATTTATCGTCATTGGCGATTTTGGCTCGGTGACGCACGGTTGGCACGGCGATTTTCTTTTTGCCTGATAAATATTGCCCCGTCAATGACTCAGGATTTTTGGCAATGTCTTCTGCCGTCCCTTCTGCAATAATACTGCCACCATGCACACCAGCACCCACGCCCACATCGATGATATGGTCGGCTAGGCGAATGGCATCTTCGTCATGCTCGACGACAATCACGGTATTGCCCAAATCTCTGAGCCGAGTCAACGTTTGCAGCAGGCGATCATTGTCACGTTGGTGCAAGCCGATTGATGGCTCATCGAGTACATACATCACGCCCATCAAGCCCGCCCCGATTTGGCTAGCAAGGCGTATGCGCTGCGCTTCACCGCCCGATAGGGTTTCGGCAGAGCGGGCAAGGGTGAGATAATCCAAGCCCACACTCACCAAAAATTCCAACCGCTCACGGATTTCTTTGATGATTTTGGCGGCGATTTCGCCTTTTGCGCCCTCGAGTTTTAATTGCTCGTAATACGCCATTGCTTCGCCAATCGATAGCTTGACCATTTCGGCAACGGTACGGTCGCTGACTTCGACATGGCGAGCGATTTCGTTTAGGCGTGAGCCGTGACAGGCATCGCAGGTGGCATCGGCAAGGTATTTGGCAAGCTCATCTCGCACGATGCTGCTTTGCGTGGTGCGGTAACGGCGCTCCATATACGGCAACACCCCTTCAAATGGCACGGTTTTGGTAGATTTGCGCCCGCGTTCATCGACAAAGTTAAAAGTCATTTTGTCTTTACCAGAGCCATGTAAAATGACATCTTTGTGCTTTTTATCCAGTTGTTGCCAAGGCGCTTCCATATCAATGCCGTAATGCTCGGCAACGGTGGTCAGCAAGCCAAAATAGTAGGCGTGGCGTTTATCCCAGCCTTGAATCGCCCCTTGGTTAAGCGATTTTTCAGGATGACCGATGATTTTTTCGGCAGCAAAATATTGGCGTTTGCCCAAGCCATCACACACGGGACACGCGCCATAGGGGTTATTAAAACTAAACAATTTTGGCTCAAGCTCAGCAACCGAGCGATCGCAGACAGGGCAGCTATGTTTGGCGGACAAAATTTTATCCTCAAACTTGGCATCCATGTCATGCAAGATGGCAATATCGCTACCGAGTCGTAAGGCGGTCTCCAAACTTTCGGCAACCCGATTACCCAAGTCATCCCGCACTTTGAAGCGGTCAACCACCACATCAATGGTGTGTTTAAAGGTTTTGGCAAGTGGTGGCACATCGTCAATATCATAAATTTCGCCATCGACCCGCAGCCGCACAAAGCCTTGCCCTTTTAGCTGTTCCATGAGCTGAATATGCTCGCCTTTGCGGTCATCAACGACGCGCGCGAGAATCATCAACTTGGTGTCTTCGGGCAATGCCATGACGGTATCGACCATTTCGGTGACAGTTTGCGCGACCATCGGCAGGTGGTGTTCTGGGCACATGGGCGTACCGACACGGGCGTACAGCAGACGCAAATAGTCATAAATCTCAGTAATCGTACCCACTGTAGAGCGAGGATTATGGTTGGTGGATTTTTGCTCGATGGCGATGGCAGGTGATAGCCCTTCGATGCTATCGACTTCGGGCTTTTCCATTTGTGATAAAAACTGGCGAGCGTAAGCCGATAGGCTCTCGACGTAGCGGCGTTGTCCTTCGGCGTATAGGGTGTCAAAGGCTAGGCTAGACTTGCCCGAGCCTGATAAGCCTGTGATGACGACGAGTTTGTCGCGAGGGATGTCGATGTCGATGTTTTTGAGATTGTGGGTGCGTGCGCCACGAATTTTGATTGCGTCGTGCTGTGCCATATTGAGCTTCTTATTGTGTGTTTTTGAGTGGGAAATTTGGGTAAAAAGATGGGGTTTTAATGGGGGAATTGGGTGGGGGTTTCAAGACTAATAGGTAAGTTTGTCTATAAGCTTTTACTTGTTTAGTTTGTTTAAAACGGACGCTAAAAGATACTGAACGCCTAATTCATTTTGCGGAAAGTTAATGTCGCTTAAAATATTTCTAAATAAATATTTTTCATTATTGCTCAAAAAGTTGCTAAATAAATGTTCATTTAATGTGTCAAGTGCAAAGCATTGCAGAAGAAAGTTATCGCAACACAAAAAATGGATAACAAATTTTTTGGCAAACCAAGCTGCCTCATTGGCGACTAATTCAAAGCAAATTTTTTGCCAATCTACATTTTGACTGGGAAGAAACTCAGTTAATTTATCCCAATCTTGCTTATTAAAACTTAGCAACATGTTATTGGCTTCGCAACAGGCATAATCATACCAAAAATCTTCGTTTTTGATATTAACGGTAAGGTATTCTGAAAATTCTTCAAACATAAAATTCAAGCTTATTGTTTTATAAATGGACTGTTCAATAAATATATCTTATTTGCAGTGTATTAGGAAAATTGTGAATTTAATGGTTTGTGGCAACTATTAATCACGCGATTTTTTCTTTTTTATAAAACCCTTAAACCTTGCTATACTTGATTAAATCAAGGAACTAGAAAATTTGTGACTGCAAAATTTGAGACAATAACATGGCAACGTTAACCGACGAACAAACCGACTTCCTAAAAAGCCACCACATTCCACTCGACAAAACCTTTGACGCAAGCGGATTATCAAGCAAAGAATACAAAGCCAGAATGAAAGAAAATGGCGCGCTCGTTGCCTACGGTGTACCGCCCTGCCCAAAAGGTCATACCCTCAAAAACAAACAAGCCAACTGCCTACAATGCAACCCCCAAGCCATCGCATCGCTCAAACGCCAAGCCACCCCAGGAGAGCTCTATATCGCCGTCTCACCCAGTCAGCTGCTTGTCAAAATCAGCCTCGTTGAAAACGCGAGCGATATCATCCAGCAACTAAATAGTGAAAATCATGCCGAAATCAACGATTGGGTATTAGCGATGACAGGTCGCACCGACTCCATCGGACAAATGGAAAATCACTTGCAGCAGCGCCTTGCCGACTACCAAGTACCCAGAAGACTCACTGCCGATGGCAAAACCACCAAAGCCTCTGGCGTGTACGACGTCGATGTGCATGACGCGCTTGAAGTAATTAATGAAATGCCTTTTACCCTAAGCGAAATTGATAACGCCGTGATGGACGATTTTCACGCACGCTATAGCGATAAACAGCTTCGCGAGCAGCAGCAAGCTGAGCAGTTAGCCATCGAAGAAGCAGCGCGTAAACAAGCAGAACTTGCCGAACAAGCGCGACAAAAACAGGCTAAGCTTGAACAGCAGCGCCAACTACAACAACAAGCCAAACAGCAAAAATTGGCACAAAAGCAACAACGCCAACAGCAACTTGACGCCAAAAAAGCGCAAAAACAGCAAAAAATCGCTACCCAAGTGAAGCATAGCCCGTTAGATGGCGTACTGGTGGCTACCCCAAAATCATCAGCTATCAAATCATCATCTATCAAGCAGTCACCGCAAGGATTTTTTGACAACCAAAAAAATGTGATGTGGCTGATGATTGCTATCGCGGTGATTTTAGCCATCATGGTAACCGCTTACGCAATGCTAAAATAATGGGGCTGAAACAATAAAGCCAAAATAATAAGGCTTAAATAATTTTTATTGCCAATAAATTCTCCCTGATAAAAATTAGGCATATAATAAGCCGTTTTTGGCAAAATTTTGTGAGCCACAATGTCAGTGAAATCAACGTCAGTAAAATCCACGTCAGTAAAATCAACGTCGAGAAATATAAGTCATAACGCCGCCATGAATGCATCGGAAAAGAAAGCGATTGTGGGGTTGGGCGGTATCTTTGCCTTGCGCATGCTCGGACTATTCATGATTGTGCCCGTGTTTGCAGTGTATGGCACACAATATGCACACGCCACACCGTTTTTGATTGGATTGGCGATTGGTATCTATGGCTTAGGGCAGGCGATTTTTCAGATTCCCATGAGTTTTTTGGCGGACAAATATCCGCGTAAACCGATTATCATTGCAGGGTTGTTGGTGTTTGCGCTCGGGGGAGCGATTTGCGCCTTATCAACCGACATCTATATGGTGATATTGGGGCGTTTGATTGCAGGCAGTGGCGCGGTTTCAGCGGTGGTGATGGCACTACTCGCCGATGTGACCCGTGAAGAGCATCGTACCAAAGCGATGGCAACTATGGGGCTGACCATTGCCATGTCGGTAATGGTCGCATTTGGGCTGGGTCCGATTTTGACGCATGTACTCGATATTTCAGGCTTGTTTTGGGTGACGGTGGCGTCCGCTATTTTCGCCATTGGCTTACTGTGGATTGTGCCTACCCCAAATCGGGTACTAAAGCACAATCTCAATAATCACTCAGTTAAAGCACAGTTTGCTGACGTATTAAAAATTGGCGATATCAACCGTTTGCACTTGGCGATTTTTGCGCTGCATCTGTCAATGACAGCGATGTTTACCTTATTGCCGCACCAGTTTCATGATGTGCTCGGCTTGACGGTGGCGCAGCAAGGTTTTGTGTATTTGCCGCTACTGTTATTGGGCTTTATCATTGCGGTTCCATTGATTATCATCGCAGAAAAAAAACGTCAAATGCGCGCCGTGTTTTTGGCGTCTTTAGCGACCTTGGTGGTGGGATTGGTATTTTTGGCGGTGGCGAGTCAGACCATCGTGGGTTTAATTATTGGGCTTGCAGTTTATTACATTGGCTTTAACAGCCTTGAGGCGACCATTCCGTCTTGGATTTCCAAACGCGCGCCCGTTGCCAACAAAGCGACGGCGATGGGGATTAACTCATCTGCACAGTTTTTGGGTGCTTTTGTGGGCGGTGCCATGGGCGGTATTTTGCTGACCAAACCGATGTGGCTGTCGTGGACGGTGCTCGCCATCGTGACCGTCATTGCGTTATTGTTTATCTTGCCGATTGCATCCCCACCGTATTTGACCAGCCTAACGATTACCCTGCCAACAGGTATCGACACGACTGCATGGTCACAGCAAATTTTGGCGATTGACGGGGTGGATGAGATAGTGATGATGCCAAAAGAAAACATTGCTTATCTCAAACTGGATAAAGAAAAATTGACCGATGACACGCGACAGCATTTGTCACATCTTACCGGTCAGACGCTAGCAATTTGATGCAAAGTCTAGTAAAGTAATGGCATTGTACTTGCGCTAAATCTGCAAAGATTTGGCTAAAAATACTAGGGCGTGTCCCTAATTCGGAACAAAGTATTTTTAATGGCCTAAAAATGCCTAAATCTGGCAAAACTGCGTTAAATTGTTTGACAATATTCCAATATTATCTGCACAATTTGCCTTGTTTTGCTGGCGATTTAGTCTATTTTTAGCCTCATTATCCAAATAGGGACACGCCCTAGAAAACTATTAACAAATTCATCAAGAAAGTTAGCAAAAAATTCATCAAAAAAATCATCAAGGAAATTCTATGCGCGGCGTAAATAAAGTAATCATTGTAGGCAACCTTGGTTCAGATCCTGAAGTCAAACAATTTGCCAATGGCGGTAGCGTGACGCGTATCGCCGTGGCGACAAGTGAGCAGTGGAACGACAAACAAACAGGTGAGCGCCGTGAGCAAACCGAATGGCACCGTATTTCATTGTTTAATAAACTCGGTGAAATTGCAGCGCAATACCTGCGTAAAGGCAGCCAAGTCTATATCGAAGGTAGCCTTCGCACCAGTAAATACACCGACCAAAATGGCGTAGAGCGTTATGCCACAGAGATTCGTGCCGACCAAATGCAAATGCTTGGCACAGCAGGTGGCGCTCAAGGCGGTATTGCTAATAACAACACTGCCGGCACAACCTACCAAAACCAGCCTCAAGGTGGTTATAATCAAGTTGGCTACAACCAAGCACCCAATCATTTTGGCGGCTATCCAAACCAAAATAATGCCCAAACTAATAACCAAGCTGCGCCACAAGCGGGTCAAAATGCAGGATTTGGCAATAACCCATTTATGAATGGCAACCAAGCGCCACAAGGGGCAAATACAGCAAATAATCAGCCTGCCCAAAATTCCCAACAAAACCCAGCCATGGCAATGCCAAAACCAGGCGCAGTTGATGATGACATCCCGTTCTGATTTAAATAATAATTAGGTTTAAAAAAATCCTTGCACAGTCATACTGTTGCAAGGATTTTTTATGCCGTTTTTTCTGTTAGGAGTCTGCTAGTAAAATGCAGGGTTTAAGGTGCAGGGTTCGGGTATAAGGTCTGCACCGCTTCGATATCAGCCAACACTTCTTGGGATAATACCAAGTCTACGGATGCGATATTGCTGGCTAGCTGCTCAATGGTGGTTGCCCCAATGATGTTGGCGGTCACAAACGAGCGGCTATTGACAAACGCCAGTGCCATTTGTGCCATATCTAGATGATGTTTTTTGGCGACTTCGGCATAGGCTTGGGTGGCTTGTTGCGCTTGCTCATTTAAATAACGGGTAAAATGGCTATAAAGGCTCAAGCGACTATTGGCAGGCTTGTTATCTCCCAAATATTTGCCTGATAACACGCCAAATGCTAGCGGTGAGTAGGCAAGTAACCCAATTTGCTCGCGGTGACTGATTTCTGCCAGTCCCACTTCATACAAGCGATTGAGTAAACTATACGGATTTTGTATGGTGATAGGTCTAGCAAGCCCATGTTTATCGGCTTCTGCTAAGTAGCGCATGACGCCCCAGGGGGTATCATTGGATAACCCATAAGCGCGGATTCGACCTTTGGTGATTTCATCATTGAGTGCTTCGATGGTTTCCAAAAATGGCGTCAATTGTTTGGTGTCTTGCTGCGCCATACTTTCTGTATAGCCTCGTTGACCAAAAAAGTTGGTCTGACGCTCTGGCCAGTGTAGCTGATAAATATCGATATGGTCGGTTTGCAAACGCTGTAGATTGCTGTCTAATGCCGCACGAATGGTTTTTTTATCAAACTTGGTATTGCCACCGCGCAAAAAATCATTGCGAGAGATTTTACTCGCTAATACCACCTCATTTCGTTTGCCTGTCTTGGCAAACCAGCTACCCATAAAACGCTCCGTATCACCCTGTTTGTCTTTATCAGGAGGTGACGGGTACATCTCTGCTGTATCCCAAAAGTTCACACCTTGGGCAAGGGCATAATCCATTTGTTCATGGGCATCCTGCTCGCTGTTTTGCTGTCCCCAGGTCATGGTGCCTAAGCAAATTTTGGAGACGCTATCGCCCAGTTGTGGCAATGTATCAAATTGCATGCTATTTTCCTTGTGTTTTTTATTATAGTTTTAACCGGCTTGGTGAGGTGATTGTAGCAAACTCATGGTGATAAAGTCGGTTGCAAATTGTAGTGAGTGCGGCAGGCAGCCGCAATAAACAGTCCGCCCAAAACAAGTCTGACAAAATTTTGATTTTTTATGGATTGACATTACAACGCCATAAAAATCAGTTATGATAAAGCGTTTCACTTTAGTTAGAAAAATATTCGAGTGTTGGCGCAGAGTGGGTACAAAATTTTGCGCTAATGGCAATTTTTATCCTGCATGAATTATTTGATTGTTGATTAATTTGCTTGTGGATTGCGTCACTTTATTGATGTCAAAAATATCGGTGTCAAAAATCATTGTAAAAGGTATTCAAGTTTGGCAAGTGTCAATTCATTACGTCCGACAAAACTATGGTGGCTGGTAGGTCTGGTTTTGCTTTGCTTAAGCTTGTTGATTCAGCTACCTGCAGCGTGGTTGCTGCAAAAATTTTCCCCAAACAACCCTTACTTGCAGCAAGTATCGGGCAACCTTTGGCAAGGTCAAGCCAATTGGCAAATCAATGCGCGCCCCAATACGCCGCTAGCAGGTAGTGTCAATTGGCGCTGGCAGCCGTGGCATTTATTGATGGGCAAACTGGGTATGGCAGTCGATATCCGCTCTGGCAAAACCGACTTGCAAGGGGTGGTCAAATTCAATAAAACCAGCTGGCAAGTCAATGATTTCAACGGCAAAATCAGCCATGACACATTAGCGCAGTTGGTCAGTTGGCAATTACCCGACACACCGATTACCATCAAAGAAGTGTCGATTGAAAAAAATAAGCAAGGCTATCAAACCGCCGAAGGTAGCATGAATTGGGCAGGCGGTGATTTGGGGTATCCCACAGGCGGCAAAACCTACCTCATCAAACTCCCCACCATGCAAGGCAACTTAAGCGCGGATAAAGCCAGTGTACAGCCAGTAGCCAACGCCAATGGTACTAATAATAGCAACAAGGCGGCGCAAGGTAAAAGCTTGCATTTAGCCCTTACTACACCGCAAGGTGAGCGATTAGGGGATTTTTATCTTGACCAAGATAATATGATAGATGTGTCATTGACACAGCGATTGCTCAAAAATATGCCGGCGTACCAAGGCAAAGGGGCTGATGACAGTGTGGTGGTGTCCATTCGCCAACCTTTGACCAGTATGGGTAATTAGAGACGCAGCGATGATAGTAGATATGATAAAAGCCACCCAGCGCCCCTCGTTGAGCCGTAAAACAACGACTGGTAAATTTGTGCCGATGGCGGTGGTAGAAAAACTGTATCCTTGGTTGCTATTGGCAGCTATTTTTTGGTTGGTGTGGCAATTAAGCCAAGCAATTTGGCTGGTGGTTGCACCGCCCAAAGCCCCTGTACTCACCCCAGTCCCCTTGCAGCCAAACTTGGTCGCACAATCTGCCAATAGCAATGCGTTAGATTTTTTTGCGCAGCCAACTGCCCCGCAAGCGCCGGCAGCGACACCCCCAGATATTAAAGTGGTGGGCGTGACCATTGCCACCCCAGAGAGTCAATCGTATGCAATTTTGACCGCCAATGGTAAAACCTTAAGCTATCGTATCAACGACATGATTGATGGCAGTGGTTATAAATTGGTCAAAGTCGCAGCCGATTTTGTAATGGTGGCAGATGCCAGTGGTCAAACCAGTAAAGTGCCATTTGGGCAACCGTTTTTTCTTGACCAAAGCGAGGCTATCAGAGCCAAAGCGCAAGCCAACGGTGCAGCCGGCGTGGGTAATGGCTCAAATATGGGACAGACCCCCACACCGAGCTTAGGCGGGGCTGCGCCACAAGCGATGGGCGGCGCGCCAGTGGCTACAGGCGATCCGCATGATCGAGAGGATTCTGCGCCCACTATGGCGACGTCAAATGCTGCCAATACCTCGCCAAGCGGTGCATCGTCAGCTATTGGTGGGGCGATTCAAGGGCTGCAGCAAAATGCCTCAGGGTATCTAAGCCAAATGGGTGTGGCAGCGACAGGGCAAGGCTATTTGGTGACCGATGCGATGTCCGCAGGACTAAAAAACCGATTGGGGCTACAAACAGGGGATAAAGTCCTCTCCGTCAATGGACAAAACGTGGGTCAAAACCCAACGCAAGATGCCCAGCTACTACGTCAAGTGCAACAAGCAGGACAAGCCCAAATTCAAGTTCAGCGCGGCGACCAAGTCGTGACAGTACGCCAGTCATTTTGATAAAACATAGTAAAAAGTTACAGACGTCATCGCTACCTGATACACCAGTCGGTGACATGCGTTAAAAATTGATAAGGTAAATTATGAAATACCCAACCATGCTAAAGCCACTATTTTTGAGCACGACACTGGCTATGAGTCTCAGTTTGCTTAGCAGTGGTCTGTCAGCTGCCCATGCAGCCACTGGCTATAAAGTGCATTTGCAAGACGCTGATATCAAGGCGTTTATCGACCAAATTGCCACCATCACGCAAAAGAACTTTGTGCTAGACCCACGCATTAATGGCAATGTGACGGTGATTTCAAACAAACCCTTATCCCGGCAAGAAGTGTATGACTTGTTTTTAGCCGTGATGAAAGTCAATGGCATTGTAGCGATTGATCGCGGGCTGACCACAGAGCTGGTCCCTGATACCGTTGCCAAGCAAGCAGGGGTGGATGTGGACTTACGGGGTAATACTGCAGGTAGTCAAATGGCGACCCGCATCTATTATCTCACCAACACCAATGCCAATGATATCTTAAACGTCATCCGTCCGATGATGCCGCCGTATGCCAACGCCGCTGTGGTGCCAAATGTCAATGCCATTATCCTCTCTGACCGCGCCGACAGCCTTAATCAATACGCAAAATTGATTAGCGATCTTGATAGCAATATGAATGACAAGCTGACCATTATTCCGCTGCGTCATGTGGATGCCAAGCGCATGATGGATTTGTTAAGCTCACTGACAGGTACGGGCAGTGGTACAGCGCCAGCTGCTGCGGGTCAATCAGGGCAACCTGCTGTGGCATCAACCGGTGGCAGCCTGATCAATATCATTGCCGACCCGATTTCTGATAGGCTGCTCGTCAAAGGTAGTGCCGAGATGACAGCCAAAGTACAGCGAATGGTAGAGCAGTTAGACACCGTGCCGACGCAACGTCTCAGTGGGCTTCGCGTGTTTCGTCTAAAATATGCCAGTGCCACCCATATTGCAGAAATGCTACGCGGACTGCTTGCCTATCAATCCATCAATAGTTCAGGTGACCAAACCACCTTGCAAGCAAGCTCAATGTTTCAATCTAGTAGCGATACCAGTAATAACAGCGCAGCGACGACCACCAATACTGCAGCGTCACCGACAGGCTCACCACTTAATACGTCTTCCACTAGTAACACAACGACTGCGCAAAACAGCGGCTATCAAGGTCGACCTTTTAGCATTATCGCTGACCAAACCCAAAACTCCGTCATCGTCAATGCCAACCCAGAGTTAATGGTAGAAATCGAAAACGCTATTAATGAGCTAGATACCCGCCGTGACCAAGTGTTGATTCAAGCAGCGATTATGGAAATCTCAGGCAATGATACCCAGCAACTTGGCGTGCAATGGGCAATGGGCAATGCCAATAGCGGCGTAGGGGTGATTAACTTTAATAACATCGGTGCCTCTGCAGTAGGTCTGGCATCTGAGATATTAAGAAAAACCCCAGGTACGGCGGCAGCCTCCGTGGCAGGCGCGCTATTGGGGATTGGTACGAGTAAAACCGATAGTAACGGGAATCGTGAGTTTTATGGCGCGATTTTGCAAGCCATCAATAAAACCAACAATGCCAATCTGTTATCCATGCCCTCTATTTTGACGTTGGATAACGAAAAAGCCAATATTTTGGTAGGGCAGAACGTCCCATTTGTGACCGGCTCTTATACCACGGCAAGTAACTCATCAACCACGCCGTTTCAAACCGTGAGCCGTCAAGATGTCGGTATCAATCTTAATGTCATTCCGCATATTGGCGATAATGGCTCAGTGCGACTTGAGATTTCGCAGGAAGTGTCCTCCATTGTCGACGGTACCCTCAATAACGTGAGCGGTGTCGTCACCAACAAGAATTTAATCAAAACCACCATTTTAGCGGATAACCAACAAACCGTGGCATTGGGTGGTTTGATGCGTGATAACAGCACCTATGGTCAGCAAAAAGTCCCAGGATTGGGTGATGCGCCGATTATTGGTAATTTATTTCGCTCAAAAAGCAAAAACTCGGACAAAACCAATCTGATTGTATTTTTACAGCCGACCATTTTGCGAAATGGTAGCGCGGTGGCAAGTGTGACCGAAAAAAGCTTAGACGGTATTCGTACCATGCAACTGGTAATTGATAAAAACGGCACGCTCAAACAAATCCCACTTAATATCAATGCCATGTTCCCCAATACCAACAGGGTGCAAAATGGCGTCAAATTGCCAACAGACGACTTGGTTACCCCAGCCGCGCAAAGTTTATCAAACACGCCAAGAGTGTATGCCAATGGTATCGATATCGTCACGCCCGTGTCAGCAAACGTGTCTCGCACAGGTAGTTCATCGACCACAACCGTGAGTCGCCCAGCGAGCAACACCGTCACCCAATCTACCGTTACCCAATCTAAAGCGCAGACAGGGCAGGGCGCAAAGATGGCTCAAACGCCTGTGGTGATTGCGACCCCGCCTGCGGTGCAGACCATCACCGTGACAAATCCCTAAAAATGTCCCATAATGCCAAGCATAATGATACTATTAAATACCCCTTAGGAGTAGGAGACTTGCATGGATAATCATCAAACTAATGCAGTAAATACGATGAACCTCACCGACAACTGGCAAGGCACTTCATGGCAACTCATTGGGCTGTCACCAGCGTTGGCGGATTTAACCATAGATATTGATAAAAGCTTAAGCATCGGACGCAGTGATAGCAATGATTTGGTATTAGCAACCTCACAAATCTCTCGCCAACACGCCAAGATTAACCGTATTGGTGGGCAATTGTATGTGCAAGACTTAGGCTCAAGCAATGGTACCTTTATCAATGGTGAGCGTATCAGTACAGACGCGCATGCTTTGCAAGCCACTGATGAACTTGCCTTTGCTGACTTGGTGTTTTTGGTGGTAAATGCCCCAGTCGATGCACGGGATGGTGCTAGTTTTCTCGATGGTTTACAAGACATTGAAAGCTTTACACCCACCACTGACATTCATACCCACACTGAATCAACTGCATCGGTTGAGCTCATATCACCGAACGCTGCATCCAACGCCGCGCTTGTGATAGATGTCATTACCACGCAAGATTTTTTACCTAGCGAGCAGCTGAGTAACACTCACGTCGAACAATCCGTACCCTCTGCAACGACAACAACAGTCGATGTAGCAAGCGTTGATAACCCAACATCGCCGCTAATTAATACACCGTCTCAGCCGCCTGTCGTCACCGAGGCAGTGCCAGTACCATCACAGCCCGTTGTCTCAGCCGTTCAGCCAGCGCAACCATTGCCTGTGAGCACAGTAGAAGCTGATGCAATCAAACCTGCGGCAAAGAAAAACGCCACAGTCGCGATAATAATCGTGGTGCTTATTGCGCTGATTATTGCATCCGTGTTGTTGATGTATTAGGGTTTAGGTAGCAAATAAGCGGCGCAAGGCGCCTAACATGCGGATTTAAATCATTAAATTTACGTTTTAGCAAAAAAAATGAAAAAAAACTAAAAAAACGCTTGCAAGATTAAAAATATTTGCTAAAATGCTCACCACTTTCAAGCGATACGCCGGCTTAGCTCAGTTGGTAGAGCAACTGACTTGTAATCAGTAGGTCGCCAGTTCGACTCCGGCAGCCGGCACCATCCTTTAACACCTCGTGTTAAGCGTACCTTGAAAGACAACTATGGTGGGGTTCCCGAGCGGTCAAAGGGGACGGACTGTAAATCCGTTGCGAGAGCTTCGAAGGTTCGAATCCTTCCCCCACCACCATTTGCCTGCTATTGTTATCTGAATATTCCCTAATCACGTTAACAGTAAGTCCAGTATGCTTGGGCGGGTCGCATTGCGGGTGTAGTTTAGTGGTAGAACCTCAGCCTTCCAAGCTGATGGTGCGGGTTCGATTCCCGCCACCCGCTCCATTATTCTAAACCAAAGTTTTGCTCATATAGCTCAGAGGTAGAGCACTCCCTTGGTAAGGGAGAGGTCCCGAGTTCAACTCTCGGTATGAGCTCCAGTTTTATAGAAAATAATTGATAGAAACCAAAAAATAGTTGAGGCAGCACAGTTGTGTTGCCTTTTGTTTTAGCAATAACAAAAAAGTTTGACCATAAAGATGAAGGCTATGGAAAAAACTTGAAATTTATGTTAAATTTGCTATTTTAGTGACCTAGCAACACTCAAATTGGCAACACCAGCACTGGCAATACAGATTACACCAGTTGGTTTATAGCTTTGAGCTAGGGTATTGCTAACAGTTTAACAATGATCAGAGGATTAAATTATGGCAAAGGCCAAGTTTGAACGTACTAAACCACACGTTAACGTAGGCACCATTGGACACGTTGACCATGGTAAAACAACCCTAACAGCTGCGATTGCGACCGTAGCAGCAAAACACAACGGTGGTGAAGCCAAAGACTACGCGTCAATTGACTCAGCCCCTGAAGAAAAAGCCCGTGGTATCACCATCAACACCTCACACATTGAATATGACACCCAAGCACGTCACTACGCACACGTAGACTGTCCTGGCCATGCTGACTATGTTAAAAACATGATCACCGGTGCCGCACAGATGGACGGCGCTATCCTAGTCGTATCAGCCACTGACGGTCCAATGCCACAAACCCGTGAACACATCCTACTATCACGCCAAGTAGGTGTACCATACATCATCGTATTCATGAACAAATGTGACATGGTTGATGACGAAGAACTACTAGAGCTCGTCGAAATGGAAGTACGTGAACTACTATCAAGCTACGACTTCCCTGGCGATGACACCCCAATCATCAAAGGTTCTGCCCTAGAAGCCCTAAACGGCGGCGAAGGCAAATACGGTGAACCAGCGGTGCTAGAACTGCTTGACACCCTAGACAGCTACATCCCAGAACCAGAACGTGCGATTGACAAACCATTCTTGATGCCAATCGAAGACGTATTCTCAATCTCTGGACGTGGTACAGTCGTAACCGGCCGTATAGAATCAGGCATCATCAAAGTTGGTGAAGAAATTGAAATCGTTGGTATCAAACCAACCACCAAAACCACCTGTACTGGCGTTGAAATGTTCCGTAAACTGCTAGACGAAGGTCGTGCAGGCGAGAACTGTGGTATACTACTACGTGGTACCAAACGTGAAGACGTACAACGTGGTCAAGTATTGGCTAAACCAGGTTCAATCAAACCACACACCAAATTTGACGCAGAAGTATACGTACTATCAAAAGAAGAAGGTGGTCGTCACACCCCATTCTTAAATGGTTACCGTCCACAATTCTACTTCCGTACTACTGACGTAACTGGCGCAATCCAATTACCAGAAGGTACAGAGATGGTAATGCCTGGCGATAACGTTGAAATGAACGTAGAGCTAATCCACCCAATCGCAATGGACCAAGGTTTACGCTTTGCAATCCGCGAAGGTGGCCGTACTGTAGGTGCGGGTGTTGTTGCTAAAGTTAACGACTAATCGTTAATAAGCATACAAAAGAGTCACTTCGGTGGCTCTTTTTTTATGGAAATAAATTATGACGGTAATATCGATATATAAGTTAGATAAAACGAGTACACAAGATAATACTTCGCAGCAAGTACTGGCGCAGCTGGCACAAATTGAATCGAAGCTGTTTGTCCACGATGCTTGGTCGGCTGCACAAATCAATTCACTGCTCGCGCAGCCATTTAACCATATAATTTATGCGACAGACGAGCTAAATCAGCGATTGATTGGCTATTGCATTTACAGCCACATATTTGAAGATGCAGAGATTTTAAAAATTGGAACTTGCCTTGATTATCAACAGCAAGGTATTGCAAGCCAATTGCTAACGGCTATGGCGCAAATGTGCCAAGTAGCGGGCGCCGAGCGGATGCTATTAGAGGTAAGAGAAGATAATCATGCTGCCCTTGCATTTTATCAAAAACATGGGTTTGAACAGATTGCCGTTCGCAAAAATTACTACGATAATCATGACACGACCAAAACCCATGCGTTAATTATGCAGCGCAAATTCAACGCTAAGTAGTATTCCACATGTTTAGGTAATGCGCTTTTATCGCCTGTTGAAGCAGTGGCTCAACTTGCGCGGCTGTGACAGCCTCATCGAAGCGATACCACTGTTGATTGATTAATAATTCAGTGGGATAAAAACGCGATTTATACGCCATCTTATCCGAACCTGGTACCCAAAAACCTAAATACAAATAAGGTAATCCAAGACGTTTAACATAGTCAATTTGGGTAAGTATCGCAAGGGTGCCTAAGCTGTTGATTGTTGCATCAGGATCATAGAAAGTATAGACCGCGGATATGCCGTCATCTAATTGGTCGCAAACTGCCACCATGACTAATTCATCATGAAGCCAAAACTCCATAAAAAATGACTGGGTAAAGCTATATTGTAAAAACTGTTTAAACCCTTGTAAATTGGGTGGATACATATCGCCATCACTATGGCGAGCGCAGATATAGCGAGCATATAGCATAAAATGCGATTCATCGGCATCATCACAAGCCGTAATTACCACATCCATCTCGTGCGATTTTTGCCACAGTTTGCGCTGGGTACGATTGGGTTGAAACTCGTTAACAACTACACGCGTAGAGATACAGCGTTGACAATGAAAGCATACAGGGCGATATAGATGTTGTCCACTACGCCGATACCCGAGCCGTGAAAACTGAGAAAAAATAGGCGTACTTAAACGTTCATCCTTTGCTAATTCAATCAGTTCTAAACGTGCTGCACGGTCGGGCAAATAACTACACTGATGCAGCGGGGTCAACTGGCTGGTCAATGCTAGAGTCGAGGGGTGGGGTGGTTTTAACGTCATCGGTGCCTTTAAATACCCTTAACTTACCTAGATTTGCGCAGATGGCGGTAGATAATAAGTCATAAAATCCTCATTTAACAGTTGATTAAGTGGCAATTTTTGACCGCAAATCGATGACCAATCAATACTCGGTAGCGATAATTGTTGCGCGAGCTTATCTAAAAATTCCACTCTGGGCAGAATGGAGGCACCTAAACGCAACAAATGTGGGTTGGGCAACTGACAGTCCACCCAAGCAAATTGGGAATGTGCACACAGCTGCATTAACACAAAAAAAGCCGCTTTAGACGCATCTGTCACTCGGTGAAACATACTTTCACCAAAAAATGCTTGTCCTAGCTTTAGCCCATAGAGACCGCCAATCAGCTCATCATTATCCCAAATCTCGACACTGTAAGCGACTTGCTCGGCATGGAGCGCCGTATACGCTTCAATCATAGCGGGGCTGATCCAAGTGGCTGATGCAGAAGCTTGTGCATAGGTGCGGGTATCGGCACAGGCGGCGATGACCTCAGCAAAGGCAAGATTAAGGGAAAACGTCCAACCTGCATTTTTGATACGCCGTTTTAAGGTTTTACTGGCGCAAAAATCGCTAGGATAAATAATACAGCGCGGGTCAGGCGACCACCAAGCGATGGGCTCTCCTTCATTAAACCAAGGGAATATGCCTTGGCGATAAGCACACACTAAGGTATCAGCTGCCAAGTCACCCCCCAGCGCAATCAAGCCTTCACCGTCAGGGTCTGCCACCATCGGGTCGGGAAATTGATAACGGCAACCTAAAGGGCGTTGTAATGGGTGGTGATTTGGCAATGGCATTGTTCAAGGCATTAGCTAAACAGCAGTGGTGTTAGCTGATACCGTGGTATCGGCATTCGCTAGATTGACGATATCTAAATATTTTTCTGCATCCAACGCCGCCATACAACCCGTGCCTGCCGAGGTAATCGCTTGGCGATAGATATGATCTGCCACATCCCCACAAGCAAACACGCCCTCGACACTTGTCGCTGTCGCATTGCCATCTAGACCGCTTTTGACCACGATATAGCCATTATTCATCTCAAGCTGATCTTGGAAAATATCGGTGTTGGGTTTGTGCCCAATCGCCACGAACATACCAGGGGCGTTGATGGTTTTGGTAGATTGGTCTTGGAGGTTTTCAATCACCACACCCGTCACGCCTGCGTCATCACCCACCACTTCTTTGACTTGGCTGTTCCATTCGATGGTCACATTGCCATTTTTTTGTTTTTCAAATAATTGGTCTTGCAGAATTTTTTCTGATTTTAATTTATCACGTCGATGCACTAGGGTGACGTGGCTTGCGATGTTTGATAGATACAAGGCTTCTTCAACCGCCGTGTTGCCACCGCCAATCACCACCACAGGTTTGCCGCGATAGAAGAACCCATCACAGGTCGCACAGGCAGAAACGCCAAGCCCCATAAATTTTTGTTCAGAGGCGAGACCCAAGTATTGCGCTGATGCCCCTGTCGCTACAATGAGTGCGTCACACGTGTAAGTGGCGCTATTGCCCACTAAGGTGAAGGGTCGCTGAGTTAGGTTCACTTGGTTGATATGGTCATACACCAATTGGGTGCCAAAACGCTCGGCATGGGCTTGCATGCGTACCATCAAGTCAGGTCCCGTCAAGCCTTGTGGGTCGCCAGGCCAGTTATCAACTTCCGTGGTGGTAGTCAACTGCCCGCCAGTCTGCATACCTGTGATAATGACCGGTTTTAAATTGGCGCGCGCTGCATACACGGCGGCAGAATAACCCGCTGGACCTGAACCCAAAATAATAAGCTGGTGATGGATAATTTCTGACATACGTCTTTCCTAACAATCGCTGAATAATAAACTAAATAAAACATGTTAATTTTTGATTCATAAGTAAGATAGGGGCTAACATCGAAAATAGCAAGTAAATGTTATTTTTATAACAGATTCATCGCGAAATCAACGCTCAAGCAACGCTCAAAAATGGCGTTAGCTCGTTATCAAAAAATACCCTACTATCCGGCTTTGTTGGCTCAAACTGCATTTGTCATAGGGCTTGAATTGGCTGATTTAACAAAGCAATTTTTCGCAAAAAAAGCTCAGCAACTCACCACTGAGATTTGATATGATAGTCGATTAAAAGGGTGATTTTAATCAACGTTTTTCCCAAAATCATTGTTTTTTCACAATCATTATCAGTCAGTCATGGCGCAGCAAAGCGTTGGCTTACGGCTTATCCAAAGCAGGTTCAAATTCAAAGGTAAATTGCGTTGTCTTATTATATTCGTCAAAGTGTGCTTACGATTATCTGGCTAATCGTGGCATTGTTGTTAGTCATGTCCCTCATCAGTTATTCTGCCAATGATCCCAGTTGGTCGCATATCAGTAGTGCGACAAATGAAGTCAGTAACTTGGGAGGCACGGGTGGTGCGTGGCTGGCTGATATCTTGTATACGTTTTTGGGTGCGGCGAGCTGGTGGCTCATCGTCATTGCCTGTTATGAAGCTTGGAATGTATGGCGCCATGATGTAGAGCCTAATGGCTTGTTACGTTTTTTGGGGTATATCTTTTTAATCATTGCCACCGCAGGGCTGACAGGCGTGTTATCGTTTGGCTGGTTGGCGCAAGGCATGATCGGGCAAATCGTCGGCAACGGGCTTAGTGGTTTATTAACCTACTGGGGGACTTTGCTGTTTTTATTGGTGTTTATTGCCATCACCGTGACGTTTATTTTTGATTTACATTGGCATGAGATTTTATCAGGTCAAGCCATTCGCAGTCGCCTACAAGTTAAAGCCGCAGATGAAGAAGAAACCAATACTGAAACCAATACTGAAGCCAATACTGAGCTCAAGGCGACTGCGCAAGAAGCAAGCCAAGCAAAACCAAGCGACACCGCGCAACTGCCTTTGCCTTTAGCCTCCCACGACAACGAACAAGCGGCTGATTACAGTAATCATCTAGCGGATAATGGGGCGTTTGTTGGTAGTCCACTCGATGCGTTTTTGGATGAAACGGGCTTTAGTGAAATTAAAGATTATGAATGGCTCGAAGAAAACGATGCCACCAATCCATTTAAACCCGTCAGCTCAACCTATGTGGCAAATACCAAGCTGACCAAAAAACTCGATGAAAAACTACAAAGTGAAATCATTAAAAAACCGTTTAAAATGCCTACCTTGAACAGACCCCATTCGATACAGGTAGACTCGCAACGCACTGAGCCAACCCAGACAAAGCAGCCTAGTGTAGATAGTGTAGATAGTGTAGATAGTGTAGATGTATCGCAAGCTATGCCAACTATGGATGAAGCATCTATGATGTCTGCTATGTCTGCCATAGGCACAGGGGAGCTAGCGGATAAACACATCTCTGAGCCTATCACTGGTCGAGAGATGGCTGCACAGGACACGGCTATTGGGTCGTCAGATTTGGATGATTTACTTGGTAGCGTAGATGCTGAATATGACTTATCACAAAATCCTGTACTAGAGCCACCATTCGAGGGCATTGAAGTAGAAGGGATTGAAGTAGAAGGTATTGAGACACCACCCACCTCAGTCGCATCGTTATTGGGTATGCGACAAGTCCCACCGCAAGCCGTCACCCAGATTACTGGCAACGATATTGATGCTCCCGAGATTGATACCAACCAGATAACCCCTTCAATACCGACCCATAGTCGTTCGGTGGAGTCTGAGCTACTCGACGAAATCGAACAGCCCGCAGCGACTCAGGTCAACCAGCCGCTCGATATCAATGATGATAGCCTGTTTAGTCATAAATCGCGTGCCATGCAAACCGCAGCTTATCGTGCCAATTTAAGCCCGTTACCTGAGCTATCGCTGCTTGATTTGCCCGACCCCGACCGCAAGCCAAGCTATAGCCGCGAACAGTTGCAGCAGTTGTCAGCGCTATTAGAAATCAAGCTACAAGAATTTAATATCAAAGCAGAAGTGGTCAATGCGCAAATGGGTCCAGTGGTGACGCGATTTGAAGTCTCTCTAGCACCAGGGCTTAAAGCAAGCAAGGTGACAGGTATTGCCAAAGACTTGGCTCGGTCGCTATCGATGGCATCGGTGCGTGTGGTAGAAGTCATTCCAGGCAAACCTTATATCGGTATCGAAGTGCCCAATCCGCAGCGCCAGATGGTACGACTCATTGAACTGCTGAAAACAGAAGCTTATCAAGACCCCGATGGCTTGATCAGCATGGCAATGGGTAAAGATATTGCCGGTAGACCGGTTATTGCGGATTTGGCCAAAGCGCCACATATGCTAGTAGCAGGTACCACAGGCTCGGGTAAATCCGTGTTGGTGAATTCGCTGTTATTGTCAATGCTGCTCAAATACACACCAGAGCAGCTGCGATTGATTTTGATTGACCCCAAACAGCTCGAGCTTGCCAACTATGGCGATATTCCGCATCTGCTCACCCCCGTAGTCACCGATATGACCGAAGCAGCCAGTGCTTTGGCGTGGAGTGTGGCTGAGATGGAACGTCGTTATCAGCTGATGTCATTATTCAAAGTGCGTAAGCTTGATGAATTCAACAAAAAAGTCATAGCAGCCGAACAAAATGGTGAACCGTTACTGGATCCACTGTGGCGACCCAATGACAGCGTCAGCCAAGATAGAGCGCCAAAATTAAAACCGTTACCACAAATTGTGATTGTAGCAGATGAGTTTGCCGACATGATTATGCAGGTGGGTAAACAAGCCGAGGAGTTGATTACCAGACTTGCGCAAAAATCGCGCGCCGCAGGGATTCATTTGATTTTGGCGACCCAGCGCCCCTCAGTGGATGTGATTACTGGTTTGATTAAAGCCAATATTCCCGTCCGTGCCGCACTTCGCGTCAACTCAAAAGTCGACTCGCGTACCATTTTGGATGCCGGTGGCGCAGAGGATATGCTTGGGCATGGTGATATGCTGTTTTTAGGGCCTGGTCAAATCGAGCCAAACCGTGTACATGGTGCTTTTATCAGCGATGGGGAAGTCAACCGTGTGTGTGATGCATGGCGCGAGCGTGGCGCACCTAATTATATTGATAATATGTTTGATAACTTTGAGCTAAGCTCAGCACCAAGCGGTGGCGATGCTAGCGGATCTAGCAATGGCGAAGAAGACCCACTGTATGATGATGTAGTGGCATTTTTGCTCGAAACCCGTAAGGTCTCTGCATCAAGCATCCAGCGCAAATTTAGTATCGGCTATAACCGCGCAGCACGTATCGTTGATGCCATGGAAGAGGCAGGCTTGGTAAGCGGCATGACCAAAAGCGGTAAACGTGAGCTGTTGATGTAATTTTAATCATAAGCTTTAATCAAAAGGTGCAAATTTAGCACCTTTTGATTTTAAGTAATTATAGTATTCAGCATATTGTTTCAATAAACGTTTATTAGATTCATCTAGCTGCTCAAATAATTCATCATTTAACTTATCGTTAGCTTGAATAAATATTTCTGGATTTTGCTTGATAAAAGGTGTAGTAGGAGCAATTGGCAAATAACAATTAATAATGTTAAGTAGTCCACTAATATTATCCGGATTAAATTAAATTGCCTTATGAAAATATACCATGCCAGAGTAATCGTTTTCACAACCCGTTAAAAAGGGATTAAAAGCAACTAAAAGCCCTTGAAGCAGGTAGGCATCAGAAATTTCTTCAGCCGTAGAGTTATTATCAGCGATAAAATCTTTAAGCTGATTGAAAGCTTGAATTGCTTCGTCATCATTAAAATCAGCTAATTTTGAATTAATAAGATTTAGAATTTCTTCAACTGATTGCATATAATTCTCTTTAAAAAAAGGTGCACAAAAGCACCTTATTTAAAATAATTTAGAAATTAAAGTTTTGGAAACTCTAGCGACCAATGATTGACGAGTGGGTAGCGACGTTCACGCCCAAAGGCGCGGTGGGTAATCTTGGTGCCAATCGGCGCTTGACGACGTTTGTATTCATTGCGGTCTACCATACTGAGTACTTTTTTCACCACGTCTTTATCATAACCGGCTTCTACAATCGCATCATACCCAAAGTCGCGATCGATATACAGCTCCAGCATTTTATCGAGGGTATCATAATCAGGCAGACTGTCTTGGTCTTTTTGGTCAGGGCGAAGCTCGGCAGAAGGCGGACGCGTAATCACACGCTCGGGAATCACGGGCGTTTCTTCTAGGCGGTTGCGATAGTTGGCGAGAGCATATACTTGGGTTTTATACACATCTTTTAATACATCAAATCCGCCTGCCATATCCCCATATAGTGTCGCATAGCCCACGGCCATCTCTGACTTGTTGCCAGTGGTGATGACTAGATGACCAAATTTGTTGGACAATGCCATCAAAATCATGCCACGCGCACGGGCTTGGATATTTTCTTCCGTGGTGTCGGCGGTGGTGTTGCTAAACATTGGCGCTAGCGTATGACGCATACCTTCAACGGCGGCATGAATCGGGCACACAGTATAAGACACGTTGAGTCGGTGTGCCTGTGCTTGTGCGTCTTGTAGGCTGATTTGCGAGGTGTACTCATAGGGCATCATGACCGCATAAACTTTATCTGCACCTAAGGCATCAACGGCAATACATAGCGTGAGCGCCGAGTCTATCCCGCCTGACAACCCAACCAATACGCCTTTAAAGCCAGAATGATTGACATAATCACGCAAGCCGACAACCAGCGCTTGATAAGTTTCAGCGATTTGGCTGAGCGCAAGCGGTGATTTGCGCTGTTCTGATAATATCACTTGACCGCTTTGGGCATCGTGACGAGCAACCACATACAGCGTATGCTGCAAAAATCTTGGCGCTTCTTGCACGATTTTACCTTGAGCGTTGACGACCATCGAGCCGCCATCAAACACCAAGTCATCTTGACCGCCCACGCTATTGGCATACACAATCGGGATATTGTATTCAGTCGCACGACTTTTTAATAAAGCCTTACGTTGTTCTTGCTTGTTTTGCTCAAAGGGCGAGGCATTGAGGCTGATGATGATTTCCGCACCTTTTTCTTTCAGTGCGCGAATGGGCGCGTCTTGCCATAAATCTTCACAGATAAGTAGTCCGATGGTCAGCCCTTGATAGTCAAATAACACTTGGTTGTGACCGGTATTAAAATAGCGGCGTTCATCAAACACGCCATAGTTTGGCAGGCATTGTTTGTGATAAAAGCCTTTTTGCTGACCATTGTGAATGATAGCCACTGAATTAAACGTGCCATTTGGGTCAATGTGCGGATAACCCACTAGCATGACGATATCTTTTACTGTGTAGAGCACTTCAAAAGCAAGTTTCACGCGTGAGGCAAGACTTGGACGTAATAACAAATCTTCCGGCGGATAACCCAGCAGTGACAACTCAGGAAAGACAATGATATTAGCCCCCTTGTCACGGGCATCTTTAGCCAGCTCTACCATTTTTTTGGCATTATTGATGACATCACCGACAATAAATTGCTGCTGTGCCACCGCAATTTTTAGCCCCACCATAGAATCTGCTTGGTTAATTGGTTGGCTAGTCGGTTGGCTTGATGACTGAGAGGTTGACTGAGAAACTGATTGAGAATTTGACTCAGAAACTGATTGAGAAGTTGGCTGAGCAGGTTTTTGAGAAACTGGCTGTGGGTTTGCTGGTTGGCTTGGCGTAGTAGCTTCGGCGGTCATTGACTCACTCGGCAGCTGCGTTGGTACGCTATCATCTGGGGTTAAATCAAGGTGTGACATGAAAAATCCTTCAGTAAAAATTTGTTATGGGGTCGTCCCTTTAGTCATAGCCGTCTAAAACGGTATGCAAGCATCATGCCGCTATTATAATTATGGGTGGCAACAGCGATGACATTACAAGATAAAATTACTCTACATTATATCGCTTTATGATGTGTTTACAATTGCAATCTTTAGACGCTACAACCGAAAAATGCTGCAACTGGTAAAATTAGCCTAAACATAGCATGAATAACCCATCAATGCGCGATTTTTTGCAGTATAATCAAACCTTAGAATGCTAATTAACAGGCAGTCATAATTTTTAATTGGCAACGATGATTCGTTCATTAGACTTTCATTAGACAATGAGGTGAAGCGATGTTTAGCGCAATTTTTGTGGTTTTGGTGATTATGGGGCTTAGCTGGGTTGGGATGAAATGGATGTATCCGCGACCACCGCAAGGCTATTTACAGCCGCAGCCAGGCGAGAGTACCGAGCTGCGAGCGTGTGATTTTTGCCATCATACCTTGGCAGAGTGGCGAGGGATTGTAGAAGGGGATAAGTTCTTTTGTAATCAACAACACCAAGCGGATTTTCATGCTGGCAAACACTACCAGCGCGCGCAAAATTAGTCGAATTTTATTTTACACTTATTTTACACTAAAGACGTTAGGCAAAACGGGCAACGTCTGCTAACATTTTCCCCACCAGGTCTTGCGCTTGGCTTTCGTTTTCTTGATAGCGTTGTAAGTTTTCTGATTTTTCAAACAAGGTCAGCGCGCACAGTACCAATAATTGTTCTTGTGGTAGCTGAGGCGCTTGGCGGCGTACCTCTTGCATAAACTGGTTAATATAGCTTGCCGCACGCTGCAACGCAGGCTCTTCAGATTCTGGGCAGTTGATGGTATAGCTACGACCATTGATCAGGATATCAACTTTTTTAATGCTTTGGGCAGATGCCATAAGATTTTCCTAACGTATTCAAATTTTTTAAACATCACTAAGGCTGGCTATGGGGGCGGGTTAGTTTTCGCTGTCAATTTTTGCCAAGCGCTCTAACACAAGCTTGGTATGCTCTGCCGCAACGCGATTTTTTTCAATCAATTTTTGATTTTGTGCGGTAAAAATCTGTAATTGGTTTTGGGTTTGTTCGTATTCGGTACTTAGCATGTTGTGAGATTCGGCAAGTGACTGATAACGCTGCTCAAGTGCTTGATACTCTTCGGCTTGTCTGGCAAGTTGTTGTTGCAAATTTTGCTGCAGTTCTTTGCTGGCATTGAGCTCAGCTTGTACCGCTTGCAGTTGGTCTGCGGTAATGGTTGGCTGTGCTTTAATACGGGTTAGCTCGCTACTGGCGAATTGATATTTATCGCGAAGCTTAGTCAATGCGGTTTGTAGCTGGGTCAGTTGGTCAATTAGGGTGCTCATGATATGATGTCTAGTCAGTAATCGAGTGAATAATCAAGTGAATAATCAAGTGAATCATCAAGAGCGATATGATGGGCGCTCGTTGACATGAATAGCAAAAGGTTTTTTTAGTATAACTATAGCGTGAAGGCTTAAAATTTGAGTGATACTTATATTATTTTACCACTTTAATAATGCCATAGTTGACCGCATTAAGGCTAGTATTATCTCAATGTTGATATAATTTTTTGTGAAAAAAGGGTAAAGCGATGGATGATTATATTTCGGGTTGGCAGGATTGGACAAAAGCATTTGAGGATTGGCATGACGTCACAATTAGTGAGTTACATGGGCTAATTTCAGGGGTGCTCAGTGTGTGTGATGCGCCAACCGAGCAAGAGTGGCAACTGCTACTGACTGAGCTGAGCTTTACCGAGCTTGAGCCAAAAGCGTTAGAGATAGTGACCGAAGAGGGCGAGGATATGGTGGCGGTGTTAACCGATGATGCTGATAGCTATCAGTTTATGCCGCTTTTGCCCGATGATGACCATCCACTGTATGAGCGTTTGATGGCACTTAAGAACTGGGCAAATGGCTTTTTGACAGGCTTTGGCATCACTGATAGTGCGCTACGTCCGGAAGAAAATACCCTATTTAATGACTTGGCAAAAATCGGCGCGCTGCGGATTGATGTGTATGATGAGGCGCTGCAAGGGACAGACAATGCTGAAGGCGAAATTGAATATATGGAGCTACTTGAGTTTGTGCGCATGATTCCTGTGAGTGTGTCACAAGGGCGAGTGCGTAAATCAGTCGCCAAGTTGCCGCTCATCGCAGGATTTGCCATGAATCGCCCTGTAGGCAAAGCCCAAGAGGTTGATGAGGCGCATTTGGATTTTATTGAGCAGCTACGTGATGATGAACTCGATTGGGAAGCAGAAAAAGATACCAATGATGATTTTGTTACCCATATGGTCATAGATGCCATGACCGGTAAAAAGCCGAATTGATGCTAATACCCTATTTCGACTAGATTTACCCTGATAGGCTGTTTTAATGGTTTAAAATTTGAGAAAAATGGAACGACTATGGGCTATCCATCCAACGCCGTAGACTGGTTAACAAAGCTGATTGGTTTTAATACTGTCAGTCGCTACTCCAATTTGCAATTGATTGAGTATGTGGCGGGCTATTGTGAGCAGTTGGGATTGTCGCCACGTTTGACCTTTAATACAGATAATACCAAAGCCAACCTCTTTGTGACTGTACCTGCGATGGGTAAGGGTGATAGCGTCCTGACAGGGGGATTTGTGTTTTCTGGGCATACCGATGTGGTGCCCGTTGATGGGCAGGCATGGGATACCGATCCGTTTGTGGCGACCATTATGGAAGATAAGCTATACGGGCGTGGGGCTTGTGATATGAAAGGCTTTATTGCTTGTGCCTTAACCCTGTTGCCCACTGTGGTGCAAGCAAGCCGCGATAGCACGCTCAACAAACCGATTCATTTGGCACTGTCGTATGATGAAGAAGTGGGCTGTTTGGGTGCGCCATTACTGCTTGCAGATTTAAAAGCCCAAGGGATTAAGCCCGACTACTGTATCGTCGGTGAGCCGACCATGATGAAAATGGTCACCGCGCATAAAGGCATCCAAGTGTATCGCTGCCGCGTGCATGGCAAATCAGTACATTCATCGCTGACCCCGCAAGGCGTCAATGCCATCAGCTATGCCAGCAAAATTATCAATTTTATTGATACACTTGCCGAACAATTGCAACAACGTAACGACCAAGACATGGCGTTTGACGTACCGTTTTCGACCTTGTCAGTGGGCACTATTAGCGGCGGTACAGCAACCAATATCGTGCCTAACCTGTGCGAATTTACCTTTGATTACCGTAATTTGCCGCACATGAATGAAAGCCAAGTGATTGAGCCGATTCGCGCCTTTATCAAAACCCTTGAGCCTAAGATGCACGCCATTGACAGCGACACGGGCATTGAGCTAACTCGCAACGAAAATGTCCCTGCGATGACCGATAAAGATAGCCAAGCCTTGCAACAGCTCATAGAAAATTTGGTGGATGAACAACAGCGCCATAAAGTGGCGTATGCCACCGAAGGCGGGCAGTTTACCAATGCAGGCATTCCGACGGTGATTTGCGGACCTGGCGATATTGGCAACGCCCATAAAGCCAATGAGTTTGTCAGTCTAAACCAATTAGCAAAATGCGAAAGCTTCTTACAGCAAATTCTTCAACAATGCTGTGACAGCCATTAAAAATTTTTGGAAACATCATGTCAAATCAATTAACCATACAGTTGTTACCCAAGCTCCCCCAAAGCCAATTTGCCAAACGCCGTGCTAAACTTGCTGAAGCCTTGCCAAACAATAGCATTGCGATTTTGCAAACCGCACCTGCGCATATCCGCAACAACGATGCTGAGTACAAATACCGCGCCGACAGCAGTTTTTTCTACCTGACAGGCTTTGCCGAGCCAGAATCAGTCATGGTTTTGGAAAAAACTGACCATGCCGTCAACTACACGTTATTTTTACGTGAGAAAGACAAACTACGTGAGATTTGGGATGGTAAACGGGTAGGGCTTGAGGGGGCAACCGCAGAATTTGGCGCGGATAAAGCGATTGCCATTGGCAAAATTGATGAGGTGATGCCGACCCTGATTTTTGGTAAAAAACACGTGTTTGCCCGCTTTAATAATGAGCTGATTGGCTGGCTTAATCAAGCCAAACAGCTGCAGCGCGGCGAAGGTATGGTCGATACCGTCACCAATATTGACAGCCTTATCAATGAAATGCGGCTGATAAAAGATGAGTCTGAAATTGCACGCATGAAAGTCGCTGCCCAAATCAGTGCTTACGGGCATATTCGTGCCATGCAAAGTGTGGCACCCTTGATGCAGAAAAATCAGGGCAATGAAAGCCGACTGGAAGCTGAAGTCAATTATGCTTTTGCCCAATACGGCTGCGTACCCTCTTATAATAGCATCGTGGCTGGCGGCGACAATGCCAATATTTTGCACTATGTCGAAAACGACCAACCGCTGCACGACGGCGACTTGGTGATGATAGATGCGGGCGCCGAATACCAACATTATGCCGGTGATATCAGCCGTACTTTTCCTGTGAGTGGCAAGTTCAGCGACGTGCAAAAACAAGTGTATGATATTGTGCTCAATGCCAATATCGCCGCCATCAACAGCCTAAAAGCAGGCGAGCATAGCAAAATCCATCATGAAACTGCGCTCAAAGTCCTGACCCAAGGCTTGATTGAGTTGGGGATTTTGACAGGCGATGTCGATAAGTTAATTGCCGATAAAGCCTACTTGCCGTTTTATATGCATGGCACAGGGCATTGGCTTGGCTTAGATGTGCACGATGCAGGGCGCTACAATGGCGACGACGGTAAACCCAGAAAGCTTGAGAAAGGCATGGTGATTACCGTTGAGCCAGGCTTGTATTTCGCCCATGACAATGCATTGGTACCCAAGAAATATCGGGGTATTGGCATTCGGATTGAGGATGATGTGGTCATTACCGACGGTGAGCCGCTGGTGCTCACCCATGACGTACCAAAAACAACGGAGGCGATTGAAGCGCTCATGCAGCAAAAAGTTGATTCATAGATATCTTCCATAGCTATATGGATAGCTGACCTTTGTATGATACAAACCTAGATGATATAAACAAAAAAAGCCCAAGACAGTTGGGCTTTTTGTGGTCAATTGCTAATAGGTGTTTGAGGCATCAGTTGGTGGATGTGCCAAATGTTCGATTTTATCTTCGGGCAAGTTTGTCAATAAATGGATGCGCTGAGAGAGTTGGCGCAATACTTGGCTAAAGGCAGCTTTTTCCACTTCACTATCCGCTGATACACTGTCCGTATCATTGATATGCCAATGTGCGGTCAGCGGGAATTTGCCATCAATGTCGGCATGTTGCTGTAAAGAATTGCACAGCCCAATCACCAAATCAATCTTTGGCGCGTTGTGTTGTAAAAACTGCTTGACGGATTTGGGCGCTAAGCTTGTGACATCATAACCTTCTTGTTTTAATACCTCAAGCGTGAATGGATGCGCGCTAGCGGATGGCTCAACGCCTGCGCTATAGGCTACAAAACGGTCACCACCAATTTTATTCAAAATTGCTTCTGCCATTAGGCTACGGCTAGCATTGTGCTTGCACAAGAACAACACGTTATAAGGCTGCATCATCAATAAGTCCCTTGTCATCATTCTGCGAACGGTCAGCACGTTTGGGCGTGCAATTTTTGAAAATGAAATTTTACCTTCAATAGCAAAAAATTGCTATCAAAATCCCCACAATTGTGCAAGTTTAAACCGTTGACATTAACCGCTTGGTTTTGCCAACAATTCGCCATCAAGTAGGTGAAAAAATTATTGATTCCAAAAAGTAATATTTAGTATAAAAATAATTTGCGTTTAATGAATTTTAAAAATAACCATTATAAATATTTGATTTTATTGTATTTTATATAACTGCAAAAAAATAATGACTTGCTTGTATAACTTTTGGTTGGGTTTTGTGAAAAGAAAGTTTGACATTAACTATTGATTCATGAAAAATCTACATACTGCAAGATTCTCGTTGCAATTTTTTCAATTTTTTACAAATATTTTTTTCTTTATACGTTCGAGGTAAAAATGACTCAACAGCGTGAAAATTGGTCGGCTCGCTCAGGATTTATTCTGGCTGCTATTGGGTCGGCTGTAGGGTTAGGCAACATATGGCGCTTCCCTTATGTGGCTTATGAGAATGGCGGTGGTGCTTTTATGGTGCCTTATCTAATAGCATTAATAGCAGCTGGATTTCCTTTGCTATTTTTGGATTATGTGGTCGGTCAAAAATATCGCGGCGCGCCACCAACGGCATATAAACGTATGGTCAAGTCTGCTGAACCAATTGGTTGGTGGCAGGTGCTAGTGTGTGCCATCATTGGCATTTATTACGCTAGTGTTTTGGGATGGGCGGGCAGCTATGTATTCTTCTCATTTGGACAACAATGGGGTGCTGATACAGAAGCGTTTTTCTTCAAAACTTTCTTGCAAAATGCAGACACATTGAACTTTACTTTCGTGCCAAATCTCTTATGGTCATTGGTGTTAGTATGGTTAGTTGCATTGTTTATTATGTTCGCTGGGGTAAAAAAAGGTATTGAATTATCTAATCGTATTTTTATCCCCCTTTTGGTTGTCATGTTCACTATTCTTGTAGTGCAGTCGTTACGCTTACCAGGCGCAACAGAGGGTCTTAATGCGTTCTTTACCCCAAATTGGTCGGCAATGGCAGACCCGAAAGTTTGGTTGGCGGCATTTGGACATGTCTTTTTCTCAATGTCGATTGGCTTTGGTATCATGGTGACGTATGCCTCTTACCTTAAACGTAATGCCAATTTGACGGGTTCTGGCTTGGTAGTTGGCTTCGCTAATTCATCATTTGAATTGCTTGCAGGTATTGGTATTTTCTCGGCGTTAGGTTTTATGGCACAAGCATCAGGTAAACCAGTTGCTGAAGTCGTAAGTGGTGGTATCGGCTTGGCGTTTATTGCCTATCCTAAAATTATCTCAAGTATGGGTGATTTGGGAAATATTATTGGTTTCTTATTCTATGCATCGTTGACCGTGGCAGGCTTAACCTCAATGGTTAGTATTCTAGAAGTACCGATTTCGGCGTTTCGTGACAAGTTTGGTTGGTCTCGAAACAAGGCAGTGAGTATTGTCGGAGGTGTGTCTGCTGTGATTTCTATTTTGATGTTCTCAACTCAAAATGCAATTACTTTTGTCGATATCATTGATAATTTCGCCAATAACATCGGTATTGTATTGGGTGCAATCTTGTCAATTATTTGGGTTTTCTGGCTTAATCGCTCATTAATTCCTGTTTTAACCAACCATATCAACCGCATCTCAAGTTTTAAAGTGGGTAAAGGGTGGGTATTTACATTGACTGTAATCACGCCAGTTGCGTTGATTGCGGCGTTGATTTTGACCTTAAAGTCTTTGCTTACTGAAGGTTATGGTGAATATCCGATGATGACCCAAGCCATTTTTGGTTGGGGCGTAGTTGCAATATTTGCTGTGGGTGCAATGCTATTGAGCAGCATGAAACATAAGTAACTAACAAATCGATTGACGATATAAGGAACAAATCATGAATGGTTCAGCAATGATTTTGATGGTGTTTGCGATGGCATTTATTTGGGGGGGGTTAATTTGGTCTTCATTACACTTACTGAAAAACCCAGACCTTCCACTCGAAACTATCCCTGAAGAGCATCATGACTAATAAAAAAACCCCGAATCGTCGGGGTTTTTTTCTTTCACTGAAACATTAATTGGTGCCATATTCTTGGCGTTTTGTGGCAAAAAAGCGCTCTAGCCGATCCATCGCTTCATGCAAATCTGATGCATTGGGCAAAAATACCACACGAAAGTGGTCAGGCGCGTGCCAGTTAAAGCCCGTACCTTGTACCATCAAGACTTTTTCTTGCAGTAATAATTCCATCATAAACTGCATATCATCTTCGATTGGATAAATCTCACGGTCAATTTTTGGGAAACAATAAAACGCCCCTTGTGGCATGGTGCATGAGATACCTTTAATGGCGTTTAGGCGCTCGATAGCGATGTTGCGCTGCTGATACAGGCGACCGGTTGGTGCGGTCAAGGCTTGCATACTTTGATAGCCACCCATCGCCGTTTGAATCGCGTATTGTGAAGGCACGTTGGCACACAGCCGCATCGATGATAGCATGGTTAACCCTTCGATAAAATCAGCCGCATGGTGTTTTTTACCCGATAACATCATCCAGCCTGAGCGAAAACCTGCGATACGGTGCGACTTTGACAAGCCATTATAGGAGATAACCAAGCAGTTTTTGGCAAGGGTGCACATCGGTACATGCACGGCATCATCATACAGCACGCGGTCATAAATCTCATCTGCCATCAGTACAAGCCCGTGTTTTTCTGCCAGTGCCACGATTTTTTTTAAATTTTCGGTAGAATAAAGCGCGCCTGTTGGGTTGTTTGGGTTGATGACCACAATGCCTTTGGTGCGCTCATTGATTTTGCTTTCGATATCTGCAATATCTGGCTGCCAGTTGTCTGCTTCATTACACAGATAATGAACCGCTTTACCCCCTGCCAAATTCGTCGCCGCTGTCCAGAGCGGGTAGTCAGGCATAGGAATCAGCACTTCATCGCCATCATCCAGTAACGCTTGCATGGTCATCACAATCAGTTCAGAGACGCCATTGCCCAAATACACATCGGCAACGTCTACCGCTTCTAACAATCCTTTGGCTTGGTAATACTGCAAAATCGCTTTACGCGCGGCAAAAATCCCTTGAGAGTCTGAATAGCCAATGGCATTGGGCAAATTCATCGCCACATCTGATAAAATCTCTTGCGGTGCTTCAAACCCAAATGGCGCAGGGTTGCCGACATTAAGTTTGATGATTTTATGACCTTGTGTCTCCATGCGGTTGGCAGTTTGTAGCAAAGGACCGCGAATGTCATAGCACACGTTTTGCAGTTTGTTGGATTTGTTCAAAGTTTTCATGGTAGATACATCACTACTAGGTTTGGGATTGGGTTTGGGATTGGGTTTGGGATTAGGTTTAGAATGGTTGGGTTGAAAATTGGTAGCAGCAGGCGTCCTCGCTTGAGCCGTTTGACCCTGCCACGGGTTCGCTTGATTGGCATCGCTTGATGCTTGTGCTACAGTAGTGTCATTGAGCGTATGCGCTGCGAATGCTTGGGTGCTGACGCTTTGACTTTCCACCCCAGTACCCGATAGCAAATAGCTTTCGCTACACCCTAACAGGCTGGCAAGCACAGGCAGTTTATTGGACACGATGCCATTGGAGCCGCGCTCCCAATTAGAAATCGCGGCACGGCTAACTTTAGCACCAGCTTGGGTCATTAAATCGGCAAGTTCAGCAGTGGTCAGACCTTTGCTTTTACGCAGCTGCGTCAAGCGTTGTCCAGCCGATAGTTTAGCGTCAGTGAGCATAGCGGGGATTCCGGTTGAATATCAATGAATCATATTAATTTTGTCAGAAATACTGACAAAATTAAAGTGTAAATATTGTAGATAACTGCCAATAGATAAACTACGCTTGTCAAAGTGATAATGCAAGAAAAACTTACAATTTTTTAACTAACAACTTTTTAACTAACAACTTTTTAACTAACAATAAGGAGATTTACTATGGAAGATTTTTACCAATTGTCCGCGACCGATATTCGAGGTCAGCTATTTGATTTTGACACCTTAAGAGGTAAAGTTGTATTGATTGTGAATACCGCAAGCAAATGCGGCTTTACCCCACAGTTTGAGGGCTTAGAAAAGCTATACCAAGCTTACAAAGACCAAGGGTTGGTGGTGTTGGGTTTTCCCTGCAACCAATTTGGTCAGCAAGATCCTGGCAATGAAGCGCAAATTAGTGAGTTTTGCCAAATCAATTATGGCGTCACCTTTCCGATGATGGCGAAAGTTGACGTCAATGGTAAAGACACCCATCCTGTGTATCAGTTTTTAAAATCACAGCCACAAGGCAAGGGTATGTTGGGCGACGCCATCAAATGGAACTTTACCAAGTTTTTAGTTGACCCACACGGCAGAGTCGTAGATCGTTTTGCACCGACCAAAGCCCCACAAGACCTTGAAACGGATATCAAAGCACTACTGGCGCAACCGTGAGAAAAAGCTTGAGAGAAAAAATAAAAAGGATTTAATTGGGGGAATTAAATCCTTTGGGTGACAAGCGATAGAGACATTGTTATTATTGTTATCTTATTATTCTTATTGTTAGCTATGACCTTGCTGGCCATGTACGTATGATAGGTTTTTTATGTGACAACCACATGACATACTCAGTAAAATTTTTAAAAAATTTTAACATTTGCCAAAAAAATCGTTGACAGCAAAAATAAATTCTCTATAATACCCACCACAGACGATGGGTCGTTAGCTCAGTTGGTAGAGCGTCTGCCTTACACGCAGAATGTCGGCGGTTCGAATCCGTCACGACCCACCAATTTGACAACTTTGGGTCATCGTCATCAGCTACCGTGCAGTGGTAGTTCAGTTGGTTAGAATACCGGCCTGTCACGCCGGGGGTCGCGGGTTCGAGTCCCGTCCGCTGCGCCACTTATTTTAGTGGAACTAAAAACGAAATTTTTAAAGTTTTATGCCTCAAATCTCCCCTGATTTGAGGTTTTTTTTGGCTTAAATTTTATACTAAGTTATTGATTTTAAAAAATATATTATTTTATGCATTTTTATCTTGATGTGATTAGGAAAATTGATTTTGATTGTTAAGTTGAAAAGATATTTATTTTTAATATTTAAGTAAAACTAACGTGACCAAACGCTTGTGACCAAAACGTGACCATTGTGTGAGCAAAAATTTTGGCTGACGGTCTGTAGGGTCACCCGCCAATTATTAAAGCCAATGATTAAAATACAAAAAGTACAGTAAAAATTAAAAGGCGGATTTCATTACAAGCTGTCAGGCAACCAAAAGTCATGCAATCGAACAACAAAGTCTCGAATTTTATTGCATCAGCTAGACCGCAATATCCCCATCGCCCCACTACTAACTTGCCAATGTGTTTTCCTCTAAGCCCATCATTGAAATCATCCTGATTATCCAATGGAGTAGCAATCCAGACGAGGCGTCAGTTAACCAAATTAAAGTAGATAAACCGATGATGTATGTTGAATCAACCCCTGCGTAATGATATTGGGTTATTAAATAAAATTAATTAATCCTATTTTCTCGGCTCTACTGAAATGTTACAGTATGTTAAGATATATATTCTTCATAATCAGAAACTTAGTTTTGTTTTTGTAATATATAAGCCCTGTTAAATCTTGCTGTAATTTGAATTATTGTAAATAATTTGTTAAGGTTGCTTTCCAGTTAATCTAATGAAAAGATATCTTTATGAGTTCTGTGAAAGTCGAAAAATTCGGCCCTTTTCCTCGGGTTAATCGCCCTGTTTTTATTGCATCCGCATTGCTGATTGTCGGATTTATTATTTTTGGTTCGTTATTTGGTGAGTTGGCAGGTGAGGTTTTTAACCAACTGCAGTCTTTTATTACCCACCGTTTTCGTTGGCTTTTTATCATTTTGATGAATGTTACGGTGGTGTTTAGCCTATATATTGCCTTGAGTCGTTATGGCGATATTCGGCTTGGGCATCAGACAGAGCATCCTGAGTATAGCTTACTGTCATGGTTTGGGATGCTGTTTAGTGCGGGGATTGGGATTGGTCTGTTGTATTGGGGGACGGCAGAGCCGTTATATCATTTTATGTCGCCTCCGATGGGGCAAGCCGAAACCGTAGAAGCGGCTAAACAAGCGATGAGTATTTCGTTTTTGCATTGGGGAATTCATGCGTGGGCATTATATTGTGTCGTGGCGTTGTCATTGGCGTATTTTCATTATCGCCGTGGCTTGCCGTTGTCGATTCGCTCGGTACTGTACCCATTGATTGGTCAAAAAATCTATGGCAAATGGGGACATGTGGTCGATACCCTTGCGGTGTTTGGCACGATGTTTGGAGTGGTGACTTCCTTAGGGCTGGGTGCGATGCAAATCAATGCAGGCTTTAGCAATGTGTTTGGTATTCCCAACAATGTCCCAGTACAGCTTTGTTTGATTGCGATTATTACCGCGATGGCGACGTTATCCGTGATGATGGGGCTGGATAAAGGGATTAAACGCTTAAGCGATATCAATATTGTGCTGACTGTGTTGCTGCTTGGCTTTATGTTATTTTTTGGTCCGACCCAGTTTATCATCGATAGTTTTATTGAAAATATCGGCAATTATGTCAGTCAACTTATTCCACTAGGATTTTGGAGTGAGGCGTATAGCAATACGGATTGGCAGGCAAATTGGACGATTTTTTATTGGGCATGGTGGGTGAGTTGGTCACCATTTGTGGGAATTTTTGTGGCGCGTATTTCTCGGGGTCGGACTATCAGAGAGTTTATTTTTGGGGTGTTATTTATCCCGATGCTGTTATTGTTCTTTTGGTTTACCACCTTTGGCGGCAGCGCGGTACACATGGAATTGATGGGCAATTATGGGCTTATTGAAGCAGTCAAAACCGATTATGGTAGTGCGATTTTTAAACTGATTGAATATTATCCTTTAACCAAACCTTTGACGCTGGTGATTGTGGTGATGATTATGTTGTGGTTTGTCACTTCGTCAGATTCGGCAAGCCTTGTGATTGATATGCTCACCGCAGGCGGCGATACCAATCCGCCGAAAATCCAGCGGTTATTTTGGGCATTGAGCCAAGGGGTGATTGCTGCGGTGTTATTGGTGGCAGGTGGGTTATCTGCGTTGCAAGCGGTCGCGATTATTGCAGGCTTCCCGTTTGCCATCGTGGTGTTTGTGATGATGTATTGTCTATGGCGAGGGCTAACACGCGATAGATTGACTTTGTACCGTAATCAACAGTGGTATATCACGGCAGAGTCTGCTGAACATAATTCAGCAAATGAATTTATTGATGAGCATTTATTGCTCGGTCCGCCGGTGGTAGCTAAAGATGAGTAATATTGTTTTTCTTGATTAACATAAATAGACGGGTGCAAGCATCGCAAAGCTGATGCCCGTCTAGGTAGTCAACCACTGGGCTTAATTCACAGAGTGACAGCTTAGACATACGTTACAAAGAAAAACGCTATAATAAATGCCTAATGTATGGCAATATTTGATATTCCCATAAAATTGTATGCCCATCAAATAATGAGGAAACCCCAATGAGCAAGCCTGAAAAACCTTTTATTGCGCTTAATATCGCAATCTTAACTGTATCAGACACCCGCAGTTTAGAAGAAGATACCTCTGGTAAATACCTAGCCGATAGCCTTGTCAAATCAGGACATACCCTGGCGGAGCGAGCCATACGTACCGATGATATTTATCAAATCCGTGCGATCGTGAGTCAATGGATTGCCGACCCTGCGATTCACGCTATCATTACCACCGGCGGGACAGGTTTTTATATTCGTGACCAAATCCCTGAAGCCTTAAGCCCGCTGTTTGATAAAGAAGTACAAGGTTTTGGTGAGATGTTCCGCACGTTATCTCGTGATGAAATCGGCATGTCAACCTTGCAATCTCGCGCCCTAGCAGGCATGGCGAATAATACGGTGATTTTTTGTTTACCTGGCTCCTCGGGTGCCTGTCGCACAGGCTGGGAAGGCATCATCAAAGAACAGCTCGACAACCGTACGCGTCCTTGTAACTTTGTGCCGCATCTGATGCGTGAAAATCCAAAACATGACCATTAAATTGGCAGGGGTGGTGATTTTGGCGGGGGGTGAATCATCTCGGATGGGTTCGCCCAAGGCGTTATTAAGCTTGCCAAATGGTGAGACTTTGCTTGATTTTCATATTCGTCATGCCAAACGCTTAAATGTTCCTGTGATGGTGGCGGATAATGGTAAGCGCTTATGCCATGATACAACCGTCAAAATCATTGATGATTATCTGCCAAATCAACAAAATGGCAAAGGAGCAGGGGCGTTATCAGCCATGGCAAGTGCCATGAATCAAGTCATGTCTCCTTACCATTATTTACTGGTGATAAGTTGTGATAGTTTGGTTCATGCCCATCAAGTTTTTGATAAGTTGCATTATGCAGTAACCGATAATGAAGCGGTGATTTATTTAAAAGCTGAAAAGGATTATCCATTGTTGGGTTTGTATCGTACGGATTTATTAATAAAATTATACGATTATTTGGATAAGGGTCAGCGCGCAGTGATGAAATTTTTGGCGGATAAAAAAATACAAACCGCTGCATTGCCGAATGAATGGATAACTTTAGCAAATTTTAATACCAAAAATGAATTTGATTTGGCGTTGAACTCACTCAATGACATAGGATAAATAGGTCAAATTTTGGGAAATTATTCACATTAACAGGATATAAAATAATTTCATCAGTTAAGGGTATGAGTTAAAATTTAGGCATGGTAATTGCATTTTTAAATTACCTTGTTTGATTATGTTGGAAAACTGCTATGCCTTCAATCAGTAGCCCTGTGAGTGTTGAATTTTTTCCCCATGACACCGTGAAAGAAAATCGTTTTGACCTTCCTATAACCACCAAACATGCAAAAGCTGTACAAAATCAGGGCAAAGTGTATCTTGTTGGTGCAGGTACAGGCGACCCTGAACTCTTGACCATCAAAGCTTATAAAACCATCTTGCAAGCGGATGTGATTTGTTATGACAATCTGGTGAGTGATGAGATTTTGGCACTTAACACAACGGCAGAAAAAATCTATGTGGGTAAAAAATGCCACAAGCACAGCATGCCCCAGCAAGACATCAATAGCTTATTGGTCACCCTAGCGCAACAAGGCAAAACTATTGTACGCTTAAAGTCGGGCGACCCATTTATCTTTGGACGGGGCGGTGAAGAAATGCAAACCGTGATTAGCGCTGGTGTAGCCTGTGAGTCGATTGCAGGCATTACCACCGCGCTAGCAGTCGCCAATAGCGTCAATATTCCGCTCACTCATCGTGACCATGCCCAGTCGGTGAAGTTTGTTACTGGGTTTTTAAAGACTGATACGCCTAACGAGCAATTCGCTGAACTACTTACTGATAATCAAACCGTGGTGTTTTATATGGGATTAAATACCTTGCCAAAGCTAACCCAAGGTCTGTTACAAGCGGGTAAATCAGCCGATACACCATTTGCAATTATCTCCAATGTCAGCCGTGACAACGAGCAAGTTTTAATTGGAGAACTCGGTACCATTCAAGATTTGCAAGCAAAGGCTCAGTTGCCGTCGCCAGCAGTAATGATAATGGGTGATGTAGTGCCCTTATATCACGAGTTAAATGGTAATAAACAGACCTATCAGGACGTGTTGGCGTGAATTCTAGGTTCAGAATTGTAGGGGGTGGTAGCGATTACGCCCTTTTTTTATCGAAATTTACAAATTAAAAAGGCATTAAATTTAATGCCTTTTTTTATTTTAAGAAATGATAGCTTGGTTTATTGGGCGCATATAATACGTCTCTATCTTTGGCAAAGACTAAATCATTACCACGCCATTGGTCACGCTCACAGGATACGATCTTAACGAAACTCGCTCATCATCAAGACACTTACCTGTTGCCAAGTCAAAGCGTTGTTTGTACATGGGTGACGCGACATAACGCACTTTTTGCCCATCGATGTCGCAACTACCAAGTAGTCCCCTAGAAATGACGTTAGCCTTGCTAAATGGGTCAAAGTTATGCATGGCATATACTTCGTCATGATGGGTGCGAAAGATGGCAACTTGTTCGCCGCCCACTAGCGCACAAACGCCAGTTTCAGGGATGATATCGTCTAGTTTACAGATTTCGTTCATGGTTTGATTCCGTATTTTTTACCCGATGAGATGCCCATGGGACATCCCAGTTTGGTGAATGTTATTAACGTTAGGCAGGTGATGCAGTCTGGTCTGAGAATTCGGTTGCGTCTTGGCCAATCACTGACTTCTCATCGGCAGTTGCAGGGCGAATTTGGCTCCGCTCTTCGACAAACACTACGTTGTCATCGACTTTGTCACTGTTGATAAAGTGCTTAAAGCGTTTAAGGCGCTCGGGGTCAGAGAGGGTGGTTTTCCATTCGCACTGGTAAGCGTCAATGTCCGCTTGCATTTGGGCTTCGAGTTCTTCGGCAATACCCAAGCTATCATTGATGACTACCTGTTGAATGTACTCAAGTCCGCCTTCCATTTTTTCACGCCAGACTGACGTGCGTTGTAAGCGGTCGCCTGTTTTTATGTAGAACATTAAGAAACGATCGATATATTTAACCAGCGTGGCTGTGTCCAAATCACTGGCAAACAGCTCAGCATGTCTAGGACGCATACCGCCGTTGCCACAGACATAAAGGTTCCAGCCGTTTTCGGTGGCGATAATACCGATATCTTTGCCTTGGGCTTCAGCACATTCACGGGTACAGCCTGATACGCCAAATTTGATTTTATGCGGTGAGCGTAAGCCTTTGTAGCGGTTTTCCAGTTTAATTGCCAGTCCCACACTATCATCAACCCCATAGCGACACCATGTGCTACCGACGCAAGATTTGACGGTACGCAAAGACTTGCCATAGGCATGCCCTGTCTCAAAACCTGCGTTGATTAAGCGTTCCCAAATATCGGGCAATTGGTCAATACGTGCACCAAATAAATCCACACGTTGCCCACCAGTAATTTTGGTATACAGTCCAAAATCCCGAGCCACTTCGCCCAGTACGATGAGTTTTTCGGCAGTAATTTCACCGCCCGCAATACGCGGTACCACTGAGTAAGTACCATCTTTTTGGATATTGCCCAAGAAAGCGTCATTGGTGTCTTGCAGCGCAACCAGTGGTTTATCTAAGATATAGTCATTCCAGCAAGACGCCAAAATAGAGCCAATGGTAGGCTTACAGATTTCACAGCCATCACCGTGTCCGTGTCTTTCAATCATCTCCTCAAAGGTACGGATATTACCGACTCGTACCAAGTGATACAACTCTTGGCGCGAGTAAGCAAAATGCTCGCAGATGTGATTTTTGACTTCGATACCGCGCTTTTTGAGTTCTGACACTAAGGTATCTTTGACGATTTGGGCACAACCGCCACAGCCTGTACTGGCCTTGGTGCAGCTCTTGATGTCTTCATAAGTCATGGCGCCATTGTCCACTGCTGCGCAGATTTGACCTTTGCTGACGTTATAACATGAGCATAGGGTAGCGGTATCGGGCAGATTTTCAACGCCCATAACGGGTTTTTCCACGTTTGGTAAAATCAAGCTTTCTGGGTGTAATGGTAAATCAATACCATTTAAAAATAACTGGAGCAAGTTGCTGTAATCTTCCGTATCACCCACCAGTACCGCACCGAGCAGGCGTTTGCTGTCTGGGGTAGTGACCAATTTTTTGTACACGCCTGTTTTGGGGTTTTGATAGACAAAGCTCAAGCAATCTTTGATTTTACCATGCGCATCGCCGATACTGCCGACATCCACGCCCATCAGTTTGAGTTTGGTACTCATATCCGCCCCGTCAAATAGGCTGTCATGCTCGCCTGCTATTTGTGAGGCACATACGCTTGCCATGGTGTAGCCTGGGGCGACCAGCCCGTAGATTTTGTTATCCCATAATGCACATTCTCCAATCGCATAAATATCTGGCTCGCTTGTTTGACATGTGTCATCAATGACGATACCGCCACGTTCGCCAAGTTTTAGCCCAGAATCTCGTGCCATAGTATCTTCAGGGCGAATCCCAGCACTAAATAGAATCAAATCGGTATCAAGCAAAGTGCCGTCAGCAAATTGCATGGTTAAAAAACTGGCATCATCGTCATGGTTGTCGATGATTCGCTGAGTATTTTTACCGGTTAGTACCGTCACACCTAAGTCTTCGATTTTCTTTTTCAGCAGCTCACCCCCTGCAGCGTCAAGCTGAACGCCCATAAGTTGGGGTGCGAACTCGACTACATAGGTGGTTAAACCCAGTGTCACTAAGGCTTTGGCCGCTTCTAATCCCAATAAACCACCGCCAACCACCACACCACGTTGGACACGTGGATTGTCCGCAGTTGCTAAAATAGCATCTAAGTCATCAATGGTGCGATACACATGGCAGTGGGCATGGTCATTGCCCTGTACTGGGGGTACAAATGGATACGAGCCTGTTGCTAACACCAATTTTTCAAATTCTAAGGTGTTGCCCTTGCTGGTGATAAGAGTTTTGGTTTGCGGATCAAAACTTGCCAAGCCTTCACCCAAATGCAAAGTGATGCCCGCTTGCTCATAGTGCGCTAAATCGACCAAGTTTAATTGACTGGCGTCTTTGTGTTCAAAGTAACTGGACAAATACACCCGATCATACGCAGGGCGACTTTCAGCACTAAACACATGGATTTGGTAAGTTTGGTGTAGGCGTTTTTCAATCGCTTTTTCGATAAAGTGGTGCCCGACCATGCCATTACCGACGACGATAAGATTTTTCATGTATTTATCCCTTCTAACGAAACATTGGCTTTTTGACTTGGATAATGACTGGCTTTTGGCGTGTATTATCCCAAGTTTTTCTATACTGCTATAGTAAGCAAAATTTATGCCAATATTTAAATTAACTATAAATTTCAATGGGTTAAAAAATATAGGTTAATTGTTTATTAAGAAAAATAAATCACATTGTTAGTGATTTAACGCAACCAGTAGCCAAGTGATGAGCAACAGCGCCGTTAATATGCCACTGACCAGTTGCCAAAATAGCACAGGATGTTTGTCAATCAGCGGCTGTTTGGCTTTATCGTCGGCATGGCTTTTGGGGTCAAGGTCGGTGAGGAAATCGCCAATACTCTGATAACGGCGGTTGCTATCTGCTTGCAGCGCACGAATCAGCACGTCATTGACCCAAAATGGCAAATCCGTGCGCAATTGTCGCACGTTTTTGAACGCCAGTTTTTGGGTGGTTTGGGCGGTCATCGCCGTGGTCAAGGTATCGACATCAAACGGCTGTAGCCCTGTCAGCATCTCATAAGTCACCACACCCAGCGAGAAAATATCGGAATACACCCCTTTTGGTGCATCGCTAAAATATTCAGGGGCACTATAATGCAAATCGCCCACAGGTGGTGTATGCCCAGTTCTTAAGAGCAACGAGCCAACCGAACCAAAGTCAATGAGCTTGATATGACCCGATGGCAGCAGCATGATATTTTCTGGCTTGATATCTTGATGGAGTAGATAATTCCGGTGCATGGCTCGCAGCGCCATGCCGATTTGATTGACAATAGTAAAGGTTTGGGCAACCGATAACGGCGGCTGGGTGTCGATAAATTCACGCAAGCTCATGCCTTGCAAAAATTCGGTGACATGGTACAGATATTGGCTATTCATCGGCTTGGGGTAAAATTTTAGTAAGCTTGGGTGATTGAGGCTTAACCCTATTTTTTCTTCTTTTAAAAACAGCCGTAAAAATCCGCTATCGTCTTCATAGTAAGCAGACGGCACTTTGATAATACGCTGATTATCGCCTGTGTCAGCGGTGTTATCGGTTGCCAAATACACGCTACTGCGTGGCGTGTTTTGCACCACTTTGTCAATGGTAAAATGATCAAGCTTGTCGCCGACAGTCAGCACAGGCGGAATGCGTAAACGGGTAACCGCATCACGATTGTCTGTATGTTCGGCAAGGTCAGCTTTGTCAAAATCTGCATTCGCCAGAATTCTCGCAACTTTTGGCAACACCGCTATCATCACGCAACTGACATTGTCATTACTGCCATTTTCCAATGCCACCTGACACAAGGTTTCTGGCAAATTTTCTAAGTCTAAGGTGGTGGAATTATCCAGCGCCAACAATTTGCCCAATGCCGATTGGGTGAGTAATAACAATTCATCATCACTGATAAATTCATACACGCCATCGGTCATTATCAAAAACACATCTTCGGGCAACACATCAATTTGGGCAAGTTGTAATTCCACATGGGCATCTGCGCCAAGTGCAGCGGCTAAGGCGCCTTTGTCTCGCCCTCGTTTGTGTCTGTGGTCTTGGGTGAGTATGCGCATTTTGTTGTGTCGTAGCCGATAGATACGGCTGTCGCCCGTGTGAAATAACACTGCCGAGTGCTCGGATAATAAAGGCTCGGTAAACAGCAGCCCCGATAAGGTTGAAAGTAATTTGGGCAAATACCGCTGCGAGGCTGAATCAAAGCTGTCAGGGTGATCACTAAAATACAAAAAATCATTGATAATATGCACGCTTTTGGTGAGCATTTGGGCAAGCGTTTCGGCACTGTTGTTATTTAATGAATCGCTAGTCACAGGGCTAGTAACAGTGGTTGTTACCATGTCAGCTTGGTGCATGGTTAATTGGTCGATCAGCGTATCAATCACCCATTGGCTGGCGAGCTTTGGCTGTCCGCAGCTGCTGACGCCGTCAGCTAAAGCAGTGACTTGCCATGCAAGCTGAGCGGCGCTGCTATCCCTTGTTGGCACCAGCGTTTGCACCGTCAAGGTGTCTTGGTTTTCCGCTTTGCGCCCTGCATGACTAGCAGCACGGGTCAGCAGTTGCGGCAAGGATTGTGGTAAGGATTGAGAACTGGCGGGATTTTGCTGAATGGCTTTTGACATGGGTTTTTCCTTACTAGCACGGTTGCTACGCATTGTGCAAAAATGAAAAAAGGGTATACACCCTTTTTTGCCTTACTAACTAGACTTCCTTGTCCGCTGTCGACTGTTTTTTGGTTGGATTTGAAGAGCGATTAGGCTATCGCAATTCGCTCAATCGTGCCATCTTCGTGCACCTCGACCATATGTCCTTGTGGCTCGCTCAGGAAGGTCGCGCCAATAAAGGCAATCCCTGCAAAAATCGCGAGGGTAATAAAGAATCCTGTTGGCGATACCATAGAGAAAATAGTCAAAAACAACACCCCACCTACGTTACCATAGGCACCCGCCATACCAGCAATTTGCCCTGTCATACGGCGTTGAATGAGCGGAACAACTGAGTACACTGCACCGCATGCTGCTTGCACAAATACAGAAGTAAGCAGCACGATTGCCACTGCACCCACCAATGGTAACTTGGTCATTTGCGTCATTAGCAGATAACCCACCGTTTGCCCTGCCAATGCAATCATCAATACTTTACGACGACCGACCGCATCGGACATAAAACCACCGCCAGGACGAGCAAATAAATTCATCACCGCAAAACAGCCTGCAGTCAACCCTGCTAAAGTATGCGATACACCATAGTTGGTAATAAAAAATTGCGGCAACATCGACACCACTGCCAACTCAGAGCCAAAACATGCCAAATACGCCATGTCTAAAATCGCCACTTGTTTGAACTGATAACCATATTCTGGATTTACCGCAGGGCGAGATGTATCAAATAAATGCTTATTGACTGACCAGATTTTGATATATTGATAGACTACAAGCACCGCCACCACCGCATATGCCAGCATGGTTTGATTAGCGGTTAATAATTTTAATCCGCTAGGTGACAAACGCCACGCCAACAAAAACAAAATCGCATAAACCGGTAAAATCATGACCGCATAAAAGTAAAAGTCTGCTTTGCTGGATACTTCCAAGCCGCCTGATTTTTTTGGTTTAAAATAGGTCGCGCCTTTGGGTGTATCACTGACACCACGATAAAAAATGACCGAGTAAACAATCGCAATCACGCCTGTGGTCGCAATCGCATACCGCCAACCGTCTGCTCCGCCATACACTAAGGCAAGAATCGGCATCGAAATTGACGCTACTGCCGCCCCAAAATTGCCCCAACCGCCGTACACCCCTTCTGCCGAGCCGACTTCATTGACAGGAAACCATTCTGAAATCAAACGAATCCCAACCACGAATCCTGCACCGACAAAACCTAGCAAAAACCGCCCAATCGCCAGCATTTGGAAACTTTGGGCAAAAGCAAACACAAAACACAAAAAACCGCTAATCAACAACACAGCACTATATGAACGCTTGGGGCCGTATCTATCGACCATCGCGCCGATTAGCAAACGAGCAGGAATGGTCAAAGCCACGTTGAGCATCAAGATTGCTTTGACTTGTCCATCGCTCAAATGAAAATATTGTTTGATAGTTGGCATCAATGCCACATGAGCAAACCAAATTAAAAAGGTGACGAAAAAAGCAAACCAGGTGTAATGTAACACCTTGATACGGGGTAATTTCATAGCAAACAGCGGTAAACGTTGGGGCATCTGCTTCTCCTTTAAGTAAGCCTGTATGGTGCACGGTAATAAGGTAAAAGCAATATTTATGCCATCATCATAAACTTTTGTTTTTGCAATATTTTTTTTGAATGCCCCATCAATTAGCTATTTTGCTGTGATAAAACTTTTACAGATTAGCATGAGCGGTGAAAATTTGACGCCTTACTGCACTATTTTGGTAAGTAATCGGTAAGGTAAAAGAATAATGCAAATTAATAGCCAAAAAACTGTCTAAAAATATTTTAAAAACCGTCAAACAGTCATGCACAGTTAAAGAGATTAAATTCAAAGATTGGTCAACATCCATCACACTGTCCGACAAATAATAGCCAAAATTTAAAACACCATAGAAAACAGTAAAAAACAACGGCTTAAAACGGTTGGCATAAATTTTGAATTACTAAAGGGCTAGATTCTAAAGTATTAAATATCGGGTCAGATAAGCAAGGTCAGCCAAACAATGCAACACACACACATTCTTATCATAGGGGCGGGGATGGCAGGGACACGCTTTGCCATGCAGTATGCCAAAAGCAGACTGAGTGTCCACAGCGGACTGGGGGTTGACAGCCAAGGCGAGCAAAGTCGAGATGAGTTTGCCATCACGCTTATCAACAGCGAGCCGTATGCAGGCTATAACCGTATTATGCTATCGCCTGTATTGGCAGGGGAAAAACGCTTCGCTGAGATTTATCTATTTTCTCAAGAGGAGTACGCCAACCATAACATCACTGTAAAGACAGGCTGCACTGTTAGCGATATCAATCTTGCTGCTCATCAGGTCATCACCGACAGCGGCGAAACCATCGGCTATGACAAATTGGTATTTGCCACAGGTTCAACGCCATTTATTTTGCCATTGCCCAACCATAGCGCAAAAGGCGTCATGGGTTTTCGTACCAAAGCCGATGTGGACGCTATGCTAGATATCGCAAAAACCAATCATAATGGCAAAAAATCTCCAAAATGCCTGGTTATCGGCGGTGGGTTACTCGGTCTTGAGGCTGCCAATGCCTTAGTACAACAGGGAGCGAAAGTCACGGTGGTACATGGGGCAGGCTATTTACTCAATCGCCAACTGGATAAAACCGCTGCCGATTTACTGCAAACTTACTTTGAAAACAAAGGTATTGAGTTTGTGCTCAATGCCAACTCCCAAGCGATTTGTGTGGATGAGGATAACCAGGTTACTGGACTGACTTACACGGATAATGTCGACACATCCGTCCCTGCCAAAACCATTGATACCGATTGCATTATCATGACCGTCGGCGTGCGACCCAATATTGCCCTTGCGCAACAGGTCGGTATCACTTGCGAGCGAGGGATTCTGGTTGATAACCAAATGCGAACCCATACCCCAGACGTGTATGCGATTGGCGAGTGTGTACAGTTTGACAACCAGCTATTTGGGCTAGTCGCACCTGTGTATGAGCAAGCCAATATTCTGCTACATACCTTAAACGAGCAGCCAGGCAACACCTCGCCCGTGTTTAGCATACAACCAACGGCAACCAAGCTAAAGGTCTCGGGCGTGGCGCTATTTTCGGCAGGTGATATCGATGTGAGTCACGACTGCGAGCAGTTGATTTATCAAGATCCTAGCCATAGCATCTATCAAAAAATCACCGTAAAAGACAACCGTATTTTATCTGTAGTGCTATATGGTGATGTACAAGAGGGCGGTTGGTTTTTTGAACTGATTCAAAATCAACAAGATATTTCAGCCATCAAAGATAAATTACTGTTTGGCAAAGCGTTTTGTGAAGAGTTGCTAGCGGGCTGATCTGACTGGTAGAAATTAAAAATAGTAAAAGGTTAACGTGTGACAACAACTATACAACATTTAGCACCACAAAAATCTCCCCTGACCCAAGTCAAAACCACCTGTGCCTATTGTGGTGTTGGCTGTGGCGTGTTGGCGACGATTGATGAGAATACCCAACACGTCAGCATTGACGGTGATCCAACCCATCCTGCCAATTTTGGCAAATTATGCTCCAAAGGCAAAGCATTGGGCGATACGCTCGATCGTGACCGCCGTTTGGCACATCCGATGATTCATGGCGAGCCAGTCGATTGGGATACCGCCACCGATTTTGTTGCCAAATCATTGCAACAGACCATTGATGAATATGGCGCTGACAGCATTATGCTATATGTATCGGGACAACTGCTCACCGAAGATTATTACGTGGCAAACAAATTTACTAAAGGTTTTTTGGGTACCAATAATTTGGACTCCAATTCTCGACTGTGTATGTCATCAGCGGTGGCTGGCTACAAGCGAGCATTTGGCTCGGACACTGTGCCTTGTAATTATGAAGACATCGAAAACAGCGACCTATTTATCATTATCGGTTCGAATATGGCGTGGTGTCATCCGATTTTATTTGGTCGGTTAAAATCCAGCAAACAAGCCAATCCCAACAAAAAAATCGTGGTGATTGACCCACGAGCCACTGACAGCACCGCGATTGCTGACTTGCATTTGCCAATTCGCTCCGGCACAGATACCCATTTATTTGTCGGACTACTCAATTACTTGCACCAAAACGGCTATGCCAATCACGATTATCTCAGGCATTGTGACAATCTTGCTGATGCGCTTGCAGCCAGTGACAGTTGGACGATTAAAAAAGTTGCCAAAATCTGCGGTGTCAACGAAAGTGATTTAACCGAGTTTTATCAATTGTTTGCCACTACCACGAAAACCGTGAGTTTTTACTCCATGGGTGTCAATCAAGCCAGTAATGGCACTGATAAAGTCAATAGCATTATCAATTGTCACCTTTATACAGGCAAACTGGGTTATGAAGGGGCAGGGGCGTTCTCAATTACAGGACAGCCCAATGCCATGGGTGGGCGAGAGGTCGGGGCGTTAGCCAATCTGCTTGCCAGTCATTTTGAGCTCAAAAACAGCGACCATCGTCAAACAGTAGCTAATTTTTGGCAAGCACCGACTAGTATTAGTGGGAAAGATGGTGTCAAGGCAACCCAATGTGCCGATGCTATTTTGGAGGGGCAAATTAAAGCGATTTGGATTATGGCGACCAACCCTGTGGTCAGTCTGCCAGAAGCAGACAAATTTGCCATGGCGTTACAGCAATGCCCACTGGTCATCGTGTCTGACTGCTCAAAAGACAGCGACACGCTCGACTTCGCTCATGTGGCTTTACCCGCGCAAGGCTGGAGTGAAAAATCAGGCACGGTCACCAACAGCGAACGCCGTATCTCTCGCCAGCGCCGCTTAGTCACCCCATTTGCTGATGCCAAGCCTGACTGGTGGATAGTCAGCCAAGTGGCACAGAAAATGGGTTTTGTGGGTTTTGATTACACCCACGACTACCAAGTGTTTGCCGAACACGCTCGGCTTAGTGGCGAAAAGAATGGCGGTGAAAAAAATACAGATAGCCGAAGTTTTAACATCAGCCATTTAGCCAATATTAGCCAAAACGAGTATGATAATTTGGCACCGTTTCAGTGGGGTCAACCGCATTATTTTGGACTACAAAAACAAGACCCACATACCACTATCGGCACCACTTATACCGATACCCAAAAACTGCATTTTGTCACCGTTACTCCTGCAGTACCCAAGTCATTGCCTGATGAGCAATATCCACTGGTGCTTAACACAGGTCGCTCGCGTGACCAATGGCATACCATGACCCGCACAGGGATTGCCCCACAGCTCAATCAGCATTTACCGCACCCACTGGTTGCGATTCATCCAAGTGACGCCAAACCTTTGGGTCTACAAAATAACGATTTTGTGCAAATTAACAGTCCCAACGGTACTATCTTAGTGCGAGCGGATGTGACCGAAAAACAACGCCAAGGCGATGTGTTTATACCCATGCACTGGAATCAGCACTTTGCCGCCAATGCGCGTGTCGGTAAGCTTATCAGCAATCATTATGACCCCTTTTCACAGCAACCGCAGCTCAAGCACCAACCTGTCAGGCTGCAAAAGCTAACCATGCAAGCATTTGGATGGTTATTGATTGATAAACACTGTGATGAAAACCTGCTAAGTTGGCTCGAATCGCCAGATATGACTTATTGGGTGCGTAATCGCCAGTCAAACAGTAGCCAGTATTTTTTTGCCATTGATAATCAGTCTGCGGTCATGACCACTTGGTTTGATAAGCAATATTGGCAACAGCAGTTAAGTGTATGGCTCAATCAACCAGCGCAAGCCTACAACTTTGATATTATTCATTATCAACATATTGATACCGATAACACCAGCCAAGATTTACGACTTGCGTTTTTGCAAAACGGGCAAGTCCATGCGCTATTATTTTTGAGCACCCACGAGCATAAACTACCTACCCATAACTGGCTAGATAGCCAATTTGGCACAACGCTCGATAGCCATACGCGTAAATGGCTACTAATGGGCAAACCTGCTACGGGCTTTATTGATACAGGGCGGATTGTTTGCTCTTGTATGTCAGTGGGTGAACATACCATTGTTGAGACGATAAAAAAATATCACTGTAAAACCGTCGTTGAGGTTGGCAAACATTGCAAAGCAGGCACCAATTGTGGCTCCTGTCTAGGAGAGATTAGCAAGATTTTGGCGGGGTGACATTGTTATAACTTATTGAAAGGATTATTGGGCGAACTTTGAGCCACTTTATAATTTCGCTTAAAGTTGCCTGATTCTACTGGGTGACTTATTGATAATGAGCTTTAGAGAGTTAAAAAAAAGCAAAAGAATTGAAAAAATTAATTGATAATGATTATTATTTATCAAGGTTATAGCATTCCGCCTTACTATGATTCCATGATTGCCAAACTGATTGCACATGGCAAAGATCGCGAAACATCGTTGGCCCGTATGCGTCAGGCGCTGGATGAAATGATTTTGACAGGAATCAAAACCAATATTCCACTGCATAAAGACCTGATTTTGCAGGATGCCAATTTCTGTGAACAGGCAATGGATATCCATTATCTTGAGAAGCATTTATTAAAACAGTTGGCACAACAGGCCGAAACTGCTTAAATAAAAAACCTCTTATAAAATTATAAGAGGTTTTTTATTGATCTTGATTCTTTATGGTAAAACACGGCGTAAGGTTGCAAAGCACTTTTCGCCTTTTTCATTGGCACAAAAATCAATGGTATTGTCATTCGTCCATTTCACAAAATATTGTGAAACCTCACCTGTTTGATCCTGTTGCTGACCAGAACAGTCCATCTGATTATTGTCATACTTAATCTGTAAGATCAGTGCAGGCAAACGTTCCTTGTGATCTTCAGAGGGCTGGTAATCATACAGGCCATAAGACCATTCCTGACCACTTTTTATCACCACATCACTCATGCCACGGAAGTTATAATATTCGATACATTTCTTGTTATTGGTAATTTCCATTCCCCATAAACCCATAATTTCTGGGCGGCTGGTGACACGAATTGCATTTGCTTTTGCAATTTGCTGGGGTGTCACTGTTTTCGCATTCACAACCGTATCTGCCATAGTCCATGTTGAGCAAGCCCATAACAATCCAATAATATAAATATTTTTCATAGATTTAATTAAGTCGTAATCTAAACGTTGCAGTGACTTAACTTAGCATATTTTTAAAGAAAATCCCGCAATCATAACAGCATATAAACACAATATTTTTAGTATGCAATTTATTTGATTGTTGTGCATTTTTCAGGTATTCTTATCCAGAATCACAGTTAAAATTTTCCATTTTATTAACGGTTTAGCTTTAGGAATAAAAGCCATGAAATTTTCTGAATACATTCAATATGACGGACTCGGTTTGGCCAAATTGGTCAAGGACAAGGAAGTTCACCCATCTGAACTGTTACAGGTGGCATTGGAACATACTCACAAAGCCAATCCAAAACTGAATGCTATCATTATCCCGATGTATGAACGGGCTAAACAGCGTGCCCAGCAACCCCTTACGGGCACATTTGCAGGTGTTCCCTTTTTGGTCAAGGACCTGTTTCAGGAATATCAAGGTGTACCCACATCCTATGGCAGCAATGCACTGAAAAGAATCAATTACACACCTGACTTTAATGCAGAAATTATCAATCGCTGGGAAAAAGCAGGAATTGTGACTTTTGGCCGTACCAATACACCTGAGTTTGGCATCAAGGGCATTACTGAGCCTGATGCCTGGGGTGCATGTCATAACCCGTGGAACTTAAAGCATAATAGTGGTGGCTCTTCGGGCGGGTCTGCCTCAGCAGTGGCTGGCGGTCTGGTTCCTGTTGCTGGCGCGGGTGATGGCGGCGGCTCAATCCGTATCCCTGCCTCCTATTGTGGGCTGTTTGGACTTAAACCGAGTCGAGGACGTACACCGTGGGGACCACAGTTTAGTGAAGCCATGCATGGTGCGGCCATGCAACATGTACTCTGTAAAACCGTTCGGGACAGTGCCGCCATGCTGGATGCGGTTCAAGGTCCAGAACAAGCCTCACTTTTTATCATTCAATCCCCAACCCAGAAATATCTGGACGTTATCCAGCAAATGCCGAAAAAATTAACAATCGCATTTAATACCCAGTCACCGATTGGCACCAAAGTTTCCAAAGATGCGATTCAAGCGGTTCAGCAAACAGCCAAACTTCTAGAGTCACTTGGACATATCGTGGTTGAAGACCGTCCGCAAATAAATGGGCTCGAACTGGCTAAAGACTTTATCACCACATGGTTTAGCCAGTTTTCCTACATGCAGGCACAAATTAAACACATGTCAGGTGCGACCGATGAGGATTTTGAGCTTGACTCCAATGCCCTGGCAGCCTTTGGCGCGAAAACCACAGCAACAGATTATATTCACACCCTGGAGAATTGGGGAATGTATAGTACCCAAATGAATATCTTCTTTGAACAATATGATCTTTACCTAACCCCAACCACCGCATCAGTTGCACCCCAAAATGGTGAAGTTGCAATGCCTAGCTGGCAAAAGCCTATCCTAAAAGGCTTCTTAAAAGTTGGAAAAGCCCATTATCTTGCACAAGGTAAACTGGTCGAAAAAATGGTGCAAGAGAACTTAAGCTGGGTGCCTTTTACCCAATTGGCGAATGTCACAGGCTTACCAGCCATGTCTGTGCCTTTATACTGGAATAAAAATGGCTTGCCTTTAGGCAGTCAGTTTATTGCACCATTTGGGCGTGAAGATCGTTTACTTCAACTTGCTGCACAGCTTGAGCAGGCACAACCGTGGATGCCGCAATATAAAAATATTCAGCTTTGATTTAACTTAGACGCTGTCGTTTCAATTTGATTCGGCAGCCAGACCACCAAAATCAAGCCTAGAAGAACGACCACACTGGCACATAAGAAAATGGTGGCACCTGATAGAATTTGCCAGTAATGCCCTGCCAATAAACTTCCCGATGCCACACCAAGCCCCCACATGGTACTGTAAAGTGCCTGCCCACGTCCTTGCTGTTCAGCAGAGAAATTCTGGAAGATGACTTTCATTGCAATGAGGTGAAAAAGCCCAAAACTAAATGCATGCAGGCATTGTGCTAAAAGCTGCCCAATAAAATGCGTATTTAACATACCCACCAACAACCAGCGTAAACTGGTCAGGATCAAACAGGCAGCAACCAATGTTCTCCAGGAAAAGTGGATAAAAAAGACTTTCTGCGCCACTGCAAACATCACAATCTCAGCAATCACACCTGTCGCCCATAAAGTTCCAATCTGCATGGTACTAAAACCGATTTCTTTCAGGAAATTGCTATAGAAGCTATAAAAAGGCGCCTGTGAAAACAGTAAAATAAACTCAATACCAAAAAAGGCGGCCACCATTGGCTTTTTTAAAATTGGCAATAAAGGTTCCAGCTTCTTTTGTGAGCTTGGTGCATGTTCAGGCTCTTTAATACTAAATGACCATAAAAAGGCCAAAAATGAGACTGATAACAATAGAATAGGTAACATTGAAATTGGAATGATTTCCAATAACGCGCCTATGGCAAATACCCCAACAATAAAGCCGACTGAACCCCATTTCCGAACCTTACCATAGAGCTCAGCCCGCTTTTCACCCAGCCAGAATAAAGTCACTCCCTCAAACTGTGCCAGAATCGCATTCTGAAAAAAGCTGAAAACCAGCATCAATAAGGCAATCGATTGAAAGCTATTCGGAATGATAAAAATTGCAAACCAGATACAGGCTTCCATCCATGTTGCGATTCGTACCAGTAGCATCCGCTTGCCTGATTTATCCTCTGTTACCGTAAAACCACCGACTTCAGGCGGTGGATATAAGGCAACTTGTACACTATAACGCTTGCATAAATTTTGCTAAAATAATTTGCATGAAAACACTCAAGCTACGCATACGAGACAAACACATAAACCAATTAAATCGCCTAAGCGGTTCGGTGAATTTCGTATGGAACTATGTCAATGCGTTAAGCTACGAGCATCTTAAGCGTACTGGCAAATTCTTTAGTGCGTATGATTTAAACGAATATACCAAAGGTAGTGGTGAACTGCTAGGCTTACACAGTCAGACTATCCAAGCCATCAATGAAACCCACGCCAAATCGCGTCGCCAATTCAAAAAAGCCAAACTAAACTGGCGAACCAACAACCCAAATTCAAAACGTAAATCATTAGGCTGGCTACCGTTTAAACAATCTGCCATCAAACACATTGCTACCCACCAAACTGGTAAAAAAGGCTTAAAATCAACCCTACAGCTTAGTTTAGCCAAAGGGCAAAAACTAATCATCGACCTATGGGACAGCTATAACCTTAGCCTATACCAAATCAACACACTAGAAATCGTCCAAGACAGCCGTAACCGTTGGTATGCCTGTATCACAGTCAAAGACTACCCTAAAACACAATGCGGAACAGGTAGTGTAGGTATTGACTTAGGACTTAAAGACAGTGCCACCGCCTCAAATGGCGACAAGCTAACCATTAAGCAAACGCTAAAATATGCAAAACAATTAGCTATAGCCCAACGTGCCAAAAACAAACAGCGTGTCAAGGCAATCCATGCCAAAATCAAAAATACACGCCAAGACCTCATCCATAAATTCACCACCCAATTAGTCAAGGACAATGCGCTAATCGTGGTCGGTGATATTCAGAGTAATCAATTTAATAGTAAAAAAAGCAAACTCGCCAAATCGGTATATGATGCAGGTTGGTTTGAACTGAAACGACAACTGACCTACAAATGCGAGAACGCAGGTTGCCGTTTTGAAATCGTATCAGAGCGATACACGACCCAGCGATGTTCGTGTTGCGGTGAAATCACCGCCAATAGTCCGAAAGGTAGAGCAGGCTTGCGAATAAGAGAATGGACTTGTGCTTCGTGTGGCACATGGCATGATAGAGATATCAATGCCAGTCGGAACATTCTTGCGGTCGGGCTTGACCGTCTTGTAGAAGGAATCCCCTTGCTTTAGCAAGGGGAGGAAGTCAACATTTAACCAATGAAGCGCTGTCGCAAGGACTGCGCGGAACGACCCCCATGCGTATAGCCACATCAGGCAAAACCGATGGCATGACGGCAAGTATCAAACAGCAACTGACGCAGCATCATGGCGACCATGCTTTGACACATACGCTCAACTATGGGGTAGAAGGCTATAAAAAATCAGCGACGTTAGAGAGTAGTGATATCACAGAAGACGCTACCAGCGTAGGGGTGTACTTACAAGACCGAATCGAATTGGGACGATTTGCGCTGACGCCTGGCGTGCGCTTTGACCACTATAAGCCATCAGAGCGCTTAAGCAGTGACGACTATAATCAAGTGTCGGGTGCATTGGCAGGGGAATTTAAACTAACGCCAAATCACAGCTTATTTGCCAGTTATACCCAATTGTTTAATGGACCACCCTTGCCAGAAACCGTCTACCAATCTGGGCAAACCTTCGTCAATAAAGACCTCGAAGCAGAAACTGGCGCAAACGCAGAGCTGGGTATCAGTAGCCGTTTTCAAGGGGTGTTTGACAGTCAAGACAGTATGTCGCTGACAGCCAAAGTCTTTGATACCCAGTATGACAATAAAATCGACCGCATAACAGGCATTGACTGTGCCACAGGCAACACAGTGACAGGCGGAGAATGTGCTAGCTACATCAATGCAGGCGAGACTACCGTCAAAGGCTACGAGCTGAGCGCAAAATATCGGCTAAACAATATGCGCTTAAATGCAGGCTATGCCCATGCCAAAAGCGAAACCGAGCAAGGTTACCAACTCAATAAAGACTCAGGCGATCAGTTAAACCTAGGCTTTAATTATGACATTAATGACAAATTCAGCCTTGGAAGTGCCATCCGCCATGTCAAAGGTTTAACGCGTCGCACCAGCGCTACTGCTGTGGCTGAGTTGCCAAGTTTTACCACCTATGATGTATTTGGTAGCTATCGTCCAAGCGCGTTACCGCAATTAACGGTGGATGCTGGCGTGTATAACCTTACAGATGCCTACTACTATGAGCACGTATCCAATACCGGTGATAAAGCCATGGGGCGCAATGTTAAAGTAACGCTAAGTTATCAGTTTTAAACTCAATGGGTGATAACCATCAGCATGATGGATTGCCCATTGCTGTTTAATATTTTCACAAAATATTGCAGAAAAATTTTGCTTATGTCCAAAATCCAATTTTTTACCCGTTCTACTACCACAAGGTTTGGCGGGGTATCAAGACAATTGCCTAGGGTATTGGTCGGTGTAACCGAAAACTGCATTTTGCGCAAGGTGTTCATCCTAGTCGATACCGTAGGCTATCAATAACCTTGTGGTGATTTTGCCCAAGATAAAGCTAACACAAAGCGAAGATAAAAAAGTATGAGGTTTTAAAGTTACTTAATTTTTAAGTTACTTCATTTTAAAGCCATTTGATATCAAAGTTGCTTAATATTTTAAACTCGCTTAATTAACGGGGTTTAATACAGTCGCTTGTTCAATTTAGCCTAATTTTTAATATTTTTGTTGATAATGATTATCATTTATACTAACATTTAACGTTAGTTTTTATATTTATCGTGTTAGAGGAATGATTATGGATTTTGCAAATTACTGGCAATATACAGATGTAGTGACCAAGACGTTATTTTTTGTGTTAATTGTTTTATCGATGTTGTCTTGGATTACAGGCATTTTACGTATCTTAAATAGCCAAAAAATTGCCAAGACAGTGTCGCAAGATTTGACCCAGAAAATTCACCAACAGCAATCTCAACTTACTACCTTATCCCTAGACAATCAAAAATTGGTCACTGAGCAGCAGTTACTGCAACAGCTCAATCGCTACCGTTTTGCCAGTGAGCAGGGCTTAAATATCCTTGGTACGACTGCTGCCATTGCCCCTTTTATTGGGCTATTTGGTACCGTGTGGGGGATTTTTCATGCCTTAGATAGCATCGCTAAATCAGGTCAAGCAGGACTTGGGCAAGTCGCAGGACCGGTTGGGGAGGCTTTGATTATGACTGGGCTTGGGCTTGCGGTAGCGATTCCTGCAGTGATTATGTACAATGTCGTAGTACGAATCAATCGCAAAGCCATGCACCAAGCGAATGACACGGCGCATACCTTGCTTGCCAACGTGTTGATGAATTCTTCCAGCCAAGTTACGCAAACTAGTTTAGCCACCCAGCCCCATTTGCAAACCAGCTCGCAGCCCCAGCAACAAACTAACGCCGCTGACTTAATGCTGAAAAAAGCCTAACCTTGACCCAACGCTAAACAGATAAATAGATAAACAGGGAATAACTTATGGCATTTCAACTCGGTGATGACGCTTCGACGGGCATGAATGAAATCAATCTGATTCCACTGATTGATATCATGCTGGTATTGATGATTATTTTTTTGGTGACGGCAACGGTAATCAATCCCAGTGTACCGCTAAATTTGCCCAAAACCTCAGCACAAGTCAATGAAGCCCCGCCCAAAGTGATACAAGTAAGCATTGATAAAGATGGCAAGATTTTTTGGGATGATGCCAGTATCAGTTTGGCGCAATTAAACACGCGCTTTGCCGAACAAGGCAAATTAAGCGAGACCCCAAGCATTCAGCTACGCGTCGATAAAGACAGTCGATATGATACCGTCGCGCAAATCCTAGCAATAGCGAGCGAAAACAAGCTAACCAAAATTGCGTTTGTCAGTGAATAGCCTGATTGAGAAAATTTTTATTGATAATAAGAATAGTTATCATTATTATATAAGAAAATTTATCAACGAGGTGCGTATGTTTGTGTGTATCTGTAATGCGGTCAAAGAAAGTCAAATCAAAACAGCCATTGAACAAGGTCATGACAGCTTAGAGGCGTTACAAGCTGAGCTTGATGTGGCTACTTGCTGTGGCGGCTGTCAGCCAATGATTGAAGGTTATCTCGAAGAGTACGCCCAGAGCATCAATGATTATACGCACCTATTTATTGAAGTTGCCTAATGTATTAACGTTGCCTAATGCGCTGTTAGCCTAAACCCCTAATCTTATTCAATTAGCGCATTTATTGGGCTAATTGAATGAGCGACTGATAAATAGTGTAAATTATTTGCTGCGATGAATTGTTTTTAACGTCACTTTAATTTAGTATTTCAGATAATACCTAACCGTTGTTTCTGTTCATTTTTCAAGGATATACCCATGAAAGGCAGCCAAGCTGTTATTGATTATCTAAATTTCTTAATTAGTGGTGAACTGGGGGCTCGTGACCAGTACTTTATTCATGCGCAAATGTATCATGAATGGCATTATCCAAAACTTCATACGCGTATGCATCATGAAATGGAAGAAGAAAGCGATCATGCGCGTGCCTTAATCAATCGTGTGTTGATGTTAGAAGGCACGCCCAACATGAAAGTTGCCGATATCAACATCGGTCATGATGTGCCAAGTATGCTAAAAGCCGATCTTCAGCTTGAGTATGCGGTTCGTCAACATCTCAAAGACGGCATTGCGCTTTGTGAGCAAGAGCAAGATTATGTCACCCGTGAGATTTTGGTCGCCCAATTGGTCGATACCGAAGAAGACCATGCGCATTGGTTAGAGCAGCAGTTAAGACTGATTGATATGATGGGACTAGCCAATTATCTGCAATCTCAGCTCGGTGACATCTCTGAATAAGGCGACAAAGCAATAAGGCAACTAAGGTAAACATTATGCAAGTCGATAAAGAAATTCTAAGAGCGCTAAACCAAGTTTTGGGTCAGGCATTAATTGCTATCAACCAATACTTCTTACACGCGCGTATCGCCAAAAACTGGGGACTGAGTGAACTCAATGAAAAATTGTATCATCAGTCGATTCATGAGATGAAATGGGCAGATGACCTCATTGAGCGTATCTTAATGCTAGATGGTCTGCCAAACTTGCAAGAGCTTGGCAAAATTTTAATCGGTGAAAATGTTGGTGAAATTTTGCGTTGTGATTTGCAATTAGAGTATCAAAAAACTGACATCATCAAAAATGCGATTGCTTTATGTGAGCAGCAGCGTGATTTTGTCTCTCGCAAATTATTGATCAAACTCAAAGACGGGAGTGAAGCGCACATTGATTGGCTAGAAACGCAGATAGAACTAATGACCTCGATGAGCATCGAAAATTATACGCAAAGTTTATTAGATTCATAGCGCGTCTCAGTGTGTCGGAATAACTGTATGGACCATCAATATGCTCAAGCTGCGTTGATTTCTGTCATCTCTATACTGATGGCATCGCTTATCATCATCTTAGTTGCAGTAATTTATTAATTATCGTTTTAATCGTCGAGTTTGGCATAGCCAAGCTGATGGGTGATTTCAGCTGGCAGTGTTCGTTCTGCCAGCCGTTTGGTGAGTTACTTTAAAGGGCATTTTTACCCAAGATATGTTTTAAAATATGGGTTTTACAAGGTGTGTTTTAGAAGTTTTCTAGTACAATTTTGCCTTTTGACTTGCCTGATTCAAGTAGCTTATGTGCCTTCTCCAAGTTTGCAGCGTTAATTTTGCCTAAATTTTGGTTGAGGGTACTTCTAATTTTTTGCTGGTCAACTAATTGGGCAACCTGTTGCAACAGTTCACCTTGCTTTTCAATATCATCGGTTTCAAACATTGAGCGGGTGAACATGAACTCCCAATGGATAGAAATAGATTTAGTTTTAAACGGCATAATATCAAAGGTTTGTGGATCATCGATCACTCCAAGCTTGCCTTGTGGTGCAATCAGAGCAACTATTTGCTTGATATAGGTGTCTGTATGATTGGTAGAGAATACGTATTTTGGTTTTTCAATGCCTAGTGTCTCGATTTGTTCGTTTAAATCTTTGCTATGGTCGATGACATGGTCGGCACCCAATGATTTTACCCAAGATTTGGTTTCTTCTCGTGACGCTGTGGTTATCACGGTCAGATTGGTTTTTGCTTTTAGGAGTTGGATAGCGATTGATCCTACACCGCCTGCACCACCAATAATTAAAATACTGCCAACTTCTGTTTCTGAAATTTGAAAGCGATCAAACAGCATTTCCCATGCCGTTATTGCAGTTAATGGCAATGCTGCGGCCTCTGCATTAGATACTGTAATGGGTTTAAGACTGATAATCCGTTCATCGACTGCTTGAAACTCAGCATTACTACCATCTCGGGTTAAATCGCCAGCATACCAAACACAATCTCCTACTTTAAACGAGGTAACTTTTGAGCCAACTTCGATAATTTCCCCAACGGCATCCCAACCTAAAATACGATTATTTGCTTCAGACGAATTTTTTCTCACTTTGGTATCAACTGGATTCACAGAGATTGCCTGAACTTTTACCAGTACATCACGCTCTTTAAGCGTAGGCTTCGCTTTTTCAATATCTACCAATGAATTTTTAAAATCATCCTGGTTATTTATAACATACGATACGGCTTTCATAGATTTGTCCTTTTGTAATAGTAGATTTAATAGCGGGTTATTTTAATTAAATGCAGTGTTTTTAGTGTATTGCACACAGGCTGGCTTAGCTCAGTCAGCATGATCTGATAGAATTAATGAAAAATAGTCGATATTCTGAGTCTATGCTAAAGGTGTAAGGTCAAGAGCGCAACGTTAAGGATACAAGCTAAGCTCACATTTTGCGGCTGTGTTTGTGCGCCTGTGTTTGCGCCAAAAATAGCCCTTGGTAAAATGCCGTTATTTATTGTTGTACCAGTGTAACCAATCCAGTGTAGCGAGTGCAACATCATTTATACCTTGTCACTTATGCTTGTTTCCTTGTTATGGTTAAAGCAAGGTTATGATTAAAGCAAGCATAAAGGGAGTAATATCAGTATCAAATTTAAGCTGATACAGACATTCCTTATGACTTAAAGCGCAAATGTTTATGTAACCTTTATACAACACAGCTATGCGGTAAAGCCGTTTGACATGAATATGACAGTGGTTTAGACTCAATTTTAATGCTAGTCAATGTCGGCTAGTCAATATTGGAGTATTAGTGATGGTTAAAACCGCTTTATATGTCCGTCTTGAAGCTAAACCAGGTAAAGAACAACAAGTAGAAGATTTCCTAAAAGCGGGTCTGCCTATCGTCAATGAAGAACCAGCTACAGTTGCATGGTTTGGGCTACGCCTTGGACCTTCAACCTTTGGTATCTTTGATGCATTCCCTGATGAGGCAGGTCGCGAAGCGCATTTATCGGGCAAGGTTGCCGCCGCTTTGATGGCTCAAGCAGATGAACTATTTTCAGAGCCGCCTTCTATTGAAAAAGTAGAGGTGTTGGCGAGCAAACTACCAGCTTAAATTGAAGCCTAATTTTACTAAGTTTAAGCTTTTAAGCCCAATTCTCTTGAGCTTAAGCCTCTTAAAGAGCTGCCTAAAATATCACATAAAAGGCAGCTTTTTATTATATCACTTCACTTAAACCAGTCACTTAACTGGACAAAATCCTGCTTCTTCTGCTGCAACCGCAAGCGCACTGCTTGAATTGTTAAATAAGGAGTAGCCCATGTCTGCGTATGTGGTATTTACCCGTGAGCAAACTACAGATGCTGAGGAACTGGCGCAATATGCACAAAAAGCGCCGCTTGCTCGTGAAGGTCGTGAGCTAACACCCTTGGCTTTTTATGGTCAATTAGAAGTGCTTGAAGGCAATGAAATTGAAGGCGCTGTTATTTTACGCTTTCCTGATATGGCAGCCGCGCGAGACTGGTATAACAGTCCCGTCTATCAAGAAGCATTACAACATCGCCTAAAAGGAGCAAATTATCGTGCCTTTATCATTGAAGGTGTTGAAGACGCTATTTAAAAAAAGCACTTTAAGAAAAAGCATAGCTGTCATATGTACTAACCTACAAGTTAGTACATAGTAGATTATGCATTGTTATCAAATTGATGTAATAGCAGCCCATTCATACATAATGATTGGGCTGCTATTACAATTTTTGCAGCTATCATTGTCGTGAAGCCAAGATAGTGAAGCTAAGTTACTAAGGTTAAGTTACTAAGGCTAAGTTAGTGAGGTGAAGCTAGCAAAGCTAACTTTTAAGACTGTCCACTTTTTAATAAAAACGCCGTCGCTTTTAGCGCTTGATGTAAGGGTGTTTTATCTTTTTGCAGCTTACTTAATAACGCTGCGCCCATCCACATTTGGTAAGTCACTTGGGACAACGTCAAAGCATCAGTCTCTGCTTGGATAGACCCATCTTGCTTGCCCAAAACGATGACTTCAGCAATCCGCTTGATTACCTTATCGACGCCGTCGGACATAATAGCGCGCATATCTTCAGATAGGTCAGCGACTTCTGCAGCAAGTTTTACAATTAAACAGCTATCTGCCCAACTACACGGCGCATCAGGATCTTCAATCCATAGGTTAAAATAGCCGATTAGTTTTTGGTAAGCGGATTGGTCGCTACGCCATAGTTCATCCAAACGGCGTTGGTAATTATCTACATAATACTGTACCAATTCACAGCCGAAAGACTCTTTAGATTTGAAGTAATGATAAAATGAACCTTTAGGAATCTCGCAGCTTTGTAATATTTCTTGTAATCCCACACCGCTAAAACCTTTACGCAAAATCAGCTCAGAACTGGTGTTAAGAATGTGTAAGCGTTTCGTTTCAGACTTCTTGATAGGGGCATGCTCCATAGTTATTGTGCCGGCTATTATAAAAAATAGACCAGTCGTATTGTTTTTATTATAACTTATCTGCAATGAATGTAAAGACGTTTTCCTTGAAAGCGTTAACTATTAACAAAAATAATTCAATATAAAACAAGGATTTATATCAAATTAGGCAGGGATCGGATGATTGATTCAGGCAGTCAAGACCAAGTAACAGTCTAAACCCAATGACATAAGTATGGATTTAAAATAGGGGTTCATATTGTGATGTAAACTACTTACTATTTAATCATTACAAGCTAAAAATAAAAAACCACTGAGGTCTAATGCACCTAAGTGGTTGTTTTATATGGTGGGCCCACACAGACTTGAACTGTGGACCAAAGGATTATGAGTCCTCTGCTCTAACCAACTGAGCTATAGGCCCGAAAGGGTAGTATCACAAATATTGCCAAGCAAATTTGTCAAAACTAGGCTGATTATAATACCTTAAAAAATTATTTTTGCAATGTGGAAATGGATAATTTTATGCAAAACGTTGATTAAATCAGCATAAACTTGTCTCACCGAATACGCATTATTTGTCTTGTGTCACCGCAATCATCACACCCATATATTTATTGTCATTGCGTGACAGCGTCTGACTATACAATGCCGAGGCACTACCGCCATCCAAAAACAACGCATTGTCACAGCCCAATTGCGATTTGAATAAATCGGCAAACTCATAAAAGCTGACAGGGGTATCGCTTATCACAAATTTGACGCGGCTAGGATTGCGATCACACACGCCAACACCATTGCGGTATTTTCTCGAGGTACTATTGGCATCAAATGCCGGATGGATATTACCATCGATGACCAGCATGGGTCCAGATTGGGTGGCAAAAATCGGTTTTGCCCCGCTTGCCAGTTTTTTTGCCATGCTTTGACTTTCAGTGATATAAAAACCTTGACGGTCTTGCCAAAATACCCCGTTGGGCATTAAGTGAAAGTTGCCGCCGCCTTGCTTGAGATTTAGGGCTCGGATTTGCTTGCCATTGATGACCGTATACCCAATCGGCGCAAAATTGCCATCGTACATCCCTGCGTTCATCGCAAACAACAAGGTTTTGGCAGGTTGCTGGCTTGCCAAATAATCGCGCAGGGTAGTAAAGGTGAGTAATAATGGGTGGTTCGTGGACGAGGGATTTTGCCACTGTAGTGAAAAATTCGCCGCATTTTTAGCATCAAGCTCACAGATACTATAGTCGAACGGCTGGTTTTTGCGCTGACAATCTGGGACGGCTTTGGCAGTAAACTGACGTGCCAAACCGATACTTGCCACCAATAATAGCGCCAAGCATAGGCTTACCACAACCGCTTGTGTTTTTGTGATATTTGAGAGCGTCATACCATTGAGAGAAAATTTAAGCTATTGGCTATTATACCATTTGCGTATCACAGAATATATCCGCCATTTATTACAGAAAACTTGTTCAACTTGATATTCTCGCAATTTCGACTTAACAGTGATGAATTAAACTAGTTTTTGCCATCAATATCATTATAATAGGCAACTAAGAACAGCACCCCGCGTTTATTCAAATCTTCAAATCGCGATTTGACAGAGCCATCGGGCAGTGTACGGGCTGTTTTTACAGTTTCTCCCACTTAAAATCATAATCCCCTTCAATTTTAAGGAATTTAACATGGCCATTGAACGCACGTTATCAATTATCAAACCTGACGCAGTCGCAGGCAACCACATTGGCGAAATCTACAGCCGTTTTGAAAAAGCAGGCTTAAAAGTTGTGGCAGCAAAAATGTTGCATTTAGACAACGAAAAGGCGGGCGGTTTCTACGCTGAGCACAAAGAGCGTCCATTTTACAATGATTTAGTCTCTTTTATGACTTCAGGTCCAGTGGTAGTATCGGTACTTGAAGGGGAAAACGCAGTGGCGCACCACCGTGAAATCATGGGCGCTACCAACCCAAAAGACGCCGCTGAAGGCACGATTCGTCGTGACTTTGCAAACAGCATTGATGAAAACGCGGTTCACGGTTCAGACTCAACCACATCTGCAGCCCGTGAAATCAGCTACTTTTTCAATGACAATGAAGTTTGCCCACGTACGCGTTAATCTTAACATAACAAAAAACGGCTTAAATTTTAAGCCGTTTTTTTACTGCCTATCATTCGGCTGAGCTATCATTAAAAAGTAGCAATGCAAAAATAAGGATGCAAAATCAATATTAATAGTTTTGTTAAGGAAACTAAAGAAACTTAATTTAACAATTCATAACAAAGAGCACATAGAGCACAGGCGTAAATCCGCTAAAATAAATTCATCACGACGTAAATACAAACTTTGCTGACTACGATAGTAATAAGATAGAATCAATAAGACAAAAAATAAAATAAAAAACGATAAAAATAAAAAAGCCATAATTTGGCATTATGGCTAACATCAGTAAAACAAAGAAGAAGAAAGCAACAATAAAAATAACAACAAGTAGTGCATTACCCACTCCCATCAAGTTCCCCACTTGATGGGTTTATTTTTATATTATATAACGTTATATAATAAAATACCATAGCAATTTACTAGGATTTATCAATTTTTTTAGAGGTTATACGGCAAATCTCGTTTGACACCCAATTTTTAATTCAAGCAGTGATAGTAGCTGGTTATGCCAAGTTTGTATTCAAAGTCGTTATTCGAATGCTATCCAAAGTCGTTATCCAAAGTCGTTATCAAAAGTTTTTAATCTAAGTTGTTATTCAAAGCTTTTATTTAAGATAGCCTAGCTACTTGTAAATCATGCTTTAACCGTTAAAATAGAGACCGATAAAACAGTCACTGTTGGAACTGTTAGAATAGACACCACTAAACCAAACACAATAGCTTCCAAAATCAAGACAGTAAGATAAAACAATAGGATTAACCATGATAAGAATCGGTCAGGGTATCGATGTCCATGCCTTTGTCAACGATGGCACAGAAAACCAATTTATAACATTAGGCGGGGTGCAAATTCCTCATACCCACAGTTTGCTTGCGCATTCTGATGGCGATGTGGTGTTACATGCGTTGTGTGATGCGTTGCTTGGTGCATTGGCACTGGGCGATATTGGGCAGTTTTTCCCAGATACCGATGAGCGTTTTCGCAATATAGATTCGACCATTTTGCTGAACCAAGTGTACCAATTTATCCAATCAAAAGGCTTTACGCTTATCAATGCCGACATCACCATCATGGCGGAGCGTCCAAAACTATTGCCTTATCGTACCGAGATTCAGTCGCGTATTGCCGGTGTCATGGGCTGCGCGGCTGACCAAATCAGCGTCAAAGCCACCACGACTGAGAAGCTTGGGTTTACCGGTCGTCAAGAAGGCATTATGGTAAGCTGCGTGGTGTTGCTTGAACAAGTGACTTCATCAAATTAATAGAATTTTTGGGTGATTTTGCTGCTGACTTTTTTGGGGTGGGCATCTTGAATGCTTACTTTCGATAACCATTATAGCGTATAATAGCAACCCTGCACTCATCATTAGTGAGTCAAATTTTAGCAGTGAAGATAGCGCTCTACTTTAACAAGGGTCTGATAAAGGAATTTCATATGACTGATATGAACCAAACTGACATCGAACAAACCATCCGTGACCAAATCGCTCAACACAGCGTATTGCTTTATATGAAAGGCACGCCACAGTTCCCACAATGCGGTTTTTCTGCGCGTGCGGTGGATGTACTAACCCAAATTGGTCGCCCATTTGCGTTTGTCAACATTCTTGAAAACCCAGAAATCCGTGCAACTTTGCCACAGATTGCTAACTGGCCAACTTTCCCACAATTATGGGTGGCAGGTGAGCTGATTGGCGGCAGCGATATCATCTATCAAATGTTCCAAGACGGTGAATTACAACCCCTAATTGAAGCCAATAGCCCAGCGGTTTAGTTTTACCACTAGCGGGTTAAGGTTATTTCTTTTTAACGTTTTTGTTGTCATGTACCCATAACCATGTATCAAGTCCTAGCACGCAAATATCGTCCAAAAAACTTCCATGAGCTGCTGGGACAAGAACATGTGTCCAAAGCATTAATCAATGCCATCCATAACCAGCGCTTGCATCATGCGTATCTATTTACGGGTACGCGCGGTGTCGGTAAAACTACCATTGCCCGTATTTTGGCGAAATGCCTTAACTGTGAGACAGGGGTGACAAGCGAGCCTTGTGGTGTATGTGGTGTATGCCAATCCATCGATAGCGGTCGCTTTATTGATTTGATTGAGATTGATGCGGCATCACGTACCAAAGTTGAAGATACCCGTGAATTACTCGACAACGTACCGTATGCACCAACCCAGGGTCGCTACAAAGTCTATCTAATTGATGAAGTGCATATGCTATCGACGCATAGTTTTAATGCGCTACTAAAAACCCTCGAAGAGCCGCCAGCGCATGTGAAGTTTCTGCTTGCGACCACAGACCCACAAAAACTGCCCATTACCATCATCTCGCGTTGTCTGCAATTTGTACTCAGACCTTTGCCGCAAGTGGCGCTCGCTGAATATCTTGGCACGATTCTTAACAAAGAGCAAATTAGCTACGAGCCTGATGCCTTATGGCAGCTATCGAGCAGTGCCAAAGGCTCCGTGCGCGATGCGTTGTCACTTACTGACCAAGCCATTGCGTTTGGCAATGGCAATGTCACAGATGAAGTGATTCGCCAGATGCTTGGCTTAATTGACCAAGCCGATGTCATCGCTATCCTTGCCAATATTTACCAGCAAAATACCCAGCAGCTGACGCAGGCTATTCAGCTTCTGCGTGAGCAGGTGGTGGATGCCAAAGCCGTATTTGACAGGTTGGCTGAGACGCTACATCAATTGGCAATTTTGCAGGCGTTGCCAAATTTTGATTTGCAAATCAATCGCCAGCAAAGCGAGCAATTGCAACAACTGGCTCAGCAGTTACCCGCAGAGCTATTACAACTGTATTATGACATTGTGGTAAAAAGCCGTGAAAACTTGGCATTAGCCAATACGCCGATGCAAGCGCTCGAGATGTGTTTACTCCGCTTGATGGCGTTCAAGCCACTGCATCGCAATCAAATCCCGCTTCGTCCGCCAATCGCTAATAACCCTGATTCTCAAAGTCCCGATTCTCAAAGTCCTGATTCTCAAAGTCCTGATTTTCAAATTGTTGATACAACGCCTAGCGAAGCCATACAAGGTGCAAAATCTTCAGTGCTGGCTGAAGTTAGCGTACAAGTAACTTCGGAGCAGAGTGATAATAACTTATCGGATGACAATCTGCTCAAATCTGCTTCAAACGTTGATAGCGTTGATAGCGTTGAACAAGGCATTGAAGAAAGCATTGAACAACAGGTATTTGATGATAGCCATTTAATATCTATCGATAAAGCCGCGTTCAATACCACCACACAGCAAACGCCACCCATAGAAGACGATGCCATTGCCAATCGCTTATCTGACTTGCAACCCAGTGCCAGTCATTATGAGATGACCGCACCGACTATGGTTACGGAAGATAGCGCATCGATAAAAAAAAATGAGCCAGCGTCAGTCGCCGTAGCTACCAATGTCAACGTTAATGTTGACAATTCCCACCACACTATGGCGGCAGAGGGTAGTGATATAGCTGATATATCGCCACTGGCATTGCTCAAACCCACTCATGTACCACTTGAGGGCGAATGGACACCTGCCAAATGGGATTATTGGGTGTTTAATGCCCGTGAGCAAGGCTGGCTCGATGATGATGAATTAGTGCTTGCCAAACGCGGGGTTATGACAGGCGAGATTCATGGGGTTAGCCAATTTGTCACTGAACAAAGCTTTTTGACCCATACCGCAACTTTTGATAATTTTTGCCAAAAACTTCGACAGCGTTTTGAGGGTATTGATATTCGTTTGGCGGAGGGGGCAAGTAATTTTCAAGCGCTAGAGAAATTAACACCAGAAGCACTCCAAGAAGCCCGCGAAAAACTAGCATTACAACAAGCTACTCATCAGCTTGAACAACAAGCAGTTACCCAGGCACTGTTGCAGCAACACGCCTCGATTAGTTCTGTTAAGTTAATTCAATAAGTCAATTTAATTTATATAAATTCTAGTTTTTACTTTTTTAACAGACAAATAATTGAACAAAACCAATATTTGTTAAAAAAATCAATAAAATACACTATTAAATAGTTGAAAAAATATTAATAATTTTAGTTAATAAATCCCGATGTCGTTTAATTTATCTTGCTAATAACGTATAATACATCAGATTTTAACAGTGACTTTGATTAAGTGATAAAATTGGGTGAAATATGCTTGATAATTTAAGAGGCATGGCGGTTTTTGCAAGTGTTGTACGTCATGCTTCATTTAGTGGTGCTGCAAAAGAACTGGGCATAACAACAAGTGCGGTTAGTCAACAAATCCGCTCGTTAGAAAACGATATGGGTGTGGTGTTATTGCATCGCTCGACTCGTAAGTTAAGCTTAACAGAAGCAGGCACTAGTTTCTATGAGAGTGCCAAAGATGTGGTTGCGGCAGCCGAACAAGGTCGTATCCGTGTCAATCAATTACGCGATGAGTTAGCAGGGAACTTACGCATTGCGACCACGCCAGAATTGGGTGTGAATCATATTTTACCGGCGCTGTCGACTTGGATTTCGGCGCATGATGATTTAACCATCCATTTTGAAGCGGACAATCAGTATGTTGACTTGATTGAAGAGCGTATCGATATCGCCCTTCGGATGTCACCAAACCTTACTGACAGTAATTTATCGGCATTTCCTTTGACTGAGATACGTCAGCTGCTGGTGGCTTCACCGCATTTTTTACGTCAAAATGAAAAATTGACCGAGCCAAAAGATTTAGCCAAACTCAATATGATTGGCATTAGCCTTATCAAAGATCCCAATCAATTTGATATGATCAATGTGGAAACAGGTAAAAAATCACGCGTGCGTATGCCAACGCGTATTCAAACCAACAACATTATGCTTGCCACGACCCTTGCCAAAGAAGGGCATGGCGTTGCCCGTATTATGTCACTTGATATCCAAAAAGAATTGGCAAATGGCGATTTGGTGGAAGTATTGCCAGGTTACCAATTACCAAGTTATATGCTGTATGCGGTAACACCCCGGCATGAACAACAACCTGCGAAGGTGACGCGCTGTCTTGAAGTGTTGACCAAGTATTTTGCTAAAGTTTAGCGGTTGGACGGTCAGTAGTAGCAATAAACGGTTTAATCATCCGTTGCCGTAAAACCACCGACTTTAGGCGGTGGATATAAGGCAACTTGTACACTATAACGCTTGCATAAATTTTGCTAAAATAATTTGCATGAAAACACTCAAGCTACGCATACGAGACAAACATAATGATAAACTCAACCGCCTAAGCGGTTTGGTTAATTTCGTATGGAATTATGTCAATGACTTGAGTTACAAACACCTAAAAAAGACTGGTAAATTCTTTAGTGCTTACGACCTAAACGACTACACCAAAGGTAGTGGTGAACTGCTAGGCTTACACAGTCAGACTATCCAAGCCATCAATGAAACCCACGCCAAATCGCGTCGCCAATTCAAAAAAGCCAAACTAAACTGGCGAACCAACAACCCAAATTCAAAACGTAAATCATTAGGCTGGCTACCGTTTAAACAATCTGCCATCAAACACATCGCCACACACCAAACAGGTAAAAAAGGCTTAAAATCCACCTTACAGCTTAGTTTAGCCAAAGGACAAAAGCTAATCATTGATCTATGGGACAGCTACAACCTTAGCCTATACCAAATCAACACATGCGAATTGGTACAAGACGCACGCAGTCATTGGTATGCCTGTATCACCGTCAAAGACTACCCCAAGACACAATGCGGAACGGGTAGCGTAGGCATTGACTTAGGGCTTAAAGACAGTGCCACTACCTCAAGCGGTGACAAACTCACCATCAAGCAAACGCTAAAATATGCAAAACAATTAGCTATAGCCCAACGCTCAAACAACAAAAAACGTATCAAGGCTATCCATGCCAAAATCAAAAACACAAGGCAAGACCTGATACACAAATTCACCACCCAATTAGTTAAAGATAATGCGCTAATCGTGGTCGGTGATATTCAGAGTAATCAATTTAATAGTAAAAAAGGCAAACTCGCCAAATCGGTTTACGATGCAGGCTGGTTTGAACTGAAACGACAACTGACCTACAAATGCGAGAACGCAGGTTGCCGTTTTGAAATCGTGAATGAGAGATACACGACCCAGCGATGTTCGTGTTGCGGTGACATCACCGCCAATAGTCCGAAAGGTAGAAAATCGCTTGGAATAAGAGAATGGATATGTGCTTCGTGTGGCACATGGCATGATAGAGATATTAATGCCAGTAAGAACATTCTTGCGGTCGGGCTTGACCGTCTTGTAGAAGGAATCCCCTTGCTTTAGCAAGGGGAGGAAGTCAATGATGTTGATAGCCGCTAAGGCTGTCTGTCAGGCGGCGCTTGGGTGACGCCATAGCGAGCGAGATGTTGATGCAGGATGCGACGTAACTCCAAAATCGCCTGCGGGCTGGTATGAACATTGTGACGACCGGTAAGCACTTTTTCAGATTCCACGCCTTCTAAATGCGAGCTGTTGTACGGCACAATACCATCAGAGACACGGTCGGTTGCGCCATATTTCACCGATTCTAAGAGTTGCTTTTTCTCATCTAGGCTTTGTTTGGCTTGCGCCAGACTCGTGGTGTTATACAGCTTGGTCTCTGTGGCGGGTTTCACGGTCGCGGTTGTATTGTCATTTTTCAAAGATGTTATGGATGCCGATACATCATCAGTAGTACTATTGGCTGCCTTAGCGGTAAGCTGATTGAGCGCATTGGACAAATCCTTATCATCAGTGGCGATGATGTTATTGACGGCAACATTGGGCGCGATGGTGACATCTGCCGTTAATTGGTTAAAGTAAGAGCGGCTGCTCAACTGGCTGGCACCATTTTCCAAAAATAGCTGTGCCAGCGGATTGCTTGAAACCACGCCTTCAGTAAATAGCGAATTTAAATTGTCATACACGGTGTGGATAAATCCTGCCGGTAATGAGATGATACGGCGCAAACTGCGAGTAAACCAGCGATCGGCATAATCGGTACCGCGAAATGGCGAAGAGATAAAAATCGCGCGATCGACTTGCGGCAGGGCTTGAAGTTTGAAGCGGTCACTGAGCGTTTTATTTTGCGCATGACGGACAAATGCCGCGTAGCCTGCTGAAAAATTATTCATCTGTGAGTAATTGGCAACCAGCGATTCGACTTTGGGCGTTAAGTCATCATTTGATACCAACAAACGCCCAATCACCCCACCCATACTATGACCAATCAGCACCGCATGTTGACTGGCAACGTCCTGCTGCTTAGGATCGACAATTTTAAAAGTGCGTTCAATCAAGTCATAAATTTGGTGGCGGTTTTCTAGCATCGGGATATTGGTTGGATAAAAAATCTGCCAAACTTGGAAGTTTTCGCGAAGTTTTGGGTCATTAAAAATGTCATTGGTCAGTCCAATCCAAGTTTCAGGACTCGATGCCAACCCATGCATCATGATAATCACGCGTTTATTAGGATTGTAAGGCTCAAGCATAAATAAATGCGGCTGGGTTTGCTGATACGGCGAGGAAAACATACTAAAATAACTGATATTGCCTAGGCGATTGTCCTGTGACCACAAGCCGTAGGCTGCCGAAAAATTCGCCGATAGCGCAAAATCTTTGTTGAGAATAGAGACACTTTTAAACTGATAGGGATTATAAATATTAAGCGAAAAATCGGTGGTTTTTTGCAACTCATCAATGCTATTGCCTTTGGGCACCAACACCGCGGTCATAGGCAAATGCCCTGATTGGTGGATACGTTCTTCTAACGGTGTATCATTGGCATAGTGTTGCAACAAGTCAATAATCACCGCCGTATTGATGCGACTATTGAGTAGCGCCACATAATTGATACCAAAGCCATCGCGGCGACTGATGGTATTAAATTTTGATAAATTAATCTGGTAGCTTGAAATCAGTTTCATCGATGCCGATTTGTCAGTAAACGGCTGTCCATTGATACTGACACGCAGGTTGTTGCGAGTGATTTGATAATTTTCTGCCATTTTTTGATGATACAAGCGATCACCTAACGCATCGATGGCAGCGTAATACAAGTCCTGAATTTGGGTATCGCGTTGTTTTGGCAGATAATACAATTGTGACGGTTGTTGATTGACGACGGTTGGATTGAGGATATCATACATCAAATAAATGTAAGAAAACCGAATCGATTGCAGCATATCGTCTTGAAAGGCGATAGTACAAGAAATTTCATCGGGTTTGGGCGCTACAATGTCGGTCTTGCCAACCAAATTTTTGGCATAGTCTGTGGCCAAATCTTTTGGCGGATTGGTACAAGTTTTGGCTTGCTGGCGCTGCTGGGCAGAGGCGTAAAACAGCTCACTAATTGCGCCATAAATCCCTTTATCGGAATTAAGATCCGCTTGCTTGAGCGTCACTACACAGGCAGGCATATTTGCCAAGCATTTTTCTTCATCTAAACCTGCCTGCACTAAACGGCTTTTGGTGTCAGAACTCAAGCGGCTGCCTGATAACACGCTGACGCGCTGATCCATGATGGCTCTTGCAGTATCGCGGCTACCGATTTTGGTGGTGGCGCAGCCAGTAAGGGTGATGATAGTAACCAATGTCGTCGCCGTGATGAGAGACGTTTGACAAAATCTAGTAGATTGGTTTGTTAGCGGCATGGTGATTTACTCGGCTAAAAGAGCAAAAAGGGAGACAGCAAAAAAGGTTAGCGCAAAAAAGGTTAGCGCAAAAATCTGCCTATCACTGAATGATAGGGTGAAAAAAATCACCATGCTAAAATTCAACGATGATGGTGAATTAGCATGGTGACTTAGCAGTGATATTAAACCACCGCTAGGGTATGAACGCAAAAAATTATTGAACGACTTTTGCAGGGATATCCCAAATATAGTATTTACCGCTATTGACGATGCGTAACTGCTCATCGATATACGGATTGTCTGGGTTTTTGGCCTTAAATTCCGTTAACCGTTGAATGGCGCGGTCTTTTTTGTCATCCAATAAATCTGCTTGCGCCAAACTTTGCGTAGCTTCTAGATAGCCCATTTTTTCGGCTTTTTCTAAGTATTTGGCACCTTCTTTAAAACCGCCACCTTCAGCGAGCATTGCGCCATATAAGAAGTTGGCTTCTGCCGTGTCATTGAGCCTCACGGCACGGGCGATATAATTGCCTGCACGCACGGCATAATCAGAACCTAAATCCAGATTGCGACCCATCGCATTGAGTTTTGCTGCACGCAGTAGCACCTCATAAGAGGCATTTGGATTTTGTGCGTAGGTCTCAATCCATGCGGTCAAGGATTTGAGTCGCTCAGTGGTATTGTAGCGCTCAGTACGGCTCGAAAAAACAGGGGGATAGTGGCGTGCCATTGGGGTAGCATAGGTAATAAAATCGTCTAACACGCTGACATCTAACTGTGTACTGTTATCCGTGGTTCGTGGAATCAAAACGGTTTTTACTGTTGAGATATTACTAAGCGTTAAAGTCGGCAGTGGGATATTGGCAAGATTTTGCGCTGAAATATCCGTGCCTACCAATTGTACGCTGTTGGTAGATGGATACATCACGTTGGCAACCGTGGGGGCGGTCAAAACAGGCACTATCATTGAACCTGTATTTGAGGTGGCTGACGGCGGTGTCGTTTGCGGGGTAGTATCCTTCACGCTATTGACCGTATCAGCTGATTTTTCGGTTGATTTGTTGGTAGTCTTGGCTTTGGTGACCGTGGTTTTTTTAGTGGCTGTTGTCTGAGTAGCGGGTTTTGCCGTGGTGGTTTTGGTGGTGGTGGTCTTGGTCGTTGTTTTTGCGGTGGCAGTTGCCGCCATCGCTACAGTGGCATTGGTTGCCATCAAAATAGCTAAAGTATAGGCTAGGGGTTTTACCATGTGAGTCATTGAAATTTCCTTAAAAAATTGGGTGGGATTAATTGCATAAATCAATCAGCTTATCCCATAGTAACAATGTAAAGCAATAATGTAAAAATACTATCAAAAAAAAATAAAGTTATTGTTATATTTTTACGCCAAAACAGCGCGATTAAGCAAGGTTATAGCAATAAACACGCCAGCCAACGATTGAGCCTGTCAGTCATGCCCAGTTAAACACGTTTGGTTAAACATGCTTGGTTAAATATGATACGCCACCGTTTTCATGCAGTTAGCCAAAAAACGCATCGTGGTTTTGATGGGTAGTGGCAATGGGCTGGCACCTGATTCGACTGCTTTATCACGGTGATGTAATTCTTCTTTATCCATTTGGCTTAAAATCTCAGCACTGCGTTTATCCTGTACAGGCAGCTTGCCAAGATGGCTGTGCAAATGCTCGCTGACTTGGGTTTCCGTCTCTGCAACAAACCCCAAACTAAACTCATCAGAAATCAATCCCGCTACCGCACCCATGCCAAACGATAGCCCATACCAAAGCGGACTAAAAATACTGGGATGGCTACCCAATTCATTTAACCGTGTCTCACACCATACCAAATGGTCAATCTCCTCTAGCGCAGATTGATGCATGGCTTTTTTGACCGTTGCTTGTTTGGCAGTAAATGCTTGACCATGATACAGTCCTTGCGCGCACACTTCGCCCGTGTGATTGATACGCATGAGACCTGCGACATGACGCGCTTCTTCCACGGACAGTTTTGGCACATCGGGGCTAGAGACAGGCAATGGGCGGGTGCTAAGATTGCTGTTTGGAATAAACGAGCGAATCGCCCGATCAAAGAAGACAATATTGCGGTCTACTTTACTAAGTGATAGGTTGTTTTGTGCTGGTTCAATCGACATAGGCGCTCTATTCAAAGTGTTTCTAATCGCTATTATGCGCAGAATATGGCGTTCATTCTACTCAATATCACAACTTTTGACTAGCAAATCTATGTAGCTGATGGGAGATTTGGCTATTTTATAAAAAGCCCGTGAGAGGCTAGGCAATCACGGGATGTTGTAATAACGATATATTATACCGGTGGTAATTGTGAACGGTAAGCTTCTGCAAAGTTATGACCCGTTAAGGCTTCAGTCGCTTTGACCGTGACATAGCTACCTGGGGCATCGCCATAGGTCGGGATTTCTTTACCTTGGCTATTTTGACCGACGACACGGGCATTGATTTCGTTGCCCTCAAATGGTTTGATCCAGTCATGCCATCTTGTCCACCAGGTGTCTTTAACATAGGTGGCGTCTTTGTACCATTGGTCGGGGTCTGCAGGGTAGTTATCGTTGGTGTAGTAACCATATTTACTACCTGGGGGGTTCATGATACCCGCAATATGACCCGATTCCCCCAACACAAATACTTTTTCACCGCCAAATACTTGCGTGCCTGCGTAACAGCTTTTCCATTTTGCGATATGGTCTTGCAAGGTTGCGACCATAAACACGGGAGTTTTAACTTTTGATAAGTCAATTTTCACGCCGTCAATTTCAACCCCGCCCGGTTTACGCAGTAAGTTGTTGATATAGAACTCACGCAGTAGAAAATGGTGCAGCGCAGCGGTCACGTTGGTACAGTCTGAATTCCAGTATAACAAGTCAAAAGGTACAGGGCGTTCGCCTTTTAGGTAGTTTTGTACGTAGTAGTTCCAGTATAGGCTATTCTCACGAAGTAGGCTAAATGACGCGCCCATCATTCGTCCATCAAACACGCCTTTCTCGGCGTTCTGCTTGTCAATCGCCGCAACGATTTTGTCATCGATAAAGACGCCGATATCACCTGGATCTGAGAAGTCAATAATAGTCGCCCAAAGTGTCGCACTGGCAATGCGGCTTTCTTGCTTGGTCGCGGCAAGATAGCCTAACGTCAATGCGGTCAACATACCCCCAATACAGTAACCTGTAATATTGATGGTTTTTTCACCCGTGATGGCTTCAATTTGATCCATCGCCGCAAGCACACCGTCTTTCATATAAGTGCTCATGCCAACATTTTTGTACTCAGGCGTCGGGTTCGCCCAAGAGATGACATAAACCGTATGACCTTCCTTGACAGCCCAATGCACAAACGAGTTGTTCTCACGTAAGTCCATGATGTAGAATTTGTTGATCCAAGGCGGCACCATCAGCAACGGACGTTGTTTTACTTTTTCGGTTAAAGGGTCATACTGGATGAGCTGCATCATGTGGTTTTCAAATACCACTTTACCTTTTGAGGTGGCGATGTTTTCACCCACCCGGAACGCACTCTGGTCAGTCATACGGATATTGAGTGTATCAGCGCTATTACCCATGTCCTCAGCCAACTGCTTCATACCTTGAACCAGATTTTGACCCCGACTTTCGATGGTCAAACGTAGTACTTCAGGGTTGGTCAATAAGAAGTTGGTTGGGGCCACCGCATTGATCCATTGGCGGGTAAAAAAAGCCAAGCGTTGACGGGTTTTTTCATCAATGCCTTCAACGCCATCAATCGCATCCATCATCGCTTGGGTAGTTAATAAATAATACTGTTTTAAGAAGTTAAAAATAGGATTGTCTTCCCATTCTTCATCACTAAACCGTTTGTCGCCTTTTTCCGGGCTTGCCACTGGTTCGATTTTCTTACCGGCAAATTGTTGTAGCGTGTTTTGCCACAAGTGCATTTGGTCTCTAAACAACTGCAATTGATCTTCGACCATCGTGCCTGGGTGATTGGTCACCATCTGACCCATTTTACGCCAGCCATCCATTAAATCCATCATGACGGAGGTATTGGTGTACTGCGGCGCTTGGTTGGCACGCATCGATTGCTGTGCAATTTGTTGGCTCAGTTTGGTCATATTGCCAAAAAATTCGCTATAGAATTCACCGACCGCAGCATTGTAAGGCGGAATACTAGAGGCCATGTGAGCAAATGGATTGTTTTTACTCAAAAAATCGAGCGGATTTTGAGGTATGCCAAAAGCATTGTTACCAAAAGCATTATTGCCAAAGGGAAAATTGGCGAATGGGTTATAGCCAAAAGGGTTGTTATTGGTGTTGTCTGAACTTTGGCTGTTGTCATTGGCTGAGTTAGCGTTTGTTCCTTGATATTGGGTGTCTTTATTGTCTGCCATGATAAGTCCCGTTATTATGCTGTGTTTGATAAGAATTCGCTGTGAGTATGCACGCTTACTTAAAAATATGGTGGATTAGGCATCTGTCTAATCCACCACTTTTATAGATTCATAAGCCGCTATTCATCTATTAGGTAAAACATAAATAGCTATTTATAAATGATACAGTCTTAAGAACGACTACGATGCACCAAACTAATTATTTTGTCGCAGGGGTTGTTTTTGCTGCGGGTTTTGTTGCTTCGCTATCTTGTGCTACATCATTAGTATTTCGGGTAGCCCCAGCTGTCACGCTAGAAGCAGCTTTATTTATGTTTTGGGTGGTTTGCTTAACCGCTTCTGACATTTGGTTTGCCGCTTTGTGCATGTTTTCGTTTACTTTGCGATTAAAGTCTTCTGCCGTTTTTGATGCGTTGCTAGCGGCGCTTTGCATGGCATCTTGCATGCTTGATGCATTTTGGCTATAGATTTCGTTCATCGCTGACATGACTTCATTACGGATTTCATTGCCAAGCTCAGTCAAACGTTGTGCATCTGACAACATTTTTTGACCCAATTGATTGAGCAGTTCAGTTTGTTTTTGGTTAAAGCTTGAAGCTGCTTCTGGAGAATCAACAGAAGAAACATTGCGAAGTTGCTCCAAACCCATTTCTGAGTAATGACGCATTGTTTCTAAAGAAAAGTCTGTCATTTTTTCCGCATTTCGTAACATCGCTTGGTTGAAGCGTGACCATGGTGCATACAGTTGACGTGAACTATCTTTCATTTTATCCATAAAATCGTTGTTCATAATTGACCTCATTAGGCTACCAGAAAAAACAAGAAAGGTTTAAACACCACCAAATTACAATCCATCTTTTAATCAAAAATATCACTAAAATGAATGTGATAAGCTTTAAGCATAGTATGTTTGCTTGATATTACAATATCATGAAAAAATGCTAAATTAAACCTTATTACTCGCTTAAAAGTAAAAAACAATCATAATTTATGTTAATATTTGTAATAACATAATCAAACCTACAATGAAAGTAGGGAATAGATAAAAATCGGTTATATCTGATGCGCTATTGTGGACATAAGTAAAGAGTTGGTGGCTTTTACGCATCAGTTTCGATCGTGATTGCATGCTCAAGTGATAAAGCTAATTCGAGCTGTTCATCGGTCAAGATGACATAAATTTGTTTGTCATCGTCTGAGTTGATTCGTAAAATCGGAACGTCAATACGGCCATCGATATTTTTATCCGCATCCAAACTAAAACCTAAAAAATCGAGTTGTTCGACAATCATCTGACGGATAATCGCTGACTGTTCACCTATCCCTGCGGTAAAGATAAGCGCATCACAGCCTTTCATACTAACCATCAGGCTTGCGATTTCTTTGGCGGCATGCGTGGCAAAATACACCAGTGCAAATTTGGCGCGTGGGTCATCGCTAGCGAGCAAATCACGCACGTCATTGCTAATTTCAGATAAACCGAGCAAGCCCGACTCTTTATATAGGCATTGGTTCATTTGCTCGAGCGTCCAACCTTGCTCGACCATATATAAAATCACCCCAGAATCCAAATGACCCGGACGGGTACCCATTGGCACGCCATCTAATCCACTAAAGCCAAAGGTACTGTCTTTTGACTCGCCATTGTCGACCGCGGTGATACTACAGCCACTACCCAAATGCGCGATGATTAAGCGTTTTTTGGCAATCTTTGGGAGATAGGTTTCAAGTTTGCGCATAATCGCCTGATACGATAAACCATGAAAGCCATAACAGCGCACGCCCTGATCGCGCAGCGATTTTGGCAGCGCATAGCTAGACCAAATCTCTGGGCGATGGTAGTGAAACGCGGTATCAAAGGCAGCGATGTGCACCAGTTTTGTATCAATGGCTTGCAGCGCGTTGACCACAGATAGGGCAGGGGGCTGATGTAGCGGACATATCGGTGATAACTCCACCAAATGTGCCATCACTGTCTCGTTAATCACCACAGGAACATGATAGCGTTTGCCCCCATGAACCACTCGGTGGATACAGACAATCTCACGCGCAGGAAAGGTCTGTTTGACACGAGTAAACAAGCTTACCGCGGTGTCTGTCAGGCTATCTTGGGGTTCCCAGTCAGCCAAAGATTGTGGCATGGCGTGCCAGACTTTATTTTTGGTTTTTAGGTTGATATTGACATCAAACAAGGGTGACCACGCAAGGGGGGATGAGTCAACTGCTTTAGCCGTGTCGTACGCCGCCATTTTGATAGTCGCTGAACCCACGTTAAAGGTCACCACAATCGGGTGAGTCGAGTCAGTATGCCTCATTACAGAATCGTTCATGCTAGTAATCTCAATTAATCTCAAGTAACCTGAATTAACATCAAGCTTGTTTACGCTTTTGCGCAACGTAGGCGCCAAGGGCAATAGAATACAGGCGGTCGAGTTCATCATCCGAACGGCTGGTCAACACAATCGGCACTTTTGAACCCATGACAATACCAGCGGCTTTGGCTTCACCCAAATAAATTAACTGTTTACCTAGCATATTGCCCGCTTCTAAGTCAGGTACCAGTAAAATATCGACATCGCCGGTGACAGGGGAGTGGATATGTTTGATATCCGCAGACTGTTGGCTAATCGCATTGTCAAACGCTAGTGGTCCATCAAGCAAGGCGCCGGTGATTTGACCACGGTCTGCCATTTTGCATAACGCCGCAGCATCAATGGTCGATTGCATTTGTGGTTTGACTTCTTCAACCGCTGCCAAGATGGCTACTTTAGGCTGCTCAATGTCGAGCGCGTGCGCAAAATCAATCGCATTTTGCAAAATGTCTTTTTTGGTCAGCAAATCTGGCACCACGTTAAGTGCGCAATCGGTCAAGGTCAAAAGCTTGTGATACGTGGGACTTTCCATTAACCACACATGGCTCATACGGCGCTCGGTGCGTAGATTTTGGGTTTTATCGACCAAGACACCCATTAACTCATCGGTATGCACCGAACCTTTGATGATAAAGTCGGCTTGCTGTTCACGAACCATTTTTGCGGCGATTTCAACTGCGTCATGGCTATGCTCAGCATCCACCAACATAAAGCCTGAAATATCTAAATTGGCGTCAGTAGCGGCTTTTTCGATTTTGTGTTTTGGACCGACCAAAATCGGGGTGATGATGTGGTGCTTATGTGCTTGAATACAAGATTGCAAAATGATATCGGTAGTAGGGTGCACCACCACGGCAGGGACAGGGGAAACAAAGCGCCCTTTCTCTAAAAGCTGCGAAAGTTTGGTTAACATCGTGTTGCCCTTATGAGTTGACATAAATAACACTGGGTACTTAGATTTTGATTAAGCGAGCGGTAAAGATTGACATAAAACAGTATGAACCCATGACATGACAGCAAGATGAATCGGTTGTTATGATGGTTTTGCCGCGCCGCTTAACTTATTAGCTTAACTTAACTTAACTTAACTTAATTTGGCTTAACCAAACCTAGCCTGCGTCAACTAATCTTGGTAATACCGGCACCGATAATTTTACTGATGCCCCCTGTTTGCGGCACTACTTGGATTTGACTACTGATTCTATCTTTTAGCGCCTGAATATGGGAAATCACGCCAATTAGCTTGCCCGATTGTTGTAGGTTGGTTAGGGTGTCAAGCGCTACATCGAGTGCTTCTTCATCGAGCGTACCAAAGCCTTCATCCAAAAACAGTGAATCTACTTGCATGCGGTGACTGGCCATATTTGACAGTCCCAATGCAAGCGACAAGCTGATAATAAAACTCTCGCCGCCTGATAGATTTTTACTGGTGCGGATTTGCCCGCCTTGGTAATTGTCCATCACGTTGAGCATCAAGGGCTGCTCGCTATCAGCTATCAGCAAATAACGGTCGCTCATTTTTTTGAGCTGTTCATTGGCATGGGCAACCATGATATTAAAGGTCAAGCCTTGGGCAAAGTTACGGAATTTTTTGCCATCGCTTGAACCAATCAACTGATGCAATACCTTCCATTCTTCGGTATGGTTGCGCTGTTGGTTGATGGCATCTAATAGTTGCTGCTGATTTTGTTTAAGGGCTTCATTGGCTGCTAGCTGCTGTTCAACGGCGCCCAATTGTTTTTGCTGCTCACTAAATTGCTGTTGCAATTGCCCAAGCGCATCGAGCAATTGTTCAACTGATAGCGCAGTTTGGGGATGGTCGAGTAACTGCTGCTGTATGCGTTTGGCTTCAGACAGTAGGTTATTATTGCGCTGCTGGCTATCATGGAGTTGATTGGCAAGCTGTTGTAAGCGTTCCCGCTCGGTATCCACCAACACCGCAGCGCGATAATCGGCGTCATCCACAAAACCCAATGTCGCAAAACGCTGCTGAATATCGGCTTGTAGCGTTTGCTGGGCAGTTTTTAGTTGGGTGGTGCTAGTGGTCAAAGATGCGATTTGTTGTTGCAAAATCTGCAGCTGACTTAGTTGCTCATGAAAGGCGGTTTGGCTGGTTTGATAATCATGCAAAGCCTGATTTTTTGCTTGGACTAATGCGTGAGAGACGATGTCTACCGCTTGTTCGCCAAACAAGGCGTATCGCTGCGCCTGTAGCTCGCTAATCTCTTGCGCCAGCGCTTGCTGTCGCTGACGGACTTGGTGTTGATTTTGGGTTAGATGTTGCTGGTCTGCCAGCAATCGGGTGAGCGCTTGCTCAATCCCTGTGATGGTGTCATTGATATAGCTAAGCTTAGTTTCTAATCCTTGATAGCGCTGTAAAAGTTGTGAAAGAGTATCGATATGCTGATTTAATTGGGCATTGACATCCTGTGTGGTATTAAAACTAAAAGTGTGCTCGCGCGTTGCAAACGGCATCAGCAACTTGTCAATGCGCTGCATTAATTGATGTTGTTTCTCGGCGATAACCAATTGCTGGGCATCAATATCGCGGATTCTGTCTTGACGATGTTGCTGCTGATTTTGTAGCATGGTTTGTTGCTGCAAAACCTCATGGTATTGCTCGGTTAATGTGGCTAATCGCTGCTGGGTTTGCTGCTGCTCTGATTGTACGGCTTCGATTTGCGTCAGTGACTCTTGCAGTGCTACCAAAGATTGCTGATTGTTGGTTTTTTCAGTCTGGATTAGCGTCGTCAATGTTTGAAGGACTTGGTGGGCTATATCGTCATCAGCGTTAGAGGCTGTAACGGACGGCAATGCTTCAATTGCCTGTTGTACGGGCTGAGCATGTATAAGGTGTTGGCTGGCAAGCTGTAATTGATTTAATAAACGTTGATTGTGTGCCTTTAAGTGCTGCAAATGCTCATTGCGCTGTTGCTGGTTATTTGTGAGTGCATGTTCTTTAAGCAATAATTGCTGTAATTGGCGATTGATGTCATCAAGCCGTTGTTTGGCAATCGCTAATTGTTGCTCTGTATCATCAGGTGTGTAGGGCTGATGGGTGGCGAAAGGATGGGCGGTTGATCCACACAGCGGGCAAGGTTCGCCGTGGCGTAATTTATCGCGCTCCTCGGTCAAATCTTGAATTTTTGCCAATAAAATTAAGTTGCGATTTAACAAATCGACGGTTTGCTCGGCGGCTTGTTGCTGCTGCTCGCTAGTTAGTCGTTGGCTAGCAATCTGAGCCAGTTGAGTTTGACCATCGGCTAACTGATGCACAAATTGCTGATAGTGTTGTAGGTTGGTTTGCCAAGTCTGTACATCGCTTTGCATGGCGGCAAGCTGCTGGTCGGTTTGCCAATAAGTTTCAACCTGCTGGTGCAATGCCGCCGCCGACAGCCCTTGTGTCAGATGATATAATTGACTGGTTTGGCTGTCTAAGTTTTGTCGATGCTGAGAAATTTGTGATTGCAACTGCGTAAGCTGAGATTTTAGACCGCAGGCTTGCTGCTCATTGCGCTTAAACTCACCTTGTAACTGCTGCTGCTGGCTGGCGAATGCCTGCAATTGTTCACTGAGTGTTTGGCTAGTTTCTTGTAGCTGGGTGAGAGAGGCCAATGTTTGAGGCAAGGTTGTTGCATGGGGGATTTGCTGCTGCGCTTGAATAAGCTGTTCACGCTCTACTTGCTGGCTAACAAGCTGCTGCTGCTGACTATCAATGCTTTGGGCATTATGCGCCAATTGCTCACTAAGCTGTGACAACTGCTGCGCAATTTCTTGGGCGTACTGATTTTTTTGCCCAAGGGTAGTGTCAAGCTTGCGCACTTGGTTTAATAACGGTTGGGCTTGTTGCCAGTCGGTTTCGGTTTGCTGGGCTTGTGCTTGACGCTCATCTTGGTTTTTTTGAGCAAGTTGGTAATTGTGTTCGGCAGTGGGTAGCTGGTGCTCATAACTGGCAAGATCACTGAGTTGTGCGCTCAACAAATCACGCTGATAATCAAGTTTTTTAATATCACCCGACACTTCAAGGGCTTTTAGTGCGCGCTGTAGTCGGGTTTTTTGTGGGGCAAATTGGGTTTCTTGCTCGGCAATGTCGCGTGCTTCATGCTCAAGCTTATGGATTTGGTGCGTGTATGCGTCAAGGTTTTGTCGCCATAGCTTATCAGACTCGATTTTAGTCATGGCGGTTTTGGTTTGATTGACGATGTCCACCAAGGCGTTTTTTTGTGAGGTTAGGCTTTGTACTTCTTCATCAGATAACACCGTCATGCCTGATAAGCGATCCGTGAGGGTCTTAAGTTCAGCGTCTGATTGGGTTTTAAACTCGTGTACTTTTTTTGAGATATCGCCATAGATTTCGGTGCCGGTGATTTCCTCGAGCAGATTGGAGCGCTCATCGCTATTGGCTTGCAAAAAAGCGGCAAAACTGCCTTGCGCCAGTAACATGGCACGGGTAAAACGGTCAAAATCCATGCCGGTGAATTCAGCGACCAGTTTTCTAGTTTTTCTGGTTTGGGTTTCAAGCGGTGGTAAATTTGCAGCGTCATCGGTAAAAGGGGCGATTTCGTGCATTGGTGATTGCAAATTGCCTTCGGGGTTTTTTCTAGCGCGCTTTTGTAGCCAAGTACAGCGATAACTGCCACTTTTGGTGGCAAAAATTACTTCGCTTCGACATTCGCCGGTATGGCGTGACATGAGGTCATTTTTGCTTTGGGTAATCTCACCCAAGCGTGGCGTCGCACCGTATAAGGCAAGACAAATGGCATCTAAAATGGTGCTTTTACCCGCCCCTGTCGAGCCTGTGATGGCAAAAATACCTTCATCGGCATAGGCGGCATGGCGAAAGTCAATTTCCCATTCGCCTTGCAATGAATTAAGGTTTTGAAAGCGTAGCTTTAAGATTCTCATTGCTGCCCCCCTTGCAAGCTTTCAAGCACTTCAGTATATCTTGACCATAACATGGGTTTTTGTTCTTCTAGCACTTGATGGGCAATTAGGCAGCGTTCAAACACTTGTGTCGGGTTTAACTCTTCAAGTGACTCATCCATGCGCTGGCTTTGCATCACCTGATCGCGTTTTTGCTGATTTTTGATGCGTAGTACTTCAAGCCTAGCGTCTTTAACCAGTTCTGCAATTTTTTCTGATAAATCACCCACGACTTCTTGCCCGTCATACACCACTTCAAGCCAAACCGATTGTTGGGATTTTTTTAGGCTGTGTAAGCGGGTTTTGATGGTTTGCCAATCACCTTTGAGCGTTTGGATGGGTTGGAACACAGGAACAGGCAGCGATTGCAGGAGGGTAGTATCGCTAAGCTTGGCTATATTGTAAGGCTGTCCACTAAGCTGCCCGTTTAGATGATCACTGGGCGTATCATACTGTGCTTCATGGCTCGCTTGTGCATCAACCTCTGCGTTAATCTCAGCCTCTGCATTTATCACTCCAAGCATGGATGATTCAGGCAACGCTTCATCCGCAAATAAATCCATCGACGTATGGCTCATCCTTTTGCGTTTGTTGACAGGGGTTGGCGCAGAGACAAGCGGTTTTTTTTGAATGGTTAAAGTTTGTAATGGCTGAGACAGTAAGTCAGGGTTGGCATCAAATCGCAGCAAATGCACTTGTTTTTGCTGGCGACTTTCACCAAAACCCATGGCAATGGGTGAACCAGCGTAACGGATGTGTGGTTGTCCGCCAACCGCTTGCGGGATATGCAAATGCCCAAGCGCCACATAGTCAATCTGTGGGTGAAAAATCTCAGCACCGATACTACCGAGTGACCCGACATACAAATCACGCACCCCATCGCCTTCCATCGTTTGCCCGCCGACGGTAAATAAATGCCCCGTTGCCACAATCGGAATGGTACGCTTATATTTGGCTTGCAGCTGCGCTTGTTGCGCAATGGCAATATCGGCAATCTGTGCATAATGGGCTTTGATGCCTTGGGCAAGTTTGCGTTCTTTATCATCAAGGCGTTCGCCATGCCCCACGGTTCGTACATCACGGTCACGCAAGTAGGGCACAGCCATGACAATGAGCTCAGGTTGCCCCGATTTATCTGATAACGTAATCACTTCGTCAGTCGGCGTATCTGTCATACTACCGATGATATGGATGTTAAAGGCTTTGAGTAGCTGTTTGGGCGCCTCCAAAAAACTGGCTGAATCATGATTGCCCGCTACGATAATCACATGGCGGCAATCGGTATGGCAAACTTGACTTAAAAAATCATAATATAAATTTTGCGCTTGGTTGCTGGGTGCGGTGGTATCAAAAATATCCCCTGCAATCAATAGCACATCGACTTTTTGCTCACGCAGCGTCTGTAACTGCCAGTCTAAAAACTGCTTAAACTCATCATAGCGTGGCTTACCATAAAGCCTACGCCCCAAATGCCAATCTGATGTATGTAATAAAGTGAGCATAAAAAATTATGCCTCTGTGGCGGGCTTCGCTGAAGTCATGGGCTCAGCGTCTAAGGTAGATGGGGTAGATGGGGTAGCTGGCGCAGACGCCAATTCGCTATCGTGTAACCCTTGGGCAAACAAGCGACCCAATAGATTCACATCATCGACCCGTGCATAGTTGAGACGGGTGACAAACGCCAAGCGGCGATGCGGACCAGCTTCATTGAGCGGCACTAACGACACATTGTCAGTTTGCTGGCGCACTTGCCCAGCTGCCATTTGCGGCACTAGCGTGGTGCCCATACCGCTGATAGCCATTTGAATCAACGTATGCAGGCTTGCTTCACTAAAGGCGTGTTTGACGCGGCTTTTATCGAGGTGACATACCGATAGCGCATGATCGGTCAAACAATGTCCTTCGCCTAGCAGCATCAAGTTACTGTTGGCTAACTCATCAGCATTGATGCTGGGTAAGTTGGCGTGTTTACTGTCTTTAGCAAATACCGCCAAAAACGTCTCTGACCAAAACTCAAATGATAGCATGCCGTCAGTGTTGTAAGGCAGCGCAATAATGGCGGTATCAATCGCGCCGTAACGGACTTTTTCAAGCAGTCGCTCAGTTTGTTCCTCTACCACATTGAGCTGAAACTGTGGGAATTGTTGGCGCAGTAGCGGCAATACCTTGGGCAGCAAAAACGGCGCAATGGTTGGGATGATACCAATCGTCATCGGATAGGCGAGTGGGGTTTGGTGCGTCTGGGCGCGGGTCACCAAATCATTGACTTCGGCAAATATCCGCGAGGCTCGCTCAAGAATTTCCTCCCCAATCGGGGTGATTAGCACTTGTTTGTTGTTACGCTCAAAAATTTGGGTATCAAGCTGTTTTTCCAGCTCGGCAATCCCCAAGCTTAAAGCAGATTGTGAGATATTACACTCTTCTGCTGCCCGTTTAAAATGCTTGTATTTGGCAACTGCCAATGCAAATTCTAATTGTCGTAATGTAATCATGGTTTGGATTTTAACCTTTAAAATAGCGTACAATCTTCGCTAACGCGTTTTAGTTAAAGATAAATAAAAAGATAAAAAGGTAAAAAAACTGACGGCTACCCTAGCAAAAAACACGCAAAAGATGCCTGCTAAAAACCTCAATGAACCGAATCATTTTAAATTTAGTTTACCATTTTTGTGTGCTTTTACGAGGGGAATCTTTTTTAATCTATCATTAATTTGGTCTTGACAGTAAACTCATTATCGAGCCTTTCAAAATAATTACAAGATAGCCTAAAGATTGAAACTACAAGACAAAACCCTCAAGGTTAATTTAAAAATTTAATCAATCAATTAAAAACTTTAAAATAGACTGAATTTTAAATTGTATTAAGATAAACCCATCGATAACGACGTTTGATGTGTAAAAAACAGCAACCGACTATAGCCCAAAAAGCTAGGAGCCTAAAAAGCTGGGTTGCCAATGACATCAAATTTGTGTTATCAATATAGCACTCACTGATTTGGCTTTGCCAAATGGTGATGTTGCTAAATTTTAATCACAACAATAGCTTATATAAGGAAAAATCCATGGCTGCAATTATCAACCAAACCATTCCAGAATTCAAAACCCAAGCATATGTGAATGGTGAATTCAAAGAAATCTCATCAGATGACGTTAAAGGCAAATGGGCAGTGTTTTTCTTCTACCCACATGACTTTACCTTTGTTTGCCCAACTGAACTTGAAGACATGGCAGACCATTACGAAGAAATCAAAGCATTAGGCGTAGAAGTCTATGCAGTATCGACAGACACCCATTTTGTACACAAAGCATGGGCAGATGCGTCACCTGCAATCGCTAAAGTAAAATACCCAATGCTTGGCGATGGTACTGGTAAAATCACTCGCGGCTTTAACGTGATGATTGAAGAAGACAACGCTGCCCTTCGTGGTACTTTCTTGGTAGACCCAGACGGTAAAATCAAAGTGGCAGAAATTCATGACTTAGGTATCGGTCGTTCTGCCAAAGACTTAATCCGTAAAATCCAAGCCGCTCAATACGTGCGTGACAACGACGGTGAAGTATGTCCAGCGGCATGGGAAAAAGGTAAAGAAACCTTAAAACCAAGCCTAGATTTAGTAGGTAAAATCTAATCTTGATGGTCAAATGTTTCATTGACTGACAATTAAATAAAATTAAAAACCTCAAATTGAAAGATTTGGGGTTTTTTTATTCAACTACTGTTGTTAAAAATGATAAAATCAGCTTCTTTGAAGCTTGAGAAAATAACCATGGATAGCGCACAAACCACCCACCAAACTCGCAGTCAGACCACAAGTGGCCATTACGCTTTGCTGTGGGCAGGGGCAGCTGTGTCAATCGCTGAGATTTTGACGGGCACCTACCTTGCGCCGTTGGGGTGGGAGCGTGGCTTGTTAGCCATCGTCATTGGGCATATGATTGGTGGTTTGCTATTTTTTCTAGTCGGCTATATTGGGGCAACCCAACGCAAAAGTGCCATGGAAACAGTGAAGGGTAGTTTTGGTTTTCATGGTGGGATGCTTTTTGCTTTGCTAAATCTTGTGCAATTGGTCGGTTGGACAGCCATCATGATTTATGATGGGGCATTGGCAGTCAATGGGATTTGGGCTATCGGACAAGCGGCCTGGTGTGGTGTGATTGGTGCGCTGATTGTGCTGTGGCTGTGGATGGGCAACCGCTTCTTTGGCAAAATCAATGCGTTGGCGGTAGCTGGGTTGTTTATTTTAACACTTATTTTGTCGTTTAAATTATTTAAGTTAGGCGCTGGGGATGTGGCAGCGACAAAAGACGTGGCAGCAGCAATGAGCTTTGGGGCAGCGGTGGAGCTCGCGGTCATTATGCCATTATCATGGTTGCCACTGGTGAGTGATTATACTCGCAATGCGCAAAGACCTTTGCAAGCGACACTTGTGAGCACCGTGAGCTATGGGGTGATGAGTGCGTGGATGTATGCGATTGGACTGGGCATGGCGTTGTATACCCAAACCTCAGATTTTGCCCAAATGCTGTTACAGCTTGGATTGGGCATGACTGGGTTATTGTTGATTGTGCTCGCGACGGTGACAACCACGTTTTTGGATGCGTACTCGGCAGGCGTGTCGGGTGTCTCGCTGTGGCAAAAACTTCCAGAAAAAGGCTTGGCAATTGGCATTACCCTCATCTGTACTATCGCAGCTATGTTGTTTCCCATGGATGATATCACTGAATTTTTATACTTTTTAGGCTCAGTTTTTGCGCCAATGGCAGCCATTCAAATTGTGGACTTTTTTATTTTAAAAAATACCGGTATCAAACAGCGTTTTAATGTCAAAAATTTGATTGTTTGGGCGATTGGTTTTTGCTTGTACCGTTATTGGCTTGCCCATCCACTTGATATCGGCAATACCTTGCCGGTGATTATGGTGACGATGCTGTTATGCTTCTTGGTTAATGTAGTCCCAAAAAAATAATGCCGTCAGCCACGCTTACGTCAATTTTTTACAGTCCAATTTTTTTCATAGTAGGGCTAATTGGTTGATTTAAGCCTTACACTTGCTATCAATAGCAAAAGCCCTGTCACAACGAACAGGGCTTTAATCAAAAAAATCGAATTTAGCTTAAATTTAGCTTAGAACTTATTTATTTTTATTGTCTTCTAAGATTTTATAGATTTCATCTTTTAATTGCAGTTTTTGTTTTTTTAATGCTTCAATTTCGTCGTCACGGCTGCCTGCTGCAACAGGATCTTTTTCTAGGTTAATGATTTGAGCATCTAAGTCATTGTGTTTATCAAATAATTTTTCAAAGTGTTTATCAGAAGTTTTTAGTTTGCTAATAAGTTCGCGATGTTCTGGAAACATAGTTCTTTCCTTTCTTTGGTTGTATGTGAAAAATAATGCAAAGGGGTCAACACATAAGACAAATTTGATTGAGTTAATATATTGCATTTGTCTTATTAGCATTGTAACTAAAAATCGCATGGTTGACTATACGCTAATCGGTAACAATTGGTGAGGGGGCAAAAGCCATACTATCAATGCACTTAAGTAATTTATGTATTAATATTTTGTTATATAAAATAATAAACGTTTTGTTTTTTAAAACATAGCTATCAACTTTCTCACATTGTCAAAGCCCACAAAAATCACAATAATAAGGTTAACACAATGACTTACCCAATAACTAGAAGGAAACTACCATGTTAGATCAAGGTTTATTAGATGCAGTAAAAAGTTATAGCGAACGTATGACTCGCCCGATTGAGTTTGTGTTGGGTGAGGGTGAACATGAACAGCGCGCTGAACTGGTGGATTTTTTGACCCAAATTGCAGGAACCACTGACAAGATTCGTTTGAGTCAACAATTCGATGCCAATCTATCACCGATGAGTTTTAAAATCCGTAGCCAAGACAAAGATACAGGTATCATTTTTAGTGGTATTCCAGGTGGTCACGAATTTACCTCATTGATTTTGGCGATTTTACAATCAGGTGGTAGTGAAATCAAACTTGACCCAGGTATTCAAAATATTATTAAGGCGATTAAACAGCCGCTAAAATTTGAAACTTTCGTCTCATTGTCTTGCCACAACTGTCCAGACGTGGTACAAGCGCTGAACCAATTTGCGTTATTGAACGACAACATCAGCAATGAAATGATTGATGGTGGTGTGTTCCAAGACATGATTAACGAGCGCAATATCCAAGGCGTACCTGCGGTATATTTAAATGGTAAACCTTTTGCCAATGGTAAAATTGACACTGCCAAACTCATTGAGAAACTGCAACAGCAATATCCAGATTTGATGAGTGGTGCAGCAGCAGCCGAACAGCTTGAGCAGCAAGATGTAACCATCATCGGTGGCGGACCTGCGGGCGTAGCGGCAGCCATTTATGTGGCACGTAAAGGCTTAAAAGTGACCATGGTGGCTGATCGTATCGGTGGGCAAGTGAAAGATACCCAAGATATCGAAAACTTGATTTCAATCCCGTTGACCAATGGTAATGAATTATCTGCCAATTTTGTCAAACATATTGCCGCTTATAGTATCACGGTCAAAGAAATGGTAAGCGTGACATCCATCAGCGAAAATTCTGCACAAATGAATGAGCAAGGCGAGGATAAGCCAACCTACCAAATTACCTTGAATACCGGTGAAAGTTTTGGCACTCGTGCGATTATCGTAGCGACGGGGGCAAAATGGCGTAAGCTTAACATCAAAGGTGAAGACGAAAATATCGGTAGTGGCGTCGCATATTGTCCGCACTGTGATGGTCCGTTCTTTAAAGGCAAAGACGTGGCAGTTGTGGGCGGCGGTAACTCAGGGATTGAAGCGGCAATTGACTTGGCAGGCATTGTCAAACACGTGACAGTGTTAGAATTTGCTGACACGCTCAAAGCAGACCAAGTATTGATTGATAAAGCCAAAGAGCGCGATAATATCGATATCATGACAAGTGTAGCGAGCCAAGAGATTAAAGCAACTGATGGTAAAGTCAGTTCGCTAATTTACCAAGACCGTACCACCGGTGAAAACAAAGAATTGCCATTATCTGCTATCTTTGTGCAAATCGGACTGGTGCCAAACTCGGAAGTGGTCAAAGATTTGGTACAGGTGACCAAATTTGGTGAAATCGAAATCAATGAGAAATGCCAAACCAACAAACCCGGAATTTTTGCCTGTGGTGATGTCACTACCGTACCGTTTAAGCAAATTAATATTGCGATGGGCGAAGGTAGTAAAGCGGCACTCAGTGCGTTTGAATACCTCATGTTGCAATAATTTTTCACCTGTTTTTTTAGTTATTTTTCAAAAAAAGCCAAACTATGACGTTTGGCTTTTTTTTTGCGGGTAACTTTTTTTGGCGGGTAATATGGTGTTGCCTTGTCAGTGTATATTGGCGAGGTAGGCATACTACCAAAAATCCGCTACAATAACTTGCAAACTATTAATAGCGATTTAAATAATAGCGATTTAAAGGAATAAATCATGACAACAGCAAATACTTCATCCATCAAGCAGGTTACGGTAGCCGGCGGCGGCGTACTGGGTTCTCAAATCGCCATGCAAAACGCCTTTTTTGGCTTTAACGTCACAATCTTTGATAAAGAACCTGAAAAGGTCAAAGAGCGCATCGCAAAACTCATGCCCATCTACGCCAAATTCTATGACAAAAGCCCAGCACAAGCCCAAGTAATGACCCATGCGATTCGCTATGTGACTGACTTAGGCGAAGCGGTGGCACAGGCTGATTTGGTCATTGAAGCCTTACCAGAAGTCCTTGATATCAAAAATGAATTTTATAAGGCGCTGGCAAAGGTAGCCCCAAGTCACACGATTTTTGCCAGTAACAGCTCAACCTTGATTCCTAGCCAAATGGTCGAAGCCACAAGTCGTCCCGATAAATTTTTGGCGTTACACTTTGCCAACCGTATCTGGGTGAACAACACCGCAGAAGTCATGGGCTCAGCGCAAACCGATCCGGCGGTATTTGACAGCATTGTTGCTTATGCCAAAGCCATTGGCATGGTGGCGTTACCACTCAATAAAGAACAGCCTGGCTATATCTTAAATACCCTATTAGTGCCTTTTTTAAATGCCGGCATGCACTTGTATGCCAATGACATTGCCGATCCCCAGACCGTTGACAAAACTTGGATGATTGGCACAGGCGCACCGATGGGACCGTTTGCCATGATGGATATCGTAGGGGTTAATACCATTGTTAATATCAGCCAGCAAAAAGCCAAAACAGGCTCAAAAACTGCCGAGCGATTTATCCAAAAACTGCAAACCGAACTGATCGATAAAGGTCGCACAGGGTTTGAAGTGGGGAAGGGTTTTTATGATTATCCAAACCCGGCTTATAAAGACCCTGATTTTTTAAAATAAGCGTCAAAAAAGTTTAAAAGTCAGTATTTGAAAGTCAGTAGATGACAAAAGCCCATTGACCTAACATGGGCTTGGTTTTTTATCTTTTATTGCGGCAGCACCCACCGCTAGCACTTGCCAAAGCCAACAATTTACCCCAAAATGATAAAAAATTGTTGCCAAAAAACCCCGATGAAGCCAACCACCGCCCAACAAGTCAACACCTTATTATATTATTTGCAGACCAAACAGACACCGCCGTTTGAGATACTGTTTTGGGAAAACTTGCAAAAGATTGACTTTGATTATTCAGCCAACAGCCTACAACAACTCAGTCGGTTTTTTGCAGCAATGGCAAAACGCCACATTCAATTGCCACAATTATTGGCAAACCAAAGCGGGCAAGCACTTGTGGTAGCGCTCGCCGCTTATATTGCAGACTATTTAGCCAAAACCACCGGGCAACCGATTGCTTGGTATGACTATGACAGGATGTCAGCGCAGCTGGCACGGCAAAATAAGCACCCCATCCAGTCACAGTTACCTGCCGATTTTTACGCGTCACTCACCGCGCGCATCGGACACAAAATCTATTGCCAACCGCTTAAGTTATTACCAGATTTGTTGCAGGGTAAGGACGTGTTGCCACAGTTTATTGCCCAGATGACGCAGACCCTCTATCAGCAATCGCAAGTCAACTTATTGCAATCGCCTGAGGCAGTGTGTCAGGGCTATTTGGCAAAAGTGAAAACAGGCAAACTACAAGACGATGCTATCGCATTTTCTACCTATTTGGCAGCGGTGAATTTTGATAATAGTCGTGATAGCTTAGTGCAAATTGATGAGGCGTTATCGGCTATTCAGCAGGCGTTTGGGTTTACGCAAGCGGATTATCTGGACTTTTTGCAAGATGCCTCACATCAAGCATTTTGCTATTTGCTGGGGTTTTATATTGGCGTGACCAGCAGTCGCTTGGCAAATGTGCCCGTGCGCTGGGTATCTTTTGCGCAGATGTATGACAGCTTGGGCGAGGAGTTTGCTGAATGCCTTGAGCATAGTTTTGTACTGCTGTTTGAGGACTGCTATCGCACACCGATGCTGGTAGTGACCAATCGGTTATTTGGACTTGCTAGCAGTTTTCCGACCACTGCTGCTGAGTTTGCGGATATTTTGCAGCGGCAAAATGCAGGTCACCTAGCAGTTTATCCTTATCAAGACGCTGTGAGCGCTACCGCTGACTTGCCAGCGCCTTGGACGTCAGCCATGCAGGCGGCGGGTGCGTTAGTGGCGTCTGTGCTATCAAGGCTATCACAAGGTGAGCCGATTTTACCTTCTGTGTATCAAGCCCATACCAGCGACAATACAGGGGGTGAATTAACCGCATTTAATCCATCCAATATTAAGTTGTTATATCCTCACGATACGGATTTAGATACAGTTACAGCCACAGATACAGATACAGACACAAATATAGACACAGTGATTGATAGCCTCTACCAAACGCTGCATCAAAACCCACAATTAGCCCCCATAATCGTAGGCTGTTTTGATAGCTATACCAATTTGCCGATGGGGCGTACCGAAGGGATTGTGATTGAGATATGGGTGTATGAAAACCCTCGCTTACAGTTGCAGCTTGTGTTGCCGTATCAGTCCGCCAATGATTGGCACAGTCTAAAAATTTATCCGTTAGTCAGTCATCAAAACGGCGCACAAACAGCGCTTACCTCCGAACAAATAACCGCGTTAACCACGCACTTTTACCAAGCACTGCTAAGCACACCTTCAACACAAAATACCGCGGTCAAAACGCTGTGGCAAGACGCCTATGTCAATCAACTTGATAGTTGGGTATTGCCGCCCAAAGACCAGCGTATCCAGCAACAAAACGCGCAGCTGGTGACACGATTTGATTTTGCGCTATTGCCGATACTCGATAATCAAACCAATGTGAATATGGCAGCTTTTGACTATACCAGCATTGATTGGCGCGGGTTTGATTTGGCAAAATATATTTTGCAAACCAGCCACCACGAGCAAAGCTATTTGCAAGTATACGTCAGTGATAACTTGATTAAAGATGAGCTGTATCGGCAAGTAGAAGCGACTGAGGATTTATATCGCTATGGCAAAGTGGTGTGGGGTGTTGTGATAAAATCTGATGCGGCGTTAACCAAGCCTATGTCAGAAGAAGAACGAGACACGCCTTTTGCCAACTATCGGGTAAGTTGTGCCGACATTTTGTTTGATCCAAGCGGGCAAGCAAGGGTAGAAGACTTGCAAGCCAAGGCAAGTCAATTAATGGATGCGGTTGGCACAGTCAATCAGCCGCTAAATGCTGCATCCGACGTGGCGTTTTATCAGTTACATTGCCAAGACGACACATCTAGGGTATTTAATTTGGCTTATCCAGCCAGTATCGCAGCGACAAACTATCGGATAACTAGCAGTTGGATTTGGCGGCGTCATTTGCCCAATGGCATGTTATCAAATAGCGTAGTGCCCATTATCATTCATACTCATGCTTACCAAAATAAAGCCGAGCAGGGCGAAATTATGGTATTGCCTAGCCAATTATGGGATAAAGCCTATTATCACTATTGGCTAAGCTTGGCTTATGAGCAGTTTGGGCAAGATTATGATTTACTTCCTTATATTCACTGGCAGCAAAAATACGCACAGGATAGCACCGATGCCGCGACCCAAAAGCGGCTATGGCCAAAATTTAAACCCAATCGAGCACCCAGCCGAGAACAAAGTTCAGCTATCGGATTGATGTCAGACAAGCTAGAAAATCCAATGTCAGCTACTGCTCAGCAACAAGCCGCTATTCAACAAACGACTGGGCAAAAGCTTGCTGATGTAAAGCCAACTTTACAACCACAGACATCACAGGCAGCCCAGACACCAAAGCCAATGCCACCACCCTCACTATCCAATGAATTGACGCAGCAACTTATGAATGACAAGCTGCGCTTACAAACCCAATTATCTACCAAAGATACCGCCAAAGATAAAAAACTCCTGCTGATTGCTATCGGTGGGGTGCTTGTTTTGATTATCATGGTGATACTGGTCAAATTGATGCGATAAATTTGCCCAATTTTTATTTGAAAAAATTCAGCATACGCATCAAAAGGTCATAAAAATTTGTTATGCTAACGGTCTGTAAGTTGGATGATGACAACAAAAAGAAAGATAGGGATACAATATGAAAATTATTGCTGATGGCAATATTGCTCATTTAAGCGATTTTTTTAATGAACACACTTTAGGGCGACCCATCGAATTGATTGCGATGGCAGGGCGCGAGATTGACGCGGCTGTGATAGATGAGCATCAGCCCGATATTTTGTTAGTGCGTTCCGTCACGCCTGTCAACAGGCTGTTATTAGACAACAATAAAAGCGTCAAATTTGTCGGTAGTGCCACCATCGGCATCGACCATGTCGATGTGGAGTACCTCGCCAAGCGCGGTATCATTTTTGCCCATGCCGCTGGCTGTAGTAAGCATTCGGTTGCACAATATGTGGTGGCAGCGATTGCCAATTTGCGCCCTGACTATTTTTTCAAACCCATCAACCTTGGCATTATTGGGGTGGGTAATATCGGTAATACCCTCGCGCAATATGCGATTTCCTATGGCTGGAATGTGCTGGGCTATGACCCACTCAAACCACCGTCCGTAGTCAACAATGCCAAACTTGAAACTGTACTGCAAGAAAGCAATGTGATTAGCTTTCACGTGCCACTAACGCATGCGCACAACAGTTCATATCCCACCCATCACGACTATCTGATGACCCAAGCGCGTTGGCAAACCGTATCCGACACTGCCATCATCATCAATACCTCGCGCGGTGCAGTCCTCGGTCGTGATGATATTGTCGCAAGCCCGAATGTGTGTGTGCTCGATGTGTTTGAACACGAGCCCAATATCGATGCAGAGCTGCTCAAAGCCTGTAGTATCGTCACTCCGCATATCGCAGGTTATACCCTAGAAGGCAAACTTAGGGGCACACAGTTTGTCTACAATGCCTTATGCAAATATTTACAGGTTGCCCCAACGGTTGATTTTCATAGCTTGATGCCAGCTGAAGTGCCGCTGTTTCAAAAAGTGCATAACCCACTCAAAGACCACGAGCGCCATCAACTGCTCAATAAAATTCCTGTGATGTATGATATCAAAGCCGATGACAAGCGTTTACGTAGTGTGGCAAACGCAAACGGTGATATTGAAGGCAAAGACTTTGATAACCTGCGTAAAAACTACCCGCTGCGCCGTGAATGGCAATCATACGTGTTTAAAATTTGATAAAAATGTTCACCATGACATAAAGCAAAAATAGCCAGTATGGGAAAATACTAGCTATTTTTTTTGGGTCTGCTAATATTGTCGCAAATCCACCTATCCAAACTGCTATGTCAACCACTTATCAACCTACTTGCACCCTACAAACCGCCCAAGCCCGTGCTGCGATGTATGCCACTATTCGCCAGTTTTTTGCCGAGCGACAAGTGCTAGAAGTACAAACTCCTGTGCTGTCACAGGCGGGCAATACCGATATATTTTTGCAATCCGTCTCTAGCAATGTCACTGTGGCCGACCATCCAACAACCTATTATCTGCACACCTCACCCGAATTTGCCATGAAGCGTCTATTGGCAGCTTGGCAAGTACCGATGTACCAAATTTGCCCCGTGTTTCGCGACAACGAAATTGGCAGCCGCCACAACATTGAATTTACCATGCTCGAATGGTACCGTCCCAATTTTAGTTTGGATGAACTGGCAAAAGAAACCAACGATTTGGTGTCCGCGGTACTCGGCTATCCGGTGATTTTTGACCATTATCGCTATGTGGATGCCTTTATGGATTTTGTCAAAATTCATCCCTTCGATGCCAGTTGCGATACCCTCAAAGCCATCGCCAAAGATAATGGTCTTAACATTGATTTGGGGGAGGATCACCAAGGCTGGTTAGATTTATTATTTAGTCATTTGGTGGAGCCTAATTTGGGAAAAGCGCTACCGACACTCATCTATGATTATCCTGTCGCCACTGCCGCCCTCGCCAAGACAGTCACAGACAAAGATGGCAATCGGGTGGCTAGACGCTTTGAGCTGTATATCAACGGTCTTGAAATCGCCAATGCGTATGATGAGTTGGCTGATGGACAGGCGCTGCGTCTGCGCTTTGATGAAGATAATGTGGCGCGTAAAAAACGTGGGCTGCCTGTGATGCCAATTGACGAAAATCTGCTGGCAGCTTGTGATGACCTGCCAGCTTGTAGTGGCATTGCGCTTGGTATTGACAGGCTGCTAATGATTAAAACGGGCAAAACCCATATCCGCGATGTCATCGCTATACCCACCCCTCACGCCTAACAGCAGTGAACTCAAAAAATAGGAATTGATATGAAAGTTTGGCATTTATTTTTGGGGCTGGTGGCAGGCTTGGGCATCCCGATTCAAGCAGCGATTAATACCCGATTGGGCGCAATGTTTGGTGGCCAACCGCTAATGGCAGCATTTGTATCGTTCACGGTTGGCGCGCTATTATTGTGCTTGGTGTCTTTGCTATTTGTCGATTGGCAAGCGGTGCAATCGGGTCTATCAGACATGCAAATCAGTGACTGGTGGAAATGGCTTGGCGGTGCGCTGGGCGCGTTTTTTGTCTTTGCGTCGATTTTTTTAGCGCCAAAAATCGGTGTTACCAATACGGTGTTTTTGTTTATTTTAGGTCAGCTGGTCATGGGCATGGTGGTGGATAGTTTGGGTTTATTTGGTATGCCTGTGAAAACCCTGCATTGGAGTAAATTTTTGGGGATTGTATTGATGCTAGTCGGCGTATCGTTTTTTATGTTTGGACAAAAATGGTTTGCTAAGTCGTCATAATGCTACTTTTAGGTCAATCTGCAAATCCAATCGCTAATTGATGGATATAGTCATTGAATTTGTATTCATCTTGCGAAGCAATCATAAAGGCATTGGGAATAGACTCATCCATACCCAATAACATCACCACGCCAAAATCTTCGGCTTGAAAATAGCGCTCATGCGGCTGCCGCAGTTCAATGATTTCACTGGCGATATGCTGTAATTTTTCACTCAAATCAGCTGGAATCGATTGTCCATCAAAATCATACAGTTGGGCATGGTGTTTTAATCCCCCATTGACGCCATTAATAATCGCTTGCGCCAACAGAAACTCAGCCAGTGGCAATTCATCAAACCAGTGAATTTCGCTTTGTTCAATCGCATCAAAGTTGCGGCTCATTTGCACCATCGGGTTATGCTGCTTTTTTGGACTTAGGTCATCGACATGAATGCCCCAAACGCCGTCATTATCGCAGGTTTTGCCAATGACGAGATGGTCGCCCAAGCGTTCTAACGGCAATAAGCCAAGGTGATTAAAGCCACTATTGAGACTAGCGATATTGCCTAAAGCCAATAAATAATGATACAAACCTGCAGGTAATTGAACGCCCAAGGCGTGCTCATTTTGCTCAATCATCGCCTGACTGACACCCAGCGGTTCGGGGTGATTTTCCAGTTGATATAATACCTTAATAGCACGAATAGGGTTTAGCATAATCAACTAGCGAATCCAAGCGTTCAAAATATTGGCAAAGGCTTGTTTGTCTTTGTCGCTATAGGGGGCTTGTCCGCCCAATTTGCTTTGTTGACTGGGGTCAAAAACGCCTGTACTACGCATGGTATCCATAAAATCGCGCATATTAAGCTTTTGCTTAATGTTGTCTTTGTCATACACAAAACCGCGAGAGGTGACTACCTTGGCGCCTTTTTCAATGCAGTCATTGGCAAGTGGGATATCGCTTGTGATGACCACATCACCCGCTACACAGTGCGCTGCGATATAGTCATCCGCTTTGTCAAAACCGCCTTCGACCACTGTCATCTGCAAAACTGGCAACCGCGGTAAAGCAATGCCGCGATTGGCGACAAAAATCGTGGTCGTCTGGGTGCGCTGCGCGGTTTTGATGATGATTTGCTTGGCAATAGTGGGAATTGCGTCAGCGTCTATCCACAGGGTGATTTTTGCTGTCATGGTTTTCACTAAAAAGGATTAGTCGTCTAGCAAATCAAGCTGTTTGGCAGACTGGAATAACACGTTTGAGCGGTTGCCTGAACGGCAGAACATAAACACGGGTTTTTCTGCTTGATTAAAAATCTCGGCAAACTGCTCAACTTGCTCACGGGTTAATTGACCACCAACGACCGGTAGATAATGATAGGCGAGCCCTGCTTGCTGTGCTTTAGTAGCGATATCTGTTTGCAGCGGTTGGTTGAGTTCTTCGCCATCGGGGCGGTTATTGATAATGGTTTTAAAACCTTGCGCTTGAATTTGAGCAACTTGCTGTGGCTCAATTTGACCATAAAAAACAGTATTGTTTGGCATGTTGTGTTTCCTTATAAAGTTAGCGTTGATTATTCATGTTTTTACTGACTGCGACAAGTAGATTTATTGGGTTAATTGTTTAACCGCTTGTTGCGTACTTAAAAATACCTTGCCTGTTAATTTTTGAATCACATCGGTTTTTTCAATCACATCCATCACCGGCCCTTTGACTTCCGAAAAATGTAGGGCGATAGCTTGAGCCGCCAAATTTTGGTTTAAATTGATGAGCATATCTTGTGCTGTCAAATCGATGTGATTGACTGCCGATAACATCAGTACCAGATTTTTAGTCTGTGAATGACTGGCAATCGCCTGCTCAATAAACTGTAGCACGGACTGGGCATTGCCATAAAACAGGCTTTCATCAATGCGAATGATCAACAAATCATCAAACTGCTTCACTGGATGGCGTGCAACATTACGAAAATGCCCGGTATCACCAATTTGACCCACAATCGCGATATGCGGGTGGCTGGTTTGCCAAATCAAGCCTGCAAAGGAGGCAAACAGCCCCGCCACCAAGCCAATATTTAGCCCAAACAATAACACACCTGTGAGTGCCACGCCAAATGCCAGCGCATCGAGTTTGTCATAGCGCAGCGCTTGCTTGAGCGTTTGTACATCAATCAGGCTGATAATCACTGACATGATCGTAGCGCCCAATATGGCATAGGGAAGTGGCTCTAAAGTCTGGCTAAAAAACAGCAGCACCAATGCCATCACCAGTACCGATAACATACTGGCAAGGGGACTTTGCGCACCCGCATCGACATTTACCGCGGTGCGTGAGAAGCCACCAACAATGGTAAACGACTGAAAAAACGCACCTGCGATATTGGCAAAGCCCAACCCTTTGAGTTCTAGATTAGCATCGTAAGCTTCATTGCGTTGTCGGGCAAATGAGCTGGCAACCGAGTTGCTAGAGACAAATGCAATCAGCGCCATCAATCCGGCTGCAGGTAATAAATTAATGAGTTCAACGGGCGAAATCTGATAAAACGGCAGCACAAAATGCGGCAAACCACTGGGTACATCCGCCACTGTGCGAATACCGATATCGGCAAAATTGCCAACTTGACTGGCGATAATACCGATTGCCAGTACCGCAAGAGGTATCATACGCGTGATGACCTCAATGACTTTGGCAGCCAATAAAGGCTTGAGCCAAGTTTTAAGATAATAGCGGTTGATAATTAGGACGGTGAATGCCGCAACACCGACCATCAAGGTGGGCACGTGCAACTCACGGCGATGAAACAAAAAGGTTTCAACATTCTCTAGCAGTGAATTGCCACTGATCGCGATACCTGTCACATATTTGATTTGCCCGACCAAAATCAAAATCGCCGCGCCACTAATAAACCCTGCCGTCACGCCACGGCTAATAAACTGGGTAATCCAGCCGAGCCGAAACACGCTTGCTAGCCACAATAGTGTCCCTGTTATCAGCGCCAAAAACGACGCCATAATGGCATAATGCATGGGCGGTAATTCGTTATAGGGCTGCAGCGCTTGTGCGGTCATAATCGCAGTAATCGCCACGGGACCGACGGCATTGACCGAGCTTGCGCCAATCCACGCATACACCAGTACCGGCACAATCGCTGAATATAACCCATATACAGGGGGCAACCCCGACAGCATGGCATAGCCCAAACTTTGCGGAATTACCAAAATACCCACGATAACACCCGCCAACAAATCTTGACTGAGATTTGCCTTGTTATAGTGCGTTACCCAGTGGGGTAATCGTCGCAAGTAGGCTAAATGTAATGGCAAGGTGGTTATTCCGATAAAGTGGTTACTCTGATAAATTAGCGTCCGATAAATTGGCAGACTGGTTAGCTTTAGATTTAATTATTTTGTGTGACAAAAGCGATCATACAGTACATTGAGGATTGCTAAGGCATTGTCACTGGCGACTGAATAATAGATTTGTTTGCCCTCGCGGCGGGTGTTGACCAAACCATCTTTACGCAAAATCCCCAATTGCTGAGACAGACTTGGTTGACCCAGTCCCACTTTCTCTTCAAGCTGGCTCACACAATGCTCACCTTGCGTCAATTGACACAGCAGCATCAAGCGGTCAGGATGAGATAACGACTTTAACAACTGGCTGGCTTTTCCTGCGGCAGCGTGCATTTGATCGAGCATGGTAGCATCCATCGACACAGGCGCATCGGACTGCGGTTCGGCAATTTCAGACATGACTTTTCCCCAAGGTGTTTTGATGGCTGATACGTAATGGCTGATACGTAATCGCTGATACTAGGTGCTGCTACCATCAAACTTATCACATAATTTTAAAATCAATAAACGTTTATGCTAATACAATATATTGAAAAACATATTATAAAATAATATAATGAATTAAGCAACGCCTTGCAATGCGGCTATTATACAAAAGTATAAAGTGTTTTTTCAGTTGAAATTGCCATAAAGATATGCCAAAAGCGTTTTTAGATAACAGGAAAACTTATGAACATTCATTCTTTTTTAGACAAAGACACTGAAACTTTTACCCACGTTCTAGTTGATGAAGCTAGCAAACACTGCGCCATCATCGACCCAGTATTGGATTTTGACCCCGCAGCCGGCAAAATTACTTATGACAACGCCAATAACGTCATTGGGTTTGTCAAATCACAAGGTTTGACCTTGGACTATATCATCGAAACCCACGCCCATGCCGATCATTTATCGTCCGCGCCTTATATCAAAGCGCAATTAGGCGGTAAAATAGTGATGGGTAAATATATCGATAAGGTGCAAAAAACCTTTAAAACCATTTTTAACTTTGACGACCTAGCCACCGATGCCAGTCAATTTGATATTTTGACTGAGGAAGGCAGCGAGCTAACACTGGGTGATTTGAGCATTACGGCCATGCATGTACCGGGTCATACCCCAGCCGATATGGCATATAAAGTGACGGATAAAAGCGCAGGCAAAGAAAAAATTGCGGTATTCGTCGGTGATACTATTTTTGCCCCTGATGTCGGCTCTGCACGCTGTGACTTTCCCCATGGTAGTGCCGAGGATTTGTATGACTCGATGCAGCGTTTATTAGCCTTGCCCGATGATACCCTGCTGTATCTTTGCCATGATTACCCACCCAAGGGCGGGCGTGAGCATATTGCAACGGTTTGTGTCGGTGAGCAAAAATTACGCAACATTCATGTCAAACAAGGCACGCCTAAAGCAGAATTTGTACGAATGCGTAACCAACGTGACAAAACACTTGCAATGCCACGTTTGATTTTGCCATCGGTACAAGTTAACATCAATGCAGGTGAATTGCCAAAACCAGAAGACAATGGCGTTCGCTACCTTAAAATTCCCTTAAATCAATTATCATAAAATAAGGAAAATAATAAATGAAAACCAATGTGGGCAACAAAGAGCGTATCGCGCGTGTTGTGGCAGGTCTAGCTTTACTAAAATCAGCGAAAAGCAAAAAGATGAAAATGCTTGGCTTAATACCCTTAGTATCGGGTGCGACGGGTCATTGTCCTTGTTATAGCATGCTAGGTATCAACACCGCCAAATCAGCAGCAGATAGCAAAAAACACTCTAAAGCGCAATCCAAAGACCATGCGCAAGATAGCGCTGATGACAAAAGCACCGTGATTGACAGTGCCATGCAAACAGCTGAAACCTTAAAAGAAACAGTTCAAGAAAAAGCAGCCACGCTTAAAGAGACTGCTCAGGAAAAAATAGAAGAACTTGCAGACGCCAAGAAAGCTGACCATGCAGACAAAGCGAAAAAGTCAGAACAATCAGAAAAAAAAGAGGCTTAATCTAGGCGGCTTTAATTTAAGCGAATGTGACATTCGTTATAGCCTAATAAAAGACTGAGAAAAGGCATCCGTTTGGGTGTCTTTTTTCGTTATACTAGCTTTTATCATTTTCAAGACAAACACAACTCAATGAAAAATACAGCGGTCAAATTTTGCGGCTTTACCCAACTTGAAGATATTACAAATGCGGTCAATCTTGGCGTGGATGCGGTGGGTTTTGTATTTTATGAGCCAAGTCCGCGAGCGGTGACCCCCGAGCAAGCCTGTGAGCTTGCCAAAGCAGTGCCTGCGTTTACCACAGTGGTAGCATTGGTGGTTAATATGCCCGAGCAAGAATTGGTTTATCTATCGCATCATGTGCCGTTTGATATCGTGCAGTTTCACGGGGATGAATCGCCACGAGAATGCAAGCTGATGGCGGATAGAATCAATAAACGCTGGATAAAGGCATTACGCATCAGCCATGATGACACCACGGAGACGATTGTCACCCAAATCCAAGCGCTTAAAGACTTTGGCGCGTGTAGCGTGCTACTTGACGCCTATCATCCCGATAAATTTGGCGGTACAGGTGATAGCTTTGATTGGGATAAAATCCCTAGAAACTCGCCGTTACCGATTATTTTGGCTGGTGGATTGACGGCGGATAACGTGGGCGAAGCGATTGCCAAAACCAATATCTATGGCGTGGATGTCAGCGGCGGCATTGAGTCAGCAAAAGGGGTGAAAAGTTTGGAGAAAATGCGTGAATTTGTGAATAAAGTGAGAAGTTAAATGGCATTTAACACAGACATTCAAGAAAAGCCCAAGCATTTGAATTTACTTATTATAATTGGCATTGTGATGTTTTTATACGTTTTAATCCGCCCTTTTTTAGATTGGAATGAAGGATTAACTGCAAGTATTGAAATAGTTTTGGTTGCCTTGTTTGTCGGGGCGTTTTTTCTCTTTGGCATTGTTAGTTTTATTTATATCTTTTTCAAAGCGATACCGAATTTTAAAAGTTTTGCACAGATGATTGGATTTTTAGCTTTTGTCCTTGTCTTTATATTTAGTGCATTATTTTTCGTTGAAAAAGCAGTAACACCAGCACTTTATGTGATTTTTGAAAATAAAAAAACTATCATAACAAGTGATTATCAAGTGAAATCTTATCAGCAAGCCAAAAGAGTTGGTGTGGACAACTACTTTCTATATTTTGACCATAACAAAGTTCAGATTAACAAATCAACTTATCAAAAATTAAGAACTGGTCAAATATATGATTTGACCGTTACTTATAAACCGAGAGCTGAAGTTTTGTATGACTTACAGATTTCACAAAAAAATCAAAACGATTGATAAATTAATAAAAAATGATATACTAACGTACTAGTATAATAGAACATTAAGAATGGTAGGGGATACAATGAATATCTTGGTCACAGGCGTAACCGCAGGGTTTGGCAAAGCGATTGCCGAATTACTCATCTCAAAAGGTCATACCGTCATCGGCACTGGCAGACGCCAAGAAAAACTGGACGAACTACAGAGCCAACTGGGCGATAACTTTATACCGCTAAACTTTGACGTATCGGACTTGCCCGCCACCAAAACCGCGCTACAAACTTTGCCAAATGATTTGCTTACCAACATCGACGTACTGGTCAATAACGCAGGATTGGCACTCGGACTTGAACCCGCGGATAAAACAGACTTTGCCGATTGGCAACAAATGGTCAATACCAATATTCTAGGCTTGATTCACTTAACCCATGAAATCCTGCCTAGTATGGTCGCCAACAACGACGGCTACATTATTAATTTAAGCTCAACTGCAGGTAATTATCCGTATTTTGGTGGTAATGTGTATGGCGCGACCAAAGCCTTTGTGACCCAGTTTAGCCTAAACTTACGTGCCGATTTGGTCGGTAAAAATATCCGTGTCAGTAATATCGAGCCAGGACTATGTGGTGGCACAGAGTTTAGCAATATTCGCTTTCATGGCGATGACGCCAAAGCCGCCCAAGTTTATGACAGCGTGCAATATGTCACCCCACAAGATATCGCCAATATGGTGGCATGGCTGATTGAACAGCCCAAACACGTCAATATCAACCGTATCGAAGTCATGCCCACCGCACAGACCTTTGCAGGCTTAAAAGTCGTTAAAGATTTATAAAATTAGAGAGAAGATAATGAACATTCAAAACCCAACTGAAGTAAAAGACTTCAATCAATACCCAGATGCCAGCGGACATTTTGGCATTCATGGGGGACGCTTTGTCTCTGAAACCCTGATGGCAGCGCTGGAACAACTTGAGCATATCTATAACACTGCCAAAGCTGACCCCGAATTTTGGAAAGCCTTTCAAGACGACTTGGTCAATTATGTCGGCAGACCAACGCCACTTTATCATGCCAAGCGCCTAAGTGATGATATCGGTGGGGCGCAGATTTATCTTAAACGTGAAGACTTGAACCATACAGGCGCTCACAAAGTCAACAACACCATCGGTCAAGCCTTGCTTGCCAAAATGGTCGGCAAAAAACGCATCATTGCCGAGACAGGCGCAGGGCAACATGGCGTAGCAACTGCCACCATCGCGGCGCGTCTGGGCTTAGAGTGCGTGGTGTATATGGGCGCAGATGATGTCGAACGCCAAGCCATGAACGTGTATCGCATGCGTTTGCTTGGCGCAACCGTGGTACCTGTCACATCGGGTACTCGCACGCTCAAAGACGCCATGAACGAAGCCATGCGTGACTGGGTCACCAATGTCGATAGCACTTATTATGTGATTGGCACTGTCGCAGGTCCGCACCCATACCCCATGCTGGTGCGTGACTTTCAAGCCATTATCGGCAAAGAAGCCAAACTACAACACTACCAAAAAACAGGCAAACTCCCCGATGCGTTGGTCGCTTGTGTCGGTGGCGGTAGTAATGCCATCGGACTGTTTTATGACTTTTTAAATGATAAAGACGTCAAAATGTATGGTATCGAAGCCGGCGGCGATGGGGTCGAGACAGGCAACCATGCTGCACCGCTTACCGTCGGTCGAGTGGGGGTATTACATGGCAACCGCACGTATTTGATGGCAGATGATGATGGGCAGATTTTGGGGACCCATTCGATTTCGGCAGGGCTGGATTACCCGGGCGTGGGTCCTGAGCATAGTTTCTTAAAGGATATCGACCGTGTGCAGTATGTACCTTGTACTGATGAAGAAGCGATGGTGGGATTTCGTGAATGTACCCAAAAAGAAGGCATTATTCCTGCACTAGAAAGCTCGCATGCCATTGCGTATGCGTTAAAACTTGCCAAGACCATGAGCAAAGACCAGTCGATTATTGTCAATCTGTCGGGTCGTGGGGATAAGGATTTGCATACGGTCATGAAACATGATGGAATTGAGATTTGATTGATAATCTGCTCAATTGGAATGGCTTAAATTCACTATGTTTTACATTTATAGTTATGAGAGATAAAGTTTAACGAGTTAATGTGGATGATGACAAATAATACCGAAACGACACAGCCATCTAATAGCTACAAAATAATTTATTATTTGTATATGGCTTTTGTTTTTTACTTTTTAATCGGTATTTATGCCAATTTTCACGAAGGTATTTGGGAGATTTTATACCAACTTAGTTCTAGTGCGGTCTTGCTTTCAATGGCGGTAGCTACCTATTTTATATTTCAAAAAATGCGACAAGAAAATGATAGTGTTTTAGCCGATATTAGAAGTGGCATCTTGGTCATCATATTTTTAGCAATTATATTATTTCTTGGTTCATTTGAATTTAAACAGAGCTTTTATGCTGTTTTTGAGCCCACTAAAACAGCGATTGCTGATGAATACACAACCCAAATAAAAGACTATCGTGGGACGAAACAGTATTATTTGTTTTTTGATGATAAAGAAAACCCAAACTCTTGCGATAGTCATATACAAAAGTGCAAATATCAATATAAAGTGAGAATCAATAGTGGCACTTATCAACAGATAAACAATAAACAGCAAATGGCAAAAGACAATCCTTTGAAAATATTCTATAAGCCGAAAGCTGAAATTTTAATGAAATGGGAAGCTATTTAAACTTCCCAATAAATTTACGCTAATATTAGGAAAACCTATGACCCGAATTGAAACCACCTTTAACACACTGAGAGAGCAAAACAAAAAAGCTTTAATTCCTTATGTGATGGCAGGCGACCCAAACCCAACTGTTACCGTCAGCTTACTGCATGAACTCGTTGACCACGGCGCAGACATCATCGAAGTCGGCTTACCATTTTCTGACCCCATGGCAGACGGTGAAACTATCGCACTCGCAGGCGAGCGCGCATTGGCAGGTGGCACCAGTACCCGCCAAGCGATTGAGATGGTAAAAGCGTTTCGCAAAACCAACACCACCACCCCAGTGCTAGTCATGGGCTATCTAAATCCGATTGAAATCATCGGTTATGACAAGTTTATTAGCCTTTGTCAAGATGCCGGGATTGACGGTGTTTTGATGGTTGATTTACCGCCACAAGAAGCGGGCGATTTTACCCAAAAACTCGCCAATTCCGCAATGAACGAAATCTTTTTACTTGCACCAACCACCTTGCCAGAACGTCGTGAGCAAGTGCTAAAACATGGCGGTGGTTTTATCTATTATGTATCGGTCAAAGGCGTGACAGGCTCAAAAGCATTGGATGCACAAGATGTCGGCGAACACGTCCAAGCGATTAAAGCACAAACTGCTTTGCCTGTGTGTGTTGGTTTTGGTATTCGTGATGGTGCATCGGCCAAAGCAGTCGGACAATATGCGGATGGCGTGATTGTCGGTAGTGAGCTGGTGAAAAACTTTGCGGATGTGGGCAACGATGAACAAAAAATCGCCCATGCCAAAAAAGCCATCTTAGATAAAATGGATGAGCTAAGAGAAGCGATTGACAGTCTTGAGTGATAGAATGGTTTGAGGTATTTGAGGTTAATCATTTCATTTATTGCTAAAATCAGTTAGCATACGCATTATAAAATGAGTTTGTACTTGTACACTCAAAAAACTACTATTCAATGGCACTGTTAAATTGCACTGTTAATAGGGACTTATTATGAGCACTGATATGAAGCCTCAACCGATGGGACAGACACTGGAAGAAACTTGGTTAAAACGCCCATTACCCACCATCAAGCCGCGTGCCAAGCAAATACTGACGGCGGTTGAGACCGAACCATCGACTCAATGTCCCAACTGTAATTCAATCATCACCAATACGGCGCTGATTTTTAATAATTACGTCTGCCCATCGTGTGATGAACATCTTAGCATGACCGCCCGCACGCGTCTGAACTGGTTTTTTGACCAAGTGGATGACGAGCTAGGGCAGCAGTACCAAGCAGGCAATCCATTAGACTTTGTCGATAGCAAACCTTACCCAACACGGATGAGCGAAGCGCAAGCCAAGACGGGCGAAACCGAAGCGCTTATCGTCATGAAAGGTAAACTCCAGCGGCTACCCGTGGTTGCCTGTGCGTTTGATTTTGCTTTTATGGGTGGCTCCATGGGCTCTGTGGTAGGCGATCGATTTGTGCTCGCTGCCGAGACGGCGCTCAAAGAACAAATCCCACTGGTGTGTTTTGCCGCATCGGGTGGCGCCCGTATGCAAGAGGGCTTGTTATCCCTCATGCAGATGGCGCGTACTGCCGCAGCGATTGAGAAACTCAAACACGCCAATATTCCTTATATTGTGGTACTGACCAACCCTGTGTATGGCGGCGTGACAGCATCGCTTGCGATGTTAGGCGATATCCATTTGGCGGAGCCCAAAGCCATGATTGGTTTTGCCGGCAAACGGGTGATTGAACAAACCGTTCGCGAGGTACTGGGCGAGCCCTTCCAGCGCGCTGAGTTTTTGGTAGAGCATGGTGTGGTCGATCAGGTCGTTCATCGTTTACAAATGAAAGAAACGATTCATCGCTTACTCAAAAAAATGACCTATTTTCGTCAGGCTCACTAATTCATTATTATCACGGTTTTATCCATGCAACAGTCAAGCTTACCCGCCGCACTCTCACCATCCCGATTGCCGCCTAGCGTTTTAAGCTCGTTAACCGAGTGGCTAAGCTATATGCAAGGCATCCATGTGTCCGCGATTGATATGGGGCTTGAGCGGGTGATACCCGTATTTCAAGCATTGGGTATAACGCAAACCGATGCCTTTGTATTTACTGTGGCAGGCACCAATGGCAAAGGCTCAACCACCGCCACTATTGCCAAGATTTGTCAACAAGCGGGCTATAAAACCGCTTTGTATCAATCGCCGCATCTACTGGTGTTTAACGAGCGTGTCAGAATCAATGGAGAAATGGTCGATGACCAAACTTTGATTGATGCGTTTGCCAAAATCGAGCAGGCGAGGATTGATTGTGGGTTGACACTGTCATTTTTTGAAATGACGACGCTTGCCGCGTTTTTGATTTTTGCCCAAAACCACTGTGATGTCTGGGTGTTGGAGGTGGGGTTAGGCGGTCGCCTCGATGTCGTCAATGTTATCGAGCCAAACCTTGCGGTCATTACCAATGTGGGTATCGACCATGTCGAATGGCTTGGCGACACCCGTGAAAAAATCGCTGCAGAAAAAGCCGGTATTTTGCGTAATAACATCACATTGGTGTATGGTGAAACCGATATGCCCTCGACCATCCCGCCTTTGATGGCACGGCACCATGCCCATTTGCTACAGTATGGCAAAGATTATGGCTATCGACATACTGACGATGCAGCGACATGGCAATATAGCAATAACGCGGTGACTTTATCGTTACCTATCCCCAATTTGTCTTTGCACAATACTGCAACGGCTATCACCGCGCTCTTAGCCAGCCCATTAACCATAATCCAAGACCACATCCAAGCTGCGTTACCGAAGGTAAAATTGGCTGGGCGTTTTGACAGCAGACGCATGTCAGCTCGCCAATGGGTGTTTGATGTTGCCCATAATGAGCATGGGATGCAGTTTTTGCTCAAACAGTTGACGCCGTATGTACATGCTTACCAACGCCAGCATCCAACCGCCAAATTGCATTTGGTCATATCCATGCTTGCTGATAAAGACATCGAGCCTGTACTCGCGCAGCTACAGCAATTCTCCCAGACGGTGATGCCGATTGACAGTGTTCACAGCGGCGTTATATCTCACCCTAGAGCCAGTAGCCAAGAGCGCTTAACTGAGCTGTTACCGCGCTATTTTAAAGCTGTATCTATTTTTGAGGATTTGAATTTGGCGACCCAATCGGTGATTGACCACAGCCAAGATAATGACCTGATTTTGGTGTGTGGCTCTTTTTATACCATCAGCGGTGTACTGACCAGCCAATCACTCAGTGAATAACGAATTTGTGCGTCAAATGATTTTACTTTTCAAAATTTTCAGTTAATATCTCAACAATGGTAAAAACTGCTAACGCGAATTTTGCTATGATTAGTCAAAATTCGTTGATTTTTATAGGTTGAAAAAATCATTTATCAAGACATACACACTAGGGTAATTGGCATGAAATTTTCTAAGCAAGCATTATTGGGTACAACGGTATTGTTAGGCGGTAGCGTGTTGTTATATGCCACTATGCACCAAGTCTTGAACGCGCCTGCCAAACCTGCAGCCAATAGCCAACAAGTTATCGCTAAACCCATGACAGATAAGCAATCAGCAATCAGCAACGAGCCACTCACCGCGGATATCGCAACTGAAAAAAATTTACTGGCGCAAAAACAAAAAGAACGGGAGCAACGGGTCGCTGCACAAGAACAACAAGCCCAGCAATACATGACCGAGCAACAGCGGATTGAAGCCGAAGCTCTAGCGCGTAGCCGTGCTGAAAATCAACTGTATGCCAATAAAAATGCCGCCAATACCAGTTCGGTGGTTGCCAGCTCAGTGACCGCGATTACCCAACCTGTGGTAAAGCCCCGACCCGTTGACAAGGTCGCCGCACCACCACAAACGCAAGTTGCAGTACCCAATAGCGTACAAAATACCGCACAGACCCAAAACGCTGCGCAAACTCGAAGCGCTGCGCAAACTAAAGTACAAGCAGCTACGCCAAAGCCCACGGTGGCAGCACCCGTCGTCGCACAGCCGCAGCCCGCGGCAAAAGCCACCCCTAGCAATCCTGGTGCCTATCAAGTGAAGGCAGGCGAGGGGTTGATAGGGTTGTCACGTCGCTACAATGTGCCAGTCGACGTATTGGCAAGCGTCAATAATCTCAAACCCACCAGCAGCTTACGTGTCGGGCAAACTATCACCATCCCGACTGCGGCACAAGTCAACCGTATTACCCAGCAAGCCCAAGCGCGAGAGCAACAACGTCAAAATGAGATTACTCGCAAAAGACAAGAAGCTGAACAAAAAAAGCAACAGGCGCTACTAGAGCAGCAGCAAGAAGTCTCCCGTAAAAAACAAGAAGCCGCGCAAAAAGAGCAGCAAAAACAGCAGGAAATCGCTCGCAAAAAGCAAGAATCCCAGTTAAAAGAGCAGTTAAAAGAGCAAAAACGTCAACAAGAAATCGCCCAGAAAAAATCAGAAGCTCAGCAGCAAGCCCAGAAAAAACAAGCATTCCAAGCGGCACAAGACAATTTAAGGCAGGCGCGTCAAACGGTAAAAGAAACGGATGCTAAAGGTACGTTTGGGGTACAAGTTGCATTGGCAACCGACCAAAAAAAAGCCAGTGAAATCACCCAAAAATTACAAGCGGCAGGCTACAAAGTCAAAACCACCCAAACGAGTAAAGGTGTACGTATCGTCGTAGGTCCAGAAAAAGGCAAAGTCGCTGCCTTGGCGCTCAAAGACAAGCTCAATAACGATAGCCGTGTGGATGTCAATAGCGGCTGGGTGCTATACTGGTAAGCCTATTTGACCTTTTAAAGCCAAACTATCCAAATAATGCGACATTTTGTGTCGCGTTATTTATTTATGCGCTTGTGAAAATCACCCAATAGAGGAATAATGCTGCCTTGTGGTAGTTATCCTATTAATACGAGTGTGTGGTTAGTGTGACAATTTTTTTAGTGTTAGCGTTTGTGGTGTTTATCCTGTTAGTGTTTGCCTTTCGCAGTAGTGGTAGTAGCCGTCAAGAGGTTATTAAGCCCGTTCGGGGGGATGAATTAGCGGTATGGCCGTTTGAGCCGATGCCAATCATGACGCCGACCGAAGTGATATTTTTTAATCGCTTGCAGCAAGCAGTGCCTGAGCTGATTATTTTTGGGCAAGTACAGTTATCGCGTATTATCATGCCAAATGACGATGACGATACTGACCAAGGCTTTTGGTTTAATCGTATTTGCCGTATGAGTGTTGACTATGTGCTGGTTGATCAAGACAAGCAAACCGTACTATTGGCAATTGAATTAGACGACTGGACGCACAACACTCGCCGCCGTCAGCAGCAAGATGAAAAAAAAGACAAAGCGCTGTTGAGCGCCGGCATTCCGATATTACGAATCGATGGGGAAGCCATGCCGGATGCGGCGCATTTACGCCGCAAAATCTTAGCGGTGCTAAGCTAAGATTAAAATCGCAAAAAACCGTAGAAAGTGTTGCATTCAAAAAAAAACTCGCTATAATACTCAAACTCAACATAGGCGATTAGTTCAATTGGTAGAGCGTCGGTCTCCAAAACCGAATGTTGGGGGTTCGAGTCCCTCATCGCCTGCCACATTTTAGTTAGGTTAGCGTATACGCTGTATTCCAATAATAAAATACGTTTTAATGATAGACAGGGCAGCCTTATGAAACAAATGCTAGAGAACAAACTAGCAGAGCTCAATGGCAAAAGGATGTCTGGTGAAAAAGTGGTTGTCCACGAACCTGCTGCTATTGAGATTGCCAAACGACACTCCCCTAAAGATTTTGCCCTGTGGATTTTTGCTTTTGTCGCATTAATCAGCGCAACTTTAGTTAATCAATATTTACCCGCATATTGGCAACCCGCTAGCAGTTTATGGACGCGCGTGGCTGTTATTGCTGGACTAATCATTGCTGCATTATTGGCACTGGCATTGACCAACCAAGGCAGTGCTTTTAAGACACTGTTGCAAGATTCCCGCGTTGAATTGCGCCGTGTGACTTGGCCGAGCAAACAAGAAACCCTGGAATACACTTGGCAAGTTGCAGTAGTGGCTGGGATATTAGCCTTTATCGTGTGGTTATTAGATACCGTATTTAGCCAATTGATTCAATACGTCATTGGTCAATAGTAAAAATTTAGCCAAACCCTTTTATTTGACCCACATTTGTGGGTTTTTATCTATCTAGCAATATCAATATTTTACCTGCATTGCTCATATTTGGTATAGTAGGCGATGTGTTTAGCAATGAATTAGAGGAAGATTATCCATGCGTTGGTATATCGTACAAGCATTTTCAGGCTTTGAAAAACAAGTGCAGCGTTCATTGATTGAACGTATCAATCGCAGTGAATACAAAGATTCGTTTGGTCAAGTACTCGTCCCAACCGAAGAAGTTATCGAAATGCGGGATGGCAAAAAACGCAAATCTGAGCGTAAATTCTTCCCAGGTTACGTATTGATTGAAATGGATATGAACGACAACACATGGCACTTAGTGAAAGACTGTCCACGTGTGATGGGTTTTATTGGCGGTACGCCAGAAAATCCTGCACCCATTACCCCAAAAGAAGCCGATACCATTTTAAATCGTTTAAATACCAACGAAAATAAACCGCGTCCAAAAACCTTATTTGAGCCAGGTGAAGAGGTGTTGGTCATCGATGGTCCGTTTACCGAGTTTAGAGGCTTGGTAGAAAAAGTGGATTATGAAAAATCACGCTTACAGTTAACCGTCAATGTCTTTAACCGTCCAACACCGGTTGAGCTAGAGTTTAAGCAAGTAGAAAAAATTAACTAATTTTTGCTAGATTTTCTTTTTTATGGGTTTTTAGCCCTAAAATTGTAACTAAGTGCCAAATTTAGCAATTTTTGCTTTACCTAAGTAAAAATTCGCTTATAATATGGCACTTTATTTTTTCTGTTGTCTGCAAGATTGACAATATCACCCGGGGAGCCAGATAGCCATTCGATGAATGGGAGTCTAGCGCTATTACCCATAACAGGAGTCTATCATGGCTAAAAAGATTGATGGTTACATCAAACTACAAGTGCCAGCTGGTAAAGCTAATCCATCACCACCTATTGGTCCAGCATTGGGTCAAAAAGGTGTGAACATCATGGCATTCTGTAAAGAGTTCAACGCAGCTACTTCTAGCATGGAACCAGGTCTACCTGTTCCCGTTGAAATCACTGTTTACAACGACAAATCGTTCACCTTCATCATGAAATCACCACCAGCGGCGTTCTTAATTCGCAAAGCTGCAGGTGCTGCTAAAGGTTCAGGCGTACCGAACAAAACTAAAGTAGGTAAAGTCGACCGTGCACAGTTAGAAGAAATTGCTAACACCAAAAACGCTGACTTAACTGCTGCTGACTTAGAATCTGCGGTTCGCACATTGGCGGGTACTGCTCGCTCAATGGGTATTGACGTGGAGGGTGTGTAAATGGCTAAATTAACTAAACGTCAAAAAGCAATCGCTGAAAGCTATGATGCGAACAAACAATACACATTGGCTGAAGCGGTAGAAATTCTAAACAAATTGCCACCAGCAAAATTCAAAGAGTCAATCGATATTGCTATCAATCTAGGCGTTGACCCACGTAAATCTGACCAAGTGGTTCGTGGTGCTACCAACCTACCTGCAGGTACCGGTAAAACCAAACGCGTTGCCGTATTTGCCCAAGGCGCAGCAGCTGATGCCGCAAAAGAAGCGGGTGCTGATATCGTAGGTTTTGAAGACCTAGCGGAAAGCATCAAAGCGGGTAACATGGACTTTGATGTTGTAATTGCGTCGCCTGATGCAATGCGCGTTGTCGGTCAATTAGGTACAATTTTAGGTCCACGTGGCTTAATGCCAAACCCTAAAGTAGGTACAGTTACTCCTAACGTTGCTGAAGCGGTTAAAAACACTAAAGCAGGTCAGGCAACTTACCGTGTTGATAAAGCAGGTATTATCCATACCACGATTGGTCAAGTAGGCTTTAGCGCCGAACAAATCGAGCAAAATGCGTCTGCATTAATCGCTGATTTGAAAAAAGCAAAACCTGCGACCTCAAAAGGTATTTACATCAAGAAAATCACCTTATCAAGCACGATGGGTCCTGGCATCAGCTTAGATGCAGTTCCTTATCGCAATGCCTAAGCGTTAACGCTTAATGGTAGATTTTTAACATATTTTAAATTTAGTTCAGCACAAACGGGTTGTGCTGTCTAAGACCGTAGGTTCTATTGGTTTAATCATAATTCTATTGGTTTAATCATAAATAGTTTAATTGTGAAAGTTTTTCACAGCCTACGCAGACGGGATGGCAGTTTAATTTATCATTGACTGCCACCGTATCGGAGTGATAATAAGTTGTACTTTAACTTATTATATTAACTAGGTTTATTGGTTCCCTAAGTTAATCATAACTAGGAAACTGATAATATGGAGACAACCCATGGCATTAAATCTTCAAGACAAACAAGCGATTGTTGCTGAAGTAAGTGAATCTGCCAAAGGTGCCCTTTCTGCTGTTGTTGCCGATGCTCGTGGCGTAACAGTAGGTAAAATGACCCAGCTACGTAAAGAAGCTCGTGCAGCGGGTGTTGATATGCGTATCGTGCGTAATACTTTATTACGTCGTGCGTTAGAAGACACTAACTACACTGTGTTAAATGACGTATTTGTTGGTCCAACACTTATCGCATTCTCAACTGAACATCCAGGTGCTGCGGCACGTTTGTTCAAAGAATTTGCTAAAACAAACGATAAGTTTGAAATTAAAGGTGCAGCTTTTGAAGGCGAGTTTATCGCTGCTAAAGATATCGATCGTTTAGCAAGCTTACCAACTTACGACGAAGCGATTGCGCGCTTAATGGGTACGATGAAAGAAGCCGCTGCAGGCAAACTTGTTCGTACTTTGGCAGCATTACGCGACAAAATGCAAGGCGAAGGCGAAGCCGCTTAATTTGTTTAAGCAAACTTAGCTACGCTTAGCATTTTTTAAACCAAATTCACTTATTTAGGAACACACATCATGGCATTAACTAACCAAGAAATTCTTGATGCAATCGCTGAAAAATCAGTAATGGAAATTGTAGATCTTATCTCTGCAATGGAAGAAAAATTTGGCGTATCAGCCGCTGCACTAGCAGCAGCACCTGCAGCTGCCGGTGACGCGCCTGCAGCAGAAGAAAAAGACGACTTCACCGTTGTATTAACTGGCGCTGGCGACAAGAAAGTAGCTGTTATTAAAGCAGTTCGCGAAATCACTGGCTTGGGCTTAAAAGAAGCTAAAGACCTAGTTGAAGGCGCACCACAAACAGTTAAAGAAGGCGTAGCGAAAGCTGAAGCTGAAGAATTGAAGAAAAAATTAGAAGAAGCAGGTGCATCAGTAGAATTGAAATAATTCTCGCACTTAAGTTCTCTAACCTTCAAAAAGCCATTATCGCACTTGCAATAATGGCTTTTTTTTATTATAATCATTCTCTTGACCTTTCGTGTCTGATTGAACATAAGATGGCACACGCACCAAGGACAGAATTGTTCCATGCAAGTTAGAAAGTCTGGTAATGCGTAAAAAACTTTAGCTAAATACCCCAAAGGTGTTTGGCTTTTTGTCGTATCTCCAGTTTTTGTTTGTATCGATTTTATATTATAGCGCTGATTAGGTTATGCATCCTGTGATGATTAACTTATCCGCTGATTGAGCAAGGTTTTAAGATTTCCGTTAGGAAATTGGATTTAAGTTGGTGACTTAAGATTGTAAGAATTGGGTCATCAAATCTTTTAAAAATAGATTCCATCGTTAATAAGTGCGCAAAAAAGTTAATTTCCTAACAGGAAATGTGGTGATTTGTGGCTTTATCAGTGCACAGTAGTATCAGTGCACTGAAGTATTAATAGATGGGTAGGCATTAACGCTTTGAATGTTTAAGGACTTTTAATGGCATACTCGTATACTGAAAAAAAACGCATTCGTAAAAGTTTTGCAAAGTTGCCCACCGTCATGGACGTGCCATACTTATTGGCCATCCAAGTTGACTCGTATGAGCAATTTTTGCAAGAAAATAAAAAGCCAAAAGGTCGGGAAAACATTGGTTTACAAGCCGCTTTTAATTCTATTTTCCCTATTGAAAGCCACACTGGCAATGCCGAGCTACAATTTGTTGAATACTATCTAGGTACACCAGAGTTTGATGTGCGCGAATGTATTTTACGTGGTTCAACCTATGCCGCGCCATTACGTGTCAAAATCCGTTTGGTCATCAAAGACAAAGATGTTAAAGACAAAGATGCTAAAGCGGCAATTAAAGATATCCGTGAGCAAAGCGTCTATATGGGTGAAATTCCATTGATGACTGAAAACGGTACTTTCGTGATTAATGGTACTGAGCGTGTCATCGTATCGCAACTACACCGTTCACCAGGGGTATTCTTTGACCATGACAAAGGCAAATCACATTCAAGTGGTAAAGTGCTGTATAACGCCCGTATTATTCCTTACCGTGGTTCATGGTTAGACTTTGAATTTGATGCCAAAGACTTGGTATTTGCTCGTATTGACCGCCGCCGTAAATTACTGGCAACGGTGATTTTGCATGCCATTGGGATGAATACGCAACAGATTTTAGATGCGTTTTATGAAAAAACCCATGTGTATAAGGGTGATGAGCAATTTGAAATCGATCTTGTCACTGAGCGTTTACGCGGTGAAATGGCGCAGTTTGAAATCGTTTCACCTGAGGGTGAGGTGATTGTCGAACAGGGCAAACGTATTAATGCGCGCGCGATTCGTAAAATCGAACAAGCCGGTATGACTAGATTACCTGTGCCTGATGAATACTTGTATGAACGCATTTTGGCACAAGATATCGTGGTGGATGGTGAAGTCATTGCACGCGCTAACCAATTGCTCGATCACGAGACTTTGGTCAAAATCAGCAATAACGACATTAAAGAATTTGATATTTTATTCACTAACGATATCGATCATGGTTCATACATCGCCGATACACTGCGCGCGGATACGGCGATGAGCCGTGAAGAAGCGTTGATTGAAATCTACAAAGTGATGCGCCCAGGTGAGCCACCAACACTCGATACGGCTGAAAAACTGTTTGAATCGATGTTTTTTAACCCGGATCGCTATGATTTATCAAACGTCGGTCGCATGAAGTTCAACCGTCGTTTGGGCCGGGTCTATGAGCCCACCAATGACCCTGATGTGCAGCGTGAACGCAGTGTATTGACCAACGAAGATATTATTGACGTATTAAAAATGTTGATTGAAATTCGTGATGGTCGTGGGGTGGTGGACGATATTGACCATTTAGGTAACCGCCGTGTCCGTTCAGTTGGCGAGATGACAGAAAATCAATTTCGTGTGGGTTTAGTCCGTGTCGAGCGTGCTGTTAAAGAGCGTTTAAGCTCAGCTGAAACAGATAACTTGTCGCCACAAGATTTAATCAACTCAAAACCTGTGGCAGCCGCTATTAAAGAGTTCTTTGGTTCATCACAATTGTCACAGTTCATGGATCAAAACAACCCACTGTCAGAAATTACCCATAAGCGTCGTGTTTCTGCATTAGGTCCAGGTGGTTTAACACGTGAACGTGCAGGCTTTGAAGTGCGTGACGTACACCAAACCCATTATGGTCGTGTGTGTCCGATTGAAACCCCTGAGGGTCCAAACATCGGTCTGATCAACTCACTAGCCGTCTATGCTAAAACCAATGAATTTGGTTTCTTAGAAACCCCGTATCGTAAAGTAGTCGACGGTAAAGTGACGGATGAAATCGAGTACTTATCAGCGATTGAAGAAGTGGGCACTGTAATTGCACAAGCGGATTCGCCGATTGATGAAAACGGTCAGTTGACAGAAGATTATGTCTCTGTGCGTAACTATGGTGAGTTTGTGCGTATGGCACCAGAGAAAGTGACCCATATGGACGTATCACCGCGTCAGGTTGTATCTGTGGCAGCCAGCTTGATTCCATTCTTGGAACATGATGATGCCAACCGTGCCTTGATGGGTTCAAACATGCAGCGCCAAGCGGTACCCACTTTACGGTCGGATAAACCACTGGTTGGTACAGGTATGGAACGTCACGTTGCCCGTGACTCAGGTGTGTGTGTGACTGCCAAACGTGGCGGCGTCATTATGGATGTGGATGCGAGCCGTGTCGTTGTAAAAGTGAATGAAGATGAAATGCAAGCGGGCGAAGCGGGTATTGATATCTACAACTTAATCAAATACACCCGTTCAAACCAAAACACCTGCATTAACCAACGCATTATCGTCAACCAAGGTGATGTCATTGCGCGCGGGGATATCTTGGCTGATGGTCCATCAACCGATTTGGGTGAGTTGGCATTGGGTCAAAACATGCGTGTGGCGTTCATGCCTTGGAACGGCTACAACTTCGAAGACTCGATTTTGTTATCTGAGCGTGTGGTTAAAGAAGATCGTTTTACCACCATTCATATCCAAGAATTGACCTGTGTGGCGCGTGATACCAAATTGGGTACGGAAGAAATCACTGCCGATATTCCAAACGTGGGTGAGGCAGCCCTAGCTAATCTAGATGAAGCAGGTATCGTCTATATTGGTGCCGAAGTACAAGGTGGCGATATCTTGGTGGGTAAAGTGACACCAAAAGGTGAAACGCAGCTCACCCCTGAAGAAAAACTACTTCGTGCAATTTTCGGTGAAAAAGCCGCGGACGTGAAAGATACGTCGTTACGCGTGCCTTCTTCTACCAAAGGTACGGTGATTGACGTACAAGTCTTTACCCGCGATGGTGTAGAAAAAGACAGCCGTGCACAAGCTATCGAAAAAGCCCAGCTTGATAGCTATCGTAAAGACTTAAAAGAAGAATTGCGTATCTTTGAAAACGCCGCACGCGGTCGCATTATTTCATTGCTTGACGGTCAAACTGTCAGTGGTGGCGCGGGCTTAAAATCAGGTACGGTGTTGAGTGAAGACTCAATGCAAGATATGTCGCTTGAAACATTGCTTGATATTCAGCCAACCCAAGAAGATACCGCAGAGCGTTTATCACAAATTGGTGACTTTTTAACCGATAAACAAAAAGAAATCGATGAAAAATTCACTGAGAAAAAACGCAAATTAACGGCAGGTGATGACTTAACGCATGGCGTTCAAAAAATCGTCAAAGTGTACTTGGCAGTAAAACGTCGTATTCAACCCGGTGACAAAATGGCGGGTCGTCATGGTAACAAAGGGGTGGTATCACGTATCATGCCGATTGAAGACATGCCATACGATGAAAACGGTAATCCAGTGGATGTGGTACTAAACCCACTAGGCGTACCATCGCGGATGAATGTCGGTCAGATTTTAGAAACGCACTTAGGCGGTGCAGCACGTGGTTTGGGTATCAAAATTGACGAGATGATCAAACAACAAGCGGCAGTTGCTGAGTTGCGTGATTTCTTAGACAAAATTTATAACCAAATTGGCGGCGAGCAAGTGGACTTAGGCAGCCTCAGTGATGAGGAAATCATTACTATGTCAAAAAATCTACGTGCAGGCGTACCAATGGGTACGGCAGTATTTGATGGCGCTAAAGAACAGCAAATCAAAGGCTTGCTAGAATTAGCAGGTATGCCAACCTCAGGTCAGCAAGTATTGTTTGATGGTCGTACCGGTCAACAATTTGATCGTCCTGTAACCGTGGGTTATATGTACATGCTCAAACTCAACCACTTGGTTGACGACAAAATGCACGCACGTTCAACGGGTTCTTACTCACTGGTTACCCAGCAGCCATTGGGTGGTAAAGCCCAGTTTGGTGGTCAGCGCTTCGGTGAGATGGAAGTGTGGGCACTTGAAGCTTACGGTGCTGCTTATACATTGCAAGAGATGTTGACGGTGAAATCCGATGACGTGGAAGGTCGTACCCGCATGTATAAAAACATCGTCGATGGCGAACAAAGCATGTCAGCCGGTATGCCAGAATCGTTCAACGTATTGACCAAAGAGATTAAGTCATTGGGTATTAACATTGAGTTAAAAGATCATAGCAAAAGTAAAAACTAAGCCATGATTGTAAGTAGGGTGGCTTTAAACGTCACCATACTCAAACTCAATAGTTTACCTTGTTAATGACAAACGAATAAAAATTAACCTTAAATTGAAAGTCAATCTGTATCGGCTTTCAATTTAATCGATGGAGAAGCAGTTTGAAAGACTTATTAGACATCATGAAAAGCCCTGCCGACTCTGGTAACCAAGAGTTCGACAGCATTCAAATTTCTCTTGCCTCACCTGATACTATCAAATCTTGGTCGCATGGGGAAGTTAAAAAGCCTGAAACCATCAACTATCGTACTTTCAAACCAGAACGTGATGGTCTTTTTTGTGCCAAAATTTTTGGACCTGTTAAAGACTACGAATGCTTGTGTGGTAAATACAAACGCCGTAAATTCCAAGGCGTAATCTGTGAAAAATGTGGCGTTGAAGTGACCGCCGCTAAAGTACGCCGCGATCGTATGGGTCACATTGAGCTGGCAAGCCCAGTTGCGCATATTTGGTTCTTAAAATCATTACCAAGCCGTATCGGTCTATTACTTGATATGACTTTGCGTGATATCGAGCGTGTACTGTATTTTGAAAGCTATGTAGTGACTGACCCAGGTTTAACTACCCTTGAAAAATATCAGTTGCTCGATGATGAAGATTACTTCAAAGCACTTGAAGAGTTTGGTGATGAATTCACCGCAAAAATGGGTGCTGAAGCGATTCAAGACTTGCTGCGTGATATTGACGTGGATTTGGAAATCGACCAGTTACGTGAAGAAATTCCGAATACCGGTTCAGAAACCAAACTTAAAAAAATGTCAAAACGTCTAAAATTGCTTGAGTCATTCCGTGATTCAAACAACAAGCCTGAGTGGATGGTAATGACGGTGTTACCTGTATTGCCACCCGATTTGCGTCCATTGGTACCGCTTGAAGGGGGTCGTTTTGCCACTTCAGACCTAAATGACTTATACCGCCGCGTCATTAACCGTAACAACCGTTTAAAACGTTTGTTAGAGCTCAATGCGCCTGACATCATCGTGCGTAACGAAAAACGTATGCTACAAGAGTCAGTAGATGCGCTGCTTGACAATGGTCGCCGTGGTCGTGCGATTACAGGTAGCAATAAACGTCCTTTGAAATCTTTAGCTGACATGATTAAAGGTAAACAAGGTCGTTTCCGTCAAAACTTACTGGGTAAACGTGTCGACTATTCAGGTCGTTCGGTCATTACCGTGGGCCCATACCTGCGTCTACACCAATGTGGCTTGCCTAAAAAAATGGCACTTGAACTGTTCAAACCCTTTACTTATGCCAAACTTTTGCAAAATGGCATCGCGACCACTATCAAAGCCGCTAAGAAAATGGTTGAGCGTGAAGAACCGGCAGTGTGGGATATGCTTGCCAGCGTGATTCGTGAACACCCAGTGCTACTAAACCGTGCACCGACCCTCCATCGTTTGGGTTTACAAGCATTTGAACCTGTACTGATTGAAGGTAAAGCGATTCAGCTACATCCGCTAGTTTGTAGCGCGTTCAACGCCGACTTTGATGGTGACCAAATGGCGGTACACGTACCGTTAACTTTGGAGGCCCAGCTTGAAGCCCGTGCCTTGATGATGTCAACCAACAACATCTTGTCACCTGCTAATGGTGAGCCAATTATCACGCCATCACAAGACGTGGTATTGGGGCTATATTACATCAGCCGTTCGCACATCAATGCTAAAGGCGAAAACATGACTTTCTCAAACGTGAAAGAAGTGTATCGCGCGCTAGGTACCGGTGATTTAAGCGTCAATGCCAAAATTAAAGTACGTATTGAAGAAACCACGTATGACGAAGAAGGCAATGGCAATACCGTTACCAAAATGGTTGACACCGTTGCGGGTCGCTGCTTGATTTGGAATATCACCCCAAAAGGTATGAGCTTTGACGAAGTCAACAAAGAGATGACCAAGAAAAACATCGCTCGCCTTATCAATTCTTGCTACCGCAAAATGGGCGTGAAAGACAGCGTTATGTTTGCTGACCAATTGATGTATTTGGGTTTTGCCCAAGCGACGCTGTCAGGTGTATCGATTGGCATGGAAGATATGCTCATTCCACCTACCAAAAACAAAATCATCGAAGCGGCTGATGCAGAAGTTCGTGAAATTGAAAGCCAGTTTGAACAAGGCTTCGTGACCGCAGGTGAACGTTATAACAAAGTTATTGATATTTGGTCACGTACCAATGACCAAATCGCCAAAGCGATGATGGATAACCTATCACAAGATACCGTTATCAACAGCCAAGGTGAAACGGAAAAAGAAAAATCGTTTAACTCGATTTATATCATGTCGGATTCAGGGGCGCGTGGTAGTGCCGCACAGATTCGTCAGTTGGCAGGTATGCGTGGTCTGATGGCAAAACCAGACGGCTCGATTATTGAAACCCCAATTAAAGCCAACTTCCGTGAAGGTTTAAGCGTTTTACAGTACTTTATCTCGACGCACGGTGCCCGTAAAGGTCTAGCTGATACGGCACTAAAAACCGCAAACTCAGGTTACTTAACCCGTCGCTTGGTTGACGTTGCGCAAGATTTGGTTATCACCCAGCCTGATTGTGGTACCGATAAAGGTATCTTGATGAAGCCGCACATTGAGGGTGGTGAAATCATTGAGCAATTGGCTGACCGCGTTTTAGGTCGTGTGACTGCTAAAGATGTGGTGTCAAATAAAACAGGCGAACTAGCCATTCCACTAGGTACCTTGCTTGATGAGCATTGGGTAAAAGTACTTGATGAACATGGTATTGACGAAGTTTGGGTGCGTTCAGTGATTACTTGTGAAGTGCCACATGGCGTCTGTTCACAATGTTATGGTCGTGACTTAGCACGTGGTCACCGCGTCAATATTGGTGAGTCTGTGGGTGTTATGGCGGCGCAATCAATTGGTGAGCCAGGTACCCAGCTTACCATGCGTACCTTTCACGTGGGTGGTGCCGCGAGTGCCGCCGCTGTAGAAAACAGCATTCAGGTTAATAAAGGCGGTACTGTTCGCTTCCAAAACTTGAAATCTGTGAGCCATGCCGATGGTCATTTGGTGGTAGTTTCTCGCTCTGCAGAAGTTAGTATTACTGATGAATTGGGCCGTGAGCGTGAACGCTATAAAGCACCGTATGGTTCGTCAATTTTAGTGGCTGATGGCACCGAAGTTACCCCAGGTCAAACCATTGCTAAATGGGATCCGCATACCCATCCAATTATTACCGAGGTATCAGGTACCGCACGCTTTAGCGAAATCACCGATGGTTTAACAGCCACCATGAAAATCGATGAAGCAACAGGTATGAGCTCATACGAAATCTTGGCAACCAAAGACCGCCCAAGCTCGGGTAAAGATTTGCGTCCTGCGATTATCCTTGATACCAAAGAGGGTAAAGAAGTGGTGTATTTCTTACCACAGCAAACCATCATTCGTGTGCGTGAAGGCGATGAAGTAACAACAGGTTCGATTTTAGGTCGTGTACCACAAGAGTCATCAGGTACCAAAGATATTACCGGTGGTCTACCGCGTGTTGCTGATTTATTTGAAGCGCGTCGTCCAAAAGACCATGCGATCATGGCGGAAATGAGTGGTACAGTAAGCTTTGGTAAAGAAACCAAAGGTAAAAACCGCTTTATCATTACCAATGATGATGGCGAAGTGCATGAAGAGTTGATTCCAAAATGGCGTCAAATCAACGTGTTTGAGGGTGAACGTGTTGAGCGTGGTGAGGTAATTGCCGATGGTCCACAAAACCCACACGATATCTTACGCTTAAAAGGTGAAACTGAGCTTGCCAACTACATCGTCAATGAAGTACAAGACGTTTACCGCTTACAAGGGGTAAAAATCAACGACAAGCATATTGAAGTGATTATTCGTCAGATGCTGCGTAAAGTTGAAATTACCGATGGCGGCGACTCAAGTTACTTTAAAGGTGACCAAGCTGAATACGCTGATATCGTAGCCACGAACAAAAAACTCGAAGAAGAAAACAAATTCCCAGTCAAGTTTGAACGTTTATTGCTCGGTATCACCAAAGCGTCATTGGCAACTGAAAGCTTTATTTCCGCGGCGTCATTCCAAGAGACAACCCGTGTATTGACGGCGGCAGCGGTTACTGGCAAGATTGATGACTTACGTGGTCTAAAAGAAAACGTGGTAGTAGGTCGTTTGGTACCAGCAGGTACTGGTTTAGCTTACCATGCACAGCGTCTAGAGGGTGGTAAAACAACCGCGGCAGAGGCTGGTGAAAACCAGTTAGAAGCGTTAGACACCTTGTTTGCTGAAACCATGGAACCTGCGTCAATGTCATTTGAAGACCAATTTGCTGAAGAGTTTAATAGCCAAGATGCAAAATAATTATTAATTAGTCATAAAAAGGTCAGTGCTTGCAACTGACCTTTTTTTTCATCAAAATATCCGTATCAAATGTCTAAGGAAAAACTATGGCAGGTCGTGTTGCACGTTATCAAGCAGATAGAACCAATCAAAAAATGTATTTTTGCCGAATTTATTGTCAGCAAGCTGAGCAGACCCAGAAGGGTCAGTTACAAGAGGCGCATATTGAAAGCGCGCTCATGCATTTGTACGGCGGGTATTTGGCATTTTTACAAGAAATAGCGCGCTATTATAATTTAACTATGCCAAACCCGAGTCTGCAATCAATTAGTGATGCGTTGGAAACTAAAACCCAAGTGTCGCCTGAAGTCATGCGGTTAAAGCAACTATTAGCTAATGATTATTTGGGAGATATCGAAAAAGCATGGCAGCAAATTATCTATAAGCCTGTGCCCCAAAACCTCGGCAATGAGAGTGATGAAAGCAATAAAAATGCCAAACTGCCAGTGATTGATGTTATGGCAAGTCCATCAAGTACCAATATTTCAGTCGATATGATTCGCCAATGGCGTGGTGATTTGGTGGATACCATTGATAGTTTGCGAGAAGGGATGATTGAGTTTTAATCAGTTAATCAATTTTGGTATTTATTAACTTGGTGCTTACGACTTTAATACTTATCAAAGATCATAAAAAAAGCTCGATAATTAATCGAGCTTTTTTATTAGGGTTTATAAACTAAGGTTTATTAACGGCTCATTGGTTCAGTGGTTTATTGTTATTTAACTGAGCGTAGTTAATATTGTTACCCGTCGTTGGCATCGGCACGGATGCTTGTTCCTCAGGGCGTTTTTGGGTAACCGCTTGCGGGGGTTTACTGTCGTCACTGGTGATTTCATTGCCCTTGCTATCGACGCGTCTAGTCCCATTGTCAGTCAGCTCAATGGTTTCCTGCTCTTGTTTTTTGGATTTGGCGCGATTATTGACTGACACCCATTCCACAGGTTGACCTTTGAGCATTTTAGAGGTGAAATCCAACCAAATGGGTAGCGCCGCCACGCCACCAAATTCTTTTTTACCCATACCGATAGGTTGGTCAAAACCGACCCAAACTGTCGTCACCATTCTAGGGTGGATACCAGCAAACCACGCATCTTTGGCATCATTGGTAGTACCTGTCTTGCCACCTACATCTGAGCGACCTAATGCCCGCGCCTTAATCGCGGTACCGCGCTGGATGACATCACGTAAGATATTCGCCATTTGAAATGCCACGTTAGAAGAAATAATACGCGGCGCTTGCTGCGCTGGCATATACTGAATAGGCATGGGTTTCAGCTTATCGGTATCGGGACCTGCATCATATAACTGCGCTTCAAGGGACGCTTGGCGTGCTAGCATTTGCTGAGTGCTGGCTTCTAATGCCGCTTCTTCTTTGCTAAGTTTTTTCTTATCTTGTTTGTCTAAACTGTCTTGTTCTTTGGTTTTAGCCAGTGGGTTTGCGTTGAATAAATCCGATTTTTCAGTCGCTTTATCGCCCGCTTCAGCGTCGCCACTCTGACCACTTAACAAGGCAGCTCGTTGTTTTTGGAAGGCGGTTAGGTTGTCTTCATTGGTTTGCTGTAAATCATTGTTAAAGCATACCGCACAGGCTTGTTTTGGGTTGGCTTGGTATAGCAGCTTACCGCTGTAGTCAAAAATTTGCTGAATAAAATAAGGTTGAATACGGTGACCGCCGTTGGCAAAGGTCGCATAGCCCGTCGCCATCTGTAGTGGAGTTGCTTCACCCGAACCGAGTGCCAATGATAACGTGTTTGGCATGCGTTCTTTTTCCAACCCAAACTCATTAAGTAGCTCACGCGTATCGGAGATACCCGCTGAACGTAGTACCCGAATTGATACTAGGTTACGTGATAGGTATAAACCTTTACGCAGTGGAATCATCCCCAAATTGCGACCGTCTGAGTTTTTGGGTTTCCATGAGCCGATGGTCAACGGATCATCAGATATCATGGTATCTGGGCTAAAGCCTTTTTCAAGGGCAGCGGTGTAGATTAATGGCTTGATGGTTGAGCCTGGTTGGCGATAGCCTTGAATGGCGCGGTTAAATTTACTTTTATTAAAATCAAAGCCACCAACGACCGCAACTAACGCGCCAGTTTCTGGATTGACAGATACCAGGCTGCCTTCAACGGCTGGAATTTGCACCAAGCTCCAGCTGCTGTTGTCAGCATTTGATGTGACATACACAATATCATGCAGATTGACGATGTTGTTGGAGATAAATGCTGAATTTGGATTGCGATAGTGCAGGGTCGCCCAGCGCATGTTTGACCAAGGCACTTTAATCTGAGTACCGTCTTTCATGACCGCATCAAAGCCATTGCCAGGATAGACTTTGGTGACTTCAACCGGATAAAAAGAATGGATAACCGGGAAATTGGCAAGCTTGCCAGGTTTTTCTTTATCTTTTGTATTAGCAGGAGCGCCACGCCAACCGTGGCGGCGATCATAGGCAAATAAACCGCGTTTAATGGCGTTTTCTGCAATTTCTTGTGCTTCACTATTAATGGTAAGTTTCACACGCCAGCCCGAATTGATGACAGCTTCGCCATATTTTTCTACCAATGAGGCACGGGTCATTTCCGCCAAATACGGTAAGTTTTTATCAAGTTTTGCTTGGTATAGGCGCAGTCCAATAGGTGCGGCAACCGCTTCGTCGTGTTGCGCTTGGCTAATTGCGCCATTTTTAAGCATCTGACCCAAAATCCAGTTACGCCGCTCTAACGCGCGCTCAGGGTTGGCAACAGGATTGTATTTAGATGGCGCTTTTGGCAGACCGGCAATCATTGCCATTTCTGCAATGGTTAGGTTATTCAATGATTTACTATAGTATTGCTTAGCGGCGGCTTTAATCCCATACGCACCTTGACCCAAATAGATTTTATTAACATATAAGGTCATGATGTCTAGTTTAGACAGCTTTTCTTCAATTTTGCGGGCTAAAAATAACTCCGTTAATTTACGATTAAGGGTACGTTCGGAGGATAAAAAATAATTTTTGGCAACCTGTTGGGTAATCGTCGACCCACCTGTCTGGCTATCGTCGTCGCTCACCGCTTCGGTCAGTGCGCGCCCAATGCCTTTAATACTGATACCACTGTGCTGAAAAAATGACGAATCTTCGGCTGCTAAAAAAGCATTCACCATATTTTTGGGGATTTGCTCATAACTCACTGGCAGAGACATATCATTACCGTATTGCCCAATTAATTGGTTGTCCTCGGTATAGATTTGTAGTGGCATTGACAGCTTGGCTTTTTTAAGGTCATCTAAGCTTGGCAGGCTAGGTGATATATACATCGCCATACCATAAAAACCGATGGGGAAAGCTAATATCAAAATAAAAACAAACGCTAAAATTGCAACCAAGAGATTGAGTAAAAATTTCATCCAAGTAAAGGTAGCAGCAGTCGACTGGGTCATAAAGTCATTAGCTCAAAGCAAAATAAAGCCCCATTATACCTAAAAAAATTTGAGTTCTGTGAAAAATCTATTTTGCTTTTATATTGTTTTTAAACTAGCTAATAAATTAGTCCTAACTAAAGCTAACTAAAGCTAACTAAAGCTAACTAAAGGTTGAATATCGAGAGTTTCTAAAGTATTGTAGCATAGTAAAAATCACGTTACCGAACTTAGTATACAAGGAACAAACTTGTGAGGTTATTTACAAAAAACAACAAGCTAGTCGTTGGGGTAGATATCACCACCACTGCGATAAAAATGGTTGAAATAACACGGCAGCAAGGTCTATTTCACTTAAGAAATTACGGCATTGAACCGTTACCCCGCGGTGCAGTTGTGGATAAAAATATTGTAGATATTGACGCGGTCAGTGACGCCCTCGCAAGATTATCCCGTGGTCGCGGTTTTTCTAGTAAACATATCGCGACAGCCGTATCAGGGTCTTCGGTTATTAGCAAAATTATTGAGATGGAAGCGGATCTCACAGAGCTTGAAAGAGAATCTCGTATCCGTCTGGATGCTGACCAATATATTCCCTATCCTTTATCCGAAGTGAATTTAGATTTTGAAGTGATAGGGCCTGCAGCCACGCCTGATATGTGTAAGGTATTGTTAGTTGCCTCTCGCACTGAAAACGTCGACCAGCGTGTCGATGCAGGTGCTTTAGCGGGACTGGAAACTAAAATTGTGGATGTAGAGGCTTACGCAGTTGAACGTGCCTTTCAATTGATGGTCGATAGCTTGCCAGGTCAACCTCAGCATGTAGCCCTCATTGATATCGGGCATAGCCAAACCACGCTTTATATTGCAAAAGACGGGGAGTTTGTATACAGCCGTGAACAGCTTTTTGGTGGCGCCCAGTTAACTGAAAGTATTCAAAGTCGTTATGGTTTGACATTCGAGGAGGCGATGATTAATAAGCGCACCCTGTCATTGCCAGATGATTACTATACGGATGTGTTAATGCCATTTTTAGATGCCATTGTGCAGCAAATCACCCGCTCGCTGCAGTTTTATTTTTCATCCAGCCAAAATAGCCAAGTAGAGTATATTTTGTTGGGTGGGGGTAGTGCCAGCATTGCGGGTCTAGCAAGCATGGTTGAACAAAAACTTGGTACTCGCACAGGTATTGCCAATGCATTTTCAAATATGACGATTAATAACCATATCAACACTGAATTACTGATTATGGACGCGCCAAGCTTGATGGCGGCTTGTGGCTTGGCGTTACGGAGTTTTGATTAATGGCAAAGATTAACTTACTTCCTTGGCGTCAAGAACTTCGTGAACAAAGAAACCGTGAGTTTATGACTTTAGTGGTTGCGGTATTATTATTATCACTACTTGGTGCCTTTGCGGCATGGAGTTACTATAAAAACACCCTAGAAAACCAGCAGCTTGCTAATGAACGCATCAAACAAGAAAACGCTAATTTAGACAAGGCGTTAAAAGAAATCCAAACCCTTGAGCAGCAGCGTGATGATATCATCGCGCGTATGAAAGTGATTCAAGACTTGCAAGGTCGTCGCCCTGTCCCTGTTCGTATTTGGGACGATATTGCCAGAATTATCCCCGCACAAATGTATTTGACCAGTATGAAGCGAGAAGCTGATACCATCACCTTTACCGGTCAAGCCGACAACCCGAATGTGATTTCAACATTTATGCGCAGTCTTGATGGGACGCAGTGGTTAGAAAAATCGGCGGTGGTCAGTATACAGCAGCCCAATGCAGTGGCTTATCAAGCCCCCACACCCACGCCTGCTGCCGGTAACATCAGCGCTAGCAGTACCAGCGCAACATTACCAGAAGCCAATTACGTGACTTTTGTGGTAACAACCATGGTTAAGCAAACCGACATCGCCAGTGCCACCGCTGCAAGTGGCGTTGCGGCAAGTGCGAGTAAGGAGAAATAACGGTGAAATTAACCAATCCGCTAAAAAGACCGAGACTTGTCAAAAAACCCGTTCACATTACCGCAAAAAAATCGTTTGATGTTAAAGCCTTCGCCGAGAGCTTTAAATCCCTAGACCAAAATAATTATGGTAGCTGGCCTGTGCCTGTTAAGGTTACCGTCTTGCTATTTATGGTCGCTGTTATCGCCTTTTTAACTTGGTTTTTACCGATTAGTACCAAACGTGAGGAGATTGCCGCTGCCGAAGCCGAGCAGCAAACCTTGCTCGATCAATATCGCCAAAAAGAATCCAAAGCGCGTCATTTAAAAGAATATCAAGCGCAAGTATTAAAAATGCAGTCTGATTTTAAAGAACTGCTCAATCAATTACCCAAAGACACCCGTATTTCTGACCTAGTAGATGGGATAAATATGGTTGGTGTGGGCAGTAATGTCAAATTTCAGGATATCAAAGTTGAACCTGAAGTGTCCCAAGAGTTCTTTATTGAGCAGCCAATTCGTATTGCCGCTTTAGGAGATTATCACCAATTTGGGTCATTCATTAGTGGTCTTGCTAAATTACCTCGCATTATTACCCTGCATGACTTTGAAGTTGCCAACCCTAGTCCTAGCCTAGACAAGCTACCAGAAACCAATCTTGTTTTGAACGTTAAAACTTATCGTTCAAAAGAGTTAACTGAAGAAGAATTGAAAAAGGCACAAAAAGATAATCAAAAAAATCCAGCTGGGTCTGACAATAAGGAAGCAAATAATGGCGATAAATAAAAAACAGCTCACTATTTGCTTAGCGCTATTAGCCCTCTTATCTGGCTGTACCGACCGTGTCGGTTTGGCAGAGCAACAAATGCAGGAAATCCGTAACCAGCCTGCGCAACCGGTAAAGCCACCACCGACACCCGAAGTGGTACAAGAGTTTAATTACAGTGCTTCACAGCTGCGTAGCCCATTTATGCCGCCAAGTTTAATGCTGCAAGCCAATCAAATACAGCAAATGCAAGGGGTCAGACCCGATGTGTCCCGACTCAAAGAGCCGCTTGAACAATTTGAGTTGAATGAGCTTACCTATAAAGGTACGATGGTGTCATCATCTGGCGAGGTATATGGTCTTGTTCAACGCCCAGATGGGGGGATTGCCAGTGTCAAAGTGGGTAATTATATGGGTAAAAATGATGGGCGTATTGCAGAGATTACGCCAACCCAAATTAACTTAATTGAAATCATACCAGACAGTCGTGTCGGCTATGTCGAAAAAGCAAACTCAATTGTTGCCGCAGTTAGTCAATAAAACAAAGGGATAACTCAATGAATTTTAATGCCTATCCATTTCGAACTTCAACGTCTAAGCTAGCGGTAGCGATGAGTGCGATGTTAGTATCTAGCAGCGTGTTTGCAGCTGATACCATTAGAAATATCTCGGTTACCACGCCGAGCGCTATGTTAACAGAACTCAATATCGACTTTGCTAATAGTGCTGTGACGCCGACGGCTTATGAACTTACTTCACCCACACGACTGGTGTTGGATTTCCCCAATGTAAATAATCAAATTGCATCACGGATGCAAACTTATAACAAAGGCTATGTCAACAATGTCACCACGCTGACCAATGACAGTATGACACGTATGATTATTGAGTTGTCAAATCAAGCGACCTATAGTACGCGTGTGGTCAATAATCGCCTCGTGGTCTCCATACAGCCGAAGGGAAGCACCCCTGCAGTAACCACCCCTGCAATAACCACCCCTGCAATAACCACCGTAGCTACCAATCCAGCAATCGTTACACCTGTGGTGACTAGCCCTGTGGTTGAGAATCAGCCTGCTGTCGTCGTGACTGAACCTGTGCCTGCCCCTGTGATTGTCACGCCGCCGCCTGTGGTCGTGCAAACGCCGCCACCTGTTGCCGTCGTGACCCAAACACCAAAAGTCGCCCCACCCGCCAATACCATGGTAGTCAAAGTCAATCCTTTATTAAATCCTGCTGCCGCCGTTGTTCAACAATACAACTATGATGGCCTAGCGGCGATTAATTTTAATGGCACCTCGAACGGCGGCGGTAATGTTAGCATTAATTTGGTGAATGACAGCATCCCTGTGGATGTGCAGCGCATGGGTGATGAATTAGTCATTCGTCTGACAGGCGCTACCATTCCAAGTCGCCTACAAAAACAAATGACCGTGGGTAATGGCTTGGTGCGTGATGTTATCGCAACCAACCAAGGACGCAATGGCGTGATTCGTATTACCATGACAGGCGATTATGACTATAAAGCCTTTCAAACAGGTAATCAGCTAAATATCAATATCGATCCCCCCAAACGTCTGCGCGAGCCGACCATTGAAGAACGTACCTACAGCGGCGCGCCTTTATCACTAGAGTTTCAAGATGTCAGCGTGCGGACGATTTTAGAAGTGTTGGCACAACATACCAATACCAACATCGTTGCCAGTGACAGCGTCAGTGGTAATATTACCTTGCGTCTGATTAACGTGCCTTGGGATCAAGCCTTAGACATTATCCTAAAAAGTAAAAATTTGGATAAACGGGTTAATGGCAATGTAATTTGGGTGGCACCCGCGGCAGAACTTGCCAAACAAGAAGCCGATGAGTTAAAAGCGCAACAAGAGAAAAAAGTATTAGACCCCCTGCGTACCGAATATATTCGACTCAACTATGCCAAAGCAGAAAATGTACGAACACTGATTGAAGCAGGTAGAGCAACATCCGATCGTTCGAGCGGCAGTACCTCACTGTTAACAGACAGAGGTACAGTCACAATCGATAACCGAACCAACACCTTGATTGTTAAAGACACCGCTGAAACCATCAGCAACATCCGTGATTTGATTAGTAAAATCGATATCGCTGTCAAACAAGTGATGATTGAAGCCCGCATTGTGAGTGCGACAGACACCTTTAGTAAAGAACTTGGGGTGAAATGGGGCATTTTATCGCAAGGCGCGGCAAGTAATCGTAACCTGCTGGTGGGCGGTAATTTAAGTACCATTGATAAACTTAAGACTTATACCACGGCTACAAATGCCGATGGTACTACCTATCCAGTCTATAGCGGTCTCACTGCCGCTAATAACCTTAGCGTCAATCTAGGCGCAGCTAACCCTGCAGGACAAATTGCCTTTGGCTTGTTGAGCATTTCAGATTTACTATTAGATTTAGAATTGTCAGCCATGCAAGCGGATAACAAAGGCGAAGTCATCTCCAGTCCAAAAATTTTGACCTCTGATAAACAAACTGCAAAAGTTTTATCAGGGACGAAAATACCCTTCAAAAAGGATACTTCTAGTGGAGCAACAGCTATTGAATGGATTGATGCTGCACTCGTTTTAGAAGTTACACCAAATATTACTCCTGAAGGTCGTATAGGGATGGCACTAAATATTGAAAATGGTAGTCCTACATCCAGCCCAACGGGTGAATTAGCTGTAAATTTAGATTCTATTAAAACTGATGTTGTAGTGGATGATGGTCAGACAGTCGTACTGGGCGGTGTATTTAAAAATACTGCATCGAATGGGGTTACTAAAGTTCCATTCTTAGGCGATTTACCGTATGTTGATCGCTTTTTCAAAAGAGATGTGAAATTAAATAACAAGCAAGAATTATTGATTTTTGTGACCCCAAAATTGGTGAATGACACAGGTCGTATCAATTAATTGACAACCCAACAGACGTTTTGCATAACAAAATAGTCTTATAGCGCATTGCCACAAATCACAGTATAATGTTTTCAATATATTATAGAGTGATTTGTGGTTTTTTTATGGAGTGTAATCAACCTAAGCCGTTAATTATTTTGATTGGCCCGATGGGTGCGGGTAAGACCACAATTGGTAAACTGTTGGCGCAGCAACTTGGGTTTACGTTTTATGACAGTGATCAGGAAATAGAACGCGTCTCGGGCGCAAGTATTAGCTGGATTTTTGAAAAAGAGGGTGAAGTAGGGTTTCGTCAACGCGAAACACGTGTACTTGATAAACTAACCCAGCTCGATCATGTCGTACTAGCCACAGGCGGCGGGGCAGTTACTATCGCCGAAAATCACCATTTTTTAAAACGGGGTATAATCATCTATTTGCGGGCAGAAGTTGACATTCAGTATGAACGCACTTGTCGTGACCGCAACCGTCCGTTATTACAAATAGACAATCCTAAGCAAAAGCTAACCGAACTGTTTTGTAAACGTGACCCAATTTATCAGCAGCTTGCCGACATCACCATTGTTACGGGTCACAGTTCCCCAAAAAAAATGGTGCATGACATTTTGCTGCAATTGCAAGACGCCAATATAACCGTCTAAATGTAGCACTCCCGATATGACAAGCTAATTGATGACAACCCAATAGATGACAAAAAGATAATATTGATATGAGTACTGCCATGCGCCGTGAGTTAATTGTCCATACACGTTCACACGACTATCCCATTTTTATTGGGGAAAATCTCATCGAAACCTTTGATTTTGCTGACTATATTGGCGGCAAACAAATATTGGTTGTCACCAATGAGACAGTTGCACCCTTATATCTTGACAAGCTCGTCGCACGTCTGCCTGCCGATAAACTCATTAAAACTTGTATTTTACCGGATGGTGAGCAATATAAAACCCAGCAAAGCATTGATAGTATTTATGATCAGTTGATGGAAAATCACTTTAACCGTGACTGTACGCTGATAGCCCTTGGCGGTGGCGTCATTGGTGATATGGTGGGTTTTGCGGCAGCAAGTTTTATGCGCGGTGTCGATTTTATCCAAATTCCCACAACTTTGTTATCGCAAGTGGATTCTAGCGTGGGCGGCAAAACAGGCATCAATCATCGCTTGGGCAAAAATATGATTGGCGCGTTTTGGCAGCCGCGTCTTGTTTTGGCAGATATGACCACCTTAAAAACCTTGCCACCGCGTGAATTGTCAGCAGGGTTGGCGGAAGTCATTAAATACGCGTTAATCGGCGATGTGGCGTTTTTGGCCTGGCTTGAAACCCATATGACATCGTTACGCGCGCTCGATTTGAACTTGTTAGCCCAAGCCGTACTGATTTCTTGCCAGCATAAAGCGGATATTGTGGCGCAAGATGAGTTTGAAGCCAATAAGCGTGCGCTGCTTAATTTTGGTCATACCTTTGGTCATGTGATTGAAACGCATGAAGGTTATGGCAATTGGCTGCATGGTGAAGCAGTCGCGGTAGGCATGATTCAAGCGATGCAGTTGTCACAAAAACAAGGGTGGCTTAGCGCGGACGATGTTGACAGAGCCAGCTCTTTAATCGCTCGTGCTGATTTACCCACCCATCCGCCAGCCATTAAGGTGGACACAGCACTGGATTTGATGGGGCATGATAAAAAAGTCAAATCCGGCAAAATTCGTCTCGTATTACTAGAAAAATTGGGACAAGCGGTATTGACGTCAGCGTATGATCCAGCGTTACTGATAGACGTACTGGCTTTGACTGACGAACCTAATTGATATAAATTTTATAGATGGGTTAAAGCGTCATAGCGGGCGTTAACCTTACCTCAGACAGAAGGTTGTTTTATGGTGCATTCTTTATCTACGCTGTATCGTTCATGGGCATTTAAAGTGACCACTTGGCTGATTTTAGCGGCGATTGCAGGCGGCTTGACGGTCATGGTGTGGATTGCCTCTGCGGTAAAGCCTGCCAAAAGTGCGGTGAAAGCGGCGAGTAATGCCAATCAAAATCAAGATCCCACCGCGCTACTATTGGTAAAACCACCTGAAGAGCTTCATACCGAAGTTAGACCCATCAAATTTGATGCGGTGATTCGTGATATGCGCAACTATCCCAAAGAATTTAAGGACAGTCGCTTTATCAAGGCCAATAACGGTAAATGGACAGTTCAAGTCATGAACGTGGTGGAGCACGAAGTGGTCACCGATTACCTAAATAGCCGTGACGATCGTGATAAATTTAATTATTTTCGTATCGTCGATGCCCATAACCAAAAACGCTTTGTTGTCACCTATGGCGTATTTGGCTCAGTACAAGAAGCGGTTGGTGCGGCAAAAGTTGTGAATTTTAATTTGCCAAAAGATGTCAAAGCATTTCCTGAAGAATTTAAAGTGTATGCCCCACAAATGGATGAATATGAAGTCACGCCGCCCCTTCGTGATGTCGGTAAGACAGCCGCGCGAGAAGTCAAACTAAACGCCACACCAAAATTATTGCCCGCACCAAAAGCTAAAGTTGAACGGCAACCACAAGCTGCGACCCCCACAGCAGCAGAACCAAAACGCGTAGCACCAAAAACCAGCATTGAAAAGTCAGTCAATCCGCAAGAGACCCTTTCTATTCAAGAAGGTAAAGTGATTGCTGAAAGCAACAGTAACGACTCAAATACCACCCGTTCAGAACCAAAAGTTATCAATAGCAAGAATGATAATGCGGACGTTAAACCCAAACAAACCCACAGCAAGCCGTCTGAAGAAAAGCAAAAATCCAAAGATGCCTCAAAGGATAGCATGGGCGAGTTAATCAAGCAGAAGTCCCAAGCTAACTAGTGACTTTAGATGAATTGGTTAGTTTTGGGGTTCAAATAACAGTGGATTTTTTTACCCTTTTTCGTTAATATAACGAAGGGTATCATTTTTATTTCTTATGGTACATATAGATAACAAACATGACGGTTATCTATTCCAATCTTTTATGATTCAATAGCAAACATTGCACATATTTATAGTATGCCCATTTCTTTGCTACCAGCTTGTTAAGGGAACACGCTTATGTCTTCAAATCAGTATTCAGATCAGCATAATCTTTACCAACCCGATGTGTTCAAAGACAACTGTGGGTTTGGTTTGATTGCGCATACCCATGGTGAAGCTAGTCATGACTTAGTGCAAACAGCGATTCATAGTTTAAGCTGTATGACCCACCGCGGTGGCGTGGCAGCCGATGGTAAGACAGGCGATGGTTGTGGTCTATTGATTGCGACGCCCAAAGTGTTTTTTAAAAAAATCGCATCAGACAATGGCTTTACCCTAAACGAAATTTTTGCCGTCGGCACGGTATTTGTTAACCTCGACAAAGCATTAGCACAGCATAGCCAAGATACACTAAGCCAAGCGATTGAAGCACAAGGTTTGCTAGTCGCTGGCTGGCGTGATGTGCCGGTTGATTTAAGTATCGTCGGTGACATTGCCCGTGAATCACTCCCAGGTTTTAAACAAATTTTAGTTAATTGCCCAATCAATATGGACGAGGCAACCTTTAACCGTAAATTATTCGTTGCACGCCGCAAAGCAGAAATCGAACTGAAAGATGACCCGTTGTTTTATGTGACGTCATTGACCTCACAAGTGGTTATCTATAAAGGCTTAGTCATGCCTGCTGATTTGCCCGCGTTCTTCTTGGATTTGCAAGACGAACGTTTGGCGTCACACATTGTGGTATTCCACCAACGTTTCTCAACCAATACCCTGCCAAGATGGCCACTCGCCCAGCCTTTTCGCTATCTTGCCCACAATGGTGAATTAAACACGATTGACGGTAACCGTGACTGGGCAGTCGCTCGTACGCCAAAATTTGTCACTGATTTGATTCCAGAGCTGCAACAATTACAGCCACTCGTCAACCGTGTGGGCTCTGACTCATCAAGCTTAGACAATATGCTTGAGGTACTGGTGTCAGGGGGTATGGATTTATTTCGTGCGCTTTCTATCCTCGTGCCACCCGCTTGGCAAAATGTTGACACCATGGACATGGATTTACGCGCGTTTTATGAGTTTTACTCACAGCATATGGAAGCGTGGGATGGTCCAGCCGGTCTAGTCATCCAAGATGGTCGCTATGCGGTTTGTATGCTTGACCGCAATGGTTTACGTCCATCACGTTGGGTGACTACCAAAAATGGCTATATCACCGTGGCGTCTGAAATCGGTACTTGGGATTATCAGCCTGAAGACGTGATTGCTAAAGGTCGCGTCGGACCGGGTCAAATGCTAGTGATTGACACTGAAACTGGTAACATCATGGACACCAAAGCAGTGGGTCGTCAGCTGAAAAAAGCCCACCCATATCGCCTATGGTTACGTGAAAATGCGGTACGTCTACGAGATGATGAGCAGCTAGAAGAAAAAGCTTACGAGCAACGTGAAACAGGCGAGAACCTGTTAGCGCTGCAAAAAATGTTTCATATCACCAATGAAGAACGCACAGAAATTATCCGTCCTTCAGCCGAAAACGGTCAAGAAGCCGTTGGCTCAATGGGCGATGACACCCCAATGGCGGTACTATCGAAACAAGTTCGTCACGTGGCTGATTTCTTCCGTCAACAATTTGCTCAGGTGACCAATCCACCAATCGATCCGCTGCGCGAAGCGATTGTCATGTCATTGGAAACTTGTTTGGGTAGCGAAAAAAATATTTTTGAACCCACGCCAGACCACGCCAACCGTATCGTGTTGTCATCGCCTGTGTTGTCATCGAGCAAAATGATGCAACTACGCAGCGTCACCAAACCAGGGTTTGAAATTGAAACCATTGATTTGAATTATGATGAATCAATGGCATTAGAAGATGCCATCAGACACATCTGTGAGCAAGCTGCCCAAGCCGTACGCGCAGGTAAAGTATTGATTGTATTATCTGACCGCAATATCGAAAAAGGTAAAGTACCTGCCAATGCCATTATGGTGACAGGTGCGGTGCATCATCACTTGATTAATGTGGGTTTACGCGCAGATGCCAACTTAATCATCGAAACAGGTTTGGTACGTGATTCGCACCAATTAGCGGTCTTGATAGGGTTTGGGGCTACCGCGGTTTATCCCTACTTGGCTTACAATGTGATTGCAGACTTGGTCGATAAAGGCGACTTGCTCGGTGACCCGCTGTACGCCAAAAACAACTTCCGCAAAAGCTTGGATAAAGGCTTATTAAAAATCCTATCAAAAATGGGTATTTCGACTGTCTCTTCTTATCGCGGCGCGCAATTGTTTGAAGCCGTGGGTTTATCAGAAGAAGTGGTTGAGCTTTGTTTTACTGGGGTTGAAAGCCGTATCTCAGGTGCTACGTTTGACGATTTGGCGATTGACCAACAAATCTTGGCAAAAAATGCCTTTACCAAACGTGTACCGCTTGACCAAGGTGGCTTGTTAAAATTCGTCTTTAACAAAGAATACCACGCCTTCAACCCAGATGTAATTCAAGCGCTACATAAAGCGGTACGCACGGGCGACTACGACAATTACAAAGAATATGCGTCGATTGTCAACAAACGACCCGTAGCAACGTTACGTGATTTGCTGCAGTTAGATACCAGCAAATCCATCAGTGTTGATGACGTTGAGCCTATTGAACAAATCCTAAAACGCTTTGACTCAGCAGGTATGTCATTAGGCGCCTTGTCGCCAGAGGCACACGAGGCGATTGCAACCGCGATGAACACGATTGGCGGACGTTCAAACTCGGGTGAGGGCGGTGAAGATCCCACACGTTATGGCACGATTCGTAACTCAAAAATCAAACAAGTCGCCTCAGGTCGTTTCGGGGTCACACCGGCTTACTTGCGTTCTGCAGAAGTGATGCAGATTAAAATCGCGCAGGGGGCAAAACCCGGTGAAGGCGGTCAGTTACCCGGTGGTAAAGTAAATAGCTTAATTGCGCGTTTGCGTTACTCAGTGCCAGGTGTGACCTTGATTTCACCACCACCGCATCATGATATTTATTCGATTGAAGACTTGGCGCAGCTAATTTTTGACTTAAAACAAGTCAATCCAAACGCGCTTGTATCAGTCAAATTGGTGTCGCGTCCAGGTGTAGGCACTATTGCAACGGGTGTGGCAAAAGCGTATGCCGATTTGATTACCATTTCAGGGTATGATGGTGGTACCGCAGCGTCACCTTTGTCGTCAATTCACTATGCAGGCTCGCCTTGGGAGCTAGGTTTATCTGAAGCGCACCAATCGCTTCGTGTAAACGGGTTACGTCATAAAGTACGCGTGCAAACAGATGGTGGTTTAAAAACGGGTTTAGACGTAGTAAAAGCGGCAATATTGGGGGCAGAAAGCTTTGGTTTTGGTACCACGCCGATGATTGCCGTGGGCTGTAAATACTTGCGTATCTGTCACTTAAACAACTGCCCAACGGGGGTGGCAACGCAAAAATCAGAACTGCGCGATGAGCATTTTATCGGTGAAGCTGACATGCTGATTAATTTCTTTAGATTTGTGGCACAAGAAACCCGTGAATGGTTGGCGGCATTGGGCGTGCGCTCAATGGAAGAGCTTGTGGGTCGTACCGACTTGCTATCAGTCATGTCAGGCACCACCAACAAACAACAACACCTAAACTTAGCGCCGCTATTATTTACCCATAGCAAAGCCGATGGCAAACCACAAACCTGCCAAGTTGCGCGCAATGAGCCATTTGACAAAGGCTTGCTGGCTGAACAAATGGTGATCGATATGATGGATACCATCAAATCAGCCAAAGGCGGTGACTTTAGCTATCGTATTGGCAACTGTGACCGTTCCATCGGTGCGCGTATCTCAGGGGAGATTGCTGCGCTACATGGCAACAATGGTATGGCAAGCGCGCCAATCAACTTACACTTAACCGGCACTGCGGGTCAAAGTTTAGGTGTCTGGAATGCAGGCGGCTTAAACATTAAGCTTGAAGGCGATGCCAACGACTACGTCGGTAAAGGCATGGCAGGGGGTGAAATCGTGATTTACCCACCAAAAGGCTCGACGTTTGCTAGCCAGCAAACCGCTATCATCGGTAACACCTGCTTGTATGGTGCCACAGGCGGTCATCTATATGCGGCAGGTACCGCAGGTGAACGTTTTGCGGTTCGTAATTCAGGTTGTTTTGCGGTGGTTGAAGGTACCGGCGACCACTGCTGTGAATACATGACGGGTGGGGTAGTGACGGTTTTAGGTAAAACAGGGCTGAACTTCGGTGCTGGCATGACAGGCGGTTTTGCTTACGTGCTTGACTTAGATGGCGATTTCTTTGACCGTTGTAACCATGAGCTTATCGATATGCATCGTATTTCAAGTGAGCAAACAGAAAATCACCGTATCAACTTGATGTCGATTATCAAAACTCACGTGGCAAAAACAGGTAGCCAATGGGGTCAAACCATCCTTGACGACTTTGAGCATTATGTTCGTAAGTTCTATTTGGTCAAACCAAAAGCCGCGAACATTACTTCGCTACTAAAAACGACCATGGCAGACCCACAATAAGCGATTGTGTCGCATAATTTGATGATATTGGATTGCTAAAGGTAGCGCGTGACCACCGCTCTACCTTTAACTTAAATTTTAAAAGTTCGCTGTCAAGCAGGTCGGTATACAGTGAATCGCTGGATACCACTCACTTAGGAGCATTGCTTTAGGAGCATTGGGGCATGGCAAAACGATTACACAACGATTTTCAGTTTTTAGACGTCGCACGTGTCGATCCTTCAAAAAAAGACATTAATACCCGTACTCACGAGTTTGTTGAGATTTACTATCCATTCGAGCAAGACCAGGTGACTGAGCAAGCGCACCGCTGTCTTGAATGTGGTAACCCTTACTGTGAATGGAAATGTCCCGTTCACAACTATATTCCAAACTGGCTAAAACTGGCTGCCGAAGGTCATATTTTCCAAGCGGCAGATTTATGCCACCAAACCAACACGTTGCCAGAAGTCTGTGGGCGAGTATGTCCACAAGACCGTCTGTGTGAAGGGGCTTGTACCCTCAATGATGGCTTTGGGGCGGTCACCATTGGTAACGTGGAAAAATACATCACCGATACTGCGTTTGCGCTAGGCTGGCGTCCAGATATGAGTGGTGTGACTTGGACGGATAAAAAAGTTGCGGTGATTGGCGCAGGTCCTGCCGGTCTTGGCTGTGCTGACATATTGGTACGTCATGGCGTCAAACCTGTGGTATTTGACAAACGCCCTGAAATTGGCGGACTACTGACCTTTGGTATTCCAGAATTTAAAATGGAAAAAAATGTCATGCGTCGTCGCCGCGAAGTCTTCGAAAGCATGGGCATTGAATTTCGTTTAAATACCGAGATTGGTAAAGATGTCACCATTGATGAGTTACTCAGTGAGTATGACGCGGTGTTTATGGGTATGGGTACCTATACCTATATGCGTGGCGGTTATGCCGGCGAAGAGTTATCTGGCGTGTATGATGCGCTTGATTTTTTAATCGCAAACGTCAACCGCTGCCAAGGTTGGGAAACGAACCCACAAGAGTACATCGACTTACAAGGTAAAAAAGTGGTCGTTCTTGGCGGTGGTGATACCGCGATGGACTGTAACCGTACCAGTATCCGCCAAGGTGCAACTTCTGTGACTTGTGCCTATCGCCGTGATGAGGAGAATATGCCAGGCTCACGCCGTGAAGTGCGTAACGCGCGTGAAGAAGGCGTACAGTTTTTATTTAACCGTCAGCCGATTGAAATTATCGGTTTAAACGGTAAAGTAACGGGCGTAAAAGTGGTGACCACTAAACTTGGCGAACCTGACAACCGCGGTCGTCGTAGCCCAGAGCCTATTCCCAATTCAGAAGAAATCTTGCCAGCCGATGCGGTGATTATGGCATTTGGTTTTCGCACCAGCCCTGCTGATTGGTTTACCACCCAAGGCATTGAGATGGATAATAGCGGACGGGTGATTGCACCTGAATTACAAACCTATAAGTACCAAACTAAGAATCCAAAAATCTTCGCAGGTGGCGATATGGTTCGGGGTTCAGACTTGGTGGTAACCGCGATTTGGGAAGGTCGCGAGGCCGCTAAAGGTATCCTAGATTACCTAGATGTTTAAGCATAAACCTTTTTTAGCTAAGAATTACTGTTAATTACACCAAAAAACCCAATATCGATTGGGTTTTTTTACAGCTAAATTTCGGTGCGTTTTTGTCCACTTTGGGCTATTATGTCGCATAAATTCATCATACTACTAGGTCAATGATATGCCATTTGCGCAGCATTTTGGTACAAAACTGGACGATTGAACATGCCAAAATCGAAATGCAGGACGGCGGGTATGGCTTTCACTGGATTTGGATTAATATCAGCAATTTATTGACCGAGAAAAAAGTGCAAGAAGTGCAACACGCTTTGTTAGCGCTACAACGCCAAAAGCCTATTATTAGCCAACCTTAAAACCCATCAAGCGACATTAACTTTGGATAGCCTGTGAATATCAAACGACTGTTAGGTGAAACCATTATCTATGGTATCGGTGCGATTTTACCCCGTGTCATTACCTTTTTACTCAATCCGTTGTATATCAATTACATCGATAAAGAAGCCTTTGCTATCTTTACCAGCCTATATGCTTGGATTGCTTTTATCAATATTTTGCTCACTTTTGGTTTTGAAACATCGTATTTTCGCTTTTCAGGAGAAGATAAAACAGGCGCCGCCGAAAAAAATGTGTTTAGCACGGCGTTTTGGTTTATTGCCATGTTGGCAGGCGGGTTTTTGGTCATGGTGTTGCTATTTAGCAATCCGTTATCAATCCTGATGGATTATGGCAATCATCCTGAATTTTTGCGCTGGTTTGCTTGGATTGCGTTTTTTGATGCGATTTGTACCATTCCGTTTGCTTGGCTACGTTATCACAACCAGCCTGTGAAGTATTCGGTGGTGCGGGTAGTGTCAATTTTGATACAAACTGTGGTAGTTATTGCGCTGTTTCGTTTTGTGCCTATTGAGGCTGCCAAAAGTTTTGGCTTGACCGAGCAAGTGGCGTATCCGTTTTTTGCCAATTTGGTTGCCAGTCTCGCCACTTTTATGATGCTGTTTCCGATTATCAAAAAAGTACGCTTACATTTTGATAAAGCCTTGTTCAAACGTATGATTCGCTATTCTTATCCGGTCATGCTGGCAGGGTTGGCGTTTATGGTGAATGAAAACTTCGATAAAATCATCCAATATTATATGATTGATAAAGGCGATGCAGGGGCATACGGTGGCTGCTACAAATTAGCGGTATTAATGACTTTGTTTGTGACCGCGTATCGGATGGGGATTGAGCCGTTTTTATTCAAACAAATGCACCACGCCAATGCCAAACATACTTATGCCGTGATGACAGAGTACTTTGCTTTATTTGCATCGGTGGTGGCGCTTGGGATTATTGCCAATATTTCATGGCTTAAACGGTTATTTATCACCGATCCCAGTTATTGGACAGCGATTAATATCGTACCGATTATCGTCATTGCGAACCTATGTTTTGGGATTTATTACAACCTATCAACTTGGTATAAAGTAACTGACCGTACTGGGATTGGCTCAGCCATCTCGTGGCTTGGGGCGGGACTGACTATTTTGCTTCATATGCTGTTTTTAAAGCAGTATGGCTTTATGGTGTCGGCGTGGGTGACGCTTTTTGTTTATTTCCTCATGATGATAGTATCGTACGCGCTTGGACAGCATTTTTATCCGATACCTTACCAAACCAAAAAAATCGTTTTCTTTTTGGGCACGCTGATGCTGTTTAGTGTGATAATCGTCAGTGCTTTTCAAATGAATTTTTGGTTATCCAATACCTTATTACTGGTCTATATTGGCTTAATCGGCTATAGCGAGCGCGCGCTATTAAAACGTTTGGTAAAAGTAAAAGCGTAATGATTGAGCCTTAATAACATTTTAATGGGTTTCAGTATTTAATTTAGCCAAATTATCCTTATATCAGTTACTAGTCGCAATTGATTCACCTTGCGCAAAAAAGTTTGCTATAGTAACAGCAGGAGAATCAATGAATTGCTACTTACCTGTGATAGACATGGGTAAGTCATCTCATGAGAAGGAGTTTTTCATGCAACAATCAAGTACGCCACAAGCAGCTACCGAGCTTGCCAATCCTCTATTAGCGAATAATGAGCAACTGATAGCAGTGTCTGCCAAAGACATTGTCAAACAACATCTCGATAAGCTCGGTATACCCCAAGATATTGAGATTGATGATGCCGAATTTGCAGAAAAAAAACAGCGCATTGCCGATTTGTTAAAACAGCATAATGCCACGTTAATTGCTCACTATTATACCGACCCAAAAATCCAAGCAATTGCCGAAGCCACAGGCGGTATCGTGTCGGATAGTTTAGAGATGGCAAGGTTTGGGCGTGATAGTGATGCTGATGTGTTGATTGTTGCAGGCGTCAAATTTATGGGTGAAACCGCTAAAATCTTAAGCCCAGCAAAAACGGTATTAATGCCAACGCTAGAAGCCACTTGCTCACTAGATTTGGGTTGTCCGATTGAAGATTTTAGCGCGTTTTGTGACCAACATCCTGACCGTACTGTGGTGGTGTATGCCAATACCTCAGCGGCTGTTAAAGCGCGAGCAGATTGGGTGGTGACATCGAGTATCGCAGTTGAGCTCATTGACCATCTAGACAGCCAAGGTGAAAAAATCATTTGGGCACCTGACCAGCATTTGGGGCGTTATATCCAGCAAAAAGTGGGTGCAGATATGCTACTGTGGGATGGCGCTTGTATCGTGCATGAAGAGTTCCGTAGCCGCAGCCTAAAAACCATGAAAGAGATGTACCCCGATGCGGCGGTGCTAGTGCACCCAGAATCACCGATTGAGATGACCCAAATGGCAGATGCCGTCGGTAGTACCAGTCAGCTGATTAAAGCGGCACAAACCCTACCGCACAAGATGTTCATCGTCGCCACCGATCGCGGTATTTTTTATAAAATGCAGCAAGCCGCGCCAGATAAGGTGTTTATCGAAGCACCGACGCGTGGGGAAGGTGCAACCTGTCGTTCCTGTGCGCACTGCCCGTGGATGGCGATGAATGATTTAGACCAAATCATCCATGCACTGGAGAAAGTAGGCACGCCTGACGCCGTACCGCACGAGATTTTTGTTGATGCGCAGCTAATCGAACAAGCTAAAAAACCCTTAGATCGAATGCTCGCGTTTGGTGCCACGCTCAAAAAATAGGCGTTAACAACCATTGTCTGTTTTTAAAATATTGAAAAAAGTCGTTGACAGCCTAACTAACTTGCTTTAATATACGCACCACTTAGCGATGATAGCCTTTAAGCTCACCATTGTTAAGGTATTGAAGTAACAATCAAGCCTAGTTAGGCAATCGGAGTGTAGCACAGCTTGGTAGTGCACCTGGTTTGGGACCAGGGGGTCGAAGGTTCGAATCCTTTCACTCCGACCATTCATTCTTTAAACTTAACCAAGTTAAAAGATGAATCAAGAGCCGAGCAGGCTTTTTTTATGCGCCTGTAGCTCAGTTGGATAGAGCACCCGCCTTCTAAGTGGGTGGTCACAGGTTCGAATCCTGTCAGGCGCGCATTTTGCTAGTCTGTAAAACCTACCTTATGGCGGATGTAGCTCAGTTGGTAGAGCCCCGGGTTGTGATCTCGGTTGTCGTGGGTTCGAGTCCCATCATTCGCCCCATATTCTAAAAAGCCCTTAATTCAATGAATTAGGGGTTTTTTTTATCCCTTATCTATTTATCGTGTTTGCAAATTTGTTATAAAAAACAATGGTTGTGCTACACTTTTTTATGATGCACCATTATTTATTTTATATATTAGGGTCATATAGTGTACTAAAAGATAAGCTCGTAAAGGTAAATTGGCAATAGCGTAACTTTACCTGATAACAAACCTAAAATAAAATCGCGTGAGACCCTGAATATGAGACGACGTAACGCTATGTGTCATCAACTTGTTATGACCAGCTTTGCTATAAGTGCTTGCTTACTTGTCAATACAGCCCAAGCGGCTACTAGGTTGCCAAAATCCCCTTGGCAATCGCATGCATCACTCAAAAGTAGCCAAGTTAGCCCAATTTACCACCAGCAATGGCGACAATCTGATTATAAATATTGCCCAATTTTAGCCATTGCTAATCATTCATCAGTGAATGTTAAAACTGCACAATCCCGCGCTGCCAATTTTTCAGGTGGCTTTGCGGTGGCGTATGATTTGAAGAACTATAAAGGCAAGCCTTTGCGCAGTGCTTACGGCGTAGCCAATGCCGGTACGACGTCTAAGCGTGACTTGTATGAGGGCTGGGCATATCGTAAAAACTATGCCGATGGCAGTTATGTGACGCTTGGGCGAGAAGGCAATAACCCACAGGGTAAAATGCTGGCTTATATAGTGCTGAACAATGGCTGTTTTTATAACATTTGGAGTCAGTTAAGTAGTGAGCATCTGCAAAAAATGATTGGTCAATTACGCTATGTCAATTGATGAATCAAACAGTAGCTAAAAAAATAGCTATAAAAAAGTAGCCATAAAAAAAGCAACGTTGCCGCGTTGCTTTCTTGGAAAATTTCTTTTTTTCGAATTTGTTTTTTTTGAAAGTTGCTCGTTTTAAATTTTCTTGTTTTAAGCAAAGTTATGCAAAGAAATTTTCTAGCACCTTACGTTGACTGCTTTGCCAGTGTGACCAGTCTTTGGCAGAGTCCGCCAGTGAGCCCCGCCAGCCTTTGATATTACCTTTCATGCTAGATAACCGATGTTGGCTGGTGGTATTGAGCAGTGTCGGCTGTTTTTGCAAACGCTCAAGCGCAACCAAGGCAGCAGGGCGGTCATTACACAATAATCCCATATCGCAACCTGCCGTTAAGGCAGCCGCAATACGGTCACCTGCATCACCTGCAACATGTGCCGCTTTCATCGACAGGTCATCGGAGAACAATACCCCATTAAACCCTAGTTTGCCACGGATAATTTGCTGCAGCCAAATCGATGAAAACCCTGCAGGTTTGTTATCAACTGTGCTAAATACCACATGAGCCGGCATGAGTGCATCTAGTAGCGGCTTGTTGCGAATAAACGGCTGCATATCATATTGGCGAATCTCATCATAACTGCGCTCATCGGTGGCATCATCCACATGAGAATCCGGGGCAACTGAGCCGTGACCGGGAAAATGCTTGCCCGTGGTTGCCATTCCAGCAAGCTTCATGCCTCGCATAAATTCAGCAGATAAGGCAGTGATTGCAATCGGATGGGCGTGAAACGCGCGATCCCCAATCACGCGGCTCACCCCATTGATATCAAGTACAGGCGCAAAACTAAAATCAATCCCAACTGCTAGTACTTCGCTTGCCATCAAATAGCCCGCGCAATAAGCCAGATCAAGCGCAGTGATCGGGTCATGCTCAAACCTTTCACCAAGTTTACCCATCGCAGGTAGCGGCGAAAAACCCGCGCGCAAGCGAGCGACACGTCCACCTTCTTGGTCAACGGCAATTAGAATATTGGGTTTGATGGCACGCATACTATCGGTCAGTTCGCGTACTTGCTCAGGGCTTTCTACATTGCGCCCAAACAAAATCACCCCGCCAACTTCCGGTTGGCGTAGCAGCGCTTCGTCTGCTAGGCTAAGCGCTGTGCCTTCAATATCGAGCATGAGTTGACCGACTGCTTGCATGCGGTAATCCTTCTGGGTATTGCTTGCCGCCAACGGTTAGATATAGTTGGCGGCAGAAAAGTTTTGAAAAAACATAGCATACGCTTTTTTTGATAAAAATGCGACTAGCTTACTGGCGATTATTATTAGCGAATATTACTGACGGTTAAGCCGTGATGGTGACGGCAACAAACTGACATCACTCACCCGACAAGGATTGATATCAATCCCGCCACGGCGTGTGTACCATGCGCGTACCATGAGCGTTTTTGGCGCAAAGGCTTGGGTTAAATCACTAAAAATCTGCTCAACGCATTGTTCATGAAAGCCATTATGCTGACGAAAGCTCAAAATATACTCAAGCAGTCCTGCTCGGTCAATTGGTTGGCTATCTATCTGAATTTCCAGTGTTCCCCAATCTGGTTGATTGGTGACAGGGCAGTTTGAGCGCAGTAAATGCGAATGCAAAATTTGTAACTGGCTATCCGAGGCGCCTTGATCGGCAACGGTCAAGCTTGAGGAATCGACATCACTGACAATGGCGATTTTTTTACCGCTATTATCTAACGCGTTATCAATACAGTCACCCTGTGGCGCGCTGATGGGTAAGCTATTTGCGATGTTTACCTCAAAAATCTCAAGCGTCACATCAGTTTTTAGACAAGCGGATAAGTCTTTTTCCACCGCTGCTTTAACAGCTTGTTGATTGTCAAATTCAGTGAAATTTAGGCTATTAAAATAAAGTTTGAGTGATTTTGATTCGACAATATAGTCTGATGTGGCAGGGATGGCAAGGCGCACCATTGCCACCTGTGAAATACCGTGCGAATTCAGCCAAGACATTTCAAAAACCTGCCACCAGTCCATGCCGATGCTTAAGGCGTCAGCAGGCAGCGCTAGCTTCGCCCGTCCTAATGCGCGCGGAATGGGGTAGAGCATATCGGGGGCATAGGTTTTTGGGTAGCTAGTGGATTGACCCAAAATACCGTGAGTTTCAAGTGGTTTCATATTTTTTTAATTTAACTAAGTTATCTAAGTTATAAACGAACGCGTGAGCCATCTGCTAAAAGATAATACGCAATGCCATAAAATATCGCGGTAAAAATCCCAATCGCCACCAAAGATGACCATACATTGACATCTGAATGACCCAAAATACCATAGCGAAAAGCATTGACCATATAAACAATGGGGTTTAGTAGCGATATGTTTTGCCAAAATCCTGATAAATCTTTAAGTGAATAAAACACGCCGCCTAGATACGTCAAGGGTGTCAACACAAAACTGGGTACGATGGAAATATCATCAAACGAGCGCGCAAATACCGCATTAATCATACCGCCCAGTGAAAATAATGCCGAGGTCATCACCACGGTAAAAATCGTGACAAACGCATGCACCAGTGATAACTGAGTAAAAAACAACGCGAGCACCGTCACAATCGCGCCAATGGTCAACCCCCGAAACAAACCGCCCGCGATAAAGCCCAGTAAAATGGTATGTTTAGAAATCGGACTGACCAGCATCTCTTCGATATTACCATGAAACTTGGTGGCAAAAAAACTCGATACCACATTGGAGTAGCTATTGGTAATCACCGACATCATAATCAAGCCAGGCACGATAAACTGCATGTAGGAGACACCGCCCATATCGCCAACCCGAGAGCCAATCATTTTACCAAAGATGATAAAATACAAACTCATGGTGATGGCAGGGGGCAACAGCGTTTGCGGCCAAATGCGAAGAATTCGGCGGATTTCCTTGACTAACAAGGTGTTAAATGCGACCAACTGGTGCTGAAAATCCATGTTAATTCTCCAATTTTTCAGTCAAATTATTTTCAACAATCCCTAAAAACAGCTCTTCAAGGCGATTGGCTTTGTTACGCATACTCGCTACCTGAATATTTTGAGCATTTAACTGGGCAAAGACATCATTTAAACTGTCGCCTTTTTTGAGCGTGACTTCAAGGGTCAACGGGTCTGGCTGCTTGGTTTTTACCACATTGGTTAAAGCAATTGATGACAGATAAGGTTGCGCCAAATCAAACACAAAGCTTTCCACATCAAGGCTGGTAAGCAAACTTTTCATATCGGTATTGATACGAATTTCACCCTGGTCAAGGATAGCAATGTTTTTACACAGCTGCTCAGCTTCTTCTAGGTAATGGGTGGTTAAAATAATGGTCGTACCTTCTTCCGTGTTAATTTGCTGCATAAAATCCCACATCGAGCGGCGCAGTTCAATATCGACCCCTGCAGTCGGCTCATCCAAAATCAGCAGTTTGGGATGGTGCATTAAAGCACGCGCAATCATCAAACGGCGTTTCATACCGCCAGAGAGCATGCGCGCTTTGTCATCGCGTTTTTCCCAAAGCCCCAACGCTTTAAGGAGTTTTTCGGCATGCGGGCGAGATTCCTTGGCAGGTATACCGAAATAGCCCGCTTGGGCAATCAAAATATCTTCGATTTTTTCAAACTGCATAAAGTTAAATTCTTGCGGCACCACACCTAAGAACTGCTTGGCTTTGGCAGGCTGTTTAAGCAAATCTACCCCAAAAATTTCTACCGAGCCTGAGCTGGGTTTAAATAGCGAGCTGATAATACCAATGGTAGTGGATTTACCCGCACCATTGGGACCGAGTAGGGCAAAAAATCCACCTTGGGGTACGGTCAAATCAATGCCTTTGAGTGCGGCAAAACCATTTGGATAGGTTTTGGTGAGCTGGGTGATTTTTAGAGCAGGGATGGTAGTGTCAAAGTTTGCCATAGCAATGCAGGTTCTGGTTAAAGGTGAGACCTTAATGGGGATGGGTTGGACAGTTTAAAGATTTAGGTGAACTAAGTTTATAGTGGTTAAGTTAAATTATATCAATGATACAATTAAAAAAGCCTATCAGTTGATAGGCTTCATCTGGACTAAAAATGACTATTTGGATTGAGACACCATATAATCAACCGCATTGGTCACTTCCACATCTAGCAAATCAGCGTTACCGCCTTTGGCTGGCATGGCATTAAAGCCTTGTAGCGCGTGTTGGTGAAGGGTAGCGGTACCTTTAGCGATACGGGGACCCCAAGCGCCTTTATCACCAAATTTTGGTGCACCTAACAGACCTGCAGTATGACAAGTATGGCAAACACCTTCATAAATTACTTTGCCTTCACGTGGTTTATCTGGATCAGCGGCACCCAATGCAGCGGCAATAGTGATATCACACTCTTTACCTTCAAAACAAACTTTACCTTGGGGGGCAATACGTGCGATTAGATTTGGGTATAATGCAACCAATTTTGCAACTTGAGGTGGGTCTTCAGGTGCTTTTTCTGCTTCCTTTTTTGCGGGAGCAGCAGAGGATGCAGGGGCTGAAGCAGTTGCCGTACTTGAGGCTGTCGCGGTACTTGAAGCGCTAGCGGTAGCTGATGCCGCTGCGGGGGCACTGGCTTTATCCTCAGCTTGGCTGACAGCGATACCCGCAAGACTTAGCATAGTAACCGCTGATAACATCACTACTTTTTTCATTCGTCACGTTCTCTCAAACAGGTGAATTAAATTATCGTAATACTTTTAAAACGGACAACATTAGCCATTAGATTGCTCGATTGTATCCGTTGGTGCAATATTGATGCGATAAATGTTACATAGATTTATTTTCCATACTATTATAAGGGAAAATTATCTGAAAAAGCTATGCTTATTTGATATGTGCTATCAACTTTGCCGAGCAGTTTTTAGCAGTAATTTTGATGATTTGCTTATTACACGAAAAGTTTGCTAAAATAGCCCACTGCTTTTTTTCAATGCCAATCAAAGCGTTCGTAGCTCAACTGGATAGAGTACAGGTCTCCGAAGCCTGTGGCGTGGGTTCGAGTCCCGCCGAGCGCACCATTTTATTGATTTTATCCTTAATATAAAACATTAATTCTATTGATAAATTCACTATCATCTGCCCTTTAGTTTACTTCATTATCATTGATTGTTTTATCCTTGATAAAAAGTTTGTTTAATCTATTAATTGACCAACAATTAGATTGAATGATAAAACGGTTTATCCCCATTAATAGTGGCACGGTGCATGACACGATGTACGGTATCGCCATAATCATGGGTCGCATAGTGCTGCGTGGCGCGATTATCCCAAAACGCAATGTCATCATTTTGCCAGTGCCATCTTACCGTAAACTCAGGTTTGCTAATATGTTGGAATAAAAAATTGAGTACCGCTTTACTTTCTGAGTCGGACAATTCATTTATCTTTGTGGTAAAGCCTTCATTCACAAAAATCAATTTTTTACCAGTGACAGGGTGAGTGCGAATGACAGGATGCACCACAGGCGGATTGTCAACTTGCGCTTGTTGCCACTGGGCAAAGCCCTCGGGGGTATTGCCAAATCGCTCTTGCGGGAAGGATTGAATAATATTGTGCGTTGCCGTCAACCCTGCCAAAAAAGCGCGAAACGCAGGCGATAAATTATCATACGCCGCATAGCTGCTTGACCACAGCGTATCACCACCAAAGCTTGGGACTTGTTTGGCTGCCAAAATACTGCCAAGCGGTGGCGTTTCGCTAAAAGTCACATCGGTATGCCAAATGGCATTGTCTCGCAAATCGGTTTTATGATTATCAAGCAGTACAATCTCTGGCTGGTTATCGGCTTGAGGGAAAATCGGGTGAATATGCAGTGAGCCAAATTGACGCGCAAAATCCGCTTGTTGTTTTGGGGTAATTGCCTGTTGACGAAAGAATAAGACTTGATGCGTCAATAATGCTTGTTCAATTTCGTGTTGTTGAGCGTCTACCAAAGGTTTGCTAAAGTCGACACCTGTCACCACCGCGCCAATATTTGGGGTAATTTTTTCGATTGTTAATGTGGTCATGATGATCTCCAAATTGTTCAGTTATCAGTTGTTACAGCTGTTTTAATATTTGCCGTACCAAGGGGCAAGGTTGGCTTGTAATTTTCTTAATAAAATTTCTAAAATAAACGCAATCACCGCAATAATTATAATCCCTAGAATGACAATATCCGTCGATAGAAACTGCGCGGCCGACTGAATCATAAAGCCTAATCCTTTAGTTGCTGCTACCAATTCAGCTGCCACCAAAGTCGACCAACCCACACCCAACCCAATACGAATACCTGTTAGGATATGCGGTAAAGCCGATGGTAATGTCACATGCCAAAGTAATTGCGATGGGGTCGCACCGAGCGATAGGGCAGCAAATTGGCGGCTTTTATTAACCGTTAAAATACCCTGCAACGTTGAGATAATAATCGGCGCTAAAATCGATAAAAAGATAAGCGTGATTTTGGTCAGCTCACCAATCCCTAACCAAATCACCAATAATGGCAAATAAGCGAGCGGGGGAATCGGGCGATAAAACTCGAGTAACGGGTCAAAAATAGCCTGAACTGTGCGATTGGTTCCCATCCAAATTGCGATAGGCACACCTACAACCACTGCCAAAACCAAGGCAATAAATACCCGTCCTAGGCTGGCAAAGGTATGCTGTATCAAGGTTGCCGACATATAGCCTTCCGTGGAGACTTTGACAAACTGTTGCCACACACTGGTAGGGTTTGGTAAAAATAAACTTGGCACCAGTCCTGTCGCAGTCACCGCCCACCAAATTGTTAACGCAGTAACCACACTGATAAAGCCCCAGACCACCCCATGATGTTGGGACACAAAAGATGAGGCACGGGTGGGGGGTGTTGTCATGGTAGTCTCAATAACGGCTGCAGTTGGCACTGATTGATGGTCGATTGGTTTATCAGCGGCGCGTGTTGCGGTATCAATCTTAGAAATTGTTTGGCTCGTCATGACCTAATTCCTGTTAAATTATTATGATGAATTGGCGCAGTTTTAGCAGCTGTCAAATACGACCCGCCACAATTTGCTGAAATAACTGTTCTCGCCATTCAATAAACTCACGGTCAGATTTTATGGATCGGGTGCTTTGTCCTTGGGCAAAGCGTTGGCTAAAAGTCGGCTGGTAATGGTGCAAAATTTTTCCTTGACCCATCACCACCAAGTCGGTTGCCAAAAATAACGCTTCTTCAATATCATGCGAAATCAACAATATTTGTCGTTTGCTTTGTTGCCAAATATTGAGCAGTAGCTCTTGCATGGATTCGCGCATAAAAGCATCAAGGGCAGCAAACGGCTCATCTAGTAACAACATTTTGGCTTTTGATGCCAATACGCGAGCGATGCCCACACGTTGTTGCATCCCGCCTGATAATTCCCAAATCGATTTGTCCGCAGCATGTTCTAGTCCTACCCACTGCAAAATTTGCTCGGTTTGTTTGGCTTGGGTTTTGGCATCGACCCCTGCTAATTTGCCAGCAAAACTGACGTTATCAGCGACATTGAGCCAAGGGAATAACGCATGGTTTTGAAATACCACCGCTCTATCCACACTGGGTTTGGTAATGGCTTGACCGTCTAGGCTTAACGCGCCTTGGGTCACAGGAATAAAGCCTGCAATGCTGTTGAGCAAAGTGCTTTTACCGCAGCCTGATGCGCCAAGCACCACACAAAAACTTTGCGCTGCCAATGATAAATTCACCTTATCAAGTGCCAAGGTGGGATGGCTATTGGACTGGGTAGTTGGATACTGTACGCTTAAATTTTCAATCACTAATCCGCTCATGCTATCTCATTCCTTATTAAGCCTTGCTATTACTTGCTATCCAAATATTGATTGGTGACAAAATCTGAATAATCAGCTAATACAGTATCCACCTTGCCTTGTGACTTAAGAAATTCAGCCGTTTTGCGGATGTTGTCAGCAAATGGTTTTTGTAGCAAAGTCTGCTGTTCACTGACGGGTAGATAACGATTGCCTGCCAGTAGGGTGCTGATATCGCTCGGTGTTGAACCGGTAATTTGCGCAATTTTTTGCACGTTGCTAGCATTACCAATGAATGCTTTAGGGTCTTGGCTATATTTACCGGTGGCATCGGTGCTGATTTTGACGAACTGTTTTAAGAAGTCAGGATTTTTTTGGGCAAAATCTTTACGTGCCACCCATAAGTCATAGGTCGGACTACCCCAGCTAGCCACTTCTTTTGAAGTCGTCAAAACATGCCCAGTGGCTTTGACTTTACTTAAAACAGGCTCCCAAACATACGTGGCATCAATATCTCCTCGCTCCCAAGCCGCATTGATTTCCGGTGGACGAAGGTTAATAATGGTGACTTTGTTTGGGTCAATGTTCCAATGCTTCAGCGCGGCAAGTAAGCTGTAATGGGTGGTAGAAACATAGGGCACGGCAATTTTTTTACCGATTAAATCTTGCGGTGTTTTGATATTACTAGCATTTCTGACGACCAAGCTTTCTGCTTCACCGATTTCACTGGTCACCAAAAAAACTTGAAGCGGTACGCCTTTGGTGGCAGCGGCTGCCAGTGGACTTGAGCCGATATTGCCAATATCAATGCTGCCGGCACTGATGGCAGCAACGACGTCTGCACCGGTATCAAACTTTCGCCAATTGATATCACGCTGCGTGGTTTGTTCATAGGTTTTGTCGGCTTGAGCAAGTTTGGCTGGGTCAACCCCCGTTTGATAAGCAATGGTAACGGCTTGCTTGCTATCTGCGGTTGATGTGTTGCCTGCTGCGGATGCGCTGGTGGGCGTTGCTTGGTTTTGCGACTGTGTTTGTGACTGCGAATTTGATTGAGAATAAACATAGCCCGCGCCAATCGCTACAATCCCTGCGGTCAATCCTGCGGCGAATAATTTATTTTGCTTAGTCATTTTTACCTCTTAATTCATCATAGATATTCTTTATGTGAATTATTATGTAAAAACCTGTATATTCTGTAAAATAATATTAAAAATATTGTATTTTCTAAAATGGAATAATACTGTGCGTTTGCCAATCGCCCTATAACTAAGCTAACCAGAAATAAGCTGACCATTCGTATGTAAAATTCGCTACAATATTGCCTTTGATAGTTAATACACTAAAAATCGGGCAATACCATGACAACCAATCTCTCTCAACTGTCACCCACTGCTGTTTGGCAATGGTTTGATCAAATTTGTGCTATTCCACATCCTACTTTTCATGAACACGCATTGGGTGACTTTATTGTTCAAGCAGTACAAACCCGCGGACAGCCATACGGGTTAACGGTCAAAAAAGATGAAAAAGGCAATATTTTTATCTATAAACCAGCAAGCGTACAGCTTGATAGCAAGATGGCAAACCATCCTGCGGTGGCTATCCAAGCGCATTTTGACATGGTGGCACAAAAAGGGGAAACCACCAACCATGATTTCATCACTGACCCTATCAAACCGGTGATTAAAGATGATTGGGTCTGGGCAAGCGATACGACGCTTGGGGCAGATAATGGTATTGGGCTTGCTATGGCATTGGCGGTGGCGTTTAGTGATGATATTGTCCATCCACCACTTGAATTGATTTTGACTTGTGAAGAAGAAATCGGCATGGGCGGCGTCCAAGCCATTCACCCTGAGTGGCTGACCGCACCTGCGATGATTAACCTTGACTCGGAAGATGAAGGTGAACTGTTTATTGGCTGTGCTGGCGGGCGTGATGCCACATTCCAGTTAACTTGTCCGCTTATTACCGTAACCGAGGATGTCACGCCGATGGTAATTAAGGTGAGCGGGCTACAAGGTGGGCACTCTGGTATTGATATTCATAAAGGCTTAGCCAATGCTAACTTATTACTGGCGCGCGTGCTGGCAAGCCTTTTTGGCTCATCGCCTTTTTATCTACAACACTGGACAGGTGGGGTACTGCGAAATGTGATTACGCGCGAAGCCTCTGCGGCGGTGTTGGGTGATTTTGAGCGTATCAGCCAGTTGCTTCCCACTATCTTGCAAACGCTACAAGCTGAATATAAAATCACGGAACCCAACCTCACCGTCACTGTTGAAAAACTAGTAGCGACGGACGCGTTGTCACTGGCATCTACCGACCTGTCCGCTCTTAGTATAGCCGACAGTCAGCGTGTGCTTAACTTGCTGCGTAGCCTACCCAATGGCGTAATACGGATGAGCGATAGTTTTGCCGGCGTGGTAGATACATCAATTAGCACGGGTGTGGTAAAGCTTGAACAAACTCACGACAATAATCACACCGCCACCCTTGAGATACGTTGTCTGATGCGATCTTTGGGTGAAACCCCAAAAGATGACATTGCCCAGCGGCTACAAGCTTTAGCAGATTTGGCAGGGGCAGCGCTAGAGTTAAGCGATGATTATCCAGGCTGGCAACCTGACCCAGATTCTAAGCTATTGGCAGTGGCAAAATCTGTGATGGCGAGCCATTTTGCAGGCGAGCCAAAACTGCAGGTGATTCATGCCGGTCTTGAATGCGGCATATTTAAGGGTAAAGCGCCAAACATGGACATGATTTCTTTTGGTCCAAATATCCGTGCGGCGCACTCACCCAAAGAACGCGTAGAAATCGCCAGCGTGGCAAAAACTTGGCAGGTGTTATTAGACTTATTAAAAGTTTTGTAATTGCTAATGATTGCTCATGCTGCTATCACAGTTGTGAAAAAATGTCGTTGCTAAGGTTTTAAATCTAGGATTTTAAATCTAGGGTTTTGAGCCTATTTTCTCAAACCGCGATACATAAAAAACCCTTGAAAAAACTGATTTTCAAGGGTTTACTGATTTTCAAGGATGTATAGAGATATTGGGTTTTAATGCTTGTTATGCCGATGTTTTGGCACTGCTCAACACGCGTCTTGCTAGTATCACGATAGCCAATATAAATGCCAATAACCCTAGCCATTGGGCAATATTGTCCCAATTAGCAAGTTTAAGCGCCAGCGGTGCATCTGAGCCGCCCGTCGTGACTGACGCAGCGATAATAAACGCCATAATAACGCCAATCAAGCTTTCGCCCACAATTAACCCTGCAGCAAATAACGTACCTTTGCGCTCTGCAAGCTTTAAGTTGCGCTCACGTTGCGCCGCTGCACTGTTTTTGGTGATATGGTTTTTAATCCACCATGCCAACACCGAGCCTATAAAAATCGGCATATTAATGGTAGGTGGCAAATAAATGCCCATACCCACTGCCAATACTGGCAAGCTGTATTTACCCGCTGAAGTTTTGCGTAATAAGGTATCAGCGACAATCAGTACCGCACCAATCAGCACACCGATAAGGATAAAGTCCCAGTTCAAATTATGCGCGAAAATCCCTTTGGCAATCGTGGTCATCAAGGTTGCTTGCGGTGCGCCCAAGGCTTGCGAGGCATCCATATCAGGGCGAGGCAATGCCCCAGTAAAGCCGTAAGCTTTGTACAGTAGTTCTAAAATAGGGGAGATTACCAATGCACCTACCACGACACCAATCATTAAGGCAATTTGCTGACGCCAAGGTGTGGCTTTTACCAAGTAACCCGTTTTTAAGTCTTGCAAATTATCATTTGAAATCGTCGCCACACATAATACCGCTGAACCACAGAACAACGCCAACGCGGTGACAAATTTGCCATCACCCGTGGTTAACAATTGCGGATAGGCATTACCAACGAGCAATAAAATGAGCGAAATCACCACAATTGAGATAATACCAATACCTGAAATTGGGCTAGACGACGATCCAACCAAGCCCGCCATATAACCACACGCTGCCGCTACCAAGAAACCAATGATAAAGGTGACCGCGGTACAAACCAACACCAGCAACCATGCCAAACCCGCTGGCAAGCTTGCATCCGCCACAAACTGATAGAAACTAACCGCCAATAACAACGTCATTACCACCGTCCAGCCGATCATAACCTTGGGCGATAAATCCTGCTCCATACGACTGAGGTTTGATGAATTGCCACCTTTGAGCGCCTGCATGGAAATTTTTAATCCCTCAATCATTGGCTTCATGAGCGTCAGTAGCGTCCAAATTGCGGCAACACCAATGGTACCTGCACCAATAAAACGGACGTTTTCCTTCCAGATTTTCATGGCAAATGCCGACATTTCTACGTCACTGGGCTGAGGCGTCATGCTCGTCAATATCGGCACCGCTGCACCCCAAGCAATAATGATACCCAGCAAAATAGCAATACCGCCCGCTACACCAACTAGATAGCCTGCGCCAAGTAGCGCCAAGGAAAACCCCATGGGTAATTGGGTAATCGCCGAGCCTGCTTTAAACCAGTAGCCTGCCGAATCTGCCAATACCCTAAGTCCACCGGTCAAAAACGCTACAATGCCTGATAACGCGCCACCAATCACAATATCCTTGGCGCCTGTTGAGGCATCTGACTGAGCGGGGGTATCATCTGATGTATCCTGTTCGCCTGCCCGCAAAATTTCAGCAGCGGCAACGCCTTCAGGGTACGGCAAATCACTGTTTACCACCATCGCATAGCGAAGTGGAATAGTAAAAATCACCCCCAAGATACCGCCAGCGATACATAAAATAGTGGTTTGCCAAAATGGAAACCCTGTCCAGTAACCGAGCATTAATAACGCTGGCAACACAAAGATAATGGACGATAAAGTACCTGCCGCAGAAGCTTGGGTTTGTACAATATTATTTTCAAGAATATTGCTATCTTTGGCAAATTTTAAAACTGCCATTGATATCACCGCCGCCGGAATGGACGAGGCAAACGTTAAACCGACTTTAAGTCCAAGATATACATTGGACGCGGTAAAGATAACAGTGATTAATGCCCCAAGAATAATGCCCCTTAGCGTCAATTCTTTGTGATTGGCATACATATCACCGATAGGCTGAACTTGCATGGGCAAATCTCCATGTAAAAGCAAAAGTTGATGGTGAGTAAAAAAAATCTTATGGATTATACTGCGTTTTATGGCTAAAACAATAACTTTTATCTAGCACCCTCACCCTCGAAACATCGAAACCCTACGGGTCTGAATATGGCTATCATTGTGCAGCAAACGTTGTTTGGCAAAGCACGCCAATAATAGTTGCGCCTCATGCATATAGATATAAGATATCTATGTGATTAGTAAAATAATAAGTCTTACCTACTAAGCAAAGAAAAATTAAGTAAAGTAAAGACAAGTAGTCAAGCATATCCTGCAGTGGCAGCCAGGGTTTATTTAGCAAGATAGATTAAAATTTCGCATCATCTACTATATAATTCTTGCTACACACTCAGCATGTTATATCTCAATGACAATCGATTAAAGTTGTATGAAGATTTGCTAATGGAAATTGAATGATTTTAAACCCCAGTAATACCCCGTTTTCAATTTGGTTGGCAGAAGGGCAGTCAAGCCAGCGTGAGATGCTACGTGCCATGCAAGCCATGAAATGCCAATATAACTTACCGATGACCATCGTGGCATCCCATCGACAACCACGACCAGAAATCTTAAACTGTGCCGACATAGCGTACCAAGAGCCATCCGAGCCAAGTGAGCGGGTTGGGTTTGTACTTGAACAGGCCAAAAAGCACAATAGTAAAGTGGTGCTCACAGGGCGCAATAGCCAAGATTACGAAGCCAGACGTCAAGACTTCAAAGCAGCCGGTATTCGGTTATTGACAGGCGCAACTGACACAGCCACGCTTGAATTAATGGATGATAAAGCCGCTTTTACAGCTTTTTGCCAGCAACATGACATCCCTGTGGCAAGTGGCTGGCAGTTTGCTAATACAGATGAATTAATGGCACTGCTAGCCTTGCATGGTGGGCAGCCGTTATGTGTAAAACCCGTTAAAGGCATATTTGCGCAAGGGTTTTGGCGACTCGATACCGCAGCGGTTGAGGCGTGGGATAGTTTTGAGCATTTATATTTCACCGATGCTAAAAAAATTCATCTTGCACAATTTTTACACGCCTATAACCATAGCCAAATGGTAACTGACAAACCCATTGCCATGCTATTGATGCCATATTTAGCAGGCAAAGAATATTCGATTGATGTGGTATGTGAGACAGGGGAAGTGTTAGCCGCAGTGACGCGCTATAAAGAAGGCAGTGAGCAGCATGTGGGCTATGACGAAGCAGTGATGGAACTTGTCAAGCGTCTGGTGGCAGCCCTAAAAGCCGATGGTATTGTGAGCATCCAAACCAAAGCTGATGAAAATGGGACGCACAAGGTACTGGAAATCAATAGCCGCCCGTCAGGTGGGATTGGTTATACCGATCACGCCTTTGACAACGGTACGATGAATTTAACCCAATTAGCTTTTGCCTATTGGTCAGGCTGTATTACCAAACCGCAGTTGGCAGCGGTACGTGATACTATCACGCCTTGCATCGTGCGTCCGCTGATGACCAGTGTCAAAATCGGCTAACGCAAAAGTAACAGGATAATAGACGCCATGACCGAGCAAAAAACCATTTCGTTATCGCGTGGCGAGCTTACTTTACGTTATCAAACCAGCGCTGATTATCAGCTTGATGATTTGTTGGGGTTTGCTGAGCGTATCAATCCCAAGCGCGCGTTTTTGTTTGTATCCAAAGTATTGGGGCGACATATTCCGGTATCTCCCGATAAGATGCGACAAGCTTTCACCCAGTTGGCAACTCTCATACCCGATGATTTGCCCGAGCCGATTGTGGTGATTGGCATGGCGGAGACCGCAGTCGGACTGTCGGCAGGGGTGCATCAAGTGCTGCAGGCGCGTTATCCACAAGCCATTTTGCTCAACTCGACGCGGCATGCACAGGCAGCAGCGCTGTTTGCCACGTTTAGCGAAGATCATAGTCATGCCAGCGTGCATTTGATTTACCAAAGTGATGACAGCACGCTACAAGCGAACGTTGAAAACGCCAAAACCTTGATTATGGTCGATGACGAAGCCTCCACAGGTAATACCTGCCAAAATGTGGTCAATGCCCTGCGTCAAGCAGGAATGAGTAAGCTTGAGCAAGTGCATTTGGCGACGCTAGTTGATTGGTCACTGAGCAAGAAACTGGGCAAGAAACTGGGCAAAACGGATAATAATATTTTTAATGACATCGCTTTTTTTCGCCACCATTTGCTGGCAGGAGATTGGACGTGGACAGATAGGGTGAATGCGCCCGCGGTTACCATGCCAAATGTGTCAACCACAGAGGCAGGCAGTCAGCCACTGCTGCCTACCGGCAATTGGGGTAGACAACCGACACGCGATAGTACATCAGGATTGGATTTTTTGCTGCAAGGTTTGCATCATACGCTTCGCCAAAGGCAATTGACCCTAGCGTCATTCGCCCATCAAAAAATCTTGGTACTGGGCAGTAATGAGTTTGTTTGGTTGCCGTTGCTGCTTGCCGAACGCTTGGCGCAGTATCAAGCGGATGTCAAATTTTCCGCCTTGACGCGCTCACCCATCGCCATCCATGCTGATAGCGCCGTGACTAGCGTCATCAAGTTCTTTGATCATTATGGCTTGGGCATGACCAATTTTGTTTACAACGTGACGCCTGAGGCGTGGGATTGGGTGCTGTTGTGCGTGGAAACCCCCCAAGATAGCGTGGATGAGATTTGGCAGCGCTTTGATAATGTCATGGTAATTTCACCAAGACCCAAAATCTGACACTTGGCAACCGAAGTCCGATATCTGAAGTCCGACAACCAAAACCCAATTAGCCACAAAATCGATAAAAGTTAAGTTTGATAAAAGTGAGTGTGAATGACCGATTTTTTTAAACCCGAAGCCCGTTTTTTTGAATCAAACGTCGCGCTAGTCAAGCCTTATGCGTTGATGGATTTGGATGATACCTTGTTTCAAACCCAGCGAAAAATTGCCGCTTGGCAATTGCCTATGGATGGGTTGGTGGCGGCGACCGTCGATAAGCAGAATGCGCCATTGAGCTTTTTGACCCCAAAGCAGCGCCATTTTTTTAATTGGTTATCCCAATCAACGGAGCTCATCCCCGTCACTGCAAGAGATACCACTGAGATTATGCGCGTGAAACTGCCGTTTGATAGTTGGCAAGTCTTGACCCATGGTGCGGTGATTATCGAGCCATCGGGGCAGCTTTGTGCGCGTTGGCAGCGGCTAATGGCAGGGCAATTGGTGGCGCTACAACCCAAACTGACCCAGCTTATGGCGCGATTGGCAGGGTTTGAAGCACTACGCATAACCCCACATTATGAACACTTTATAGTAGACGATAACGCGGCGGATTTGATGGTATATGTCGCCATCAAACATCAGCATAAAGACCACGATGCTTTGCTGCAGTTTGCGGCACAGCTGCCGAGCCTGCTAAATGAGGCGGCTGATTTGGGCGATGAGTTTTATATCCATGTTAATGCCAATAACTTGGCATTGTTGCCGCACGTCGTCAACAAACATCACGCGATGCGTTTTTTGCTCGATTATCATTTGGATAAAAACCGCCCTTGTTTTGGTTTTGGTGATAGCTTGGCAGATTTGCCGTTTTTACAATTATTGGACTGGTATGGCACGCCCAATCGAGGGCAACTACATGATGCTATCAGCCAAGGGTGCTTATAATCATGACAATTCAAGCGAATTTTTCGGGTAGTTATTTACCTTCTTATGTTACCTTGCTGCTCGATATCGTCAGTGCTGATAGCGTCAATGATATCAGCCCAACCCAAAAAGAAGCGTTAATCCAATCAGGTCAGCGCCATTATTCAGATATGCTGACGCTTGAAAAGCCGCCCAGCGCCACGCATGAAGCCTTGTACAATCAAGCATTGATGGCAGGCAAACAGCGCATGGCAAATGATGTCACAAGCCTTGCCTTTAGCTTACATCAGCTATTTCATGCTTGCGTGAGTGCCTCGCAGCCGCTGATATTGGTCAGTCTCGTGCGGGCAGGATTGCCGATTGGGGTATTGCTGCAAAAAGCGCTTAGTGATGCATCTGCCAGTTATACGTTAGCCAGTCAGCATTACGGGGTGAGTATCATCCGTGACCGCGGGCTTGACCCGGTTGCCTTGCAATATATTTTGCAGCAACATCCCCATAGCCCGATTGTGTTTGTCGATGGTTGGACGGGTAAAGGGGCTATCTATGGTGAATTGCAACGAAGTTTAGCCCAAATCACTGATAAGCGGCAACAAGCGCAACTGTTTCACCAAGGTGACGGGGTGATTCCACTGGTGACGTTGGCAGATCCTGCTGGGGTGGCTTGGCTATCGGCAAGTAATGATGATTGGCTGATGCCGGCAAGTTTGCTCAATAGCACTGTCTCTGGGCTGATATCGCGTACCCTGTATCGTGAGCCCAGTGATGGACTGCACCAAGCAGTGTATTATGACAAGTTACAGCCTTGGGACCGCAGTGGCGAGTTTATCCAAACCATTGATGGGTTGCGTCAGCAAATACCTTTACCAACGCCGCTAACGGGCAAGTTGTTGCCGACTTTTGCCACCCAGTCTGTGATAGATGACTTAGCGGCGCGCTTTGCCATCAACAATCGCAACCGTATCAAACCCACCATTGCTGAAGCGACCCGCGCGATATTACGGCGCGACCCTGAGTATGTATTGGTCAATGAGATGGCAGACGGACAAGATACGGCATTACTGCGTCATCTTTGTAAAGAAAAAAATATTCAATTAATTGAAGATGCCAGTATTGCACCCTACCAAGCTGTCACCATTATTAAGAACAGAAGCCAATGATAACCGCGTCTTTGCGCTCATCGATCTTGTTAACCGCCCATTTATCCTAACCGCTCTTTTACGCACATTGTACTTTTATGACACTATTACACCCTGTAAATCATTTTTTACCTGCGTCTGTTGCGCCGACTATCAATCCCTATCAGCTGGGTGCGACGCTTTATATGCCAGCCACGCGCCAAGATATTTGGCAAATTATTAGCCAGCAAAAATTGGCTGAGATTGACAGTATCGTGATTTGTTTGGAAGATGCGGTAAGTGAAAGTGAGATTCCTGCCGCGCTCGCAAATTTAAAGCAGCTGCTTGCAACATGGGCTCAGCACGCCCAGACGCATGGTGTTAACGATGAATCGTGTCCAATTTCACCGCGAGGCTCACGCCCGATGGTGTTTATCCGACCGCGTAACGCCTTGATGCTCAGCGAGCTTGCTAGTTGGCAGTCGATTGCTTTGGTAGATGGCTTTGTGTTACCAAAAATTGATATGCAAAGCCTTGCTGATTGGCGATTGGCTTGTCAGGCATTGCCATCGACACAGTTATTGATGCCGACCCTTGAGACTCGACTCATCTTTAACCCGATACACAACCAAGAACTGGCGCTAGCGTTTAGCGAAGGGTTTAGCCAGTCGATTTTGGCACTGCGTATTGGCGGCAATGATTTATTTGCCTCGCTGCGCTTGCGTCGTCCGTCTGATGTGACGATCTATCAAACCCCAGTCGGCATACTCATCTATCAGTTAATTGCGTGTTTCGTGCCGCAAGGTTTTTATTTGACCGCGCCCGTGTTTGAATATTTGGATAAACCTACCTTGTTTGCTGAAGAATTGCGGCAAGATGTCGCCTTGGGACTGGTGGGAAAAACCATCATTCACCCTGACCAAATTGCTGCAGTCAAACAAGCTTTTTATGTCAATGACATAGAGCGCAGTCAAGCCACCGCGATTCTTGCTACTGATGCCAAGGCGGTATTCAAGCAAGACAACAGTATGCTTGAGCCAGCCACGCATCGCGCGTGGGCGACCAGTGTGATGCTCCGTGCCAATGTCTAACAGACAATGTTTAAAAGCTAAGGTTTAACAGCCAGTGTCTAAAAGCCACTGTCTAACAGTTTGTCACATCAAAGTCAGATAACAAATCACTGACCGATAATTGAACAAATTTGCGCTATGATGACGGGTTAGCAGATAACAATAATTAATGATAACAATTTAACTGATAATCAGCATCATGGAAACCTATGCAAGCAAACACTCTCCCCAGTCAGTCAGTGACGGTTATTTTTCAAGGTGGTATCAACGTTCATCAGCTAGGGCAGGGCGGCGATGACGGCAGCGATTTCATAGCTAACGTCGCCAAAACCCGAGCAGCCTTGCCCCAGGCAACCATTGTATTATCGACTTGGGATACGCTTGCGTTGCCCACCGAGTTTGACAGCGCCGACAAATTAGGTATCGATCAGCTGATTTTAAACCCAGATCCTGGTGGTCTACCCAATATCAAATTTGGCTACGACGCCCCTAACAACGTCAATCGACAAATCATCTCCACGCAAGCGGGTTTAAGCCAAGTCAGCACCGAATATGCGCTCAAACTACGCACCGATAGCTACTTGCTCAATGACAATCTGCTGCAATTTTATCGCTATTATACCCAGCAAGTAACGGTACATTCCCAGACCCATTTATCCTCAAAAACTAAAGCAACCGACTATTCGCCGATTGTAGTGCCGTCGTTTTTTACCATCGACCCTAGCATGTTTGAGCATATGGCGTTTCATATCAGCGATTGGGCGCAGTTTGGCAAGACCGAGCGACTGCAGGCGTTTTGGTCGGCACCGCTGATGAGTCGTGACAATGCCACTTATTTTGAGTCGCATGCACAAGATATCGATGCCAAATTTGCGGACAATACCTTTCGCACCCGGTTGGCTGTCGAGCAGCATATTGCCACTCATTATGCCAATCAAATCGGCTACGCTGCCACGCCAAGCTATTACAATGAGCTCAACGAGCAGATTCTAGACGCGCATAAGGCATTTTTGGCGAGTGAAGTGATTGTGCTTGATATGACAGACTACGGGCTGCGGTTACCCAAATACGAGTGGACATTGACCGATGCTTTTATGGCGATGAACTGCATCAGCCATGATGACTGGTATCAGTTATTTTATCAATATTGGTATCCCAACCAAGTTGACGAAACCCGCTTGGCGCATGCAGATGAACGAGCGGTGATGAAAAGTATCGCTGCGGCAGAGTTTTATCAAACTAGCCCAGTTGATCAACAGCAGATTTTCTCCCGTCTTTATCCCTAAATCCGCTAAATAAAAAAGCTTACCCAACAGATGGTAAGCTTTTTTTTCAACAGTTAAACAATTAAACGCCAATTTTAAACATCAACCTTTAAACCGTGGGCTTTAAGCGCTTGGTACTCATCCGGCGTACCGCAAAAATCAATGTCGTCCTCCGTGATTTTGACATAGCCAACCCTGCCGCCTTGTGCGATTAATAAATTATACATCGGGGCGATATAATATTCATTGTTAACCGTCAACTGTTGGGCAATCGCTTGTTGAAACAACGATAGATACTGCTGCTTGGATTTAAAATAATACAAGCCATCACTGCAAAGATTAGAGATACGCTGTTTTTCGGTGGTTTTAATCACTCTGTCATCGTCATCGACGGCAATAAATGACCAATGGTCGCCTTCGCCTTCAAATACTTCTAAATAACCATCAACGGACTCTACCCAGTTAGGTTTTTCAAACCCATAGCGAAAGGTATCGATGTTAAAAATATAAATCGGCTCGTCGTCATCAATGCTAGGATTGCCGAGTCCCTGTTCAAGTCCCAGTCCAAGCGCTACTGTTTCAGCTTGCCCCGCTGTCTCGCCATCAAGCGTATGAATCATAAAATTGCGCACACCCAGGCGCGTTAATCGCTCAGCAACAAATTGCGGGGTGTCATACACATCGCGCACGATAAGCAAAAATAAATCGGTGCTAAAATAGCGCTCAAACGACTTGATTGCCAAATCAAATACAATGGTATCGGCAATCGACAATTGATACTTAGGCACCTCAAAACCCGCCTTAAAAAAACGACTGCTTAGCCCTGCCATTGGAATTACGAACATGTCACTGCCTCCATCACATACATTTTGTATAGACGATATGCATTGAGCAACATGGCGCGCTGGCGGTCAGGTCTATCTGCGTGCAAGGGTAGCATGGATAAAAACAATAACACCACCGCTGGCATGATAGATTCTGTGGTCATGTCATTGACCCAGGTGCCGGCAAAAAATTCTTGCTGGATTTGCTCCAAACGCTTATCAATGTCAAATCGTATATCGCTACCGCTAGGGCTGTCGATAATTTCATAACGCCCTGCGATGATAAAATCATACATACCAATCACAGAATGGGTGAGCTTGGCCAAATCATAGCTTGCGTTACCAAAAATACTAAAATTGCCATTAGAATCCGTGCCGCGTGGGTCAAAAACTTTTACCCGGCGACCGCGCATGTCATACATGATGTTGCTAAAACATAAATCGCCATGCATCACACTCACGGTGTTTGGCAGTGACAAGGCTTTGTGGATACAGTGCTGCGCAATCTCTAGCGTACTGCCAAGCATCGTTTCATCATATATCACAGGTTGGTTCAAATCGACATCGGCATCATCGGCATACGCATACAGCCGCTTTAAGGTTTTTTTATGGTATAAATCTTCGGCATACGATTTGGCAAACCCTGTTTCGATATGGCGATGGACGTCGGACTGATTGGCCATACTAAAAAATTCTTTTAATAGCTGAAAAATATGTTGCCAAAATTCAGTGGTATTTAAGCCATGCACATACAACTCATTGAGCGGTAATAACGGCAAAAACTCTAAGCTATAACTAAACTGTCCGTCCACTTGCTGATAATCAATCAACTGCGGGGTAAAACGTCTGAGTGGTGCAGGAATATGGGTGTACCAATAAATTTCTGCTTCAATTTTATTGTTGTCATCACTGCTTTTGGTGACAATGCCTTCACGAATCTGCAGTGAATTAAAGGCGCGTTCGGTGGTCATATTGGCACGGGCATGAATATAATGCACAAAATTACTGCAATCATAATACGGCTCAATGTTGACCGATTTCATTGGCATCGTCTGTTGGTACAAATAAATCGCCCGCACAAAATTTTTCTTACTAATCGCCAGCGCTTTAATCAACTCCAATCGTGAGGAAAAGGCAAAATACCCAATCCAATCGGTGGGACTTTCTTTCACTTTTTTGGTTTGTTGCCAATCGTATTGGCGCGTTTTATCCGACACGCCAATACAATCTGAGCAATCAACTAACTGGGGTAAAAATACATCCCCTTGGATAATACGAATATGCTGGTAAGATTTATCAATGGCTAGATTAAGCACATATAGAATCGTCTCAGCCAATGCCAAATTTTCAGCGATTGTCACCACTTCAATGGGTAGAGACTTAATCACTGCTTTTTCATTGAGGGTCAAAGTATAAGCTTCAGGTAGTGACAATAGAATTTTTTCATGGGGGAATTGTTGGCGTACCACATCGACTTGCAGCTGTAATAGTTTTTTATTACCGATGGGCAGCATGCAAGGTGGAATGCGCCCAATTTCTGCTTCAAATTCAGCATTGACATAGGAAGAGGCATTAATGAGTATCATGGCGTTAAATTACCTTAAAGGTCGTTATTGTTTTTATTTTTTATTAAGGTGTTAAATCAAGTAGCTGGCAAATCTCTGCATAGCTTAACTTGACCAATTCGTCGGGTCGAATAGCTTTGTCATCAACATAAAACCCTTCAAAGCCGCACCAAGGCTTACCCACATATAATTCATCATACGGGATATCATGTTGTGCCAGCCAATTGATGATAATTGGCAACGTGTTTTTATTAATAGCGCCAATATTGCCTTGATAGGTGCGCATATTGCGACTGGTATTGATGACAATGGTAAACCCTTGTCGATGGTATTCTTTAAGTTTTTCGACAACTTCGGTGATGGGTTGGGCATTGGCATAGTCGCCGTTTTGGGTGGTGCATAGGGTATCATCTAGGTCAAAGATTAGCCGCTTCATTGTTATTATGTTCCTAATATTGCAGTGATAGACTTAAACTAAAATTTTTTGTATTTTTAATAAAATCAAGTATTTGATTGTTATTTTAATTTCAATACCTTAAAACGAATCCCTACCAAATGATATTACTTATTCATTACTTATTGTAAATTTAGGTAAGAATGCGAGAAAAAAATCGATTATAGGGCTTAATCACAATGCTTAATATGGGTTAGACCGCTTTTAACCAATTAATCAATCGATGTTGACAATTTTTGAGAGTAGGTTACAGCACCAAAAATGCGGGAAAAGCGGGTAAGAGCCTAATGAATCTAAATGAAATAGGTTGTGATTTGATGAAAAATTGGCTTTTACTAATGATGGATTGATAGGCTAAAAGATTAAAAGGCGAAAAAGCTAAAAGAACAGTAAGCAAAAACACACAGCAAGGCGCGAAAAATTTATTTGATAGCGACGTAACTATGGACTTTGTACATACGACCCAGCGCGTTTTTCCAGCCACGGGCATTGGGCATAAAGGCTTGGCAATGATCTAAGTGATAGCCATAGCCTGCATTGCCATACGCCATCAAAAAACTGCCATCCAAAAAGCCTGACTGCCCTATAACAAAGCCGTTACCTTGATTAAATCGCGCTTCAGCACCGTTACCGAGCAAGGTAGCATTGATTGCGGTATAGCCGTGGCCTTGATTGTGGTTGGCATTGGCGTGGGTGATATCGATACTGGCGTGATGACGGGCAAAATAGCCACCGATCACGTTTTCATTGCCAAGACTGCGATTGGCTAAAATACGCCCGCCATTGTCGGCAAAATAGCCATAGCCATAATTGCGAAAGGCATTAGTACGTCGGTTGATGCTGTTGCAGCTTAGCATACCATTGTGCAGCGCCAAAAAGCCATGTTTGTTTTCGCTGGCACTGGTATCATGACACCACATCGAGCCATTGGTGAGTGCATAAAACCCTGCGATATGGTTGTGTGAAGAAACACTGTTGTCGGCATTGACAAAGCCGCTAGATTCCGCGCAAAATCCAAAACCCAACTCTTCATCCAAATGTGCACAGTGATACGCCTCGCATTGCTGGGCATCTATCGAGCCACCATACGCAAAAAACCCGACATCCCCCGCAAACTGTACAATCACCCCAGGCTCACAGCGGATACTTGAGCCAAAGCGGGCAGCAACCCCATAATAAAACTTATTGATACGAACCTTTGACCCCACGAGCACTTGGCTATTGTAATTGCACATGATACCGGCACCATAGCCTTCATCTTGCCACTGTCCATAGCCCAAAAACGCCTTCGTACCATTGATAGTCATGCCATCGATTTTAAAAATACCATTGCCCCGTTGCATCAAAAAGCCACAGCGGTTATGGGCATCATCGAAATGTAATTGCACCTTATCAGGATCGTCCAAATTGCCAATAATCTCTACCCGATCACTAAAAAAATCAATTTCAACTTGGCTTAAATAATACTCGCCATCGGCAATTTTGATTTGGATAAAGCCTTTATCACCCAAGTTATTTAATTGGCTTTTACAATAAGCCAAAGCCGCGTGAATAGTCGGGAAGGTTTGCGGCACGTCAATACGTTGCCAACGGTTGGATACTTTTTTAATCATAATAACAGCAAGCTAACAAGTGATATGGTACTCAAAATGAGTAGGTCGACCATACATCGCCAAAAAGCCTAGCGATAGTCAAAGCCATTGCAATTATCTAGGAAATAGCCGCTGTAATATGTTGGGTTTTCTTAGTGAATATGAAGTTTTTTATGACGTTTTAGGTTTTGCCAATTTTTTACTCAACGAATTTGCGACCCAGGCAGGACCAATCAACAAAAATTGTAAGTCTTCAAAAAATGACGGTTTTTTGCCTTCAATTTTGTGACCGACAAATTGCCCAATCCACGCTACCACAAATACGCCAAACCAAAACTTAAACCCAAATGGCAAGATAGCAATCGCTGCCAAGCAAAACAGCACAAACATGCCCATGGCAATAAATAATTGCGTAGACAGACGTAAATAAAACAACATGACCAAAGCAATCAATACCAACGTAAACGCCGCCTGCCATGACATTCCCATGCCTAAGATACTGGCAAAAATCGTGGGTACGCACAACCAATGAATTTTTTTATTGATAGGATGTTGGTGGCTCACAGCGTAGTCAGCCAGCCAGCTTTGTAGGGATTTTTTTGAATGAAGCAGGGTCACGCTTGCCATAATCTTCTTCCTTAAAGATAATAAACACAATGAAAAAAATTGCTGATAAAAAATGGGTGTGAATCCCATCAGTTACCACTGAATCGTATCACACCCTAGTCGTTTGTCAAATCAGCGAATTTACCCTGATAGGTGTTGATATCAGTGGCTTTTGATATCAGGGCTTTTGATACCAGTGACTATTACGCCAATCCTTTGGCTTTTTGCTCACTGCGATACCACTCATACAGACCCACAAACGCATTGATTTGGTACACCATGGTTTGAATGGCAAAAATATAATTTTGCGACATCAAGTTGACAATCAGCCAAACAAAATTCACCGCAATCCATAACCACCAGTTGAATGAATAGCGTAAAATCATCGTGGCTTGCGCTGTGATAGATAGCACAAATGCCAACACGTTAATCCAAAAAAAATCAATCACGCCCAAAAATTTACTGCCATCGTCGGCGACCACGCCATAACCCATCGACGCGAGCCAATTATTGACAGTTGGAAATAATGCCAAGCCAATCGCGATAAAGGCAATGGTTACCAACCAAACAATTTTATTGGCTGATTTGGGAATCATATTGCCATCGCCATCGGTGTTTTTTGACCAATAAAAAATGCCATATAAATGGGTGAAAAAGTTAAACAGCGGCGCGAGCATCAAACCCACCGCACCTGCAGTTCCCTGTACAATGGTTTCACCCGCCGTTGCCAACATACCAAAGCCATTACCTGCGATATTGCGGCGAAAACTCAGCGATACCACACACAATAGCCCGATAAAAGACACCCCCAAATAAAACCAGTCTAACGCTCGATGTTCTGTGGTCAACCAAAAGACTGTAGTCAATGCCACCACCCCAAAAAAGAACCATACCACCGTCCATTGTTGTGCCCATTCACCGGTAATTTTATCCAAAATTGCAATTCGCATTTCGCCTCCAACAGTCAATACAACCATGACAACATTTTTTTAATTAAGTTTCAAAAAATAAAACCAAAAATTTTTAGCATATTTACCAAGCATGTCTACTAAGTATGTCTAGAAAATTATTTTATGCCTCGATATCTTGATAGTGGTGAAAAACGTGTGCATCAATGAGTGCAATCGCATCTAAGAATCGCTGATGATAGTCTGGACTATCAATAAACAGCGGCGCAATATGATGACGGGCAAAGATTTGTTTTAAACGGTTTTCAAAACGCTCACGCTGGGACTCGCTGCCTAAAGAGCGCATCCCATCGGCAACCCAAGGGGTGTTATTGGCAAGCATCAGGGTGTAATCTAAGCGAAACTCATCGATACAGGCGGTCAAAAACGGGTGGGTACGCCCTTCGTATTCTTCACAGAATGCTTGCGTGGTCACAAAATCTGTATCCACCAAGGTGATCGGGGCAGGGGCAAAGCGTTTGGCGGCGCGTATCGCTTGTTCATGGTCAGTTGCCATGAGCGGATAGTCATCGTATTGCATACCAAGCTCAGTACCCCCCAAATCGGTTTGCACAAACAGCCGTCCCATCTCTAACCCATAGCTTGCACCATAATAGTTGGCTAATTTATGCAGTAGTGTGGTTTTACCTGAGCTTTCACCACCCACCAAAGCCACAGTTTTGGTGTAGTCACCTCGCGCTTGCGGGTGAATGGCTGACCAATACAGCGCGGGGTTATTGTGAATCTTGCGGCTATCAAAGCCGTGCTGGCGTGGCGTAGTCACTACAGGTAACTGTAAATCATAATCGACAAACGGATGGGTTTCATCCATAAACACCACGGGCATCACCGTTTCGCCTTTATTATTGGACACGCTCAACTTAGGGTATCGTTGTTGCAAATCCGCTAATACTGCATTGACTTTTTCAACGCTCAAATCTTGATAATTGTCTTCATACGAGGGGCTTACCAAATCAGGTAAAATCTCTATATGCACAAATGGCAAATCAGCAAATGCCATGGTCATCCAGCGCGCTTTGTCTTTCAAATCAATGAAAAAATTTGGATTGGGCGCGGGGTGAGCGGTAATAAAAATATATAAATCTTTGACTTGCCCAGACGCATGCAAAATCGTTCTTACATGCCCCAAATGCAGCGGCTCAAAATGCCCAATTATGATACCCACATCTTGCATCATGCTTTCCTCAACACTTCATCATGGTTTTTTAACTATCTTTTAGCGACTTGATTTTTTGATTACTTGGATACATATCCCTAGTAAGGATATCCTAGTAAGGCTATAAAAAAGTAACGCTATGATAATCGATTAGCTGCTATGAAGTTACAATCGTTTGTAACGCTAGTATCACAATTTGTAAGAATCAGTGCACACACTACCACACACGCTGTATAGCCGCAAAACTGCGCTCGTTATAATCATTCATGATAATAATGCGGTAGAAAAAGTTACTAAAAGAAACATCATTCTACGTTTTGTCACCCAACTACACCCTGCATTTGCTTATAATAAATCATAACCAAAACATAGCATTTTTAATCAATAATTTTAGCTGATGGCATTAAGTTTTAGCATTGAGTTTTAAAGGCGTCAAATTTTAAAGATGTTAGGTTTTAACTAAGCTATAAGTAGTTTTCTTTATTTTTAACAGGTAAAAATTGAATGGCAAATAAACTGGTAAAACTTCATCGCTCTCAGAATCATCGTATGATTGCAGGTGTGCTGGGAGGTATTGCAGAGTATCTAGGCTGGAATGTAACCTTGGTGCGTTTGTTGTTTGTGATTATCTCAACGGCAAGTGTCGCAGTGCCAGGCATTTTGATATATATCGTGTTATGGATTGTCATGCCAAATGCCACCCAAAATTCCTATCGTACGGTTTGATTGGTCTATAGGTTTCTTTGTATAACTGTTAATTTGTATAACTGTTAAATAGCAAGAAACACAGCCAAAAAAATTAAAAATATGATGAATAATAACAACTCGCTATAACAATAACTATAAACTTCTCCAATTTTCCTCCTGCCCAGATAATACATTATCTGGGTATTTTTTTAACCTAAACAAAGCCTTAAGGGAATACTTAAGGCTTTGTTTATATCAAAAATCTTGTATCAAAAATCTTGAAAAAATTGACTAAGGCACAAAACGTACAGGCTCGGCAATCACTTGCTGGGCGCGTTCAGCGACTTTATCAAAACGGTGGATACTGTTACCTTGATTGTCAACAGCGACGGTCACCGGCATATCTTCTACTTCAAACTCATAAATTGCTTCCATGCCTAGCTCTGGGAAGGCAAGCACTTTAGCGCCTTTGATAGCTTTTGATACCAGATAAGCGGCACCACCCACTGCAATGAGATAAATTGCGCCATGTTTGGCAATGACTTCACAGGTCGCAGGACTACGCTCGGATTTACCGATCATCCCAATCAAGCCTTGATGCAAGATTGTGTCGGTGAATTTATCCATACGCGTTGAGGTGGTGGGACCCGCAGGACCGACCACTTCATCGCCCACGGCATCGACAGGACCGACATAATAAATAAAGCGATTTTGTAAATCCACGGGTAGCGCTTCGCCATTGGCAAGCATATCGACCATGCGTTTATGCGCGGCATCACGACCCGTCAAGATTTTACCGCTAAGTAGTAAAGTATCACCGATGTTAAACTGACCTAAGGTTTCTTTGGTTAAGTCGTTAACATTGACTTTAATCACGTCATCGGAGCCAAAGGACACTTCTGGCCAATCGGATAGTGAAGGCACAGGCAAGGCTGCTTCACCTTGACCGTCTAGGGTAAAGTGAATATGACGAGTCGCCGCACAGTTTGGAATCATGGCAACGGCTTTACTTGCGGCATGGGTAGGAAAGTCTAGTACTTTCACATCTAGCACGGTAGTCAAGCCGCCAAGACCTTGAGCGCCAACGCCAAGCTGGTTCACTTTGTCATACATATTGAGACGTAAGCGCTCGACGCTATCAAGCTCGGCGCCGCTTTGGGCTTTGGCTTGTAACTCATGGATATCGATGTGTTCCATGAGTGAGCGCTTGGCAAGCATCATGGCTTTTTCTGGCGTGCCGCCGACACCAATACCTAAAATACCAGGTGGACACCAACCTGCCCCCATTTGGGGAACGGTTTTTAACACCCATTCTTCAATCGAGTCTGAGGGGTTTAGCATGGCAAATTTTGCTTTGTTTTCTGAACCGCCACCTTTTGCGGCACAAATCACATCAACTTTGTCACCCGGTACCACGCTCATGTGAACCACCGCTGGCGTGTTGTCTTTGGTATTTTGACGTTTGCCAATTGGGTCTACTAAGATGGATGCCCGTAGTGGGTTGTCTGGATTGTTGTAAGCACGGCGTACCCCTTCATTAACCATGTCTTCAACGCTCATCGCTGAGCCTTGCAAGTCCCATTGCACGTTCATACCGATATCAAGGAACACCACCGCACTACCAGTATCTTGGCAAATCGGACGATGACCCATCGCTGACATACGGCTATTGGTGAGGATTTGCCCCATGGCGTTTTTGGCAGATTGGTTGGTTTCTTTTTGCCATGCTTCATATACAGCATCAACGAAGTCTTTTGGGTGATAATAACTGATGTATTGAAAGGCGTTGGCGATAGAATTGATAAAGTCGTCTTTCTTGATGACGGTCATTGGCTAGTCCTTTTCACTGGCTAAATAGTGGCGCTATTATAGCATTGTCATTTGCTAGATTGGCAAACAAGATTGGCAAAAGGGCGCAGGAATAAGCGTTTTAAACGGTTAACCCCTAAAATTTTTATCCCATTAAAAAATTATTAACAGTTAATGGATGATACTTGGCAAGGTAGTATTTAACAATTGCATAAAATTGGTATGTAACCACCAGTAAATACCGATAAAGAGCACTGTTAAAATCATATAGCTAGAACGGACAATTTTGCCCGATAAGGCATGGGAAGAGGGTGGTGTTGATTGATGACTAGTAATGCCAGAAATTTCACTATTTGCTAAAGTATTGGGTTGCCAAGGCACGCCACCGGCTTTATGGGCGAATAGTTGCTGCTGGCGGATAGCGCGATACTGCATGACATACACCACTCCTAGCAAACCCCCAACAATCGCACCACCAACGTGACTGGCATTATCGATACCGCCCACCAAAAAACCATAGCCCAAATTAATCGCCATCACTATCAGTAACGAGCGAAAATTTAACGCAAAATTATTAAACGATGTTTTGGTTAGCGCTGTCACCAATAGCGCCATCCCAATGCCCATGATACCACCTGACGCACCGGCACTAATAATCGGCGGCTCACCTGCCATCACGCTATGCAAGCCCAAATAGTTATTGAGCAAATTGCCGCCAACACCTGATAACAAAAACAACGCTAAAAAATTGACAGCGCCAAACATCCGCTCAGCCACTTGTCCAAAATAATACAAAGCAAACATATTAAACAGCAAATGCATAAAACCAATATGCAAAAACAGGCTGGTCACCAATCGCCACGGGGCTTCACCCAGCGAAAAGGGTAAAAAATTGGCACCCCAAGCAATTAACGCTTGGTTGGTAGGATTGGTCGGATTGACGCCAAAAAATAGCTGTAATGCAAATACCCCAACACACATTACCACCAGCGCCAACGTGATAGGGTAGTGTTGTAAAGCTTGTTGGATTGGGGATTCAAATGCCATAGTGCGCCTTATATAAGCCAATTTAAGTGTAAACCAATTTAAGTGTAAACCAATTTAAGCCAAAAGTTCAAAAGAAAAACTCTGTAAAACTCATTATCATCAATTCACAAATCGCAATTATAGTATGAAATGGTAACAATGTTTTGCAAATCCGTCTGCTCAATCCAGAAAATGATAAGCTAAGCGGGAGGCATTTTCGCCAAATTTTTAGCATCATAAATACAAATCATAAATACAAATCATAGATACAAAAGGCTTTATGATAAAACGCCAACCCAAACCGATTGTCATCCTTATTCATGGTCTGCACATGCATGCCTGGGCGATGCGACCGCTTGCCAAAAAACTCAGTAAACTTGGCTACGAATGCCACAGATTTGGCTATTTTAGCGTCGCGCATAACCTTGCCAACCATAGCCGCCGTTTGCACCGCTGGCTGACCAAACATGAAAAAACAGGTGTGCCCATTTATTTGGTCGGTCATAGCCTGGGTGGGCTGGTCATTCGCGACTTTTTGCAGCGCTATCCACAGTGGCAGATTACGCGCTGTGTGACACTTGGGACGCCGCATAATGGCAGCATCAGTGCCAACAACATCGTCAAAATTCTGCCCAAATTCGTCGGTCGCTCGTATCTGCAGGGGCTTGATGGCAATGCGCCGGTACTCAACGATGAGGTACAGCTAGGTAGTATTGCTGGGGTTCGTTCGGTGGGGCTTGGCAAAGTGGTATTACCCCGTAACCGTGAGCTTGCCAAGCTTGAGCCGCATCTGCAGCCCAATGACGGCACGGTATTTGTGCATGAAACCCAGCTTGCCACTGCCAAAGACCATATCACCGTCAATGCGTCCCATACGGGACTCCTGATAAATGATGAAGTGGCGATACAAATCCATCATTTTTTGCAACAAGGACATTTTTTGCATCCAAAAAATTGTTGAGACAAAATAGCGTTAAAAAACTATTCATTCAACGTTTTTTTAAGAATTATCTTCGGGCAAAATGCTATAATCATCCAAAGTTTTTTAGGCGCTCTATTGAGCGATGATGTATTTAGCCCTAATCCATTGAGCGATGGTCAGGCAAAGCTGTTGAAGAAGGTTAAGCGGTGTTGAAAGCAAGTGATGGGATGGGTTGTATGATGGGTCATAAGGTGCGTACCAATGTCAATGCGCAATCATCAGCCATCAGCGCTTTGTTAATTGCCTCGGTGAGTATATCGGGTGCGACCTTAACTGCCTGTAGTCCGTCATCGACTAAGCCATCCACAACCTCACAATCGGCTTCGACCACCGCTTCGAGCGCTAATGGCAATCATGCCAGTAATACCGATGCGACGCCAAATGCAAGTATTGCGAGTACAACTGCAGCAGTGCCCAATCAACTCACGATTTACACCTCCATTGACAAAGCGGCGCTTGAGCCGTTATTAACTAGCTATGCTAAGCAAGTCAATGTGCCGATTCATATCGTGCAAGATGAGCCAATGTCAATTTTGGCACGGTTAAAAGCAGAAGGTGGCAATAGCCCTGCAGATGTGATTTTGACTGAAGATGCGGGTATTTTTAGTATCGCAGTCAAAGAGGGACTGTTACAACCCTTTAATGCCGAAAAAGCAGTGGCGCATGTCCCAGAGCGTTACCGCGATCCTGATGGCAATTGGATTGCGTTATCTAGCTACGCGCGTACCGCGGTGTACGATAGTCGTGTACTCCATAGCAATGATATCTCAAGCTATGCCGACTTGTCGAAACCAAAATGGTCACAAAAACTGTGCCTAAGCCAAGGCAAATACATCCCTAATCAATCACTGGTGGTCAATCTCATCAATAATCTGGGCGATAAACGCACCCAAGAAGTGATGCAAGGCTGGCTTGCCAATCTAAGTGTACCTGTGCTACTTGATGACAATGAAGTGCTAAAAGCCATAGAAAGCGGCAAATGCCAAATCGGTCTGGTTAACAGCAACCACTACGGACGCTATCTACAAGCGCATCCCGATACCCCGATTAAAATCAAATGGATCAATAAGGGCTACGGCGGCGTCAGTACCAACATCACAGCGGTGGCTATTCCCCATGCCGCCAAGCATACCGAGTTGGCGCTAGGGCTGATTGAATGGCTGGCTGCCAAAGATCAGCAATCACTGTATGCCAGTTTAAGTAATACCTTTCCGATTGACCCCAATGCCGAAGCCTCAGTATTACTCAAGTCTTGGGGGGATATCGAAGTTAGCCCGATACCTGTCAGACTGTATGGCGAAAGACAAGCGCTGGCAGTTGATTTAATGCAGCAAGCAGGTTATTACTAATTAGCTTTGCTCACCAAAAAATGCAAATAACGCCCAAGCCATTTGTAAGGGTCTTGTCCGCTATAGGCAACTTCCATCTCAATCACCGCTTGTGGATTGGTATGTCCACCACGCTTGAGCGGTGAGTAATCATGAAACACCCGTAACCCTGAAGTGTGCAAGATTTGGTAGTAATGGTCATTAATCCAAGCAAGCACCTCATCTTTTGCCACCGGGTGATTGGGCGTCAAACTGCCATTATCGGCTTTAAAATCTTTGTTATGTAGTAGATTAAAATTGCCCATCACCAAGTTACGATACACAAAGCTGGCAGGGTTATAAAAACACAGCGATAGCACCCCTTTTTCAGCCCTGTCATCGACAAGCCACCGATCAAAAAAATCCATAATCAGTTTGGGCTCAGCCAACCACTCAAGCACCGCATGGCACAGAATCAAATCGTATTTGCCCGTTAATTTATCATCCAATTGCTGATAAGGGCAGGTATGCCAGGTGATATTTTGTGCCGCCTCGCCTGCGTTTTGTTTGGCAATCTCAAGCATATTGGCGGAGATGTCATTGATGGTGACGTCATGTCCGTCTTTGGCAAGCTCAATACTGATTTGCGCCAAGCCTGCACCAACATCCAATACGCGAAGGGGGCGGTTGTGTGTCTGTTGCCAGGATTTTACCCAGCCAAAGATATCATGGCGCAGCACGGCAAGGCGAATTTGACCTTTTAAGCCGCCGTAAATTTTTTTTTCAAAATGCGCGCTGATGTCATCAAAATTGCGGTCTTGGTTCATCATACAAGATTTTTCAGTCCGCGCTGTTTTTCGCGTTGATAGTCACGCTCTTTTAAGGTGGCGCGTTTATCGTGCAGTTTTTTACCTTTAGCAAGGGCAATTTCGCATTTGACGCGTCCATGACTCCAGTACACTTTAAGCGCCACACAGGTATGACCTTTTTGGTTGACCATGCCAAAGAGCTTATCAATCTCGCGGCGGTGTAGTAGCAGCTTACGGGTGCGAAGGGGGTCAGCGACAATGTGAGTCGATGCCGATAGCAGCGGCTGAATGTGCGCGCCAAACAAAAAGGCTTCACCATCTTTAAAAATCACATAGCTTTCGGTGATACGCATTTTACCGGCACGGATGGATTTGACTTCCCAGCCGAGTAGCTCAAGCCCTGCTTCAAAGCTTTCTTCAATAAAGTATTCGTGACGCGCTTTTTTGTTGCTAGCAATCAGGCTAGGCATTTTTGGTTTTTTAGTCATTTAGGTTTCCTTGCTGCAACATCGCGGACGTACCCAATGCTGCACAGCGTGTTTTAATCATGTTATTGCCATAATCTTATTACAAGAGTCGTGCTACATAAATCAGTATGACAAGCCGTTTAATATGGCGATAAATCCTAATAAATCAATTCTTGGGTTTTGATTACTAAGTTTAATTTTTTGATTATGGGGCTTTGGACTGCTAAGTTTTTGATTGCTAGGCTTTACCCTAAATTTTAATTAGGCTTTGGGTAAAAGGCTGCAAAGCTGTCATGATAACACGCTAAACACAAATTGATAGTGAGATTTGATTGTTAATTGGGGTCAAATTTTGCTAGGATTAGCAACAAACTAGCAATCTTTGTTTTAATCATATTGTTAGCACCAAATAGCGCATTATTTATCATAAAGAGACAGCCATGTCAGCAGCCAGCCAGCCATTTGCCACCCCTTATACTAAAATTATCTATCCGGGTACATTTGACCCGATTACCAAAGGGCACCTTGATTTGATTAAGCGCGCTTGCCGCCTGTTTGATGAGGTGATTGTCGCGGTGGCGATTGGGCATCATAAAAAACCGTTATTTACTTTAGAGGAACGGATTGGATTGGTAGAAAAAGCCTGTCATGATAAAGGCTTGAGCAATATATCTGTGATTGGCTTTGATGGGTTGTTAGTGGATTTGGCAAAGAATCAACAAGCCACAGGTGTGCTCCGTGGATTGCGGGCAATGTCAGATTTTGAGTATGAATTCCAGCTCGCTAATCTCAATCGTGAACTAGACCCAAACTTTGAAGCGGTGTTTTTAACCCCATCGCAGCAATATTCTTTTATCTCCTCAACGCTGGTGCGCGAAATTGGCAAGTTAGATGGTGATGTCAGTAAATTTGTACCGCCGTGTGTCGAAGAAGCATTTGAACGAAAAAAACAACAGGGTTGGTAAGTCGTGGTAAAATAAACGTTTCTTGGTAAATGTTTTAAAAGCTATGGCATTAATAATCACTGATGAATGTATCAACTGCGATGTCTGCGAGCCCCTTTGCCCCAACGATGCGATTTATGTGGGCGAGTTGATTTATGAAATTGACCCTGCGCTGTGTACCGAGTGTGTCGGTCATTTTGATGAGCCGCAGTGTTCGCTGTTTTGTCCCGTACCTAATTGTATCCCCAAAGATCCCAACTATCTGGAGACGCCAGCGCAGTTGCTGCTCAAATTTGAGCGCCTCACCCAAACTAAAACCAGTCAATAAATTTTCACGACCGCTATTTTTCACAACGTCGATTTTTAACAACGCTATTGTAGATAAGGAATGTCTATGCCCGCCAATAAAGCTGAACTGAGTGCTTTTCTGAAGCAATCTTTCCCCCAAGCCAACTGCCATATCGAATCGGTTGGTAACGGTCAAGCCATTGTGTCGCATCCTATTGGTGACGATGAGTTACGACCCGGTGGCACGGTATCAGGGCCTGTGATGATGAAAGTGGCTGATGTTGCGCTATATGTGGCTATTTTGGGCGAAATCGGTATCGTACCATTGGCAGTGACCACCAATCTTAATGTGTCTTTTCTGCGAAAACCCTCTGCACAAGCCAACCTTATCGCCAAATGCCAGCTTATCAAAGTCGGGCGCACGCTTGCAGTAGGCGATGTATTGATTTATTCAGAAGGTGATGACAGACCTGTAGCGCATGCAGTCGGTACATATGCGTTGCCTGCTGACCGTGACTAAATAGATAAAGCCTGTTATAATGCTTGCCTTGGCAGACCAGACGAACGCTGTACCGCAAGATTTTATCAAGCGGTAGGGAGGAAAGTCCGGGCTACACAGGGCAGAGTGCCAGCTAACGGCTGGGGGGCGTAAGCCTACGACAAGTGCAGCAGAGAGTAGACCGCCTTAGCAATAAGGTAAGGGTGAAAGGGTGGGGTAAGAGCCCACCGCATGACTGGTAACAGCTCATGGCAAGGTAAACTCCACTCGTAGCAAGACCAAATAGGTGTCCGTATGGCGTTGCCCGCGTTGGACACGGGTAGGTTGCTTGAGCGTATTGGTAACGATACGCCTAGATGAATGTTCGTCCTAGACAGAACCCGGCTTATCGGTTTGCCATGCTTATTTTAATCAGCCTATTGTTATCAATAGGTTTTTTATTTTTGTGGACGACAATTATACCGTTTTAACTTGCTGATTATTACAAAGCGTGAAGCTGTCTTAATCTCCTGATTTAGCAGATTTGACATTAGCCACTAACCTTGAAACGGCAGGGTGAAATTTCGAATACGCATAAAGCGTTTACTAAACAGTGACTTGATAGGTTTTTGCGGCGTGATGTAAGTGATTCTTTGCTCTGACATGATATCAATTAGCTTGACGACTTCTTGCATGCCCCAACTATACACATCAAATGATTCTATAAAAGCATGGTGTTTAAAGAGATAGGAATGCTTGGATAAATCAAAACAACCCATAAACCAGTTGTTAAATACGGCGTTTGAAATATAGCCTTGACCAATGATTTTGATATGGGTGTGGCGATTATCTTGTTTTAAAGCATGCAGCAAGTTTGCACACGCTAACTCATCGCCTTCAAAATACTGAAAAAACTTACCGGCATCGTACAGCAAAAAACCAGTGATACCAGAGCTGGTATTGTTTTTGATAGATTGGTTCAGAATGTGGGTAAATGTATGTTGATTCAACGCCGCAGTCAGCGTTATCTCACTACAATAAGCCATAAAGTATTTTTGTGACATCCCAACAGTCCTTGGTAAGTGGTACGTGAATATGAATTCCAAATAATTGCTATTATCTGCTACAGCCGCTTGCAACATTATATAAATTTGCAAATTAAAATAGTCATGATAGTCAATATTAGAAAAAATACCAATTACATTTGTGTTGTAATACTAAAATATATCCTATATTTGACCCATATCATCAGCGAAAAAAAACCGCGTGAATCAGCGGCTTATTAACCCAAAAGCAACCCAAAAACCACTCAGAAACATAAGTAACGCAAAAGCTACTTCAAGGATGACGGCTGATGAGGGTGCCAACACCTTTATCAGTAAAGACCTCTAGCAAAGTCGCATGCGGGACACGACCATCGACAATCACCGCACTTTTTACCCCGTTTTTTACCGCTTCTAGTGCATAGCTGATTTTTGGAATCATGCCGCCAGAGATAGTGCCATCGGCAATCATCTCATCCACCTTGCTTGGGGTAAGTCCAGTGGCAACATTGCCTTCTTTATCAAGCACCCCTTTGATGTTGGTGAGTAAAATCAGTTTTTCCGCGAGCATGAACTCAGCGACTTTCCCCGCCACCACATCGGCATTGATATTGTAAGTATTGCCTTCATCATCCACGCCAAGCGGTGCGATGACAGGAATAAAGTTAGAGGCAATCATCAAATCAATCACATCGCGATTGATGCTGACCACATCACCCACAAATCCCAAATCAATTTGTTGTTGGTTGCCTTGTTCATCCGTTTTGGTCATCGGTAATTTTTTAGCGCGAATGAGACTGGCATCTTTACCCGTTAAGCCAATAGCACGACCACCGTGTTTGTTGATGAGATTGACGATAGATTTGTTGACGCTACCACCCAGTACCATTTCCACCACATCCATGGTGGCTTTATCGGTCACTCGCATGCCATCAATGCGGTCAGAGCTGCGCCCCAATTCTTTAAGCAAGTTATCGACTTGTGGACCGCCGCCATGGACAACTACGGGATGAATGCCTACGGTTTTTAGCATGACGATATCTCTGGCAAAAGAACTCTCTAATATCGGATCAGTCATGGCATTGCCGCCGTATTTGACCACCATCACTTTACCTTCAAAACGCTGGATGTAGGGTAGTGCTTCGGTCAATACGTCAGCGGTATGCATGGCCTGCTCAAGATCTAATGCCATTTCAAATCCTTATATAATTTTGCTAGAGACGTTTTTTAAAATGCGTTTTTAACAGCGGTGTTTATACAGGCTGAATTTGTGCGACTTGTTCGGCAAGGTTGTCATCAATCGTACGGCATAAGTCAACAAAAATAGATTGAATATGCCGCAGCTCAGCAACGTCATTGGCAGAAAAACGCACGGTCAAAAAACTGCCCGTATTTGACTTGCGTAAAATACCAAATCCCTCCGCAAAATCCAAGCGCAACCCATCAATCGTATTGACATTTTTGACCGCAAATGAGGATTTTAACCGTTTAAACGGCTTTTTCCCCAGTGCCGTGATACGGGCAATCACGGTTTGACCATAATGATTATCAGCGATAGGTAGGTACATATCCGCCGTACTAATGCAAGTGGGCAAACTTGCTAGAATATCGTTAAGGCTGATAGGTTGATGGCTCAGCCAATTGAGCAAGCGGGCAGCTGCGTACATGGCGTCGTCATGTAGCACAAAATAGCCATCGTTAAAAATAAAATGCCCTGATAACTCACCTGCAAAAATCGCGTTGTCTGATTTGTTTTGTAACGACTTTCGCATCAAGCTACTGCCAGTTTTGGTCATCATCGGGGTGGCACCATGCGAAGCGATGAGACTGGGTACGTGATGCGAGCATTTGACATCAAAAATGACTTTTTTATCAGTTGATGTATACGTACTGGGCAATTCTTCAATGGCAATGCGAGAGAGTAGATAAAGCAAATTGTCAGGGCTAATCATCTGACCCTGTGCATCAATTACCATCACCCGATCGCCATCGCCATCAAAAGCCAAGCCAATATCTGAGCCTGTAGCTTTGACTGTGTGAGCTAACTGCGTCAAGCGATTGGATTGCGTTGGGTCTGGGTTACCTTGGGGGAAATTGCCATCGGGGGAGGCGTTTAGCATGATGCAATAATAGCCAAGCTGGCTAAATAGAGCCTCTGCAAAATCACTGGTCGCACCATGCATACAGTCGATGACAATTTGCTGTGGGGCATGAAAATAGGTGGTCTGAGTGAGTTTGGCTTGATTGATGTGAGTAAAAGCCTGCTGGATAGCTTGGATATAAGCTGCAAAAAAATCTTTGGGCGTTGAATAGTGGGTTTGCCTGATGGCATCAATAAGCCTGTCATCAGGCACGATGGCTTTGTAGCCAATTAAAGCCTCATAAAGCTGCTGCACATCATCACCGCTTGGCGACTCATGATTGATAAGCCATTTAATGCCATTGATATGTTTTTGCGAATGACTGGCGGTGACCATCAGCCCATTACCGGAAAATTGCTGTGCCATAAATGCCATCATCGGCGTGGTTGTCAATCCCAACCACTGCACTACTAGACCGGCTTGCTGGCAAGCATACGCCATATATTTGGCAATTTCTTGGCTTTGGTGGCGAGCATCGTAGCCGATGACAACCGTAGGTTTGTTCACCGCTAAAGTTGGCGTTGTTGCTGTCGTTTGGTGAGCATAGACAAAAAGCTCAGCAAATACCCTTGCCAATGACCACACAAAATCATCAGTAAATAAGGTGACATCACCACGAATATCGTAAGCTTTAAAAAGGGATTTTTGCGGAAAAAAAGGATGAATAAACAGAGTATTCATAAAAAAAACATCTAACTGATTTTATACTACCAAAATCATAGCATTGAAATTTGGCAAAATAATTAAATACTCTGTTATAAATTGTTAAAAAAAAATGAGAAAACGGTAACAATTAATGGGTTCCCGTTGAGCCAAAGCCGCCTTCACCGCGTACACTGATATCAGAAAACTCCGCTACAATCTCAAAAGTCGGACGCGCAATCGGCACGACCAAGTACTGCGCCATTTTCTCGCTAGGTTGTAACACATAATCGGTTTGACTACGGTTCCAGATAGAGACCATTAATTCGCCTTGGTAATCCGCATCAATCACACCCGTCAGATTACCCAGTACAATGCCATGCTTATGTCCCAGCCCTGAGCGCGGCATGATAAAACCGACATAATCCGGGTCTTGGATGTAGATGGCGAGTCCTGTACCAATCAACTGGCTTTCACCAGCTTTTATGGTGATAGGCTCATCGATACAAGCGCGCAAATCTATACCCGCCGAGCCGTCTGTCGCCCGATGAGGTAGGGGAAATTTATCATCATTACCAATTTTAGGGCTTAAAATCTTGACTTGTACTTGCTTCATGCTTACCAACTTATCTTGAATTTATAAAAAATTGTAAAAAACCCCTATATTATAAACCTAAATGGCACGATACTGAGCGAATACCAAAGTAAGTTTTCTTAAACAAAAAAAGTAACCAAAAAAAAGAGCAGCCATAAGCTACTCTTTTTTCTTCAGTCCTCATCTATCAATTCAATTAGAATTTATAGTGAGCACCGACAGTGACTAAGTCTGTATCAACTGAAACATTATTTGTTACGTCAACTGAAGGCAGACGCGTATATTCAGCTTCTACAGATGCATTTGGTGAAAGGTTATAACCTAAGCCGACACCACCTGCTACACCCGACTTGTCATATTTATCATCACCAAAATCAACTTGGGTTTGCGCAATACCTAATTTACCTTTGGCATAAACATTCGATGCTGGAAATTGGTATTTATAAGTACCATATAAACCCGCCGTGTTAGTGCTAATTTCACCTCTTTTCGTACTGCTATATTTTAGATCTTCTTTTGAAGAATCCACATATTCTACTTCTGCACCAAAGTTAGGGGTAAAGTTATAGCCTGCATATACACCATAAGCTGTTTGATTGTCAGCATCAAAACGGTCAGCATCAGTATTAAATTGACCCGCTTTTACACCGACATAGGGTTGACCGGTGTAGCCAACAGTATTGGTTTGGTAAAGTGCAGCATTTGCACCTGCAGTCACAACTGTACCTGCAATTAAAGCTAAAAGGGTTTTATTTAAAGTTTTCATCGTCTTCTCCTTCAGAAGTTTTTTGAAAAGTATCACAACAAGCCATGTAAAATTATTAGTTAAGTTAATTTGAATCTGTGGAATTCAAATATTGCCCTGCTTGTTTTGTTAAAGCCATCATAGCAAAATAAATTTAGATTACTGTCTGTGTTTAACAGGTCGGACGTTAAGTTATGAAATGAAATTTGCCAAAAAGGTAACTAAGCTACCTATTTGAAATTTTTTGTTACATCTCCTATCAAACACCTGTTTCCCAAGAAATATTTAGTTACATTTACTTGAGTGATTGGGTCAAATCTTTGTCATACAGGCTGTTTTGCAATAAAAAAAGGGCTTAAAGTTACCTTTTTGCCCTTTTTTTTACGCTCTTTCTGCTATGCCGTTTTTTTTATCAATTAATTATTTGGCGGCTTTGCTTTTGAGTAACGCCTGAATATTGGCCAAATAATCCTCTGCGGTTTTCTTGGGTTGGTGCGCTGCCACTGATTTTTTCATACCAGGAGCATCGATATGTTCCGTCGGCAACTCGTCGATAAATCGGCTAGGGGTGGTGGTTTTCATTTGCCCGCCTGCACGGCGCTGTGCAGCCATCGTCATGGTAAGCTCTTTACGGGCACGGGTAATCCCCACGTACATCAAACGTCGTTCTTCCTCGATGGATTCAGCAATAATGGAGTTTTTATGCGGTAATAGTTCTTCTTCAAGTCCCATGATATAGACATAATCAAACTCAAGCCCTTTAGCGGCGTGTAGCGTCATCAGATTGACTTTATTGGTATTTTCTTCTTCCTGCTGCTGCTCAAGCATATCAAGTAGCACAAGCTTACGAATGACTGCATCAATGGTGCGATCATCGTCATCATCCGCGCGGTTAATCAAGTTTTGGATACTGGCGTATAGGGTTTCGATATTATCAATACGAATTTTTTCTTGCTGTGGCGTTTTTGCTTCGCTTCGTACCAAATCAATATAGCCAGTTTCATCAATCATTTGCTTAACCAGCGGCACAGGGTCGGGATGCTGGTATAGCTCTTGGGTGTAACGCTCAATAAAATCAGCAAATTCTTTAAGCTCACCACTGGCTTTTTTGGGTAACACATGCGTCAGTCCACTATGACCACTTGCCATCAAGAGCGAGACTTGGTGTTCTTGGGCAAATAGTCCGAGCTTTTCAAGACTGGCAGGTCCAAGCCCACGTTTTGGGGTATTGATAATGCGTAAAAAGGCACTGTCGTCTTCAGGATTTAGAATCAAGCGCAAATAGCTCATAATGTCTTTGATTTCACTACGGGCAAAGAACGACGTGCCGCCCGATAACTTATAAGGAATTTGCAGCTGACGTAGCTGGGCTTCCAACATACGCGCTTGAAAATTACTACGATACAGTACCGCATAATCTTGCCAGTCATTGGCATTGCGAAGTTTGTGAGTGATAATTTCTTTGGCAACGCGCTCTGCTTCATCATCATCGTTACGACAATTGATGATGCGAATCAGCTCGCCATGCCCTTTATCTGACCATAATTTTTTTTCAAATAAATGCTCATTATTGGTAATCACTGAGTTGGCAGCGTGCAAAATACGCGACGTAGAGCGATAGTTTTGCTCAAGTTTAACCACTTTTAATTTGGGAAAATCCTCTTGCAGCAGTGCCATGTTTTCAGGTTTTGCCCCACGCCACGCATAGATGGATTGGTCATCATCACCCACCACCGTAAAACGCGGCTGCACGCCAACGAGCAGTTTAATCAATTCATATTGCGCGGTATTGGTGTCTTGGTATTCATCTACCAATAGATAGCGTATGCGATTTTGCCATTTGTCACGTACTTGGGTATTTTCTTGCAATAGCCGTGTCGGCATCACAATTAAGTCATCAAAATCCACCGCATTGTAGGCACGTAGGTTACGCTCGTAGAGTTGATACAGCGTTGCAAATAGCATATCTTCAGGGTCGGTCAGCGTATCCGCTGCTTTTTCAGGCGGGACTAGGTCATTTTTCCAATCCGAAATCATTTTGATAGCTTTACCGACCAATTCACGGCTCTCGGCACCGCTCATGTTGTCCCGTACCATCAAATCCATCAACAGCCGCTTGCTATCTTCGGCGTCCATGATGGAAAAATTGCCTTTAAGCGGGGTATGCAATAACTCGTAACGTAAAAATTGCAAGCCAAACTGGTGAAAAGTCGAGACAGTTAAGCCTTTGGTTTTATCACTTGGCAATAATTTTTGCACACGGGCTTTCATCTCGCGAGCCGCTTTATTGGTAAAGGTGACCGCGGTAATACGCTCGGCTGGCATTTGACATTCTTCAATCAGATAAGCGATTTTACGAGTAATCACCGATGTCTTACCCGAACCTGCACCTGCCAGTACCAGCAAGGGTCCAGAGACATATTGCATGGCTTCTTGTTGGCGAGGGTTTAATTGGCTCATAGTCGCTTCCACCGTTAATAAAAGTTGCTCAGTAAAAAATGGACAATCGACTATTATAGTCTAAAGCGCAAAAGATAAGGGCATAGTTGACGGTAAAATTTTAAGAATTAATCCGTGCAATAATCCATAAGCCGGTGGTCGTCAATGACTGCCATAAAAAAAAGATGCGGGATCGCATCTTCTGTTGATTTAATTTTCTGTTAATTGAATTGATAACAATGTATTAATTATGGGTAGAAAATACCACCTGTTGGCTCGGCTGATTTAAGGTACTAACAACCGCATCAGTCGGACTTATTGATGGCTGAGTATCTGTTGTCAAATTAGCAGAAAGTTTAAAGCTGAGTGCCAAAAATAACATCATAGCCACTGCCATCATGGCGTTTTTAATTGGGCTATTAGCAATCGAACTATTAGAAATTGGTGCATTACTCATCATCTTATCCTCGATTAATTAGCTAACAGATACCACTCTCGTCTTTTATTTGTTATTAACCCCATTATCTGCTTATTTTTTTCAAAAATATAATGCCAAAAAGTAATCAATTATTGCAAAACGCTAAAAATGACGCCAAAAAAGGCTCGTCCAAAATTAGTAAGCCAAAATTAGTAAGCTTAGCCAATAGGGGTAAATAAGAGTGTGTATTTTTGCTTTAGCTTTTTTACTTTAACTTATTGTGCATGAAATTGAGGGATAAACTAAGTTTCTATTTAGTAAATAAATGGGTAAAAAAATAATAAAAGTTAGCAGATTTGTTAGTGTCTATGACATTAAGTAACTTTTTATCACGCTTGTTAGCGCGCTCGATGGCTTTAAGTTAACGAGTGTAACATCACAAAAAAGGCGACACTGATGTAAAAACCAGTGTCGCCTTTAGTTTTAATCAAACTTTAGAACGTTATTGATTGAGCTTTTGGGCTGCTGTCATTGCAAAATAAGTTAAGATACCGTCGGCACCTGCACGGCGAAACCCTAACAGCGATTCCAAAATAACGTCCTCGCTTAACCAGCCGTTTTGTATCGCTGCCATGTGCATGGCATATTCACCTGATACTTGATACGCATAAGTCGGTACGCCAAACGTGTCTTTGACCTCGCGTACCAAATCAAGGTAAGGTTGACCTGGTTTTACCATGACCATGTCCGCGCCTTCTTGGATGTCGAGGGCGACTTCATGCAGGGCTTCGGCGCGATTACCAAAATCCATTTGGTATTGTTTTTTGTGTCCGCCTTTAAGGTTGCCTGCACTGCCAACGGCATCACGAAACGGTCCATAATACGCAGACGCGTATTTGGCAGAATACGCCATAATGGCGGTATTAATGAAATTTTCTCCATCCAACGCTTGGCGTAGCGCGGCAATACGACCATCCATCATATCGCTTGGTGAGATGATATCCGCGCCTGCACGGGCATGGCTCAGGGCTTGTTTGGCGAGGATGTCAACGGTGATGTCATTGAGCACGTAGCCATTGTCATCGACAATACCGTCTTGACCATGGGTGGTATAGGGGTCGAGTGCCACATCAGTCATCACCACCATCTCTGGCACAGCATCTTTAATCGCTTTGATAGCAGTGCAGGCAAGGCCGTTCTCATCATAGGCGTGTTCAGCCTGTAGCGATTTAAGGCTTGGGCTAATGACAGGGAATAAATCAATGGTGGTCACGCCGAGACTAAGTAATTGCTTAGCATACTCGATTAGCAAGTCCACGCTCAAACGCTCAACGCCTGGCATGCTTGCTACGGCTTGGCGCTGCTGTTTACCCTCAATGACAAACACGGGCGCAATCAGATGCTTGGGTTCAATGCTGGTTTCTTGCACCATGGCGCGGATATTATCGTTGTAACGTAGGCGACGTAAGCGAGTATTGGGGAATGAACGGTTAAAAATATAACTCATGAAGACCTCTTATTATCGAGTGAAGCTTATTATCAAGTAACGTTATCAAGTAACGCAGAAATTGTATAAGGCTAAATAAGCAAAATTTGCTAGAATGATAATTTTTTAAAAAGCTATCTTACCACAATCTACTTACGCATGGAGGGCACCGTGAGTTTAAACCCTGTAAATGCCAATCAATTAGCCGCTCAGTCATCGACTGACAGCACTAATATGACTGACACGACGTCTAAAGAAAATGACGAGCATTCTGATTTGGCAAACGAGTCGCAACTGCAGCTCAATGAAGACAGTGAGCATCACGCCATCAGCAAACCTAGTATTGATGTGCTAGGGCAGCAGCTCGCTAACATCATGTCGCAAAGCCCGTTTGTGGCGCATACCTTTACTACCTATCATTATGAAGATGGCAAAGTATATGGTAAGGTCAAGTCCAATCCCGCCCTCATCGGCAATCCAAATTTTGAGATTTTGCATGGCGGTATGACGGCGACGCTATTAGATACCATAGGCGGGCTTGAAGGGATGCTTGAAATCTATCGTCGTGACCAAGGCACATTTGAAGAGCAGACCAAAAAAATCAAACGCATGGCAACCGTCGATTTGCGTGTTGATTATCTAGCCCCTGGGCGCGGTCATGAGTTTATGGTCACAGCCGAAGTGATTCGTATGGGACGCAAAGGCTGCACCACGCGGATGATGTTGGTCAATGATGAAGGAAAACTCATCGCGCATGGCATCGCCAGTTATGCGTTTTAAAGCAGCCATTCATAGTAAAAAACCCACAGTGATGTGGGTTTTTTACTATAACAGCTTATACCTAATCTAAGAAGGCGTGAGCTCTAATGTATTAGGGTTGAACGGTGGTTGTAGTGGTGGTTTTAGTAGTCACTTGGGCAGGCTGATGGGCTACATCAGTAATTTTTTGCTGGGCATTGTTGGCAACCTGTGACAACTTGGTGCTGAAATTTGTATGTTTTTCTATGGGTGTGTCAAGCGGCACATCGCGACTCACCCCGCCACCTAAAACTTGGTATAGCTGAATTTGACTGAGTAATTGCGACTGCTTGGTATTTAGGATATTTTGTTGGCTGCTATAAATCGAACGCTGCGCATCTAATACGCCCAAATAATTGTCTAAACCTGCTTTGAAGCGGGCTTGAACAATTTGATAGTATTTTTGGTTGGCAGCGAGCGACTGGTTGTACGCGGTCAACTGCTGATTTAATGTTGCGCGATTGGCAAATACGTCATTGACTTCTTTAAAAGCGGTTTGAATCGCTTTTTCATAAGTATTTAGCGCTTGTTGTTGCTCGATTTCACTCACTTGGTAGTTGGCTTTACGTAGACCTGCATCAAAAATCGGTAAGCTCACGCTCGGTCCAAAACCCCAGCTAAATGCGCCTGTTTTAAACAAATCGCCTAAGCTTGAACTGGCAGCACCCACATTGCCTGATAGGCTAATGGTTGGATAAAACGCAGCGCGCGCGGCGTTAATATTTGCCCCTGCGGCTTTTAAGTTATATTCCGCTTGACGCAAATCAGGACGATACAATAACAAATCACTGGGTAAGCCCGTGCCAAAAATACGATTATTGGTGATGCTACTAATGCCCGCAGCGGGTAGCAGGCTATTATCCACAGGGGCGCCTACTAGGTAGCGTAAGGCATTTTGGTTGGTCAACAAATTGGTTTGTGCTTGGGCGATAGCCACTTTGGCAGCTTCAACCGCCGCTTGTGCTTGTACGCTACTTAGCTGCGAATCAAGACCTGCTTTAAAACGCAGCTGGTTAATGCGAAGTGAATCTTGGCGCGTGGCTAAGGTTTGTTTGGCAAGTTGCAGTTGTGCCAGACTATAGCTGTATGCCACATAGCTTTGTGCAATGTTACTAATCAAGCTAATTTGCGCGGCATCTTTGGCAGCAGTGGTGGCAAGATAGTTTTGTAAGGCGGCATCTTTGAGGCTAGCAATACGTCCCCAAAAGTCAAACTCGTAACTTGACATGGCTAGTCCAACATTATAAGTGTTGGCAGCATTGCCCTTAAAATCACCTGCACGATTTACATTGGCAGATGAATTGATAGTAGGCACATCTGCGATGTCTTGAATTTGATACTGCGCGCGGGCTTTTTGAATCGCCAAAATCGTGGCACTGATGTCTTTGTTGTTGTCTAACCCCAATTGAATCAGTTGTTTTAGCTTGGCATCGCTATAAAAATCCTGCCAACGCTGAGCCGCGATACTCGGCTGACTGGTGCCGCTGACGGTCTGACTGTCATAGGTTTCATAAGGCTGATTAATTGCGATATGCGGCTGTGCTACGACAGGCTCAGTTTTGGCTTTTGGAATGGTTTGACAAGCGCTGAGCGATAGTAGGGTGGCTACTATAGCGGTCAGGGGTACTAGGCGAAAGGTAGAATCCATATAACTTACCTGTATCAACATAATGTGTTTGTTATTGTAAAAGATTAAATGGGTAAAATGTTTACCCATTTATGTCTTATTGATGGTTTGATGGTGAACCGCCATCAGGCTTATAGAGGCTCACCTGTGTTGGCTGAGTGACAGCGACAGGTTCAGCGGCATTAGGTGAGTAAGGTGATACGGGTTGTAAGTCACCATTATTGCCGTCATTGGGGTCATGCGGTTTGTTACCTTTAATCAGTGAGCGTATCCACACATAGAACATTGGGATAAAGAACACCCCTAGGATAGTTGCACTGACCACACCGCCTAACACACTCGTACCAATCGCATTTTGGCTACCTGAGCCTGCGCCTGTTGCCAAGAATAAGGGTACCACGCCAATACCAAACGCCAATGATGTCATAATAATCGGGCGTAAGCGTTGGCGAGCAGCGACCGTAACCGAGTCATATAGATTATGTCCCAAATCTTGTCGTTCTTTGGCAAATTCAATAATCAAAATCGCATTTTTGGCTGATAAACCCACAACGGTCAGCAGACCCACTTGCAAATAAATATCGTTTGAAAGCCCACGTAAACCCGTAAACAGTGCAGCACCTAATACCCCAAGTGGCACAACAAGTAGCACTGCAAAGGGAATGGACCAGCTTTCATACAGTGCAGCTAAACATAAGAACACCACTAAAATCGAAATGGCGTACAGCATGGGTGCTTGGGCGCCAGATTTTTTCTCTTCTAAGGATAAACCTGTCCATTCGTAACTGATGCCTTTTGGCAGTTTGGCAATCATTTGCTCCATTGCTGCCATCGCTTGACCGGTACTAAGTCCCGGCGCTGCGTTACCTTGCAAGTTCATTGATGACAAACTGTTGTAACGCGTAAGGGTCGGCGAGCCATACTGCCATTCACCGGTAGCAAATGAGCTAAACGGAACCATCTGATTGTCACTGTTACGTACATACCATTTGTTGATGTCCTCTGGGGTGGTACGGCTCTCAGCTTCACCTTGCATATACACTTTTTTGATACGACCACGATCCATAAAGTCATTGACGTAGCTACCACCCCAAGCGGTACTAAGAACACTATTAATCACGCTCGGCGCGACACCCATAGCCGCAGCAGAATCATAATTGACGTTGACTTTGTATTGGGGTGAATCTTCTTGTCCATTTGGACGCACGCCACTGACTTGTTTATTTTGCGCCGCCATGCCCAGTAGCATGTTACGGGCTTGCAATAAGCCTTCGTGACCTAAGTTGCCTGAGTCTTGTAGCTGCAGATCAAAACCCGTTGCCGTACCCAAACCTTGAATAGCAGGCGGTGAAATGGCATATACTTGGGCTTCATTGACTTGGGTCATAAAATAACCCATGGCGCGTTTGGCAATCGATTGTGCGGTATTTTCTTTACCAGGGCGCTCATCCCAATCTTTTAAGCGCACAAATGCCAATCCCATGTTTTGCCCTTGACCGGCAAAACTAAAGCCATTGACCGTAAATACAGACTGCACAAGGTCTTTTTCTTGGGTTTTATAATAGGCGTTGACCTTTTCGATAACCGCTTGCGTTTGATTTTGGGTACTACCGGCAGGCAGTTGCACCAATGTCAACAGCACACCTTGGTCTTCTTCGGGAATAAATGAACTTGGAATACGGGTAAATAAGAACACCAATGCCACAATCACCAACGCATAAGGAATCATATACAGCCAGCGCATTTTGATACTGCGACCCACAAATTTTTCATAGCCTTTACTAAGACGCATAAACATACGGTTAAATGCGCCAAAGAAACCGGTCTGATGCCCGCTGTGTTTGTCATGGGCTTTAGTGCGTTTGAGGATAGTCGCACATAGGGCAGGGGTGAAAATCAAGGCAACTAAGGCGGATAGTACCATACTGCTGATGAGTGTCACTGAGAACTGGCGATAAATCACCCCAGTTGAGCCGCCAAAGAATGCCATCGGTAAAAATACCGCCGACAAAATCAAGGCAATACCAATCACCACTTTACTGATTTCGCGCATCGATTCACGGGTGGCTTCCAGTGGCGTCATGTCTGGATTTTCTTCCAGCAAACGCTCAACGTTTTCCACCACGACAATCGCGTCGTCGACTAATAGACCGATTGATAATACCATGGCAAACAGCGTCAACACATTGATGCTATAGCCAAATGCGTACAAAATACCAAACGTACCTAGTAGTACCACAGGTACTGCCAACGTAGGAATAATCGTTGCGCGCCAGCTTTGTAAAAACAAAAACATCACTAAGAATACCAGCGCAATCGCTTCAGCAAGTGTTCTGACTACTTCCTCAATCGACAAACGTACAAACGGCGTGGTGTCATAGGCAACCGAGGCTTTTAAGCCCGCAGGAAAATTAGGTTCAAGCTCTTTAAGTTTGGCTTCTACGGCGTTACGTGTGCTCAAAGCATTGGCGCCAGATGACAGTGAGATACCGATACCTGCCGCATCCTTGCCATTGTAGCGGGCAATTTCGCTGTAGCTTTCACTACCAATTTCCACTTTGGCGACATCGCCCAAGCGAATTTTCGCGCCATTTGTATTACTTTTAAGTAAAATATTACGAAATTGCTCTGGGGTTTGTAAGTAACTTTGCACAGTCACGGTGGCATTAATGACTTGACGGGCTTCGTCAGTCGGCATTTGTCCTAGCTGACCGGCTGATACTTGCGCGTTTTGCGCTTGAATTGCGCTGGTGATATCCGAGGGTATTAACCCATAGGTACGAAGTTTTTCAGGGTCTAACCAAATACGCATGGCATACGCAGAGCCAAACACGTTGACGTTACCGACACCATCGACACGGCTGAGCTGGTCGACCACGTTGGAGTTGAGATAATCGGCAATATCGGCACGATCCATACTGCCATCTTCGGATGTCATAGCCAGTACCATCAAGAAGCCACTCGTGGACTTATTGACGTTGACCCCCATGCGCTGCACCATCTCTGGCAGCGAACTCATGGCAGATTGCAGTTTGTTTTGGACTTGGACTTGCGCTGTATCAGGATCTGTACCATTTTCAAAGGTTAAGGTAATTTGCGCAGACCCACTTGATGATGAACTTGAGGACATATACATCAATCCATCAAGCCCTTTCATTTTTTGCTCAATCACCTGCGTGACAGAGTCCTCAATGGTTTGGGCAGAGGCACCTGGGTAGGTTGCTGAGATACTAATGGTAGGTGGGGCAATACGTGGGTACTGCTCAATCGGTAATTTAAAAAGTGCCAAGATACCCATCAGCATGATGAGCATGGCAATCACCCAAGCAAAGATGGGTCTATCAATAAAAAAACGTGACATGATATCTCCCGTGCTTATGGTTGCGCAGTTTTGGCGGTAGTTGAGCTATTTGTTACGGTCGTTTTGGTGGTCGTCGTGGTAGAAGCATTGGTCGGCACTGCGGTTGAGGCTGATGTAGACGCCACATATGGCATGGCTTTGACTTGTTGATCTGGTTTGACTTTGGCGCCGCCCACCATCACCACTTGCTCACCTTGTTTTAGACCGCTAGTGACAATCCATTGACCTTGGTGGGTACCTTGAACCGTAACTGGGCGTACTTGGATTTTATTATTGGCGTCAACCACATACACGGTTGATTCACCTTTGGCTGTACGATTAATGGCACTTTGTGGCAATAATACAGCATTGTTGATAATACCTTGAATCAACTGGGCATTCACCATCATCCCTGGCAACAGCACAAAGTTATCATTGCTAAATACCGCGCGCAGATTGACCGTGCCTGTGGTACTATCCACTTTAGCTTCTTCAAAGCGAAGTTGCCCCACCATCGGGTAGGTTGAGCCATCGGCGAGCTCTAACTGAACCTGTGTGGTACGCGGTGTGCTAAGTTTACCAGCCGCAAATTGCTGACGAAGCGCCAATAACTCGGCGGATGATTGACTGATATCGACATAAATTGGATTGAGTTGCGAGACGGTTACCATCTGCGTCGTGTCCGCAGTGACAAGCGCACCGACATTGACATTTGAGCGACTGGTGATACCACTGATAGGCGCTTTAACCACAGTACGGCTCACGGTGAGCTGATTGCTATTGACTGATTGCTGTGCGCCGCGAGCCGCTGCTTGGGCGGCATCAATATTGGCTTGTGCCACCCCGACTTGCGCCTGCGCATTTTTAACCGCTGCTTGAGCGGTACGCACGGCGGTTGCCCCTTGGTCATATTCTTGACTGGAGATAGCTTCAGTACCACGTAGCTGTTTTAGACGGTTTAAATTGGTTTGAGCCAGCGCAAGTTCGGCTTGGCGGGTTTCTAGCCGCGCTAAGGCGTCATTATAGTTGGCTTTTGCGGTATTGACATTAGCAAGGCTTTGGTCAAGGCTTGCGCGACTAGCGGCAAGTGCACTGGAGTAGCTATCATTATTGATTTGATATAACGGCTGATTTTGTTTGACAAAAGTGCCTTCACGAAACAACTGGCGCTCAATAATACCTGATACTTGCGGCTTAACGGTGGCTTCTTGATAGGCGACAACTTTACCTGATAACTCTTTGGTAAGTGGAATCGTTTGGAATGTTACAGGTTTTACATTGACTATCGTGGGTGGCATTTGCGCCTGTGCACCTGCTGCACCGCCGCCACTTTGTTGCTGGGCAGCTGTGTCTGACTTATTACACCCGATTAATAAGCTACAACTCGCTAATGACACCATGAACCACACTGGGTATCTCATACCAACCTCATAAAAAATAGGGAATCTTTGAAAAAATATTATAAAATAAATGCGACATTGTTGTCGCAATATTTACAATAAGACACAAAACATTAGGATGACTAAAGGATAGCTACATTACTACCTAGTGATCGGCAGCGGTTATTTTAAAAAAAAATCTGTAATTGGGAAACCAACAATATTAAACAAAGTAAGTGTTTAAGCAACAATTATTGCCTATTTGTATACATAAAAATTTTAAAATTTCAAAGCCATTGATAGATTTTTTTAATAAGGAAACATTTCCCCATGACTTTAAGTCGTAACAAGTCACCTGATTTACGTGTTGTCAAAACCCATAAAGCCATCCGTGAAGCCTTTATTATATTGTTGTCCGAGCAGGAGTACAACGATATCGCTATCCAAGCAATTTTGGAGCGCGCCAAAGTCAATCGTGCTACTTTTTATAAATACTACAGTGGTAAGGGTGATTTGGCAGGGCAGATGATTGATGATTTCAAGCAGGAAGTCAGCCAGCTATTTCAAGACAGGCTCAATGCCGATAGTCAAATGCTGCAAATGATTATGGAAAACCATTCACAAAAGCTCTTTGAACGCCGCCAAGAGATGCTTGCCCTGTGGAAAATCCGCACCCAACACCACAATCTTTATCATGATATGTTTTTGATGGGTAAACAAAACTTTATTGAACTGGCTAAAAAACAAAAGGCGACAGATTATTTAACGGCGGAGGCGATTGATTACCAAGCCACCATGATGGCAACTATCTTTATGGCAAGTTTTAAATACTATTTTGAAAAAGATTTGCCAATCCCAGCCGATTTAAAGGTTGAATGGGAGCAAATGCTTATCATCACAATGAGTTAATTTTCGCATCACAATCAATTGATTGGCGCATTGTAACTAAAATGCGCGATAAACTGGCTTGCCAGTTTTTCTATGAGCGCAAGTGGCATATCGTGACCGAGCTCATCAATGAGTATCAATTGACTGTGCGCAATGTGCTTGGCAAGCGAATAGGCATGACTAAATGGAATGAGTTTGTCTTGTTTGCCATGAATGATGAGGGTGGGCTGGTGGATTTGTTTGTCAATATCGACCAGTGACCCCGTCGCCAAAATCGCCAGTAACTGCCGCTGCGTACCTTTTGGGTAAAAACGCCGTTTAAATAGTTTTTTAGCTTTGCTGAACGCCGCTTGTTCATCAAAGTAATCGGGGCTGGCGATGGTCTTGATGGTCTGCACGAACTGCTGGGTCAATGCGTCAGTATCTTGGCTTTTGGGTAGTGGCTGGGTAAAGGCCCTGATGGCTTCAATGGCGGGTGGGCGCGAAAAGGGTCGATTGTTACTGGTGGATAATAGTCCCAATTTTTCTACTTGGTGTGGATAACGCACCGCCATGATTTGCGCAATCATACCGCCCATTGATTGACCAATCACAAAGTATTTTTTGATACCCAACATTTTGAGCAGTTGATAGGCATCTTCTGCCATATCGTACAAATCATACGGAGTTTGCAGGTTTTTAAGCGGTAAACCCAGTCCGAATCTGCCCAGTAATTTGGCTTTATAAATGGGCGAATCATGAGCAGGAGTTAGTTTTTTGTGCTTAAGTTTGCTGGATTTGCCTATGTCGCGATTGTCAAATCGCACCACCCGAAATCCAGCATTGATTAACGCATAGCAAAATTCATTGGGCCATACCAAGCTTTGCGCGCCTAAGCCCATAATCAGTACGATGGTAGGGTGGGTAGGGTCGCCACCGACTTCAACGTAGAATTTATACTTTGGGGTATGCACCTTGGCGGCCTGCATAAACTCCGCGTGTTTGGAAGGTCGGAATTTAATGTTGGGGGTGGCAGGTGATTGAAGGGTGTCTAATACCGATTGCGCTTGAATTTCTTTGGTTTTTTCTTTGATAAGTTGTTGTTTGATATCTGGTAATAAAGTGGGCATAGCATCAGACATACAGCATCCATAATTAAAAAGCTAACAATCAAAAAGCCATCAATCATAAAACTATTAATCAAAAAGCTATCAAAAAATTAGCAAACTTGTATGACGATTTAATGACGTATGGTTTACCACGCATCGAATTGGACATCAAACTGATTACCACCCAGCCCTGATTAAAAATTAATAAAGCCGTTGGCTGGCAAGCGTCATCAAATCGAGTAAACCTTGACGGTATCGTGAATCTGGTAAGGTCAGTACGGCTTGTCTAGCAATCTCGCTTTCTTGCATTGCTTTGTCACGACAATACGCCAGTGCACCACTGGTTTTGACAATCTCAATAATCTCGCCTGTGTCTTGCACTTCCCCTGTCTGAATGGCAATCCGTAATTTTTCATGCGTATCACCCGTGGTCATTTCAAGCGCTTTAATCAGCGGCAAGGTGGGCTTGCCTTCAGCGATATCATCACCCACGTTTTTGCCGAGCACCTCACTATCACCGACAAAATCGAGCACGTCATCAATGATTTGGAAGGCATTACCAAAGTGCTGACCAAATTTGGCGAAGGCGTCATTGTATTCAGGGCGATTTTCCAAAATAGCCACGCCTTGACTTGCCATCATAAATAGCCGAGAGGTTTTACCGTCAATGATTTTCATATAATCAGCTTCGGTGGCTTTGGGGTCATGCTGATGTTGTAGCTGCAATACTTCCCCTTCAGCGATATCACAAGTGCCATCTGAGAATAACTGCAATAACGGCAACGAGCCAAAACCCACCAAAAGATTAAATGAACGGGCAATCAGATAGTCACCCACCAATACAGCCGTTGCATTATCCCACGTTGCATTCGCGGTCGGCTTACCACGGCGCATACCTGACGCATCAATCACATCATCATGTACTAACGTTGCGGTATGCAGCATTTCAGTGATTGCGCCCAGATGCATGGCAGCTTGTGAGGGCTGATCGTTACAAATACGTGAGCAAAGTAGCGAAATAAGCGGGCGCATACGCTTGCCACCTGCGTTGATGACATGCTGACTCACCGACATGACCAGTTTGACTTTTGAGCTTAGACTGCCATACACCTGCTTGTCCATAATCTCGAAATCGTCAGCGATAATAGATTGAATCTGCTGATAGGTGACAGGCGTGCTGTTACTGTCTTTGGTAACCGCATTGATAGCAGTGGATGTAGGATTTAATTGTTCATTGTCTAGCATAGGTTGGCTCAAAGCTTGGAGTGAAAATTCGTGAAATTTGGCGTGTGGTGAAAGTCGGCAAAATCATACCATACTGCCGTTTTTTGTGTAAGTTATTGCTCTGTATTTTTATTGGCGACTTGTATTACTGGGCGTCCATGGCGTTGAGAAATGCGCAATAATTTATCAGCCAAAATCGCACCCGCATCCGTGAAGTTTTACTTGATTTTAAACACTAAAAACGTTAAAATCGCGACCTTATATTTCCCTGTGTATCCGTCGTAGAAGTGTTATCGCCCTTGGTAGCCACGGTGTACGGGTTTATTGGAGCAACCAAGATGTATGCAGTAATCAAAAGTGGTGGTAAACAACATCGCGTCGTTCAAGATGAATTTTTAAAAGTTGAATTACTAAAAGCTGAAAAAGGCGATACCATCAAAATTGAAGACGTTTTAATGGTCGTTGATGGCAGCGATATCAAAATTGGTCAACCTGTGGTTGCCGGTGCAGTGGTCGAAGCTGAAGTAGTAGAACATGGTCGTGGCGAGAAAGTACGTATTGTCAAACACAAACGTCGTAAACACTATCATAAAGAACAAGGTCACCGTCAATGGTATACTTTGTTAAAAATCAAAGCAATCACTGCTTAATTGACTATTTCAAACACATTAATCTCTAGGAGACATCGACATGGCACATAAAAAAGCCGCAGGTTCTACCCGTAACGGTCGTGATTCAAACCCAAAAATGCTTGGCGTAAAAATCTTTGGCGGTCAACAAGTTGTTGCTGGTAACATCATTGTACGTCAACGTGGTACAGAATTTCACGCAGGTGAAGGTGTAGGTATGGGTCGTGACCATACATTATTTGCTTTAACTGACGGCGTGGTAAAATTTGCCGTTAAAGGTAAATTCAATCGTCGCTACGTATTTGTTGAAGGCGCAGCTGAATAATCACTCAGCTTGTTGTTAAACAAATTAACCCAATAAGTCGCACTTATTGGGTTTTTTATTGTTGGTAGTCAAGCATCTTAACGATTTTTAGATAGTCTTCAATGGCTTGGTATTACCAAGCCAGTGCCAAACCAGTACATAGTCAAAACTTTCTTATCGCTCAGCTATTGTTACATTTGTTACAACTTCAACAACAATCATTGCATGGGGCGTCTAGTAGGGTAAGAAAAATTTAGCGACAATATCTGTCAGCGAATTTAGCTTAACTTGTTAATTTTTAATTTATTGATTAGCCTGTTGGGCTAATATTATTTTTGAATACTTTTTATAAACTTTTAACAATTTTTATTGAATGAGGAACCTACTATGACAACATCTACCAATAAAATTATCAATAAATTAGCCAAGGCTACATTATCAGCACTATTGATTACCAGTATGCCGATGACAGTCGCCATGCAATCAGCCAATGCCGCTGTAGCCAATTCAGCAACTGCGGCAAAAAACTTAAACAACCTACTTAAAAATGTCAAAAGCATGACAGCCAATTTTAGTCAAACCACCTCTGGCACGGGTGGCAAGGGCTTAAGTAAAGCATCAAAGAATTTCTCAGGTACTATGGCGGTGCAACGTCCAAACCAGTTTCGTTGGCAGATTGATGGTACAGCGTCGCAACTGATTGTTGCCAATGGCAATACGCTTTGGGTGTACGATAAAGACTTAAATCAAGCGACCAAGCAAAGCGTGAGCAATCAAGTAGGGGATACCCCAGCACTGATTTTGTCAGGTGACCCAAGCAAAATCGCCAATAGTTTTAATGTGACCCAGCCGATTGCCTCAAAAAATTATTATGTGCTCTACCCAAAAAGTGGCAATGCCAACTTTAAAAGCTTAGGCATCGCTTTTAATAGCGGTAATCCTGTGATGATGGTATTAAATGATAATTTGGGACAAACCACCACTATTCGATTCTCCAATGTGAAACGCAATGCTTCAATTGCCAGTAATCAATTTAGCTTCACACCACCTAAAGGCGTTGATGTGATTAACCAATAAGTAGTTAACTATTTCATTCAATGAATTGTTTAAATGATTTTTGGCTGACAAACCCTGCTTATGGCAGGGTTTTTTTGCTAAAGTGTTGCTATTTAATTAACGGTTAATTACCGGAAGATTGAAGCCTGCTACTAGCATTTTTTACATAAAATGAGTAAACTATCTGTGTTTTAGCCAGTTAACAGCAATATATAGTTACTTTTGTTAAAATACGCATTTTTATAAAGTGATGTAATGCTACTTTATATTAGGTTTTCATCGTGGTTTTAGCAATATATTTGACTAGCCTGTTTAGTAACTAGCCAATCACTCACCGATTACAATAATGGTCAATGGATGTGCAGCGGGGCAGCTTGTTAGCTGGTACGAGGTAATCTTAAGGAAAATAGTTCTTAAGACGTTATCTGCCATCGTCTTTGTGATATTACGCTTAAGCCAGAAGGGCTTGGTGGAAGTATCAAAAATATCGTCCCAACTTGAAGTGCTTAACCTACGTAACGGTTAGTCGTATTGCCCAGGAGTATCCTCATGATTCCAGTCATTGATTGGTCTGCAATTGTATTTATTTTGGCAGCCATAGGACTTTGTATTTTCATGCTTGTTGTGCCAAGATTGTTAGGTGGTACTTCTAAAGGCTTTCAAAAGCAAGAAAATTTCGAGTCGGGTGTGGTCAGTGCTGGTTCTGCCAGAATCCGTTTATCTGCAAAATTCTATATCGTCGCCATTTTCTTTGTTATCTTTGACTTAGAAGCATTATACCTATATACCTATGCGGTATCGGTCAGAGAAGCAGGTTGGCTGGGATTTTGGACCGCTGTGCTATTTGTGGTAGAGTTGTTAATCGGTCTATATTATCTGCTCAAACTAGGGGCGCTTAACTGGTCACCTGCAGACAAAAAGCCAAAACCAAAACGTTTGGCTGCTGCGCCTGCGGGCTTTAATCTGGCGGATATTACCCGCTTTAATGGTGTTGAAGAGTTAGAAGTTGATCCGACTGGTAAAATCCCTGCCCAGTTGTCTGGCGCAATGAACCAAAACAATAACGCGATAAAATAATAAACCGACTTTGCAATCTATGTTGCAAGGTCTTTTGCATTTGTAGTGACGTAGAGCGAAATCCTGCTTTAAAAATCAAGGTGATCGAGCATTATGAAATATACATTAACCAAAGCCAATCCAGATGCCGACAGATTTCCAGCCCAAACCCGTCAAATTATTGACGAAGCGGAAGTCAATAAAAACGTCGTCATGACGCGATTAGAAGATTTGACCCATAGCCTTGCAAACTGGGGTCGTAAGCATTCATTGTGGCCATTTAACTTTGGTACCTCGTGCTGCTATGTAGAATACGCAACGACATTAACAGGCGTGCATGACTTGTCGCGCTTTGGCGCTGAGGTTATTCGTGCGTCACCGCGCCAAGCTGATGTGATGATTGTGGCAGGTACTTGCTTTATGAAGATGGCGCCTGTTATTCAGCGTCTCTATGAGCAAATGCTTGAGCCTAAATGGGTTATCTCAATGGGTGCCTGTGCCAATTCAGGCGGTATGTACGATGTGTATTCAGTGGTGCAAGGCGTTGATAAAATCATTCCCGTTGATGTGTATATCCCTGGTTGCCCCCCACGTCCAGAAGCCTTGATTCAAGCCATCATGCTGCTGCAAGAATCGATTACTAAAGAACGTCGTCCACTCGGTATTCATGTCAATGACCAAGGTATCTACCAACCTGTCATGCAGCCAGAACGTGACCGTAAACAAGCCGAGCGCATCGCGGTCAAAAATCTACGCAGCCCAGATAACATTGAGTAATGCTAGAGATTGATTAATGCTAGAGATTGATGATTGCTAGAGCAAGTCTTTGGATAGATTTAGGATGAATTTTCGCTAAGTAAAAGCTTATCGAATTGCGTTCAAAACAAAAAAGGTATTCCACTACCTTCTTAATAATTGTGAATGAGGAAAGTGCCACTCATGGTAACGGTAACTGATAATCAAGCACAAACTGATGTCCCAGCAGTGATTGCGGAATTAAATCGCAAGTTTGAGGGGCAGTTTGTTGTACAAAAAACCTTTGACGCTTTTCCCACTATTTGGGTCAGCCGTGAACAGGTCATCGAAGTACTCCTGTACCTTCGCACCTTGCCACAGCCTTATGTGATGTTACTGGATATCTCAGCGATTGATGAGCGCTTACGCCAACATCGTAAAGATAGGGATGGCAATGCCTTACCTGACAGTGATTTCACCGTGTTCTATCATCTAATGTCGTTAGAGCGCAACACGGATATCCGTATCAAAGTGGCGCTCAAAGAAGCTGATTTACACATCCCAACGGCAACCCGCATTTGGCCCAATGCCAACTGGTATGAGCGCGAAGCGTGGGATATGTTTGGCATTACCTTTGATGGTCACCCCCATTTAACCCGTATTTTATTGCCAAAATACTGGGAAGGTCATCCACTGCGTAAAGAATACGCCTCTCGTGCAACTGAAGTACCGCCTTATTATCTCGATAAAGGCAAGCAGATGTTTGAGCAGGAGAACCTACGATTTGTCCCCGAAGAGTGGGGCATGAAACGTAGTGGCCGTGACGAAGACTTTATGTTCCTAAACTTGGGTCCTAACCATCCTTCGGCACACGGTGCATTTCGCGTTGTGCTTCAGCTAGACGGTGAGGAAGTCATCGACTGTATCCCAGACATTGGTTATCACCATCGCGGCGCTGAAAAAATCGCCGAACGTCAAACTTGGCATTCATTCATTCCTTACACTGACCGTATCGATTATCTTGGGGGGGTGATGAATGAATTACCGTACCTCATGTCAGTGGAAAAATTGGCAGGTATTACGGTACCAGACCGCGCGAATACCATTCGTATCATGATGAGTGAGTTCTTCCGTATCACCAATAATTTGCTGTACTGGGGTACCTTTATTCAAGATGCGGGCGGTATGACGCCAGTATTTTATATGTTCGCCGACCGTCAAAAAGCGTATGATGTGATTGAAGCGGTAACCGGTTATCGTATGCACCCAGCGTGGTTTCGTATCGGCGGTACCGCGATGGACTTGCCAAACGGCTGGCACAAACTGGTTCGTGAATTCTTAGATTGGATGCCAAAACGTATCGATGAATACGTCAAAGCCACCATGAAAAACAAGGTGCTACAACTGCGTACCCAAAACGTTGCCCAATACGATGCTAAATCTGCACTGGCTTGGGGCGTATCAGGTCATGGTCTACGTGCCACAGGTATCCCTTACGATGTGCGTAAAGCGCGTCCTTATCTTGGCTATGAAAATTTTGATTTTGAAGTGCCAATTGAGTTTAATGGCGATGCGTATGACCGCTGTTTGGTCAAAATTGAAGAGATTCGTCAGTCACTGCGTATCATTGAGCAATGTCTTAACAACATGCCAATGGGGGCATACAAAGCCGATCACCCACTGGCTGTCCCACCACCCAAAGACCGCACCTTAAATGACATTGAGACCCTGATTAACCACTTTATTTCAGTATCGTGGGGTCCTGTCATGCCAGAAGGCGAGTCCTCCTTTATGGTGGAAGCAGTGAAAGGCATTACCAACTATTATATTACGTCTGATCGCTCAACCATGAGTTACCGTACCCGTATTCGTACACCGACCTTTGCGCATTTACAGCAAATGCCGTCAGTCATTAATGGTAGCTTGGTTTCTGACTTAATTATTTATCTAGCGTCAATTGACGTTGTTATGGCAGACGTTGACCGTTAGGAGAAAACCACCGATGAAGATTGTAACTGATAAAACCCCAAAGGTGGATGTCGCAAGCATTCTAACCGAAGCAGAAATTCACGACATTCATGAATTTATGCATCATTACCCACAAAGCCGCGCGGCATCCCTTGATGCGCTAAAAATTGTCCAACGCCGTAATGGCTGGGTGGATGATGCACAAGTCAACGCGATTGCTAATATCTTAAAAATCCCAGTCACCGATGTGGAAGGGGTTGCAACATTTTATAACCGTATCTACCGCTCACCGGTTGGTCGTCATGTGATTTTGGTCTGTGACTCAATTGGTTGTTATCTGGTAGGTGCAGAGAATTTAGGTCAAGCTTTTGAGCGCACTTTAGGCATTAGTTTTGGTCAAACCACCCCAGACAATCGTTTTACCTTATTACCTATTTGTTGTTTGGGCAACTGTGATAAAGGTCCAGCGGTTTTGATTGATGAAGATACCTACGGTCCTGTCCAAATTGAAGAGATTGCTGAATTGCTGGAGCAATACGCATGAATATAACCCGTCAAATTAATAATCGAAAAATTGGCAAATCACCCAGTCAATTAGGCGAGCAAAGCATTCCTATTTATGGTGATAAAGCGACAGCCACCAGTGAGACCAAGCCGCTGACTTGGCGTTTGGCGCATTATGATTCAGTGCTAGATTTGGCAACCTATGAAAGCCTAAAAGGGTTTGAAGGTCTAAAAAATGCCTTGGCTAAATCTGCCAAAGAAGTGGGCAACATGATTAAAGATGCCAACGTGCGTGGACGTGGTGGTGCAGGCTTTAATGCAGGTCTTAAATGGACCTTTATGACGCCACCCGATGGCGGACCCCGTTACTTGATTTGTAACGCAGATGAGATGGAGCCAGGCACGTTTAAAGACCGTCTATTGATGGAGCGCCTACCATTTCAGCTGATTGAAGGGATGATTATCTCAGGTTATGCCATTGGTGCAACCGCAGGGTATATTTTTATCCGTGGTGAGTACATTGAAGCCGCCAAACGCTTGAATAACGCATTGGATGAATGCCGTGCCAAAGGTTATTTGGGTGATAATATTCTAGGTTCAGGCTATAGCTTTGATATACATGTGCATACCGGTGCAGGTCGTTATATCTGTGGTGAAGAAACTGCGCTCATTAACTCGCTTGAGGGTCGCCGTGCCAATCCACGTACTAAGCCACCCTTCCCACAAGTATCAGGGGCATGGGGTCGTCCCACTGTGGTCAATAACGTCGAGTCTTTAAACAACATGCCGGGCATCATGCTACATGGCGTAGAATGGTATAAAGGCTTGGCACAAGGCAAATCAGAAAACCCCGGCACCAAAATCATGGGTTGTTCAGGTCTAGTCAATGAGCCTGGTCTATGGGAACTGCCATTTGGTACCACAGCTCGCGAAATTATTTTTGATTATGCCAAAGGCATGAAAGACGGCCGTAAATTAAAAGCTTGGTTGCCAGGCGGTGCGTCAACTGACTTTTTAACCGCCAGTGACGAGCATTTAGACCTGCCAATGGACTTTGAACCCATCATGAAAGCAGGTAGCCGTTTAGGTACCTGCTTGATTATGGTGGTAGATGAATCGCAAGATATGGTGTCACTGTCGCTCAATTTGCAAAAATTCTTTGCCCGTGAATCCTGCGGTTGGTGTACGCCTTGCCGTGATGGGTTGCCATGGGGAGTCAAAACCTTGCATGCCATCGATACAGGCAATGGTCAACCTGTCGATATTGACGTATTGCGCCAATTGACCAAAGATTTGTGGTTAGGTAAAACCTTCTGCGCCCACGCACCGGGTGCGGTTGAGCCATTACAAAGTGCGTTAAAATACTTTTTACCAGAATTTGAAGCTAAAATTGGTAACAATGTGGCGCCTGAAGAACAATTGTCCCCAACGGGCGTGCCTTCATTCGCAAACAGCGAAAAAGTTGAAGTGTATCAACCGGTTAAGGCCACCAATGGGCAATCAGTGTAAGGAATTAGCATGGCAATTATTCATATAGACGGTCAAGACGTCGAAGTTGATGGTGCCGATAACTTGCTACAAGCTTGTTTATCGCTTGGCATCGATATCCCTTATTTTTGTTATCACCCTGCATTGGGCTCGGTGGGTTCTTGCCGCCAGTGTGCCGTCAAGCAATATAATAACAAAGAAGATTATGAAGCCGGTCGTGGTCGTTTGGTCATGTCGTGTATGGTCAACCCGACACCAGACATGTGGATCTCAGTGACTGATGCAGAAGTGAAAAACTTCCGTAAAAGCTTGGTTGAGTTCTTAATGACTAACCACCCCCATGACTGTCCAACCTGTGAAGAGGGCGGTCATTGTCACTTGCAAGATATTACCTACATGTCAGGTCACAATCATCGTAAATACCGCTTTACTAAACGTACCCACCAAAACCAAGATTTGGGTCCATTTATCAATCATGAAATGAACCGCTGTATCGCCTGTTATCGCTGCGTACGTTATTACAAAGACTACGCAGGTGGTGAAGATTTAGGGGTTTACGCATCAGCAAGCCGTGTGTACTTTGGTCGTGATAAAGACGGTCAGTTTGAAAGTGAATTTTCAGGTAACCTTACCGAAGTTTGTCCAACTGGGGTATTTACTGACAAAACTCACTCGGATCGCTACAATCGTAAATGGGACATGCAATATGCCCCAAGCATTTGTCATGGCTGTTCGGCAGGTTGTAATATCTCAGCGGGTGAGCGCTATGGTGAATTGCGCCGTATCGAAAACCGTTTTAATGGGGAAGTCAATGCTTACTTCCTGTGTGACCGTGGTCGTTTCGGCTATGGCTATGTCAATCGTGCTGACCGTCCGATCTTAGCGGTAGAGCGTATCAATGGTAAACAAACCAATCTAAGCATTGACCATACTATCGATGCCATCAAAAACCGGTTGCAAGGCAAAAAAGCCATCGGTATTGGTTCACCTGTTGCCAGCCTTGAATCAAACCATGCGCTCAAACGCTTAGTCGGTGCCGAAAATTTTAGCATTGGTATTACCAGTCAAGAAAAAACCGTGGTACAAAAATGTATCGATGTGTTGACCACAGAAAATATTCATAATCCAAGCATGCGTGAGATTGAGGATTATGATGCGGTATTGATTTTGGGTGAAGATATTACCCAAACCAGTCCACGTATTGCACTGGCAGTACGTCAAGCGGCAAAAAATCGTGCCAAACAAATGGCAGATGCGCTAAAAACGCCAGATTTCTTGGCAGAGCCTGTGGCTCGTATCGGTCAAAAAGACTATAGCCCAATCTTTATTGTGGATGTCAAAGATACGCGCCTTGATGATATCGCCAAAGTAAGCTGCGTTGCTACCCCAAGCGATATCGCTGAACTAGGCTTTAGCATTGCTGAGCACATGAAAACGTTGGCTACCTCACAATTACCAAAAGATTTGGTCGTCGATGAAGACGATAATGCTGATATGCAAGCATTTGCTAAACATATCGCGCAGACGCTGCTTAAAGCAACCAAACCCCTTATTATCTCAGGCTCGTCACTGTACCACACCGCCATCATAGAAGCGGCGGCACAAATTGCCAATATCGCTGAGCAAAAACGCGGTGAAGTGGTCATCTATGAAAAAGGCGTGGTTGATGCCCACAACATCCAAGTGGATGCAGAAATTGCCAAAATCGATGCAGAGCAAGCTAAGCTCAAACAAGAGATGGATGAAGCGGCATTTGCTGAACAAGCCAAGCAAGTTAAACGCCCAAGCCGTATGAACCCAACCAAAGGCTATCAACAAAAAGCCGGTTTATACTTGTCAGTACCTGCTGCCAATAGTATAGGTGTCAACTTACTCGGTGGTAAAGCGATTGATGAATTAGGTGATGATGCCGATGTGGTGATTGTCATGGAAAATGACATCAGCCGCCGCCTAACTGCGGAGCAAATGAACCAATTGCTAATCAACAAATCACTGATTGTACTTGATCATGAAGCTTACCAATGGCATAACCAGGCTGATGTGATAGTGCCTGTAGCAACCTTTGCAGAAGCGGACGGTACACTAATCTCAGCAGAAGGTCGTGCACAGCGTTTCTTCCAAGTTTATGATCCTGTTTACTATCGCCCGCAAAGTATGGTGAAAGAAAGCTGGCGTTGGTTGCATGCAATAGAGTCTGAGCTCAATGGCCGTGCGATTGACTGGACGCAGCTTGATGATGTGATTACTGCAGTCGCAGACACCAATCCACAATTAGCCGCAATCAGACAAGCAGCGCCATCAGCCGATTACCGTATTACTGGTCTAAAAGTCGCGCGTGAGCCACGCCGTTATTCCGGTCGTACAGCGATGCGGGCGCCGATTTCTGTGCATGAGCCAGAGCAGCCAAAAGATATCGATACAGCCCTGACCTTCTCCCAAGAAGGTTATGTAGGTACCCAAACGGATTCATCACTGATTCCATTTGCTTGGTCTCCAGGTTGGAACTCACCGCAAGCTTGGAATAAATACCAAGATAAAGTGGGTGGTCATCTAAAACATGGCGATCCAGGGGTGCGTATTTTTGATGCGTTAACCGCATTGCCAAAACGTGAGTATATTGCGCCTGCGGCAGCTAGCCAACGAGGTTCCACCCAGCTAGTGCCGGTGTATAATATTTTTGCTAGTGATGAATTAACCGCCCGTAGTGAAGTGGTCGCGTCACAATTGATGCCAGCTGCTTTTAGTGTATCAACGGATGATGCGAATAAATGGCAGCTGCAATCAGGTGATATGTTAACGGTCACAGTGAAGGGTGTAGCGACCACATTACCTGTGCAGCTTGTCGATTACTTAGCTGAAAGCTGTGTGGGCTATCCTGTGGGTCAGGCGGGTGAATTAGAAGCCCTGCTTGCGCAGCCCTATACGGACATCAGTATTGTAAAATCAGCAACTACCAACACTGTCACCCAAGCGGTATCACCAGCTAATAATGGTGTTGTGACAGCTCAAGTAACTCCAGGGGAGGGGGTATAATGGATTATTCTGTTAGACAGATGCCCGATTTACCTGCATGGCTGGGTGGGGTAATGTCCCCTGAAGCTTGGTCAATTGTATTTTTGGCAGTGCAATCAATTGTTATTTTCTTGGCGGTGGTGATTTTTGCCGCGTTGATGATTCCTTATGAACGTCGCATGTTGGCACTGTGGCAAGACCGTTATGGTCCAAACCGTGTGGGTTGGCAAGGTTCGCTACAAGTTGCCGCGGATATGGTCAAAATCTTCTTTAAAGAAGACTGGACCCCCAAATTTGCCGATAAATTTATCTTTATCTTGGCGCCTGCGATTTCATTGTTTACCGCTTTAGCCGCTTATATCATTGTGCCAGTTACGCCATCACTCGGTGGTGCAGACTGGAGCATCGGTATTTTGTTCTTTTTTGCGATGGCAGGGTTGGCGGTTTATGCGGTGATGTTTGGTGGTTGGGCATCAGCCAATAAATATGCCTTGCTCGGTGGTCTACGTTCTGCTGCCCAAACCATTAGTTATGAAGTCTTTCTCGGATTATCGCTAATGGGTGTGGTGGCGTTGGCAGGGTCATTTAACTTACGCGATATCGTATACTCACAAGCGGGTGGTTTTTGGCACTGGAATGTGTTTGGTCAAATTTTAGGGTTTTTAACCTTTATGGTCGCAGGTGTGGCAGTCACCCACCGTTTCCCATTTGACCAGCCAGAAGCAGAGCAAGAATTGGCAGAAGGTTATCATGTTGAATACTCAGGTATGAAATTTGGTATGTTCTTTGTCGGTGAGTATGTGAATATCGTGTTGGTATCATCGCTGATTACTATTTTATTCTTTGGTGGTTGGTTACCATTATTTGATGGACTGAGTTTTATCCCGCCGATTATTTGGTTCATGTTAAAAACGCTATTTTTCATGACCATGTTTGTATTAGCGCGTGGTGCGCTGATGCGTCCACGTTATGACCAAGTAATGAACTTTGGCTGGAAAATTTGTCTACCCATTACCTTGATTAATTTACTCGCGACGGCGGCCTTCATATTATGGCGCACCCATGGTGTAGGGTAAGGTGGAGATTAACGTATGTATTTGACTATGGTAAAAAACACGATTACGGGTTTTGGCTCAATTCTGCGCACCCTAATCATGGTCGCAAGTCACGCGACCCGTAAACGTGATACGATTTTATACCCAGAACAACCTGTCCCTGTACCGCCGCGTTTTCGGGGGCGGATTGTACTGACACGTGATCCAGATGGGGATGAGCGCTGTGTTGCCTGTAATTTATGTGCTGTCGCTTGCCCAGTGGGTTGTATTGCACTACAAAAAGCAGAACGTGAAGACGGACGCTGGTATCCAGAGTTTTTCCGTATTAATTTTTCGCGTTGTATCTTTTGTGGTATGTGTGAAGAAGCGTGCCCGACAACGGCCATTCAGATGACGCCAGATTTTGAGATGGGTGAATATAACCGTCAAAACTTGGTGTATGAAAAAGAGCATTTGTTAATTTCAGGCCCGGGTAAATTTCCTGACTACAATTATTACCGTGTGACTGGGATGGCGACCAAAGATAAACCTAAAGGGGCACACCAAAATGAGTCTGCGCCGATTGATTTACGGAGTTTATTGCCATGATAACCGGAGCAACGATAGGGTTTTATTTATTAGCGATTGTCGCTATTTTGGCTAGTTTGCGCGTGATTACTCGCACCAATCCTGTGCATGCGTTATTAAACATGATTGTCACGCTGCTGGCGTTATCCGGTATTTTCTTTGCCTTAGGCGCGCCATTTGCTGGTGCGCTTGAAATCATCGTTTATGCCGGGGCGATTATGGTTCTGTTCGTCTTTGTGGTGATGATGCTAAACTTAGGTACCCAAAGTACCTTAGAAGAAGAAAGCTGGTTGACATCCTCAGCTTGGGCAGTGCCGGCAGGACTTGCATTTATTGTGGGTTTGACGCTGTTTAGTTTGATTGGCATGAAACATGGTTTTGAAGGAATGATGCCAGCGTTTATCGGGGTGGAGCCAGTCACGGCAAAAATGATCGGTGCCAAATTATTTACCGAATATTTATTGTTGGTCGAAATTGCAGGGTTTTTATTACTAGCGGGTTTGGTGGCGGCTTATCATTTGGCAAGATCTTCCTTGGATGATGAGAATGAAAGTCATAATAGTGAGCTTGGTAATACCATACAACCTGCCTTAACGAATTTTATTGATAAAGAGCCCAGCCAACCGGCTGTGTTACGCGAAGTTCAGGAGGAGAAGGCATAATGGGACACTTTCCATTAGAGCATGTGCCATTAGAGCACGGTCTAATCTTGTCAGCGATTTTGTTTGCCATTGGTTTTTGTGGTGTGATGGTACGACGTAATTTTTTGTTTATGTTGATGAGTCTTGAGATTATGATGAATGCTGCTGCCTTAGCATTTGTAGTGGCAGGTAGTCGCTGGGTCAGTCCTGACGGACAAATTATGTTTATTTTGGTGCTGACTTTGGCAGCCGCTGAAGTCGCAATTGGGTTGGCTATTCTTTTACAGTTTTATCATAAGCGTGGTCATTTAGATGTCGATACGGCAAATGAGATGAAAGGGTGAAATCAAAATGAGTATGTTACCTTTAACCTTTATGCTGCCGCTGATTGGCTTTCTGATTCTAGCGACCATGCGTGACCGCTTAAGCGAAAACGCAGCCGCAGTGGTCGGTGTCGGTAGTATGGGTTTGGCTGCTTTGTGTGCCTTGATGGCAGGCAGTGATTTTTTAATGAACCACCCACAAGGCGCTGTCATTAATCAGCCATTGTGGACGTGGATGCAAGTTGGTAGTTTTGCCCCAAAATTTGGTCTCATGCTCGATGGTTTGGGCGTGACCATGATGGGCGTAATTACCGGTGTCGGTTTTTTAATTCATATTTTCGCGTCATGGTATATGCGCGGTGAAACAGGCTACGCAAGATTTTTTAGCTATATGAACCTGTTTGTCGCAAGTATGTTGTTACTTGTGCTTGCTGACAATTTAGTGCTGTTGTACTTAGGTTGGGAAGGCGTTGGTATCTGTTCTTACTTATTGATTGGTTTTTATTATCACGAGCGCGCCAATGGCCGTGCTGCGATGAAAGCTTTTACCGTAACCCGTGTGGGTGATGTGTTCTTAGCATTTGGCTTATTCTTGTTGTTCCGTGAATTGGGTACGTTAAACATCTCAGATATCAATGCCAATGTATCGCAAATGCTAACGTCGGCAGGGTCAACGGTGACGATTTTTGGTCATAGCTATCCTACCATCAAAGTTGCGGCTGTGATGTTAGTGCTCGGTGCGATGGGTAAATCTGCACAGATTCCACTGCATTCTTGGCTTGCCGATGCGATGGCAGGTCCTACGCCTGTTTCAGCCTTGATTCATGCGGCAACGATGGTTACCGCAGGTGTGTATTTAATTGCTCGTTTACATCCTGTGTTCTTATTGACCCCTGATGTATTGGCAAGTTGGGTGGGTGTCGTTGGGGCAACAACATTGTTGGTTGCTGGTTTCTGTGCGCTGGCACAAACCGATATCAAACGTATATTAGCTTATTCGACCATGAGTCAAATCGGCTATATGTTCTTGGCATTAGGGGTAGGCGCTTGGCAAGTTGCGATTTTTCACTTGATGACCCATGCGTTCTTTAAAGCTTTATTATTCCTAGGGTCGGGCGCTGTTATCTTGGCTTACCATCATGAGCAAAACATCTTTAAAATGGGTGGCTTGTTTTATAAAAATAAATTCCTATTTGCGGTGTTTGCGATTGGTGGTGGTGCACTTGCTGCGATTCCTTGGATTACGGTGGGTTATTACTCAAAAGATGAAATCATTTGGGAAACCTTTGCATCAGGTCATATGAATTTATTTTGGATGGCCGTGGTGGGTGCGTTTTTAACCTCGATTTATACGTTTCGTATGATTTGGATTGTGTTTTTTGGGGAAGAAAAAACGCCTATTCACGATCTTAAGGGTTGGACATACTGGCTGCCGCTCGCGGTATTGCTAGTGTTATCAACTGCGGTGGGGGCGATGATTCATCCACCATTAGCAGGTGTATTGCCACAGAGTTTTAGCGTGATTCATCCTGAAGTAGAACATGGTAAGCACACGGCAGAAATGATTGTGATGGCTGCGATGTTGGCGGGTTTGATTGTTGGTGCTTTCTTGTTTGCCCTAGATAAAGGTCGCATCGTGAGTAAGTTTACCCAAACAGGTTTGGGCCGTGCGCTTAATTACTGGTGCTATCATGGTTTAGGCTTTGATGCTTTGTATGACATTGTATTTGTTAAACCATTCTTATTGATTGGTAAATTAATTAAAATTGACCCGATTGACCGTACTTGGAATATTTTACCAGCCCTATCGCTGGCAGGTAACCGAGTGGCGACATGGTTCCAATCAGGCTCGATTCGTGGGTATGCTGCAAGCTTCGGTCTTGGCATGGCAGTGTTGTTGGTGTTGGTAATGATGATGATAGGGAAGTAACAGTTATGCAAAATAATCTCTTATTACCCGCCTTGATATTTATTCCAATCATTGCAGGTTTTCTGTGCTGGTTGGTTGAAAAAGTTGATGAACGTTTTCCGCGTTGGATTGCGTTTCTTGGCATGCTATTAACGTTTTTGATTACGGTAGCTATTTGGCAAAACGGTAACTTTATTGGTTCAGCACAAACCATTGCTGAGGTGACTGCTAAACCGACATGGTTGGCAGAGTTTCAATTACCTTGGATGCCCTCATTGGGGGTCAGTTTCCATTTAGCCATTGATGGTTTATCGCTGTTGATGGTGAGCCTAACAGCCTTCTTAGGTATGATGGCGGTGGCGTGTTCATGGGGTGAGATTACTCGCCGTGTGGGCTTCTTCCATCTTAATCTGCTTTGGAGTCTGGGCGGTGTTATTGGTGTTTTCCTAGCAATCGATATGTTTTTGTTCTTCTTCTTTTGGGAGATGATGTTAGTTCCTATCTATTTCTTGATTGCAATTTGGGGACACAATGCGATTGGTGGTAAAACCAAAGAATATGCCGCAACCAAATTCTTTATTTATACCCAAGCATCGGGTCTGATTATGTTGATTGGTATTTTGATTTTGGTGATGATTCATGCATCAACCACAGGTCAAATAACCTTTAACTATATGGACTTGCTAGGTACAGATCTTGGTAAATGGCAATACCCCATCATGCTGATGTTCTTTATTGGCTTTGCGGTTAAATTACCAATTTTCCCACTGCATGGCTGGTTACCCGATGCGCACGCGCAGGCACCGACGGCAGGTTCGGTGGATTTGGCGGGTATTTTGATTAAAACCGCGGCGTATGGTTTATTGCGCTTTGTCCTACCTCTTTTCCCAGAAGCCAGTGCCCAGTTTGCACCGATTGCGATTACCTTGGGCGGTATTGGTATTTTTTATGGGGCTTGGCTTGCGTTTATGCAGCAAGATATCAAGCGGTTACTTGCTTATACGAGTATTTCACACATGGGTTTTGTGGTACTTGCGTTGTATGCCGGTACCTTAATTAGTTTCCAAGGCTTGATGATTCAAATGTTGGCACATGGTCTTAGTTCAGCGGCATTATTTATCATGAGCGGTCAGCTTTATGAGCGTCTACATACCCGTGATTTGAGCCAAATGGGTGGTATGTGGGGTCAAATGCGTTATTTCCCACCGTTACTTATGTTCTTCGCCGCGGCGTTATTAGGTATTCCAGGTACCGGTAACTTTATTGGTGAGTTCTTAATTCTTCTAGGGTCTTTTGCCTCGCATCCCGTGGCAGTGGTGTTTGCCACCTTTAGCTTAGTCGTTGCAGGTTTATACGCATTAATTATGATTTATAAAGCATTATTTGGTACGCCAACAGCGACGATTGAAAAAATGTCACCGATGCGTGATATCAATGCGCGTGAAGCGGCAATCTTGTTGGTGCTTGCGTTTGGCTTAATATGGTTAGGTCTATATCCGCAATCATTCTTAGATACCTCCGATCACAGTATGCAGTGGATTAGTGAGGCATATCATGTCCAGCAAGTTGTACCTACTTCTCAAGAGCCATTTGCTCATATGGAGGTAAAATAGATGAATCCTATTATTCCATTTGCTAGCAATGTGCTCATGCCATTGTTTCCAATGATTTTAATTTCAATTACCACGGCGGTGGTGATGATTGCCATTGCCATGAAGCGTTCAAATTTTGTGGCAGGCACCCTTAGTGTGATTGGCCTTAATGCCGCCTTGTTTGTTGTCCTTATACAATTATTGGGTGGCAATGCTGATAGTATGTTGCATGGTCTGTATGAATTATTTACGCCATCGCAAGGCTTGATTGCTCCCTTATTTGTGGTGGATAGTTTTGCCCAGTTCAATATGGTGATTATTTTAATCAGCTCGCTTGCGTGTTTTACCTTAGCGTATGGTTACATTGGGGGCTATGGCGACAACAAAGAAGAATTGTATTTGCTACTGCTTATCTCAACATTGGGCGCGTTGTTTATGGTATGCGCTGATAACTTAGCCTCTTTCTTTGTCAGCTTAGAGTTATTGTCGGTACCACTATATGGTATGTTGGCTTATACTTATGCGCGTGGTAAATCGTTAGAAGCGGGTTTTAAATACCTCATTTTATCGGCGACAGCCTCTGCTACCATGTTGATGGGTATGGCATTAATCTACTCAAACACAGGTACTTTGTCATTCCGTCAAATTGGTATGGCAATCGTACCCATGTTTCAAAATGGTATCGTTATGCCGATTTTGGTGGTGGGGACTGCATTAATGTTATTTGGTATTGCCTTTAAACTCTCAGCAGTACCATTCCATACTTGGACGCCAGACGTTTACCAAGGTGCGCCTGCGCCTGTGGCGACTTTCTTAGGCAGTGTTTCCAAAGTAGCTATGATGGCGCTAGGATTACGTTTCTTATTGTCTACGGCGACCTTAGCCTTGCCAGCAGTCAATACCTTGATTGTGGTGATTGCCAGTTTATCGATGATTATCGGTAACGTACTGGCGCTTCGTCAGCAAAATATAAAACGTCTGTTAGCTTATTCTTCCATTGCGCATATCGGCTATGTGTTAGCCATCATCAGCGCCGTAAAAGTTGAATCAGCAGGTTTTGTCAGCCTTTACATGGCAGTGTATGCGTTTACCACCATTGGTGCGTTCGGTGTCGTGACTATCATGTCAAGCCCGTACAAACGTCAAGGCGAGGCGGAATTGCTTGAAAACTTCCAAGGTATTTTTTGGCAACGTCCTGTACTGACCGCCGTATTGACTGTGATGCTCTTATCATTGGCAGGTATTCCATTGACCGCAGGCTTTATCAGCAAATTCTTTGCGATTTTTGCTACCGTTTCTGCCCAAAGTTGGTGGCTCACTGCCATGATTATCGTGGGTAGTGCAATTAGCTTGTATTACTATCTAAATCTTATGGTCACCTTGTTTAGACGTCCCCAAGAAGTACAGCCGCACGATGCAGTCAATCATTGGGGTGTTCAAGCAGGCGGCATCATGGTATTGTTGGTGACGCTAGCGGTATTGTACTTCGGTATTTTCCCCGAAACGTTATCAAAAATTATCACGCTAGTTCGCATATATTAATCCAATTTTAACACTGCGACATAAAAAAGCGTATCTTAGTTCATTAAGGTACGCTTTTTTGTTTATAATGATGCAAAAAAATGGTCAAGATAACATGTCAGATGATAAAAGTATTCGCGTTAAAGTGATTGAAGTGACCCGTTGGGCACCGACTCTGCTAAGTTTCAAAGTCACGCGTCCCGATGGCTTTAAATTTACCGCAGGGCAATTTGTTAGGCTCGGTATCCATGGTAAAGATTTGCAATATTTTGCACAAAACCATGACGCCAAGTTAATAACTTCTGAGACACAGGGTGATGAGGCGCAAGGTCATGAGGCGCAAGGTCATGAGGCGCAAGATAAGCCCATTGACCTTGATGGCTATGTGTTTCGCCCGTATTCTGTCGCATCTTCGCCCTATGATGAATTTATTGAATTTTTCTCGGTGGTCATTCCTGAGGGGGAATTTACCAGTAAGGTTAATCATATCCAAGTGGGTGATAGTTTATTGCTTAATACCACGCCATTTGGTTATTTGACCTTAGCCCGCTACCAGTTGCCCCTGCCCAATGATTTGTGGTTACTGGCAACAGGCACGGGTTTAGCCCCATTTTTATCGATTTTAAAGACCATTGATGTATGGCAGCAATATCAGCGCATTATTTTGGTGTACAGCGCACGCACCTCGCAAGAGCTGGCTTATCAAGCGCAGATTAGCTCAATTAAGTCAATCTATGGCGACAATGGCGCAGCGTTTGTATTTTTGCCCATTGTCACGCGAGAAGCGGATTATGCGGGAGAAAAAGCGCGTATTCCTAACTTGATATTGTCGGGCAAGTTAACCGAGTTGGTAGGGCAAAAACTGGATAAAGAGCGTAGTCATGTAATGCTGTGTGGTAATCCACAGATGGTCGAAGATACCAAAGAGGCCTTAAAATCGATTGGATTGACTATGAATCGGCGCGGCGAAGGCAATATCGCCGTTGAAAACTATTGGTAAGCATCCCGTTAATTGCCAAAGCACAATCGGTAAAGAAAATTGGTGAAGCAAAAGCGGTAAAGGGTGAGGGTTGATACCCATGAAAAATACTAAGCCGCTTTTGTTGCGTTATTGGTCACTGCAGGATTATCCGCTTCGGTAATTAATTGGTCACTACTACCTATATTGAGAATTTCACCGATATTGGCATTGGCTATCATTAGGAGCTGCTGTTCAGCAAGATAGCCATGATTCACCTGCACTTTGCGCAGCGTTGCCATGATTTTTTCGTTTTTCTTCAGCCAGCGACCAATATCGAGATACAAGATATCATCTTTTTGGTGCACCAAATTGATTTTCTCCAAAATCATGCCGAGCGGGTCTTTTTTTAACCCCCGTTTAAAAAACCAAAGCGCCGCATGAATCGCTTTTGATTTTAGATACGAATCTGAATACAAGGCGATGACATCGGTGTCAGTCAATTGCTGAAATACAAAGCGTTGGCGATAACGGTCAAATTGGGCATGTACCACACCTAAATTGACAGCGAGGTCAGCGTAGATGCCACTATAGTTAATCGTTGCATACAGTCGAAGCCAGCCTTCATGAATCTCCAGATGCATACTCAATATCGCTTTGACTTTTTCAACCACAAATTTTTGAATGGCATCGTTCAGCTGTTTTTCAGTGGCGGGCACGATAAACTCTTGACCGGCAAAATCTTCAATTTTTTCATACCACGTTTGCGATTTTTGCATCAGTTCACGTGCGATTTCTTCAGAATGGGTGGCAAAAAATTTATCCAGTTGCGTTTTGCTTGTTATCACTATCGTTTCTCAGTTTTTTTATATTTGTATTGAAAGCTATTATTGTAGTCAGTTTTTGGGCATTGTAAAGTTGCTAATCATAAAGCCACTAATCATAAAGTCGCTGGTCCGTCTACAAAAAATCTTGTACCATTAACTGCTAAACATTGATTGCTACTTGTTAATTGCTAACCACTGATTGCTGATGGCGTATCAATTTAGCTTCAGCCAATGTTTGATTTAATCTATAATAATTTAATTTTTTAATTTATAGTATTTGGGCGTTATAATACATGAGTGATTTGTATTTTTTTAGCAAGGTTGTAGTGCTAGTTTCCTAGTGCTAGTTTCCTAGTGATAGTGTCCTAATCGTTCAAAGGGTTATAGTTTGGTGTATAGCAAAGACAGTCACAGTTATCTTTTTCAAAAGTTAATGCCACATACTGCGGCTTGCAAAGACAGCGTCATGCTATTTGCTACCATTACGGCGGTGGCAATTCATGCGGCTGTTATTTTTGGTATCCAATTTGAAGATAAAAGCTCACCCACCGCAGCGGTGCAAGAAGTCACCACGGTGTTGACCGAAAATCTGCAAAAGAATGAAAAAGCCGATTTTATTGCCAATGCCGGCCAGCAAGGTGGCGGTGAATCTAACGAAAAGCTACGGCTTGAAAACAATACCATGAGCCCTTTAGAAGATGAAGCCATCAATGAAACCGATGATATCGTGAGTCAAGAACGCCAAACGCGTCAACAAGCATTTCAAGAAAGTTATTTACGTACCACGTTAAGTTTTGAAAAAATCCGCAAAGAAAATAATAATAAAAAACAAGACGATAGCGAAAATCTAGCCGCGCAAGAACAACGGGTACAGGCACAAATCGCCACCCTTGAAACCAAAATCAGCAGTAACCGCCAATTACTAGCCAAAAAATCTGCGGTCAAAACTATCAGCAGTAACTCCACCACCACCGGTGAAGCCGCGCGCTATATCGAGAACTTTCGCCAACAAGCCTATCATATTGGCAACCAGCAATATCCGCAAGAAGCCCGCGCCAAAGGCATCAAAGGCGATGTCATGCTGATGGTGATTATCGAGCCTAACGGGCAAGTCAAATCCATCAAAGTGTTACAGTCATCAGGCGCTACCATCTTGGATGAAGCAGCAAAAAATTCGGTGCGTAAAGCCGCGCCATTTGGTAAGTTCTCAAAGGAAATGCAAGATTATTTGGAGCTGCGCATTATCCGTACTTGGCGATTTGGTGATACCTTAACCGTCGATGACCAAAACCCCGCAATTTAACTTTTCACTAACTATGCTAAAGGCTGTCCTATGTCAACCGTACTACACAAAGAATTGGCGCTATTTGACCTCGATAACACCCTCATTGATACTGATAGTGACTATATGTGGGGCGAGTTTTTGGTCAAACATAATCTGGTAGAAGAATCGCTGTATCGTGCTAAAAATCGGGAGTTCTATGAGCACTATATCGCAGGGACGCTCGATGCGGTCGTCTATAATGAGTTTGTGGCAGGCTTTTTAAAACAGCATACTTTAGCCCAGTTACACGAATGGCGTGAACAATATTTGCAAGAAGAAATTGCGCCAAAAGTGCGTCCAAAAGCGGTTAACGCTATCCAGTTACATTTACAAGCAGGGCACGATGTGGTGGTGATTTCTGCCACCAATGCCTTTGTGGTCAAAGCGATTGCTAACAAATTATTTTTGGTAGCGGAAGATAATATTTTAGCCACTGAGCTTGAAGTCACCGAGCAGGGGTACACGGGTAAGGTCGCAGGGCAGCCAAACTTTAAAGAAGGCAAAATCATTCATTTAAAAAATTGGATTGCTCAAAAAAACGCACAAGGCATTACTTACACCAAAACTTATGCCTATTCGGATTCAAAAAATGATTTGCCGCTATTAGAATGGGCGGATGTGGCGATTGCGGTATGCCCCGATGATACCCTACACGCGCATGCCTTAGCGCATCATTGGGCAGTGGAAGATTGGTCGATGAAAGCACAGGCGTAGTAGGCGACAGCTAAGATGAATGGCAACAGCTAAGATGAATCCAGTGACAGATTCAGGTATAATAGCGCATTTTTCATAGTAACACGTTAAGGTAACCTCGCATGGAAATTAACCCGTATTTAGAGCATATCAAAGACTTAACTGACCGTGGCAACCAGCTTCGGGGGTATCTTTGACATCGAAGCCAAGCAAGAGCGTTTGGAAGAAGTCAATTTAGAGCTTGAAAACCCAGAATTGTGGAACGACCCAGAGCGTGCCACCAAAATCAGTAAAGAAAAATCGCAGCTTGATAATGTCATTGGCGTGATTACCGCTTTAGATGACAAGTTGGAAGACGCCAAAGCCATGATTGACTTAGCGGTGGAAGCCGATGATGCGACCCTACTGGCAGACGTACAAACGGAACTCGATGAGGCCGAAGCCAAAGTCGCAGATTTAGAGTTTAAGCGGATGTTTAGCGGTGAGATGGATGGCAACAACTGCTATGTTGATATCCAGTCAGGCTCAGGCGGTACCGAAGCCCAAGACTGGGCAGAGATGCTGCTGCGGATGTATTTGCGTTGGTGTGAATCACATGGCTTTAAAGCCGAAATCATGGAACTATCAGCAGGTGGTGTCGCAGGGATTAAAAGCGCATCAATTCATGTCAAAGGTGACTATGCGTTTGGCTGGTTACGTACCGAAATTGGTGTGCATCGTTTGGTGAGAAAATCACCGTTTGATAGCAACAACGGTCGCCACACGTCGTTTGCAGCGGTGTTTGTATCGCCTGAGATTGATGATAATATCGAGATTGATATCAATCCTGCCGATTTACGCATCGATACTTATCGCTCAAGCGGTGCCGGCGGTCAGCACGTTAATACCACCGACTCTGCGGTGCGTATCACCCACCAACCGACTGGGATTGTGGTGGCGTGTCAAAATGAACGTAGCCAACATGCCAACAAAGACACGGCAATGAAAATGCTACGTGCCAAACTGTACGAGCGTGAAATGATGCAGCGTATGGAAAAACAACAAGCGCTAGAAGAAACCAAATCGGATATCGGTTGGGGTAGTCAAATTCGCTCGTATGTGCTCGATGACTCGCGGATTAAGGATTTGCGTACAGGGGTGGAAACTTCCAATACCCAAGCGGTGCTGGATGGTGATTTGGATAAATTTATCGAAGCGAGCCTAAAAGCAGGGCTTTGATTTAACTGCATTGGCCACAATAACCCATTGCTAATTTATCCGCACTTGCTAAAATTAGAGGGTCAATTTTTTAATTGACGCTCTTTTTTTTCATAAGGATTTGATATGCTGTACCAATGGCAAGACAAAAAACCTACTTATCAGGCACCCTTCACAGGCTGGGTCGCAGACTCGGCTGAAATCATCGGCGATGTACATCTAGCTGATAACGTCAGTGTGTGGTTTGGCGCGGTGATACGCGCGGACAATGCACCGATTTATTTGGGCAAAAATAGTAATGTGCAAGAAAACAGTGTGATACACACCGATGAAGGCATTGCCGTCACCATTGGCGAAGGCGTGACGATTGGGCATTTGGCGATGCTTCACGGCTGCACCGTTGGTGATAATAGCTTGATTGGTATCGGTGCGATTGTGCTCAATAATGCCCAAATCGGCAAAAACTGCATCATCGGTGCCAATGCGCTTGTCACCGAAAATATGCAAATCCCAGATAATTCCATCGTGATGGGAAGCCCGGCTAAAGTTGTCAAAACCTTGCCGCAGGCGCGTGAAGTGATGCTGCAACAATCAGCTTTACATTATGTTGATAAAGCCCATGCTTTTAAAGCTGGACTTACACCCATAGCGCTTGAGTATTAAGTTTTTTGCGTTTTAAGTTGCTATAAAGTAATTCAAAAAAAATTAGACCGAAAAAAAGGATAGTCAATTTACTATCCTTTTTTATGCAATACATGATTAAGCAATACGTTGTCTTAACGCTGCTGCACGTTCTACCAATGCCGTGTTGTTGCTGTCTTTGATTTCATCAAGCAAGCGTTTGGCACTGTCGTATTCCCCTAAATTCACATACTGTTCTGCCAAATCTACGTTTAACGTATCCGTGTCGATATCCTTAATCACATCGAGTATCGCTGATAAATCTTCAACAACTGGTGCCGTTGTTGGGCTTCCCTCATCTGCCACCGATGGCGTTTCAGGACTAGCGGTTGGGGTCGTAGTTGTCTGATTAGTTGCTTGAGTAGCTGTGTCATCAAAAGACAAATCAATCAAGTCATCTGATGGGGTAGGCTCAGTGACCAAGACATTTGACGTAGCGTCTTGCGCTTTGGTCGTGTCATCGTCTAGCATAAAATCAAACATATCATCTGAGATAAGTAGCGAATCAGATTGGCTAGGGGCGCTGACTTCTGCCAAGTCAACGACAGGCTCAGCGACTGATGGGGTAGCAGGCGTGGCTAATGTGGCTGCTTCTGCTTGGCGTAGTAATTCATCATCCAAAGCAAACGATGCAATATCTGTAGCTTCATCACTTGCAACCGGTACAGAAATTGCTGCATCGGAAGTTAGATTGCTAGATGCTTTGGTATTTGACGCGTCAAAGCTTAAGGCTGGTTCTGTAGTAGCGTCATTGGCTGGGGTAACCGCTGGCTCAGCGTTCAAATCAAAGTCGAAATCAAACTCATCTGCGATATTGTTGTCACCGCTCGGTGCAGCCGTTGGGGGCGTTATCATTGGTTCTACAGCAGTTGCGGCATTCGTTGACGGAGTATCTGGCAAACTAAAGTCAAAATCAAAATCGTCAAAAGTTAACTCATTTGATTGAGATTGCGCCGCGGTAGTCTCGGTAGTAGGCTTGGTTGCGGTGGTGACAGGTGTAGATTTGGTTTCAGGCACATCGAGTGCAAAGTCAAAATCTAATTCATCATCGGCATTGCTGCTAATACTATCAATCTGGGTTACTGGCTGTGCCACTTTAGTGACGCTCGGCATGGCAGCCTGTAAAGTGCGGTTGATGGCGGGCTTATCACTGTCTTGGTTATTGTCTTGATTATTAAAGCCTGGCAAATCAAAATCAAGTCCATCTGATTCAACACCTTCAGCGGTATGAGGCATCGCTGCGCTGCGTGCAGTTATCGATTGTTCTTCATCTACCAGCATTTTTAGGTTATTGGCTTGGGTGGTGAGATTGAGGGTTTGAACAGTCTGTAAAGTCGTTTGCGGTAGGTCAGGGGTAGCTGGGCTTGGCATCTGCGATTGACGTTGCAGTTCTAGTTCGCGCTGCTGCTCAGCCAAGGTTTTTGGACGTTTGACTTGGGTCTGAGTAGCAACCGTTGTCTCGTTCTTACCTTTTTTCATCAAGAAAACGCCAGCAACGATTACCAAAATCACCACTGCTGCGATACCTATCATTATCGGATCCATCTTTCACCTCATCGTTACGGTAGATAGTTATCATTAGGGCATAGCAAGATATAAGCTACCGCTTGATGCGACTAATGAATCACCACAAATTTGTTGTACGGTATGAAATGACACAGCACACAGGCAATATCATCCACGCGCTGTATTATTTTTTGTTTAACTCTTTTAAGCGTTTTTCTAATTGGGCAAGCTTGGTGTTTTGTATTTTCAAGCGATTTTCAGCGCCCACTAAGTGTTGATTGAGTTTGTTAACTTTAGTGGCTTGCTGGGCGGTGGCTTGGCGTTTTTGCTGAACTTGAGCCGCCACTTGGGATGACATCCCTTTGCCCACCTTGTTCTTGGTACGCTGACCTTGTACTGAACCATTGGTATGATTAGGTGCGATGATGGTCATTTCAGATTTTTTAGTCGCTGCGTATGGACGCGGTGTTTTTTGTGCTTTGAGTGTCTTTTTTGTCGTTTTTGGGGTGGCTGGTTGTTTGGTAGCAGATTTTGCTGCAATGGCAGATTTTTTGCTTGCGACACGTCTTTTATTTTGACGATATTGTTGTCGCGCTTTATTGGCTGATTTTATCCCAATTTGTGAAGGGACTACGTTGTATTTTGGGATTTGTAATTGGGTATTGGCGACAAGTTTGCTTGGGTCATTATCTGGGAACGCGGTCGGGTTGGCTGCCATGATATCTGCCATCACTTGATCGATATCTTTGCGGTTTGCCGCTGCGATATTACTGGCGATGGTCCAAAGGTTGTCATTGCGCTGTAATGTATAAATGGTTGTCTCGCCAATGATTTGCGGGTTTTTGGCGCTATACTTAAATTGGGATTTGGATTTGGATTTGGATTTGTCTAAAGATTGGTTGCCATAACTAGCGGCTGGGCTTGGCAATTGATTATCTGCGGCGTTTGTTTGGATGGGGTTTTGCATTTGTGGCGAGTCTTGCGTATAGACAGCGCCATTTGGCTGAACAGATCGAACCGTTCGCGTCTCTTGGATACGCAAGTTGTCACTGTTTTCGCTAACCACCGTCATTGCGGCGGCGCCAGCGGGGATACCAGTTGTAGGTAAATTAGGCAGCTGGTTGATGGTGGTTGATGGCAATGTTATCGCCTGCATGGGCATAGCGTCGGGCGACATAACAGGCAACTGCACAGGATTGGCCGAACCTATGACGATGTTTTGCGCCGGTGATTGCAAAGCCGTGGTATTGGCTTGCGTGGTGATTTTTTGTGAGCTGTCGATGGGCATCAACAAGGTTTTTGGCAGCGTTTTGGTCACGCCATTTTCCGTGATATTGAGCACCACATCGGTAAATGGGGCATTAATCGGCCGTTTGCTGGTCAATACAATCTGACCGCCATTGCTACTGGTTGGGACAAATTTGATTTGAATATCGGCATCTTTTGACAAGCCTAGCTGGCGATACACATCAGCTTGGGCGACTTTGACAGAAAAAGTTCTTGGATTGATATCACTGACATTAATAATGGCGTTTAAAGGTTGGTTTTGTTGGGTTTGTACATAAGTATCGCCAATATTGACGGCATAAGCGACAATTGGAAGCGATAATGGAAAACCCAATACCAAGTGTACAGAGTATTTTTGCCAAGACATAAAAAATCCTTGCTGAAGGTATCATAGCCTAGTTAGGGGTGTTAAAAAATGCCTACTTGTGTGGTCGCATGGTAGTCAATATACCGACAGGCAATATTCAAATATCAAATTAATCGATAGTCCAACAACTTGACAAAAGTTTCAGTCAAATTATCTGCTCAACTTTACACTTTTTGTCCAAAACTCTCAATAGTCTGGCTCGCTTATTATTGGCATAAAGCTTGGGATAAAGCCCGCTGTTGATAGCAATTTGAGCTTGGATTGATACGTGGATTGATGCTTGGATAATGACGCTGTACTATCAATACCCTGACAATACCTTGATAACGGCAATCCCTATCTACTGGTCATGGCGTTTTTTTAGGGGTAAATAACGCATTAACACTATCAGGTCTATCTACTCAGGCATAAAAAAACACGCCCTAGTCAGCGTGTTTTTTATAAAACCTTGGGTTTATAATTGATTACGGATAATCGCAAGTGTGCGGCGTAATGGCTCTGCCGCGCCCCATAACAACTGATCGCCCACGGTAAAGGCGGATAAATATTCGCCACCTAGATTCATCTTACGAAGACGACCTACGGCAACTTTAAGGGTGCCAGTGACCGCCACTGGGGTTAACCGCTCAACGCTTGCTGCTTTGTCATTTTCTACCACATCTAGCCACTCATTGCCACTGTTACGAAGCGCAGCTTCAATTTCTTCTAGCGGGATGTCTTTTTTTAGTTTGATGGTCAAGCCTTGTGAGTGACAACGCATGGCACCGATACGCACGCAGATACCATCAATCGGCACAATGTTGGCATTGGTCTTGTCTGCATCATTGCCTAAGATTTTGTTGGTTTCAACACAGCCTTTCCATTCTTCTTTTGATTGACCGTTTTCTAGTTGTACATCAATGTATGGAATTAAGCTACCAGCAAGCGGTGCACCAAAGTATTGTTTCGGGAACTCGCTGCTACGTTGTAATTCGGCTACTTTACGGTCAATCTCTAAAATTGCGCCTGCTGGGTTATTGAGTTCGTCTGCGACGCCATCATGGATATAGCCCATGCCCTTGATAAGCTCACGCATGTTGTTGGCGCCCGCACCACTTGCCGCTTGGTAAGTCATCGCAGATACCCATTCAACCCAATCGCGTTTGAACAGCTCGCCAATCGCCATCAACATCAAAGATACCGTACAGTTACCACCGATAAAGTCTTTTTGACCATTTTTGATAGCGTCATCAATGACATTGCGGTTGACTGGGTCTAGGACGATGATGCTATTGTCCGCCATACGTAGGGTGCTTGCTGCATCAATCCAGTAACCTGTCCAGCCTTTATCACGTAGCGGTTGATGGACTTCTTTAGTATAGTCGCCGCCTTGACAAGTAATAATGGCATCACAAGCCGCTAAGGCCGCTAAGTCATGCGCATCTTCAAGCTTGCTAGGGGCAATGCCATTTGGGGTAGGGGCATCGCCACCGGCATTACTGGTAGAGAAAAACACTGGGGTAATCCCTTCAAAGTCGTTTTCATCCATCATACGTTGCATTAATACCGAACCGACCATTCCACGCCATCCGACCAAACCTACGCGTAGCTGACTCATGATAACCCTTCCTTACTGTAAACAAAATAAATAGTGCAGAAAATCCACATTGATTTTTCAATTAGTAACCTGTTACCTTGCCTGTATTTGTAAGGTTTTGCAAGTGAATTTTTTTTAAGATGGGGCATCTATTTAGCTATAGATGGTAGTTAGCTGTAGATGATAGGCTGATAGCGATGTCAGGGTGAAAAATAGCGTTTGGCAACACAACTGCAATTTATCAGCCGTATTTTTGTGGCTACTATATCGCCATGCTAATGATAACAAGCTAATATTGACCAATGTGAAATGCAATATAACATGAAAGGATAGACAATGACGCTGTTGTTACAGTTGCTAGCAGGTTTTGTGGTTTTTGCAACTTTTTGGGCAACCATCCCTAGGTTTGAATGGTGGTTTAGGATTGCTGATTTTCCCAGAAATCAATTGATTTTTTTGGGGTTGGTGGCGCTCATTGGCTTACTTTGGCTGGGCGCTTTTGACAGTCGTTGGCAGATGGGATTGATTTTGCTGCTGCTTATTGCGCTGGCTATGCAAGCGTACATGGTGTTGCCTTATACGTTTTTGTGGAAGAAACAAGTGCAAACGGCACAGCCAAAATCACGCGATTATCAAGTGAAATTGTTGGTTGCCAATGTGTTGACGACCAATCCAAATAAACAAGCTTTGATTGACCTTATCCATACCCATCAACCCGATATTGTATTGACACTCGAAACTGACCAAGCGTGGCAAGACGCTTTAAGCGCCATTGAGGCTGACTATCCATTTAACGTCAAAGTACCACTCGATAACTTGTATGGTATGCATTTGTATTCAAAGCTTGAGCTTATCAATCCGCAAGTAAAATATCTGGTGGTTGATGATATTCCATCGATCCATACCCAAGTTCGCCTAGCCATGGGGAAGGTTGTTTGGCTATACTGCTTGCACCCCATGCCACCGAGTCCAACCGAAGCCGATAAATCGGTGACACGGGATGCTGAGCTATTAATGGTAGGCAAACACATCAATGCCAACGACTTGACGGTGATTGTTGCAGGCGATCTCAACGATGTGGCTTGGTCGCATACCACACGCATGTTTCAGCGTATCTCAGGGCTACTAGACCCCCGCATTGGGCGCAAATTCATCAATACCTTTCATGCCAGTTACCCATTTTTGCGCTGGGCGCTTGACCATGTTTTTCACAGCAATCACTTCACCCTGGTATCCATGGCGCGTATGCCCAACATTGGCTCCGACCATTTCCCCGTGCTCACTACTTTACAATATGAGCCTGAAGTCATGGATGAGCAGCCTGAACCTTTGCCAAGCATCGCCGATTATCAAGAGGCGAAAGAAACCATCAAAGAAGGGGTCAAAGAAGGCGAAAAACTATCGGAAGCTCAGACTGATAGCGCTAATGATGCTAGCAAATTATTGAAAGGCGCATGAGAAAGCAAGCAGCGGGCAAGGTAAAACTGCATGTAAGCATTTGCTTACAACAGATTCCGCCTTTTGCGGCTAGTAACCAACCGTGCAACAACCTACAATGAACTCATCAACACAAGGATGATACCAAGGAATGGTAGTGTTGAGACGCTCAGGATGAGTAATATCATGGAAAGCCAATAATAATAACATAGTTGACATGAAGTGCCCTAAAACCCAAGTCTATTGCCCTAAGACTTGGGTTTTATCTTTTTTGGTACTTATCAATTATAATCTAGCCTAATTTAGCATAGTCTAGCTACCTTGTTTTTTGCTTGTTTTGACTACTTACATGCAAATGCTGCAAGCCTTATGGCGGTATTTATTTTCACGGGCAGCAAATAGTCGCTGTCAATAGTCCTAGTCACCAAATAGTCGAAGTTTTTTAAAATAATCTTTGCTAAAATATCCGCACTTTTTAATCAAAGCTGACGGACAATGATGATGAACCAGTCTGAAATTCTTGAAGACTCACCTAAACAAGCCCCTAATAAATTTGCCCATCCCAACAATGATAGCCAATTTTTGATTGCTCCTTCGATTTTGTCGGCAGATTTTGCCCGTCTGGGCGAGGAAGTCGAAAAGGTTATTGCCGCAGGTGCAGATGTGGTGCATTTTGACGTGATGGACAATCATTATGTCCCAAATTTGACCTTTGGTAGCATGATTTGTCAGGCACTGCGTGATTATGGGATAACTGCCCCGATAGATGTGCATTTGATGGTGTCACCGGTTGATAGTATGATTGAGCAGTTCTTAAAGGCAGGCGCTAGCATCATTACCTTTCATCCAGAAGCCACGCAACATGTCGATCGCTCGTTACAGCTCATCAAAGATGGCGGCGCTGACTGTGGACTGGTGCTCAATCCTGCCACGCCGCTACACTATCTAGACTATGTGATGGATAAAGTTGACCAGATTTTATTGATGAGTGTCAACCCAGGGTTTGGTGGGCAAGCATTTATTGATGGTACCCTCAAAAAAATTGAAGCGGTGCGCGAAATGATTAGGCTATCGGGTCGCAATATTCGCCTTGAAGTCGATGGCGGTATCAAAGCCAGTAATATTGGTGCGGTTGCCGAAGCAGGGGCTGATATGTTCGTCGCAGGTTCAGCGATATTTAATCAACCTGATTATCGCCAAGCGATTGATGCGATGCGTGCCGAACTGGCATTGGTCAGTCGCTTGCCAGTTTAAGTGCTACACAAGCAATGATACACAAGGAAATTGGTATGGACGTTCAATCCCCGTCTTTGGTACCCAAAGGGCTGACAATTGGACTGGCAATATTTGCGGTGTTGCTAGGGTTGGCAGGTTTTGGGTTTAGGTTGATGTTTGGCGATAGTTTATCATCAATACTGCCCTCACTGGTGAGTACCATTGCGATTTTTTGGCTGGGTATTCCATTGGCTTTTGTCGTGGGCTCAAAGGTGTTAAATCGCTACTCGGGGCGTGCACCGATTCAACACCGCAATGCGTTAACCTTGGGTTTGTTATTTAGCTGTGTGGCGATGCTATGGATGATGGCGGCATATTCTTAGCAGTTCTTTCGGCGAGTCGGCACCCATCAAGACATTGACATTAACGCTAAAAATTGACGCTACACATAACATCAATCCCCAGTAATTATTTAGGAATTTATTGAATGGCATTGCCACATTATACTAAGCAAGAATTATCGATTTATCCCAGCAATCTTCCAAAAGGCTTAATCAACACACTGATAGTTGCCTGTTTGTTGTTAGGATTGGCGGCTTTACGTAGCAGCAAGGGAATGCAAGGCTGGCTCAATGTCATCGAAAATTGGGTGTTTATGCTATTGTGGATTCCGCTTGCCGTCACCCTTTGCGCATTACCTTTTAAGTTACGGGATGACAGTTTTGAGCTTAAATTGGCGTATTATCTCGGTATGTTTGTGGCATTCTTATTTGAAATTAATAAACTTCGCTATTGGCATACCATGTAAATATGACAATTTAGGGTAAGTAATAGCTAAAAGTTTTGCGCAATACTTTTTTTTGACCGATGAATTTTTAGGCTTACCCAAAACTAACATGCTTGAATTTTTAAACAGTTGCAATCATAGTAATGCTATATTTGCTTTTTCTTTTTATAGGCAGGCTATTATTGATAGACAAGCTGTTAGGGCGTATAGATGAATATTTTGCTTGGTATATTGTTGACTGTATTGATAAGCTTTTTGGTGTATCGATGGATAAGGCTGGCTTGGTATAAATTGCATGACATGGCAGGCATTGAGGTCGGTATGTCTCAATATTCCGTGCCGCCCACAGCATCACTGGCAAAATCAGAAACCATGCGCTTGGCGTACCAATCAAACCTGCCAATTCCCAATACCTTCGGTAGTGATAGCCGTTTTGACTTAATGCCACGTACTAGCAAAAAAGTACACGACAAAAAATGGTTTAAAGCAAAAACTCAACAACCGCGATTATCTTCACCTTCGATTTTGGGTATTGATGGCGCGTCAATTGAACGTATGCCAACAGCTGCCGTGATGCTGCTTGATACCATCCATGACAAACTCATTCGTTATCAGGCGTGGCAACGCGACCAAAGTCAGTCAGCCAATCAACCAGACCATCCGCAAACCCAATGGTTGACTGAAAATAAGTTTGTGGTCAACCGCTTGATTGAGCAGACGATTCCCGAAGCTGTACACCAGTATGACCAAATTGCCAAGTATCATCCCAGTCAGCTCAATCAAAAAATTCAGGGTGAGATGACCGCAGGCGAGATGCTAATTGAGGTATTGGTTCGGGTCAATCTGCAATTAGATGAATTGCTCAATGAGATGTTTCATGAAGTCAGCCAGCAATTTGCGTCAACTTACCGCTATGTCAAAAATCGCACGTAGTTGATGGCAAATTAACATAAAAAAAGCGTATCAATTTGATACGCTTTTTTTGTAAGTTGCTTTTTGTGTAAATTTTATAGCGGTTAGCTACTTCTTTTTTCTTTATCGCGGCGTAAGTGATGACCGCCGCGGCGCGCTTTCAGCGGTTTTTTCTCAAAGCGTTCTTGGCGGCGTTTGGCAATGCCGTAAAGCCCTGTGCCTTGGCGCGGGCGAATGTTGACAAGTCCTGCTAAGGTGTCAATCTCACGGCGATCTAGCTCAAGATAGCGACCCGTGCGAAGCTCCCTTGGGAGACTAACAGAGCCGTAACGGATACGCAGTAGTCGGCTTACTTTTAAGCCTTGCGATTCAAATAAGCGGCGTACTTCACGATTGCGACCTTCTTTGAGTTTGACTTGGTACCATTTATTGATACCTTCACCGCCTTTTTCAACGATGTCGTCAAACTGTGCCATACCATCTTCTAGCATGACGCCACGTTTGAGATTTAACATAATCTCAGGGGTGACTTCGCCCATCACACGCACCGCATATTCGCGTTCTATTTCATTCGATGGGTGCATCAGACGGTGAGCCAGTTCACCATCATTGGTAAATAGCAATAAACCCGTTGAGTTGATGTCCAACCGACCCACCATTACCCAGCGGTCATGGTTCAGAGGTGGCAGGCGCTCAAACACCGTAGGACGACCTTCTGGGTCATGGGCTGAGCAAATTTCGCCTTCTGGCTTGTAATACATCAAGATACGGCGGCGTTTTTCGTTTTCTGCGGTATAGCGTAGCAAACGTCCATCGACTCGGATTTCATCGCCTTGTCCGACACGGTCACCAATAGTAGCGACAGTCCCGTTAACACTGACGCGACCTTCGCGAATCACATCTTCCATTTGGCGGCGCGAACCTAAGCCTAGACGGGCAAGGGCTTTTTGCAGTTTTTCGTCTTTCATTCAATAATCCTTTAATAGGTAGCAACATTTCACAATGTTGTGCTAGCATGAAACTTCATACTTGTGCGTATTGTAGGACAAGCGATGGTTGAATGCTAGTATAAAGTCACGTGGCTAAATTTTAACCAGTATTTTAACCAAAAATTTAACATAAATAACGTCACATTGTAAAAATTATTTTACGTTATAATCATCGACATAAGTGAATCAATACAACTAAAAGGAATGATAACAATAAAAGGGCAAATAGCCAATTTCTCGCCGCAACAGGGTCAAGGTATCATCATGGCGGAGGACGGCAAAAATTACCCATTTACTAGCCAATAATGGCAACAAGCCACGGCACCGATGGTAGGACAACAAGTAGAATTTAGTGTCGATGCAGAGGGTTATGCGGTGGCAGTTGTCGGGGCTTATTTCTTTGGCGTTGATGATTCCCAATATCGCAGTCGGTGTTCGCCGTTTGCATGATGTTAATAAATCAGGTTGGTGGATGCTGATTGTCTTTATCATCCGTTGCCGTAAAACCACCGACTTTAGGCGGTGGATATAAGGCAACTTGTACACTATAACGCTTGCATAAATTTTGCTAAAATAATTTGCATGAAAACACTCAAGCTACGCATACGAGATAAACATACTGATAAACTCAACCGCCTAAGCGGTTTAGTGAATTTCGTATGGAACTATGTGAATGACTTGAGTTACAAGCATCTGCAAAAGACTGGTAAATTCTTTTCAGCTTATGATTTGAACGAATACACCAAAGGTAGCGGTGAACTGGTTGGCTTACACTCGCAAACCATTCAAGCCATCAACGAAACCCACGCCAAAGCTAGAAAACAATTCAAAAAAGCCAAACTATCATGGCGAACCAATAACCCAAAATCAAAACGTAAAAGCTTGGGTTGGCTACCGTTTAAAAAATCGGCTATTAAGCATATTGCCACGCACCAAACAGGCAAAAAGGGCTTAAAATCCACCTTACAACTATCTTTAGCCAAAGGGCAGAAACTAATCATCGACCTATGGGACAGCTACAACCTTAGCCTATATCAAATTAACACACTAGAAATCGTCCAAGACAGCCGTAACCGTTGGTATGCCTGTATTACCGTCAAACAATACCCTAAAACTACTTGCGGAATGGGTAGCGTTGGGATTGATTTAGGCTTAAAAGACAGTGCCACTACCTCAAGCGGTGACAAACTCACCATCAAGCAAACGCTCAAATATGCCAAAGATTTAGCCATTGCTCAACGAGCTAAAAACAAACAACGTGTCAAAGCGATTCATGCCAAAATCAAAAATACACGCCAAGACCTAATCCACAAATTTACCACCCAATTAGTCAAAGACAATGCCCTAATCGTGGTCGGTGATGTGAAAACCACCCAATTTAACAGTAAAAAAGGCAAACTAGCCAAATCGGTTTACGATGCAGGTTGGTTTGAACTCAAACGACAACTGACCTATAAGTGCGAGAACGCAGGTTGCCGTTTTGAAATCGTGAATGAGAGATACACGACCCAGCGATGTTCGTGTTGCGGTGAAATCACCGCCAATAGTCCGAAAGGTAGAAAATCGCTTGGAATAAGAGAATGGATATGTGCTTCGTGTGGCACATGGCATGATAGAGATATCAATGCCAGTAAGAACATTCTTGCGGTGGGGCTTCACCGTCTTGCAGAAGGAATCCCCGAACGATAGGGAGGGGAGGAAGTCAAATCTCAAGCTGTTGCACATCAGGCAGCTTTGGTAAATCTTGCAAGCTTTTAAGCCCAAAGGCGGCTAAAAACGCTGGGGTGGTATGCAGTAGTGCAGGACGTCCCAGCGTATCGCGAAAGCCTTGCTCAATAATCCAGCCTTTATCAAATAGTTGCCGTAAAATATTGCTCGATACAGTCACGCCACGAATTTGCTCAATATCGCCACGCGTCACTGGTTGTTTGTAAGCAATCACACTTAACGTTTCTAATAACGCTTGGCTTAAGGTTTCTTGACGCTGAGGAAAAACTTGCTGAATCAGTGGGCTAAAGTCATTGGCGATTTGCAATCGGTAGCCGCTCGCGGTATCCGCTAAGGTTAACGCGCCTTGCGATAGACGCTGCTGCAAGACCGTGAGCGCCATGCTCAGTTGGTTTGGGTTAATTGACAGCCAGTGACATAGCTGTTTGGCAGTAATCGGGGTTTCTGAGGCATGTAAAATCGCTTCGATAGATTTGCTATGCTGCTGGGCAAGCTGATGTTGTTGGTTAAAATCGGTCATGACGATGCCCATATCAAGGTTAGTTCGCTTACATCGGAAGCGTTGTCATCCTCTTGTGCGACAAATTTTAGCATCCGCTGTTTTGCTAATTCCAAAATGGCGACAAAACTCACCACCACACCCAGTTTGCCTTGTGACTTATCTAATATGTCGTGAAAAGTGCCTTGACCAAGACTTGCCAACATACGGCTAATACTTGCCATACGCTCTGCCAGTGGCACGATATCGGCTTTGACATGGTGCATTTGGTAATCGGGCTTTAGCTGCATTTTGATTAAGCTGTCGGCAAGCATGGTGGCAGGATAGGGTGCCATCTCTTTGGCCAATATATCAGGACTTGGCAAACTGGCGTATGCCAAAAATACATCGCGCTCAAGCCGCATTAACGCATCGATACGCTGACTGGCGTGTTTGATTTGGGCGTATTGTTCAAGTCTGTCAATCAGCTGCTTGGTGGGGTTTTTTTCATCCTCTGGCTGTTGCGGACTTGGTAGTAACAATTCACTTTTGATAGCAATTAAGGTACTTGCCATCAGCAAATAATCGCCTGCCAACTCAAAATGATTGTCATCGAGCTCATCAATATAAGTCAGGTACTGCTCGGTAATCGGCAAAATCGCTGTGGTGGTGATATCAAAGTTATTTTTTTTGACCAAGTACAACAAAAAATCCAGCGGACCTTCAAACTGCTCCAGCCAAATGGCAAAGGCTTCAGGCGGAATATAAAGGTCTTCGGGCAGACTTTGAACGGGCGTCTCAAAAATTCGAATGGCTAAATTGGTCATTTGTGATGTTGTTTTTTTAGGTTTTGAATATGCTGATGGCGAGTTTTGAGCGTATTATCAAGACGATTTTTAGCCAATAATTGGCAGATTTGCTGAACTTGTATGTCGCTGAGTTTTTGTTGGTCAAATGACAAAATATAATCTGTGAAATTTCCCAAGCGGCAGATATTGGCTGGAAAATTACTTTTTAATTCACATTCACCTGTGAATACAATAACTGAATGAAAAACGTCATTCGGTAAATCTAATAAATTCTCTAATGTTTTGATATGTTTATAATTTTGTCGTAACGGATTTTGGAAAAGATGTTTTTTGCCATAAATGTTTTGCGTCCATTTGGCATCTTTGACTTTACCATAAATCCACCCTTTATAGTTTTTAGTTTCAACCACGAAAATACCAAAACGCGACACATAAATATGGTCAATTTGCGTAGAACCCTCATCAGTTGCTAAAGTGACGTTTTGAAAATCATGGTAGCTATCATGTGGCAGCTTGCGATTAGCAGCTTTTTCAACCATTTTTTCGCCAAACCAACCTTTAAAAGTAGGCGATTTTAAAAAACTAATGATAAGAAAAAGAGGAATTAACCACCAAATTTGTTTTAATAATTCCCATAGCATTTTGTTATTAATCCTTTGATTGTTTAACTGCTAAAAACAATCCTGCCCCAATGGATAGGGTAGAGCACAGATAGTTGCTGTCCTGTTCAAAGGCTGACAAAAACGCTGCTACTTCATCGGCATGAGAAATGACATTATCGACAATCAGCATATCGCCAAAGGTCAGCAATCGCTTAAAGTCAGCCACATAGTCACCATAAAACCTGCGTTCTGCATCCAAGAAAATCACATCAAAATGGGCGGTCGACTGACGTAAAAAATCCTTCGCATCGACTTGTTGTAGCGTGATATTGTGGTCAAACTGCAAGGTACGCAGGTGATTGCGCGCGGTTAGTAATCGCCACTCATCGATATCAATCGATGTCAACGTGGCAGTATCCGCGGTATTGGCGCGATTGATTTGGGCTAACGCATAGCCTAGCCATAGCGTAGAATAGCCCGTTGATGTGCCGATTTCTAATATATTTTTAGCCCGCTTGCTGATAACCAGACTGGCAAGAAACTCGGCTGAATCAGGCTCAAGGTGGCGATGTCGGTTGAGACGGTTGGGCTGCGCATCGTCAAAGGCTTTATCGATTTGATAAAGCCTATCGGTGTAGGCTTTAAAGTGGGCAAATGACATGAGTGACTCGTTATTTTTTGAGTTTGGCAAGGGGCTTAATACCAATGGCTTTTCGTACTTTTTCTAGGCGTTTGCGCGCATCACGGCGGGCTTTTTCTGCGCCCATTTGTAGGATTTCTTCCAATTCTTTTGGATTCGCCATCAATTCATTGTAACGAGCTCGGAAAGGGGCAATTTCGCTGTTGATTTTTTCAAACAACACTTCTTTGGCATCCCCCCAACCGATACCTTGCTCAAAACGTTGACGCAGTAGTTGTTGTTCTTCTGTGCTAGCAAATGCACGATAAATCTCAAAAATCGTGGAGTCATCGGGGTTTTTGGGTTCTTCTGGCAATTGTGAATTGGTGACAATACGCATGATGGCTTTTCGCAGCGCTTTTTCACCATCTATTTGTGGCTGATTTGATGAAGGGTCGCCAAATAACGGAATGGTATTGCCATAGCTTTTTGACATTTTACGACCATCAAGCCCCGTCAGTAGCGGCGTGTCATCATCTACCATGGCTTCGGGCAATACAAAAATCGGTTTTTCTGGGTCACAATAGCGGAAGTTAAAAGTACCTGCGATATCACGTGCCATCTCGATATGCTGGATTTGGTCTTTCCCCACAGGCACATGGGTGGCATTGAACATCAAAATATCTGCCGCCATTAGCACAGGATAACTAAATAATCCCATCGAAATGCCAAAATCAGGGTCAGTGTCTGGCGTTTCACGGTTAGCATCTACGGCGGCTTTGTAGGCGTGCGCACGGTTCATCAAACCTTTAGCACAGTTACAGTTGAGTACCCAAGTTAGCTCTGGAATTTCGATAATATCCGACTGGCGGTAAAACACCACGCGATCAGGGTCGAGACCACACGCAAGCCACGTTGCAGCAATTGCCTTGGTGGATGCATGAATCGCCTCAGGGTCGTGGCATTTGATGAGTGCATGCAAATCCGCCAAGAAAAAATAAGCGTCGCTTTCTCCCGTACTGGCGCCTTGTATCGCCGATTGTATGGCTGGGCGAATGGCACCGACATAGTTGCCAAGATGGGGAATGCCACTGGTAGTAATACCAGTTAAAATGCGGCGCGGCGCGGCTGTTTTATCATTCATATTCAAAATTCCAAACAAAAGCAAAAAAAGTACAAAATAGGCAAAAAAATTGTCCGTTAGTATAGCGGTTTTTGACTACAAATTCATGCCAAAAATTGGCTGAGCCACATGAGCCACATGACTCGCATGAGCAAAATTAGCGGTAATAGCGGATACCAGTAGGCTGGGTTTTATAGCGCCGATGAAACCACATGTATTGGGTCGGGTCGATACGGATATAATTTTCTAATAGCTGATTGATGCGTTTGGCATCCGCTAATTCATCTTCGGTTGGGTAGTTGTCAATGACAGGCGAAAAGATAATGTGATAATGCGGTTTGCGACCCTTTGGCATCTCATCCGGGGTTTCCCGATAAAAATGCAACATCATCACGGCAGGCGGATTGGCTTTATTGCCCAGTTTTGCCATGCGACGTGGTGCAGTCAAAGTGGCAGCTGGCACCCCGAAAAAGTCTGCCATCACGCCTTGTTTAAGCCCAAAATCTTGGTCGGGGGTGATCCATATCACATGGTTGTCTTTGAGGTTTTTGGCAAAATGGCGCATATCGCGATGACTGATTTGGTCGTTATAAACCTTGGCGCGCGCGTTAAAAATAAACCAATCAAGCAGTGCATTGTTTTGCGGTCGATACACCACATCCAGTGGGGTAAACATGGTGGTCAGCCGTCCACCCAAATCGAGCAAAGTCGAATGGATACCGAGTAAAATCACCGCTTTACCTTGCGATTGGGCGTTTTTGACATGGTGCAGCCCAGATACAGTGACGCAGCGGGTAAATACATCAGGTCGATACCACGCGCACAGGCTTTCAAACACACCCACACCGGCATTGATAAAAATCTTCTCTGCCATCTCTAAACGCTCATCTTCACTGAGCTCTGGAAACGCCAATGACAGATTGGTCAAAGTATCGGCTCGGCGGCTCTTAATCAGTCCAAATAATAATTTTCCCAAAAAATGACCGATTTTAAATTGATAACGTAACGGCAAATAAATCAATGGCAAAATGAGCGCGACCCCAAGCCAAATCCCCCAATATTGCGGCAACAAAAACTGCCACTGAAAAGGCTTATGCGCTGTACGGTTATCTGATTGCAGTTTTTGCAACTCGCTCACCTTTGGCATGCCTTCAAGTGTTACGGTTGACTGATGCAGCAGATTGGCATCAACATTACTGGCACTATCATTACTGGCAGTATCAACCGAGGGCATTTTGGCTGCCGGGTCAAATATTTGAGGCTGATGATTTTGGGTCGGTTTCATAGGGTATGTTTCATAAAAAATACATAAAAAAATATATAAGAAAAGACATAAAAAATGCAAAAATAAATGCCGTAGCAGTGACTTGGATGATTAAGTTTGTAAAACTGGTCAAAAAATACGGGCTAAAATGTACAGGCTTTTAAGCTCATTGGGTCATTATACCAAACAACGACGCAGGCTAAAGCCAGTAAATTTGGTATATATTGGGTAACAGGCATTTATTCAATGACGACTAACCATCAATCCGTGTTACAATTTGCAAAATATTACAAAAAAGAAGCAATAATGCTTTAACGTAATTACATGTTGATTTAGTTCCATTTAACATACTTGCTTTTTAATATAGTTGCGTTTATCTCTACCCTAGGATGATCTTCATATAAAAAGGAGTTGACATGCAGACAAATTCCGCAATGACAAGTAACTCCCCCATGCTATCAAAGATAGTATGGTTACTTGTTGCAATTATTGGCGCAGTGGCATTAGGGACAATCGCCCTGCACCGCGGCGAAAGTATCAATGCAGTGTGGCTCGTCGCCGCTGCCGTGTGTTCGTATAGCATTGCTTATCGCTACTATAGTTTATTTATCGCCAAAAAAGTCTTTGAACTCAATCCGCGACGCGTGACACCCGCTCACCGCCTAAAAGATGGCTTAGATTATGTTCCTACCAATAAATACGTCTTATTTGGTCACCACTTTGCTGCGATTGCTGGGGCAGGTCCATTAGTCGGTCCTATCTTAGCGGCACAAATGGGTTATTTGCCTGGTACGCTATGGCTCATCATTGGTGTGGTATTCGCAGGTGCGGTACAAGATTTTACTGTGCTATTTTTGTCCACTCGCCGTGATGGTAAATCACTGGGTGAAATGGCAAAAGACGAGCTGGGTACTTTTACGGGTATTACGGTGATGCTCGGTGCACTCGGCGTGATGGTCATCATTCTTGCCGTACTGGCACTGGTAGTCGTCAAAGCATTGGCGCACAGTCCTTGGGGGCTATTTACCATCGCGGCAACGATTCCTATCGCGCTGCTAATGGGCGTCTATATGCGTTATTTGCGCCCAGGTAGAATCATGGAAGTATCTATCATCGGCTTTGTGTTGATGATGGCGGCGATTGTTTTTGGTGGCGATATTGCCAAAGACCCTGCGATGGCTGAATTGTTTACCCTGACAGGTACCCAGCTGACTTGGGCTTTGATGATTTATGGGGTGGTAGCCTCGGTATTGCCTGTGTGGCTGCTGCTTGCGCCGCGTGATTATTTATCAACTTTTTTAAAAATAGGGGTAATTGTAGGTTTGGCACTAGCGATTGTCTTTACCATGCCAGAGTTAAAAATGCCCGCGGTTACCAAATTTATCGATGGCACGGGTCCGGTATTTAAAGGCGGGTTATTTCCGTTCTTGTTTATTACCATTGCTTGTGGTGCTATCTCTGGTTTTCACGCATTGGTATCGAGTGGTACGACCCCAAAACTTGTGGACAATGAAGTAGATACTCGCGCCATTGGTTATGGTGCTATGCTCATGGAGTCGATGGTTGGTATCATGGCAATGATCTGTGCCACCATTCTTGACCCTGGTATGTATTTTGCGATTAATGCCCCAGCAGCGCTTCTTGGCACGACCCCAGAGACAGCGGCAGCCGCTATCCAAAAATTGGGATTTGTAATTACCCCCGATGCGCTTACGACACTAGCGCAGCAAGTGGGTGAAAGCTCTATTATCTCACGGACAGGCGGTGCACCGACCTTTGCCATTGGGATGGCGCATATCCTGTCGTCTATCTTTGGTAGTACCGCGATGATGGGGTTTTGGTATCACTTTGCGATTTTATTTGAAGCCTTGTTTATTTTGACGGCAGTCGATGCAGGGACGCGTGCTTGTCGTTTTATGGTACAAGATACCATCGGCATCGTGGTGCCATCGGTACGTGGCTCAACCAATCTTGGCGTGCATTTGCTTGCGACTTTGATTGCAGTCGCCGCTTGGGGCTTCTTCGTCTACCAAGGCGTCATTGATCCGCTTGGCGGTATTAACTCATTGTGGCCGCTGTTTGGCATCGGTAACCAAATTTTGGCAGCCATGGCATTAACCCTAGGTACCGCAGTTTTATTCAAAATGAAAAAACAAAAGTATGCTTGGGTCACTGTGGCACCCACGGTTTTCTTATTGATTACCTGTCTGACGGCGGGTTGGCAAAAAATCTTCCATGAAAACCCAGCGATTGGTTTCTTAGCACAAGCACAAAAATACAGTGCCGCGATTGCCAAAGGTGAAGTGTTAAAACCTGCCAAAACCTTGGATGAGATGCAGACCATCGTATTCTCAAACTATGTGGATGCCGTGCTTTGTGGCTTCTTTATGATTGTGCTGATTGTGATGATAGTTGGTACCATTCGCGCATTAACAAAAGCCTTGGCAAGTGATAAACCTACCGTGGTTGAAGGTGAGGCGATTTATGAAGATCCAAAACCATTAAATATTTCTGCACCGCATTAGTGAAAAACTACCAGAGATTGCACTTATATTGTGCAATCGCTTGGGTTTCACCAAAACCATGCTAGGCAGATAGAAGGAGAGTCACATGAGTAATAATGCATTAATCGCTAACTTGATTAAAATGACCTTAAAGGCGCAGAAGGAGGTAATTTTTAGCCCAAAAAATATGACCCGGCTAATTACGCTGGTCAAACGGATGCAACAAAGCTTTCGTTTGATGGTCGGTGTCCCTGATTATGCGACCTACGTCAGCCATATGCAGGAGCAGCATCCTGACCTAGAGCCGATGGATGAAAAGACCTTTTTTCGCTACTGCGTCGATGCGCGCTACCCGAGTAATGGCGGGAGCATGAAGCGATGTCCTTGCTAACGCTATAAATCGGTAAAAAACAGTCTAAAATTAGACTGTTTTTTTATTAAAAATTGAATTGTTAATTTTTGTAAATATTGGCAAGGATTGTCGGCAATAATGACCCAAGATTTATACACAATCGCCTTTGGCAGGGTTGGTCGCAGTGTGTGCAGGCTCGGATATCATGCACGCTTTAGGCGGTTTATTGTTTCATTTTTCATGATTGCAAGTTGGCAGTCACCCATGGGTTTAGATATTGCATTTAGATACTGCTTTGCGATAGTCAAAGCTTCGCCATCAGGTAAAATTTGCATATTTTAATTTTCGGGTTGGACTAAATTTAGATAAAGCTGATAATTTTCTGCATCAAAACAGACAAAGATAATGTCTTCAAATTCATGATTTTCGTTTTGCTTGATAAAATCTTTTACGGTGTTTACCGCAATTTGTGCGGCTTGTTGTTTTGGAAAACGATACACACCGGTTGAAATATTGGGAAAAGCAATGGTTTTAACGCCGTTTTGCTCAGCAAGTTTCAGCGACTCGGTGTAACAGCTTGCTAGTAGCGCTGACTCATTTGACTGTCCGCCATGCCAAACAGGTCCGACGGTGTGAATCACATATTTGGCGGGCAAATTCCCTGCAGGGGTAATCACGGCTTTGCCAGTAGGACAACCGCCTTGCTCATCATGAATCACTCGACAAGCCGCAAGTAGTGACGTGCCCGCTTTACGGTGAATAGCGCCATCAACCCCGCCACCACCGAGCAATGAATTGTTGGCAGCGTTGACAATCGCATCAACAGCTAAGGTCGTAATATCTTGTTGTACGACACGAATTTGCATGCTTGTACTCCTTATTATTTTTAACATTTTAAATGTTCGTTTCTATTGATGGTTTGTTTGGGTTATTTTTTTGTTTGCGAGTAGGATTCATCGGCCAATTTTTCTAATCGCTCTTTTTCTTTATTGAGTTCATGTTTTGCGGTGGTCATATCGCTATCGAATAAGCTTTCGAGTTCTTGAATCGCCGATTGTGCTGAGGCAATCATCTCTGCTTCATCTTGATAGATGGCGCGCTGGCGTTCAATCAATGCGTCATCATAATCGCGGAACATTTGCACGGTTTTTCGGGCGGTTTTTGGATCCATGCCCAATATTTCCAAGGTTTCGCGTGACATATCCAGCGAAGTTAGGTAAGTCTCTCGCCAAATATACTTAACACCCACATCGCGCAAACGATAATAATGCTCACGGTTTTTGGCACGTGCCAAGATGGTCAGATGCGGATAATTGCGTACGACATAAGCGGCGACCGTCTCAGATAGTTCAATATCACCAATCGCGATGATAAAAACCTTGGCGTTTTCCAGCCCTGCCGCCCGCAAAATTTCTGGGTTTTTGGGATTGCCGTAGTATACTTGGTTACCAAATTTGCGGACGAAATCGACTTGGTTGGCAGATTTTTCAATCGCAGTAAACTCAATATTGTGCATGCGTAGCACACGACCGATGATTTGCCCGACACGTCCAAATCCTGCAATCACCACCGCGTGCTCATGGTTGGGTATTTTGTCGTATTCTTTACTAGGCGTAGCGTTGGCAAATAGCGGATTGCCAAATTTTTCTAGTAATAAAAATGCCAGAGGCGTCATTGCCATTGAGACAGTCACCACAAGGTTTAGAATATTTTGTTGTTCACGGGTTAACAGATGCTGGGCGGTTGCTACGCTAAACAGTACAAACGCAAATTCCCCACCTTGCGCTAGCGTCACCCCAAGACGGATACTACTTTCGTTTTTGTTGCCCATGAGCCGCGCAATGATTGTCAGCACCACAAACTTAATGAGCATCAGCAATCCTGCCAAGCCAATGATGAGTAAGGGCTTGGCCACAATTAATTTGACGTTGATGAGCATACCAACTGACATAAAAAACAGCCCAAGCAGCAGCCCCTTAAAGGGCTCAATACTCGCCTGTAACTCGTGGCGGTATTCGGAGTCAGCCAGTAGCACACCGGTTAAAAATGCCCCAAGTGCCATTGACAAGCCTATATAATTCATCAATAGCGACACACTCAGTATGATAAACAACGCTGTGGCGGTGAGCAGCTCGGTGGCGTCACTAGACGCCACGAACTTAAAGAAAGGGCGTACCATAAACCGACTGACAAATATCAAGCCAGTAAAAACACTGATGACTTTGGCAAAATAAATCCAATCGTAATTTTGCTCTTGCGCGCCCGACAAAAATGGCAATGCCGCAAGTAAAGGAATAACTGCGATATCTTGAAATAATAAAATAGTAAAGGCTTGTTGACCATGCGTGGTGGCAAGCTGCTTTTTTTCACCCAATAACTGCAACACAAACGCCGTTGATGACAGCGCCAAGCCAAAACCGATGACAAAGCTATTTGATAGCCGAATATCTAAAAAATACCACGATAGCAGCATCAGCACCACACCGGTGACAATCACCTGCAGCCCGCCTAACACAAAAATCTGTTGCCGAAGTGCCCAAAGCCGAGAGGGCTGTAGCTCTAAACCAATAATAAATAATAACAGCACGACGCCAAATTCAGAAAAATGCAGCAAGTCATCGGGGTTGCTCGCAACTTTTAAAAAACTTGGACCCAGCAATAAGCCTGTAAACAAATAACCCAATACCGTGGCGATACCAAAACGCTTTGCAAGCGGTATCAAAATCACTGCCGCACCCAAAAAGATAGTTGCGTCAAGCATCATAGAACTATCAGCACTGGCAGCAAGCACAAACATACAAAACCTCAATTATTTTTAATTTTTGACAAAAATTTTCCAAATCCCGTTATCGGCAATGGCATTTTTATAGGCGTCATTGCGTTTTTTACGGGGAGTTTGCCGACTGTCCACCACTTTAAAGTCTGCTAATGTTTGAATGACCAAACCTGTGCGATAAAAACGAATCCTCTCAGGCTCTAGCAATTCACCTTTGCGATTGCGACAAAACACATAAGCACGTAAATCAATAAATTCACGATGCGCTACCAGCCGCACGTCTTTGCCTTTGGCTAGGGCATTTTCCATTGCTATCAACTGGGCATCCTCATACGGACCGCATTTTTCAACCAGTGCACCCACCGAGCCAAAATTTTTGGATTCCTTGGCTTTGGTACGGGTCAAATGTAGTTTTTGCACATGATAAATAAACTGCGGTATCTCAAGGCTTGCGGGTAATGGCAGATAATCAGGCGGCAATCCTGCTGAAGGGTAAAAGCCTTTGGCACGGTCAATCAAAGCTTGCCAGGTTTGCTCATAGCTTTGCACCTCTGCCAAATTGCCTGCATAAATAGGCAAGTCTTGAATTTGGGTGAGATAGGGCGGCGGAAAAAAATTATCCCGAAACTGGGCAATATCGGCTTGCAAGGTCGATAGCAATAATTTGACCTGTTTTTTATGCGCCTTTTCATCAACCAGCAATGCTGAGGGGTTGCCATTATCTGAGTTGTCTGAGCCATCAGATTGGGTGAGATGCAAGTTGGGTGCCACGAAAGGTGCAGAACGGTGTGTCATACGCGTTTAACCGAAGTAAGCTAATGATTTTTATGTAGATTTAATAGAAAATTAAATAGATATTTAATACAGATGTTTAATTGTCTGGCAAGCGTTTAGCAAACAAGGCTTGTCACAGCAGGGTGCTGATTCATCCTAACATATTTAGCCTAAGTAATGCGCACAATTAAGCAATTAATCGTAAGAAAAATTAAGCAAGCAAACAAACAGCAAACACCACAAAACAAAAACTAAAAATGCTCAGCGGCAACATCGACTTTTTGCACTTCGGGTCAAAAAGTCGGTTAGTGTGCGTGCGCATGGACAGGGGGTTTGCTGGTAATACCACAATTAAACTGCGCGGAGTGCGCATGCAAATCACTTTCAAATTGCAGTGTACTGTGCCCAATGCCTAAATGCTGTAACTCGTGTTGTAAGTCTGATAATAGCGCATCAGTTTGCTGCAGGGTAAGCGAGCTTGGGACGATGATATGACAAGATAAGCTATGTAAGCCGCTGGTAATCGTCCAGATATGTAGGTCATGAACCGATAACACGTTTGGGTGGGCAGAGAGGGTTTGGATAATAACGCTTTGGTCAATATCATTGGGCGCGCCTTCCATTAAGATATGGGCGGCATTTTTAACAACAGCATAACCACTGCGAACAATCAGTAGCGCCACCAAAATACTCACTGCCGCATCCGCCCACACCCAGCCAAACAGCATAATCACAATAGCAGCAATAATCGCAGCCACCGAGCCTAGCAAGTCACTTAATACATGTAAATAAGCGCTTTTCATATTTAGATTATCAGTATCACCACCGTGCATCAGTTTGACCACCACCAAATTGACGATAAGTCCAATAGTACTGATAACTAGCATACCCGTAGTGGCGATTTGTGGCGGCTGCTGAAAACGCAGCACCGCTTCATAGATAATACCTGCACTGATAATCAGTAGCGTCAGACCATTGATGAGCGCAATCAAAATCTCAAAACGGCGATAGCCAAAAGTTTTATGGGAGGTAGCAGATTTTTTACCGATGATAAACGCAAACAAAGTCATGGCAAGTGACACCGCATCACTAAACATATGACCTGCATCTGATAACAACGCCAAACTGCCGGTAATATAACCGCCGATGACTTCAACAATCATATAGCTTGCAATGATGGCAAACGCTATGGTGATGATACGCTGATTATCGGTATGGCTGTGACTGTGACTGTGACTGGGGCTGTGGTCAGCATCCTCATGGCGGTGATTGTTGCCATGACCATGCGCATTAGGGTGCACATCAGTAGGCTGCTTTGAATCTTGAAGCGGTTTTGGGGTCATTGTTATGTCCTTATGGTGATGATTGTTGCCATGACTATGCGCATTAGGGTGCACATCAGTAGGCTGCTTTGAATCTTGAAGCGGTTTTGGGGTCATTGTTATTTACTTACCCTAATCAATGGCAAAAATTAGCTAAATTGTAGCCCAATCAGCGAGTTGAAAAAAGCCCATTTAAACATCAGCGTGAAATAAGCGGTTTAGCAAAAGCAATGGTTTTGCAAGTCAGGTTAAGACCAGCTCATCGGATCAATGTCAATCGATAGTCTGGCATACTTTGCCGATGGCAACGCAATTGTCTGTCGCCACCAGTCCGACAATAGCTGCTGGCGAACGTGGCGTGTTTTGGTCAAAATCAATAAATGCGAGTGATAGCGACTGTTTTTCTTTGCCATCGGCGCATCCACCGGGCCATTAATGGCAATACCCAAGGCTGTCATGTGCTGGCGTGAGGGCAATAGCGCAATCGCTTGATGCAAAATTTGCTGATTGTTTTCTAACGATTTGCTTTCCACCCGTACTAAACAAGCGTAAGTAAATGGCGGTAATCCCAACATGCGCCGCTCAACCAATAATTGCTGGGCGAAATTCAGATATCCTTCACGTACCAAAGTCAGTAACGCAGGATTTTCAGGTTGCAGGGTTTGTATCAGTACCAAACCTGCTTTATCGGCACGACCCGCACGACCCGCCACTTGGATAATCAGCTGGGCAGTATGCTCAGGCGAACGAAAATCTGAGGATAAAAAACCGCGGTCAGCATTGGGGATTGCCACCAAGGTCACATTGGGGAAATGATGCCCTTTTGCCACCATTTGCGTACCCACCAAAATGGCTTTGGGATTGTCAGCAATACGCTGATACACTTGCTCCCAACTGTTTTTTTTACGCGTGGTATCGCGGTCAATTTGAATCACAGGCACATCGGGGAAAAGCTCAGTTAATCCTTCAACCATCCGCGCCGTACCCATGCCCACAGGGTCAAGATTGCTACTACCACAGCTGGGGCAATGGTTCGGGATGGCTTGCTGCCAATCGCAGTGGTGGCATTTTAGCATTGCCACTGGCTGAAAATGCACTGTCAAATGCGCATCACAGCGCGGGCAGTCTGCTTGCCAACCGCAAGCATCACACAATAAGATGGGCGCGTAGCCACGACGGTTTAAAAATACCAATACTTGCTCATCTTTATCCAACGTTTGCCGAATGGCTTGAATTAAGCTTTGCGCCAAACCGTGTTGCCATGCCTGTTGGCGCGCATCAATCAGCTGCATGATGGCAGGTTTGGCATCGCCTGCACGCTGGGTCAAAGTAAGCTCGGTAAGTTTACCTTGTTGTACCAAATACAGGCTTTCAAGCGATGGCGTCGCGGTGCCCAAAATCACCGGACAATTAAGCTGAAACCCACGATAGAGCGCCACGTCACTGGCGTGATAGCGCAGTGAGTCTTGCTGTTTGTAAGATTGGTCATGCGACTCATCGACAATAATCAGCCCTAAATTGGCAAATGGGTATAACACTGATGAACGGGTACCGATAATAATTTGCGCATAGCCCAGTCGGCATTGTTGCCAGCCATCAAGCCGCACGGTGTCATTAAGTCCCGAATGTAACATCAATACTTGGGCGTCAAATCGTTCGGCAAATCGCTGTCTGGTCTGTGGGGTCAGCCCAATTTCTGGCACTAAGATAAGCACTTGTTTGCCTTGCGCCAGCACCGTTTGCATCACCTGCAAATACACTTCGGTCTTGCCACTTCCGGTAATCCCATTGAGCAAAAAACCTTCATAGTGGGGCTGCTGGCAGGCGCGGGTGATTTTTTGCACCGCTTGTTGTTGCTGCAAATTTAAGGTGAGCGGTGTGGTGGCAAGCTTAGCAAGCTTGGGTAAAGATGGCATTTGATAAACAGGCGCAATCAGACCTTTTTGCTCAAATTTTTTTAAATAAGCGGGCTCGACACCGTTGTCTACCAGCGCAAACTCACTTACAAGTTTTGTGGCATTGCCATGCGAATTGCGATGTGAATTGCCATGCGAGTTGATGACCAGTTCACATAAAGCAAATTGTTGGCGTTGCTTTTTTGCACTGGCAGAAAAATCCTCGTCAGTGGCATCACGTAGTTGTCGCCAACATAATTGTCGGTAGTCAAGCGTCATCCCTTGACGAATCAAAGTCGGCAGCATGACAGCGAACACATCGCCAAGCGGATAGCAGTAATAAGCAGACAGCCAATAAGCGAGTTTTAGCAACGCCTCATCGACAATCGGCCGCTCATCAAGTATGTCCAATACAGGTTTAATGGCATTTTGCGTAAGCTGACTGTGCTCAATATGCGCCACCACAATGCCGACCAATTTGCGCGCACCAAACGGTACTCGGACGCGGCAGCCAATCGCGGGCAACGCATCGCCCACAACGCGATAATCGAACACCGAATCAATGGGCACAGGTAAGGCAACTTGGATTAGCAAAACACACCTTTAAAAATTGTTGTAGGGTTGGATTATAGCCCAATTCTATACGTTAAACTGTTGTGAGATGGACAAAAATTTGACATAAAAAAAGGCAAGTCTGGTAACTCACCTTCCATTTGAGCGGGTTAACATTATAAAACCAAAATCAATCTAAAACCAAAATCGCTTCAATTTCGACTACTGCACCTTTTGGCAAGGCGGCCACTTGCACCGCCGCACGGGCAGGGTAAGGCGCAGTTAGGCGCGCCGCAAAAATCTCATTTAAGGCAGTAAAATCTGCCAAATCGGTAAGGGAGACATTAAATTTCACCACATTGGCAAGCGAGCCGCCTGCAGCTTGGCAGATAGCATCGATGTTTGACATGACTTGGTTGGCCTGCGCCACAAAGCCATCGGCTAGGGTCATGGTGTTTGGGTCGAGTCCGATTTGACCTGAAATATAGACAGTCTTATCAACTTTCACGGCTTGTGAATAAGTGCCGACCGCAGCAGGCGCATTGTCAGTATGAATGATGTCACGGCTCATATTATTTCCTATTACAGTATGATGGGTTTATAAAATATCTTTATTTTTTGGCGCAGACGTGTTCTGGCTCTGAGAAAGTAGCACTTCGTCATTCCATTGATACAGCCTTACAATATTGGGGTAGCCCAAGAAGGTGCGTAGGCGCTGGATTAAGCTTGCAATCTGGTCACGGCTTTGCACCACCACAAACAGCAAGGTATAGCCATTACGCTGTTCGATATATTCAAAACCTGCTTGAGTGTCACGCACGATAAAGATTAAATCGCTGATTTGCTCATCGGTCAGGTTTTGATTAATTTTTAGCGCAGCATCAAAATAAATACGCTTCGATACTTCATCCTCACTGTTAGACACTCGCCAATGTAGCGGAATCACTTGGTATTCATTGACACGGCGAATTTCATCAATTGAAAAACATTTATGTCGATGCACCACCAAGCCATTTTTTGAAATATGCCCGACAATCGGGTCGCCATACACAGGATGACAACAGCTGGAAAAATTCATCTCCATGTTGGCTGCATCCGCAATCAAGCTTTGTGGTTGGTTAGCGGCATGGGCGCTGGCTTGGTTTTTGGCAAGCTGCTCTTGGGTCAATAAGCGCGAAACGGCAATTTGCGGCAGCAATTTACCTGTGGTAAACTCGGTAAAGAACGCACTTTTATCCTGTAAGCCACGCCAATCAAGTAGCAATTGCCATTGTTCATCGCTCAAATCAGCGAGTGAAAGATTTTGCGTTTTAAGCGCGCGCTCAAAGGCAGTTTTACCTTCGTGCTCTTTTTGCTCAGGATTTAAGCCTTTTAACCATTCAAATAACGCACGCCGCGCTTTATTGGTTGCCACAAAACCCAGCCACTCGGCTTTTGGAATCGCATTGGGGTCGGTATGAATTTTGACCCTATTGCCAGTTTTCAAAATCGTACCCAGTTTGGCTTCTACGCCATTGATTTCAGCGCCCGTTGCACGGTTACCGATATGGGTGCTGATAGTATAAGCAAAGTCAAGCGCTGTGGAGCCGCGCGGCAACTCATAGGCATCACCGTTTGGGGTATAGCAAATAATTTTACGTTCGTGAAGATAGCCAATCAGTTTATCGACCACCGTCACCGCATCAGATGGCTGCTCTTCGATATCGCTTTGATTGTCGGCAATCAAGTTTTGCAGATTGCGTAGAGAAGCCTGAATCACTGACTGGCTAAGAGGCGATGCTGCTTCACCCATCAAAATCCCTAAACGGGTGGTTTTGAGCATGGTTTTAGTCAGAATGACCACTTTGATGGTATCATGGCCGTTTTTATAGGTAATGGTCAGTGATTGGTTGCCCCCCGCACGCGGATGGCGGATATTGTCTTCGATACACTCAGGCGCAATTTGGTATTTATTGATAAAATACTTGGCGATTTGGTCGCAGTCTTCCACTTTATCCATGACCAGCATAAATTCATAATGCCACAGCAAATCGGTGATTTCGCCGCGGTTTTTAAAGAACTGGCGAAACAAAGTCACGCGATTATCGACATCTTTGACATAACCTTTAACATCCAGTCGGCTCAAAACGATATTTAAATAGTTATGAATAGCTTCTTGTTGAAAGGTGCGCCCCAAACCATGCTGCATAAGCTTATCGGATAACTTGTTATACATAGGCGCATTTAGGCTGCGATAACATAAAATCTCGATATAGTCGGCTAAATCATTAAGCCCAAGCGTACGAGCAAACGGCACATAAAAATCCAACGTTTCTTGTGCGGTTGCCTGTTGTTTTTTTTCAGGCACAGCTTCAATGGTGGTCATATTGTGCAAGCGGTCAGCCAATTTGACAATCAACACGCGCGGGTCTTCTAGCGTTGCGGTAATAATGCGGTAAAAAGTCGCGGCTTTATTGATGTGTTTTTCATTGGAGGATTTTAATTTGGTGACACCATTGACGATTTGCGCAACTGCCTTGCCAAACTCTCGGGTCAAATCTTCTTCAGTGGTAGGCGTATCTTCCACGGTATCATGCAAAATCGCCGCCACAATGGTATCGACATCCATGCGAAAACTACCCAAAATCTCCGCTACCGCCATAGGGTGGGTGATATAAGGCTCGCCAGATTTGCGTTTATCTTTGATATGGGCTTGGTCGCCAAAGGCACAGGCTTTGAGAACAATTTGCTGTTCGTCATCATCCAAATAATCCAATACACGCATTAGGTCAAACTGTGCAATATCCACATCAGGATGGCTTAATTTTGGTAAAGTTGATATATTCAAAAATGTGCCCTCAACGTACGATCGATAGGTTTAAACTGCTAAAAAATTCATATTGTCCTGGTCAGCAGTTAACTCTATCATAAAAAACGGTTGGATAAAAATAGCTGGTATCAAACCAGCTAAAGTTAGCAAAAACGTATTATAAAGATATCTTAATTATTCGCAAAATTACTGCGAATTGTCAAGCTAAGTTACATATAATTCCACGTTTCATTCCACGTTTAATTCAACTAAAAAGTCACCTAAAAAAGGTGACTTTTTATAAAATAATAGTCGCTAACTAGTAACAGTGGCTTAAGCTACCATTAGAATCCATGACCACTTGAAATGCTCAAATCAACATGGTGAAATTTGTTAGGCAATTCGCGCTCAGGTTGATTTAAAATCTCTTTAGTCACAAGGCCCTCAGCGATTTCGCGCAGGGCAAGTACGGTTGGTTTATCATTTTCACGCTCAACCATAGGTTCTGATACACCGCGTGCGATTTGGCGCGCACGTTTACTGGCAATAAGAATCAAATCAAAACGGTTGTGGATATTTTCTAGACAATCTTCTACAGTGACACGTGCCATGACTATGGTTATCCTATTCAAAACTAAAAAAGTAATTGATTATTTTAACAAAATTAAACCCATATTGCCAGTGACAATGCACTAATCCAAGATTTTTAACCCTGCTTTGTTCTCACGTTTTGGACGTTGTGCATCGGTGGACTCGGCTGGTTGACTGGCGTTGATGTCAGGTTGCGGCGCATTATCGTATTCCGTTGGGTCAAAGAACATGCCTTGTGAATTTTCTCTGGCATAAATCCCCATCACCGCTTGCATCGGTACCCATAATTCTTGCGAAACACCGCCAAATCGCGCATGAAAATTAATAAAATCATTATTAATGACCAAATTACCTGTGGCACGGCTGGCGATATTAAGTACGATACGACCATCTTGCACATATTCGACAGGCACGGTGACATTGGGCTGCGTGGTATCGACCATGATATGTGGGGTTAAATTATTGTCTTCAAGCCATTCAAAAATAGCGCGTACCATATAAGGGCGAGTCGGGGTGAGTTGAAAGTCGTTTTCCATGGTGATTCTCTTATTTTAATGATTACTATTTTAAACTGGTTTTAAAGGTTGGGCGATTAAACATCCGCTCCATATATTGATACAACGGACGGCAAAGATGCAGCGGCAACTCAATACCCATGGGTTTTAAGCGATATAAAATCGATGACAAAATGCAATCACATACACCCATGGTATCTGAAAGAAAAAAAGCTTTATGGGCAAATAGTGGCGCTATGGTAACCAGAGATTCAGTCAGTTGCTTTCTGGCAATCTTTGCTTGATTAACATCTAAGGTATCCTTATGGGTCAATAGCGTATCTGCCAGTTTAATCCAATCTTTCTCAATGCGCCACCATAATTGACGGTATTGTGCCTTTTCAATCGGATTTTCAGGCAGCAGTTTGTTCTGATGATAACGCTCTTCAAGGTATTCAAAAATAATGCGATTGTTGTATAAAATCAATTCACGATGAATAAATACCGGCAGCGTGTTGTAAGGATTGATATCGGGTAAATCTTCGGCAAAATCCTCATCATCACGAATGTTCGTCTCGCTAAATTCTATTTTTTTCTCAAGTAAAACCAGTCTTAATTGGTGGCTTAGGTAGCCATCATCGGCATAAATCAACGGGGTATTCGAAGTAGGGGTCAACATAGTTAAAAATAATAAGCTATATCAGCGTAAAGGGTAAGCCTAGCTTAAAATGACTGAATTAGCAATAACTGTGAAAGTTATCGTACCAATCAAGCAATAAATGCGCATAAAAAAAGGCAGCCTAAGCTACCTTTTTTGTATCAACCCTTATTTAACGTCTTTCCAAAATTCTTTATTGAGTAAGTACACTGGAATTAATAACGCAAGTAAGAATAAGATGACCCAAAAACCATATATTTTACGTTGGTGCGCTTGCGGCTCTGCCATCCACGCCATAAAGTTGACGATATCACCAATATTACGACGATATTCTTCTTTTGAGGTGTTCATTTGCATATCATGAAGGACGAACGGCATCGCAACATTCGGCATTACGATGTTGTTGGCACCCCAAGGACGACTTGGATCTTCATAGAAGGCTAACAAATAAGTATAAACCCAGTCATTACCACGAAGGCGCGTCTCAAGTGACAAATCAGGTGGCTGCGCACCAAACCAAGCCTTTTGAAGCTCTGGGTCAACGCCTGCATTGATATGGTCACCGACTTGGTCAGTGGTCAGCATCAAGTATTTTTCCACCAACTCTTTTGGAATGTCCAAGTCTTTGTACATTTTTGAGTAGCGAACATATTGCGCTGAGTGACAGCCTGCACAGTAACTCATAAATAATGAGGCACCGCGTTGAATAGACGCTTTATTGGTCAAATCCACAGGGGCTTTTTCACACGCCAAATGCGCCTCTTTACCATCAACCGTTTTGTAAGTACCACAGCCTTCTGCACTAGCCTGAGCTGAGGTAGCACCGAGACCCAATGCAACTGTCAAACCCAACCCAGCAACTAATTTTTTAACCGCTTTCATTAGTGACCTCCAGTTACACGTTCAGGTGGCTGTTTGCATGTCTCAATTGATGTATAAATAGGCATCAAAAGGAAGTACAAGAAATATAAAATGGTGCAAATACGTGCCACAAGCGTTGCGGTATCACTTGATGGAATTACCCCTAAGTAACCTAAAATCAAGAAACTAACAACAAAGATAGCAAGTGCAATTTTTGACAAAATACCTTTATAACGCATTGAACGCACAGGTGATTTGTCTAACCAAGGCAAGACAAATAAAATAGCAATTGATGCTGCCATCACAATAACACCCGGCAGGGCTGAACCAAACATAGATGGCGTTGCACGTAACATCGCATAAAAAGGCGTATAGTACCAAACAGGGGCAATGTGCGCAGGTGTTTTAAGTGGGTTTGCTGCTTCAAAGTTTGGTGGCTCAAGGAAGAAGCCGCCGCCTTCTGGGAAGAAGAATACCACGGCAAAGAAAACGATAAAGAACACCACGATACCAACCATATCATGTACGGTGTAGTATGGGTGGAAAGCCACGCCATCAAGGGGCACACCATTTTTATCTTTAAGTTTTTTGATATCAATACCATCTGGGTTATTAGAACCAACATGGTGCAATGCTACCAAGTGGACAAATACCAGACCCACTAAAATCAAAGGAATCGCAACAACGTGCAACGCGAAGAAGCGGTTTAGGGTAATACCAGAGATGATATAGTCACCTTTTACCCATTCTCCCAATGCATCACCAATAAATGGAATCGCGGCTGGTAAGTTCAAAATAACCTGCGCACCCCAGAAAGACATATTACCCCAAGGTAATAAGTAACCGAAGAAACCTTCTGCCATTAAGCACAGATAGATACCCATACCGATGAGCCAAACCAGTTCACGGGGTTTTTGGTATGAACCATACAACAAGCCACGGAACATATGCAGATACACGACCACGAAGAATGCCGAGGCACCAGTTGAATGCATATAACGAATTAACCAACCACCTTGTACATCACGCATAATGTATTCTACAGAAGCAAATGCGCCTTCTGCACTTGGGTTGAACATCATGGTTAGCCAAATACCCGTCACTAACTGATTGACCAATACCACCATTGATAATACGCCAAAGAAGTACCAAAAGTTGAAATTCTTTGGTGCGTAATACTTTGACATATGGTATTCATAAGTTTCTGTCGCTGGAAAGCGCGCATCCACCCAATGCATAAATTTCTTTGCATTCATATTATGCCCCCACCGTTAAGATAGTACCGCTGATGCTATATTCAGGAATTGGCAAATTACGAGGCGCAGGTTGACCCTTAAAAACACGTCCAGCTAAGTCATACTTTGAGCCGTGACAGGGGCATAAAAATCCGCCAACCCAACTGCTGCCACCCAAATCAGCGGCACCAACTTCTGGTCGATAATTTGGCGCACAGCCTAGATGAGTACAAACCCCTTCACACACTAGAACTTCACTATTGTCTTTTGAGCGGGTATTATTTTTGCAGTAGTCAGGTTGTAATGAAGCTTCTGATTTTGGATCGGCAAGTGATGATTCTACTTTTGATAAATTATCCATCATCTCTTTGGTACGTTTGACAAGAAAAATCGGTTTACCACGATATTTGACAACAATCATTTGTCCTGCTTCGAGTTTGCTTAGGTCTTGGCTAACAGGTGCGCCCGCAGCTTCTGCTTTTGCACTTGGGTACCATGAACGCACAAACGGCGTAGCAATAGCAGCGACACCGACTGCGCTCATAGCGGCAGTGGATGCGATTAAAACTCTTCGACGCTTAACGTCGACGCCTTCGGCATGGCTCATTAAGAACTCCTCCAGATTAATGAAGTGGGTAATCATATCCCCACACTGGGTTTGTGGCTATTGTAAATCAGTTGTTACAGAATTGCCACCTTAGCTGTGCCTAAATTACGCTAATTTTGCTATTTTATGCTATTTTTGCAATAAAATAAATTACCTAAGGTAAATAAAAAAGACCCTTGCAGTAAACAAGAGTCTTTTTTGTAAACGCCAAAAAACGCGGTCGATACGAGAATTTCGACCACGAAAAATATTAACGTTTTGAGAATTGGGGACGTTTACGTGCTTTACGTAAGCCCAATTTTTTACGTTCAACTTCACGCGCGTCACGAGTTACAAAGCCCGCTTCTTTAAGCGCTGGTTTTAAAGTTTCGTCTGACTCAATCAATGCACGGGTGATACCGTGGCGAATCGCGCCTGCTTGACCATTGATACCGCCACCTTTTACAGTCACATAGATATCATATTTGCTAGCAGCATCTAGTAATTCTAAAGGTTGACGAACAACCATTACTGATGTTTCACGACCAAAGTATTGATCAAGTGGTTTACCGTTGACGACGATGTTACCTGTACCCGCAGATAAGAACACACGAGCTGTTGAAGTTTTACGACGACCTGTACCGTAATTGCGTTCCATGTGTTACTCCTTAGATATCTAATACTTGAGGTTGTTGAGCCGTATGAGGATGCTCAGTACCTGAGTAAACTTTTAACTTTTTAATCATCGCATAGCCCAATGGACCTTTTGGCAACATACCTTTAACGGCTTTGTTAAGTACGTCAGCGGGTTTGTGTGCGATAAGTTTGGTAAAGTTAGTCTCTTTGATACCACCTGGGTAACCGGTGTGACGGTAGTATTTTTTGTCTTGCGCTTTTTTACCAGTCACAGCAACTTTCTCAGCATTAATCACAACGATATAATCGCCTGTGTCAACGTGAGGGGTGTAAGAAGGCTTATGCTTGCCACGTAAGCGTGATGCGATTTCGCTCGCCAAGCGACCTAATGTTTTACCTTCAGCGTCGACGATGTACCAATCGTGTGTCACTTCATGTGGTTTAGCACTGATAGTTTTCATGTTTAAAAACCTTTTTGAGTTAATAGTTGAGAGTGAGTGTCTGGGAAACGAGGGCTCTCAAAATTACGAACGCATATTATAAGGATTAAGATAGTGACTTGCAATACAAGTCAAGCGTTTTTAAAAAATAAACTTGCAAAAATAGGCAACTAAAATTGCCTATTTGTATCAATCATATTATATCAATCAGCCTATGAGTGCACGATTTAGACATTAAATCTAAAGTGCATGACATCGCCATCTTGTACGATGTAGGTTTTACCCTCAAGGCGAGATTTACCTGCCGCTGCCGCGCCTTTTTCACCGTTATATTCAATAAAATCATCAAACGCAATCACTTCGGCGCGGATAAAGCCACGCTCAAAGTCAGTATGAATCACGCCTGCCGCTTCAGGGGCAGTCGCACCGACTTTGACCGTCCAAGCGCGCACTTCTTTGACCCCTGCAGTAAAATACGTTTGCATATTAAGCAGCTCGTAACCTGCGCGAATCACACGGTCAAGCCCTGCTTCAGTCATACCCATACTTTCTAAAAACTCTTGTTTTTCATCGTCATCCAGCTGGGCGATTTCTGATTCGATTTGGTTGCATAGGGCGACCACCAACGCATCATCTTTTGCCGCAAATTCCCGTACTTGGTCAAGATAAGGATTGTTGTCAAAGCCATCCTCGCTCACGTTAGCAATATACATGGTCGGTTTTAGGGTAATTAAACCATAGCTACGGATGATTTTTTTCTCATCCTCATCCAGATTTGCCATGCGCGCAGGCTTACCATCGGCTAAAAATGGCTCAATCTTGTTAAACACATCCAGCATGGCTTTGGCGTCTTTATCACCGCCTTTGGCTTTTTTACCCACATTGATAATCGCACGGCTCACTGCTTCAAGGTCAGCTAGGGCAAGTTCGGTATTGATAGTTTCGATATCGGATAATGGGTTGACGCGTCCATCGACGTGGATCACGTTGTCATCATCAAAGCAGCGTACCACATGGGCAATCGCATCGGTTTCACGGATATTGGCTAAGAACTGATTACCCATGCCTTCGCCTTTGGATGCGCCTGCCACTAGACCTGCGATATCCACAAATTCCATTGAGGTGGGCACAACGCGCTCAGGTTTGACGATATCGGCAAGTTGTTTGAGACGTGGGTCGGGTACAGGCACAATCCCAGTATTGGGATCTTTGGTACAAAACGGGAAGTTTTCTGCCGCAATCCCAGCTTTGGTCAATGCGTTAAACAGGGTTGATTTACCAACATTTGGCAGTCCGACGATACCACAATTAAAGCCCATACAATGCTCACTAAATAAAGGGTTAGTTAAATTGGTTGCATTATAACAACTTAGTCATCAGAATTCGACAGGCGATTGACGCATCAAAAAACTGAACCATCAAAAATTTAACCCATCAAAAATTTAACCCATCAAAAATTTGTAGCATGATATAACCTAAAAAAATTCAAACTGAGCGATTGGGCAGATTGTTGCCATGCTATTGCGAGCGTCTCGAGTTGTCATGAAATTGTCATAATGGAGCGTCAAGCTATGCTATAATGAGGAGTTTGATAATGATTTGTGTCTGATTACGGTGAGGGTTATCGTAGACTGCACAACATTGATAATTATTTCATTTTTATAGGAATGTGTTGAGTGACGGTCTCTGCTTTTTTATCGCATCAGCCTAGAAAACGTTTTGGGCAAAATTTCTTACATGATCAGGTGATTATTGGGAGAATTATTGACAGTATTCATGCAGGTCGCGATGATTTGATGGTTGAAATTGGTCCAGGCATGGGCGCGATTACTGAGCCGCTACTCAAGGAAGTCAATCGCTTGACCGTTATCGAGCTTGATACCGATTTGGCGGACAGCTTGCGCATTCGTATTGGCGCCAATAGCAATGATGGCTTAACCATTGTCAAAGCCAACGCCATGGAAGTGGATTACCGTGCGCTATTCCAGCAAATCATTGGCGATAACCCTAATGCTGCGCCTGACAAAAAAATGCGCATTGTCGGTAATTTGCCATACAATATTTCTACGCCGTTATTGTTTCATTTATTAAGTTTTGCCGATGTCATTGAAGACATGCATTTTATGCTACAAAAGGAAGTGGTTGATCGCATCACCGCAGCGGTAGATAGCCGAGAATACGGTCGTTTATCCGTCATGATACAGTATTATTGTGAAACTGATTATTTACTGACGGTGCCAAATGGGGCATTTAATCCCCCACCCAAAGTGACGAGTGCGGTATTTCGACTCAGACCTTATCAACAAAAACCGATTGTGGCTGACGATGAAAAGCTGTTTGCCCTTGTGGTGCGTGAGGCATTTAATCATCGCCGTAAAACACTGCGGGCGATTTTTAAAAAATCGCCGATTTTGCCTGCGGTCACAGAACACCAGCTTGTGGCGTGGGGACTTAATCCCCTGGCGCGTCCCGAAACGTTATCAGTGCAGGATTTTGTGACTTTAGCAAACGGTATCGCGGCAAACGGCATCGCGGCAAACGACATTGCGGCAAATGGTTAATTTTTTTGTAGCTGTTTAAAATTTTACTTTCAAGATGTTATGAGGTGTTATGGGTTTTCGACATCAATATGTCATTGGCGATATTCAAGGCTGTTATGCCGATTTGCAGGCACTGCTCAAGCAAATTGGGTTTGATGAACAGCAAGATAAATTATGGTTTGTCGGCGATATCGTGGCACGCGGTGAAGACTCGCTAAGCGCGCTGCGTCTGGTAAAACGTCTTTGCCAAGCCGGTGCTGCCGAAATGGTGTTAGGCAATCATGATATTAACTTAATCGCGGTATGGCGTGGTGTCATAAAGATCAAAAAAAAGGATAAAACCCAAGCGATTTTTGATGCCCCAGATTGTGATGAATTACTCAATTGGCTTCGTCGCCAGCCGCTGCTTGTCTATCCCAATGATAAAACCGTGATGGTGCATGCAGGCATCCCGCCAAACTGGAGTATCACCCAAGCAGCCATGCATGCGTCAGAATTGCAAACTCAATTGCAAAGTAGCTTGTGGCAACTCGATAGACTGCTGCCAAACCTGTATAGCGATACCGCTGTTCCTTGGTCAAATATGCTGACAGGCTACGCGCGTATGCGGGCGATTTGCAATTATTTTACCCGTATGCGCCTGTGCCAAATGGACGGGACGCTAGAGTTTAGCTTTAAATCCAGTCTAGATGATAAAATGCCAGAGGGTTTTCGTCCGTGGTTTGAATGGCAAGTGCCGCGCGAACGTAAAATCTTATTTGGTCACTGGGCGGCGCTAAAAGCCAAAGTGGATTTGGCAAATGCCAGAGCCACGGACGCAGGCTGTGTGTGGGGCGGTAGTATGATGGCATACCGCCTAGAAGATGAGCAGGTTACCTGTCAAACTTGTAAAGCAAAATAACCTTTGTAAACCAAAATGACCCTAGAGTTACCGAGCGAGCTGCAGCAGCTGCACAAACGCTTTGGGCAAACGGGTGGGTCGAACTTGGGTTTGCCCTTTTTCATCTTTACTAGTAGCCACGCATACAATACTTATCTCGGCTTGGCTTAACAGCTGCTGGTGGCTATCATAAATCCGCTGCTCAAGCTGTAATGACGCAGATTTGCAGTCTGCCGCCTCAATCACAACAGTGACTTCGCTATCAAGCAGAATCGGACGCAAATAGCGGATGTTGGCTTGGCTCACGACAAATTGGATATCAGCTTTGCCACTATCGCTATGGTGAGTAACGTGACTTGCAGCCTCGGCTGAATGCGCTTGATAAAAATAACTGGTCATCCCCAATTCACGTAACCAATCACGGCGACAACGCTCAAACAGCTTTAAATGATTGGCGTGATACACAATCCCGCCTGCATCGCTATCTTCTAAATAAATACGGTATTGGGTGGCATAAACAGGCTGATTGCTTGATTGATTGTGGGGCTGATTCTGGAGCTTGGTCACGTGCTATCCTTAGGTTAATAATGTTAACAATAAGTCAGTAATTTTTAAAAATGACAAAGTGATAGCATAAAAAAAAGAATGGCGTTAAACCATTCTTTTTTGAAAATGTTTAGTTTTTATACCCACACGCATCAAGTCAATTGACGATGATTGACTTTATCTAATTTTAACGCTTCCAAATAACTGCGAATATGGGTCACGTAATCTAAGCACTGTACGTAACGGCTATTGCTTTGGCTATTAACTTTCAAATACTGATACACGGCTGCCCAATTGTTGCCATCAATACCGCGCTTTTCCAAAATCTGCTGGATATCTTTAATCGCTTGTGGACCCATATTGTATGCCGCTAGGGTAAACCATACCCGATCCGATGCTGGCACTTGGGCAAATTCATGTTGCAGTTGACTGAGGTACTTAGCGCCCCCTTGGATGCTCTGCGTCGGGTCAGTCCGATTATCAACGCCCATCGCATTGGCCGTGGCATTGGTCAGCATCATGATACCGCGCACACCCGTTGGCGAAGTGGCTTCTGCATCCAGATGCGATTCTTGGTACCCCATTGCCACAAGCAGTTCCCAATCAAGACGGTATTTGTTTGCGGTCTGCTTAAAAGATGGCTCATAGGTGGGCAACACGCGTGTCATGGTATCGGCAAAATGTTGTTGATTAAACGGCTCTGCCAATGCTGTTTGACTATAAAACGCCGCTAAATGTTGGTTACGGGTGAGCGATTGACCGCCACACAGGAAGTTTTTTACATCATTGTTGAGTTTGGCATCATTGGGGTTTAGCTGTATGGCAACATGTTCGTTAAGACCCTGCTTTGATAAATAATCTTTGCCACAGCTTAGACTCAGCGATGATAACGCAGTCGCGTTTTGATAATCTGACCCATTGGTCAAGGCGATATCGGCTTTGCCCGTTTTGACAGCCGCCATTGCGTCCGCATCCGTGGCAAACACTTGTGTGCTCATGGTAACATCCAATCGCTTGGCATAATGGCGCATGACATCATAGCCAAAGCCGTGCTCAAAACCATCTTGAGCAAAATAAGTGGTATTACCATTGACAGTAGCAATACGCAGCTGCTTTTGAGATAGGATACTATCAAAAGTCGCCATTTTTGGTGCCGCAACTACGCTAGTAGGTGAGGCAAGGGTATTGATTGCATTGGTATTAGCGACTTTGTCAGTAACGCCCATTTGGGTTGCAACATAAGCTAAGGGCAAACCAACCCCCATCACAGCTGCCAGCTTTTTACTGGCACTCAACCATTTTAGCGGCTTGATAAAGCGCTCAATAAGACTAGCGGAAGGATTAGCCAGTTGCGCCAAATCTTGCACATGGCTAGATACCGCTGGTACACGGGACTTGGCAATTTTTGGCGACATCACCCCACCCAAACAAGGTTTGAGTTGAATCGGGAAGAATTGCAAGCGTTTAAATTGGGTCGCGTATTTACTAAAGCGTAATAAAGGGTGTTGAAACGGGTATAAAGTTAAAGGGCTTAAAAATGCTTTGACCGACATCGAAATCGACGCAGGATAGGTCAAAGCCAAATCATCACAATACTCAAATGATGAGTTTAGCGGCATGTGTCACTCCACGGTGCACATACGTTAGATACGTTAAATTAATAAAAAACAACTATGCCAAATGAAAACATTTTATGAAACTAAGAACCGAATCGATAGTCAAGCCAAGTACCTGTCAAACTAAGCAACCGTTAAACTAAGTACTCGTCAAACTAAGCACCAGCTAAACCTAGTACCCGTTAACTAAGCACCAGTCAGCCAAGCCACATAAGTAAATGGCTTCCAACTATCTAACTCTATCCTAAATCTCACCAAAAAAGCTTCCATCCAAAATAGGTCGTTATTAACTTAACGCTAAAAAAAGAGCCAAACAGGTTGGCTCCCCTTATACCTAGGACGGTGATAAATCCCTATCCATCGTAGAGAGCTATCGAAATAAATAATCAAGTACAACCCGTAAGAGGGTTAAAATTTTTGTAAGTACTGGCAAATTAAAAATTGTTTAATAAGCCCAAGCACTTATATACAGAATTTAACGTAGGGTAACGTATGGCACGCATAAAATAAATAAACAATAACAATATTTACTGCATGGCATTACAGTTAGTTATATGAAACAATGGGGGTATTGTAGTGAAATTAAAGTTACGCGTCATGTTTTTGAACGTAACGAATGGCAAATTTATGATAAAAAGCGTAAAAAACCCGCTAAAATGCAATTAACGGGTAATAATTACTCAATAAATTGCTCAATTTTACACGGGATTATCGATATCGACAAAATCAACGGTCAAGGCAAGATTTTCTTTGACATAATTCCCCAATGCGAGTACGCCACCTCGCTCGGTGGCATGATGTCCACAAGCAAAATACTCAATACCCAGCTCACGCGCTATGTGAGTGGTTCGCTCTGATACTTCACCCGAGATATAGGCTTGACAACCCATTTGCGCCGCTTGCTCAATCATATCCTGTGCGCCACCCGTACACAGACCGATGCGCGAAATGACTTGATTACCACCGGATAAATGTAAGGGCTGACGGTTTAAGGTAGTCGATAGTTTGTTGGTGAGCGCTGCAATCGACAACGGCGCTGCTAAATCCACGATATTACCAATCGGGTGTTTTTCGTCAGGGTATAGCGGCGACAAATCACTCCAACCCAGCGCTAACGCTAATTGGGCGTTATTGCCCAATTGGGGATGGGCGTCTAACGGTAAATGATAAGCAAGTAAGGAAATACCGTGTTGCATCAACAAACGAATACGCTTGCCTTTCATGCCAATTAACGGCGCAGGTTCCCCTTTCCAAAAATAGCCATGATGCACCAAAATCGCTTGGGCGTTGTGCGCAATCGCTTGTTCAATCAATGCCTCAGAGGCTGTGACACCGGTGAGGATGTGCTGTATCGGCTGTCCACCATCCACTTGCAAACCATTGGGGCAATAATCTTGAAATTCATTAATTTTTAATAGCTCATTTAACCGATGAGCCAATTGAATCGGACTCATTGAGGTCGCGGGTTGGTTCATTGTAGTTTCCGAAAAAGTCATCATATTTCTACAGTATTCAGTGTTTCATCAATTATTTGGGTAGCTTGCTTGCCGTGTCATTTGGGGTGATATTGTCGACCGCCTTTTGCACCACTTTTTCTTTAATTGCCTGTTTTTTCTCTGCAACTTCTTCATCGGTCAGTTTTTCCGTATGACTGATATTGTCGATATGGGGCGTAGTAGCATGCGGATGTTCTTCTGGCTGTGATGTCAGGGCAGTTTTATGTCCTTTATTATTTTTACCATCGTTTGCAATCGGTTTATCATCATAGATAATATTACCGTCGCTATCGATTAGCGCATAGTTCATCGGCTGTTTACGCGGGATAAAAAAGTCAGAGGGTTGGGTCATCAAATGCGAGGTGACCAATTCAAATAAGAATTTCCACTCAAAGACTTTCACATTACGAGCGCGTAGGGCGGTCATTAAGGCGAGTGAAAAACTCACCAACAAGTTAATCATACCGATGACCATCACCCCAAATAGACTGACCAAAATAATACCGATTTCTGGAAATTCGCCCGTGTTGGCATAAATGTTAAAAATTCCGTGAATAAAGTTGGCAGACGCAAAGGCAATATGGCGAATATCAAGCGGTAAGCCAAAAATATAACCGATGGTCGCCGTGCTACCCAAAAAGCAACCGAATAAAAAGTTACTCATAATCGCACCCAGATTGCGCTCGATAAAATCGCTAAAACGCAATAACGTGACAGGTGTCATCATCCGTTTGAGGGTAGGATGGTTGCGGATACGCTCACCAATTTTGTTGTGTACCGCAAGATTATCGTAATAGCCTGCAATCAATCCTGAAATATACAGATACACCCCAGCAATCGCAGCATGAAAGATAGCAAGCGAGGTAAACGGGTTAAGATCATGCAGTAAATGCTCTGCGCTAGCTTCCGATGTTAACGGACGACCCAGCCCATACAGCCATATGCATGAAATCAGTAGCGCAATCGGCATGGCAATTGAAATATTACCCATAATGGCAATAAATTGGGTGCGCATGATATCAACGACCAATTCGGTCAGCTTGGTAAATCGTGCCGCTTTACGCCCTTTTACCTCTGAGATAGTCGAAGCAATCGCGGCAGCCGTCATGGCAGGCTGTTTGGTTGCCACTGTACCACCAATGATATGAATTGCCACAAAGCCAAGACCATAAATCATACTGTTTAAAAAAGCCACGCCAAACGGTGCCAAGGGTAGGGATTTCCCTAGGATTTTAAGGGTCGCCATAAAGCCGATGAGTAAACCACCCAATGCCGCTTTTTTATACATACGGCGATAGCCCGCTTTATCGGTACTGATATAATGCTCGCCGACCTTACTGGCCGTCTCAGTGACACGGCGAGACAACAGCGCGGTATTGATGCCAAATAAATATCTAAAACTACTGCGGTGGTATGAATCTTCATACAATGTTTTAATAAGCTCTATGATGGTTTTTTTCTTGATATGATCGTTGTCCGATAGCAGTGACACCAACAATTCAAGACGCTGCAAGCTTTGCTCAAGGCGCACCAACATATTGGTGGTACGCACGGTAATACCGGTTCGATGAATACGGCGACGGATGTTTTGCATCATGGTGCGGGCTTGGTCGGTCAATACTAAAATTTGACTGCTATCCACCTCAGGCTGGGGCATCGCTTGCTCATCCCCTGGCTGCATGCTGAGCTGGTATTGACTGACAAATTCAGCGACTTCGCGATTGAGTGCAATAAAAGTATCTTGATTGTCAATCGGATTGGGAAATGCCTTTATTAAATCGGCATTGAGCCCGATGCCGTTGATACGCGCAGTTAAAATAGTAATGGCTTTGAGCACATTGGCTTCAAGCGCTTGCACCAATGCTTCTTTGCCTGCAGGTACTTTAAGGATGAGTATCAGTTCAATCCACCGACGCTCATTGATTAAGCGCACCCAGTAGCGGGTTTTTGGTGTGGCAAAAAACGCATTAAATAGCGCAATCAAATCGCGGTCATCAGGTACGGAGGGTAATAGCTTTTCACCGATCAAATCAAAAAATTGCGAAGTAAAGCCAGCATCTGACAAGATACCCAAATCCGTGTATAGCGACACCTGACGATAACGATTAATCAAGGTAAGCATAAACACACAAAACCCTTCTGCCCACACACGATTGCCGCGCAGCAGCCGAATAAATAGCGCCATCTGCTCATTGGCGCTTTGGGCATCATCTGCACGGTTACGTAGGGTATCTAGCAGTTGTTTAAATAGGGTAACTTGCGGAAAATCACGCAGCGCATTGATTTCGTTTAAAATAGTAGTTAAACGCGCTTCTAAGGTTGGCATCACTTTTAATTGGTCTGCCATATCCGCCGCATCATAAGGATGTTGGGCATTGGGTAACGTATCTTGATTATTAGGTTGCGATAAATTCGTCAAACTAACCTCGAAGTAAACAGAAAATTGAACCGTTTTTTTAAATAGGGTGAATCACAACTATAAGAAAAAATACGAAAATAGATATCCTAAGATGAAAATTTAATCGACTCATCAGAAAAAATCCATCATTTTTTTGCAACAAAAATCTTATGGGCCAAGGTTTAAAGACAGTAAGGGATAAAATAACGCGACGCGTTACCGCATTTATGTATTCGAGAAAACAACCTGACTGATTATCCTAATTGATTATCTAGCCGCAGCGATTATACTATGGTTACTCTGTTGACTGATTTTTTTCTATGCCATCGACTTCAACCACCCAATCAAAAAACACCAAACAACCCAATACCGAATCAACACCCAATGAGGTAACCCAATATTACTATCCAGACCCTGTCAGCCAGCAGGTGATACAGCAGTGGCTGTTTATGGATTTACTGCCGTGGCAACAGCCAACTTGGCAGTATTTGACCACCCATCTAGATGCCTTGCCGCACGCGATATTGTTTGCAGGCAATGCAGGGACGGGGAAACGTGCCTTTGTGTATCGGTTTGTCGCATGGGCTTTTTGTGAAAATCAACGCGACAATGCACAAGGTGTTACAACTGCCTGTGGGCAATGCCAAAGTTGCCAATGGCTGATCGCCAATACCCACCCCGATCTTTATCAAATTCCAACACCCACCGTGGCGCGTGACGCCTCGCCTAAATCTAAAGCAAACAACGCCCTCGTGGCGCAAGCCCCAACCCATCAGTCAGGTTATAGCATCAAGATTGACGAAATTCGGGAATTGCAGCCTTTTGTCACGCAGTCGAGCGGCGGATTAAGAATCGTGGTTATTCACCAAGCGGATGCGATGACCCTAGCCGCCAGTAACGCGCTTCTTAAGACCTTAGAAGAGCCTGCCGAAAATGTGTTGATGCTGTTAATTAGCGATAGTCCTTCGCAGCTACTGCCAACGATTCGCTCGCGGCTACAGGCATTTTCGGTAAGCCATGTGACCCCCGTTCAGTCAATGCAAGCGATGCAGCAGTTATTGCCAAATACCGATACTGCAACGCTACAACAAGTGAGTGAATTGTCTGGTTATGCGCCCTTTTTGGCACTGCAAATGTTACACAGCGAATGGTATCAACACCGCCAAACTTGGATAAACAGCTTTCAAGCGGTTCGTAGCGGGCAACGTATGCCTGTACAAGCCAGCAACTATTGGCAAAAAACACTGACATTGACAGACTTTTTATACTTGTCGCAAGCCTTGTTAGTACCATTGGGGCAATTTGCCGTCGGTATCTCAGCGTCCGCCAATGACTTGGATTTTGGCAAGCTGCAGCCACCACCGACATTAAGGCAAATTAGCCAGTTGCAGCGGGTTATCGATCAAATCTGGCAAGATAGACAGCAACATATCCAAGATAAGTTATGCTATGATAAAATTTTTAGCACCATGCTGGATTGCTAATCTATTCAATTATCTATAGTACCCAATTAGCTATATTACTTATCATTCACCATGCGTTGGTAACCGCATGCGTTAGTAACACCATGCGTTAGTAAAAGGAACAATGATTATGGCAATGCCATCTCGTGGCGGTATCACCACCATTAACTATGATACGATCGAAAAATTGTATGCGAGCTACCTGCCTTTTATTGAAAACGGTGCGTTATTTATTCCTACTAACCAGCAGCAACAATTAGGCAGTCAAACCTTTGTGGCAATCACTTTGCCAAATTCGAGTGAGAGAATGCCGCTACATGGTAAAGTGGTGTGGGTCAACCATCGCGCACAAGCACAGCGCCCCGCAGGCTATGCGTTACAGCTTGGCAAAGATGAAGCAGGTTTACGCATCAAAAACGAAGTCGACCGCCTCCTAGCAGGTCATATCAGCTCCGATAAACCCACCTTTACACTATAAATTTTGCAAACTGTTGAACCTTTGGCAGTTTTAGCAGATGATTGTTAAAAGCCAGCGATTGTTAAAGGTGAGCGGATACTTAATCACGTAAGTCGCTAGCTTTTTTTCTTCTATCGCGCAATGGTTAATCATGCGTCTGTGTCTTGATTACATTTCTCATGTTTAGCCCGTTTTTTGTGCATTTTTTCATAGGCAAAAAATGATACGCAATTATAGTCAATCCTTGTGCCAAATCACTTGTATAAAATAGCTTTCAGGCGTAAAATATACCACTATTTTTGCTTTGTTTATAAAAATGGCATGTCACAAACGTTAACGCAACCGTCTTTTGATCTAACCGCAAGCCTGCCCGTCATCACCGTTGATGGCTCAAGTGGTGCAGGTAAAGGTACATTGACGGCAAGACTGGCAAAGCTACTGGATTATCAAATTTTGGATTCAGGGGCGCTGTATCGGATTGTGGGGCTTGCAGCCCACCAAGCGGGTTTGTTAACCGATATCATCGATGAAAATGCGCTAGCTGATTTAACCCAATCGTTGAAAATTGAGTTTGCAGCCGCAAAAGCGGGTTCTGAGCATGTGACAGTGCTCGTGAATGCCAACGATGTGAGTGAAGTGATTCGTACCGAAGAAGTGGGTAACTTTGCGTCAAAAGTTGCGGTATTCCCGAAGGTGCGTCAAGCGCTATTAGAGTTACAAAAAAATATGGCAACGTCGCAAGGCAACCCAAAAAAGGGTTTGATTGCAGACGGGCGTGATATGGGAACAGTGGTTTTTCCCGATGCGCCGCTGAAAGTTTATTTGGTCGCATCCTCTGAGGCACGAGCCGAGCGCCGTGTCAGTCAGTTAACCCATGCTGGCAAACAGGCAGATTTTGACGAAATTTTGGCACAAATTATTGCCCGTGATGAGCGTGATAGTACACGCAGTGCCTCACCGGCTAAGGCTGCCGATGATGCGATAGTGATTGATAGCTCAGCCATCGATGCTGAGCAAGTGTTTAACCAAGTTTGGCAACTATGTGTTGAGCGCGGTTTGACAATTAACTAACTATTTTTTAACTAACAGTTTTTAAAAGTTTTATCGATTTTTTATAGGCACTAAAACCAGCCTTATGTTTATAAAAAATCTTAATTTGAACCGTACTGTGCTGGACAGGCTACGGCTATACAAAGGTAAATTTTATGATGGAATCATTTGCTGAACTGTTTGAAGCAAGCCAAGTACTTGACGTAGAACGCGGTGCAGTTATCGCAGGTACCGTAGTTGCGATTGATAGCGACTGGATTACCGTAGATACGGGTCTAAAATCAGAAGGTATCGTTGCGCGTTCAGAATTTTTGAATGAACAAGGCGAGCTTGAAGTAGCAGTTGGCGACCAAGTTCAAGTCGTTGTAGATGCGGTTGACAATGGTATGGGTCAAACCCTATTGTCACGTGAAAAAGCAAAACGTGCTGAAACTTGGAACGTACTTGAAAAACTTTATGAGAACAATGAGATCGTAACCGGTCTTATCTCTGGTAAAGTTAAAGGTGGTTTCACGGTTGATATCGGCTCAGTACGTGCGTTCTTACCAGGTTCATTGGTGGACACTCGCCCAGTACGCGACACTGCCCACTTAGAAGGCAAAGAGCTAGAATTTAAAGTCATCAAACTGGATCAAAAACGCAACAACGTCGTTGTTAGCCGCCGCGCTGTGATGGAATCTGAAAACTCAGCAGAGCGCGAAGCGCTACTATCTAACCTTGAAGAAGGTCAAGAAGTGGTCGGCGTGGTGAAAAACTTAACTGATTACGGTGCATTCGTAGACCTAGGTGGTATCGATGGTCTATTACACATCACAGATATGGCATGGCGCCGTATCAAGCACCCATCAGAAGTGGTTGAAGTGGGTCAAGAATTAAAAGTTAAAGTATTAAAATTTGACCGCGAACGTAACCGTGTCAGCTTAGGTCTAAAACAATTAGGCACTGACCCATGGCAAGACGTTCTTAACAACTATCCAAAAGGTACTAACGTTAAAGCACGCGTCACTAACCTGACTGACTATGGTTGTTTTGCTGAAATCGCTGATGGTATCGAAGGCTTGGTACACGTTTCTGAAATGGATCATACCAACAAAAACATCCACCCTTCAAAAGTGGTACAAATTGGTGACGAAATCATGGTTCAAATCCTTGATATCGATGAAGATCGTCGTCGTATCAGCCTAGGTATCAAACAAACCATGCCAAACCCATGGGAAGAGTTTGATAAGAACCACCAAAAAGGTGACAAAGTATCTGGTACTATCAAATCAATCACTGACTTCGGTATCTTTATCGGTCTAGAAGGTGGTATTGATGGTCTAGTTCACTTATCAGACCTTTCTTGGACTGAAAGCGGTGAAGAAGCGATTCGTAACTACAATAAAGGTGATACCGTTGAAGCGGTCATCTTGTCTGTAGATGCAGAAGCTAACCGTATCAGCTTAAGTATCAAACAACTTAACAGCGACCCATTCAACGAATACCTAATATCAAATGATCGTGGTGCGGTAGTAAAAGGGGTGGTGACGGACGTTGATGCAAAAGGCGCTAAAGTAAAATTGGCTGACGACGTAGAAGGCTATTTACGTGCTTCAGAAATCCAACAAGACAAAGTAGACGATGCGACCACTGTACTGAATGTCGGTGATGAAGTTGAAGCGAAAATTGTCAGCGTGGATCGCAAAACTCGCGGTATCAACCTATCAGTTCGTGCAAAAGATGAAGCTGAGCAACGTGATGCTATCAAAGCATTAAGTTCAAATGCAGCGGTTGATACACAGCCAAAAACGATTGGTGACTTAATCAAAGAGCAACAACAAAACCAATAATCGGTTTTGCAAGCGATAAAAAAAGCGACTAACTTAGTCGCTTTTTTTTATTTTCAGCTTTTAGGTAACAAAATGGCTATTTAGGGTAAAAAAAGCCGACGAATTTAAGGTGGTTTTGTTATAATATGCGAAGAAAAGTAATAAAATGTAATTTTTCATTATTATGATTGTTGATAGATTGCTGGATGAAATTGGACTGTAACGAAGTTTTTAAAACCATCATTCTGTAATTTAGACTATGACAGTTACGTTTAGCGTGTTAGGGGTAGTATGGAAAAAGTGTTAAACAAATCTGATTTGATCGCTAGATTATCAAGTGAATGTGAGAATATACCAGAAAAAACCATTGAGGACGCCACCAAGCAAATCATTGATTTGATGGTTGATACCTTATCTCAAAATGGACGTGTCGAAGTACGCGGTTTTGGTAGTTTTAGTTTGCATCATCGTGAGCCACGTGTGGCGCGCAACCCTAAAACAGGCGAAAAAGTGACCGTAAAAGCAACGGCGATACCCCATTTTAAACCTGGCAAAGCATTGCGAGAGGCAGTTAATCATCATCGTTAGTTGCGGTTTTTGAGTCATTTAACGTTATTGAACTTACGCTATGGTTTAATATATGATTGATCAAAAAAGAGTGGACAAAAAATCCACTCTTTTTTTTGAATTATCTGCAATAATAGTGGCATTCAAAAATGTAGATTAATTAAAATAACCAAGGAGAAAACTATGCGTTATCTGTTAGCGATTTTGTTGTTCGTGGTCGTCGGTTATTCATTGATGCTGGTATTGGTGAATAACAACCAAGTCGAAGTAAATTTATTGTTTAGCCAAGTGCCACAAATGAGTTTGGGGTTACTGCTGATTATTAGCATTGTTTTAGGGGTTATTGCGGGGCTATTGATGGGGTTGATTTTATTTCGCGTGTTACAGATGAAACTGGAAAATCAGCGCTTATCTAAAGAGCTAAAGCAAACCCAAGAAAAATTGATGCAAACGCAGCATAATTATGAACAGCATTTAGCGCAAACCAGCAATGCAACGATTGCCCCTACCGCAGCCAACCCTAATTTACCACCCGTACGATAAGCAATGTATGCTATCGAATTGAAAAAACGAGTCAGTTTGTTATGAATCAAGTGGCAGTAGCGCAAGCAACATCACTCATCAAATCCGCCATCAAGTCACCCATTATTGTGGCATTGGATAACATGGATGACCGTCAGGCATTAAGCTTGGCGGATAAGTTAGACCCTACCTTGTGCCGATTAAAAGTTGGCAAAGAGCTGTTTACCAAATATGGTAATGGTTTAGTGACATCCTTACATCAGCGTGATTTTGAGGTGTTTTTGGATTTAAAATTTCATGATATCCCCAACACAACCGCGCAGGCGGTATTAGCGGCGGCTGATTTGGGAGTGTGGATGGTCAATGTGCATGCCAGTGCGGGGCGCAGCGCCATGCAAACGGTGAAAGCGCGTTTATCAGCGCAAAACTACCAAACCTTAGTGATTGCGGTGACGGTGCTGACCTCTATGTCACAGCAAGATTTGGCTGAAGTGGGCATCACCGATTCGATAGAAAATCATGTCAAGCGACTAGCATTATTGACGCAGCAATCTGGGCTTGATGGGGTGGTTTGCTCTGCACAAGAAGCCAATGTGCTTAAACAGCTTTGCGGCAAGAATTTTCTGTTAGTCACGCCAGGTATCAGACTACCAGAAGACGCCAGTAATGACCAAACGCGGATTTGCACGCCCAAAGATGCCATAGCCAATGGGTCTGATTATTTGGTCATTGGGCGGTCAATCACGGCGGCAACGGATCCCACCGCAAAACTGCACCATATCTTGGATACGTTAAAATAATCCATCTCGAGTCATGTATGCCAGTACGTTTTCAAGTGTTAAGTGATTTACATATTGATAGCTATGCAAGAAGGGATTTGCCCATTGGTGAAATCCCTTACACAAATGCCGATGCTATTTTAGTAGCGGGCGACACATCCAATGGGCTTTTGGGCATCGAATGGCTCATTGGCGAATCAAAGCGACTTGAGAAACCAATTTTTGTGATTGTGGGCAATCATGAGTATTTTGGTCATAATATTCTCGATTTAGATGCCCAAATAAAGGCATTGACGCAAGATACGCAAGTGCATTTTTTACAATGCACGAGCGTTGAATTTATGGGTGTCAGAATTATTGGTACAACGCTTTGGACGGATTATCACTATCAACCACAAGAAAATACGTTAGAGATTGCTCAGCAGTTTATGCGCGATTATCGCGAGATTTATTATGATAACCGACTGTTAACGCCCCAAGATACTGTAGCTATTCATGAGCGGCAGAGGGCATGGTTGCAAAACGCCTTAAAACAAAGCCAAAAAGATGATATGCCCACCGTGGTCATGACACATCATAGTATCAGCCCATTATCTATCGCGCCAAAATATGCCAATTTTCCCAGTAATGCGGGATTTGTCGTTGATTTGAGCGAATGGTTACAGCGCGATTTTGCGCCTGATATTTGGCTGCATGGACATACCCATGAAGCCTTTGATTATCAGCAAGGTCATACACGTGTTATTGTCAATCCCAGAGCCTACCCCAATGAAATCAGTAGTACCGGGATAATTTTTGACTGGCATAAAGTCATTGAAGTCATGGTATGATTGGCACGTTTTCACAGAAACATCCCATTTAATCGCTTAAATTTTTGACCTTATCAATTTATCATCCGTTGCCGTAAAACCACCGCCTTTAGGCGGTGGATATAAGGCAACTTGTACACTATAACGCTTGCATAAATTTTGCTAAAATAATTTGCATGAAAACACTCAAGCTACGCATACGAGATAAACACACAGCAAAGCTTAACCGCCTAAGTGGTTTGGTTAATTTCGTATGGAACTACGTTAATGCGTTAAGCTATGAGCATCTTAAGCGTACTGGCAAATTCTTTAGTGCGTATGATTTAAACGAATATACCAAAGGCAGTGGTGAACTGCTAGGCTTACACAGTCAGACTATTCAGGCAATCAATGAAACCCACGCCAAATCGCGTCGCCAATTCAAAAAAGCCAAACTAAACTGGCGAACCAACAACCCAAGCTCTAAGCGTAAAAGCTTAGGTTGGCTACCATTCAAACAATCGGCTATTAAGCACATTACCACGCACCAAATTGGTAAAAAAGGCTTAAAATCCACCTTACAGCTTAGTTTAGCCAAAGGACAAAAGCTAATCATCGACCTATGGGACAGCTATAACCTTAGCCTATACCAAATCAACACATGCGAGATTGTGCAAGACGCACGCAGTCATTGGTATGCCTGTATTACCGTCAAAGAATACCCCAAGACACAATGCGGAACGGGTAGCGTAGGCATTGACTTAGGGCTTAAAGACAGTGCCACTACCTCAAGCGGTGACAAACTCACCATCAAGCAAACGCTCAAATATGCCAAAGATTTAGCCATTGCTCAACGAGCTAAAAACAAACAACGTGTCAAAGCGATTCATGCCAAAATCAAACATACACGCCAAGACCTGATACATAAATTCACCACCCAATTAGTCAAGGACAATGCCCTAATCGTGGTTGGTGATGTAAAAACCACCCAATTTAACAGTAAAAAAGGCAAACTCGCCAAATCGGTATATGATGCAGGTTGGTTTGAGCTTAAACGACAATTGACCTATAAATGCGAGAACGCAGGTTGTCGTTTTGAAATCGTATCAGAGCGATACACTACCCAAACTTGCTCGTGTTGCGGTCAAATTGACCGCAATAGTCCGAAAGGTAGAGCAGGCTTGCGAATAAGAGAATGGACTTGTGCGAAGTGTGGCACATGGCATGATAGAGATATCAATGCCAGTAAGAACATTCTTGCGGTCGGGCTTGACCGTCTTGTAGAAGGAATCCCCGAACGATAGGGAGGGGAGGAAGTCAAAGTATCAATTTATGGTGCAAAGATAAAAAGATATAAGGAATGCGTAGTTAAATGTCTAATTCAATCAACACCAATCCTGCTCATTTACCGCCCAGTATGATTGACTCGGTCAAGCTACTGCCGAAACATGAGCGACTAATACTATTTACCCGCCATTCATTGCGCGAAATGTCAGATAAAAATGGCTTTGCCAGTTATGCCTTACCACTGACACCAAAAGGTAGAGTGTTGGCGGAGTCTTGGGGGCGTTGGTTGGCTGCCAACTTAGATTACTCGATGGATGTAGATAGCATCAGTAGCCCAATACAACGTTGTATTGATACCGCGATTTTAATGCAAGCAGGGGCCGGTATCTCTAGAAATGTGTCGCACCAATCGCTGTTGGTAGAGCCAGGTAGTTTGGTCGTTGACCATGAAGAAGTGAGTAAAGTATTCAAACAAATTGGTGCGCTCAATTTTATCAATCGTTTTTTGGCGGGCGACATGGCAGGGATTAAGGCGCCACATAAAGGCGGTTTGGATTTATTAGCGCTTTTATTTCAGCATCAGCCAAAGCACGGACATTTATTACTGGCGGTTAGTCATGATACGCTATTGTCAGCGTTTTTAGCGGTGATGATGGGCGTGGGTGAAATTAGCTGGGATGACTGGCCAAAAATGATGGAAGGGGTGTTTTTGTGGTTTGATGATAAACCCTTTAGTGAGGCAAAAGTACATTTTATTTGGCGCGGGCAGTGCTATGACCGCCGATTGATTGAATTGTTAGACCCATTTTCAACCTCTTATTCGTTAAAAGACTAATCGATAACCAGCAAAACTATAGCAATAAAAAAGGTAGGACTTTATCCTACCTTTTTTATGACACAGTCAACCTTCAAACATGTTGAGCTATTAATCAAACATGTTTACCTTTTAAATGATTAACCAAATTTTCAATTTGCTGCGCATGATTGCGAAGTTTATCCTCAATACTACTAAACTGGTCTTTTAGCTTATCATCTACCTCATGAATACGCTGAGCAAACTCATTTTTTTTCATCTCAATGGCTTGCGTTTTTAACGCTTGCCATTCTGCAATCGTTTGCTTAAAGGCCTGTTGTTCACTGTTTAAACGATCTTTTATCGCTTGGAAATCGCTGGTTAAATTCCCTGAAAAAGTCGCAACTTTTTTCTCAGCACGTTTGAATGCCATTTCTGTTTGTGCATGCTGAATGGTAACGTCTGGGACACGTTTTAAATCCCAAGTCAAACCGATTTTTGATAAGCCATAAATAATCCATTTGCTAGGGTCATATTGCCACCATTTTACCCCATTGCGATAGTCGTATTGGAAAAAGTGATGGTAGTTATGATAGCCTTCGCCCCAAGTGAAAATCGCCAGAATCGGATTATCACGCGCGGTGTTGGTATCGGTATAAGGACGGGTACCAAACATGTGGCAAAGTGAATTGATAAAGAAAGTAAAATGATGGCTTAACACCAAGCGCAGTAGCCCTGCGAGTACTAAGGTACCTACAACATCACCCACCATCCAACCAAACAGCGCTGGCAAGCCAATATTGGCTAATAAAATCCACAGGGCATAATATTTATCTTGCGCCACTAATACAGGATCGGCTTTTAAATCTGGGATATTTTTGTAGTCATAGTGGCCGCTTGGGTAGTTTTTGAGCATCCACCCGATATGTGAGAACCAAAAGCCACGCTTGGCAGAGTAGGGGTCTTGATAGATATCATCGACGTGGCGGTGGTGCAAACGGTGTCCTGCACACCAGTCAAATACTGAGCCCTGAACAGCTAAGGTGCCGCCAATCAGAAAGAACCATTTGACAATTGGATGTGCTTGGTAAGTACGATGTGACCATAAACGGTGATAACCAACGGTAATACTTAACCCATTCCAAGCCATAAAGAATGCGAAAATTGCCCAAACTTGCCAACTGACGCTATGTGTCCACAAGTAATAAGGTACAATCAATAAAGCCGCCAAAGGCGTGCTAATTAAGACAAACGCAGGGATCCAATTGATGGGCGCGTTTTCAAAAGATTTAGGTTGTGCCATAGAGATAAATGTCCTGAGGATGATCAAAATACGACATGTATTTTTTTAATCATTTGCGCTATATTGTACTGAAAAAATGGAGAAAAGTGAACACATATACACTCAAATTCCCGACAATTTTGCTAAATTGATATCGATAAACTTACTGTAATATGAATGCTTTAGCTAAAAAATTCAATTAAAAATTTTAGCTAAAAAGATATTTTAGACAGACGGTAAAGTTTTGGTTTGACAAATAATCCGAAAGCAAGTTTGCCCCTCGCTTGGCACATATTCTAGATTGGCATAATTAGCCTGACAAAAGGCCTGCGACAAATAAAGTCCCAGACCCGTGCCCTGATTATCAGTGGTAAAAAACGGATTAAATAAATACTCAATATTTTCTTTGGCAACGCCGTGACCTGTGTCTATTACATCGATATGAATAGATTTGCCAAATTCATACACGTCAAGGGTGACAAAAGCATGAGGCTGGGTTTTGCTACTAAAACGCAGCCCGTTATTGATGAGGTTGACCAAAATCTGTGCTAGCTGATGGTTATCAAACATAAAGCCTTTATCCGTACGGCAGTGCAGAAAAATATCATGGCCGCTAAAGTTTTGTTGTATAAAATCGTTTAGCCAAGTTTTGGGTTCAATATAAACAAAATTAGGGCGCTGCTGACGAGATAATTTCAGCACATCTTCGATGATTTTATTGACCCGAATGGTTTGGTGATAAATCATCTCATATAGCAGGATATTGTCACCCGATAAGCCGCTGTCAGCCTCATTAATTTCCTCCATTAATAATTGACTGGCTTGGCTAATGGTTGCCAGTGGGTTACGAATCTCATGGGCAATACTGGCGGATAACTGCCCTAGTGACGCAAGTTTTAGCTGCTGTGCACGGCTAAACTCATGGCGTAAATCTTCAATAAAAATAATGGCATATTGCTGTCTTAATTGGGTAATTCGAAGTCGCAAGTCATTAAAACTTTGATTATTAGGCTCAATGCCAACGGCTAAAGGTGTACGAGTGGTTGGTGCATCGAGCCGCACTATTAAAGTTGCTTCAGGCTCTTGGATGATGGGTGCAAGTCTTGCGGCTAATATGGGGGAAATATCTGGCAATTTAAAATTATCAAGTGTCTTTGGCAGATGTAGTTGCTCGATTGCGGTATCATTGGCGATAAAAATTTCTAAATCGTGGGATACTACCACCACGCCTTGGTCAATGATTTGCACGATTTTATTGTTGATGGCATTTAGCGCGTTGACTTCATTGACTTGGCGCTCAGAGAGCTGCTCAATTTGTTTAAGCCGTTTGGATAACGTATAACTTAAATAAGCCACCCCGATAAAGCTAATTGCCATCGAAGCCACGTTGTTGACTAGCGCGTAGTTAACATCGCTTTTTAGGGTTTGATAAAACTGCTGATAAATAACCAGCGTGATGGCAAAAATAGTCAGCAAAATAGCTTGGTTGGAGCGCACCAACATAAAAGATGCGGCAACTTGCACCAAAAACAGCAAAATTACTTGTAAATCATTACCACCGCTAAAATACAACAAGGTAGTGAGTACCAGCGCATCGACAGTTAGCCCGACCATCAACAGCGGATTTTTGGGATAAAAGTAATACAAAATAAATAAAGCAATACTAAAGAAAAAATAAAAAAAAGTGGGGAAAAGATTAATTAATATCCAATAGTCATGCTGGGCATTTTTTAGTGCCAACATAAAACTAAAGGAAAAAAAGATAGCAATAATAACGCGGTAACCATTGTAGACGTTACCGATTTTTTTGGTTTTATCGTGGGTGTTTGGCTTGTCAAATAGCGATGAAAACGCAGGATTGGTAATCATGGTTTAGGGTTGAATTAAACCGTGGCGCATAGCCAAATGGGTAAGTTTGACATCACTGTCGATATTAAGCTTTTCAAAAATACGATAGCGGTAGGTATTGACTGTTTTGACACTTACAAACAACTGATCGGCGATTTGCTGTGGACTTTTGCAATTGACCACCATCATCGCCACCTGCATTTCTCGCTCACTTAGCGCATCAAATGGCGACTCTGAATTGTCAGTGAATAAAATATCAGCAAGCTGCTCGGCAACATCGGCGCTAAAATAACGCCCGCCTTGGTGGACTTTTTTGATGCCTTTAATCATCTCATCAAGCGGTGTTCCTTTGGTGATATAGCCACTCACCCCTGCTTTGATGAGCATGGATGGGTAGGGCTGCTGAACCAAAGAGCTGACCGCCAAAATCTTGGTATTTTTATCGGTTTGCAGCAAGCGCTTGGTGACTTCTAAGCCGCCAATGGTAGGCATATTGACATCAAGTAACACCACATCAGGTTTTAATTGTTTGGTTTTGATAATCGCGGTTTCACCATCAGCAGCCTCACCAATCACATCAATCTCAGGGCTATCTGACAGCATCCGTACGATGCCCATTCGGACTAAATCATGATCGTCAACCACCAATACTCTAATCATTATTTTTTATCTCCACCGCGCTTATCTTTGCTTATCTTTGCTTATCTTTATGCCAACAAAGTTTTGTATCAACAAAACTTTATATAAAAAAGAGTCAGCTAAAAAAACTCATTTTTCAATAATAACTGTCTATCCCCAAGTTTTTATATTAGCACAGTTAGCGATTTAAGACGTGAGTTACTATCTTAAATGTGACGAGATTTTTTATTTATGTTATGGGTAAATTTAGGTAGGCAAATTTGCGCATATGACGAAAATTCGCTTAACTTGTCCAATAGCTTTATAATAGCCAGCATTCAAACCTTTATTACTGCTAAAAAAATGCGAATCCCATTATGAGAATTAGAAAGCTGTTTAAATTTGAAAATGCCCATATCGTGCGCAATTGTAGCTCCGATCGCTGCAAGTACTCGATTCATGGGCATAGTTACCAAATCGAGCTGATTTTAGAAGCGCACCGCCTCGATCACGGGCAAATGGTGTACGATTTTGGGCTGTTAAAATCATCGATCAAAGATATCATTGATAGTTTTGACCATGCTATTTGTTTTTGGGATAAAGATGACCCTGACTATATTGACGCCTGCAAAAAATTTAGCGCGCGCTGGATTAGTTTGCCTGTTTCGCCCTCGGCAGAGCAGTTTAGCCGCGTGGTATTTTTTTGGGCAAGAGAAATCTTAAAACAAACCCAAATGCAAAACGGTGAAACCGATGTCAAAGTGTATTCCGTCATCGCCCACGAAACAGCCACAGGTTATGCCCAATGCTTTGAAGACGATGTCGATAATGCCCAAATGGGCGCGTTGACGCTGGGGGATTTTGAATTTAGCGAGCAAGTAAAAGCCGAATGGCATGACCCCTTGATGTATGACAAATTAAAAAAAGGCGAAAAATTTGTCAATCCGACAGTGGTTTTACAAGTTGACTAAGCTGTTGTTATCTGACGGGGTTGTTGTAACGATTTTTGATTCAGGACAAACATGGGGCAGGCTGGGAAAATCGACATGAATAAAACCATTATTTTAAAATCCGAAACCGACACCCAAGCCTTAGCCAAAGAGCTTGCCGAAATGAATGTGACCGGTAGCGTTTGGCTGTCGGGTGATTTGGGTGCGGGCAAGACCACGCTTACCCGCTATTGGCTACAGGCAATGGGTCATACAGGCGCAGTAAAAAGTCCGACTTTTACCCTGGTTGAACCTTATCGTATTATGCAGGACGATGGTACAATTAAGCCAGTTTACCATGCCGATTTATACCGCCTCAATGATCCTGAAGAATTGGAATTTATCGGTTTTTATGAATATCAAGATGAGCCAAATAGTTTGGTCATTATTGAATGGGCGAGTCGTGCAGCAGGCTATTTGACGCCGCCCAATGCAACCCTTGATATCAAACGCCTGGATGACGAACAACGAAAAGTGACGATAAGTTTTGCCTGACAACCGTATTCATAAATTATCCCCACTGCTTATCAACCAAATCGCCGCTGGCGAGGTAGTGACGCGTCCTGCTTCTGTGGTCAAAGAACTGATTGAAAATGCGATCGATGCCAACGCTACTCATATTCGAATCGATATCGAACAAGGCGGGCTTGGGTTGATTCAAATTAGTGACAACGGCATGGGAATTCATCCTGATGACATGACGCTTGCCGTCACTCGCCATGCCACCAGTAAACTTGCTAATGTCAGCGAGTTGGTTGGTATTCATAGTTTAGGCTTTCGCGGCGAGGCACTAGCGAGCATTGCAGCGATATCGCATCTGACATTAACCAGTAGTCACAATGACAGCGGGATAGGGCAGCAGCTGAGCGTGAGCGGTAGTGAGGTAAGCCAAGCTACTATTCGTCCTGTCGTAAAACATCGCGGCACGTGTGTCAGCGTTCGCGATTTGTATTTCAATGTGCCAGGCAGACGCTCGCACCTAAAAAGTATCGCCACAGAATTTGCCCATATAGAACAAGTCGTGCAACGATTAGCGATTAGTTTTGCCGATGTGCAGATTGAATTATATCATCAAGACAAATTGCGTTTTAGCTTAACGCAGTCAGCCAAAGCCCCTCACCAAAATTTAGAGGGTGCTGCATTGCCTTTTTTGCCCGCTTTTAGTTTGGCACGACTTGAACAAGCGTTAAATTTGCCATTGGCTGACATTGCACAGCCATTTTATTTATCGCTGCAAGGTTTACAGGCACAGACAGAAAATTTAAATGCCCAAGTCACGGGGTGGTTTTTTATCGCCCATAAGAATAATCTGCCAAAACTTATTTATATCAATCATCGTTTGGTCAGTGATTTGGCGATTAGCCAAGCCATACAAAAAGTGGGTCACAAGCTGGGTATTGGCATGGATAATTCACTACAAATGGGCTATGCGTTGTCTTTTGAGCTGCCTGCCGAGTGGATAAATGTCAATATTCACCCAAGTAAACAACAAGTCAAAATCCAACCATTGACTAATATATTAGCTTGGTTGTCTCAGCATATGTTAGAGCAATTGCAGTCCAAAATGGCTGCGTTAAAAACCCTGCAACAGCAAACTTGCTTGACAAATACTGATGACAGTAACGTCGATAAATTTCAAAATTTACCTGAGAGTGAAGCTGCATCCATTCAGTATATAAATTCTAATGACAAACCCACCAATCACATAACTCACGTTACCGAAAATCAGTCGAATTATCAGGTGGCAAGAAAGGGTGCGGTTGATAGGTTAACGGATAGCGACTCTATACAGCTAGTAACCTTATTTGAAAACAAGCATGAATTTGAAAACAAGCATGAATTTGAAAACAAGCATGAATTTGAAAACAAGCATGAATTTGAAAACAAGCATGAATTTGAAAGACAGCATCAAACTTTTGCTTTAATTTTTTGGCAAGGATATTTTTATCTGATTGATTTACAAGACCATCATATAGACAGTTATGATAAAGCGTATGTTCAATCTTATTTGAATCAAGCTGATTTTACCCACATTGCCGATAATGCCATTCGAGTCAGTGAAACTGACATGCTACAATGGCTGCTGTCGCATTTACCTAATCCCCAGTCATCTCCAGAATAAGCTATGATAACAGCCGATAAACAAGACGTGATTTGCCTTATAGCACCTACTGCCAGCGGCAAGACAGCATTGGCGTATGAACTCTACGAAACAGGCAAATATCGTCTTATTTCGGTAGATTCTGCCTTGATTTATCGGGATATGAATATCGGTACTGCCAAACCGACACGTGAAGAATTGGCAAACTATCCGCATGCGCTTGTTGACATCATCAGTCCTGAGCAAAGCTACAGCGTTGCGCAGTTTGTCAACGATGTGGACTATCATATCAATCTTGCTCATCAGCAAAATAAAACACCTGTACTGGTGGGTGGAACGATGATGTACTATATGGCATTGATTCAAGGTATCAATGATATCCCAGCAACCTTGCCAGCGACTCGCCAACAAGTCACCCAACTGATTGCTGAGCAGGGGATTGAACAGCTGCATGCTTATTTAACCCAGGTAGATCCCATCCTTGCTAAGCAACTCAAAATCACAGACACCCAAAGAATTGGCAGAGCGGTCGAAATCTATCTACAAACAGGTAAGCCATTAAGTGCTTGGCAGAATCAGCCCGCTAGGGCGTTAGCCGACAATCCACATCAGCGTTGGCAAATTTTAGCCGTGATGCCAGATCGTGATTGGTTACACAAGCGCATCGCACTTCGGTTAGATATCATGTGGCAACAAGGCTTTTTGCAGGAAGTAATTGACCTGCGACAACAGTATCACCTCACGACTGATCTGCCATCCATGCGCTGCGTTGGCTACCGGCAAGCTTGGGATTTTTTAGAAAAAATACAAAATACAACATTGTTTACATATGATAATAATGAAGAAAATTTTCATGATGATGTGGCGCGTTTTTTACTAAACACGCACAGCTCCCCAATTCAAGATTATAGACAAACTATGCAAAATGAGGCATTATATGCTACAAGACAGTTAGCAAAACGCCAATATACATGGATGCGTAAGCTGGTTAGCACACAACAATTGGTTGAGCGTTTTGATATCAGACCCTTGGCAACTATTGATCAAGCAAGAAATTTGCTAATAAAAACAAGTTAACAGCAGTGACATGCTTGGGTGATACTATTTGAGTGCTTATCTAATATGGTGATTCGACAATCCATATTAAGCTAATAAGGTATAATTAAAAATTCGTTTAAAAATATAATAATTTAACCAACTTTCTGTTTATTTCTGGGAGAAACCTATGTCAAAAGGTCAAACACTACAAGACCCTTTCTTAAACTCTTTACGTAAAGACCGTATTCCAGTGTCTATTTTTTTAGTCAATGGCATCAAACTTCAAGGTCAAATCGAATCTTTCGATCAATATGTGGTATTACTCAAAAACACCGTCAGTCAAATGGTCTACAAACACGCCATTTCAACGGTAGTACCTGCCCGTAATCCCCGTTCAGCCACGCCAATGCCAGGGGCAAGTGGATACGGCCAATCTAGCCAACTGGGCTTTGGTCAAACAGGCGGTTTTGAACCACAGGGCTATGGCGCAAATCGCACAGGGTTTGCTAATCGTGGGGGCTTTGGTGACCGCGGCTTTGATGGTGGTTATGACAATGACCCACGTGGCTATTCGCACGAGCGTACAGGGTTTGCCCAAGCACCGTATGATCGCAGTGGTTTTGCTGACCGTGGTTTTGATAGCGGCTATGACAATATGAATTTCGAGCCTACCAAAGACGATGCTAATTTTGACGATGATGCAAACGGTAATGGCGAAGACAAGTTTTAATTTTAAATTCCAAACATGATATTACGTGGCGAACCCTCTCAGTGTTCGCCATTTTTTATAGCTTTTATAACTTGTCTTTTATAGTTTATTTGGAACTGATTTAGCAATGCCTAGATTGTTAATATAAACTCGATGAAATGTTGTCAAAATATGTATTTTCCGACTTATCCCGTGAATATTGGCTGAAATTACGCTATGATACAGTTTGAAAAATTTTAAATTTTAGCTTTTAAGGTTGCTGATGGCTGAGCGATTAAGCGCACAAAAAGTGATTTTGAAAAATTAGTGAGGAATTATCTTGGATGCATCGGTTGATTATTTAAAGCATGCCAAAGACGCTATCAAAACAGAACAACATGCTTTAGATTTGCTGATTGAACAGCTAGATGAACGATTTGTGACCGCTTGCCATTTGATTGAAAACTGTCAGGGGCGTGTGGTGGTGACAGGCATGGGTAAGTCAGGGCTTATTGGTCGCAAAATTGCAGCGACTTTTGCCTCAACGGGAACGCCGTCTTTTTTTATGCACCCTGGTGAAGCAGGTCATGGCGACCTAGGTATGTTGGTCAAAGGCGATGTGTTAATTGGCATCTCGAATTCAGGGGAGTCAGATGAAATCCGCACGTTACTGCCCGTGGTAAAAAAACTGGGCATTCCGCTCATTAGTATCAGCCGCGACAAACGCGGTATTTTGCCAAGATCTGCCGATGTGGCGTTGACTTTAGGGGCGTCTGAAGAAGCTTGTCCCCTTGGTTTGGCACCGACATCAAGTACCACCGCTACTTTGGCGTTAGGAGATGCGTTAGCGGTGGCGTTGGTGCATAGTAAGCATTTTACCTCAGAAGATTTTGCTTTATCACACCCTGCAGGGGCATTGGGTCGCAAATTATTAACTCAAGTAAAAGACTTAATGCATGTAAATAACCTGCCAACCATTGATGAGCATTCGACGCTTAACGAAGCCTTGTTTAGCATGACGGGTGGTAGACTGGGGATGACGGTGATTACCAATGCGAACAATCAAGTCGTGGGCGTATTTACCGATGGTGACTTGCGCCGTAGCTTAGCGCGCCAATTGGGGCTTGATACGCCGATTAGTCAGGTGATGTCAACCAATCCAAAGTCCGTCAATCCTGATATGCGTGCGTCTGATGCGCTCACCTTAATGAATGAACAAAAGATAAATCAGCTATTAATCATTAATGATGATAAGACTTTAGCGGGTATTTTGACCTTGCATGAGCTACTACATGCGGGTGTGAATTAATAGGCTTAAAATAACTACTTTTAAAGTAACTAGGCTTACAATAATAAGGATAAGGTCATGCAAAGTCTGCTCACTAAAGCAAAAAACGTTAAACTATTGGTCATGGATGTGGATGGTGTATTGTCCGATGGAAAAATTATCTATGATGCCAACAGTGTTGAAACCAAAGGCTTTAATGTTCAAGATGGCTTTGGTATTCAGCGTATTCACCAAGCAGGTATTCAAACTGCCATTATAACGGGTCGCACTAGCGCCATTGTCACGCATCGCGCCAAAGAATTAAAAATTACCCATCTAGTGCAAGGGCGGGAAGACAAATTGACGGCGCTCAATGAATTGTTAGCTAAGATTGGTATCTCGCTAGCAGAATGTGCTTATATCGGTGATGATTGGCCAGATATCAAAGCCTTGCAATCCGTCGGATTTGCTGTAGCCGTGGCAAATGCTAATGGCGAAGTCATCAAACGGGTCGACATGGTTACCACGCGCTCAGGCGGAGAAGGGGCAGTTCGTGAGTTATGTGATTTGATTTTAAAAGCAACGGGTCATTACGATGATATTTTGGCCAGTTATGTGGTTTAGGTCATATAACTTGGTTTAAGGGATTTATGCTAAGGGATTTGTTCTAAGTGATTTTTTTTGAAAGTGGTTTAGTTTAAGTGATTTAGTTTAAGCAATTTGTTTTAAGTGATTTGCGTATGCGGCTTAGTGTGGTAACGTGCTTTTTTATCAAATTTTTTGGCAATGTTAGGTGGCAATCGTGTCAACAAAAACGCTATTTATTTTAGGCTTATTATTTATTATCGTATCGGCCTATTTTTATGCGCAAAACGATGCTCGCTTGACCCAAGTGTCACTTAAACCGACCGATATTGATTACCAAGCAGAGCAAATTAAAGCGCTACAAACGACCGAAACAGGTAGTATCGGCTATCAGTTAACAGCGGCGCAGGTAACCCATTACCAAAATGCCAAAACCGCCGTGATGTCCAAACCGCAGATTGTTATCCGTCCAAAAAACGAGCGTGAAGTAACTTTAGTGGCTGACCAAGCGCAATTGGATGAAAATAAGCAGATTGCCAAACTGATAGGTAACGTGACCTTAACCAGCGTTCCGTTGCTCACCCAAAATACCAGTATGTCGAATTTGCCGGTTAAAATGATAGGTAACAACTTTGTCGGTGATTTGGTCAATAATACAGTAATGACTAATGAACCGCTTACCTTTATCCATGGGAATAATCGGTTTGATGCCAAACAATTTAGTGGTGACTTGGCAACGGGTGATTACGGTTTTGGACAAGTGAGTGTGATGATTCAACCTGCACAGTAGCTAACCCTATCTCTATGGAGTAGAGTGGCTACTGTTAAGACAGCAACTCAGTTGCGATGTTGACGGGACTTAAGTGAGTATCAAAAATCTTTAACTTCGGTGCTAATTTAATCTATATTGTTGATTTTAAAATTTTTATATAAAAGGTTTAACATGATTGTGGTGAAGACTCGACAATTAATAATGGCTGGCGGTGTGTTAGTTGCTGGCATGCTTGCGGCATCGAACGTGGCAAACGCCCTGCCATCAGACGCCAATGAGCCGATTCGGTTGTTGGCAGATAAAGCGACGTACAGTGAGCGCTCTGGGGTGACAAGCTATACAGGCAACGTTACCATTACCCAAGGCACGCTCAAAATGGCTGCGGATAATTTAACCGTCAATTTGACGCCAACCCGTGCTATTGAAAGTGCAGTCGCAACCGGGCGTCCTGCCACTATCCAACAAATTGTGACACAAGAGAAGGGTTTGGCGAAAGGTCAGGCAAATCGAATTGATTACAACGTCAAAACAGGGCTCGTCACCCTCACGGGTAATGCGCGCTTGACCCAAAATGGCGGTAGTTTTTCTGGCAATGTTATCCATTACAGTCTGAAAGTGGGTGATATTGAGGCAAAAGCAGGGAATAACCAACGTGTTGAGCTGGTATTTCCGCCACAAGCGAGCAACCGTGTTGGCGTTCGCAATCGCTAGTATTGTTTAACTTGCTTTCGCTTTGTTCATTGCCATTGTTTAGTTCTAGGATTTATTATGTCGCAACCGCAATCCAACCAGTCTCTGATCATGCAGCACCTTGCCAAACGCTATGGCAAGCGTTGGGTGGTTAAAGACGTGTCTTTTTCGGTAGAACAAGGGCAAGTGGTTGGGTTACTCGGTCCAAATGGGGCGGGTAAGACTACCAGCTTTTATATGGTCGTCGGCCTGGTCAATATGGACAAAGGGCAAATACAGCTCGGCAATCGGGATTTGTCGGCATTGTCCATGCACGAGCGCGCCGCATCAGGCATTGGCTACTTACCACAAGAAGCGTCAATTTTTCGCAAATTAACCGTTGAAGAAAATATTTTATCGATTTTGCAGACTCGCACAGATTTGGATAAAGCGGGGCAGCAGCAGCAACTTGAGCAGCTGATTGGGGAATTTAATTTGGGTCATGTGCGCCACTCATTAGGAATGAGCGTGTCTGGTGGTGAGCGCAGACGCTGTGAGATTGCCCGCAGCCTTGCCTCAAATCCCAAGTTTATTTTGCTTGACGAGCCTTTTGCGGGAGTCGACCCGATTTCGGTAGGCGATATCAAAGAGGTGATTATTAAGCTCAAACAGCGCGGCATCGGCGTGCTCATCACCGATCACAACGTGCGTGAGACTTTGGCTATCTGTGAACATGCTTATATTGTCAGTGAAGGACAAATTATTGCGGCAGGCACGCCAGCGCATATTTTAGACAATGAGTTGGTACGTAAGGTCTACTTGGGTGAAAACTTCACGGTCTAGCAAGCAGGGTTTAGTAAGATTGTTCAAGGCAAAACCTATGACCACCAAAGCACGCATCTGGCAAGCGATTTTATTTGAGACAATCGCCATACTGCTATCATTAGGCTGGGTAAAATTACTCAGCTTTTTTGGCTTTACGAGTAGTGAATCTCAGCATAACTCAAGTATATTGGCGCTGCTGATTGGCATTTCGCTCATCGCCATGATTTGGACATTTATTTATAACTTACTGTTTGATAAATTTTTTACCGGTGAAAAACTGGCTCGACCGCTATGGCTACGGGTACTGCATATAGTGGGGTTTGAAGGCGGCTTGTTGGGCTTTACCTTACCACTGGTTATGTGGGTGATGAATATTGGATTGTGGCAAGCGTTTATGCTCGATATTTCGTTGACCTTACTTATTTTGGTATATGGGTTTATTTTTTACTGGATTTATGACCTAGTCGCCCATAAATATAGTCGCAAATAACAGCAATCTTGCGTGTCAAAACTGGTGCGTCAAACGTAGCTTGCTATCCCTAATTTTATCGTATTAATTTTATCGTATTAATTTCATCGCATAGTTTATCCCTCTCACCACCAACAATACCCTTTAAGTTTTTTATTTTTAAATTTTCTTTATTTTTAAGGTTTCTTTATTTTTAAGGTTTCTTTATTTTTAAATTTTTCTTTGTAAATTGGAATCTATGGCAAAATCAAAATTATCCTATGTGTGCCAGCAATGTGGCGCAAACTTCGGTAAATGGTCGGGACAGTGTGCCGAATGTGGCGCCTGGAATAGCCTTGTCGAAGCGCCGACAGTCAGCATGCCACATCATAAACCCGTCACCAAAAAAGCCAGCAACTACGCGGGCGAACAATCGAGCGTCATGCCACTTAATGCCGTGCCCATGTCACTCGATACTAGGCTACCAACGGGTGTTGGTGAGTTTGATAGGGTGTTGGGCGGTGGCTTAGTGGCAGGTTCTGTGGTGCTGATTGGGGGTGATCCGGGTATTGGCAAATCTACTATCTTGCTACAGACGGCGATTCATATGGCAGAAAACCAAAGCCTCGCCGGCAGTGCGCTGTACATTACCGGTGAAGAATCGTTGTCACAGGTGGCGATGCGGGCTAGTCGTTTGGGGCTACCCAATAACAACTTAAAAGTATTGGCAGAAACCAATGTTGAAATGATCTGCCAAGCCTTGACCCAAGAGCAACCAGCCGTCGCCATCATTGACTCAATTCAGACTTTGTTTACCGAAGTCATCCAATCCGCGCCAGGTGGTGTCAGTCAAATTCGTGAATCAGCGGCGATTCTGACGCGCTATGCTAAGCAAACGGGTACCGCGTTATTTTTGGTCGGACATGTGACCAAAGAAGGGGCGCTGGCAGGCCCTCGCGTGCTAGAACATATGGTGGATGCGGTACTGTATTTTGAAGGGCAGTCGGACAGCCGTTTTCGAATGATTCGTGCGGTGAAAAATCGTTTTGGTGCCGTCAACGAGCTGGGGATTTTTGCCATGACGGATACAGGACTCAAAGAAGTGGCAAATCCATCGGCGATATTTTTAAGTCGCTATGATAAACCGATTGCAGGCTCAGTGGTCATGGTTAGCCGTGAAGGTACCAGACCGCTACTGGTTGAAGTACAAGCGCTGGTCGATGAATCGCAAGGACAACCTAGGCGCATGGCATTAGGTTTAGATTATCAGCGCTTAGCCATGTTGCTGGCAGTCATGCACCGTCATGGCGGTATCCAAACCAATGGGCAAGATGTGTATGTCAATGTGGTAGGCGGGGTCAAGGTACTTGAAACCGGCTCAGATTTGGCGGTGTTATTAGCCTGTGCCTCTAGTATTAAAGAAAAGCCTTTGCCTTATACTCTAGCAGTATTTGGTGAAGTGGGCTTATCGGGTGAAATCAGACCTGTGCCCAATGGTCAAGAACGTCTAAAAGAAGCGGTGAAACATGGCTTTACTCATGCAATTGTACCCAAAGCCAATGCCCCCAAAACGCAATTAGAGCAATATCAAGGTCTCAAAATCATTGCAGTTGAGCGATTAGATGATGCGATTGATAGCGCCTTTAATTATCTATAAATAAAAGACATAAAAAAAGCTGAAAAGTAACATTTCAGCTTTTTTATGATTGACTTGTTTATTCTGCATCTGCGGCAAAGTTAAAGTATTTGGATTGACTGCCAATGATTTTTTCAACCGCTTCAATCACTTCATCCACCACATCATCATACACCCCATAGTGAAGTTCATTGCGAAACGAGGTAAACGGGCTTTTACGTAGACCTGAACGCACTTCGGTGATACCGCTTTTATGGTAAATAAAATCGACTTTACCATTGGTGTTTAGTACACAGCTTAGCCGTCCATCTTTTACCATCATATCTACGCGCTCTGGCATAAAGATGTATTCATTGACATTTAACGTTTTGTCTTCGACAGCTTTAGTAACAAGTGATTTTAAATCAAACATAGTGACCTCAAAGTGTAATGTTTTTTATAATTAACATTTAGAGAAAATAGCAGTATTGTCACTGCTTACTTATCAACTGTTATTATGAAGAATTAATCTATCACTGTGTGTAAAAAAATGGATAACTTATGTTATCCATCTTCATCTTGTTAACCATTAGCACGCATTTAACCCATCGTATTTAATTGCGCAAAGCTAATTAGCTCAAAATTAAGCTGTCATCTTCTACCACTTCGCCGCGGGTGCGTTCAAACATATTGAGTAAATCATGAACAGTCATGCCTTTGCGTTCATCACCTGATACGTCTAGTACCACTTGCCCTTGGTGTAGCATGACGGTGCGCGTGCCGTGATTGAGCGCTTGCTGCATGGAGTGAGTGACCATCATGGTGGTGAGATTGTTTTCTTGGACAATTTTATCGGTCAGTTCCAAGACGAAAGCGGCGGTTTTTGGGTCAAGGGCAGCCGTGTGTTCATCGAGTAATAAAATTTTTGACGGCTGCAGGGACGCCATTAATAGGCTAACCGCTTGTCGTTGCCCGCCTGATAATAAACCCATACGGTCAGTGAGTCGATTCTCTAACCCTAATTTTAAAATCGCCAGTTTTTCACGGAAAATTTCACGGTTTTTGTGATTCAATGCGCCTTTTAAAAAACGCGATTCGCCACGCTTGTAAGCAAGTGCCATGTTTTCTTCAATGGTTAAGGCTTCACAAGTACCTGCCATTGGGTCTTGAAAAACGCGTGCTACCCAGTGTGCCCGCTGGTGGGCGGATTTTTTGGTCACGTCAATATTGTTTAAGGTAATTTTGCCGCTATCGACCCGAATCGTGCCAGCGACGGCATTTAAAAACGTCGACTTACCTGCGCCGTTGGTACCAATGACCGTGACAAATTCACCCGCCTCAATACGCAGGCTGATACCACGTAAGGCAGGGTTTTCAATGGGCGTACCAGGATTGAAGGTCAATCGTAGGTTGTCTGCGTTCATCATAAGGCATTGTCCTTTTGCTTTATAAGTTGTTAAGTGCCAAAGTTAAAATCAACTCTTTGATACCAAGTTAAGCGGCATGCTTATGGCGATTGCTTAAAATTTTTGATTTGATTTTTGGTAGGATTAAAGCAATCACCACCAGCAGTGCAGTGACTAAGTTAACATCTTGAGGACCAAAACCAATCGCACGTAAGGTATCATTTGACAACGCAATTTGGATAAAGAATTTATAAAGAATCGCCCCGACAATAGCAGATAGGGTAATCCACCGCATTTTTTTGGCAGGGAGGATGGTTTCACCAATGATAACAGCGGCAAGACCAATCACAATGGTACCAACACCAATGGAAATATCGGCACCGCCTTGGGTTTGCACAAAAATTGCACCGGCAAGCGCAATCAGCCCGTTAGAAATCGCCATTCCAAGCAAGATACTTCGAGAGGTAGCAATCCCTTGTGCTTGTGACATTCTAAGGTTAGAGCCCGTTGCTCGCATCGCCAAGCCCATCTCAGTGCTAAAGAACCAATCCAAGAAAAACTTGGCAGCAATCACCACACCACCAATCACCACACAGCGCATCCAATAGCCGTTACTATCCGTCACCAGTTCGTCAAATATCGTTGGCTCACCGAGCAATGCCAAGTTTGGCGCTTGCATAATACGCAAATTGACCGCATACAGCGCGACCATCACTAAAATACTTGAGAGTAGCTGTAAAATACCAAGTTTGACATGTAGCCAAGCCGTTACCAAACCTGCAACACCGCCAGCAAGCATACCAAAGATACAAGCAAGCCAAGGGTTGACATCCGCGATGATTGCCACGCCTGCGACAGCACCGCCTAAGGGAAAACTACCATCCGCGGTCAAATCTGGAAAATCTAACACCCGAAATGAAATATATACGCCCAAAGCCACTAACGCATAGATTAGACCACTTTCTAGGGCACCAAATAAAGCAAGTAACGACATAACTGTTCACACAAAAAAGTAAAGACCGCTTGTTAGTTTAACAAGCAGTCAGGTGTTAAGGTAAACCAAGTGGCATTAAGCGTAATGCGACTAAAGTACAAATACGCGCTTTGAAACTTTAGTTGCCACTGGGCAATTAAATTTGCAATCACATTAAAACAGCTAACATTAACGAATGATTTATTGTTTAGCTTTTGGCGCAGGCTCTACTTGGGCTGCCTGACTAATTAAATCTTGTGGCAGCGTAATGCCAACTTCTTGCGCGTGTTTTGGGCTAAGGTATAAGTCAAGCTTATTCATCGTGATAGGCTTGATGGTACCTGGTTTTTCGCCTTTTAGGACGCGTCCAACGATTTTACCTGTTTCGATGCCCAAGTCTTTGTAGTTGATACCCATCGCCGCGACTGCACCACGGGCAACGGAGTCAGTATCAGACGCCACTAGGGGCACTTTGATTTCTTTAGCTGCTTGGTAAAGCGACTCATAGGCGGATACCACGTTGTTGTCAAGTGAGGTATAGATGAGCTGAACTTTACCTTGTAGACCACGAGCCGCTTGGGGAATATCGGTAGTGCGCTGTGCAGGTGCTGCAACGATGCTAATGCCCATCGGTTTAAATTTTGCTTCAAGCGCTTTGAGTACCACAGTTGAGTTGACTTCCCCTGGGCTGTATACATAGCCGACGGATTTGAGATTTGGTACCACTTTTTTCATCAGCTCAATCTGTGGCTCAAGTGGCAACATGTCTGATGCGCCTGTCACGTTGGTGCCAGAGGCTTCCCAAGATTTTATCAGTTTCGCTTGGACCGGGTCGGTAACTGCAGAGAAAATGACAGGAATTGAGTTGGTCGCTGCAATGACGGATTGCGCCGATGGGGTGGAAATGGCAACGATGGCATCGGGTTTATCCGCGGCAAATTGTTTGGCAATCTGACCGGCAGTCGCCGTATTGCCTTGGGCTGATTGGAAATTTACTTTTAGGTTTTGACCTTCCTTAAAGCCTTCGTTACCAAGCTCTTCAATCACACCTTGACGAACGGCATCTAATGCTGGGTGCTCAACGATTGCTGTGATAGCAACAGACTTGGTATCGCCTGACGCCGCTGTCGTTGCACTTGCTGTGCTTGCATCAGCTGTTTTATTGTTAGATTGGCTACAACCCATCAGGCTTGCCATACAAATTCCACCTAGCATCATTGCTTTGGTCAAACGAGAAACACCAAATGTAGCGTTCAACATATATCACTCCAAAAACCCATCCATAGGGTAACGATTAAAAAGGTAAATCTTAAACAAGAAAATCTTACACTTTAATAACAATATCATACAGCATTGTTAAACATTATTTACATTTTATCAGCTAATTTTGCAGTCGCATAGCGTTATATATGTATCAGGCAAGTTTGCCAACCACGTTTAAAGCTTTGGGTCACGGGTTAAAAAGGCTTTATATGATAAATTCCGATAACATAACAATCCGCCTAATTTCGCTAATGTATCATTTTTTAATAATAATTCGCTAAGTCATAAACTAAGTAATAAGCAGTGGCGCATTGTTTTTTAGTAGAAAGAAAATTACCACACCATTGTCATATTAAGTTACATTTTAATTTCATGCTATAGTTTCATACAAAATTACTTATCCAGCGAACATATTATAAAGGTATAGATAAAGGTGTATAACAATGAAAAAATCGACGTTATTAACTAGCTTATTTTTAGCGGGCTCATTCATGGCTTCACCCGCTGTTTTTGCAGATCCTGGTCATGGTAAAGGTCAAGATAAACAAGCTAGAACTTGGACACAGCATCAGAAACAGCAACAAAAACACTATAAAGATGAGCGCAAAGAAAACCAACGCTATAACCCAAACCATGATAGAGAGCACGACAGAGGCGATAATCGATACTACGATAGTCGCAGTGGTCGCTACCTAACCCACGAGCAGTATCGCCAATTGCCTCCAGGTCTGCAAAAAAATGTTGCACGTGGTAAAGCGGTACCACTAGGCTGGGCAAAAAAACTAGACAATCGTTATTACACAGTCAAGCAATATAATGACCGTAATGTCTATGTGTTAAATAACAATGCTTATCGTCAGGCAAAGGTTATCAGTCGCCCGCGTCCAGGTGAAGTGCGCTTACGTGTTGACAACCGCGTACTTGATGTCATTGAAGCGACACGTGTTATTATAAATGTGCTTTAAATTTTTAAATGTGCTTTAAGTAGCGCATCATTTCACTGCCCAGTTTGAACACCCCGTCTATTTAATTAGGCGGGTTTTTTCTTATTTAATCATAGCGATTATTTGTCAATTTTTTGCTCGGGTGTGGTATCAACGTTAATGGCACCTTTTAGTAGTTCAGGATTTAGTGTTAAGCCTTGTGCTTGGGCGTGTTTTGGGCTCACGTATAAGGTTAATTGGTTCATCACTTCGGGTTAGTATTCCCCAATAATCAAACTTGTTTTGTGAGTCGAGTATAATTTCAATGTACTAGTTTGCTATAACATAAATAAAAGTTTGCCGCTATGGCTAAGTTTTTATGGCGTAAAAGGTTTTATAAATTCTTTGATAAACAGTAGCTTGTTAACAAAACCTGTCATGAATACCGATATATGCGTATGCTTAATTACATAAAGTCCTTAGTTGAAACATAAAGTATAAATATTATTGAATATTTCATGAAATTGTCATAATAAAATGGTATGAAAATCTTTCGATATCTTTTAGAATAGGGCTTCTACTCGCAGCATTATTTATCTTTTTTAAACGATTCGTTGCAGCGTTGATTAAGTTAAACATGTCTGTGCTTAGTAAAGGTAAATGATTCACAGATGGAATCATCGTACACTAACTCAACAAGGAGGCTATATGAACTCATCAAACTTGATGGCAGGCGTATTAGTAGTTGGTGCTATTCTACCTTCGGCTGAAGCACCCCATTATTGCCAATACAATAAGGCAGCTAATCCCGTTAGAGCCAATCGAAAATCTATACCCGTTCGCATCAGCGTGAGTAAAGGCAAACGCTAATCGTGCGACATTATCGATTTTTGATATTTAGGATAGCTTAATAAAAAAACCGCTGGTGATTATCAGCGGTTTTTTTATATTTTGACAAAAATGTTTCAAATGATGGCTATTAACCCCAGTTAAGCCCATTAAGCAAGGGTTGCGCCCGCAGGGATATGGTCATCTAAAGTAACCACCGTCAATTGACCGGCTTTCTCAGCCGATAAAATCATACCTTCAGAAATACCAAACTTCATTTTTCGTGGCGCAAGGTTGGTGACGCAGACCACAGTTTTGCCCACCAATTGTTCAGGGTTATAAAATTTGGCGATACCGCTAAACACATTGCGCGTTTTCACATTGCCCTGCGCATCTGTCTCACCCACATCTAGGGTAAATTGCAGCAATTTATCTGCACCTTCCACGTTAGTGCAGGCTAGCACTTTTGCTACGGTCATGGTGACTTTGGCAAAGTCATCGATACCAATCAATGCTGTATCGCCAGTGGGTTGTTCGCTAGCGGCGGCTTTGGTGTTGCTCGCGCCAGATTGTCCAGTTGCTGGTTGATTGGCGATAGCAGGCTGCTTGTTTAAATCTTCTTTTGAGCTATCCACCATCGCAGCCACTTTATCTTTGTCAACACGCTGCATCAATGGGGTAAAGGCGTTGATGGTATGCCCGACCAATAACGCATGACGGCTATCAAAGTCTAGGCTGTCAACATTGAGAAAAATTCGTGCTTTTTCACACATCAATGGTAATACGGGTGCAAGATAAACCACCAATTGACGGAAGATATTAAGCGCGACGGTACACACCGCTTGTACTTCGGCTTGTTGACCTTCGATTTTGTTGAGTGCCCACGGTTTTTTGTCATCGATGTACTCATTGGCTTTGTCTGCGCACGCCATAATCAGACGCATAGCTTTGCTAAATTCGCGCGCTTCATAAGCGGCGGCGATGTCTTCGCCCGCATCAATGATTTGTTGCACCAAAGCAGGCTCGCTAATCGTCAGTGCCAGTTTACTGCCATGATTTTTATGGATAAACCCTGCACAGCGGCTAGCAATATTGACGACTTTACCCACCAAGTCTGAATTGACTTTTTGCATAAAGTCTTCGAGGTCAAGATTGATATCTTCGACACTGGCTGATAATTTGCTAGCGAAGTAGTAACGCAAGTATTCAGGGTCAAGGTTTTGTAAGTAGGTATCGGCTTTGATAAAGGTGCCGCGAGATTTACTCATTTTCTCGCCATTGACGGTCAAGAAGCCATGCGCGTTGATGGCAGTGGGGGTTCTAAATCCTGCGCCTTCAAGCATGGCTGGCCAAAACAGGGCATGGAAATACACAATATCTTTACCGATAAAGTGATAGATTTCGGTGTTGTTATGATTTTCTTTTGACCAATACTCATCAAAATTTAAGCCTAAATTCGCACCTTGTTGGTCACACAAGTTTTTGAAACTTGCCATATAACCGACAGGCGCATCGAGCCACACATAAAAATACTTGTCTGGTTCATTGGCTGGGGTATTTGGGATTTTAAAGCCAAAATACGGTGCATCGCGGCTAATATCCCAGTTGGCAAGCCCTGCATCAAACCATTCTTGTAATTTGTTGGCGATAGAGGTCTGCAGGCGACCTTCTTTACGCGTCCAATTTTGCAAAAATTCGCTAAAGTTTGGCAGATTAAAGAAATAATGGATGGATGATTTCAAAACAGGCGTTGCACCTGAAAGCGTTGAGTAAGGATTTTTGAGTTCGGTGGCATTGTAGGTGGTGCCGCAGACTTCGCAGTTGTCGCCGTATTGGTCTTTTGCGCCGCATTTTGGGCATTCGCCTTTGACAAAACGGTCTGCCAAAAACAAGCCTTTTTCTGGGTCATACAGCTGTTCAACTGCTTTATGCGAGATATGGCCGTTTTCATACAAGCGATTATAAATCAGCTGTGAGTAATGCTCATTTTCTGGGCTATGGGTTGAGTAGTAGTTGTCAAAATCAATTAAAAATCCCGCAAAATCTTTTTCATGGGAGGCTTTGACATCGGCAATTTGCTCTTCAGGGGTGACACCGTTGACTTCTGCTTTAAGCATAATCGCTGTGCCGTGGGCGTCATCGGCACACACATAGGTTACTTGATGACCCAGTGATTTCATGGCGCGTACCCAAATATCGGTTTGGATATACTCAACCAAATGCCCCAAATGAATCGGACCATTGGCATAGGGCAGGGCGCTGGTAACTAAAATTTTTCTCACAATACACCTGTTATTGATTTGTTTAAAAAAACGTTATTATTGCTGTATGATAGCTTAAATCGCATCATTTCCCAACCAATGGGCATCAATCAAACAAGAAAAATTACTTTTCATACAGATAGGTTCAATCTGTCTCTGTGAAAATTGGCAATAAACCCCACTTAACAGTGGTTAAAATCGTTAAAATAACAACATTGGGGTAAGCAACTATCATGTTCAACTTTATCAAACCAAAAACCGTGGCGACAGTGGATGAGTCCACGCTTAATCAGTTATTTGATGACTACCGCGTCAATAACCAGCCAATTCGCCAGTATGTCAAAGGGATTAAACAGCAAGGTAGTAGTCTGACATTGGATTTGCGCTTGCCCGATGATTGCAATCCTGAACAAATCCATCATGATTTGAGCCAAAAGCTGCATATCCATGGGGTCAGTGAAGTAAATATGAATATTACCTTGTTTGACAGCACTACTGCACCAAAACCTACGACCAAAGGCAGTGGCTCAACCCTACCCAAAACCACCAATGCCATGCCACCTGTCACTCAGGCCGCGCCACAAAGTGACAAATTAGTCACAGAAACCCCTGAACCTGCGATTGCCAAAAAAGCCACTACCCAAGCAGAATTAACACCGCATCCACGCATCGAGCATATTATTGTGGTGGCTTCGGGTAAAGGCGGCGTTGGCAAATCGACTACGACAGTGAATATCGCCTTGGCGCTGCAAAAACTGGGCAAACGCGTGGGCGTGCTCGATGCAGATATCTATGGCCCGAGTATTCCAAGTATGCTTGGCGTGGCAGGTCAGCAGCCGCAGCTTGAGCATGAGCAGTTTGTACCGATTGCGGCGCAAGGCATGCCGATGCTATCTATTGGTAGCTTGTTGAGCGATGACACTACCCCGATTGCTTGGCGCGGTGCCAAAGCCACAGGCGCACTGATGCAGCTTTACAACCAAACCAACTGGCCAAATCTTGATTATTTGGTGATTGATATGCCACCTGGGACGGGAGATATTCAGTTGACGCTTGCCCAGCGTATTCCTGTGACCGGTGCGGTGATTGTGACCACGCCGCAGCATATTGCCTTGCTAGATGCGCAAAAAGGCATTGAGATGTTCCGCAAAACCCATATCCCTGTGCTCGGCGTGGTAGAAAATATGGCGCTACATACCTGTAGCAGCTGTGGGCATACCGAAGCGATTTTTGGCGAAGGCGGCGGGGAGAAAATGGCAGCACAGTATAAAGTGCCGCTGCTGGGGCAATTACCACTGGCAAAAGGCATCCGCGAGCAAGCCGATAAAGGAGAGCCGTCCGTCATTGCTAATCAAGGCGCAGGCGATGAATTTGCCGACTATTATCTCAATATCGCTAAAAATATCGAAGCTAATATCGCAAAATTTGCCAAACCGCATGATAATAATCGGATTTTCTAAATTGAAATCTGATAGTCAATGCGAGCGTATTTGAAAAATTACAAGCCTGTTTGCATGTTAAAATTCAAACAGGTTTTAAAATAATATAAGCCCCAATTAACCATTTCTTCAATTGGATGAGTTATGCAAAAAACGCTATTTAAAATTGCTAAAATGGATTGCCCATCTGAAGAGCAAATGATATGGGTTAGCGTTGTTTGCCGTGGGGCATTCGCTGCAAACCAAACAGCTGACTGCTAAGGTCGCAGGTGTGTTGCAGTTACTGCTTGCTGTAGCGGGATTGATGGAAGTGGTGCGTCGATTTTTAGGTGCAGAGACGATACCAAATTTTGCGATGATGATAGGTATCTCGATGTTGGCGTTACTCGGTAATGCTTTATGTCTATATCTACTTCAGAAAAGTAGAAGTAAAGACGTACATATGCAAGCCAGTATGATATTCACGTCCAATGATGTGATTGTCAACTTAGGTGTCATCTTGACTGGGGTGTTAACGTGGTTTACCCAGTCGCGCTATCCCGATCTGTTGATTGGGCTCTTGGTCTTTGCCTTGGTCGCCAGTGGCGCGGTTAAAATTTTACGTTTGTCTAACAATTAATCTTGCAAGTAAAAAGGCAAGCAATCTGCCGAAAATACGTTAGACGAATAATTTAGTTAAGTCCAAATTGCCAAAGTTTGCATCGGTTTTAAGATGATAAAACTGGTTGAATGTCGCTTGATAGCCACTACCGACATTGTCAAGTGTGACAGGCACACCGAGCGGAAAATTAATGCGTCTTGCCACATGCCCAAAGGGGAAATCGGTGTAGATGGGTCGCCCTGTGGTTTGTTGGATGGTACGGATGACGGTATCAAAAGTGTAATCACCATTGTAAGCATCACTGATGCCGCTAAAATTAAATTTGCCCAACACAATTGCCTGCTGTTTTGCCACAATACCTGATAACACCAAGGTTTGTAGCATACGCTCGATACGGTAAGGCTGCTCACCGGTATCTTCCAAAAATAAAATCCCATTGTCAACAGTTGGCATATACGGCGTGCCCACCATTGCAGATAACACGCTAAGATTACCGCCCCATAAGGTGCCTTTTATCGGCTTAGCCAAAGGACGCGCAGTGTCACGATAAAGCTGAGCTTCTGGCACTTGGATACGTAGCTGGTTTTGGGTGCAAAGGTTGATAAAACTTTGGATGGTATCGGTATTCACCTCTGTTTTGCCAAAGTCACTACTGAGCATTGCCCCTGCCACATAGGGGAGATGACCTTTGGCGTACATGGCAAGCTGCAAGGCAGTAAAATCACTAAAACCCATCAGTAGTGTGCCACGCTCTTTGAGTTTTTGCGTCAGCATTCGCCACTGCTGATCACTTAGTTTGTTGAGCAAACGCATCGCGCCATAGCCGCCACGCACGCCGAGTAATATCTTAGGCAGCTCATGTACAGGTCGATTAAGTAAGGCGGTAATATCGTCCAAGCGCTCACTGTCTGAACCTGCAAAGCGCAAATAACGTCGGCTAATCACTTCTGGATTGTCGATATAAAATCCCGCTTGGGTGAGTCGGTGAATCGCCAGTAAGTTACGCTGTTCATCACTACCAAATCCCGATGGCGCTACCAAATGGAGGTGGACACCGCGACCTTTGAGGGCTTCACAATTGGCTTTGATGGTCGCAAAGTCCCATTGGGGCCATTGGGGATTGATGGGCAATGTTTCCATGGGCGTATTGCCATTGGGCATAGCGCTTGGCTCGCCAAAAGCCATGTTATTAGGGTCATTGTTTGACCCATACCGCTGTGAAGGTTGGCTAATCACTTGCCCGCCTATTGTCAAATCTGCTTTTGCACCCGTTACCGTCGCTGCCGATAGCGCTATCCCTGTCTTTAGCAGTCGGCGCCGCGTCAAGCCAGCCAAGTGGGTGGCAGTCATGGGGGTGGTAGTCATGGGGGCGTGAGTATTCGCCATTTTTTGAGACATTTTATTATCCAAACAAATTCATCGACTTACAAAAAATCATGGTTCAACTAATCGGGTATGTTTAATCCGGTAGATTCATTTTATTGTTGGTATCTGCCGAGATACCATAATAAAAAACCCCTGTCGCCACCAAACTCGATACCAACACAAACATCATATCAAGCGCAGCTTTGTGCATAACATATAAATTCAATAGCGCAAAGACCACGAGCGCGATGACAAAAAAAATCGCCGCGTATTGCCATTTTTTATCAGTTGGGATGGCGGCGTCTTTGTAGTGAAAATGACGGATACTAAAGCCACTAGTGTATGCCACCAAGCCCAGCACTAACCATGCAAAAAAATTCATCGCTTATTCTCTATTAATCGTTTGGGTTAAAATTTGGATGAGACGTATTAACTCAAGCATCAAATCAAGCAGCAAACCAAGCTCATCAAGTCAAGCAGCAACTCAGGTGATTACAGTTTGGTGGTTTGCTCGCATGCCACTTTATACACCGTATTACTACCTTTGTAGATATAACCCAGATAGGGACTGTCAAATTGCGGGTTTAGGCTTGCAAAACTATCGGTGATTTTGGCGAGCACGAACACGCGGTCGGGACGGGCAATGATTTTTTCTAAGTATTGATGTTCATCGGCTTTGATGTCAAAGTATTTTTGTATATCTGGGCTGTCAGTTGCGATGACTTGCATGGCTTCAGGTTTGTCCCAGTTTTTGCTGGGGTCGTTAAACTCGCGCATTTGCATGGCGTAACTTTCACCATTTTTACTATCACCATTTTTGATGATTTTGATTTGGGCAGGTTCTGTATGGCTGACTGTGTAACAGCCCACAAACACATCATCGCTAGCGGCAGGTTGTGATAGTGCTGGCGACTGTTTTGCGCCATCGCTGCTAGTCGTTGCAGGGGATTGGGGCTTGTTACAAGCCGCCAAATTTAGGCTTAGCGCACAGACCATAGCCATACCCACCTTGGTCAACACAGCTGACACGAGCGCACGAGATTTTTTTTGCATAGACTTCCTTTAAACCTGCAGATAGCAACCATAAGCGGTTATTATAGACGTTTTGGCATGGCTTTTTATGCTTTTTTTTCTTATACTGAGGGCTGTTTTTTTTGATTGTTTTGCTGTTTTATATGGGTTGTTATCTATGTCAAATCATGCCTTAACGCCCCTTGTGGGTCGTGCCCTTGCTTATACTGATGGCGCCTGCCGTGGCAATCCTGGTAAAGGGGGCTTTGGTGCTGTGGTGATTTTACCTACGGGTGAGCAAATTGATATTTGCGGGGGTGAGGCGCATACCACCAACAACCGCATGGAGCTGATGGGGGCGATTGCCGCATTGGAAAACAGCCCAAAAGCGTTACCGATTCAAATCTGGTCAGACTCTAGCTATGTCATCAAAGGTATCAGCGAATGGCTGGCAGGGTGGAAAAAGAAACATTGGAAAAATGTCAAAAATGTGGAATTATGGCAGCGGCTTGATGGGCTGTGCGAGCAGCGACAAATTGACTGGCAATGGGTTAAAGGACACGCCGGTCATGATGGCAACGAATATGCCGATAAGCTTGCAAACCAAGGCATAGACCAACTACCCAAAAGCTTTAACAAAGTAATTAAAAATCCACCCAATCCTACCATTGATTTAGATGTTAAATCGGATTTTAGTGATAAAAACCCTGATTTTGATGATAAAAAAAAAGACCCGCCCATGAACCCAATGTCAACCGATAACGACCTAGTTCCCACTCACTCAGCGTTAACCCGCGATTTTAGCGATGCGTCTTTTGATGACGCGCAAGACCTAGAGTTTGCCGACAGTGAGATGATGGGGGATATCTTTTTGCAGGCACTTGACGGTGAACCCGCCCCAATCACTATTCAAACAAGCACTACCCAAACAAGCAAGACTCAAATAAGCCATACTCAAAATGACGATGTATCAACTCAATCATCGTTAGGCGGACAGTCAACTCACTTGCCAACCAGTGCTAACCCACATTTTGCGGTGTTCACCAATCCACAAGGGCAATTTGTCCCGCAAGATGACAACTTGATTGCTCAGCGCCCCGTGTTTAACGGTATTACCAGCCAGCCCAACCCGACTTTTATACCTTTATTACCCATCGCCAAACACAAAGGGACTGCCAATCGCCAGCTGGTTCTCGATACTGAGACCACAGGGTTTGAAGCGCAAAATGGTGACCGTATCATTGAGGTCGGTATCGTTGAGATGATTAATCGACGTTTTACCGGTGAAAAACTGCATGTCTATATCAACCCAAAAATTGAGATGGGTGAGGAAGTCATTCGCGTTCATGGCATTCACAATGTGTTTTTAAATGATATGCCCGTGTTTGAGCAAGTCGGTGAAGCGATTTATGACTTTTTGCAAGGCGCAGAACTCATCGCGCATAATGCAGGGTTTGACATGAGCTTTTTGCAAGCTGAGTTTGCGCGACTTGGCTTGCCCGATATCCACCAAACCGTCACCGTGACAGACAGCCTTGCCATCGCCAAACGTATGTTCGCAGGGCAGCGCAATACATTGGATGCGCTGGTGAAACGTCTCAATGTCGGTAAACAAGACCGTACCTTCCACGGCGCGTTACTCGATGCCGAGATTTTAGCAGAAGTGTATCTGGCGATGACAGGCGGACAGGTAGCATTAGCCATCGATGATGATGTCGGTGGCGGTGTCGGCGGCGCAACTGTGCATCAGCGTTTTAGCACGACTATCAAGCGCTTTTTGGCAAGTAGTGATGCTGAGCAGGCGCATCTTGAATGGCTTAACGCCTTAAAAGATAACAACCCACAGCTGGCTGAAAACTGGGCGAGTGTTTAACCATAAAAAATGCCTCATTAAATTTTATAAAGGCATTTATTTGATGGGCAAAATTTCATGATAAAGTGTAATTATTGTGCTGGTATTAACACTTTGACATAGACACTGGTATAGGGACGTCTTACAATAATCAGCAATAAATGTAGCTGTCATTTTACCTTTATCACCTTAAAATCATTTTGGATAAAAAAACATGAGTCTGCCAAGTTCTAACTCACAAAAACTAACAGCCACCAATTTTGATTTGCCTTCATTGCATTTATTAAGACCTGAAATTGCCGTGACGCTACACGATGCCGAAATGCATTTAAGTGAGTTTAATGACGACAGTAGTCAAGCGCCTTTGCTGCTTGATTCCGTGGATACCTTGGCGCAACTGGCAAAAGTATTGCGGTTGATTCAATTAGAGGAAGGCTATGAACTTGCCAATAGTCTATCGGCAGGACTGCAAAAACTCTATGACGAGCGCGACCGACCCAATAATGACATGATGATGGATGTGTCAGAAGGTATCATGACGTTGGCGCGTTATATCGAGTTTGTATTACTTAAAGAGACCATTGAACCTTCGTTGTTGTTGCCGATTATCAATCAACTTCACAGCGATTTGCATCAGCCAGTGCTGCAGCTATCAGACTTAACTGCCAACAAAAACAGCAGTATCGTCATTGCCAATCCAGAACAAAATTACCAACCGTTAAAATCACTCGGCATTAACCCAAAAAAACTGGTGGAAGCTTATCGCGCAGGTCTGAGCGTAGCACTCACTGCACAGAGCAATCAATTATCGCCAAAAGAGCTAGAAAAACTCAAAGCCATGCAAGCGGCGTGTGAAATGGTTTCAAAACGTACCGACAGTTTGTTTTGGCATGCCGCTGATGCGGCTGTATCAGATTTGGCAGGGGTGTTACCGCTTAGTAACCTGCAAAAGCGGGCGCTTATTTTTGTTGAACAACAATTTAATGATTATCTACCTGTCAATGATTCTCGTTTTGCTGATTTGGTGCAATTTGCCAGTTCAAGAGATAGCCAGCTTGCCTTGCAAGTTCAGCACAAATTCTCGGCCAATACTTTAGATGAAACCCAGTTAAAAACCATGCGCCGCTTCTTATTTGGACCAGACCGTGACGTGACCAGTACGCTTAACCAGCTCATCCAGCAAGAAATTGATTTGATAAAATCTGCCAGTGACAGTTATGCCCGCCAAGTTAATCTCAATTCAAGTCCAGATGAGATTGATAGTATGGCGCAGCGTTTGCATGATTTAAGTAGCGTGTTTAGAACCTTAAATTTAAATGAGGTGAGTGCAGCGCTGACTCAACAAATTGGCAAAGTAAAAACTTGGACGCAGCCAACGCCTGATGATTTTGATGAATTGCTTGGCACTTTAATGATGGCAGAAAATGCGGCAATTAACCTGGCAAAATCACATACCCCGGGTGCGGTAACATTGCCCGTGTACAACCAGACTATTTCGCTACATCAAATCGAAACGGCTCATAACACGCTCGTCCAAGAAAGCCGTACCGCCATTGCCACCATTGAAACTGCGCTCAATGATTATCTAAATGACACCGACAAAGATATTCTACATATCACGCCTGTGCCTGATATCATGCGCACTATCTCGGGTGCTTGCTTATTTTTAAACTTACCTCGACAAAGCCAACTGCTCAAACGCGGTGCCACAGTGCTACAAAACTTAACTGAGCAACAGGGTCGCGAGTTGTCAGAGCATGAGCTTGCTAAAATTGCCGATATTGTGATGTCAGCAGATTATTATCTAGAAAGTCTTGAAACGAACAAACCCGCAGGCAACCATGCAATGTATGTCGGCTATCGCAGCTTACAACACATGCTTGTGGCTTAGGGTGATTTGGTAACCAATATGACCGCATTACACCATTATTTGCTTATTTGTGATAACGATAAGTTCGCTTGTATAGGCGGACTTCCTTTTTTTTATCGTTGTGAGGACGTGCCCGATCAGGCCGTTAAAGTGAATACCGATGAGGCAGGCAACAATATTTATGCCATTGCCCATCAAGATATCGACTTGTCACAATCGCCAGAAGAGAGTACAGGACAGATTGAGTTTTTGCGCTTTCGGCATCTGATTGGCAGCCTTGATGCGCTACAATCCAGCCAATTAGCCAAAGCCATGCAGCTGTTACGCTTTCGTCAAGATCATCAATTTTGTAGCCGCTGTGGTACGCCCACGGAGTTACACCCCATTGAAAATGCCACCGTTTGCCCCAGTTGCCATTATCACCAGTATCCTAGAGTGCAGCCTTGTATGATCACCGCTATCATCAAAACCACCACGGACAAACCACAGATTTTGTTGGCGCATCATCTACGGGCGACAGATAGCAAAATGTATACCGTGCTGGCAGGTTTTGTGGAAGTCGGTGAGAGCTTAGAGCAATGCGTGCATCGTGAAGTGATGGAAGAGGTGGGGTTATCTGTCAGCAATTTGCGCTATTTTGGCAGCCAACCGTGGCCTTTTCCCAGCAATTTAATGGTAGGGTTTATTGCAGAGTACCAAAGTGGCGATATCAGTATAGATAACAATGAGCTGATGGATGCCCAGTTTTTTGATGTAGATAGCTTAGATGAAAACGGCCCTATCATCCCGCCAAAAGGCACGATTGCTTACCAACTGATCGAATGGGTGAAACAGCATTACCAATCTTAAACAGATTGATTAAGTGACTTGTTTTCATCATTCGTCTTGATGATTTGTATTGATAGGTTATAGGCGAAATAGGTATGAGCTATGGTAAAATATACACTGATGATTATAGTGAATAAAAATTGAGCCATGTCTGATAGCCAACCTGTTTTCAAGGTACCCAATCTATTTAATAGGTTAAACTTAAATAGCCTAAGTATCGAGCATCAACGATTAATACAACAAATCGACCAAGTCCTGCCGCAAACCCAATGCGGGCTATGCGGTCATCCTGAAGGCTGTCTGCCGTATGCCACCGCCATTGTCACACTGGGCGAGTCGCATAACCAATGCGTGCCCGGTGGGCAATCAGTCACCGACCAAATCGGCAAACTGCTTGGGCGTATCCCAATGACAGCTGAAGCCTCAAAATGGCAAACGGATCCCGCTACCAATCGTCCGATGGAAATGCGAGCCATCATTCGAGAAGAAGATTGCATTGGCTGTACCAAATGTATTCCTGCGTGTCCTGTCGATGCCATTATTGGCTCAGGCAAACGTATGCACACCATTTTTACCGACCTATGCACAGGTTGTGAGCTGTGTTTGCCGCCCTGTCCAGTGGACTGCATCGAGCTGGTGCCCTTCACACGGTTGATGGATGACGCGACAAGGCAAACCGAGCAAGACGGATTACGCGCGCGCTACTACGCCCACCTTGACCGTATCGAACGCCAGGTCAATGACAATACCAATGCCAAACCTGTGGTCAGTATGGTACAAGCCAAACTCAATGATATCACGGTTGATATCAGTGAAACGCAAGCCAAAAACGCCATTGAAGCGGCAAAACTACGCACCCAAATCAAAAAATTAGAAAAACAACTTGCCGTACGCGCAGATGACAATAAACAAGCCTTGGTGCAAGCCTTGCAGCAGCAACTTGCGACACTGCCATAACCTAAAGAGTGCATAATGGTTGCCAACATCAAATCAAAAATCCAAGTGCCCAAAACCGCAGAGACACCGCCCTCACGGCGCATGCCCAATAAAAACGTGTTGCCGTTTTTCCAAAAATTAGCAGCAGCCATTGAAAAACCAGAGACGGAACTGGAATATCAAAGCAACTTTGAATTGTTGATCGCCGTCATACTGTCGGCACAAGCCACCGATGTCAGTGTCAATCTGGCTACCCGCAAACTATATGCCGTCGCCAATACCCCGCAAGCAATGTTGGATTTGGGTGAAGCTGGGCTAAAAAGTTATATCAAAACCATTGGGCTATATAATAGCAAAGCCAGAAATGTGATGAAATGCTGTCAAGACTTGGTGGATAAATTTGCTAGCGAAGTACCGCAAACCCGCCACGAGCTTGAAAGCCTAGCAGGGGTAGGGCGAAAAACTGCCAATGTGGTGCTTAACACTGCCTTTGGGCAGCCCACCATGGCAGTGGATACCCATATTTTTCGTGTCGGCAATCGCACAGGCTTGGCAACGGGTAAAAATGTGCGAGAAGTGGAAGATAAACTCATCGCACGCATACCACAGGACTATATATTGGACGCGCACCATTATTTGATTTTGCATGGACGCTATACTTGTAAAGCTAGAAGTCCCGAATGTGGCAAATGCCCAGTGTATGACGAATGTATGTTTAAAGACAAAGCCAAGTTTATTGAAAAGTAAGTGGATTTAAATTGACACAGGATGTTAAACGACCAATTTTTTAATTCCAAATTTGCCTATGCATATTCATAATCTCCTAGAAGTTGCGGCGGGAAAAAATAGAGAAAGCCAACAGACTTTGCTATAATCAACCCACTTTTAGGCTACTTTTTTACAAGCAGTTTTATAAACAACTTTACTAACAAAAAGGAAAAACTCATGGCAGATTTTAACCAAATTCTTGATGCGGGCGACGTTGACGGCGGCGTGATTAACGTGGTTATCGAAATCCCAGCGGGCTCAAACAACAAAATCGAATGGAACCGTAAACTTGGCGTGATGCAACTTGACCGCGTAGAGCCACAATTATTTGCCAAACCTACCAACTATGGTTTTATCCCACAAACCCTTGATGAAGATGGCGACGAATTAGACGCACTGATCATCACTGACACCCCGCTACCAACAGGCATCTTTATCGAAGCCAAAGTCATTGGCGTGATGAAATTCGTGGATGATGGTGAAGTAGATGATAAAGTGGTGGTAGTGCCGGCAGATGACCGCAACAACGGTAACGCGATTAATACCCTAGCAGATTTACCACAGCAACTGATTAAGCAAATCGAGTTCCATTTTAATCACTATAAAGATTTGAAAAAAGCGGGCACAACCAAAGTTGAAAGCTGGGGCGACATTGAAGAAGCCAAAGCGGTGATTAAAGAATCACAAAAACGCTGGACAGAACAAGCCTAATGGCTGGTGTTGAATTTTGCGAACGTCTAAGTTCAAAAACCCTACTTACAAAGTAGGGTTTTTTTATTGCTATTTTAGCCCTCGTTTTTTACAATGACGGCATTTTTTATTAAGTTGTTTCAAGAGTCGTTATGCAAGCCACACCGTTATACTATCGTCTCGCTATGTCGCTGTTAAAGCCACTATACCAACTAAAACTTGCGAGCAAAACCACCTTGCCTAATGAAAAGCAGCAACGCTTTGGTCAAGTGTTTCCAAAGATTCACACCCGCCAGCCGATAATTTGGTGTCATGCGGTATCACTCGGTGAAACCAATACCGCCGAACCGATTTTAAGAGATTTGCTCGCGCAAGGCTATGCGCTGTGGGTGACCAATACCACCCATACAGGCTATAACCGCGTTGAGCAGCTGTTTGCGCCTGAGATAGCAGCAAGTAAGGTGTACCATAGTTTTGTACCCATCGATAGCCAAGCGGTGATTGATAAATTTTTGGCACATGTCCAACCCGTTGCCGCGCTATTTATCGAGACTGAATTGTGGGGTACCACGCTTGCTGAACTGAGCAATCGTCAAATTGCCACGATTTTGGTCAATGGGCGCTTGTCTGAAAAATCTTTTAAGGGGTATCAAAAAGCTGCCAAGCTTAGCCAAAGTATGATGGAGAATTTAAGCCTTATCATCGCCCAAGACAGCGATTCTGCCAAACGCTTTCGCCAATTGGGCGCTACCAGTGACAAAATCCGCATTGCCAGCTCGCTTAAATGGTCTAGTAAAACCAACCCGTTGATGCTAAGCCGTGCCGAAAAGTTACGAGAAAGTTGGAACTTGCCAGATCGCGCCGTGATTTTGGCAGCCAGCACCCATGAAGGCGAAGAATTGGCAATTTTAGACAGCTTTTTAACCGTGAAAGCCCAGTATGCCAACCGTCATCCGCTGCTCATTATCGTACCCCGTCATCCCGAGCGGTTTGATGCTGTTGCCAAATTGATTGATGCCAAAAATTTGCCGGTGATTCGTCGTAGCCAAGATGGTGAACCTGCCAAAAATGAAAGCGTATATTTGGCAGATAGTATGGGTGAACTTGGCGTGTGGTATGCGCTTTCAGACATTGCCATTGTCGGTGGGTCTTTGGTCAATATCGGTGGGCATAATCCGATTGAAGCAGCCATTGTCGGCAAGCCGATTATTATGGGGCAATATACCCAATCTTGCCAACTGATTGTGGATCAGTTAAAACAAGCGGGTGCATTGGTGCAAGTCAATGGTAGTGATGAATTAACGCAGCAACTGGCTCACTGGCTTGCCAACCCAAAATCTGCCCAAACCGCCGGTCACGTCGGGCAAATTTTAGCAGAAAAATATCAAGATGCGACCAAGCAACAACTTGCCATGATCATGCAATGTATCGCTGATAATAAGGAACAGCTTATAAAATCAGAGATTCAAAAAATTGACCATGAACCTGTGGCGAGTGATGGTCGAAAGTTCATTGATGATCTGTAATCTATGCATTAATCATTTATATAGATTGCAAATGCAAAAATAAAAAGGACTAGCCAAGCTAATCCTTTTTTATCAGTCAGTTTTGTAGTTTATTCTTGTACTTTGTTTTGTACTTTAGTTTTATAAGCTAGTATTCAGCTATTTCATAAACCAACCATGACTTGCGATAAATGATTGACCGGTCATCGCATTGGTTGGGAAAGCCGTTAAAAATAAGGTTAATTGAGCGATATCATCGGTTGTGGTAAATTCACCGTCAACGGTTTGACCTAGCATCACGTTTTTCACCACTTCTTCTTCAGAAATGCCTTTTTCTTTGGCTTGCTCTGGGATTTGTTTTTCAACCAGTGGGGTTTTGACAAAGCCTGGACATACCACGTATGAGCGCACGTTGTGAGCTGCGCCTTCTTTAGCCAATACGCGGGCTAGACCTAATAGCGCGTGTTTGGCAGAGACGTACGGCGCTTTTAGGGCTGATGCTTCATGTGAGTGGACTGAGCCCATATAAATGACGGTACCTACTTTATCATTTTGATACATGTATTTAAGTGCCGCTTTGGTAGTCAAAAAAGCACCGTCTAGATGAATGGCAATCATTTTTTTCCAATCCGCGTAGCTAAATTGGTCGATGGGATTAATGATTTGGATACCGGCATTGGATACCAAAATATCAATACCCCCAAATTCCTGTACCAGTTTATCCACGCCAGCATTTACCGCATCTTCATTGGTCACATCCATAGCAATAGCAACCGCTTTGCCGCCTGCGGCTTTGATTGTATCCACGGTTGCTTGCGCCGCATCTGGATTGATATCTGCAATACCTACCGCAGCGCCTGCTTTAGCATAGGTTTCTGCGATATCGCGACCGATACCACTTGCAGAGCCAGTGACGAGTGCGACTTTACCGGTTAAATCAGTAGTGAGTTGGGTAGCCATTTTTTCTCCTTGATTTTTTATGACAAAGTGGTTTTATTATGACGGTTTTAATTATTAAAAATTAATTATTGAAAGTTACTATCGGGACGGGCTTGCGCATCGGCAATATAGTCTACTGCTACTTCACCCAACGCAAGGGTGAGATTAGCAATAATATGAGAGGTTTTGACGATTTCTAGCACAGGTAATTTTGACACGGGTGCCATCACATGGTCAAATAACTGTAAGGTAGCAGGTCCTGTATAGGCTGCTTTAACTTCTACATTGGTCAAATAATAACGTACCAACTCGCAAATACGCGGCGTGCCATCGACATGGGGAATAAGTTTTAACAAATAATTGGGCGTTTTTTCCATATTGGCTTTGACGGTGGCTTTGTCCAGCTCATCATATTTATATGCCATAGTGCCTGTGGCTACGCGCACACTGCCATAGTCGAGGGTGCCAAGTAGCGTGTCGGTGTTGTCAACGGTTAATACAGGCGATGCCATTTTTTTGGGGAAACCCCACAGCTCACGCCCGCCCGCGGTAGGTCCAAAGTCATCTAAAAACATACAATGGGTATAATTGGCATGACGGCCTTCGGCATCAATCACTTCAATCACTTGTCCCGATTCAGTATAGTTGCCAAATCCTGTACTGTTGGGCATACGGATAAACTCGTAACTCACCAACGCGTCATCAGTGATTTGCAGTGACTCAGGTACAATAGCGCGCAGTTTTTCGGGATCGGTGCGGTAGGTGATGATAAAGTATTCGCGGTCAAAAAATTCGTAAGGACCATTCGAACAAGGTGGGGCAGTAAAAGGCATAAACGTCGCGTTATCTAAGATATCACTCGCTTTCATGAGCTTTCCTTTTTATCTCGTTATATTATCCAGTTATGCAATATTATTTAATTTTATTGTTATGACATGAAGCAGGAAATATCATACACCCTTATGCAAAATCAATCCCAAGACAAAATTGTTATGATGTTGTAATAATTTTTTCACACCTGCATCCGCTTAACTTTGGCGATAGCAGGTTATCTGACGGCAAGGTAGGGCTGTTCTTATGGGCTATTTTATTGGCTAGTTAACAGTGCATGACCGCAGAGCACACTCACGGCATTCTCAGTGCGTAAGATGCGATTGCCAATATGCGCCGCTTGGCAGCCAGCGGTTTTGAATAATTCGACTTCATAATCGATCCAGCCGCCTTCAGCCCCAATCACTAGCACATGTGGCAGGGCATTGTCCCACACTTGGGTAAACTGCTCATTGGCATAAGGATGTGTCAAAATCGCCTGTTTACCCGCGATTAAAGCAGGGAGTTCATCTTCAACAAAGGGTTTTAAGCGTTTTTTGAGGCTCACGGTCGGGCTTACGGTATCGCAGGCTTGTTGTAGGCCTTCATGGATATAGTTATCGAGCTGAGTTAAAAAAGGGGTCTGCCAGTAGCTTTTTTCACTACGGTAACTATTGACCAAGATAATATGCTGGACACCCATCGCCGTCATGTCCAAAAATAGACGACGCAATACCTTGGGGCGGGGAATTGCCAAAATAACAGTCAGCGGAAGTTTGGCAGGTGGTGCAATAGTACAGTGGATTTGCGATAATTCGATGCTTGAATCGTGGATATTACTGACAACCGCTGTGCCTAAATGACCATTTTTGATACCGACTTTCACCGTATCGCCCAATGCCACTTTAAGCACCTGTTTTAAATGCATAACGCGCGTTTTATCATCAATAATAGCGGTCGATAAGGTATTTTGTGGTAAAAGAATGATATTCATAGGGATAAATCTTAGGCAATAAAAAACCCCAAAACTTAATCAAGTCAGGGGTTTTTTTAATATGGCGGAAGCTGAGAGATTCGAACTCTCGAAGGGCTCGCACCCTTGCCGGTTTTCAAGACCGGTGCATTCAACCGCTCTGCCAAGCTTCCAAATTGTGGTGGCTATTATATACAAGTGAAATAACAATGCAAGCATTTTTTTACGTTAATGCAAAAAATATTAGCAAAAGAAAGCTAAATAGAAAGTTGGCTAACTATGCTGAAAATTTTGGCTTAATACTTGAGCTTCATACCTTGCGCTAATGTTAAGCAACATATTGAAGCAAAAAACGCTCAAAAACCCACCAAATTTGCGTCTAAAAATATTGATACAACGGATTGTTTTAGTGCCTCCATGTGACCCATTACAGCTTAACAATAATGTTGAAAATTACCTTGCTGATATGTTATCACATTGTTAATAACTCGCTGCTCTGGCACGTTACAATGGCTTTTCAATCATCAAAATGATCAAGTACATCAAAGATGAATTACTATTGGTGTTAGGCAGCAGTCGAAGGGATGGCACTTATCTTAGGGATTGACCGCTTTATGTCAGAGTGCCGTGCATTGACCAACTTGACCGGTAATGCCTGTGCGACGATTGTCGTGTCACGTTGGGAAAATGCGCTAGACAAACAGCGTTTGGACGCCGCGCTCAATGGTCAGCCATTACCGCCTATTGAGCATCATCCCACCGTATAAGCGTATAAGCCTAGAAAAGATAAGCCTATAAAAGTGTTGATGAATCTTAAAAAAACCAAAACATTTGCGTTTTGGGTTTTTTATGGGGCTAAAAATGCTTAAGGTTTTGCCGTATCAGTTGCTTTGGCTTTGGCTTTGGCTGTCTCATCAATGGCTTCAAAAATCACCTCATCAGGCACCCCTTGACGCTTAAGCTTTTCGATAAAACGGCTGTCTTTAGCGAGTGAGTAGCCGACATTCTCGGCATCGAGTCCCCGGCGAATATATAAGCGAATCAAGCCTTGAATACGTGGAAACCCATGGCTTTTGGCGACTTGGGTCAACAAATCTCGCATTTCTTCAGTGATTTTGATATGGATAGGAACCATGACTTGTTGATTTTTTTTGATTTTAGTAACCATTTGCATGCCTCGCGTGTGATCAATTTTTAGCAATCAAGCTAGATATAACCAAATTATCAATTAGACGGAAAATTTAGCGCAATTAGATATCTTTAACCTAGTGTAATTATTTCATTGGCGATAAACAAGCAAGGCAAACGTAAAATTCCTACAAAAATCTTAGCCAAATGTTGCATTAGCTTAACGCCGCACGCGACAATCAGGCGAAATTTCTTTACAAAATTTGTTGCTCCCAATAGGTCTGTACCGATTTATCGCATTGATAAACCTTCTCAACGATGCGATCAGCAGGGGCATTATTCACTTTTTTCACCAATTCAACCCACAGCTCGGGCGTACCGAATTCAATAATCACATTGAATAGGGGCGTCATATCGCGCTGCAACAGCGATTGGTCAATCATATATGCCGCAAACACACACGCTTTCGGGTTTTTATCGGACACTGCGCGATAAGCCATGCCATCAAGCAAGGCTGGCACGGTGATTTTGAATTCTGGTAAAAGCTGCATGGCCAAATGCGCGCTATCAGGCAGCTTGATTAGCTCGATAAATTGGGTGATTAAGCTTTCATAGTAAGATTTATCATCTGGCGACAATTTACCTTGCTGATGATCGCTTACTAGCTGGGTGATGCGGTCTTTATTAATCGCTTGTTGTAGGGCTAAAAATTGAGATTGGGTAGGGGAAAAAGACAGTGTCATAAGTAGTATCTTATCAATAGTATCTTATCAATAGTATCTTATAGTACTTTAGCATAGTACTTTAGCAAGTGAGATGATAGGGTATCAAAAACAGGCATATTAAACAGCAAATTGCTAAACTTTGCTCATAAAAAACATTGCTCATAAAAAAACCCATTCACAAGGGAACGGGTTCAAAATATACAACAGAATTTGGCTTGATTGGCTCTCCAACCTGGGCTCGAACCAGGGACACATGGATTAACAGTCCATTGCTCTACCGACTGAGCTATTGGAGAACAGATAATCAAGTGGTGCGTATATTACTGAGATTTAAAAAATGAGTCAAGCATTTTTTAGCAAAAAATATCAATAAAATGCATGATGCAAATGATTCATAGCATTAATGCTAGATAAAAAATGCCACATAAAAAAAGACCTCTAACAACACTTGTTAAAGGTCTTCTTAATATGGCTCTCCAACCTGGGCTCGAACCAGGGACACATGGATTAACAGTCCATTGCTCTACCAACTGAGCTATTGGAGAATAAGCGGTAGAATTTTTTGTTAAACCTGCAAAAAACATCGCAGCGTTTAAGTGGTGCGTATTTTAGCAAATTAACCGTGACTGTCAAGCCCTATATCAAAAATATTCGGATTTTTTTATTTTTGACCAGATTATGGCTAGTAGTCAGTCAGTTACTGATTGGCTATTGTGATGATAAGGCGAATTTGCTACTTTAGCGATTAAGGCATCACTGTATGGGTCAAGTTGATTCACAGCTATGCTAAGGTTGATAATTTTTTATCATAGTTGTTATATAAATTAAGAAGGATCGCCATTGTGCCCAACGCCATTGAATCAAATCAAAATTTGCAAGTTGCCCCTTTACAAAACGAACTTACCATGTCTGTGCTGATGACGCCTGATTTGGCAAACTTCACCGGCAATGTGCATGGCGGCGATTTATTAAAGATGCTTGACCAAGTGGCTTATGCTTGTGCCAGTCGCTATAGTGGTGGTTACGTGGTTACGTGGTTACGTGGTTACGTGGTGACGCTATCGGTGGATCAAGTGATTTTTCGTGAGCCGATTCATGTAGGGGAGTTGGTCACCTTTTTGGCAAGCGTCAATTATGTGGGCAAAACTTCGATGGAAGTGGGTATTCGAGTGCAGGCAGAAAATATCCAAAACCGTACGATACGCCATACCAACATTTGTTATTTTACCATGGTCGCGGTGGATCAATATGGCAAGCCAACCGGGTGCCACCCCTTGAAATCAAAGATAGTTTGCAAGAATGTCGCCAAAAAGCCGCACAGATGCGTAAAGCATTACGTTTTCAAAGTAATAACATTCCCCAATGTGATATCAAATAGGCAAAAGAATGCGTCATCAATATTCCTCTAAAAAACCCAACAAACCGTTAAATCCATCAGGCTCATTAAATGCTAAAAAATTAGCCTTGCTAATTTTATTGACCTCGACTGGTATGACTATGTTGGTTCATCCTGCTTACGCCGAATTAATCATTCAAAACAACCCAGTCAATGGTCAAACACCAGTTACCACTATTAATGAATTGCAAACCCAGCCCACGGATGCATCGCTTGACAAGCTTATCAAGGTGCTACATATCGATAAAATGATTGATGAAATGCTTGCCCAACGTCAGCAAGCGGCCAATATGACGAAAGGGCTACCCCAAGAATTACCTACAGATGAAAACGCGGGTATTTTTAGCCGTCATGCGCAAAAACAGCTTAAAAATATCTTTGTCAAATATAGCACCGTCTTGGGACAGCAATTAGACCAACCCATCGCTAAACAGCAACTGCAACAAGCTTATCAGGCGATTGCCAAAAGAACCTATACCCAAGCTGAAGTCGATGCCCTCAACCAATTTTATGAGACCCCAATGGGACAACGCATCTTGAGCAAACAATCGCAAGTTTCCAGTGAGTTTGTGCAGGTGATGATGCCGACCCTGATAGGTGACACAAGCCAATTTGAAAAAGCGATGCCAAGTTTGCAAAAAGATATCGAAAAAATCTTTAAATAACTAGTTGACAATCCATGATAAGTCTATATAATACGCGTCACTTCGATGATATTGAAGCAACTTGATTGGCTTATAGATTGCCTATCAGGGTCGTTAGCTCAGTTGGTAGAGCGTCTGCCTTACACGCAGAATGTCGGCGGTTCGAATCCGTCACGACCCACCAACCTATATCATCGCTATCAAGCTACCGTGCAGTGGTAGTTCAGTTGGTTAGAATACCGGCCTGTCACGCCGGGGGTCGCGGGTTCGAGTCCCGTCCGCTGCGCCACTTATTTTAGTGGAACTAAAAACGAAATTTTTATAGTTTTATGCCTCAAATCTCCCCTGATTTGAGGTTTTTTTTGCCTTAAATTTTACACCAAGCTATTGATTTTAAAAAATATATTATTTTATACATTTTTTTCTTGATATGATTAGGAAAATTGATTTTGATTGTTAAGTTGAAAAGATATTTATTTTTAATATTTAAGTAAAACTCACGTGACCAAACGCTTGGGACCAAAACGTGACCATTTTGTGAGCAAAAATTTTGGCTGACGGCTTGCAAGGTCACAAGCCGTTGTGAAAACACAAGAAGCCTAGCGAAAATCAAAAAATTAGCCACAACGACTAAATGCTTTGATGGGCTATTGTTATTTCTGAGAAGCATGTATATACTTGAACAGCCGTCTTAAGTCATTGGTTTCCCCAAATAATACTAAAACTGTATTAGGCTCAATGACAAAATCTGGATGCACAATGCCATCGATTTTGGATTTAGTTTGATTTCGACCAAAACCAAATTGGGTTTGCTGAAATGAAACGGTGGTTAACAGCATCACATTAAATTGATTGATTAAATCAAGCGCATGAACTGTTTTACCGTAAAATGTAGGCGGTGTCTGTATTTGAACGATACTATAATCGTTATCAAGTTCAAACGAATCAATTAAGCCAGTTAGCGAGAGTTTTTTTGCCCAGTGCGTTGCCGCCTCGTTTTCGGGCTGGATGATGTCATCCACCCCCAATGCTTGTAGCACTTTTTCATGCAGTGGGTTAATCGCTCGGCTAATGATATATTTGGCATTGAGATTTTTGAATAGCGCAGTGACCATCACGTTTTGCCCTTGGTCTTCGCCAATGGTAATGAGCACCACATCTGTCTGGGCGATGGGTAACCCTGAGACGGCGTTTTCGCTAGTAGAATCGATACAAATCGTGTGCGAAATGGATTCTTTGTAGCGCTCGACTTTATCCATATCGATATCAATACCAATGACCTCATGCCCTTGACTGGTGAGTTTGGTGGCGAGTGATGAGCCAAAATTGCCTAGACCGACGATGATGTATTTCATATCTATACCTTATCAATTTATTTTTAGGTGATAATAATCTCTTCGCTGGGATAGCGATAGCTTTGATGCCTTGGGCGATTTAATAAGGCAATTAAGATGGTCAATGCCCCAACCCGTCCACAAAACATCAGCCCAATCAGGACAGATTTGCTAAACGCACTTAAATGCGGGGTGATGCCTAAGCTTAGACCTGTGGTAGTGTAAGCAGAAACACTTTCAAATAACACTTCTGTCATACTCATGTTGGGCTCTGCCCAGCGTATTAACGTACAACCAAACGCAATGATAATCACTGACAAACAGATAATCGCAAATGCCCGCTTCACTGAGATATCCGCAATTTCACGACGGAATACTTCGATACGAGAATAGCCGCGTGCCAGTGACACAATATTGAGCACAGCGACTGCAAAAGTCGTGGTTTTGATACCACCGCCTGTAGAGTTTGGGGCTGCCCCGACCCACATCAGTGCAATGGTAAGCATCACGGTCGGTGGCGCTAGCTGTGCCATGTCTACCACGTTGATTCCTGATGAGCGCGGTGCAGCTGCCACAAAAAACCCTGTCACAAGTTTGCCTATGACACTGGTATGCTCAGATAAAGTGCCTTGCCACTCAAAGGCAAGCACACTGACAAAGGCAAGCACTAGCAAGGACACGGTTGTCACTAGATTAATGCGGCTATTGATACTCAGTAGCCACGGCTTGGCACCATATCGTGAGCGGTTAGGAAACAACAGGCGCATCACCTGATGGCGCAAATATTCCACGACATTGGCAACTATCGTAAATCCCAACCCCCCAAATAAAAATGTCACCGCCACAACGATTTGTAACGGATAATTAAAGCGCACTTGTAACTCATATAAGCTATTACTCATCGTTGAAAAACCTGCATTACAAAATGCAGAGATGGCATGAAACACCGAAAAAAAGATGCGGCGATGGGTGCTCATAGGGACATCAAGCATACTGATATAAATCGCTATGGCTGCCACGGACTCCACCGCAAAGGTGACCGCAAAAATTACTTTGAGCGTCTTTAGCACATCACTCATACGATTGGCTGAGGTCACATGCCCAAGCTGTAGCTGTGTCTGATAACTGATGCGTCCTCGAAAAAAATAGCTAAAATAGGTAGCAAAAGTCAAAATCCCTAAGCCGCCCAATTGAAACAAACACATGATAATGATTTGACCCAATGGGGTAAAAAAAGCGCCGGTATCTTTTACCGCCAGACCCGTAATACACACCGCACTCGTGGCAGTAAATAACGCATCGACAAATGCAATATGACCATAGGTGGCATTTGGCATCATTAGCAAAAACGTGCCGAGCAAAATAAGCAATAAAAAACTTAAAATAAACAACTGGGCAGGATGCGCAACAACTATCTTAAAGCTGAACTCCATCACCAATAACTGACGAATAAAAGAAACCAACAACGCAATTTTTATCAATGATTTTTCAAACAAGAATTTGTATAAAAAAGAGCTGTTATCGGCAAAAAAATGTGTCACCAATAATGCAATAACTAATAAAGCAATGGACAAATCAAACGTGAGCACAAGCTTTGAGCGTATACCTTTTTGCACATATTGATTCAGTAATTCAATAAAATTGAGCCCAAGCACGATTAAATAAAACGTCGAAGCCACGCCATGCAACCAAACTTTAAAATCAAACCCTGTCTCAATAATCGCAAGCAATACAGCGAATAAACTGCTATAAAATACCAGTTTATGAAACACACCAGATGGACTATCCTGCATTGACTCCAGCGCATTTTTTTTATTTTTTTTCAATATAAAATCAAACATCGTAAAGTTGACTTCCGTTTTACCCAAGCATAGTTGTTGTACTTTATACCGCAATTATACGTTTGAGAAAACTAGATTGAACAATGATTTAAAAAAAGTAGCGATGATTTGACAAAAGTACGTTGTTTTTGAGGCAGGCTAAAACACCAAGGTTACCGTTAAGCCTTGGGTGGTGGCAGTGGTTTGGGGGTTGTTGTCAACCAGTTGCGTAGGACTGAGATAAATATCAATATTGGCTTGTTGGCAGATTTGATAAACAATCGATAAACCTAAGCCTGTACCGCCAATTACCGTGAAACCTGAATGGGTACTTGTGTCTTTGGAGGAAAAAGATTTTTTGGCAGTATCACTATGGGTTTGTGTACTGCTTGTTTGTCCTTGTGCTAGTGATGCGCTCGACGCATTTTGATTGACGCGGTAAAAAGGTTGAAAGACGTCTTGATAATGGGCTGCATCAATGCCAATGCCGGTATCGGCAACTTGGACGATGAGTCGTTTTGCGCGGTGATTGGGTGTGTTGCTAGCGTTGTTCACCAACACAGGGGTCGGGGTCAATGCGTTGGCGAAGTTGGTATGGGTGGCATGGGTCGAATCGCTGCTGCTTGACGTCTGTGTTAAATCTTCGATAGTCATGTGGTCAATGACAACAGCGATATTGCCTGTGGTTGGGGTATATAAAATGGCATTTTGCAGTAAATTTTTGAGGAGGATAAACAAGGCGGTTTCATCTACACTGACCTGCGTCGCTGACGTACCCAGCGCGGCGAGATGGTTGTCAACTGACAGGGTTTGGTCTTTGCTATCGGCAATCGGAAATAGCAGTTTGATGGCTTCTCGTAGCACTGCGATTAAATCGGTGGGCGTGTTGGTGCGCTCGGTCAGCTGTGATTGCTGGGCTTCCATACGGGCAAGGGTGAGTAGCTGTTCCACCAAATGTTGATTGTGTTCTACTCTGACAGCGAGTTTATGAATGTTTTGTTTGAATTTGGCTTGCCTTGCATGGTCGCTATACATCGCCGCGTCTTGACTGTATTTTTGCAGTTGTTGCACTTGCAGCGAGATGGCGGTCAATGGCGAGCGTAGCTCATGCGCGGCATCCGCGATGAAGCGATTTTGGTTTTGGATATGCGCGTCAACCCTTTGTAACAAGGCATTGATTTCAATGACCAAGGGCATGAGCTCGCTGGGCAGAATCGAGCGATGTTGGCTGTCAGTGGGTAGCTCGATCAAGCTGAGATCTTGACCATGACGTTTTGCCATTTGCTTAGCTAATATCTGAATCGGACGCAATACGCGCTTTAATACCCAAGGCAATAGGGCAAGCAGCAATAGGGTCGTTAGTAAAATTGGAATAATAGATTGCCAAGCCGATTTTAACGCAATTTTTTTCTGCCATTCGACAGGTTGACGCACAAAAATCACCCGCCTTGGGGTGTCTTTACGAAAGACTTTCCAGATTTCACCATCGAGGGTTAATTCACTAAAACCAATAGGGGTGTTAATCAATTGCGGGTGAGCCATTGGCTCAATAAAATTGGTGTCAATTTTGCCAAAACGGGCCGGGAAGATATCAACTTGCACACCGTCTTTAACGCCTTGATACTGTAGTACGTTGCTTTCATCATTGGATGAGAAAACCGTGGTCGGCGTGCTACTGCTAGGGGCAGAAGCTATCTTAGCTGGTAGAGGTGGTCTAGGCGGTGGTAAGTCATGCGGTGCAAAATCGTTATCTGGGTTTGATAGACGCCTATTAGGCTTCAGGTTACGGGGAGGGGGTCGCAGGGCCGCGCGCGAGCTAACCAGCTCAGCAAGATAGCTAAGATTGGTTTCTTGTGAGGTGTTAAACTCTTGATAGGTATAGCAAAATACCGCAATCTGTACCAAAATGCCAATCGATAGTAACGTGCCAAGGATCCAGACCAGCAACTGTTTTTGCAGTGATTTTTGCAACGGCAGGGCGGTTTTTGTAGGAGTAGTCATGGTCATTTTCGCCGCTATTTGGCGGTCATTGTCTGGATGTTTTTTTGAGGCCTTTTTTTATCACTTTTTGTTAGTCTTGGGCTTCGGCGCTGATATACCAGCCTAAACCACGGATGTTTTTAATCCGTTTTTGACCAATTTTTTTGCGCAGTCCATAGATTAAAAATTCAATGGCATTGCTCTCTATCCCAGCTTCCCAATTGTAGATAGAATTTTCCAATTCACTTTTAGAAAACACTTTATCGGGCGCGGTCATAAAAGTGGTGAGCAGCATGTATTCTTTGGCGGTAATATCGATTTCTATGCCGTCACGTTTGAGGCGTTTGGCATTGATATCGAGGGTTAAGTCGCCGACTTGTAGGGTGTTTTGGCTATTGCCTTGTGAGCGGCGCACCAACACACGCATACGAGCAAGCAATTCACTCATCGCAAATGGCTTAGTCATATAGTCATCTGCCCCAGCATCCAGCCCTTTCACGCGGTCTTTGATTTGGTCTCGGGCGGTCAGCACCAGTACAGGCGTATCGATTTTGGCACTGCGAAGCGTCTCTAACACGCTCATGCCGTCAATTTCTGGTAAGCCCAAATCCAGCAAAATCACGTCATACGATTCGACTTTGAGGGTCAAAATCGCTTCTCGCCCATCTTTTGCCCAGTCTACCGCATACGCTTCTTCTTCTAGACTATCAATCAGACTGTCGGCAATGAATACGTCATCTTCGACGAGTAATACTCTCATTGGGTTACCTTTATACACGAATACTGTTCAATAAATAAACTATAACACAAAAAACCGCCATTCTAAGAATGACGGTGTTGCTCATAGGCAAAGTTGCCATTTGGCACTCAATTATGGCTGAGTAGGCGCACGACGGTTGAGGTCGTTAAGTGATTTGACATCGCTCACGGCACCTGTTTGGGCATCAACTTTGACATGATAGACTTCTTTACCTTTTACCACTTCAATCTGATAGCTTGGGGTTCTTGGTGATTGATTCTGGGCAGGGTTTGGTGCAGGCGGCATGCCTGTATGGCCCATTTGTGGGTCTCTGTTAGGGCGGCGTTGACCGTCACGAGGACCATGACCCATTTTGCCCCCTTTATCCCCACCCAAATGGGCGCCAATGGCTTCACCACCCACTTGGCTTGCTGCCAATTGCATGGCGCGCTCTAGGCTGACATTGGTGGCAGGCGGCGCAGGTGGTTGATTGTTGTTGGGGGTATTAGACGTATTAGGTTGTGGCGGACGCGCTGGGCGTGATGGCCGTGATGGCATAGTTGCTTGGGTCACTTGACCATTAGAGGCATTGACGATATACAGTTGTGGTTGACCATTCGCACTAAGGGTCATGACACGGTAGCCGACGATGTTGTTATTGGCGTTTTTGGCGATACGGGCAGGGTTTGGGTTGGGTCGGTTGCTATTGTCATGATATTTTACGCCAACAATGCGTGTGTTCGCGGTTTGTTTTTGTACCAAGGCGACCGCTTGAGAGGCACTGATGCTGGCATTGGCGGCTGCTTGGGCGTTGGCCTGCATGGCTTGTAAGCGTTGCTCAAAGTTCTTGGCATTGGCGGGATGGCGTTTTTGCATGTTTTGCGCTTGTGGTGCCGCTGAGGTGCTCGCACAGGCGGTGACTGTCGCACCTGTAACAACACTAAGCAAGGCTATACTAAGCCCAGTGGCTAAAAATGAGGGGTTAAATTTTGCTAAGTTCATAGGTTTTCCTGCGATTGTTAATATAGTTGTTGATAACCCTTGATTGGATAGTACTATCATACAAAAATTAAGACAGCAGAAACTTAGCGATAACGCAGAATCAGGCTAGGTAGGTTATAGCAATCGGATTAAAAAAATTTGCTTTGCATAAACGCCGGCAACAATGTTCAAAAATGTTTTTATCAATTTTTTTGCCTGTCAAATCAATTTTTCCCCAGACAGGTTAAATTAAAATATCAGGCTCAGGTAATTGCACGATATTAATTGGATGGTCAGTTTGCCAAAGATGGTGGGTGACAATGATTAAAATGCCTTGCTGCTGATGCTGTACCAGCATTTGCCACAGTGCTTCACGGCTTTTTTTATCAAGTCCCGCAAACGGCTCATCTAGCAGCAAGATTTTTTTTGGGCTAAGTAATAGCCGTGCCAAGGCAATGCGTCTGGCTTGTCCACCGGAAATAGCTTGCCCGTATTCCCCTAGCGGGGTCTGTAATTGTAGCGGCTGACTGCGCGCCCAGTCTTTGAGTCCAACCTTACCCAGCACTTGCCAAAGCTGTTCATCACTGGCATCGGCGTTGCCCAATCTTAAATTGGTCGCCAAGGTCTGGTCAAAAATATCAATCTGTTGCCCCAAATAACCTGTGAGCGCGGGCGTATCGTGTAACGCTAGCCAATCCCTACCATTGAGCTCTATGCTGCCTTGTTGCGGTGCTAGTTCACGAGCCAGCACTTGTAACAGTGTTGATTTGCCCGCGCCCGAGCGCCCAGTAATCAATACAGGGATGCCTTGGGTGGCAGTCAAGCTGATAGCTTTGAAACCGACAATCGCCTGCGGCATTTTGGCAGCTAGCTGATGGATGGTGAGTGTGAGTGGTGCACTTAGGCGCGCAACATCGATGGGTAAAGGGGCTAAATCATGGTTTAAGTGATTGGTTAAATCAGGCGTTAAATGATGGCTAGGTTGTAGCGAAGGATTGAGTAATTCATTGAGTTGGTGTTTTGCTGCCAAACTATTGCCAAGGGCTAGCGAATGGGTGACTAACGGTGTTAGCAAGTCAGTCATGCCCATGATACCGAGGGATAGCGCAAGCAACATCGGCACACTGATGACAAGGGGCGTGTGATAAAAACCCACTAACAAGCCGACCAAAACCGCTGCAATCAGCCACTGCATGATTAGCATGACCAATGATTGGGCGCGCTGGATGCGCTTTTGCTGATGCGTATGTTGAGTGTCGACGCTGTTAAAAGCAGTCAATTCGGATTGCCAGCGCTGCCAAATCAATAAATGGGTAAGCGCCGATAGCGGATTGAGCAAACTGACACGCCTAGACTCTGCCAATGCCTGATGAGCGCGGGCGTGCTTGATACTGCGCCATGTCAGCATGGTAGGCAACATCAAACCGGCGATTAAAAATATGGCAATCAAGACGGGGCTAACCTCATACTGATAAAGTAAGGTGGCTACTAGCAAGCTCGCGGTTGTCGCGACTAGCCAAGGCGATACCACGCGCAGTGGCAACTCATTGAGCACATCAATATCATGGGTTAAACGGTGCATGGCATGGGTAGATTGTAAGGTAATTGATAAATTTGCCAGTGGCAGGCGTGAAAACTGGTTAAAAAAACGCACTCGCAGCCGCTGCAACAAACCAAACACCGCATGGTGGGACACCATCATTTCACCATAGCGTCCTGCGGTACGTACCATCGCCATCACACGGATAATCGCTGCCGGTACCAGATAATTAAAACTGTGTGAGCCCAGCGCCACCATCCCTGTCATTGCTGCCGCAGAAATAAACCACCCTGACGTCATCAATAGGCCAATCACGGATAACGCAGTCATCATGGCTAAACAGGCAGCAATGAGCCATTTATCTAGCTGCGTGCTAAACAGCTGGGTTAAACGAAAGGTTTGATGACTGTTTGATTTTTTTTGCCGGTGAGTGTTGACACGGCTATTTTGATTAATAAGCCTATTTTCACTAGCAAGTTTATTTTCGCTATTTTTTTCACTAGTAGAGTCTGTCATACCGTTACGCCTTCGCCAAAGTAGATGCAATATCAAGGCTTATTTGCCGATCCAGCCAAGGCAGTTTTGTGGCATCGTGCGTCACCCATAACACGGTTTTCCCCCTCGTCACTTGTTGTAATAGCGCATTAATCTCGGCTGCGGTGTCACTATCTAAATGCTCAGTGGGTTCATCGAGTAGCCAAAGCTGTGCGTCTTGCAAGAGTAACTGGGCTATTGCCAATCGTCGCTGCTGTCCACCGGACAAGCCGCTACCACGTTCACCTAACTGAGTATCTAGCTGATTTGGCAGTGCTTTTATCAAAGGTTTTAACCCCACTTGCGCAAGAATTTGCCATAGTTTGTCATCACTGGCGGTTGGGTTTGGCAGGCGCAAATTATCGGCGATACTCATCGGCAGTAGCATGGTTTGCTGTGACAAATAGGCGATTTGGTGGCGAAATTGCGTGGAATTGATGGTGTTAAAATTTTGGTTATTAATAAAGATATCGCCTTGATAGGCACAAAAACCCAAAAAAATTTGCAATAGGGTGGATTTGCCGCTGCCACTTTGACCGACAATCGCCAACCGTTCCCCTGCGGCAATAGCAAAACTTAACGGCGCGAGCCGTGTGCGTTGCTGATGATTGACCCAAATATTATCCGCGTCAATGGCAGGGGGCGCAGTTAAGATAGAGGGGTTAGCTTTTGTGTTTTCCGCTGACTGAAAAGCTAACAAGGGTGATAATTCGGCAATCGCGCCTTCCGCTTGCGCTTTGACATGATAATCCGCGCCCAACTGACGTAGCGGGGCATAAAATTCAGGTGCCAACAGCAGTAAAAATAGCGCCGACTGGTAAGGCACAGGCACCGTGTTTTTTTGCCAGGGTAAAATACCGATTAAACCAAAACCCAAATACACGGCAAGTAGCGCAATCGACAGCGCGGCTAACAGTTCTAGCGCTGCGGTGTTTAAAAACGCAATTTTGAGTACCGACATGGTGCGCATACGGTAGGCTTCGGCTGAGGCGTCGATGTCTTGACTGGCGTGCCCGACAGCATCCAGCCGCTGCAGTGTCGCTGTGCCACGTAACCAATCCAAAAATCGCCCGCTCAGCTGTGCCATCGCGGCAAATTGTTGCCGACTTTTACGGGCGGTGGCATGACCAATTAATACCATAAATACAGGGACTAGCGGTGCTGTCAGCAATAAAATCAGCGTCGCTATCCAGCTTTGGGTCGCTGCCGCAACTAATAGCATGATAGGCGTGGTCACCACAATCAGTCGCTGCAGATAAAAACGGCTGACATAGCCCGTTAAGGCGTCACATTGCTCAATCACCATACTGGCAAGCCCGCCATCACTGCCATACTGGTCCCGCGCTGCACCTACTTGTGCCAGTTTTTCAACTAGCGTTTTTCGTAGGATGCCGGCTACTTGTAGCCCCGCGTCTAACGCTAGTCGGTCTTTGCAAAAATGCAGTAAAGGACGTAGCAACAGACACCCTATGAGCCACGGCAGATAATCAAAAAATACGTCAGTGGCAGGGCGGTGATGGGCGATTTGCGTTAACCAATCTGCAAAGATGACCGCAATCAGCCAAGACTGCACGATCAATACTAGCGTGGACACAACTGACAGTCCCCATGCCATATAAATCGGTCGTTTTGCCATAGCGGCATAGTGACGAAGGGTTTGGTTGACAGCAGAAGTTTCAGACATGGTTGGTTAACAGTAACGATAAAATCAATGGACATATCATAGCGTATCAAGCGCAGGTTAGGTATGACAAATCATGCTCATCAAGGCAATGAGATAAAAAAGTGTAAACACACTGCCTACCAATGAGGGTTGATAAAACCTTGATAAAGGCATATAAAAAGCCATATAAAAGGCAATTAAATAAGTAAAGCGATGAACGACCCCACTTTAAAATATTACCCTCAACAGACCCATAAACTATCGCTCATTCAGCTATCACCATCTTTGACAGGGTATGAAAAGATGGTAGCAGCAACGCAATACTCATCATAATATTTTGTAGTCAGGTGCGACATTATGCCGCATGACAAATAATTTATAGATTTATATAATGTTTGTAAATAAAAACATTACCCTTTGTTAACCACGCATGAGGGTAATTGACATCTGAATTGGTTGTCAAACCAAGGAGTCAACATGATAACAGAACATCTAGTCGATATCTCCCGTCTGCAATTTGCAGTCACGGCGTTATATCATTTTTTATTTGTACCACTCACACTGGGCATGGTGTGGCTGCTGGTCATCATGGAATCCATGTACGTGATGACAGGCAAAGAAGTGTGGAAAGACATGACGCGTTTTTGGGGTAAACTGTTTGGCATCAACTTTGCCTTGGGTGTCACCACTGGCATCACCATGGAATTCCAGTTTGGTACCAACTGGGCGTATTACTCACAATATGTCGGCGATGTTTTTGGTGCGCCGCTTGCCATTGAAGGCTTGATGGCATTTTTTTTAGAATCGACCATGGTCGGACTGTTCTTCTTTGGTTGGGATAGACTGTCGCGCGGACAGCATTTGCTGGTGACTATATTGATGGCGCTGGGTACCAATCTATCCGCGTTGTGGATTTTGATTGCCAATGGGTGGATGCAAAATCCGGTTGGCGCGGAGTTTAATTACCAAACCATGCGCATGGAAATGACCGATTTTGCGGCAGTATTATTTAACCCTGATGCGCAAAACAAATTTGTGCATACCGTCTCTGCCGGCTATACGGTGGGAGCGACCTTTGTGCTTGCCATCTCAGCGTGGTATCTGCTCAAAAAACGCGATGTCGAATTTGCCAAACGCAGCTTTCAAGTCGCGGCGGCATTTGGTTTTGCGTCGATTTGTAGCACCATCGTGCTGGGTGATGAGTCGGGTTATTCTATTGGCTTGGCACAGCAAACCAAAATGGCAGCGATAGAGGCGATGTGGGAAACCGAGCCTGCGCCTGCCAGTTTTAATTTGATTGCAGATATCAACCAAGCCGAGCAAAAAAACAACTGGGCAGTGCAAATCCCGTATGTGATGGGCTTGATTGGGACGCGCTCGCTGGATACCCCGATTTTGGGCATCCATGACATCAAAATCATCAATGAAAAACGTATCATCAATGGTCAAAAAGCGGTGCTGCTGCTGGAGCAATTACGCAGTGCGCCCCCAGGTTCAACCCCAAACCCTGTGACAGTGGCGGAATTTGAAAAGGTAAAAAAAGACTTGGGCTTTGGGTTATTGCTCAAACGCTATTCCCCAGATGTCAGCAAAGCTACGCCTGCAATGATTAAACAGGCCACCGATGCCACCATTCCGCCTATTGTCCCGATGTTTTGGTCATTTCGTGCCATGGTGGGCTTGGGCTTTTTATTGTTGGCATTGTTTACGATTAGTCTTTGGTCAACTGTCAAAGGCAACTTTATCGAAAAACCTTGGCTGTTACGTTGGGCATTATTGATGCTGCCTGCGCCTTGGCTTGCTGCTGAATTTGGTTGGTTTGTTGCTGAGTATGGGCGTCAACCTTGGACGATTTATGGCATGTTGCCGACCTATTTTTCAGTCTCCAACATTAGCGTGGCGAATGTGTATGCCTCGCTGGCGGGATTTGTTGGTTTTTATACGGTGCTGCTGATGATTGAAATGTACTTGATGGTGAAATATGCCCGTAAAGGACCCGCCAGTCTAGGAACGGGCAAATACTACGGCGAAGACACTCACAAGGTTCATGTGAGTCCTTCATTAAATTTGAGCCCTAAGACAGCCGAGGTGAATCATGTTGTTTGATTATGAAACACTCAAAATTATTTGGTGGTTATTGGTCGGTGCGCTGCTCATTGGGTTTGCTATCATGGATGGGCATGATATGGGCGTGTGTTCGTTACTGCCTTTTGTCGGCAAGGATGATGAAGAGCGCCGGGTGATTATCAATACCATTGGTCCGCACTGGGAAGGTAACCAAGTGTGGTTTATCACCGCAGGCGGCGCGATTTTTGCGGCATGGCCGATGGTGTACGCCACTGCCTTTAGCGGTTTTTATTGGGCGTTGATGGCAGTATTGTGGGCGTTGTTTTTCCGCCCGGTGGGGTTTAAATATCGCAGTATGATACACAATCCAACCTGGCGAAAAGCGTGGGACTGGGCGTTATTTGTCGGTTCATTTATTCCGGCTGTGGTGTTTGGCGTGGCATTTGGTAATTTGTTTTTAGGCGTGCCATTTAGTTTTAATGACCATTTGGTATCGACTTACACAGGCTCTTTTTGGGCATTGCTTAATCCATTTGCCCTACTGTGTGGCTTAATCAGTGCGTCTATGTTGATTATGCAAGGTGGGGCGTATTTGGCGCATCGCACCCTTGATGAGGTACAAAATCGTACCATTAACTACGCTGCTATCAGTAGTCTGGTGATGGCGGTGCTGTTTGTGATAGCAGGGGTATGGATACAATCCATTGACGGCTATCATATCACAAGCCCTATTGACCCCCAAGCCTTGCCAAATGTGCTCAATAAAGAGGTGACGCGTCAAGCGGGCGCATGGATGGCAAACTATCATCAGTATCCGCTGGCATGGGCATTCCCTGTACTTGGTGTCATCATGCCGATTGTCACGGCGATATTGCTAAAAGCGCGTAAAACCTTGAGCGCATTTATCGCCTCCAGTATTGCTGTGCTTAGTGTGATTATGACCGCAGGCGTGGCGCTGTTTCCGTTTGTCATGCCATCCTCTAGCGACCCACGGTCAAGCTTGACGGTTTGGGACAGTGTATCGAGTCATCTTACCTTGATGATTATGTTGGTTGTCGTGGTGGTGTTATTACCGATGATTGTAGGTTACACCAGCTGGGCATATAGCGTGATGCGCGGTAAAGTGACCAAGGCTTATGTTCGAGAGCAAGAGCATTCACTTTACTGACCCAAATCAAGGCAACTTAATAGGAGAACACAATGTGGTATTTTGCGTGGATATTAGGATTGGGGTTTGCGGTATTATTGGCGATTTTAAACGCGCTGTGGCTTGAAAATGCCGATGCGCGTAATAAAGCCTTTAATCCAAAACTTGCGGACGAACCCACCAATGATGGTACGGTGACAGAAGGCAATCCCACTGAAGATATCCATAAAACAGGTAAGACTTCAGATAACGAGTCCTTATAGCCATCAACCTCAACCATTAGCGCTTTAAGTCACCACGGCTTAAAGCGCTTTTTTATGCGTTGTCAAAACCCGCTATTTTTTAATTATTTTCTTATTTGGTACACAATTTGCATTCCCTGTCTTTGTAAAACTGACTAATAATTGAGCGATAGTTTTTTATCTAGGGCATAAGGGCATAAGCTTCATGAGAAAGTTAAACAATACGGTTCAACGGCATACGGGTAAACGGTTTAATAAAGCCTATAAATGGCTATTATCCGTGATGGTTTTTTGTCAACATTCCTCGGTGTACGCTGCGACGCCCACCAATGAGCAGCTATATGACTACCAAAATGTGATGTGGGTAGTTATTGGCGGTTTGCTGGTGTTCTTTATGCAGGCGGGCTTTGCGCTCATTGAATCCGGCTCAGTGCGCAGTAAAAATACCGTGAATGTGCTGATGAAAAACTATACCGATATGGCGATTGGCGGATTAATTTTTTATATCTTGGGCTATGGCTTGATGGCAGGCAACAACCCCACAGGTTACGTGGGTCAAAGCGAGTTTTTACCAGAGCAGCTTAGCAATATGCAATGGGCACATTTGTTTTTTCAGATGATGTTTGCTTCCACCGCCGCCACCATTGCCAGTGGTGCGATGGCGGAGCGTATTAAATTTTCAGGGTATCTGATTGGTACGTTGATGACTTGCGGACTGATTTATCCCGTCGTAGCAAGTTGGGCATGGGGCGGTTATTATGGCGGTCAAGGCTGGCTTGCCCAGCTTGGATTTATTGATTTTGCAGGCTCTTCGGTGGTGCACTCTGTCGGTGGGTGGTTAGCGCTCGCGGGTATTATCGTCCTTGGACCGCGTATTGGTCGCTTTGCCCCTGATGGCACGCCGCGCTTGATTGCCGGTCATAATCTCACGCTGGTCACCTTGGGCGGCTTTATCCTATGGTTGGCGTGGTTTGGATTTAACGCAGGTTCTACACTGACCAGCTCAGGCAACTTGGGCAAAATCATGCTAAATACCCATCTAGCAGGGGTGAGTGCGGTGACGGCTTATTTGCTGATTTCAGGGGTGATGCGTAAGGCAATTTTATTGAGTGATACGGTCAATATCAGCCTTGCAGGATTGGTCGCCATTACCGCAGGCTGTGCGACCATGTCGCCTGTGTATGCGATTGTTACCGGTGTTGGTGCATGTTTGGCGTATTTGGCGGTGAAGCGGTTATTGGATAATGTTCAAATGGATGATGCGGTGTATGCCGTTGCCGTGCATGTGGGCGGCGGTGTGTGGGGTACGCTGGCTGCAGGGCTGTTTTATGAAGGTGATTTATTCGACAGCCATCGTATTATCGTACAGCTGATGGGCATCGCGGCAATGTTTGTTTGGTCGTTTGGACTGGGTATGGTGGTGTATTTTGTGATAGAAAAAACAATCGGTCTTCGCGTACTTGCACAGCATGAGCAACGCGGGCTCGACTTTACCGAACATGCCGAAGGGGCTTACCCTGAATTCCAAGATAGCTTATTTAGTCAGCAAACGCTAACTGAGCGGCACTAGTTTTAAATTTTTGCGGTACCTGTCTGCTCTGTCGTCACAGGTACCCGACCCACCACAGTCATTTGCGTCCATTGTAATTTTATTAACTTTAAATATTTGGCACCGTCATGAACAAAGAAGCTACTATTAAATCTGCGTTAACACCGTTTTTAAAAGATGCTGATATACGTAAAGCCATGGACATCTTTCATAAAGATTATGCCGATATTACGCCCTACCAAATCCAGCGTTTTGTCCATGAAATTACGCAAGACAACGAAACCAAAGAATATCGCTCAAATATCCGTCGAAGTTTGATGAAAGCGCTGAGTGATTACCAAATGGGTGCAGCCAACCCCCAACCGATAACCCATGATATCCCTAATTTGGGGCAAAATAGGCTAGTAATTCACCCATCACCCAGTCAAGTAGCTATCTCTAACCAAAAACCTGACGCAATATCTGACCCAATATCTAGCCAAACATCTAACCAAATAGCCGCCTTTGAGTTACTGATTGATAGTTTTACGGCGCAATTTTCACCATTATTGGGCAGCCAAATTTTAGACAGTGTCAGGCAGACGATTCATCAGCATCATAATTCATCAAAATCTCGTGGTTTTGGGCTATTAGCTCGCAAGGCAGAAACCAATCAGGCTTTAACCTTAACCATGATTCACTTTTTTGATCAGTTTTTTGGTGGGGACAAACAAAGTGCGTTGACAATGTCCTTGACCGATGCGGATACAGCAGGGTTTAGAACTATCTTATCGTTATTTTATCAGCAAGCGTGTCAATGGGCGGGACCTACTGATGCAGATATTGCCTTGGCGCAGGCAAACAAGATTACCAAAGCCAAGTTTGACGTATCTTTGGTTGAAAAATTTATGTAGAATGCCATTTATATAAAATACTACGGATTGACAGTATCATAGTACAATTTTTATGCAGACCTAAAGATGCTGAATGGCAAGTTCCCAGTTCATTTTATTTCCAGGTCCATTTTAGAGAGTTTAGCACTGCGCTTGATACTGTATTGTAGCTTAATTTTATGAGACCAATTCTAGGTGTCATAAGATTAAGTTTTTTTTAACCGATGAAAATTTATTGCAACTGGCTTCCCTCACAAATTTTCGGAAAATGTCATGAATCATCAAATTCAGTATTATGTTTACGCCAGTAAAATAAATTTGACCCAAATTTTTGACCACAATTTATTCACTGATATTCGCGAGCAAGCCCAGTCCAACAATCAACACCATCATATTACGGGGTTTTTATTGTTTAAGGATGGCAAATTTTTGCAGTATATTGAAGGTCAAAAAGCGGTATGTGAACAATTATTTAACACCATAAAGCAAGACCGACGACATAAAGAGATGGTGGTGTTAGACCAGGGACAGTTAGAAAAACGCTATTATCAGCAATGGCTGATGAATTGTTATAACATGGATGAAAAAACCCAAACCCTTGAACTGCTTAATCTTCCAGATATGGTGTACGACTTTGATATTTATCATTGGAGCCAAGCTCACGTACATGAGGTGATGTCACTAATGGCAAAAAACCATTTGCTTGGCATGACACCCCAAACAGGCAGTTTTTTCTCGGTGGTTTATCGCCGCTTTATGCGGCAGAATAAAAAATATTTAATCATTCAACTGCTGATATTAGGTATGTTTTTCATCAGTTTATTGTTCTTAAAAAGCAACCATTAAAAGCAAACATTGATTAACGCGATAGGGTATAAGCCGAAAGTGACGATTACCAAACACTTAATAAAGACGTCGAAACAATTGAGCTTAAACCGCGTCGCTATCTTGCGCTTGCGTAAGCGTTTAATGGTTAGCCTTTTCGCCATCAGATTGGCAAAAATTTACAGGTCAATTAACAACATAAATATCACCAACCATGGAACCGTGATGATGGTGAACATGAAAAAAAGGTGTTTTTTGACATGGTGTTTGATGATGGCGCCGATGTAGCTTTCCGCTTTGACTTGGTAGGGCGCAATATCAGCCGCATCGCGCTCATAGAATGCGACCATCTCATTGAGTAATTGCTCGACTTGTTCGGTCTGCCATTGGTAGGTTTCAAACTGTGCTAACAGCTTACTAATCACTGGGGTGGTATGGGATATGCTGGGTGTCACGCATAGCATATCGCATTGCTTAAAGCGTTTAGAATGGGTCGTACCTTGATGGATAAGATGAATTTTATGGTGGCGTTTATCATGGGTGATAGCGAGGTACAAATTCGCTATATACATTTCACTACCTTCCATAAAATGCAGAAAGCGACCATCTTTGAATAGGATAAAACCCATGATGCCGGTTTTTTGATTATTATCTCTGGCACTTTGATAAATTTGGGTAAATGTGCTGGGCTTTAAAGCGGCTGACCACGTAAGCGAACTGGTATAAGTCAGGTAATAAGTAGGGGGAGACATCATCGTAGAACTCCTCAGCCATACTCTTTATATGTTACTTTGAGTGTAGCATAATAATTTTTAATGTTATTATTAATTTAGCATCTTTTATTAAAACTAAAGTATAACCCTTAATTCATACAAAAATAAATTAAAGTTTATAAATCTTTTTAGGGTAAAAATTTAATTATTTTTATGATGCTGTGTTTGCATATCTGTGATTAGCTCATTCACCTCCGGTGACTGCCAATCGGTGGGGTTAAACGCTTGAAATAGTCGGCTAATGGATAAATTATTCACATCCTTATCAATGTCAATACAGTACATATCCCATTTTTTGAACCGCGGCTGTTCCCGATGACCCTCGGTAATTATTTTTAAATTTTTATGGCGATAATCTTTAAGTAAATCTTGGTACAGGTGAGTGACCAATGCCTTATCCCCTTCCAAATATTGAAAAAAATGCCCATGTTTGAATAGCAAAAATCCCGTGATATGTTGGGCATGATTGTTTTGCCTAGAAATCTGCTCGATAGTTTTGAAAGTAAAAGGATTAATCGCGCCCAGTAAGGTGATTTTACTGGTGTAAGTTAAATAATAAATAGCATCACACATAACGATATCCAACATAAGGTTACCGCTGTTACCAATTCACTACAGCAGGCATTTGATTAACGCTTATAAGCGATTATACTTAACAAAAAGCCATTTTCTTACATAAATATTTAATCATTTCAAATTTAACGTCCTGACTTAAAAACTTACTTATTTAAAAAAGCAAAAACCTTAAAAAAGAGAAACCTTTAAAAAAGAGAAACCTATGTCAAATTCATCGACCCACGCTACAAAACACCCGTCATCCGCCACCGTCCGCTTGAATAAATACAAACTTGGAACTGCTGCGGTTATAGCCCTTGTGGGGTTAAATTTGACAGGCTGTCAGGCCATGGCGACAAAAAACGCACCCATCGCAGCAAAAGCTGATAGCACTAGCACTGTGTCAAATGGTATTAAAACCATCAAAAATATTGCCTATGGCACAGATACCCGCCAACAACTCGATATTTATACCCCTGCAGATGGTCAGCGTCACCCTGTGTTGATATTTGTATATGGGGGCAGCTGGCAACATGGCAAACGCCAAACCTATGGCTTTGTCGGTAAGCAGTTTGCCAAGTCGGGCTACACCACAGTGGTGGTGGATTATCGCTTAGCCCCTGCAAACGTATTCCCAGATTATGTGCTTGATACAGCCAGCGCCATGGGTTGGGTGTATCGCAATGTCGCTCAATATGGCGGCAATCCTAATCAGCTGTTTGTCATAGGGCATTCTGCAGGGGCGTTTAATGTGGTATCTGCGGTGGATGATAGCCGTTTTTGGAAAACCACCGGCATTCCCAACAAGGCAATATTAGGCGTGATTGGACTAGCAGGGCCGTATGATTACGATTTTCGTAGCGGTACTACCAAAGTTGCCTTTCCAGCTGATACCACCCGCCAGCAAGTGATGCCTGTGTATCATATCCGCCAAGATGTACCCCCGCATTTGTTGGTCACAGGCAGTAAAGACAGGCTTGTCTACCCACAAAATGCTGATAGCCTACAAAAAGCGCTGACCCAAGCAGGCGGCAACGTGGAACGGGTGCAAGTCCCTGCCACTCATGCAGGCATCGTCATTGGACTGGCAACACCGTTACAGTCTTTTTATCCCACCTTTAACAAGGTCAATGATTTTATGCAGCGGCATTTACCAACAGCGCAGTGAAAAAAATTTCCAACAAAAACTTTAAAGAAAAACGTCCAAGAAAAGATTTAAAGCAGCGGCAAGTTTCACCGACTCATTTTACTGTCTAGATTTTACTGTCTAGATTTTACTGCCTAGATTTTACTGCATAGACAGCTGCTGCAATATAATGACGCTTTTCCACACAGCCGCTATCCGCTTATAATAAACGGCATTGACCCGCTTATCATAAAAAAGTTTTCACTATCCTCATAACAACATAACGAACAGGAATTCCTGATGCTACCACTCAAAGACCCAACCTTACTCAAAACCCAATCACTCATTGACAACCAATGGACGGACGCCACGACAGGCGACACCATTGATGTCACCAATCCATTTGACAACCAAGTGATTGCCACCATACCGAGTCTAGAAAAATCCCAAGTCATCGACGCCGTCGCCATCGCACATAAAGCGCAAATAGACTGGGCACAAAAAACCGCCAACGAGCGCGCAGCTATTTTAAACAACTGGGCAGATTTGATCGACCAAAATAAAGAAGATTTGGCAGTAATTATGACAGCCGAGCAAGGCAAGCCAATCACCGAATCGCGCGGTGAAATCGGCTATGCCAATAGCTTTATTCGCTGGTTTGCCGAAGAAGGCAAACGCATCTATGGTGACATCATCCCTAGCACCAACAAAGACCTACGCTACGTGGTGTTAAAACAACCGATTGGCGTATGCGCGGCGATTACCCCGTGGAATTTCCCCGCCGCCATGATTACCCGCAAAGTTGCCCCTGCCTTAGCCGCTGGCTGCAGCATCATTGTCAAACCTGCCACTGAAACACCCTTGACCGCACTGGCGCTAGGGGAGCTGGCGGTACGTGCAGGCTTTCCTGCAGGCTTGCTACAAATCGTCACCGGCAAGTCATCCGTCATTGGTGAAGTGCTGACTCAGGATGAGCGTATCCATAAATTGTCATTCACTGGCTCCACCGAAGTTGGTCGCACTTTGATGGCGCAGTGCGCCTCCACGGTCAAAAAACTCTCGATGGAGCTTGGTGGCAACGCGCCCTTTATCGTCTTTGATGATGCCGACTTAGAAAAAGCGGCAAGCGGTCTTATCGCTTCCAAATACCGTAACGCGGGGCAAACCTGCGTCTGTGCAAATCGCGTGTATGTGCAATCAGGTATTAAAGACAAATTTTTAGCCATCTTTAAACAAAAGGTAGAAGCCTTAAAAGTCGGTAACGGTATGACAGAGGGCACAAATATCGGTCCACTAATTAATAAAGACGCCATGGACAAAGTCGAGCAGTTGCTGACAGATGCGGTCAACAAAGGCGCGACCGTGGTCACCGGTGGAAAGAAACACAGCGCGTCAGATTTAAGCTTTGAACCGACCATTATCACGGGTATCACCGATGACATGGACATCGCCAGCCAAGAGATTTTTGGTCCGATTGCGCCCGTGTTTGTGTTTGATAGCGATGAGGAAGTGATTGCCCATGCCAACAACACGATTTATGGACTAGCGGCCTATTTTTATACCCAAAGTCTAGCTCGCTCGTGGAAAGTGTGTGAGGGGCTTGAATATGGTATGGTGGCGCAAAACACCGGGCTGTTATCCACGGAGGTCGCACCGTTTGGGGGTGTGAAGCAATCAGGCTTTGGGCGTGAAGGCTCAAAATATGGGATTGAAGACTATGTGACTACCAAGTATTGGTGTATTGATGTGCAATAATAGTTAAATCGTCCAAATTCATGGCATACATTGCCATGATTGCCCGTTACATTCAACCAGTTGTAGGACGATGTTGAGCGGTGTTTGCCCCATATGTAGCATGGTAAATTTGTATAAATCCGTGTCCAACAAAGACTTAATAATCGCCATCACCCATCCTAAATTATCTACCTATTGATATGAGTGACTACTTTAGCATTAATTCGCTGGGATTGTACAAAATCTGACTCGGTGCTTGGCATTATGGTTGGCTGGGCGTATCAACTTTAATTTTATTGACGGCATGGTATTCACGGTTAAAATACACCAAGCCTGTCTGGTCTTTGCCTTGTTGTATGGCTTCGATACGACAAATAAAAATCCCGTGTGTGCCGACTTCTTGGATTTGCTCGATTTGGCAATCAAAGCTCACCAAGGCATTGTCCAAAATCGGTGACTGGGTCATCAAGGTATGCCATGTGCCATGCTCAAAGCGCGCTTGCGCTTCGAGTTTGGAGGCAAAAACCGCGGATAATTCTGCATGATGGTCAGCCAGCACATTCACCGCCAATACCTTGTTTTGCACAAAATATTCATACGAGCGTGAGGCGGTATTCATACATACCAGCAAGGTCGGTGGGGTATCGGTTACACTGCACACCGCCGATGCAGTAAAGCCATGACGACCCGCAGGGCCATCGGTAGTGACCACATTGACCGCAGCCGATAACATCGACATGGCATTTCTAAAATCAGTAACGTCAACCATTATTTTTTCCAAAGTACTTTTTAAATTATGAGGTCGTCCAATTGATGCGTCGCTAAATAGTCATTTCGGACGAGCTTGGCGCCTTGTGCTAAGGCAGACAGCTTGCCTTGTGCCACATCACGGGGGAGCGGCGCCATCCCGCAATTGGTACAAGGGTACAAATTTTTGGCATCCACAAACTGCAAGGCTTTATGCAGCGTTTCTGCCACTTGTTCAGGCGTTTCTATCTGATGCGTCGCCACATCAATCGCGCCCACCATCACTTTTTTGCCACGAATCAATTCGATAAGTTCCATCGGTACGCGCGAATTGTGACATTCTAGCGACACCATATCAATCGCCGATTGCTGTAGTTTGGGGAAGATGGCTTCATACTGTCGCCATTCACTGCCCAAGGTTTGTTTCCAATCGGTATTGGCTTTGATACCATAACCATAACAGATATGGACGGCAGTGTCACATTTCAACCCTTCGATAGCACGTTCGAGTGCCGCAATGCCCCAATCATTAACTTCATCAAAAAATACATTAAAAGCAGGCTCATCAAATTGAATAATATCGACCCCTGCCGCCTCGAGTTCTTTGGCTTCTTGGTTGAGTATTTTGGCAAATTCCCAAGCCAGTTTTTCACGGCTGCCGTAGTATTGGTCACTTAAGGTATCAATCATGGTCATGGGTCCAGGTAGCGCCCATTTGATAGGTTTGTCTGTGTGCTGACGTAAAAATTTGGCGTCCTCAGCAAATACCGATTGCGGGCGCGACACCGCACCCACCACAGTCGGCACACTGGCTTCATAGCGATTGCGAATTTTTACCGTAGCGCGATTGGCAAAATCAACCCCATCCAAATGCTCAATAAAGGTGGTGACAAAATGTTGGCGGGTCTGCTCGCCATCACTCACAATATCAATGCCTGCCGCTAGTTGCTGCTGCAATGATACCAATAACGCGTCTTGTTTGCCTTGGACAAGCGTGCTGTCTGTTAGCTTCCAAGGTGACCAAAGTTGTTCAGGTTCAGCAAGCCAGCTTGGTTTAGGCAGGCTACCTGCCGTTGATGTTGGAAAAAGTGTCGTCATTGTTTTCTCTTTAATTGTTTGGTGTCAGCAAAAACTGCTTAAGCGACTTATTAAGCTACTTGGGTTAAGCTACTTGGGTTAAGCTACTTGGGTTAAGCTACTTGGGTTAAGCTACTTGGGAATTTAACCATTCTTGTAATAAGGTTTGGTAGGGTTTAATAAAGTGGGTTTCTGTGTATTGACCTTGTTGAATCGCTAGCTGGCTGCGCTCTTCACGGTCATACTCGATTTTGGTCAGTGAATAATCTTCATGATTTAAACTGGGTTGATAACTTTGACCTGCCACGGTATTGGCGTTATAAATCTCAGGACGATAAATTTTTTGGAACGTTTCCATCGTGCTAATCGCGCTAATAAGCTCAAGGTTGGTGTAGTCGTTGAGCAAATCACCTTTAAAATAAAATGCAAAAGGTGCCACTGATTTTGGCGGCATAAAATAACGCACCGATAACCCCATTTTGCTAAAGTATTCATCCGTCAGCGAATATGCGTCTTGTACATATTCAGTGCCCAAAATCGGATGACAATTGGCGGTTCGGGTGTAGGTCTTAGTGGTCGATACACTGAGACAAATCACCGGGGGTTTGTTAAATTGCTCACGATAGGCAGGCGAGTTCAACACATAATCAAACAACTTGCCATGCAAATCCCCAAACCGCTCGGGCACGCTAAACGATGGCTGGTTTTTGTTATGCGCCAACAGCCATACACTAAAGTCATAATCGCGCACATAGGAAGAAAAACTGTTACCCACGATGCCATCGATTCGCTGCTGGGTCTGGGTGTCAAAGATAACGGTTTTTAAAATCTCAATAGCCGGAAAGCTGTATCCCGTACCCGCTATCTCAAGATGGGCAGATACAATTTTAAGCTCGACCTGATAGCGGTCGCCAGTCACATTGTCCCAATGTGCCAAGTCATTAAATCGATGGTTAATCATTTGTAGGGTATTGCGTAAGTTTTGCTCGCGGTGTTCACCCCGTGCCAGATTGGCAAAGTTGGTAGTCAGCCTAGTATCTTTGGCAGGTTGGTAGTTTTCATCAAAGGCAATGGTTTTGATATGACAATCAATCGGTAAAGTCATGTCTATAATCTCCGTAACAGTAGCGCAAAAAATTTTCTTTTAGCACCCTACGATTACTAAAAATCGTCACGGCTAAAAGTACAAAGACAGTTATACGCTAAAATAAAGATGAATAAAAACGAATTAAAATTTAAAAATGATGAATTTTATTCATTTTAGGTTTTTTCTTGCATAAAGATTGGATTGCCACCCATGCAAAAAATGCCTGCCTTGCCAAGCCCGCTGAATCAATTGATAGGCAAAAAAGCGTCATTATTGGACAAGCGGCTTTATGTGACCTTGCCGTAAAACCACCGACTTCAGGTGGTGGATATAAGGCAATTGCTTAACTCTATAAGATTTGCTATACTCATATCACTATATTTAATGTCTTGCACTCAACAGTTAAGTTAAGACTAAATTGCGAGTACGCAGTAACTTAACTGGTAAGGCACTCCAAACACACACTTAAGCTAATCCGTGTCTATTGACAATCCTAATGGTAGGATTAGTTTAAAATAAGAACCTTAAATGTACGGTGTGTAGTACGGGCGGTTGCCACTATTTAAGGTTTGCGGTGGGGCTTCACCGTCTTGCAGAAGGAATCCCCTCGCTTTAGGGAGGGGAGGAAGTCAAATTAAGATGGCAATATCATCTGTCATCATTCAAGCGTGCATCAAGCGATTCCCCTGTTATGCTATCTACCCCATCATCTGATAACAAATCGTCAAAACTATATATTAGGGTAGTGGTAGTTGGCATCGTTACCGCGTTGCATGGGCTGCTGCTATATTTATTTTTTCAGTACCAAACGCCATTAAAAATCAAACCACAAACTACACAGCCGCTCGAAATTAGCTTTATCCAGCTGAAGCCTCAACATCCTTCACAGACCTACCTTTCACAACCGCCTGTGGTTATCCATCATGCAAACCCTACCAAGCAAGCTTATACTAGCACTAACACACAAGCAGCTGATATTAAAGAAAAAACGTTCCCAACACCAAACCCTACACCCGCCAAACTGGTGAATCACCCAGCAAAAAATAGTAGCCACAAGCCAATTGAACTCAGAACAACGAGGGATAATTCGGCTAACCAAAAAAAAGCCAGTCAACCTAAAACTGCGTTATCTACAGCAAGTCAAATTCAAACTGAAAATCAAGCAAAAACCCTGGATATTCCTAACCCGCCATTACTGAACGCCCATGAAAACAACGCCCATTATAAACAACAGCAAGCGGCACAAATAGAACGCAACATAAATTCAAACACTAGCCAATCTCTTACTCAGTCCAAATCAGCTACTATCAACCAAAGCCATACCAATGCCGATAATGCTTTAAAACCTATAACTCACGATGAGCGTGCTAAATCATCTGCTAAATCATCTAAAGACTCGATGCGCCCTCAAATACAAAAAACGCCAAATCAGCCCGTTAGCCCAGTTATTTCAGCTATCCCCGATGTCCCAGCTATTAATTCGTCAGCAAAACCAGCAACACCCATCACCTTTGGCAATGCGGATGCAAGTTGGCAGAAAAAACCGAACACGCAGTTACCACCCAATTTATCGCGTATTGTGACACTAAAGCAGCTATCAAGCCTGCAAGTAAAACTTAATGTCAATGCCAAAGGTGACGTGGAAAAATGCAGGATTACGCAAACATCGGGTGATCAAGCGGTGGATAAATTTATTTGCCAACAAGTGCAAAAAGCCAAACTTTACCCAAAAAAAGCCAATGGCATCACTGTACCAAGCATTGGTAATCTCACCATAGCACTGACCAATCTTGCAAATTAAACCATACAATATGTCGTTGAAGCAGTATCTATGTGATAATCATTAAGGGCTTACTGTGTCAACAATTGATTAACTAGACACATAAAAAAGCCAACCTGATGAACAGATTGGCTTCCATGTTATTGAAAGTTAGCTTATTTCTTTTGGTAGGATAAACGTACGCCGTATACCCAGCCATCATTATCTTGGAAATCGCCAACAATGCTACCATCGGGTAGTTTGGCTTTGGCATCACCAAACATTAAGTATTTAACACCACCTGAGACAGCCCATTCAGGTGTCAAATTGTATTTTGCGCCCAAGCCCACATTCCAGTTACCCTCCACAGGTCCTAGAGAAGTGATGGGATTGCCTGCACCTGAGTCATAACCCACAGCGCCCGAAATAGCTAATTGTGGTGATAGTTTCTTACCTAGACCGACTTCAGCAGTCCAAGCGTCTTTAGAATAATCAACCAAATTAAGGTCACCATTTCCACTAGCTATTGCTGCTGCATTATAAATTTTTGGTTTAATTGCAAAATCGCTCCAAGGTACCCAACGTGCTTTTGCAGTTAAAAGGGTTGTTGGATTGATACCTGTTTGGAAATCTAAGTTAACAGATTTTGGCATGGTGATAGTAATTTCATTGGTGCCGACACCCGCTGCACCAAGTGCAGGAAGATTTTCCGTCATATTATTGACGTCGTGGTCGATTTCAGAGCGATAGGTTAACGCGGCTTTGAGGGCAATTTCAGGTTTTAAATAAGCAATCCCAGCCATCCAGCCATAAGCCGTATCACGCGTGATATTTGCATCATACCCAGAGGCAGTTTTATAAGCGTTACCACGTAAATGGACATCACCTTCTAAACGCTGAATCGTAGGACCACCATAGATTTGAATGTTTTTCTTTTCCCCCAGTTTTACCCCCAACAGTCCTGTGAAATTTTGGCTGCTGATAGAAACGTTGGTTGCACCTGTAACTTTAGATAAATTTTGTGAAGCCGCTTGTGCGGTAGATAAAGTCTTAACTGCTTGGGTACCAGCCGCAACTTGGGTAGTACCTGCAGCAATCCCTTGTTGAAGTGCAGTAATTTGTGGCGTTAAAACAGGCGCTAATGCAGGGTTAGCAGCCAAAGCAGCTTGGGCTCTCGCTAATTGAGTATTTGCGGCATCTAATCGCGCTTGCCCTGCAGTAACTTGATTTTGGATGGTTGAGATAGCGGTTTGCAGTTCTGCAGCATTGGTAACAGGGAGTGGAATACCTGCATTTTGCAATCCTGCTGCTGCCTGCGCATAGATACCATTCACTATAGAAGTTGGTGCACCAACAAAGTTGTTATCGCCAGAAAACTCAACATCTGCGGCCCAAGGCTGATCAAAAAATGCCCCTACGCTGATGGTGTCATTGACATCGGCTTTTGCCCCAAAATTTAAAAACTGGTAATCCTCTGCCATATCAGGGACATTGCGACCAGCGGCAAAGTTTGCGTCAGTTGTCGCAACTTTTGCGTTATCTTTACCTTCGATTGTTGGAGCGATAGTAATGTGCTCAACATAGGCAAAAGTACCTTGCTCGGTAAAAGCCCAGCTTGGTTGGGTAGAGCGGTCTAGACCTGCGGCGTTTGCGATAGAAACAGTAGAAAGCGTAGCAACAGCTAGCGCAAGAGAAGAAATTTTAAATGACATGTGAAGCTCCCTGTTTGATTTTAATCATCACGTCTAACATCTAATTTAACAAAAACTTATCGGTAAATTAAAATTGACGTAATACCTTCCTTTCGTCAGTCAAAGAATAATCAAAATTTTAACAATTGACAACCATAGAATCACATTTTTGTAAGAATTTATTGACCTGAGCAGTCACGAAAAAAAGAGGGTGTTAACCCAATGAGTTAACACCCTCTTTTTACTGACTATATGTGCCTAAACAACTATCGACCGCGATAAGTAATACGTCCTTTCGATAAGTCGTAAGGTGTCATTTCAACTTTAACTTTATCGCCTGTTAAGATACGAATATAGTTCTTACGCATTTTTCCAGAAATATGCGCAATAATTTCATGCCCATTTTCTAAACGCACTTTAAATAATGTGTTAGGTAAAGTATCGACCACTTCGCCTTCAAATTCAATTACATCGTCTTTTTTTGCCATAATACCTATATCTATGAGTCAAATGTATAAATGCAGATTATACGCTGATGCGTGTGTTATCGCAACTTTTAACCCCTAAATCAATCAATTGAAAAAAATAGCTGAAAGTTGTAGGCGAAAATTCATATTATTCTGCCAAATTTAACCAAATGGGCGAAAGTCTTGTTACCGGTAACAGTGATTGAAATTGGGGTGGATACAGCGCATTGATAAAGTACAGCCCATCGGCAGAAGCCGTCGCTGCCGCAAGTGACCGGTTTTTGCTCAGCAGCAATGCTTCAATCCATGCGACTGGCTTTTCACCACGCCCAATTTCAAATAACGTACCCATAATATTTCGCACCATGTGATGCAAAAAACCATCGGCTTGGATATCCAACACTAACAGCTCACCATGCTGAATCAATTTGGCAAAATGGACATGGCGGACAGGCTGATTAGATTGGCAGGAAGCGGCACGAAAACTGGTAAAATCATGAGTGCCTTCCAGATAGGTCGCTGCCTGCTGCATCAGTTGGACATTAAGCGGGGCGTATTCATGAGTAATTTGCTGATTGAGTATCGCAGGTCGAAAGGGGTGGTTGAGGGTAATATAGCGGTAGCGTCGAGCAATGGCAGAAAAGCGCGCATGAAACTCAGCGGGCATCACTTGTATCCAGCGCACCGCGATATCATCAGGTAGTAGAGAATTTGCGGCACGCAGCCAATTATAAGGCTGACGCGTGGCACTGGTCTGAAAATGGGCTATCATATTTGACGCATGGACACCGGCATCAGTACGACCCGCAGCGATGACTTCTATGGGTTCATTGGCTATTTTTGATAACGCTGCTTCAACATGCTGCTGAATACTATCAACTTCTTGTTGTCGTTGCCAGCCGCGATAGCGAGTACCAATAAATTCAATGCTGATCGCATAAGTATTTACAGTCATAAAAAAGCCAATTTTTCCAAAACCTAGGATAAAAAAGCCTAGGGCGTGTCCCTAATTCGGAACAAAGTATTTTTAATGGCCTAAAAATGCCTAAATCTGGCAAAACTGCGTTAAATTGTTTGACAATATTCCAATATTATCTGCACAATTTGCCTTGTTTTGCTGGCGATTTAGTCTATTTTTAGCCTCATTATCCAAATAGGGACACGCCCTAGTATAACAACTAATCAGTTATTAGGCGACGCTGTGGGTATCTTTTAGACAATGCGCCCAGCGCTGACGGCGGCGAGCAGGGGAGTCATAACTGCCAATCAACCATAGCAGACGCGCAAATATGGCAGGTAAGGTCAACCGCCCCGTCATCAAAACTTCACATTGAGCCAGCCATGCCCCCGCTTCATACGCTTTGCTCACGCCACCATACGCGCATTGGGTCGTCACTGCAACCAGACAGCCTTGTTTTTTCGCCTGTAATAATTGGTTTTTGATGGATTCGGCATACGGCACATTGCCTGCACCAAATGCCAAAATAATGATGGCATCTGGTTTTTCAGACAATAAATTATCCAAGCGAGCAGCGAGCAAATGCGTATCCACGGGCGTCAAATAAAGTGTGGCAATATTGGCATGGGATAAGCTGCCAAACACTTGCGGCAATTGACTCAACCGATCTTCTAGCCACAGTTGATGCTGAGCCTGGGTGATTTTTGCGGTATAGCTATTGGCGGGATAACCAGCACGGTGGTGCCCCACAAACGCCATTAAATCATGGCTATGAATTTTTTGTACAGTTTGGGCAGGCCAATCTTCACCAGAAAAACACACCCGCACCCCAGGCTCACCATGACAGGCTAATTTACAGGCATCAAATAAATTCTGCGTGGCATCGCTCTGCGGGTCGATGCGGTAATCGGTTAACACATTGCTATCAAGCAAAGGTCTCATCGCCCCTGTCACCACAATACTGATATGACTACCCGCAAAACACTCTGCCAAAAAAGCCGCGAGGTAGCTAAGCGTATCCGTGCCTGTTAGCACCACAAATTGGCGAAGCCCTTGCGCAATGGCTTGTAGTATCAATTGATAAAAATGCGCAAAATCGGCAGGCGTTAACTGGCTACTGTCTTTAATGACATCATTATCCAATATCCGCCAATCCACAGGGTCGTGTGCATGGTTAGGGTAAGTGGCAAAATGGGTCTGTAAAATCTGTGATAACACAGGTAAAAAAATATCGGCATCTAAGCTGGCAAGCGGTTTGCCATAACTGCCAAAAGTGCCGCCGGCGTAGATGATGCCAATACCTGATTTGGTGATAGATTTACTCAATTGAAATTTTACTCATAAGGGTTGGCAACGGATAACTTATCAAGGACAGCGATTTCAATCGCTTCCATTTCATCTTGCTCAGCTTGTCCAAGTTCATGGTCAAAACCCAGCAAATGCAGCATACCATGCACCAGCAAATGGGTCAGATGCTGCTCTACTGTCTTGCCTTGCTCAGCGGCTTGACTGACCACCACCGCATGGCAAATCACTAATTCACCTAGCGGCAGTGCGGGCAGTAATTCTAGCACAGCTTCAGGCAACTCACTGGCATAGGATAAAATATTGGTAGCGTAGTCTTTGCCACGCGCCTCAAAATTGATGGCGCGAGCTTCCACAGGCTCCGTGACATAAATTTCTAACTCAACCGTTTTTTGAAAGATAAATTCACCCAGTTGACTAGGTATCTCAGTAGTGTCTCGATGGGTTTGAAAATACTGCAGAACTTGCTTCAAAATAGCGGCAATCTTGTCTTGTTGGTACAAGGCTTCAAGTTCGCCAAAAGTTGGCAGTTCAATTAAGCTTTCTGCAAAACTAATTATCACTTGACCCATCGGCACTTGACTCATCGGCGCTGGCGGCACAGCGCTCGCTAAATCACCTGTTAAAGCAATTTGGGTTGGCAAAGCTGATGACATAAGCTACTCCGCGATACCGATATCAATGGGTGCGTTATCAATCGGTGTGTTATCAATCGGTGTGTTATCAATCGGAGCTTTATCAATCGGGGCGTTGTTATCCGTCACCCCGATAGCCAAGCTTGCTGCTTGCGACTGTGCTTGGCTTTGTTCAAGTAGGCGCGATTGCTTTTTGGCTTCTTTAATCGCTTCTTGCGCTTCATCATATTTATCGTAGGCTTGCACGATTTTTTGAACCAATTGATGGCGTACCACATCTTTGCTATCAAACCGCGTCACATGAATCTCTTCAATATCCGCCAGAATTTCTAGCGAATGTCGCAAGCCTGACTTGGTGCCGCGAGGTAAGTCCACCTGTGACATATCGCCCGTGATGACCGCCCGCGAGCCAAAACCCAAACGGGTCAAGAACATTTTCATCTGCTCAGGGGTGGTATTTTGTGCTTCATCCAAAATCACAAACGAATTATTTAAGGTACGACCGCGCATGTAAGCGAGGGGTGCTACCTCAATGACTTGTTTTTCAATCAGTTTTGCCACTTTTTCAAAACCTAGCATTTCATATAAAGCATCATAAAGTGGGCGTAGGTAAGGGTCAATTTTTTGGGTCAAATCCCCCGGTAAAAAGCCCAGTTTTTCCCCTGCTTCTACCGCAGGGCGCACCAGCAAAATACGCTCAATCTCATTGCGCTCTAGCATATCCACCGCACAAGCCACCGCCAAGTAAGTCTTACCCGTCCCTGCAGGCCCTACGCCAAACGAGACATCAGAGAGTAAGATTTTTTTGACATATTGCTGTTGGTTGTAACCGCGGGGGATGATTTTTCCTTTACGGGTTCTCAAACTAATCGGGGTGAATTCAGTGCTATCTGCGCGCTCGCTGCCATTTTCGCTAGCGGCATCATTATCCAGCGCTAAATCTTGCTCACGGCTAAAACTGGTTTGCACGAGCAGGTGTAAATCTTCTGGCGAGATGACGTCGCTGCTTTGTGTTTCATCGGCAAGCTGTGCCAAGATACGCTCAGCACGCGCGACTGAATCGAGCTCACCTGAAATCACAAAATCGGTTTTGCGTTGGTGAATGTGGACTGACAGACGATGTTCAAGATATTTAATATGATTGTTGTATTCGCCAAGTAAGGTTTTGAGTTGTGGGGCTTTTAGAGATGATAAATCGACTGTTCTGCTGATAGTATCGCTCAAGAGTGCTTCCTTTTATGGGTTTTTATAGTTGTGATAAATCATAAGGTTGAGAGATTAGGGGAGTATGACAGTAACCAATATAATATTTTGGCACATTGATACTATTATGGTAAATATATGCAAAAATTCAAGTGACGTTCACGGGTTTTTGTCATTTCAAGTGATTTTGAGGTCGACACGTAGCCAACGCTCAGCCACGATAAACAAAAATTAAATTTTGGAAAAATGAAAAAAAATGTGACAAAATGCTTGACGATATAGGGTTAAATACGCATAATATGCACCCCATGACAGGCAAGAAATAGTTTAAAAATTCTGCCTAAATCCTGCAAATTTGCCAAACATGGCGATGTAGCTCAGCTGGTTAGAGCGCACGACTCATAATCGTGAGGTCAAGAGTTCAAGTCTCTTCATCGCCACCATTTGCAAATCACTTAACGCACGCTATTTTATAAACCCAGTATTTTGCTAAGCCAAGCATTTTGATGTTTGGCTTTTTTGTTGTTTGTCATTTGACAATAAAAAAACAAAAAAAGGGCGATAGCTGTATCACCCTTTTTGTCATTTAATATTAACGAGCAGCGTTAAAGGCTTTATTGGCATCATCAAAACGTGCCATGACTTTGTCAGATGCGGGCGTTAACAGCGACACCACGTAGATAGCAATCATGCCTAAAATAAAGCCAGGTATGATTTCATAAAGACTACTACCGGTTAATGGTTTCCAAGCGATGACCGTCAACGCGCCTACAAGCATACCCGCCAACGCGCCTGTCCCCGTCATACGTCGCCAAAATAATGACATCAACACCACAGGACCAAACGCCGCGCCAAAACCTGCCCAAGCATAAGAGACCAATCCCAACACTTTGCTATCTGGGTTTTGGGCGATGATAATGGCAATCGCTGAGACCAAAAGCACCATGAAGCGACCAATCCAAACCAGCTCTTTTTGCGTGGCAGTAGGGCGAATAAACCCTTTATAAAAATCTTCTGTAATCGCGCTTGAGCATACCAATAATTGACAGCTGAGGGTACTCATGACCGCCGCCAAAATAGCCGACAATACCACACCGACAATCCAAGGGTTAAATAACAATTGTGCCAAACCGATAAAGATACGCTCGTTGTTATCTTTTAAGATATCAGTTTGTTCAGGATGCACTGTCATATAGGCAAGCCCAAAATAACCGACCGCCACCGCACCTGCTAGGCATAAAATCATCCAAGTCATACCGATACGACGGGCATTATTTAGTGATTTGACCGAATTTGCCGCCATAAAACGCGCCAAAATATGCGGCTGACCAAAATAACCCAAGCCCCACGCAGCCGCGCTGATGATACCGACCAATGACGTACCAAACAGCAAGTTAGCGTAGTTTTTGTTGTTTGCTTGTGCCGCCATACTGACCGCCGCATGAATTTCATCCATACCGCCTAAGTTTAAATAAACCATAATGGGCGCGAATACCAGCGCAAAAATCATCAAACTTGCTTGAATCGTATCCGTCCAACTCACCGCCAAAAATCCCCCAATAAAGGTATAGATAATGGTGGCAAATGCCCCTAGCCACATAGCCGTGGTATAGTCAATTTCAAACAAGCTTTCAAATAGCCGCGCACCTGCGACAATGCCTGAGGCGCAATAAATGGTAAAGAAAAATAAAATAATCGCCGCTGAAACAATTTTAATCAATTGATTGTTGGCGCCAAAGCGGTGGTGAAAGTATTCAGGCAAAGTCAGTGCATTGTTATTAAACTCAGTATGCACCCGCAGTCGACCCGCCACCAAAAGCCAGTTAAAATACGCACCAATCACCAAGCCAATTGCAATCCAAGATTCACTTAAGCCCGATACATAAATCGCCCCAGGTAATCCCATCAGCAGCCATCCTGACATATCTGATGCACCCGCCGACATCGCGGTCACAAAACTGCCCAGACTACGGCCACCCAAAATATAGTCATCAAAGTTACGGGTGGCAAAATATGCCGCAAACCCGATGCCCAATACCAAAATCAAATACAACGTAAATGTAATATAAACGGGTGTCATCCCATCACTCCTAAGGTCATCCCGATTCAAGGTAATAAAACCACTAAAAATTGCTAGCAGTCATAGAGATTTTACAATTGTCATCACACGCTAATCGACATCCTGATAGACATCCTGATAGATACCATCTAATAACGAAAAGTCACATTGTAGAAAAATTTTAGGTATAAAAAAAGGATAATCGCTGTGATTATCCTGTGTACGGTATAAAATTGTCAACGCGCTAAACTTTGCGATACATAATATCGTAAATAGCGCGACCTTCCTCTAGACCGCGTTTTTCAAATTTAGTCAGGGGGCGAAAATCGGGACGCGGTAAAAAGTTACCTATACCTTCGCTGTTTTTGCCTTCGACATTTTCAAACGCGGTTAAACTATCCATGACTTCAATCATCCAGTGGGCATAATGTTCCCAATCGGTAGCCGCATGAAATATGCCGCCTTTTTTAAGCACCCGTTCCACCACCTTCATGCGATCAGCACTGACAAAACGGCGTTTGTAATGGCGCTTTTTTTGCCAAGGGTCAGGAAAATACAACTGCAGCGTGTCAATATGCGCCGCCGGTAATTGCTGCATCAGGGCAATGGCATCGCCGCTGATGAGTTTGAGGTTATTTAGACCCAGTTCCCCTGCCAAAAATGCACAGTTACCCAGTCCTGCCTCATGCACTTCAATGCCGACAAAGTTTCGTGTTGGCTCATTTTTTGCCATTTCCACCAAGCTTGTGCCCATACCAAAGCCAATTTCAAATGTCAAAGGCGCATCAGGGTTTGAAAATAGCTCACGCAAATTGGTTATGCCGCCGATGTCCATCGCTTGAATTGCATCCAAATTGGGCTGGACGAAAAAATGGGCAAAGTCTGACTGTAACCCAGCTTCTGCCTTTTTGCCCACATGGGTTTTGCGCTTCATAAAAGTTTGAATGGCGCGATAGTGCGGGGATAAAGAGTTTTCATCACTCGGTTGTGGGGTAGTGGATGGATTGGGCGAAAGCAATGGGGCATCGGGTTTAGCCGCATCGACTGTCTGAGAAGTTTGGGTAGGTTGGGGTGTCATCATTTGCAAAAATCGTAGTTGGTGTGATAAAGGGTGGTTGTGATAAAATTCGGCTATTATAAGTGAAAACCCCAAAAAGTGAAAACCTCAACAAGTGAAAACAACCAATGGATAATCGCTAATCGCCATGTTATTTCTTGAAAAAACATCACCGCCGCCATTTTGGCAGCCACAGCTAACCGATAAACAGCGTCTGATGTATGACAAAGCTTTTATCGGCAATCGTTCGCAGGCGTATTATCTCAAGCGTTTTGCCCAGTTTGATCGGGCAGGGCGATTGACGGCAAAGTGGCATTGGGCAGGGTTTTTGATGACGTTTCCTTGGTTGTTATACCGTAAGCGATTCTTAGATAGCATCGTCTATTCGGTGGCGGGATGGTCATTTATTCAGCTCAATGTCACTATCATTTTGGTGGCGATAGAGTATTTATTGATACGCAATCTTGATGAAGCGATTCGTATGCCGCTACGTATTGGCATTGGGCTTGCGATTTGGCTGTTTTGGTCGGTGATGGTGGCACGTTGGAGCGATGCTTATTATTATCGGATGGCGCGCCGTGAAATCGCCGATGCCATTGAAATGTATCCGCGGGATGAGGAAAAACAGCTGGCTCATATCCGCAGGCACGGCGGTGTAAGTTTGGTGGGTTTGGCGCTGGCCTTTGGCTTTTATGCGTTTTCTTTGTTTGTGATACAGGTGCAGTTTTTGCCGATTTATGCCAAACAAAAAGCCAATGCCACGCTGTTTGAAGTGCTTGATATCGTAGAAAGCGCACAGGGGCGAGTCGATGCCATCTACAAAGCCACGGGTCAATGTCCTGTCAATACACCGCTAAGCACAGATAACCAAAAAGTGGTGTTAAAAGTGCTCACGCAAGCAGAAAGCGTTCCAACTGAAAGTCATTGTATGATTCAAGCGACAGTACGAGGCGTGCCGTTTCCCAATCGCTGGCTCAATGGTCAGACGCTGACCATGTACCGTATTGGTGATAGTAAAGTCGATGGTAGTTGGGGCTGTATCACCTCACTCAATCGCAAGCAAATCCCCAAACAGTGTATGGTGGCAGAGAGATAACGATTTGAAGTTATCTGTAGTAATTTAGACCTATTACTTTTTAAAACCTTTAACGAGTGTAGAAATTATTTCATAAAGCTTTTCAACATCTAACATTAGATTTGATTCAGCAATATTCAGTGCAAGTTCGTTTAAAGCACCAGAAATCATACTTGAGATTAAGGATACTTCAATTTCCACCAAAAAACCTTTTTTAGACAGACTCTGTAAATGTTCCAGTAATAAGTTTGAGGAATTTTCATTATCAATCGTTTTCCATTCACGCCATTCAATGACGTTTGGAGCGTCGATTAACAATATTCGTTTATTTTTTTCAGTGATTGCTGTTTGAATAAAAGCAATACAGCCTACAATTAGTTGCTCCCAAAGGTCGTTAACTAATTGCGACTGTGTGGCAATTGAATCAGCTATTTCAAGCTGTACTTCCGTGACAACCGCTATAAATAAATGTTTTTTATTCTTAAAATGATGATATAGAGCACCTCTTGTTAAACCTGCTTCAGAAGTAATTGATTCTAAAGAAGCATCTGCATACCCAAATCTTGAAAAATGTTCTCTAGCAATATTCACCAATAATTTAATCGTTTGCTGAGAAGCAAGCTCGTTTTTATTCATACAACTTTACACTTTTTTTATACTTTTAAAGATAGTTTTTGGCAAATTCTTCACTAGGTGGAATAATTTGTATCACATCAACAAGAAGCGATTGGGAAGTTTCTATAATGAAATGTTTTTGACCAAAATCTTCAATCGTTAAGTCAAGCAAAAAGCGAATTTCATCACAGGTTTTCAATCTATTATAATAGCCATCCACGTTATCCACTTCAAGGTTTAGAATGATACCAGAAGAAACTTTTCTAAAATCTATAGGTATCGTATCGTGTTGATAGTCTATAAAAGCTAATTCAAAACCAGTATTATTTTTTAAACTAATATACCAGTCGCTGGCAAAAGTTTCATCGAACGAAAAATTTTTGATAAAAAAATCTGCCGATTTTTTAACATCGTCTGTCATAATGACTGAATAAACACTGTTAATCATAACTTATCTCCTGTTAAATTATTGTTTTAATCTAACATACATTCTGAATGTATGCAAATTTGATTTAAAAAAAGCCGAGCAAATGCCCGACTTTATTTATAAAGGGTGTAAGCATTACGCCCCTAGCCAACATCACTTCATCAACAACGCATTGACGCGTTTTAGATAAGCGGCTGGGTCGTCTAATTGACCACCTTCGGCAAGTAATGCTTGGTCAAAAATCACTTGCGCGAGGTCATCGAACTGCTCCGCGCTTTCCAATTTTTGAATGAGCGGATGGTTTGGGTTGACTTCCAAAATTGGTTTGCTCTCTGGTACAGGCTGACCCATTTGTTTGAGCATTTGCATCATCTGTGGCGATAGCTCACCATCAGCGGTAACGAGTAGTGCAGGGCTATCCACCAAACGATTTGACACGCGCACATCTTTAGCACGGCTACCCAACACGCCTTTGAGTTTTTCTACCACAGGCTTCAAGGTTTCTTCTGCTTTTTTGGCTTCTTCTTTTTCGGCTTCATCGGTCAAATCACCCAAGTCTACCGCGCCTTTGGCGATGTTTTGTAGCGGTGTGCCATCGTACTCAAACATAAAGTTCATTGCCCATTCATCAACGGGGTTGGTCATCAAGATGACTTCAATGCCTTTTTTCTTGAACACTTCAAGTTGCGGACTGGCTTTGGCGGCGGCAAGGTTTTCAGCTGTTAGATAATAAATCGCCTTTTGACCGTCTTTCATACGGCCTTTATAGTCGTCAAAGCTGGTGACCACATTGTCATCAGTGGTAGTGGCATAGCGCAATAATTTGGCAATTTTATCCCTATTGCTTTGGTCTTCACCCAAGCCTTCTTTTAAGACGTTGCCAAATTCAGCATAAAACTGTTTGTATTTTTCTTGCTTTTCGGCTTCATCGCTATTGGCTAGACTAGCTAGCACGGTCAATATACGGCGGGCGTTACCATCGCGGATGGATTTGACATCGCGAGACTCTTGCAGGATTTCACGGCTGACATTGAGCGGTAAATCCGCGGTATCAATCACCCCTTTGACAAAACGCAGATACATCGGCAATAACTGCTCGGCATCATCCATGATAAATACACGTTTGACGTACAGTTTTAGACCGTGTTTTTGCTCACGTTGGTACAGGTCAAACGGCGCCTTTTTAGGGATATATAGCAGCTGGGTATATTGTAGACGTCCTTCGACACGGTTGTGCGTCCAAGTTAGCGGCTCATCATAGTCATAGGTAAGATTTTTATAAAATTCTTTATACTCTTCGTCTGTAATTTCTGAAGGTGAGCGCGTCCATAGGGCATTGGCTTGGTTGATGGTTTCCCATTCATCGGTGGTTATCATTTGACCTTGGGGCATCTCACCTTTGGTAGTTTCGCCTGCTTCTGAATTAGCAGTTTTTTGCGCGTCAGTGAGTTCTTCTTCTTGCCAAACTTCTTTGCGCATTTGGATTGGCAAGCTGATATGGTCAGAGTATTTATTGACCAAAGATTTAATTTTGTGGCGGTCAAGGTATTCGCTGTGTTCGTCGGTGATATGTAAAATCACTGTCGTGCCACGGGTGGGCTTTTCGATGGTTTCGGTGGTAAATTCACCGGTACCGTCTGAAACCCAGCGTACACCTTGGCTGGCAGGCTCACCGGCTTTACGCGATTCCACCGTGATGGTGTCCGCTACGATAAAACCTGAATAAAACCCCACCCCAAATTGACCAATCAAATTGCCGTCTTGTTTTTGTGCATCGGATAATTTTTCTAAGAAAGCTTTGGTGCCTGATTTGGCAATAGTACCCAAATGCTCGATGGCATCGGCTTCATTCATACCGATACCATTGTCGATAAAGCTGATGGTTTTGGCATCTTTATCAATATCGATGCGAATGCGTAGTTCACTGTCACCTTCATACAGCGCGTCGTTTTGATTGGCTTCAAAACGCAACTTGTCACAGGCATCAGACGCATTTGACACTAGCTCACGCACAAAGATATCCGCATTAGAGTAAAGCGAGTGGGTGACTAAATGTAATAGTTGCGCGACTTCAGCTTCGAAGCTATGTTTTTTTGGCTCAGGTTTGGTTGAATCTGCCATAATGAGTAACTCCTAAAAGTAAGAATAAAAATAAAAATAATTAACCCAATTTATGATGGTTTGTTGTCATAGTTAGGGTGAATGCAAAACTATTTCAAGCACAAGCGGCACAATTTTTTAATTTTTAAATAAAAATAATGAAAAAAATGATACAAGCAGGGTTTAAATAACCAATAATTAACTGACCAATAAAAAGCCGAGCAGACTTATACCCGGCTTTACTTGCTATCTATCCGATGCTATATCTCTTTTAAATCTTGGATTCACTAGGATTACGCAGTTGTGGTGAACGCAATGCTTTGGGCAAGCTAAAGGTCACGTTTTCCAAAATACCTGATAATTCTTCAGGTTTTTCGCCGCCCCAAGATTGTAAGGTATCTAACACTTCTTGAATCAATACTTCAGGCGCGGATGCACCCGCAGTAACACCCACCGTATCCACACCGGCAAACCAGTCTTTTTGCATTTCGCCGGCATTATCAATCAAATGCGCTTTGGCGCTCAAGCGCTCCGCGAGTTCACGCAAGCGGTTGGAGTTCGATGAGTTGGGTGAGCCCACCACTAACACCACTTGACAACGCGCCGCAAGCTCCTTGACCGCATCTTGACGGTTTTGAGTGGCATAACAAATGTCATCTTTACGCGGCGCATGGATTTTAGGGAATTTATTTTTTAGCGCATCAATCACTTCTGCGGTGTCATCCATCGATAGGGTGGTTTGGGTGACAAAAGCCAAATCAGTATCAGTCGGTAAATCAAGATTGGCAACATCCAGCACATCTTCAATTAAGTGAATACGTCCACCGTATTGTGGATCGAAGCGCCCCATCGTGCCTTCTACTTCTGGATGACCGGCATGACCAATCAACACCGCATCTACGCCTGTTTTGGCAAATTTATTGACTTCGATATGGACTTTGGTAACCAGTGGGCAAGTGGCATCAAACACCGTCAAATCACGGCGTTCGGCTTCATCTTCCACCGCTTTGGAGACGCCATGCGCTGAAAAAATCACAATCGCCCCATCCGGCACTTCATCCAACTCTTCGACAAATACCGCACCGCGATTGGCAAGGTCTTCCACCACAAATTTGTTGTGTACCACTTCATGACGTACATAAATAGGTGGTTCAAAGCGCTCAAGGCAGACATTGACGATTTCGATGGCTCTATCGACCCCAGCACAAAAACCACGGGGATTGGCGAGTAAAATTTTCATAACGCAGTTCTTCAGTCATTGATGATTCATATGGCTAGTTTACCATGAGTTCATACACGCAAAATATGTTAAACGTAAAAAATCAGCGAATCGCTATTGAAAGGCTAAATTACGCAGAAATTTTTAGCAAAAATTGCTAAAATAGCCGATTCAAAAATGGCTACTACTCACTTCATCAAACCCCTAAGGATATGTCATGACCAAAGGCTCATTATTTATCATCACCGCAGCAAGCGGTACTGGCAAAACATCGCTGGTCAAACAGCTGATTGCAACGACCAATGACTTGGCGGTGAGTATCTCGCATTCGACTCGCAAGCCGCGTCCTGGTGAGATTGATGGGCAGCATTATCACTTTGTCAGCCGCGAGATATTTGCTGATATGATTAAGCAAGGTGAGTTTTTGGAGCATGCCGAAGTGTTTGAAAACTACTATGGCACCGCCCAGTCCACAGTAGAATTTATGCTGAGCAATGGCTTAGATGTCATCTTAGAAATCGACTGGCAGGGCGCACTGCAAGTGCAAAAATTGCGTCCCGATGCCACGACCATTTTTATCCTACCGCCCGACCGCCAATCGCTTCGCCAGCGGCTTTCCAATCGCGGACAAGACAGTCAAGAAGTGATTGAAAAACGTCTTGCTGGTTCGGTCAATGAAATGTCGCAATACGTGAATTTTGATTATGTGGTGATTAATGACAATTTCGACGTGGCATTAGCGGAGTTAAAATCAATCATCATCGCCAATCGTTTGACTCTCGCTAAACAGCAAGAGCGTCACGCTGGCCGTATTGAGCAGCTATTGTCTGAATAAATCATCAATAGCCTATAAATAATTATTAAGCGCAGCGAGCTAATGAAACGCACTAAAAATCTGCTGTCTTAGCCAGCCATACAGCGGGTCAACCTGTTGTTGGTGCCAATAGCCGTGTAACTCGATATGGGTCAACGCAATCGGCAAATCCAAAATCTGCCAGCCTTGGGCGGGTGGCAAAAATGTGGTGGCTAACTGGCGCGGCAAGGTGAGCAATAACTTATCTTGTTTTAGCAATTGAAAAGCAGTGGCATAATGTTGGCAACGGATTTTACTCTGCCGCTGCCAACCTGCTTTGGACAATAAACTATCTTCAATCGACAGACCTAGCCGCCGCGATGACACAGTTATATGTTGACTGGCAAAATACTGAGCTTGGGTGATAGTCGGTTCATTCGCCAATTCAGCGGCAAAATTTGGCGCATACAACACCAGCACAAACTCATCTCGCAACAAGGGTCGGTGCACAATCTCACTATCCACCACCCGCGCCACATCAATGGCAAAATCCAGCTGTCCAACTTTTAGTTCATGCGCGAGTTCTGAGCGATTGAGCCGGCTACTGGTGATTTGGCAATTGGGCAGGACTTGATGAATTTGGCTGACCAATTTGTTAAACACAATCAATTCAATTTCATCGTGCATGGCAATCGTCAATGAGGCAAAGCTCTGCTGCGCCAGCTCGCCAAGTTTGTCCTCGCTCAATAAATGGTTAGTTTGAAATATTTGTTCGAGATTTTCAAAGCTTTGTTTGACGATGGGATAAAGCCGTTTGGCATACAGGGTGGGGTGCAGCTCACCTTTTTCCCGATAAAAAAGTTCGTCCCCGAGCGCCTGACGTAACCGACCTAACGCATGGCTAATGGCAGATTGGCTCAAATGCAAAGCTTCTGCGGTATGGGTAAGATTTTTAAGCTCAAAAATATAAATAAATAGCCTAAGTAGATTTAAATCAAGCTGCTTTAACGGGTTTTTACGCAACATATGGATAATACCTTACAAGTATAGGACAATTATTTGCTCAATAATTTGGCTAAGACCTTTCAATGGTATGAATTTTATTCATGGTATTATACTAATTAAAATCATTTTATTCATGATAATAAATCCGTTAAGCTCATTCAATAATTGTTTGAACCAAATAAGGACAACGCCCAATGGAATTCCAACTTAGCGATAAAGCAAAAGATTACATCGCCCGTACTAAAGCATTTATTCAAACCGAAATCGAACCGATTGAAGCAGAATTTTGGCAAGCCGCGCATAAGCTTAATCCCACAGGCGATTGGACGACTTGGCAATGGCCTGCCAAACTTGAAGAATTAAAAACCAAAGCCCGTGCACAAAATCTTTGGAATATGTTTTTGCCAGACGAGCAACTGGGTCAAGGATTAAGCGTTCAAGAATATGCCCATATTGCTGAGTTGTCTGGCAGAAGTCTCATTGCCCCCCATGTGTTTAACTGTAATGCGCCCGATAGTGGTAATATGGAATTGATTTGGCGCTACGGTAACGACGCCCAAAAACAGCAATGGTTAACGCCGTTATTGGCAGGCGAGATTCGCTCCGTGTTTGGCATGACAGAGCCTGCAGTAGCCAGTAGTGATGCCACCAATATGCAAGCCACAGCGATTGTCGAAGGCGATGAAATTGTGCTCAACGGTCGCAAATGGTGGTCATCCGGTTTGGGCGATCCAAACGCTAAACTTATTATTTTTATGGCACACACCCCAGACGAGAGCAAAGATCGCCACCATCAGCACACCATGGTACTGGTACCTATAGATACCAAAGGCGTCAAGATTGAACGTATGCTCAAAGTGTTTAATGATTATGATGCACCGCATGGACATGGCGAAATGCATTTTGATAACGTGCGTGTACCGCTTAGCAATGTCATCGGCGGGGCAGGCGAGGGATTTGCGATTGCCCAAGGGCGCTTAGGACCGGGTCGGATTCACCACTGTATGCGCTGTATTGGTGCTGCAGAAAAATCGCTAGAGCTTGCCATCGATCGCGGGCTAAGCCGTAGCGCATTTGGTAAACCGCTGCTTGATTTAGGTGGCAACCGTGAACGTATCGCTGACGCCCGTGTCAAAATTGACCAAGCGCGTCTGTTAACCCTGTATGCCGCCTATAAAATGGATAAACTTGGCACCAAAGCGGCGTTGACCGAAATCTCAGCGATTAAAGTGGTCGCCCCAACGGTATTACAAGAAGTCGTCGATATGGCGATTCAGCTGCATGGGGGGATGGGTGTGAGCCAAGATACGCTGTTGCCGATGTTCTTTAATCAAGCGCGCAGCCTACGCCTTGCCGATGGGCCTGACGAAGTGCATAAAGGCATGATTGCCAAACTGGAAGTGAAAAAACGCCAACAAGCGACGACCAAATAACTACCAGATAAATAATAGCTAGTTAACAAAAAAGATAGCTAGCTAACAAAAAAGACGTAATGTCAGGTTACGTCATTTTGCTATTTGACCTAGTTAAAAATACAAGTTAAAAATACAAGTTAAAAAACAAGGATGAAATTATGCTTGATACTGCCAACCCAGTACGCAAAGGCGAAGAGATTGACAGCGACGCGGTCACCGAGTATTTAATCAGCCAAGGCATCGCTTTGCAAGGTCAGCCAGAAGTCACCCAATTTTCAGGGGGTGCATCCAACTGGACATACCGCCTAAAATATGCCAACCGTGATTTGATTTTACGCCGCCCACCCAAAGGTACCAAAGCCAAATCCGCCCATGATATGGTGCGTGAATACAAAGTGCAAAAAGCACTGCAATCACAATACCCACTGGTACCCAATATGGTCGCGCTGTGTACCGATGACCGCGTGATTGGTTGCGATTTTTATGTCATGGATCGCATCGAGGGCATTATTCCCCGCGCCAATTTGCCCAAAGCATTGACGTTAAGCGAACAGCAAGTCAGCGAGCTGTGCCGACAGGTGGTCGATGCGCTGATTGATTTACACAAGGTCGATTACACCCAAAACCCTGATTTGGTGGCACTTGGCAAAGGCGAAGGCTACTGCGAGCGCCAGGTCATGGGCTGGGATAAACGCTATGAGCAAGCCCGCACGCCTGATGTGCCTGATTTTGCCGATGTGCGTCAGTGGTTAACAGCCAACACCCCAACCGATGTCAAAACTAGCGTGATTCATAATGACTGGCGTTTTGACAATGTGATTTTAGACCCAAACAATCCAACCAACATCATTGGCGTGCTCGACTGGGAAATGGCAACGATAGGCGACCCCTTAATGGATTTGGGCTGTGCGTTAGCTTACTGGATTCAAGCCGATGACAATGCGGTGATGAAAGCTACGCGCCGTCAGCCGACCAATCTGCCAGGCATGATGACCCGTGCCGAAGTGGTCGAATATTACCTGCAAAAAACAGGGCTGAAAGTGGACAACTGGCGCTTTTACGAAGTGTTTGGGGTATTTCGCTTGGCAGCGATTGCGCAGCAGATTTATTACCGCTATTATCATCAGCAGACGGATAATCCGGCGTTCAAAGATTTTGGCGTGATTGTCAACGCCTTGCACGACCGCTGTATCGAACTTATCGAAAAAAATAACAATAAATCATAGGGATTCTCATGAAACTCATCAGCCTTGTTCGTCATGGGCAAGCGTCATTTGGCGCAGACAATTATGACCAACTGTCCCCAAAAGGTGTTGCTCAGACCCAGTGGCTTGGTGATAGTTTTCGCCAGTCAGGTCGGCAAGTGCATGCGCTGATGTCAGGCAGTATGGCGCGCCAAAAAGACAGTCTCAAGCATTTTTTGAGCCATTATTATGTCACCCGTGAAGGCATTGAACTGACCGAAATCACCCACCATGTGCAAAACGCTTTAAAAAATCAGGCAAATCCGAGTGTCACCATGCCATTGTTGCTGGGTGAAGATAGCAGTTTTAATGAATTTAATCATGAGCAAATTCTTTATAAAGCTGGATTGCCATTTGCGGATAAAGCCAGTTTCATGGCGTATTTATCCAGTCAAACACACCCTGAAATTAGCTTTACTGATATTTTTACTCAAGCCATGAGCCGTTGGCAAAGCGGTCAGTACGACAGTGATTATGATGAAAGTTGGCAACACTTTTTGCAGCGCACCTGGAACGGTTTTGAGCGTTTGATTGCGCAAACTGGCGAGCATGAACATGCGATGGTATTTACCTCAGGTGGCGTGATTGCCAGTATCATGCAGCAAGTGATGAAACTATCAGATGTCCAAGCTTTTGATTTGAACTGGCATATCGCCAACGCCAGTGTTCACCAATTTCGCGTGAGTGACCAAGGTGTTTTTTTACAAACCTTTAATGAGTTTAGCTATTTGTATCAACAAGGCGAGCAAATGGTGACTTGGCGCTAAAATTTAGCTTATCAGCTTAACGTTTAAAAAAATTGACAAATAATTAAGGAAGAAATAATGCAAACATTACCGGAATTACTGCAGCAAGTTCAAACCACAATGACACCCCCGAACACTGACTTATCTGGTTTTATCGATAACCAAGTGGGCAAAGGTAAAACTATTTTGATTACTGGCGCAAGCTCAGGACTGGGGGCAGGCATGGCGACCCATTTTGCTCGCATGGGCTATAATCTGGCAATTTGTGCACGCCGCACCGAACGCCTGGAACAACTCAAAGCCAACCTCTTAGCGGACAATCCGACGATTAAAGTCAGTGTCAAGGCACTCGATGTGACTGATTATACGCAGGTTTTTAAAGTGTTTCATGAATTTGCCCAAGAGTTTGGCAAGCTTGATCGTATCATCATCAATGCAGGGGTCGGTGAGGGTCGCCGTATTGGCAAGGGTAATTTTGAGATTAATCGCAAAACTGCCGAAATTAACTTTATTTCAGGTCTTGCCCAGTGTGAAGCGGCAATGGAAATTTTCCGTGCCCAAAATAGTGGTCATTTGGTGGTTATCTCAAGTATGTCGGCTTTCCGTGGTCTGCCAAAACACATGTCAGTTTACGCGGCAAGTAAATCAGCGATTGCCCAGCTTGCTGAAGGGATTCGCGCCGATATGCTGATATCTGAGTTACCGATTAAAGTGTCAACGATATATCCAGGGTATATACGCACTGAGATCAACGAAGGTGCTAAACCGTTACCCTTTGAAGTGAGTGAAGAAATCGGCACCAAAGCATTGGCAATCGCGATTGAAGGCGAGCCTGATGAAGCGTGTGTCCCTGAACAACCGTGGACACTGATGAGTGACTGGATGAAAAACGCTCCACTCACCTGGGTCAATGGTTTGGCATAACTCAAAGAATGGTAAAAAAACCCAAATGAGACCTTGTGCTGATTTGGGTTTTTATTGTCTTCATATAGGGTACTGCCAGCCTGTATATTTGCCTTTGGTGACAGATTTGACATTACCCAGTAAGAGGCTGTTATAAAAAATAACGCGTGTGAAGGGCTAACAAGTATGAAGGGCTAAATCGTATCAGTCATCATTAACCCTATCGCCATCCTTGTTTATGTTGTGTATTTAACGCCTATAGCGATATTTGCAGTAGGCTAAACAAGGGTCGTAATGATAAAATCAGCGCCTCTTTGATGATTTTTTATTTATTGTTACGAAAACTCAGTGGTACAGGCAACCAAACGATGAAAAAACTTGAAAACGCGCTACAAAAAATTGATAAATACGGTCAGTTTGTGATGAAAAAACTGGTCAATCGACGTTCATTAGCAGAGCTACAAGGTATCGGTCAAGGCAAAACCGTATTGATTACCGGTGCCAGTTCAGGGATTGGCGCGATGATGGCACGCCGATTTGCCTATCTAGGCTATGATTTGGCAATTTGCGCGAGACGAGAAGAGCGATTAAATGCGTTGAAGCAAGACATTGAAAGCAAGTACCCTGTCAAAGCCTCTGTCAAAACTTTGGATGTCACCGATTATAATCAGATTTTTACGGTATTTGATAGCTTTGTGAGTGACTGCAAAACCCGAGGGAAAACGATTGATAAAATTATCGTCAATGCAGGGGTGGGCGATAGCCGCGTCATTGGTCATGGACGCTTTGAGACCAATCGCCATACCGCTGAAGTCAATTTTATCGCAGCGATTGCCCAGTGTGAGGCGGCGATGAAGATTTTTCGCCAGCAAAACAGCGGTCAGTTGGTGGTCATCTCAAGTATGTCAGCGGTGCGCGGTTTACCCCGTCATCTTACCACCTATGCCGCTGCCAAAGCGGGACTGGCAAATCTAGCCGAAGGCATTCGCGCTGATATGATGCAGGAAAAACGTCCGATAACTGTCACCACGATTTACCCTGGGTATATCCGTACCGAGCTCAATATCGGTGCCAAATATTTGCCGTTTGAAAGTACAGAAGAAGAGGGCGTCGAGGCGATTGTCGAAGCGATTGAAGCCAAAGTGAATGAAGCCTTTGTCCCAGCATGGCCTTGGCTGCCGATTGGAATTGGTATGAAAATATTACCGCTCAGGGTGATGACCAAATTTTTATAAGCGCATTTTTAAAAAATTTTAAAGTCTCGGCATAATCAAAAACGCCTTATTAAAAACGCATTGGCAGCTGATGGCTTGTCAAAGCGTTTTTGATATCGTTACCAGTCAACGTGCTACCTAATTGACTGGCTATTTTACCAATGGCATAAGTGCGCCATAGCCTGCCGCTTGCATGTCTGCCAAAGCGATAAATTGTAGCGCATCGCCATTGATGCAGTAGCGTAATCCGCCTTTATCCTTGGGGCCATCATCAAACACATGCCCTAAATGTGAGTTGGCGACCCGCGAGCGCACTTCCGTTCGTGTCATGTTAAAACTGCTATCGGTTGAGGTGGTAATGACGTTTGCGCTAATGGGTTTGGTAAAACTCGGCCAGCCACACCCCGAATCATATTTATCGGTGGATAAAAACAACGGCTCGCCACTGACGATATCCACATATAAACCTTTAGCAAATAAATGGTCGTATTGATGACTAAAGGCGCGCTCAGTAGCTGCGTTTTGGGTGACATCATACTGCGCTTGGGTCAACCGACTTTTTACATTTTTATCGTAGTTTTGATAGCGGGTAGGATTGAGCGCCTCGGTGACCGTCGTGGCAGGCGCTAAGGCTTTGACAACGGGGATTTTTTGATTGGCAAGGCTAATATCAATATGGCAGTAGCCATTGGGATTTTTGCTTAGATAATCTTGGTGATAATTTTCTGCGTCATAAAAATTCGCCAAGGGTTTATTTTCTACCACAATTTTTTGCGGATATTTTTTTGCCAAATCGGCAAGGGTTTTATCAATGATTGGCTTATCATTGGCATCGGTATAATAAATGCCGGTACGATATTGCGCCCCGCGATCATTGCCTTGTTTGTTGAGACTGGTCGGGTCAATCACTCGCACGTAGTATGCCAAGAGGGTCGCAAGATTGGTTTTATCGATATCATAGATAACTTTGACGGTTTCTGCGTGCCCTGAGCCTGCTATCACCTGCTCATAGCTCGGGTTCGCGCTATTGCCATTGGCATAACCTGATATCGCATCGACCACGCCATCCACGCGCTCCATATAGGCCTCTAGCCCCCAAAAACAGCCACCCGCCAGATAGATAGTATGCGTGCGAATCGGGGTTTTACCATCTGCTTGATAATACACACCGTTATGGTTAATCGGAGCTAAGGCTTTGATGCTAGCGGCTTGTTTGCTAGCTTGGTTATTAGCCTGCTCATGAGCTTGGGCAGTCTGGCTATACGGAGTTTTTGCTTGATTCAGGGCTTTGAGTTCTGCAAAGTCGTTGCTAGCATTGTCTGACAAGGCTTGTATTTGTGCTGGGGTAAGATTACCTTTGACCAGTTTTAATAAATTACCTTGTTTATCCAAAATCGCAAAACTGGGATAGACTTGCACGCCAAATTGTTTAATCAGCTTGCCATTGTTATCCATAAGCACCGCTAGGTTAGCATAGTCTTTGGCAAGCACTGTGTACCAAGTTTGAAAATCTTGGGAGGATTTTTCACTCAAATGACCTGGACTGACCACGCTGATGACATTCATATCGGGATACTGCTTTGCCCATGCGTCGCTTTCTTGGAGCGTTGCCAAACACAGCGGGCACCAGCTTGCCCAAAATTTCACCACAGTTGGCTTGTTGGGGTCAATCACATGACGACCCATTTTGCCTAATTTTGGGTTGATTTGGCTCAAACCTTGTAAGGTTGCTAACGTATCAGTCGGCAATACATCCGATTTGCTAGCAGCACGCGCAGAGCCAGTGTTTTCTTTGGCATTCATTTTTTGACAACCCAGCAACAGCAGGCTGCTGATTAATAGGGTAATAGTTAAATTCTTAGCACTTTGAGGAAAATTGACCATGGTACATTTCTCATCTATTTGTAAAGCGTCAAAGATAGCTGTAAGTTGGCACTCCAATAAATTTTTGATTAAAAACATAAAGTGAGCCTTTATCTGATTGTAACTGAATCAGCAAATAAGCACACTTTAAAGTTTTAAAAATTAACATTAAAAAAATTATGCCATCATCCATAGGGTTTAAAGAGAAAACTTTTGGTGCATTTGTGGTTATCCTAGTATTGACTAGCCATTGATTTACTTTTGACACGTTAATTCGCTCAAAGTTCGCTCAAAGTGCGGCTGCTTCATGCTAAAATCTTGTTTTATGGTTCGTCAAAAGTTTGCCCATGCATCAAGCCATCAACAACGTTGCAAAAGCCCCCATGATTGCTCGCTATACGTGGTTAGCTATTATGGTCGCCGCTATGATTTGTGCCGACCAATGGGGCGTTGCCAAACAGCAAATCAATCATTTGCTTACGATTACCATTCTGTATGTGATCGGCGTTGAGCTGACTAGACGCCTAATGGCTATTCGACAATTTAACCCACAACAATCTTGGGTCACATTGGCGGGGTTTATCGGGGATTTACTGGCGTGGTCAGCCTTTATTTATTATTCGGGTGGCGCCGCCAATCCGTTGATTACCTTATTTTTGACGGTGATTGCAGTGGCGTCTATGGTGATGCGCACCGTGCACATCATCGGCTTGTCGATGCTGTCAGTTGGGCTGTATACGCTGTTATGGTATTGTTATGTGCCGCTGACCCTGAGCCACCATGATCATGCGGTGGGTCAAAAACTCCATTTACTGGGTATGTTTGGGGTGTTTATTTTTGCGGCAATCATGTTAACCGCCTTAACGGTTTATTTTAAACAAGCGATGAGCCGTAGTTATCAGGCGCTTGAGCAAGCGCAGCAAGCCATTCACCAACAACGTCGGTTGCTTGCTATCAGTAGTCTTGCTGCCAATATCGCCCATGAGATGAGCACGCCGATTGCGTCGATGCAATTACTGAGCGATGACATTGCCCAGCAATTAGAGGAAGACGATGAATTGTTGGATGACATTAAACTGTTACAGTCACAAATCGACGTCTGCCGCCAATCGCTGCACAAGCTCAAATCCCACATCCAATCCAATGCGCTGCCGCCAGCCCAATCTGAGCCATTGGCATGGGTAACGTCATCAAATTTACCAACGCTACTGCCCAAAGTCGTCAATGATTGGCAATTTATCAACCCCCATGTTGAAGTATTGCTTAATGTACCACCACAACCGATAGCCGTCCCTTTGAATGAAGAACAACTGTATTCTATTATGATGAATATGCTCAATAATGCCATGCAGGCACAAGCCACAAAGCTTGATATTAGCGTACAGCTTGCTCAAAACGTGATGATTATTATTGAAGACAACGGACAGGGTATCGACAGTAGCATGATACAGCGTATCCAACACCAAACTGCTATTGAATCTGATCATGGCTTAGGCCTTGGCTTGACGATTGCCAAAACAGTTATAGAATATGTTGGCGGACACCTTGAGCTGACCAATAAGCAAAATTCACCCCTGCAAAAAAGGTTAAATGATTCAGGTACGTGCGTGAAGATAACGTTACCAGTAATCCATGCGCCCGCCAGTTTGTTGTAGGAGACTAGATTGCAACACCCATCCCTGTTAGCAGAGACATGGCTTATCATTGATGATGATGAGGTGTTTTGCCGTATCTTAAAAAAGTCATTGGAAAAACAGGGCAATCAGGTATTGACTGCCAGCAATGCCGATAGCGCGCTACAACTGGCGAAGAAGCAGTCACCCAAGTTTATTATATTGGATCTCAACATCGGTGATGACAACGGCATTCATCTGATTGAGCCATTACTCGCTATTACGCCCACCGCCAAAATTTTAATGCTTACTGGCTATGCCAGCATTGCTACCGCCGTCAGTGCAGTCAAAATGGGCGCGTATCATTATTTGCCTAAGCCGTGTAGCCTCGATGACATCTATAAAGTATTGGACATCGTAGTAGCCCCTACAAAGTCACTAAGTAGTGCCACAGATGAACGTTTATCACTTGAACATCACGAATGGGAATACATTCACCAAGTATTAGATGAATGCCAAGGCAATATCAGTGAGGCCGCGAGAGTACTAAAAATGCACCGGCGCACACTACAGCGCAAACTACAAAAAAAACGTAAAGTGGATGCGCAATAACCTTTTTTAACCGCACACAGCAACCCACAAATTATCGGCCGAGTCAGTCAAAGAGTTGGGTGAGCACAAAACACAAAAAAAGCGCTTATAATAAATAAGCGCTTTTTTGATATCTATTTTTTTGATACCTAGGCAAATGGCTAATCAATCAATGACGCGTGATTCACGCAGTCACGATTTGGACCATTTACGATAGTAGGCTTAGCTAACCTTAGATAGCAACGATATTGCTAGCTTGGTCGCCTTTTTGACCTTGGGTCACAACGAAAGATACGCGTTGACCTTCGCTCAATGTTTTGAAACCTGAGCTTGCGATTTGGCTATAATGTGCGAAAACGTCTTTGCCGCCATTGTCTTGTTCGATAAAGCCAAAGCCTTTTGATTCGTTAAACCATTTTACGGTGCCGTTTACAGTATTTGACATAGGATTGTCCTTGATTAGATAGATTTTAAAAGTGGTCATCTGACCCTAAAGCTGGAACTAAGCCACAACACGATTCTATTCGGTATGAAAGAATTGCGGCAGTTTTGATACACGATTGACTTAAAATCTAGGACACAAGCGTAATGGAAACGAACTTAGAATAGACTTAATGTAATGCGATTGAAACTTCTGACTGCTTTCTAGCTGTTGTCCAGTATATAGTAATACCGGCAGATAGCAAGGAATATCACAAGAGTTTTGTAAGTGAACGGTGTTAAACCCAACTTTATACCTTTATTTCATGCAAAGGCTGATTCTCATTTAAGCCGGAGGCTGATTCTCATTTAAGCCGGAGGCTGGTTTTCATTTAAGCCGAAGGCTGATTCTCTAACCCCCTTAAAAAATGGGCAAACCCTTCCTCAGCGCGGGCATCAAGGCGACTGCTAGTCACCACGCGTACCAAATTACTCCAAATAATGGGTAAATTGGCTTGCTCAAATTTTTTCACCAAACCCACATCTTCATGGCAAGTTAATTCATCAAAACCACCCACCGCCAGATAATCTTGACTGGCAAAGCTCAAATTCGCCCCATGAATATGGCGATGATTCATACAATCTTGATAATGGGCGAGGTATTGCTGTTTGGTACTCTCTGACAACGCATCCCAACAATCGACACTCACTACGCCACATATCATAGCTGTGGGCATAGTTGTGGGTTCGGCTTTTAGGTGTTTGATTTGTGCCATTAACCAATCAGCTTCCACTATACTATCGGCATCGGTGCAAGCAATCCAATCAGCCCCTTGTTCTATTAAGTAGCGCACGCCCAAATCCCTGACTTTACCCACACAGCGAAACTCACAGCGCATCCAGTCTACGTGGGCGTTTTGTACTTTTGATAAGGTATCATCATCACAGCTATCTAGCACGACCACCATTTGTACCGCTATGTCGCTTGATAGCTGAGCAATCGCCTGTTTTATTGCATCCAAACACGCACTGATGTTATCGGCTTCATTATGGGCAGGGATGACTATGCCGATTTTTTTGGGTCGCCGCTGTGGGGCTGGAGTATTTGGCATGATGTTTTTCTCAGTTATTCCACTAGATTTTCTTGCTTGGCAAGGCTTTGGTGATTGGCTTGCCAAATGGTCAACAAAAAATCTTGGTCAATCACATGACTTTGCTGAGGGTAGTGCAGCTGTTGTTGCAAACTGTCGTGGACTGTTTCGCCTGTCAGTTGAAACCCGTCAATCGGATAGCGCCAATGACAAGCTAAAATCACACCATTGTCGGTTAATGCGCTGTTTAGCCAAGCGATGACTTCGGTCAGTGATTCAGGCGCCAAGTAGTATAAAATCTCACTGACCACAATCAAATCAAATCGCTCACTGGGCAAATCCTGCGGTATCAAGCCTTGCATCACCTGCACATGCGCCTGGTTTTGCAGACGCTCACTGGCAAGTTCGACTGCCTCAAGCTGCCCATCCACACACCGTAAATAATCGCAGCGCTGGGCTAACTGCTCACTAAATACACCATTGCTACAGCCCAGTTCAATCGCCTTGGCAAAATGTGGGTAGGGCAACAATGACAAGCAAATCGCGCGTTTTCGTACTTCATACCAGCGTTTTTCATATTGCCAAGGGTCGCTACTATCGGCATAAATTTGGGCAAAATACGCTGATACATCAGTCATGAAGATATACCTCAAATGGTTGGCTAAGTCTAGTTAACGTGGTATCTGACAAAATAGGCGCTGTTCCTGTTGTTGGGTCAGCATAGATTTGGCTGCTAAAACAGCGCATGGCATAACTTTTTCGCTGCGCCTGCAATTCGCTTAAATCAAATCGCCATGCCTTGTGCCAGGGAATACGGCTATCGCCAGGTTTTGCCCAATGCCATGCCCAAATCAGCACTTGATAGCAGATCAAATTTAAGCGACTTTTAAATGTATGGGCAAAACGCTGCACCACTTGCCCAGTGCCTTCATGGTCGGGATGACCATCGTACGCAAATGGGGTGATTAAAATATCAGCGGGCTGAATCAGCGATGTTAACTTGTCAAACAAATCCGCTTGCCGCCCAAAAACTTCGCCATCAGGAAAATTGAAGCTCGTCATCGACACATTGGGCAAATCCAAACTGCTATCGAGCGTTTCAAGTGCAAGCTGGCTTTCAAGTGCGCGGATTTTTGCCAGTTTGTCGGTCGGATACAGCGGTGAGTTAGGGTGGCTTTTCTCGCCTTGGGTGACACTAACAATCAATATTTGATTACCTTGAGACACCAACGCTTGCAGCAGGCCACCACAGCCCAAAATCTCATCATCTGGGTGCGGCGCAAAAATACACACGCGCCGACGGGTGGGAAAATGGGTCGATATATCCAGTCGGGTGAGACTCTCTAACCCTTGCCAGGCTTGCCAGTCTTGTGCAGAAGTGCCGTTGCCTGCAATTAAACGGTCACCCACAATCGGATGCAGTGGGGCGTGCTGGGAACTTACAGTTGCCATAATGCCCCTTGTGAATCGCCTAGCTGTTCGGCAGTCAATTTGCCAATCGCTTCACTGTCAAATGCGCCATGGGTTTGACGGATAAATACCGATAAATCTGCCGACAGCCGTGCAAAATGGGCGTTTTTGCAGTAAGGCGTTGCGCCCAAGGCTTTACCAACTTTTTCAAGCACTAGCATGGCGGTAGTCTCCACTTGCGCTCTTAAGATACGGATGGGGAGTGCATGACTTTGGGTAGGCTCACTGTCGATTAATTGCGCAACTTGATAAAAGTACGCTTGGGTGACACTGAGTGCTTGCGACACTTCGCCAAGATAAAGTGCTTTAAAGGCTTGGGGTTTTTGCTGATAGCTGTCCAATAAAAACTGTGCCAACTGGGCTGCCGCGCCATACCAACAAGCCGCTACCCCTGCTGCACCCTGCCAAAATCCTGGGCGGTCGAGATAAGGGCTGCTAATCGCATCTGACATGACTTGGGTGGCGTTAGCGCCTTTTAGATGGAGTGTGGCTGTCGCCGTGTAGGGCATACCTACCGCATACCAACCGCTGTCATCAATGGTCACTTGCGGTTGCTTCATGGCTAACATCAGTAATTGGGCGTTATTATGGGCATCTCGGAAACTGACCAAGCCATGATCGACAAAGGTCGCACCCGAACACCACAGTTTTTGTCCCGTGCATGTTTCGCCATCAAAACGCAGTGGGTTATCACCGCCTTCTGCTGCCCATACCGCCCATAGGCCTTCAGCGATATCGTCCACGCCCAATTCTGCCAGAATCGCTAACGCATCAAGATGCGACTCAAAAAATTTGACCAAGTTCAAATCACAAGCGGCAACCTGTGCCAATACTTGCCAGCGCTGTAAAGTATGACCGTTTGCGGGCAAGGCAATTTGAGCGGACAAAAGCACCAACTGCGACAAAGTTTGCTTTAATTGTGTCACATAAGCAGCATCGCTTAGTTTAGGTGATGTATCAACCGTTCTGCGAAAATCTTGCAAAATAGTGGTGATTAATTTGCCCAAGTCCGATTGGTGGTAGTCGGTAGGTAAAGCATAATCCAACACTGGTGTCATTGTGAGTTTCTCATTGGCTGTTTTGTTGTCTATTTTATTATCTGTTTTATTGTCTGTTACATTGTTTATTTTATTGTCTCTTTCATTGGGTTATGGAGTTTTATCCATGTGGGTTAAATCTGCCAAAAAATGCGCTCGCCACGTGTCAATATCGGTCTCATAAATGCCCCGTAGTAGCGATTGGTGACGTTTTTCCCGTTGTTGTTTGGTCATGGTTAATGCTTGGTATAAGCCTTCTATCATACTGTCGTTGCTATTCGGGTCGACCAATATAGCTTGCTGTAGTTGGTGCGCTGCCCCCGCATTTTTAGACAAAATCAAAATCCCTGCGTTTTGTTCATCCTGTGCGGCAATGTATTCTTTTGCCACCAAATTCATGCCGTCTTTTAGCGAATTAACCCAACAAATTTGGCATTGCCTAAATAAAGGCATTAAATTGTCATGACTGACGGGGTCTTCTTGATAGATAATCGGTTGCCAACTGGCAGTAGCAAATTGGCTATTAATTTGCTCAACTAGGGTATGCACTTGTTGTCGTAACTGTTGATAGGTCTGAATATCAAGACGGGACGGGCAAGCAATTTGATACAGCTGAATTCGTTCAAGATATTGCGGATAACGCTGCAAAAAGGCGGCAAAAGCTTGTAAGCGTTCAGGAATGCCTTTGGTGTAATCCAGTCGTTCCACCGCTAAAATCGTGGTGATGGTTGAAGTGAGATTTTTTAACACAGATTGGTCTGACAGCGGTTGACTGGCAAGCTTATGAATATAGACAGGATTGATACCAATCGGATAGGCTTGTATTAAGGTGGTATGATTGCCATGGCTAATGAGTGTACGCCCATTTGTTTGAGTAATTTGGATGGCGTGGGGGAGTAGCTGCTCAAGCACCGCGGCACAATTTTGAGCGTCTTGTTGAGTTTGTAATCCTACCACATCATAATCGAGTAATTGATGGATTAAAGTTTGACCATAAGTCAAAAAATCCCACACCCATAACTGGGGAAATGGAATATGTAAAAAAAAGCCAATGCGCTGTTTCATGCCTAAGTCACGGCAATGCCTTGCTACCGCCAAAAAATGATAATCTTGTATCCAAATCATATCGTCAGGCTGTGCGATTTGCTGTAGCTGTTTGGCAAACATACGATTGACAGCTTGATAAACGCTAAAATCTTCACTACTCGATACAATCAAATCCGTGCGGTCATGCATCCCCGCCCAAAGTCGATTATTGGCGTAACCACAATAATACTTTTCATATTGCATGGATGAAAAAGCCGTCGTGACATAGGTGACTTTGTCGTACTGCTCAGTCACAAATCGGTTGACGGTATCGGGCATATCGCTGATATTTGTCACTACTTGACCGTTCCAACCGACCCAAATACCGCCATCTTTGGCGAGGGCTTCTTGAAGCGCTATTGCCAACCCCCCTGCCACAGCTTTAGGTGACTGTTTATTAGGTAAATTAACCCGATTCGATAACACAATCAACTTTGACATAGAGTCAATAACCCTTGAAGTAATGCGGTAACCGCTGAGACGTCGCTCACATAATAATGGGCATGGGTGGGTTCACAACCGACTTTGACACCAATTCCTTTAATATCACTGCCTTTCTTATTTGAGGTATCACCATAACTTTGTACCGCAATAAATCCTGCTTCATCGGTCACATCATCACCGATAAATATCGGACGGCAATGAGGGTGATAGTGGTTTAAAACATGGTTAATGGCACTGCCTTTATCGACACCTTGCGGCAATAGCTCATACACACATTTGCCCGCTTTAAGTTGCCAATCCTTAAAATCATGCCCAATAGCTTGCATGATGGTTAAAGCGCTAGCGGCAAGTTCGGGATGCTCACGAAAATGCAGTGCCACACCAAAAGGTTTTTGCTCAATTCGCCAGTGTGGATGATCACCAGTGGCGTTAATGACGCTTTGATTAATTTGTTGTAGCTGCGCTAAATCGATGTCCACCAAAGAATAGCTATCGATTAGATTATCGCATTGTAAACCGTGACTACCAATCACCGGCAGTTTTAACGGCGCTGTCAAACGTCTAGCGTCGGCAACCGACCGCCCCGTTACTAGCCAAATAGGTATATGATTTTGTAACTGCGCTAAAATTGCTAAATTATCATTGCTGATAAAACTTTGCTGGGGATCGGGGTGAAATTCACTAAGCGTCCCATCAATATCTAACAAGAGCAAAAAATCACCAACCCCTTGCACAACTTTGGCTAAATTATTAGCTAAAAGTTGTGAGGGGCTAGTGATGGAATGCTTAATCATGGTATCAAGCTGATTAACGCTCATTTTATCATTCTAAATTAACCATGCTTAATCTATCCATGATGAGGTTACATTAAGGCGTCAAAATCACTTTTCGACACTCTTCTTCACGTTTTTCAAAGATTTCATAACCTTTTGCCGCATCCGATAGATTCATACGATGGGTAATAATCGCTTCAGGCGATAAATCCCCATTTTCAATATGTTCAAGCAGTTGTGGCAAGTATTTATGTACATGGGTTTGGCCCATTTTAAAGGTTAACCCTTTGTCAAACGCATCACCCATCAAGAAACCATGAATCGGACCTGCATAAACCCCAGGAATACTCACTGTACCACCACGGCGCACCGCTGCCATACACTGACGTAATGCCGCGCCACTTGAGCCTTCAAGCTTAAGCGTCGTTAATACCGTTTCAACTATGCTACCTTTTGATTCAAAACCAACGGCATCAATCACCGCATCGACACCACGATGCCCCGCAGTTTGCTCAATAATAGCTTCTGCGGCATCAACTTTATCAAAATTGACAGGAATTGCGCCATACGTATCTTGTGCGTATTGCAGACGATAGTCATTGTGGTCAACGATGAATATTTGTGCAGCGCCTAACATTTTGGCACAGGCGGCTGATAATAAGCCCACAGGTCCTGCACCATAGATAGCCAAGGTCGAACCTTTGGTGACATTGGCATTCGTTACCGCTTGCCAAGCAGTCGGCAAAATATCCGATAAGAACAATACTTTCTCATCAGGCAATGAACCTGGAACTTTAAAAGGACCAAAATTGGCTTTTGGGACACGCACATATTCTGCTTGTCCCCCCGGCACACCACCGTATAAATGACTAAAACCGAACAATGCCGAAGGTGGTGGAATAAGCTTTTTGTTCATCGCTGCGCCTGGACCCTCATTGGTGGTCTCACAGGCTGCCATCAAATCATTTTGACAAAAAAAGCAGCTACCACAGGCAATTACAAAGGGTATCACCACGCGATCACCTTTTTTTACCGCCGTGACGTCAGCGCCCACTTCTTCGACAACCCCCATAAATTCATGACCAAAAATATCGCCTTCTTCGGTCGCAGGGATTTTGCCACGGTATAAATGTAAGTCCGAGCCACAAATGGCGGTAGCGGTGACTTTTAAGATAATATCATCTTTGGCTTGTAATTTTGGGTCGGGCACATTGTCGACTCGAACATCTTTGGCACCGTGATAGGTTAATGCGCGCATGGGTATGACTCCTAGTTATTGTTTTGCTGTTATTGTTTTTTGACTGTTATCTGACCAAATAATACAGCGGCACTGAACTGTTATGTGGCGTTATCATTTGATGTTTTGCAGAGTAACACGCGCCATGCACGGTTGTTGTCTATTCATGTAGTAGATAGGTAAATGTAATGTAAGCCGCCTTACAATAAACCATTGAAAATATTATATAATTTTAATTATCGTCCATAAAATTTTAGTGTCAACTTTCAAGTATGGCTTAAACTTTAGTTCGCGTAATTTTTTAAAAAATAACCGTCAAGGCGGCTGATAAAAGACCAAGTCGGTACTAGGCTACTAGCCGCTACTAAAGGAAACGCATATCAGCCAACAAAAAAACTGATTCAGTAAACTCAATCAGTAAAACCGATTAGGTGTATCCCTTTGGAAGTTATAAATTAAGCCAAAATTTGGTTGTCTATGATTTTATCTACATTTTTATTGTCATTTTTTGACAGATAACACGTTGAATTTTGCAAGCTATTGACCCAAGTGGTAATCGAAAACACAGCTACCATCAATCTTCAAAAAAAATTAACAATTAAAAAATTTTAAAGATGGATATTGAAAAAATTTATCGAAACACCATATCAATTTTAGTTCAAAGCTAATTAGTTAAAATAAAAGCTAAAAGGAAAAATAATAATGCAATTTGATAAATTTACCAATGCCTTACAAAACGCGTTGCAGCAAGCACAAACGCTCGCTGTCACTCGTGACCATACTGCGATTGAGCCGATTCATTTATTGTCAGTGCTACTCAATGAACCGAGTAATGCCAATGTATATGAACAAGCAGGCGCAAACTTAAATCAGTTAAAAACAGAGGTGCAACAAGCGCTCAACAACCAAGCGGTGATTGGCACACCCACAGGTGATGTCAATCTGAGCCCAAATACGGTTAAGATTTTAAATCTAGCCGAGCGTCATGCGCAAAAAGCGGGCGATCAGTTCTTATCTACTGACTGGGTGCTGGTTGCCCTAGCCGAGACAGGCGATACCGCAAAACTGCTCAAAAAAGCAGGGGTCAATGAACCAAAACTAAGACAAGTCATTAATTTTATTCGTGGGGGTGATAAAGTGGATACACAAAATAGCGAAGACCAACGTGATGCCTTAAATAAATATACCATCGATTTAACCGCACGTGCCGAATCGGGCGAACTTGACCCCGTGATTGGGCGTGATGATGTAATCCGCCGCACCATTCAAGTGTTGTCACGCCGTACCAAAAACAACCCGGTGCTCATTGGTGAGCCGGGGGTAGGTAAAACTGCCATTGTCGAAGGATTGGCACAAAAAATCGTCAATGGTGACGTGCCAGAAGGCTTGCGCAACAAACGCGTATTATCGCTTGATTTGGGGGCACTGATTGCGGGGGCAAAATTCCGTGGTGAGTTTGAAGAACGCCTAAAAGCGGTACTTAAAGACTTAGCAAAAAGCAAAGGGCAAGTCATTTTATTTATTGATGAAATTCATACCTTGGTCGGTGCCGGTAAAGCCGATGGCGCGATGGATGCGGGTAATATGCTCAAACCTGCGTTAGCGCGTGGTGAGCTGCACTGTGTGGGCGCGACTACCCTGGATGAATACCGCCAATATATCGAAAAAGATGCCGCCCTTGAGCGTCGTTTTCAAAAAGTATTTGTTGATGAGCCTACCGTGGAAGATACCATTGCCATTTTGCGCGGTCTAAAAGAACGTTATGAACTGCATCACGGTGTTGATATCCAAGACAGTGCGATTATTGCCGCCGCGCAGATGAGTAACCGTTACATCACCGACCGCAAATTGCCCGACAAAGCCATTGATTTGTTGGATGAAGCCGCTAGCCGTCTAAAAATGGAACTTGATAGTAAACCAGAAGCCTTGGGCAAATTAGAAAGCCGTTTGATTCAGCTCAAAATGCAACGTGAAACGTTAAAGCATGAAGATGACGAAGGCGCAAAATCACAGCTAAAACTGCTCGACACCCAAATCAGCGAGCTTGAAAAAGAATACGCAGATTTAAACGAAATTTGGCAAGCAGAAAAAGCCCTCGTTAAAGGTAGCCAACAGCTCAAAGACGAGCTTGATAAAGCACGTATCGCCTATGAAAAAGCCCAGCGTGAAGGTGACTACGAGACCATGTCAAAACTGCAATACGAGACCATTCCCCAACTGGAAAAACGTATTAAAGACTCTGACTTGGCTGAGCAAAAAGAGCAAGCAGGTGAAGCGCCAAGCGTCAAACTGCTACGTAACAAAGTCACCGAAAACGAAATCGCTGAAGTCGTTGCCGCCGCAACGGGCATCCCTGTTACCAAAATGATGCAAGGCGAACGTGAAAAAATGCTGCACATGGAAGAAAAACTGCATGAGCGCGTAGTCGGTCAAGATGAAGCGGTACGAGCAGTCGCCAATGCGGTGCGCCGTAGTCGTGCCGGGCTGTCTGACCCCAATCGTCCTAGCGGTTCGTTCTTGTTCCTAGGTCCGACAGGCGTAGGTAAAACTGAATTGACCAAAGCGTTGGCAAGTTTCTTGTTTGATGATGAAAATGCCATGATTCGTATTGATATGTCTGAATTTATGGAAAAACACAGTGTCAGCCGTCTTGTCGGTGCACCCCCAGGCTACGTGGGTTATGAAGAAGGTGGGGTATTGACCGAAGCCGTACGCCGCCGACCCTATAGCGTGGTATTGTTTGATGAAGTAGAAAAAGCGCATCCCGATGTGTTTAATATCCTACTGCAAGTGCTAGACGATGGTCGCTTGACCGACAGCCAAGGCCGCGTTGTGGACTTTAAAAACACCGTCATTATCATGACCTCAAACCTTGGTTCGCATAAAATCCAAGAGATGGCAGGCGATAGCTACGAAGAAATCAAAGCGGCAGTGATGAATTCAGTCAATCAGCATTTCCGCCCAGAGTTTGTCAACCGTATTGATGAAATCGTGGTGTTCCATCCATTAGGGCAAGAGCAAATGGCGGGTATTGCAGATATTCAACTGTCACGCTTACGCAAACGTCTCCAAGAGCGTGACATGGATATTGTATTGTCAGATGAAGCCATGACGAAATTGGTCGCTGTGGGTTATGACCCTGTGTATGGTGCAAGACCGCTAAAACGTGCCATCCAGCAAGCAATCGAGAATCCGTTATCAGTCAAATTGCTATCGGGCGAGTTTGTAGCGGGTGACACCATCAAAGTGGATGTCGATGGACAGGGCAATTTTACGTTTGATAAATTACGTATGAGTTAATTTTCTGACCAAAAAAACGGCTCTCACTCGAAAGCCGTTTTTTTTCGCCTATGTGTAGCAAATTACAGTATAATTCTGCCTAAAATTGAAATTTGAGGAAATAACATGTCGATTAAATCCGACCGCTGGATACGCCAAATGGTACAAGAGCATGGCATGATTGAGCCATTTGAAGCAGGTCAAGTACGTGTGGGCGAGCAGGGACAAAAATTGGTCAGCTACGGCACCTCAAGCTATGGTTATGATGTCCGCTGCGCGCGCGAATTTAAAGTGTTTACCAATGTACATTCTGCCATCGTTGACCCAAAAAACTTTGATGAGCGTAGCTTTATTGATATCGTGGGCGATGAATGTATCATCCCGCCTAACTCATTTGCCTTGGCTCGTACTGTCGAGTATTTTCGTATTCCCCGTGATGTATTGACCATTTGTTTGGGAAAATCTACCTATGCACGTTGCGGTATTATCGTCAATGTCACGCCGCTTGAGCCAGAATGGGAAGGGCATGTGACCCTGGAATTTAGTAATACCACCAACTTACCGGCGCGTATCTATGCCGGCGAGGGCGTGGCGCAAATGCTATTTTTCCAAAGTGATGCCGATGATGTGTGCGAAACTTCCTACAAAGACCGTGGCGGTAAGTACCAAGGTCAAATGGGCGTGACCTTA